>OY763007.1:2507500-2626897 GCA_963667115.1 Nitrospirales bacterium | reverse complement strand
CGTGGTCTTGGTAAAACAGTAGAGCATGATGTTGATACTGGACGCGTCAAAGGCATCCACGAAGACAAACGTCTTGGTTCGCGCGGGATCCGTTTCAAAGTCCTCGTGGGATTTCAGGTATTCCAGCATATCGTGAACGATCGCACGCAGTTGGTCCCGGGTCGTCCGATATTCGACTCCGATAATCCAATAAATTCTTCGATTCGTCATGCGGGAAAAATTCACCAGCGCTTCCCCGGCCAACCGCGAGTTGGGAATGGTCACCAGGGCCTTGTCGAATTGCCGGATTTTCGTGGCGCGAAAGCCGATGTCCTCGACCAGCCCGTCCACGTCCGGCGTGCGAATCCAATTCCCCTTTTCAAACATCCGATCCAGGAAGATGGTCAGCCCCGCAAACAAATTCGCGATGAACTCGCGCGCGCCCAAGGCCACGGCCATGCCGACCAGTCCCAAACTGCCCAGCAGCGCCGCCACGTTGAATCCCCACTCCTGAAACACGGCCGCGATCCCCAGGCAGATGATGACGAACTTGGCGAGCTTCACGAAGAAGCCCTTCATGGTATCGCGCATGCTCGAGCTGCCCAGCATGGCGATTCCGCGGTCCATGAACGAGGACAGGGGATCGATTGACCGAAAGAGCACCCAGAACAACGTCAGCGCGATCAGGGATCGAATGATTTTGTCGAACGTGGCGCTGACGGCCTCGGACATGGGGAGAACCTGACCGGCCATGTAGAACCCCACCGCCACAAACCCGAATTCCAGGGGCTTTTCCACGGCGTGGAGCACCAGGTCGTCCAGTTTCGATTCGGTCTTCCTGGTCACGGTCCGGAGGGAGGACACCACGAACCGGAAGAAGACCCGGCGCAGGCCCAGAAAGGCCAACACCACGAGAATGGCCGTCACGACCTGACCCAGGCTGACCCCGAGTACGCCCGTTTGCCATACCTCAGCGACGTGTGTGCCGAATTCCATCATGGTTGGCCCGTTATGACCGGCCGGCCGAATCCGCGTTCACGAATGCCGTTACCTTCGCCGGAAGTCTATCTCACTCCTTACTGAAGTGTCCAGGATCGCGGCCACCGTTGTAATTGACGGTTCGTTGCAAACCGGGGTAATCGACCATCACGTTGACATGCGTGCAGCCGAAAGCTTCAAATTGTCGTTCCACAAAAAGGGTGACGATGTTGGGAAGGAGCATAAAGAGCGCGAGGATAAACGACGCCGAGAGCCCTAACCACCAAAGCACCTTGCCCCAGAGGGAAATTGAACGTTTGACGACCATAGTTGGAACGAAGCGAAAACTTGTGTCAGACCGAAATCGCCTTCCGGATCTTCACGCCTTGGATTGGGTTGCCGTCGAACACTCGATCCTCACGAGCGGGTATGCCCATGTGCCGCAGATTGTGCAATTCTCTGCCTGTCGATCCCTCCGAACACTCTATGACCACGACCACTATTTTCGATCCAGGATCGTCATGGCCCGCTACAATTTCGGACAGGGAGAGTACTCGTATTTTGCGTATCCATTACCAACGTTGGTTTCACATTTACGGACTCACTTGTATACGCATCTGGCCCCCATTGCCAACCGAATGATGGACCGGCTGAACCGCTCCCCGCGATACCCCGCAACCCTTGCGGCCTTTCAAAAAGAATGTCGCCGCCAGGGGCAAACCCAACCTACCCCCTTGCTGCTTCGGTATGACAGCGGAGATTTCAATTGTTTGCATCGGGATATCTATGGTCCAGCGCTCTTCCCCCTGCAAGCCATGGTCATGCTCAGCCGGAAAGGACAGGAGTTCGAGGGCGGTGAATTCGTGCTTGTCGAAAACCGGCCGCGCCAGCAGGCCAGGGTGGCCGCGTTCAATCCTGATTTGGGAGACCTTCTGATCTTCCCCGTTCATGAACGGCCCGTCCAAGGGAAACGCGGATACGTACGGGCCTCGATGCGGCACGGGGTCAGTCCGGTCAGGACCGGTCAGCGCTACGTGCTGGGTGTTATTTTTCATGAAACGAAATAGCTGATAGTATAATGAAGATAGAGAATGCGCCACCGCATTGCCATTGATGATTCGCTAAATAGGAGGCACGAAATGACCGGCCACAAAGCACAGAAGGGGTTTCTCCACGTCATCAAAGATTCTCGTCCTCGATGGGTTCTGATCGCAGGGGTCCTGCTGCTCTTCGTCACCACCGGCATGATCCAGGCAGATCCTTCACCGGGCTCGGGGCAAACACCCTTTCAACTGACCCTCCCGTTGGGACTGGAAAAGGACAGCCTCGCGATCCCGGAGGATAACCCCTTAACCGAAGAAAAAGTGGAACTGGGGAAGCTGTTGTTCTTTGATAAACGATTGTCGGCGAATGATACGATCGCCTGTGCAAGCTGTCACATGCCGTCCCTGGCCTTTACGGACGGGCAGCCGGTCTCCACGGGCATTCATGGGCAAAAAGGGGGGCGAAGCGCTCCGACGGCCATCAACCGCGCCTTCAGCTCGGCCCAATTTTGGGATGGGCGGGCGGCCACGCTCGAGGAGCAATCCGTTGGTCCATTTGCCAACCCCGTGGAACACGGGTTTAAGGACCACGACGAACTGGTGGCCAAAGTGAAGAGCATTGCCGGGTATGGCCCTTTATTTGAACGGGCCTTCGGGACGCCTGCGATTACGACCGACCTGATCGGCAAAGCCATTGCCAGTTTTCAACGCACCCTGCTTTCCGGGAACAGCGACTACGACCGCTTCGCCCTGGGGAACGAGGAGCAGGCCTTATCGGCCAATGCCCAAAACGGGCTTCGCGTGTTCCTGGGGAAAGGGCAATGTCTTCGCTGTCATTTCGGATTCAATTTTGCCGACGAAGGGTATCATAATCTTGGCGCGGGGTGGGACCGGAAGTCGAAATCGTTCGCCGACGTCGGTCGCCAGGCAGTGACGAACAAACCCGAGGACATGGGCGCATTCAAAACGCCAACCCTTCGTGAAGTCGCCAAAACGGCTCCTTACATGCACGACGGCAGCCTGGCGACCTTGCGCGAGGTGGTCGATTTCTACGATCAGGGCGGAATAGCGAATCCCCAGCTTGATCCCGTAATCAAGCCCCTGAAGTTAACGGAGCAGGAAAAGAAAGACCTGGTCGAGTTTATGGAATCACTGAACGGGGAGGGCTGGAACGTCGCGCCGCCGACCCAATTCCCCCGGTAAAAGACGAGTCTTGATGACGGCTTACCGCACGCCGGGTAACAAGGCTCCGCTGAACCGTCCTTGATACACTTCGGTGACGGGACCTTTCAGGGTCAGGCTGTACTGGGCATCCACCGTGATGTCCAGTCTGCCGCCTGGAGCAAACACCCTGACCGGGCTTTTCACCAACCCCAAGCGAACCCCCGCACTGGCCACCGCGCAGGCGGAGGAGCCGGACGCCTGCGTCTCTCCGGCACCCCGCTCCCAGATTAAAATGGACACGGCTTGAGGGCCCGTGGGGAACGCCAGTTGAACGTTCGTGCGCTTGGGAAAGGTGGGATGGGTTTCCAATTCGGGCCCCATGCGAAGTAAATCCTCACGAGTCCACGACCCGCCCCGGTCCCTGAACACCACACAATGCGGGTTGCCGACACTCACCCCCGTAAAGCGCAGGGACTGCCCGACGGCTTTGATCGGTTGCATGATCAACTCCGGGGCCTTGATGGTGCAGGGCAAGTCCCTCGGTCTGAACGAGGCTCGCCCCATGTCCACGGTTGCGCCGTTCACCTGCCCGTTCCGATCCAAGGCTAACTCCACGTGAACCAGCCCGCCCTTGGTTTCGACTGAAAAAGACCGGCGCTTCGTCTTTTTCGTGGCATATAAGTAACAGCCGAAAATGCGCAAGCCGTTTCCGGACTTTTCCGCTTCACTCCCATCCGGGTTGAAAATCCGCAACCCGAAGTCGGCTTTTTTCGAGGGCACCAGGGCCAGGATCCCGTCACTCCCCACGCCCCAATGTCGATCGCAAATCGCTCGAATGGTTTTGGCGGTCAGTTTAAACGTCAACTGTTGGGGATCAAGGGCAATGTAATCATTGCCCAATCCGTGGCCTTTGAAAAAGGAATTGGTCATCGTCCGTTCCGTGATGGTTATTGACAAAAATGTACACGGAATTCCGTCTCGCGGTCAAAGGAAACAGACCTCTCTTGCGTATGGCGCGCGAATTCGGACACTCAACGTGGCCGACAACTGTAACCGGAGGGTAGTGGCACTTGAGGTTGAGACTTCGTGACGTCCAAACTGCCTGGAACGTTTTTGAATACGTCCTGTTCTAAAACGACGATAAGCCCGCTTTCCCGAGAAAGCGGGCTTATGTACGTCGTGCGCGTGATGCGCTTTGTTTTTTCCGCTGGTATTGACCCGCTAGTGGCGCGGCCTGTGTTCTTCCGGATGGGCTGTTGCCTGAGGGAGAATTCCTGTTGGGAATTCGTTTTTTCCCGGCTGTTCTCTGGTCATTCCGACCGTGTGCTGCGAAGCACTGTCCGGGAGTGTTGCCGCTCGGCAACGAAGCCAGCCCGCAATCCGAAGAAGGTCGATCCCTTCGCTCGCTACGGGCCTTGGAATTTCGGTGGGCTGAGGTCGTTCATGGTTGACCCCTCTTGTTTGGATCAATAATTTCAGGAGAAAATCCTATGCCTGTTCCGCCAGAGAGTCAATAGAAATTTGAAGGGCGAAACCTCTTCAGTGGTATATTTTGAGTGGTTTTTATGAAAGCAATGATTCTTGATCATGCCGCCGACATCGGCACGGCTCCCTTGCAACTCCGGGAGGTGCCGGTGCCGGAACCCGGGCCCGGCTACGTGCGAGTGAAAGTACACGTGTGCGGCGTGTGCCGGACGGATTTGCACGTGGTGGAAGCCGAGTTGCCGCCTGGTACGAGGCCGATCATTCCCGGCCATCAAACGGTCGGGGTCGTCGATCGACTCGGAGCCGGCGTGACCACCGTCAACCCCGGCGACCGCGTGGGCATCGCCTGGCTCCAGGATACATGCCGGACCTGCGAGTTTTGTACAGCGGGTCGTGAAAACCTGTGCGAGCACGCAACGTTTTCCGGCTATCACGTGCACGGCGGGTTTGCGGAATATGCGCTGGTGCCCGCACGCTTTGCGTACCCCATTCCTTCGATCTTTTCCGACGCGGAAGCCTCTCCGCTCCTGTGTGCGGGGATCATCGGGTACCGGGCGCTACGCCGGAGTCACCTCATGCCCGGGCAACGATTGGGCCTGTATGGCTTTGGCGCATCCGCTCATATCACGATTCAGATTGCGCGACACTGGGGCTGCCCGGTGTACGTCTTTTCACGCCGGGATGCCCATCAACGTCTCGCCAGAGAATTAGGCGCAACGTGGGTGGGGCATTCCACCGAATCGCCACCGGAAAAGCTCCATGCCTCGATCGTGTTTGCGCCGGCCGGGCACCTCGTGCCTCATGCGCTTCAAGCCCTGGAACGCGGAGGGACGGTCGCCATGGCAGGCATTTATTCCTCTGACGTGCCGTCGCTCGTGTACGACCGCGATCTCTTTCAAGAACGATCTCTCCAAAGCGTCACGGCCAATACGAGGCAGGACGGATTGGACCTGTTCCGCGTCGCGACGGAAATTCCCATACGCACGCAGACCCAAGCCTTCAGGCTGGAGGAAGCAAACCAAGCGCTTCAAGCCCTCAAAGCCGGAACGATCAATGGAGCGGGGATTTTGACCATCGAGTGACGTTGCGAGGGGTCATTGCCCAACAACAACTCTGATGAAAATGATGCCCGTCTGACCGAACGCCTCAATCCTGTGTTCCATTCACGGGCTTTGGTGCCTGGGGCTTCCCAAGACTGGCGAGGCCGGCTGCGGCGCAGGCTTCATCCAGATGCCCACCCGGGGCGCCACCGACGCCGATCCCGCCGACGACTTCGCCTTCGAGTTCAATGGGCAGGCCTCCACCAAGGACCAGAATTTTTTCGTTCATATCCCGCAAGGCCTGAATGCCTGGCACTTTGGTGATGAGTTCAGCCAGGTGTAGCGTGGAACGTCGCAAACTCGCCGAGGTATAGGCTTTCCGAAAACTGCTGTCCGTGGTGTGCGGTCCCGCGCCATCACCGCGCAACAAAACCTTCAGATTCCCTCCGCGGTCGGCGATGGCGACGCTGACTTTGTACCCGCCTTCTGCACATTTGGCCAAACCTGCTGCCGCGGCTTGTTGGGCCAACGCCAAGGGCAGCACCGCTTCTTTGGGTAACGGTTCGGCTTGAGTAAGCCCCGCTGCCGTCATACCGACTATCATGGCCCCTATCAGATGCAGCTTGAAGCCGGTCCTTCGGCGCGAAACGTGTACATTCTTGTTATTCATTGGCATTCTTCCTTTTCAGGCCGCATACGGCATACCCCCTCACCCTGCCCTCTCCCGCCAGGTGAGAGGGTTCTATCTACATTGCCCCCTTACCGGGGCTCGACGAATGCGTCTCGGCCTCTCCCGTCATCGGCACGAACGCGACCGGCAACAACTCTTTGCGCTGGATCCCTGCCGACGTGTTGCTGAGGATGATCAATTTTTGCAGGGTCTTCCCCAGGGGCAAAATCATGCGCCCCCCGGGCGCAAGCTGATCCAGTAACGGTTGGGGAATATGCTCCGGGGCCGCCGTGAGAATGATCGCGTCAAAGGGAGCCTCCTCCGGCCAACCCTGATACCCGTCACCTGCCCGACCGGTGATATGGGGGATGTCCAACCGGTGAAACGTCCGGCGCGCGCGTTCGGCCAGTTCTTCCACGATCTCAATCGTGAACACCCGTACTCCCACCTTTGCCAGCACGGCAGCTTGATACCCCGACCCCGTCCCGATTTCCAACACACGTTCATGTTCGTTGAGATGTAACGCTTCGGTCATATAGGCCACGATGTAGGGTTGTGAAATGGTTTGTCCGTACCCGATGGGCAGCGGATAGTCATCATAGGCTTCGGCTGCATCCTCGGTCGGCACGAATTCATGACGCGGCACTTCTCGCATGGCTCGGATGACGGCTTGGTCGCTGATCCCGCGCGTGAGGAGTTGTTCCTTCACCATGTGATCCCGTTCACCTTGTCGAGGAGAGGGATGATTAAGGGGCTCGAATTCCATACTCATTCCGGTCACCGGCATCACGAACGGCAGACCGAGCAGCGTGATGAGACACAAAGCAAAGATTGCCACAAGAAACCCTCCATTTTCACCTACGTTCTCGGATCACGAGTTTTTCCGTATGAAGATTGGACTGATTGTTTCGTTCTTTTGAAAACCCGGAACGCCCGGACTCGTGCGGCACAACCGTGTCCGGAAGCTTATTGCAACGATCTTTTGGGAAACAAGGAACGACCGGTCAAGCCCTGATAGGCTTTTTCCAGCGTCCCCACGTGCGAGACGTGCATGAGGAAAGGGATTCGCCATTCGCCGTCGCTGGGGTCCCGTTCTTCGGGAATAAGAACCCGGTCCAGGTGTTCTGAATGGGCTGCATAAATTTTATATGGGATACCGGCGACTTTCCCGATATGGCCATCCTCCGTAATCCTTCCGGTGAGCGTCCGGCCATAAACGATCGCCTCGTTTTTGGCAAGGGCCAGGACACTTAACGCCACCATCGCCGACAGGCTGTCACCGTACATGGTCAACCCCGAGTAGGGAAACGTCAAGACCACGGTCCACGAGTCATCCTGAAGATTCGCGGATTTTGCCACTCGGTCGATCGCGGTCGCCACGGCTTTTCGCGCAATCGGGCCGAACCGGCCGGGGATTTTTCGAAAGTGGACCTTGAGCCCATCATGGTCCGGGCGTTGGTGAAAATGAATCATCACGTACGTCACGATTCCAACGGGCTGCCGGGTCTTGTCGAGGGTCATCCCAAGCACGGGAATCGATTGGTGCAGAAACCGGCTCGGAGGCGGCGTTTCCGAAGCCACGGCGTGTGACGCCATCGACAGGGCTGCCAGCATCGCTATGATCCAAATCGTGAAACGGCTCATTATCGCTTTCTCATCAAACACAGATAGCGCAGGTAGTTGTCGAAGGGGATTTTTTCCAGCTTGTCGAAGGTGAAATACGGTTCAAATGTACTCACCAGTTCCTCTTTCCATAAAAGGGAGGTGCTGGTCCCGGTGACCGGATTCATGAACTTGTTGGTCTTTCCAAACCGCGCTTCATCGTCACAGAACACGCACACCATAAATTTCCCGCCGGGATGGAGGAGCGATGACAATTGAAACGCGTATTCGTCTCTTTTCCCAGGTTCCAGATGATGGAGTAACGAGATGTCATAGATCAAATCAAATTGTTCACCAAGGGCACTCAGATTTTCCGTGCTTTCGACCACGAATCGTAAAGACGGATGGCTGTTTTTTTCTTTCGCAAGCGCAATCGCCGTCTCGGAATGGTCGATACACACAATCTCGTATCCTTTTTCCGCAAGGTGGAACGCATAATTGCCGACCCCACACCCCACGTCTAACGCCTTGCACGGGCTCATCCAACCTGAATTCACGACTTCCGTAAACCAGGACGGCATCGTTTCTACGCACCAGGGAAGGGTATGTCCCTGCGTTCGGTACAACCTGTTCCAGTTATCAACGTTGTGCATGACGCGAAAACTATCAAAGCCGTTTTGACGGGTCAAAGCAGACCGGATACCATGGCGCATCCTGAAAATGTATTCCTGCGCGTTCCTATCCTGGCCATGACGTCCAGCGGATCAGAATGATGGTTGCGATTCGTCCGATCAGATCAGCGCTCTACTTCATCGACGTCCGGGCACAAGCGCCGTTTCGGTTCGGCAAGGAGACGCTTGAGCGGGTCACGTGCGCCCGTGTGATGTGTGAAGTGGAGGAAGACTCTCGCGGGTCCTTTCGAGGTTGGGGGGAGTCGCCTCTCTCCGCACAATGGGCATGGCCCAGCGACGTTCCGTTACCGGAACGCGAGGCGGCTTTACGACAATTCTGCCGTGAGGTGCTGGAGGCATGGTCGGCGTACGACGCAGGGGGGCACCCGCTGGCGCTCGGACATGCATTTCTGCGCGAGACGTTGCCCGGGTTGCTGGTTTCGTTCAATGCGCGGCAACGCGCGGACAGCCAAATGCCTTACCTGGCGGCATTGATGTGCTGTGCGCCCTTCGATATCGCGCTTCACGATGCCTATGGCCACGCCACGGGCCGGCCGGTCTACGACTGCTATTCCTCTTCTGACATGCCCGAAGATTTAGCCACCTACCTTGAAGGGGCCGACTTTAAAGGACTGTACCCAAGCGACTTTCTCTCGTACGGCGCAAGCAGGATTCCCGCATGGCATGCCGTCGGGGGATTGGACGCGTTGTCCGGAGAGGCGACGGCTTCGGATGAAGCGGGGAAAGGGTTTCCCGCGACCCTGGAAGAGTGGATACGCAAAGACCGGTTGAGTCGACTGAAAATCAAGTTGAGCGGAACCGATTTCGAGTGGGATTACGAGCGGGTGATGAACGTCGCCGACGTTTCGATGCCGCGCGGGGTCACGATGTTGGGTGTGGATTTTAACGGGATGGTGACGGACCCCACGTACGTGGAACACCTGTTCGAGCGAATCTGCCGGGACCGGCCCGAGGTCCTGGATGCGCTTTGCTACATTGAAGAGCCCTTCACTCCGGAATTATTGGATCGCGGGACGGACGTGTCCGCCGTCGCGAAGTGGGCGCCGTGCGTCCTGGATGAAAGTGCACATGATTGGCGCGTGCTTGGGAAGGCGCGCGAACTCGGGTACTCGGGGGTGGTCCTGAAAACGTGTAAAACCCAGACGGAAGCGCTGTTGACGATGAGCTGGGCGAAGCGCTACGGCATGGAGGTGTTGACCCAGGACCTGACCAACCCCATGCTGGCGCAAATCGCACACGTCCAACTCGGGGCTCACGCTTCTCCTGCCATGGGCATAGAGACCAACTCCATGCAGTTTTATCCCAACGCGTCCGCAGACGAAGCCAAGGTGCATCCGGGGTTGTATCAACGGGTGGGCGGGGTCATCGACCTCAGGACGATTAGCGGTCCCGGGTTCGGGTACAGGATTGAGGAGATTGATCGTCAACTTCCCCAGCCTGCCCGAACGTCATGGGAGAGTTCCAGGCGTTAGCAGCGCAGAAGTCCCGGTTGGTTTCGGCGTTCAGAACGCTTTGACATGCTTTGAGAAGAGGAGAGTACGCTGTTGTGAAGAAGGACTTTGCACTCATCGGAATCGTCGGTTGCGGCAAAATGGGTCGCATCTATCGTCAGGTCTTCGACCCGTTGTGCGACCGTTTCGTGATTGTTGACCCGCGGGCGGCTGATGACCGTGAAACCCGGCCCTACGCAACGTTGGATGACGTGCCCGGAGACCTCTTCAATCGCGTGCAAGTCTGGTGCATCTGTACGCCGACGGAAAACCACTTCAAGAGCCTTGAGACGATTCTGTCGAGGAATCCCCGCGTGCGGGTCATTGTTGAGAAACCGGCTTGCCTGAGTTTTGAAGTCGACTCCTTCCAGGCTCTTCTCAAGAAGTACCGCGAGGCTCGTGTCCTGATCAACAGGCAATATGCCGATTCCCGCGCCGTCAGGGAAATGGTGAGTGCCTTAACACGGTACGACGTTGAGCACATAGACCTGATTCGAATGGAGTTCAGTAAAGATCGCCGTCCCGATATTGACGCGGGCCGATTCGTTGACTCGCACTTCGGGGTCCTTGGATACGAATGGTCGCACATCCTGACGATCATTCAGCAACTCCTCAGCAAAGACGAGTGGGCGACGTATAGGGACATGCCATCGGACCTGCAGGCGACTTTTGATCAGGTTCAATTCGTCTCCGAGCTCGAAGAACGGACCGTTTTACCTTCCGAAACGAAAATCGAGCTCAGGTCGTCGATGAGGGGCAAGTACGAGTTTCATTCTTTCATGCCTTATGACCAACTGATCTGCCATCGTTACATTGAGGTCACAGCCGGAGCGCTCTGGTTCAGGTTGCAATTGGAACCTCGTGATGAGACGAGGTTCACCGGTCGGCTTTTCGAAAATCATTTCCGGATCGAAGATGGCGGTGACGTTGTGCACGACTCGACCATCCTGGACCCCTTTTTACCAAGATTTCTGCAATTGACCCTGAAACAGCTTTTCCAGCCCGAGTGCCCGCCGCTTGACTGGACGCCGCTTGAACGAATCATCTCAACGAGGAATTCATTACGAAGTCACGAACACCATCAACCAGACCTGGTTTCACCGGCAAAACCGGGATTGGAAGGCGGACCCGACTGACACGTGGTGTTTCCGATGGCGGTCCGCTATCGTGACGGCTTTTTCCCCCTCCCTGAGATTGTCTTGCTGACGGATCTCTCATCTCCTGCCTGAACAGCGGGGGCATCAGGCTGCTTTGTCCGAAGCCGCCCCAAACGCTTCAGCATCACGGCGAGACCGCCTCCTACGCCCAGACCGAGTACCGTCCAATCCACCCAAGACCATTCCTGGTCGGACAGAGCAGGATCAGGGGCGGTCAGCGCCGCCACCAATAACGCGCCCACTGAAATGCCTCCATAGAAGGCGACCCCCTTCCATCGACTTTTGAAACGCGACAGGGTAGGGTACAGCACCACGATACACGTCAACGAAAAACTGAAAACAGAAATGATGGTGGCCAGTGTGGAGATTCCCTGCATGCTCGCGACGTGATTCCTCCAAAAACAGAATGCCCCGAAAGAGGCGGTAAGGTGCTTATACTCCTGCGGCTGACTCGCTACTTTGTCAACACCCTTTGTGGATAAGTAGCATTCTCCTGGTCAGCATAGGCGTGTCATGTAAAAAAGTCTCTACCATTTCAGGGATATTTTCATAACGTCTTGAAATATAACTCCAAATAAACATAGATATTTCAAACCCACTATATTTAGTAGCAAACTATTAGGTAATTAGGGCGAAACGTAACCAAAATAGATCTTCAGAAACTGTTTAAACACATTCTCCCGACGGTGATTAAAGCGATACTCTACTTCTTTCAGATACATGGGGCAATGATATTTCGAGACCCCGCGATACTGATACAAGATATGTTTGGCGTAACTCCAAAAGCCTTCAATGCCGTTAATGTGATTCTTCGTCCGCGGGCTCACCAACGCTTTCGCATGATTGACCGTATGATGGTGGCCATAGCGTTTTAAGGATTGATACCCGCGAAAGGCATCCGTGAAATAGACCGACCCTTTTCGGGTGTGCGCTTGAATATGCCGCATCAATTCCTCCGCACTGACCGACTCGACGACTTTCGTATACACGCGGCCGTCCCGCTCCAGGAGCCCGAAGACGACGCTTTTGCCCGCGGGGGCGCGGCCCCGTTGGCCTTTGCGCCGGCCACCGAAATAGGCCTCATCGAGTTCGATCTCGCCCTTCAGTTTGCCGGCTTCCAGTTCAGTGACATGATACAACGCTTCGCGCACACGGTGATAGACGCGGGTGACGACTTTCAGGTCCAGGCTCAGATCCTGGCTCAACCGATAGGCGGGTTGCAATTGATAAAAGCCTTGCAGGATCCGGATCTCCCGGCGCAGCCGCCGGAGGCTCTTGCTTTTCCCGCAACGCCCACATTTCACGTAGCCGCGGCTGGTGTGCAAGACCTGAAAGGAACCGCAGAAAATGCACTTGCGACCGCGCAGAAAGTTGGCCGCACAACTAAAAACCGTATGTCGTCCTGTAACCATGCTGGTTTTCTACCACACATTGGTTACGAAACGCCCTAATTACCAACTATTTTTACCACAATGCACAAAAAATGGGCAATCTGCTCGCCGTACGATCATACGGACATGGAATAAGCATTCTAAAAAAACTTTCACCATGTTATCCCCAGATTCTGGGGAAAGATCATTTGGCCTCAAATTTGCTGAGGGCATGATTCCGCAATTTCCTAGTTTAAGGTATTGACAAGTTGATCCACGTCATGTAGTATGCTTTCAAGAATCCTACTTGGAGGTATCCTACATGAACATCGTGGAAATTGTCAGCCGCTTCGAGAATCAATCCGAGTGCATCCGATATTTAGAGCAGATCCGCTGGGGTGATACCCCGACCTGTCCCTACTGCAAATCCACCCGGACCATTCGCAATCAGCACCGACACTACTGCTACACCTGCAAGACTTCTTTTTCGGTGACGGTCGGCACGATCTTTCACCAGACCCACCTGCCCCTGCAGAAATGGCTCCTGGCGGTCTCGTTGGTCCTGAATGCCAAGAAGGGCTTGTCGGCCTTGCAACTGTCCCGTGATCTCCAAGTGAACAAGAACACGGCGTGGCGGATCGGGATGCAGATCCGGAAGGCCATGACGCAACGCGAGCACCGGGAACTGTTGACGGGCATTGTCGAAATGGATGAGACGTTTGTCGGAGGGAAGCCCAGGAAAGTGCCGCCGACTGGGGACTCGACGCCACCGAAACGACGCACCAGCAAGAAAATTCCGGTGGTCGGGGCCGTCGAACGCGGCGGGTCCGTGACGGCCAAGGCCGTCCGCAAGGATCGAATGCAACGGCAACACATGCGGGCCTTTGTGAAGGAACGGATTGATACGACCCAAAGCGTGCTCATGACGGATGAGGCCAAAGTCTACCGGAGCATGAACCGCGTCCTGCCCCATTCGGTCATCAAGCATTCCTACTGGTACGTGGACGGCGACACCCACACGAACACGATCGAAGGCTTCTGGTCGCTCCTGAAACGCGGCATGTTCGGACAGTATCACAGTGTCAGCCGGAAATACCTGCAACGCTATGTCGATGAGTTTTGCTTCCGATATAATCGCCGGAAGATGCCTGCGATGGCGGCCTTTGAATCCACCATTAAGCGAAGCGTGGGGGTGCCGGCAGCATGAAGAAAGGACGCGAGCAGCCAGCCTCGTTGAAAATTCTCGCGGGATCGCCTGAGCGACCGTTACGCATTGGAGAGATGGCCATCCCGTGCTACGTCTTAGAGGGCGAGATTCGCGTGGTGAGTCAAGGAGGGCTCTTAACGGCCATTGGGCGGTCGCGGACGCCGAGACAGAAGCCCCTACGTAGTTCTGATGTCGTCAGTGTACCCGTATTTCTCGCCTCATCGAACCTCAAGCCCTTTATTACCAATGAGTTACGAACGCTCCTTGATGTCGTCAATTTTCGTCTCAACCCCGGCGGTCACCTGATTCACGGGTATCGAGCCGAATTGTTGCAGAAGGTGTGTGAAGTCTATCTCGCGGCCCGAGAAGCCCAAGTCTTACGGGCGGACCAGTTTCATGTGGCGCAGCAATGCGAGGTCTTGATTCGTGGGTTTGCTCACGTAGGCTTGGCCGCGCTGATTGATGAAGTGACGGGCTATCAACAGATGCGAGCCGAACGGGCCCTCGCCAAAATCCTCGATGAGTTTATCGACAAACAATATAACCCGTGGACCAACACGTTCGGGCTTGATTTTTCGTTGGGGATTGCCAGGCTCCGAGGATGGGAGCCTGCCGAACAGGGCCGGTATCCGCGAGCCATGGCCCAGTATATCAACGATTTTGTCTATGCTCGATTAGAGCAGGGGGTCCTCGACGAACTCCGGGAGAAAAACCCCATGCTGCCGAATCGGCGTCGAAAAGTGAAACACCATCAATGGCTCACGCGCGACATCGGCCATCCGCGTTTGCGCGAACATATCTTCACGCTCCTCGCATTCATGCGAGCCGCTCCAAATTGGGGGACGTTTAAACGGAACGTTGAACGAGCCTTTCCCGTTTTTCACGAGAATCTGCATTTGCCCCTTGAGGAAGAATAGGGGCGAGAGCCGAAGTCCCCGCCCCCGGAGACCTACCGCGTTCCCCCAAAGGCCCCAGTGAGCCCAGGATGCTCCAGCGTACCCACGGCGCCTTCCAGCGCGGGACCGCTGAAGAGGCCAAAGACATAGCCGTCAGGATTGTGACGGCCGCTCCGGAAATAGACGTCGAGCACATCAATGTCATAGGCCAACTCGCCATCGCCCCATTGGGTTCCGCTTTCATACAGCGAAATATTGTCAAATTCGACCTGTCCATCGAGGCTTGTCCCGTTGAAGGACGCCAAGTTTACATCAAGGTTCATATCACTCCAGACGGCTTCTTGGGCGGTGGTCCAGCCGACCATCTTGCCTACCCAGGACGCGGTGCCGGTTGGTCCCAAGTTCTGGACGGCGATCCCCTGCGGGTCGCCCGTGAACCACGACACGGCGTGCCCGCCAATCAGATCGGCCACAAAGAAACAGTCACAGGCCTTGATACGGCCCGCCAAGGTGGGGGTATTCTCGGCCCACGGGCCAAGGTTCGCGGCGTCGATCGCCGGGGCACTCGATCCTGGCCGGAGCTGCGTATAGCCCATCAACAACGTCAGGCCGTCAAAAACAGGCAAATAGTTCTTGTCCGTGATCGTGTGACCCATCAGGCTATCGGGAAAGGCCTGTGGATCCAGATGCCCATACAGCCCCATCGTGTGGAGCATTTCGTGCATCACGGTGTAGAACCTCTCCTGGAATGGTTTGGATCGGAGTGACGGGAGCAACGAGATGGTGCCAGCCCTCAGAGACTGCCCGTCCGCGGTATAATCAGATCGTGCATAGCCCAGCGTAAGTGGATCGAGGTCAGGGGTCGCCACGGTTTCCCCCAAGAGAATCTCCCCAGTGGCCACCAGCCGTGGATCATGCATGAATCGGGCCACCGGGTCCCCAATGCGAATATGTTGATCATAGGGCAACCAGGCATTCATGGCATCCACCGCCAGGACCAACGCCCCGAGGATGTCGGCGGAAGTCCCGACGGCCGGGCGGATCACTGGGGGTTGAACCATGGGGGACCACCGCGCATTGGAATGTTGCCTCACGTAGGTCTGCATGGCGGCCTGAATCGTGGCGGTCGAATAGCCAAAATCGTCATTGTTCATGTCCACCGGGACACGCGGATCAGGAATGGGTGGAGTATGGGGAGGCATGGGCATGCCACCCACGTCTGGGGCCATCCTGGGGGCGGAGCCACTCCCGCCGCCACAGGCACTGAGGATCAGAACAGCACAGAAAGCTAGCGCTCCTACGGTGAAGGATCTCATGGGGCATTCCTTATGATATTGGACAAAAATGAATGAGCGGCACCGACCACAATAGGCCGGGCCGGCCTATCCGTTGAGGCAATCTGACGACCCCATGTATTTACCGGTTGGCAAGAGCCTCTCGCTGTCCTGGTGGCCACCAGGGAACAGCGAACACGGTTCTTGTATTGCATGGGCGACCCGACAAGGGTAGCCTCAACGGATAGTGGGGGGGATGCTAACAGGACGAGAAATATAAGTCAATACCTTAAACTAGGAAATTGCGGCATGTAGCGAACCACCGCACGAATCTCAGCTTCACTCAGGAGATCATGAAAGTACGGCATCGCACTCGCTTGTAGGCCATGCGAGACCATTCGAATGAGATCGCTTTCGAGCGGAGGCTGCCCGGCGGGTGTGGACTTATATTTGAACGTGCCGTCAGTGAAGTTACGGGGATGCGGAATGAGTGACGGAGCAGCCGGACCATTGCCGCGTCCATCCGGTCCATGACAGACCGAACAGCGTTCAATAAACACACGACGGCCCAACGGCGTTTCGGCCGCGAGATCGGAACCCGGGGGCCAAGTCAGGTCGGCATAGACCGCCGGATCGGGTTGCCAGATCTCCCGTGGTTCGGAATACCCCAGGCGGGCATTGATGGATCGCCCCACGTCGAACAAGAGCAACAACCCGACGGTCAACAGTACCACACGGCGGCGCGAGAAAAGGAACCAGGGCATCGACGAAGGAATCTCTCAGAGATTAGAATATATGTCAGCCAAACGTCACGTTTCCCATGTGGCTCAATCGCCAGGAAATGTCTATGGGAAAGTCATACCAGAATCGGTGGGGTAGTACCAAGTGGGAATTGACCGGCACACTCTTCTCCTGTTATGTGGCCCCATAAATGGTTGTTGAGAGGCACGCGCATGTCGTCTTACGGTCCCGTACCGACATTGATCGCGCGACCGCATTCTCGCACCCCTTGCATTCGCAGTCGCGGCACCTTATCTTCCTTCTCTGTCGTCTGTCGTTCTTGTCTGTGTCTTATGTAGCCGCCGCATCTCATGCGGCAAATAATGCGGCCAACAAAACACAGCGTCCTGAGATGGCGCAGCGACAGCTGAAGGGGGAAAGAAGGAAACAATGAGTGGTTGCATGAGAGTTCTGTTGTGTCTTCTCAGTTTGGCCGTGGGCGCGTGGCTTTTTCCCGTGTCCGTTCTGAGCCTGACGAACGATCTGACCAACGATCCGGCCAAAGTCGTCAAAAAGTATTTGTCGTTGGATAAACGCGGGGTCCGTTTGACCGCGCACTCATACGAGGCAGTGAAGCCCTACGTGGCGTGGGAACAGGAAGAGCCGGTCTGGGAACGGTTCGTGGTGATCCGCGACTATGCCGTCAGCGACGACGTCACGCAATGGGATATCGTGAGCAGCACGGAAGCCGTCATTCCCGTCACCTTTCAGGTCCTCGGAGTCGTCCACGTGGGAACCGCCACGTTCGTGTCGATGCCGCGGGAAGAAAGATTTTCCATTCGCATACGAGCCGTGGACAATCACTGGAAAATGGTGTCGCCGGCGTTCCCTCCGCACGTCGGCCGGAGACGCTTGGCGGATTTCGTGAAAGAAGCCATGCTCCAGGAAGACAAAGCCGGCCGGGTCAAGACGTTGCGCCGGCTCAGGGAAGCGCTCATCAAAGCCGGCCGATCATGAACCACGGCCCGCTAGCGGACTCCGTTCGGTTAATCATTTTTGATCTGGACGGGACCCTCATTGATTCCAAGTATGATATTGCCGCGTCAGTGAACCTCACGCTCGCGGATCTGGATTTACCCACGCTGCCTCCCGAAGAAGTCTTCACCTTCGTGGGCGATGGGGTCAAACGGCTCTTGCGCCTATCCGTCGGGGAAGCAAATGAGGCGCGCTATGAAGAAGCGCTTCGTATCTTCCGCGGGCATTATCTCGCGCACTGTCTGGACACCACGCAATTGTATCCCGGCCTGGACCGGTTGTTTGACGGGCGGGATACGCGCATAAGAGCCCTGGCCACGAATAAATCATTGGAATACACCTTACGTATCGTCGAAGGCTTGAAGGTCAAGGACCGGTTTGCCGCGATCGAAGGTCCCCTCGACCAGTCTGATCTGAAACCCGATCCTGGCATGTTGTTGCGAATCCTGGAGCGCCTCTCGGTTCAACCGGAAGAAGCCGTGCTTGTGGGCGACAGCACGAACGACATGCGGGCCGCCCAAGCCGCCGGGGTATCTGCCTGCGCGATCGGCTACGGGTACGGCAATCGGGACAAAGTGTCGGCCCTCAACCCCGACTACTACTGTGAAAAGCCGGGCGACCTGCTTTCCCTCCTGTTCGGATAAGCGCGTGCGCTCCCGCTCTTTCCTTTGTCATTTCCTCCTTCTGTCATCCCTGTATGTGTTCAGTCATTCCCTTCGACTTCACTCCGTTACGCTCAGGACAGGCGTTGACACTTTCGTTGTCTCTGTCCGTCATCCCCGACCCCGATCGGGGATCCAGCGTCTTGGCTTGTTCTGTTTGTGAGGAACAACGACCCTGGACCCTCGCGTTCGTAAGGGTGACAGAAAGAGAAAACAAGGATGACCGGAAGGGCACTGCGAAGAGACCTCTATGTCCCGCATTTTGTCAACGAATGACTGAACATCTACAATTCCCCGACTTGATCGGGGATCCAGTGTCTTTATCTTTTGTAGTGGTAGCCGCGGCATCTCATGCCGACGTCTTCCCTTCTGCCATCCTCGCCTCATCCTCTGGCATAACGGCTCGCCGGGGAGTAGACTGAATTATCAGGAACATGCTGGCGACAAACCTCTTGGCAGGAAGAGTCGCCGGCAGCGAGTCACGGAAAGGAGGAAGGCATATGGAGATCGGAAGACGAACCGTCTTGCAGATAGGGGCATTGGCGGGGTTGGGACTCATGGTGAAAGCCATGGGTTTATCCCCGGTGTTAGCCACGACCCAAGTGGAACCGGGTACCATCGTCAAAGTGGTCAAAACCGACGAGGAATGGAAGGTGATCCTGACTCCTCAACAGTACGACGTGCTTCGCCAAGAAGGGACGGAGCGGCCGTATTCCAATGGCTATCATGCCAGTAAGGACACAGGCACGTACTATTGCGCGGGTTGTGACTTGGCGTTGTTCTCCTCGGATGTCAAGTATGACAGCAACACCGGCTGGCCGAGTTTCTGGCAGCCGCTATCGGAGCGGGTTGTGGGAACCAAAACCGATTGGAAATTGTTGTATCCCAGGACCGAAGTGCACTGCGCGCGTTGCAACGGTCATCTGGGTCATATTTTCAACGATGGCCCCCCACCGACCGGCTTGCGGTATTGCATCAATTCCGCGGCGCTTCAGTTTCGGGCCGCCTGAGGAAGGCAGGGAAGAAGGGCACCCCTCGGTGGTGTCCTTGGTCGAAAGGAGGCCTTACGCCTTTTGAATGCGGCTGGATCGCAGGCACCGGGTGCAGATCCGAATGCGTTGCGCCGTGCCGTTGAGTAACGCCCGAACGGTTTGAAGGTTGGGACGGAAGACCCGCTTCGTTTTGTTATTGGCGTGACTGACGTTATTTCCGCTCATGCGTTTTTTTCCGCACACTACACAGGCAAAAGCCATGACGGTGACTCCTTTTCTTTAAACGTGACGCAACGTTCTGCTTGATACCATACCGTTGATTCTTCTGACAACCCTGTCCTGAGCGTAAGGCGCAGCGCGCCTGAAGGCGAAGGAAGCCAGTCGAAGGGCCTTTGTCTGGGTCCATCACATATTGTACTATTCGCCCTGGGATGGAGACGAACTCGCCGGCGGACACCCAGATCCCGCAAAAGTTGCAGGCGCTCTTGGACCGGTTGAATCGCCCGATTCAATCAGCCTATGAGAATCGGGGAAACCCGGTCTCATCCACGACACAGCTCGATTCGTTCGTTTCAACGCAAATCGTCGAGGCGTTGCGGAACACGGTGTTTCCCGCACGCGTCGAAGCGGAATTATTGGTCCTGCGTTTTTTGTTTCAGGAGCAGGAAGGTCCGGCACGGACCCCGGACCGATTGGAGACGGCCAGGCGGGTCCTGGTTCGTTTATCGACCATGGCGCTTCAGCAGCCTTCCGATTTCCCGGACTCGGCACCCGACACGGATCGCAGGGTGACGACCGATCACGGTGATTCGCGTGGCGTGAAGGAGCCCCACGATGCGTCGACCCGTACGTTACACGAGACAGACATCCGGTTTGCCAAAGGGGTGGGCCCCAAACGTGCGTTGTTGCTTGAAAAATTGGGGATTCGCACGATCGAGGACGCCTTGTGGTTTTTACCCTGGCGGTATGAAGATCGTTCCCGCATCGTGTCCATCTCTCAACTGGTCTCCGGCGAGAAAGCCACGATTGCCGGGACCATCCACCAGGCCAAACTCCGGCGTACGCGACGGCGGAATATGACCCTGTTGACGATGTCGGTTCGTGATGAAACGGGTGCCGTGGAAGTCGTGTTCTTCAACCAGAATTATCTCGAGGGCGTGCTCAAGAACGGGTTGCGAGTGGTGCTCAGCGGTCCCGTGGTGACGCACCCTCGGGGGATCGGGTTTCAAATGAGGACTCCGCAGTATGAGGTGGTGGATGCCGATGAGGATTTGCTGCTCCACGTCGGACGCATCGTCCCGGTGTATCATGAAACGCGCGGGCTGAGCTCCCGGCATCTTCGCCGGATCATGTGGGGCCTGTTGGAAGAGTATGGCGCCCACTTGCAGGACCCGCTGCCCCCGCGTCTCCTGCAGCAACACCAGTGGCCTTCGCTGGATGCGGCCATTGCATCTCTCCATTTTCCCGGCAACGGTCTGGAGCTGTCCTTGCTCAACGACTGGAAGACGTTGGCGCATCACCGGTTGGCCTTCGAGGAAGGCTTTCTTCTTCAACTGGCGTTGGCGCTCCGGCAGCGCATGAATCAATCAGCGGTCCCCGGTATTGCCTTTCGGCTCACCGGAACGTTCACCGCACCGTTACAGAAGCAATTGCCGTTTCGACTCACGGACGCCCAACAACGGGTGATTGCCGAGATCGAAACGGATATGCGCGCGCCCCAGCCCATGAACCGGTTGCTTCAGGGAGACGTGGGGTCGGGAAAAACCATCGTGGCCCTGCATGCCATGTTGGCGGCCTGTGGGGACGGGTATCAAGCCGCCTTGATGGCCCCGACCGAGATTCTGGCGGAACAACACGTGTTGACCATCCGGCCTTACCTCGAATCGCTTGATATTTCCGTCGCCTTTTTGACCGGAGGGACGTCGCAAAAAGAGCGGGCCGCGGTTTTAGAACGCGTCGCCGGGGGAGACGTGCAACTCATCGTGGGGACGCACGCGTTGTTGGAACAGGACGTGCAATTCGCCAGGTTGGGAGTCGTGGTTGTGGATGAACAACACAAATTTGGCGTGCTTCAGCGAGGGAAGCTTCGAGAGAAAGCCCTGCACCCCGACGTCCTGGTGATGACCGCCACCCCGATACCGCGTACCCTGGCCATGACGGTTTATGGAGACCTTGACGTGTCCGTCATCGACGAATTGCCTGCCGGGCGCAAACCCATCCAGACGCGCGTCTTTCGCCACAACGCGCGGTCCAGGGCCTACGAGTTGGTACGGAAAGAAGTCAACGCGGGGCGGCAGGCCTACATCGTGTATCCGTTGGTGGAAGAATCCGAAAAGCTCGACCTCGAAGCGGTGATGCAGGCGGTGGAACGATTACGGGAAACGGAGTTCCCTGCGATGAGCCTGGAAGTGCTCCATGGACGCATGAAGTCCGATGAAAGAGCCAAGATCATGAAGGCGTTTCGGGCGGGCGGCGTTCAGATCCTGGTTGCCACGACGGTGATCGAAGTGGGCTTGGACATGCCCAACGCCACGGTGATGGTGATCGAGCACGCCGACCGGTTCGGGTTGGCCCAACTCCATCAACTTCGCGGGCGGGTCGGGCGTGGCGCGCAACGTTCGTTCTGTTTCCTGATTGTAGGGGCGGACCTGCGTGTCCGCCCTGCGGGCAGGCGTCAGGATCAAGGACCGGACGTCCCCACGATGCAGGGAGCGCACGATCTGACATTGCCGTTCTCCGAGGAGACGGCCGCGGAACGCACGCGCACGCCGACCATGCCGACGCAAACCGCCGAGCAGCGGCTGAAAGCGATGGTGCATTACTCCGATGGGTTTGCGATCGCCGAACAGGATCTCCGAATTCGTGGACCGGGTGAAATGTTGGGAACGCGGCAGTCGGGGATTCCCGAATTTCGAGTGATGAACCTGGTGCGAGATGCCACGGTGTTGGAACAGGCTCGGCAAGAGGCATTTGCCCTGATGGAGCGGGACCCGCAGTTGTCTCATCCGGACCATCGACTGCTCAAAGCCGTCGTGTTGCGAAAATGGCAGGCCAAGTTGGACATGGGATCAATCGGATAAAGCCGATGCGAGTCGCGGGCATTGATATCGGCACCCTTACCTGCCGGTTGTTGGTGGCGGAGGTGTCCCCTGAGGCCGAAGGCCCGGTTCGCACGATCCGTTCGGAACGAAAGATTTTGCGATTGGGAGAAGGGGTCGACCGGACCGGACGGCTCAAACCGGAGGCCATGTCGCGCGTGATCGAGACGATTCGGGAGTGGAAAACGATCATCGAGAGTCATGAGGTCGAGCGGTATACGGCCGTGGCCACGAGTGCCGTGCGGGAAGCCGGAAATCGCGAAGAATTTCTGGATCGAGTCAAACGGGAAACGGGCATCGCGGTCGAAGTCATCGACGGAGAAGAGGAAGCGAGACGAACCTTCCTGGGTATTCGATCCGGTCTGCCGGACGTTCAGGAGATCCTGGGGTTGGACATCGGGGGCGGGAGTACGGAATTCATCGCGAGCCGGCAAGGGCAGCCCCTCAAGATGACATCGATTGACTTGGGGGTGGTTCGATTGACGGAGCGGGTGTTACAGGGTGATCCACCGCCTGCCGAGGAAATTCAAAAAGCGGAAATCTTGATCCGGGACCTCACCCGCGGTGCTCGACAGGAGCTTGGAGACGTCACGGAACTGACCCTTGTGGGTACCGCAGGCACGATTACCTCGTTGGCGGCTATTGCCCAAGGGCTTCACACCTATGATCCCGCGAGAATTCAGAATTACGTGCTGGAGCTTCCGGTGATTCAGCGTATCGAGCGCGACGTGTTCAGCAAAACGCAATCGGACCGCGTCGGGATGCCCGGCCTGGAAGCGGGCCGCGAAGGCGTCATTGCGGCGGGCGTACTTATCCTACGCTGCGTGATGGAAGAGTTGAATGCCGCACGGTGCGTGGTGAGCGAGTTCGGGCTGCGGGAAGGCGTCCTGGTCCACCTCGCCCGGTCCTGAAACGCGCATCCATAGAGCTATATTCATATAAGCTCTATTTGCTAGAAATGAATGTTCATCGAATATCCAGTTAGGATCAGAGCGTTGATCTTATGTGGGTATTCTGTTATCAAGTCCATATCAAAACACTTCAGCCTTTTTTGATTGCCCACAAAAGAAAAGCGATTCATCATGAAACGATTCCTTCCCCTTTTTCTGCTTCTGGCCGTGGTAGGCACCCCAATGATCTATTACGGTTGGAACGCACCAAGCTCGTTCCGTGAGGAGCAGCAAAAATGGATTCAGCAACTTCAAGAAGAAAAAGACATGGAAGAAGACGAAGACCTGGAAGAGGAAGAAATGGGATTGCCGGGAAAAGAGATTCACCAAAAAGAGTTTGGAGACAAGTGGCCCTTTACGGTTTCATCGGGAAAGCTTGAATGCCGAGAAAATGACGAAGTCGTGTTTGTAGTAAACGACAAGACATATGCCGTCAACGGGGTGGCCAAAGGATCTCGACAATACGATGATCTTATTGAAATTTGGAAAGATGACCCTGAACTTTCACTATTGTTCAAAGATCGCCCTGATCTGCCAAAACCAAAACTCTCCATTGGAGCAATTTTGGCCCACGGGGTCGCGCTGTGTCAGGAAAGGGAATCGCCACGGATGGGCAAATGGGCCTCTAAAGACAATTCCCTACTGGCTTACAACATCACCGAGGACTGGGTAAAACAACGCCTGAAAGTTCCAAGTACCGCTGAATAGGTAATTAGGGCGAAACGTAACCAAAATAGATCTTCAGAAACTGTTTAAACACATTCTCCCGACGGTGATTAAAGCGATACTCTACTTCTTTCAGATACATGGGGAAATGATATTTCGAGACCCCGCGATACTGATACAAGATATGTTTGGCGTAACTCCAAAAGCCTTCAATGCCGTTAATGTGATTCTTCGTCCGCGGGCTCACCAACGCTTTCGCATGATTGACCGTATGATGGTGGCCATAGCGTTTTAAGGATTGATACCCGCGAAAGGCATCCGTGAAATAGACCGACCCTTTTCGGGTGTGCGCTTGAATATGCCGCATCAATTCCTCCGCACTGACCGACTCGACGACTTTCGTATACACGCGGCCGTCCCGCTCCAGGAGCCCGAAGACGACGCTTTTGCCCGCGGGGGCGCGGCCCCGTTGGCCTTTGCGCCGGCCACCGAAATAGGCCTCATCGAGTTCGATCTCGCCCTTCAGTTTGCCGGCTTCCAGTTCAGTGACATGATACAACGCTTCGCGCACACGGTGATAGACGCGGGTGACGACTTTCAGGTCCAGGCTCAGATCCTGGCTCAACCGATAGGCGGGTTGCAATTGATAAAAGCCTTGCAGGATCCGGATCTCCCGGCGCAGCCGCCGGAGGCTCTTGCTTTTCCCGCAACGCCCACATTTCACGTAGCCGCGGCTGGTGTGCAAGACCTGAAAGGAACCGCAGAAAATGCACTTGCGACCGCGCAGAAAGTTGGCCGCACAACTAAAAACCGTATGTCGTCCTGTAACCATGCTGGTTTTCTACCACACATTGGTTACGAAACGCCCTAATTACCTTATACATTTCGCACAATAATTGTACAATGTTTAATATTCACAAGATTCCTTAATCAAAAGGCCTTTCCTGGTCAGCTCTGCCAACTCGACCAACGACGAATTCCCGCAGCATTTGCTTAACGGGCTTAAATTGACTATAGTGGTCTTAAATTATTAGCCAGATAGGTCATACTATGAAGACCACCACCGTCTCACAACTCAAGATGCTGTTAAGTGCATACCTGCGCCAAGTCAAGACCGGTGAAGAAGTCTTGATTACCGAGCATGGCCGACCCATTGCGCGCTTGCTGCCTATTGCGAATCCCGTATCCCTGTCAGAGCACTTGCAAGACATGGAAAAAAAGGGCCTGCTCAAACGCGGGGAGAAACCCCTGCCAGCGGATTTCTGGAACCTGCCTCGTCCGGCAGACCCGCAAGGGGCCATTCGTTTGGCGGTCTTAAGTGAACGGGAAGAAGGCCGGTGAAATTCTGGGATACGTCCGCCATTGTGCCGCTCTGTGTGCAGGAACCCAACTCAGCCACCGTCCGAGAGATCCTCGTCGAGGACCCGTCCATGATCGTGTGGTGGGGTACGCGCACCGAGTGTATCTCCGCACTGATGCGACAGGTACGGGAAGGCGGTTTTGCGCCGACGGATGAACGCGCCGCCCGCCATGTATTGCAGACCCTGATGCAAACCTGGACGGAAATGCAACCGAGCGAAGCGTTGCGCAGCACAGCCGAACGGTTACTCACCGTGCACCCCTTACGGACAGCGGACGCCTTGCAACTTGCCGCAGCCCTCCAGTGGTGTCAGAGTCTCACAACAGGACAGGATGTTGTGACGTTCGATCGGCAACTGCGCGACGCGAGCTATCGAGAAGGCTTTACCCTGCTTCCTGAGGCGTTCTGAGCGTGCAGATGAATGTGACGGCCTCGTCCTCGCCCAGGACCGGCCTTGCAGACGCTGGCGGCGTGAGTCTTTTACTTGAAGCGCTTGATTCACTCGCGGTAGGCAGCAACGAGGCCACACTCAGCTTTGATTTCCGCGACGACATGGGACTGCTTGGCGAGCAGTGAGTGGGGTTAGTCTTGATATTTGGTTAAATACTCTTTCACCCTATGACGATCTTCGTTTTCCTTGTCTCCTTTGAAACAAATCTCGATAAATTCAATGCGTTGTTCCTGCTCAAAATACGAGTAGATGACGCGAAGTGACGACCCTTTCAAATATCGGCAAAATAAGCGGGCTTTGACAATGTGCACATTCTCGTTCTGTGCGATGACGGCAAAATGTTTCCGGTTCCCAAGCGGGACAACGGAAACAACGTTCCGAAACTCCCGGAGATCGTCGGAAAGTGATCGATATTTCCTGGCAAGACGCTTCCGTTCTTTTTGAAATTCCGGCAGTTCATCAAAGGTCATCGTCATAGTTTCGTACGGCGTACCGCTCGTCACGATAAAAGACGCTCTCATACGAAAGCGGCTGGCCGTCTTGCGCGGATTTCCAGGGAATGTCTTCGTGTGAATAGAGTTCGATCTCTTTCGCGTTTTTATCGGAGAGCCGGGCCAACACACTGTCAATATGTTCAACGTCGCGAGCAGAGAGTGTGGCAAGGTTCGGACGCTTGAGTGGGAGGTATTTCTTTTGACCGTATTTAAAATATTGACTGTTGACTGCCTCGATTTCTCCATGCTTTTGCATGTCTTGCAGAATCGAACCCAATTCAACCGACGTGGGACCGTGATGGTTTTTGATGTACGTCGCGCCCATTAAGTTTTCCTCGAATTGTTCGTAATAATCAAAATCGATGAAATACAGCAGCTTATGAAGCACGGTCTCACCCACATTCGGTTTGCCGCCGACTTTATTCAAGACATACAGAAGCACCTGCTTGAATATGTCGAGATTTTCTTTCTCCACGCGAATGCAAAGATCTCCGGTTTTCCGCGCAGGCTGTTTTGTGAGTGTCACGGTATGCTTGGGCTTGCGGCCCGCCAAAAAATCTTCAAGCGACAGACCAAAAATCCCCGCAAGCGTTCGGGCTTCGATGACCGTCAGCTCCCGCTCACCGCGCTCAATGTGCATATAGGTGGGACGAGACATTCCCAGCTCTGACGCAAGGTGTGCTTGTGTCATGTTGCGCTCGGTGCGTTGTCGTTGAATAAATTTTCCAAGCATCGGTCTATCCTGCTTCGCTTCTTGCTATTGACATGAAAATAGCCAAAGACACCCCGATCCGTCATTACTGCGGAAGCAGGAATCCAGTGTCTTTCTCTTCCTTTTCATCTCCTGGCGTGCAGGCTGCAAACCTGCATGGAGAATTCGTGTGAAGATCGCGATGCTTCAACTTCTTAACGACGCGAATGTTTTCTTAGTATACGTCATGTCCATTTTCTTTTCAACGTCAATGTAAAATATTTCTACATCATGAACAGGGGCACCGGTGGGCGTATCTCCATACATCAAACAACTCGGATAAGCATAGTCCTGCTCGTTTTCAATTCTGAACAAGTCGCTCACCTGGGTCCAGGATCGCTGAATCTGTGGGCTTATGGTATTCATGACATCCAGCCTCCACGGTCATAGGCGCGGTGGGGCAGTACGTGGCGAATGTACACCTTTCCTCGATTGAAGTGAAATGAAGCCTATCAAACGGTTTTGGAGTGTGCCGCGTCCGCCAGCCCCCCAAGGAGCAGTGCGTTCGACGATCCTAGGTGAGCGGGGAAATGCTTTCCACTGTGCCCGGCAATTGATTAAGGGTGAGTTTCTTCAGTTCAACCTTGTTGCTCGCGTTGTCGATATCAATCCCGACCAACCGACCATCCAGATCATAGTCAAGAACGATCCCCTCGGAAATTTCCTTACTTTCCGAACTGGGACGCTCTGATAAATCGATATAAAGAGAATCCGTCTCTGGATGATAGTTCAGCTTCATGGCTGACCCCCCCTGTCTGGAAAAACACTATGGGAAGGTGTAGTTTATTATCCGCTAAAAAATCTACTTGGTTAAAAAAAACTTTGAGGCTGACATACTAACTATTATCCGATTAAAGTAAAAGGCATGATCACATCAAACCCTCGTGCCCCAAGATTCCACGCCTACTTTAGCTATTTGGAAAATCGCCATGTTTTTTTGATGGAACGTCAGGAATGGGATCGGTTGAGAGTACACCCCGAAGGTGAAATTGTGGAAATTGATATTTCCCGGACCCCCATAGCAAGTGTGGCAATTGACAACCCACTACGCGCTACTGTTGCTGAACGACGATCATATTATGAAACAGTTATTGAAATTTACAGGGAAGATCCCAAAGACGTTCCTACGCCCATAAATGTTGACAGATATCTTGTCTGGGAACGTCTACCCTCACACCTTAATTACACTCAGATGGTTAATACTGCCTCAACAGAAGACAATCCCAATATGCGGGATTTCTTAGGAAAATATGTCTTTATAGTGAAAGAAGCTCACGGACCTGACCACTGGCAGTCTGATCTGCCAGCGCACATCAAAGCTCGTATTAGGCATAGGAATTAGGATAAAAGTCTTACTGAAAACTGTTATCAAATCATTATTATGGATTAACTTTCGCCTTCCTGTTTTTTAGCTTCTCCTCAATCTGAGCAACCCTAAAAAGTATCCTTGTCTAAAAGGATACTTCACTCCTTTAAGGACGCTTTTTAAAAAAGCTCCTTCCATATTCCCTTGCTGCGGTGTTCATTTTCATCCCAAATGAAGGTGTGGGACGTCGTGGGCGGCATAGGTGATATGAAAGACATAGTCGGGCGCCAAATCCTCGGCTGTCTTTTCGCGGCAACCGTTGGATGATGCGAGCCAAGTCTGAGGATAACTGAGATGGAGCGACTTGCTAGGCGAGATCCTGCTCAGATTCCGATGGTTCCGGCTTTTGCCGAGAACGCAAACTTTCAGTACGCTTGCTCCAAAACTCCAACTCTTCTTGTTTCGACTTCCCTGATAACAATTGCCCAACGTATTCCGCACCACGTCGTTTCAAGGCGACACATTCAGGTTCACGAGTTGTCATAGTGAATGACCTCCAACGGAGAATAGATGCCAATGTGACCATGGCCATTTAGCATATTGACTGCATTATATTTCGTGATTTTGTCAAAATGAACGATATGCCTGAAATTCCAGCTTACTATGAGATCACAACCTGACACGGTAGCAATGGCGACATGAAGAGCATCATCAAGTGACGTCTCAGTAACCACGCCTGATTTAATATAGTTCAACCGAAGCGCCAAGGCTTCTTCACTGACATCGACAATATTGGCTGATTCGGCATATTTGGCAAAAAACATTCGAACTTTTTCAGGAGCCGGGTTGAGCTCTGCCTCAACAACTGCAGAGGTCACCAGGATAAACCGTGCAGCATCAACTTCATCAAAGAACTGTCTGCTCGGCCCAGAAAATTCTTGGTCAAACACACCACCAAAGACTGATGTATCTGCGTATACCTTCATCTATTGCATTCCATCAATAGAGCCTAACACCAGCCGTAACCCGACGCATATGCAGTGACCATGGCTTATGATCTTTGGCGTCCGCTGAACGAATGGTTAATCTCAAAGACCTCCAACTGTACTCTTGAATCGAGATCTATGCTCCTTTCGAGAAGCCAGTTCGCTGACCAGGTACGCAAGACATTCGCTCGTTTCCTTTGCTTTGATCAAGCACTTTTCTTCGGGAAGGTTATGAACGCCCTCGCTCAGCACTTGATAGAGCCTGCTGAGCGGATTGAGACCATCAGGATTTAGGTGTGCTGGCAAGGCGTGATTTGCAATCCTGATCTTTTCAGTCATCGAAGAATTTTTCTGAAGTTCGGCAAGCGCAGCAACGACTTTAGAATCTGCACCAGAGGAGTTTGCCTCTTCCTGAACGAGCTCAAGAAGTCTATTTATGTTGTTTTCAACGACTCTTCTGAAGTAAGCGAAGGCAGCAATCCCGTATCCACTTGAAAGACAGACGACGGCCTTTTCGTAGTTGTCAAGATCATCCTTCAAGAAGCGTTGCAGAACAGGGTCCCTCGCAAGTCGCTTTCTAGGTCGTTCACCGTACTTCTGGAAGCGTATGGTTTCTTCATCGACGATCTGCTCAACATGATATTCGCTCTTGGATTTTCCGCACGAGACGCATGTGAACTCGAAATGCGAGGTTCCCGTCTCTACTGCAGAGCCATGACCGAAAACCCCAAAGGGTTGCATGTCAGGGGCCGGAAGCTTATCCGTTGATCTCATGTCTTGGAATGGCCTGAGTTGTTGACAGTTTTCGCAAAATGCATCGATTTCTTTAATCCAAAGGCTCCGGCGATTGACGGCGGGCCTTACGAATTCTCGCCAGACGTACAAGGGCGCGTTCTCCAAGAATTCCTTAATATCGGAGTCGGTAAGCTGTTGCATGGTCTGGGTGGTCCTACGAATCTTCAACTCAGTTCTTTCACTCATGACATTTTTCCACCTGCTTAACTGAGAATATATGGAACATAATTAGTTTCAAATTGCAAATGACTCTAACACAGGTCGATTGCAGCCTGAATCGGCTAAACCGCTACCACCGTCTCCATATCTCCGTCGAAGAGGGCGTTCATGTAGGCACGATTGCGATAGTGGCCGAAGCCGATCGCCATTTTCGATGCATTATCCACAGGCGATTCAATTCCATCGGGAAAAGACCTATACTGTAGGCAGAAAGCGAGTTGCGCGTGTCCCTCATTTCCAGAAGAACGTTCGGGAAAAGTCTGTTGGCCTCGTTGGGGCTGGCTGTTTTGCGTCCCTCATCGCTCGTGCAAGCCCAATTGTTCGGCTTATTTATCGGCAAGGGCCGCGAAACGCCGGCCATTACGTCCAATGACGATTTTTACGTGACCTCCTACGACCTGACGCCGGAGATCGACCTGGAGCAGTGGTCCTTACACGTTGGCGGCATGGTCAAACGTCCAACCTCATGGTCTTTTGCGGATCTGTTGAAACGGCCGCAAACGACAATGATTGCCACGCTGGAATGTATCGGCAATACGGTCGGCGGCTATTCCATCGGCACGGCGGAGTGGGAGGGCGTGAAACTGAATCACCTGCTCGACGAAGCCGGATTCGACCCCACGGCATTCGACCTCGTGCTTCGTGGAGCGGACGATTATTCCGACAGCTTTCCCCTCTCCCGGGCACTTGAGGACGACGTCCTGCTCGCCGTGAAAATGAACGGCGTGCCCTTGCCGCCCGATCACGGGTATCCCGCCCGGGTGATCGTACCGGGCATCTACGGCATGAAGAACGTCAAATGGCTGACCGGATTGGACCTTGTGCCTCACGACTATAAAGGGTATTGGCAACAACAAAGTTGGTCGGATACCGCATTGGTGAAACTGTCCTCACGCATTGACGTGCCGGGCGACAGGGAACGCATCACGACGCCGAGTTACACGATCAAAGGCATCGCCTTCAATGGAAGGCACGCCATTCAAGCAATCGAAGTGAGTACGGACGCGGGTAAAACGTGGGAGCCGGGCACGCTGCTTCCGAAACTGTCTCCGTATACGTGGACGCCATGGCAGTTTGAATGGCGCATTCCACAATCAGGGGAATACACGCTCATGGTCCGGGCTGCCAATGCACAAAACGCAATGCAGATGCTTACCACTAAACCTTCCTCGACCGAAGTGATGGAGATTCACGCCATTACCGTCAAAGTCGAATTGTCGTAAAAGATTTCGTCGGCTGTTTCGTTTCCCACGTTCCGAGCAGGGATCGCACGGCTACGAAGGCAAGAGACAGCGCTGCAGCCTGGCGCCTGCGGGCGTGGCTGCGCTCCAGTCCCGAAATCTATTTGTGGGGGCGAGGACTGTCTGAGCGAAGCGAGTTCCGCAGCCCTAGAAATCGGGACTGGGGCAAAGGTACCCCCTTGGGGCCACGCCCGGGCGCCAATGGTTTTGGGTCCTTTTGCCGAAACAAAAGGACCTCGTCGTGCGGGGGCGAAACCCCGCATAAAAAAAACAAAGACCCTGGATTCCCGATTAAAAATGTCGGGAGTATCTGTGTTTGCAGTCAAGTTTTTTGTAGGTGATGTTGTAGTTGACAAAGCAGGTTGAATCAATAGGGTGTGACGTAGGAAAATGCCGAAAGACACCCAAGATCGTTTTTCGCTGACTGCCACCATACCATAGGATTTCCAATACATGACGAGAAGAACAAAGCTCGCTGTCGTCGCGGCTGTCGTGGTAGCGGGTATCATGCTAGGCGCTTACGGCGTGTGGTGGGTGATGCGACAACCTATGTACAATCCGGGCGACTTGGCTCAGATGGAGCTGGACGCGCCGATTGTCCCGTCGGAGTCCAGCCATTGGAAGGTTGAGCCTGGAGTCAAACTGGCGCGGTTCGCCGTCGGAGAGGGCGAAAATGTCCTCGTGATCCACGGCGGACCTGGCATCCCGCACACCGAGTCAGCGCCGGCATTTGACGTACTCGGCAATACCTATCAATTTCACTATTACACCCAGCGGGGAACCGGAGGATCCTACCGGCCAACCTTCGACTTCACCGAGAGCCAGTGGGGCAACATCCAACAGCTTGAAGGCGCTCTGGGGATCGGACAGCAGTTGGCCGACATTGAACGTATCCGTCGCCTGCTCGGTGACGAACGGTTGATCATAGCTGGCCACTCCTACGGCGCGCTTCTCGCGGTGCTCTATGCCGCCGAGCTACCCGACCGGGTACGGGGCTTGATCCTGCTGGCCCCGGCTGACCTAGTGGTGTTCCCGTCGTCTCACGGCGGCCTGTTCGGCAACCTCCGCGACCGTCTCGCCGAATCGGAACGGGCAGCGTATGACGCGTGGATGAGCGAGTATCTGGACCTCACCGGGATCTTTGCCATGACGGAGGTTGAGCTACTGGACATGGACGCCAGGCTGGTCAGCTACTTTGAGGCCGCCATCGGCGACAAGATTCCGTCCGGTGTCTCACCGCCGCCTAGTCAGATCGGGGTTTGGCACGCTCGGGCGCAGTACTTCTCGATGGGCTTCCAACACGACTACTCACGGGCGTTAGGTGCGATCACGGCACCCACCCTCATAGTCCACGGCGGTAACGACCTGCAACCATTAGCCGTGTCAAAGGACTACGAACGCTGGATCCCAAACGCCCAGGTCGTGACCGTCGAAGGCTCGGGACACTTTCCGCACTACACGCACGGCACCCATCTGGCGCCGATCCTCCGGCAATTCCTGGACGGTCTGAACTAGCGGGCATGCCTAAGTGGCTAGTCTGATCCCTTGGGCGCGTCCCGCTGTTCACGGGATGCGCCCCTCTTCAGCACCCGATCCATCGTTGCGTCGAACGCGGTCTCGTCCTCGTCGCACTCCAGCTCGCGGGCTTTCTCGATGAAGCGCTGGTGCTGTGCCTTGTCGTCAGTCACCTTTTTTTAGGAGGCGGGCGCCCCGTCGGGGACCCACGGCGTTCCACGGTGCGCAATCGCATGCAACCGCAACAGCAGCTTCCGCATCACTGCCACCAACGCCACTTTGCCCGTCTTGCCCCCGCACCCACGCCAGCCCCGCCGTGAGGCCGGCGTCCGTGTTGGGAAACCGCCGGACCGGGCCACAGACACCGCAACGTCCTCTTTGCCGACATCAATCCCGGCCACGCGTTTGGTCATATCCCCCTCCTCTGCTACGGATTATGGGCCGCTTGATTGTTCTTCCCACTTGCGAATGCGGGGCTGGCGCCCCTAGTATCTGTTCGGAGCGACAAACTGACGTGAGGGGTGTCCTACTCCCGACCGGTGCACCCCCAGGAGACCCCAGGGACTCACCCAATGACACGTGACGCGCCCCTCACGCCCACCTCACAAATTGGCCGATTTGCAAGGTGAAAGCAACATACAAATGACAGAAAGATTAGGGCAGTGACGCGGAGGCGGTGAGGGAGACGAGGGGCCAGGGGTAGATCCCGAAGATCACGACGCCCGCGGCGGCGAGGGCCAGGACGACGGTGGCGGTGGGCGACAGGGCCAGGCGTGTTTCGCCCTCCTGTTCCGGTGAAGGTTCGCGCATGTACATGACCATCACGATACGCAGATAGTAGAAGGCGGACACGGCGGCGAAGATCAACCCGACCACGGCCAGCCAGGTCAGGCCGGCGTTGACCGCGGCCATGAACAGGTAGAATTTTCCGATGAAGCCGGCGGTCGGCGGGATGCCCGCGAGCGAGACCATAAAGAGCAGCATCAGAAACGCGGCGCCTTTGTGGCGTTTGGCCAGCCCGGTGAAGTCGTCCAGGTCTTCGCCTTCTTCCCCCCCTCGTCGCAGAATCGCCACCATGGAGAAGGCGCCAAGGGTCATGAAGGAATAGACGGCCAGGTACAACATCATGCTGGACACGCCTTTTGCCGACACCCCGGCTTCGGTTCCGACCCATCCCGCCACGACCAACCCGATCAACGCATAGCCGGCGTGCGCGATGCTCGAGTAGGCCAACATGCGCTTCACGTTCGTTTGCACGATGGCCACGAGGTTCCCCAGGATCAACGTCAGGATGCACACACCCAGGATGAGCCCGCTCCAGTTCGGTTTCATGCCCCCGAAGCCTTCGAGCATGACCCGGAGAAACGCCCCGAAGCTCGCGGCTTTCGATGCCACGGCCATGAACGCGGTTACCGAGGTCGGCGCGCCCTGATACACGTCCGGGGTCCACATGTGAAACGGCACGGCCGCCACCTTGAAGCCGAAGCCCACGATTACCAGCGTCAGGGCGATGAGGATCAACGAGTCGTCGAGCCCCCGCGCATCGACCGCGGCGGCGATTTCGACGAGCCGCGTGCTGCCAGCGGCGCCGAAGATGAGTGAAATGCCGTAGAGCAGGAGGCCCGACGAGAACGCGCCCAGGATAAAATACTTGGCCGACGATTCGATGGACCTGGCCTCAAACCGCTTGAAGCCCGCCAGCACGTAGAGCGAGATGGACATCAACTCGATGCCCAGGTAGATGACCAACAGGTCGGCGCCGGAGACCATGATCATCATGCCCGTCAGGGAGAGCAGCACGAACCCGTAGAATTCGGCCAGGTCGATCCGCTCTTCCTTGAGATATCCGATGGAGAGCAGGATCGTCATGCCGCTCACGACGTAGAGCAACAGTTTCCAGAACGAGGCGTACCCGTCCACCACCACGAGATCGCTGAACGCAGACACCCGGTCACCCATGCTGCCCGCCGTCACGATGAAACACACCGCGAGCGCGGCGACGCTCATCCAAGCCAGCAGGTCTTTCCTGTTCGACGGGGTGATCGGATCCAGCACGAACAGGAGACAGGCGACGGACACGACGATTATCTCCGGGAGGATCGTAACCAGATCTGCGAGAGGAATCATCATCGCGTTTCAGGCTCCATGGATTTCACCCTCACCCCTGCCCTCTCCAATCGAGGGGGAGGAGATACCTCGTCTGACGTTATAGGCATTGGCGAGAAGGATGAGGGCCCGGTTTCCACTACCATGACTTTTGCTTGCTTTTGCACGAGGTGATCGACGCTGGCGTGCATCACGTCCAGCAGGGGCTTGGGATAGAGCCCGATCCAGAACACGAGGAACGCCAGGGGCGCCAGCATACCGATTTCACACCAGTTCATATCGTAGAGCTTCGATGCCATGTGTTGCGCCGGTGTGCCGTACACCACGCGTTGCAACATCCATAGAATATAGGCTGCCGCGAGAATGACTCCCAAGGCCGCCAGGGTGGCGACCGCCTTGTTCCACATGAAGGCCCCGACCAGCACAAAGAATTCGCCGACGAAACTGTTCATGCCCGGCAACCCCACGGAGGACAACGCGAAAATCACGAGGAACGTGGCGTAGACCGGCATGGACGCGGCGAGTCCTGAATTATCGACGATCTCCCGGCTGTGCGTCCGCTCGTACACAATGCCCACGCACAGGAAGAGCGCGCCGGTGGTGATGCCGTGGTTGACCATTTGCAGGATCGCGCCTTCGATCCCCTGGGCGTTCAACACGAAAATGCCCAGCGTGACGAATCCCATGTGGCTCACGCTGGAATAGGCGATGAGTTTTTTGAGATCGGCCTGGGCAAAGGCCATGTAGGCGCCGTAGATGATGGCCACCACCGATAAGAACAGCACGACCGAGGTGAACCGTTGCGTGGCGTCCGGCAGCATGGGTAACGAGAAACGCAGAAACCCATAGGCGCCGAATTTGAGCAACACGCTCGCCAGTATCACGCTGCCCGCGGTCGGAGCCTCCACGTGCGCGTCCGGCAACCACGTATGAAACGGGAACATCGGCACTTTCACGGCAAACGCGGCAAAGAAGGCCCAGAACAACCAGGCTTGCAGCCAAGGCGGATACTCGGCGTTGCTCAGCGTGCGGATATCGAACGAATCCTGGCCGGCGTAGAAATAGAGCACGATAATCGCCACAAGCAGCAGGATGCTGCCGGCCAGGGTATACAGAAAAAACTTGATGGCCGCGTACACGCGATTGGGTCCGCCCCAGATCCCGATCAACAGGTACATGGGGATCAGCATGGTTTCCCAGAACACGTAGAACAGCACAAAATCCAGCGATACGAACACGCCCAGCGTGGCGGTTTCCATCACGAGCAGGCTGATCATGAATTCTCTGGCTCGCGTCTGGATCGACGTCCAGGACACCAGAACGCAGAGCGGCGTCAGCAGGGTGGTCAGCAACACCAAAGGCAGGCTGATCCCGTCCACGCCCACCGCGTAGTTGATGGAGGGCGACGCTATCCATTGGTGCGTTTCCACGAACTGCATGGCAGGCGTGGATTCATCGAACAGGACCCACAGCGGGAGAGAAACCAGGAACACCAGGGACGAGACCCCCAGGGCCACCCATTTGGCCAGGGCTTCTTCGACCAGGAAAATCGCCGCCACGCCCAACAAGGGCAGGATGACGACCAGGGTCAGCCATGGAAATCCGCCGGAGGACACGTCGATCAAGAACTCCTTATTAGAAAAGCAGGTACGCAGTCAGGATAATGACCGCGCCCACGGTCATGCTCAGGGCGTAATTTTGCGTTTCGCCGGTTTGAATCAGGCGGGCCATCCACCCCCACCAGGCAAACCCACGGGCCACGCCGTTTACCGCGTTATCGATGATGGCCACGTCCACTTTTTTCCACATCCGATCCGCGAGCTCGAACGTGGGATTCACGAACGCCTTGTCATAGGCTTCGTCCACGTACCATTTGTTGAGCGAGCCGCGATACAACGCCTGCCACCGGTTCATCAGGCGATCGGGATACTCGGGTGACTTCACGTACATGACGTAGGCCGCCGCAATGCCGACCACGCCGGCCAACGTCGCCGCCAGCATAATGCCCGTGGCCACCGCGCCATGGTGCCCTGCCCCTTCACTGCCGGGGAACGCCTGTTGCAGAAACTCCGGAATGCCCAGGTACCCCGTGGCGATACTGAGGACGGCCAACACCACCAGGGGCGCGGTCACGACCAGGGGCTGTTCCCGCACGTGGCCGGCATGATGCGGATCGATCCGGGATTCTCCCCAAAAGGTCACGAACACCAGCCGGAAACTGTAGAACGCCGTCAGCCCCGCCGTGAGGATCCCCGCTATCGCCAGGGTCTGCCCCAATGCCCCCGCGTTCCAGGCGGACAACAGCAATGCGTCCTTGCTGAAGAATCCCGCGGTAAGGGGGAACCCGGCGAGCGCCAACGATCCGATGATGAAGGTCCAATAGGTGACGGGCATTTTATCCTTCAGCCCGCCCATTCGTCGCATGTCCTGCTCGTGATGGACGGCCAAAATGACGGACCCGCATCCCAGGAAGAGCAACGCCTTGAAGGCGCCGTGCGTCAGCAAGTGATAGATGCCGGCCACGTATCCCCCCAACCCGCAGGCCATCATCATGTACCCGAGTTGGCTCACGGTCGAATAGGCCACCACGCGCTTGATGTCGTTTTGCGTCAGGGCGATCGTGGCGCCGACGAACATAGTCACGCCACCCACGACTGCCACGACGGCCATGGCCGTGGGAGACACGTTATACAGGGGGGCCAACCGCGCCACCATAAACACGCCGGCGGTCACCATGGTCGCGGCGTGAATCAAGGCCGAAATGGGAGTGGGGCCTTCCATGGCATCCGGCAGCCATACGTGCAACGGGACCTGCGCGGATTTTCCCACGGCGCCGACGAACAGCAGCAGGCAGATCAGGGTCATCGCGGACACCTCCCACCCGCCGCCGAACGTGCCCAGCAGGTCGATCGTGGCGCCGGCTTGGCTTGCGGCTTCGCTGAACACCGGTTGGTACTGCAAGGTCCCGAAAACCGCGAACACCAACAGGATGCCGAGCAGAAATCCGAAGTCGCCAACCCGGTTGACGACGAACGCCTTGGTGGCCGCGGCCCTTGCCGTGTGCCGTTCATACCAATGACCGATCAGCAAATAGGAACACAGGCCCACCGCTTCCCAGAACACGAACAGTTGGAGGAAGTTGTCGGACATGACCAGCATCAGCATGGAGAACGTGAACAGCGCGATATTGGCGAAAAACCTCGCGTAACCCGGTTCGCCGTGCATGTATCCGATGGTATAGACGTGCACCAATCCGCTGACGATGGTCACCAACAGCAGCATGGCCGCGGTCAACTGGTCCACGTAGAGCCCGAGCCTGATGGTGAGATCTCCGGACGCCCCCCAGGTATACAAGGGAATGTCCAGCACGCGCCCGCCGGCGACTTCGGAAAAGGCGAGGACCGACAACAGGAAAGACAATCCCACCGCGGGCACCGCGATCAGGTGCGCGCGCTCCTTCAGGACGTGTCCGGCCAGGCCGAGCACGATGAAGGCCAGAAGGGGTAGGAGAGGGATCAGGGCATACAACATGGCGCTACCATTTCAACAAGCGGAAATCATCGACGTTGATGCTGGCGTGATGACGGTAGAGAGCGATGATAATGGCGAGGCCTACGGCCACCTCGGCGGCGGCCACGGTCAAGGCGAAGAACACGAAGACCTGTCCGGCCAAATTGCCGAAATGTGAGGAAAAGGCCACGAAATTGATGTTCGTGGCATTCAGCATCAGCTCAATGGACAGCAGGATGATAATCAGGTTCTTGCGGACCAGGACGCCGACGAGCCCGATGATGAACACCAGCCCGCTCAGCACCATGTAGTATTCCACGGGCACGCTCATTTTGACTCCATGATCCCCTTTTTGGATAAAATGACCGCGCCGATCATGGCCACCAGCAGGATGAGCGAGGCGATTTCAAACGGGAACAGATAGGTGGAATACAGGACTTCCCCGATCGATTCCGTGTTCCCCACGGCCTTGGCCCCTTCCGGCCCGGGATCGGGCGTCGCCACGGTGAACCCTCGGCTGACCGCAAGCAACACGGCTTCGGTCAACAACACCACGCCGAGAAACAACGCCACCGTCCCCTGTTGGTTATACCGCTCTTCGCGTTTCACGTTCAGGAGCATCACGACGAACAGGTAGAGCACCAGGATCGCCCCGGCGTACACGATGATCTGAATCGCGGCTAAAAACTCGGCGTGCAGCGTGACGTAAAGCCCGGCCACGTGAAAGAACATGACCAGCAGGGACAGGGCACTGTAAATGGGGTTGCGGAGCACAACGACGAGCGAAGCGGCCGTCACGATGACTGCGGCAAAATACAGGAAGACGAATGTGGCCACCGTTACACGTTGCTCCCGTTAACGACGCATGCGCATTGATCAGACAGGGGGAAAGGCATCGGGACAGGCGAATCGAGCGAAAATTAAAATTCCTTTTCCGGAATATCCTTGAAGGAGACGTTGAAATAGGCCACGTTGGGATGCTGGAATTCCAATCGTTTTTCCCGTTCCGGAAATGCTCGATCTCCGATTGCCAACAGTTGTTCTTTATTCAAATGCAAATGGCGTTTGTCGTACACGGCCCACTCGAATTCCTGCGACATGCCCAAGGCGTCCACCGGACAGGCCTGGACGCACATCCCGCAGAACAGGCAGCGGGTCATGTCCATGTAATATTCCTTGGCGAACCGCTTGGTGGGCTCCCCGGGCACCTCGGCGCTCACCACGCGAATCACGCGAGAGGGACAGGCCGCCTCACACAGGTCACACCCCACACATTTCTCCGTATCATCGTCGTATCGCAGCAAGCCCAACATGCCCCGATAATTCTCGGGCAGCTGTTTCTTGACGTGGGGATACTCCAGGGTGATGGGACGATACTTCAGGAGATGCTTGAGCGTCTCCTTCATGCCCAAGAGGATTTCAAAAAAGATGAGAGACTGAATCCACTTTTTGAGTTTCATGACCCGGAACCCCTCGACGCTTGTCCCCGACCCGATCGGGGATCTATTCTAATTGGGGAAGATATAGGCGAGCACCGACGTCACCACCACGTTCCCCAAGGCAATGGGCAACAGCACCTTCCACCCGAACCGCATCAACTGGTCGTACCGTAATCGCGGCAGCGTGGCACGTATCCAGAAAAACAAAAACAGGAAAAAGTAGACCTTCGCCGTAAACCAGAAAATCCCCGTTACCCAGGCAAAGTTCCCGGGTGCCTGCAAGAACGAAAAGGGGGCGTGCCAGCCACCGAAGAACAGGACGGTAGCCATGCACGACACCAGGATCATGTTCGCGTATTCCGCCATAAAGAAAAACGCGAACCGCATGCCGCTGTATTCCGTGAAGAAGCCCGCGACCAATTCGCTTTCCGCTTCCGGCAGGTCGAAAGGCAACCGGTTGGTTTCGGCCACGGAGGCAATCAAAAAGACGACAAAGGCGATGAATTGCGGAAAGGGCAAGGGATCGAAGGCAAACCAGTTCCAGAACCCGCCGGCTTGTGCTTCGGTGATTTCGACCAGGCTCAAACTTCCCGACAATAATAACACCCCGACGATCGCCAAGCCCACGTTGAGTTCATAGCTGATCAACTGCGCGGCGGACCGGAGGCCGCCCAACAACGAGTATTTACTGTTGGAGGCCCATCCGCCCAGGATGACCCCGTACGCCCCGATTGACGTAAACGCCAGAATGTACAACACGCCGATGTTGATATCACTGATCACGAAGGGCTTGAATTCAACCCCCAGGACTTCGATTGTCCAGTTCGGACCGAACGGGATGACGGCATACCCGATCAAGGCCGGCACCAACACGATCAGGGGGGCGAGACTGAACAGGATCTTGTTCGCGCCGGCCGGGATGAGGTCTTCTTTGAAAAACAACTTCAGCCCGTCGGCCACCGGCTGCAAGACTCCATACGGTCCGACTTCCATCGGGCCCATACGGTCCTGCATCCAACTGAGCACTTTTCGTTCCAACAAGGTCAGCACCGCCACGGTCAGCAGGACGACGCCCATCACGACCCCGATTTGCGATACGGTCAAGGCCAATTTAATGCTGGTCTCAAACACGGGAACACTCCTCGATAAATCCGATAATGATTTTTTTGCACATCTTCACTTTTCTTGCCGCCTAACGCTCAGGCTAAAAAAGTCCTTACCTTTTTTCTGACCTCCTCTGCCGGTATTGGCTGCACAATACCTTCGTCGAGTTCTCTGGCTCGACGACGTGCTTCAATTAACCAATCTTCTTCTATTTCATCCGGGCGGACACGCAGGTCCGCCCCTACAGTCTCAAGAGGATTTTTCGGATTCATGCCTTGCTCCAAATCGTCAGCTCACTTTGTAATTGTGACGTGAGTCGTCTTCCACACGGGCACGTGGGTATGCGGATCGACCTTCAACGAGAACAACGCCCGCACGGATTGATCGAAATGTTCGGGGAACCACGCCACGGCATCGGGCACGCGGTCATTCAGTTTCACGGAAACGGTGGTTTGCCCGCAATCATTCGAAAGCAGGACGGTCTTGCCTTCTTCAATCCCCAATCGCCGGGCCTCACGGGAATTGACGTGAAGGAGACCTTCTCCTTCGATTTCCATCAATCCCTTCGCGCGCGTACTGTATTTTCCTGAATGATACAGGGACTGGACTAACCGCAACGTCATCGACCCTTCCGGTGTGGAGGACGGCGGATCGAGCGTATACCGCCGGTCGATATCCTCCTTGAACCCCCTGGTCACGTAGTGCGCGACCGTATCCTCGTCGACTTTCGACGGCGTGGGAGCCGGGCCCAAGAGGCCATACCCCGGAATGACGCCACGTATTTCCTTGAAAATTTCCTTCACCTCACCGTATTCGATGGGATGTCCCATCACCACCGACAGGGCCGAAAACATTTCCCAATCTGGCCGGCTCTCCCCCAACGGCTCGATCGATTCCCGTACGGGCTGGACGTGACCTTCCGTATTGGTAAACGTGCCGTCCTTTTCCATGGCTGAACACGCGGGAAACACGACGTGAGCCCGCTTCGCGGTTTCCGTCAAAAAGAGTTCCTGGCAGACCAAAAACTCCAGCGCATCGAGTGCGTCCATCACATTGGCGTCACCCGGCAACGATTCAACCGGATTTTCTCCAACGATGAATAACGATTTGAGAGTACCGGTCCCGGCCCGGCTCAACATATCCGGCAAGGTGGCCGAGGCTCCCTCCGGAACCGCTTGCCCCCAGGCTCGCGTCAAGGTCTTTTGCCGCTCTTCATCATGAAGGTCCGCGGGACCCGGAAGATATTCGGCCACGGCCCCCATTTCCACGGCGCCCTGCTCGTTATTCTCCTCGGCCAGGCAACCCAGACCCGAGCCTTGACTCTGGAGATGCCCCGTGAGGATCTGGAGATCCATGAGATTGGTCACCAGCCCTTCCCCGCCAAGCGACCGAAGGACGTCCCGGCCAACCAGCACGACGGCGCGTCGCGCCTGCGTATACGTCCGAGCCGCGGCTTCAACGTCCGTTTGCGGGAGACCGGATTGTTCCTGGATCGCCTGCCAGGACACCTTGGCCACGTTGGTCCGTATCGTCTGCACGAACTCCGGCGCCTGTTTGGTGATATCCTCATGGACCAGGTCCGACTCGACGACGGCCTTCAACAGCCCCAGGATGGCCGCGGCAAACTGCCCGCTCTTCACGGTCAGGTGATGCCGGGAAAGCGTCGCAACGTTACTCACCGTCGAGCGGACCGGAAGCAGTGATTCAAATGTGATCAGTTGCGCCCCGGCGCGCTTCACGGCCTGCTTCACGTGCAGGGCCGTAATGGGATTGGCCTCATTGAGGTTGGTGCCGACCAGCATGATGACGTCGGCTTGGGCCACGTCTTCATAGCGAACCGTCCATCGATGGGTGCCCTGCACCCGGCGGAGCGCGCGCACGCCGTTGATATACCCGTACCGTGCGCTGCTGTCGATCTGATTCGTCCCGATCACGAGACGCATGAATTTCTGAAACAGGTACAGGTCCTCATTGGTGCATCGAGCCGTGATGAGACCGCCGATCGCACCGGCCCCGTGCGTCGCTTTAATAGCCGCGAACCGCCGGGCCACGAGTTCCAGCGCTTCTTCCCACGTCACCTTGGCAAAGGAGCCGTCGGCCTGGCGCACGAGCGGATGGTGCACGCGGTCGGCGTGGACAGCGGCATGATAGCCGAAATACCCGCGGGCGCAGAGGTCCCCGTTGTTCCGGCCGGCACCCAACGCCGAATTCACTTCGATCAATTGATTATCTTTTCGCTGGACCGTGATCTGGCACCCGTCCCCGCAATAGGAACAAATGGTCTCCGTTCGTTTCAACATCCACGGGCGATAGTCATACATCGACAACCGGCTGGTAATGGCCCCGACCGGACAAATCTGGATACACCCGCCGCACATGTCGCATTCGAGTTCATTGCCGGCCCAATGCGTAATCTGCGTGAGCGTGCCGCGTCCTTCGGCCGCCAACGCCTGTGCGTCCATCACCTCGTCGCAATACCGCACGCAGCGCATGCACGACACGCAACGATTCATCTGTGTTTCAATGACCGGGCTGAGGTATTGTTTCGGAAAGACCCGCTTCAATTCATTAAACCGGCTGACGGTGGGCGTGTACTCGTGCGAAAAATCCTGCAAATCACAGCGGCCGCCCTGATCGCACACCGGACAATCGAGCGGATGATTGCCCAACAATAACTCCAACACCGATTTCCGCGCGGCCTCGACGTGAGGCACCGACGACCGCACGACCATGCCTTCGGCCACCCGCGTGCTGCACGAGGTTTGGAGTTTGGGAATTTTTTCGATTTCCACCAAACACATCCGGCAGTTCGCGTCGGGTTCCAACTTCGGGTGGTAACAAAAATGGGGCACCATCACGCCCACCTGCCGGGCCGCCTCGATCACCAGCGTGCCTTCCGGAACCTGCGTCTTGATTCCATCGATCATGACCGTCAGCATGTTTGGGGTGTTCGACATGGTCGGTTCCTACGACAGACTCAGGACGGGGATTTCTTTCCTGCTCGCCTTGAGGGCCTCGGCCTCTTCGATCAAGACCTCATACTCATCCCGCCAATATTTCAACGTGCTTTGGACCGGGGCGATTTCCGCGTCGCCGAACGCGCACACCGTTCGACCGCCGATATTTTCGCAAATCTCCGCGAGCGTCCGTAAATCTTCCGGCCGTCCCTGCTTGTTCAGAATTCGTTGGAGAATCTGGACGATCCAGGCACTGCCTTCCCGGCAAGGCGTACACTTTCCACACGATTCATGATAGAAAAACTCCATCAATCGAAGGGCCGCCCACACCATGCTCGTGCCTTCTTCCATCACGGTGATCCCGCCGGAGCCCGACATCGAGCCCGCCAGGGCCACCGATTCGAAATCCAATTGAACGTCCACGTGGTCCGGGGTCAAAAACGGCGCCGAGGCCCCGCCCGGAATAAACGCCTTGAGCGGCTTTTCCGATCGCATGCCCCCGCCAAGCTCATAAATCAGATCCCGGAACGTCGCGTTCACGGGCAATTCATAATTCCCCGGACGTTTCACGTGGCCGCTCAAACAAAAGACCCGCGTTCCGGTACTCTTGGGCGGAGCACCGATGGAGGCAAACCATTCGGCTCCCCGATTCACGATATGGGGGACGTTCGCCAGCGTCTCGACGTTGTTGACGACCGTGGGTTTCTGGTAGAGGCCATGCGTGGCCGGGAACGGCGGCTTCGTTCGGGGCTTTCCCCGCTTTCCTTCCAGCGATTCGAGCAGCGCGGTTTCCTCACCACAGATATAGGCCCCGGCTCCCGCGTGCACGTAAACGTGAACGGTAACGCCGCTGCCGTAAATATCGGAACCCAAGTGCCCTGCCTGGTTCGCTTCGGCAATCGCACGCTCCAGGATTTTCGTTGCGAGCCGGAATTCACCCCTTATATAGATGTAGGCCGTTTGCGCGCCGATGGCATAACAGGAGATGGCAATGCCTTCAAGGATCTGGTGGGGATCCCGCTCCATCAATTGACGGTCTTTAAACGTGCCGGGCTCACTTTCATCGGCGTTACAGCACAGGTATTTGGGACCGGGATGGTCTTTCGGAATAAAGCCCCATTTCACGCCGGTGGGGAAGCCCGCCCCGCCCCGCCCCCGCAGGCCGGACTTTTTCACCATCTCGATAATGTCATTGGGAGGCACGTTCCCCAAGACGGTTTTCAACGCCTTGTACCCACCAGTCCCTTCATAATCGGAAAGAGACCCCGTGTAGCCGGGTCGTTCCATATTGGTCAAGAGAATCTTGTCAAAGGTCTTCATGATGACACGACGCCTTCGCCCCGTTCGGGAACCATAAAGGGACCGCTTTTCATCGAACAATCGCCGGATTCCCGCAAGTCCTGGACGATCCGTCCGACTTTTTCTTCCGTGAGCCGTTCGTAATAGTCGTCATTGATCTGCATCATCGGCCCGGTTCCACAGGACCCCAAACATTCCACCGTACTCAGAGTGAAGACCTTGTCGTCGGTGGTTTGGCCCACGCCGATGCCCAAGTGCGTGCGTAGCCAATCAATGAGCGGGTCAGCCCCGACCAGCGCGCACATCAACGACCGGCACACCTGGATATGGAATTTCCCGATGGGTTTGAGGTTGAGCATGGTATAAAACGTCGCGGTCTCGAACACCTGAGGCGGAGTGAGGTCCAGGATCCCTGCGATCTCCCGCATGGCGGCCTGGCTCACGTATCCCTCTTCCCTCTGCGCCAGGTTCAACAACGGCAGCATGGCCGAACGCCTCACCGGATACCGGCTCAGGATGTCGTCAACGGTCTCTTGATGCTTGTCGAAAATCATGCCGGCTACTCGTACATCCTCAATCCACAATCAGCAATCAAAAATCCACAATTCTTCTTCACCTATCACACTCGCCCATGACGATGTCATAGGTGCCGAAGATGGTGATAATATCAGAAATCAGATAACCGCGGGCCATAAAATCGAACGCGCCCATATGGACAAACGACGGCGAACGGATCTTCATCCGATAGGGCCGCGGGCTTCCGTCACTGATCAGGAAAAATCCCAGTTCACCCTTGGGCACTTCCGTCCCGCAATACGTTTCACCCTTCGGCGGCTTGAACCCCTGTGTAAAGATGATGAAGTGATGGATCAGGCTTTCCATGTCCCGCATGACGTTGGGTTTGGCCGGGGGAATCACCTGGGGCATATCCGCCATGATGGGACCTTCCGGCAACTGGTCCAGGCATTGCGCAATGATTCGAGCGCTTTGCTTCATTTCCTCGACGCGGATCCAATACCGGTCATAGGTGTCCCCGCCTTTGCCGACCGGCACGTCCCACTCCACCCGGTCATAGACGCCGTACGGCTCGAGCTTGCGCACGTCATAGGCCACGCCCGACCCGCGAAGCGTCGGCCCCGTGAGACCGAAGTTGATCGCGTCTTCAGCCGAAATGACCGCCACGTCCTTGGTCCTGGCCACCCAGATCCGGTTCCTTTGCAGCAACGTGTCGTATTCCCGCACGTGTTCGGGAAACGTCTTCAAAAATTCGCGAAGATATTCAACCAGTTTCGGGGTCAGGTCGCTGTCCACCCCTCCGATTCGATAATAATTCAGTGTCAAGCGCGCGCCACAGAGTTGTTCGAAAAAATCGAGTAACACCTCCCGTTCACGGAACGTCCAAAAAAACACCGTCATGGCCCCGATATCCAGGGCCTGCGTGCCCAACCAGAAGAGGTGGCCGACGATTCGTTGCACTTCGGCCACGATCGTCCGGATGTACTCGGCCCGCTCCGGTATCGTCACGCCGACCAATTTTTCAACGGCGCGCACGTAGGCGTAATTGTTCGTCATGGCGCACACGTAATCCAGGCGATCCGTATGCGGAATGACCTGCATATAATGGAGCCCCTCGGCGAGCTTTTCCACACCGCGATGCAGATACCCCAGATCGGGAACGGCCTTGGCCACTCGCTCGCCGTCCAGTTCCAACACCACCCGCAAGACGCCGTGCGTGCTGGGATGCTGCGGACCCATGTTGAGCAACAATTCGGTCGTGCGCTTCGAGGAGGCAGGATCATCCCCGGACATAAAGACGTGCCGCTGATCCTGCGGAATTTCGCTCTCTGTCCATTCACTCTCCGGCTCATCCAAGCGGGGAATAAAATCAAAGGTGCTTCTCCACCCCTTGCCTTCGGTGGGAAAATCTTTTCGCAGGGGATGGCCTTCCGTGTAATCGTCGGGCAAAAGAATCCGTCGCAAATCCGGATGCCCTTCGAACGTGATCCCCATCAGGTCGAACACTTCGCGTTCCAGGAAATTCGCGCCTTTCCAGATGGACGTCACAGTCCCGATGGTGGGCTTCTCTTCCGTCACCCGGGTCTTCAGTCGAATTCGGGTGTTATACGAAAGGGAGAGAAAGTGGTAGATGACTTCAAACCGTTCCAGGTCGTCGGGATAGTCGGCCGAGCAGATGTCGGTAAGATGATCGAAGGCCATCCCGGGATCATCGTGAAGAAAGCGCGCCACGTCCACGAGATCCTGCGCTCGCACCTGGGCCGAGAGGTCTCCCCGTTGCGGGTCCTCGCGCACGGACAGGACGGCCTCGGGAAAACGCTCGTGTATGGTTTCAAGAACTCGATGCATAACGGGACTTTACCTGGGACGACTCGGAGAACACGTCTCCCACGCTATTTCACGAATACCTTTTCCTTCTGAATCTTTTCCTGCAACTTGATCAGGGCGTCCAACAACGCTTCAGGACGCGGAGGGCAGCCCGCCACGTAGACGTCCACCGGCACGATCTGATCCACCCCCTGCACCACGCTGTAACTGTTGTAATGATTGCCCGAGGTCGCACAGGACCCCATGGAGATCACGTATCGCGGTTCGGCCATCTGATCGTAGATCCGCCGGATCACGGGCGCCATCTTTCGACACACGGTACCGGCCACGATCATGACGTCGGATTGTCTGGGAGAGGCCCGAAAGACCCCCGCCCCGAACCGGTCGATGTCGTATCTGGAGGACACCGACGCAATCATCTCGATGGCACAACAGGCGAGTCCGAATGTCATCGGCCACAAGGCCGACTTCCGGCACCAGCTCACCAGATAATCGAGGTTGGTGGTAAGGATATTGGAGTCAAACTGGCGTTCGAGCATGCTCATGGTTTTTTATCTTTCATCATGCAAACAAAGCGTGAGGGATGGATTTCCGCGTTGAAAGGACCACCCGACTTGCTGCCCTGTGCTGCGGGAATGACACAAATGGCCAAACAACCGGACCCCTCACCCCAACCCTCTCCCTCCAGGGGAGAGGGAGTAATTCAATCCCATTCCAACGCACCTTTTTTCCAGACGTACCAGAACCCGACGACCAGGATGGCAATGAAGACGCCCATCTCGATAAGTCCCAAGAGTCCCAACTTGTGAAACACCACTGCCCACGGAAACATAAAGACGATTTCGATATCAAACACGACGAACAGCATCGCGATAATGTAATACCGCATCGGAAATTGAATGCGGGCGTCCATGAAGAGCGGACTCCCGCTCTCATATGGAAGAAGTTTCGCGCGATAGGGCCGGCTGGGCCGCACGATCCATCCTGCCACCAGCGACACCACGCCAAACCCCAGCGCAATGACGGCAAAGACGGCGATGGGGATATAATTTAACGGAACAGATTCGCCACCCATCCTGGATTAACCTCTTATTGTGGATTTCTGATTTTTGATTTCTTAATCCGCAATCCGCAATCAAAAATCCACAATCTTCATCAGGCCGTCGCCAACACCGCGTCAAAAAACGGACGATGGTGTAAGCCACGAAGCGTTGAAATATCCAACCCCTTGTGCTGCATCAAAATCTTAAACGTGGTGCCCATGCCGTGCGGTCGCAACAATTGGGCTGCCGCCTGGACCACTGTCGATTCCTGGTCACATCCCCGGACCAATTCATCGATCCCGAGGCTCATCAAAAAATGCTGAAGATTCGTAAAGCCCGTCGTGGTTAACCCGACCCGTTCGCCGGTGTGGGCAAGACTCGAAAAATTCACGTGCGCCGTCAAATCCTGTTCCCCGACGCGTGCATAGGGATTCGTCGAAACCGTATGCCGGTAATACCCCATCAGGGTCCCGTTCTTTCGTTCAGGTGCAAAATAGTCCTGAGCGGTATGGCCGTAATCGATCGTGATCACGACTCCACGATCAAGCACCCTGGCGACCTGTTTGATCCACTTCACGGCTTCCAGGCTGATTTCCGTGGTAAACCCGACGGGCAACTCCACGCCCAGGTCGGACAAGAACGACGACAATTCTGGCGTAGACGGCTCTCCCCATCGTTCCTGCAAGGCATGGTCGTGGCTGGTTACGTACAATTCCTGGAGACCGTCCTCCCCCATGCGAACCCTGTGGACCGGAAACGCATCCACCAATTCATTCGAGAGCAACGTTCCGGTCAGACTTCCGTCCGATATCGCCTGAAGATCGTCAACCCATCGAATCCTCCCCCCTTGCTCCTTCCAGGCAACCAGCGTTTCCTGTTGTCGCCGGCGAAAAGCCGGACTGCGTTCGACCAGGATGCACGCCAAACGGGGAAGAAACGAGGCCTGTTGCTCGTGACACTCCTGCAATATATCCCTGAGCAACGTCCCTTCTCCGGGTCCCATTTCCACGAGATGGAAAACCGGGGGATGACCGAGTCGTTCATCAATCTCCGCGAGTTGACGGACCAGACACTTGGCCAGGACGGGGGAAAGACACGGGGCGGTGAAGAAATCGCCCCCTTCCCTCCCAATGGGAGAAGCCGTGGAAACAGCCCGTCCGCCGCCTGTCATATAGTACCCATGTTCCTCATCATAAAGGGCAAGTTCCATAAAACGCGCAAACGTCAGCGGACCCGTGTCCCGAATGAGCGTGGTCATGTGCTGCATGAAAGGAGAATCCGTCGATTCCATTCCGTATTATCATCCTGAGCGCAGAAAAGAAACTCCTGTAGCGCCGTTTCCCTGGCACCAACCCCATAGGACCCAATGGAATCGTTTCCATGGGCCAAAAGATCTATAAGTTAGCTATCTGCCAACTGTTTAGTCAAGGGAAGGTCAGCCCATTGTTAGGGCAATTTTGTCATGTCCCCTTTTGGTCGAACCGGAGGGTATGTGATTGGCAAAGGAGGACATCGTTAACCTCTCGTAGCGAATGCGGCGACCAGAAGGTTGCCGCCGAATCGAACGCTCACGCGCCGGAGTCTGTCACTCCAACTGGCATAAGTCCAGGCGCTATTTCGGGGGCAAGAAACTATTGGCAAAGGAGCGTGGGGAAATTACGGAAACGCTGTCGGGCGGGTTTTCAAGAAGAAGCCGGTCGCCCGTAACGAGGCGCCCCTGGGGATGGCTGGCGAGCAATGCCCATAGGTGCTGATCTCCGGTGTCCGGAGCGTCACCCGCCGCGGCAGGCGCTCGCCACATCGCATTGGCGACCAGGTCCGCAAGCAGCCGGTCGAGTTCCTCGCCGGTCAGACCATGCAACCGGACCAGACCCGGACGGCGCAACACGCACGAATACTCGCTGAGCAGTTCGTCCGACATGAGGTAAATGAAGCCGCCGCCGAGCATGGCGTCCAGAATGCGCGCCGGGGGACTATTCGGGTCCGCGCCGATCAGGCCTGAGACGATGACGTTCGTGTCAACGACGCAAACCTCGGGAGTCATCGACGCCTTCCGCGTTTCCCGTCCATGGCCGAAAGGCGTCGCACGGCGCTACTGCCCCTTACGGGAACGCCGTGTTTCCTTGACCGCCAGGGCCATTGCCTGATCGGCATCCAGGCGGGACCGCACCCGCGCCTTGGCGACGATCTCCCGTGCGCTGTCGAGCGGTTGGATCCCTCGCAACTTCAGGCTTTCCTCGATGATCGAGGCCATTGAGCGATTCTGCCGCCCTGCGGCTTCTTTCAGCGCGCGATGCGTGCGGTCAGCCAAGCTGATAGTCAAACGAACCATGGCGTATGCTCCGATAGATCGTTCAGGCAATCAATGCCAGCACCATAGCACCACTACACCAAAGTTGCAACGGACTTGCCGTTTCAGAGTTTGGAAAGTTCTAAGAGGCGGATATATTGGCTGTCGCAATTTGCGATTCCCAAATTCTCACTGCCCCCCTCACCCTAGCCCTCTCCCTCAGGGAGAGGGAATGAAGAGAATTTTCGTCAGTCACGCCCCATGACATTTTTTATATTTTTTGCCGCTGCCGCATGGGCAGGGATCGTTTCGGCCGACTTTTTCCTGTGACCGTTGGACCGTCCGTGACGCAGACCCGCCATCTCCACGGTTGAAGACCATGGGGGGCAAAGCCGCGTCGTCTTCGATGGGAGGTCGTTCTCCTTTGACGACCTGGACTTTAAACAGTCGCTCCAGGGAATCGGACTTGATGCGGTCCATCATGGCGACAAACATGTCGAAGCCTTCCCGTTTATACTCCGCCAGCGGATCTTTCTGGCCATAGCCTCTGAGCCCGATGCCGTCCCGCATCTGATCCATTCCGAGGAGATGTTCCTTCCAATGGTGGTCAATGACCTGTAACACCAGGCTCCGTTCAAGCTGAGAGTGAATCTCTGAACCGATTTGTTCTTCCCGTTCCCGTTGCCTTTGCTTGAAGAGCGTCTGGACGTGTTCCAGCAATTCGTCCCGCAGGCCCTCCCGCCCCATGTCCGACATGTCCTCGGTCGCCATGACTTCCGTACCGAATTGCGCGAGGGCAGCTTCACGCAACCCCTGCAAGTCCCAGGCTTCGGCATAGGCTTCTTCCGGGCAATGGGTATTGATCAAGACGTCCACCACGTCCACGAGCCAATCCTCCGCGTCGTCTTGAATGGAACTGCCCCCAAGGACACCGGCTCGATGGGCATAGATGATTTCCCGCTGTTTATTCATGACGTCATCGTATTCAAGAATGTGTTTCCGGATGTCGAAATTATGCCCTTCGACTTTTTTCTGGGCGTTTTCAATGGACTTGGAGACCATCCGGTGTTCGATCGGTACGCCTTCTTCCATCCCAAGCTTCAGCATCAGGTTGGAGACCCGTTCGGACGCGAAAATGCGCATCAAATCGTCTTCCAGGGATAAGAAGAAGCGAGACGACCCCGGGTCGCCCTGGCGACCGGACCGGCCTCGAAGCTGGTTGTCGATCCGGCGACTTTCATGCCGCTCGGTGCCGACGATATGCAACCCGCCCGACTCCAGGACTGCTTCCTTGTCCGTTTCGCATTGCCGTTGAATCTTTTCAAACGCCGCTTGTTGTTGTTCCTCCGTCAGATCTTCGCCCCGGTAGACCACCTGTTGCTTGTATAACGCGTCCGGGTTGCCGCCCAAAACAATATCCGTTCCTCGACCGGCCATGTTGGTGGCCAGCGTCACCGCGCCCTTGCCCCCGGCTTGGGAAATGATCTCCGCCTCCTTTTCATGAAACTTGGCGTTCAGAACGTGGTGTTTCACGCCTTTGTGCTTGAGAACTTTGGAGAGCCGCTCCGACTTTTCAATGGAGATCGTGCCCACCAGCACGGGCTGCCCCCGTTCATAGTATTCCATGACTTCCTGGGCAATCGCCTCGAATTTCTCTTTCTCCGTCCGATACACCACATCCGAATGATCCTGTCGAACCATTGCACGGTTGGTCGGCACGACGTTGACGTCCAGGTTGTAGATTTTGGCAAACTCCGCGGCTTCCGTATCCGCGGTTCCGGTCATCCCCGCCAACTTTGCATACATCCGAAAATAGTTTTGAAACGTGATGGACGCCAGGGTTTGATTTTCGTTGGCGATTTTCACGCCCTCCTTGGCTTCGACCGCCTGGTGCAACCCGTCGTTCCACCGCCGGCCCGGCATCAGGCGTCCCGTAAACTCGTCGACGATTTGCACTTCTCCGTCCTTGACTACGTAGTCCACGTCGCGCTTATAAATGGCATGGGCCTGCAAGGCTTTGATGACGTGATGCACGACGTCGAGATTTTTCGGGTCATACAGGTTGTCGCCCGCCAACAGGCCTTCCGCGGCCAGCAATTTTTCCACGCGGGCGTTCCCTTCTTCCGTCAGCGCCACCGTCCGTGATTTTTCTTCGATGGTATAGTCCCGTTCGGCGTTGAGCCGGGGAATGAGCCGGTTGATCCGATTGTAGAGTTCAGTGCTCTGTTCGGCCGGACCGGAGATGATGAGCGGCGTGCGCGCTTCATCGATCAGGATGCTGTCCACCTCGTCCACGATCGCGTAAGACAAATCCCGTTGGACGCGCTGGCGAAGATCATTGATGACCAGATTATCCCGAAGGTAATCAAACCCGAACTCATTATTGGTGCCGTAGGTGATATCGGCACGATAGGCTTCGGGCCTCGTACAGGGCCGAAGATAGTTCAAGCGTTTATCCGCCGCCTCATAGTCAGGATCAAACAGGAACGAAGATTCATGCTGAATCACGCCAACCGTGCAGCCCAACGCATAATACACGGGGCCCATCCATTGCGCGTCACGTTTCGCCAGGTAATCATTGACCGTGACCAGGTGCGCGCCTTTTCCCGCCAATGCGTTCAAGTACAGGGGAAGGGTCGCGACCAACGTCTTGCCCTCACCCGTCTTCATTTCCGAAATCTTCCCCGCGTACAACACCATGCCCCCCACGAGCTGGACGTCGAAGTGGCGCATGCCCGTTTTTCGCCGGGAGACCTCACGGCACACGGCAAAGGCTTCGGGGAGCAGCGCATCCAACGTCTCTCCCGCGTCGAGGCGCTTTTTGAAAAGCTGGGTCTGATCCGTCAGCGCCTCGTCGGAAAGAGACTGCAAGCCGGGTTCCAATGCGTTAATCCGCGCGACGAGGGGGTGAAGCGCCTTCAACTCACGATCGTTTTTGCTTCCAAACAGCAGATTGAGCAGTCTCACAAACATGATGGGATCTATACCTCTGGAGAAATGAATGGAATCGTGGGTGTGACCTGAACGGAACGAATCACTTGGTCCAGAACACGTTTTTGGCTAGTATACCTGAATGGGTTCATGAATCGAACCCCTGATTGAAAGAAGCCAACCGGCCAGGGAGAATTTTCTACCTTGGGAAGGGGTTTAATTTCTTTTATTTTATATTATATGATATACTTAAGGCCGCTTTAAAAGCCACGGCAGTTGATCGTACTCACAAACATAGAAATTTCGCAAAATGGCCTCTGTATTCTCCAAGGTTAGCGGCTTGACTATTGTGCTGTTGCTGGGAAGTGTCATCTGGCTCCCCTCGGCTGTAGCACAAGACGAACCCATCGAAACCCTTGAAGGCATGGAAGTGTCGGGCACGGTCAGCATGCAAGAGGAGCGGCAATTCAATATACCCAAACCGGATACGACGACGTTCATGCCATTAAACAGCCTCATTGCAGCCGATATCCCCAAGACCGCCCCCGTCTCGCGAGAGACTCATGAAATGGTGCGGGATTCCATCGCGGATCGGAAGGGACTGTGGCAATCCGTCCGATTGATGACTGCCCGGACGGAACGCCGCATCAGCCTGGACGCCCTTGACACCACAACGGTCGTGCCGTTAAACGGCCTCGTCGTGGCCACAATCGCCAAAACCTCCACCGTCTCGCGAGAGACTTCCGAAATGGTACGGGATTCCATCGCGGACCGCAAAGGACTGCGGAAACCCGTCAGACTGATCAGATCCGAACGTCCCCCGTATCCGCAAGTGGCGCGCACGCGGGGCTGGGAAGGCATAGTCGTGTTGCGAATCGTTGTCGGCACCGGCGGGGACGTGGAAACCGTCAAAACGCAAACCAGCTCGGGGTATCCCGCGCTTGATGAGAGTGCCGCACAGTCAGTCAAAACGTGGCAATTCAATCCGGCAAAAGATGGGGAATTTCCCATTGCCACGAAGGTCGACCTGCCCGTCAGATTCAGCCTTGACGAATATGGGATCCAATTCTCGGAACCCGAACCTGAACCTGAGCCGGAGCCTGAACCCGTGCGGGAGCAGATACCCGCCAGACTGATCAAATCCGACCGTCCCCTGTATCCGGAAGTGGCCCGCAAGGAGGGCTGGGAAGGCACGGTCGTGTTACGAATCACCATCGGCACCGGCGGGGACGTGGAAAACGTCGTCACTCAAACCAGTTCGGGGTTTCCCGAGCTTGATGAGAGTGCCGCACAGTCAGTCAAAACGTGGCAATTCGATCCGGCAAAAGATGGAGACGTTCCCATTGCCACCTCGGTCGACCTGCCCGTCAGATTCGACCTTGAGGAATATAAAGACCAATAAGAGCCGACAATTACAAAACAAACCACACCGAGAGGTCCTCTAATGAAAAGTTATCGTAGGCTGCCCTTTATGTTCTGTCTGCTCCTGTTGGCTCTTCCGATTCAACAGGCTGTGGCACAGCAAGCCGCGGGTCAGGACGCGGAAATTGAGACACTGGAAGAAGTGATCGTGGTCGGGTCCCGGGTTCCGACGCGCTCGGCCCATGATTCTCCGGTGCCGGTGGACGTGATTGATGGTTCCTCGATGAGGAACTACGGGGTCAGGGACATGAACTCCCTCCTGAGAGCCACCGTGCCGTCCTACAACGTCAACCAGCAACCCATCGGCGACGCCGCCACGCTGGTGCGCCCGGCGAACCTGCGTGGTCTGCCCCCGGACTCCACCCTGATTATGGTCAACGGCAAACGACGTCACCGGGGGTCCGTCCTGACGTTCCTCGGCGGCGGCATTTCAGACGGGTCGCACGCGACTGATCTGGCCTCCATCCCGGCCATTGCCCTCAAGCGCGTGGAAATCCTGCGCGACGGCGCGGCCGCGCAGTACGGATCCGATGCCGTGGCCGGCGTGATGAATTTCGAGCTGAAAGACGCCCCCGACAGCGGCACGGTGGAAGCCCGCTGGGGCAAGTATTATGCAGGGGACGGCGACAGCAGCAGTATTGCGGCCAACCTGGGCGTGCCCCTGGATCTCCCATTCATCCAATCCGGGTTTGCCAATTTCAGTTTCGAATATGGAGCGAAAGACTGGACCGACCGCAGCATCCAACGCGACGATGCGCAGGGACTGATCGACGCGGGCAACAGACACGTGGTGAGCAGCCAGTACACGCGGCAACCCAATGCCATGGTCTGGGGCGCACCCGAGGTTCTCTATGACTACAAACTCTTCGGCAATTTCGGGGCGAAACTGAACAGCAAGGCCGAACTCTACGGCTGGGGCAACTATGCCCAACGCAAAATAGAAGGCGGGTTCTACTACCGTAATCCCAATACGCGAGGCGGGGTATTCGACGGAGGTGATGATACCATTAAGGTCGCGAACCTCGACCCGGCCCAAGGGAACTGCCCTGTCGTGCAGGCGAACGCTGGTGCCGACTATGCCGGTGACATCGCAGACCTTCCCTCTAACTGCTTCATGTTCAACGAAAAGTTCCCCGGCGGATTCACCCCGTTCTTCGGAGGGACGGTGCGCGACTGGAGTACAGCGGTCGGCATCCGCGGGGAAATGTCTGACTGGCACTACGACCTCAGCGCCGTGCTCGGTCAACACAGCACGTCCTTCTTCATGAGGAACACCATCAATCCGCAACTCGCTGCAATGCGAACCAATATTCCGACGGAATACCGGCCGGGCACGTACACGGAGACGGATCACACGATCAACCTCGATCTCTCCAGGGTCCTGCAGACAGCGTTGCTCCCCTCCCCCCTGAACGTCGGCCTGGGCCTGGAGTATCGGGTGGAGCAATTCGAAGTCACGGCCGGCGGGGAGAATTCCTGGTATATTGACAAAAGTCCCGGAGGTCTTGGAGACCAGGGCTTCGGAATCGGGTCCAACGGATTTGCCGGGTTCTCGCCCGATATCGCGGGGACAAACAACCGGGGCAGCTATGCCGGCTACGTGGATTTGGAAACCAACCTGTCCAAGGACCTGCTGGTCGGTCTGGCCGGACGGTATGAGAAATTCGAAACTTTCGGAGACACCCTGAACGGCAAGTTCAACACCCGGTGGCAAGCCACGTCCATGATGGCGCTTCGCGGCTCGGTCAGCTCGGGGTTCCGCGCCCCGACCGTGGGCCAGGCAACCATTCAGAACACGACTACGGCGTTCGTCGATGGGCGACTCGAAAATGTAGGAACCTATCCGGTGAGCCATCCGCTTGCGGTTCTGAAAGGGGCTCAGAAACTGAAGCCGGAAAAATCCTTTAACCTGTCCGCGGGCACGGTCGTGGACGTCGGGACCCTTTCCGTGACCGTTGACTACTACCGGGTCCAGGTACGGGACCGTATTGCACGGGGCGCCCAAATTCCTTTGTCTCAATCTGATATAGATTTCGCCCGAACCTTGGGTTTCACAGATATCTTCCGGGTGGCCTACTATGCCAACGCGTTCGATACCACGACGCAAGGGTTTGACATCGTAGCGACCTACCCGATGCGGTTCGCCGGAGGGAACACCCTCTGGACGTTCACGGGCAACTATAATCGGACCGAGGTCACCGATATCAACAATCCAGATGCCATCGATGCCAAGCGGGTGACCCAGTTGGAAAAAACGCTGCCATTGTTCAGAATGACGTTGACAGGCGACCACAGACAGGGGCCCTGGCGGTTCCTGGGCCGGGTCTACATGTACGACGGATTTACGGAGTTTACGACGGACGGTGGAGATAATACCCGTGTCGACGCCGGTGCGCAGTGGCTCGTGGACCTGGAAACGTCGTACACCATGAAAACCGGGCTGACAGTCTCGGTAGGGGCGCAAAACCTGTTCGATTCGTTTCCCGACCGATCGAATCCCGGGGTTTCGGGCACGAAGTATCCGGAGTATTCGCCTTATGGCTTCAACGGTGGATACTATTACCTGAGAGCATTGTATGCATTCTGACGACAAGAAAGCTGTTCTTCTTCTGAATGTGAACGTGGGGAATCCCGTTTTCATTACAAACCCCTTACAAACACTATAGAGGCGTTATGAACATACGACGTTTGCAAACCATATCCATCGGTGTTTTGATCCTGACTCTGGGCCTCGGCTTTCCGTTCACAAGCCGGGCCGATGAGGCTCAAATCTTGTATAACCAGGGCCTGACCCACCTTCACAAACAGGAATTCCAGCAAGCCGCCAAATCCCTGCAACAAGCCTTGGACGTGTTTCCTCGTTTTGCGGCGGCCCATCATCTCCTGGGAGTCGTCTCGTTCACGGGCTTGCAACAACCCGCACAGGCCGTCACCCACCTGAAAAAAGCCGTTGAACTGCACCCCAATTTCGCTCGGGCCTATCTGGATCTGGGGTTGGTGTATCAACATCAGAAGAACCTGGAGGCGGCCAAGGGGGTGATCCAAACAGCCCTGAAAATCCATCCGCGCTTCGGCGAGGCGCAACTGAATCTGGCGTTCGTCCACGACCAACTGGGGGAACAGAATGAAGCGATCAGCGCCTACCAGGCCACGCTCAAGATGGATCCCCAAAACACCACCGCCATGTTTAATCTGGCGAACCTCTATGCTCAAACAGGGGACTCGGCCCAAGCCAAAGTGCAATTGCAGGCCTTGACGAAACTGAATCCCCAGGATGCCGAGACGTGGATGCTGTTGGCCCAGTTGGCTGAAAGAGACAACCAGCCGAAGGAAGCGATTCAGGCGTACCAAACGGCCTTACAACAAACGCCTGACTTGCTTGAAGCGCATTACGCCTTAGGGTTTCTCTTGCAAGAACAGGACCAGGGCCAAGCGGCGGAGCACTTCCAGGAGGTGATTCGCCTCAACCCGAAACACGCCCAAGCCCACCTCAACCTGGGCGTGCTGTTTGCGAACCTCGACAAACTCGACCAGGCCGAAGAAGAGTACAAGGCGGCCATTTCGCTCAATCCGAAGCTGAAGGAAGCGTATTACAACCTGGGTGTCTTTTATGAATTTCATCGCAAAGATACGTCCCTTGCCCTCACCCAATATCGTAAATACGTCGAACTGGGCGGGGAAGACGAACGGATAGTGAACCTGCTGAAAAAAACCAAGGGATCATGAGCACAAGCATCGCAGTTATTAAGCCGTACCATGAACCGAATTATGTGGAATTCGTGACGTGGTCCGTCCTGTTCCACATCGGCGTGTTCGTGGCCTTGAGTTTCGTCCACTACGCGCATACCGTGGACAAACCTTTACCCGCGGTCAGGGTTACCATCATTGAAGAACCCCCGGAACCGGCCCCTGCGGAAGTCCCGGAGGAACCGTCCCTGCTCAAAACCCAACGACTGCCGCAACCGATCCTCACACAGAAACCGATTATGCCGACGCCGCAACAGGTTCCTCTTCCTGCTGAACTGCCCATGATCGAACAACCCACACCCGAACGAATCACTCCTCAACCGTTGGAACCGTTGGAACGACGCGTCCTTCAGGATAAGAGCGCCAGCGACAACCTGAAGTTGAAAAGTTTCACGAAAACGACCCGCAGCGATCGCCCTTCGACGCCAACCAAAACCAGCGCTGCCTCGACCCCAATGAATATCCCGGCGATTTCCGCCGTCGCTGCCTTAAGGGGAGTCTCGACCAGAGTCCCGAATACCATGTCGCGTTTCGCTGCAGACGCAGACGCCGCGATAAAAACATTAAAGTCAGCCTTGAGTGAAAGAGGGCATCAAAAGAAAGGCGTTGGACTGAGATACACCGTTCCAGCGATCTATCCAAGAATTGCCAAGAAAGAAGGATGGGAAGGGACGGTGACCCTCCTCGTGGTCGTGGACCTGAAAGGCAAGCCTGAGGAAATCACCGTGGACAAGAGTAGCGGGCATAAAGTTCTCGATGATGCCGCGATACGCGCGGTACAAAAATGGATTTTCAGCCCGGCCAAAGACGGGAACATCCCGATTCGCAGTAGCGTAAAAATTCCGGTCCATTTTTCATTGACGCAACAAGGATAATCACCTTTTGACAAAAGAGGCATTGGCTCATGACTGAAATATCACTGGTTTTCATCAAAATTCTTATGGCTGGCGGATGGTTGATCGTTCCCATTGTCATATGCTCCCTCGTGGCCGGTGCCATCATTCTGGAGCGGGCATGGTTTTATTTCCGCATGCCGGCTCTCAAGCATGCCGATCATATGATCATGCTCGCCTCACAAGGGAAATTCACCGAAGGCTTGTCGCTGGCGGAAGGCAAGAATGCTCATCCCGTCCTGCGAGTTTTGGCTGCAGGCATCATCACCCGCAATGCCATGCCTGAGAAAGCCATGGAATCCGCCGGCATGGCAGAAGTCCAGCATATGAACCGGGGACTACCCGCTTTGGACACCATCATCACCCTTTCACCCTTATTGGGGTTACTAGGAACGATCATCGGCATGATCGATTCCTTCGGCGTCATGGCCGTTGAAGGGATTGGGCAACCACACGCCGTCACGGGTGGCGTCGCCGAGGCGCTCATCTGCACGGCCGCCGGCATTCTCGTTGCCGTGACGACCCTCGTCCCCTACAACTATTTCGTGGCTCGCTCGCAACGCATGGCCGAACACATTGAAAACTATGCCACGCAAACCGAATCTGCCTTGAAATCGGGGGTGGCAACAGCGTCCGCCGAGGAACCCTCATGAGATTGTCTTCCAGGGCCAAAAAAAAGGCCCGCATTGAAATTATTCCCATGATCGACACCATGTTTTTTCTGTTGGTGTTTTTCATGATCGCGACCCTGACCATGACGACGCTGGAAGGCATGCCCCTCAACCTGCCGAAGCCGACAGAGAGTTCCTCGGCGGATGACCCTCCTAAAAAAGTCACACTCGCGATCTCCGAGAACGGTGCCGTGTTCTATAATGAAGAGAAGATCTCCATCCTCGAACTTGAGGCTCGGCTGCGAACACTCTTGTACGATGGGAAAGAACCCCTCGTGGTGATCAAGGCCGATGAAGAGGCTTCTCATGGTCGCGTCATCGAGGTCATGGATTCCATCAGAAATGTCGGCATTGTCAATATATCCATATCCCGCAAAGCAGCATAGGTGATGGACACAACCGGATACCGGCGTGTAACAATGTTCCTCTCATACCCGATCCACACACAGGTGCAAAGGTAGCCTCATGAAATTGTCTTCCGCCCCCCTGAACAAGGCACGCATTGAAATTATTCCCATGATCGACACCATGTTTTTTCTGTTGGTGTTTTTCATGATCGCGACCCTCTCCATGACTGATCAGAAAGGCCAACCCGTCAACCTGCCTGTAGCGGAATCATCAATGGATCACGTGATTCCTGAACAAGTCACCATATCGATCACCGAGCCTGGCGAGGTGTTTTTTAATAAAGACGCCATTGCCATCTCCGAGATTGAGCTGCGGCTGAAAGATCTCTCATACTACGGAGAGAAACCGGCCGTGGTGATCAACGCCGATGCGGAATGCTCTCATGGGCACGTGCTCAAGGTCATGGATTCCCTGAAAAAAGCCGGCATTTTCGACATGTCCATCGCCACCAAACCGAAGAAAGCTGAAGCGGTGACGGGCTCGACCTGATACCGGCATTGATCGTTCTTCCTCTCATGCCCGATCCACAATTGGGTGCGTTCTCGGCACACCGCACCATCTCACGAAAAAGCCCTATCTTCATTGCATTCGTATTGCTGAAAACCTTTTCACCTTTGGCAGTGATTTGTCGGATGGCTGGAAGATTTTTCGATTGATATTTTTCCGGACAGGAGCCAGGGAACAAACAAGAGTCGGCCGTTGTGTGTCTTTCCGGAACTTGAGAAAGGATAACCCGGGGAGTAGGCTGAACAGTACAGGGCAAGGACTCTGTTCAGGCGTGTGTTCTCATGCAGAGGAAAGCATCCATGGCCCGTTTGGGAATGCTCCAGGCAGCGTTCTTGTTGCTTCCGGCCTGTGCCGGGCAGTTGATGTTCCCGTTGGATATCGAAAAACAGATTGATCCAACGCTTTCGTTTGCCCAGGTCAAAGAAGCGCCGGCGACTCATCTGGGAAAGGTTATTGTCCTGGGCGGTGAAATCCTGGACGCCACGCGGCTCAAAAAGCACACCCGCCTGACCGTGCTTCAGCTTCCAACTGTACCGAATCACGAACAGGCCATGGACCGCACGCAGTCCCAGGGACGCTTTCTTGCGTTTCAAACCGAGTTTTTGGATCCGGCCACGGTCCCGAATGGAACCCGGATCACGATCGTCGGGAAAATTTCGGGAGCAACCACCGAGTTGCTTGATGAAATGGACTATACGTATCCGACGGTCACCATCCAATTCCTCAAAGTGTGGCCTGAAGCCATGCAACGTCCTCCCAGGTACGGACGCTACGGCTTTCCCTATTCTTATGGGTATCCCTACTGGTATGCCGGACCCTACTGGGGCCCGTACGGGTTTTACAGGCCGTTCGGATTTGTCTATTGGTAAGAAAGTAACCAACGATAGCTGTCATTCCGAGCGAAGGAAGGAATCTCTCACTGAGCAACCGAACGCCTGGAAAAGCAGATCCTTCGCTTCGCGCAGGATGACAACCGAGTCCATTTTCATCCCTTCGGGTGCAGGCGGTATGCCCGCATGAGGGATGACATTGTGCGCGTTCATTTACATTTCAAAGAGGAGGTTTTCGTGATGGAGCGTTTTTTCAGAGTTTTCCTTTGTACTTCTTTCGTTGCGTTTTTAACCATGGTGGGCTTCGGCATTGGAACGGCCGTTGCCGATTCAAACCACAAAAAAGAAGGCGCCATGAAAGAAAAAGCCGCTGCTGTCCCGGCGCTCATGACCGCCGCTGATTCCAAAGCTCACGCGGCGAACAATGAAGGCATCGAGCATTATAACCAGGAGCATTGGGACGTCGCTGTCGGCCACTTCAAGAAAGCGGTCGAAGCCGATCCGGCGTCAGCGGAAGCGCACTACAACCTTGCGCTCGCGTTGGACAAGTCGGATCAGCACAAAGCGGCAGCCATGGAGTTTAAACAGGCCCAGGACCTCGGCAAAGACAATCCCGACATTCAGAATTCCAAAATCCTTCTAGGCCACGTCAAAATGCTTAAGGGATCCATGTGACGGACGTCTTTCCCTCCACGTGAATCGCAACATGGCAAGCGGGCAGGATTTCCAGCCCGCTTGCAGTCTCACTCCATTACCCGGCAACGAGAGACTCGACTTTGAGCTCCGTCCTGTGCTGCTCGGCGTGCCACAAGTCATAACTGGATTGCATATTCATCCATAGCTCTGCACTTGTCCCGAACGCAATGGAAAGCCTCACCGCCATCTCCGGACTCACCCCGGTATGCTCGTGAACAAGCTCGGACAGCGCCTTGCGAGAAACACCGAGATGCCTGGCCGTCTGGGTAATGGAAACCCCTAACGGTTCGATCCACTGTCTGAGCAACACCCCGCCAGGATGAGGAGGATTGTGCATTCTCATGACTGTCTCCTAATGATGATCCACGTCATCCACGTCTTCGGCGTGCCCGTGATCCTCCGACTTCCCGCTCTCGGTGAGGGCGGGAAGTTCTCTGTCAAGAACCTACCAAAAGAGGACAGCACAAGCCTGTAAGCCGAATCCGAGTACAATCATCAGCACGCTAAGCTTTGCTATTTTTTCCCTTGTCGATTGTTTAACCTTCCACTCTTGACTCGTTTCTTTCTCTTTGCCTACGTGCGTAGAGTATGCATCAAGCCATGGATGAATATGTTTCTCTGGCGCATGCCAGAAAAGGAATACGATGCCAACCGCATCTAGTGTCAGACCCGTGATGGTCAATATATCAGGATAGGTTATATCGATCATATCTAATCGCAACTCGTATGCTCACGATCTCCTTATTAAAGGAAATTATTCTCCAACATCCGCATGAATCTTTCTGGAAGAATGCCGTGCCCTTTGGCACATTTCACGATCTTTCGACGCAAAGGCAACGATATTTTGCCTCTACTTGATTTGTCGCTTATTTCGTGTGTAGCAAGGCATATTATCTTGGACGTATCCACGTAAGATACGTGATCCAAACAATCAAGATCTCTTGGAGTAATTTCGACTCCCGCGTCTACCTCAATGGGCGGTGGGTCGGAATTTATGAAAAAGAAAAAGGATTCTTCTGGGCAAATACAGAGTATGAACTTCTTTTTGGGGGGGGCAATGATACGAACATGCTGGAAAAAGACCTCACAGGACTCCATTGCTTAAAGTACAATTTGACGTGCATGTTCTCTCAGATTCTCTATAATCTTTTTTTGTTTAGGACTTTGGTCGATCATGTCTTCGTAATCCATCTCTCCATTTTCTGGGGCCTTCTTCCAAGCAGTCTCCCTATGGGAAATTCTGCTAAGTTTCCCAAACTCCAAGCACCCATATTCTCTTAAAGCATTCGTCAGGCATTCTATATCCGTGCGTGAAAACATCTCCATGTTCGGTTTCCGAAGTGGACGCAAAGCCCCTTCCTGAACATCAACAGCTTCCCGTAATTTCTCGGCGTACTTTTTCTTTCGACTCGTGCCCTTAATCAAGTCATATGTTTTGGACGGCACGGGGCCAAATGGCATTCGGATATATCTATCCCCTAGAATGGGCCTGCCAAAGCGGTTGAGGTGTTCCTTTTCTGCAAAATACAGAACTTTTGATACGTAAAACGGAGTGATCCCTAGCTGTTTGTCTGCTAACCAAACCAAGGCCTCGATGGCCTTGTCTTCATTCATCTCAAAACTTATTGACATTCCGATTTTCTTCGAGAAAAGTCCCATTCCCAAGTATATCGGAACCGGGCCAGGAAAGGCTTTAATGGAGGGATGCTAGGAATCGCGATTAGATTGTATATTTAGTGTATGTACAGTCCGATATAACACTTATGCAGACCATACTATACACTCGACAAAACTCTTGTCAATTAAGCTATGGTGACTTGATTCTCTCTTTCCTTCATCGAGCAACCATAACTCATTGAAAAAATGGTGGGTCGTACAGGGATCGAACCTGTGGCCCGCTGATTAAGAGTCAGCTGCTCTACCAGCTGAGCTAACGACCCACTCAAGAGGCGGGATGTCTGTGATGGCGCGCCTGGCAGGATTTGAACCTGCGGCACCTGGCTCCGGAGGCCAGTGCTCTATCCACTGAGCTACAGGCGCTTTCTCTTTCAACTCTGGTCCGTTCAGGACTGAAACGCCCGAAGCGACGCTAGCATCTTTGCATGGTGATTGTCCAGAGTCGGGAAGTTGGCCGACTCATCCGACTAGTCACACGAAAGGGCTTGGGCGGCGGTATCTTTGGAGGCCTTGATGACAACGCCTCCCTCATTGACGACGGCATCGGGCTCTTCCAACACGACTCCCAGCAAAAGCTCGGCACCGTCCGGGGTCAGCCCGTTGGAGGGCGCAATAAACCGTTTGCGCGCCACCCGACGTTCCTCCGGGTCGTCCGGTTCGTAATATCCGAGTAATTCCCCGCTCGTATTGGCCTTCGACAGCAACTCCGCCCAGGCATCAATCAGGGGCTCGGTCCATGGGCCAATCCCGTTGACCTGCTGTTCCAGCTTCGTCCAAATTTGCCATCCGATGAACACTGCCCAGGTCTCGTTCAACACTTCCCAGGCGTCATCTTCGGAAAGAAATCGGATTTCCGTCATATCCCGACGCTGGCGAATCGGATTAATGCGCACGAAACGGTAATGACAGCGCATTTGCTCCCGGGCAAACACCAGAACCCGCTTGGCCTGGGGACTCAACGTCTCCGGACCCGGACCATTGAAAAGGTAATCCAGGTAGGAATGGAGCAGTTCATGATACAGGAGACTAACATCATGGTGTGTCATACGATCCAGATCCATCAACGCCCCGCCGGCCTTGTTGAACGACAACCGCATGTTCAAAATCATGCGATGATCTTCGGGATGATATTCGGCCGCATAGGTCCGCAGGTCTTCGAACGTCACCGTGACAAAATCGGGGCCGATCTCCTTGAGGAATCCCGTCGGCAAATCCAGGGATTTGGCTTGTTCAATGAGGTTGATCCAGGTATTCACGGTCCTGTCGGGACCCTGAGCGCTGTGAGCAAACCTGGTCAGGCCCAGCACCGACCCTAACAGGAGAATCGCGACGATCCATTTTATCGTTCCCGGCATCACGGCTGTTTACCTCCAGGGTTCGCCATGTTCAACCACGCTCCAGGGTTCGACCAGGGAAGCGGGCACGTCATCGAGAAATCGTGATGGTTTCGAGAGCACCGACCCCGTGATTTTGTCATACACCTGGACGGGAAACGTCAGGTAGAGGAACTGCTTGGCCCGGGTCACCGCGACGTACAGCAACCGCCGTTCCTCTTCGAGTTCTTCCTCGGTGAGAAATGAATAAGAGGACGGAAACCGTCCATCGACCAGCCAGATGACGAACACGCATCGCCATTCAAGCCCTTTGGCGGAATGGATGGTGGACAACACGAGCCGTTCATCATCCCGGTCCAGGGCTTCGATACCAGTCACGCTTTCGTCCGGCGGTTCGAGCGTCACGTCGGCAAGAAATTCTTCCAAGGCCCCATAGCGTTCAGCCATGACCATGAGATGCTCCAAATCCCGAATGCGTTTGGGATAGTCGTCGTACTGCTCCTTAAGGATCGGATAATAATATTCCAGGAGACGATTGACTTGATCGGCAGGCGATCCGTCCTCCACGTTGCCGACGGACTCCAGTGCCGCGGCCAGGTTGCGCAACCCCAAGGCCGACCGACCGCCCCCTTGCCGTAGTACCTCATACGGCGCCTCACTGATCACGAGTTGGGTCAACAGGTCTCTCGACCGCTTTTGACCCACTCCGTCAACCAAGAGCAACGAACGGTTCCAACTGACGGTATCCAGCGGGTTATGCACGATGCGCAAATGGGCCAGTAAATCCTTGACGTGCGCGGTCTCAAGAAATTTGAACCCGCCTCGTTTGACAAACGGAACGTCCCGTTTGGTCAACTCGATTTCCAAATCAAAGGCGTGGAAGCTGGAGCGAAACAGGACCGCCATTTCATCCAACGGCACGCCTTCCTCCCGCAACTCCAGAATTTTCTGCGCGACAAACCGGGACTGCGAGTTTTCACCAATCACTTCGACCAGGGCCGGTCGTTCACCCAGCCCTTTTTGGGTAAACAACGTTTTACTGTATTTTTCCGTTGCGCCTTTGAGGATGTCGTTGGCCAACGCCAGGATGGATTGCGTACTTCGGTAATTCTCTTCCAGCTTGAACATTCTGGTCCCCGGGAACAACTCGGGAAATTCCATGATGTTTTGAAACGAGGCGCCGCGAAAAGAGTAGATCGATTGCGAATCATCTCCGACGACCATCACGTTCTCATGCGTGGCGGCAAGTTTCCGGACCACGTCCGCTTGAAGCCGGTTGGTGTCCTGATACTCATCGACCAAGATGTAGCGATAGATGGCCGAGATCGTCCGCCGGGCCGTTTCATCCACGGCCAGCAGGTCACGGAGGCGGGTCAGCAGGTCATCATAATCGACCAACTGTCTCTGGCGCTTGGTTGATTCATATGCTTCCTGCAGTTTGGTCAACTCGCCGAGATATTCTCCAAAATGACTATATTCGGTCAGGAGCACGTCCTCGAGCGGTTGCATGGTATTGGCGCATTTGCTGAACAGGTCGGCAATCGTCTTCTTGCGCGGGAAGCGTTTGCCTGTCTCGGTGAGACCGGTTTGAGCACGAACGAGGTTGACCAGGTCTTCGGAATCGCCGCGATCCAGGATCGTAAATCCCGGCTCCAGGCCGATGGTTCGGCCATAGCGCCGAAGCAGCACGTTGGCCACGGAATGAAACGTCCCTCCCATCACCCGATCGCTTTGCGGACCGATCAGCAGGCCCACCCGCCCCAACATTTCCTGCGCCGCTTTTCGAGTGAACGTCAACAGCAGGATTGAGGCCGGATCGACGCCCGTATCGATCAGCCTGGCCACGCGATACACGAGAACCCGGGTTTTGCCGCTTCCGGCACCGGCAATGACCAGGGCCGGGCCATCGACGACTTCCACCGCGGCGAGTTGCTGGGGATTTAGTTCCTGTGCGTAATCTCGAGAAAGGGGTCTGACCGGCGCCTCGGCGCGCTTCAGCACGTAGACTTTGGAATCGGTAGAGTCCATCAAGGGCATACGAGAAAATTGGTTCACGGGAATGGACCCTAGACCCAGTCCATCCATCGTGTATAACATAGGGCCTGCCCCCGTGCAATGACGGGGCCGGGTCCACCACGTATGGCAGTGGGGGGCGGACACTCAGGTCCGCCCCTACTTGCGAAGCCCTCCCTCCATTTGCTTAGATACGTCTCAGGTTTTCAATTCATGAAGCAATCCATCCAAGAGCACGAATCCCTTCTCAACGACTTGTCGAACACCATATTGGACGTGTGCCGGGAATCCGTGACACTGATTAAACGGAGCGACCATGCCGCCACGATCAACCTGAGTCAACAACAGGAATGGGAAATTTACCTTGAATTTCTGAAGGTCCTGTTCAACCTGGTGGATCGCGTTTCCGCGTTCTATGTCTCCATCCAACAGCAACCCGAATTCATGGACAGTCTCGAAGATCACGTGGGTGATCGGCTCAAAACCCTGCTGGCTCCCTCTCTGAGTTCCGCCCAAATCGATGAGCAGGAAATTGTCGTCGCCATCGGCCGGACCGTGGCTGAAAGCCGCGAGACCTATGAACCCTACAAATTTGTGTTTTCGGAAGACAACAAAGAGCGAAATGCTTTTATGCAACACGTTGGTGAACGCGTGGCCGGCCGGGCCGGTGCCGTCAACAACCAGGCCATCATGTCGACGACCACCCTCTGTATCAGTGCCGTGATTCCCGCATTGACGGCACTCTTTGAAGGGAAAACCCCGGCACCCGAAGACAAGACGTCGCCTGCGACTCAACCCCAGGCGGCAGGGCAAGCATCTGCCCCTTCCACCGGCCCTTCCGGCGCCCAACTGATCAAACTGATCAGCGTGGTGGCCTCAATTTCAGGAGAGGAATTTGAAACCCGGTGGGGTCTGCTCCCGCAATTTCGACGCGACCTGAAGCCGGATCAGGTGACCGCCCTCACCGACTATATGAACCGCGTGGCCCAGATCGTGGGCGACCGTTTCGCCATCGAATCCGCCAAGGTCTCAGGCAAGGCCGACCCGCCCGTTGGGAATGCCTGATCAACGGCAATTGTTTCTTCTTCCGTTTTTAAAGAAATTCTCCTCACTCTTTTTTTTTATTCCCATAAAGTCCATACTATGTCCTCATCTGAAACCAGCCACTCGAATCCAGAGATAGGAACCAAACGATGAAAAAATTCTTGGTAATCGTCCTGATCTTGGGAGCGATCTTTTTGGCGGGATACTACGTGGGGCGACAGCCACCGGAGGAGGTCAAAAAGCAACTTCGGGAGTTGTCACAAGAAGCGATAGAGCAAACGATCGGCCCGGAAACAGAGGAGGTGCTCCCTCAAGAAAACTTTATAGATGAAACCGTCACCGATCTGAACGAAACGCTTGATGACTTGAAACAAGACCAGGAGTAAGGGGAAAGGAATGAGGACAGGCACAGGGGCCTGCCCCTACCCCCTCTCATATTTCCTGCATTAAGCGGGAAATAGGGAGAGGGCTGGGGTGAGGGGATTCAGGCGTTGGCCGGCTGTTTTTTCCACGCTACGAGAATACGTTCTATCCGCATCCGAACGACAAGGTCCGGATCTTTCATCAACGGCTTGACCGCATCCCGGCCACGCAAGTCCCCGATTTGTTCCAACGCAGCCGCTGCGGTCAGGCGCGTCATCCAATCCTGATCCTGGAGCATGGCGATCAAGGGATCGACCGCCTCCGAATCCTTAATCTGGCCAAGCGCCAAAATCGCCTGCTTGCGGACGAACTCTTCTCTATCGGTCAAGGCCGCAATCAATTTGGGCACGGCTGGTTTCCCCAACTCGACAAGGGCCCTCGTGGCATCATCCTTAAACTCATCGTTGTGCAGCATCGATATCAGGGGATCCAATACCCGCTCATCATTGATCTTCCCCAATGCCTGGATCGCGTACTTCCGGGACTCCCAATCGCGCACGTACCTGAGCAACAACTCGACGGCGGGAGACCCCACTCCGGCAATCGCTTCAACTGCCGCTTCCCGGACCTGCCAGTCCCCGTCGCGAAGCGTTTTGACGACCGGCTCGACGCAGCGTTCGTCTCCCATTTCACCAAGGGTGACGACGGCTTCACGTCGGATGACCCAATCCGGGTCCTGCAGGAGGTCGATTTGGATATCGATCTCGTCTTTGACCTTCTCTTCTTCTAATTCAGGCTCTTCTTCCTCTGCCTGTTCCTCGCCTTCTCCTTCCTCAGCCTCCGCCGTCGCAACGGTGTCGCCTTCCAACAAGGATTCCGATACTTCGTCCACGAACTCATCAGTCACTTCATCCTGAGAGACCGTATCGGGTTCCTCTTCTTCCGTTTGAGGATCTTCGGCGGAAGATTTCATATCGTCAGTCATGAACATTCCCCTTTCACTGAATTCAGCAGGCGTGTTGACACTCCCCGGTTTCCGGAGTTACGCCGCTTTGGCTTTTTTCCCGGCAGCCCTGGCTATACGTCCCGTCCTGCAACGAATTTTTCGCTGGACCCGTTTGAGGCGCTTTCGCAACTGTCGCGCGTCCTTGTCCCCTTCGGGGTTTTCACTGCCGGCTCGGCCTTCCTTGACCTTTTTTTCAAGGACAGCCTTATCATCCTCTTGCGTTCGCTTGTTTGCCATTCTTGCACTCCCCTCAACACGTTGGACAACTCTTGACCATTGAACAGCCGAGTCTAGTCAACGGTTCTTACGGGTGTCAACCGGACGACTCAATCCATCACTCCCCGATAGATCCCCTGCCCTATCAAAACCCCGATCAGGTCGAGGACAGAGACGTCGAGAACAAGGGCAGACTGCGTGGACAGGCGTTGGGACGCACGGTAGAGCTGGAGAAGGCAAAATTGTCCCGGGGAACGCAGCCCCTCTCACCCCGGCTCCCGAATCGGGTCCGGGGCAGACTCGCTCACCCCGGATGAGAGAGAAGCGGAGGGCCAGTCTTTACAGAAGCTTCGTTCATAGGCCAATATTTTCCAGGCTTCTTCTTCGGTAATCGTGACCGGAATCATCGGCACCATGCCCGTCCCCGGGCTGCCGTTCTTAATGATCCAGAACAGTTCGCCGTCGTGTCGTCTCTTCTGAAACCTGCAATTGGTGAAATTACGAGGACCCGGATTCAGGCGCCTGCCGATCGGACCATCTCCCACGCCGGTTTTTCCATGGCACGACACGCAGGCGCCTTTTCCTTCATACAGGACTCTTCCTTCGTCAACGATCTCGGGCGAAGCCGTTTTCGTCGGACCGAAGGGCGGGACCAATTTCCTGGCCCATAGTCTTTCACTCACGGGCACCCTGGGACGCAACGGTTGCACTTCTTCAGCCAAGCCCGTGGCGGGACCGGCGCCCCAACTCATCAGACCCAAGCTCGCAACCAGCAGGCATCTGCTCGGGGATTTGAATAACAGAATGTGTGGTACGGGTTGCACGTTTGGTTAAGAGAAAAAGCCCCGTTCAGGGTTAAACCTGAACGGGGCTTCGAGCACTGACTCACGTGACAAAACGACTACTTCTTCTTTTTGCGCCATTTCGTACAGAAGCTTCGCTCGTAGGCCAACACCTTCCACGCTTCTTCTTCCGTGATGGTCGCCGGAACCATGGACACCATACCGGTCCCCGGGCTGCCGTTCTTGATAATCCAGAACAATTCACCATCTTTTCGTTTCTTGTGGAATTTGCAATTGGTAAAGTTCCGCGGGCCGGGATTCAACACTTTTCCGGCCGGACCGGCGCCGTCTCCCTTTTTCCCGTGACAATTGACGCAGGTGCCTTTACCTTCAAAAATCTTCTTGCCTTCGGCAACGATCTCGTCGGAGGCTTTTTTCGATTTCTTGTACAACTCGGCGGGTGGTTTGGTTTTCTTGGCCTTCCCGCGATCAGCCCTCGGAACCCGTGGCTTCAGCGGGTCTTTTTCGGCTCCGGCAAAGACCAAATCGCCACCGGCGAAGGCAAATGCCGTCAACAAACTACAAATCGCTAAAAACCGCTTCATGAATCCCTCCTTTGATAATGATTGCATCCCTTGTCTGGAAGGCCGTTTGGATTGAGGGTAAAGGCCCTCAGAACATCGATGTTTGTATACTACACCCTCATCAAAATCAATTTCAAAACCTCCAAACCTGTCGAACATAGCAATGTGATTTTCCCCTGTCAAGAAAGAAGTCAAAGTCGGTGGTTACGGTCTTAATTCCAAGTTTCGAACGACAATGCCGGAGCCACCAAAAGGACCGCGCAACTGGCCATTGAGCCTGACCTCGACCCCTCCGGCGTTCCCGAGCGTCAACAGAAACCGTTCATTGGCCTGCCATTGCACGATTTCACCCACCCGCAATAAGGCTTCCTCGGGTTTGTTTTCATCGGAACGAACCACGACCCAGGTTATTTCCAACGTCCGTAGTTCAAGAACCAACGGACCCTCTTCCGACTCTGTCGCAGGAGAGAGAATTGGCGCGGGGTCCGCAGGTGACAAGGAAGACGCAGGCGCCCCGTCATCAACCCGCAATGCCGCAGGAATCTCGGCGATATCCGTCTCGGAGGCTGTCTCCGTATTCGTCATTCCCGAGACGTCAACTTGCCGTTCGATCGAAGAAGGCGGGCGCTCCTCGGCGCTTTCGTTCGCCTGACCGGGTTTCCCCTGTTCCGATAACCCCTCGTCGCGCGGCTCAACGGCCTGTTGCGAAAAAGGCGAAAAAATGGATGATGAAGGGGATTGTTGTTGGACGAGCACCATCACTCCGAGCAGGAGGAGCCCACTAACGAGAAGGACAACCATGGTTCGGCTGGTTCTCTCTTTAGACTCGTCTTCCTTCAGCAGAACCATTTTCCGCAACCCCTCGCCCTTTTCTTGGTAGAACGACGAGGAACCTTCTGCAAACAACCGCAGACATTCTCCTTCGTCGAGATCGAGCGATCGGGCGTAGGCTCGGACAAAGCCTTTGGCGAAAACCCGTTCGGGTAATTGCTCAAAAGAGCCCTCTTCCAAGGCCTTCAACTGTGGCTCTTGGATCCGGGTCCTTGAGGCCATCTGCCCCAGGGTCAACCCTTGAGATTCACGGGCGGTTTTGAACTTGTTGCCTAACGAATCCATATGCTCCGACGTTGAACCTCAACCTCCGGAGAATGTCCTCACGAAAGGTCCTCGAAATGGGTGAGACGTTTGAAGTCTCGGAAACGGTATTCAATGTCCTGATATTCCAGTTGCCGCAGGCGGTCGAGACTAAAGCCCTCTACGGTAAAGGAAGCCATGACGCTTCCGAAAATAATCGCTCGCCTCAAGCCGATATCGGAAAAGTCTCCCGTGGACGACAGATGCCCCATAAAACCGCCGGCGAACGTATCACCGGCACCGGTCGGATCTTTCACCATTTCCAACGGAAACGCCGGCGCGCCGAAGACGCCTTTTTCATGAAACATCAGGACGCCATACTCTCCTCGTTTGACAATGAAATATTTGGGCCCGCGTGCCAGCACGTCTTTGGCGACTTTGACCAGACTGAAGTCCTGGCCGAGTTCACGAGCCTCTCCGTCATTGATGACGAGCACGTCAATCTTTTCCAACACGTTCCATAGGGCTTCCCGTTTTCCATGAATCCAAAAATTCATGGTGTCACAGGCGACGATTCGAGGCCGTTCGACTTGATTCAGCACGTCCATTTGAAGTTCGGGGTCGATGTTCCCCAGGAACAAGAGATCGGGAGTGCGATAGTGGTCCGGGATTTTAGGACGGAAGGACTCCAGGACGTTGAGTTGGGTATCAAGCGTGTGGGCCTCATTGAGTTGAAACGTATATTCACCTTGCCAGCGAAAGGTTTTCCCACTGCGGCGTTCGAGACCGGACACATCGATCCCGCGACTTTTCAAAAATTCGACGTGTTCGTCCGGAAAATCTTCTCCAACGACCGCGATCAAATCAACGCCGGTAAAAAAACTGGCGGCCGTGGAAAAATACGTGGCCGACCCTCCCAACACTTCCGTCGCTTCCCCGAAAGGAGTGCGAACCGTATCAAACGCCACGGAACCCACCACCAACAATCTACCCATGTCATCTACTCCTGTTTGATGTTTTCACTTGTTTCAAAAAGAGGCCGTAGCGCTGCTTCACGGAGGCCGTCACGGCTTTCGGCGCGGTCACGATGGTGTGCCGAAGCGCCGTCGCGCAGGGGCAGGCTCTCGGTCCCCCCGCCTCTTGAATGGCGGAGCGGAGCAGGTCTTTGGCCTGGGCCACGTTCGCGTGCATCACGCTCAAAATCGCTTTGACGGAGACGGGCTCTTCACTCTGATGCCAGCAATCGTAATCCGTGACCAGGGCCAACGTCGCATAACAGATTTCTGCCTCCCTGGCGAGCTTGGCTTCCGTCGCGTTGGTCATCCCGATGACATCCACGCCCCATTGCCGATACAACGATGATTCCGCCTTGGTTGAAAACTGCGGCCCCTCGATACAGAGATACGTTCCCCCCACGTGGAACGTGGCCCCCATCGACCGGGCAGCCTCGCCCAGTTGAGACGCCAAGGCGCGGCAAACGGGATCGGCAAACGTCACGTGCGCCACAAGCCCTTGATCGAAGAACGTACTCAGTCGCCTGGTCGTCCGATCGATAAATTGATCGGGAAGGACCATATGACCCGGGTGGATGCGTTCTTTCATGCTCCCCACCGCGCTGACGGAAAAAATCCGCGTCACGCCGAGTGATTTGAGCGCGTAGACGTTTGCCCGGTAATTGATCATGGAGGGACTGATGCGATGACCCCGCCCATGACGCGAGAGAAACGCCACGCGCCTGCCAGACAAGGTTCCCAGAATCACGGCATCCGAAGGTCGTCCGAACGGGGTGGACACGCGCGTCTCTCGCACCTGTTCCAGGCCATCCATTTCGTACAACCCGCTGCCTCCAATAACGGCAATATCAGCACGTGGTTTCGCTGGCACGGGTTTGTCCCTTATCGATTAACCTTGAAGGGTGTTCACGAATCGTTCAATGAGTGTGACAACGCGTTGAGCAACCGATCGAACGGACTCGTCCGGTTGCACCTCGACCCACGTCAGACCCGGTTCCTTTCTGAACCACGTCATTTGCCGTTTCGCGAAATGACGAGTGTCTCGCTTCAATCGCCTCACCGCTTCGTCGAAGGAATACTCTCCTTCCAGATACCCTGCCATCTGACGATAGCCCAAACTTTTCATCGAGACAAGGTCTCTGGAGTATCCCTTCGCCAACAGGGTCCGGGTTTCGTCAACCAGTCCCTTTGCCAATTCAAGGTCGACTCGATGATCAATCCGTTGATAGAGAATAGCCCGCTCCATGGTCAACCCCAGGACCAGGGCACGAAAGGGGGTTGCCCGTTCACGATGCTCTTCGTGGGCCTTCGAAAGAGGAGCACCGGTTTGCCGGTACACTTCCAGGGCCCGCAGCACTTTCACGGTATCGTGAGGATGCAGGCGACGCGCGGTGGCAGGATCCACGCGGCCCAATTCCTGATACATCGATTCCCCTCCCCGGGCACGCGCTTCGTCTTCGAGTTCCCGGCGAAGAATGCGGTCGCTGGGAGGACCGGCCCATAACCCGTGCAACAACGCCCGAACGTAGAGTCCCGTCCCGCCAACCACCAAAGGGAGAAGGCCTTGTTCAGACAGACGGGAGATTTCTCGAAGGGCCCGCCGCCGAAACTCGCCGGCATTAAACGGCTCGTCAGGCTCCACCAGGTCAATCAACCGATGGGGAACGCGTTGCCGGTCCTCTTCCGAGGGGGTATCCGTCCCGATAGTCATCCCGCGATAGACCTGGGTCGAATCCGCGGTCAAAATCTCCGTTCCCAGGGCCCGGGCCACGTCAATGGCAATGCGACTCTTACCGATTGCCGTGGGGCCCACCAGGACGACGAGGGGCTGCAACGCGGTGGAAGACTCTACCAAGGTGCGGATCCCGTGATTCGAAGAAAGTTGAGATTCGAGTGGTGGATTCATAGACGCCGAAAAATCCGATGCAATTCTTCACTGCCGAAACGTAAAGAGATCCTTCGGCCATGGGGGCAGGTCATGGGGCCCCCTTCACGAAGCCAATCATGCACCACGTGTTGCATTTCCGGTGCTTCCATCCGGCGGCCGGCCTGGACCGCCCCCTTGCAGGCCATCGACGCCAGGACGGACCGGATACGTTTATCGAGAGAATCAACGGAGTTCCACTCCGACAGGTCTTCCAGGATATCTTCGACCAAAGCCCCATAGTCCATCTGTCCGACAAGCGCCGGTACCGAGCGAATGACGAAAGAGGACGGGCCAAAGCACTCAAGTTCGAGGCCCACGTTGGCCAACTCCGGCAAGATCTCCGCCAACTTCGTCGCCGCCGCGACCGGGACGTCCACCGGTTCGGGAATCAGCAACGGCTGGGTCTGGATATGGCGACCCTCCCACCCTCTCCACAACCCATCAAAAAGCACGCGCTCGTGAATCGTATGCTGGTCCAGCACGTGCAATTCATCTCCAATGTGCGCGACGATATAGGTGGCATGGATCTGCCCGAGAATATGAACCTCGGGCTCAAGCGGATAGAGGACCGGCGATTCTTTGACCTGGTCCGCTTCCCTTCTTTGCCCGGTCCCGGAAGCCGTTGGCACGTCGCTCGCACCGGAAGGAGCCGGACGTGCGACAAACGGTTCGCCCATCCACGCCTGTACGGGCTGCTCCTTCTCGACGGCATCGGGCGCCCGTCCTTCAAGTCCGGGTGAACGGGGTGGCGAGCCCATCACGTTTTGTTGCAGTGGACCGCGAACCGCGGCCTTGATCGCTCGATGGATCAGGTCGGGGCTGCGAAATTTCACCTCCCGTTTGGAGGGATGCACGTTGACGTCCACCTCATGGGGATCGACGTCCACCATCAGCGCAAACGTCGGATGTCGTCCTTTCGGCAAAAAGGAGCCATACGATTCATACACGGCATGCGCAATCGTCGTGTTTTTGACGGGCCGCCGGTTCACGAAAATTTCCTGGGGGGTTCGACCGGTTTTCGAATGATTCGGGTTGACGATCATCCCGTGCACGTGCACGTCGGCCTGCTCATAGTGAATGGGCAACATCATATCCATGACTCTCGGCCCATACACCTGGAGCAATCGATCCTCCAACGCGGTCACCTTGGGATAGTCGAACACCACGTGGTCATTGTGCGTCAAGCGCAATTGCGTGCGAAGGTTCGCCAAAGCGGCTTGCTGGATCACGTGCGTAATATGGGAAAACTCCGTGGCCGTGGTCTTCAAAAATTTCCGCCGGCCCGGCGTGTTGAAAAACAACTCTTCGACCTCGATTCGTGTCCCTGGTGCGGCGCCTCGCTCTTCAACCGATTGCACGTCTCCCCCCTCGATAACCACGGCCGTCCCGGCAAGAGCATGATGCCGGGCCGTGAGCATCCGAAAGCGCGAAACCGCGGCAATGCTGGGCAAGGCCTCCCCGCGAAACCCATAGGTGGCAATGCCCGAAAGATCGCGTGGATGACTGATTTTGCTGGTGGCAAATCGTTGGCAGGCCAACGGGGCGTCGGCCCGGCTCATCCCCTCGCCGTCATCGATCACCCGAATCAGGGTCCTCCCCCCGTTGACAATATCGATGGAGACCATCGTACTTCCGGCATCCACGCTGTTATCAAGCAATTCTTTCACGACTGACGCCGGACGCTCGACGATCTCTCCGGCGGCGATTTGAGAAGCCACGGACTCCGGGAGGACTTTGATTCTGGGCTCAACGGACTCCATGCGAAACGCCTTGTGACGGAAGCCTGGTGATCCGTCGATTGATCCTTCTTCGGCTAAGGGGAACGAGGCTTCTTGGAGGGAGCCGGTTTCCCGGACTTCTTGATCGCCTGCTCCATCTCTAAGATCTGGGATTCATGCGCATCCACCTTGGAACCCAGTTTCTCGCCCATGGCTCTGACCACGTCTTTCAACTGCGCCATGGCTTTGGTTAATTCATTCAATTGCCTCACGTTGGCCTTTAAGCCCTGCCGGACCTTGGAGACGGTAGAGGACGCCGCCATCTTCTGCGCCTGGGCCTGAAGCCGGTTAGCCTGTTCGTTCAGCGTGGTGGACACCACGTCCTTGAATTGCTCGAACGATTGCCCGATCGATTGCACGCTCGCCGTCACCTCGTTGAGATGGGTTGAGACGGCTTGGGTATTCGAGGCCTGCTTGGCGGCTTCGGCTGACTGCTCCTGCTCCAATCGCTCCAGTCGTGCCGTCAACTGCCCCAACTGGTTCATTTGGTGGTCACTGCGGGTCCCCAACATACCGGCCATGGAATCCAACACCTCTCGCATGCCTGCGACCGTTTCCCTCAGTTCCTGAACGTGTTTGGCTTGAGCGTCCAATTGCGTGTGAACTTGGGTCACGTTGGCAGCGCTCGTGTGTTCGACGCGTTCGAGACTGGATTTAAATTTGATGAACTCCTGAGAGATTCGATTCTTTTCCTGATCAAACGCTTTCGCGATCGATGCCAAACTTGGTCGAACGTCCTTTTCCAAATACCCGTGAAGGCCTTTCATATCGGCGTCCAGCTTCTTAGCCAACGCCGTATACTGCCCCTGTAATTGCTCGATCCGTTTTGCCGTTTCCTTCCCCTGACTATCCAGCTTGGTCCCGAGTTGAGTCCCGGTCGACCCCAACACGTCACGAAGTTGAGCCAAAGACCGGGTCACCTCCTCCAGCTGTTTGCCATGCCGCGTATCGGTCTTTCGGAGTCCCGCGAGTTCAGTGCCCAGCTTGGCATCGATCTCGGACAATCGTGTGACGTGGGCGGCAATGTCGGCCTTCAAGTTCCGGTTGCCCTCATTCAGTGCCGTATTGAGGGATTCGATGGCAGTTTTGACCCCGGTTTCCAAATAAGTTTTCAACGCCCGGGTATCAGAATCGAGTTTGGCTCGAAAGGCTTGCTGTCGCTTGTCGAAGTCTTTTCGTAGGTTCGTCTCGGAACTCGTTGCCCGCTTCCGTTCCTCGCCCAATCGTGTATCAACCCCGGACAAGGCTTCCTTGAACTGACCCAACGAACGTTGAAACTCGACAAACTGGGCACTCACCTTTTGGGCCTGCTGCTCCAGGGTAGCCCCAAGACGTTTATCCAAAGCGGTGATCTGATTGGACAGATCGAGGTCACGCTGTTCCTGCCGTTCCTTCAGGGCGCTCACTATTTGACCATGCTGCACCAGAACCTTCTCGAAGTTGTTGCGGACCTGATGTAATTGAGTCTCCAGATCGCCGATCTCTTTGGGCAAAATCTCCTCTCGCAGGCTCCGCACTTCACTGTTCAGTTGCGCGCGGGCCTTCGAGATTTCAGTGTTCAATTCGGCTTTTTGTTGCTCCAGGGCGGTGGCGATTTCCTGTTTGGCCTGCTGAACGACTCGGGCCAGGGCTTTTTTCTCCTGGTCCAATTTGGTGATTTTACCCGCAAAATCTTTTTCCACTTTCACCAGGTCGGACTGCTGGGCACAGGCGGTCAGGCTGAATGCCAGACAGATCAGGCACAATCCCGTTTTCAGGTGACGAATGGCTGTTCGCATTGAGCCTGTTGAGGTCAAGGACGAGACACGATCAATCCACATGGTTTTTCACTCCCTTACGATTGCTGCTTGCATGGCCTTCCATTCTCCGGCATCCGGGAAGGCGACTCGTTCGCCGAACTTCGTGCGTTGATAATCTGCCGATGGCCGGGTTCTCTCTCGGCGGGAACCGATTACTCCGGGAATGGAGACCAAGCGGGAGAACTATAGTGTATCCCGCCTTTCGTCAACCGTTCCAACCCCTTGCCATCGAAATGAATCATGTAAATGTGACTCCGCCCGCCTCGCGTCGAACTGAAGACCAGGTGACGGCCATCCGGGGCCCACGAAGGAGAATCATCGATTTCACTGGGGGGCCCGCTCGTCATTTGAAACCGCCGCCGTCCATCCGGAGAAATCCGGCATAACTTAAACCCATCGCCGGGTATGCGACAGACGTAGGCAATCCAATCTCCCCGCGGAGACCAGGCCGGTGCGGCGTTATAACGCCCGCCAAAGGTCAACCGGCGGACCTTTGAGCCGTCGGCCCTCATGATATAAATTTGCGGACGTCCGGTCCGGTCAGACGTAAAAGCCAATTCTCGTCCATTCGGCGACCACGTAGGCGACAAGTCCGCACTGGCATGATCGGTTAATTGTTCTTTCTGTTCCGTGCTCAAGTTCATCGTAAAGATATCGGAATTTCCCTTCTGGGCGGAATCCCTGGCGGAATCCCTGGCGGAAGCATACGCCAACAGTCGACCATTCGGGGAAAGCGCCGGAGTCATATTCAGCGTTTCAGAAGGCACCAGGATTCGTCTGCTCCCTTTACCCAACTCGAACCGCACGATTTCCTGATTGTTGTGGCGATAGGTCGTATACACGACGGAGCGCCGGTCCGGCGACCAGTTCGGCATGAGGCTCAAGTTGGGATCCGACGTCACGCGCTTGGGACCGAACCCGTCATAATCCATCATGACCAAACCCCGTCGACCGGCCGTATCTTCGGAAACATAGATGATTTGGGTCTGGGCAATGCCGGGATCCCCCGTGTAATGCGAGACCAATTCATCGGCCCAACGATGAACCATCGACCGCAGCAGACGTTGGGTAATCGGACCACCGGCATACCGTTTGCCAACCGCGATCAAATCCGTCTCCCCTCCATCGTAGGCACAGGCCTCCAACAACAGTTTCCCGTCCTTGCGACCGATTCTTCCCCAGGTGACCACCGGAGCCGTACTCTCCTTGGCTTTCGCGATGGGTGCCATTCCCCGGCACCCTGCCTGGGAAAGGGGAAGCGTGTCCGTCGATTGTGCAATGACCTCGAACACCTGGGTGCGCCGCAAATCGGCCTTGAGAATAGCGTCGACCTGCTCGCCGATTTTGGCGTCATCCTGTTGCGGGGTCTTACGACCGGAAAACCCCATGATCCAGATGGGAATTTTTTGAAATTCCGACTTTTTCGCTTCTAAAAACACGTCGGATGCCTCCGCGTCAGCGAAGAACAGCAGAGCAAAAGAGAGGACAAGCAAGACGGTGGCGTTTTTCATCATCAATTCCGCGGGCCCGTAAACGTGTATTTGACGTCGTAAAAAGGGTTCGTCATGTTCTCGGGAAAGGGCGGTAACGGGATAGCCGTCTCGACCGCACGTTTGGCAAATGAGTCAAAATCGCCGTCTCCCGAGGATCGGACGACGGAGATCTGTTCCTTTTTCACTTCGTTTTTCTCATCCTTATCCTCAAGCTGACCATTTGGAAAAAGGCGAAAACGCAAGACCACTTGAAGCGGCTGACTGCGTTTGAATTCACTACGATAAAAGATCCACCTTCTGGCAATCTTGCTCCTAACTAGATCCCAATAGGTATTATCTTTGGGAGAAGATCCTGCCACCCGCAGGGCCAGCATGTCCTGCGTGCCACGCTCCGTTTGTTGAAAACCCGGCTTGGCGTCAAAATCCTGTGGAATAGTGAGTTTGGCAATCTGACGGTCGAAAGCATCCGGTTCGGACGTGGTCGTGGGAACCGCTGGTTGTGAAGGGATCTGGTCCTGCTCAACGGGCAACTTGGCGAGCTGCGGAGCCTGAGGCGGCAGGACAATGGGCATGTCCCGAGGCTCGGCCGCTCTTGGGAGTTTCGGCGACGCGTCAGAAACGAATGGAACCGCTTCTGGTACGGGTTGGGCCGGTTGGGTCGTCATACTCGCGGGGATACGCACCGATTGAAGCGCCTGCGTAAACGATTCCACGGTGCTGCTGTTCCGCGCAGTGTGCGGCGGCGTCTCCTTCTTCCGCGCCTCAGGCGGCGCGACGTCCGCCAGGCGAGGTGCCCGGGAGGGTAAGGTAATGCCTGACGATGGAGGAGTCCTGGTGATGTCCTGTTTCCGCTCGGCATCGGAAGTGACCGCCGGACTCACGCGGTTGGAAACCGGCTTTGGTTTCTTGGGGGCGGCGATGGTGCCGACAACCTGCTTCAGTGTGTGGGCCAGAGGGTCGACACGTGGGACTTCCTTCTTGGGAACGACGTCAGAGTCCAATTTCGGAGGTGGCGGGGGCGCGTGGATTGGCTGAACATCCATCTCCGGGGCAGGCGACTGCCTGAGAGGCGGAGAGGCTGGCGCGGGCTCGGCATCTTGGGGCAATGCCAGGGCTCGCAGCTTTGGCACAACCACGGAATCCAGCGCGCCCATGAGCGAATCCGTCACTCGTTCCGGTTTGGGAGCTACGACGTCATCTGCCTGGGGCGGAGGGAGGAGCATGACTGCGTTCTGTTTCAGTGTCGGCTTGGGGGCCGCTGAAACCGGTGGCGGAGGCGTGACAGCCTTGGGGGGTATGGCCGGAACCTGTAGCTTGGATTCGCTCACGAGAGAATCCACCACCCGTTCGGGCACCCTTGCCTGGGGCCTGGGATTGGTAGTCCTGACTGCTTGTCTCGGAGGACTTACTGCTTTTTTCTGCGGTGCGGCCTTCGAGGCTTTTCGAACCTCTGCCTGGGGCGGGGGAACCTTCTCGACGTTCCGTTCCGGCCTCGACGGCTTTTCCGGCAAAGCAGTCGGAGACGACGAGATCTCCTGAAACGTGACAAGCGTGACCTCGTAAGACCCTGAAGACTGTTCGAGCGATGAGGCGAAACGCAGACTCACGAACGCGATCAACACAACCGCGTGAATGACCAACGAACCGGCAAGCGGCCACGTAAGCCGTCCTTCCGCCGGGTCGGCACGACCCGGCAGATGAACCGACAAAAGACTGAAAGGCGCCGCATACGACATTGCGTCATCCCAACTTACAGGGGCTCGAAGCCCGCGTCTTCAACCACGGTCCCTTGGGGGTTCGTGACCATGCCCAACCGTTCGATTCCCGCCCGTTTGACTTCATCCATGACTTGGACAATCCGTCCATAGGGAACCTGCCGGTCGGCTCGAAGATACACCGACACGAGGGGGTTCAGGGCTTTGGCTTCATCCAGACGTTTCCGTAAATGCATCACCGTGACAGGATCTTTTCCCAGGTAGACCCGTGCGTCGGGTTCAATGGTAATCACCAGACGCTCCATGGGGACAACGGTATTCGATTGCGTACGCGGGAGGGAAATATCAATGCCCCGGTGCAGCATCGGAGTCGTCACCATAAAGATCACCAACAGCACGAGAACCACGTCAACGAGAGGAATGATATTGATTTCAGAAAGAAACCGACGATGCCGGGGTTCGGAAATCACGGGCGACTTCGACCTTTTTTGCCGGTAAAGGCCGGCGCGTCAAGGGCATTCAAAAATTCGATGCTGAAGGCTTCGACAGCGAAGACGGTTTTTCGAATTTGAGAAAGATAATAATTATACCCGATGACTGCGGGAATCGCAGCAAACAATCCGGCAGCGGTCGCAAGGAGGGCCTCGGAAAGACCGGGAGCCACCGAAGCGATACTGGCCGTGCCTTCGATGCCGATTTGATGAAAGGCATTGATCACACCGACGACCGTACCCAATAACCCGATGAAGGGAGTAATATTGCCCGTGGTGGCCAGGAAGGGGAGATACGCTTCCTGCCGGGCGATTTGTTCCTGAACGAGATACTGTACGACTTTTTCCAAATACTGGCGGTCCGGCCATTGACCCGCTTTCCTGGCCGTCACGGTGACGTCGCCCACGTGAAAATCGACAAGATGCCCCATGCGATTCAACACTTCAAGAAAGACTGAACCGCTGGGGCTACGGGGCAAATCCGCGGCCAGGCGTTGAAGTGGTTGCAGCGCCTGTTCGCTGAACGCTTCTCCCTCCTGATAGGCTTGGAGGAACTGTCGCTCCTCTTTCTTGAGCAGCCGGATCGTGCGCCATTTATACAGGATGATGCCCCACGAAATGACGGAAAACCCCAGCAGGATCAATAAGACGATGAGAGAGATGGTCCCCAGGGAACCAAGCAATTCAAGAGGGTCGGTTGAAAACATGGGAGACGACAATCAGCCTGTAACGTGAAAAATGAAAAGTCACCGTGCAAGTGACAGCAGCATCAACGAAGTGAATGGCGGGGCCGACGGGATTTGAACCCGCGACTTCCAGATTGACAATCTGGCGTCCTAACCTGGCTGAACGACGGCCCCATTCACGTAAAGGGATAGCTTTATTTATGATTGCGATGTCGAACCGGGCCTCCTGCCCCAGGCAGGAACCCCTTCAGGATTCACGTTCGACGTTCTCTATGGATAGTCTGAGATAGATGGTAGGCGGAACAGGGCTCGAACCTGCGACCTTTGCCTTGTAAGGGCAACGCTCTCCCAACTGAGCTATCCGCCCCACGCCCCATGTATTCAAAAATCCAACACTTTTTTAATTATATCAGCCAAGTATACTCTGTCAACCGTAAGGAAGACCGGCCCTTTCATGACCGCGTCGGCACAAAAATCGACGGCACCCTTGAGAAAGAGGGGTGCAACCCTTTACAGTGCGGATTTCGTCATGAGAAAAACGCCGGGATCGAACAATGACCTACAAAATCAGACATATCAGTAAACAGGTAGGGGCCGAGAACCCGCAATTGTTATCCCGAAGCGAACGGGCGTGGCTCTTTGCCGAAGACCATCGTCGGGCGATCATTGCCGGAATCATCGTAGCGGTCCTGGTGATGCTCCTTCTCGGGGCCCTCCTCTGGATGCAGCACCAACAGGAACATGAAGCGCTTGCCCTTGAACATCGAGCCGCCGAGGCCTACCTTGACCGGTCCCTTGATGACGTCGATGCCGCAAAAGAGAAGTTGCAAGAAGCCGTGACCCTGTATCGACAGCTCATCGAGGAATTTCCGCGTACCGCCAGCGCCCGGTCGGCGTGGTATTTTATTGGAAATGCCTTAGCCGAACAAAACGACCACGCCGGGGCCGTCGACGCGTACCGGCATTTCATTGGCCAGGCGGGAAACCCTCCCGCGCTGCTCGGATTGGTCTACCAGCGACTGGGGGCCAGCTATCTGGCAAACGGGGACCGCGAAAAGGGAATCACCGCCTACACGCAAGTGCTGCAAATGCCTCAAACGCTCAACAAGGATCAGGTGATATTCGAACTCGCAAAACTCGAGGAATATGAAAAACACCATGACGAGGCACTCGCCCGTTACAAACGGTTATTGGATGAACATCCGAACTCGCCCTATGCGAGTGAAGCCGCCATGCGAGTCAGGATTCTCGAACCGCCCGTGGAGGAGCCGGCCGGTGAAGCCGGAGACGAGGGAACCGAACAGGAAGAGATGCAGGAACGGAAAGAAACCAAGGAATAACGGAAGACAGGAAGGGTTTTCTCAGGAAGTAATCATCAACATCAGCCCGGCTCGAATCAGACTGCTTCGCAAATTATTCAACAACTTCAAGTCCTGCACCGACACCCGAAACCGTTTGGCAATACTCCAGAGGCTGTCGCCGCGCCGCACACGATACCACGTCGCCTCCCCGACCTTCGTCACGTCTTTGTTGACGCGCAACCGTTGTCCGACCCTGATCAAACTCCCCGGAAGATCATTGAGGTGTTTCAATTGCCTGACGCTCGTCCCGAAGCGATGCGCAATCACCGACAAACTGTCTCCCCGGCGCACGCGATACCACGTCTGTTGAGACCGTTGAGACGGGGGTTGTGTCCACCTCTTCATTCGGGATTTGGACTGCTCCACGTGCCCTGCCGTTCCCACGGGGACCTTTAAAGAATAGCCGGCTTGATCCGGGGGAATGACGCTGCGACGGAGTTCGGGATTCAACCGCCGAAGCTCTTCAAAAGGAATCCCCGTCTCCTTGGCAACGGATCGCAAATGGATGGACTCGGCCATACGAATCTCTTCGTATTGATGAACCGGGTGGGAATGGGCGTGAAAACCGAACATCTCGGGACGCGTGGCGATAATCATGGCGGCCATGAATTTGGGAACGTATTGCTTCGTTTCCCGGCGGATATGGCGGCTCCTCGCGATCGTCCAGAAATCACGGGTGCCGGTTTTTTTAATCGCGCGACCGATTTTCCCGGCCCCGGCGTTATACGCCGCAAGCGCCAAGGGCCATGAGCCGAAAAGGTCATAGAGATCTCGCAAGTGTGCCGCCGCCGCAACCGTGGACTTGATGGGGTCCCGGCGTTCATCCACGTACCAATTGACCCTCAAACCGTAAATCCGGCCCGTGCTTTTGATAAACTGCCACGGCCCCGACGCGCGCGCGCGCGAATAGGCTCTTGGGTTAAATCCGCTCTCGACCAACGACAGATAAATCAATTCCTTCGGCAGGCCGAACTCGACGAAGATCTGCTCGATTAACGGCCGGTAGGCATAGAATCTCGGCAACCATTCTTGAAAGCGGTCATGAATCACGTTTTGAAAGTAGTGAATATTGCGTTCGACCGCGGGATTGACGATAACGGGAATCTTCGCATACGTATGATGCCTGCTCCCCTGAGGGGCGAGAACCTGCCTTGGACTCGAACCGGGAGTTGACGTGAGGGGGGCGTGAGTAGGAGAACCTGGTCGGGGGGCCGGGGAGAAATAAACAAGACCCCTGGGGCTCGCCGGTGAAGGCAAAGCAGACGCAACGGCAGCATTCAGCGGTTGGGGGATCCCCGAAGCCACAACCACACCGGCACTACAGAAAAACCCTGATAGACAGAGCGTAAAGACGACCTGAACAGTCAAGAAAGACCGCACTCTACCCAACCAGTTGATTTTTCTCATATTTTCTTCTGGCGTTCCGGCATTCCCTAGAGAGTGTAACTTGAACGCACGCCTCTGTCAAGAACTTAATCTGGATTTTATCTCTCATACATTATCATTACCGGTTTTTACTGTCATGCCAGGCTTGTGTTCGCTCATTCGTTGACAATTATCGCCGTCTCCCTTTTAGGACCTGGCTCCTCTCCTTTGCCTGCCCTGAACGGAGTGACAAGAGGCAGGAATGGTGAGGAGAGCATTGGGCGTGCCCAATGCTTGACCCGGGGTAGAGGTATTTGTAGCAGCCCTACATTATATTCCACTCCGCGTAGGCAACGCTACGGCGTCGGAAGAGTGGCGGCACATCGGAACCCGGTCGAATGATTCCGGTCGAGCGGATTGCTGGCGATCCGGGTAAAAATTCTCACCTGTGGGGTTTCCACTTGCCACCCGGAACTGCGAATGACCCGGCGGGTCCCCGTCAAGGGCCCCTGAGGATTCCGGCGTGGACTCACGGAATAATACGTCGCGTCATACCAATCGGCGACCCACTCCCAGACGTTACCCGCCATATCGTAGACCCCGTAGGGGCTTTGGCCTTGTTCATAAATCCCAACCGGCACGAAGGTCTTTTCACCCTGCCAGGACTGGTTGAAATTCAGATGCCGATGCGTGGGTTCGACGTTCCCCCAAGGGAACCGTCGATCATCGGTCCCTCGCCCGGCCTTCTCCCATTCGGCTTCGGTCGGCAACCGCTTGCCCGCCCATTGACAATAGGCATCGGCGTCAAACCAATCCACGTTGACCACCGGCAAAGAAGCAATGGACTCCGGCATGAGCCCACCCTGCCATAAATTTTTCGATGGATCGGTCGGGTGCGAAGGCGTGCGATGGCCGGTCGAGCGAATAAATTCCAAATACAGGCCATTGGTCACTTCATATTTGTCAATGGCATAGGCGTCCAATTCCACCTCGTGATTGGGGTATTCATCCAGCCCACCGTCTCGTGCCCATCTGGGCACACCCATAAGAAACGGACCGGCAGGAATGCCCACCACGGGTGCGCCATCCCTGCTCGAAACGGCCACATCCGCGTGAGCCCGGTCGATGACGGCATCGTTCCCACCCATGCCCATGAACACGCACGCAGCCACAACCAGCGTCCTTGCAATCGTCGTCATCATATCTCCTCTGTACGCCAAAACGATCGGGCCCCGATGTCGAACGACATGCAGGCGGGCGAACCACGCGTTCGTTGTCAGCCCGCGCTTTCCTGCTCAGCCCGTCTCAACGCGCGCATCAGCACGGGGTCGTTCAACGCCACCTCACTCAGCGCATCCATGACGTGAAGGCCCTTGGCGTCCATCAACTCTTTGGCCTTGGCATATTGTTTGGCATTGAAGCGGGCCGCCGTCGGTTGGTTATTGATCACCTGGCACGCCAGCACCCCGTCTTCAAGGTCCAACGTCCCGCCCTCTTCCATCAACGTCTGCGCCTGCGCCACCGTGATGCCGTGGAGTTCGGCAAACTCCCCGATCCCGCCGGTTTCGACCATCGACCCGTCCGGCATCGAACACTTGCGTTTGAAGTAGGGCGACCAGTCTTTACGAAAATCGATATAACGAACGTCTCCCCCTTGAGCCACCGAACGCTCCAGCTTGCCGTAATCAAGCCCGAGATTTTTCTGTGTGAGGCGTTCCTGCAATTCCTCGGAGAGCCCCCGGTAAAACACGCGCGCCGCGGCCTCGGGCAAGGGAATATCCGAAAACCGCGCAAGTTGTTCGGCCTGCGCGGTCTGCTCCAAATCCAGGACCCAGGTCTGCTTGGGTTCCTGTCCGGTCGGATCGACCCTGCACACGAACAACCCGCGCGTCACCACTGCTCCGGTTTCCGGATACGTATACAGCCCCCCGTCCGTCAACAGCCGGTGCATCTCGTCAACCGGGATCTCATAACTTTCCCCGAGAACCTTCGCGTGATGCTCGATATTCTCCTCACCGGCCATGGCGCACACCATGACGTTCCCCGGAGGATCGAAATCCGTATAATTCTCCAACACGTTATAGAGTTGGGGCTCTTTGGCCGGTTTAAGCGGCCGTTTTTTTATCTTAAACATGATCGTGTCCGGCAAGGGGTCGCATAATGCCGATTTTCATCGTTGTCATTCCCGGTCGTCAAATGCTAGATCTGCTTTTCATGGATGCCTCACAACAACTGGCAACCCTGTTCTGGCAATATGAGGCGTTCAAATGGGACCCTGACAACGGCTTTGTGCTCGCCTCAGGGGAAACCAGCCCGTATTACGTGGACTGCCGGGCCCTCCTTGCGCATCCCGATGCCCGGTGGCTCGTGGCGCAACTCACGTGCGCGGCCATCCGCGACCTCTCCCTCGATGCGGTGGGTGGCCTGGAAATCGGAGCCATTCCCCTGGCTACAGCTATATCCGATTATGCCTTTGCAACTCAACCATCGAAAACCTACGACACCTTCATCGTGCGCAAACAGGCCAAGGAGCATGGACTGGGAAAACGGATCGAAGGCGCGGTCAAGGCGAATGATCGCGTGCTGGTCGTCGATGACGTGCTGACGAGCGGCGGATCGCTCCTGCAAGCCCTCCAAGCCGCCAGGGACGCGCAACTGCACGCCTCTCACGCCCTGGTAATCGTGGACCGGCAGGAACAAGAGGGTAAACGGACAATCGAAGCGCAAGGGGTCTCATTGATCAGTCTGTTAACCCTGGACGATTTAAAAACCGCCCAACCCGACACTTGATCGATGCCCGGCCAATAGCTGCTGTTGAGGAGAGCCGTGACGCCCGACAGGATCGAAGTGATCGCGCCGAATCTCAAGCGACGCCTGTCGGGCGTCACGGCAACGATCGCGCGGCTGTTGCCGGTGCAAGCCCGATCGATAGGGATCGCGGCGACCGGACCTGGGCTGCCGTCCCACGTCCCCTGCATCCCGCTACGGTCCGTGATCCGGATGTCCGGCCGGGCGTGGCGAGTCTGGCACGCGCGGCGCAACACCGAGATGCTCCTGGGTCTCATCCTGCGTCACGTTCTCAGAAAGCGCCTGAAACTCGTGTTCACCTCCGCCTCGCAGAGGAATCACACGCGCTACACCCGACTGCTGATCTCGGGCATGGACGCCGTCGTTGCAACGTCACGCAAATCCGCGTCCTATCTGCGCCGCTCGTCGCGCGTAATCATGCATGGGATCGACACCGGGATGTTCCACCCACCCCCAGACCGGCGCACTCACCGGCGCTCGGTCGGTCTGTCCGAGAACGTGACCATCGGGTGCTACGGGCGCATCCGGCGCCAGAAGGGCACGGACGTGTTCGTCGACGCGATGCTCGAAATGCTGCCTCAACACGTCGGGGTGACCGCCCTGGTGATGGGCCGCGCCGCGCACAAGCACGGACCGTTTCTGCAGGACCTGCGCGAGAAGGTGGCACGGGCGGGGCTCAAGGACCGTATCCTGTTCCTGCCTGAAGTGCCGGTGGAGGAGATGCCACGCTGGTATCAGGCGCTTGACCTGTTCGTAGCCCCGCAACGCTGGGAAGGCTTCGGGCTGACCCCGCTCGAGGCGATGGCGTGCGGTGTGCCGGTGATCGCGACGACTGTCGGCGCATTCGACGAGTTGGTGGTGGAAGGCGAAACCGGGCGCCTGATCCCTCCCGGTGATGCAGAGCGGATGCGCGCGGCGGTCGATGCGGCCCTTGCCTCGCCCGCCACGCTGCAGCAATGGTCGTCTGCAGCCCGGCGCCACGTTGAAGAAAAGTTTCGGATCGAAGACGAAGCAGTGGCGCTCAACGCGCTCTATCGAGAACTGCTGGACGGCAATGAAGACAGGCCATGACGCTTACACGAACTGCGGCCCATACTGATCTGCTTAATCTTGTGTTTGCCAAGTCATGGAGGCGGTGAGTATGGGGATTTTGATTTATCGACCGACTCCGGTGCTGATACCGGAAGGCAGTGCCTGCAGGAGAGACTTTCTAACCCGTCAAAGCACCGTCGATAATGCCCGCCTGACAGAGACCGATTACCGCGAATACGATTCGCGAACGGTATTCTATGACGTATTTCGATGCGATGACGACCGTAAAGTGGTGGCGATCGGTCCTCCATCGGTCAATTTGCGGAATGAACTGGAGAAACTGAGGATCACCTGCGGCGGACGGATAATAACTCACCGCAAGCGAGAGTATCGAAGGCTTTGCGTCCTTGAGTTGACCTGTGACCAAACCGCGAATGCCGAGAAGAACCTGCCGCTCCGGTTCTCGTTCCCATCCTTCGATGTGGAAATTGAGGTGCCGCCAGCCCCCCTGTCCTCTCCGGCAGAAGCGCCCTATCTTGGCCTGATGACACTACAGCGGAATAATCCTCCACCGTGGATCCTCGACTGGTGCCGCTGGCATCACCGCCTGCATGGCGTGTCCCGCCTCGTCCTTTACGACAACGCCAGCGACAACCGCGATGACCTTGAGGCGGCCATGGCTCGGATGCACGAGGCGGTCGACATCGTGCTCGTAGACTGGCCCTTCCCCTATGGACCAAGACGGAGTCACAAGAATTTCTTCTGCCAGACCGGGGCACTAAACCACTACCTGCTTCGTTTTGGTTCGGCCGACGCGTGGTGCCTGAATCTGGATATAGATGAGTGCCTGGTGGTCAGTGGGAAAAAGACGTTCAAAGAATATTTGCACGATTGCGAAGGCAACGGCGTTGTCGAGGTGTTGTTCGACTCGTTCATCGTACCACCGTATCAGGGACAACCAGCGATAGCGAATCGACGTGTCAGCTCGTACTGGTTCCGGAATCGCGAACGTCGAGGCTGCAGTTTGAAATTTGCCTTCAAACCTCGCCACATCGAATACGTCACACCGCATATGGCATATCCCAAAAACCGGGCATTTGCCAAGTTGATTGGATTGCCCCGTCTCTACGACAAGACTTGCCGATTTTTCTACGGAAGCGTTCGGAAAAGATTATCTTCCAAACGAATTTTGCGTTTTTTCTTTCCGAATCTGTTTGCGCTTCGGGATCCGAGTCCAGAAGAAATGTTCTTTTACCATTTTCGTGGTCTCAACACGAACTGGAAACCGGAGAGAGCTTTCGGCGAAGAAATCGAAAGCTTCGATGTAAGCCGGCACGTCTCCGATACCCGCATCAATGAGCTGTGCGTCCGCGCCGGGTTAAATCCTGGGCCAAGGCCACCAGCAGCCGGTCGATAACTCGTTCTATTCATGGAGAAAGTTTCTAGTCAATCCAGTGCTGTTCTGCCCATTTTGCGGAACGGCATACACGCCGCGGCGATAACTCAAAGTTTCCTTCAACTGCGTGTGAGGGTTTCAATGGTCCGTTGAATATCATGACCCGCGTTTTAGGGGGCAGTACGGGTGGCCAGAAAAAGCTGAATGGATAAACAGGCCGTCTATGCTTGAAGCTGGATACCCACTCTGAAGGCCACCAATTGACTTGATCTCCCACAACGTGGGCGACCCACCTCTGTTCAAGTTTAATGTTCTTCAAGGTCTGTGGCGACTCGTTCATCCTATCGATCACGCATTGCATTGAGTTTGCTTCAAACCTGAAAATCGAAGTATTCATACCAATTGCATGATGAAAAAGTTTATTGATCAGGCGCTTATTGGGTGGGAGCCACTCGCGGCAAACACAAAACTTGCCCGGCATATATTCGAAAAAACGGTCAATTGATCGGACGATAATGACATCCAGATCGAAATAGAGACATGGGCCCTCGAGATCGCCTATCCCACTTTGAAAAAGTCCTAGTTTTCGACCGTTTGTAAAGTGGGTTGCGGCTTGAAGATTTATTTCCGGTAACGGATACACTTCCACCTCGGGGCGAATCCCCTGCGAATTGTCCGTAAAGCAGACGAATCTGAATGAGGCACTTAAGTTTCGTTGAACCCCCGCATACAAGCGATTGACATAGTGGGCCCCATAAAGCTTATCGCCCCATTTGATCGTGATGACATTAACAGGCATGATTTTAAACACAAATCGAAGGTGATATTTTTCGTAATCTAAGGAACACAACTCAGTTTGGCAATAAGAATCAGGATTTTTCGGTATAATCGTAAGCTTCCCCGTTTAAGAGACATGTTATAAGAGGAGCTTTCTGGTATATTCGACCTGCCACGAAAAGACTTTCCCGACTGCCAGCACCCATACGAGAAGAACAATGAATTCAGGCTCAGTTTTTGCGGCTGTTCTTATTGCCATTAACGTGGTCACGCTATCGTTAATGGTCCCGTTGAATAGTCACATCTTGGCTCATCCCTTTGAACCGGTCTGTATTTCCTGCCTTTTAACAGTTTACGGAGGGGGGATACTCGTGGTCGGCTTTTCCCTGTTTTTGGCGAATTGGTGGGGAGGTGAAAAGATTGCTTTACGTGTTCAGAAAACTCTAACGGTTATAGGCATCGTATCCTTTTTGCATCTTATTCAGTTGACTATGGTTCCCTCCGGTTGGAGAACCCTGTCTGTCATTCTTTGCGTCGTGGTGCTTGCTCCGGCCGTGATAGGGTTTTTACGAGGACAGAAAAAAACGGTCATTCTTGTGCATCAATGTTTTTTTTTCCTCCTTTTTTTGTATGAAGTCTTTAATTTTGGCCGGGTCATTCTTCAAGCGCAGGAAGTGGAAGCCAACCTCGAGTCCACCCATAACAGGGTAGGGCCGGTTGCTTTAGACAAAGAAGGGCATCATGTATTTTGGATAATTTTCGATGAATTTTCGCTTGTCCAGAGTTTGGAGAAAGATAATTTTAACGTTGACGTTGTTCCAAATTTGGCAACATTCTCCTGGACCAGTACGTGGTATCCTCATGCGCGAACCCTCTTTACATCGACCGAACGAGCCATTCCAGCCTTGCTTTTGGGGAAGAAAGATGTCACCGACTTTAAAGGACAATTTTTATACGACTTCAATTCCCAAAATTATCTTTCGTCCATGGCTCAAAACATGGAAGTATTCATCCTTGGAAATTTTGTGCCCTATTGCCATGCTTTTCGGGAAGTGGCTAAACGGTGTCGGGTTTATCTTGACGGAGGGTTTGCTGACTTTGTCCACTTGGCCAACAGTGTTTGGCGTCGATCTGTCCCCGGGGTATTACGCGATACCAAAATAGGAAGGAACTTACGAAGGCTGATTCTCCTGCAATCTGATCAACTCGCTCTTCAAGGACGCCCAATCACTCGTGCGCTCAGCATGGGGCAATCTTTCGACCGTCCCACGTTTACCTTTATACATGAGGGCTTGCCTCATTTCCCCTATCGATTTACACGTAATGGTGATCTTAGGCCAATAGCATATGATGGTGGTCCCCTACAGGAAATGAGTCATGACGAACTCGAAGAAATGCAACAATTTTACAGAGAACAGGTGACATATGTAGATTCCTTATTTGGAGACTTTGTCGCCCAACTTAAGGCGAAAGAACTGTATGACCAATCATATATCGTGGTCATGAGCGACCATGGAACAAGTTTCGATCCTGAAAAGCCTGGCCGCCGACTTGAGCATGAGCAGGTGGCCCGCGTGCCTTTTTTGATCAAGTCACCCGGACAAACCCGGGGTGTAGTGAATCCGCGACCAGTTGATACGTCCGGGTTTTTTGAGATTTTACTGGACCAAATGGAAAGTGTGAAACACCAGCGATCGTTGCCGCCCAAGTGACCGTGACTTACACAAGGATGAAGACCATGCGAAAAACGATAGGCGCCTTTTTAATTGGTATAATTTTGATCGAGCCTGATTCTGCCCTGGCTTACATTGATCCGTCCGCCGGAGGGTTGCTGGTTCAAATATTCCTGGGCGGCATTGCCGGCATTGGCGTCTTGGTCAAACTGTATTGGGGAAAACTCACCAAGCTTTTTCGTAAGGAACGGGATGATGAACCCTGAGTCTTCCCCAGATCTTGTGCGAGCTTCAGGATCCTACCGTGATCCCGAGGGGTTTGTATTTTTTCAGGGCGACCGGGTGTTTCGGGCACTGACGAAGGATGGGTTGGCCTCGTACCATGACTTTCGCCAAAGTCCTTTGAGTCAATGGCTGGAGGAGAAAGATTGGGTAACTCGAACGTGGGAAATTGATGATGCCGCGTCTGCGGGTGCCATTGCCGCGAAGTTCCCTGAGGTTACAGGAATCATTGAACAGAGCCGTATTCCCTTCATCAGCTATCCCTATGAATGGTCCTTCGATATGTTGAAGGATGCCGCATTACACACGCTGGATCTTCTGCTTCATAGTGGACAATATGGATTTACCCTAAAGGATGCTACCGCCTATAACGTTCAATTTTCGGGATGTCGCCCGATTTTCATTGATATTCTCTCAATCGCGAAATATGTTCCCGGCACGCCATGGGCTGGCTATACGCAGTTCTGCCAACAGTTTTTATTTCCCTTGGCTTTAACAGCCCATAGAGGCGTCCATTTTCAACACATCTTGAGAAGTTATCCTGAGGGGATTCCGCTCCATGTGATGAAACCTCTTCTTGGAGGGTTGGGCTGGAAAAAAGCCGGCATGTTCAAACACGTTATTCTCCAATCTTTTTTTCAAACCGGGTTTCAGGCTGATAACCCTGCTCTGAAGTCGAGCTTTCAAACGCTGCAATTTTCTCTGGATCATGTGACGGCCCTCGTTCGTGCCATGAAAAAGGTCGTCACCCAATTATCCTCATCGTCCCCCAAAAGTCACTGGGCCGGCTACTCTGAGAATCGATCTTATACGGCTCCAGAAATTGAAGCCAAGCAGAGATTTGTGGAAAAACATTTACAGGACATACAGCCAAATTCCGTTTGGGACCTGGGGTGCAACACGGGCGAATTTTCCTTGATTGCCCGAAAATATGCTGATCTGGTTATCGCGGCGGACGCTGACCCGGAATCCGTGAATCGCCTCTATCGTCACTGTCGAGAGAACGGAATTTCGGAGATTTTGCCGTTGGTCCTGGATGTGACGAATCCCTCGCCCGGTTTAGGATGGAACAACCTTGAGCGGCAGGGTTTCCTGAATCGAGGGAAGCCGACCGTCGTGTTCATGTTGGCCCTTCTGCATCATCTCTGTGTCACACACAATGTGCCCTTTGAGTATATTTTCAATTTGCTTCGGGTTATTGAGGCCGAGTACGTCATTGTTGAGTTTGTGCCCAAATCGGATCCTATGGTGAAGAAACTCCTTGCCAACCGCGAAGATGTCTATCCATGGTATACCCTGTCGGCCTTCGAGTCCGAGGCCTTCAAACATTATTCACTGGTTGATCGCCATGAACTCCCCACCGGAAAGCGTGTTTTGTATTGTCTGAAACGACGCGGCCATTGATCACCCAATACCAACAAGGGTGTGGTTGCGGGGATCAGAAAGTTATTATAGGAGAACGGAATCAGACCATGAACATCATGACGCTCGGGAACATGAAGGCAAAAATCGAGTTTGATCAGGATGCGGAACTGTTCCGGGGAGAGATCCTGGGATTAACCGGCAGCGCGGATTTTTCGGCAAAACTGTGGCCGAGTTAAAACGTGAATTCAAAAAGTCTTTGGAAGTCTATCTGGATGAGTGTACACGGAGACGAATCGAACCCTATAAATCATACTCCGGCAAATTTGTTGCCCGGATTGGTCCTGATATTCACGAAATGATAAGCATTGCGGCTGCAGACGAGGATAAAACCTTAAACGCTTGGGTGAAAGACACCTTAAAGCAAGCTGTTCATTCAAGTTCACTCACTCGTTGACAGAGCCGGTGGCGGGGCCGAGTAGAGAATCGGGCTCACAGTAATCCACGAACGAAAGGTCCTGCAGGCTGAGACAGACTTCCTCAGCCGCTGTCGCCTTTCGCCATTCGCCCCATTCAAAAAGCCAGATTTTGAAACGGGGGATCTCTTCCGTCTTCGTGAGTCCCGCTTCCCTCGTCTTTTCAAGAATGATTCTTTGTTCGTCCTCATCGGGCCGGCCGTGAAAGGCGAGAATGATCCCTATTGCCAGAGGATTGTCCGGGTCGAACTCAGGTAGGGGTTCAGGGATTTTTGTTTCAGCGACGGCTACGGGACGTTGCGAAGACGAAGAATCACCCAGGACAGGTCTTGTTTGACCGGCAGCGTCTTGCAAGGGGAAGACCGCTCCACAGGCAAACTGGGCCACTAACACAACACAAAGGACAGCGGGGTGCTTAGAACCCATTTTGTAAGGCAGACGGGCGCTGGGGGCACTACTGAATCCGGCGGATGCCTTCATGCGGTTGCTGAGAACGAGAGGGCGGGGAACTGATGCAATGCTCCTGAACCGTATCCAAAATGCGATCGGCAAGAAGACGTTTCGGCAATCGTTCGACTTCAAGGGGTGTTCCCTGACGAGGGAGGAGAATGACTTCATTGGTCTCGTTGCCAAATGCCGATTCCGGCCCCGTAATCCTGTTAATCACCAGTAAATCGAGGTTTTTTTGATGCAGTTTTTTGCGGCCGTTGGCGAGCAGGTCCTCGGATTCCGCCGCAAAGCCGACCAGCACGTGGTGCGTCCGTTTCCGTGACAACGCTTGCAGAATGTCCGTGGTCCGCTCGAGTTCCAAGGGCTCGCCGGTCCACTCGTGTTTTTTGGCCTTTGCCGGCGAGGGGTGCCGGGGCCGAAAGTCCCCGACCGCCGCCGTCATCACGAGGACGGTGGCCCACGCAAACCGGGCATCCAACTCTTGATACATCTCTTCAGCCGTCAGCACCGAGACGCGCGTCACGTTGGGGGGAGACGGCAGCGCCGTCGGTCCGCTGACGAGCAGCACTTCCGCCCCCCGTTGGGCCGCGGCTTCCGCCATCGCGTATCCCATTTTTCCCGAAGAGGCATTCGTGATAAAGCGAACCGCATCGATCGGTTCCCACGTGGGGCCGGCCGAGACGAGCACCCGCTGCCCGGACCAGTCCCGCCGAAGAACCAGACGGGAACGCACCGCCTCCATAATCACGTGTTCGGCAGGCAACCGTCCTTTTCCGAGCAGGCCGGACGCCAGGGAGCCGTCCTCCGGCTCCAATACCACGATCCCGCGATCGCGCAACGTCCGCGTATGCGCCACCAGCGCAGGATGGTCCCACATTTCGCCATCCATGGCCGGGGCCATCACGATGGGACATCGTGCGGCCACGAACAACGTGCTCAGCAGATCATCCGCCAAGCCCAGTGCACATTTGGCCAAACAGTTCGCCGTCGCCGGGGCCACCAGGATCAGGTCCGCTTCTTCAGTCGCTCTCAGGTGCGGCATGGATGGGGAATCGGTAAAGAGCCGTTGCAGAACCGGCCGGCCGGACAACACTTCGAAGGTCAACGGCGCCACGAACTGCGTGGCGGACGACGTCAGGACCACGGACGCCTCCGCCCCTTCCTCGACAAGCGTCCGAAGCAGCGACACGGCTTTATAGGCCGCAATGCTGCCCGTAACACAGAGGACGATCCGTTTACCGTGTAATGCCTTCTCGCTCATCATGGGTTCTCGCGCTGGGCCATGCTTCTGTCATCCCTGAGATTGTAGGTTGGATTAGCGTAGCGTAATCCAACAATTCCGTGAGACTGAGTGTCGGGTTACGCTCCGCTAACCCGACCTACCCCCGCTGTTGTTACCGCTCTCTACCTCCCCTCACCCCTCCCGACCCTTCGCTACGCTCAGGGCAGACAAAGGAGGGGAATCGGCGGTGGGCCGCTCTCATCCCTCGGGCTCTGCCTCCACGGCGGGTTCCTTCGGCGAATCGTCAACGTAGACGCTGAGTTGCTGCTTGATTTCCTTGGTGTCTTCATCAGCCTCTGCCAACAGGGCCGGTTCGAATTCACCGTCCAGGCCTCTCTTGACTTCACGAAGAGCCTGACGCGCTTCCTCTCCCATCAAATACGCCACCTTGTCTCCCAATACATCCTCAAGAGCCATGGAGGTTTCCTTTGTAAATTTACTCGTTTGCGATTGCGTGGTCCCGCGCATGATCTGTTTCGCCCGTTGGGCGGCGACCAGCACGACTCGATAACGAGAATCGAACTTGCCGTCTCTATCGTCCGGAAGCAGTGGAAGTGTATCAATCATGATCGAAACTCCTTTAGTGAATAAGGTTACGGGGTCATTTTCTTCATTGTCACGGGTTCGACCAACCCATTTTCCACAAGGGATTCAGGGTCCAATCGGTTTGTTTTCACCCGTTCGGCCAGAATAATGGACTCCAATTCTTTCGTCGCCTGCAGGAGTTCTTCATTCCGAACGAAGTAATGATAGGCTTTAAAATTCGCAATTTCATCACTCGCTTTGTGGAGACGACGCTGGATTTCCTCCGGGGTATCCGAGGCTCGCCGACAGAGCCGGTTTCGAAGGATCTCAAGCGACGGCGGAGCCACAAACACGTATACGGCCCCGGCAAAGCGTTCCATAATTTGCTTGGCCCCCTGGGCATCGATATCCAATAACACGTCGAGCCCTTTATGCAGGGCATCCAACAACGGCTGTTTCGGGGTGCCGTACTGATGGCCATACACTTCAGCCCACTCGACAAACGCATCCTCCTGAACGAGGTCCTGAAACTTTGCATCATCGACGAAACAATACTCAACCCCCTCGCGCTCACCCGGCCTCGGGCTCCTTGTCGTATAGGACACCGACAACGTGGCACTCGGCAGCCGGGTTACGATATTTTTGCACAACGTGCTTTTCCCCACACCGGAGGGTCCCGACACCACAACCAAGACACCGTCAGCCGACATCAGACAAGCCTTCTCCGCACGAGGCACTATTCCACATTTTGCACCTGCTCACGAATCTTTTCCAGTTCGCTCTTGAGCTGAATGACGTGCTTCGAGATCTCCGCGTCATTCGCCTTGGACCCTATCGTATTCACTTCACGACCCATTTCCTGCAACAAAAAATCCACCTGCCGTCCGACCGGCTCCCGTTTTTTTAGCATCTCTTCAAATTGTGTGCCATGGCTCTGGAACCGGATGAGTTCTTCCGTCACGTCACACCGGTCGGCAAAGAGCGCCAATTCATGGTTGAGCCGCGTCTCCTGATCACCCGTCGAGCCGACCAACGCTTGTACGCGCGCGCGCATGCGTTCCTGGAAACCTTTGACAACGAGCGGCAGACGACGTTGTATCGACCGGTGAATCTCGCGAACCACCTTCAGCCGGTTCGCGAGGTCGACCTGTAGAGCTTTTCCCTCTTTCGACCGCATGAGGTCAAGGTCCGCAAGCGCACCCGCCGCGAGCCGCTTCACCACCCGACTCATGTGTTTGTCATCGAGCGGAGTCTCGGCAACACGAAAAATTTCCCGGAATGAAGCCAGGAGATCGATGTCGATTTGTCCCCCCAACCGGAAATCCCGCTGCAACGTTTCGAGGGCCTGATAATAGTGCCGCGCCAAAGAACGATCAAGCGTGACGTGTTTGCTACGCTCATGGCCTCTCCCATAGGCGACGACAAGATCGATTCTCCCCCGGCGACATTTTCGGGCCACCAGCGCTTTCAGTTCCTCTTCCCACTCAAACTCGCCTTTGGGCACCCGGATGACGATTTCCCGAAATCGATGGTTCACCGACCGGACTTCCACGTCCACGGCGAGCCCGTGACAGGTTCCTTCCCTTTTTCCAAAACCAGTCATGCTTTTCAACATGGTCGTAGCAGCTTTCCTTCCCACTCACAGTCTTCATACAGCACGCAGGAGGCACATTGGGGTTTCCGCGCCAGGCACACGTAACGGCCATGGAGCAAAATCCGCTGCGAGCCTTCGATCCAGTCCCGGGCGGGCCAGACCGCCTGCAAGTCAAACTCGATTTTCGTCGGGTCGGTATTCCTGGTGAGTTGCAATCGCTGGGCCACGCGTTTCACGTGAGTATCCACGACAATCGCCGGCACGCGAAAACAGGCACCCAACAGCACGTTGGCGGTCTTTCTTCCAATCCCGGGCAACGACGTCAATTCTTCCATGGTCCCCGGCACGCTCCCCCCAAACTGCGAGATCAGGGCTTGACTGCACTTCACTAAATGTTGCGCCTTGTTCCGATAAAACCCCGTTGGTTTGATCAGCGCTTCGAGTTGCGCTTGCGACGCGCGGGCTAATTCCCGGGCCCCGGGATAGGTCGCAAACACCGCCGGTGTCACACGGTTCACCCGTTCATCCGTACATTGGGCCGACAGGATCGTCGCCACCAGCAATTCAAAGGGAGTGGTGTAGCTGAGTTCCACCGGCGCGTTCGAGCCCTGCGTTCGAAGGCGTTTCAGAATCCGTCCGGCATGGGTTTTCACGGATGGGGGCGACGTCCCACCTTTCGTGAGACCACGAGCCTCATTCATGGTTCGACGTCCTGCTTCCGGAAGCCCCGGCAACCAAGACCGACGACGGTTCCCCCCTCCAGGCCGCCTCCGCCACCGGCACATTCGATTCCAAGGCATCGGCAATCGCGTCCAGTAGCGGGGCCATGGTCTCTTTCCGGAGAGCCGAGACACACAAGGCCTGAAAACGCCGCTCAAGAATGTCCACGTCTTCCGGCGACAATTGATCGCATTTGTTCATGACCAGCACCCGGGCCACGTGTTGCAACTCAAGTTCATGCAAGAGTCCTTCGACCACGTGTATTTGCTGATCACGATCCGACGCGGTCGCATCCACGACGTGCACCAGCAAGTCAGCCTGGCGTAGTTCGTCGAGCGTCGTGCGAAAGGCTTTCAGGAGATCCTGGGGCAGGTCTCGAATGAACCCGACGGTATCGGTTAGAATCACGTTCCGACCCGAAGGAAGCCTGAGCCGTCGATTGACGGTATCCAAGGTTTCAAACGGCTGATTTTTGGCCGAGACGTGGCTATTGGTCAAGGTATTCAGCAAGGTGGATTTCCCGGCATTCGTATAGCCGACGATCGACACGACCGGAGTCCCCTGGCGCAAACGCCGGGGCCGTTGCTGCTCCCGCTGACGACTCGAATCCTTCAATTCACGTTCGAGATGATGAATCCGGTCCCGTACTCGTCGCAGATCGGTTTCCAGTTTGGTTTCGCCTGGCCCCCGGGCCCCGATGCCTCCTCCCAAACGGGAGAACGCCGTGCTGGATTGAGACAGCCGAGGCAACAGATACTTGAGCTGCGCAAGTTCCACTTGAATTTTCCCGGCGCGGGAATGCGCCCGGCTTGCAAAAATATCCAGGATCAACTGCGTCCGATCGATGACCTTCAACTCGATCATCTCGGATAACGACCGGATCTGGGTCGGGGTGAGATCCCGGTCGAAAATCAATAAGTCCGCCCCGCTTTGAAGCGCGTGGATGATCACCTCGGTAATCTTCCCCACCCCCAACACGTACTTGGGATTGATACGAGACAATCGTTGAGCCACGGTTTCGACCACTTGAATACCCTGCGACGTCGCTAATTCCTGACATTCCCGCAGCCGTTCTTCCTGGTCGGCCCGGTTCCCCTGCGTGACACTGACCAGCAACGCACTGGGTTCGCCATCCGTTCGGCGAAGCGCCGGGGTTGCTTTCGAAATTTCAGCCTCCAGCGATTGCACGAAGTGATCACACCGGAACTGAAACGTCTGTAAGCTTTGCGGCGCCCATGCCTCATACGCTTTCCCTTGCGTGTTGGGCGGCAGCAGGTGGGCTAACGAGATGGAAACCGGTTCTCCCCCGTCTCCCACGCCAAGCACCGCCATCAAATCCAAGCGAAGCAGCGCAAGGTCGGTCAGGTCGTCTTTGGTTAACGGTTGATTCTTGAGATGCGTATGCACGAACCGAACGCCTCGCAATAACCGTGGCCCCGACCGGCTCCGCGCCAGTTCCGGGATCACCAACTGACGGTCCGTTCCGATGATGACGGATTCAATGATGCCCCGTCGATTGATCAACAGCCCGATTTGCCGTCGAATTTCATGCGACAATTCCGTGCAGGAACGAGCCAACTCCGGAGAAATGACTTTTTCGACGGGTACGCGCCGGCGATAGAGACGTTCAAGCCGCGTAACCTGCCCGGGTTTCAACCCGGTCAGATGTCCAATGGCATGTGGAATAGAGGTCCCCCTTTTAACGCCCTCTCCCCTCGTGGGAGAGGGCTGGGGTGAGGGGGAGGTTGCAGCGGCCTGGTATTCTCACCCTCACCTCGATCCTCTCCCGTCAAGGGAGAGGAGGAATAGATTGGCTGTCGGATTACGCTTCGCTAATCCGACCTACAACGCCTGCCCCATTCCCCGTCGGCATGGCCTCGATAGCCAGACTGGGCTGGGCATCCAAGTCGCACGAAGACCACCGCTGTTGTTGGTAGGCCCACCACCCGGCAGTGGCCACCATCGCAGCATTATCCGTACAAAAATGCATTGGCGGCAACGCAAGACGAATCCCTTCTTTTTCCGCGCGAGCATGTAAGGCCGCCCGCAAGCGAGAATTTGCGCAAACCCCGCCGACCACCGCCAATCCGGCAACGTGATGACGACGCACCGCCCGAAACGATTTTTCAACCAACACGTCCACAATGGCCTCCTGGTATCCCGCAGCGACATGCGCCGGCGAGGGCGACGCTTGGCGTGACTTCTGATCCCTCAAATAATACAACAACGAGGTTTTAATGCCACTGAAACTGAAATCGAACCCTCCCCGGTTCAAGTACGGACGCGGGAACCGGACGACCGACGGATCCCCCGATTGCGCCAGACGGTCGAGCGCGGGACCGCCCGGGTAGGAAAGTCCCAGCATCTTGGCGCCTTTATCAAACGCCTCTCCCGCGGCGTCATCAAGGGTTTTTCCAAGAAGTCGGTATTCACCGCGTTGGGGGATGAGATACAAGTGGGTATGACCTCCGGAAACCACGAGTACGATGCAGGGGGTCACAAAATCAGGATATTCCAACCACGCAGAGGCAATATGCCCTTCCAAATGATGCACGCCGATGCACGGCACGCCCAAGGCGTACGCCAGGGCTTTTCCAAAACTCACCCCGACGACCAGCGCACCGGCAAGTCCCGGCCCTTGCGTGACCGCAATCGCCCGAAGATCCGACCAACGGACACTCGCCTGATCAAGCGCGGCCTGCGTCACCCCTTCAATCCTTTCCAGGTGTTTTCTCGAAGCAAGCTCCGGCACGACCCCGCCGAAACGGCCGTGCACCTCATGTTGGGACGCCACACGATTCGACAACAGATGCCCTTGCAGCGATAACACCGCGGCAGCCGTTTCGTCACAAGACGTTTCGATTCCCAGGAGACTCGGGGGTGGCATGCACGAGGGAGGACTCGTGGGGTCTTGGCCGTTTCGACGCATCACCGGAGAAAAGTCGTTATAAAAAACAACGACTCTCGCCACGCGGGGTAACGAGAGTCGTTTATCAAGGGAAGGGAAACAATCTGTGAATGACTGTTGTCCTACGGCAATCGACGCAGCATCAGAGGTTCCTCAGACGCTCGCCATCGCCTCTTCTTCAACAAATATTGGAGCGTTGTCTCGAAGTGCGACTTTAATTTTCTTGGTATCCTTGAAGCGCCCTCGAATGAGTTCATCGGACAAGGGATCACCCAGAAGCTTTTGGATGGTTCGCCTCATGGGCCTGGCTCCATACTGCGGTTGATACCCTTGTGTAATCAGCCATTGTTTGACGTCGTCGCCGATCTCCAATTGGACGTCACGCTGCTCCGCCAACCGTTCGTTCAACTCGCGGATCAGGATATCGACGATGTTCAGCAGATGCTCTTTTCCCAACGAATGGAAGACCACGAACTCATCAATCCGATTCAAAAATTCCGGGCTGAAACTCCGTTTCAATTCATCCAGAATATCACTCTTCATTCGCTTCCGGGTTTCCGCCTCTTCGACTTTTTGGAACCCGAGAGACACGCCTTTCTGAATGAGTTTCGTTCCCAGGTTGGACGTCATCACGAGAATGGCATTCTTGAAATCGACTTTCCGCCCCAGGCTATCCGTGAGCACGCCGTCATCCAAGACCTGCAAGAGGACGTTGAAGATATCCGGATGGGCTTTTTCAATTTCATCGAACAGCACGACAGAATAGGGCCGCCGCCGCACTTTCTCGGTCAACTGTCCGCCTTCTTCATAGCCGACGTACCCCGGAGGGGCGCCAAACAACCGGGAACTCGTAAATTTCTCCTGATACTCCGACATATCGATTCGAATCAGGGCATCCTCGGTATTAAACAAGAACCCCGCCAAGGCCCTGGCTAACTCGGTCTTCCCAACGCCCGTCGGTCCCAGGAAGATAAAGGACCCGATCGGCTTGCGCGCCTCCTTGAGACCGGCCCTGGAGCGACGAATGGCGCGGCAGACGGCCGAAATGGCTTCGTCCTGCCCCACGATACGCTTGTGGAGAAAGTCTTCCATGTGAAGCAGCTTTTCCGACTCTTCCTCTTCAAGTTTAAAGAGTGGAATGCCCGTGATCTTGGATACCACAAAACTGACTTCTTCAGCCCCGATCACCGGCTTATGCTGCTCCTGGTTCTTCTTCCAATCACGCTTGGCATCCTCCAACAGTTTCCGCAGTCGTTCTTCTTCTTCCCGAAATTTCACGGCATCTTCAAAGCTTTGCAGCCCGATGGCGACTTCTTTTTCATGTGCCACGCGCTTGAGTTCCTGTTCCAACGATTTCAACTCCGGAGGCAGTGAATAGGATTGCAGCTTGGCTCTCGACCCCGTCTCATCAATCAAATCAATCGCCTTGTCGGGAAGAAACCGATCCGTGATATAGCGATCGGTCAATTTCACGGCTTCCACCACCGCGTCATCCGAAATTTCCACCCCATGATGCTCTTCATAGCGGTCCCGCAAGCCCTGAATAATCTTGATGGTTTCTTCCACGGAAGGCGGATTCACGTAAATAGGCTGGAACCGCCGTTTCAAGGCACCGTCTTTTTCAATATGTTTTCGGTATTCATCCATGGTGGTCGCCCCGATACAGTGAATCTCGCCTCGCGACAACGCCGGCTTGAGCATATTGGCGGCATCGATCGATCCTTCAGCCGCCCCCGCCCCAACCAGGGTATGCAACTCATCAATGAACAGGATCACGTTGCCGGCCTGAACGATTTCCTTCATGACCACCTTCAGCCGTTCTTCAAATTGTCCCCGATACTTCGTGCCGGCAACCAGGGACCCCAGGTCCAAGGCGATCACCCGCCGGTTCAAGAGATTATCGGGAACATCCATCGAGATGATACGTTGGGCCAACCCTTCGACAATCGCGGTTTTGCCCACCCCGGATTCGCCGATCAAAGCCGGGTTGTTTTTGGAACGGCGGCTCAAGATCTGCAGAACCCGTTCGATTTCATCTCCACGGCCGATGACGGGATCCAACATGGAATCCTGCGCCAATTGCGTCAGGTCCCTGCCGAATTCATCAAGTGCAGGGGTACTGCTTTTCTTGTCCCGCTCCCGTGTTCCGGATTTCCGCAAGAAGGTCACGGTCAATTGACGCGCCGTGAGCAGATTGCCGCCCAGACTGCGAAGCACCTTCCCGCCGATCCCTTCCTCTTCCCGCAACAAGCCCAACAGGAGATGTTCGCTCCCGATGTGATTGTGTCCCAGAAGCCGCGCCTCTTCGACACCGTATTCAATCACCTTCTTAACGCGGGGACTGAAGGGAATTTCCCCGAAGGTGACGGTCGTCCCACCACTGGGCAAACTGCGTTCCACCTCCAAACGAATCTGTTCGGGAGACAACCCCATCTTCTTAATGATCATGAGGGCAATGCCATCGGATTCACGGAGAATAGCCAGGACTAAATGCTCCGTGCCGAGATAGTCGTTCTGATGGCGTTCAGCCTCTTCGCGGGCCAGAATAATAATCTTACGACCTCTGTCCGTGAATCGCTCGAACATCTTCCCTCCTTTGGGGGTAAAGAATTCACCCCGTACTCGTCAGATCAATCACACCGTCATACGATCGTTAGTCTATCCATCCCCTCTGAAAACTGTCAAGGCAAGACCGCGACTGATGCTGATAATGTAAGGTTTCACATTCCGACGCCGACGTCAAGAGGAACGGCACGCTCGCAACATTTCTCCGTTGACTCCGGAACGCGATGAACGATACAATCCAATTTCCGTCACTGCAGAACCGCGTGGACGCGCCTCGACGTTTCAGTTCCCCTTCGCTGACCCATCTTTTCCATCAACGCATGAGTCGCTCGTGACTGTCATCGGCATCCTGACCAAGCCTCAATTTCCCGACATTCGCCCTCTCCTTGAGGAACTGCTCGACTGGCTCGGACGGCGACAGAAAGTCGTGCTGTTCGGCTCCTCCTCCGGGGAATTCTTTCACGAAGGCGCACAACAGATCGATGAGCAAATCGCCGCTGAGGCCGACCTCGTGCTCGTGCTCGGTGGAGACGGGACGATGTTACGGGCAGCCCGACTCGTCGAAGAACGATCCATCCCCATCCTGGGGGTTAATTTGGGAGGCTTGGGGTTTCTGACCGAGAGCACCCTAGAAACGATGTACGACTCCCTGGAAAAAGTCTTTGCGCAAGACTTCTACGTGGATCACCGTCTACGCCTCGATGCCCGGATCCATCACAAAAACGGAGAACGGGAGCAACGAACGGCATTGAACGACGCGGTCATCAGCAAAGGGATTTCGGGACGAATGATTACCACGAGCATTCAGGTAGACAAACAATTCGTGACGACACTCCGAGGTGATGGGTTGATTGTTGCCTCGCCAACCGGATCCACGGCCTACTCCATGTCCGCCGGCGGCCCGATTTTGGACCCGAGTCTCGAAACCCTGGTGCTGACGCCCATCAGCCCCCATACCTTAACCCACCGTCCACTCCTTGTCCCAAGCCAGGTCTCGCTGGAGATTGAATTGACCAGCCACGAGGGAGGCACCGTGACGTTTGACGGACAAATCGGGATTGCCATGGAGCATGAAGACACGGTCACGATCAGCGCCTCACCCCACAGAACGCGCCTCATCCGCTTTCCCGACCGGACGTATTATGATGTCTTGAGGAATAAACTCAAATGGGGAGACGGCTAACTCTGCCGACGGTCACGGCTGGCATTCAGGGCATTCGGTCCGTTCCTGCTCGGCCCGAAACTCATCGGACGTCAAAGGAAAGATCTGGTTGCACGTCGCACAGGGACGGATTTCAAAAAACGCTTCTCCATCCTCGTGAATCTCGCACGGCAGCAACAGGTCCTGCGGATCATAGCCCAGGGTTTTTCCATCGGGAAACTTCACGATAGCCAAGCGCACGTTGAAATGCTGAAAGACGCTTTCTTTGCCTTTCCGATCCTCACCGGACCCCACGACGCACACGGGTTGTCCGGGTTTGCGTGCACGGAGATCTTTTAAGGTCCGATGGGAATCCATCGCCACCTCAAATTGGGTCGCTTCCGGAGCCTGTGGGGTCGCCATAATCGTGGAAGTTGTGGTTTCGTACAAGAAGGTTAAAGACAGTGTCCAGCTTGTAACACACGCAGAAAAATTCCGTCAAGATAACGAGCAGCCTTCGTGAAAGGGGGAGACGATGGCACCCATTATCATCTACCAGAAATCAACGTGTTCGACGTGTCGGCAAGTCGTGAAGCTCGTTCAGGAAAGCGGGCACGCCTTTACGGCCGCTAATTATTACGAAACGCCATTGTCGAAAACCAAGCTCAAAGCCTTACTGAAAAAAGGTGGCCTCACGGCCCGGGACGTGCTGCGCGCGAAAGAAGAGAAATATAAAACGTTACGCCTCGCCAAAACCGACAAGTCCGAAGATGAATTGATCGAGTTGATGATCACCTATCCGGATTTGCTCCAACGCCCCCTGGTGGAAACGGGCCAAACGGTAATCCTCGCCCGGCCGGCGGATACGGTGAAACAACTCTGGGAACGGTCGTGAGCATGACACCATCACCCGCTGGGTAGGTCGGATTACGCTGCGCTAATCCGACCTACCCCTGCCCCCCCCTTCCCCCCTTATCAGGGGGGAGAGGAGTTCTGCCGTCCCCCTGAGAAGGGGGATTGAGGGGGTTGTCTTTCAAAGGCAAGGGAAAGAAAAAACGGAAAGTGTCAACGAATGACTGAACACATACAGGGATGACAAGAAAAAATTTGACGGCGCAGGGCCTTACCATGTTTGGTCTTCCGTCCCGTGAGCTTCGGTACGCGGGATACTGGAATCCGCCCTGAGAAATTGGTAGGCCTCGATGATGCGCCTCAATTCGGGTTCGGCGCTACGGTCACCCTTATTAATATCGGGATGGAGTTTTTTGGCTTTTTGACGAAAGGCCCGGGTCACCGCCGTCATCGAACTCCCGAAGTCCAGGCCCAAAGCCTGATACGCTTCCTGGTGAGAGTTGATTTCTCCTTGAGAAGCCGTGGTTTCGCCGCTTCCTGTCGCTTTCTTGAAGAAATCGAACAGGTTGATTTTTCGCCGACGTCGCTTGGGACGTTGATAGATTTCGCTATTGAAATCTTCAAAACGATCCTCAATGAATTCGAGGCGAGCTTCCAGGCGGTGGGCATGGGTCAGTTCCCGGACCTCATCCAATTCCTCTTCGATGAGCGTCATCATCCGATCGATTTCCGCCAGACCGGTTTCAACCGTAAAGTAACTCTCGGCGCGTTCCAGCATCATCGTGTCGATGGCAAAATCCAGGCTGCGTTCCGATTGGGCGCGTAATTCGACGATCCGGCGACGCATGCCTGAGAAATAACGAGCCTTGGCCCGCTCGTCAAAAGGCATAGCTACGCCCCCTTGGTGTTCGTGTCAGCATCATTTTCTCGGCCGTAGGGGACGGCCTGCGTGCCGTCCCCAATGGATCGACCCGCATTCTAGCACAAAATCTTGTCAATGGAGAATCGCCTGTATTGACGGGGCGTTGGAGACCTTCATTACATTTTTTACACCCTGTTTTATACCCCCTGTCCCAGGCCCAATTTCAGGCTTCTTCTCGGGACGTCTTCACCCTTCCTGGGACGGCCCAGGAAGTCCTGTTCACCCGTGTTCCCTGTTCCTCCGTCCCTGCTTTCTCGTGTTCCGTACTATCCTCAGGAGCGGTGTACTATGGCCGATTCTGCGTCAGACAACCAAAGGGATGGAATTTTCTGCCAGGATGGTTCTGCTTACGATGTATCAAGAGGAACCCGGAGGCTATGAACCATGGGGGCATTGAAGTGCGCTGAGACAAACACGCTACCACTCGCTGGCCCACCAGGTTTCCATTCCCAATCGGGATAGTCGAGCCGAGTTCTTGACAGTCGCACTTCACTTGTTTCCCGCGTATCCGGATTCAGAAAGCCAGACCCTTGAAACTTGAGTTTCCCGTCGCGCCGTCCGGTCTCTGTGACATCACGACATGGTTGAGTAAAGCTGAACGTAAAATAGACCTTCTGTGCTTCTTCGGTCGCGAAACAATCTACTTGGCCTTCTGCGCTACCGTAAAGTTCGAAGCCGTGGGAGGACAATAGTTCTTCTATGTGCTCACTTTGTTGCGCTCTAACGGAATTGAAGATTTGAGTGGTGTCCAGTTCGAACGGGATGCGGATTTCTTCCAGTAATTCTGTCAAATTTGGCACCAACTTAACCTCGTGTTTTTCAGACCGCTGCTTCATTTCGTCAACCAACTCACCAGCCAAACCGTTCTTATAGTCCTTTCCAGTGTAGAAGTCTTTGTCCTCAGACACGAGGTAAACATCACCCTCGTCAAGTAACTCCAAACAGTGAGCCCAAATGACGCCATCACGGAATTGCTCTCTTGGGGCTGAGGGCGGAATTTTCTGTAGAAGCTTCATCATGGAAGACCTGGCTACATCGACATTGAAGGGGATGAGGCGGATTGGGAGGTCGAAGTCAGGAATAATTTTCGCGACGGCCTTTTGTATGTCTTCTTCGGATGGGAGGTGAATGGGTTGCAGCTTACCCATATAGGGCAACAATTTGCGGTGGTTCTCCTCTATCTCTTTCCTCAACTTGAGCAAGGATTCCTTTAGTTTCTCCTCGACTTCAAGCTGTACTATTTCCGGAATTGCCACAATAGCACCACGCTTTTTTGCAAAATGACGAACTGCTGCGCCGTCCTTTGACTGTAGTCCAACCTGGGAAATCCAAATGTTTGAATCAAATAGAATGAACATATGAAAACGGCAGATGGAACCCCGCCTTGACGTCAAGACTCCGGCCCTTGTTCCCCCGGCATCCTACCACAACGGGGTGGATCGAATCCCGCATCTGAAGTACCGTGGCACGGGAGATCGCATTCTCCAGTGCGCCGACCGCGTCGGGAAACCAAAAAGTCAGGGCACCCGTCCCCCTCCACCAGGGCCCTGGGCTGAACCGTCCAGGGCCGTTTTCTTTGCCCCCGTGTTCCTTCTCGAGTTGATATTTATTCGCAAAGCCTTATCTGGTAGAACAAGAGGCAAGGCCCGTGCAGCAAACGTGCGGGATCACGGATTTATCCCTTTAACTTGACAAACCTTCTCTATCGTGCTAGTATGCTTTCAGTATTCACGAAGGGAGAAGACGATGCCGACACACAAAGCCAAGACCTTAAGCCTGTTTGAAATCAATGAGTTATATCCGACGGTCGAGAGTGCCATTCAGTACTTCGAGCGGGTCCGGTGGCACGGACAGCCGGTCTGTGCGAAGTGCGACAAGACTGACAAGATTACGCCTCAAAAGAAGGCAGGCACCTATTGGTGTGGGATGTGTCGGGCCTACTTCACGGTCTTCACCAATACGCCACTTGAACGCAACAAGATCGACGCGCGCAAATGGCTGATGGCCGCGTATCTGTTCTTGACGGATCGGAAGGGCATTTCCTCCATGGAGTTAAGCAAAAAGATCAAGATCAAACAACCGCATGCCTGGTATATGCTGCATCGGCTTCGGAAAGCCTGTGATTCGCAGTCGATTTTGCTTTCCGGCATTGTGGAGATTGACGAGACGTACATCGGGGGCAAAGAGCGCAACAAACGTCTGAAAAAAGGCACGAAGCCTCAAGGCGGTGGATCGACCGGGAAACAAGCCGTTATGGGCATGCGCGCACGGGACGGCAAGACGATTGCCAAGTCGGTGACAGGGACGGATCGGCTGACCTTGTGGACGGAGATCCAGCGACACGTCGAACAGGGGTCACAAGTCTATACCGATAATCATGGAGCCTATCGTGGGCTGACCCGCAAAGGGTATCAGCATGAAACCCTGAACCATTCAGCGAATGAGTACGTGAGGGGGATGGCGCATACGAACGGGATTGAAAGCGTGTGGGCCAATTTGAAACGCGGGCTGGAAGGCACCTTCCATCAAGTGAGCGTGAAGCACCTGGATCGGTATGTTGACGAGTTCACCTTCCGGCTAAATGAAGGGAACTGTCAGGTAGATACGGTAGACCGGATGCAGGCTCTCTTTGGAGCCATGCCAGGGAAGCCGATGACCTATCGGGAATTGGTCGGCAAAACGTGACCAGTCTCCTGCTCTAATTCTTCAAGGTCTTGTTCGGTTAACGGTTTGCCCGTTGAGCGAATCTTGGCGCGTAGCTCTTCGACGAGTGATTGCCGTTCTTCCTTGTACCGTCGTTCACGTCGTTCCTTGATCCAGGATTCAACAAACATGGCGACCTCCACTAGGATAATACTCCATCCGGCACTCACGAGCAGGACGGAGACCAGATCAGATAAGACATGCGACACGGAACAAGCCGCACTCTCGTAACACTCGAAATATAGCACAACAAGCGTGCCGACTACGACCAGCATCACAAACGCGATCAGGTGCTGTGGGGTCGGTGGCACCAATTCCTGCATAATGAAAGCATGCTATCAAATGCCAAGGCTTGCCATAGCCTACCAACATCAATACACTCCCAGTATTCCGTTCTCCGAGGGGCACCCTTGTCGGGTCGCCTGCTCAATACAAGAGCCTATCACCGAACATGGCGACTAGCTATCGTCAGGGTTGGTGATCATGAACAGGTAAATACGCAGGGTCATCCAGTCTCCTTGGAGGACGGAATCGGCCCGACCATGTCCGGTCGGTGGCTGATGGTCCATCTTTCCAAGAAAGACTGCCATGCCGCCCACGATCCCCGTCTTTGTGGTGTCCCTATTAGATTGCACCGAACGGCGTGAAGCTATTTCAGAGGCCCTGTGCAATCTCGGTATCGACTTTGAGTTTGTCGATGCCGTGGACGGTCGCCATGGACTCGATCCTCAGTATGAAGACCAGATTGACCGTGTTGCCACGCGACGAGCGGGAAGAATCCTGTCCCATGCCGAGTTTGCCTGTGCCTTGTCACATATCAAGGTCTATCGGCGAATTGTCTCTGAGAATATAGCCTATGCCCTGATCTTGGAGGATGATGCCGTTCCCTCTCCCCAACTAGTTGAGTTCCTGACTGGCCGGTATTACCACGATGCTGAACTCACGCAACTCTATTCTTCAAGGGCCTATGTTCGTCGGCAGGGCGTCATTGGCCTGTTTGACCATTACCTGTCCCATCTTCGCGCTCCCGGTCTGAAAGGGACAGGAGCGTCAGGAGCGGTTGCTTATACCATGTCTTATCGAGCAGCCCTCCACTTTGTCAGACATGCCGTTCCTGTCACGAGGGTCACGGATTGGCCTCGCTGCATTGAAGACGTAATCACGAAACGGCAGTGTCGGGTCATTCATCCTCCACTGGTTTGGTACTCATCAGTTGAGTCCCTCATCGACAATTACGGACGAACAGAAAACAGGAGACAGCGAAGATTTCTTGGCATGTATATCCCGCCGTTCCGCAGGATGGTGGAGTCGTGCGCCCGTGCGCCTTACAAACTGCTGGCAAAACGCTTGCCGCAGCCCGTCAATTTAAAGGGATAAATCCCGAAGCTTTTAAGTAGACGAAAGGGGAAAAATTGGAGCATAATACCGTTCGAAAAAAGCCGGGTACTCGCCGGACCAGTTGGATTCCATTGCTGAGGAATATTCCTCTTCTCACTATAAAAGACCTTGGAGGAAAACCATGATTGCCGCCACGACAGAGATGACTCCCCTGATTCAAGGATTTTTGTCTGCGCCGCTGAAAATCCTGATTGATGGGAAATGGGGCAATACCTTATCCGAACACACGTTTCCTACCTTTAATCCGGCACGGGTGACGTGTTGTGCCAGGTGCCGGCTGGGCAAAAGGAAGACATCGATCGCGCGGTCAAGGCGGCACGGCACGCGTTTGAGCAGGGACCATGGCGAACGCTGACCCCGTCCGAACGGGGAAAGCTCCTGTGGAGATTGGCCGATCTCATGGAGCAGCGTACCGAAGAGTTTGCACAATTGGAGTCTCTTGACAACGGCAAACCGATAGCCGTGGCACGGGTCGCCGACGTCCCCATGGCGATTGATCTGTTCCGGTACATGGCGGGCTGGGTCACAAAAATAGAGGGCAACACGATTCCTATTTCCGTCCCCTATGCGCCCGGGGCGCAGTTCCATGCTTACACCTTGCGAGAACCCATCGGGGTGGTCGGACAGATTATTCCCTGGAACTTTCCACTGCTCATGGCGGCGTGGAAGGTGGGTCCTGCCTTGGCGGCAGGGTGTACCATCGTCTTGAAGCCCGCCGAGCAGACGCCTCTCTCCGCGCTCCTGTTGGGAGAGTTGGCGTGTGAAGCCGGATTCCCGGACGGCGTCCTGAATATCGTCACCGGCTTTGGGGAAACGGCCGGAGCCGCGCTCGCCGCGCATCCCGACGTCGACAAGGTCGCCTTTACGGGATCCACTGAAGTCGGCCGTTCGATCGTCCATGCCGCCGCCGGGAACCTGAAAAAAGTGACGCTTGAATTGGGAGGTAAATCGCCCAGTGTGGTGTTGCCCGATGCGGACCTGGCTTCGGCGATCCCCGGTGTGTCCAATGCCATTTTCTTCAACCATGGCCAATGTTGCTGTGCCGGCTCACGACTCTATGTCGAGAAAAAGATTTTCGATCACGTGCTCGCGGGCCTGGCTGATCAGGCCAAACAGATTAAACTTGGACCCGGCATGGAGGCGACCACCGAAATGGGACCCCTGGTTTCCGATGAACAACAACAGCGCGTCTTGGGATATGTGGAGTCCGGGATGAATGAGGGAGCCGAAGCGGTCGTCGGAGGGAACCGGTATGGTGACAAGGGATATTTTGTTGAGCCGACCGTGCTCGTGAACACCACTCAACACATGAAGGTCGTTCAAGAGGAAATTTTCGGACCCGTGGTCTGCGCGGAACCGTTTACCGATCTTGAAGAGGTACTGGAAAAGGCCAATAACAGCGTGTACGGCTTAGCCGCCGCGGTGTGGACCAAAGACGTGAGTCAGGCCCATCGCATTGCCGCTCGGCTCCGGGCCGGAACGGTCTGGATCAACTGCCATAACATCCTGGACGCCGCCCTTCCCTTCGGTGGATACAAACAGTCAGGATGGGGTCGGGAGATGGGCCATGAAGCCATTGATCTCTACACCGAAGTGAAAGCCGTCTGCGCGCAACTCTAGCCCGAGTTTCTCGCCAGCCCCAGCTCTTCCACGACCGGTCGCAGGGCTTGCACCACTCGTTCATGACAGCACCCATTGCTCGCCAGCAGGCCATGTGTGTTGGCGAGTTGTCGTAAGCCATAGACCAGGGGTTGGCCCAAAATCGTGGTAAATTCTCCACCTGCCGCCCGCAGGATCGCTTCCGGACCACAAGAATCCCAGAGTTTGGTATAGGGACCGGGTTCCAGATACACGTCGGCTTCTCCCCTCGCAATGAGGCCGATTTTCAATCCAACGCTTCCCAATGGAATCTCGTTTCCGACGCCGAGAGCCTGGCCAATCTTTTCGACCATGGGATGTCGATGCGATCGAGAGACCGCCAAGGTGAGCAGTCTTCCGGAATCTCTTTCCTTGATCGCCAAGGTCGACCGGATACCCCCTAGTTCCATCCACGCCTCATTTCCCACGGCTCCGGCATACAGCACGTCCCCCTCCGGTCGATACACCACACCGAGTTGCGCTTGCCCGTTTACGGCAAGCCCGATCATCACGGAGAACTCTCCGTTCCTGGCGATAAAGTCTTTTGTGCCATCCAGCGGATCCACGTACCAGACGCGCCCGGAGGTTGGGATAGCATCAGGGAAAGGACTTTCCTCGGCCACCACGGTATCCCGGGGAAAAGCCGCTTGCAGGCCTTTCACAATCAGGTCGTTCCCTTGCCGGTCGGCCTCGGTCACAGGATCGTTCTTGCCTTTATACGCCACGGCAAAATCCGTGGCATAGACGTCCATCACGGCTTGGCCTGCTTGGCGAGCTAATTCCACAGCCACTGACAATTCCTTATTCATTCTCTCCCTTCTTCCCTTTATTACCGTTGCCATACGATGGAGTGTCCCGCCTCGGCCGACCATGCCGGGACCAACGATCGTCGTTCCCTACGGCTACGCACAGCGAGGCATCGGGCGAACCGAGACGTCGGCGAGGCTTGCTCGAAACCACTGGGCCACGTGGCTGTGACAGGTAACGGCGGGGAACGATCACGCGCAGAGGGTTCAGGGCAGGCCCGACATGGCGCGTCAACTCGCCTTTTTGGGGTTGCGTTGCAGAAGTTGTTGGCCGGCTGCCATCAGCGCCTCCAATTCCTGACGAGTCGATGCCTCCGCATAACAGCGCACCAACGGTTCCGTCCCGGAAGGACGGAAAAGGAACCAGCTTCCGTCTTCCAACACGAGCTTGCAGCCATCAAGGGTGTTGACCTGCTGAATCACTTTTCCCGCAAGATCAGCAGGCGGCGATGCTTGGACTTTGAGCAAATTTTCTCTCATCGTGTCCGTGAGGGTCTGGTCTTCTCGGGATGAAAAGACTGCGCCTACCCGATCAAACAACTCGTCCGTCAGTTCCCGGATCGGCTTCTTGGTTCGGGCAATCATTTCCGTCACCAGCAGGCAGGCCAGAATCCCATCCTTTTCCGGCACGTGCCCCTGGATCGACAGGCCGGCACTTTCTTCTCCACCCATCAAGATCTCTCCCTTGGCCAAGAGTTCCGCGAGATATTTGAATCCCACGGGCGTTTCCCGGACGCCCAAACCGTGCTGGTGTGCCACGCGATCGATGAGATGCGTGGTGGCGACGGATCGTCCCACGTCGCCGGTCCAATGTCTGGTCGTCGCCAGATAATCCACCAGTAACGCCAAAACAATATTCGCGTCGATAAAGCTGCCGTCCCGGTCCACAACACCGAATCGATCGGCATCTCCATCGGTGGCCAACCCGATATGGGCTTGTCCTTGTTTCACCGTTTCTTGTAACTCCGCCGTCGTCTCTCGCGTGGGCTCAGGGCGAATTCCCCCAAAATAGGGGTCGCGCCAATAATGAAGGACCGCCATTTTCGCGCCGGCATCCCTGAGGAACTTATCCAGGTAGCCGCGCGACGTGCCGTAAAGGGGATCCATGGCCACACGAAGGTCGGCCTCGCGGATCACATCCACGTCGATATGCTTCCCCAGTGCTGCCAAATAATCGGGACACGGATCAAACAACTGCACCATTTGCGTTCGCTCCGCCTTCTCCCACGGGAGCCATTTGACATGCTCCCCGTGCAGCAGGTGAAGAAGCCGTTGTTCGATAGCTCGGGCGGTTTCAGGAAGCGCAGGGCCTCCCCACTCCGGTGTAAACTTGATGCCGTTATATTCAGGAGGGTTATGACTGGCGGAAATATTCACCCCGCCGGCCAGGTTGTGCTGGAGGACGTGGTACGAAATGGCCGGAGTGGGTGTTTCCCGATCACAAAGCAACACCGACATGCCGTGGCCCGCAAACACTTCAGCCGCGGTCTTCGCAAATTTTTCACCAAGAAACCTGGAATCATAGCCGATGATGAGGCCTCGGTGCCCGATCTTTTCCTGTTTCAGGATGTGGACGATGGCTTGACAGACCATTCGGACGTTCTGAAACGTAAAGTCTTCCCCCAGAACGGCTCGCCACCCTGAAGTCCCAAAGGTAATGTGTCTCATGCAGCCTTACGTGCTCACGTGAGCCGGACGATCAATGAAATGTTCTCCAAGAGTAGCAAACCTGCTTTTCGAAGACCACTCTTTTTCATCGGGGCGATGCGCGGCCTGTCCCCGATGAAGCACCGTCGCGGACAAGGATAAAAGAAAAGCCCACGGATTCGCACATCCGTGGGCTTCAGAAGAACCCGGCAACGCCCTACTTTCCCACAGCCTCGCGGCTGCAGTATCATCGGCCCTGGAGGGCTTAACTTCCGTGTTCGGGATGGGAACGGGTGTGGCCCCTCCGGCATGGTCACCGGGAATTTGGTAATCGCTGTGATCTCGGAAATCCATGATGGGACGAAAAACGCTGCCCTTGTCTACATCCCTCATGTTTCCCGTCGTCTACTTCCCGCTATCGGGAGGTCATGTCTATCAGAAGTAAAATGATGTTAAGTCGCACGGCCGATTAGTACTGGTTAGCTTCAAGCTTTACAGCTCTTCCACACCCAGCCTATCAAACTCGTAGTCTACGAGTGGCCTTTAGGGAGGTTACCCTCCGGGAGATCTTGTCTTGAGGCTGGCTTCCCGCTTAGATGCTTTCAGCGGTTATCCAAACCGGACATAGCTACCCGGCGCTGCCGCTGGCGCGACAACCGGCACACTAGAGGTCCGTCCATCTCAATCCTCTCGTACTAGAGACAGACCCTCTCAAATCTCCTACGCCCACAACAGATAGGGACCGAACTGTCTCACGACGTTCTGAACCCAACTCTCGTACCGCTTTAACGGGCGAACAGCCCGACCCTTGGGACCCGCTTCAGCCCCAGGATGCGATGAGTCGACATCGAGGTGCCAAACTTCCCCGTCGATGTGAACTCTTGGGGGAAATCAGCCTGTTATCCCCGGCGTACCTTTTATCCGTTGAGCGATGGCCCTTCCACCCAGGACCACCGGATCACTAAGCCCGACTTTCGTCCCTGCTCGACGTGTCCGTCTCGCAGTCAAGCTCCCTTTTGTCTTTACACTCGACGGCTGATTGCCGACCAGCCTGAGGGAACCTTTGGGCGCCTCCGTTACTCTTTAGGAGGCGACCGCCCCAGTCAAACTACCCACCAGACACTGTTCCTGCCCTGGATTACAGAGCCAGGTTAGAATGTCGGAAAAATAAGGGTGGTATTTCAAGGATGACTCCACGGGAACTAGCGCCCCCGCTTCACAGTCTCCCACCTATC
>OY763007.1:0-2502500 GCA_963667115.1 Nitrospirales bacterium | reverse complement strand
TGGCCCCATACTGATACACAAAAGCTTGCCCGTTCTCCTGCACCAGCATCACCTGATTCAGGAACACCACCACGCAGGCAACCAGAAACCCAATGGTCACGACGGGTCTGATTTCCGTCGGGTTATCGTCACGTAATGGAATCATGGAACCACGCTGTTATGGATGAACGCAGGGGGGCTTCAGAAGGCCGCAACGCCACGCTACCCCGGTATGGGATTCAGGATATCCGCCGATTCAAGAGGGATCGAAAAGCCCGCGGCATTGACGTGCCCACCGCCCCCGTGTCGGGCGGCAATGGCGGAGACGTCAACGGTCCCCGGTTTCGAACGCAAGCTGAAATATCGCCGGCCGTCCCGTTGGTGCCAAATGATGCAAAACGGAAATCCCTGGCACAGACGTTCTCCGATTTGACTGGTCATCACCGGACTATACACCGCCGGCACTGTTTCGCCCTCAAAGTCAACCAGGATTGACTCCTCGACAATTGTTGTAATCAGGACGTCTTCCCGTCGAAGAATCGCCCGACCTTCGACTTCCAACGTGTCCTGCGTCAGACCGTCCCAGACCTGAAAATCAAACGGATACGAGGCCAACGCGGCATTGATTTCACGACTCTCGGGCAACCGCCATTCCCACAAATCCTTGTCCTGAATGTACTGGAGCAACCAGGGGACCGGCTCCGGGTGCGCCCATTCCCAAGCCAACACCGCGCCGCTTTTTTTCATGTCGAAATATGCGTACGGGAGACCGGCCAACGCAGCCTGCGCCGTGACGTGGTGATCCAGGATCCGGAAACTGGCCGTGGACTCCGCCAGGCGTTCGATGACCTCACGAGGATAACTGAAGTCCACCATCACCACGTGGTCGTTGTCCAAACCCGACGGCGGGCTCAGTCCGTGTTCGACCGGCAGATAGTGCGCATCCGGATACTTTTTCCACAACGCCCACGCCGCACCGAATCCATCGGCGCAATCGGCATGATACAACACGACCGTCGGATCCTGTCCTGAAAATGGGTTGGCCGGGGACTCGCTCATCGTTCAAAACCATAACACGAATCCCTACGGAGGCCAAACCCTCATCGCGTTTCCTGGTGTCTCTTCGATGGACGGTCCCGATTACCCTTCCACAACTTGGGACTTGTGAACTCAACCCTGCGGCAATCCATTCAACCAATCGATAAGTTGCCTGAGTCGGCCCGCATCCTGTCGATGATAGGGGACAATCAACCTGGGGAGGGAGGCCACTTCCGGCTCATCGTGTTCCAACGTTAACGCTTTCCCTTGTACGATGACCCCATTCGGAGCGAGATCCTGGAAACCGGCCCGGACTTCTTGAAGTTGATCAGGCGTCAGGGGGTGTCGCATCCGGATGACCAAAGACTCTTTCACAAAACGGCACGAGTGATAGTTTCGGTAAAAGTGTTGAATTTCGTCGGCCGCGGCCTCGGCATTGTCGAAAATTTTCAACAATGACAAATCGGATTCCGAAATAAAGCCTCGAGGCAACAAGTGGTGCGATACAAAATCCATCCACCGGTTCCAATAATCAGAGCCCGGCGCCTGAAGACACACAATCGGCACGACATTCGCCTTGCCGGTCTGAATCAGGGTCAACAATTCAAACGCTTCATCCATGGTGCCGAACCCGCCGGGGAAAAAGGCAGCCGCCTGCGATTCCCGCACGAACAGAAGTTTCCTGGTAAAGAAGTACTTCAGGTGAACCAGCTTAGGGTCGCCGGCAATGGTGGCGTTCGCGGATTGCTCAAAGGGCAGGATGATATTGACGCCGAAACTCATGTCTTTGCCCGCTCCCTGGTGACCGGCTTCCATGATGCCCGGCCGCGCGCCGGTAATCACCATGAACCCGCGCCGGCTCAACAACAGCCCCAACCGGGCAGCCAATTGAAAATTGGGGTCGTCGGCAGGCGTTCTGGCTGACCCGTAGATGCTCACTTTCATACAGTGCTCATAGGGCTGAAACACCCGGAACGCATGTTGCAGTTCCTTGAGCGCCCGGCTCATGATCTTCACGTCCAACAGGTCGGGCGGTTGTTCGGCCATCCTGAGGACGCCGGCCAACATTCCCAGGATCAATGTGCTTCGCAGGTCGTCGGAGGAATTCGCAAGGATCCTTTCAAGTCTGCCCAGCAGTGCTTCGTGCTCGCCCGACGGGTCGTGGGACAGCAGGCTCGCTCCCGATTCCTGATCAGCTGGCGGCATGACGACGCTGGCCAACATCCCTTCGGCCATGTGGCTCCGCCGGTCCTTGGATGACCTCGACAGGACGCGTTGAAGTCTGGCCAGCACTTCATCATGCTCGTCCGACAGTTCGTGGGACAGCAGGCTCGTTTCCGACTCGGGAGCGGCCTGTGGAAAATTATTCGAGTTACGCCGGTTCATCATGGCAATCACCTCTTGCAAGTCTTTCCGAACATTGCGCTGGACAATGCTCCATTGAACTCTCTATTTTATATTGAACTTTCTATCTTTATTGTACTCTATGTCGTCCTCTTCAACGCGCATGAGCTTTTGGCATCACCTTCCGCGGCCCATCATCGGGTTGGCCCCCATGGACGGAGTCACCGATATTGCGTTCCGCCACGTCATCGCCACCTATGGCCGGCCGGACGTGCTCTTTACCGAATTCACCAACGTCCATGATATTTGTCATGGTCGGGTCATGGGCTGGGAGCCGTTACGGTATACCGCCGGACAACGCCCTATCGTGGCCCAGTTGTACGGCAAAGATCCTCTTCTGTTTTACCAGGCCGCTCACGTGGTGAGTGAACTCGGGTTTGACGGCCTGGATATCAACATGGGGTGTCCGTCAAAAAACGTGGCTTCATCCGGGTCCGGCGCCGGGCTCATCAAAACGCCGGAACTGGCGCTCGACATCATGGCCGCAGCCGAACGCGGGCTTCACGATTGGGCCGAAGGGCAAACCCTGGCCGAAGCCGGGCTCAAACCCGGCATCGTCGAAAAGGTGCGCATGGTGCGTGCCGCGCAGGACCATCCGGCTCTGCCACGTGCCGCCCTTCCGCTTTCAGTGAAAACGCGCCTGGGGTACGACTCCGTTATTATCAAGGAATGGAGCGCGTGTCTCGTCCAAGGCCGGCCGGAAGTCATGTCCATCCACGGTCGAACCTTACAACAAATGTATCGGGGCGACGCGGATTGGGAAGCGATTGCCGAAGCCGCGACTCAGATTCGCCAACAAGATATCCTCGTGTTGGGCAACGGCGACATCGGCTCTTTAAACGAATCCATTGCCCGCATCCAGGCCAGCGGGGTGGACGGCATTCTCATCGGCCGGGCGGCCCTGGGAAACCCGTGGATCTTTCACGGCAAAGAATCGATCCGGGAGGCCGTGAGAGCACGCTCCCGGTATCCGGTCTCCGAACCGGCGGTCTCCCGGGAAGACCGGTTCGACATGATGCTGAAGCACGCCCACACCTTTGAACGGTTTCACGACGCCCCCCGTTTCCCGCGCATGCGCAAACACCTGGGCTGGTATTGCAGCGGCTTTCCGCATGCGGCCGCCCTGCGCGCCCACATGGTCAAAACCAACAACGCTCAAGACGTTGAACGACTGCTCCACGAATACGTCTCCCGACACGTCGCACCCGACGTCGAAGCCATTGCCGCCGCACCGACGTAACCCCCATCGAGAACCCGTGTCCATCATCCTGGCTTCCACCTCTCCGCGCCGTAGCGAATTGCTGGCCCTGCTCGGCATCGCGTTTGACATCATACCTCCCACGGCCGAGGAAATCCGCTCACCCGATCTTTTGCCTCCCGACCAGGCGAAACAGTTTGCGCTCGACAAGGCACTCTCCATTGCACACCGGTACCCGGACGACCTGGTGATAGGCGGCGATACGGTGATTGAAATTGACGGCACCCTGGTGGGCAAACCGCAAGATCTCCACGACGCCGACACCATGCTGCGGCAACTCCGGGGACGCAGTCACCAGGTACACACCGGCATCGCGCTCATTCACCAGGCCGCACACGTGACCCTCCTGCAGGTCGAAACTGCCTGGGTCCGGATGACACCATTCACGGACCACGAACTCAAGCGCTATCTGGAGACCGAAGAAAGTTTAGGGAAGGCCGGCGCCTATTCCATTCAAGGAGAAGGGGCGCGGTTCATTGAAAAGATCGAAGGAGATTATCCCACCATTGTCGGGTTGCCCCTGTGGCAGACCGCCCACCTGCTGGAGCAACAGGGCGTCGTGCCCCCGAAGCCCGTTCAAGAAATTTACCGGCTGAAGCCGTACGCGAATTGGAAGGAATTTTCTTAACGAGAGAAGGCTCTCGTTTTCAGCGAGACAAAAAAGGCGGCTGTTTTCACAGCCGCCTTTCAAACAACTCATTGAAAAACCCGCGTCACATGAACTTCATGAACTTTTCCTTGGCTTCGTCCATCAGTTCGGCGGAGACCGTGGTCGCGCCACGTTCCTTGGCCAACCGTTCAATTTCCTTGCGGGCCATGGGCTGAATAAAATCCGGTATGTTGCTCAATCGTTCCTCGGCTTCGGGCGACCAGGTCATACCGTTCGATGAATTCTTCGAATCATCCATGACTTGCAGGGTGACGGTCGTATAACCGTTCTTCCGCGCATACGTTTCCACGCTGCCCTTGACCATCGGCTGCACAAACGACGGTAATTTGTCCAACCGTTCCTGCGCATCGGAGCTCCATTGAAGCGCGGCCGGTTGCGTGCCGGTGGAGGACTCGCCGGTGGTTAATCCCATTTGCGCGACCATCGTGGAAAAAGGACAACCGCCGGACTCACCTTCCTTCGCGGGGGCACCGGCTGCGGGGCTTGTGTTCTGTCCTGCGTGAATTTTGTCGTTCAGATAGGCCGCCATGGACCCCGACGTTGCCGGAGCCCCGACTTCTTCTTTTAACGTACCCTTCGTCATTTCCAATGGGGAAGCGGCTTCTGTCCGCCCACCAAGCTGGACGCCCAGGGAACTGACCATTTGCGTTTCGCCCGGATTCGTCACCATGGAAACCTTCGCCTCACAGGAAGGGCAGGCGAAAAACACCCCGAGCGACCCTTCGGCGGGTTTCTCCACCTTTTCAAAACTCATATACGTTTCACAGTTCAAGCAGACAAATTTCATAACGGCCTCACGCGGGAGAGTTGAAGGTAAAAGAGGTAAATTGCATCGTTCGTTACAGCTTTTCAGCCAGAACTTTTTTGAAATCCAACATCGATTGAATGCGCACGACAATATCCGTATAGCGCCGGATCGTCGGATACTCCTCATCCAGCAACGGGGTCCCTTTATCAAACGTCCTGGCAAAGTTCCGGTCAAAGGGAATGCGGCCGAGCAACGGCAGGTTGAGGGCTTCACACATGCCTTCGGTATTGCCGTCGAACAACGCATTCTCGGCACCACACGACGGGCAGCGGTATTGGCTCATGTTTTCCACGACCCCCAACACGGTGATCCCCAGTTCCGTGGCATAGCCAATCGACTTCTGCACAACGTTCGAGGCCACTTCCGAAGGCGTCGTGACCACTACCGCGCCGGCAAGATCCGGAAGGAAGCCGGCGATAACCGGAGGTTTATCCGCCGCGGCGCCCGGGGGAAGATCGGCCAACAAATAATCCAAGTCCCCCCAAAGAATATCGGCGAGGAACTCCCGGATCACGTTCATTTCCATGAGCCCCAACCACACGGGGCTCAAATCCATCGGGCCTTTCCACCGCACGGGAGCCGCATCGTTGAGCAAGAAATCCATGGAAGCCACTTTGATGCCATAAGGCCCTTCCGGCGGTCGCGCCCCATCCGGCGTCACCTCAAGCCCCTTGCCCAGAATGCCCATCATGCGGGGAACGCAGGGCCCGTTGAGATCCACGTCGATGATCCCGACCTTGTGACCTTGTCGTCCCAAGGCCAAGGCCAAATTGACCGTGGTCATGCTCTTCCCGACTCCACCCTTGCCGCTCATCACCACGATCTTGTGCTTGATCCCCGACATGCGTTCCTGGACCTGCCGGGTCTGGTGGGTGATTTGCTGCACGACCTTGGCGTCGTCGGTGTACTGCAATTTACCCAGAATGCTTTTCAGATCTTTTTCCATAGGGACTCGTCTACCAACGCATTGAGTTTAAACGGAAACCGTAGCATAGGGGTTTTGACCAGTCAATCAAGGAGCGCTGGAAGGGCGGGGTTCTGCACGGGGTCGAAGGTGAACATGGGGGGGGTGGCCGGATCGACGGTGATCGCGACGGCGTGCATGTGTTCCGCGCCGTACACTTCCACGGCGGTCAGGTTGCCGGCCGAGCGGGGAAAGGGTCGAAAGACCCGGAACTCGTGACTGTCCCCGAAAAGCAGCAGGACCGGTTTTCGAAAGGATTGTGCCTTCATGATGAGGGTTTCGGCGAATCCCTTGAACCCGGAGTCGGGGGCAAAAGTTTCGCGTTGCGGATCGAACCCGTCTCCGAACATGTCGGCGTGAATGGCGACCACTATGGCCTCGGCGTGCGCAGCCGCGGCCTTGTCGAACGAGTCTGCCAGCCACACCCGGTTCGCCTCGTCACGGGCGAGGAATTCCTCGGCCGCCTCGGAACCTTCAACGGGAGGGCCGTCGAGATTGTTGTTGGAGCCGACCACGTGCGCGGTCACAAACCACACGTCCCCGCGGTGGAATCGGCTGTTCTCCACGAAGGGCTCGAAGCCGCGCATGACGTCCGCCTGGCGCTCGAGGCGGATCGGTTGCCGGCCGAGACTCCGGGCCGTCGGGTAATAGTGCGTGCGGATGAAGCGCAACCTGTCGAGGGGGTCATACGCGCCGGCCAGCAGGCGGTGACAATCGGTCCACTCGTTGTCTCCGGGGGTGTAGACGAGGGCCGACGCGAAGCTGTCCATGAGATCCCGCTGCTCCAGCAGCAGTCGATCGGAGCAGGGGGCCACGCCCGACTTGGTGTCGCCCAGGTGGATGGTGAAGACAGGAGCCCGACGGTTGATCTCCGCGATCAACGTCCTGAACGCAGGGTAGGCTTGCTCGCGCGGGCCATAGGGCATGTCGCCCAAGGCCACGAACGTGAACTCCGCGGCCGCCGCCCCCGTCGAGAGAGCGAGGCACGCACCGACGAGTGCCGTTGCGAGCCGGTGTTTCATTTCATTGTTGGCGACCCGCTACCAGCAACAACGTGCCCAACTGCCTGACCCGCTCGAAATAGTCCAGGGGCTCTTCGCTCAATTCCGGAAGCACGGCCTCCAAATCGGACAGGCAATCTTCAAGGATCGTCACCCGTTGCGGATCGAGATGGTGTTCTTCGAAAAAATAGGCGGCACACCAGCTGACCACTGTATCCAGGGTCATGAGTTCGCCTTCGCGGGAGCCCACCTCAACCGGCCATGCCGCCGCCTGGTGGATCTCCCACAACCGGGGCAGGTCCTGGCTGTTCCCTTGGGTCATGGCTCATGCCTTAGCTATGGAGAATGAGATCCGCGGCCAAGCATACCGCGAAGGCCAGATCAACCATGCCACCGCCCCGGTACAGCCACGGCGGCCAAGTGCCGAGCCATTGCAGCACCCGCTCACGCCACGACGCCGTGGCGCCAAGCAACAGAAAGGCTTTAACCACGGCCAGCCCGCCGCACACCATCCAGACCCAAACTCCCTTGAGATCCGCCGTGCCGATCATCAACAACAACCCTATCAGCAGGATCACGTGCGCAAACCAGAATCGCCACCAGGGATCCAGGAGAACCCGCCTGGCCCAGGCGGGCCCCATCGCGGGCACAATGGCCACCATCAACCCCGCCAATCCCCAGGCCAGGCTCGTCAACCCCATGAAGATGTCTGCGATCAACCCTTCAAGACCTTTCCTTGATAGGGCGGACACACAGGTCCGCCCCTACAGCCACCCACACGCATGGATCAACAAAACCGACAGCATACACAAACCCAGCCCCCACAACCGATAATCCACCGCCTCCCGGCTCAAACACCACTTCAACACGGAATGGCGCATCTCGTCATTCGACCAAAGAAAAAATCCCCCCTTCGCCACCATGGCAACCCCCGTGACCATCCATAACCACGGATAGATCAGATCAGACGCTTGCAGAAGCAGGATCAGGCCCGCCACCAGGCTGACCCCCGACCATTTCGTGAGTGAAGGGGAGGTTGAGAGGGCTTGCCTGACCTGCCCGATGATCCGCAGGGGGGCCACCAATAAGGCCAACCCATCGGCCATCCATAATCCTGCAATGGCCATCAGGAGATAGGACATCGCTTTGACCGCCCCGGCTTTTCTGTATCAGGATGGTATGAGAGAAACCGCCACGGCAAGCCTGGCATTCACCGGGTTTCAGTGTCAAGCGAGTCGCTTGCCTCAACAACGCCTGGCTGCGTATGCTCGCCAAGCGAGCATCTCTCTTCGTTCTTGCCGCCCCGAGCACACTATGACCGATCAAGCCCAACAGACGGCAAAGGACCTCGTTCAACTCATCCCTCCGTCCGTCGCACCCGATTTCCTCGAAGAATACGGACTGACCCTGACCACACAACAGGCGCAAGCCATCACCAAAGAACTGCTGGCCCTGAGCCTATATTGGATGACCTGCGCCGTTCGCGTGAGTATCCCGGAACCCGTGTGCGGCCAGCTGCATGAAGCCATCCGTGAGCAGGTGCGTGAAAAATGGGGCAGCCGGTTCGGACTGGTTCACGTGCCCATCGAACAGTTTTATGCCGTGATGGAACGCAAGCACCAGACGTGGGACGACCTGGCCCAACAAGGCGGAGAACCCATTGCCATCTTGAGTGACGCCGCACAGGGACTCGAGGGCGACAACGTGATTGCCTCCCGCGACCGGCAAAAAATCCTGGCGGTTCTTCTCGACCTGGTACCGTTCGAAGAGATGGGGGAACTCATCGCCGAACTCGAGGAAACCCTGAGATAGGTGAGCAGATATGACGAACGAAGATGTGCTGGTTGAACGGGTACGTCCGATACTGTCGCGGCGGAAGGGATTCTCTGAGAAAAAAATGTTCGGCGGCGTCTGTTTCATGATCAACGGGAACATGTGCGTCGGCACATGGAAAGGATCGCTCATTGTGCGGCTCGACAAAGAACATCACGACGAGACGCTGGCGAAACCGCACACGAAGCCGGCCAATATCACGGGACGAGTCATGAAAGGATGGGCGCTGGTTGAGCCGTCAGGTATCGAATCGGACAATGATTTGAAAACGTGGGTACGCAGGGCCGCGAAGTTTGCCGAGTCGCTTCCGGTCAAGCGACGGCGCTTCTCCAGACGTTGAGGGAGTGTTCGCCACCACCGACAACCCGGCCCTTACCGGTACATCAGTTATCGGTCGTTCGGCTCTTGTAGGACCGTGTAAGCACGCCGGCCCGTCAGCCGAAGGCCATCGACCAGATTCAGACCCAGGAGCGCGATGTTCAGCGCCCCTATGACAAGTTCCAGGACCTGTACCGCATAAAAGGTTGCGTCGAATGCATAGGCATCGGCCTTGTAGGCCAGAAACAGCGCGGCCGGAATCAAAATGACGATGCCATTGGTAGCGATGAACGGCATCCGCTTGCTCTTACGAGTGACCAATAGGTCTGTTCTACCACGGCCGAGAACATGGCCAGTACCCCCTGCCAAGACAAGTGACGGGATGAGCACCAGAAATCCCCAGGGAATCATGAGCTTGACGGTCCTGATGTCGTCTTCTGTGCCAAAGAGTTCCGAGCCAAGAGTCGAGACCCAGAACGCCGCGATAATCAGAGTCGCCAGAACGCCGGCAATGGGGTGAAGTTTCCTCTTCATCTTCCGGTACTCTTGAAGAATCAGAGCGTACTATGAACACATATAGCACGCAACTCAATTTGGCGCCCGTCCATGATCTTCGATAAACGGACAACAATTGGCTGTCTCTTTGTAGACCATTACTCCTACTGCAAAGCAGTGGAGATGCGTAACCCTGCCCTCTCCCAAAAGGAGAGAGTTACGAAACCCAAAAAACGATTCTGGATCCCCGATCAGGTCGGGGATGACAGAGAGGAGAAGGTGAGAACGGAGGTTAGAGATACCGGTGAGCGATGGCTTGGCCCTGGTCGTCCAGTTCGTAGAGTAAGGGGGCGCCGGTGGGGATGTTGAGTTCGAGCACCTCTTCGCGGGAGAGCCGGTCGAGATGCATGACGAGGGCTCGCAGGCTGTTACCGTGCGCCGCGATCAGCAGCGTCTCGCCTTTCGCCAATCGCGGCCACACCCGGTCCCGGTAATAGGGCAGCACACGGTCGGCCGTGTCCTGTAAACTTTCTCCACCCGGGGGCCGCACGTCGTAACTTCTCCTCCACAATTTCACCTGGGCCTCTCCGTATTTTTCTGCGGTTTCGGTTTTGTTGAGGCCTTGCAGTTCGCCATACATGCGTTCGTTCAACGCCTGATTCTGTTCAACCGGCAGCCCGGGTTGGCCGATGACGTCCAACACGATCTCCAGAGTCCTGATGGCCCGCGTCAACACGGAGGTAAAGGCTTGATCGAACCGAAAGGCCCGAAGTTTCTCCCCTGCTTCCCGCGCTTCCTGCTCACCCTTGGGGCTTAAGGGGACGTCCACCCACCCGGTAAACCGGTTTTCGAGATTCCATTGTGATTCACCGTGGCGAATCAGGACGACGTGTTTCATGCTGCCTCCTCATATCCGAATGTTCGCTTCGATCAGGGCCGTCCGGTTCTCTCCTCTTGCTTTGCTCACCCGCACCCCGTACCATGCCAGCCACGTTCCTCAGTCTTCACGGTCTCGTGTCCCGTCATGGCGCGTATGGCTCAACCCGATCTCCCTCAACCCGATGCCCAGTGGTGGATCACGCTGGCGCAACGCCTCAACATCAAAGACAAAGTCGAGCAGTTCTTTCACGAAGCGACCACGCCTCACAACGTACTGGACCGCGTGGCGGAAGTCGATGGAGACATGCAGTATATCCTGTTTGTCCTGGTGCGCCATTGGATCCCCATCGTCCTGCCACCACCGGGACGTGAACGCATTGCCAAGCATGATCCGGATTACTGGTTGGAATCAGCGCAGATCCTCAATGCCGCGGTCACGCGCCTGCGGGAATTAAAACCCCTGATCGACCTCCTGACGACGGTCAACCCCCTGGGGCCCAAGCCGGCGCCTTCGGCTTCCCCGATCGTCGAGGTCGAGTTGGCCAACATGTTGCAGGACATCGCCAAGGTCGCGGGCAGTTACGGCGGGGCGGACTATACGTCGATCATCAAAAACTTCGACCCCATTCCCCTGCGACAAACGCAACCCTTTAAACACAACAAAAAACACAGTGCCGAGTTGTGGGTCGTGTTTTTGCTCCGCGAGCATTTTCGCACCCTGAACCTGGGCAAAGACCGCTATTGGCCGCTTCTCGCGGACGTGATTACCGCTGCCGGTATTCGTCAACCCAATGACCATCCGTTTACGGCGGGCGAACTCAAATCCTGGTGGACCAAGAACTGGCCCCGAACCTACACCCTGTTGAAGGAAAAAAACGACGACGGGCTGCCCACCGTGCATACGGCCTACCAAAGCGACTATGAATGGTTTCAATCATGGTTCATGTGGGAACTGTCGCAACCGGCCGGCCCCGGTCTCTGATCCCCGGCTCGTTCACGGGACCGCCCGTTACAGGAGCATCCGGCGGCCCTCCATCTCTTCTCCGCCCGGTTCCCCGTCAGGCAATGGAAGCTCTTCGTCGAGCGGGGGTTCACCGAGCACGGCAAAAAAGACTCCGGCTTTCAACAAGAGCGACGCCGCCACCAACCAGAACACGTAGGGTTGGACGCCGCCTTCATCCGTGAGCTGCCGCAGGCGGGCGACATGGTCCAGGCCGACCCTGGCTTTCACTTTCAGCACCAGGTCCTTCAAGTGCCAGTAATACACGTAATTGGCGCTCGCGCTCGCGATGATCGACCACACGATCGGCACCGAGATGTCGTTGGTTAAAAAAACGGAACCGATGGGGCCGATAAAATACACGAACGCAAACAGGTACATTTTGCGATACAGAAACCAGAGAAAGGGCTCGACAAAAAACGGGGCCCAGTTCCACGTGAGCGAAAAGCGGGGTCCTTGCGCGGAGTGAAATCGTTGAAACATGCGCCGGTAATAATCCCAAGCGGGTTTCCACGACCAGCCTCCCGTCAACGTGAATTGGACACAGTTCCCGGGACCGATCAACGTGCGCCAATACTGCTCCTCCTGATCCGTCTCGGGGGGATCTTCAGGTGCCGCTTCCGGGAGAAACTCCTTCCCGCATCGCAGGCAAAACTGGGCATCATCGGGGTTCTGTTGTTGACAGGACTCGCAAGCTCTCATTGTTGAGGTTATACCATGCGCATGTTCCGGAAGGCCACCGGGCGGGGAGCGTGGCTAAGAACTGGGAGGCTGATGGGAAGGAGAAGACAGGAATGCAAAGACAGTAAAGACTCTGGATTCCCGTAGATTGACTGGATCCCCGATTAAGAACGTCGGGGACAAGCGTCGAGAATGATAGATTAAGAAAGGGTGGGTGGGGCTTGTCTGGAGCGAGCGGGGCGTTTATGCTTCATCATATATGAGCTTCAAAGTCGAAATTAAGAATATCGGCAAACTCGCTGATGCGGAACTCCACATTGGAAGGTTCACCGTGTTTGCGGGACCGAACAATACAGGGAAGAGCTTTGTCTCCAAGCTCCTGTATTCGCTTTTCGAGGCCATGAATGCCAACCCTGCCGAGACGTATATGGACTACATGGTAAGTCCTGTTAAGCTCGCTTTGTGGATGATGGATCGGTGGGAAGATAGTGATCCTGCTGTCGAGGTGTCAGCAGCCCTTTCACCACGTAACATCGAGAAAGAAGTTGATAGACTGGGAATTCTTGTTCGTGAGGCTTCAATCGAAGAGTTAGATAAAATTATTCCCAGCCTGATTAGACAAACGACAAAGATGCAGGAGATGGCCGCTGATATTTTGAAGGCATTCATGGAAAAAGAAGCAGAAAAAGAGCGAAGGCGATTAGACTATGACTTAAGTGATGAGCCGCCGTCAGTCCGGGAAAAGAAGAAAAAGCGGAAGCAGGGAGACTGGGAAAACGTTATACATTCCTTGGACATGTTGAAAGAAACATTGAGCCAAACAGATGCAAAAAGCTTTATTATTGCCAGCATAGAGTACAAAATCCGACAGAACCTGATTCATAACTTTCAGGTGCCCAGGATCTCTGATCTTAGAAACGAAGAACACGCTTCATCGAAAGTCAACATCGAAGACTTTGGAAGTTTTGAATTTTCAAATGAAGAAATCAGATTCGACATCGAGGGCTCCTGGATAAAACCGTTTCAGCTATACGCTAAGTTCATCTACCTGGAATCACCGGTTTACTGGAAATTGAAAAATGTGTTGGAAAATATCAAGAGTCCTCTCGCATTTTTCAGCAGAAACGCGCGCGCGCCAACCACCGGAGTTCCAGGATATTTCTATGACCTTACCAGAGCATTGAAGTTTGAATACACCGGAGACATGGCGTTCCCGGATGTGTATGAACGGTTGACCAGCGGCGATGTCATGGGCGGAAAGATTGCAATTTCCGAAACCGGCGATTTGTCCTTCCAGGAAAACGGCCGCAATTTCTCTTTGCCTGTCACGGCCATGGGGATTGCCAACCTCGGTATCCTGGCGCTGCTAATCGAGCGCAAAGTACTGGATAAAGGGTCGTATCTTTTTATTGACGAGCCGGAAGCGCATTTGCATCCATCTTGGCAGGTCATCATGGCGGAAACCCTTTTCGAGTTGTCCCGTCAAGGCGTGAACGTCGTGATTGCCACGCATAGTGCGGATATCCTCAAATGGCTGGAAGTTCATGTAAAGAAAAATCCCGATGACGAGCAACTCGTTGCGCTTAACCGATTTCCTGTCAATGGCTGTGCGGTCGATGAAGATTTTGAAACCAGGATGGCAAAGATCAAGGAGAAATTAACCGAACCCTTTTCCGATCTTTACCTAAAAGGGTTATGACTGCACTCAATAAATTTCTAGAACCGATTGAGATCGCCGGCAGTCCCCTTGAAAACCACCGGGCATATCGCATGGATGATGGTCCCAATAAGCCCGATATGAGGAAAGATGCCGGTTTAGGTGAATGCAATTGTTGCGACTATTTTGTGACAAACACCGACTCCATTATTCTTATTGAGGAGACGAAATTACTGGAAAGCATAAAGAGTTGGAAAAATGGGGTTCAGTACTTAAACGACGACGATCAAAAAGACTTCGTGAGCGAAAAAGTAAAAACGGAAAATCGCTTAAAAGTTTATGGTTCCTTACTGGTACTTTCCCGCTTAATAAATAAATGTGCCGATGCAAAAAACCTTGTCGGCAAAAAGAAATATTGTTTCTGGCTTGTTGTCAGTGGTCTATCTACTCCAGAGGATAAGAAATACATTGATAATTTGAAAGACCATTTAACGACTGCATTGGGTGGGGCTTTATCGCGGGAAGTGATAGATAAAGTCGAGGTGTTCCCTTCGAACTATTTGGAAGGTAAATTATCTGCAAATCAGGCGAGTACTTGAACTCATCACCCAGACCTCCAACGACTCAGACCTGCCCGAACCATGGCGCGTGCCGGAGATTGAATGTTTCTCAACGGAAAAGACGCTTTCTTGACTGAATAGAACCGGCACATTCCTCCTGATTTTCAGTCCATTCCGTATACCCAGCCCTAGCCTCCTTGAAGGCCTTCATCATCCGTGTTTGTGCTCGTTCATTCGTTGATAATTGTCAGTCGCCCCCTCACCCCAACCCTCTCCCGCTTTGGGGAGAGGGAGATAGACCCCCATTCCATTGCACCACTGAGAAGCCCTGTGCTAGATTCGCCTTTTCCCACGCGAGGTTTCGCCGTCATGCTGACTGAAGATCTGCAACAGCGTTCTGCCCGGACGATCATGGACACCTATACCCGGTTCCCCATCAGTCTGGTTCGGGGAAAAGGGTGTAAGGTCTATGATGCCGAGGACCGGGAATACCTGGACTTTGTCGCCGGCATCGCGGTCAATGCGCTGGGTCACGGCCATCCCGATCTGCTCACGGCCATCAAGCGACAGGCGCGGCACCTCCTGCATACGTCGAACCTGTATTATTCCGAACCGCAGGTGCTGCTCGCCGAGCGATTGGTGGCGCATTCCTTTGCCCACAAAGTGTTCTTCTGCAACAGCGGGGCGGAGGCCAACGAAGCCGCCATCAAACTCGCCCGCAAATATTCCTTTGAAAAATACGGCCCGGACCGTTACGAGATCATCACCATGAAGAACTCGTTTCATGGCCGGACCCTGGCAACCCTGACCGCTACGGGACAGGCCAAAGTGCAGCAGGGATTCGCGCCGCTCCCGCAAGGGTTCAAATACGCCGACTTCAACGACGTCTCCTCGATCGAACGCCAGATGGATCAACGTACCGCCGCGGTGATGCTTGAACCCATACAGGGCGAGGGGGGCGTGGTGGTGGCCGAGAGAGCGTTTCTGGAACAATTGCACGCGCTCTGTCGCGACCGCGACGTGCTGTTGATTTTCGACGAGATTCAGACCGGCGTGGGAAGAACCGGCACCCTCTTTGCGTACGAACAGTACAACGTCCGGCCGGATATCATGACCCTGGCCAAAGGCCTGGGCGGCGGACTCCCCATCGGGGCCTGTCTCGCCACCGACGACGTGGCTCAAGCGTTCGGTCCGGGCTCCCATGCGTCCACGTTCGGCGGGAATCCCCTGGCCTGCGCCGGCGCCCTCGCCACGCTCAACGCCTTGCTGGACGACCGTCTGCTCGAACGCAGCCGGGCAGCGGGGGCCTACCTGCACAAGGGGCTCCAATCCTTGCAGAACCGGTTTTCCGAGGTCACGGCGGTTCGCGGCCTGGGGCTCCTGCAAGGCATGGAACTCTCCATAGACGGGCAATCGATCGTCCGGGACTGTTTGGCCCGGCGCATGTTGATCAACTGCACGATGGAGAACGTACTCCGCTTCGTGCCGCCGTTGATTGTGACCAATGGCGAGATCGATCGCTTGCTGGACGTGTTATCCGGCGTGTTTCAGAAACGACTTGAATCGCTTCCGCATCATCCATGAAGACGGGGAGAGTTGATGTTTCACGCGAACCGATTGGGACCTGACGTATGACCCTATTGGGACATTCCATTCCAGACCCCGGCGTTTCGGCGGCCCCGCCTGCAACGGCGGCGGGCCGGACGAAAGACCTGCTGGCAGTCTCCGACTTATCCGGCAGCCAACTCTTTCGCTTGTTCCACATTGCCCGGGAACTCAAGGCTGCCTCGCGGACCGGACCGGCTTCTCAATGGCTTTCGGGATTGACGCTGGGCCTGCTGTTCGAGAAGCCCTCGACCCGCACGCGGGTTTCATTTGAAACGGGCATGAATCAATTGGGAGGACAGGCCTTGTTCCTTCCATCGGATACCATCCAACTCAGCCGGGGGGAAAGTCTCGGCGATACCGCCCTCGTGCTTTCACGGTATCTCGACGGGCTCGTGATTCGTACGTTCGAGCAATCCACGTTGGAAGAATGGGCCCGCCATGCCACCATCCCGGTCATCAACGGGTTGACGGACCTGTGTCATCCCTGCCAGATCCTGGCCGACCTTTTCACCCTGATGGAAGTCAACGGGTCTTTTGCCGAGGATTCTTTCAAAGGGCTCAAACTCGCGTACGTGGGCGACGGGAACAATATCGCGAATTCGTTGATCGAAGCCGGGGCGAAAGTGGGGATGCATATCGCCATCGGATGCCCGCCTCAATACCAACCCGATCCCGGCATCGTCGAACGAAGCCGCGAAGAAGCCAGCCGAACGGGCGCGACCATCGAGATTGTCCATGATCCCGCCGTGGCCGCGGAGAACGCCGATGCGCTTTATACGGACGTCTGGACGAGCATGGGACAGGAACACGAACAAACCGAACGCGTGAAAGTCCTGGCCCCCTACCAGTTAAATGAAGGACTGCTCCACCGGGCCAAACCGTCGGCAATTGTGTTGCATTGCCTGCCGGCCCACCGGGGCGAGGAAATTACCGCGGCGGTGTTGGACGGCCCGCAATCCGTGGTCCTCCAGCAAGCGGAAAACCGTCTTCACGTTCAAAAAGCGATCTTAACGGAGTGGCTCGGACGGCCCTGGCCCTGAGGCCTCACGCCCGACGCCCTGCACCACGATGCCGACACGCTCGCCACATACCAACAAGATCCAGAAAGTCGTGCTGGCCTATTCCGGCGGCCTCGATACCTCGGTAATCCTGCAATGGCTCCGAACGGAATATGACGCCGACGTCATCGCCTTTTGCGCGGACCTCGGTCAAGGCGAAGACCTCCACGCCATCAAGAACAAGGCCCAGGCCGTGGGGGCTGCGAAAGTCTACGTGGAGGATCTCCGGGAAACGTTCGTCAAGGACTACGTCTTTCCCATGCTCCGGGCCAATGCCGTGTACGAGGGCTCTTATTTATTGGGCACTTCGATCGCGCGCCCGCTGATCGCCCGGCGACAGATCGAGATCGCGCAAAAAGAAAAAGCCCAGGCGGTGAGCCATGGCTCCACCGGCAAAGGGAACGACCAGGTCCGGTTCGAGCTCACGTATGCGGCCATGAACCCCGATATCGCCATTATCGCGCCGTGGCGGGAATGGTCGTTTCAATCCCGCGGCGAGTTGATCCGGTACGCCCGAAAACACGGGATCCCCGTGACCGCGACCAAAGCCAAACCCTACAGCATGGACCTGAACCTGTTTCACGTCAGTTACGAAGGCGGGATTCTCGAAGACCCCTGGAAAGCCCCGCCCGAATCCATCTTTCAGATGACGGTCTCACCGGAGCGCGCGCCGAACAAGCCGCAACAGATTGAAATCGCGTTCGAGCGCGGCGACCCGGTCGCGGTGAACGGCCGGCGCCTGTCCCCGGCCAATCTCCTCAGCCTCCTCAACCGGCTCGGAGGGCAACACGGCATCGGACGGGTGGACCTGGTGGAAAACCGCTACGTGGGCATCAAATCGCGCGGGGTCTATGAAACGCCCGGAGGCACGATCCTGCACGCGGCGCACCGCGGCATCGAGTCCCTGACCATGGACCGGGAGGTTCTTCACCTGCGCGACAGCTTGATTTCACGGTATGCGGAACTCGTGTATTATGGTTATTGGTTCGCCCCCGAACGCATGCTGCTGCAAAAGGTCATGGATGAAGCCCAGCGCAGGGTGAACGGCACGGTCCGGCTCAAATTATACAAGGGGAACTGTACGGTCACGGGCCGGCGATCCGATTGGTCGCTCTACCGGGAAGATCTCGCGACCTTCGAAGAGGATCAAGGGTATCGCCAACAGGATGCCGAAGGGTTTATCCGGCTCAATGCCTTGCGCCTGGCGATCATCAAGTCCCAAGGGACTTCGCGGTCACGGGGCACCTCCCGTCGAAAGGCACCTCGAGCGAAATGAAATCCGGCAAGCGTGTACAGCGTCGCTCTCGCCCGCCGGCCACTCGTTCCGACCGGACAACGTCTCCGGCCAAAAAGGCGGGCATTCCCTCAAAAGCCTGGACCGGCCGCTTCACCGAACCGACGCATGAATTGGTCGAGCGCTTTACGTCCTCCCTGCCCTTTGATCGACAATTGTTCGAATACGACGTCCTGGGCAGTCTCGCCCATTGCCAGGCCCTGGAAAAAGCCAAAATCCTGACCCGTACGGAACGGCGCGCCCTAGTGCGCGGGCTCGAACAGGTGCGAGACGAGCTTCGTGAAAACCGTTTCCCGTTCGCGGATTCGGACGAGGACATTCATATGGCGGTGGAACGCCGGTTGACGGAACTCGTGGGCCCGGTGGGGGGGAAGCTCCATACCGGCCGGAGCCGGAACGATCAGGTCACGCTCGATCTCCGGTTATACCTGCGAGATCACCTCCGGACGTTGCAGGCGCGCCTCCAAGATTTGCAACGGGCGTTCCTCGGACAGGCCCGTGAGCATCTCGACGTGATTATTCCCGGGTATACTCACCTGCAGCGTGCCCAACCCGTCTCGCTAGCCCATCACTTTCTGGCGTACGTGGAAATGTTGGAGCGCGACAACGCGCGCGCGCAGGACGCGTTCAAACGCGTGAACGTGATGCCCCTGGGTTCAGGCGCCCTGGCCGGCAACAATTATCCGATCGACCGGGCATTCACCGCGAAGCTGCTGGGGTTTCCCGCGCTGACCCGAAACAGTCTGGACGGGGTCTCGGACCGGGATTACGTGGCGGAAACGGTCGGGATGCTGTCCATTATCATGATGCACCTGTCCCGGTTGAGCGAGGAGCTCGTCTTGTGGGCGTCGCATGAATTTTCCTTTGTGGATCTTCCGGACGGCTTTTGTACCGGCAGCAGTATGATGCCCCAGAAAAAAAACCCCGACGTGCCCGAACTGGTCCGCGGCAAAACCGGTCGGGTCTACGGGCATTTTCTTTCGATCATGACGACCCTCAAGGGTCTTCCCCTCAGCTACAATCGGGACCTGCAAGAGGATAAGGAACCTCTTTTTGACGCCATGGGAACTGTGATAGAGTGTCTCACGGTCTATGCCGAGCTGATCCGGCGTCTTCGTATCCGCCGGGACGTGCTCTCGGGAACCCTGGGATCCGGCTTTCTCCTGGCTACGGAGTTGGCCGACTACCTGGTGAAGAAAGGTGTCCCCTTTCGGGAAGCCCATGGCATCGTCGGCCAATTGGTCCGGTATTGCCTGGAGCACCGGATGGAATGGCATAATCTTTCGTTAGCCGATCTCAAGACCGCGTCCCCGCATTTTTCCAAGGACGCGCTGTCGTTCCTGACCCTCGAAGGGGCCGTTGACCGGAAAGCGCAAACCGGGGGCACGTCCCGAAAACAGGTGACCCGTCAGATGAACGCATGGGAAGCGCGTCTCGCCAGGAAAGCCTGAAGGATGTTGCACGATTCTCCGACCCGGCGCCCTGATCTTCGACTGATCCTCATGTTGACGGTGCTGTTTTCGTGTGCCGCGGGCTGCGGAGTGGTGGGCCCTCCCATCGCCCCGGAAGACATCGGGATTGAAGCCAAGGTCCGGGCTCAACGACAAGCCGAAGAACAGCGCTCGACACCGGAGGAGCCGGAAGTCGTGCTGCCCCCTCTTCAACCCGTCGGAACCCAATAGCGGGCCTTGAGCGGAGCGACGTGATTCGGATAAGTTGAAAGAGTATTTAACCCGACGCACAAGGGAGATAGTTGCATGGACGCACACGCAGGACAATCCAGGACGTTACTTCTCCTTGATCCCTACCCCAGGAACAATCCGTATCGTATGACCGCGAGCGAGCGGCGCTCCATTTGGTTTCCCAAACTCAGTCTGCCCGTGATCGCCGCGTACACTCCGCCCACCTGGGACGTGAAGCTGGTCGATGAGGCGGTCCAGACCATCGACTTTGACGAGCCCTGCGACATGGTCGGCATCTCCGTGATGACCTGCTACGCCCCACGGGCCTATGAACTCGCCACGGAATTTCGCAAACGCGGCAAAACCGTCGTGCTCGGCGGCGTCCACCCCACCTATTGTCCCGAGGAAGCCCTGCAATATTGCGACACCATCGTGTGCGGGGAGGCCGAAGACCTGTGGCCGCAAGCCATGGCGGACTTCGAGGCCGGGCACATGAAACGCATCTATCGGATGGAGCAATTTCCTGCGCTGGATCACTATCGGGCTCCGAAGATCCAACTCCTCAGCCCAGATTCCTACATGACCCGGCATTGTTCGTTCACGACGCGCGGCTGCCACTTCGATTGTGAGTTTTGCAGCGTGTCGCCCTTCAACGGGAAAACCACCAGACGGCGTCCCGTACCGGAGGTCATCGAAGAAATCACGCGCGTCAAAGAATGGATACGGGCCGAGGTGGTCGAGCGCATGACGAAGGGATCGTTGTGGGAAGCCCTGACCATCGCGTCAAAAATTTGGGTGGGCCTCGAAGAAGGGTCGATCGTGGCATTCGTGGACGACCTGCACAACAGTCACCGGGCGTATTGCCGGGAATTGTGGCAGGCCTTGAAAGCCCTCAACATCAAATGGGGATGCCAATCAACCCTGTTTTTAGGGGATGATCCGGAGATGGTCAAATTAGCGGCCGACAGTGGCTGCATCTCGGTCTTCGTGGGAATGGAGTCGATCTCCGACCATTCCCTGGTCGAAACCAACAAGGGCTTCAACCAGGTCAGAAAATTTGAAGACCAGATCAAAATGTTTCACGACCATGGCATCATGGTGAATCCGGGCATGGTGTTCGGGTTCGATAACGACGATGAATCCGTGTTCGAATCGACGCTGAATTTTCTCGTCCGCAATCGCGTGGAGTTGGCGTATTTCAACGTCCTGACGCCCCTACCCGGAACCGCCCTGTATGAACGGTATACCCGCGAAGGCCGGATCTTTGATCGGGACTGGGCGAAATACGACGGGAAACACGTGGTGTTCCATCCCAAACGGATGACGCCGGAACAACTGCAGGAAGGATTCTTCTGGGCCAACCATCAGTTCTATTCGTTGGGATCCATTTGGCATCGACTCCGGCATACCAGCCAACGCCTGGTCCCCCGCATCGAAATGAATTACGAATTTCGAAAGCTGATCAAGCGATCCTGTCCCCAGGGGAAACTCTCTCCCATTGCGGCCGTGCTCAAGAATCTCCAGGCAAAACTCCCCACGATGGACACCAGCCTGCTCATTCCCAACGCCCTGCACAAGATCAAGCAAACGGTCCCCGGCAACACGCACGATTTGTTCCTCAATATCAAGGGCCGGCGCCACGATGCCTCCGTATCGTTATTTATCGACCTGGAGGGCACGCTGGATCATTTGAATGCCCAGGAACTCCTGAACCGCATCAAGGACGCCGCGCAAAAAGCCAGGATGGACATCGTCGTCAACTTCGAGCATCTCCGGCAGGCCACCCCCAAGGCGATTCAGATACTCCTGGATCAGGACATGCTCAACACGGTGACCCCCTATGCGAAGCTGCGCTATCGTAAATTGAAAGACGCCTTTCATTCGGCATTGGAAGGGTTAACGCTGTTCGACCCCGAACTGTTTGAAGAGCTGCCGCAAGATGCATGATTTTCACTATCACAATGATTCGCTCTTCTGTGAAGACATTCCTCTCGAACGCCTGGCCAAGGAACAGGGCACGCCCTGTTACCTCTACAGTCACGCGACGCTGACCCGGCACTTCCAGGCCTTTGACCAGGCCTTCGCTCCGGTTCCCCACCTCATCGCGTTTGCCATGAAGGCCAATTCGAACCTGGCCATTCTCCGGCTCATGGCGTCGCTCGGGAGCGGGGCCGACATCGTGTCGGGCGGCGAATTGTTTCGCGCATTGCAGGCCGGCATCCCCCCTAACAAGATCGTGTTCGCCGGTGTGGGAAAAAGTCTCGAGGAAATCGCCTATGCCCTGGACTCCGACATCCTGTTGTTCAACGTCGAATCGGCTGCGGAACTCCAGGCCATCAACGACGTGGCGAGGGGAAAAAGTGCGTGCGCGCGCGTGGCGTTACGGGTCAACCCGGACATCGACCCCATGACCCATCCCTATATCACGACGGGGTTGAAAAAGAGCAAATTCGGCATCGGCGCGGACCGGGCCTTGGAGGAATTCTCAAAGGCGGCGGCGCTTCCCAACGTCGAGGTCATCGGGGTGCATGCGCACATCGGCTCTCAACTGACGCAGGTCAGTCCCTTTGTCGACTCCCTGAAAAAAGTGGTAGGGCTAATCGGGACGTTGAAAGAGCAGGGCATTCCGATCCGGTATTTGAACATCGGTGGAGGACTCGGCATTACGTATTCGGACGAAACGCCGCCGCATCCCAAGGAGTACGCCGATGCCATCACGCCGCTCCTGCAGGAGGCGCAGTGTGAAATCATCATGGAACCCGGCCGCGTGATCACGGGGAACGCCGGCGTGTTGTTGACGCGCGTCCTCTATATCAAGGAGACCGGTGCCAAAACATTCGCCATCGTGGACGCGGCCATGAACGATCTGCTGCGGCCCAGCCTGTACCAGGCCCATCACGACATTCTGCCGGTTTGCCAGGTTCCGAACGCATCGGAAGCGGTGTTCGACGTGGTGGGGCCCGTTTGCGAATCCGGGGATTTTCTCGCCCAAAACCGGACCCTGCCCGCGATGAAGGCCGGCGATCTCCTGGCGGTGATGTCCGCGGGGGCGTATGGTTTCACCATGGCGTCTAATTATAATTCGAGACCCCGGACTTCGGAGATCCTGGTGAAGGGCGGGGAAAGTTTCGTGATCCGTGAACGCGAGACGTTCGACGATCTCGTGCGCGGGGAACGGATCCCCGCGTTTCTTGAGGCAGAGGCGTAAGCACGGATGTAGCCGACGGCAATCCGTTCGTCACACTTATTGTTCACTAAAGGTCGTACGATGTTTTCAGGATCCCTTGTCGCTATCGTCACACCGTTCAAGAACGGGGCATTCGACGAAACGGCCTATCGTGAATTGATCGAGTTTCAGATCGCCAACGGCACACATGGCATCGTTCCCTGCGGGACCACGGGGGAATCCGCCACGCTCTCGCACGAAGAACACGAGCGCGTGGTCGCGTTGACCGTGGAAGTCGTGAACCGGCGGGTCCCGGTGATTGCCGGCACCGGCTCGAATGCCACGGACGAGGCGATTGCCTTTACCGCCCACGCCAAACGAGTCGGCGCGGACGGCGCGCTCCTCATTACGCCCTATTACAACAAGCCCACACAGGAGGGCCTGTATCAACACTATGCCGCCGTGGCCCAAGCCGTGGATCTTCCCCTGATCCTCTACAACATTCCAGGCCGCACCAGCGTGAACATGACGCCGGCCACCATTGCGCGTATCGCCAAACTCCCCAACGTGGTGGGGATCAAGGAAGGCAGCGGGTCGTTGGGGCAGGTCTCCGAGATCATTCATCAATGCGGCGACGATTTGACGATTCTTTCCGGGGATGATCCGCTGACCCTGCCGATGATGGCGCTGGGAGCCAAGGGCGTGATTACGGTAACCGCCAACGTGGCGCCGAAAGACATGGCCGCCATGGTGACTGCCGCCCTGGCCGGGAACTTTGCCGAAGCGCGCGCCTCTCACTTTAAACTCGCGTCGTTGTTCAGTGCCCTGTTCTATGAGACCAACCCCATTCCGGTCAAAGAAGCCCTGGCCATGATGAACAAACTCGAACCGGAATTCCGGCTCCCGCTCACGCCTCTGTCGTCGGACAACCGTGAACGGCTCCGGCAGGTCATGAAAGACACCGGGTTGATCTGACACCATGACGACTTCCCGGGCTTTATCACCCGATTAGGTTATGAATTCTCCGATACACGTCACGATCACCGGCGCCGCCGGACGAATGGGAAAACGCCTGGTTTCCCTCGTCAATGAATCATCGCGCCTGCAACTGGCCGGAGCCACGGAAACCGAAGGGCACCCGGCCCTTGGCAAAGACGCCGGAGACGTGGCCGGCTGCGGACCTCTCGGTGTCTCGCTGACGGACGATCTGGCGCAAGCCCTGCCACTGAGCGACGTCGTCATCGATTTCACCTCACCTGCCGCCACGTTGCATCATCTTTCTCAAGCCGTCCAACACAAACGTGCCATGGTCATCGGCACCACGGGATTGTCTCCCGATGAAATGAACCAACTCCGCCAACACGCGGAGTCGATCCCATGCGTTCAGGCGCCCAACATGAGCGTGGGGATTACGGTGCTGTTGCAGATTATCGGAAAGGTCGCCCAAGCGCTCGGCGATGACTATGACCTCGAAATCATCGATACGCATCATAACAAGAAGAAAGACGCGCCCAGCGGCACCGCGCTGAAACTCGCCGACGTCCTGGCCGCGGCCAAAGGCTGGGACCTGGAAGAAGCGGGGATCTACGCGCGTCACGGCCTCGTCGGGGAACGCACGAAAAACGAAATCGGCATCCAGAGCGTGAGAGCCGGTGATATCGTGGGCGACCATACCGTGCTCTATGCCGGGCCCGGAGAACGCATCGAAATCACGCATCGCGCCCACAATCGCGACCCATTTGCGCACGGGGCCTTGCGCGCCGCAGAATGGGTCGTCCATCAGCCCCCGGGCCTGTACGGCATGGCCGATGTGCTTGGATTATCTCAGTAACGCATACATTTATATTTTTTCTTGAATGAGGAGGTGTATGTCATGGATATGTTTGGAAAGATTCCGCTTATTGAAATTCCGGTCCACGTAACCCCGGACCAAAAAAAATGGTTGGAACGAATGGTGGAAGAAGGCCGGATCGCGGTCCCACCCGGCGGGACACTGGAAAAAGGTTCCGTGATTTCGATGTTCATGCGGCTGTTGATTCACAACGCCATGGAAGAGCAGCAGCGGCAAGCCGCAATCGAAGCCGCAGAGGAAGACGATGACGACGATGATGACGATTAAAGGAAGAGTCCCATCCCCCGGCCCTGACCGGGAGATGGGACAGCGAAGGCTCAGGCCACGGGTTTCCAGATTACGGCTGGACGGCTGAACCACGCTGCATTTTCACTATTTCAACTGCATAGTTTTTATACCACGTTGATCGCCCCAGTGCCTGAGCGGCCTGGTGTTCCGGGTGTTGTTTCCACGCCTCGATGGAGTCGAGGTCCTGCCAGTAAGAAATCGTGATTTCCTTTTTCCCTTCCGTACGGTCACATCTGCCCATGTAACCGGGTTGTTTTTCAACCAGCACATTCATTCTGTGTGCCATGTCTGCGTAACCAGCGACGTTGTCAGCCATTTCAGCAGTAAAAATCACTGCGTAATAATAGTCGCCGGCATCATTCATCCATCAATCCCCCGTAAACGAATGATCATCGGCAAATCGGAAACACCTAGAATCGCTTAAACGCCTCGTAAATGGATTTTATGGTCTGTTCGATATCTGCCGCGGTGTGCGCGGTGGAGACGAAGGCGGCTTCGAATTGGGAAGGGGCGAAGTAGGATCCGCGTTTCAGCGTGTGGTGGAAGAACTTGGCGTATCGAGCCGTATCGGATTTTTTGGCGGACTGATAATCCACCACCGGGCCTTCCGTAAAAAATCCGCCCAGCAGGGAACCGACCCGCGTTTGGTAAAACGGGACGTTGGCTCGCCGGGCAGCTTGCGCCATGCCTTGCGCCAACTGGTTTCCTCGCCGCTCCAATTTTTCGTACACTCCTGAAGCCTTGAGTCTTTTCAACGTTTCGATTCCGGCGGTCACGGCCAACGGGTTCCCGGACAGAGTCCCGGCCTGGTACACGGGACCTGCCGGAGCCACCATCTGCATGATCTCGTTCGACCCGCCGTAGGCTCCAACCGGCAGTCCACCTCCGATGATTTTTCCCAGGCACGTGAGATCGGGGGCGATGCCATACAGGGTTTGCGCTCCTCCGTAGGCCACACGAAATCCGGAAATCACTTCGTCGAAGATTAGGAGGATGCCGTGTTTTCTCGTGAGGGTTCGCAGTTGCCGGAGAAAGTCTCGTCGAGGCAACACGACACCCATGTTGCCCGCGATCGGCTCGACGATGATACAGGCCAGGTCCCGCCAATGTTTTTGTACCAGGCTCTTGACCGACTCGATGTCATTATAGGGCGCGGTGAGCGTCTGGCGCGCCGCGGCCTTGGGCACGCCCGGGCTATCGGGAAGACCCAGCGTCGCGGCCCCCGACCCCGCCTTCACCAGCAGATGATCGGCGTGGCCGTGGTAGCACCCTTCGAATTTGAGGATGGCGTCCCGTTTGGTGAAACCCCGCGCGACCCGGATGGCACTCATCACGGCTTCCGTGCCGGAACTCACGAGTCGAACCTTTTCCACGGATGGGAAGGCCTCGCAAATCATTTGAGCCAACTCCAGTTCCTGTTGGGTTGGCGCACCGTAGCTGGTTCCCGCACCGGCAGCCCGCTGAATAGCCCGCACCACCGACGGATGGGCATGTCCCAATATCATGGGCCCCCACGAAGCCACGTAATCCAGATACGTGTTGCCGTCTACGTCGGTCACCGTAGCCCCCTGCGCGCGTTTGATGAACAACGGATGCCCGCCGACCGACCGGAATGCGCGGACCGGGCTGTTCACCCCGCCGGGAATATACTTTTGCGAGCGGGCAAATAATGTTTTCGACGTGGCGCTCTTCACTTTGGTCACCTTTCCCGGACTCTCTTCATCACACCGTTAATTGGGATCGCTGAAGCGCTGTCCTTCTTCTCCGGACCAGCGCACAATGCCGATTTCTTCCGATTCCCACAACTTTTGTTGTTCTTCTGCAGCCAGGTCGGCCTCTTTTTGTTTGTCTTCCGGACTCAGCTTGGCTTCCTGCTCACCAGAGACCCATCCGGGCGGTTTCTCCCCTTTGGGGATATCTTTACGAAGCACGTTGACTGGCATCTGATTCCTCCTTGTTATCCACCATGGTCATGGCACCATGTATTCGACCCTTCCGCATGCGGCCAAGCCATAGGCCTAGCTGCGGAGGCCACGGTTTGTCAAGGGGTGCTGCGCACGATAGGCATAGAGTGCCATGCCCGCGGCGACAACGGCATTGAGGGATTCGACCGAGTCGGTCATGGGGACGGCGAGCCGTGTGCCGGAGGGGAGGGGCGGCAGGCCCGGCCCTTCTTCTCCAACCAATAGTCGAACATCTTCCGGCCATTGAAACGTGGGCAAACTCTCACCCTGCACATCAAGGGTCACCCACGTGGCAGGTTCAGGCAGATCCCTGATCGAAGGCCCCTGCACCAGGGACACCTTGAACATCGTTCCGCTGGCCGCCCGGATCGCTTTGGGGTGATAGGGATGGGCCGATTCTTTGAGCAGAATGACCCGTTCGACGCCCATGGCCACCGCCGTCCGAATCAGGGCCCCCACGTTCGCCGGATCTCCGAAGGGGCACAGGATTTCAAGGCCCCGCGGTCGAGCATCAAGGTCTGCAGAGGGAAGGGGGGGGACTTCGCAGATCAGTATCGGCGCCCCCGTGCCAAAGAGATCGATCTTCTCGAAGAGCGGTGTGGACAGGGCATAGATCGTGACGTGGGCCGGAACCGGGAAAGGCACGGGTGTCCCGGCGCGGTGGATGAGTTCCAGACACTGCGCGGCATGTTGCACCAGGGTTTCCCGAACGACTTTTTGCCCCGGGACGAGGCATTGTTGAAACCGTTCGATCCCGCGAGCATTCTGTAACGCCATCCATCGCTTCACGTGGGCATTCTGCGAACTGCTGATGGATCGTGTCGTTGAAGGCGACGTCATTGAGGGAGGATCATTTGTGCCTGCCGATGCCCTGGCAAGCGATGTCGGTTCTCTTCTCTTTTGAGACAACACCGTAAAGAAACAGCAAGAAACTTCTCAACTGCTTATCAACCTGTTGTAAGCATACCTGTGGCAAACCGTGCCATTGATGGACGGGTCTATCGTCAAGTATCATGGGCCCGATTGAGAGCGAGGAGCGGACCCATCTATGGGAGAGAACACATGAAACACATCGCGGGGATTTGTAGCTTTTGCCTTCTGCTTACGGCCTGGCCAGCCAGCGGCGCGGGCTGTGACAATTGGAACACCAAGGAATTTTTCAAAACCGCCACGCCGAAGGCGGTGACCGGTTGCCTGCAAGCCGGGGCGGACCCCAAGGCGCGAGATGAGGCAGTCGGCGGTACCCCCCTGCATTGGGCGGCCCGGTTCAACGAAAATCCCGCTGTCATCACCGCACTGCTGAACGCGGGCGCCGACCCCAAGGCGCGGGATGAATTCTTCGGCGCGCCTCCCCTGCATCAGGCGGCCGGTCACAATAACAATCCTGCTGTCATCACCACGCTGCTGGACGCAGGGGCCAACCCGAATGCGCGGGACAAATCCGGCGCGACCTCCCTGCATTGGGCGGCCGGGTTCAACCAACATCCCGCCGTCACCACCACGCTACTGAACGCGGGTGCCGACACGGCAGCACAGGATGAGAAAGGTCATGTCCCCTCGGACTACGCCGAGAAAAACTAGGCGCTCAGGGGCTCCGACGTCTATTGGCGGCTGAAGACCGGGCGGTTTTGAGCCTTCCTTTAAAATGAAGAGAAGGATTTCCCTTTCCCGCGGAGTCGCAGGTCGTGGGTTTGGATCACGACTTCCCAATCCTCACGGTCCCTGTCGGTCACATGCCCGAGCCGGTAGGCCTTTTTCCCAAACTTGGTGGCGAGCTGAAGCGTCCTGTCGGCTTGGCTTTCAGGGACGACGAGACAGAAGCCGATTCCCATGTTGAACACCTCGAACATTTCCGGGTCGGCGATTCCGCCAAGTTTTTGAAGAATGGAGAAGATCGGAGGAGGCGAAGGGAACGTATCGATCACGAACGTGACCCTGGAGGGGACGCGGCTCAAGTTCAGGAACCCGTCGCCGGTAATGTGCGCCAGGGCCTTGACATCGATGTCCTGTTCCGCTTCGAGAAGAGGCAGGACTTCCTGCGTGTAGATATGTGTCGGCTGGAGTAATGCTTCACCCAGGGACCGGCCGAGTTCGGGGAACGATTTCTCATACAAGGACCCGTCCTGTCCGATCGCCTTCCGGGCCAGGGTGAGACCGTTGCTGTGCACCCCATTGCTTTCAATGCCGATGATCACGTCGCCCGCGCGAACACGTTCCCCCACGATGATCCTGTCCAAATCCACGATCCCGATGGCCGACCCCGCCAAATCGAACCCTTCGCCTTCTTTGCCCGCTTCACTCTTGATGACGTCCTTGACTTGAGCAATTTCCCCGCCGGGGATGGAAATGCCGGCGCGAAGGGCTCCCTCGGTCAACCCTTTTGCCAGTTCCCCCAGGCAGCCCGGATCGAGCGTCTGCACTGCAATATAGTCCACCATGGCCAACGGGGTCGCTCCGACACAGAGCAGATCATTCACGTTCATGGCGATGCAATCGATGCCGATGGTGTCGTATTTTCCCATCCGTTGGGCAACCAGGACCTTTGACCCCACGCCATCCGTGGTCATGGCGATGCCCTTGTTGTTGCCGATCTCGATCACGCTGGCGAAAAACCCGAAGTCCAGACGCACGCTGCCGGTTTGTCCCTTGGGGACGTTCCACGTCTGCCTGAACTGCTTGGTAATATCGGCCAGGGATTGCACGACTTGGCCGGTATCGACCCCGGACCCTTGATAGGTTATTCCGCCTGAATCACTCAATTTCCAGCCCCTTCATCCAATGTGACGATGACCTTGTCTTCTATGATAAAGCCTAGCACAATGGAAGTCATTAGGGATTATGGCCTGTTGAAATGGCCAGACCCCCAGCGTATACTTTCTGTAAGCGAGGAAAGCAAATGGGGTTGTCGCTCAAACAGCGACCTTGTTTCCGGGCAAATGCGGCTACATGATGTGTTGCCCTTCGAGTGGTAAGATACTCTCGAAGGGCAGTTTTGTTTTCACCGCGCTGCCCGAAAGGAGAACGGCCATGATACAAGCACTAGCCATCCCGATCATCCTCTTCTCGATGTTTGCGACCGTCCCGCCGGTTGACGCGACCTGCACGACCACGAAAATCGGGAACCAGTCGTTCACCAATTGTGTCGATGGGGTTTCCGGTTTTAGTGTGCAGTCAGGCCCGAACAGCTTTCACCAATTCAGTGATGGAAGCACCAGCGTAACGAACTCGTTCGGCAATACCAGTTTTTCCAACAGCAATCAGCCGGGTCTGCGTGGGACCAGCCAACCCATCACGAAGGATACGGGGGTTTCCCTATGGAATAACGGCGTGACCGGCTTCCACCAGCGCGCCGGCAACGTGCGCGTGGACAGTTATAGTGACGGCACCATCTGTACCACCGCACCAGTGGGCACGACGAGTATCACGACCTGCAATGGGAATTCAAAAGACGCGGCGAAGCGCAGCACGATTATTGGAACGAAGTAACGAACCGCGAACAAGAAAGTGGCTGGGGGACCAGGAATCGAACCTGGGTTCACAGATCCAAAATCTGTTGTCTTGCCCCTAGACGATCCCCCAAACCAAGGCATCTCACCTTACCGAGCCCGTCCTGATTCAGTCAAGACCCTTGCAATTCGGCAAGGACCGGCACTCAGCCGGAGAATATTTGAAGCACGGCTGAGCGAAGACCGCTATTCGCTCAACATCGTTCCTGCCTCATGAGCAGCGCTATTTGCCACTTATCGACCGCCGCTCCACGTAGCTCAACGCCGCGCGTACCAGCAAGCCCGACCGCGTGTTCCCTTCCTGGACCGCGACTTGGTCCACGATCGCCAGGACCCATGCAGGCACCGTGATGTTAACCCGCTTGGCCTTACTCGACAGCTTCGAGAAGTCGAAGTCGGCGAGCGCCCAGATCCCGTTGCGATAGTCCTTGTTGGCCTGGTGGACTTCAAGCGGTTTCTGTGCAGGAATCGGCTCACCGTCTATAAGCAGTCCCTCCAAGTGGCACGCAATGGCTTCATGCACCGAGTCAATGGCGTCCTCGAGTGTATCCCCAGCCGAAAAGCAGCCTGGCAGATCAGGCACCGTGACCCCGTAGCCACTCTTTTTATCTTTGTAGATCACAATCGGGTATCGCATCAGCGGTCGTTCCACTTCCATTGTGCTTGGCGATTGATGTTGCGCAGCGTTCCCCTCGGAATATCTTTGGCCGGATGCTTGACCGTCACCCATCCCGACTTGTTGGGGTGCGTGAATTGATAGTGACCTTCCCGCGTATTCCGCAGCACCCAGCCATCTTGTTTCAATTTCCGAATGAGGTCCGCGCTTCTCATCATGTGTATAATACGAACCCTAAAAAGTGCTGGCAATCAACGGCCCGTCATTGTGGTGACGGAATGATCGGCAACCAGCGGAGGAAAGGGTGATACGTACCGCTAAAACACGCGACCGGACACGACCCAATGCCGGTCGTCGGGTACGTCGATCAGAAGGCGGCTTAAATTCATTTCCGCCATCTGGGCCGCGATTTCGTCTTCGGTGAAGGCGCTCAATAAGGAGTGATAAAAATCGTGGCGCAGTTGTTCGGGCTCATCAGCCGCGTATTGATCGACCAGGGCCTGAGCTTCCTCCGGTGTGTCGGGTCGCAACAAATCCATGATGAGCACCGGAGCCCCAGGCTTGGCAAGGGTTTTCACCGCATACCAAAACTGAAACGCGTTGGGCACATGATGCACCAGGCTATTGGAGATCACGGCATCCGCCGGCCGGTCCAACTGCAGATCCTGAAACCGTCCACAGATGAGTTGAATCCGATCCTCAAACCCTGCCTGGCGAACGGCTTCTTCCGCCCAATGTATCATGGGACCGGACGCATCCACTCCGGTGACGCGAAGGGTGGGACGACTCCGGAGAAGCCGGATCGGAATATCCGCCGGGCCACATCCCAAATCCAACACGATTTCTTCCCGAACTTCGGGGTACAATGCCAAGAATTGATCGACGAACCCCTGATTTTCTTCCGCGAAATCGGCGTTCGCATAGACCCGGACCTGCTCTTCCCCATCCATGACTTCCGGTTCAAGAATCCGTTCCATATCTCCCCTTCCTTTCCACGGCCCTCTGCCCGTCAACACCGGTCGCGTGATCGTACCTAGCCCCACCAGAAGGATTCAAGGTGGAGAACAAATTCCTCTTGCACCATTCCCGGGTTCTGGCTAAGGTCTGATGAATGCTGCTTCTGTAGGGAACCCGTATGGCAACGTATGCACTCGGCGATATTCAGGGGTGCCTGACCCCACTCCAAAAACTGTTGGATCGCATTCGATTCGATCCGTCCTCGGACCGGCTGTGGTTTGTCGGCGATTTAGTCAACCGCGGCCCCCATTCCTTGGAAGTGTTGCGCTTCATTAAGGGTCTCGAAAACCGTTGCGTGGTCGTGCTCGGCAACCATGATCTGCATCTATTGGCGGTCCAGTGCGGAGTCGCGCAGCTCCGTAAACATGATACGCTTCAACCGGTCCTCGAGGCGCCTGATGCCGAGGAATTGCTGGACTGGCTTCGCCGTCAATCCATGCTCCATCAGGAAGGCGAGTATCTGCTTGTCCACGCCGGCATCCTTCCCCAATGGTCCGTCGAACAGGCGATGAGATTGGCCTGGGAAGTGGAGGACGCACTCAGATCCGAACACTATCACACGCTCTTACCGTTCATTTACCGGAGTGAGGAGACCCGTTGGTCCGACACCATCCCGTCTCCGGCCCGGCTCGGTCTGATCACAAACGTCTTGACCAGAATGCGGATGTGTTCCCGGAAAGGTCTCATCGACCTTTCGTTCAAGGGCCCGCCGGAGCAGGCCCCCGCCGGTCTTTCCCCATGGTTTCACCTGCCCCCTCACACCCCACGAACCGAAACGGTGATATGTGGGCACTGGTCGGCTTTAGGAGTGTACAGAGGTGAAGGGGTCATTGCGTTGGACGGAGGGTGCGTCTGGGGAAACGAGCTGGCCTGCCTTCGACTGGAGGACAGGAAACTGTATACGACCACCTGTCCTTGATGCATCCCATGGCTGCACTCGAATTTCCAGCAAACGGAGAACCCACGTCCGGCCCGCGCACGAGTAGCTCGACGGAGCTGCTTCCAAAAGAGCATTCCATCCTTGAAAGACCCTTGATGCTTTTTCGCCCGTTCGGGGTCGCCCTGAGCGGTGAAAAAATTCGTGACGTGAGTGGGATTACGATCAAGGCGAACGTCGAATACCTGGAAGAAGTCGTCAGCAAGAAAAACGGAAAGGACCCCGGTCGTCAAGCCATTGACCGCCTCTGCGATTCGCTGAACGCCCGGATCAGCGATCCCTCTTATCACGTCACTCCCGAATTTTTACAAAATATCTGGCACAGTTATTCCTATGAATTCGCCCTTTACCTCGGTGAGTTCTGCATCCTGATTTCCGAGGATGCGAACTTTCAATTTGAGATGGGCAAACACAAATTTATTTCTCCCGTGATTCAAACCCTGGGACGGCCGTTTTCGGTTTCGCAAATCTTCGAGCTGTTCCCACGCTTCGGAGAAAAATTTGCCAAAAACTCACTACGGTTCAGCGTGCGCAATGTGACGAATGGCTCAGCCGTTCTGGGCATGACCCTGACCGAACACGTGGCTCGACAGTTCGGCCCCTACCGCAACCGGTGCGCCTACATCATCTGCCAGGCATCGAAGGCCGGCCTCTTGGCCGTGCCGCAACACGTTCACCACCTGGGATTTGCCAGCGTCCGCGATCTCCAATGTATGGCGGATGGGGACGAGTCCTGTGAATGGGAATTCCATTGGCCCGCCCAGCCGCTTTCTGAAAACCGTGGATGGGCCGTGGTCGGGGCCGCAGTAGGCGTGAGTATCCTGGTCTTCGTCTACGTCCGATGGGTACACCCGGAGCTTTCCTGGGCAGAGACTCTTTTCTGGACGATCAGCCCGGGCATGGCCGCTTGGTTCGCCTGGAATTGGTATCGTCTCAAGAAGAAGGCGAAAGAGCGGGAAACCTTGCTCAAAGAACAAGTGGCTTCTGTGGATGCCCGCCATGAAGAACTTCGAGAGGCCTATCTTGAGCAGGAGAGTTTGATCCAAGAACGAACGCGCTCCCTCCAAGTCGCCAATGAAAAACTTCGCGAACTTGATGAACGCAAATCCGCCTTCGTCTCCATTGCGTCGCACGAAATACGCACACCACTGACCGTCATGAAAGGGTTCGTGGAAAACATGCTGGCCGGAGTGACCGGAGACTTACGCGAGCGGCAGGTCCTGTATCTCACGCGGGTCAAATATAATATCGAACGATTGACGCGAACGCTGAACGACCTGCTGGACCTGTCCCGTATCGAAGCCGGCCATGTGGAATTACGCCTGACTGACGTGTCGCTGGCCGAAGTGACCGAAGAAGTCCTTGAGAATTTACGCCTCCAGGCGGAGGAGAAATCCCTCATGCTGGAGACCATGGCCTCTTCGCCGCTTGCTCCTGTACGTGGAGACCGGGACAAGATTCTTCAGATTTTGACGAATCTCGTTCACAACGCCATTAAATTTACGCCTCCATCCGGACGGATTTCGATCTCGCTGACACCACTGGAAGATTCCGCGATCCAGGTATGCGTCGCCGACACGGGGTGCGGCATTGCTGCAGAAGAAATGCCCAACGTGTTCGATCGCTTTTATCGGAGCGACAATGTGGAGACGCGGGGAGCAGGGTTGGGATTAGCGATTACGAAAAGTCTGGTGGACCTGCATCAAGGACGGATTTGGGTGGAAAGCACGGTGGGCAGCGGGAGCCGATTCTTTTTCACACTCCCCACCCGTTAAGCCAGGAAGCAGCCTTACTTCGCGTCCTTCCGCCCTTCTGCCTGTTTTTGTTTGAGAACGCGCGCGAGGTAGGAGCGCTGGAGCCCCAGCGCTTCCGCGGCTTTGGTCTGATTGCCATGGGCGCGTTTCAGCGCCTGCTCAATCAGAAAGTGCCGGTGGTGTTCCATCGCCTCATGATAGGACAAGTCGCTCGCCTCCCGGACTTGGGGCTCTTCTTCATGATCGGAGGGGAGGCGTAAATGCTCGGGACCAATCTCGCGGCCGGCAGCCAAGACCACGGCCCGGGCCACGGCGTTCTCCAATTCCCGCACGTTGCCGGGCCACGGATAGGTTCGCATGGTCCGGAGGGCAGCCAACGTCAGGTGCATGCCGGGCTTTCCCATCTCCTTGGTATAGCGTTGCAGAAAGAGCTCGGCCAAATGAGGAATTTCATCGGGCCGTTCGCGTAACGGGGGGATGGACACGCTGATCACGTTCAACCGGTGAAACAAATCTTCACGAAACGCGCCTTCTTTCACGGCCGTTGACAGGTCACGATTCGTCGCGGCGACCACCCTGATGTTGACCCGCACCACGCGTGTCCCGCCCACCCGATGAAATTCCCGGTCCTGCAGAAGGCGCAACAATTTGGCTTGCAGGTCCGGCGCCATGTCTCCGATCTCATCCAGGAAGAGGGTGCCTTCATCGGCCATCTCGACTTTTCCTTTTTGTTGCGTCGTCGCTCCCGTGAAGGCTCCTTTTTCATGGCCGAACAATTCGTTTTCGAGCAGGGTTTCGGTTAAGGCCACACAATTGATCACGACAAAGGGCTTATCCACCCGCTTGCTCCATTGATGAATGGACCTGGCAAAGAGTTCCTTGCCCGTGCCGCTTTCTCCCAGCAACAGCACGGTGGCCTCAGAATCAGCTACCCGTTTGGTCAACTCAATCAATGCCACCATGGCTGGCGTGTCCGCCACGATGGTGCCGTACCGGGATTCGACTTCTTCGCGCAACACGGCGACGTGCCGTTTCAGGCCCTCGCGTTCCAGGGTCTTTTGCATCACCAAGGTCAGGTGATCCATATCTAGGGGTTTCGTGAGAAAATCGGCGGCTCCATACTTCATGGCTTCCACGGCTGACTGAATCGTCCCATAGGCCGTCATCACGATGATCGGGGGGCGATTCGCCAGGATCGCTTGCTCTTGCCGGGACAATTGTTCCAGCACTTCCAGTCCCGTCATCCGGGGCATTTGCAAATCAAGCAACACGAGTCCTGGTTCCTCGGATTCCAGCAGTTCGAGCGCGCGCTGCCCGTCACCGGCAGCCAGCGTGGTATAGCCCAGCGCCTCCAAACGATCCGTCAACATCAAGACGATGTCGGGATCATCATCGACCACGAGAACTTTTTTCTGCATGGGCAACCGCGGGGAAGAACGCTCGTCCCTTTTCCAGGGAATGGAAAAGTCGGAGATCCGGACCTTACCTGAAATCACCGTGCAAGCCGGTCCGTCGTCATGGGAGCGATTCTAGGCCCACCCCCCGGAAATCTCAACAGGTTTTATATCGATTGGTTTAATAACGAGTACCGCCGCACCAGACTGACCCGGAGGCAGACATGACTCTCCTCCCACGCTTGGAGTTTGCCAGGGGCGATGCTATAGTCTCGCCGTTATGAGCGGGGAATATCGGACCAAAGCGTTACTCATCGCGGTTTCACAAGATCCAATCCCGGTGCAGGCGTGCATCAACCGGCTCATCCCGGAGTTTCTCTGTTTCGTGGTGTCCGAATCCCGGAAAGCCTCCATCGAAGCCGACATTCAACCGGCCATCACCACAATGCCGCAGCGATGGGATTGGATTCTCGTGGAAGAGTCCGACAGTTTTACGGCCAGCCATCAAACATTAACCAAAAGCCTTCCCGACATGCTGAAGACCTGGGGGCTGCAACCAGGAGAACTCGTCCTGGACTTCAGCAGGGCCACGCCGGCCATCGCCGCAGCCATGGCGCTTGCCGGCCGGCCGTGGACGTCGCAAGTCGTCGGCTTGACCACGCCGGAGACCGACACGGGCAAGCCTGCCCTGAGCGTAGCCGAAGGGAGTGACGTGGTGACGCTCGGAGACCGGACCTTCGGCTGGCAAGAAGGGAATCCCTGGAACGAAGAAGCCGTACAGGCCCGGCAGGAGGCGGCCCTGTTATTTAATCAAGGGGCGTTTCCCTCGGCGGCCAAACGGTTTCGACGCATTGAATCCTTGGTCGGAGGAAGCCTCAAACCGTTGTATCACGCCCTGGCGAGTTTGGCCGATGGCTATGCCGCCTGGGAAGGCTTCAAGTACCGGGACGCCTGGGACAAACTCAAGACCGCGCTCAAGGCCTTGGAATTAGCCTCGGTCTGGGGCGGGCCGCCCGGCATGTCTTCCTTACTGGCCGGGGTCAAACAAAACCTGAAGTTTTTGGAAAGCATCGTCATGGATCCCAATGACGTCAAACTCCCCGTGGCTCATGATTTACTCGCCCATGCCAAACGACGCGGTGAACGGGATCAGCAAATCGAATCGGCCCTCCAATTGTTACTGCGAGCCCTGGAAGCCTATGCCCAGTACCACTTGTGGAAGCAGTATGGAATCAAAAGCTGGGACGTGCAGGTTGACCAATTACCGCAGGATCTGCAGGAACCCTGTCGTACGTGCTATGCCAGCGACGTGGACGGCAAGTTTCACCTTCCGCTTGAGGCACAATTTCGCGCCTTGGCCGGGCTGGGGCATCCCATGGGGCAAACCTTCGTGAACGAGTGGACCAAGCTCAAGACCTTGTGGGATGCGGCCCATCAGAGCGTCCTGGGCCATGGATTTCAAAACACGAAAGCCGACCGCTTTCATCAGTTCTATGCCGTGGCCGTTAAACTGACCAACGTCACCGAACCCAACTTGCCGGCCTTCCCGAAGATGACGCTGTAACTTCCGTGAACGTCAAAATCTATTATGAGGATACCGACTGCGGCGGCGTGGTGTATTACGCCAACTATCTCAAATATTTTGAACGGGCGAGGACCGAATACCTGCTCTCACACGGGATCTCGGTCGCGGAGCTTCAGCAGCAAGGTATCTACTTCCTAGTCACCCATGCGGAAGTCTTTTACCGCTCCGCGGCGCATTATGGAGAAACCCTCCACGTCGACACGGTCGCCTCGGCATCACGAAAAACCGCCGTCACCTTCTCCCACACGATTCACGAAGCAACCAGCCAGCGCCTGATCGTCGAAGGATCCGCCACCCTCGTCACGGTCGACGCCAAGGGAAAAGTCATCAAGAGACCACCCCAGTTGCAGGCGATGTTGCAGTAGCGTGCGCCTGATCGGCAGAGGGAACACCGACGTGTTAGGAAACCTCAGGGTTTCTCCCGAAACAACCAGGCCAAATACATGCCGCCAATAGCCAGCGTCACCAGTTCCACGGTCTGGAGGATGCGACTCACCACGGCCTCGGGCTCAGGGGGCGACAGGATAAAATGCATGCCCAGGTAGGCAGGAGGAGAGCCGGGTGGCGACTCCCAAGGCGGAAACAGAACAGCCAACACCAGCAATCCCGCCATGACGTACAGGATCCGAAGATTGAGGATCTCCTTGGATCGAGCGTCAGTTTGCGGCTCCTGAAAAAACCGCTTCCCGCACCCGGTGCAAAACCGGGCCTCCGAAGGCAACTCATGCCCGCAAGCCTGACACGTCTTTTGGCCATTCATCACGTCAGATTATAACCATGAGGAGAGAAATTACCAGCGGGAAACTCTCTTGGCTCACCGTGCAAACCGTGCTTTCACCATTCATGACAGAATTGACAGTCCTGGAAGACCGTTCCTATAATCCCGCACCTCTTTCCACCTTGCAATAACGAACGTGATGATGACTTCTCACCCTGCCATTCACACCGTGTCGGTTATCGGAGCCGGAGCCTGGGGCACCACGCTTGCTCGCCATTTGGTGAACCAGGGGCTTACGGTCAAGCTCTGGGCCTATGAGGACGAGGTGGTCGAGAGCATCAATCTCAAACGGGAAAATTCATTGTTCTTGCCGGGAATCACCCTTCCCAAGGCGCTTTCGGCTACGCACTCTCTTCAGGACGCGGTTGCCGGCACCGGCTTGATCGTGCTGGCCGTTCCGTCTCATGCCATGCGACCGGTGATCCGGGAATTGACACCCTCTCTTTCCGAACCTCTTCCGATTGTCGTGGCAACAAAAGGGATTGAAGAAGAGTCGAATCAATTGATGTCCCAGGTGCTCAACGAACTGCTGCCGCCCAATTGGGCTCGGGGAATCACCATCCTGACGGGGCCCACCTTTGCCGCTGAAGTGAGTCGCGACAAACCCACGACCATTCTGTTGGCCGGTCAGGATGCCGCGCTCACGGCTCACCTGCAGATGGTGTTCATGTCCGCATCCTTCCGCGTATATACCGGAACGGATCTGATCGGGGCTCAATTGGGAGGTGCGCTGAAAAACGTCATGGCCATTGCGGCGGGCGTGGTGGATGGCCTGGAATTGGGTCTGAATGCCCGGGCCGCGCTGATCACCCGGGGATTGGCCGAGGTGATTCGACTGGGCGTCGCGCTCGGGGCCGACGTGCATACGTTCTACGGTCTTTCAGGCTTGGGGGATTTGGTGTTAACGTGTACAGGCTCCTTGAGTCGCAATCATGCCGTGGGGCTGCAATTGGGCCGGGGCCGGCGGTTGGAGGATATTCTGAACGAAACGGTGACGGTGGCCGAAGGCGTTCGGACCACCAAAGCCGCTACCGCGTTGGCTCGACGGTTTCAGGTGGAGATGCCGATTGTCCAAGGCGTCCATGCCATGTTGTTCGAAAACAAACCGCCCAAGCAGATCGTCGCTGATCTGATGGCACGATCAGCCAAAGAAGAAACCCCTTTCACGAGTTCCGGCCACTCCGGCTGACCTACCATGAACCCGTCGATTCTCGAATCCCTCTTGAGGTCGGTTCAAACCGGATCGACGTCGATTGCGAACGCGCTTGAACAACTGCGCACCCTTCCCTATGAAGACCTGGGATTTGCCAAGCTGGATCACCATCGCACGTTGCGTCACGGCACGCCGGAGGTGATTCTCTGCGAGGGGAAGACCGAGAAGCAGATCGTCACGCTGACCCGGGGCTTGCTCAAACACAAACAGCCGGTGCTCGCGACACGCGCCGATCCCGCCGTCGCGCGTGCGCTCAAACGAGTGAGCCGGAAAGCGGTGTATCACCAAGCGGCGAGAGTCGTGGTGATTCAGCCAACTGCCCCCAACCCCTTGAAGGGTGACATCGTGATCGTGACCGCCGGCACCGCGGATATCCCGGTAGCGGAAGAAGCCAAAGTGACCGCGGTGACGATGGGGAGCGCCGTAGAGACGATTTTCGACGTAGGGGTGGCCGGGGTCCACCGATTGTTCGATCAGGTTGATCGTCTCCAACGCGCGCGCGCGGTGATTGTCGTCGCGGGCATGGATGGCGTCCTGCCCAGCGTGGTGGCCGGGCTGGTGCAAACCCCGCTCATTGCCGTGCCTACCAGCAGGGGCTACGGCGCGCACTTCGGGGGGCTTGCCCCTTTACTCACGATGTTGAATACGTGTTCCGGTGGGATCGGCGTCGTGAATATCGACAACGGGTTCGGAGCCGGGCATTTGGCCCATCGAATCAATACTCTGGTCGATCGGCCATAGCCGCCGGCCGGTCGTACTTACGACTCCACTTTCTTGGCGTCCCCGGCATCTTCGGGTTGATCTTCCACACCTGGATTTTCGCCTTACTCTTGCAAGAGGTCGGAACCCGTTTCATCTGATACGAACGGCACGTGTTCCGAATGCGGGGGTTGCTTGGCGAGGGCTTGAGGAGAAGACACGTCGAGCGTTCCTCTCGCAAAGGGCGAGACGATTTTGGCCTTGGTAAACCCTTCCTCATGGGCCATCAACTTGGCCCGGGCTTCATAGGTATACGTTCCTTGAGGCACGTGCTGCCGGGTCTGGTCTTTCCCGTCCCAGAGCAGGATGGTTTTCACGTGAGGCTTGCCGTCTTCGATGACGACCGTATTCAGGGGTTGCCGGCTCGCCAGGAATCGAATGGAGCGCCGCGTAGGAACACTGATGAGGGAAGAGACTTCGAGCAAATCGAACTCATCTGCATTCTCGGGCAATTCCACGGTCACGGTGAGAGCCATGTGCCCATGTCCCGGAGCAAAGGGCACGGGCGAGGTCGTGATGTCCACGATTTTGAGTGGAGGCTGATAGGTCGGCTTTTTCCGCTTGGCATCGAGTGCCGCCGGCGCCAGCCCAAAAGCCAGAAGCGTTACCAGGGTGATGAAGGTCAGACGAAAAGGGATCATTGGGATTGCGGATTTTGGATTCTTGATTTCGGATTGCTGATTTCGGAGTGTGAATTGACAATCCACAATCGTCAATCCACAATCTGGCATGTGCTTACATACCGTGACGCGGGTATCGCGTCAAGCGTCTTTTAACCCGAACATGGCATGAAGGGTCGCCATGCATCTTCATTTTGACTGTTTTTCCGGCATCAGCGGAGACATGACGTTGGGGGCCCTCGTGGACGTCGGGCTTTCGCCGAGAGTTCTTCGACAAGGCCTCAAGGCGCTGCCTCTTTCCGGATACCGTCTCAAGGTCTCAAAGGTCCACCGCGGGGCGGTCCACGCGACGAAAGTGGACGTCGTCATCTCCAAGGTCGCGGAGAAGCATCGCTCCTGGCCGCAAATCCGACGGCTCCTTTCCACGAGCCGGTTGCCTCCCCACGTTAAAAAACAGGCTCTTTCGGTCTTCGAACGCATCGCTACGGCAGAAGGAACCGTGCATGGGCTGGATCCTGCCACCGTCTCATTTCATGAAGTGGGGGCGATCGATGCCCTGGTCGATATCGTGGGTGGCCTTCTCGGATGTCATGAACTGGGGGTGAAGACCTTCAGTGCGACTCCCGTCAACGTCGGTTCCGGAACGATCGACAGTGCCCATGGCGTTTTGCCGGTTCCCGGGCCTGCGGTTGCCGAATTGGCAAAAGGGCACCCCATTTATTCCCAAGGCCCCGCCATGGAATTGACCACTCCGACCGGGATGGCCTTGCTCACCACCCTGACCCAAACCTTTGGCTGGCTTCCGCTCGTTGTGCCAGGCTCCGTCGGGTACGGGGCAGGCACAGCCAATCCTCCCGACTGGCCGAACGTGTTGCGCGTGTTTCTTTCCACTCCCCCCCCTTTTCCGGAGGGCGAGGGTCTCGAAGCGGACCAGGTCATCCAGTTGGAAACCAACATCGACGACATGAACCCTCAACTGTACGAAGCGGTCATGGAACGTCTGTTCGAGAACGGCGCCCTTGACGTCAGCCTGACCCCGACCATCATGAAGCGAAACCGGCCGGGGATCATCCTCACGGTCTTGGCCCACCCCGAGCACGCCGGGATGCTGACGCAATTGCTTTTTCGTGAAACGACGACCCTCGGGGTGCGGAGCCGACTCGTCAGCCGGACCACGCTTTCCCGTTCGATGCAAACGATCTGCCTGCCACAGGGCCACGTCCGGGTGAAAACCGTTCGCGTGGGCGACACCGTCAAATACAGGCCCGAATTTCAAGACTGCCAGGCCATCGCCAAGAAAACGGGCATCCCGGTTCAAGAGGTCATCGAACAGGTGATGCAATCGGTCCGGCGCAGTGGCCGCCGGTCTTAACCCATGCCGAATACTCCAACACGACAAAAACCCTTTCTCGCCGTGACCATGGGTGACGCGGCCGGGATCGGGCCTGAGGTGATTGTCAAAGCGCTGGCTTCTCCCGTTGTGTGGCGCGCGTGTCGTCCGATTGTGATCGGATCGGTTCCGGTATTACAACGGGAAACCCGCCGTCTGTCCTCTTCTCTCACGGTTGCCCCCTTGCAGGACGATCACGGATGGGGACCGGTCATTCGCAGAGGCCGTATCCCGGTGTTTGATCCTTTGAAAACCCCGTTGGGTCGCGTTCGAGCAGGTCAACCCGCCCAGGGCCCAGGAGCGGCTTCCGTCGAGTTCATTCAAACGGCCGTGCAGTTGGCCATGACCGGCCGTGTCTCGGGGATGGTCACGGCTCCCATCAATAAAGAGTCCCTTCACCTTGCCGGGTATCCCTACCCCGGGCACACGGAACTCCTCGCCGGTCTGACGGGCACGAAACAGTTCGGGATGATGTTAATGGGCGGGCCATTGAAAATTCTGTTTGTGACGACGCACCTGGCCCTCAGAGACGTTCCCGACGCCTTGAAGACCCAACGCGTGTTTCAGGCCATTCGACTCGCTCATCGCGCCATGAAAGACTATTTCAAGGTCCCGAAGCCTCGTATCGGCGTGGCGGCTCTCAATCCCCACGCAGGCGAACACGGGTTGTTCGGTAACGAAGAGCAGGACTGCATCGCACCGGCCGTTCGTCTTGCCAAGCGCGCCAGGATTCAAGCTACGCTCCCCCTTCCGGCCGATACCCTGTTCGGCGCCGCGGTTCGCGGAACGTATGACGTGGTGGTGGCCATGTATCACGATCAAGGGCTGATCCCTCTCAAAACCGTGGCGTTCGGTCGCTGCGTGAACCTTACGGTCGGGTTGCCGATCATTCGCACCTCGGTCGATCACGGCACGGCCTATGACATCGTGGGAAAAGGCAAAGCCGATCCCCAAAGCCTGGTGGAAGCCATCAAACTGGCGAGTCAACTGACCGCCACCAGGGGACGGGTGCGGAATATTTCTTAATCTCGGCGACTTTCACCCTTCACCAAAGTTGCTGAAATGGAGGAACGACTATGACACGTGAATATAGAGTCGAGGTTGTGGTCGAAGGCGTAATCGGGAGCCTGTTGTTCGGGGCCAGTAAACTCCCGGTTGAAAAGATGGAAGAACGGATGAACGAACTCGGCCGGCAAGGATGGGAGATGACCTTTATGGTCATTGAAAAGAAACGGCTTTTCCTGTTTTGGGAACGCGAAGCAGCCGTGATCACGTTTTCCCGTGCTCTGTAAGACTATGGGATGGTGAAGCGTATTCATGACTTCCCTCCGACCTTCTTCTGCTCGGCATACGGCGTCCAGCCGGCTGCTGGCCCTTCAAACCCTCCTGGCCGTCGAACGGCAAAACTGCTTTGCCGATGATGCGTTTGCCACGTTCGCCGCGCGCGCGAAGCTCTCGCTCGAAGACCAGGCCCTGGCTTTTGAACTCGTGTACGGGGTGCTCCGTCACCGGGCGACGCTGGATTGGCAATTGAACGCTCTCGCGAGTCGTCCCATGCACCGGCTGCCGGCAGTCGTGGCAGCCATCCTCCGTCTCGGTGCCTATCAAATGCGGTATTTGGATCGCATCCCGGTTTCCGCCGCGGTGAACGAATCCGTCAAACTCGCCAAAGGCGTCAAAGGCGTCAAAGGCCGGGACTGGCGCGGCGTGGTGAACGGCATTCTTCGGAATTTGGACAGGACGGAAATCGAATGGCCGGATATGGCTCACGACCCCGTGAACGGGTTGTCCATCACGTATTCCTGCCCGGACTGGTTGACTCGACGCTGGATCGACCAATGGGGGCTCGAGGTAGCGGAAGCGATGTGCCGGCACACCCTCACCATCCCGCCCCTGACGTTGCGAACCAACGCGCTTCGCTGTTCTCACGAGCAACTCGAAGCCAGGCTCTGTGAAGAAGGGTATACGGTGTCCCGGACGTCCGTCGGCCCACAGGGACTCATCCTGGATAAATGCGGGTCGTTACAGGCCTTGCCCGTGTTACAGGAGGGCTGGTGTTACGTGGAGGATGAGGCCGCCCAGTTGGTTCCCCTGCTGCTGGATGTCAAGCCCGGGCATCGTGTCCTGGACGCATGTGCGGCCCCAGGAGGCAAATGCTCACATATCGCGGCGTTGATGCAGAACCAGGGGGAGATCGTGGCCACCGATCCTGAACCCCGTCGACTGACACGCCTGGAATCGAATCTGCACACCCTGGGGATCACGTGCGTGAAAACCGTCAATATTTCCCACGAGGCAAACCATGTCTCCTCATCGTTTCGTAACACCTGGGTTCAGAAGGGGTTTGATCGGATTCTGGTTGATGCGCCCTGTTCAGGGTTAGGGGTACTCCGTCGCCATCCCGAAGCGAAATGGCAGAAAAGTTCCCTGGAACTCGATCGGCACGGGGAACGCCAATCAGGCATCCTGGAACAGGTATCTCCTTACTTGAGGCCGGGCGGAGTCTTGGTCTATAGTGCGTGCTCAACGGAGCCTGAGGAAACCACACAGGTCGTTTCTCGTTTTTGCCAAGACCACCCGGAATTTTGCCATGAATCGTCGGCAGGTTGGCTTCCTCCACATGCGCATTCCCTGACGAACCCGGACGGAGATTTCCTCACGTCCGGTTTCCGTTACAATATGGACGGATTTTTTGCCGCACGACTTCGACGAACGTAGAAAATGAATTCCGCAACCGTACACATTGCCCCTTCGATTCTCTCCGCCGACTTTGCGCACCTGGCCGACGAAATCGCCGCGGTGGAAGCCGCGGGAGCCGACCTGTTGCACGTGGACGTGATGGACGGGCATTTTGTTCCGAACCTGACAATCGGCCCGCCCATTGTCGAATCGCTTCGAAAAGTGACCGCCCTGCCCCTCGACGTCCATCTCATGGTGACGAATCCGGATGCCTGCATTCCCGACTTTGCCCAAGCCGGCGCCAACTATCTCACGGTGCATACGGAAACCTGTCCCCATTTGCACCGCACCATTCAATGTATCAAAGAGCATGGGGTCAAGGCCGGGGTCACGCTCAACCCTTCGACCTCCTTGAGCGCCCTCGAAGAAGTCGTTGCGGACGTTGACCTGGTGCTGATCATGTCGGTCAATCCGGGATTCGGAGGACAAACCTTTATCCCTGCCTGTTTGGACAAAATCCGTCGAGCCAGACAGCTCATCGAGCGTACCGGCAGCCAAGCCCTGCTTGAAGTGGACGGCGGCATCAAAGTCGAGAACGCCGCCGCGGTACTCAAAGCCGGGGCCGACGTGTTGGTCGCGGGGTCGGCGATTTTTGGCAGCCCGAATTATGCCGACACGATTGCCGCGTTCCGCACCGTTGCCCACGAACTCCAACCGCACTAAGTCCATGCAGACCACGGCTGTGTATGACAGTTTGCATCCTCTCGAAATCAACCTGCTGGCGGCTTTCAGTCAATCCGCGGACAAGCCGCTCTCCGATTCGTCCTTGCACGAAATTTCCCAATTAGAGCCGTCTCAAGTGAGTATGGCCCTGGGGTGGCTTCAAGCAAAAAAGCTGGTCCGTATCCATTCTGAAGTCGTCACGGCCTGGGTGGGATTGACGGAGGTCGGGCATCGATACCTGGAAATCGGCTCTCCCCCCGAGTGGATCGTCAAGACATGCCGGCAAGGATCTGAAGAGGGGCGCTCGTTCACCGTGAAAGAGTTACAAAGCCTGAACACGTTCCCTCCCATGGAACTCAGTCGAGCCATTGGTCTGCTCAAAAAAGAAGGCGCCATCGCCTTGGGAGCCGGCGGCCACGTCGAAGCCACCGAGACGCCAAGTCCCACTGTTGAGAAACTGCAAACGCTCATCCAGCAGTTGAAGGAGAACCGCCAAGAGCTTCTTACGTTTTCGCCGGACCAGCAAGACCTTTTACGCCAGTATGCGGTGAAACGGGGAAGTGCCCAGGAGCCGTTTCGTATCGAGGAACGGATTCAACGCGAATACACCCCGACCAAAACAGGAAAGGCGGTAGCGAAACGCTGTCATGCCGGCACCGTGGAAGAAGTCTCCCAATTGACGACCGATATGCTCAAGGATGGCTCATGGCGCAGCAAGCGTTTCCGGAAATACACCATTACCTTGAGACCCCCGCGGGTCGCTCCCGGACGGAGGCATCCGTACAGAGAATTTCTCGACTTGGTCAAACACAAATTGGTGGCCATGGGATTTCAGGAAATGCGAGGCCCCCTGGTCGAGACCGAATTTTGGAACATGGATGCCCTGTATATGCCCCAATTCCATCCGGCGCGAGCCATTCACGACGTCTACTTCGTGAAAACCCCGACCCATGCGGAGACGATCGCTGAACCGTTTCTCTCTCAAGTGGCGGCCGCCCATGAGTACGGCGGCCCGACCGGGTCAAGCGGGTGGGGTTATCGCTATGATAAAGAGCGGGCCCGTCGCTTGATTTTGCGAAGTCAGGGCACGGCCGTTTCGGCCCGAACCCTGGCGTCGAATCCCCTGGCCCCCGGCAAATATTTTTCCATGGCCCGGTGTTTTCGCTATGACCAGGTCGATGCGACACATGCCACGGATTTCTTTCAGATCGAAGGGATCGTGCTGGGCGAAGATATCAATTTTCGAACGCTGCTGGGCCTGCTCACCATCTTTGCCAAAGAAATGGCGCAGGCCGAGGAGAGCAAGTTTTTCCCGGCCTATTTTCCTTTTACGGAACCGTCCGTGGAACTGCACGTCCGTCATCCGAAACTCGGATGGATGGAATTAGGCGGCGCAGGCTTGTTTCGGCCGGAAGTCACCCAACCCCTGGGAGTCACGGTACCGGTGGTGGCGTGGGGATTGGGTCTGGATCGAATGGCCATGGTAGCTCTGGGGGTGCATGATATTCGCGAGCTCTTTTCCGTTGACCTTGAAAAAATTCGCACCTTACGCGGGCGGTTTGCGTAAAACATTGCTGATTGTGGATTGCTGATTTCTGATTTTCAAATCCACAATCCGCAATCCACAATTGAAAATACCCTTATGCCTACAATTTCCTTTTTTCAGAAAGACTTTGAACAGCTTCTCGGTCAACCGGCTCCGCTTGCGCAACTGGAGTCGTGGTTGCCGTTGGTCAAAGGGGAATTAAAAGATTTCACCCAGGCCACCGGCGAAATCCGGGTCGAGCTTCAGGACAGCAACCGGCCGGATCTGTGGAGCGTGGAAGGAATTGCCCGGCAGATTCGGATCAAGTTACAAGGCTCGCCGCTTGCCTATCCTTTTCTTGACACCAAGACCAAGCCCAAACGGCGCATTCTGGTGGCCGAGGGACTCGAACGGGTTCGACCGTACGTGGCGGCTTGCGCGGCCACAGGGTACACCGTCACCGAGGAAAGCCTGACGCAACTCATTCAGGTGCAGGAGAAGCTTGCCGATCTGTACGGACATAAACGAAAAACCGTATCGGTGGGGTTGTATCGCCTTTCCCGTATCCAGTTCCCCGTGACCTATGGTTTGGTGAAACCCACTGAAGCCCGATTCACGCCCCTTGGATTTTCAGAAAAACTGACACTTCAGGATATCCTGACGGTTCATCCCAAAGGCATCGAGTACGGCTCCATTATGGCCGATCAGCCGCTGCTGCCCTTACTGTGGGATACGGAAGGCCAAATCTTATCCTTTCCCCCCATCATCAACAGTCAGGACATCGGACAGGTTCACGCCGGCGATTCAGCCCTGTTGGTGGAAGTGACGGGCACGGATATGAGAATGGTCCTCCTGACCCTCAACATCTTTGCCACGAATTTAGCCGACCGGGGGGCCGCCATTGACCCTATCGACGTTCAATATCCGTATGACACGGGGTGGGGCAAGTCGATCAGAACCCCCTACGATATCAGCGACGTGCAGAAAATTCCTTTGAAAGCTATTGACTCCGCCCTCGGGCTCCCCTTCGACGCTGAACTCGTTCAACAAACCTTGCGGGCCTATGGGTATGAAGTCAAAGCGAGTCGCCATACACTCGCGGTGCGGTTACCGCACTATCGAAGCGATCTCATGCATCCGGTGGACGTGGCGGAAGACGTGGCGATCAGTCGCGGGTATGACTCTTTTGTCCCGGCGATGCCGGCCCAATTTACCGTGGGCTCGTTATCGTCTCTGGAAATGATGTCCGATTATATCCGCGATCACATGATCGGGCAGGGGTTCCAGGAAATCTTTTCCAATATTCTGCTGTCCCATGAAGAGCTTGTTGAACGGATGAGACTGCCCGCCTCGGACCAGGTCGTGGAAGTGGATAACGTCATGTCACAAAGTTTTTCATGTCTGCGCTCTTGGATCGTGCCTTCCCTGTTGCGCGTGGAGACGGCCTCGCCTCGCGCGTTTTACCCTCATCGGCTTTTTGAAATCGGTGAAGTCGCGATTCCTGACTTGAGCCGGGAACTCGGGTCACGAACCGAAATTCGACTTGGGATCGTCATTGCTCATCCCCATGCAAACTTTTCCGAAGTGCACACCTGCCTGGACGTGCTGATGTTTTATTTGGTGAAGGACTACGAACTCGAGCCCCTGAATCACGGATCCTTCCTCGACGGACGAGCGGGCACCATTCTCTGCCAGGGACAATCCAGAGGGTTGATTGGCGAACTCCATCCGGAAGTCCTGGAGAACTGGGGCATCTCCGTGCCCATCTCGGTGTGCGAGCTTGACGTGGACTGGCTGTGTAGCGACAGCCCGTAACCCAAGCTGTGAAAATGCATAATCCCTCACATCCCGCGAAGTAGAGCCGCATCCCTGCTCGGACGCAGGGTCATGCCTCGGTGGCCTTTTCGGAACAAGGCATTGTCCCGCAACCCCGGTCTCATTCACCCGTAGCTATGGGAAGGCGGTGTTGTCCGGCGTTTCGGGTGTACAGGCGGTTGTTTTCCGCAGCACCCCACCGCTACAATTTGCACCGTTGCGGTTCGCCATCGCACTGTTCATTTTTCTCCACAATCACCCGCTGGAGGTTTTATGCTGGAAGCCGGCATTGCCATCATCAGCCTTGTTATCGGCGTCATCATCGGCTGGTGGGGCCGGTCAAAGTCGTCCCCAGGGGAGAACCCTCAAAAAGTCGACCGCCTGGAGGAAGAATTGCAGGAGGCGAGGGCATCTGAAGTGGCGGCGCGCACCACTGTGCAGCATCTGCAAACCCAGTTTGAGACGGAAAAGAAACGCCTGGAAGAAATTCGCGCCGCCATGGAGAATGCCTTCAAGGCCATGGCCGCCGATATTGCCCTGGACAATTCCAAGGCGTTTCTCCAGCAGGCCGGCGAGCAGTTCAAGTCTCTCAAGGTAAGCTCGGAAAAGGATCTGGATGAAAAGAAAAAACTCATCGATAAAAGCCTGTCCGGGATGAATGAAAAACTGGAATTCATTCACAAGCAATCGACGGAACTGAAATCCAGCATCGACACCAGCCAGAAAACCACCGAAGCCCTCAGCGAACATACCGCCCGCCTGCGGGAAATTCTGTCTTCCTCCCAAAAACGCGGCCAATGGGGCGAGCGCATGGTCGAGGACATCCTGCACTTTGTCGGCCTCATGGAAAAAGTGAATTACACCAAGCAGGTCCAAGTCGAATCAGGCCAGCGCCCCGACTATACCTTCCTTCTCCCCCAGGAAAAGAAGTTGAACATGGATGTGAAATTTCCCCTGGACCACTATGAACGCTACCTGTCCGTGCAAGACGAAGAAGCCCGCACCCAAGCGAAAAAGAATTTTTTGCAGCAACTCCGAAACCATGTCAAAACCGTCAGCGGACGCGAATACATCAACCCGGCCGAAGGGACGCTGGAGTATGTGATGCTGTTCATTCCCAATGAATCCATTTACGGGTTTATCAACCGCGAGGACAGCGAACTTATCGATTTCGCCCTGGAAAACCGCGTGCTGTTGTGTTCACCTTTGACCCTGTACGCGGTGCTGTCGCTGATCCACCAAGCCACGCGCAATTTCATCATGAACGAGCGAGCCTCGGAGGTGATGAATTTGGTGAGTCAATTCAGAAACCAATGGAAAAAATACGTCGAGCAAATGGACAAACTGGGTCGCCGAATCGACGGTCTGAGCGTCGACTTTCACGAGCTGGTCACCACTCGAACCCGCGGCCTGGAGCGGCCTCTTGACAGGATCGAAAATATTTCCCTGACGAGTTCGGAAGACCACCCGGAATTGCCGGAAGAGCAGTGATTCCTGACCACCAATCACCGGGTGCCTTCGGGCGGACCCTTCATGGTCTACAGGACGTATCTGAACGGCTGGTGACGGCGCAAACGGAAGCACGCCCTTGTTTTCAGAAGTCGAACTATCAAGGCTGATGGTTAACCGGTCGAGCGTCGGTACGCTTCGACCCCTTGGATGCGATTCAGATCATGGAAGGTGTCGGCGGCGGTCGGATCAACGAGGCCACGCTCGCCGAGTGGTTCCGCCGGCATCTGGAAATGATCACGTGACAGGATCAACACGGATGACAAGGAAGCGACCGGCTGTCCTCAGCACCGCTATGAGATTGTGACGGGTTTAGGCCGAGGCTTTGGCCATGTCCGTCAGGGATTTAAATCCTGCCGGATCGTGAATGGCCATCTCCGACAACATCTTCCGATTCAAGACCACATTGGCTTTGATCATCTCATGGATAAACCGGCTGTACGATAACCCGTGTGCTTTGACCGCTGCCGAGATCCTGGCAATCCACAGTCGCCGAAAATCTCTTTTGCGATGCCGCCGGCCGATGTACGCGTAGACTTGGCCTTTATCGACTGATTCCGTTGCCGTCCGAAATAGTTTGCTTCTGGCCCCATACTGCCCCTTGGCTAACTTCAGCCGTTTCTTTCTACGGCGGCGAGTTTGAGGGCCTCCTTTGACACGTGGCATGACTTACAACTCCTTCGTTTTCAGGATAGTGAACATGTCTCCCTCTCTCAGGACTTGCTTGGCGGCCATGTTGTACCGCCCTGTCCTGGAGAAATGGCATTCCACCCGGTGCCCGGATGTTCAAAAAATCAGGAATAGGGTAAGAGTCTGGCCAGCGAGGCCTGATCCGGTTTCGCGACAACCACCGTATCGCCCAGACGACTTTTCCGTTTAGCGTTTTTCGAGGTCAGGATATGTCGCAAGCCTGCCTTTCGCCTCATAAATTTTCCGCTCCCCGTGCGCTTAAACCGTTTAGCTGCGCCCGAATGACTTTTTAACTTCATGCGTGCCATGTGTGCTTCATCCTCTTAATTCTTGGGCGCCACAATCATATACAGGTTGCGCCCTTCCATCCTGGGCTCCATTTCAATCGTTCCCGCTTCCTTGAGCTCTTCCCGAATCTTTCCCATGGCCGTCCGCCCCAACGTCTGGTTCGCCATTTCCCGGCCTCGAAACATGACCGTCACCTTGGTTTTCGTCCCCTCTGCCAAAAACTCCAATATCTGGCGAACTTTGGTTTCGAGGTCATGCTTGTCCGTTCGCGGACGAAGTTTGATTTCCTTTACCTGCGTCGACTTTTGATGCTGGCGCGTCTTATGTTCTTTCTTGCTCTGTTCGTACTTGAATTTTCCATAATCCATAATCCGGCACACCGGCGGCGTGCTGGTGGGCGCGACTTCAACCAAATCAAACCCTCCCTCATGGGCCTGCTTGAGCGCCTCAGACGTCTTGAGGATCCCCAGTTGCTCACCTTCCGGTCCAATCACCCGGACTTCGGGTTCCCGAATCAAGTGATTCACACGGTACTTGGCCGTGACCGTTCGATTCATTCTACTCATGAGTGAATAGATGAACCGGTCAATGGTTCTGTTGGCATATCTTGTCGAATCAGATCGAGCACCTCCGTAATAGGCAGCGTCCCGACGTTGGTCCCACTACGTTTTCGGACCGAGACCGATTGAGCTTCCCGCTCCCGATCTCCAACGACGAGCATGTAGGGAATTTTGGCTTTTTCGGCTTCGCGGATTTTGAGCCCAACCTTTTCTTTTCGCAAGTCTATCGAGACACGCAGCCCGGCATTCGCCAAGCGGTCCCGGACGTGTGACGCATACTCCGCCTGTTTGTCCGTAATGGGAAGCACGATGGCTTGGACGGGGGCGAGCCACGTCGGAAAGGCCCCGGCATAGTGTTCAACCAGAATGCCGAAAAACCGTTCGATAGATCCCAGCAGCGCCCGATGAATCATGATCGGCTGGTGCGCCGCGCCATCCTCCCCGATGTAGGACAACCCGAACCGTTCGGGATTATTGAAGTCAATTTGCACCGTCGAACATTGCCAGGCTCTCCCCAACGCGTCATGGATTTTCAGATCGATTTTCGGCCCGTAAAACACGCCCTCGCCGGGATCAACCTCATAGGGGAACCCACTGCTTTTCAGCGCGGCTTCGAGGGCTTCAGTGGCCTGGTCCCACTTTTCCACGGCGCCGACGGCTTTTTCCGGTCGCGTCGAAAGATACAACGCGAACTCCGTAAAGCCGAAACGCCGGAGAACGAACATCGTGAAATCGAGGACCTTTCCGACTTCGGATTCGATCTGGTCCGGGCGGCAGAAAATATGCGCATCATCCTGTGTGAATCCCCGCACCCGCATGAGGCCATGCAGCACCCCCGACCGCTCGTATCGATAGACCGTTCCCAATTCACCATAGCGAATGGGAAGCTCCCGGTAGCTGCGTAAGTGAGACTTGTACACCATGATATGGAACGGACAATTCATGGGCTTTAATTGGTACTCACCGGCATCGACGGTCATGGGAGCGAACATGTTCTCTTTGTAATAGTCCACGTGCCCGCTGGTCTTCCACAGCTCCAACCGGGCCACGTGTGGAGAATAGACCAGTTCATAGCCGTGCTTCACGTGGCTGTCGCGCCAAAAATTTTCTATCAATAACCGAACCAGCGCCCCCTTGGGATGCCACAGGATCAAGCCCGGCCCCGTGTCCTCGTGACTGCTGAAGAGATCCAGTTCTTTGCCGAGTTTCCGGTGATCGCGGCGTTTAATTTCTTCCAGCTTCAGGAGATGGGCATCCAGTTCGGCCTGGGTGGGAAACGAGGTCCCATAAATTCGCTGGAGCATGGGATTTCGTTCGTCTCCACGCCAATACGCGCCGGCGGCGTTCAACAACTTGAAGGCTTTCACTTGACCGGTGGCGCCCACGTGCGGTCCCCGACACAAGTCGATGAAATTGCCCTGTTGGTAGAGAGAGACGGTTTCATCCTCGATCTGCTGAATAATCTCGACCTTGAAGGCTTCCCCTTTTTCGCGAAACAGTTCGATCGCGTCTTCCTTCGACATCTCAAGGCGTTGCACGGGATAATTCTTTAGAATAATCTCGTGCGCCCGTGCCTCTATTTTCTCCAGATCCTCCGGCGTGAACGGCCGTTCAAAGGAAAAGTCGTAATAAAAGCCTTCGTGAATGGCCGGTCCGATCGTGAGATTGGCAGAAGGAAACACGTCTTTCACGGCCTGGGCCATAATATGGGTGCTACTGTGTCGATAAATTTCCTTGCCGTCATCCGACGTAAAGGTCACGGGTTCCAGTGTGGCGTTCTTTGTCAGGGGCGCACTCAAGTCACCGGGTTGCCCGTCAATCCTCACGGCGAACACCTCAGGTGGTAGAGACCCCGTCATCTCCGTCAACGCCTCACGCGCCGTGACCCCGGACCGAAAGGTTTTCGTGCCGGTCCCCGGCAACGATATTTCGATCCGTTCGCCCTGGATTTTCCCGGCTTCAATAGAAACTGACATGCTTCTAAAATCTCCCACCATCACCTGCAACAACCGGCCTCGCCCTGCCCTCTCCCAGAAGAAGAGGATGGTAGGCGCGGGCGGTATTGAACCGCCGACCTCTACCGTGTCAAGGTAGCGCTCTCCCCCTGAGCTACGCGCCTATCCCAAACGGAGTATGCTAGAGGAGCGTCTGATATCCTGTCAAGAAATCGGCGGGATTTCATGAACCGCTTCGTGGCGTGAAAAACCTGACTAGGAGGATTCAGCGTGTTGGCGGGAGCGACGGGGCACGGGGATGTGGTATTCCACGATTTTCTTGCGCAGGGTATTGCGATTGATGCCCAGAAGCTGCGCGGCTTGAACCTGATTCCCATTCGTTTCATGAAGAGCATGTTGGATCAACGGCCGTTCCACCGCCTGGATGAGGGTCACGTGCAAACCCTTGGCCGAACTCGTCCTCATGGTGTGAACAAACTCACCGAACTTCATCTCGACGTAATCTTCGAGATTCAAATCCGGGAATGCCTGTAATCCGCGCTTGGCTTCCCTCCCATCGCCCTTGCCGAGAAGCCATTTCATGGTATCCACAGCCGCCGGAACGGAAGGTGGTCCTGAAATGATCAACGTTTGTGACACGTCGATGACGTGCGGCAGGTCACTGAGGCCTTCCTTCGCCGTCTTTTCAGAAAGCACCAACCCATCGATCGGTGCCTTTTGAGCCTCCTGTTTGACCTGCTGGAGATTCTCCACCACCACCACGCGAACACCTGCCCCATCCCGCCGGATCTGGTAAGACTTCCCTGCCGGATCGCCCACCACGACAATATGCTTCACTCGCGACACGGTCCTTACCCTTCGAAGAAGTGGCCTGCCGGCTTCTCGTTCACGCGAACCCCATCAACGGGCACAGCAACCGGAGGGTCAGCCACACGAGCACGGCCCCGATGATATTCAAGAACACCCCGGCTCTCAGCATGTTCGGAAGCGGGATGAATCCCGTGCCGTAGACGATCGCATTCGGCGCGGTCGCGACCGGCATCATAAACGCGAGACTCGCCCCCAGACAAATCCCCAGCGTCGGTGGAACGGGAGAAACCCCAGCCGCGGTGGCGATGGAAATCACCACGGGAACGAGCATGCTCGTCGACGCGGTATTCGAGACAATCTCCGTGATCACCAACGCCATGCCGATGGCGACGGCCGTCAGGGTCCACAACGTATTACTCCCGAAGAGCGCGACCAGACTTTCTCCAATGATCTCGGCCAAGTGGGTTTGCACCATCAGATGGCCAAACGTCAAGCCGCCGCCGAATAACAGGATCGTGCCCCAATTGATGTTCGCCGCCTGGCTCCAGCTCAACGTGAATTCTCCGGCTTTGAAATTGAGAGGGAGCACGAACAGCAGTCCCGCGGCGAAAATCGGGACCATTTCCTTGGGGAGACGGGTATTGATGAACGTCACCAGATCGGAATCCCGTCCCAACACGATCCCCAATACCCCCGGCCCGATCCAACACCCGATGGCCAGAAGCAACGCGAAACAGGTATTCCTTTGGCCGCGCGTCCAGCCTTCCTGTTGCCGGCGAAGGTTCTGCAGATGATCGCTCAGGTCCGGGAACGTTGTGGGAAGTGGATGCAGCCAATAGAGAACCGCGGCAATACCCAGCCAGAGCACGACGGCCAGCGGCAGCCCGATGGCCATCCAATCGAAAAACGCGATATCAATGCCGGCTTGTTGGGACAGCAACCCCACGCCAATGATATTCGGCGGCGTGCCGATCATCGTCGCAATCCCCCCGGCCGCCGAGCCATAGGCCAATAACAGAAGCACACCGGGCTCATGGGACCCGGACTCTTCCCTCGACCCACGAATGGTCGAGAGCAGGCCAAGCGCAATCGGCACCATAATGGCCACGGACGCCGTGTTGCTGATCCACATGGACAGGAAGGCGGTGGCCAATCCCATGGCTCCGAACATCAGGACCGGCCTGGCCGTAATCGTCTTACGGGACAACAGCCAGACGGCAAATCGCCGATCCAGCCCGTGCACCACAAAGGCTTCGGCCAAGAAGAAACTGCCGATAAAGAGGAAGATGATCGGATGGGCGAAGGTCGCCAGCACCTCCCTGGCCGACCCCAACCCCATGGCAATACACAACGCCGCCCCGACCAGCGAGGTCACGGCCAGGGGAATGGCTTCCGTGGCCCAACTCACCACGACCCATACCAACACGGCCGAGAGGACATGCGCCGATGGCGGCAGAGTGGAAAACGGGTTGAGATACACCAGAAGCGCCAGCACGGGCGCCGCATACAGGCCGACTCGTTGCCTCATTCTCCACGCATGCCGGTTTGCGGATTTCATGCCGATGCGACTGCTCGTGCGACTCCAAGCCCCTGTTTCAGGATGAGCTTGGGCTTCGTTGATGTGGCTGGAACACTCATGTCATTGAGCAGGCAGGGAAGCCTAACATAGGAAACGCGTAAAGATCACGTCGATCCTCGATCCGTAAAACAGCGAGCGCGCCGCCACTCTTTGTTTCTTCACGACCTAGGATTTTTGCAGGAGACGGGGTATCATAGACTGTTTGAATAACCAAACGAACGGTCCAGTTGATTTTGGGTACGCACATCGTCACTGTACAAGAACTCATTCCCCTCCTGATTCGGCAAGGAGAACAAGGCGCCCGTGTGGTGTTGACGAACGGCTGCTTCGACTTGCTTCACGTCAGGCATATCCGGTATTTCCAATCGGCACGGGCGTCACTGTCCCGCTTGTGCCTGAGATCTCGATGAGGCGTATTATTGAACGCATGCGGAAGCTGGACTGAGCCCAGCTGTCGGGTTACGCTACGCCAACCCGACCTACGTTCTCCCCTCACCCTGCCCTCTCCCACGGTGGGGAGAGGGTTCTAGCGAGTGCTTTCAGAATGAACAACCTGTTCCAATCATCCTGCGACCGGATTCTGACGCCCCTGTTTGAGGCCCTGACCACCCCGGGGGCCCAGCCTTTGGTCCTTGGGCCACATGGCCCGAGCCTCGCGTTCATCCTCAGCCTGTTGAGGACGACGGATCAGCGTGACGCGGCGCCGGCTTCCGAGCGACCGTTCCAGGGAGTGATCCCCTACAACTGGCTTATTCTGACGCCGACCCAGGAAGAGGCGGAATCGTTATGCCAGGACGTGGCGTTTTTCTTTGCCTTCTTCAACCTCCCCGCCGACTCCCTGGCGTTCTTCCCGGACCGGGGCCAAGCCCCGTATGAAACCGGATCTCCGTCCATCGATCTCGTCACGCAACGCATGCAGACCTTGTTTCACCTTCAAAGCCATCGCCCCACGGTGGTCATCACGACGCCGCACGCCGCCTTACAGTACCTGGTCCCTCAATCCGTTTTCACGCAATCGTGTTTCACCGTCAAAGTGGGCAGCGTGATCGAGCGGGAATCGTTGCTGCGCCATTTGCTGCGGACCGGCTATCGACGCGTGTCCGTGGTGGAAATTCCCGGAGAATTCAGTATTCGAGGCGGCATCGTCGATATTTTTTCCACCGATGCGACCGAACCCTACCGGATAGAGTTTCTGGGCGATACCGTCGAGTCCACCCGCCGGTTCGATCCGGGCACGCAAGAATCCACCGAATCCGTTCTCTCCGCGGTGCTCCTGCCTGCCCGGGAATACCTGCTCCCACCCGACGACCCGCTTTCCGAAATCCCGCCGGACGCCGAATGGCGATTGCCGGACATGTATCCGTCCATGGCCACCCTCCTCGATTATTTTCCAACGTCGCCTTTCGTGGTCATGGATCGTCCCTTCACCCTGGCTGCGCATGCACGGGAGTGGGAGGAAAGGCTGCGGGCGACATGGGAGGAACACGACGTAGCGGGTACCGGGGTTCCGTATCCCGGTCCCTCTCAACAGTCCGCCGGCTGGGATGAGTTCATGGCGTTACTTTGCGATGGTCCGTCTCTGGCTTTCGACGTGGTCGCGCCCGTTGAAGATTCCTGGAATCCGGTCATTTCCCTCCCTCTCCAGTCGGCCAAGAGCGTGGGGTTGGGGCTCCGCGGAACGTCTTTTACCGATACCCTGGCGATCCTGGAACGGCTTCGCGGTGAAGGGCCGGTTATGGTCGTGGTTCGATCCTCTGGACAGGTCGGGCGCTTGTCGGGGTTGTTCGCCGAACACCACGCCCCTGCGACGGAACGGAACCCCTTCTCTCAAGCGCTCCATCCTTCGGCACGAATGCCGTTCTATATTCTGCAAGGGTTTCTTTCGTCAGGGTTTGTGGTGCCGTCGTTTCCTTTCACGGTGGTCACCGAAGAAGATATCTTCGCCAAAATTTCCCGGCATCGGCCCCAACCCAAAAGCAAGACCGCGACCTTTTTGTCCTCGTTGGATGATTTGAACGCCGGGGATTACGTGGTCCACGTGCAACATGGGATCAGCCGGTACAAAGGGCTTCGGCGCTTGGCCGTGCAAGGCTTTGAAAGCGACTATCTCATCCTGGAATTTGCCGGACGGGACACCCTCTATGTCCCGCTCGACCGGTTGAACCAGGTTCAAAAATACCGGGGCAGCGATCACCTGACCCTGACCCTCGACAAATTAGGGGGCACCGCTTGGGCCAAGACCAAGGCGCGCGTCAAAAAAGCCATTGAAGACATGACCGACGAACTCGTCGAGTTGTATGCCGACCGCGAAGTCGTCACTCGCCACCCGTATCAGCAGGACAGCTCGTTATCCCACGAATTCGAGGCGGCGTTCGATTATGAAGAAACCCCCGACCAGCTCAAAGCCATCGACGATATTCAACGGGACCTGCTGCTGCCCAAACCCATGGATCGGCTGGTGTGTGGGGACGTCGGGTATGGAAAAACCGAAGTGGCGATGCGGGCGGCGTTCCAGGCCGTCCAGGATGACCGGCAAGTGGCGGTGCTCGTGCCCACCACGCTTCTGGCGCAACAACATTCGGAAACGTTTACGCGCCGTTTCGCACCGTTTCCCATCCAGGTGGGGACGCTCTCGCGGTTTCAAACTCCCAAAGAGGTCAAAGCGCTGTTGCCTGACCTCGCATCGGGCGTCGTGGATATCGTCATCGGCACCCACCGGCTCCTTCACAAACACGTGCAGTTCAAAAACCTGGGACTGGTCATTATCGACGAAGAGCAATGGTTCGGCGTTCGTCATAAAGAACGACTGAAACAACTTCGCACGCAAGTCGACGTGTTGACGCTCACGGCGACCCCCATCCCGCGCACGCTGCAAATGGCCTTTTCCGGGGTCCGGGACCTGTCGGTCATCGACACGCCACCGCCCGGGCGCCTGGCCATCCGCACCCAGGTCGTCCGATTCAATCCTCATCTGATCCGCGACGCCATCCGCCGGGAGCTGGCGAGACAGGGGCAGGTGTTTTACGTCCATAACCGGGTCGAAACCATCGAGCGGACGGCCGGCTGGCTCCGGGAACTCGTGCCCGAAGCCCGGCTCGTCATGGCTCACGGGCAGATGAACGAGCACGTGCTCGAAGGCGTCATGTTAAAGTTCTTTCACGGCGAGGCGGATATCCTGCTTTCGACTTCGATCATTCAATCGGGATTGGACGTTCCGCGCGCCAATACCATCCTGGTGGATCGGGCCGATCTGTTCGGACTGGCACAACTCTATCAACTGCGGGGACGGGTGGGTCGCGCCGGCGACCAAGCCTATGCGTATTTCTTTTTCCCCAATGAAGAGATCTTGAGTACCGATGCCCAACGACGGCTCCTGGCCATTCAGGAATTTGCGGACTTGGGCTCGGGGTTTCGCATTGCCGCCGCCGACCTGGAAATTCGAGGCGCCGGCAACCTCCTGGGCAAACAACAATCCGGCAACATTGCGGCGGTGGGATTTGATCTGTATATGCAGATGGTTGAAGAAGCCGTGCAACAGCGGAAGGGTGAACCCGTTGAAGAAGAGATCGATCCGACGTTGCACGTGCCCGTGTCGGCCTTTATCCCCGACGACTACGTCGAGGACGGCCATCAACGCTTGTCCTTGTATAAACGGCTCTCGGCCAGTCAGAAGGTCGGCGATCTCGCCCTGCTGCATGAGGAGACGCAGGACCGGTACGGGACGCCGCCCGAACCGGTGGAGCAGTTGTTTGAAGTGATGCAAATTCGCCTGCTCGCCAAGAAGCTGAAAGTGGAGTCGCTGGAAGCCGCGAATGACACCGTGACCGTGACCTTTGCTCCCAACGCCACGATTTCTCAAGAGAGCCTCGATTGGTTAATGCAGTATTCGGAAGGCCGCCTCCAATTCCTCTCGCCGGTCTCCTTTGCCATTGCCATGGACCTCGATGATTGGCCGAGCGTGGTGTCCGTCCTGACGACGATGTTGAATGGCTTGTTGGATTCTTCACCGGAAACCGTGGCCTCTTCCATCTCATGAATCATCCACTTCGCCGGTACCGTTCTTCATCCCACCCCTGTCGACACTCCCGATACGCGTTCAGGACGACGGTCATGCTGTCCACTGCCCTGTGCGTGGTCGCGTTGCTTGCCCCGGTCGTGCCCGCCCAGGCCCCGATACAGGATGCCGGAAGCAAGCCGATGACGGATGGTATCGCCGCCATCGTCAATACGGAGATCATTACGGTTTCCGAAGTCCAAGCGGAAATGGCGGATGAAACCTTTCGCTTGAAAGCCCGGTATGAAGGGGACGAACTCACGAAGCATCTCTCTCAGAAACGATATGAAGTCTTGAACCGGATGATCGAACACAAGCTCCAACTCCAGGAAGCCAAGGAAAAGAAAATTTCGATCAGCGACGAAGAATTGGAACAAGTGTGGGAACAAGCGCGCAGAAACCCCACCGGGTTCCCGCCGGCGGCCATTCAATCAAAGGCCGTCCTTCGCGAGGAAATGATGGTACGCCGCGTCAGGGATATAGAAACTCGCCGTGGCCTCTTCGTCGCTCCCGAAGAAATCCGCGCCTACTATAAAGAGCAGCAACCGCTATTTACGTCTCCCCATGCACACCACATCCGACAAATTCTCTTCTTACCGAAGCTGGGTGAAACGACGGAGACGCTGAAAGCCCGGGCTGAGGTCCTGATGAGTCAACTCAACGAGGGCCGGAGCTTCGAACAATTGGCCGAGCTCTTTTCCGATGGATCCGAAAGCGTCATGGGGGGCGATCTGGGATTCGTGACGAAAAATGAATTATTGCCGCCTTTGCGCGACGCCTTGCACAAGATCTCTCCTGGGGAGGTCACTCCGTTGATCGAAACGGAAATCGGGATTCATATCCTTCGGCTCGAGGAGAGCCGGCCGGGAGTGACGCAACCGTTTGAGCAAGTGAAAGATGCGATTGCGAACCGGTTGCATCAAGAGAAACTCCAGGAATTCCAAGACAAATGGATGTCGTCGTTAAAAAATAAGGCCTACATCGAAATCCGTTTCTTGCTTCCTTCCTAGTTTTTCCTTCCCTCCCTGTACACGTCGAGACGCACTTTAGGTGCATTTTGGTGTATAAATAGCTCCATTTTACCGCATTTTAGACTACTTTTGATGCACTTTTGGTGCATGTTTGCTCCTTAGGGTGTCACTCGGGATGCGAAATCGAGTCATTTGACATGAGGCGGTTGCAGGTGTCCGGAAGGCTGGGGAGCGCGGATTTGAACGACGGTGGTGCGTCGTCCATCCGCGTCACGCCGATCACAGGATTATCGAAGAAATTCTGAATGAAGCCGGTTTGCGTCAACTGGACGCTTTCCAATGCCCCGGTCTTTGCGGAACGACGGATTCTCCTGACATGACTCCGCTTCAGCCGGGATTTTTCCACGATTCATAATGGTCTCTCAATGCGTTCCAGAGTTCCTGGCGGCCCTCGTTCGTCTTTGAGGAGTACCCCAACACCTCTTCGTGATTTTCCACTCCCAGGGTCTGACACACCTGCAACAGGCACGGCCGGCGCCGGCCACGAGACAGTTTGTCGATCTTCGTCACCACGACGATGGGGCGATACCCGAGATGGGTCAGCCATTCAAGCGTGGTCACGTCATGCGCTTCGACCCCTCGTGCATCGACCAATTGGACGACGGCACAGAGTTGAGCCCGTTGCGTCAAATAGCGCTCGATCATCGGACCCCATTGTTCACGAACCGACTTGGAGGCTTTGGCATAGCCGTAGCCGGGCAAATCGACGAAAAAAATGTTGGGTAACGCCTTGTCGCTCGTGACCACACGAAAAAAATTGAGCGTTTGCGTTTTTCCCGGCGTCGTACTGACCTTGGCGATAGCCTTGCGATTCAACAAGGAATTAATCGCCGATGATTTGCCCACGTTGGAGCGCCCCACGAAGGCCACCTCGGGAAGACGCTCACCAGGATAGTGAGCCGGCTTCAGGCAACTCTTCACAAAATCCGCTGACAGAATCTTCATGTTGAGAATAACGGCGACGAAACAGGAGTCACGGTTTCCTTGATTCCCGTTTCATGGCTCGTTCCATTTCACGACCGGCCTCGCGTTTTTTCACGGTCTCCCGCCGGTCATAGTGCTTTTTCCCACGCGCAAGCCCCAACTCGACTTTCACAACCCCGCGCTGATTAAAATACATGCGGAGCGGCACCAACGTCAGGCCCTTCTGTTGAACTTGCCCGGTTAACGTCCGGATTTCTTTTTTGTGCAACAACAGCCCTCGTGGCCGCAAGGGTTCATGATTCATGATGTTCCCATGACTGTATTCACCGATGTGACAGTTATGCAGAACCGCTTTCCCTTCAGCCACCGTGGCATAGGCTTCGCGCAAATTGACCCGGCCTTCCCGGAGCGACTTCACTTCGGTGCCTTGCAGGATCAGGCCCGCCTCGATCTTTTCTTCAATCGCATAGTCGTGAAACGCCTTGCGATTGCTCCCGATCAGTTTTGTCGTTGGATCCTGAGACATGAGGTGCTACCGGCTCCCTTGAGAAAGAGTATGACACCACCTGAACCGGCTCGTCATCCCACGGCTCGTCATCCATTGACCCTACTCCTCTCGAAGCCTAGAATACCATGCCATGCACGCCTTTTCCTCCTCCCGATCACTCATCAGGGACATTTCTCAAAGCCATGGGTTTGCGGGACGCCTCTACGAGTATCGTCTCCAAAAGCAGTGGAAAGCGCTCGTGGGCGAGGTCGTGGCTTCTCATACCTGGCCTGCCAGAATCAAGTTTCGAAAGCTGCACGTAGCCGTGGACAATTCCGTATGGCTTCACCAACTCATGTATCTCAAAACCACGTTACTGGAGAAGATTCAAGCGCGGATGGAGGACCTCCATTTAGAAGATATTATTTTCTGGATTGGTGAAATACCGGAATCCCGCGAGGATGACTCCGAGGTGCTCGCCGACCAAGTCCCTGTTTCCCCCGCCGCACGCATGACTGCCCTTGAATATACGCGATCCGTCAATGACGAGGAATTACGGGACTCGCTCACCAGAGTCATTGCCAAGGCGCTTTCGTCGTCGCCACATTCCAAATAGCTTCCTGGTCACATGCCCAAATACTGGATCCCCGATCGGGTCGGGGATGGCGGAAGGGGAAAAGTCTACGACGGGACGAGGTCATCAAACAGGACCTGCATGTTCTGGAATTTCCCGGGTTTTGCCGTTTGAGGAATGGGGCCGAGCCAACCTTTGGTGTTGCCTTGGCTATAGATAAATCCTCCCCGGGCCGCTCGTTCGAACTCGCGGCGAAACGCCTCTTTCTCATCGTCTAACCGGTTCCCCGCTTCCGCGGGGACACGCGTCGCCAGATATCGATGCAGCGTGGCCGGATCGGTCCAACGGGGATCGGAAAACACGTAGAGGACGACTTCCCGGTATAACGTGGCCGGATCATCCGGTGTCGTGGGCCGCACTTTCAGAGATCGGAAATCGTGATTGGTCACGCCGATCTTTCGGAATCGACGAATCAGGGTTTCAATTTCCGGATCGCTCGTCCACGACGGCACGTGCACGGCCACGACCGCGCCTTCCTGGCTACCGATACTGAATGGCGGAATCGTGCGATCGGGTCTGGACAGGAACATCCCCCCCGCTATCAGCGTGAAGCCTCCCAGTAACACGGCCAGCCCTATTCTGACGACGGGATCGAATGGCTTTTTGGGCATAGATTGGTTCCCCGCTTCCGCGGAGATGACAGAAGGGATGGAAGGCTTACAAATGCCTCTCCCTTCCCTTACCCCTCCTGATCCTTCGGCTACGCTCAGGACAAGCAAAGGAGGGGAAGAAAGGCAAGGACACTGGATCCCCCCTCACCCCAGCCCTCTCCCGCATTGGGGAGAGGGAGACAGGACGCTGGATTCCTGCTTTCGCAGGAATGACAGAAAGGAAGAGACAGAATGAGTGAAGAGTGACAAGCCGACACGGCAGGTTCCGTTATGAAAACCCATTCGTCTCCGCCGTATTGCCGGTGCCGTTGGTGTCGTTGCTCTCTTCGTCATCGGCGCTCTCGGCGAGTTTCGCCACGTCCACGACCCGGTCGGTATCTTCCATGTCGATGAGACGCACCCCCTGAGCATTGCGCCCGATATCCCGGAGAGCCTCGACTTTGGTCCTGAGGATCTTTCCTTCGGACGTTATGATCATGATTTCATCGGATTCCTTCACCTGGTGAAAGGAGACGGCCGAGCCGTTTCTCTCGTTGACTTTGATACTGATCAACCCGCGTCCCGCCCGGCCTTGCGTCCGGTATTCGGTGGCCACCGTTCGTTTCCCGAACCCCCGTTCGGTCACGGTCAGGATCGAGGCTTCGTCGTGGGGCTGGATAATGACCATCCCGATCACGCGATTGGTTTCGTCCAAACGAATGCCCCGGACCCCTCGAGCGGTCCGGCCCATGGGCCGGACGTCTTGTTCCCGAAACCGGATGACCAGCCCTTCCCTGGTGCCCAGCATGATGTCGCTTTGGCCGTCCGTGATTTCAACGCCAATGAGCTTGTCGCCTTCGTCCAGCGTCAGGGCGATGATCCCGCCCTGCCGGGGGTTGCCGTAGGCGGATAAGGTTGTCTTCTTGATATGGCCCCTGCGGGTCGCCATCACGACGTATAAGTCGTCGGGGAATTCCCGAACCGGAAGCGTGGTCGTCACTCGTTCTTCCGGGCCCAAGGCCAACAGGTTGACCATGGCCTTGCCTTTGCTGGTCCGGCTGGCTTCGGGCAGTTCATGTAGTTTGAGCCAATACACTTTTCCTGCATCGGTAAAGAACAGGATGAAATCATGCGTCGAGGCCGTAAAAATCTTTTCGACGAAATCTTCTTCCTTGACCCCCATGCCGATCTTGCCTTTTCCCCCGCGACGTTGCGCCCGATATTCGGAGACGGGATGGCGTTTAATATAGCCTTCATGGGAAATGCTGACCGCCATTTCTTCATCCGCGATCAAATCCTCAATGTTGATCTCCGCCTCTTGCGGAACGATCCGGGTGCGGCGCTCATCCTGATAGGTGGCTTTGAGTTCACTCAACTCGTCCTTGATGACCTGCTTGACTAAATCCTCCGACCCCAGGATGGCCTGAAGCGACGCGATCCTGGCTTTGAGTTCTTCATACTCTTGAGAGAGTTTCTGCTGTTCGAGTTGCGTCAACCGCTGGAGCCGCATGTCCAGGATGGCTTGTGCCTGAATCTCCGATAGCGGAAAGTGTTGCGTGAGGCCGGTCCTGGCTTCGTCGGGCGACGCGGCCCCACGAATCAACGCAATCACTGCATCCAAATGCGCTAACGCGACGTTGAGGCCTTCGACAATATGCGCGCGCTCCTGGGCTTTTCGTAACTCGTAGGCGGTTCGCCGAATGACCACTTCGCGCCGATGTTCGAGAAAGGCAACCAGGATTTGTTTGAGGTTCAAAATCTCAGGCCGGTTATTCACCAGCGCGAGCATGATGACCCCGAACGTATTTTGGAGTTGGGTGTGTTTGTATAACTGATTCAGGATGACGGGCGGGAGCACGCCTTTTTTGAGTTCGACCACGACGCGGATGCCGTCCCGGTCCGATTCGTCCCGAATATCGGAGATGCCTTCCACCCGTTTCTCCTGCACCAACTCGGCAATTTTCTCGAGCACCTTGGCTTTGTTCACCTGGTACGGAATTTCCGTAACGATGATACTCGCCCGATCCCGTTTCTCATCCGTTTCAACGTGCGTTTTCGCGCGGACGGTCAACAGCCCGCGCCCGTGTTCATAGGCGTCTCTGATGCCTTGGGTGCCATAAATGAATCCGGCCGTGGGAAAATCCGGGCCCGGGATCATCTCCATCAATTCCGCAATAGACGCGGCAGGGTTCTCGATGAGGTGGAGTAACGCGGTGACGACTTCGCCGAGATTGTGCGTGGGAATGTTGGTGGCGTAACCAACGGCGATCCCACCGGCCCCATTGATTAACAGGTTGGGGACTTTGGCCGGTAACACCAGCGGTTCCACGTCCGATTCATCATACGTGGGGCCGAAATCGACCGTTTCCCGATCGATATCCGCCAACATTTCGCCGGCCAACTTCGTCAGCCGGGCTTCGGTATAGCGCATGGCTGCCGGCGGGTCGCCGTCCACCGACCCATAATTCCCCTGGCCGTCTACCAGGGCATAGCGCATGTTGAAGTCCTGCGCCATGCGTACCAGCGTATCGTAAATGGCGGAATCGCCATGAGGATGATAATTCCCCATGATTTCGCCCACGATCTTGGCTGACTTGCGGTAGGCTCTGTTGTGAGCCAAGCCCATTTGGTTCATGCCGTACAAGATGCGCCGATGCACGGGCTTCAGCCCATCACGGACGTCCGGCAAGGCGCGGCCTACGATCACGCTCATGGCGTAATCCAGGTACGACAAGCGCATCTCGTCTTCGATGGCGACTTGAGTGAAGCGTTCTTCCGTGGGCATAGAGGGGTGGGAGGATTGGGTTTCCGGTTGCCTACACGTCCAAACGACGGACTTCCAACGCGTGTTGCTGAATAAAATTCCGTCGTGGCGCGACTTCATCGCCCATGAGAATGGTGAAAATTTCGTCCACTCCCGTCATGTCTTCGAGTTTCACTTGAAGCAGGGATCGAGTCTCCGGGTTCATGGTGGTTTCCCAAAGTTGCAGGGGATTCATTTCCCCCAGACCTTTATAGCGCTGAAGATTGAGTCCCTTTTTCCCTACCTCCAGGATCGTTCGGACGAGTTCATCTGTGGAGGCAAAGGTGGTTTCCGCATCATTCACTTTCATGCGATACCTGGGACGGCCCAACCCGATGGCGCTGGGAGCCAATTTCTGCAGTTCCCGAAAATCGGCGGACCCCACTAATTCATGGTTCACGTCGAGGGTCGACACCACGCCATTCGTCGGCATCCGACAGACGATCTTGTTGGATTGATGTTCTTCATCCTCCACCAGGTCGATGTGGACCGGGGCTTCCGGATAGGCCATGGTCAACCGTTCCTTCACCCGCTCGATCAGCTCCCGGACGGCATCCTGGTTTCTTAAGAGTTCGCGCCCCAGGGTCGGCTCATCCACGAACGCGCGCAACAGACCGGAGCCCTGTTTTTTCCGGCTCAGTCTTCCCAGCAGACCTTCGAACTCGATCATTTTCTTCAAGACGGGATTGAGCGTCTGCCCGCCGATAAACGCGTGCTGACTGTCCATGTAGACTTCTACGGCTTGTCCCGCCAGCTCGGCGAGGTAGTCATTCAAGGTCTGTTCATCCTTGAGATAGTGTTCGGATTTACCTTTTTTCACCTTAAAGAGCGGGGGCTGCGCGATGTACACGTAGCCGTGATCAATCAGTTCATGCATTTGGCGAAACAGAAACGTGAGGAGGAGCGTGCGAATGTGGCTTCCATCGACGTCCGCATCCGTCATCAAAATGATTTTGTGGTACCGGGCGCGGCTCAGATCAAAGGCTTCTTTGTCATCCTTGCCTTTTTCCGCGTCATCCCGCTTGCGTCCGATCCCCGTCCCCAGAGCCATAATGAGCGTGCGAATCTCCTCGCTCGACAGCATCTTGTCGAACCGCGCTTTTTCGACGTTGAGGATCTTGCCTTTCAGCGGAAGGATGGCTTGAAATTTTCGATCGCGCCCTTGCTTCGCCGACCCGCCGGCTGAATCCCCTTCGACAATAAACAACTCACTCAAAGCCGGATCTTTTTCCGAGCAATCGGCGAGTTTCCCGGGCAGCGATCCACCGTCCAGGGCACTCTTCCGGCGGATGAGATCCTTGGCTTTCCGAGCGGCTTCACGTGCCCGTGCCGCATCCGCCGCTTTGCCGATGATTCGTTTGGCCACGGCCGGATTTTCTTCGAAGTACGTCCCGAGCCCTTCATTTATGGCGACTTCGACGATCCCTTTGACTTCGCTGTTGCCCAACTTGGCTTTGGTTTGTCCCTCGAATTGCGGGGACCGTACTTTGACGCTGACCACCGACGTGAGGCCCTCTCGCACGTCATCGCCCGTGAGCGAGTCCATGTCTTTTTTCAAGAGGTCGTTCGAACTGGCATAGGAATTGATCGTCCTGGTCAGGGCCGCCTTGAACCCGATCAGATGGGTGCCCCCTTCTCGCGTATTGATGTTGTTGGCAAAGGAGAAGAGGTTTTCGGCGTAGCTGTCGTTGTACTGGAGCGCGACTTCCAGAATGGCGTCCTGTTTTTCGACGGAAATAAAAATCGGTTTGTGGAGCGGGGTTTTGGCTTCATTCAAATGTTCGACGAACGAAACGATTCCGCCCTTGTAACAAAAGACCTGTTCTTTTTGGCTTCGTTTATCGGTGAGCGAGATCGAAAGCCCTTTATTGAGGAAGGCCAATTCGCGAAGGCGTTGGGCGAGTACGTCGAAACTGCAATCGACCGTCTCGAAAACGGTCGTGTCCGGTTTAAACGTGATTTTCGTCCCCCGCTTTTTGGTCACACCCGTCACTTGAAGCGAGGCGGCCGGGGTTCCGCGGTGGTAGACCTGTTCGAAGACGTGCCCGTCTTGCCAGATTTCCAATTCCAGCCATTCCGACAACGCGTTGACCACGGAGATGCCCACGCCATGAAGACCACCGGATACGGTATAGGCGCCCTGCTCAAATTTCCCGCCTGCATGGAGGACGGTCAAGGCGACCTCGGCCGCCGACTTGTTCTGGGTGGGATGGAGCCCCGTGGGAATGCCCCGGCCATTGTCCGTGACCGCGACACTCCCATCGATTTCCAAAGAGACCTCGATCGTCTCCCCATAGCCCGCCATGTGTTCATCGACACTGTTATCCACGACCTCATACACGAGATGGTGAAGGCCGCCCGCGCCCGTACTGCCGATGTACATGGCCGGTCGTTTTCGAACGGCTTCCAGGCCTTCGAGTACACGGATCTGCTCCGCACCATACCCGCTCTGTTCGACTTGTTCTTCGGGGAGACTGGAAGGATCGACACGTGTGGCAGATGGTGGATCGTTTGGCAAAGGTTGGGTGTTCATTTCCTCGTGAAGCATTCTTTTCCAGGGTGCATTAAACAGGGTGCATTAAACTTTGACGGGCATCACGACGGCCTGAAACGTGGGGGTGTCGAGCTCTCGTATCAAACACGGGCTGAGGGACGCCTCCATATTGAGAACCACCGTCTCGCTTTCCATGACGCCTAACACGTCAAGCAGATAGCGCGCATTGAATCCGGCGGAAAATTCCTCGCCGTTAAAACCGGCGGGAATTTCATCTTTCGCTTCCCCCGTGTCCGGATGACTGGAAAAGAGCGTGATGGCCTTCTTTGAAAAGGTGAGTTTGACGGCATAGGATTTGTTCTGGGCCAGGACCGAGACCCGTCGCAGGGCACCTTCGAGATCATCCCGTTTCACCGTGATCTTTTTGTTGCTCGCCTTGGGAATGACCTGCTGATAATTGGGGTAATTGCCTTCCATCAGCCGAGAGGTCAGGACCAGCCCGCTTTTTCTGAAGATCAGCATGTTTTTGGTAAAGCCGATCATCGGCTCATCCCCGCCTTCTTCCAATAGTCGCCGAATTTCAGTTGCCGCTTTTTTCGGGACGATGACCTTTTCCTCTTGGGTCTGGATCCCCGCTTCCGTGGGGACAAGGTTTTGATCCGCCATCGCCAACCGATGCCCGTCAGTCCCCACTAACCGGATAATCGGCGTCTCGTCTGTATTCGTGACGACGATCAACAAACCATTGAGCACGTAGCGCGTATCGTTGTCTCCTACGGCAAACAGGGTCTTTCGAATGAGTTGCAGCAACCCGACGCCGGGCAGGGGAATCAGGCCTTCTCGCTCGATGGCGGGCAACGGCGGAAAATCCTTGCTGGGGAGCCCTACGACCTTGAATTCACCAAGGCCGGCCTTGATCGTGACCAGGCAATCGTCCTTCACCGTCATGGCGATTTCCGGATCTTTGATTTCTTTGAGAATTTCATAGAGTTTTCTGGCGGGGAACGTCACCGATCCTGGTTCTTCGACCGTGGCTTTGTAGAGCCCGCGCATCCCGAGTTCCAAATCCGTCGCTGAAATATCCAGTCCTTCGGGTTTGGCTTCCAATAAGACGTTCGCCAAGCTCGGCATGGTATTTCGTTTTTCCACGATCCCCTGGACGCGATGGAGGGCTGTCAAGAGTTCGTCTCGTTCCACCGTCACTCGCATAAAAGAGGCTCCCTTCTGTTACGCCTTACTGATTTCGTCTTTGAGGCTTTCCACCCTCGTACGTAACGAACTGTCTTTCTCCATGGCTTTTTCTATCTGGCGACAGGCGTGGATGATGGTGGTGTGGTCTTTTCCTCCGAACTCGCGTCCGATTTCCGGGAAAGAGGCGTCCGTCATTTCTCGGGACAGGTACATGGCAATTTGCCGGGGATGGACCACGGTTTTGGTTCGTCGCTTCGATTTCAACTCGGAGACTTTGACCTGAAACCGCCGGGCAACCACGTCTTGCACGTCTTCCGAGGTGATCACCTTTTTTTTACTCCCCAACAGATCACGAAGAACGGTCTTCACCATATCCGTGGTAATGGCTTGGCCGGTCAGCGTGCAGTACGCTCCCAGCCGTATCAACGCACCTTCCAATTCGCGGATATTGCTTTTTAACCCTTCGGCGAGAAGGTGAACCACGTCGTCTCCTATGACGATGCCTTCTTCCTCCGATTTTTTTCTCAGGATCGCGATACGGGTTTCGACGTCCGGTGGTTGAAGGTCAGCGATCAAGCCCCACTCGAATCGTGACCGTAACCGTTCTTCCATCAAGGGCATTTCTTTGGGAAACCGGTCACTGGACAGGACAATCTGTTTTCTTGCCTCATACAGCGTGTTAAAGGTATGGAAAAATTCTTCCTGCGTCCGCTCTTTTCCCGCGAGGAATTGAATATCATCGATCAGGAGCATATCGACGTTTCGATAGCGCCTTCGGAGTTCCATCATCTTATCGTATCGTATGGAGTTGATCACCTCATTGGTGAATTGCTCCGTCGTCACGTACGCGATCCGCAGATCCCCTTTTTGCATGACGAAATTTCCGATGGAATTCAGGAGGTGCGTTTTGCCCAAGCCCACGCCCCCGTATATGAAGAATGGGTTGTAGGAACGCGCCGGCGATTCGGCAACGGCCAGGCTTGCCGCATGCGCAAACTGGTTACTCGCCCCGACCACAAAATTCTCAAATGTATATTTCGGATTCGGTATTTGCCGGTGAACTCGAGTTTGCGGACGAACGGCCTGTGGTTTGTCCGGCTCCTCTCCGCCCACGGGAGAAGAAGGTTCGCTGACAATAAACTCAACGTCAACCTTCCCTTCCCCACCGGGCCGAACCGCTTGCAAGGCTTCACCAATAACCTCACGATAATTTCGGCCCAGCCATTCCCCAAAAAATTTATTGGGGACGATCACTGTCGCCTTCGTCCCATTCAGTTCACCCAACCGTGTCGGCTGAAACCAGGTTTCTATGACTTCATCCCCCATTTGGGATTGGATAAAACCCAGGGCCTTTTCCCAAATACCCAGTGTCTGCGGTTCACTCTTTTTCATTGTAATTATTCACAGGCTTATCAACACCTGTTGATAACTAGACTTTTCTCGAAAATATTCCTGTTTCGCCTCGATTTCATCCAGACAACCAACAACTTTCTCCTATACCATTCACAAGACTTGTCCTCTTTATCCCTTCAGTTCTCCATACACTTATTATTTTTAATCATCAATACATTCAATAAGATATACTCATTTCTTCTTATCCACATCCCCTACTACTCTTACTCCCACTACTCCTGTTCTTCTCTTTTTAAGAAATCAGGAAATAATAGTATCAGCCTCAAAAATCATTTTCAGCATATCAGTATACTGAATAGGAGAATATGACGAAGAGTCATTTTTTTTACGAGAATCAAGCGTATAGCATGGAAAAGGAAACGTTTTCTCAAGTCCCGGACTATCCTGAAGAAGGACCCCCTGCACCGAGCAGTCTGAAAAATCGGATGCCGCTACCAATTCTTCCATGGATGATTCGGCTCCTGGAGCCAGAAGAAAAAGAACGTTTCTCATGACTTAAAACACCAGCACACGGTCGGATTGGCAAAGCAAGGACGTGATTCCTGATTGTGAAACTTCTTGAACGGCAAATTCCGGATCCAAAAGAAAAGCCGTCGCGCTTCCCTCCGGAACGACGATAGGGAGTTGCAGTTCCTGGATAACAGGAAGATATCTTTCCAGAATTTCCAAGTCCACAACGTCACTGGTTTCTTCGGTCAATAAGATTCTCGCTTGTGCAAGAAGAACAACCGTGACCGATGAAGATCCGGTTGACAGACCGAGTGCTATACGAAGGCCTTCGGTCGGACGATGTGTTTCCAGAGGGTTACTCTTAATCAACACGAGTATGGAGAGTGCCATAATCGAAAAGACAAAAGGATTGTCGCCCTTTTAGAGCGAGAATCCTTAGTTTGGTCGCTTCAAACTGTTGAAGATCGCCTCACTGTGTATGAGGCACGGACCCTGATAATCAAGATGGAAAAGCTTCAAAAATCGATGATGGCTAAGCAGCATTACTTATTGAAAAACAAAGAAAAAATAGTATTCCGAACAGGGAAAAAAGTCAATTGATGTTTCTACGTGTTTACCGGAATCTGAGGTGTGCCAAGATGGCTGAAGACGCGGTATCCAGGGGATGGATTTCCTGCTCTTTTGTAGCCATATTTCTCAGGATGACCTGGTTGTTCGTCACCTCGTCGTCTCCCAGAATGACGACATATGGTGCCCCCAACCGGTCGGCGGAGCGAAGGAGGGTCTTCAAGGTGGAAGCATTATAATCCGTATCCGCTTTGACTTGATCTAAGCGAAGGGAATACAAAAGGGATAAACCGGCCGGTCTCCCTTTTTCCCCGAACGATGCCACAAAAACCCACGGGTCCGGTACCGGCACGGCTGATTCGGGAAGGGCGAGGATGACCCGGTCAAGGCCGATGGCGAACCCCACCGCGGGAGTGGGAACTCCTCCCAACGTTTCAAATAAACCATCGTATCGTCCTCCGGCGCCGATCGCATTTTGAGCCCCGAGCGCGGAGCATGAAACCTCGAAGGTCGTCATGGAATAGTAGTCCAGCCCCCTTACGAGACGGGGGTTAATGGAATAAGGAACGGCTAAGGTCTGTAATCCCTGCAATACCAGGTCGAAATGATCCTTGGAGGACTGGGAAAGAAAATCCGTCAGGTACGGAGCATCTTTCGTGGCTTCACGACAGTGAGGGACCTTACAATCCAAGGCTCGAAGAGCATTGGCATCCAGTCGTCTCCTGCAATTTTCACAAAGCAGGTCAACCTTTGTCTTAAGAAAGGCCACCAACTCCGTTTTATATGCCTGGCGGTCCGTAAGAACGCCCAGAGAATTGAGTTCCAAGGAAAGACCGGGTAACTGGAGCGATGAAAAATATCTCCAGAGCAGCGTAATAACCTCGACGTCGGCCGAGGGTTCGGCACTGCCGACAAACTCTACCCCGAACTGATGAAATTGCCGTAAACGACCGGCCTGCGGTCGTTCGTGGCGAAACATCGGGCCGATGTAATAGAGTTTTCTCGAGGACTGGTAGGTTTTCAGCCCCTGTTCAATAAACACGCGGACGACACCCGCAGTTCCTTCGGGACGAAGCGTCAAGGAGGTTCCATCCTTGTCGGGGAAGGTATACATTTCCTTTTCGACAATATCGGTGGTGCCCCCGATGCTGTGGACATAAAGCTCCGTTTTTTCAAAAACAGGAATCCGGATTTCGTGAAAACCAAAAGACCGGGCCAACGCATGCGCGGTTTGTTCCACCACGCTCCACTTGGGCATTTGGTCCGGGGTAATATCCTTGATGCCTTTAATGCCTCGAATCACCGTAGGGTTCCTTTGCTCATGAGAGGGATGAGGGCATGTCGACTATAGAAGGGGGCCTTCAGGGAGTCAACGGAATGACCGGCCGTGGGGAATCGTGGCGAAAAAACCTGATTTGACAGGCAAGACACGGGAAATTACAATCATTTCTTTAATCCTGTGTCGGAAAGAGGTTACTTACCATGTCCATGACGTATCGACAACCGTCGAATCTGAAAAGAAAACGTGACCATGGGTTTCGAAAGCGAATGAGCACCAAGAACGGGAGAAGAGTGCTTGCCCGCCGTCGCCGAAAAGGCCGCCAACGCCTTACCGTATCCGATGAGTGACGTTCCCTCACGGTGCCCGCCGTTATTCTTGAAAAAAAAAGAGGACTTCGAGCGAGTCAAACGGGAAGGCCAGCGCATCACGACGCAATTCTTTAACGTGGTTTCCTGCCGGGCCCGTCTCGGGGATACCCGGGTCGGAATCGTGGCGGGGCGCCGGCTGGGCAAAGCGGTGGTGCGGAACAGAGGGAAACGCATTTTTCGGGAATTGGTGAGGCAGACGTACCGGTGTCTTGTGAAGGGCCAGGACATTGTGATCTTTCCCAAACGGCCGTCGCTGACGCTCAAGCATCAACACCTCTACGAAGTATGGATAACGACCCTTACCAGCCAAGGGCTCATGTTTTCCCCTAACCCCCCCGCCCCCCTTGTCAGGGGGGTGTGAGATAGATGCGCAAAATAGCGTTGTGGCTCATCGTCGTCTACCAGAAAATCGTGTCTCCGTATTTGGGGCCTCAGTGCCGCTTTGCACCAACCTGTTCACGCTATACCAGTGAAGCGATCACCCGTCATGGCCTGCTTCGAGGCGTATTGTTAGGGGTGTGCCGGCTTCTGAAGTGCCATCCCTTCCATCCGGGCGGGATTGACCCCGTTCCCTGATCGGCTGCCCAAAAGGGTCTTTCGACGAATGAGAGAGCCTGCCCCGGATGCGATCCGGGGGTGAGGGCTTCGCTGGACTAAGTAAACGACGCAAAAGGCTGTATGGAAAAACGGATCCTCATCTTCCTTCTTCTTTCGTTCGCCATCATTTTCAGCTTCGACTTTATTCTGAAAGAGCTGGGGCTGATGCCGGAACCCCCACCCGTTGAGGAGGGGCAAGAAGCCTTTCCCATGGGAGACGGGTCCTTCCCGCCCGGTATCCAGGACGCGTCATCAGGGGTTCGTCCCGATGGCGCCGAACCGGGACACCCTCACCCTGGCCCTCTCCCGTCAAGGGAGAGGGAACTGGTTGAAGAAGTGGAGACTCCACTGTACCGGGTCACGTTCACGAACCGGGGCGCGCAGGTTCAAAGCTGGAAACTCAAGCAGTATCTGACCCAGGACGAAGACGACCCGCAACCCATCGAGTTTGTGTACCCGGAAGGCCATTTCGCCGGCCCGGTGTCCATGCAGGTTGAAGAGCCGGCCGTCAACGCCCTGCTCAACAACGGCCTGTTTGACGTGAGCCGGGACTTTGAGACGCTCGATGACGCCCATCCCACGGGCCACCTGACCTTTTCCTATCGGAACGACGAAAACGGCCTTCTGGTGGAAAAGGAATTCACCTTTACCTATGACTCCTATCTGGTGGACGTGTCCATTCGCGTCGAAGGCCTGGACGATACCGTCGATGTCTTGTTGGGCACCAATTTCGGAGTGGTGGAATGGGGGCAAGGGTTTATCGGCGCCCTGGGGCCGGCGTGGATGATTGACGGCGCGTTGGAAAAGGAAACCCCGGACCCTGAGATCCGGCGTTCCGGAGACCTTCGCTGGGCCGCCCTCCAGGATAAATATTTTATCAGCGTCATGATTCCCCAGGGTGCCCAAGGGGTTTTTGCGAAAGCGGAAGCCGAACGCGTGGTGACCTCAGGCGTGGAGTTTCCGGTTGACGCGGACGGCAGCCGGCTACGGTTTCAACTCTATGCCGGCCCCAAACAATTCGATCTCATGCGATCGTTGGGCCACGACCTGGAGGATACGATCGATTTCGGCTGGTTTATTTACGGGAGTTGGAGCGTTGTGAAAGCGGTGGCCAAGCCGCTGTTCTACGTGCTTCGCTTTCTGTATGAGTACACCCAGAATTATGGCGTGGCGATTATTCTCTTAACGTGCGGCATCAAGTTGCTGTTCGTGCCCCTGCAATACAAGAGCTACAAATCCATGCAGGGCATGCAAAAAGTTCAACCCCAAATCAAGGCCGTGCAGGCCAAGTTCAAAGACGATCGGGAACGCCTCAACCGGGAGCTGATGAAGTTATATAAAGAGCATAAGGTCAATCCGGTCGGCGGGTGTTTGCCGATGGTGTTACAGATGCCCGTCTTCATCTCGCTGTTTAATATCTTGTACATGACTGTGGATCTTCGGAAAGCACCGTTTATGCTGTGGATTACGGATCTGTCGATACCGGATCCGTTTTACGTGTTTCCGATTCTGATGGGAGCGTCGATGGTGCTCCAGCAGAAAATGATGCCCACCACCATGGATCCCACTCAAGCCAAAATGATGATGTTGCTGCCGGTGTTTCTGACGTTTCTCTTCTTGAACTTTCCCGCCGGGTTGGTGATCTATTGGTTGACCAATAACGTATTGACCATCGGGCAGCAGGTGGTGACGGATCGCTTCTTTTTAAAAGCCGCGCCCGCCGCCCAACCGGCACCGGCCGGCGATGATCCCCCGACGAACCCCGAAAATGGCGAGCCTTCCAAGAAGAAAAAGGGGAAACCCAAGCAGGTTCAACAAGAAGAGAGTGAATAAGGCCACGACCCGTCGACTACGCTCAGGGCAAGGTGTTCTCCGATGGAAAACTCGGTTGACGATACCATTTGTGCGATCGCCACTCCCGTGGGGGAAGGGGGAATCGGCATCATTCGGGTCAGCGGTGCGCACGCCGTTGAAATAGCCGCTCACGTCGTTCGTCCCCGCAACCGGCAGCCCCTGCACCAACTGGAAAGTCACCGCCTGTATTTGAGCGACGTGCTGTACCCGGAATCTCCGCTCCCCTCGGGAGAGGGCCAGGGTGAGGGTCCCACTTCCCTCTCCCCTTGGTGGGAGAGGGGTAGGGTGAGGGGGAAGAGTGGGGGCCTGAGTCAGGCTGAGGGTCAAGGCTCGGCCATAGACGAAGCCCTGGTCGTCATCATGCGCAAGCCGCGTTCGTATACGGGCGAAGACGTGGTGGAAATTCAGACCCATGGCGGCGCATGGATCCTGCAGGCCACCTGCCACGGCTTGATCCGGCACGGGGCCAGACTGGCGCAACCCGGAGAGTTTACCAAGCGAGCGTTTTTAAACGGCCGGTTGGATCTCACCCAGGCAGAGGCAGTGCTCGATACGATTCAGGCAACGACCTCGCGGAGCCTGCAGGCCGCCCAATCCTTGTTGCGCGGGTCCCTCTCAAAAGAAATCGAAACGTTTCGGGAAAAGCTCATCCGAGTCCTGGCGCACGTGGAGGCCGGGATGGATTTTGCCGAAGAGGATATTACCTTTATTCAAGCGGCTGAAGTGCAACAAGCCTTGATGGACACGCAACGGGCGGTGGAGCGGCTGATCACATCCTATGAGGAAGGCCGCATCATTCGGGAAGGCATCAAAGTCGCCATCATCGGCCGCCCCAACGTCGGCAAATCGAGCCTGCTCAACGCGCTGCTGAAACTGGACCGCGCAATCGTGTCGGATCAACCCGGCACGACCCGCGACGTCATCGACGAGTCAATGAACGTCCGGGGAATCCCCCTGCGCTTACTGGATACGGCAGGACTGCGACCGACACAGGACACGATCGAAGGAGAAGGCATCCGTCGAACCGAAGACGCGATTGCGGAAGCCGACGTGTTGCTGCTCGTGCTGGACGGCGCCGACGGCGTGACCGACGAAGACCGCGCCGTGTTCGAAACGTACGGCTCCCGAAGACATCTGCTCGTGATGAATAAAATGGACCTCCCCGAATCCCGGGCGTTTGACGTGCGTTCCTTCTCTCTTCCCTCAGAATCCCCTCTCCCCCCGGGAGAGGGCCAGGGTGAGGGTCCGGTTTCCCTCTCCCCTTTGTGGGAGAGGGCCAGGGTGAGGGGGCAAGGAGAAGAGACCGCGTTTGTCAAAGTATCTGCCAAAACAGGCGAAGGCCTTGATCAATTGACGTCCGTCATTCAAAGTGCTTGCCTCAAGGAGGGCTTGGAAGCGACGCCGTCCGTTCTCGTGACGCGGCTGCGACACAAGGCCAGCCTGGAGCAGGCGCATTGCTCCATCGAAGAGGCCATGCGTTCGCTTGAAAGAAAAGAATCCGGAGAATGCGTGGCCCTGGACATCCGAGCCGCTCTCGATGCGTTAGGTGAAATCACCGGCGCGGTCAGCACGGAGGATATTCTGGACCGGATATTTCAGGATTTCTGTATCGGGAAGTAAATAATAGGCACGTCTCCCTCGGTCATTCCCGACATTTTTTATCGGGAATCCAGCGTCTTTTCATGAACAAACAAAAACGTGCATGGAAACGCATCATTAATCGCGGAACGATGAAACAAGCGGCAATCATACTGATCGCGCTCGGAACCTTCATCACCGGAAACCCCAGCGCCCGCGCGGACAGTGGAAATCCATTCGGGTTCGAGACGAACAAACATCCTCTGGAGTATGACTATTGCAAGAAAGAGCCTGGATTATTTAGGGATCATGGGTATACATGCAGTTCAGCCCCCAGCCCTCACCCGGATCTAGAAGAGTATGCCCTGCAATTTGTTGAAGAAATTGGTCTTTGCTTCATTGCTGGCGTCCATCGCCTTACCCCTTTCGACCCACGTCTCGGAAATTTCTTCCCTAGCAAATTATCCCCAAACCGGCTCATCTGGCCAAACGACAGTTTTGAGGTGTTCTATCATCAGATCGTGAAAAAATACGGATCCCCCACCAGTCGAAAAAATGAATCGGACTTGGCAGGGCTTTTAATGCCTGATATTTATTATTGGGATTCAGGGGAAGGATTTAAAGGATTAGGTGATGTTAAAGCGATAGAACTATTTTATCGCGCTCTGCCAGATGTTGACTCAAGGGCGGCGGATTTAAAAGTGTATTTCTGGCTTGTAACTTCAGATGCGTGCTTGAAGAAAATTGACGCGAAAGCGGATCGTGCATTTTAAGAGGTTGTGAAACTAGTATAGGTGGCCGTTGAAAATCAGTGTAGGTCGGTAAAAAGGAAGAGGAAAAATGGGTTCCAAGACCGCAAAAAGAATTGGAGAAAAACTCAGGAAAGAACATGGCCTCATTAATTGCAAAGGTAATTAGGGCGTTTCGTAACCAATGTGTGGTAGAAAACCAGCATGGTTACAGGACGACATACGGTTTTTAGTTGTGCGGCCAACTTTCTGCGCGGTCGCAAGTGCATTTTCTGCGGTTCCTTTCAGGTCTTGCACACCAGCCGCGGCTACGTGAAATGTGGGCGTTGCGGGAAAAGCAAGAGCCTCCGGCGGCTGCGCCGGGAGATCCGGATCCTGCAAGGCTTTTATCAATTGCAACCCGCCTATCGGTTGAGCCAGGATCTGAGCCTGGACCTGAAAGTCGTCACCCGCGTCTATCACCGTGTGCGCGAAGCGTTGTATCATGTCACTGAACTGGAAGCCGGCAAACTGAAGGGCGAGATCGAACTCGATGAGGCCTATTTCGGTGGCCGGCGCAAAGGCCAACGGGGCCGCGCCCCCGCGGGCAAAAGCGTCGTCTTCGGGCTCCTGGAGCGGGACGGCCGCGTGTATACGAAAGTCGTCGAGTCGGTCAGTGCGGAGGAATTGATGCGGCATATTCAAGCGCACACCCGAAAAGGGTCGGTCTATTTCACGGATGCCTTTCGCGGGTATCAATCCTTAAAACGCTATGGCCACCATCATACGGTCAATCATGCGAAAGCGTTGGTGAGCCCGCGGACGAAGAATCACATTAACGGCATTGAAGGCTTTTGGAGTTACGCCAAACATATCTTGTATCAGTATCGCGGGGTCTCGAAATATCATTGCCCCATGTATCTGAAAGAAGTAGAGTATCGCTTTAATCACCGTCGGGAGAATGTGTTTAAACAGTTTCTGAAGATCTATTTTGGTTACGTTTCGCCCTAATTACCATTGCAAAAAAGGGTATTATTCTGAAATCAATCAATCAGGTAATACCCCCTATCATCAACCAACCGATTTCCCTGCCGTCTTGTTTGATCCCCATGGTCACTTTATTATTGAGAATTGTGAGTCAATGGAAAACAACCCACACATTAATATTGGAAACGTTCGGATTAATGTGCCAGAAGGGATCAATTCGCTTGAAGGATATGTCCGTTGTTGCGAAGACCCACACGAATGAATAAGAAAAACATCTTTATATATAATATTACCATTAATTAATTATACCCATGTCATTTGAACGGGATATCATCATCATCGGAGGGGGGCATGCCGGATGCGAAGCCGCACTGGCAGCGGCCAGGATGGGCTGCCGGGTCCTCCTGCTGACCATCGATCAGGACAAGATCGCACACATGCCGTGTAATCCCGCGGTGGGCGGGATCGGCAAGGGGCATCTGGTCAAGGAGATTGATGCGTTGGGCGGGGAGATCGGCCGCAACACGGATAAAGCGGGCATTCAGTTTCGCATGCTGAATACCCGCAAAGGGCCGGCGGTCCGGGCCACGCGCGTTCAGTGCGATAAGGCCTTGTATCGACAGGCTATGCAGGACACGCTGGCGCATCAGTCCAACCTCGACATCGTTTCGGGTACGGCCAACAGCCTTTTGACAAGATGCGGCGCGATCCGCGGGGTGGTGACTGATTCCGGGGAGACGGTCCACGCGCAGGCGGTCATTATTACGTCGGGCACGTTTTTGAAAGGGTTGATTCATATCGGCATAAGCCATATGCCAGGTGGACGAGCCGGAGAGGCGTCGGCGGAACATCTTTCGGATTGCATGAGGGATTTCGGGTTTGAAGTCGGGCGCTTGAAAACTGGCACGCCGCCACGATTGCATCGGGACACGATTAATTTCGACGTCATGGGCGTGCAGCCCGGCGACGTCCCACCCCGCCCGTTTTCATTCCGGACTTCCCGCATCACGAACCCGCAAATTTCCTGCCACCTCACGTATACCAATGAACGGACGCATGACATCATCAGCAACAACCTGGACCGATCCCCGATGTATATGGGGGTGATCGATTCCACGGGGCCGCGGTATTGCCCGTCGATCGAGGATAAGGTCGTCCGGTTTCAGGATAAAACCCAGCATCAGATTTTCGTGGAACCCGAGGAACTGGATTCCCCGTCTTTTTACCCCAATGGCATCTCGACCAGCCTGCCGGTGGACGTGCAGGCTGCCATGCTGAAGACCATCCCCGGGCTTGAACGAGCCACCATGCTGAAGCCCGGCTATGCGATCGAATACGACTACTTTCCTCCGTACCAGCTCCACCAAACCCTGGAAACCAAAAACGTGCAGGGGTTGTATCATGCCGGCCAGATCAACGGGACCTCCGGGTATGAAGAGGCCGCGGCCCAGGGCATGATGGCCGGGATTAATGCGGCCCTGCAGGTCAAGGGGGAACCACCGCTTATCCTGGATCGGTCTCAGGCCTATATCGGCGTGCTGATTGACGATCTCATCACGAAGGATGCCCGGGAGCCGTACAGGATGTTTACCTCGAGGGCGGAATACCGGCTCCTGTTGCGCGAAGACAATGCCGATCAGCGGCTTATGGAAACAGGGTACCGGCTGGGCTTGGTGTCTGACGATCTGTATGCAAAATTCCAAGAAAAACAAAGGCTTGTGGATAAGGAAATGCATCGCCTGTCTAAGACTCGGCTCCCGTGGACGCCGGAACAGGCGGAGCGGTGGACCCGGATAGAGCACAAATTACCCGATCCCGGCAACACGCTGGCGCAATTACTCAAGCGCCCGGAAGTGAACTACTCCCGATTGATGGAAATAGCCGGTGAAGCAGATCCGGCGAACACGGAAATCGGCGAAGCCGTTGAAATTTCAATAAAATACGCTGGTTATATGAAACGGCAACTTGAACAGATTGAAAAATTTCAAAAACTGGAAGGGAAAACCATTCCCGCGAACTTCCGGTATGACCAGGTGACCGGGTTTTCAAACGAGGTGGCTGAAAAACTGTCAAAAGTCAGACCAGCCACCGTAGGGCAGGCTTCAAGAATTTCCGGCATGACGCCCGCAGCCATTTCGTTATTGCTTGTTGCCTTGGAACGATTCCAGCGGTCGGCGAACGTCGCATAGATATTTCAGTCGTTTCCTGCACGTTTTTTCTCGCTCCTTCCCGAATGTTCCACGTGGAACAATGATGAAAACCGAACAGCTCGCAGAACTCTTTCGGAAAGGGTTTACAGCCATCGGGATGGCCCATGACCAGGCCACAATCGATCAATTTCTGTTTTATTTACAAGAGGTTGTGAAATGGAATGCGAAAACGAACCTCACAGGCCATAAGAAGGAAGAAGAGATGATCGGGAATCTTTTTATCGACTCCCTGGCCTGCACCAGGGTTTTTTCGCCCGAAACGGCCTGTTCGATTCTGGATATCGGAACCGGCGCCGGGTTCCCCGGGATTCCCATGGGCATCGTCTCCCCTCGACAGGACGTCACCCTGCTCGAACCGAATTTGAAGAAAGTGGCGTTTCTTCATCATATTATCGGTTCCCTTGGCTTGAAAAACGTTCGCGTGGAATCGTGTCGGATCGAACAGTTTTCAAAAAAACCGGAATTTCAGGAAAAATTTGACTGGGTGTTCATGAAGGCATTGAGATTCGACGTTGGTTTGGCCTATGTTACCCCAATACTGTCCGAGTCGGGCAAATGCGTGTTTTGCCGGGCCGAACCCCTGCCCTCAGACCTCGCGCTGAAAGGGTTTTCCGTGGTCGATGAAATGCCTTACGAATTGCCGTTCGGGTTGGGAAAAAGGATCCTCAGTATCGTAGGCCCTGTATAGCCGGTCTCCAGGAAATTGTTCCACGTGGAACATTGAAGCCCATGATGAATAAAATCGTCGCCGTAGCGAACCAAAAAGGCGGGGTCGGAAAAACAACTACCTCCGTAAACCTGGCTGCTGCGCTGGCGCTGTGCGAACAAAAGGTCTTACTGGTTGATATTGACCCGCAGGCCAATGCCACAAGCGGGGTGGGCGTCGAACAGCCGGCACGAACGCTGTACGATTGTTTGTTTAACAGCATTCCAGCCACCGATTCGATCATGGCCACTTCAATCTCGCAGTTGGACCTTTTGCCGTCCGGTCCTGACCTTGCCGGAGCGGAAATCGAATTGGCCGGGGTCGCCCATCGGGAGGAACGATTAAAGCGTATTCTCTCGACCATGACCAACCAGTATCATTTCATCATTCTGGATTGTCCGCCGGCCCTGGGGCTCCTGACGGTGAATGCGCTGACCGCTGCACAATCGGTTCTGATCCCGGTTCAATGTGAATATTATGCCATGGAGGGTTTGGGAAGGCTGATGTCGACGATCGAGAGGGTGCGAGGCAGCTTCAACCAGGCCTTATCGATCGAGGGAATACTCTTGACAATGTGTGATGCCCGGCTCACCCTTTCCAGACAAGTCTCGGAGGAAGTCAGAAAATTTTTCCCAGATAAAGTGTATCGATCGATCATACCGAGAAACGTGGCCTTGGCCGAAGCCCCGAGTTATGGACGCCCCGGATTGCTCTATAATTCGGCATCGATAGGCGCCAAGGCGTATATGGATTTTGCAAAGGAGTTTTTGGCAAATGGAAAAGAAAGCCCTGGGTAAAGGCCTCGCAGCCCTGTTGCCGGATAGCGAAGCGAAGGAGACCGGGCAAACCATTCACATGATTCCCGTGACGCAAATTCTGCCGAACCGGTATCAGCCCAGAAAAACGTTTGTCGAAGAAGAGCTCCGGGAATTGGTGGAATCCGTCAAGCAGTACGGGATTCTTCAGCCCGTCCTTGTGCGGCGAAAGAGTGAAGATCGCTATGAACTCATTGCAGGGGAACGGCGGTTCCGCGCGGCTACATTGGCGCAACTGCCGGTTGTCCCCGCGGTGATCCGAAAATCCGGCGACGAGGAATCTACGATATTATCCCTAATTGAAAATATCCAAAGAAGCAATCTGAATCCGGTTGAAGAAGCCAAGGCCTATCGCCGACTGATCGACGAATTTGGGGTGACCCAGGAAGCCGTGGCTGAACGGGTGGGACGCGACCGGGCTTCAGTCGCCAATATCTGCAGGATGCTCTCCTTGCCCACTGAAGTGCAGGGCATGGTGGCCTCCCGGCAATTGACATTGGGGCACGCAAAAGTCATTCTTGGCAAAAAAAATGCGGAAGACCAATTGACTCTGGCAAAACGAATCCTTCGCGATCAGCTTTCCGTCAGACAGGTCGAGCAATTGGTTAAAAAACGGTCCGGAAAGGCGAGGTCTCGCCGAACGGCAGGGAATCCCCTCCATGCCGACGTGGAAGATCGCCTCCGAAAACATTTGGGAACGAAAGTCGTGATTCACTCAAGACGGCAGAAGGGTGAATTGGTTCTCACGTATTATTCCCAGGATGATTTGACGCGAATTGTCGATGTGATTTTATCATAACAACCCAACAGGGCCGGTAGTAGGGGGGGACCTGTGTGTCCCCCCCCATGTCGTTGAGCCGAGGTCCTGGTAAAGAGAGGGCAGTCTTATGTGGGGGACAACAGACGACCAAAAAGACAAAAAATGGGAAGCGATTTTTGAGGAAGGCACCTACACGCTTCTTGGAAAAGGTGTGGACTTCAAAGGAAAAGCCACATTCGACGGCAGTGTCCGAATTGACGGACATTTTGACGGTCAAATTGTTTCGCAAGATACCCTCGTTATTGGTGAAAGCGGAGTCGTGAAGGGCGAGATCTCCTGTGAAAGCATTATCTGCAGCGGCAAAATCGATGGAAATGTTATTGCCTCCCAAAAGGTCCAATTGCTGAAACCGGCCGTGCTGATCGGCGGTATTCTTACTCCCTCTTTTTCCATGGAAGAGGGAGTCCTGTTCCATGGCACGTGCGATATGGGCGCCAGCGGGCTTGAAGACATCTCCTCGCAATCCGGCGAGGTAGAAACGATCCACCGTGGTCTCTCGGCCAGCTGAAGTCAACGCTCAAGAAGCCGACTACGTGATGTCCAAACCAACGGTCCTTCTCGGAATGAGTGGAGGCGTCGATAGCTCAGTCGCCGCGTTACTGCTGACGGAACAGGGCTATGACGTGCAAGGGGTGACGCTGCAAGTATGGGAACCTGACGATGAAAACACCCCGGTGACGAAAAAATGGGAAGAACGTGGCTGCTGCAAAGTCGGCCTGGCCCGGCACGTGGCGCAGCGACTAGGCATTCCACATGAAGTGGTCGATACCCGGGAGACCTTTCGCAAAAACGTGGTGGATGATTTTATTGCCGGCTATTTGGGGGGGACCACCCCCAACCCGTGCGTGCGATGCAATGAACGGGTGAAGTTCGGGAGGTTATACGAACTGGCACAAGCCAGGGGAGCCGACTTCGTGGCCACCGGGCATTATGCCCGGGTGTTACCGGTGGATGAGGGGGTTGGCTTATTTCGAGGTGCAGATGGCAAGAAAGACCAATCCTATTTCTTGTACAGGCTCCCTGCGGCCTGGCTTCCCCGGATCCTGTTTCCCGTAGGCCATCTTCAAAAAACAGAAGTGTGGAAGCGTGCGGAAGAACTGGACCTGCCAGCCGATGAAATGAAAGAAAGCCAGGAAATCTGTTTTGTCACCCAGGGCGATTATCGCACGTTTTTAACCGCGGAAGCGCCACAGGCTCTGCGGCCGGGCCCCTTCCTTGATCCGGAAGGCAAAACAATCGGAGAACATCGCGGCATTGCCTTTTATACGCCCGGCCAACGAAAAGGGTTGGGGATTGCACTCGGCGAACGCCTCTACGTCAAAGAAGTGAACCCCGAAACCAACGCGGTCGTCCTGGGACGGGCGGAAGACCTTTCCCGGCAAACGTGTACGGTTCATGATGTAAATTGGTTGGCTGACGCCTTGCCTGAAACCCTGGATCACGTGGACATCAAATACCGGTATGCCTCGCCGGCAGTCTCCGGTCAGGTTCAGCCTCACGCTGCAGGAACCCTCTCCATAGAATTCCAGGAACCACAACATGCCCTCAGTCCCGGCCAGTCGCTGGTCCTCTATCAACGCGACCGCGTCCTGGGCGGCGGCATCATCGAGCCATTCGAGCGCCACCTGATTTCACCGGCCTTAAGCAAAACGCCGGAAAGTTCCAGCCCCACCTGCGCCTGAAAGCCTCTTGCTTCTCCCCGCCGGTGTCACAAACAAATCTAAAGATCGAACACCAGTTCCGGCACCACCACCTCCCAAGTATCGCATTTCGCGCTGTCCTTGTACTGCGGCGCCGATGCCTCGAGGCCCCAGACCACGATGGCGAGAACCGTCGCGGAACTGCAACGCGTCCCGTGTGGGGGCCGGAAGTTATTGGCAAGCCTCCCAACCACCGTTCCCGATTGGTTCATCAATTCCCACCGTCCCTGTTCGTTCATCCGTGCCTCCAGCGGATCGCCTGGCGACAGGGCAGCGATGGCGCGATGCACTGGATCGCCAACACGGTGACGCCCCGCGAAGCCCAGATCAATCTCGCCCAGAGATGGTCGCCGATATTGGCGAGCGAGTTCCGGCGTTTCCGGTGGGAGGTTGACGGGGGACTGGCGACGCAGCATCGCGGAGATGCCCAGCAAGGCATCCTGGAGCGGGTGCGATTCTTCAAAACGTGCGAGGGCGAGAGTTTGCCGTGCGCGGGTCATGGCTACGTAGTAGAGCCGTCGCGGGGCGTCCGGGTCCTCGCCCTGGCCCACTTTGTCCCAGCCTCCGTCGAGCACGGCCACGTGATCGAACTCCAACCCCTTGGCACGGTGCGCAGTCAACAGCAGCAGCCCGCGTTGGCGGCGGCGTATGTCCCGCCCCCACTCGGCCAGCCACTCGATGAAGTGTTTCACCGGTATTTCCGCACCGCCGGTTTCCAATGCGTGCTCGTCCAAGGCTTCCTGCAGCAGTTCGATCCAGGGACCTGGAGAACGTGCATCCACCCAAGCACGGAGGTCCGCTACGTCCACCAACCGGGTCTTGCGTCCGCGCAGCCATTCAACAAGGGCCTGGGTTTCCCGCAGGCGCCAGAATCGTGGGATTTCTTCGTTTCCCATCTGCGCCGGGATGCGGTGGACTTCGCAGAACGCACGCACCGGGTCGAGGTACTTCCACTCGCGGGCGATGACCGCGCACGTGGACCAGTCCCAATTCGGCGAAAGGGCGGCGAGGCGTAGCAACTCCATCATCGCGACCTGAGCTTGTGCGATTGGCGAGCGCGGGGCTTCCAAAATCTGCACCAGGCCTTGAGCGACCGAATCCAACGCATTCCAAGCGCCGCCAAGCGGGTCTTTCGCGCGTGCCCGGTCGATGCGGATGGGATGTTCGGTCTTCATCCGTTGCCGGACCGGTTCGATCAATGCATTGGCCGCCGCGATGATGTGGCCGGTGGAACGATAGTTGTCGATCAGGAAGGCGGCCTTCGGCCCGTAGTCCGCTTCGAAGCGACGGATAAACTCCACCGACGCGCCGTTGAAGGCGTAGATGTTCTGGTCGTCATCGCCTACCGCAAAGAGCGTGAGCTTGCGGTCCTCATCCTCCAAGGTCCGTCCGGCCAAGGCCGATATCAACTCGTACTGGTCCGCGTCGACGTCCTGGTACTCATCAACGAGGATCCAGCGAAAGCCTGCGAGAAGCCGCTCGCGTTGCTCGTCGGCTTCTTCCGACGGCAGGCCTTTTCCGCGAAGCAGGGCCATCGCCTGCCGCATCACCTCCTGAAAGCTCTCGTTGTCCGGACGTTCCGCTCTTCCGCTGAAGCTGGCGCCGGCCAACCGCATGGCGAGACCGTGACAGGTGAGTACGGTCACCCCTCGGGCGTCGTCGCCGATCAAATCCCCGAGGCGGCGCCGGATCTCGACCGCCGAATGCCGGTTGTAGGCCAAGGCCAGGATGCTGCGTGGGTTTTCGCGTCTTGCACGCACCAGGTAGGCGATACGATGCACCAATACCCGGGTTTTGCCGGAGCCGGGGCCGGCGAGCACTAGCACGTTAGTCTGCTCCCGATCATCCGCGACGATACGCTGCTGGGCGGGATTCTTCAGGCTTTCGACGATGGCCCGCCACGAGTCGGGTGTGGTCTCCCGCGCGATCTCCTTGTCCCGATCCGGCAGCCAGCGGCGAAGGAAATTCTCCTCCCTCAGGCTGAAATAGTCCATGGCCAGACGCAGGGCGTCGGTCATGGCGTCGAGGCCTCGCCGCGCGAATTCCACCATCACGTGGATCTGCCGCACCTGTCCCTGGTAATGGAGCTTGAGCGGCTCGAAGTCCGCGGCGGCGAAACCACGTCCTGGCGTCTCCTGCACGAGACGGATGGTCATGGCTGGGCGGAATACCGCCAGCCCCTTGTGGAGGCGAATGACCTCCTGATCGTGCAGCCACAGGAGGGCGTGGTTCGCCAGTTTCTCCGGATTCCGGACGCTGCTCCTCAGAATGATGTCGGACATGAGCGCGTCCAAGAGCTTGCCCAGGGTGGTCTCGGCCAGCAGATCCGTGCCCCGTGTCTTGGGCGGCAGGCAAGCGAGCCAGTGATCCAGGAGGAGCTTCGCCCCATCACGTCGGCGGGACGCGAGTTCCTCCAACGCCGACCATTCGCGCCGTAGCGTCACCCGCACCGTTTCCGCATCCCGTTGTCGCACCTCAAGGCTACCCGTGCCGCCCCCCTCGCCGCGACCGTCGCGGGCGATGCTGCGGAGAATGCGCCAGAGCTTTTCCGGCAGCGGATCGGGCACCCCCGCGTCTCGCAGGGTTTGTGTGGCGACCCGCAAATGCAGGGTGGACGTTTCTCCCCTGTTCATGTCAGGCGCCGCTTGGCGAAGGTGCTCAATCAGGGCGATCTCCAATGCCACCGCCTCATTCAAGCGTTTCTGCGAATTGCGCTCTACTCCCTCATGGACAAAGGCGGTCAGCGCCGTATCGTTGCTGGCGATGCCCAGTTGCTCCAGGTCATGGAGGGCGCCGCGTACTTCTTCAGGGCTCAGGCCTGAGACGCCCATCAACTCGTCGGTGGAGATGCCTTCGTCCGGGTCCGCGTCGAGCAGGGTCTCGGCGATGGTCAGCAACTTGCGGCGATAGACGTCCGCCATGTCTTTTCTATCCAGCCTGACGCGCGCCTCCTCTAACGAGTTCACCTTCAAGGACGAAGGAAATACCTGCACCTGGTTTTCATGCCGGTTCAGTAGCCCCGCCTCCTCCAGCCAAGCGATGGCGGTTCGCACGCGAGTATCGTCGGTGGCCGAGTCCCGCTCGAATACCTTCTCGTCGTCCTCTACGAGGATTTCGCCCGGAGTGGCCACGACCTCACCGTCCAGACGCCTCTTCCGGTCCAGGTTGCGCAGGGCTTTCAGCACGCCTTGGATCTCCCGCCTGGTGAGGCGCGAGCGGGCCGACATGCCGAACTGTCTTTCCACGTCGTCTGTCGCATAGAGCAGCACGCAACGCGCCGTCTGTCGGTCCCGCCCGGCGCGGCCTGCCTCCTGCAGGTAGTTCTCCAACGATCCCGGGATGTCGGCGTGGATCACAAGCCGCACATCCGGCTTGTCGATGCCCATACCGAAGGCATTGGTGGCGGCGATCACCCGAAGCTCGCCATTGATAAAGCGCTGCTGGACGCTCTTCTTGGTCTCCGGCGGCAGCCCGGCGTGGAAGTAGTCCGCCGTGTCCTCTTGCATCTGCAGGAACTCCGCCACTTCTTCGGTCCGCCGCCGGCTCGCGCAGTAGACGATGGCCCCTCCTGGCGTGTCCGGCGGCAAGTCCTCCATCAGGATCTGGTGGATGTGCGGGAACTTCTCGCCGCCGGTGGTCGGCACCACCACGAACTTCAGGTTGGCGCGTTGGGCGCCGCCGCCGAACATTTTCAACTCGATACCAAGTTCATCACAGAAGTGCTGCTTGATATCCTCCTTGACATCGGGCTTGGCGGTCGCGGTCAGGCACAACACCGGTGGAATCAGCTCCGGTCCCGCCTTTTCGCGGATGAAGCGTCCCACGTAACGATAGTCGGGCCGAAAGTCGTGTCCCCACTTCGAAAGGCAGTGGGCCTCATCCAGCACCCAGGCGCCGATCTCGCGTTGATCCAGCACCCTACGCAGGGCAACACTACGGAGTTGCTCCGGTGATATGATGAGGATGCCCGCGTCCCCGAGCCTGACCCGGTCGAGCGCATCGGCCCGCTCGGGCATAGACAAGAGCCCGTTGATGGCGACGCACGACCCGATGCCGTGCGCCTCCAGCCCCGCCACCTGATCCGCCATGAGTGCGACCAGGGGCGAGATCACCACGGTCAGGGCGCCTGTCTTGTCGTAGCGGGACAGGGCTGGGATCTGGTAGCAGAGCGACTTGCCGGTGCCGGTGGGCAGAATCCCCAGAACGTGCTCACCGGCCATTGCCGCCTCGACAATGGCCTGCTGCATGGGACGGCCGTCCTCGTCCGCCGGCTCCGGGCGGAAGTCGGCAAAGCCGAACCAACGTTTGAGTTCCTTGCGGGCGTTATGTCTCTCTTGGCACCAATCGCATGACGGGTCGCCGCAGGCGGTGTCCCGCAGCCGGCGAACCAGTTGTCCCGCGTCCGGGAACTGGTGGCGTACCCAAGGCGGCATGACCGAGTTGCCCCCCGATACCGACAGCCACGCCAGCGCATAGGCCAGGGCCCAACCATGGCCGGCCACGTCGGTCAGAATTTCGCGGCCGTGCGTCAGACAGGCGTTGTCCTTTAGCCGGTTCGTGATCGCCGTGTGTGCCGCGGTGTCCGACGGCCGTTGTGACTGCCGCAGGGTAGAGAAAAAGGTGCCGAAGCCGGATTTTTCATTCTCTGAGAAGGCGTTGTTTTCACTCTCTGCCGTAGTGAGCCAGTGCCAAGCCAGCAGAAGTTCCGGTGCGTCCCGCGTGCTGCCTTGCAAGGCGTCCCACTGGTCATGGAAGAGATCCAGCGCGAGCCGGGCATCGAGTTCCGGGTCGTTCAATCGCCCTCGTTTGAGTTGCCCGTCCTGGTAGTGCTTGACGAGGTGGTGATAAGGATTGCGGGGAAAGGCGAGGGGATTCAGTTGCAGCGTATCCACCGCCGGCAGCCTCAACAGCCGGAGGTTTGATTTTGCCGCGGTCAGATGGGGTAAATCGAAGGCGATCAGGTTGTGGCCGAGCAGGAAGTCAGCGCCATCAGCAAAGTCGTCGAGGTCCACCAACGCTGCAGTCAAGTCTCCACCGCGGAAGACCAAAGGGTGATCGATATCCGGGCGCACCGCGGCGAAGGCGTGGATACGGCGGTCATGTTTGCCGACTTCGAGGTCCAGCGATAGACAACGGTAATTTTCAATTTTCATTTGGCACTAGGACCACGCTGTCCCCTTCTATGAGACGGAGATCATTTGCTGCGGTAGTATAAGTATTCTTGATAAAATAGGCGAGAGAGAACGGAGGGTTGTCATCTTATGAATGCCATTATCAAAGAAGTGTACAATGCCTTCAAGGAAGCTGGCATATATGGCCCCCTTCGGTTGACACCTGAATTTCCACGTGATACCGTTCGTCGGTTTTTTGCGCGATCAGCGCAAGCATCGGGATTTTGTCTTTTTCTTCACAACTGATTCACGATGAAAAATGCCATAGCACGGCGGTATGCCCAGGCGTTTTTTCGCCTGTTACGCCCTGAGGACCTGACGGGTGCGCAGGACGGGTTGCAGGCCCTGTCTCAGGCGTTGAAGGACTCTGCTGCGTTTAAGCACGTCCTGGCCTCGCCGGTGTTTACCCTGGACGAAAAACTCCAAGTCCTCACCACGTTGTGTGACCGGACGGGGTGCCCGCCGGTGATGGGACGATTCTGCGAACAATTGTTGAAAAAAAATCGGATAGGGTTCTTGCCGGAAATTGCCGAGGCCTTCAGGGGGTTAATGATCCGGCAAAGCGGCAAGCAACAGATCGTCGTCGTCTCGGCGCAACCGGTTGACGACAACATGAAACAGGATATTCTCGCGCAGTTAGGCGCCACGGCGAAGAGGGAGGTGGAGGTCGACTTTCAATCCGACCCTTCCTTACTGTCAGGCGTCCAAATAAAAATCGGGAGTAAAGTCTATGACAGTACGGTCAGGGGCCGACTCCACAAGATGCGGGCTCAATTGGTAAAGGGGTAAGGCATGCAGATCAAGGCGGAAGAAATCAGTTCGATTATTCAGGATAAAATCAAGGGCTTCGATCAGCGTGTCGATGTGACGGAGACCGGCTATGTCATTCAGGTGGGTGACGGGATTGCCAAAGTCTGTGGACTCGAAGGCGCCATGGCCGGGGAATTACTGGAGTTTCCCGGGGAGGTGTTCGGGGTGGCGCTGAATCTTGAAGAAGACAGCGTCGGGGCCGTGCTGATGGGGTCGGACACCGCCATTAAAGAAGGCGACTCGGTCAAACGAACGGGCCGGATTGCCGAAGTACCCGTGGGCGAGGCACTCGTCGGACGGGTGGTCGATGCGATGGGGCAACCCATCGACGGAAAAGGCCCGATTCAAACGACAGAGACCCGGTTGATTGAAGTCCGTGCCCCCGGCGTGGTGGAACGTCAATCCGTCAATGAGCCGTTGCAGACCGGCTTGAAAGCGATCGACGCCATGATTCCCATTGGCCGCGGGCAACGGGAGTTGATCATCGGCGATCGACAAACCGGCAAGACGGCGATTGCCGTGGATACCATCATCAACCAAAAGGGCCTCGACGTCTTTTGCATCTACGTCGCGATCGGCCAGAAGCGGTCAACGGTGGCCCGTGTCGTGAAGACGCTGGAAGACCATGGTGCCATGGATTTCACCACCGTCGTGTCGGCCACGGCCAGTGACGCGGCGCCGCTCCAGTTCTTTGCCCCCTATGCCGGGGTGTCGATGGGTGAATATTTCCGTGACAACGGGAAACATGCTCTCATTATCTATGACGATCTGTCCAAACACGCCGTGGCCTATCGAGAATTATCCTTGTTGCTCCGCCGGCCGCCGGGTCGCGAGGCGTTTCCCGGTGACGTGTTCTTCTTACACTCCCGGTTATTGGAGCGTGCCGCCAAAATGAGTGAAGAGAAGGGATCGGGGAGTCTGACCGCCCTGCCCATTATCGAAACACAAGCCGGGGATGTGTCGGCTTATATTCCCACCAACGTGATTTCCATTACCGACGGGCAAATTTATTTGGCCGGTGATTTGTTTTATTCGGGGATTCGTCCGGCCATCAACGTGGGGTTGTCGGTGTCCCGCGTGGGTGGGGCGGCCCAAATCAAAACCATGAAACAGGTGGCCGGCACCCTTCGACTCGATTTGGCCCAATATCGGGAAATGGCCGCGTTTGCGCAATTCGGCAGTGAATTGGATAAAACCACGCAGGCCCAGTTGGCTCGAGGCGCGCGCATGGTCGAAATGCTCAAACAGGAACAGTACAAACCCATGCCGGTGGCGGATCAGGTGCTGTCGATTTTTGCCGGGGTCAACGGGTTTATCGATGACGTGCCCGTGAATAAGGTGCGTGAATTTGAAGAAGGCCTGTTGGCGTACGTCAAAGAACGGCATCCGCAACTGCGGGAAGACATCGTCGCCAAAAAGAAGATCGACGACGAATTCGGCGGGCAACTGAAGCAGGTCATTGCCGACTATAAAAAGACGAAACAATTCTGATTGAATCATCGCGATAATTCTCTATGCCAAGTTTACAAAGCCTGAGACGGAAGATCGCTTCCGTAAAAAATACCCAGAAAATCACCAAAGCCATGAAAATGGTCGCGGCGGCCAAGCTCAAGCGGGCCCAGGATCGCATTCTCTCGTCCCGCCCGTACGCGCATGAGCTTCGGGACGTCGTGGGTCATCTTGCGGAACGGACGAGCCGGATCTCGCATCCTTTGTTGCGCAAACGTGAGAGACACAAAACCGAATTGCTCGTGATCACGAGTGACCGGGGGCTGTGCGGGGCTTTTAACGCCAATATCCTCCGGCAGGCCTCGGAGTTCCTGAAGGAGCATGCGGAGCAGGGCGAACAGGTGAGCGTGTCCGTGGCCGGGAGAAAAGGCTGTGATTTTTTCCGAAGGCGCACGTGGACGATCCGGCAGGAATGGCCGGGCATCTTCGATCGCTTGAGTTTCGAGCACGCCCTGGACATGGGGCAGGATATCATTCAACACTACAACGACGGCACGTTTGATCAACTGTACGTGGTCTACAACGAATTCAAATCCGTGATGCAGCAACGCGTGGTGGTCGAGAAACTATTGCCGATCGAATCATTGGATGAAGACGCTTCCCGGGCTAGTCCTGAGCGGAGCGAAGGAACTGTCAGGGCCGTGGGCGCCTATTTGTTCGAGCCGGACGAGCACGAGTTGCTCGACACCCTGCTCCCGAAACATTTTCAAGTCCAGGCGTTTCGCGTGTTGTTGGAATCGGCCGCGGCTGAACAAGCCGCACGGATGACCGCGATGGATGGAGCGACCAGGAACGCGGGAGAACTGATTCAGAAAGTCACGTTGTTTTACAATAAAACCCGGCAGGCCGCGATTACGAAAGAATTGATGGACATCGTCGGCGGAGCGGAGGCGTTGAAGTAGACGGCTCTATTCAGAAAGGGAGTCATCAGGTGAGTACCGAAACAGGAAAAGTCATTCAGGTCATTGGGCCCGTGGTCGACGTGGAGTTTCCCCCCGGGCATCTGCCCAACATTTATAACGCGCTCAAGATCACGCGTGACGCCGACAGCCAGACCGGACAGAGTGCCGCGGAATTGACCATGGAAGTCGCCCAGCATTTGGGAGAAAACCGGGTGCGTGCCGTCTCGATGTCCTCCACGGACGGATTGGTACGCGGGCTGGAAGTCCGGGATTCGGGTGGGCCCATCTCGGTTCCCGTGGGCCGTGAGACGCTTGGTCGGGTCGTGAACGTGTTGGGTGATCCGGTCGATGGGTTCGGCCCGGTTTCCGCCAAGAAAACGTATTCCATTCATCGGTCAGCCCCAGCCCTCGAAGAGCAGGAAACCACGACCGAAGTGTTGGAGACCGGCATCAAAGTGGTTGACCTGTTGGAACCCTATGCCAAAGGCGGCAAAGTGGGCCTGTTCGGTGGCGCCGGTGTGGGCAAAACCGTGATCATCATGGAACTGATCAACAATATCGCCCTGCATCACGGTGGATTTTCCGTGTTTGCGGGCGTCGGCGAGCGAACGCGTGAAGGGAATGACCTGTGGCATGAAATGCAGGATTCCAAAGTCATCGATCCTACCGACTACACCAAGTCGAAAGCGGCGTTGGTGTATGGACAAATGAATGAACCGCCGGGCGCGAGGCTCAGGGTCGGGCTCACCGGGTTGACCATTGCCGAATATTTTCGGGATGAAGAAAACCAGGACGTGCTCCTGTTTATCGACAACATTTTCCGGTTCACGCAAGCCGGCTCGGAAGTGTCGGCCTTGTTGGGCCGCATGCCGTCGGCCGTGGGGTATCAGCCGACCCTGGGGACGGAGATGGGGGTGTTGCAAGAACGTATTACGTCGACCAAGAAAGGGTCGATCACCTCGGTCCAGGCGATTTACGTGCCGGCCGACGATCTTACGGATCCTGCTCCCGCCACCACGTTCGCCCACTTGGATGCGACGACCGTGTTGTCCCGGCAATTGGCGGAACTGGGTATTTACCCGGCGGTGGACCCGCTCGATTCCACTTCAAGGATTCTCGATCCCCACGTACTCGGGGAAGAGCACTACAACGTCGTGCAACAGGTCCAGGGGACCTTGCAGCGGTATAAAGACTTGCAGGATATCATTGCCATTCTCGGGATGGATGAGTTGTCCGAAGAAGACAAACAGACCGTCACACGCGCGCGAAAGCTGCAACGCTTCCTGTCTCAGCCGTTCCACGTGGCCGAAGCCTTCACGGGCACGCCGGGGAAATATGTGAAACTCAAAGACACCGTCCGGAGCTTCAAGGAAATCGTCGACGGCAAGCATGACGATTTGCCGGAGCAGGCCTTTTACATGGTCGGGGCGATTGAAGAAGCCATCGAGAAGGCGGAGAAACTGGGATACAAACGATAATGGCGGATACAGGCAAACCCGTTCCTTCAGGGAAACTCCTGTTGGAAGTGGTGACACCGGACAAGCTCCTGGTGAGTGAATGCGTGGACCAGATCTCCGCGCCCGGAACGGAAGGCGACTTTGGCGTGTTGCCCGGCCATTGTCATTTTCTGACGACCCTTCGGATCGGCGAACTGCACTATCGTATTGGGGAAGCCGAGCATTACATGTCGGTGCTGTGGGGATTCGCCGACGTGACGCCCCACAAGGTCACCATCCTTGCAGAGATCGCCGAGAAGGCGGAAGATATCGACGTCGAACGAGCCCAGGCCTCCGTGGCCCAGGCCGAAGAACGTCTTGAGCGCGGCGGGCTTCCGTCGGAAGTCGAAGAGGCCAGGGTAAGTTTGGAAAAAGCGCGACTTCGACAAAAAGTGGCCGAGCGACTCCAGAAGCAAGGGCACGCGTAACCCACCCTTCCCGTATGCGTCCATGCCGCACGTTGAAACGCGGACCGAGATTGTCGTTTCCTCTGGCGAAAGCCCCAAACGCCTGGACCATTTTCTGACCAACCGTGATCCCGATTTCTCTCGAACGACTCTCCAGCGATTGATCCTCGACGGCCATATCACCGTCGACGGGCAGATCACCAAGCCCAGTCACAAAATCAAACCCGGCGACGTCATCGTGCTCAGGGTCCCCAGGGCCGAGCCGCTCACCATGGAGCCCGAGCCCATTCCCCTTGAAATTCTCTATGAAGATGACGCACTGTTGGTCTTGAATAAACAAGCTGGCCTGGTGGTCCATCCGGCCCCCGGCAATTGGTCGGGCACCCTGGTCAATGCCCTGTTGCACCATTTCAAAACCGAAACGGGGTCGTTCTCCACCATTGGAGGAAAGGAACGGCCGGGGATGGTGCACCGGTTGGACAAAAACACCACGGGCGTCATGGTCGTGGCCAAACAGGATCAGGCGCATGCGTACCTGGTCAACCAGTTTAAGCGCCATAGCATTAACAGGATCTACGAAGCGTTGATCTGGGGAGCGCCGAAAAAGACCGAAGGAGTCATTGACTTGGCCATCGGGCGAGATACCAAAGACCGGAAAAAATTTTCCGCGCGTACGGCCCGTCCCAAGGCGTCGGCAACGAAATACCGCGTGACGGAACGGTTTACAAAACTGGCGGCCCACGTGGAGTTGTTTCCTCAAACCGGCCGGACCCATCAACTGCGCGTGCATTTGTCGGCGCTCGGGTGTCCGATCCTGGGAGATCCGACGTATGGAGGGAGGAAGGTGGATGCGGTCCGCGACGTCGCCATCCCGCGCGTCATGCTTCATGCCAAAGTGCTCGGCTTTCTCCACCCGATCTCGCAACAGGCCATGAACTTTGTTGCCCCTCTGCCGGCTGATATGGCAGAGGTGGTGAACCAATTACGAGGCAGGAACGCGCGCGGCACAACGGACTTGGGAGAGGGACAAGGGCGATGACCGCGAAAAAAGAAATGGATACCGCACAAGTGCTGGATACCTTTGGAGAACTAATCGCAGCGGTGGCGGCGTTGGCCGCGAAAGTGCCGGCCACGTCGTTCATGGCGATTCCCGGAGGGATCCGTCCCACCGAAGAAGCCCTCGACAAATATGAAATGGTCATCTACCGGTTTCGAGATCAAGCGGGGCTGCCGTACCGGGTCCTCTACCGTTTTTTCATGGATTCGGTCGAAGCCTTTGAAGCCGGGCGGATCTTTGATGCCGTGCCGCCTCTGCTCCAGGCGATAGAGCAGTTGGTGGATCTGCACAAAGAAGACAAAGTCTGTTTCAGTTCCGCGGAGCAGGATCGCATTCGCGAGTTTCAACAACGCCTGGAAAAAATTCTCCCGGAAGCCAACAAACCGGAAGTGGACCTTCCCACCCCGGAGACCTATTAACCTGCTCCAAAGTTGTCATTCCCGACGCTTGTCCCCGACATTCTTAATCGGGGATCCAGAGTCTTTTTCTTTTTTCTCTTTTGTAGCGGCCGCATCTCATGCGGCCTTGTCCGGGCACTGTCTTCTGGAGCTTTAGCCTTCTTCTCGGTGCAGGATCTTCTCCAAATCTTCCCGTGACGGCGCAAACCAGTATGAACTCGTGACCGGTTTGGAATATTGGATAAGCTGGTCGGAGACCTCGTCGCCCGCCGCGCCGAACATACGCTCCAGCAAGACCTGAAACCGGTAAAGCTCACAGGCGAAGGCGAGGAAATACAAGCCATGCTCTTCGACCGTTCCGTAGGGCGCACTCCGCCGGACAATCTTCAGGGCCTTCCCGGTTTCTTTATAATCGGTCCGGCTCACGCGTGAAGTCGGGGGCATGGCCTCGCCTTCCAGCTCGATGCTATCGGGCTTGGTCCGGCCCACGACCTGTTCCTGTTCGGACTGGGAAAGGGTATTGAAGGCGGGGAGGTTATGCACCCACTGCTGGGACAACACAAACGCTCCTCCCGCACCCGGCTGCCCTTCGGGGATCAGCGCCGCCCCCCGAGCCTTGTCTTCCTTGGGGTTCGCGGTCCCGTCAATGAATCCGATGAGGTCTCGGGAATCCAGGTACTGAAACCCGGCCAAGTCGAGTCTGAGGGCTCCCACCGTTCGCATGAACGAATGGATGGCCAGCACCACCTGCATATTCACGTCACGGCGATTGCTCTGAATCCAAAACAGCAGATCCCGTTGCGTTGAAGGAACGGAATAGCCATCGACTCCTGAAAGAGCCGAAAAGTCTCGCAGCCCCTCAGGACACCACGCGGGGTTCAACCGGTCCCAGGCGTCTTTGCCGAACGCGACGACCGTCTCGGATGTTTCCCCTCCTTTGACCGCCAATGCCGACCGGACAGCCCGTCGTATATCCTGCGTCGCGGCATCGGGCTGAAGCTGGTATTCCAGGTAATAAAAATGCGTGTTGCCTTCGGTAAAAATCCCAGCCTGTGGTGACGACGTCATGTTGGGTTCCTTCCTCTCTCAGATCATCAAAGTTTCATTCTATCAGGTTTAGTCGGGAACCGTCGTTGGTGGCGCCACGAGTTGACAGACCATTGAAAATAGGTGAAAAAGACGGTCGGACGCGCCCGTAGCTCAATGGATAGAGCATCAGACTTCGGATCTGAGGGTTGGGGGTTCGACTCCCTCCGGGCGCGCCATGTGGGTGATCGCATGACAAAGTGTTCAAACTCTTGACCTAATAATCTAAGACATTGCGGATCAACAAAACAATGATCGAGATCCCGTCGCATGTCGTGGCCGAGTCACCTGTGAAACCGAAGGCGCGGACCAAGAAGATGCTGCGCGACCGCGAATGGAATGGAGCCCAAGGTCTAGCCTGAAGTTCACAAGTCAGGGCTTCGAAAAGGGATAGGTCGGCTAGCGGTGGTCGGGTTACACAGAAGTCCAAGCGTTCAGGATTTGAAAATGAATGAAACGAATTTGGAGTGGTCTTTGATCTCGCTAGGAAGGGGAGCATAAGCGATCCTATTACATGCGCGCCTGCGGAGCCTGAGTAGATGACAGAGGACAACCGAGAGCCGACTCCAGAAACGCTGGCCAAATCGTTGTTGGATATCACAGTGGAATCGTGGCGTTTCGGGCGTCTTTTTGCCCGGCTTCTGACAAAGTTAGATGCAGGTGCGCAAGGCAGGTACCGTGGCCAGATTCGATGGTTCCAGCGAAAGCTCGAAGAGTCGCTCACGGATGCTGGGATGCACATCGCTAATGTAGAGGGTCACCTGTTTGACCCGGGGATGGCGGCGACACCCCTTAATATAGAGGAGTTCGAATCTAACGACACATTGGTCGTTGACCAGATGCTCGAACCAATAATCATGGGCCAGGATGGCGTGATCAGAACCGGTACCGTCACGCTCAGGAAGGCGGAATCATGAAGAATTACGTCGGTATCGACTTGGGTACGACCAACAGCGCAATTTGCTCTTACGACAGTGAGGAGACACGAATCTGGAAGAGTCCCGAGCAGAACGATGTAACTCCTTCCGTGATCTATATAGATCGCCGAGGAAACAAATATGTCGGTAAAAGAGCCTACGATTCGGAGCCGCACAACCCGGACAACGCCGCGAAGCTCTTCAAGCGGTTGATGGGTACCAGCACACCCATCAAGTTACCGGCTATCGATATTACGATGACTCCAGAGGAATGTTCCTCTGAGATTCTTCGGGTGTTGTTCGGTTATCTGCCAGAGGAACTCCGAAACGATCAGGACATAGGGACCGTGATCACTGTCCCTGCGGCTTTCAATCAGATGCAGAAGAACGCCACGATGCAGGCTACCGAGTTAGCTGGGGTCGGGCGTGTAGCTCTGATGCAAGAGCCTGTAGCTGCAGTAATGAGCGTCATGAAAGCGCGCAATGCGGACGGTATCTTTGTTGTCTATGATCTTGGCGGAGGCACACTCGATGTTGCCTTAGCGGAGAGTATTGGCGGGCGGATCAATCTCCTCGCGCATGGTGGTATCGCGATGTGCGGTGGAAGGGACTTCGACCGATTGCTCGTCGACAACGTGATTAAACCGTGGTTGTTTGAGAATTTTGATCTGCCAGAAGACCTATCCAGTAACTCCAGCTACAAATCGCTTTTGCGTTTAGCAGCCTGGGCAACCGAACGGGCGAAGATCGAACTGTCTGCGCGTGAGGAAACAGTTATCAGCCTATCCGAAACCGAGGCGCGTGTTCGTGATCGGGCCGGCCAAGAAGTCTACATCGACATTCCGGTCACTCGTAGCACACTCGATGAGTTGATCAACGAGAAGCTACAAGAGTCCATCAATGCGGCTAGAGAGACACTGGCCAAGGCCGGTTTGAGTCCGCACGATGTTGAGCGAGTGGTATTTGTCGGCGGTCCGACACACTATAAGCCACTTCGAGACAAAGTATCCTTCGAACTCGGCATACCCGCGAGTGCCGAAGTCAATCCCATGACGGCAGTTGCCGAGGGAGCGGCGCTTTTTGCAGAATCCGTCGAATGGGGTTCACAAAGCCGCAGTCGAAAGAGTACCCGCGGAAAGCTCGCTTGGAGCGGGCCACTCGATCTGACATTCAATTACACAGCACGCACTCCAGATACCTGGGCGAAGATCGTGGTTCAGGTTAGCGGCAAAAGCATATCTGGTGCGGAGTTCCAGGTCGACAGCCTCGATACGGGGTGGACCTCTGGCAGACTACCGCTGAACAATGGCGCTACGGTCGACGTGTCGCTGTCAAAGAATGGGGAAAACATGTTCAAGGTGTTTGTCTTTGACGCGAAAGGCGGCTCGTTAATGCTCGAACAGGACAAGATCGCTATTACGAGGACCGCCGCAACGGTTGATGCCATTCCCGCGACGTACTCGATTGGCGTCGAGGTGCTGGAGAAACTCGGAGGGACACCAACTATCGAATGGCTCGTACGCGCGGGTGATCAGTTGCCGAAGAAAGGAACCCGAATTTTCAAGGCCGGCGAATCCTTGAAGGCGGGGAGCAAGGGCGCTCTCAATTTCAAAGTGCTTGAGGGAGAGAGCGACGCCCCATCTGATAACCGCTTCATCGGACTTCTCAAGATCGCGGGTGGGCACTTCGATGAAGGCGTGATTCCGGCTGGCGGGGATCTTCATTGCGATTTCGAGATGCTCGACTCTGGGAATATCATCCTCGAGGTGTCGGTGCCTAGCATAGGGGCAACGTTTCGTTCCGACCGGAACTTCTATTCGCGCCAGGAAGGACAGATTGATTTCAGTCGCGAGGCTGCGCGCGTCAGCGAAGAAGGGGATCGGACGCGCAAACGCCTTGACGACATTGGCGGCGTAATTGATGACCCAAAGCTTGAACCGGCGCGGAAGAAGCTAGCTGCAGCATCGCAGCTTGACACAGATGAGCCGGACACAGAGCGAGTGCAGGAAGCTATGGAAGGTGTCGTCGAGGCACGTCGCTTACTCGCACAGGTCAGACAGGAAAATCTCAAAGAAATTCGTCAGATGGAACTCGACAGCACTACCGAGTTATTTAACGAGCATATTCGGCAGTTTGCGCGTCCAAGTGAAGAAAGCGCCTTCGAAAACTTGGTGAGAACGGCACAACGTGCCATTGATCGCAATGACAAGGATTTTGAAAGCCACTTAAACGAATTGAAAGGCAAGAACTTCGAGATTCTCTGGCGCCAAGATTGGTTTGTTGTCGAAAAGTTCAAATGGATGGCGTCATCTCCGCACCATTTTTCTGACCCAGTCCGATTCAAGGAATATGTCGCAATGGGGCTGAACTACCTGCAGTCCGATGACATCAACTCACTCAGGCAAGTCGTTGGGCAGCTCTGGCAGATTCAGATGGACACGGGCTCGGATACGGACATGCTCGATATCGCCAACATTATTCGAGGCTAGCCATGCCTAGAGAGCGCTGGTTTCCTGTGAAGCACAAACTGCCCGATGGCTCCAGGCTCGGGCTGCTGCTGCATGGTGGACTAGACTGGCAGATCTTTCGTGTTGACCGAGACAACACCGTGCTTATTGCGCGGCCGTCGCTCGCCGATCGCTGGATTGATGCTCGATTGGTGCCTGATACGGTCCTTCAAACCTTATCTTTCGGCAACGAGAACTTCAAGGCACTTCCTTCGGGATCGGGACAAAAGCTGGAACCTGTCACGGAGAGTGGTTCCCCGGAGAGTAAAGGAGACGGACTCTCATTTGCTCTCAGCTTGAGAGAAACTCGAAAGATTGCGGCCACGGTCCCGCTGCATGACGCGATCTACGCGGAGCGATACTCGAGGTTACTTCCTACGTGGACCGTATCTGAAGGAACGGCGGACGAGGAAGTGCTGGGACGGTGGTTGACGGGGGGCGTGTCGATTCCGGCGACGTCGTTCCGTCGCTTGGCGAGTCTCCTTGGTTGGCTTGAGAAGGAAGATGTGCGCGACCTCGTGGAAGCAGCTGGGTTCGCGACGCCACAGGAGACGGGTGGAGCACTGACAAGGCAGAAGCCGCAGCGCCGGCAGTGGAAGGCTAAGAGCAAAGAGGCGGAAGCCGAGCGGTCGCTCCCTGACGACAAACTTGGCGAGAAAGCGGAACGCCGGCAGTTTCACCTCTCTGGGAGGCCGGCATTAGAGGAGTTTTTTAACGAGCATGTCATCGACATCATCGAGAACGCTGACCGCTATAAGGCGCTCGGCATTGATTTCCCGACTGCCATTGTTCTGTACGGACCCCCAGGGTGCGGAAAAACCTTTGCCGTGGAACGGCTCGTCGAATACTTGGACTGGCCGATTTTTTGCATTGATTCGAACAGCATAGGCAGCCCATACATCCACGAGACGAGTAGAAAGGTTGGGGAAGTCTTCGATAGAGCAATGGACGCGGCCCCGGCAATGATCGTCATCGACGAAATGGAATCGTATCTGTCTGATCGGCAGATTCACGAATCTACAGGCCTTCACCATGTGGAAGAGGTGGCCGAGTTTTTGCGGCGTATTCCAGAAGCCAACAAACGCCAAGTTCTTGTTATCGGAATGACAAATCGGCTCGAGATGATAGATTCGGCAATCCTTCGACGTGGTCGATTCGACCATACTATTGAAGTCGGTATGCCGTCCGCTGCCGAGGTTTCTGATTTGATCGACTCCCTGCTCCGAAAAGTACCTGTGGAGGGTGAGTTCGATACACAAGAGGCGGTTAGCGCGCTAGCCGGTAGGGCTTTATCGGACACCGCCTTTGTTGTGCGAAAAGCAGCGCAGCTCGCAGCGCGTGCTGGGAAAAGCGCGCTGGACGAACATTCCCTCCTGACGGCTCTGGCGAGCTTGGCACCGACAGAGCCGAAGAATCGGCCCATTGGCTTCATTCAGGACTGATCATGGAACTAGTGCAAAATCCATTTTTTATGCTCGAAGCTACGATGCGTGATGAGCGTCGCCGCATTCTAGAGTTGGCGGAGAAAAAAACTCTTCTTTCCGACGAAAGTTCGGTACGGGAAGCCGCCGCGACGCTTACCAACCCGAGAAAACGTCTTGCGGCAGAGGTGGGCTGGCTCCCTGGGCTCGGGCCGGCGCGAATCGTAGAGGCACTGGCCGTTCTTGAAGCGAATCCCGCAGATCTTCGTAAACAGAGAAGCCTCCTGGTGCTTGCCAGGGCTAACCTGCTCGCGGACGGCTTGGTGCGTTCACTCGAGGTCTTGTCATTGGATGACGTAGCTCAGTGGATTGTCGAACTGGCCAAAGTACACGAAAAACTCGATGTGGAACAAACGGCCATGCTCTTGAACGAAGAACGTTCAGTGGCGGGATTCCCAGAAATTTCGGATCTGCAATATGTCGACTCGGAGCTACAGGCTAGACGCCAATACTTCCGGCACGCGATCAAAGGCGCTCTCGATCGACTACCTGCGGCATCTCTTGTAAGGGTCGTGACATTGGCCGTGGACCAAGCCACGCACAATGGCTCGGTTCATGGGCCTATTCTAATTGACGATTTGGTGGATAGCTTCGAGGTAGAGGCGCAAGATTTCTTTGAGAAGGAAACGAAGAACATTGTCACGCTTGTTCAAGGAGTTCGGGATGCGGCCGATAATGAGAAAAGCGGGACTACTATCGATTGCCTGGTTACGAAGTTGGAAAAGGTCGTCAAAAACTGGGACACAGTGGCTCAGCCGATTCAGATTAGTACACGCAGCCGGGGCCTTCGGCATGACCTTAGCCATGAAGTTGCAGACGAGATACGAGGACTCGCAGTTGAATTATTCAACGAACATAACCTGCTTGATCTTTCAAAGAGATTGACTGCCCTTCAGCAAGAAGTCTTTGCGGAGGTCGACAGAGTTGTCGAACAATCGGAGGAGGATGCATCCGCACTGGATGAAATCGCCGAGCAGCGTGCGCAGTTCCTTGCGGAGATGGAGGCTCAGGTGGAGTCCTGGAAGAGCGAGATCACCTACGAAGCTGATATTGGACTCGTGTTCAAAGACAAGCTACGTATTTCACCGGATGGCGTGCAGTGGAAAGGAACGAAACTCTCTCTGGAGGAAATAACGAGAGTGCGTTGGGGAGGCAGCGAGCACTCCATCAACGGTATTCCCACAGGCACGACATACAACATATTCGTGGGAGGGACTCGACGCAGCACCAGTATTGACCTGAGGAAGAAGCAGGTTTACTCAGAGTTTATCGATCGTCTCTGGAAGACGGCAGGTGTGCGACTCCTCACTGAAATGCTCGAAGGATTGAAAGAAGGGAAGCGTTATCGATTCGGAACGGCCATGATTTCCGACTACGGTGTCGAACTGGAGCGCCGACATCTTTTTGCTGCCAACGAACGAGTTCCATGCAAGTGGACCGATCTCGTGATTGGGAATGGGGCTGGCACCTTCTACGTTGCAAAGAAGGACGAGAAGAAGGTTGCTGTTGAATTGCCCTATCAGGAAATAGACAACGTTCACATTTTGGAAGCGGCGATGCGGGTTTTCTGGAAGAAAGCGAGTCCTAGGCTGAGTGATTTGTTGACTCAGTCTCAGTGAGTGGTGAGCTTCAGGCGAGACAAAACGGGCAACCGGTGACTGACGAGAAGAAAAACATGGGCTTCTCTGGGCTCTCGTCTCTCGCTTCTGAAGTCGATGAGGTCACGCTACAGGCCAAGCATAAAGAAGGCCAAACATCAAGGCGTGAGGCTGATTCTCAACGGAGCGACTCTAGCGGCACCCCGACGACTTCGGTGCCAAGTACGGCACCTTCACCTTCGCTAGGCTCGAAACCAGAAGTAGTTGCTGCTGGATCGGCCCAGGTTCCTAGGACCGGTGCTTCAGGCTCCAAGTGGTTCTGGTTGCTAGTCGGAGTCGGAGTGCTGATATGGCTGTTGAACGCTACGCAACAGGAAGGCGAAAGGTTGAGAGGAGACCAAGCTTTTACTCCGACAACTCAAACGCCAGTGATCGGATCCCAGCCATCTCCGACGCGCAACCTACCGTTAAATCGCACCCAAGTACCAACCGTACAGGAGGACACCGGCGATGTCGTGCGAGGGAGTCAGGCCACCGGCCAGGGACTCATGCAGGGCGGTGAAGCCCATCCCCTGAACCCTGGTGTGCCTGATGTCGGATTTATCCCTTTAACTTGACAAACCTTCTCTATCGTGCTAGTATGCTTTCAGTATTCACGAAGGGAGAAGACGATGCCGACACACAAAGCCAAGACCTTAAGCCTGTTTGAAATCAATGAGTTATATCCGACGGTCGAGAGTGCCATTCAGTACTTCGAGCGGGTCCGGTGGCACGGACAGCCGGTCTGTGCGAAGTGCGACAAGACTGACAAGATTACGCCTCAAAAGAAGGCAGGCACCTATTGGTGTGGGATGTGTCGGGCCTACTTCACGGTCTTCACCAATACGCCACTTGAACGCAACAAGATCGACGCGCGCAAATGGCTGATGGCCGCGTATCTGTTCTTGACGGATCGGAAGGGCATTTCCTCCATGGAGTTAAGCAAAAAGATCAAGATCAAACAACCGCATGCCTGGTATATGCTGCATCGGCTTCGGAAAGCCTGTGATTCGCAGTCGATTTTGCTTTCCGGCATTGTGGAGATTGACGAGACGTACATCGGGGGCAAAGAGCGCAACAAACGTCTGAAAAAAGGCACGAAGCCTCAAGGCGGTGGATCGACCGGGAAACAAGCCGTTATGGGCATGCGCGCACGGGACGGCAAGACGATTGCCAAGTCGGTGACAGGGACGGATCGGCTGACCTTGTGGACGGAGATCCAGCGACACGTCGAACAGGGGTCACAAGTCTATACCGATAATCATGGAGCCTATCGTGGGCTGACCCGCAAAGGGTATCAGCATGAAACCCTGAACCATTCAGCGAATGAGTACGTGAGGGGGATGGCGCATACGAACGGGATTGAAAGCGTGTGGGCCAATTTGAAACGCGGGCTGGAAGGCACCTTCCATCAAGTGAGCGTGAAGCACCTGGATCGGTATGTTGACGAGTTCACCTTCCGGCTAAATGAAGGGAACTGTCAGGTAGATACGGTAGACCGGATGCAGGCTCTCTTTGGAGCCATGCCAGGGAAGCCGATGACCTATCGGGAATTGGTCGGCAAAACGTGACCAGTCTCCTGCTCTAATTCTTCAAGGTCTTGTTCGGTTAACGGTTTGCCCGTTGAGCGAATCTTGGCGCGTAGCTCTTCGACGAGTGATTGCCGTTCTTCCTTGTACCGTCGTTCACGTCGTTCCTTGATCCAGGATTCAACAAACATGGCGACCTCCACTAGGATAATACTCCATCCGGCACTCACGAGCAGGACGGAGACCAGATCAGATAAGACATGCGACACGGAACAAGCCGCACTCTCGTAACACTCGAAATATAGCACAACAAGCGTGCCGACTACGACCAGCATCACAAACGCGATCAGGTGCTGTGGGGTCGGTGGCACCAATTCCTGCATAATGAAAGCATGCTATCAAATGCCAAGGCTTGCCATAGCCTACCAACATCAATACACTCCCAGTATTCCGTTCTCCGAGGGGCACCCTTGTCGGGTCGCCTGCTCAATACAAGAGCCTATCACCGAACATGGCGACTAGCTATCGTCAGGGTTGGTGATCATGAACAGGTAAATACGCAGGGTCATCCAGTCTCCTTGGAGGACGGAATCGGCCCGACCATGTCCGGTCGGTGGCTGATGGTCCATCTTTCCAAGAAAGACTGCCATGCCGCCCACGATCCCCGTCTTTGTGGTGTCCCTATTAGATTGCACCGAACGGCGTGAAGCTATTTCAGAGGCCCTGTGCAATCTCGGTATCGACTTTGAGTTTGTCGATGCCGTGGACGGTCGCCATGGACTCGATCCTCAGTATGAAGACCAGATTGACCGTGTTGCCACGCGACGAGCGGGAAGAATCCTGTCCCATGCCGAGTTTGCCTGTGCCTTGTCACATATCAAGGTCTATCGGCGAATTGTCTCTGAGAATATAGCCTATGCCCTGATCTTGGAGGATGATGCCGTTCCCTCTCCCCAACTAGTTGAGTTCCTGACTGGCCGGTATTACCACGATGCTGAACTCACGCAACTCTATTCTTCAAGGGCCTATGTTCGTCGGCAGGGCGTCATTGGCCTGTTTGACCATTACCTGTCCCATCTTCGCGCTCCCGGTCTGAAAGGGACAGGAGCGTCAGGAGCGGTTGCTTATACCATGTCTTATCGAGCAGCCCTCCACTTTGTCAGACATGCCGTTCCTGTCACGAGGGTCACGGATTGGCCTCGCTGCATTGAAGACGTAATCACGAAACGGCAGTGTCGGGTCATTCATCCTCCACTGGTTTGGTACTCATCAGTTGAGTCCCTCATCGACAATTACGGACGAACAGAAAACAGGAGACAGCGAAGATTTCTTGGCATGTATATCCCGCCGTTCCGCAGGATGGTGGAGTCGTGCGCCCGTGCGCCTTACAAACTGCTGGCAAAACGCTTGCCGCAGCCCGTCAATTTAAAGGGATAAATCCCAAAATTTTTGACTTCCATATGAGGCCGTCGCGTCGAGACCAGGCACTGCGTCAGATACTCGGCTGGAGTGCGTCCGTCCGGGTATGGGTGAAGGCTGGGACGGATCACCATTGACACGCCTTCAAAGAGCGGTAAAAATAGTTTATCGTCACCCCATGAAATATACGCATCTGTCTCTTTGCCCGGCTCCGGGCATTCCCTCTGGAAAATCCAGGTTACGGCATGAATCCCAACGATTCCAACCGTCGCACGGGCGTCCGCTACCAACCCGACGAAAAACCGCCGATGGCGCTCGCCTTCGGGCTCGGTCTGCAACTTGCCATTCTCAGTGTGGCCGCCACGGTATTGGTGCCGGCCATCATCATCCGGGCCGCCGGTGGGACCGAATCTTACCTGTCATGGGCGGTGTTCACCGCGGTCGCGGTCTGCGGCGCGACCACGGTGCTGCAGGCGGTCCGGTTCGGCCAAATCGGCTCGGGCTACGTACTCTTGATGAGCATCTCCGGAGCCTCCATTGCGGTCAGTATCACCGCGCTCGCCGAGGGAGGGCCGGCGATGCTCGCCACCCTGGTCGTCGTCTCCTCGGTTGTCCCGCTCGCGCTTTCCGCGCGGCTCTCGCTACTCCGGCGAATCCTGACGCCGACGGTCACGGGAACGGTCATCATGCTGATACCGGTCACGGTGATGTCACACGTCTTCAATATGCTGAAGGACGTGCCGGATGGGGTTCCAGCGGTGGCCGCTCCGCTGAGCGCCTTTGCGACCATACTCGTCATCGCCGGCAGCATCCTGAAAGGCACGGGGGTGCTACGCCTCTGGGCACCGGTCATCGGCGTCGTCGCCGGGTCGGCAGTCGCCGGCTTCTTCGGCCTCTACGACATGGCCCGCGTGATTGAGGCGTCATGGATCGGTCTTCCGCAGGGCGCATGGCCGGGCTTTGATCTCGACTTCGGATCCGTTTTCTGGACGCTGCTTCCGGCATTCGTGTTCGTGGCCCTGATCGACACGATGCAAACGATCAGCGCGTCGGTCGCCATTCAGCAGGTATCCTGGCGCCAACCTCGCGCGGTGGATTTCCGGGCGGTCCAGGGCACGGTGGCCGCCGCCGGAGTCGCCAAACTACTGGCCGGCCTCGCGGGAACGGTGCCGAACACGACCTACTCGACGACCGTCTCGGTAACCGAACTCACCGGGGTCGGCGCCCGTAGCGTCGGTATCGCCCTCGGAGCCGTGCTTATCGTACTGGCGTTTCTTCCCAAGGCGCTCGCCGTGGTCCTGGCGATACCGGGCCCGGTCGTCGCAGCCTATCTCGCCGTCTTTCTGGCGATGCTGTTCGTCATCGGCATGAACCTAGTCGTGCAGGACGGGATTGACTATCGCAAGGGACTTGTCTGTGGCGTCGCGTTCTGGGTGGGGGTCGGCTTCCAACACGGCATGATCTTTCCCGAGTCTGTTTCGGAATTCGCCGGCGGTCTTCTGCGGAACGGGATGACGGCCGGCGGGTTCGTGGCCATCCTCATGACCCTGTTCACGGATCTGACAAAACCCCGCCGCCGGCTGGAGGTGGAGCTCAAGGTCTCGGCCCTGCCGAAGATCAGGGAGTTTCTCCTCGGATTCACGTCACAAAGCGGTTGGAATGCAAAGATGGCGAACCGGCTCGACGCCGCCAGCGAGGAGACGTTGCTGACGCTCATACGACGGGGCGGCGACCGGCGCTTGCTCTTGGTTGCCTACAAGGAAGACGGTGGGGCGGTCCTTGAGTTTGTCACCTCGACCGGCGAGGAAAATCTGCAGGACCGGATCGCGCTGCTTGGCACGCGGATCGACGAAGCCTTGGTCGAACAGGAAGTTTCACTGCGGTTGTTACAGCACCTTGAGTCCTCGATTCGCCACCAGCAATACCATGGCACGGATATCGTGACCATCAGGGTGGAAACCCCATGACCGATTCACAACGGCCGGACGTCTTAGGGAGTTGTCCCGATCTTGCACCGCAAGGTCACGCGGTTGCGCTCGCCAACCCGCTCGTACACGTATTCATTCGCAAATTTTTTCGTCAGAAAAATGCCCAGCCCTCCAATGGGCCGATCCGCGAGGGATGAGGTGGTATCCGCCTCGGGTGCGTCGTCGAACGGGTTGAACGCGGGTCCGTTATCTTCAAGCCGCGCCACGACACTCTGTTCTTCCACAGACAGACACAACTCCAGTTCCGGTCCGGACACCGTTGGCAGTGAGTAATTCACACTATTGGTGATCAGTTCTTCAAGCATAAGATTCAGACGATTCTGCAATCCCATATCCAGTTCGTGGGCACTGGCAAAGTCTTCAAGAGACTGCTCCAGTTCCGTAATCGAGGACAAGTCCGGGGTAAGGGAAATCTGTTTCATGTCAGTAAATGCCGACCTCAATATGGCCAAATCATACATATAAAAGGGGAGTTTAGTCTACCATGAACGTCGCTTCAGTATGGTATTTTTGTTGCTCTAAACCAACAGGTCAATTCAAAATGACACAAGACCATCCAAGACACGCAACCAGCCTCGTGGCTACAGAAAGAATAGGGGGCTGGTATTGGCATACCGACTCCAATGGAGTAGTATCATCAATCACCACGGACCGACTGACATGGATCTTATGCGCACGAACCTGAATAGGGCGTAGGGAGAGATACGGCTATTGAAGCAAAATGGCGGGAATGCTATTCTTTTCTGATTAACGAAAACGACTCATGGAAAGTTCAGCATTGACGTTGATTGAGAAGAGGCAAAGAATACTTTAGAGGCTTTATCAAGCAAGGACGAATTGGAGGCAAGGTTATGGAGGAAAAAACTAAGCTATCCGTGGAAGCCGAACAGAGTGACAAGGCGACGGTCCTTACCGTGGTCGGGCGGGTGGATGGTTCTAGTGTGGGAATTCTGGAGAGTGCCGTACAGGAACAGATCAATGCCGGTCATAACACCTTGATATTCGATTTTAAGGATTTGAGTTATATCAGCAGTGCCGGCTTGCGTGCGCTGTTGATCGCGGCCCGTCTGACACAGAAAGAAGGCGGCAAAGCGCTGTTCTGCGCCCTTGCCGAGCATATCGCTGAAATCTTCGAGATCAGCGGATTCAATGAAATTTTGGACATTCGCGCCACCCGGGCCGATGCGCTTGGGGCGCTGTGACCCACGGCTCGTGCATGAATGGTCGATTAATGAATCACCTCAAAAAACTGACCGGGTATCCAAGACATGAATAAATCACCAACTCAGGTGCTTGTCGTCGATGACGAAGAAGATCTTGAGTTACTGGTACGTCAGAAATTCCGCCGCCGGATCCGGGATGGGGAGCTCAAGTTTCTTTTTGCCCACAATGGCAAAGAGGCGCTTGAGGTGCTGGAGGAAAACCCTGAGGTCTACCTGGTCCTCTCCGACATCAACATGCCGGTGATGGATGGTCTCACCATGCTGGGTCAGCTTGCAGATTCCGAACAGGACGTGCAGGCGGTGATCGTCTCCGCGTACGGTGATATGAAGAACATTCGCATCGCCATGAACCGCGGGGCGTTCGACTTTCTGACCAAACCGATTGATTTCAACGATCTTGAAACGACCATCGAAAAGGGCCTCAAACACGTGCAAGCCCTGCAAATTGCCCTGGACACCCGTGACCGGCTGGTAGCCGTCAAGCAGGAACTTGAGATGGGCAGGGAAGTCCAGATGTCCCTTCAGCCGAAGGAGTTGACGGCCAACGAGAACCACGACGTGAAGGCGGTCATCATCCCGGCCAAGGAAGTCGGCGGGGACCTGTACGATTTCTTTTTCATTGACGAGTCACGCATCGGACTGGTGATTGCGGACGTGTCCGGCAAAGGGGTGCCTGCGGCGTTGTTCACCACCGTGACCCGGGCACTCCTGCGAGCGACCGTTTCAAGGGACTATTCTTCACCAAGCGATTGCCTGACGTTGGTCAATGATCTGCTCTGCGAGAGCAACCCGTCCTGCATCTTCATCACGCTGTTTTTCGGGGTTCTTGACCTGCGGACCGGCGAGTTGAACTATTGCAACGCCGGGCACAATCCCCCCAGGGTCGTGAAAACTGATTCCGGGGTTGAGGTGGTGCCGAAAACCGGCAATCTGGTGCTGGGGATCCAACCCGGCCACTCGTATAACAATAAGCAGATTCAGCTGATGCCTGGTGACACATTGTTCCTGTACACCGACGGTATCACGGAAGCCGAAGACATCAATAATGAGGAGTTCTCAGAATCGCGACTCGACGAGAAGCTGGCCGGACTTACCGGTACGAGTTCCGAACGGGTCGCAACTGAAGTCGTGGACGCCGTGCAGGAATTTGTCGGAGATGCCCCGCAATCGGACGACATCACCTGCGTGGCGGCACGTTTTCTGGCGCCTCTTCCAGCTCCTTCATAAGACACAAACCTGCTCTGCCCATGACGATGCGTATCCTCCTGCTCCTGTTGGTGGTTGTGGCAATACCGTGGGGACAGGCCCGGGCGGAATCCGCTCAACAAACGATTGTGTTCGGCCAGTCCGCGGCACTCACCGGCCCGGCCCGCGAACTGGGCATAGGCATGCGCCTTGGACTTCTCGCGGCATTTGCCGAAGTCAATCGCGATGGCGGCGTACACGATTACCGGCTGCGCCTCGAATCGCTGGACGACAGATACGAACCGGAAGCCGCGATTGCCAATACCCGGTCCCTGATTGAAGAATACAAGGTCTTTGCCCTGATCGGCGCCGTTGGGACCCCAACGTCGAAATCAGCCGAACCAATCGCCACGGAGGCGGGAGTTCCGTATATTGCCCCCTTCACCGGCGCTGAATTTCTTCGGGACGCGAAGAAGCGTCCCAACGTGGTGAACGTGCGGGCCTCCTACTACCAGGAAACCGAGGAAATGGTGGTCCGGCTTCACGAGGATCTGGGCATAGACCGGTTCAGCATTTTCTACCAGAACGACTCCTTCGGGCAGGCCGGGCTGAACGGGCTGCGCCGCGCGGTCAATCGCCATGGCCTGAGTCTGATTGAAGAGGTGTACTATACCCGCAATACCGAGGCCGTCAAAATCGCCCTGTTGGATTTGCGCCGCGTCAACGCCGAGGCCGTCGTCATCGTGGGTGCCTATAAGCCGGCCGCGACCATGATCCGGTGGGCGAGACGACTCAACTTCAATCCGTACTTCATCAACATTTCATTCATCGGCAGCGCCGCCCTGGCGAAAGCATTGGGGCCGGACGGAACCGGGGTGTACGTGACCCAGGTCGTGCCGTTTCCGCGGGATACCACCCTGCCGATCGTCGCCCAATACCAGGTGGCTCTGAAGGCAATCGACGCCCACAGCAAACCGAGCTTCGTCTCGCTGGAAGGCTACCTCGCGGGCCGCATCGCCATAGAAGGTCTGCGACTGGCGGGACCGGCTGCTTCCAGAGAAAGCTTCCTGAAGGCGTTGATACAAGCGGGAGACATTGATCTGGGCGGATTTCATCTACGCTACGGCGTCGATGACAATCAAGGTTCGGATCGAGTGTACCTGACCCGCATCGATAATCGAGGGCGTTTCCAGTCGGTAGACAAGATGTCGGCACCATGAACGACCCCCCGCCCACCGAGCCTCAAGACCCGACCGAATCCGGCGCACCCCCAAGGCAGGTGAAACCTGTCGCCATTGAAGAGCCGGAAACCGAACGAACGTTCCGTGTAGGAGTCGGCGCAAGGCTGTATTTCCTGCTCGTCGGTGCCGTGGTCCTTATGGGCGGTGCCACTGTACTGGCTTACTTTACCTTCAACGAAACCCTGAATCACGAAATCCGGCTGGCAGAGTACAGCATGCCCAACCTGATCAACTCGGTAGACGTGGCCCGGAAAAGCGCCATCGTCGTCAACGGCGCTTTTCGTCTGGTGTCGGCATCCTCGAAAGAAGAACATACGGCCGTGGTTGAATCCACGGCTCGAGAAATAGCCTCCCTCGAAAACACCATCCTGGAACTGGAAGCCCGCTCCGCCTTTGACGACCAAACCCGGTTGATCAGGAAAAATCTGGAGAAACTCAGCAAAGATCTGGACGTGATCAAGCAATCCTCGGTCCGGCGTCTGGACATAGCCCAGGCACTCAACGTGTTCATTGACGAACTCGGTGAAACCACCAGGCGCGTGGAACGTTTGCTGGTCCAAGCCATTGATGATCAGGCCTTTTACCTGGTATCAGGCTTACGGCAGTTGGATGACAAGATCCACCCCATCGAGAAGCGGGCTTCGGAAGATGAACTGACCGCCTACCGCAATCTCATGACCGTGAACCAGTCCGCGAATCTGGCCGTGCTGCTGTTGGATGAGGTCCTGGTTCTGGCGGATCGCCAGTTTCTCACTCCCCTGGAGGAACGATTCCAGAGTGCCGTCCGGAATTTCATGCATGCTTATTCGAAGTTGCCGGATTCCATGCAGCACGACCTGCTTGAAGAAAACCTGACTCGTCTGGACGAAATCGGGGAAGGCCCTGAAGGCGTCATCGTGCTGCGGAAGGAAGCGTTGCTCAGGCTCGAACAAGAGCAGGACACCTTGGCAAAGGCGCGAACCACCTCGGAAGCACTTGTGTCGGAGGTCAACAATCTGGTTGCGCAGATCAACGAGGAGGCCATTGATTCCAGCACGGCGGCGCGCGGCGCCGCCCAGACGGGGATCCTGTTGCTGATTCTCCTCAACGTGTTCGGGACCGTAGGCGCTTTTGCGTTAGGCTCGCTGTTCGTCAGGCGCTATCTGGTCCGCCGTCTGGTGGGACTGTCCAGCGCGATGCGCGAGATGGCCAGTGGCGACCTGGAGGTCCCGGTACAAGTCGAGGGAACTGATATCGCCAAGCCGGAGAAGGGATCTGCCAAGTACTTGACGCGGAACATACGGTATCTCACATGGAATGATGAAGTCACGGACATGGCCAGGGCACTGGAAGTGTTCCGGCGTTACGCCCATGAGGTCCAACGGCTGAATCTAGTGGAAAAATTGGCGCAAGAACTGGATGCCAAGAATGACAACCTGGAGCATGCACTGGAGAATCTGAAGGCCGCCCAGGAGCAGGTCATTGCCGAGCAGAAACTTGCCTCCTTGGGTCAACTCACCGCCGGGGTGGCACACGAAATCAAGAATCCGCTCAACTTCGTCAGCAACTTTGCCAACGTCTCGATCGAACTCGCGGATGAGATCGAGGAGTTGATGAAGCAGGAGGAAAACCTCGACCTTGAGGAGATCAAGTCGATTCTGGGGGAGATGCGGACGAGCCTCGGGAAAATCAAAGAACATGGGAATCGAGCCGACAACATCGTACGCAGCATGCTGGAACATTCCCGCGGTAAAGAAGGCGAATGGCGGAAGACAAACCTGAACGCCCTATTGAAACAGTACGTGGACTTGGCCTATCACGCGTTGCGCGCCGATGACAACTCCTTCAACGCGGACATGAAGGAGGATCTGGACCCGAACATGGAAGAAATCACCGTCGTCCCCCAGGACATCTGTCGCGTGTTCCTCAACCTCGTCACCAACGCCTTTCAGGCGATGAACGAAAAGCTAAAAAAGGTGGATGGCGACTACCTGCCGGAACTGGCGATCTCCAGCCGGCAGTTGGAGGATCACGTGGAGTTCTGTGTCCGGGACAATGGGCCCGGCATCGCGGATGAAGTACGTGACAAAATTTTTGAGCCTTTCGTGACCACCAAGGAACCGGGGGAAGGCACCGGCCTGGGTCTCTCCCTGACCACCGACATCCTGCTTCGTCACGGCGGTTCCATCCACGTCGACACGGAGGTCGGGCACTACACCGAGATGCGTGTCTTATTACCGCTGGAGCCCCCTGCGGAAGCCCGCAGCAGTACGGAAAACGAGACGGAATAAGATAGGCGTGGACATGATTGGGTAGGGACAACCCCCCGTGGTTGTCCGTTCATGAACCGGCTAGAAGTTGTACTCCATGTGGAACTCGAAGAAGCTGTCGCGTCGCCCCACCCATTGAAGTTCCAAGGGGTCCATGCTGAGAATCGTGCTCGACTCGACGTGCAGAGACCATTGATCGGAGAGCCGCCGGTCGAATTCGACACCCAGGGTACGGGTCTCACGGCTCGCGTCCATCAGAAACCCGGCTTTGATCATGGTGCTCTCGACGTCGTTCAATGAAAGGCTCATACCAAAGAAGAAGTCATTGTCGAGCGTCATGGGCTGGCGCCTGGGGAGAGCTCGCCGGCCCCGCTGATCATAATTCCATTCGGCCAGCAGGCCGAGATCGGCCGTAGAACCCAAGACGGAATAGAACGTGTATTCGCCCCCCACCACGGCGGCCGCGTACTCCTCTTCCCTATAGGCGTTGACTAAATCGTCGAACCCGCCCGTCCCCGCCAAGACAGCCCCATACGCCTCTCCGTACTCCTGTTCCCGACCGAGCGCGTTGCGCTCGCCCGAGCGATGCATCGCCTCCAACTTGAACAACCAGGCGCCGAGCGTCAATTGCGCGTCCAGCCCGAACTGGCGGATCTGGGCGTAATACGGAATCCAGACATTGGAGACATCACTGACCCCGGTCGGGCTGCAAGCCGGGGGCATACACACGAGGGTCGCTTCCCGGCTGGTGCCATCGAACGCACTCACACCGATATCCAGGGGTCCGAAGCTGCGACTGTAGCGCGCCGCGAAATCCGGATGCCACTCCTCGGACCCGCTCTCATACTCCACCCGTTCGCGGTCCACGAGTCCCGCGAAGCGCAGGCGACCGCCACGGCCCGGGTAGATACGCGGGCGGTGATACGGCAACCCCAAGAATTCCAACACGCCCCAATCACCGGTCCACGTCAGGTGAACCATGGGTTGCCCCAACTTCACCTCGCCGTTGGGATGTTCGAGAAAATCGATCTGGTTGATGATGTCAACCAGGTGTTGCGATTCGGCCACGCCCCAAAACACCCGATCCACGCCCAGCCGCACCTCCCATTCACCCTCGCCCAACTCGCCGTACAGCAGAGCATATGCTTCCCGCAGATCCCAGTGGGTGCGGACCGAGTCCACGCTGTCGTAGCGAAAAAACGGCACCAGGGTGAAGCTGCTCCCCTCGGCCTCTTCAAGATAGAGTTTGGGCTCCACCACAAAGCCGGTCGTATACGAGCGCTGGCTGGCGTCAATGCCGGTTTGCGGAAACGCACGGCCTTCCAGGCTCACGCGGCCGGACAGATCCCAGGCCGCGAGCTCGATTTCTGCATGGGCTTCGACGGCAGCAACCAGAGCCACCACCCAGATCACAATGAAGGCCGCGAGGTAACGAGCGGTAGGGTGTGGCATCACCGCGCCCGTTTCAATCCGGTTTTGCTGAAGTCGCGGTCTTTGAGTTTGGCACGGAACTGATAGTCGGCCCAGTTCAACACGGTACTCTTGCCCGTCAGATGATTGACCATGGTCATCTCACCGGCGCGCCAGTACTTGTCCAGGTATTGCTTGTATTTCCCGATGGTCAGCGTCTTCAGGTGCGCGTCCTTACGGTCGTAGTACTCCACTTTCCAGACGCGCAGCTCGTCCTTATCGCGCCAAGCCACTTGGCGGCTGTAGCCGGAGGCTTTTTTGTCCACCGGGACCCGTTCGTTAACCGTGCACGTCAGGTCCCCGCACGGCTCGTCCCGCAGGTACCGGTAGGTGAATTTTTCCACCTCCGGGGGACTCAGATCCTCATAGGAGAATTCGCTTCCCATGAAGGATCCGGACTTATTCGACGAACTGATCCGCTTGACTCGTTTCAGCGCGGGGAGATAGAGCCATTGGTCGTCCGCTTCATGTTTATGGGCGTGGGTGAGCAGCGCGGTCCCCTTCACGTCGCGCGGCTCGTCAAACACCATCAGGCTCTTGTCGCCGTCGTCGGCGACCTCCAGCACCTTGACGCGAAGTTGCCGCCGGCTCTCCTGCCCCTGCTTATTGCGCAGCACCATGACCTGGCGAGCCGTGAAATTGCCAAAGCCGTCATCACGCGCCCGGGCTTCGGTGGCAATCTTCAACCCGATTTCCTCGGGGGTGGCCGGGTGCGCAAATGGGGGCATCCACAACCAGGACAACAGGACCAGGCATGGCGCGAGAAGCAAGAATGCCGGTCGTACGAGATGTGCATGGATCAGTCTCATAATTTCCTCCTGTCAAGAGCCATCAGCAAAGGGGGAAGAAACAGAAAATCAGCAAGGAGCGCGAAGAGAATTGTGAACGTAAGCAGAAGGCCGAGCGCCCAACTGAGTTCGAAACCCGACGTGGCGAATACCAGGAATCCCAACGACAAAACCACGGTCGTGGTCCACAACGCTTGCCCTACCGCGTGAAAGGTGGATCGCACCGCCTCGGGCGCCGGGAGGCCTTCGCGGCGGAACTTCAGATATTTGGTCAGAAAATGAGTCGTATCGTCTACGATGATACCGAAGGCCATGGCGGTGACCACCGAAGAGGCAAGACCCACGTGGCCGACCAGATAGCCCCACAGACCAAAGCTCATGGCTGAAGGGATGAAGTTGGGCACGAGACTGACGAGGCCAAGGCGCACGCTCTTGAAAACCCAGATCAGGATGAACGAAATGAGCCCCATGGCGGTGATCGTGCCTCGCAGCATGCTTTCGACGTTCTCCTGGGCAAAGTGCGCAAAGACGATGCTGATCCCCGAAGCGGCGGTCGTCAGTCCGGGCGTATGGGCACGAAGCCAGGCCTGCGCGCGCGCGTCCAACTCATGTTGCTGCTGAGACGACAAGCTGCGAACCACAACGGTCATGCGCGTAGCGGATTTGGTGACGTTGATGCGGTTGTTGAGGTCGCTGCCGAACGGCAGCGACAGCTCGTACAGCAACAGGTATTGCGCGGCGAGTTCCGGATCGGCTGGCAAGCGATGGAAGGCCGGGTCGTCGCCGTGCATGTTCTTGTTGAGACGTTTCATGATGTCCGGAAATGCCTGGACGTGGAGAACTTCGGGTTGCTGCCGGTACCATTCGGCAAAGGCATCGACCGTGCGCAGATAATCAGGATAGGTGACGCCGCCTTCACGGCCCGCGTCCAGCGAGTATTCCAGCGTTTCCATGCCGGTCAGGTTTTCGATGATGAAATCCGTATCACGCCGGAACTCGTAACGATCATCGAAATACTGCGTCACGGTGTCGGCCAACTCAACGCGGGACAGGCCCATGATCAGCACGACGGCCAGAAGAGTGAAAAACCACAGCAGGAATGTACGCCGGGCGACGACAAAGTCGGCAAAGTGGTCGAAGAAGGCGATTCCCTCCGACCGGACACGGGGCGCACGCAACGGCAGAATCGAGAGCACTGCCGGCAGGAGCGTCATGGTGTAGACGAAGGCGCAGAAGACGCCGAATGCCACCAGATTCCCCAGGACGTGAAAAGATGGCGAATCCGAAGCATTGAGGCTGAGGAAGCCGATCATGGTCGTGACCGAGGTGAGGAAGACCGGCCAGGTATTGCTGCGAAGCGATTCGGCAATCGCCTCATTCCTGCCCACACCGCGGCGGATACCCGCTAAAGCGGCCGTGACGATGTGGATGGAATCCGCGACGGCGATCGTCATGACGATGATCGGTACGCCGGAATTGGTGGGGCCGAACACCGTACCGATCCAGCCAGCGAACCCCACGGTGGTGTTGACAGCGAACCCAAGCACGACAAGAAGTGCCAGGGTGCCGAGAAGGGAGCGCAGAAGAACGACGGTGGCAAGAACGATGATCAGGAACGTGATCGGTGTGAGGGTTTCCAGATCGTCCCGTGTGGCATCGGCGAAGGCACGGTTCATGACAACGTCGCCGGTTACGTGATAGGCGATGTCCGGATGGCTTGTGCGGGCCTCCTCCAGAAGGGCGTCCAGATAGTCGGTGATCTCGACCACCGCGGGGTCAGGATTTTCCGGCAGGACGAAATTGATCGCTATCCCGGCCACGCGCCCGTCATGGGCAACCAGCCGACCGGCAATGTCGATGGCATTGAGCGTAATCTTTTCGATTCGCGCCAAGTCAGCGTCGCTCAGCGACAGCGCGTCATCCACGAGCGGCTCAACAACCAGATCATCGCCGGACGCCTCGCTATAGGAGTAGTTGGTGAGGGAGTCGATACGGGCGGAATAGGGCGCGCGCCACGCGGCTTCGGTCAGTTCCTCAATGGCACTCAACGCCTCGCGAGTGAACACCGACCCCTCACGAGGCGCGATGGCGATCAGGGCCGTATTGGACGCGGAGTAGGTTTCTTCCAGCGCATCAAGTGCGGCGAGTTGCGGATTGTCCTCGTCGAACAGGCTGCGGTAATCGTTCGTGACGGTGATGAAGCGGGCGCCTGCCGTCATGACCAGCATGAGCAACGCTGCAAGCGCAACGACCAGCCAGCGACGGTTCAGGATGGCGGCGATATACTGGTCCAGAGTCATCGCCTCGGCCATCACCGACTAAGAGCGGCGACACGTTCACCGATTCGAGTGCACGGCTCTATCGACACCGCCGGCTGCGGATCATTTCGCTCCATTTACCCTGCTTTCTGTTACCTGACGGAGGCGGTCACACCCCTGCACGCGTCGCTCACCAGGGTTTTGAATATGACGTATAGACGTGGTCGGGCATCTTGTAACTCAAGCCCCCCTGGTCGTACACCGAGATTTTGAGGAGCTGAGAAAAATTTTCTGATCTGACGATCTGTTTGCTCTTCAGAAATCGGGAAAACTTTCGTTGCATCCGGTAACTAAACAGTGTTCCAAACACTCTGGTTTTCGGAAACTGGAACGCTTCAGCGAGTTCGTTCCCTATGAAGGCTCGTGAAAGGCGGTAGGCCAACCCTATCAAGTGTTCCTTTTCAACCGGATCCGTGATACCCGCCACTGACGGAATGGACTGGATAAACAGATTCGCCACGGCTACTGAATCGGGATCCGCCCGCGGCTCGCACAGATATCCCACCTTGTATATTTTTTCCGCCTCCTCGGTATTGGTATAGAGGATGGTTTCAGGGATCCCCATGAGATAGCCGGCGTAGCGCCAAACAGCCATCACACTTTCTTGTTCTTCCTTGTTGTACTTCGCACCCACCAACATCGAGTATTCCAACAGGCGCTTGGAAAAAACGGAGATGGCAAAACCCAAGTGTGCCGAGCTGAGCGGCGTGCCCCACGCTTCGTGATTCCAATCGTCGGATTTCGCCAGCAGGGCCCTGATGCGACCATGAACGAAGCGAATGCGCATGGAGAGCTTCCAGCCATCGCCCTCTCTTTTCAGGCCGCCGGGGAAAAATATTTCCAGCATGTGGCGGTTATTCTGCTGGAGGCGCCTTGTGGTCAACTCCACCCGTCCGGTAATTTTGAAAGATTTGGCGATCAGCGTCGAGAAGCCCTCCACCAGCACTCCCGTCACGAATGCGACGAGCATTAAGTCGACGTTTACGTTGAAGACGAGAACCGCTGGACGAAAGGCCTCGTAGTCGAGCCAGGGAGGCTCCCCCCCCCCCTCCAGATTCTTGAAGAAATCGCGCAGGGCCTGCGGTGCAGAGCGCAGAACCTCATCATGCTGCTCCATGCCGGCCCCGATGAACTTGTGCAACTCTTGAGGGGGCAACGAGGAGAGTTCCTCTATCAGCGAATCCATCACAGGATCGCCAATGGTGGTGTGCCTGATATAGTTGTCGGCCCTCACCTGATCATAGAGACGAGCCTTCGGATAGTTCCCAGCATAGGCCAATGGAAGTTGCATCATGGTTTTCTCATCTCCAGTTCAAAAACTATTTTTGAACATATATACTATAGTGTAGTCACTGTGGATAGAGTGGCTTGTTTTAAGGCTCCTCCCGGAAGGCTCTAGGTTTCGAGCGAGGCATGGTCGACATTCCTGTTAACTGAGGGGTAAAATCGTGCCATCTGGCGCGTAGTAAGGCGACACACTCGGACCCGTGCCCCCAGCAATTTTTTCCAACTCGTCCAGATCCAAGGGCTCAGACTCCACGTCCTTCTCGGGTCCTACTTCCCTATCTATTTTTTCATCCATAGCAGACAATCTTCTCCTATCTGGAGATAATTGAAATCCCTCTTACTCTTTAATTCTGCAGATTGCATTGTTTCTGATTTGCAGGGAATTGTCAACTATCTCTTCACCAATCAAGAATGAGGCGTGTGGTGTTAATACTCGCCGGTGGCGTCTCGAGTGATAAGTTCCAGAATTTGCCGGATGTTGATCACGCCCAGGAACTTCTGGGACTCCCGGTCCCTCACCGGTATCACCGTCAGCGAGTGCTCCGTCATTTGCTGCAGCGCGTCTTCCACCAGTTCGTCCGGCCACACGTGCAGCTTTCTGGGGCGCGCAAGTTTGCGCAACGGCGTCTTGGACCAGGACTCCTTGGGCAGGTATCGCATCATGCTCAACGACACGATCCCATAAAGCTCGCCCTTCTCCACCACTACATAGTCATGCTGGTGAGGGACAATCCACTGGTCGGCAAAAGCCCGCACTGACATCGCCGGGTCAGGATAGGTGCGGGTCCGGTCGAGGATATCAGCGACGGTGATGTCGTCCAGTGCAAAGCGGGCCAGCGACGGGGGGAGCGATTCGGGCAGCGTGAGCCGTTCCGGCGGCTTCACCCGGTGGACTACGGCGCGGATGGCCAGCGGCGTGAGCAGGATGTAAGCGAGCATGATGAGCACAAGCAACGAGAAGACGTCGTGTCCGATCATCTCGATCTCGAGAAGCACCAGCAGAAGCGCCATTTCCGCAACGCCTTTGGCCATCAGCCCGGTGGCCAGAGTAAAGGGCATTTTCAAACGGGCCACGGAGGCGCCGACGTAGGCGGCGGAGAATTTTCCAACCAGGGGAATGAACACCAACGCCACAATGGTCCACACCGGCAACTCGGTGAAGTCCAGGCTGAAATGCAATCCGGCCGAGGCAAAAAAGAGGGGCACGAACAGCCCCTCGGCGGTGCTTCTCATGCCGGGAACGACGTCCCGGCGTACGTGGTACGGGATTTTCGACAGGGCAGCCCCGAACAGGAGCGCCCCCAGGGAGCCGTGGAGACCCATATGCTCGGCACCGACGACCGTCAGAAACAGCCCGCCCAAAATCAGTCCGAAGGAAAGTTGCGGCACGTGCAGGAAGCGCTTCAGCAGAACGATCAGGGGCGGAAGCACACGGCTGGCCAATACCCAAGTCACCACCGTAAAGACGGCAATCTTCACCGGCAGGATGAGGAGGCTTTTCCAGCTCAAGTGGTCCACGTACTCGCCTATGGTGAACCCTACCAGCAACAGGGTCAGCAACTCGGCAATCAGCGCGGTGGTGAAAATTTGGATTCCGATGGGTTGCTTGAGGTGACCTTCATCGACCAGGACCTTGGCGACCACGCCCAGACTGGTCAAAGAAAGAATCCCCGCAAGGGCCAGCGAGCCGGTGAACGTGAGGCCCAGCCCGAAGTCGTAGAGCATATCGGAAGTCACGGTCAGCGCGGCGAGCAGGGAGAGGAAGACCGAGATGATCGCGGTGACGAAGAACCGGCCATGGATGGCGGCGATGAAGCCGGAAATATCGAGTTCGTCCAAGCCGATGAGGAAAAAGAAGAGGAAGATGCCGATGCCCAGCAGGATCTTCATATCACTGGTGGGCTCGACGATTCCGGCAATCGGTCCCAGCAGGATTCCCGTGGCCGTATAAGCCACAATAGCGTTCAGCCGGAAATGCCGGAGAAGGCCTTCGGCCAGTTTGGCGACGACGATGACCAGACCGATGGACAGTAAGGCTTCTTCAAGCATGTTTGATACATCTCGTGTGCCGCGCCGAGCTCCACACGGTATGAATTCGCTATGTTCGGTACTCTGGCTGGAATTGGAGCGGCAATTGTAGCGGAGATGGATGACCAAGTCCATGGTGAGGCAAGTCAGCCTCAGTCGCAAGCCGCCGCTCTGCCAAGTGGCAATTGAAGCCGGTCAGATTGCAGAACGGCAAACGTCTGGCACGACGGTCTCCCAGTGTGCACTGGAGCGGACAGCCAAAGCCGAGAGTTGCACGCCACGTCTTCGATGCGCCATATTGGCTCCTCACGAATAGAGGACCGGGCGATGGCAACACAAACGCTTTTCGACAAAATATGGAGTCCGCACGTGGTGTCCGAGGAGCCGGACGGCACGACCCTCTTGTATATCGACCGCCACCTGGTCCATGAAGTGACCTCTCCGCAAGCCTTTGAAGGACTCAAGCTCGCCGGACGCCGCCCGCGCCGGCCAGGGGCGACGCTCGCGGTACCGGACCATAACGTGCCGACCACAGACCGAAGCGTGGGCATTGCAGATCCCTTGAGCCGCATTCAAATTGAAACGCTCGAACAACATTGCGCGGATTTCGGCATTACGCTGTTCTCCATGCACGACGTGCGTCAGGGGATCGTGCACGTCATCGGTCCGGAGCAGGGGCTCACGTTGCCCGGGATGACAATTGTCTGTGGGGATTCGCATACCTCGACCCATGGTGCATTCGGGGCGCTGGCGTTCGGCATCGGAACCAGTGAAGTCGAACACGTACTGGCCACCCAATGCTTGATCCAAAAACGACCGCAAACCATGGAAATCCGAGTCGACGGTCACGTCTCTCCCCACTGTTCGGCAAAAGATCTGATCCTGGCCATTATCGGGAACATCGGCACCTCAGGAGGAACCGGGTACGTCGTGGAATACACGGGCGAGGCGGTTCGGTCCTTATCGATGGAAGGCCGCATGACCCTCTGCAACATGTCCATTGAAGGCGGAGCCCGTGCCGGTATGATTGCCCCGGACGAGACCACCGTCTCCTATATCAAGGGCCGTCCCATGGCTCCCCCTGCGCACCTCTGGACCCAGGCCGTCCAGCATTGGAAAAGGCTACGCACGGATCCCGGAGCCGCCTATGATCGAGTCGTCACGCTCCAAGGGGAAGACATTGCCCCTCAAGTCACGTGGGGCACGAATCCGGGCATGGTAACCGGGGTGGACGGCAAGGTCCCGGACCCACGGTCCTATTCCGACGTGGAAACGCGGGATGCCACGACACGAGCGCTCGACTACATGGCCCTCACACCCGGCACCCCTATTGTGGATATCCCCATCGACCGGGTGTTCATCGGATCGTGTACGAATTCGCGGATTGAAGATTTACGTCTGGCCGCCTCTTACTTTCAAGGGAGGAAAGTGGCATCCGGCGTGCAGGCAATGGTCGTGCCGGGTTCCGGCCTGATCAAAAAACAAGCCGAAGAAGAAGGATTGGATGCCGTCTTTCGCGCGGCCGGGGCCGAATGGCGGGAGTCCGGCTGCAGTATGTGCCTGGCCATGAATGCCGACGTGCTCCAACCCGGTGAGCGTTGCGCTTCAACGAGCAACCGAAACTTCGAAGGCCGTCAAGGAAAAGGCGGACGAACGCACCTGGTCTCCCCGGCCATGGCCGCGGCGGCCGCCGTCACCGGGCACTTCGTCGATATTCGTCATTGGGCCTGACCCGGGAGCGTTGCCATGGAACCCTTTACCACCCATACCGGACGCGTCGCTCCCCTGGATCGCGTCGATGTCGATACCGATCAGATCATTCCCAAGCAATATTTAAAGACGATTCATCGAACGGGATTGAAAGAGGGGCTCTTTGTGGATTGGCGCATGCTCCCCGATGGGTCCCCGGACCCGGATTTTTTTATGAATCAACCGCAGTATGCCGATGCCACCATTCTGCTTACTCGTGACAATTTCGGATGTGGGTCTTCCAGGGAACACGCACCCTGGGCCCTGTTGGATTATGGGATTCGCGCCATTCTCGCGCCGAGCTTTGCCGAGATTTTTTACAACAACTGCTTTCAGAACAGCATTCTGCCGATTGTCCTTGAAGCCCAGGACATTCAACGGCTCTTCGACCACGTTTGCGCGGATGACCGGTTTGAACTGACGATCGACCTGGCTTCTCAAACGATCTCCACGCCCCAGAAATCCACGCTTCGATTTTCCATTGATCCGTTTCGAAAACAGTGCCTTCTGCAAGGGTTGGACGCTATTGGATTGACTCTCCAACGCGAACAGGATATTGCGGACTACGAGACAAGAAGAAAACAGGAAGCTCCCTGGCTCTTTCAAGACTTGTACTCTTAAGCCCGCTTGTCCGGATGTCACCGGCGTCGTTGGACGAACCAAGCAGCGTTTCGCATGTCCCGTGCGGGGCATGTGCTGAACAACCGTGGGGGACCTGCCCCCAAGTCCTCCCTGACCGTCGTCATGGGAGCGAAAGGATCGCCATTTCCATTTCCCGGGAACAGCACGATGGATGAATTCAGCGCACTCAGGGACGTCATCATTATTTTCTCCGTGTCCATCGCGGTGGTCTTCCTGTTTCAAAAACTCCACCTCCCCTCGATTGCGGGGTTCCTGGTCGTGGGGACGCTCGTGGGTCCCTATGGGCTCAACCTCATTTCTGATCGGGAACAGGTGCACGTGCTGGCCGAGATCGGAGTGATGCTGCTGTTGTTCACGATCGGTCTGGAATTTTCTTTGGCGAAACTGAAGTCCTCGAAGATCCTGTTTTTCGTGGGAGGACCGGCCCAGATTTTCAGTGTCCTGCTCTTTTTCGTCGTTGGCGGGTTCCTCCTGGAAATCGACATGAACTCCGCCATCTTCTGGGGATTCCTGGTCACCCTGAGCAGCACCGCCATCGTCCTCAAAGCGCTGGCCGAGCGTGGAGAAAGCGATACCCTTCACGGACGATCCGCGATCGGTATCCTGATTTTTCAGGATTTGGCCATCGTGCCCATGATGCTCATGACTCCATTTTTAGGAAACCAAGGCTCGGAAGACATTGGTCGCATTCTGTTCGCCCTCGGACAATCGCTCGCCCTGGTTTTCCTTATTGTGCTCGCCGCCAGAGTCTTCGTTCCCAAACTCCTGGAGCATATCGTTCGGACGAAGAGTCGAGAACTCTTTCTCCTGACCATCGTGGTCCTCTGCATGGGTACGGCGTGGTTGACTTCACTGTTTGGGTTATCCATCGCCCTCGGCGCCTTTATCGCCGGACTCATCATCTCCGAATCGGAATACAGTCACCAGGCGCTTGCCGAGGTTCTCCCGTTTCGGGACAGTTTCAACAGCCTGTTTTTTGTCTCGATCGGCATGCTCATGGATACACGCGTGATCCTGGAGTACCCCCTGTTCATCATGAGCATGGTCGGGGCCGTCGTCATCGGCAAATTCGTGACGGGAGCCGCCGCGGTGCTAGCGGTCGGCGCGCCTCTTCGTTCAGCGATCCTGGCTGGTGTGGCCCTGGCTCAAGTAGGCGAATTTGCCTTTATCCTGGCCGAAGAAGGCCTCAAGGCGGGTATTCTGTACCATGAAACGTATAATATGTTTCTCGCCGTCTCGGTCCTGACCATGATCATCACCCCGTTTTTGATCCAATGGTCCCCCAAAATCGCGCGACGGACGGAAGCCGTGCAGCGGCTGCACCAATGGTTGCCCGGGCGTGTGTCGCTACGCGCGGAAACGGCCCACGTCAAACTCAGGGATCACGTCATCATCGTGGGATACGGCTTGAACGGTCGCAGTCTTTCGCGAGTCCTTCGAGAGTTCGAGATTCCCTATATCGTCCTGGATATACGGGGAGAGGTGGTGCAGTTGGAAATTGGGACGGGTGTTCCCATTCAATACGGCGACGCCACCAATCCGACGGTCCTGCACCAGGTCCAAATTGAAAATGCCAAAGTCCTCGTGGTCGCCATTTCCGACCCTTTTGGGGCCCGGCGTATCGTCCAACTTGCCAAGAGTCTAAACCCGTCGATTCACGTCATTGTCCGGACCCGATATCTCAAAGAACTCGAAGAATTGCACAAACTCGGAGCCAGTGAAATTATTCCTGAAGAATTTGAAACGTCGATTGAAATCTCAACCCTTGTTCTTCAATCGTTTCAAATTCCCAACCAGGTCATTCTGGGAAGAGCGGAACAAATCCGGCGAGAAGGCTATGCCCTGCTCCGCCGGGGAGAACTTCCCGAACTGGCCCACCATCTCCGGTCCGGCACGCTCGAGGACGCGGAAGTGGAAACCTGCCGCATTGATGACGATTCACCCGCTCTTGGGCAATCACTGCATGAGTTGGCTATTCGGCCGCGAACCGGCGCCTCCGTGATCGCCTTCATGCGCGACGGGGTCACGGAATCCAACCCTTCCGACAAAACCGTGCTCGAAGCCGGGGACGTCGTGGTTCTGCTGGGCGCTCGTGATCCTATTCGTCGAGCGATCGGACTCCTCGTGGACACGAAGGTCGAATAGCCGGCCCGGACGCGAGATTCACGCCAAGGGCTCCCGTTTTACTCATTCCGTGATATTGGCCCTTGCCCGGTCGACCCACAAGCGAACACTGGGGGACGCATCGTTACGCGAGACCAAGTCAAGGGCTTCCAACTCCTGAGCATCTCCCAGTTTCCCCAGTCGATAGGCAGCCTCGGTCCGGACGCCCGGGTCAGCATCGAGCAAGAGGCGTTGCTGAAAATCAGGGAGGACCCGACGATCACCCAACTCACCCAACGCAGCCAGGGCGCCTTGTCGCACAGCCGGGTCCGGATCCGTCAGGGCTCCACGCAAAATCGGATAGGCACTTTTGGCTTCAAGCTGGGTGAGCGCTTCAACCGCGGCACGACGGCTGCCGCTCTCTCCGACGGCCAACGCTTGAGTGAGGATGGCAATGACTGGTTGACGAGGGCCGATATTTCCCAACGCCCGCGCGGCTGCGTGTTTGACGGAAGGGTGCTCATCGCCTAGTGCGCCCGCGAGGCGGACGGCTGCCTCGTCGTTCACGTTTTCCCCTATTTGTCCCAAGGCCCAGGCACTATATTCACGAACTTGGGAATCGGGGTCGGATAACGCCTGAACCAAGGCCGCCGTTGCAGCGGAATGCCCGATTTTTCCAAGAGAGAGCGCAGCCGTTCGTCGAACGTCCCGGGAAGGGTCTTGAAGAAGGGTGACGAGACGAGAGATAACTTTTTGCGGATCCCCGACAGGGGCTTCCGCTTGACAACCTGCGCCCAAGGAAACGCCAATGAGAAGAAGCACAAGCAGGACGGGCCCGGCGTCTTTGCGCAGGATATGCCTTTCGACCCAACTCAGGACGTGCCGTTTCAACGTCCCGTTACGTGGCTGGTGGTGGATCTTTGGGAGCCGGAGGTTGTTTCGCCGCTTCAATGGACTGTTCAACTTCTTTTTGCGCCGATTCCAACTCTGCTTGAATGGTCCGCATCTCCGGATCAACAGCGTTCCGCACGTCCGCCGTGGCTTCACGGAAGGTTCTGAGGGCGCCACCCAATCCTTCCCCAAGAGATTGCAGGTCGTCACTTCCCGGGGCGGCTGGGGGCTTGGCGGCTTTGGCCTGCATCTCGGCACGTTTCGCCTGAACACGAGCGACGGCCTTTTTATTCACAATGGCCTCCGGTCGTTTTCCTGTTTGAGTCGTCATGGCCGAAGGAGGAACAGGGGGATACTGCGCCATCGGTTGAGGTACTGAATTCGCGGCACGCTGTTCCATGGTCACCGGTGCAAACTGCTCTTGATAGGGAGCGGCTGGTCCAGCGTCGGCAGCGGGTTGAGGAGCCTGTTGAACCGCTTCGGGACTGAATCCGCCATACACCTGTGCCGCCAACGTCCCCGGTGTCCGTTCGGGACCGGGCTGATGGGCTTGCTGAGCCACGGGTTGAGGCGCCGGCTGAGCCGTCGCATCTGCCGCTTGCGCTCCTTGAGCCGCGACGGGCTGAGCCGGCTCGGGTAAGGCAGCCTGGGGACTTTCCTCCTCCGCAGGAGGAGGAGGAACCTCATTGACTTCCTTTTTAAAACCCTTCAGGGCTTTCCCGACTCCCTCTCCGATTTGAGGAAGCCGCCCCGCTCCGAAAATGATCAGAACAATGACCAGAATAATGATGAGTTCTGAAAATCCCAGGGTCCCGAACATCGCACGTCCTCCAAAGGATACACGCCTAAGCACTCCTTGAATTTACTGTAAAGACCCCGGTGGGACGTGTCAACCCGCTCAACCAGCAGGGAAAATCTCCACGCCGTCTCCACACGAAACACAAGAGCCGTCCTCCTTCGACAGGCTCAGGACAGGCTTGTGTTGCGTACAGCACGTGGTAGAATCGTCATCAATGGGCACCTCGTCTTCTCCAAAAATTCCTTCGTATCGAACCACGTTGTTTTTCGGGCCTGAGGTGCATGAAACGAATCCCGATCTTGTCTATTGCGTGTTCAACGTCAAAAAGCGCAGTTGGAAGGGCGGCATTCAACTCGTGGTGGAAATTGAGCAACCTCATGCCTCCCGTTGCAAACGGATCCTGCGACTCGAGGCGTGGTTGGGAAGCATCCTTCGCCATCTTCCGCAAGAGGACTATGACGAATATTTTCAACGAGGCCAGGATTTGTTTCTCCAATACCTGTGTCAGGAAAAATTGCAGCTCGCTATCGAGGGAGGTCTTCGCCAGGAAACGACCCTGTTATCTCACAACGTGCTTTCTCAGGAACTGGAGGATGCCATACGGCAAAACGGACATGCGCTCAAAGCAACCCTGCTGGCCGAATTGGATATCCCTCCCGTGGAGGAATCGAAAGCGCAATGAAGAAACCGATCATTGGTGTCACGCCGGATTTTAATGCCGGCGATCGCAAGGACATGGGCGGCAAAGAGCCGACCTACTTTCTGCGCGCCCGCTATATGAGGGCCGTTGAAGAAGCCGGAGGCATTCCCGTGCTCTTACCCCTGTTGTCGAACAGGGCCGGATGGCGTCAGGTGGTAGCCCACGTGCACGGGCTCCTCGTCACGGGAAGCGGGTCCGACCTGGCGCCCGAATTCTACGGGGAACAACAACGACATAAGTTTGCGCGCATGAGTCGCGAGCGGGCGACCATGGAACTCGGGATCGCCAAAGTGGCCTACCAGGCCGACGTGCCCATGTTGGGTATTTGCGGCGGCATGCAATCCATCAACGTCGCCCTGGGCGGGACGCTGTATCAGGACATTGCGGCCCAACTCGACACGCCTATTGACCATCTTCCCGCCTATTCGGCGACCAAGATGACGCATTCCATTGATATTGCGCCACGTTCCCTGTTGCGCCGCATTGCCGGAAAAGCTCGCGTGGAGGTGAACAGCTCCCACCACCAAGCCGTCAAGAAGGTGGCGCCGAACCTTCTGCAGACCGCGGTCTCCCCTGATGGCGTCATCGAAGCCATCGAAGCCCCGGACCGCACTTTTTTCTTAGGGGTCCAATGGCATCCGGAATTTCTCTATGATCGGGATCCTATCCAACGGCGTCTCTTTCAGGCCCTGGTAAGAGCGGGGAAAAACTTTTCTAATCGGTAAAGCAAAGGCGATGGACCAGGCGATACCGATTCTATTCCCGCTTTTTACTCCCGCATCCTTCCCAAAAACAGATAGCCGCCTCCAGCCGGTCTGAGTGAATCAAAGACACCCAACGTGCGTGACGGGCGTTGCAGGCCCGGCGCCCCGACCAGGAAATCCGAACGGCCGTCGCCGTTGAAATCCCCGTGGGCTAATGACGCACCGAACATTTCTTCTTCTCCGGGATGAGGCGCCTGAATGACTTGGGGAATCCTGGATGCTCCACGATTCAGGAAAAGGTTGAGCACACCGGGTCGAACGGACCGAGCCGATTGATCCCTTTGAGAGACCCGGGATGATGGTCCGGACAATCCTCGCGCATCCGGCAACCCGGCAAGAACGTCGGCACGTCCATCATGATTATGATCGAAAATCATGATGGGACCCTGCCGGAATGACACCGAATCCGGAAACAAGGTCGCAGGTAAATCAGAACCCTGGGAATCCGAAGAGAGAAAGGGCAACGTGGCTGCACGATCGATGAAAAGAGTCGGCGAAAGGTCGGACCCGCCGTACACGATGTGCGCAAGATGCCTCGTAACCGTCTTTGTACCCTCACCCTGCCGCGCCTGTTCGGAGGAACCGATCACGACGTCGCCAACTCCATCGTGATTCACGTCTCCGATGGCGACAACCTGCCCTGCACGGGCAAACGGTTCGGTGCCGTAGATGATCGCGTCGGCCTGCGACCCGAGGGCGAGTTCCCGTGGCAGAGCCGTGTCGCCAAAGACCACGTAACATTCTCCTGCATCTTCCCGTTCGTTGGACCATCCATCGCCAAACGGTGCACCGATGACCACGTCGTCGATGCCGTCAGCATTCACGTCACCCGCCGCCAGCGAACTGCCCGAGCGATCCGGCAGGTTTTTCGTCAGGGTCAACCGGGTCCCGGATCCATCAATGCCATGAAGTCGGCTGTCCCACGTCTCGAAAAGTTGAATAACGCGGGGAAAATCTGAACGACCATGGATGACGTAGGTAAGTCCAGTCTGTTTTCCGGACTCGCCGTCACCACGGCCGCCGGGTGCGCCAATCAAAAGATCCTGCCGACGATCGCCGTTCACGTCACCGGCGGCCAGTGCAAACCCCGTCAAGTCTCCTTCCCGGGCACCATGAATGATGACATCGGCCTGTTGCGAAAGATCAAGGATTCGAGAAACTCGAGACGCATCAGCCCAATTCCGGCGTCCATACAGAACGAATACGCTTCCTGCATGGGCCTTCACGACCGCCGTTGTCTTGCCGTCACGCAAAGAAGGAGGAGAGGCGTGCGGAGCCCCGATGATGACGTCCGACAATCCGTCACCGTTCAGATCCGCCGTGATAAGCGTCTGACCCAAGAAGTTTCTTCCGGCCGATCGACCCGCCCAAAGATTCAGATTGCCGGAATTTTTGAGATCGAGCCTTTTCGGGAACTGCTCGCGACCGAACAGCACGTAGACCCAACCCGACGCCGCGGCTCCCTGCAACGGACCATCGGACTCCGGAGCACCAAGGATCAGGTCGTCCCGGCCGTCGCCGTTCAGATCGCCGGCCGCCACGGCCAGCCCCGTTTGCGGTCCGCTTTCCCCCACCATCAGCAATCCGCTGTCCCGATTTTCTAGCCCGATGATCGTATGGACGAGATCCATCCGTTCATTGAGCAACCATAAGCCGCGTCCCTCCTCGGAATACAGTCGCATAACCGAGGGCTCATCCCTCGAAACCACGGACCCGTCATCGGGTATTTCCGGCTCTGCCTGTGTTGACGTTTGTCCTGTTCCTCCCTGTCCGCGTTTCGACAGGACATCGGACCACGTTCTCAGGAACGTGCCGGGGCCGCAGGAGGTCAGGAGGAGCAACACCCAGCATGCGAACACCGAACGCATAATTATGGAATTGATTTCAAAAATCATTTGCATTTTATTTTCATTTGCACTATATAGTCATGAAATTGAAACTGATAATTAATATTATCCTAATGCAAGCCAGGGTGGCAAGCCCCTCTTTCTCTCAAAAGAAGTCTGGTTGAAGACCGGGAAAGTTCGTATTTTTATCAACAGTATGGAGGACATTATGAATCGTTTATGGTGGGGACTCTGGACGTGTTGCTTTGCCCTGTTCGGGTTGCTCGTCAGTTTCTCGCAGGAAGCGGAGGCCATTCCGGCCTTTGCGAGAAAATACGGGGTGTCCTGTAACCAGTGTCACGTGCAGTTTCCGAAACTGAACCAATACGGCATTGCATTCAAAAACCGGGGGTATCGGATGAAAGACGAGGTCGGTGAATACCTCTGGGAAAGCAAACACTTTCCCATCGCCGCCATTGTCCGCGCCGGGTACACCCATAGGTCCAAGGAAGATCAAACAACCGGCGAAACCGAAGAAAAGAGTGCGGTGTCCTTTGAGGAAGACGACGGCTACGGTTTGGAGTTTTTCAGCGGTGGGACACTCGGTCCACGCGTGTCGTATTTCATCGATGCGCTGGTCGCGGATAATTTACCGCTGGTCCAGTTCGATGACGTGTTACCCGACAGCTTGCTGAATCTCAAAGTGGGTCTTTTCAACGTGGACAATTACTTCCTGTCCCATCCCCGTCGACTGACGAACAGCACCTACCTGGTGCAAACGACGGCCGACCGGGAAGACAACGTGACGTTCGGCAATGAAGGTCTTGAACTCAACGGACAGCTCGAAGAACAGGGCTTCCGATACGTCGTGGGCGTCGGCAACAAGAGCCAGGACGATACCAGCCGGTTCGGCAATCACTTTTACGCCCTTGCCAACCAAACCTATTCCGGCCAAACGGTTTCCCTGTTGTTCCGGCATGATAAGGCCGGAGAAGAAGACCATGGTGAGGAGACGACAACCTTCGGCGGTATCCTCGACTTGCAGATGGGGAAGTTCAACGTCATGACCGGAGTCTACCGCTTTACCGGAGTAGAAGATTACGAAGCTACCAGCGGAACGGTCGAAGCCTCATATGAAGTGACGCCGAAGACGCTGGGCATTGTTCGATACGACTGGCACGACACCGATGCCAGTCCCTTATCCGAGTCTCAGATAGTCGCCTCGCTGCAATATCACTTCGTTCCCAACGTCAAACTGAACCTTGAATATGTGTTTGCGGACATAAACAGAGGGGCTGACGAAAACTATAAGGAAAATCTTTTTCAAACCAATCTCCGGTTCGGATTCTAAGCCTCCTCCTGGGGTGTCGGGGTGAGCCAGATTGGCGCCCCGGCACCTCCCCCTGCTTTTTTCTTCGGGCGGCACCTTTCTCTGTTTCATGAGCATGTAGGCAGAGGGAAACCCGGGAATGCGGGGAATTGCGCATCACTGGCGAATGTGTGACTTCTTAAGACGCTGCAGGGTCCGTTTCGGACGGAGTGTCCGGGGGAGGAGTTGTATTGGGGCCTGGCACTGCACTTGGAGAGGCCGCTTCGCCGGTCGTCGTTGGGGATGCTGGCGCTGTCTCGGCATCGGGCTTCGGAGCAGCCGCGGCTTCCGGGGAGTTTGCCGCTTCGGGCTTGGGAGCAGCCGGTTTGGGAGGAGGTTTGGGTTTTTCCGGTTTGATTCCCCCTTCCCAATGCGGTCCGGAGTACATTTCCGCGGCTAAATCACCTTCTTTCCATTTGACATCGAAATCCGCGGCCGCCTTGTTCACGGTTTCACCCACGCCCACAAACCGATTCCATGGATAACTGGTCGGAGAGATAGAGCAGGAATCGCCCTCTTTTCGAAGATACAACCCAATGGGGTTGCCCTGATAGGGCCCGAAAAAAATGTGAATCGTACCGACAAATTCAGGAAGTGCGCTCATGACTGGCCAAGGTCGTCATAGTGCCATACCAGAGTTCGTGACGCAAGATCACCTATGCGGCTCCTGCCTTCGAGAATAGAGGTGATGAAGAAGTGTGCTGGAGATGGGAGGCCGAGGCCATGATGGGGCAGGAGTGCGTTGAGGGCGTCATCGTGCCTATGGCTCTGCCTGATCGGCCCTCGATCTCAGATAGGCGATGACCTCATCCGCGAGTTCGTCCACGCTTCGTTCAGCGGTCTTCAACACGATGTCGGGGTTCTCGGGGGGTTCATAGGCGCTGTCGATACCGGTGAAGTTCTTGATCTCGCCGGCGCGAGCCTTCCTGTAGAGCCCTTTGGGATCGCGCTGCTCGCAGACCTCCAGGGGCGCATCAACAAAGGCTTCAACAAACTCGCCTTCCTCCATCATCTAGCGGGCCATCTGGCGTTCATCACGGAAAGGTGAGATCACCGAGACGAGCACGATCAGGCCAGCGTCGACGAACAACTTGGCGACCTCGGCGATGCGCCGCACGTTTTCGACGCGGTCGGCCGCGGTGAAACCGAGATCCTTGGTCAGCCCGTGGCGCAGGTTGTCGCCGTCCAGGACATAGCTGTGCCGGCCCAGGGCGTGCAGGCGCTGCTCCACGGCGTTGGCCGTCGTGGATTTGCCCGCTCCAGACAGCCCGGTCAGCCACAGGACGCAGGCCTTCTGGCTCTTCTGAGCCGAGCGTGCCGGTTTGTCGACCGCTAACTTGTGACGGGTCAGGTTGGACGCACGCCGCAGGGCGAAATCGATTATGCCGGCGCCCACCGTCGCATGGGTGTAGCGATCGATCAGAATGAAGCCCCCCCTTCCTGAGTTCCCGGTAGGGGTCAAAGGCAATCTGCCGGTCGAGACTGATGTTACAGTATGCGATGTCGTTGAGTTCAAGCGTCTTGGCGGCAAGGCGTTCCAGGCTCTCGATGTTGAGCTTGTATTTGAGGTCCGTGATTTGGGCACCCACGACGCGCGTGCCGATCTTCAAGAGATAGGAGCGCTTGGGCAGCAGCGCATGTTCGTGCATCCAGATCAGGTGACAGGCGAACTGATTGCTCTGTCCCGGAGGATGGGTGGCCGACGCGATGACGTCGCCGGGGCTCACGTCGATTTCGTCGGCGAGCGTGAGCGTCACGGCCTGTCCGGCTCTCGCGCACGTGAGATCACCGTCATCGGTCACGATGCGACTCACGGTCGAGGGCTTGTACGCTGGACAGACCAGGATAGGATCGCCGGGACGCACGAGACCCGACGCGATGGTGCCTGCGAAACCGCTCAATCCGGCATCGGGGCGGTTGACCCACTGCACGGGCATGCGAAGGGGTGCGCTCTCGCGGTCGGTCGCCACGTCGGCCGATTCGAGGGCCTGAAGGAGCGTCGGCCCGTGATACCAGCTCATCACGGCGGACGGCTCGACCACGTTGTCGCCGGTCAGTGCCGAGACCGGAATGCACGTCACGTTCGTGACATCGAGGCGTTTCGCAAAGTCACGATAGACTCTCTCGATCCCGTCGTGGACAATTTGGGACCACGCCACGAGGTCCATCTTGTTGATCGCCAGGATGACGTGACGGATGCCGAGGAGGGAAAGTATCGTGCTGTGGCGGCGGGTCTGCGTCATCACGCCCTTGCGGGCGTCGACGAGGACGAGCGCGAGATCGGCGGTCCATGCGCCGGTTACCATGTCGCGCGTGTACTGCTCGTGACCCGGCGTGTCGGCGACGATGAACGAGCGTTTGCCGGGTCGGGATTCGGAAAGCAGGTGGCCGATCAGCGTGGACTTGCCATCGTCCGCGCTACCGCAGGTGATGACGCGGAGGCCGTTCTCCGGGGCATTGCTCGACTCGGCTTCAAGCGCGTCTGGACGATTGAGGCCTTTCTGATTCGGCATGGGTCGCTATTTTGGCTGTTACGATTTTGAATGTCCAGAGTGGAGTGACGTGGGGCTCGTGACTCGACCTTGAATTTCCACATAGCGTAGAATGTCACACCCTCGACGCCGTACGGCACATTCCAACGTGCCTTTCAGGAAGGATGATTCGTGTCCGAACAACTTTCCCCTTGTCCTCGTTTTCAGTTCAGTTGCGTCTGCATCCGGGACTTGACGACGCGATGTGTCTTCAACGAGTCAAGCCGTTCACCGTGTCGGGTGATCCCGTCCTGGCTTTTGCCCGATTGAAGGACCTTGTTTCCAGGACAGCCCGCACCGTCGTCCTCACCTCGACGGATACCTACCTCCACGCGGAATGCCGAACCCGGATCGGGTTCATCGATGACCTCGAATGCCGTTTCTGCCCCACGGGCCACGTGATTCACGTTCGTTCGGCGTCGCGGATCGGCGTTTATGACTTTGGCGTGAACCGCAGGCGTGTCGAAAGGCTCCGCCGGCAGTTTCGGAGCACATTCACAGGAGGTGAAAAGCCGAACTCGATTTAAAAGGGCCTGGGTCGATCCGAATCACGAACGGGACGTCCGAATGCCACGGGTGGTGAGAAAGTCCCGGTACCGTTTGAAAGCGGCGTTGACCGCCTCCGGCGTGAGGCCGTAGTCCTCCAGGGCGTAGCGATGCCGCTTTTCCCCTCGTCGTTTCTCCGCCTGGCGGATTTGCCACTCTTCCATGGCGTCGAGAGCCTCCTGCTCGAGTGTCCAGCCGAAGTGTTGGTAAATGCGGCGAACGACTCCAAACGGATCCTCGATCAGGTCGACGTAGTTCACGTCCATCCAGCGGGACTCCATCTCGGGATGGGCCAGCCGGAAAACTAAGTTTATTTCCCTTTACTAATGACTTCTTCAAGCGTCCGCTCCGCCAGGGTGAACATCTCTGCCAGAAGCTGCATGCGCCGCCGCTTCAAATCCTCCACCCGCTGCCACAGTACTTCCTTGATCCTGGTGACTCCTTCTTCGCGCGTCTCGGAAGAGAGAGTCTTGTCATTCTTGAATTCAAATTTCTCAACCGTGAACTCCGCAATATCACTTATGTTATCACCCACGATTGCGAAATCGACCGCGTCTCTAATCGACCTCATTTTGTCATCTTCACTAGTAGCCATCGATTCTTACTCCTTTGCTATTTGGGTTTTGTTGATGGATGGCACCCAGAGACAACGTTCAACGGTTCTTGATGTCGTTGATTGCCACGGCCTGAGAGTCACAATGTTGTTACTTCTCAAACGCCCAAAAAGTGCGGGGAGCGGTTTATGGAATTGATTAACCATGGATGTATAGTATTGTAGACTTTACTATTTCCTATGTACAGAACAAACCTGCCCGTCATGGAAGACTTCGGCAATGGCCTTCATGCGTGACCCGCCGGCCCTGTTTCGGGCAAGGCTCCTCGCTGTTCTTCGCCGTATTTGAAGTCTCTCATCGAATTGAGCTTGAGAGAATGGCCGCAACACCTGATTTCCTGAAACCCTTCCCCTCCGTCCATAATCATGACGCGGAGCCCACAGGAATCCGGATGCAGTTTTTTCTCATCCAGAAGCACGGCCGGCGGGAGTTTCCCGCGTTTCCGTCCCCTGCCTCGTGAAAATGCCGAGGTCACGTCTTCTTCCGTCAATTCATGCCCGCAGCAAATCACTTTTTCAAAACCCGCTCCCCCGGCCATGACTTTGATCATCAAACCGCAACTCTCCGGGTGGCGTTTGTGCTCATCGATAATGTCTCCTTTTTTTAATCCCATGCTCTCCTCCGTAAAAACACTATGCCGGCACTGGGCGATTCAACGTCGTGAACCCAGCTAACCACTGTCGTTTTGAATCTTCGCCAACAAGGCTTTGTGCCGTTGATGACCAACAGTTTGCGTGACCCGTGACGGATCGACGGGCTGGAACGGCGCGAGACGTTTCTCTTTCAAAGCCCGTATGCGCGCCACGCTGGCCGTGAGCCTCTCCCACGAAAGCTCTCCTCGTTCAAGTGCTTGCTCAATGGCCGTGACGGCTTCCCGTTGCCGTTCCTGCTGATGACAGATCACCACCATATCGGCACCGGCTTGTAACGCTCGAACCGAGGCTTTCCCGATGGGCTGATGGTCGAGAATGGCGCACATTTCCATATCATCGGTGAGCGTGACGCCTTGAAAGCCCAACTCGTTCCGCAACAGATCGGTGAGAATGGGTCGGGACAGCGTCGCGGGCGCTTCCGCATCGAGCGCCGGGTAGCACACGTGCGCGGTCATGATCGCGGGCAGCCCCCGGCTGATCGCCTGTCGAAAGGGTTCCAGTTCCACGGTGTCGAGTCGAGCGCAGTCAGCCTCCACCACCGGCAGGACGTGGTGTGAATCCGTCGTAGTGTCGCCATGCCCGGGAAAATGTTTGCCGCAAGGAATGATCCCATTGTCCTCAAGCCCCTGCATCACGGCCATGCCATACGTGCAAACCCGTTCAGGCTGAGTGTCATATGCACGATCGCCGATAATGGGATTGGCCGGATTGCTGTTCACGTCCAGGACCGGCGCCAGGTTCATGTTGATCCCGACCGCCCGCAGTTCATGGGCTGTCACCTCCGCTACCCCATAGGCCACGGCCGGAGAGTGGCACGCCGCGATCCTTGAAGCGACGGGAAACGTCGTAAAGCCCTGAGGTAAGCGGGACACGCAACCACCCTCTTCATCGATTGCAATCAACAAGGGAGGGTTGGGCGCGTGCTCTTGAAGGGCATTGGTCAGTCGCGCCACCTGTTCGGGATCCACCAGGTTACGCGAAAAGAGAATGACGCCACCCGGTCGATACTCCTGCAGCCAATCGAGAAATGCCGGAGAGAGTTCCGTCCCCTGGAACCCCACCATCAAAAGTTGCCCGACGGTGTCTCGAATAGTCATGGAGGACTCACTTGCAACCCGCACCTGTCATTCCTGCGTAAGCAGGAATCCAGGGTCTTTCTCCTTACGTACGGAGGAGAAAGAAAAGACCCTGGATCCTCGATTAAAAATGTCGAGGATGACCACTTGAAGAGAGGCATTTCATGATCATCCCTTGAGGTGCAGGCAACCAGCCGGCATGCAGGATTCCCTATTGACCCGAGCGATTGATTAACCACTGCACCAACAATCGCGTTCCAATGGCCGTCGGCCCTTTACTGATGTACGGACGCTCGGATGAACTCCAATCGGTGCTGGCAATGTCGAGATGCACCCAGGGACACTCGCCGGCAAACTTGCTCAAAAACATGCCGGCCGTAATCATGCCCCCGCCACGGCCGCCGATATTGCGCATGTCTGCCACGTCACTTTTGAGTTGTTCGAAATATTCTTCCCAGAGCGGCATCTCCCACACGCGTTCACCGGCTTGCTCGCCCGCTTTTCGTAAATCGGCCTTGAGCGCGTCATCATTCCCGAGCATCCCGATCGCAAACTGACCCAGGGCCACGATACATGCACCTGTTAACGTGGCAATATCGACGATGCATTGTGGGTTGAACCGGGCGGCATAAGCCAGCCCATCGGCCAAAATCAGGCGGCCTTCGGCATCGGTGTTTTGTACCTCCACGGTTTTGCCGTTGAGCATGCGCAGGATATCCCCGGGCTTCGTGGCTCGTCCGCCCGGCATATTTTCCGTCGCCGGCAGGATACCCACGACGTTGACGCGCAGACGCAATTGCGCCGCAGCCCGGACCGCACCCAACACTTCAGCCCCACCCGTCATATCCGCCTTCATCTGTTCCATGTTTTCCGAAGGCTTCAGGGAAATGCCACCGGAATCGAAGGTCACCGTTTTCCCAACGAGCACCACCGGCCGGTCTTTCTTCCTTCCCCCTGAATACTCCAGAATGATGAATTTCGGCGGCTCCTGGCTTCCCTGTGAGACGCCCAACATGCCGCCCATTCCCAATTTCTGCTGATCCTTGCGCTCGAGCACGGTCACTTTGACGCTGACGTCTTTGGCAATGTTTTGCGCTTCCTGCACCACGCGGGAGGGCGTCATGACGTTGGCCGGGTGGTTACACAGATCACGTGCGAACGACGTGGCCTTGGCACTGGCTTCGCCCCGCCGGATTCCCGTTTTCATGTCACTCACTTGATTCGCCCGGTTCGCCAAGAGGGTCATGGTCCGAATGTCTTTCGACGGTTCTTCCTTGTCAGACCGATAATGCGTAAACCGGTAGCCTCCCAGCATGGCTCCCTCCACCATCGCCTGGGCAATATCAGACGCCGGCGCCTTGACGGTATCAGTTGCGATTACCGGAACGGAAAACGTTTCCGCCCCGGTCTGCCGAACTTTTTTGAACGCCGTGCCCATGGCCTGTCGAACGCGGTCCAAGGTTACGTCTTTCTTCTTTCCCAATCCCAGCAACAGGATTCGCTTGGCCGGAAGGGCTCTTCGCGTATGAATCAACGACGACTCTTGATTCTTGCCTGAAAACTCTCCATTGCTTCTCAACTCCCGGAGTTGTCCGCCCAACGCGTCATCCAACGCCTGATGGGCCTTGGGCAACGTGTTCTCGTCTTCATAGACACCGAGAACGAGCACGTCCGTGGCTTCCTGGGCAAGATGACCTTCCTTGACCTGACACTTCATACGACTCTCCTCTCCCTCCTGAATGAAGATAACAATGCCTGCTAGACCCCTCTCATGTCGGGATCCCAGATAAACTTATGCAATTGAACCTGTAAACGCACGGGCAACCGGTCCTGAAGAAGCCATTCCGCCAGCGGTCGCAACTCTTGTGCTCCGAATACCGGACTGAACAACACGGGACACTTCTCCGTGAGTCGATACCGTTTGACCACGTCAACGGCCCAATCGTAATCGCGACGATCGCTGATGACAAATTTCACCTGGTCTTTTTGACGAATCGCCTGGAGATTGTCCCAGCGCATCCGGTCGTCCATCTCACTGCCGGGACACTTGACGTCCAAAATGATGCTCGCCCGGGGATCAACCGGAGCGACGTCGATGGCTCCGCTCGTTTCGATGCACACCTCAAAGCGTTCCTCGCACAGACGCGTAATCAACTCAAACGCCGCCGGTTGCGCAAGCGGCTCCCCACCCGTGACCTCGACCAACGCACAACCGTAACGTTTGACCTCATCCACCACGGCCTCCGGACTCATGTCGGTGCCTCCGTAAAATGCATAGGCCGTATCACACCACGTGCATCGGAGGGGACAGCCCGTTAAGCGGACGAACACACACGGTTCCCCCGCGCGGGTGGATTCCCCTTGGATACTGTGAAAAATTTCCGTGACTTTCAGGGAAGATGGAGAGGTAGGAACTCGCGTCGTCATCGCTTCGGCACGTTCTTCATGATTTGGCTTCGGGAGTTAGGCCCACACGGTCGTGGGCCATCGATGCCGACGCGCAATCCTCGCCATCCCGCGAATGGGATTGACCACGAGGGGATGCCCAACGGATTCCAAGGCCTGAATGTCGCCGGGGCTGTCGCCGTACGCGTAGCTTTGAGCCAAGTCCACCCCATGACTGTCCGCGAACGTCTGGAGCAGGCGCCGCTTGCCTTCACCGTACGGATAGGGTGAAAGGACCCGGCACGTATAGCCGTCCTCATTGGTTTCCAATTGTGCCGCCAGGACGTTCGGCACGTCCAGATAATGAGCCAGGGGTTTGATCAGGAACTCCGGAGTCCCGCTGACCAAAGCCACCTGATGGCCGGCTTGTTGATGCTGGGTCAAGGCCGCGGTTCCTTGCAAGGACAATCGAGGGCAGATCTCCGAGCGCACAAACCATTTCGCCAGGGGCTCGACGCCTTCCGGTCGTTTATTGGTCAGGTAAATTTTTCGTTCCCGTAGGGGCCTGAGGGAAAGCTCAAGGAGATTGAAGAGTAAATAGAGCGCACTGTCGATCAACACGCGATTGGATAAGAATCCATTCTTCCACAGATATCGTACAAAATGAATTTCAATGGACTGACCGGGAATCAAAGTATTATCGACATCAAAAAATGCCGCAATGTTGCCGGGGGAAGAACTATCGGAAGACGTGTGGTGAGACGAATCAGACATAAAAGATTTTGGAACCATCACCAGTCCAATCTTTCAATTTTACCGAAGGTTACGTTGATTGACAACCATTTGAACCCCTACCTATAATCCTGGCATGCCGAAGTGGTGGAACTGGTAGACACGCACGTTTGAGGGGCGTGTGGGGCAACCCATCCGGGTTCGAGTCCCGGCTTCGGCACCATAAGCTTGACGATCCCCCAAATCATTTCCAACCAGCCTCTCCCCCAACGACAAAACAGGGGAAGGCGGGACGCGAACGGGGGTTCTGAAGGGGGTGTTCCCCCTTCATGGGGTGACCGAGCCGCAGGCGAGGCACGAGGGGGCGTGGCCCCCTAGTGGGAGCATGAGCAGGCTTCAGCTCATGCGACTTCGAGTCCCGGCTTCGGCACCATTAACTTGACTATCGACAAACCGTGTTTCCCCTGAATGACGATCAATGATATTAGACAATGCATCATCAAAGAAAGCTACGAATTCAGCTTTCATGCTCAGCAGGAAAGGCTTGAAGATGATCTTGATATCACGGACATCGAAGCGGCTATCATGAATGGAGAAGTGTTAGAGGACTATCCCGATGATCCACGAGGGGAAAGCTGTCTGCTTTTGGGATACGTGGGAGAAAATCCTCTTCATATCGTCGTAGGTTGGTCTAGGATGAAATTCAGTGACAAAAAGACCTTGCGAATCATTACCGTGTATGTTCCGCTACCCCCAAAGTGGAAAACCCCTCGGAGAAGAGGAGGAAGAGAGCGATGAATAAGTATGGAGATTGCTCTTTTTGTGGAGGTGAAGTCGAAGAAAAACGAATTGAATATGACTATAGGCGTCGCTCGCACTTGCTCGTTATTAATGATGTGCCTGCGGGAGTCTGTCGACAATGCGGGGAGAAATACTTTCAAGGTCAAACACTTAAAAGATTAGATCAAGTGTTTCACAACGTCTTTGATCAACATCAGGAACCTGACCACGTCCTACAAATTCCTGCCGTTTTCTTTTAAAGCAAGACGCGAACAGGAATAGGGAGAAATTGATGAAGCACATACGCAAACTGCCGCTTATCCTCGGTGTCGTCATGACCCTGGGGGCATGTGTGGCACCCCCTGAACCAGTCACCAAGCGCAATTCCCAGCTCACGCAGGGAAACGTCCAGATGAACCTGATCGTCGGGCAGACAACGAAAGCCCAGGTCCTGGAACATTTCGGAGCACCGAACATCACCACCCGTGACGGAGCGGAACGCGAAGTCTGGACGTACCAGCGAGCGGCGCAGATCTCTCAATCCTCAACCCAATCGGGCTATTGGACGATTATTCTCGCCGGCCAAAATTCACGTTCCTCAGGGTTCGAAAGCAGTTCGAGCATGATTACCCTGATCATCAAATTCGATCAAAACGACATCGTGAGTGATTTTCGAAGCCGAACGTCCAAGTTCTGATTAGCAGAACTGCAACCACATCGCTATCGACCACGCTGATACATCCCGCAGGAGGACCACGTGAACGTGTTTTGGACAAACGTATGGCTCATGCTGACCGCCATCGCCCTCACCCTTACCGGCTGCGCCGTCCCACAACAGAAACCTCCCATGACCCCGCTGGAAATTCAAAGCATCCAGACACGGGAATTTGAATCTCCCAAGAAGATCGTGTTCGCCAGCGTCGTCTCGGTCTTTCAGGATTTGGGGTACACGATCAAAAACGCGGACCTGAACACCGGATTCATCAATGCGGAAAGTGCATCGCAGAACACATCGATCGGCCCCGAAGCGGAAATCTTCATCGGCGTCATAGGGGGTGTCTTAGGGGGTCAACCAACCACAACGACTCAGAGTGTTGAACAGACGGTGGCGACCGCGTTCATAGAAGAAATCGGCAAGAGAACGCGGGTGCGATTGAATTTTGTGGTGACGAGACAGTCGTCCTCAACACATGGCCAGAACAGCCGAAGAGACACCCCGATTCTGGACGTCAGGATTTACACCAACGCCTTCGAAAGAATCGAGAACGCCATCTTTATCCGGTCGGGGGAGTAGATTGGAAAAGAAATGAAGGCTGGCCTAGATAAGGTTGGAATAGTGGCGCCATTCCCGAGCAGTAGCAGAGTCATGTTTCATGACGCCTTTGTTGGCAGTATTATGAAACGGTGGCGTGAAATTACAACCCTTTTTACCCTTCGTCCATCCATTGGATAAATTTATCCCAAGACACTTTCTTCCCCTTTGCCTTAGTCGTTTTGCCTTGACACCAGATCAAACCTTTCTTGTTCACAATGCAATCCCCCAGAAACGTATCATCAGTATTTCTGATTTCAAACTCAATGCCGTTGTTCTTAACTTCCATATTTACGTCCATTTCTTTGACCTTCACTTTCATAACACACCTCCGAGTATGATGTTATGTGAACTCCCAAGTGACTGTGGGATGAAAAACCTTCTCTGAAATCTTAGGTCTCCAATACTTGATAGTTCATTGCACAGTCAACGGTTAGAGGATAAATCTGCCGCTTTGCTATTCCTGCCGTAACACGGCCAGCGGGGGTTCGCCGAGAATTTTAAACGTGCTGAGAAACCCCACGGCCACGGCCAAGCCCACGGTCGCCAGCAGTCCCCAGCCCAGCACCATGGGTTGAACGGTCCAGGAGAGGTCCAGGAAAAAATGGAGAATGGCCCAGGAGAGCCCGCTGGCCAACCCCACGCCGATCATACCCGCCAGCCCCCCAATCAGAGCAAACTCCATGGCAAAAGATGCCACGACGATCCGTCGCGTGCCGCCGATCGCTTTGAGAATGGCCGACTCATACAGACGACGGTACCGTGTCGAAGAGACTGCCGCGGTCATGACGACGGCTCCACTCACCATGCTCAACAGCGCAATCCCCTGAATGGCCCAGGCCAACTGTTCCAACAACCTCGCCACGTTGGCCAGCACGTCACCAACCTTGATCGCCGTCACGTTGGGAAGGGCTCGAACGAGCGCATGCTGGAGTGGGATTTCTTCTTCGGCTTCGACTTTCGCCGTGGCAATGTAGGTCATCGGCGCCCCGTCCAGCGCGCCCGGTGAAAGAATCATGAAAAAGTTCATGGAGAAACTTCCCCAGTCAACCTTCCTCGTACTTTCCACGACGGCGGCCAAGGGCGTCCCTTGAACAGCGAATTCGAGCGTGGATCCCACATCCATGCCAAGGTTGCCGGCAGCCTCCTCCTCAACCGACACGCGAATGGCCCTCCCCTGACTCTTGCGCTTGCCTTCCAACACTTCTTCCGAATCAGTCGACCACCATTTCCCTTTCGCCACCGTATTATCTTCGGGAAGCGTCGATAGCGCCGTGAGCACGTATTCTCGGGTGAAGTACCATCCATTCTTTTTGCCTTTGTGTTCTTCGGGATCAATCACACGTCCATCAATCGCTCTCAACCGAGACCGAACGACAGGGGTGAGCCGATACAGAGCATGAGGGGCTTCCCGTTGCACGACCCGTTCAAACGGCTCCCGTTGATCCGGCTGAATGTCGATGAAGAAAAACGTCGGGGCATCCTCCGGAATGCGTTCTCCAATGGCGATGAGCAGCGACGATTTCACCAGCGCGACCGTCACGATGACCATGACGCCTACCCCGATCGCCACGGCCATGCCCCGAGTGTAGTTGCCCGGGCGTTGCACGTTGCCCAGCGCCTGCCTGATCACGAATGAACGGGGACGAGGCAGTGTACGCAGGCCACGCAGCAACACCCACACGCCAACCTGAAGCAGAACCACTGCGGCTCCAAACGCCACGATAAAGAGAGCCCCCAACGTGAGTGACCGCGCTTGCCACGTGGCCAGGAGGGTGAGGCCGCACCCCATCATCAAGGCTGTACCAAGCCGATAGCGGTCTCGCACGACCCCGAGGAACGCGTCCCACGTCAGCCTTAACCATGAACCTGCCCGGATCGGAGTTTGGTGCTGCTCCACTTCACGACGAAACACCAACGCGGGTGGGATCTCCCTGATCGTGAGTAATGGCCAAATCGTAAAACAGAACGTCGTCACGACCCCCACGAGCAGGCCTTTAGCGAGGGGCAACACGGTGATCTGACTGCTGATGGCAAGGGGAATGAGCTCACCCAAGAGCGCGGGCAACAGCCTTTGCAGTCCAACCCCTAACGCCACGCCGGCCATACTGCCAAGGCACCCCATGAACAGACTCTGCAACAGATACACCCGCATCAGCAGGCCGGCGTCGGCCCCCAAGGTCTTCAAAATCGCCACGGTCGTGAGTTTGTGTCGCATGAACCCGTGAATGGTGCAGGCAATACCAATCCCGCCCACAAACAGTGAGGTCAGGCCGATGAGTCCCAAATAGGTGATCAACTGATCCAGAAATCTCCGAATCCGCGGTTGGGCGTCACGATACGATGAGACGCCGGCCCCCTCCGGGCCAAGTCGTCCTTGCAGTTCGCCCCTGAGAGGGCCAAGGGCCAGTGACTCCGGAACGCGAAGCAAGTAGCGCTCGCGAATGCGGCTTCCCGGCTTCACCAGATCCGTCGCTCGTAACGCTTGCCGGGAGATCAGGACTCGTGGTCCCAAGCTGAAAGCACTGGCCACGCGATCCGGCTCTTTGACGAGGATCCCCGTCACAACAAACCAGGCTTGTCCGATCTTGACGTGATCGTGAAGCTGAATCCCGAGACTGATCAACAAGGATTCCTGCACCACGGCGCCGAAGCAGGGGAGTGAAGGACAGTCGTTGGATGCAAGTGACGAATGGAGAGGCTGAGAAGGGGTCATCTCCACCTTCCCATACAACGGGTACAGTTCTTCAACGGCTTTGAGTTCAACCAACTGTGTGGCTTGAACGCCGGGTTGTTGAGGATGCTCCAAGGGAGCAGCCGCCATGGCCACGAGTTCCCTCACGTGCGTCACGTCGATGTTGCGCTCACGGAGAGTACCCAGCGTCTCTCTCCCGGATTCACTCAACTGATGGGCCACACGAATCTCCAAATCGCCGCCCAGGAGACTTCTGGCATCGCGGAGAATGAGGGTTTCCACGTTCGTCGCAAACAATTCAATACCGACTACGGCTCCGACCCCAACGGCCAAACATGCCAGGAAGAAGACAAATTGACGCCAACTGCCTCGGATTTCCCGCCACGCCATCAGGAACGACATGGGTAATCGTGTGTGCTGCATGAGCTAAGAACGAATCAGTTTGTCCGACACAATCGTGCCGTCGTGAAGCGTGAGGATTCTCTCCGTTTGTTCGGCGAGCGTGGAATCGTGCGTGACCAGGATCAACGTGCTCCCCTGATCACGATGGAGCCTGAGCAATAAATCAATCACGAGTTGCCCGGTCGCACTGTCCAAATTCCCGGTCGGCTCGTCCGCCAGCAAAATGGGAGGACGGCAGGAAAAGGCTCGAGCCACCGCCACACGCTGTTGCTCGCCTCCGGAGAGTTGGGCGGGATAGTGGCTCTGGCGGTCTTGCAGCCCCACGGCTTCCAACAAGTCCCGGGCGCGAGCCTTCGCAGACCAATCGCTGCTCAGTTCCAAGGGAAGCATGACGTTTTCCAAGGCCGTCAGGGTTGGGATCAGATGAAACGACTGGAAAAGATACCCGATGTTTTGACGTCGAAAGTGAGCCAGTTGATCCTCCGTCCACGTCGTGATCTCCTGGCCGTTCAACCGGATGGAGCCGGTGGTGGGTTTATCCAATCCGGCCAACAGCCCCAGTAAGGTCGATTTCCCGCTCCCCGATGGGCCGACAATGGACACCATTTGCTTGCGCGGCACCTCAAAGCTCAGCCCCTTGAGGATGGACACCACGTGGCCTCCGCCCCGGAGTTGCATGGTCAGATTTTCAACGCGAATCATAGCCTGAAACGCCTTTTCTCCATTGGAAAACCTTCATCAAAGCAGTCTATTATACACTATGGCTCCGGACACCCCAGACCCTGCCGTTCTTCACCGTTTCGCAACCCAACGATTCAGTCTATCGGGACGATGGCTCCGTATAGCCGTAGGGGTTCTCCTGCTCGCGTCAGGAGTGGGAGGCTGTGAACCCAAAGAGCCTGCTCTCCCAAATGAAACGCAACCGGCACGCAACGTTGCGTCTTCCGACGTTTCGAGTGATTCTTCGCAAGGTCCCGTTGTAGCAGAACCCCCACGAATCGTCGCGTTTGGAAACAGTCTCACCGCCGGCCTTGGGGTCTCTCCCGATCAATCGTACCCTGCTCAATTGCAACATCACCTGCGCGAAGCAGGGTATCACTATGAAGTCATTAATGCAGGCGTCAGTGGTGAGACAACCACTGGCGGATTGCGCCGTCTCACCTGGATTCTGAAAAGCCGGCCGTCGATGGTAATTCTCGAATTGGGCGCAAACGACGGCATGCGAGGACAGCCTTTGTCTCTCATGGCTTCGAATTTAACGGAAATCATTGACGGGTTACAGGAAGCAGGCGTCGAGGTCGTGCTGGCAGGGATGCAGATTCCTCCGAATTACGGCTTGGCCTATACCACGGGCTTTGCGTCCATGTTTGAGCGTTTAGCCCAAGACCATTCGGTGACCTTGATCCCCTTTTTTCTTGAAGGAGTGGCGGCTCGAAAAGACTTGAACCAAGCTGACGGCATCCATCCCACCGCAGAAGGGTACCGGATTGTCGCACACACGGTCTTTGACGTGATCGAACCGTTACTCAAGAAGGAGAGCCCCCTTTCACACCCCAGGTAGGGCCTGAAAGGGGGCAACGTTTGGAGACTTGTCAGTCCTTTTTGAAGAAAATATCCCACGCACCATAGGCAAGAATAAGGACGATTATCCCATAGTACATGCCGGTGATACCTTCATATCCGCCACCCGGTTCATTGGCGAAAACGGGCGAGGTTCCCAAAACCAGGAAGGCTGCGCCAAGAATTCCTTGCAAGGTCTTCTTCATTGTCTCATCCTCCTTATCAGACAAAATACATGTCCAAGTGATCTCATTCGAATCGATAAGAGAGAAATTATATAAAACTCTCATAAAAGAGGCAAGAGAGGACAAAGCTATTCTTCGAGACTGGAATGGGTTCCATCACAAAACGGCTGTTTGTTCGTATGCTTACATCCACACCATGCGACTCGTTTTTTCTCGGTGAATTCGACTTCCACCGGGGAATGTTCCGTGCCCGTGTGTGACCCATCGCAAAAGGGTTGCGTCTTGGAGCGGCCACACCGACACCAATAATACTTGCCGGGCTCCATCTCCAGCACATAGGGCATCCGTTGCGCAATCATGACCGGGTCTCCCATACTTTTCCTCCTCGTGTTTGCTTCGTGAATCGTTTCCGCGATCGTCCTTTTACTGAACGCGATACGCTCCTATTCCCCGCACCGGGGTTGTCTCCCTTGCGGGCCTAATGCCGTGAGCCACACGTAGTCCGCAATGCGTTCGTCGATCAAATGTTCGACGTCTTCCGGGTGTTCGGGGTCCAGCGCGTGGAGATACACCGTCACGTCTTTGACCGGAACGCCTAATTGCCGTTTGACCCGTTTAGGGATAGGAAGCCCATATTGGATATGCCCGGCACCGGTATAACTGACAAAGGCCGTTGGTTCAGGTGCATCTGACTTGACCGTCGTCGTAATGACGGCCGCCATTCCCTCATCCCGAAAGACGGAAGCTTCATAGATTTTCTGATAGACCTCCTGTGACAATCCTGCATGACATTGTTCAATTTGCTCGTAAATGACTCGTCGATACTCAGAGTCGTCGGCAGGAAACGGGACGGGAATGCTCCATCGTTGCACTTCCGGATCACTCCCAATGGCCGCGAGTCCTGTTTTCGCCACGTTCCTGACAAGAGGACGAGGCGGATTGAGGCCCAGCAAGGTTAAGCCATGGGTTTTCGCAAAATCAACAAGTGCCGAGTAATCCGCGTATTTCCCGCCCCAATTGTTCTTCCAGTGGGATTCGGCTAAAAAATCCTCCGTGGACGTGACCGTTCCCTTGAGGTAACGATCAAGCCCGGCTTGCCCGTCCCAGCTGAACATTTCCATGCCCAGGATCGGTTTTCGGCCTCCGCCGATCACGCTTTGGAGCACCTCCAGTGCGGCAGCGACGTGAGAAGGCGTGTAATGCGCTTCACCGATATAGATGATATCAGCCGATTGGAGAATCGCGCGGAATTCCAAGTCTGAAAGGGTGGTATTATTTTTCGGCTCGATGATTTGGCCGACTCGATAGTGGCCGGGAAAAGGGACTGCGGCCCAGGCAGTGGTTGCCACCAGTAACCCACAGGCAAGCCCCACGAACGCCAACATGTTGCTTGGACGGCAAGCGACGGATTGCGGCATGCGCATGGTGTAGCACAGGGTTTGTCCAACCGCAACCTGTCACTCTGTGGAACCCCTGATTTCTTGTGATAGCGGGATGCAGGGCAAGGCGTCCCGCAGCGAAACCCGAGGCTTATCATGGAGATAGGCGAGGGTTGAGCGAGGACACAACGCCGCCATGCGCCCGATAGTGCAATAAAGCAGGGGTTCCCAGCCAATCTTGACGCCTGATCAAACCCAAGGCTACGCTTCCTCCGTGTCGAGCACCCCTTCCATGCCGGCCTCTTCGGACGACCCGGCAACGCCACAAAATCCCGCTCAACTTCGCCGACTCCTGAAGGAAAGCAAATCCGCAGACCCCGTTGCATGGGAGTCTGCCAGGAAACTGGTCCATCGGTCCCGGCTCGCGCACACCTTGGACCGACTCGTGGAACGCATCCAACACAGCCCATTACCACGCACGCTTCGGGAAGGGTTGGTTGCCGGCCTTGGGACGAACCCTGCCTCAGCGGGCGGGATCGACCCTTCCCGGCTCAAAGAATTAACGGGGCTCCCTCCCACAAAGGCGATTCGAGCGTTGTGTGTGTACTTTGCCCTCGTCCAGGAAGAAGCACCCTCGTCGCGCGCGCCTGCTCCTCATGACGTTGAAACCTTCGTGCAACAAAACCCATCGCCTTATGATCTTCTTCTTCAGGTGGAGAAGCCGTCTTTACTCGATTTGGGAGCAGGAGATTTATCGTTTGAAGAAGAATTACTGGATCACTATCTTCCTTCATTTCAACAAAGTGGGAACGCGCTCACGCTTCATGCACAGGACCGCCTCCAGCCCGGATCACAATTGGGCGGCATGTACCACGCCAGCCCGGAGCGCCTTCGCCGATTTGCCCAATATCCTCCTGACAATCTTCAATTCCGGTTTTGGGGCGGTGTCGATATGATGGATCTTTCGACGCAACCCCACCTGCTTGCTCAGTACACCATGGTGACCTGTCACGCGCCGGCCACGCCGACCTTTGCCTATGAGCCCACGCGGGTATCCCCGACCACCGTCCGCTCACACCTGACCAAAACCAAAGGCGACTATCGGACGGTTCGCGTTCACGGCGAGGAGGCCCTGGAAGTCATGCATCGTGGAAAGCCCTTGACCTTTCCGCACTGGAAATTTGTCATTCAAGGTCCGTTGGCGCTCTTGAACCTTGCGGCTCGTCGCGGAGCCCTCTGTGTGCTCGCTGCCATTGATGACGAAGTGTTTTGGGAAATACTCGCTCAACTGGTTGAAGATCCCGGCATGCGCCCCACGGACGTCGTCTTCACTCCGGACACGCTTCCGGAGATCTTTGGGCACGTTCATCAAACCCTGTCTTCTTTAAAAATTGGGGAGCGCTGTAGCCTCTCGGATATTGCCACGCTCCGAGGGACGGTCCCCGCTGAGTCGAGGTCTCGGGAACGGAAGCCCCCGATCTACCGTTTCCGTTTTGTGGAAATCCGCCGTGGCGCCGTATTCCCCGGAATGCCCGCCGGAGGCACCGCCCGACAATTTCTTCACATGAGCGAAGAAGTGCCCCCCTGGCATCTCGTGCTCATCCCGGAACGGGTGCCTGAACAGTGATCAATAAAACGAGGTCAAGGGAATCGGCCAGGATTCAAAAGAAAGGGGCGCACCCCTTTCGGAATCCCCGGTCGGGGGGTCAAATCCATCGGCCGTGTTGTGGGGAAATTGGAGCGGGAAAGGGGATTTGAACCCCCGACCCTCGCCTTGGCAAGGCGATGCTCTACCACTGAGCTATTCCCGCTCTTGGGAAGGACGTTAGATTTTGATTCTAGTTCGCGTATGCTACCCTGTCAAGAAAACCCGTGCAGGCGCAGCCGTCGGACGGGGTTTCTGTTCCGTTACCCTCCGTTCATTTTTCCTCAAGTTATGATACTCTTTACAGGGTAGTTGACGGATGGTCGTTCGTTCTCAACAATTCGACATGTTTTCTTATCCAAGAGGTTACGATGCATATTAGTGTTCTCGGAACGGGATACGTGGGGCTAGTCACAGGCACGTGTTTTGCGGAATTCGGACTCAACGTGACGTGCATGGACGTGGATGCCACTCGCATTCAACAATTAGGACGTGGTGACGTGCCGTTTTATGAACCCGGCCTCGCCGCACTGGTGACTAAAGGCCTCCAATCCGGACGGCTCCTCTTCACCACCGACTTGAACCAGGCCGTGGATACGGCTCTGGTGATCTTTATCGCGGTCGGCACGCCCTCAAACCTCGACGGTTCGGCCGATCTGTCCTACATCGATGAAGTGGCTCGGAGCATCGGGAGCCGCATGACGGGGTACAAGGTGGTGGCCACCAAGTCGACGGTGCCCGTGGGAACCGCGACACGAGTGCGAGATATCATCAAGGCCCATCAATCGAAGCCCATCAACTTTGACGTGGCGTCCAACCCGGAGTTTTTACGCGAGGGATCGGCGATTGAAGACTTCATGCGTCCGGATCGCGTGGTCGTCGGCGTCGAGAGCGAGCAGGCCGTGGCTATCATGAAGGATCTCTATCGGCCGTTGTATCTGATTGAAACGCCATTTATCGTGACGGATGTTCCAACGGCAGAAATGATTAAATACGCGTCGAACGTGTTCCTGGCCACCAAAATTTCCTTTATCAACGAAGTCGCCAATTTGTGTGAATTGGTGAATGCCAACGTGCAAACCGTGGCCAAAGCCATGGGGCTCGATAAACGGATTGGCGCCAAGTTCCTGCACGCCGGACCCGGGTATGGCGGCTCCTGTTTTGGTAAGGACACGGCCGCGCTGGTGCATGTTGGAGAAGAAGCCGGCTATGACATGAAGTTGGCGGCGGCGACCAAACGGGTGAATGAACAACAGCGGGCTCGTATGGTCGATAAAATCCGTGAAACCCTGAACGGCGTTCAAGGGAAAACCCTTGCCTTTTTAGGGTTGTCCTTTAAACCCAATACCGACGACCTTCGGGATTCCCCCGCCTTGATGATCGCGGAACATCTGATGAAGGAAGGCTGTGCCATCCGGGCCTGTGACCCGGAAGGATTGGAAGGAGCGCTCGAAACGTTACCCGGCCTGATCGGCTGTCAAGATGCGTATGATGCGATGACGGGAGCGGATGCCGTCGTGTTGGCCACCGAATGGAATCAATTCCGAAACCTGGATTTGGATCACGTGAAATCGCTTCTGCGAGTCCCGGTGTTGATTGATCTCCGGAACGTCTATGACCCCGAACGGGTTGCCGAAGGCGGGTTTCATTATGTTTCCGTCGGCCGCCCGGCTGTCGGCGTGAATCCCTATCACGCGGCTTAACCGTATCGGGCCGGTCCTGTTTGCCGGCAAACCCTTACGCCTCTTTGGGTTTATACCCCATGCGATCCAACACCTTGGTAATCCGTTTTTTCAGCGGAGCGTCGGCATCGGCCAAAGCCGTGGCCAGGGGTTCCACGGCCGGCTTGCCGATTTTCCGAAGAATCTCGGTGACGGACTGACGCAATTCATCTTCTTCCGAAACCAACAGCGGAATGACTTTAGTGACGGCGGGCGCCCCGATTTTAATCAAGGCTTCATAGGCTCGATGCCGGACGTCACCCACTTCATCTTCCAAACATTCGACGAGGTCATCCACGGCATCGGCTGCTTTGAGTTCTCCCAACATCTCAATGGCATATTTGCGATTGAGCCAGTGTGTATCTTTCAAATCCAGCAACGCGGCATCGACTTTGACGACGTTGGGATCTTTCGCCCGAATGCGAAACTGCTTGACCAGCCGCTTCCCGTCTTCCTCGACGATACGGAGGGTCGCCCCGTCACCCGGCTTAATCTTTTGCAGATCATCAAGCGCATCCTCGGCCACGTCCAATAACACGGTTTTTCCATCGTAGGCCAACAACTCGACTTCGAGTTGCCTGGCCTCCAGGTTGACGGCGATGACGTTTTCGGTCACCAGATTAAAGCCGTCTTTCTTGGCATTTTTGGGACTGATTTGAACAAGAGGGGTTGGGGCTGGATCTGCCATATCTACGTCTCCTTCTTTGTCATGACTCGGGGTTCCATCCTAAACTCGCCAATACGCCTTCGGCGGTATCGCGTACCATTTCGTTTTCATCTTCCAATAAGGCGACCACCGGCTGGATGGCGCGGGAATCGCCCAACCGGGCCAATGCTTCAGCCGCATTCCGACGAACCAGCCAGTCCTCATCCGTCAAGGCCTCCACCAAAGGAGAGAACCCCTTGGGATCTCCGATTTTTCCAAGGGCTTCGGCGGCATGGCGGCGGACAATCCAATTGGACCCTTTCAGCCCGTCGATCAAGGCATCCGTGGCTCTGGCATCCCCGATTTTTTTCAACACGCGAGCGACGTCTTCCCGCAACATCGCATCCATGAGGCAGTCCACCAGGGCCGGCACGGCTTCGGGGTCGCCGATTCGTTCCAAGGCCCAGACCGCGGCCGTTCGGACGCCCCCATCTTTGTCTTTTAACGCGTTCACCAAGGGAGGCACCGCCCGGGAGCTTTTCAGTTTCCCGAGAGCCGACGCCGCCTGCTCTCGCACGGTCCATTCATCATCTTCCAGCGCTTCAATCAAGGGATCTATCGCCGATTCCCCTATTTGCACAATGGCACTGACCGCGGCCTCACGAATCACCAGATCATCATCCTCGAACATCTCGATCAAGCGAGGGATGGCCGAGTCACCCATTTGCCCGAGTCCGGCTGCCGCATAATTTTGCAGGCCTTCGTTTTCGTCCCGAAGCGCGGACAATAATTGTTCAATGCGCTGACTCTCAGCCATTCACCTGCTCCTTCTCCGCCCACTGCGCTTCATCCATCTGCGCGGCGGCGGCTTCCAATTTATCGATGATGATCCCGGAATTATACGACACCAACCCGTCACGGTCATTTTTCATTTTCTTGAATACTTCCGCATGGGGACGTAAGGCTTCCACGTCTTTGATCTTTTCCAAGGCTTCCACTGCCAATACTCGTAACGGTTTGATGGGAATCATGTCAATCAGAAGATCAACGGGTCTGGCGTCTCCAATGAGGCCCAACCCCTTGGTCGCCAGTTCCTTGACGCCCGTATCTTTATCCCGCTTGAGACGATCGATCAACGGCTCCACCGCCCGGACGTCTCCGATTTTTCCCAACACGTCCGCCGCGGCTTCACGCACCACCCAATCATCGTCTTCGAGGTATTCAATTAAAATTTCGACAGTCGGACGGCCAATCGGATGCAGTTTATGCACGGCTTCCTGCCGCGCACCTTCGCGGAGTTCGGACTCTTCCACGTCCCGCAATTCATCCATAATCTCGTCGATACGATCCCGAATGGCGCCGAGTTTTTTCAGGGTCTGAATCGCGATGTCGCACAGAGCGGGATCGCCCATCGCATCGACCAACGCATCGGCAGAGCGCGGATCCAGGAGATGATCGAGGATGTGGGCGGCGTTCACCCGCGCCTCCTCATCCGGGTCCTTGAGCATCGCGGTCAGGGGGCCGATAGACGTGGGAATGACTCCCAACAGTTTCGTGACGGAGGGCCGAAGCGTGTCATTCTTCAACAGTTCGACCAACGCCGCCGCGGTCTCTTCATCCACAACGCCCGCCATTTGTTCCAGCGAATCCACCACGGCCCCCCGGACACTTTCCTCTTCGCCCTGCATCAGCGTCACCAGCGGCACGCCCGCCTGAGGGTCCCGGATCCTCGCCAACATTCGGGCCGCTTCAATCTGATAGGCCGGGGACCCGGTTTTCATGACTTCGATGACCAGAGCCACGACGTTGGGGCCTCCCTTCAGGCACGTGGCCGTGGCACGCATGCGGCGCCAGTCTTCTTCATGATCAAGCTCGGACACGATGACTTCAATGGTTTCTTTCGGCATGGCGGCGTGGCCTCACCCCTTCGTTCGCAGTTGGTGCTATAACCGCACCCGTTTGGGGTTCCATCCCAATTGGGTCAAGGTTTCCTTGATGTGGTAGCGAATGTTTTCATCCTGTTCACGTTGCAGTTGTCTGACCAAAGGAGCAACAGCCTTCTGTCCGAACTGGACCAGGGCTTCACTCGCTTCGTTCCGTATCAGGGTGCTTTGCAGGGCCGTGATCAACAGAGGGATGGCCTCCTCGTCATGGATGCGGGCAATCGCCCGAATGGCCTCCTCCACGCGGGCCAGATCCTCTTCATACCGGTTATCCTCACAAGCCGGGGTTCGATCTTCATAATCACTGGTCTTCAACTCGCTCACCAGCCGAAACAGCATGGGGAGGACCCGCCGGTCGCCGATTCTCCCGGTCGCTTCGATGACGCGAACCTGCAGACGGGGCTCCTCAATGACCCCCAAGAGGGGATCGACTGCGGCTTTGTCGCCGATATACCCGAGCGCCCGAATGGCCTCCTGGCGCACGGCCGTATCGGGATCGTGCCGCACAATTCGCACCAGCGGCTTGACGGCCGTTGGGGATTTCAAGACACACAAGGCTTCCGTGGCTCGAAGGCGTACCCGCCAATCCCGATCTTCCAGCGCCGCCACCAAAGGCTTCACCGCCGACTCACCCATGGATACCAGGGCCGCAATGGCTTCATCGCGTACCGCCGGCACTTTATCCTGGAGAAGCAGTACCAGGGTCTCGACCGACCGTGGGTTCCCGAGTCGCCCCACGGCACGGGCGGCATGCATTCGCACGACCCAATCCTGGCTCAGGAGCGCGGACTCCAAAGGTTCAAGCACCCGCTCATCGGCAATCGTCGACAAAATGGACGCCGCGGCCTCCTGTACGGACAAGTCCGGATCCTGCAGGCAGTAACTCAAGTCCACGACGGCCGGGGCTCCAATAGCCGTCAACGCACTGGTGGCAGCCGTTTTCACGGCTCGATCGGAATCCCGTAAGGCCTCAATCAACGGATTCACTCCTCTCGGGTCCCGGGAGTCGCCAAGGGCAATGGCCGCATCTTCACGGATGCCCCAATCCTCATCCTTTAAGGCAGCAATGTGCTCCGCCACACTATCGGCCATGGCCACACCTTTGTAGGGGCGGGCCTATGTGCCCGCCCGCGCACCTCATGCACATTGGGATCGCATCATTTTTCCCTTTGCCGATATGGGGAAAAGCTGAAGACCCATCGTCACAGCAACTTATCACAGCGATTTTTTAAGGGTCAATAAAATCGCGCACATAGAGGAGGAGACACCACCGACGCCATGGATGAATGCGCTGCACCGCGCATTACGAGGGCGAGATGCCGCGCAGTCGTTCGCTGCGCCGGCGCAATAATTCGAGGGTGGTCAATAACACGATCGACAGCAGCACGAGAATCGTGGCCGCGGCAAGAATCGTCGGGCTGATTTCCTCACGGATCCCGGACCACATCTGCCGCGGCAGGGTATGTTGATCGGGTCCGCCAAGGAACAGGATAATCACAATCTCGTCGAATGAGGTGATAAACGCAAATAAGGCTCCGGAGATGACCCCTGGGGCAACCAAGGGTATCTGAATCTTGAAAAAGTTGTAGATGGGGGATCCGCCGAGAGTGGCCGCGGCCTTCATCAGGGTATTGTCGAACCCGACCAACGTCGAGGTCACGGTAATCACGACAAATGGAAGCCCCAAAATCGTGTGGGCTAAGACGATTCCGGGCAACGTCGAGACCAGATTGACTTTGGCGAAGAAAAAGAACATGCCCGATGCCGTGATGATTAACGGCACGATCAGCGGTGAGATCATCAGCCCCATAATGGCTCGACGAAAGGGCACGTGGTCCCGGCTCAAGCCCAGGGCCGCGAGCGTTCCGAGGGTCGTGGCCAGGACCGTCGACGTGACGGCGATCATGAAACTGTTGAAGGCGCCCACCTTCCATTTGTCCGTACACGAAGTCCATAGCGAAGCCCCCTCTGCGTCGCACATTCCGAACAGGGACTTGTACCAGACCGTGGAATACCCGTCCGGGTCCAGCGTCAGCATTTCCGGGGTAAAATGCAAAAACGGCGCCGAGTTGAATGACAGCGGGATCACAACGATCAGCGGTGAAACCAGGAAAAACAGCACCAACGCACAGACCGTCACATAGCAGTAGTGCCAGATTCGCTGTCCGGGAGTGGCGTACAGGGGAAGTGCCATTGTCAACCCATTTTCATGTTATCGACGCCGACCAGTTTGTCGTAGACCCAATACAGGGTGAGGATCGCGACCAACAGGATCGTCCCCATGGCCGCAGCCAGACCCCAGTTCAACGAGTTCTGCATGTGATGGGCGATGAGGTTGCCGATCAATCGCCCGTCTTTGCCGCCGACGAGTTCGGGTGTGATGTAGTACCCGATGGCCACGATAAACACCAGGATACAGCCCGCCCCGACGCCGGGAATCGTTTGCGGCATATACACCCTGATAAAAGCCAGAGCCGGCGTCGCGCCGAGATTCTGAGCCGCCTTCATATAGCTCGATGGAATGGTTTTCATCACGCTGTAAATCGGCAGAATCATGAACGGCAGGAGAATCTGCGTCATGACGATGACCGTGCCGGTGAAGTTGTACATCATCGACAACCGGTTCTCGTCGTGGAGCATGCCCAGGGAGACCAGCGAATCATTGACGACGCCGTTCTGTTGCAGCATGACCATCCAGGACACGATGCGCACAAGCAGCGACGTCCAGAACGGCATCAGGACACAAATCATCAACAGGTTGGAGAGCCGAAGCGGCATGGTCGCCAACAGGTGAGCCACCGGATAAGCCAGGATCAGGCAGCCGATGGTGACGATCATGCTCACCAGGAACGTGCGCCACCACAGCATCTGGTAAATCCTGTTGTGTTTCTTGACCTTCATGATGTTCTTGTTTCCATCATATTTGAGATCGACGGCCTTCAGGTAATATCCCAAGGTCACAGGGTCTTTCATCGCTCCGAGCGATCGCCAGAACTCGATATCACCCCATCGCGTGTTGAGTTGCAGCATCGCCGGCTTGTACGGTGGCCCGTCGATGCGGGTCAACCCGCGCGCCGTAATCTTGAGCAGGCTGCGCCATCCTGATTTTTCGTAATTCATGCGGGTCCCGAGCTTGCTGAGGTCAAGCTTGTCCGCCGCCTTCATGTCGAGAACCAGGGCCTCGAACATGGACTCATCCGGTTCGGAGGTCTTATCCCAGCGCTCAAAGGCCGCCAGGGTTTTCGGCAACACCTTGTTGCTCAAGCCATCGTCGATGCTGCGCGTCAACAAACTGCCGATTGGAATGACAAACAGGATAATCAGAAATACCAGTGGCGGAAAGATCAGCCCGAGGGCGCGGAGTTTGCTGAGCTTCAGGGACCGCTCCAGGCTGGTTTTCAGAGGCGTCCCATCGGCTGTCAGGACAGGACCGCCGGGTTTGGCCGGAGACGTGGACATCGTCAAAACATTCTCAAGTAACGGAGAAGGGAGGACGCGGGGCTGGTCCGAAAATCAGCCCCGACGTCTCAACCGTTCAGGTTACCGGATTATTGGCTCATCCATGCGGTATAACGCTCCGAAATCTCTCCGCCGTAGTCGGCCCACCAGGCCGGATCAGCGAAAATAGAGCGCGGGAGAACCTCTTCGCGGGTCGGCATGTACGGCATGATATTCACGCCGCTGTGATGCCATGGCTCATTGGCCTTGATCAGATTCAGAGCGGACTTGCGCATCGGGCCATAGTTGATCCACTTGGCTTGAGCGGCCTGCTGTTGAGGAGCCGTGGCATGGACCAGGAACTTCTTTGCCGCTTCGGCATTCGGAGCCCCCTTCACCACGACCCACCATTCTTCTTCCAACACCTGTCCATCCCAGATCGGCACCAACTTCTCGCCTTCGTTCAGGACCGCGGCCCCGACGCGGCCGTTGTAGGCCAAGGCCATCACCGTTTCACCGCTCTTGACGAGTTCGATGGGCTTCGAGCCGGCTGACCAGAACACGGCGTGATCCTTGATCTGATCCAGTTTGGCGAACGCACGATCAATGCCCTTGTCCGTGCGCATGACCTCGTAGATCTTGTCAATGGGAACGCCGTCCGCCAACAGTGCCATTTCGATCAACGCATTAGGCCAGGTATGAATGCCGCGCTTGCCCGGAAACTTCTCAACGTCGAAAAAATCCGCAATGGTCGACGGTTGCTCGCCCTTGAACGTCCCTTCCTCATAGAACGCGAGGTACGACCAGAAGATATTCGGCGCCACGCAGTTGTTCGGCGCTTTGTTCATGGTGTCTTCATCCATCGACGTCCCGTCCGGGGCGGGAACGAACATGCTGCGATCAAGCGTCTCGAATAAGCCTTCATCGCAACCCGTGCGGACCTGGGCGGGCAGCACGTCGACGACGTCCCACGTCACGGCACCGGATTCAACTTGTGTGCGGATCTCGCCGAGACCCCCGTTGTAGTTGATCCAGTTGATCTTCTCTCCCTTCCAGGTGTCGCCGTAGGCCTTCTGTTGCGACACGGCATAGGCTCCTCCCCACGTCACCACGTTGACCTCGGCCTGGGCGGCTCCGATCATTCCCACCGCGACAACAGTGGATAGCAAGGTTGTGATCAAAGAGTTACGCATCATGTTTCCTCCTTATTGTTCCGTTTCCTCCGGAGCGGTTCGTTAAATGTCCAGCCTTTGTCTGTGGTCTATGAATGAGAAGTCGGGCACGGCCACACATCCAACGCCCGACAATCTTCCACCTTCCAACCGATCTTCACTTCATCTCCCTCCGAGATGGCGGCGTGGACGGCGGAATTCGGAATCTTGACGACAAAATCATCGGTTCCGCAGATCGAAAACCTCGTGCGGATATGATCGCCCAGATAGATCAACTGTTTGGTCTTCGCCAGAAACACGTTCGGCAGGCTGTGCGGCTCAGGATCGACGATCACGCGCTCCGGTCGCAGCGACAACGTGGACCGCGAACCAATGCCTTCCACCTTGACCTTTTTCGCCTCGACGACGTGGCCGTTGTTGACGTTCACCTTGACGGTGTCGCCGGTGTCCTCGACCACCGTGCCGAACAACTGATTGTTCTCGCCGATGAAGTTGGCGACGAAGGCATTCTCGGGCTGTTCGTACAGCACGTCCGGCGCGGCGCATTGCTGAATGATGCCGTCGTCGAACACCGCGATACGGTCGGACAAGGTCAAGGCGATACTCTGATCGTGGGTCACGTACACCACCGTGATCCCGAGCTTCTCGTGAATGGACTTGATTTCGTATTGCATCTGCTCACGCAGATTCTTGTCAAGTGCCCCCAAGGGTTCGTCCATCAACACCAGATCGGGATCGAAGATCAACGATCGTGCCACCGCCACGCGCTGTTGCTGGCCACCGGAGAGCTGCGCCGGTTGCCGGTCGCCGTACCCGCCCAGTTGAACCATATCCAGCGCCCGCTTGACCTTTTCCGTCTTTTCCGACTTGCTCATGCCGCGCACGTCAAGGGGAAAGACGAGATTCTCTGCAACGGTCATGTGGGGGAACAACGCGTAGTTCTGGAACACCATGCCGATGCCGCGTTTGTGCGGCGGCACCCGATTAATCGGCCGATCCTTCAGATAAATCTCACCGTGGGTGGCCGGCTCGAAACCGGCCAGCATCAGCAGACACGTGGTTTTACCGGAACCGGACGGTCCGAGAATGGTCAGAAACTCGCCCTTTTCGACGTTCAGATTAAGATTCTTTATAACAAGGGCTTCGCCATCGTAGCTTTTTTGGATATTGACGAAGCGAACCAGAGGATCATTGCCGGTCATCATTCCTCGCTTCCGGTCCATCAAGCAGTCATCGAAAGACACGGCGTCTCCTCAAGGATCCGCCCTGCCGGTTGCCCCCGGATGTCATGGTATCGTAGGGCCGCATCACGGGTCACGGTCCGGGACATGCCTCATGCGCTTGGATGGTCCCGTAGGATTTCATTGAATAGTAATAAAATATAATATATAATTTGGTAATTAGGGCGAAACGTAACCAAAATAGATCTTCAGAAACTGTTTAAACACATTCTCCCGACAAAGTATATCTTTCTTATCCAGAACTATCAAATGATTACTTTCTTTTATCGGAGAGGATTCAAATATGCGACCCATGACTTTGCCGATGGTAGTCTTGCCCATGATGTTTGGTGGCTTGCTTTTCGCCTCACCGGTGCTGGCTGATAAGGCAACAGAACTCCAACAGCGCATTGAAAAGTTGGAAAAAGAGCTGGAGCAGGCTCGAAAAGAGCTGGACGAAGTGGCCCCCCCCAAGGAGGAGGTGGCCGAGGTTCCGGAGGGCAAGAAGAGAGAGCTGAAGATCGGCGGGACCATCGGGGTGAGCTATGCCTATGGGAGTTACCATCAGCGTCCCTCTTATGCGGATTCCGGCCCCCTCATCACCGGGGACCGGCGAGGCCGAAACGCTGGCGGGGTGCTGTTGGATACCTTCCGCCAGAACGTGGATTTCACCTATGACGACTGGATGGGCTCCTTCGAATACCGGTGGTGGTGGTATCTCAAAAACGCCGGCTACAGTTCGCTGTCCAGGGCATGGCTGGGATATGATTTCGGGGAGAACGGCACGCTCAAAGCCGGAATCGTGCGCGTACCGTTCGGACCCGGCCCCTATGGAGTGTCCAGCAGTTGGTTCTACGACCAGCATTTTTACGTCGGCCTTGCCGACGACAGGGATACGGGCCTCAGATGGACAAACACCTTTGATAAGCTGACGCTTGATCTTGCCTACTATCTTCAGGCCCAACCCAATGGGGAAGGCGGGACGACCCGTGACAGCATCCGATACGACTATGACGTGGTCAAGTGGGACACGCGCGTCAGTCCCGATGGGACAGCGGACTTCCCTGGCTTTCCTCTTCCAGAAGGCACAACCGTGCCTAGCGAGTCTAGAGTTACGACTTATTTTGAGGACTCGAAATTCAATAGGGCACCCATCCCTTGCGATTGCGGTTTTCAGGAGAAGCATCAATTCAACGTGCGTGCGATCTATGCGACGGATAACTTCGGAGAGTTTGGGGCGTCGTTTCAGTATGGGCTGCTGGAAGGAACGAATATCACCCCGAATATCCTTGGTGATGATGAGGACGGCACCCACGTCGCCGTTTCCGCGCACGCCAAGAATTCATTCGGCGATTTCACGCTCTATTCACAAATCACGTACTACGAGTACGATCTTCCGGATCAGGTGCCCTGGGGGAACAAAGACCTGATTCCGATGGGGGGCTATGATTTTGCCTGGCTGACGGCCTCCAGGGCATGGGTCCCCGCGATCAATATCCGCTACAACGGGTTGGACCCCAAGACCATATGGCCGTCCCTGCTCGACGGCATCAGGCCTGACAGCATCATGCCGTACATCGAGTGGAGTTCCATCATGAAACTGGCGAACGTTCCAATGGATTCTCCATTCAACGCTGGCCAAGCCTTCAACGACAACATGTTGCTCATCGTGGGCACGGCGATTGCCCGCGGGGGCTGGTACATCCTGGCCGATTATGCATTTTCCAACGGAAACCTCTTCGTCGGCAACGATTATGGAACTGGCAACTTTGTGAACATCTATGATACCGGTGGGGGCAATGGCGCCAGCGGCCGTGACGCCTGGCAAAGCCGCCTGAACATCAACTTCAGATATTATTTTTAGGGTCTGCTCCAGTCAGAACCGGAGTTTGGCTCCCGACGCAACAAATCACGTGCGTCGGGAGCCTGATGCCAATCCCTCTTCCCATCCCGGGTGCCCAGTCCGGTCTTCTTCCCCACAAAGCCCTGCCCTCAAACAGCACCACGTCCTTCAAAATCTTGGTATGAAAATAAATCTCCGAATCCGTCATTCCCATATGTGTTCACTCATTCCCTTCGACTTCACTCCGTTACGCTCAGGACAGGCGTTGACACATTTCGTTGTCTCTTTCCGTCATCCCCGACCCCGATCGGGGATCCAGCGTCTTTGCTTGTTCTGTTTGTGAGAAACAACGACCCTGGACCCTCGCGTGCGCAAGGGTGACAGAAAGAGAGGACAAGGATGACCGGAAGGGCACTGCGAAGAGACCTCTATGTCCCGCATTCTGTCAACAAATGAGTGAACATTTACGAGGATGACAGATTAGAAAAAGGCGTCCCTATTTTCATCGCTCGGGGTACAGGCAGCAAGCCTGCATGAGGGATTCCTGCGAAAACAGGTTAGGAGTTGCTCCATGAGGACTAAATCGTTAGAGTGGAGATTCCCCAATACCCTTTTTCGTTGTTTTATCCGACCACGGTAGAGCCTCGGCTCTACGGAAAAGGGATTTGACTATCGAGGAGGTATGCCATGGGCAAAGAACAGTTATACGGTGATAACCCCATCGCCCAACGAAAAACCGACCAATACAAACGGGAATACGTCCATGGATTTGTCCGAAAATGGGATGAACTCATCGACTGGGAGGCCCGCGCCAAGAGTGAAGGGGACTTTTTCATCAATATGCTGAAAGAACGCGGGGTCAAACGGGTCCTGGACGTGGCAACGGGAACCGGCTTTCACTCGATCCGGCTCCTGAAGGCCGGGTTCGACGTGACCAGCGCGGACGGCAGCCCGGAAATGCTGGCTCAAGCCTTTGAAAATGCCACACGCGTGGGCTTTATCATGAAGACCCTTCACGCCGACTGGCGGTGGCTGAGCCGGGATATCCACACCCAATATGACGCGGTCATTTGCCTGGGCAACTCCCTGACCCATTTGTTTTCGGAACAGGACCGCCGGAAAGCCCTGGCCGAATTCTATTCGGTGCTCAACCACGACGGCGTCCTGATCCTGGACCAGCGGAATTACGACGGCATCCTCGACAACGGGTTCACCTCCAAACACGTCTATTATTATTGTGGGGACAACGTGAGCGCCGAGCCCGAATACGTGGATGAAGGCCTGGCCCGATTCCGGTACCGGTTCCCGGACGACTCGGAATATCACCTCAACATGTTCCCTCTGCGCAAGGATTACGTAAGGAAACTCATGGGAGAGGTGGGGTTTCAACAAGTCAAGACTTTCGCGGACTTTCAAGAGACCCACCGCGTCGATGACCCTGATTTCTATGTCCACATGGCAGAAAAACTGTACAAGAACGAGGAACGGGCCATCAAAGTTTCAGTGGAGTACTCTCAGCCCGTCGAAACCGCCAGAAGCTACTACAACAGCCACGATGCCGACAGGTTTTATGCCACGGTGTGGGGGGGCGAGGATATTCACGTCGGCCTCTATGAACACGACACGGATACCATTTTCGACGCCAGTCGCAAGACGGTCGGGAAAATGGCCTCCATGGTCAAGGATCTCGGGCCGGCGACCCGGGTATTGGATATCGGCTCCGGATACGGTGGGTCCGCCAGGTACCTGGTCGAGCATTATGGATGCCAGGTTGGCTGTCTGAATTTGAGCGAAACGCAAAATACCAGAAACCGCGAACTCAACGCCCAAGGGAAATACTCCCTGGTCATTAACGTGGTTGACGGCAGTTTTGAAGATATTCCCATGCCGGACGGTAGCGTGGACGTGGTATGGTCGCAGGATGCTATTTTGCACAGCGGGAATCGCCAGAAGGTCTTCGAAGAAGTCAATCGGGTCCTTGCCCCGGGAGGGCAGTTCATTTTTACCGACCCGATGCAGAGTGAAACCTGTCCGCAGGAAGCCTTGCAACCCATTCTCGACCGTATTCACCTCGACTCGCTGGGCTCAATTCCGCGCTACAAGGACATGCTGTTAGGACTCGGGTTTAAAGAGCTTGCCATCGAGGACTACACGGAACAACTGAGTACTCATTATAGGCGGGTCCTGGAAGAAGTCCTGGCTAATCAATGGAGTTTGGTCAGAGTCTGCAGCGAGGACTACATCGAACGGATGAAATCCGGTCTGCAACACTGGATCGACGGCGGGAAGGGTGGTCACCTCACCTGGGGGATTCTCCACTTCCAAAAGCCGTGACGGCGAACCCGGCTTTTTTCTGCATCACGAGATCTCGGCGTGACTCGTTCAGCCGAACGAGAACGGAACCAGGGGATCAGCGTTCAATACGGTAGGGTTTGGCGGGCTTGGCAAAATCTCCCGAAGGCCCGAAGCGGCCTTCCTCGCCAAGTACCTTATCCGGGTCGGTATATTCAATATCCTTCACGTCCGCATGCGCGTCGTCTCTGGGCGGCTCCCAGCCAAGTTTCTCCAGAGTTTCCACCACGGTTTTCTTTAACGCGCTCGATGCCGTCAGCCGGGTCGACGCAAACGCCAACACCCGTTCGCTTTCTTTTTCAACCTTAGAGGCATCCGGATCATGGAGAAAGGACACCAACGGCTCAATGGCTGCATCACCGATCAGCACCAACGACGAGGCGGCGTACTCCCGCAACACGATATCCTTTAACAGCAGGATAAGATCCGGAATCACCTTGGGATCCCGAAAATGGCCCAGCGCCGTCGCCGCGGCTTCTTTGATGAGTTGATCTTCGCTGATAATACACCCGGGAGTCGGCCTCCCCTGTTGAGCAATGCCCTTGCCTTTCAGGGCATCCAGCACGGGCGGCAAGGCTCGGGCGTCCCCGATCATGCCAAGAGAGGCAATGGCGTGACGCTTCACGGCTCCATCCCTCATGGCGTCAATGAGCCTGTCAACGGCCCGGGGGTCGCCGATAATCCCCAAGGCAATCGTGGCATCTTCGCGAACTGCCCGGTCTTCATCCTTCAACGCTTCGATCAACGCTTCAACCACGCGCCCGTCCTTGGTCCACGCCCGTCCCATTTGATAGTCGGTCGTCATGCCGCCCAACGCCCGCACGCCATGACAGCGGACCACAAAGTGCGGGTCCTTAAGCGTTTCAAGGAGAGCGGGAATGGAGGCTTCTCCAATATACACGAGGGCCGTTCCGGCGGTCTCCCGGACAATTTTCGAAGTATCCTTAAACAGCTTGATTAACACCGGAACGGCTCGAGGATCACCGATTCGCCCCAGCGCTTCAGCCGCCGCACTTTTCACGGCCCCGTCACGGTCTCGACAGGCGATCATCAACGGTTGGACGGCCTCGGGCTCCTTGAGGATTCCCAAGGCCTTCCCGGCTTGCTGACGAACGCGCCACCGGTCATCCTTCAAACAGGGAATGAGTTTCGGGACGGTGCCCTTCCCCATGGAAGCCATGGCGGACACGGCCTCATCCTGTACTTCCATCATATTGTCGTTGAACAACGTGATGAGGGCCTCAATGGCCACGTCCCCGCCGATCTTCGCAAACGCCCACCCCACGTGAACCCGAACGGCCCAAAAATCATCCTCCAAGGCCGTGGAGAGGGCTTCAAGGGTATTCGGATCACCCAACTCCGCCAGAGTCTTCGCGGCTTCTTCCCGCGTCGCGTCGTCAACGTCGTCTAACGCTTCGACCCAGTGTTCTACACTTTGTGACATGGTTTCGGAGGATTTTTCTTGATGAGGCGTGTTAATGAACGGAAGGATAATCGTAATCGCGTTCTTGTTTATACGGTTGCGTGTGGCTACACCGAATCACGAGCCTGGCCGTTCCGAGGCCGTCCACGCATTGCGTTAAGGATTGATCAAAATCCAATTTGCCCTCCAACGTCACTCGAAACAAAAAGTCGAACGTAAAGGTCCCGAAACGATACTCGCCCGGTTTCAATTGAATTTCCCGCACGTCGGTCGTCTTATAGGATTCATACGTGATGGGGTCATTGGTCCAGATCAAAGGGGTGATGCCCGGCACGTGCCACCACGTCGGAGGATCGAGTGCCGTGGGATCAATGGTAATCGCATATTCCCGCGTTAACGGATTCACGGCTTCCCGTGCCACGCTGATGTCGCCGATCAGCACACTTCCGACGAGAATGCCTGACAAAATGAGAGCACTACTTTTTAAAGAACGTGGAAGATCCAAGCTCGAACGTCTCATTTCCCGTTGTCCTTCGTTCCGGTTGCTTTTGAAAAATTTCCGTCAGGGCTCGACTTTCCCATTCGGTATGGGTTTCCAATCCGAGCGCTGCAAGCACGGTGGCTCCGATGTCCATGATGTTCACGTGATCGGGAATGGTATACCCCGGCTTCACATTCGCACCCCAGGCGAGGAAAGGCACCGGGGATTGCTGAGGCTCCCCCAATTTCGCGTTTGAGGCTTGAGGAGAATCCGCTCCCTCTAAGCCCGTCACCATGACCATGGTTTTGTCCAGGACACCGTATTCTTGATAGATCGTCATCAGGTCTGCGATGGCCGTATCAACCGCTTTGAGGGCCTGTGCATACTGCCTCGACTCCCATCCCCGTTTGCGGGCGACGTCCGCCGGCTCAGGAAGATGGGCAACCAGGAGCCCGGGTATCTCGAAGATACGAAAATTATAGCCGCCTGCGCTGGTCACTTTTTTCAGGTAATCTTTAATATATTCCACCAAGATGGAAGGATTGCACTGGGGTTTGGATTTTCCGCACGTTTGCAAGTCCACGTAGATTTCCGGTCTGGCCAATTGATAAAACCGTTCATCCATGATGAAGAGCGCCGTGTCCACCCCGCCGGCGAGATCCAGATAATCGAACAAGGTGGGCGACCGAAGAAACGACCGGGAAAAATCGTAGGTTTCCCAGTCCTGGTTCACGCGGTGCTTCTTGACGGGCAGCCCCGTCAGGAGGCTGGCCATGGACGGCACCGTGAACGGAGACACCGATTGGGCCTTCCAGGTGACCGCCCCTTCCTGGGCGAGCTTCTGAAGAACCGGCATGGTCCCGTTCTGAATCACGTCATTGCCCACGCCCTCCAAGACAAACAGCAGGACGTGATCGGCTTGGGTCGGGGTTGCAGCAGCAAAAACTTGGCTCTTCCGGAAAAACCGAGAGCCAAAATCGCAAGGAGAGAAATTGTAATTTTCACAAACATGTTTCCACGGTTCTGTTTTCAGGGTTATCGAAAATTATTGGAGAACGTGGTGTCGACACGCAGGGGACTTGAACATGCGCCACCGTCAATTGTTTCCAATAAGAAAGCCTCAAATACCTCTTTGTGACAGGTTATGAAGGCAACTTACCATGCCGGATTTTCCACGGTCAACTAGGCGAAATGGGTGTTGGAAGCGTCTACAATGAAAACTAAAATCTCCGATTTGCGCATGGATCCCCTTTCAGGGTAAGAGAGCAGGGCAAAGAGACTTTTTGCCTCATCCGGATTTCAACTCATGCCACAGGGAAATAATTTTCTGCATGCCAAGTATTCCCGTTCAGATCCGGGGGATCGGGCCAGATACGTCTCGTTTGAACCCGGGGCTCCGCCTTTTTCTCCTGCCTGGCATGATGAACTCGGACGCTTGGGCAACAGCATGTGGGACGCGGGAGTCCGCGCGGTCGTCCTGGTGTATGGCTCCTACTTGGGAGCCGACCTCTTCGGATCAGGACGCCTGGATGAAGTCGGAGGTCTCAAGCGAGGCTACTCCCGCGGCATTCCCGGGCTGGAGTCTCTCCTTGCGGCTCTTCGCCCCAACGAATATCAACAATCCCCTTCCTGTAAGCCGCCCTTTGCCAATGACGACGCCGGCAAAACCAAGCTGGACCATCTTCTCAATGACAAAGGGAACTTTTCCGAAGACTATGTCAACGCGCTCAGGGACGGGCTCGCGCAGTCTCACGCACTGGCCGTCCACCGCCACCTGTGGTCGTCCCTGCACCACCATCCCGGTCGCATGGAAGGGGCGTTGGCTCTACTCCAAGAACTCAACCAACTCAAAACACAAAAAGACTTACAGGCCGACGATCGCATATTGATTATGGCCCATGGCCATGCCGGTCAATTGCCGGCGCTGCTTTCCAATCTGATGGCTCCGGGTGACTCTTCGGTGCGTGAAACCGTGTTTGAAACCCTGGCCTCCTTTTATGAGCAACGTGAGACCCCATCCGAATCGATTCAACAGTTGCAGGAACTGGACCGGTTGTTAGCCGAGAACCAATTTGCACCCTGGCCTTCGCTGGACGTTGTGACGCTCGGCACGCCGATTCGGTACGGGTGGGCCACGGAGAGCCTTGGGAAACTTCTCCACATCGTCAACCATCGCCCTATCCGGCAAGATGGAAAACAGTGGCTGGCCAAAATGGAGTTGCCCCAAATCGTGATGGAAATGCCCATGGCTTCCGGCGGCGATTACGTGCACCAGCTTGCCGTAGCCGGAACCGATGTCGTCCCCGCTTCACCATGGGAAGTGGAACTGGACCAGGCCTTACGCGAAAATCTGGAGCCGTATGACGGGTTTGAACGGTGGTTGGAATGCGCCCGGCGCGTGACCCGTTGCCCCAACGATGGTGAGTGCTTACTGATTGATTACCACGATGCGACGGGGGGCTCCCCGGATGAACACCTCTTTGGCCATGCCTGCTACACGCGGCTTGACGCGTTACTGTTTCAAACCACCCACGTCGTGGAAACGCTCTATGGTGTCTAAGGTCCCCTCCTGACCTTTTGCCCCATCCGGTCTTGTTTCCCCAAAAAATCTTTGATTCTCCTAAAATATTTATGCTATTCGTGTGTGGTTTGCCTTAGCAGGTTCCGTGGTCGCCAGGGTATGGAGCGTGTAATCAGATCATGATCATCGGTGTTCCCAAAGAGACCTATCCTGGTGAACAGCGGGTCGCCCTGATCCCCGCCATCCTCCCTTCTTTGAAAAAGGAAGGGATGGACGTGCAGGTTGAAACCGGGGCAGGGGCCGCGTCCGGGTATCCTGATGACGCCTATGCGGAGAAAGGGGGCACCATCGTCTCCTCACGCTCGCAACTCTTTGAAACCGCGCAAATTATTGCCCAGGTCAGACTGTTGGGTGCAAATCCCGAACAAGGCCAAACCGACCTGCCCTTGATGCAACCCGATCAAATCATCGTCGGCATGGCCGATGCCTTGTCCAATCCTCAGAGCATCCGGGACTTGACGACGCGACGAGTCCGGGCTTTTGCCATGGAATTGATGCCGCGCATCACCCGCGCCCAAAGCATGGACGTCCTCTCGGCCATGGGTACCGTGTCCGGGTATAAGGCCGTGCTGATGGCCGCCGATGCGCTTCCGAAAATGTTTCCGATGCTGATGACGGCAGCCGGAACCGTGACTCCTGCCAAGGTGTTTATCATCGGTGCCGGTGTGGCCGGACTGCAGGCGGTGTCCATGGCTCGCCGGCTCGGCGCCTCGGTGGAGGCTTATGACGTGCGACCCGCCGTCAAGGAGCAGGTCCTGAGCCTGGGGGCCAAATTTGTGGATCTTCCGTTGGACACGCAGGAAGCCGAAGACACGGGGGGATATGCCAAAGCGCAGGATGAAGCGTTTTATCGACGCCAGCGAGAACTGCTGACCAAAGTGATCGCCTCAAGCGACGTGGTGATTACCACCGCGACGGTCCCCGGGAAAAAAGCGCCCGTCCTGATTACGGCCGATATGGTGGCCGGCATGTCTCCCGGATCGGTCATTATCGATTTGGCGGCTGAACGAGGCGGAAATTGTGAATTGACCCAAGCCAACCGGACGGTGGTGGCCCATGGGGTCACCATTATCGGAACGGAAAATCTCCCTTCCCTGGTTCCTTATCACGCCAGCCAAATGTACAGCAAAAACATCGCCACCTTCCTGCTTCATCTCGTGAAGAAAGGCGAACTCACGATTAATCGGGAAGATGAAATCACCAAGGGGACCCTCTTGACGTGTGATGGCGACGTGGTTCATCCCCAAATCCGTGACATGTTAGGTTCTCCCGCGGGCAAGGGAGAGGAGCAGTAAGCCATGGAGTTGTTGATTTCCGGTATTACGATTTTCGTCCTGGCCATTTTCGTGGGCTTTGAAATTATCACCAAAATTCCGCCCACGCTTCACACGCCGCTCATGTCCGGCGCGAACGCCATCTCGGGCATCACGCTCGTCGGCGCCATTCTGTCGGCAGGCAGCCAACAGACGTTGTTGACGACCGTGCTTGGAGGGCTCGCCGTGGTCTTTGCCACCGTGAACGTCGTCGGCGGCTTTATGGTGACCAATCGCATGCTGGAAATGTTCAAAAAGAAATCCTAGGTCATGACCGACTTACTCATTAATGGCGGGTACCTCGTTGCCGCAGTCCTCTTTATTTTCGGGCTGAAGGGGCTGACCCACCCGCGCACTGCCGTTCGAGGCAACCTGCTCGGGGCGTGCGGCATGCTGCTCGCCATCGTCATTACGCTCGCGGATCGAAACATCGTCGGCTTTGAAGTCATCCTCATCGGGATCGTCATCGGTGCGGCGATCGGGGCCGTCCTGGCCGTGAAAATCGAAATGACGTCCATGCCGGAACTCGTGGCGTTGTTTAACGGGTTTGGCGGTATTGCCTCGGTCCTGGTGGCCGGGGCCGTCCTGATAGAAAGCACCCTCAATGGCGGAGTCCCTTTCGTGCAGGTCTCCGTGGCCACTGCGGCCTCCGGGCTGATCGGAGCCGTCACGTTTTGGGGAAGCCTGGTGGCCTTTGGAAAACTCAAAGGCCTCATCAATGAAAATGCCGTCCTGTTTTCAGGCCAACAAGTCATTAATGCAGCGTTGGCGATTCTTGCCCTCGCGTTAAGCGCAGGAGTGATCATCGACCCCACCAATATCTTCTTCTACTGGCTATTGGTTGCTGTGGCTTCCCTCCTTGGAGTCCTGCTCGTGATTCCGATCGGTGGGGCCGACATGCCCGTCGTGGTCGCGCTCTTGAATTCCTATTCCGGCTTGGCGGCTGCCGCAACGGGGTTCGTCTTGTCCAATAACGTCCTGATCATTACCGGATCCCTGGTGGGTGCGTCGGGATTGATCCTGACGCAAATCATGTGTAAAGCCATGAACCGGTCCTTGACCAACGTGCTCTTCGGAGTGCTGGCGCCGACGGGTGGAGGGGCCAGTGCGGACGAGGTGTATGCCGGCCGGGTCAAGTCGGCATCACCGGAAGAGGTCGCGCTCCTCTTCGACGCGGCTCGACGGGTGGCCATCGTTCCGGGATACGGCATGGCGGTCTCTCAAGCCCAGCACCCCGTGGCCAACCTCGCCTCCATCCTCAACGAGCGCGGCATTGAAGTGGAATACGCCGTACATCCCGTCGCAGGTCGAATGCCGGGCCACATGAACGTCCTGTTGGCCGAAGCCGACGTTCCCTATGAGGCCCTCAAGGATATGGATGACGTGAATCCCTACATCGATCAAATCGACGTGGCCCTGATCATCGGCGCGAATGACGTGGTCAATCCTTTGGCCAGGACCGATCCCACGAGTGCCATTGCAGGCATGCCGATCATCGACGTGGATAAGGCGAAGACCGTGGTGATAATCAAACGCAGTTTAAGCCCTGGGTTTGCCGGGATCCCGAACCCTCTGTTTGCGTTGGACAATTCCCTCATGCTGTTTGGCGACGGGAAAAAAATGGTGCTGGACATTATCGCCGCCCTCAAAGATACCTGATCACATGCTGCTCCCAGGAACGTGTTGACGAAAATTAGTATTTATATTTAGGTGTAATTTCCATGACTCCGTTTCAGACCCGCGGAAATTTTCAAAAACAAGGCATCTGCAACTAGTTTATTTTATTTGATTTGTAAGATTTTCTTGCATTAGAACTTCTCTTACAGGCAAACTTGTCTCCCACGAAAGAAGTATGATAGCTTCCGACCTTGAAGTGAGAGACAAGTAACTTCTACCCATCAAAGAGGGACAATGGAAATCAAGGTTGTGAACAACAATGTCGAGAAAGCCCTTCGTGTTGCGAAGAAAAAACTCGCAGCCGATGGTTTGTTCCGTGAATTGAAACGCCGACGTTTTTACGAAAAGCCGAGTGTGAAGCGGAAAGCCAAAGAGCGGGAAGCTGCCCGGCGACGACAAAAATTGTTGGCCAAGCGTGTATTTCGTTAGTTCACACCTGTCCATCATCTCCTCATCCCTTCTCGTTCAACGCCACACCATCCTCAATGCGTGATTCCCATATTCACACGGTCGTGTCCGAAGTCAAAAAAACCATTCGCCGCTGGAAAGAACCCGTGCTTGGCGTCGTGGCCCGGGAAACACGCGACCCCTTCCGCATTTTGATTGCCTGTCTTCTGAGTCTTCGGACCAAGGATCACACCACGGCCGAGGCCAGCCAGCGGTTATTCCAGTTGGCCGACACGCCGGAGCACATGCGCGCACTATCCATGAAAACGATAGAGAAGGCCATCTATCCGGTGGGATTCTACAAAAACAAAGCCAACCAGATTCTTGCGATTTGCCAAAGCCTTCTCCGGGACTTTGGAGGACGGGTTCCGGATACCATCGAAGAACTCCTGACGTTGAATGGCGTCGGACGCAAGACGGCCAATTTGGTGGTGACCGTCGCATATCGAAAACCCGGGATCTGCGTGGATATCCACGTTCACCGGATCAGTAACCGGTGGGGCTACGTCCAGACCAGGACCCCTGAGGAAACCGAACGCGCTCTTCGACAAAAACTGCCCGCAAAATATTGGATCACGTTTAATGACTGGTTGGTTCCCTTCGGGCAACACCTCTGTCGGCCCATTTCCCCGTTTTGCAGCCAATGCCCGGTCAGTCAATACTGCAAGAGAGTCGACGTGCGAACCTCCCGGTAGACGTCGTGAGTCGTTGCTCCTGCCTGGCGTGGTTCTTGACAAAGTCTAAGGTTCTGGCATCATGGCTTCATCATGCTTTTGGGGGCATGAAGGCGAGACGTATAGATTTGAGCCCCTGTTTGAACGGCGGATATAGCATACTGGGATATTTTCTGCTAAGTTCGGGACTTGATGGTGGTTTGGTAGGGTCCCGATTATAAATTTGGGCACGGCAACCGATGTTCGACAACCCGTTTCTCGAGGCAGCCGCCAGCAGCAGAAACAAGCGGCAGCAGCTCGACCATCTTCTGAGGATAACGGCGCCTCACGAACGCATCATCCTGGCCAGCATCGGCCTGGTTGTTCTGGCGCTTGTGGTTTGGGCGCTGTTCGGCAGCATCGTCCGTAGCGTGACGATTGACGGAGTCCTGATCGAGCCTGGACCTCGCCACGAGATTGTCTCGACCGAGCCCGGATATCTCGTGGAATTTCTGGTCGTTCCCGGAGATCGCGTCGAGGCCGGGGGTCCGATCGCCCGGCAAAGCGTGCCGGAACTGGAACGCGAGACCACATCTCTGCGCGACCGCGTGGAGATGTTGGAGACGGAACTCAGCCAGTTGAGCGGCGGCGCCTTGCGTTCGCTGCTGGCCTCGGCCGAGGTGGCATTGCTCCAGATGGAAGCCCAACGCTCCGCGAGAGAGTTGATCGTCAGCCCGATCGCGGGCGAGATCATGGCTCTGCAATCCTCTCCCGGCGAATACCTGCCGGCTGGCGGTGCCGTTGCACAACTCCGTGACGCGAAAGACCAGACGCTTCAAGCAGTGCTGCGGGTCGCCCCGCGCATGGCGCAACGCGTCCAACCCGGCATGCGGGCGTCAGTCGAGGTCGTGATGCCCAACGGCGCAACGCGACGTTTGGACGGGGAGGTCGCTTCCATCACCACAGGGCCGCTGCCCAACTGGCTGGCATCGCTACGTCCCGCAGTCGCGGACTCCGCGCATCGAGTCGACGTCCTCCTCCACCAGGCAGCAGACCTTTCTGTACCGGACGGCACGCGGTGTCGCGTACGCATCGTACTCGGCCGGTATTCACCGGCCGCGCTCTTCGACCTCGGATGATGTTTTCACCCAGCACGAAACAATCAACGGAATCGAGCGAGAAGCCCGCAAAAGAGCGTCAGAAGCGACATGTGACCACCCCGCTTCTGATGCAGACGCATGCGACCGAGTGCGGCGCCGCGTGCCTCGGCAGCGTGCTCGCCTACTTCGACCGCTGGGTGCCGTTCACCGAGCTGCGTGACAGGTGCGAGGTCAGCCGGGACGGCTCGACCGCCGCCGGCATCTCGCGGGCCGCTAAACACTATGGCCTCGAGTGCATGGGCCGGAGCGCGCAAGTACACCAACTCAAAAAGCTGCCGCTTCCGCTTATTCTGTTCTGGGAATTCAATCACTTCCTCATCCTGGAAGGCTTTGATCGCCAACGGTTCTATCTTAACGACCCGGCCGCAGGCCGCCGCCAACTTACTGAGGATGAGTTCACCGCGAGCTTTTCGGGAGTAGCATTGCAATTTAACCCCGGGCCGGAGTTTCAGCGTGGAGGCATTCGGCCCAACCTCCTGCAACGTATCCCGCTTTGGTTGGGCGATGCCTGGGGCGGGCTGGCATATGCGGTCGCCTGCGGTCTGATTCTGGCTGTACTGGCCCTGGTCACGCCAGCGATACTGCGCGTATTCGTTGACCAAGTGATGGGAGAGCATGAGCCTTGGGGAGGACTCTTGGCCGGGATCATGGCTGCCACCGCTATCCTGGTCTACGGACTCACTTGGCTGAAGCAGTGGTGCCTGAAACGCCTGTCTATCAAGATTTCAATTGTCGCCGGCAATCGTTGCCTGTCGCAATTGTTGTGGCTGCCGATCGAATATTTCAACCACCGGCTTGTCGGCGAATTGACCATTCGAGTCTTGTCCATCGACAAGATCGCCAAGGGTGTGTCGGAGCATTTTCTCGGTGTGCTGATCGAAATCGCGATGAGCATGGTATTTCTGGCCTTCATGCTGGCGTACGATCCGACGCTGGCGCTCATCGTCCTGGGTCTGGCGGTGCTGAATGGGGTACTTGTGCGCGGAATCACGCGTATCCGGATTGACCAGAGCCATGCCCTGAGGCGCGAACAGGGGTTGCTGGTCGGTGTGGGCACGTTGATGCTGAATCAGATGGATCGCCTGCGGATGACCGCCGAGGAGGACGGCTTCTTCTCCCGCTGGAGCGGCCATCAGGCCAGAGAGTTGGCTGCACGCCAGCGATTCTCCGAACTGAGCCACGTCAACGAGGCCCTGCCGAACCTGTTCATGATTCTGGGCAACGCGGTAGTGCTAGCCTTCGGGGCAACCCGGGTCATAGCTGGAGAGATGACCCTCGGCGCGCTAATGGCGTTCTACATCGTTGCGGTTATGTTCCTGGAGCCCGTCGGGCGTTTCGTCGGGTTCGCCGACGAGCGTCAAAAGCTCGAGACCGATATGCAGCGCCTGGACGACATCGCGGAAATTACGGAAGATCCAAGCTTGACGCGTCGGCGCCAGACGTCGGAGACCATTGCTACGTTGAACGGCCGGCTGCGGCTGGCCGGACACGTGGAACTGCGCGGCGTGACCTTCGGTTACAATCGGGCACGGCCACCGCTGATCAAAGACTTCAACCTGGTGATCAAACCGGGACAGCGGGTCGCGGTGGTTGGTCCAAGCGGGTCCGGGAAATCGACGCTGTCGCGCTTGGTCTCCGGCCTCTATCAGCCGTGGTCCGGCGAAATCCTGTTCGACGGCCGTCCGCGACACGAGATTTCCGAAGAAGTGCTCTCTCGCTCCCTATCGATGGTGGACCAGGACATCATCCTCTTCTCCGCCACCGTACGCGAAAACATCACCCTGTGGAACCCCGCCGTTCCCGATGACGACGTGGTGGACGCGGCCCGGGACGCCTGTATCCATGATGAAATTCTCAGCCGGCCCTTCGGGTATGCGACGCCGGTTGATGAAGACGGGGGCAATTTCAGCGGAGGCCAGCGGCAGCGGCTGGAAATTGCCCGTGCGCTGGTCGGCAACCCGACGGTGCTCATTCTGGATGAGGCGACGAGCGCTCTCGACGCCGCCACTGAGGAGTACGTCGATGACGCGCTACGACGCCGAGGATGCTGTTGCCTGATCGTCGCGCATCGGTTGAGCACGGTCAGGGACTGCGACGAGATCATTGTTCTCGATAAGGGAGTGGAAATGCAGCGCGGCACTCATGATGAACTGATGACGGACGAAACAGGGTTGTACTACCGCCTCGTCCAAGAGGGTTAGTTTGATGTCGACTCCAGAACGCCGCTCGCTCGCGGGCCTTGCCGCTGAATCGGGAATCACCGTGCCTTGCGCCGGCAATCTGCCGCTGGACATGGACGATCCGCAATTCGCCTGGTTCATCGACAAAGGCGCCGTCGACCTGTTTTTGGTCGAGCACCTGGACGGGATTGAGCAATCGGCGCCGCAGCACCTGCTACGCGCCGGTCCTGGCCGCCTCCTGCCCGGCGTCGCTCCACAGGCCGGACACACGACTCTCTGCCTCATCGCAAAGGGGTTGCCGGGCACAGTGCTGCGGCGCCTCCCTATCACCAGCTTGGCTGCGGTCCGAAGTGCGGAATTGGGAGAGCAAGTCGACGCATGGATCATGGATGTATCCGCCATGCTGTCACGAGACGCCCTTCCCCTGCCTCGGCCGGATGTACTCGTTGAACCCGGACAGGCCTCGACCGCAAGAGACGGCAAGCTTTCAACGCAGCGAGAAGTGGTGTGGGTGTCGGATTTGACGCCGGGCGCGGGTCTGTTCATGAGCCTCATCGCTCCGGTGGAAAGAAAAGATGCAGCCGCCACGAGCATCGTACCGCTTACGCCCGTCAGTTGGCTCACTCTGATGGAACCGGTGCAGCTTTCCGCCCGTTCCTCCGAAACGCTCGCCGAAGAGAGCCTTCTGCTGCCCGCCCTGGCAAACTTCCATGCCATGGCGTTCTCTCTGGAGCGACTCAACCGCCGCCTGGCAGTCGTGGACCAGGCAAACTTGGAGCGGGCCCGGGCAACTAACCGACGCACCGATGAGGAAGGCGCCCGGCGTCGCCTGTTCAACCTCTATGGCCTGTTGGAATCGGAAGTCGCCGGCGGGAGCGACTCCGCACTGCTCAATGTCCTGCGGATTATCGGTCGCTATGAGGGAATCGACTTCAAATGGCCCGCCAAGACGAATACATCCGATGCCGCTACTACGTTCAGTGACGTGTTGGATGCGTCCAGAGTGCGCAGCCGGCGGGTACGGCTTATCCGGGAGGACAGGTGGTGGATCGGCGACAGCGGCGCGATGTTGGCGTTTCGGGCGGACGACGGCCGGCCGGTGGCGTTGTTACCGGGTGTGCTGGGACGCTATCGGGAAGTGGATCCCGCCGGGCGCAAGACCAGGGTCACGGCCGAACGCGCCGAATCGCTCCGTGCCGAGGCATGGCTGTTCTATCAACTACTGCCGTCCACAAGCGCCGGGCCGCAGGATGTGTTCCGGCTCGCCAGAAAGGGACTCACCATCGACCTCCTGCGCTTCGCATTAACCGGGCTGCTGGGCGGTCTCGTGATGTTGCTGCCTGCCGTGGTGGTGGGTTTCATCCTAAACGACGTGATCCCCACAGGCGCAACCGGCATGTTGTACGCGGCGACCGCGGCACTGGCGGCATTCGCATTGGTCCGGGCACTGCTGCACGTCCTCCAGGGAACGGCATTAATGCGCATCGAAGGACGCGCTACCTCCCGGGTGGAAGCCGCGTTTTGGGATCGTTTGCTCCGGCTCCCGCCGAGTTTCCTGCATCGCTACCCGGCCGGCGACCTCGCCATGCGGGGTATGACGTTCCAGTACCTTCGCGACGCCGTGCAGGACGTGATCGCCAACGTCGTGCTATCGATCGTTTTCCTGTCGCCCGCGTTCTTGCTCATTTGCCTCTATGATGCCATGCTGGGTGGCATCACCGCCGAGTTCGGTTTCCTGTCTCTCATCGTGACCGTGATCCTCGGCCTAGGTCAGATATCGCCTCAGGGCCGGGTGATCCGGACCATCCAACATCTGGCCGGCCGCCTGTTCCAGCTCATCAACGGTATTTCCAAACTGCGCGTCGACGGAGCTGAAGGGTCGGCGTTTGCCGTCTGGGCACGGGACTATCGTGAGCAGAAGCAGGCGGAGTTGGAACGCGGTACCTTCGAAACGCATTTGCAGGCATTCGGTGCAGCGCTGCCTTTCCTTGCCGGGGCAATGCTGATCCTGATGGCAACCTATCCGGACCGAGAGACCATCACGGTCGGAGACTTTTTCGTCGTCTACCTCTTGTTCATGTTGTTCCTGACGGGGGTAGCCCGCCTGGGTACATCGTTCAGCGCCGTTGCCGCCATCATGCCGGCCCTGGAACAGGTCCGGCCGTTTCTCACCGAGCCCCCGGAGATAAGCGTCGAAGGAGAACCCGTGGAGACTCTGGGCGGCGAAATCGTGTTCGACCACGTCAGCTTCCAGTACGACCCAGATGGCCCGTTGATCCTGGAAGACGTGTCGATTCATGCCCGGCCCGGCGAGTTCATTGCCATTGCCGGTGAGTCTGGTGCCGGCAAGAGCACACTCTTCCGGCTTGCGCTGGGGTTGGACCAGCCGTCCGCCGGAGCAGTGTACTATGACGGGCGCGATCTCAAACACCTCAATATCAAGCAGGTGCGCCGGCAGATCGGTGCGATTCCGCAGAACGTGCAGCTCCATCCGCAAGACCTGTGGGACAACATCGTCGGAAATCACGAAGGAACGACCGTCGAGGATGCATGGAAGGCAGTGAGGCTCGCAGCCGTCGATCGCGAGATCGCGGCAATGCCGATGCAGATGTTCACGAACGTAGGCGCCAGTGCCAGCGTCACGTCGGGAGGCGAAAGCCAGCGAATCACAATCGCTCACGCGTTGGTCCGCAATCCCCGCATTCTCCTGCTCGATGAAGCCACAAACTGGCTGGACAACGAAAGCCAGTCCAAGATTATGGTGAACCTCGCACGCATGACCTCGACGCGTATCATCATTGCCCACCGCCTCTCCACGTTGCGCCAAGCGGATCGCATCTACGTGCTGCGTGCCGGAAAGGTGGTCCAGGAAGGGTCATTTTCGGAACTGGTCGAGACCGAAGGCGTCTTTCATGATCTGGTTCGCCGACAAATGGCTTGACAGATAGCCAGTTTCCTTGAAAAATATTTAAAAAAGTATTGAACCGCCACTTATATTATGATATAAATAGTGCATTTGATTAGATTATTTTCTTAGATGGGAGGTGAAATTATGAGTGCAATGACTGATGCTGTACAAACAGCCATGACGACGGCCGAGGAAATGCGTCGCAAGCTGACTGAAAAGGCCTTCGAAGACTTGGATTTCCGCCAACAACTCATGGCGGATCCCAAGGCTGTGATTCACCAGGAATTCGGTATCGAAGTGCCAGACAGCCTTAACATCCATGTCCATCAGAGCGACAAGAACACTTTTCATCTGGCATTGCCGGCCGGCCCCCAACTGGACGAGGAACAACTCGATCAGATCGCTGCAGGTCTCTCCTGCTGCCTTTGAGTTCTTTCTTTTAGCAGTTGGATGTAAAAAACGCCCTTTGATGCTCTTCGTTGCATCAAAGGGCGTTTTGGTTTGGCTTTCGATTTCGTTTGAGCGGCCCAGGCTTGTTTAAGCTTGGGGCGTTATTGTCTTCCAGCGACGTTTTGTGCATGGTGCCTTCGACTATGGCGAACAAGCCCGGTTTCGCGATGCGACATTTCGAAGCACGATTCGGCGAGTGGGTGGTCGAGGCCCGCTGGCCGGTCATCGTGATCTCTCTGATCCTGGTCGCCCTAGCTGCCAGCGGCAGCCTGTTCCTCAAGTTCTCCACGAATTACCGCATGTTCTTCAGCCAGGACAATCCTCAACTCCTGGCACTCGAATCACTGGAAAATACCTACGGAAAAAGCGACAACATCCTCTTTATGATCGTTCCGGACGATCGCGATGCCACGTCGGAACAGGCCCTCGCGGCCGCGGTCTGGCTGACCGAACTCGCGTGGCAGACGCCGTACTCCACGAGGGTCGATTCAATCGCAAACTTCCAGCACACGACCGTGGAAGGCGACGACCTGTCCGTGCGCAACCTTGTCGACCCGACGAAATTGAGCGATGCGCAGGAACGAAACCGGATCCGCGCAACGGCGCTGGCCGACCTTCGGCTTGCAGGCAACCTCCTGGCCCGTGACGGAGGAGTGAGCGCCGTCAACGTCACCGTGCACCTCCCCGAGGAAGACGAGGCCTTCAGGATTCCCGAAGTCGCCGCATTCGCCCGCGGCCTTGCCACCGAGGCGGAAGAGCGGTTTCCAGGCATCGATGTCCGCCTGATCGGGACGGTGATTATCAACAACGCCTTTTCGGAAGCATCGATAGACAGTCAGAAGACCTTCCTGCCCGCGAGCCTGTTGATCATGGCCCTGGTTCTCGGTGTCCTGATACGGGGGTTCGCAGGGGTAGCGGTGACGGGACTCGTTATCGTCTTCTCCGTTCTCGCGGCCATGGGGCTGGGCGGCTGGGTCGGCCTACCGTTCTCACCTCCTGTAGCACCGGCGCCCACCATCGTGCTGATGGTCACCGTCGCCAACAGCGTGCACCTGCTGGCGACTTTGCTGCAGCGGCTGCGGGCCGGGAATTCGAAACGGACGGCGATCATCGAATCTCTCAGGGTCAATCTTCACCCGGTCTTTCTTGCAAGCCTCACGACGGCAATCGGGTTCCTGGCCATGAACTTTTCCGAAGTGCCTCCGTACCGTCACCTTGGAACGTTCGTCGCATTCGGCGTGGGCGCCTCGTTCGTGCTCTCGGTCACGTTCCTGCCGGCGCTACTTTCGCTCCTCCCGGTACGCGTACCTGCCGTTGGTCGGCACAATGACCAGGCGATGGCCTCCGTCGCGGAATTCGTCGTGCGCCGGAGGAAGGTTCTGCTGTGGGGATCGACAGCGGTCGTCCTGGCGCTACTCGCAGCCGTCCCGCGCAACGAGTTGAACGACGTCTTGGTGCATTTCTTTGATGAAAGCGTCGAAGTCCGCCAAGACACGGACTTCTTAGACGAACACCTGAGCGGAAACACCGTGCTCGACTACTCGCTCTTTTCACCCGGTCCTGGCGAAATCGCCGATCCCGCCTACCTCACGGACTTGTCGGCCTTTGCCGACTGGTACCGGGCCCAACCCGAAACCCGCCACGTTACGGTCATCAGTGACACCTTTCGTGAACTCAACAAGAACATGCACGGTGACGACCCGGCAGCCTACCGGCTTCCCGCAAGTCGCGAACTCGCATCGCAGTACCTGCTGCTGTATGAACTCTCGCTTCCCTTTGGCCTCGACCTCAACAACCGGATCGACGTGTCCAAATCGGCAACGCGCATGACGGTGCAGGCGAAGACCCTCTCCTCACGGGAGGTGCTGGAACTCAACGCGCGTGTGGAGGCATGGCTGGACAGCAATGCACCGCACATCATCCGCGCTGAAAGTTCGGGACCCGCGCTGATGTTCGCACACATCGGGCAACGCAACATCCGGGCGATGTTGCTCGGAACAACCATCGCGTTCCTCGGCGTTTCCGTCATTCTGATCGCCGCCCTCCGTTCGCTCCGGATCGGCCTCGTAAGCCTGGTCCCCAATTTCATCCCGGGTGTGATGGGGTTTGGAATCTGGGGGCTGATGGTGGGAGAAGTCGGACTCGCGCTGTCGGTCGTTATGGCTATGACGATCGGAATCGTGGTGGATGACACGGTGCACTTTCTCAGCAAATACCGCCGTGCGCGGCACGAGCACGGCTCCACGCCAGAAGATGCGGTGCGCTACGCATTGCAGACCGTTGGGCGGGCCATATTCACGACCACGGCCGTTCTGGTGTCAGGCTTTCTCATCCTGGTGCTATCCCCATTCCTTCCTACCGCGGGGTTGGGCTGGCTCGCTTCGATGATCATCGCGTTCGCGCTGCTCGCCGATTTCCTGCTCCTTCCGCCCTTGCTGATGGCCGTGGATCGTGGCAACCGATCCCTTGAACGGGTGATACGGAACCACGACACCCCTAGCCGGATACCGCCTGGCTTTCAGTGAATGGCATGCCTTCCCATCGGAATATCTGCTTCGGATCGAACTCTCTCTTCCATCTGATTCCCATTTCAAACTTGTCTCCGTAGTGTTCCTCCCATTCCTTGGGCCCATAGCCCACGCTCCCTGACAGGTAGGCCTTTCCTCCGAGTTCGACGAGCGTTCTGTCGATCTCCGCTAGTCTTCTTGCCAGTTCGTCTGCCCTGCGGCGTTCATGCTGCACGGTAAAGATCGAGTAAGAGATCATGCACTTTCCCTTCGGATGCATGAAGAGCGGAGCGTCGATCGCCCCCGTTCTGATCGGGTACATCCCTATCCAGCTAAAAGGTGGTCCCAGCACCCAGCGTGGGTCTAGCCATGTTTTGGCGAGTACCGCTCGAAGCGTCTCCCAAGGCAGGAGCCAGTCCCGCCACGGGTAGTACTTCGCCCAGTTGAATGCCTGTTTTGGGTAGATGACGGAGCGTGCGACCTCGGCCGTGTCCTTAATAGATACAATCTTATCGTACCCCAGCCCTTCAAGCACCTCCCCGTCGTCGTATTCCTGGTCGTGCTCAGTGCCGGCCATCAAGATAATTTCCCGTGCGTGGATCCGAACTTCCGCCCGCAGATGGTCGAACCGGTCTTCGTCGACGATTTGCTCGAAGTCCCTTGCGAACCGTTCGAAGTCACGGTAGCGGAGTTCGTACAGCCGGATCCGTTCTCCAGCCCTTCGAAGTCGGATCCACGCCTCGGTAATGATGCCGAACTGTCCCTGGCCTCCTCTCACTGCATCGAAGAGGTTCGCGTTTTGGGTCCTTGAGCATACTATTCGCTCGCCGGTTCCGATCACTACTTCGAGCTGCTCCACCTGTCCGATCTGCGGCCCATACCGGTGCGAGGTGGTCCCGAGACCTCCGGCAGACAGCGTTCCGCCCACGGTCACTTCGCCGATGTCCACCAGTACCCGTGGTAGTTGTCGTGCCCCATGCAGCGCGTCCACGACCTTGCCCCACTGCGATCCGCCTTGCGCGCGCACCAACTCTTGCCCCAGGGGTTGAACTCGATTAAGCCGCATCGTGTCAAGCACCAAACCCCGGTCTGTGAGGCTTTGTCCACCCTGGGAATGACCGCCCCCTCGAATGGCTATCTGAACTTCGTCACGCGCCGCCCAACGGACGATGCTGGATACTTCTTCGACACTCTTCGGTGTCGCCACAGCTGCCGGCGTCCTCCTGGTCATTCTTCCGAAGTCGTATGAGCACGCCTCCCGATCTTTCCAGTCTCTGCTGACGCTGGGCACAAGACCTCGATTCATCATTTTTGTCTGCCTTTCGTGCTCACCATTGTCCCGTTAGGTGCCTTTTCTCTCTGCCTTGCTTCGTCTTCACACTCAGTGCGAATTGTTTGGATATCTCAACCGTCACCTCATCTTGGGAATTTTATGGGATCAGTCATTCGTTGACAAGAATTTACCAACACAAGCTCTCGTACATCATACGCGGAGTTCCTCCCTTGCAAAACTCTGTGCGTCTACGTAGACTGCCGCGTCATGGACCGTTTACAACAAACGCCGGAGAGTGGATCGCAGTGGGAAACCTCCGTCCCATCGCACTACGAGGCGATGACCGACTCCATACTGAAATACGGTGGAGGGGATCTGCTGGCGTGTCACTTCGGCCTCTGGGAACCGGACACAAAGTCCGGGCCGGAAGCTCTCCGGCGCTCAAGCCGCACTCTGGTTGATGGGTGTGACCTCGGACCTGAATGCCGTATTCTGGACGCCGGCTGCGGCCTCGGTGGAACCGCGATCGCGCTGGCGGAAACCTACGGCGCGCATGTCACCGGTTTGACGATTTGCGAACCCCACGTCGCCGTGGCGACGGAGCAGGCGAAACAACGGGGAGTCGGCCACCTGGTCGAATTCCGTTATGGCGATTTCATGGAAATGCCGTTCCCCGACGCCTCTTTCGACGCCGTGCTCAACCACGAATCGTTCGGCTATGCGACAGACAAGCGCGCTTATCTCAGCGGCGTCTATCGTGTGCTTAAACCGGGAGGACGCTGGCAGGCCTTGGACGGTTTCCTGAGCGGCGAACCGCTGTCCGAGGCCCAGGAAACGGTTCACGCCCGCATGCAATACGGCTTCCGCATGCCGCCCTGGGTACCGTGGCGCGACGTGCTCGCGGCTCTGGAGGAAACCGGGTTCGAGAACATTCGTGAGCATGACCTCACGGCGAAGGTGGCGCCATATATGGAAAGAGTCCGGAAATTCTGGTTGTGGCTTTCGTTCGTCACCCCTCCTCCCCGTGGCCCGGAACGGGCGTACCACGAATTCATGGAGGCGGCTCTCGCCTTCGATCAGGGGCTGGGGGAAGGCGTGTTCACCTACCACTTCTTTTCGGGTGCGAGGCCGCTGCAGGAGCTCTGAATTGCAGCATAACCGGGCCACGGCCAATTGCGGGCCAGCCATTACAGCACGCTGAAAGCTACTTGGTAGAACTTCCATCCATGGGTTGTGCGCGTCGCATCCAGAAGAAGATGTAGGCCTTGACCTGCTCGACTTTATCCCCGGTCAGTACTAGCTTGATGTGGTGAATGCCACGCAGGAGCATGATGATGCCGGACTTGACGAACAGCGCTTCCACCCCGCACGACGAGTCGGCCAACGCCGACAGTTTTTCCGGAACAGCGAACCCGGCCTCGTGTATGCCGTCGATGAGGGACGACCAAGGGTGGAAGTCCTTCAACCATTGCCCCTCCTGGGCATAAAAGCTCAGGCCAAGCGTCGGCCCCACTTCACCTGCCAGCACGTCGAAGTGAACTCCCAAGTAGGCAAAGGCACCGCGTTCCTCGAGAGGCGACACGACGGAGGTGACCATTGAATGCCGGCCCGGCCAGCCCGCGCGTTCCAGAAACGCCGTGAGGTCTCGTGTTGTTCTGAACCCCGTGATTGCAAGGCGAATCGCCCTGCTTCGCGACGGAAAGACGCCGACGGCCCGAATGCACGTATCCGGTTTCATGGCCAGATACACCTGCTCAACCTGTCGGCGTTCGGCAGGGTTGAAGTCCCACCCGGCACCGGAGATCACCGCATCCACCACAACACCCAGGTCCCGAAGCCTTTGGTCGGAACGGTCGCCGACCAGCACCCCTTCATCGGGATAGAGGAAGATCCCAGGATCCGGAAAGGCGTCACGCTCGGTCAAGGGGATGTCGTATTCGAGCAGCATCTTCCTGCCGGCAACGCGTCGAAGAGGGGATTCCTCTGATCCCGTCTGGTCAAGCAGCCAAGTGATTCGCGCCACCGACTGATCTCCGTTTTCAGACTGCCCCCTCTCTGCGAAGAACGCAGCCGACCGACTCCCCCCATAGAGCGAGACACCGAGATCCGCTTTCGATCGCGCTTCATGCAGCGGCAACTCCAACCCGAAAGGGAAGGCCGCCATAGTCGAGGGCAGTTCAGCGGCCCGCTCCAACAGCCGCGCCCATTCCTGATCGCCGATGAGCAGCGGGGACGTACGGCTCCGGAACTGTGCCAGCAGATCCTTCAAAGACCTCGCCTCGCGCAGAAGGCTTTCCTCAGTGGCGTCCCAATGTTCCTCAAGGTTCATAGCAGTTGCTCAAGCAATGACCGGTGCGGGATTGAGATCGGCCTCAGCTAGAGGTCGTTCGCGCCACCCCATCTCGACCGGAACATCGAACAGACGTCCCGTTGCAAAGCGTTCCCAGAAGTGGCGAAGACCGGGCACGATGACTCGAACCACCGGCATGCCGATATCGGGCCGGGTCTGGTCCAACACCAGGAATTCCATGCCCTTGGCTTCGACCAGCGCACGGCATCGCTCCACATCCTCCCTCACGTCAGTCGTATCGGGAACGGCATAGTCCAATGTTCCGCGCGGGATGGCACCAGGCACCGGCGCCAGATAGGAGTGATCAACAAGCTTTCCGTTTTGCCACCACCACCGGCACAGCGGATCCATCATGTCATGACCGGCGGCGGCGCGCTCCGATACCTGGACCCAAGTCAGGCACTGGTTCACTTCACATACCGCACGCATGGCCGCAATGAACGGGTCCATGTGCGCCCCGGCCCCGTAAATGATGTCTTCGGCATCCTTGTCGGTCCGGCGCGAGAGGGCGACAAAGACCGGAATGCCAAGATTGTTGGTGACATCCAACACCCACAATTCGCGGTTTAGGCCGCGGTAGTACTCACGCGCAGACGCGAGGTATTCATCGCCGAAACTCTCGAGGTCCACCGCGGGTAGGCGTAACCGGTTGTACCACCAGACCGCGAAAGCATCACGTTCCACCAGCTCGAAGAACCCCTGCAGGATCGCCTCTTCGAGCGTATTGCCCGCGGCGCAGCCGTTCGAATCTGCCCAAAAGTCCAAATCGCCACGCTGCTCCGGCGTCATGCCGTAGAGCATGGATGTCGGCAGGTATCGATGCCGATCCTGGGTCAGCGACCACACGGGTGACCAATCTATCTCTGCGTTCGGGTCGAGACGCACGGGAACGATATTGTAGGGGTGTTTTCGGGCGTTGACTTCTTCCGCATGGTCCAGTTGCCAATCGCTGAAGAGCTGGACCTCGTTGGGATGGATCGCTTCCGATTCCCCAGCCGAAATGAAATCCACGAAGCGTCTCCTGCAGCGGATCTCGTCACCGTGAAACGCTCCGGAATAGCGCTCTACTGCCTCGCAGAGCGCACTCGCTTCGGACTGCAGCCGCGTGGCGCCTTTGCCTGCGCTCTTGCTTCGCAGGCTTCACCGAAGCGAACTCAGTTTCCGGCTTCTCAGCGCGAAATTGTTCCCGGCCCAATAGACGTGCAACCAGGGATCAGTCTCATCCGTGGTGCGCTCGACCCACGTCACGACACCGCTGACCGGACTGATGAGATGACGGTACTTGGCGAGGGTTTCTTCCGGGGATACCAAACGCGCGCCGCCACTGTTGCGAACGCTTTTCGGGCTTGGCTTCAGCCGCACCGGAACCGCTGGCCGATCGGCGCGATAGAACTCTTCGTCGCCGCAGGTGAAGCACTGCGGACGGCGCATGGTCGCATGGTGCGCACTCGTCAGATGAACGACGTCCAGTGAGATTATCCGAGCATGGATGGGCGCCAATTCCTCAAAGACCAGCCACTTGGCGATTTCACCTGCGACGAGGCCGTATACCGCATCCAAGACGACAGGTTCGTCTGCACAAGGAAGGAAGGCGGCGTCCTCACCGCCAAGGTTGCGCAGGAGGTTGTGGACTTCTTGGTGGCCGCGCAAGCGATATGCGAGGCCGTCCCAGCAAGGTCCCTGCTGCGCGGGACGGAAGATCGGGCCGAACAATGACTGCACCCCTCTTGGTTTGAACAGCATCCACGGGATACCGGACGCAAGATGGAGGTGATTGATAGCGGCATGCCGTTCGTCGAGATAATCGGCGCAAACGACGACGGAGAGCATGGGATGGTCAGAACCCACGGCCACTCCCATGGCCTTGATCTGCCGGGCGAGGCGACCGTCATCGCCGGCGATCGCTACGCTCGAAGCCCCGAGACGTTCCTCAGCCCATCGGGGAGTGGCTCCCAAGGAGGACCAAAACGCCGCCCGACCTCGTTCCATGGCATATTCGCCCGAAACGACGTATCCTCTGGATACCAGGGAAACCAGCGCCGTCTGGACGTCGCGTGCGGAATACGAACCGGCAAGGGTTGCACTGATCTCCTGGTGGGAGTGGCGACCGTCCAGAAGCGGGAGGAGATCGCAATGAATCCGTCCGCGGAGCAACGTGTTGAAGGTTTCGGATACCAGAAGGACTTGCCCATCTTCGATCGGGCGAATATCGAAGTGCGGCGTGAGCACCGGCACTTCGACGAGGCCGGAGTCGGCGGCGGTGATCTTCTTCAGTATTCCGCGCCCCGTGTTCTTGCGCATCTGCGTCTTGTCGTCCATGCTGTCCCCTGAGCCCGCTACTCCCGGAACTGGTCCTCGTTCGCCGTCGTGTTGATTCGATCCAGACATCTCGATAAGCAACTTTTAGCAGCAAGGCCTTACGCTCCATACACCTTGCGCCAAAAGCCATAGCGCACTATAGAATTGACGGAACGATGATCCTATCCTCCCAACGCAACTGGCTGACAGCCTGTGTGGTGCTCAGGAACGATATTGCGGGTTAAAGTCTCCGTCGCTTTGCGTCGAGGGTTAGCGGTTTGAGGTCATGCCCTCCAGCGCGTCAATATCGGCGGCGGCACGAGACGCTGTTTCGCGGATCGCGGCGGCCAAGGCCTCGAAATCATCCATCCCGCAGGCTTGGGCGATGACGGCCCTAACTTTCGGGGCAGCCGTCTCGACCGCGAAACCTTCGTCCGCAACCAGCCGCAGGATGCCGCGCAAATTCCGCCACAGCGTCTCAGCCGTGACAAGACGTTCCACGGTGGTGACGGGAAGGAACCCACGCCTGCCAGCGGTCTTGAACACGGAACCCGCGGGCGGCGCCGACATATCCGGGACCGCGGCATCGGTCAATTGCAGGAAGCGGGCGGCACGCTCCATATCCCGGAGACCGCCACGCATGTCGTCGATCGACAGCAGGCCGGGCTCGGCCGCTCCCGTGGACACTTTCCGCAATTCAGCCAACAGCGAGCCGCGCGCGGCACCATGGACCAGAATTTCACGTCGCGCCTCGTTGAATCGCCTCCCGATATCGGGATCGCCGGACGTGAAGATGCATCGCGCCCGTGTCAGGTCCAGAAGCCCGCCGGCCGATCCTCGTTCCGCGAGATCCGAGAGCGAATGGACGGGCTTCGCCTCACGGCCGGGTGGGACCGGTGCAAAAAGCAGGTTGTCGTGCGACAACCCACGGAGCGCCTCAAGGAAGCGGCGGCATAGAGTTTCATAATATTCGGCAGGACCGCCGTCGTACACGAACATGACGTCGAGTTCTGCACCGGGCGCCGCCTCCTTGCTGGTCAGATCGCCCAAGACCACCGCTGTCACCCCGCCCTTGGCGCGGGGGTCGGTGAAATCTTCGTCTGCGGCCGACAGCACGGCGGCGACGGAAGCTTCGGCAATGTTGGACAGCGCCGTCCCCGCCTCGACCGGAGACAGGTTGCCGCGCATCGTATGCACGCCGATCTGGAAAACCTTGTCGTTGGACCAGTGCCGAGCCGTCTGTACCGTGTCTCGCACATCCTGGGCGGGAACCTCGGCGATCTGCTCCTTCATTTCGGCGACACCGAATTCGCGTGTCCAGTACACGCGGGCGAGGCCGCGGCGAGCGATCTTCTCGAATTCCGGGTCCGGTCCGAACCCATCCGGGAGATCCAAATCCGTGAACTCCCTGTCCTGAAGGTTGTCAATCAATTCCGGAGCGCGGTTGATCCACTCGGCGAGGCGCGGCGCGGACCCGAGAATCTCAGCGATCGCCTCAAATGCCTCCGGACGCGCGGCGGACGCACGGCTGTCATAGGCGCTCCAATCGTCGATCTGCGGATAGAAGTGCGCACGCCAGCGATCCACCAACGGGTCCATCGTCCGGAACCAGAGCTTGGGAAATATGACCAAGCCAAACATCTTTATGTAGCTTCCCGGCAGTTGGGGCGCTTCGTTCTCGCCAAAATGCTGCAACAGCGGGTAGCGCCGGCTGGCAGCGGCATGATGATCGGAATGACGCTGGTTATTGTAAAAAAACCAGTTGCTCAACTTGTAATCGGCGTTCCAGGAATGCCGCGGATGGACCCGCTCGAATCGGCCGTTAGGCAGCCTGATGCGCCGTAACCCGTAGTGCTGGACATAGTTGATGGCTTTCATTGAGAAAATCACGCTGCCGCAGAGCATGATGAAGACCAAGAGTGTCCATGGTCCGCCCATCCAATAGACCAGTGCATACCACGCGGCGGTTTCGAAGAAGTACCGCCAGAATGGATTCGTGTAGTGCCAAACCGGCAACTGACAGCGCATCAGCCGGTCGCGCTCGCAACCCCACGCTTCGACGAGGTTGCTTTTGAGTTCCACGGGCAAGTATCGCCAAAAGCTCTTGCCTTTAGGCGCGGACCCGGAGTCGCCGGGCGTACAGGCAAGGGCGTGATGAACATAGATGTGCTCCGTTGCATAATGCGGGTAAGAGACGGACGCCAACAGGAATTCACCGATCCGGCGCTCCAGCACGGAACGCCGGTGGACCATCTCGTGGCCGACGATAAAGCAGGGCTGGGCCACGGTGGTCAGCACCATCGCCATGAAGAAGACTTCCCAGGCGGACAAATGGCCGATGACAAGGATCTGCCAAAGCGAGAACACGAGCGTGACCGGCCAGCCTACGGCCCACATCCAAAGGGCCAGCTTGTACCAGAGCAACTGGCGCTCACTGGTCTTCTTCGGGTCCATGTTCCGCTCTTCCATGCCGAACACGGGGTCGAAAACGTCAGGGACCATGAAGAAGAGGAACGGAGCCGCAATCCACCACCCGCCGTGAAGCGCGGCATAGGCAACTAATGGAAGAATTGGGAGGGATACGAAGTACGGGAGGGCATTCCAAAGCGACGGCTCGATCGGCGCCTTCGTTCCGGCTGTTCCGGCGCCAAAACCGCCCAGCTCTGCTCTCTGCTCGGCCATGGCAAACTCCTGACTGAATGGACGTCTCGTGGAAGTACTTATTGTCCACAACGGACGAAACTTGTCAAGCGAACAGCGGGAACGTGAGGGACGCCTCGGAGACGGCACCGTGACCGGGAAACGGCAGGCTACACGAACAGGGTCGTCTCGGCACCGGCGGCCAGCGAAAGGATGGCGGGAAGCCCCATCACCTCATCAACCTGTGTGGCCACGGCTTCCGCGTCGACACCCATGTATTCCAGGCCGGCGCTGCACGCGATGAGACGGAATTTCCCCACCTTTTTCGCCTCTTCAAACATTTCCGAAATCAGGGGAACCTTGCGTTCGGCCAGCAAGCGGGCCACGTCATCATGGTAGCGATGATACTCCGGCGGAAAATCGACGTCATCGAGCTTCCCCTCGGCGAGCTTTCTAATGGTCCAAAACAACAGCACGACGACCACGTCTTTTCCCATGGCCGAGGCCGTCAGGGCCAGGGTCGCCACCTGGTGTAATTTGTCGTAGGTGGCGTTATGGGCGTAAAGGATAAAACGAGGCTGGGCACTCATCTGAAACACCTCTTGAGACTGCGGCCCGGCTGCGTGCGGGGCAGGAAACCAATTACGATCGAGTGGGTTGAATGAGTTGTTGATCGGGCGCTTTGGGGGTGGGCCAATCCTCGTTTTCAAACATCAGGCAACATTTCAACCGTCCACAGACCCCGATGCGATGCGCGTCATTGGACCACGCCGCTTCACGACGGGATAACTTGAGATTCACCGGTTTAAAATCCGTGAGAAAATTCGCGCAACACAAGACCAGCCCGCAGGTATCGACCCCACTCAGACGACGAGCTTCATCCCTGCTGGAAATTTGTCGCATTTCAATCCAACAATTAAACTCGCGCGCCAAATCCTTGACGAGTTGCCGAAAATCAACGCGAGATTCCGCCGTGTAGCTGAACGTCAGGGCCCGCCGCCGAAGCGATCCGTACACTTCGACCAACTTCATCTGCAAACCCAGCGCCTGGGCCCGCTCTCGACAGAACGCGATACCGGAGGAGGATAACTCTTTTTGATGGGCAATAGCGGTTTCGTCCTCCGGCGTGGCTTTCCGAAGGATACCCCGCATCACCCGCATGGGAGGGAGGAACGGTTGAAGATGCGGCGGGGAAAAGACGGTCCCATAGGTCGTATCGTTCTCCAATTCCATAAGCACGTGATCGCCGGCCTTCAGGGTGGAATCGGTCGTCCGGGCCACTTTGACCTCACCATGGTCGCGAATTTTCACCCCAACGACCGTGACCCATTCAGGAAACGACTCGTCCTCATCAATCACGGATACGGGCATTGATTGATCGGTCATCACACGTCCTCCCGTCGTAAAAAGCACTTAGTCCTATCACATTAGCCGCTGAACAGCAAGAAGGGTTTAAAGAGGCGCGCTCTTGAGGAAAGCGGGCACGTCATGATCGAGTTGATACAGAGAGAGCGGCGAGACGGCGGCGTTCTTTTGGATGATCCGGACTTGCCCCGGCGCAGGCACGCGAACGATGTCCAAGGCTTGGCCATGATGGTACTGACGGCCGGATGCCGCCAGTACGTCCCGCAGGGATTCCGGGGGATCCCAGTGGGCGGTGAGTAACGCCGTACGGGCCGGATTGCGATCGCTGAACATGAACGACAAATGGTCCGGATACCAATCCGCGCCGCCCGTGGCGTACGAGACGAATAATGTGGCTTGGGCGTGTTGCATCAACTCCGACAGGTAGTGATTGGTGAGGAATCCGTTTTCCCCCACCTCCAGCCACTTGCCGGGATGAGACAAACTCGCATGCGCCGCGTAGGAACGAATTTCTTTCAACTGTTGTTGCGAAGCGTAGACGGTCGCAATCGGACCATGGTGCTCCACGAGCCGGGCGATGACCCCATCCTCGATCGCCGAATGCCCGTCGTTCGTCGGACCGCTGTCGGCATGGACCAGGGTATTGTGTCCCCGATCGCTGATTAAATAGCAATTTCGTGGAAGCGCAAGGTCACAAGGATCCTCACCGAAAAACGGAACCGACACCACCTGCCCACCGTCAAATTTCCAGGATTCTCCATGCGCCAGTTCAATGACGTTCGTAAAGCCCAGTTCCCGCATCAGGGACAGATAATCGAAATGCCACGTCTTCCGGTTTTTCCGGCTGGGCACGATCACCGGCACGTCCTTCGGTAGGTGCAGCAACGTGCGGGGATCGACATGATCATCATGGTCGTGCGTCAGGAACACGGCGGCCGGTGACGGCAACAACGACGTCCACAGCGAAGGCACCGGGGATTCGGCAAACCAGGGCATCAGCCACGGATCAAACCAGAAGAACCGGTCTTGTTGTCGATACATCAAGGCCGCATGACCCAAATGAACCGTATCCTGATCCTTGGTCACGTCGAGCCACTGCGTTCGAATCGAGGAGTGGCTCGTCACGGCTAAACACTCGTGCGAGTCGAGTTGCTCAAGCAGGTGCAGTAACTGTGGCGCCGCGTCACGACCGGCGGTCGTGACAATCGTGCGAATTTCCGAGACGGTCCGGGTGCCGTTCAAACAACCCAACAGCTTACCCACCACGGGGGAGAGCGGGCGATCGAACCCCATCGGCAGCGCTTCCCGGTTCACCGCGTTGAAAATACGCAGACCCGCGTAATTCATGACCGCCGACTGATGCCGGTCCTTGGGAAATTCCCATACGAAGGTGCCGTCGGGATTCCGTCCACACCGGATGTGTTGCCGGAGCCGGGGTCGTGACTGCACGACTTCCGCATAGGCATCTTCCAGCCGGCGACCGGCCGCCTCATCATCGACCGACGTTCGACTTGCAAATACGTCACTGATGGCCGTTTCCACCGCACTCATGAGAATGCCGTGGACTTCATGAAGACTTGCCACGACCTCCGGGTCCACGCCTCCCATAAAAGGGAAAGGACCCGGCGGCTCGGCGCTTTCCAGTTGCACCCACACCCACGGTTGAAGTCCGACGAACTGATTGAGGCCGACGCGATCCCAGAGAGCCATAGAGTCTTTCTTCGTCAGAGGGTCCACCATCAAGTCATGACGCAACCGAGTGGGGGCACCCCCTTACGTCTCCGTTGAAAAACGAATCGGACTGATGGTGGGTTCGTATAAAATCTGGATGACGATGCGGTCGGGATCCGCAAGATAAAACGAATAACTGCCGTCCCGATGTTGCTTCGGGTGGTGGATAATTTCCACGCCTGCGTTGACGACCCGTTCATACAGTTGATCCACGCTTTCCGGCGAATCCATGACGAATCCCAAATGGTCGAGGAATTGCCCTTGAGACCGTTGGAAAGCAGGCCTGTTCTCTTGTGGAATCTGATGCAGGGCCAGGTTGTCGACCCCGGAACTCATATACAGGTTCTCGGCATCAGGCTCCCAGACGGTCGTCATCCCGAACCAGGTCTGATAAAACGTTTTCGAGATTTCCAAATCCGTCACGTTCAGGGCCACGTGGCGTAAGCCTTTCCCCTGTGGAATATCCTGTTGTTCAGACATGCTGATCCTGGTTCAAAATTCAGGAGAGCCATCTTAACGGGGCTCACCGAATGGAGCAACCCCGCTCTCGATAAGCAGAGAACAATGATCGGTGTTCCCCACGGGACGGGCCGTGTGTTACCATCGCACTATGAACACGGTGAACACGGCAACCAGCGGATTCTCGTTTCCTGCGCACCGGGATTCTCCACCGGGACGCAGACGCCCACGTCAGACGCGTCACGCCGTGATCCTGATGTCCACCCTGTGGTGGATGAGCCTGATCTGGAGTGGGTGCGTCTCTCCGGTGGCCATGCATAAGGCGGTGCTGAAATACGATTGGACGGTCAATCGGATCGAGACCGAACTCTTACTGCTCAATATTGCCCGCACCCGCTACCATGAGCCGATTCATTTCACGGCCGTTTCCAACATCGCCGCCACGTTTGATTTCCGAGTCAACAGCGGCCTGACGGGATTGCTGGCCGGATCGCCCGGCGCCGACTCGTTGTCTCTGACGTTGGGCAGCTCCGCCGCGGAAAACCCGACCGTGACGATTATCCCGATTCAAGGCGAGGAATTCACCAAACGCCTGTTGACCCCGATTACCGAAAAGACCATCTTGTCCCTGGGGCAACAGGATATCGATCCTGCCATCCTCTTTCGTCTGGTGTCCGGAGGGATCATTCTCGAAAATAAGGACGACCAGCGACGTTTCCTGTTGAACCAGCCTCACCGGAAAAAGGAATACCGGGAGTTCCGGCAGCGGGTGATGCATCTGTCACGCCTCCACTCCGAGCGACATCTGTTTATCGGTCCGCTTCAATTCACCGACGGGGGCCAACGGACGACCGGACGGATCGCGATGACCAACTATGACCCGAATACGCTTTCCAACAGTAAACGAGAGGCTTTAAACCGAAAAGCGGAACGTTTCAACGATCATCATATTCTGGTCGATATTCGACCGGGCCACCCAGGCGGTGACTTCCCCATGTTCGGCGAAATCAAATTGCGCAGCTTCAAGACGATTTTAGGATTCATCGGACGAGGGATTTTCGAGGAACCGGAATTTGACGTGGTGCCGGACCCGCGGACAGGGTCGGTGGCCGTCAATCCGGCCAAGACGCTGACCATCCGGGAGTCACGCACCCAACCCGAAGCAGCCATTGTCTCCGCTCAGAAACGCGGGTTGTGGTATTACATCGACCAGGAATCCGCAGCAGGAGAATTGTTCGACCGGTGGAATCACGAAGCGTTCGATCTCTTGTATCAACTGTATCATTTCACCGTGACCGATATTTCTCAAACCCCCACGTTGCCCATTGCGATTTCCAAATGACGACTCGGCTTGCTCTCAGAAGTAGGGAACAACGATCGTTGTTCCCTACAGAACGAGCGGGCCCTGTGTGACCATCACCCCGATGAACTCCGAACCGGACGCAACCCGCGGATTCGCCGGCATGACCGTCGCCGCGTTCGAGAGCCGGATGGCGGATCAGATGGCCGCGCTGATTGCCCGGCACGGAGGGAATCCCATGGTAGCCCCATCCATACAAGAGATCCCCCTGGAAAATAATACCGAAGCCCTGGATTTCGCGCAGCACCTCATGGCCGGAACCGTTGACCTGCTGATTCTACTGACGGGTGTAGGCACCAGGACGTTGGTGGACGTCTGGAAAACACGGTTTCCCCTGGAAGCGATCCGGCAAGCCCTGACGAGGACCACCCTGGTCTGCCGTGGGCCAAAACCCATTGCGGCCCTAAAGGAGTTGAGGTTGAAACCCGACATCACCGTGCCCGAACCCAATACCTGGCGGGATATCCTTCACACCCTGGATGCTTGCAAACCGGAAGGACTTTCCGGACTCCGGATTGCCATTCAAGAATACGGGACGGCAAACACGGACCTCGCGCAAGGATTGGCCGAACGGGGAGCTCAGGTCAAGAGCGTGTTGGTGTACCGGTGGGCCCTGCCCGATGACGTGGAGCCTCTCAAACGAACACTGCGCAGCATTGTGGACGGAAAAGCCTCCGTCGTGTTGTTCACCAGCGCCACCCAAATCGATCATATCGTGCAACTGCTCGGCGCCACCGATGAACTCGCGGCCTTTCGGGACGCGCTGGGGAAAACCATGGTCGCTTCAATCGGCCCGATCACCAGCCAGCGGCTCCGGCACCATCATTTCCCCGTGGACTTCGAACCCTCCCATGCCAAAATGGGGATCCTGGTGAAAGAAGCCGGTGAACACGCCGGAGAGATTCTCACCCGCAAGTCCTAGCTATCTGACGTTGCACTAAGCCGAACTCCCTCACGACAAAAACAAAGAGAAAAACCCTGGATCCCCGATCAAGTCGGGGATGACAGAGGAAAAACCGTTCCTCTCATCAGTGCACATCTTCGGTTCATGGATGATTTGCGCCCGTTCGTTGAAAATGGCTCACGAAACACCAATTGGCCGTGTATAAGCACCGGACAGGCCCCTCTCAAGGGGGACAACGGAACGACCATTGAAAGAGAGGGAGACGTTCGATGACTACATTCACGACTCAGTCCGTCAGGCGGGCAGGGCTCATCCTTGGGGTCGCCCTGGCGCTGCTTGGAGGAGCACCTCAGCACGGCGCTGCCGCTCCAGCCAATCAGACGATTACCGGGTACGTGCAGAATGCGGATCTGCGGCGCGTTGCCCAGGCCACCGTGGAATTGCGGGATCAGGAAGGGACCCTGGTCACGTCGGGAGCAACAACCGATTCGGGCGCATTTGTGCTGGTTGTTCCGAACGACGGCGTGTTTTCCGTGCAAGCCGTTCAGGATACGTATCGAACCGAGCACGTGGTGATCACAATCGGTCGAGAGAGGCCCGACCCCGTCGTGTTGACTCTGACGGAAACCCAGGACATTGCGCTGGAAATCGTGGCGCCCCTCCTTCCCATCAAGCCCAACTCGTCCAGTGAAACCTATTCCGTCAATCGAAAAGACATTGAAGCCCTGCCACGAGGCAACAATCTGGACCTGCACGACGTCCTGGTGACGATCCCCGGCGCAGCCTACGGCGGTCTTAAACAAGTGCACATCCGGCAGGATCATGCGAATCTCCAATTCCGGATTGACGGCGTACCCATTCCGGACACCGTCACGAGCCAGTTTTCGGACCTCCTCTCCCCGCGGGCCTGGGAGCGGGCGGACATTACGCTCGGCGGCATGGAAGCCCAATACGGGAATCGGACGGCCGCGGTCATCGACATCACCAGCAAAAGCGGAACCAAACCGGGATTCGGGTCATTAGGCGTGTTCGGGGGCTCGAATGAGACCGTGCTGCCGTCGTTTGAATACGGGGGGACGGCAGGGGACCGGTTCCGCTTCTACGTGATGAACAATTATCGGACGACCAATCGGGCCATCGATCCTCCCACGTTGGGTCAGTCGATCTTTCATGGTCACGGCGAAACCAACCAGACCTTCCTGCGTGGCGATTACCAGGTGAACAACCGCAATAACGTGACCTGGTTGTTCATGAATAGTGTGGCAAACTCGCAAATTCCCACTCTACCGGGTCAAACCCCGAATGAGGAGATTGTCGAGTTGATCCAGGACCACACCGACTCCGGCTTTACGCCGGTGGCTTCTGAACAGATCGATGAAAACCAGGTGGAGAATAACCAGTACTCACACCTGGTGTGGCGACACGATATGGATGCCAAGCAGTTCGTGAGCGTGGCCGGCTACTTCCGGCACAGCCGGGCGACGTTCACCACCGATCCCTATAATATCCTGGCCTACACGAGCGACGACGCCGAACCCTTTTCAGCGGGAAACCAGGACCGGTGGGCCTTTGCCGGGGGTATGCGGGTCGATTACACGCACGCGCTCAATCCCCGTCACTTGATCAAGGCCGGGTTCCAGTTGGACCGGACGATGTCGAGAAATAAAACCCGCCTGTCTGTGTTTGCACGTCAGGAGGAGGAAGAAGATCATGAGGAGGAGGAGGAAGAGGAAGAAGCTCACGAACATGGGCATGGCGCTGAGCCCGTGGGTGAAGTCTTAGCCCGCAATGCCGATCGGCGGATTGTCGGGTATCGGGAAGAGTTCTGGATCCAGGATCAATTCACGCCCAATGAGCACTGGACCATGAACCTCGGCCTGCGGGTGGATAATATTCACGGGTACGTGGAGGCGTTTCAAGTGAGTCCCCGCCTTGGAGTCACCTATACCCCCAACAACCGGCATGCCTTCCACGTGTTTTACGGGCGCTCGTTTACCCCTCCCAACCTGGAGGCCCTGCCTTTTCAAGTCCTCAATCTTGAAGGCACCACGGCACAGCCCGAGCACCTGGCCAACGTCAAGGCCAAACCAGAACGGTCGCATTATTTCGAAATCGGCTCGACACACGCGGTTGGGACACAGGTCGTGGTCCAGGTGACGGGCTATTACAAGGTCAATACCAACCAGGCTGACGCCCATCAGTTCAACACGACGCCGATGCTGAACTATTTTGCGTTTGAACGGGGCTGGCAACGGGGGATCGATTTTTCCGTGAACGCAAACCTGACCGACACGCTCACGGCCCGCGGCAACGTGGCCTGGGGGCAATGCAAGGGCTATGGGTTACAATCCGGACACTTTTTGTTGCACGAACCTGAACTGGACGACATCGAGTCGAGCGGAGGCGTGTTTTGCGATCATTCACAGACCATGACCAGTTCGGCGGTGGTCACGTATCGCCCCTTCCCCAACACCACGGTCACCGGGCAGATGCTCTTCGGCTCCGGTCTGCGAAGCACGCCTCCGGGCGGCAGAACCAATTCGGGACACGCGGATTCGAACACCACGTATAATCTCTCCCTGACGCACGTGCTGCCCTTTGGCAAGAAACAAAAGCTGTTGTTTGCCGTGGACGCGATCAATCTCTTCGATCAGCATGAGTTTTTGAACGTCGGGGAACAGAGTATCGGGCTCGGCGTGGCCCATACCAACGTGCCGCGCTCCATTTTCTTCCGCACCCAGTGGTTCTTTTAACCTGACGCGAGCCGGACGGCTCTTCCTGTCAGCAGGCACCTCCCCTCGCTCCTCAGGGGAGGTGCCCCTCTACACAATCCCTATCATTTCAAGTAAGTCGTCCGGGGGGGACTTATCTTTGTAACTTTGCAACATGAGCAGATTCGAGTATCAGCATTATTTCGGGTGTGCTTGGCGACCGTTTCGATGTCATCGATGCGGCAGACTGAGCCTGACAGCCGCGTGTTCGCGTTGCGCGATTTTGCCGATCGTGCAAAAGAGATTCAAGGGCATTAAGTTAAATAGGTAAGTCCCCCATATGTCGGATTTATCCCTTTAACTTGACAAACCTTCTCTATCGTGCTAGTATGCTTTCAGTATTCACGAAGGGAGAAGACGATGCCGACACACAAAGCCAAGACCTTAAGCCTGTTTGAAATCAATGAGTTATATCCGACGGTCGAGAGTGCCATTCAGTACTTCGAGCGGGTCCGGTGGCACGGACAGCCGGTCTGTGCGAAGTGCGACAAGACTGACAAGATTACGCCTCAAAAGAAGGCAGGCACCTATTGGTGTGGGATGTGTCGGGCCTACTTCACGGTCTTCACCAATACGCCACTTGAACGCAACAAGATCGACGCGCGCAAATGGCTGATGGCCGCGTATCTGTTCTTGACGGATCGGAAGGGCATTTCCTCCATGGAGTTAAGCAAAAAGATCAAGATCAAACAACCGCATGCCTGGTATATGCTGCATCGGCTTCGGAAAGCCTGTGATTCGCAGTCGATTTTGCTTTCCGGCATTGTGGAGATTGACGAGACGTACATCGGGGGCAAAGAGCGCAACAAACGTCTGAAAAAAGGCACGAAGCCTCAAGGCGGTGGATCGACCGGGAAACAAGCCGTTATGGGCATGCGCGCACGGGACGGCAAGACGATTGCCAAGTCGGTGACAGGGACGGATCGGCTGACCTTGTGGACGGAGATCCAGCGACACGTCGAACAGGGGTCACAAGTCTATACCGATAATCATGGAGCCTATCGTGGGCTGACCCGCAAAGGGTATCAGCATGAAACCCTGAACCATTCAGCGAATGAGTACGTGAGGGGGATGGCGCATACGAACGGGATTGAAAGCGTGTGGGCCAATTTGAAACGCGGGCTGGAAGGCACCTTCCATCAAGTGAGCGTGAAGCACCTGGATCGGTATGTTGACGAGTTCACCTTCCGGCTAAATGAAGGGAACTGTCAGGTAGATACGGTAGACCGGATGCAGGCTCTCTTTGGAGCCATGCCAGGGAAGCCGATGACCTATCGGGAATTGGTCGGCAAAACGTGACCAGTCTCCTGCTCTAATTCTTCAAGGTCTTGTTCGGTTAACGGTTTGCCCGTTGAGCGAATCTTGGCGCGTAGCTCTTCGACGAGTGATTGCCGTTCTTCCTTGTACCGTCGTTCACGTCGTTCCTTGATCCAGGATTCAACAAACATGGCGACCTCCACTAGGATAATACTCCATCCGGCACTCACGAGCAGGACGGAGACCAGATCAGATAAGACATGCGACACGGAACAAGCCGCACTCTCGTAACACTCGAAATATAGCACAACAAGCGTGCCGACTACGACCAGCATCACAAACGCGATCAGGTGCTGTGGGGTCGGTGGCACCAATTCCTGCATAATGAAAGCATGCTATCAAATGCCAAGGCTTGCCATAGCCTACCAACATCAATACACTCCCAGTATTCCGTTCTCCGAGGGGCACCCTTGTCGGGTCGCCTGCTCAATACAAGAGCCTATCACCGAACATGGCGACTAGCTATCGTCAGGGTTGGTGATCATGAACAGGTAAATACGCAGGGTCATCCAGTCTCCTTGGAGGACGGAATCGGCCCGACCATGTCCGGTCGGTGGCTGATGGTCCATCTTTCCAAGAAAGACTGCCATGCCGCCCACGATCCCCGTCTTTGTGGTGTCCCTATTAGATTGCACCGAACGGCGTGAAGCTATTTCAGAGGCCCTGTGCAATCTCGGTATCGACTTTGAGTTTGTCGATGCCGTGGACGGTCGCCATGGACTCGATCCTCAGTATGAAGACCAGATTGACCGTGTTGCCACGCGACGAGCGGGAAGAATCCTGTCCCATGCCGAGTTTGCCTGTGCCTTGTCACATATCAAGGTCTATCGGCGAATTGTCTCTGAGAATATAGCCTATGCCCTGATCTTGGAGGATGATGCCGTTCCCTCTCCCCAACTAGTTGAGTTCCTGACTGGCCGGTATTACCACGATGCTGAACTCACGCAACTCTATTCTTCAAGGGCCTATGTTCGTCGGCAGGGCGTCATTGGCCTGTTTGACCATTACCTGTCCCATCTTCGCGCTCCCGGTCTGAAAGGGACAGGAGCGTCAGGAGCGGTTGCTTATACCATGTCTTATCGAGCAGCCCTCCACTTTGTCAGACATGCCGTTCCTGTCACGAGGGTCACGGATTGGCCTCGCTGCATTGAAGACGTAATCACGAAACGGCAGTGTCGGGTCATTCATCCTCCACTGGTTTGGTACTCATCAGTTGAGTCCCTCATCGACAATTACGGACGAACAGAAAACAGGAGACAGCGAAGATTTCTTGGCATGTATATCCCGCCGTTCCGCAGGATGGTGGAGTCGTGCGCCCGTGCGCCTTACAAACTGCTGGCAAAACGCTTGCCGCAGCCCGTCAATTTAAAGGGATAAATCCCCGGGATGACGACTTGACAGCCGGCGAGTGCGGGCGGTGGTGTGATGTGGAGTTCTGGAAAACGGCGACTGTGGCGGACCTGCAGGCCGATATCGCCGCCGGCGTGGATGTTCATACGCGGACCGAAGATGGCGCGACCCCACTGCACTGGGCGGCAGCTTTGAATGTGGACGAGGCAATGGTTACGGTCTTAGTGGAGGCTGGCGCGGATGTTCATGCGCGGACTGAAGATGGCGTGACCACGCTGCATGGGGCGGCAGCGTTGAACGCGAATCCGGATGTGATCACCGTTTTGCTGAAGGCCGGGGCCGATCTCAAGGCTAAAGATGGCTCGGGCAAAACGCCATTTGACTATATCCGCGAAAATGAGAAACTGAAAGACTGGGAGGCCTATTGGCGGCTGAATTACCTGCAACCTCAGTAAGGCGATAGCCGGGACAATGTTTTGGCAACCCTGGTTGCTGTGAAAGGACTCCGGCAAAGAGATGACGTTGAAGGGTTGTCCGTCCTCTCAATGACGAGAAGGGCCTCATAGGCATTTGGTAAATGCTCAAGTTCACTCCACCAAAAAGGTGGATCAGAAGGCGTTCTGGGATTCCATACCCGTTCATCGGAGCGGGAAAGCGGACTGAACCCGGTTTTTATTCGTAACGGTTTTTTCTGGATGGTACATCCGCGAAGGTCAAAACAGTGCTGTCGGATTTCTCGGAGCATATGCAGCACCGCGGCTGGCGGATAGCAGTTGCCGACATACAGGGTTCCGGGTACGGCCTTGGTCACCACCAAAGCTGCAATAGGATTCGGGGTCGCGCATCCGACTTTGGATGATCCCTTGGTTGTCAGGCAAAACTTGTGTAGCAAGGCAGTGGCAATACCCTGTTTCCGGTAAAGTGGCAAGACCGCCATTGACTCGACCCAGGCGATTCTTCCGCCCATGGCATGGATTTCTTTACCAAATAAATATCCGATTCCTGATTGTTCATCACCGGCGACGAAGAGAAAATCCGTGGAGGCTAACCTTTCGGCGATGGACTTTGGGCCCAGACGGTACGGTTTTCCGTCCGGTCTATGGCCAAAGCTCTCGTTAAAAATCTTGGAAACAAGCCCGAGTACGGTTGCATTTCGGGCGGCTTCCAGACCTGCAAACCTCGTCACCTTTTGAGAAATTGGTAGGGTCGGGCGAGCGGATTCTTTTTCCCAAAGGGCTTGAGTTTGCCCATGTACTGAAGGAAGGGGAGGCATGTTGTCTGTAGGTAAGAACAGAAGACTGGTGTAAATTTATACGTGATTGTTCCGGCAATGACAAGAAAAATTGCCACGACAGCCATCTGCCGCCGTATTCTTTATGCGAGAGGAAGACATCCTTTACGTATTTAGCGGAGAAAGGGAAGCGTTTTTGCCTTCGGATATTGCTTCATTTTTGCAAAGAAGTCGGTCTCGAACGGATCGTCCGTTCTTGGAGCCCGGCATCTTGGGTCAGGGAGTTGGACGTTTATTTAGCTCGTCGGTTTTTTCAGGCCCATTCGTTGTATCCTGGTCGTCAAGGTTGTTGGGGGGATACCGAGTAACTCTGCGGCTCCATTTTTTCCGAAAATTTTCCAGTTTCTGCTCTTTAAGGCATTGAGAATGTTTTCGCGTTCGAATTGTTTGATGTCATCAAACGTGAGAACGGTGCCGGAGGCCTTAACGAATTGATTTTGCTGAAAGACGTTTCTATTTTTTGGACTCTTGGGTAAATCGAACACCAACCTGTTGGCCTGTGCAATAATAACGGCACGCTCAATCACATTTTGCAGCTCTCTGATATTGCCGGGCCAGTCATAGTTCTCAAGCGTGATTAAATTTCCCTTGGATAAAGTAATCCCCGTCCGATGGAATGTTTCTTGCGCAAGCTTTAAAAAATGACCGGCTAATCCAGGTATATCTTCTTTTCTTTCTCTTAATGGCGGCATGACGATGGGGAAAACGTTTAGACGATAAAAAAGATCTTCCCGAAATTTTCCGCTTTCCACTTCGTTTTTTAAGTGACGGTTGGTTGCGCCTATCACTCGAACATCCGATTTGATGGTCTTTTCATCTCCCACACGTTCGAAAGTGCCCTCCTGAAGGACTCGCAGTAATTTACTTTGCAAGTCCAATGGAATTTCTCCGACTTCATCCAAAAAAAGAGTTCCTCCATTGGCCAATGCAAACCGCCCCGCCCGATCCTTGAAGGCGCCCGTAAACGCTCCTTTCACGTGACCAAAGAACTCACTTTCATATAATTCCCTTGGAATCGAAGCGCAGTTGACTCGAATCAAAGGTCGTGAAGATCGAGGACTCCGTTTGTGAATTTCATGTACGAGGAGTTCCTTGCCTGTTCCGGATTCTCCGGTTATGAGGACATTTGCGTCGGTGGGAGAAACCATTTCGATTTGTTTCAATATATGTTGTAGCGATAAACTTTTACCGATGATGTTGCCAAAAGCTTGGAGCTCCATCACTTCTTCATGCAGATACTCGTTCTCAAGTTCTAATTGTTCGCGCAATCGATTGATTTCTTCAAACGCGTTGGCTTTTTCCTCTTCAATTTTCTTTCGGCTTGTTATGTCTCGGATAAAACCAACCGCATACTCTCGCTTATCAAATTCTAAATAATTGACGGTAATGTCTACAGGAATAACGGTCCCACCCCTGGCACGATGACGGGCTTCGAAAGTCAGCGTTTTGGATTTTTTGAGTTCCGCCCAAAACGTTTGCCAAGTCTCTTTATTGGAATCAGGATTAATGTCCTGGATCGTAAGGCCTATTAATTCTTTTTCCGAATAATCGAGAAGTCTGCACGCAGCTTTATTTGCATTTATAATCATCCCCTGCCAATCGTGAAAAATGATTCCATCGCCAGAATGTTCAATAGTGAATTCAGCCAACTCTAACGTTTGGTCCTTATCTAATTTTTCCCCCATCGTGAATCTCCCGATCTTTAAAAGCCACCACCGAGCAACTGCACCCGCAAAAATATACGAATTTGAGTAGAATTTCTACTCAAAGTAGTAATTTACCAATTTGAGTAGCAACTTCAATGGAAAGGGAGTCACAAAAAACCTATATTCCATAAGAGGTTGCAACCCAAACGGCATTGGCACAGTCTATGCTTTTGATAAGGAGGATAGCCAAATTCAAGAATTGAAAGGGAAGCGCTAATGGACCGGATAGAAAAATCACTGGGCATCACCATCTATCCTCCCGAAGCCCAAGGGGTTGGAGAGTTCGATGGCGGGAGGATCACCGAAATCAAGCCTATTGGTTTTCCCGGAGAAGGCCCCGACGTTTCCCGGAAGGGGCCCCTCTTTTACTGGGCCTGGGCCACGGCCAAGGGTTACGGGAAAATCGGCCTTCATCCTCATCGGGCTTTTGAAATCATGAGTTATGCCCTCGAAGGGGAAATCGGCCATTACGATACCATGGGCAATCGAAGCCGGGTAACAGCCGGCGGCGCGCAGGTGATGCAGACGGGTTCCGGCGTCTCTCATGAAGAGGAAACGGTCGGCGAGCATAATGAATTCTTTCAGATCTGGTTCGAGCCGAACCTGAAAGAAACCGTACGTCAGACACCGACGTATGTGGAGTTTCGCCATGAAGACTTTCCCGTTGAGGTTCGCGACGGGGTGACCCTCAAGCACGTCATTGGGAACGGTGCGCCGGTCTCCCTCGTGGCGGAGGCGGCCATGCAGGAGATTCTCATAGCATCCAGCCATGGGTACCGGCGTGGACTTTCCACGAATCGAACCTTGGCCATGGTCGTCATCGATGGAAAAGGCACGCTGAGCGATGAGGCCGGTTCAGAACAACATGAGCTTGCCCCCAGATATTTTGCGGTCATTCACGCCGGAATGAACGGCTCGATCGTTATCCATGCGGAGCAATCCAGTCCTCTTCGTCTCGCTGCGATCGAGGTCCCGGCTGCGGTGGAGTACCCGTTATATCAGAATCAAAACAATTGGTAAGGGACCTTACCTTTAATGAGACAGAGACAATGTACACGGAAACAGAAGCGCGCTTTCACTGTTAACCAAGTGCCGGTGATTGACGCTGTCACGACTCAAAAGGAGGGATCAAAGGTGAGAAGAAGAACACAACAAACCGTTTTCCTGGCAGTTGCAATAGCCTTGGCCTTACAGGCCTTTCCGGTTTCTTACGGGGTTGCTCAAACAGCTTCGGAAAGAAAGGCGGCGCCTGCGCCGGTTACACCGCAACTTCAATCAGCAGGTGCGCTCAGCTTCGGACCAAACAACGTGTTATTCGTCGGTGATTCAAAAGGCGGGTTCGTTCATGCGTTTGGATTGAGTGACCGTGATGTCGATTCCCAAGCCGGCGTCGCTCTGGGCAACGCCAAGACGTTTGAAGGGGTCGATTTGGTATCCGATATCGGTGCAAAAGCCGCAAGACTGTTGAACGTGCCTCCTGATGACATTCGCATCAATGACATGGTGGTGCACAAACCGTCGAGGCAAGTGTTTCTCTCCGTTCATCGTGGACATGGTCCTGATACCGTCCCGGTCATCTTAAAAGTCAATAACGGACAACTCGAGAGGTTGAGCCTTGAGAAGATCAAGCACTCGTCGGCCGGTGTCGGGCCGGTTCCCGTGAATGAAACGTTGGAATTCGGCCAGCCTCAAAACATGCTGGCGATCACGGATATCGATTACTGGGAAGGTGAGATTTTTGTCTCCGGCGTATCCAATGAAGAATTTGCCTCGAAGCTGCGCCGCATGACCTATCCGTTTGATTCCAAGGTGTCCACCACGTCCATAGAAATCTGGCATGCGGTTCATGCACAGTTTGAAACCCGCGCGCCGATTATCGCGAAGGACATTCGTAAGATTGACGGCACGCCAACCCTGATTGCCGTGTATGCCTGCACCCCGTTGGTACGGATTCCGCTGGACATCCTGCAGGATGGGACAAAGGTTCGTGGTGAAATGATCGGTGAACTGGGTTTTGGCAATACCCCGATCGACATGATCAGTTACAACAATCCGATGGACGGCCAAGACTATGTCCTGGTGACGAATACCAGCCGTAGCGCGAAACAAGTGTCCCTGTCTGCTATTGGTTCGGCCCAAGCCATGCCGGTGAATGTGACAAACAACTATGGCCCCGCCGGGGTCGCGCAATATCCCATCCCGCTTTCGGGTACGCGGCATCTTGATTTGCTGGATGCCGGTTGGGCGGCTGTGATTCGGCCAAACCCGAAAAATCCTGGCCGCCTTGATTTGCACACATTGCCGGTGCCCTTTTTCTTTGACCGGGCTGATCACATCGTTGAGATGAATTGGCCGGGACCCACCTGATCCGTTTGGATCGAGGAAGCAGACTTCGTTGATGAGGATGCGGCGAGATGGATCATGAATCGCTTTTCTCCAATAGCCTGTTCGTTCACCGTGGTTCTGATGTGTCTTGCCGCGCCTGTCCATGGCGCAGAGGCAGAGGGTCGTCACGAAGTCACCGCCATTTATCCGACATCCGATGTGCTTCCTGAGAACCTATTGCGCTTGTACGTGCATTTTTCAACGCCGATGCGTCGGGGACAGGTTCGTGAGTCCATCAAGCTGATAGGAGAGAATGGGGAAGAGATCATCAATCCGTTTCTTCATCTGGCCATAGAGCTTTGGGATCGTGACGAGAGACGCCTGACCCTGTTTCTTGACCCGGGACGGATCAAACGTGGTGTCGGCCCGAATGTGCAGGTTGGGGCGCCGCTTCAACGCGGCAAACGATATACGCTGGTGATTAGTCAAGGCATGAAAGTTTATCGAGGCAAGACACTCGACCGAACATTCAGGAAATCATTTTTCATACAAGCACCGATTCGCTTGGCACTGTCGCCGGAAAAATGGATAACGGGTTTGCCAAAGGCCAAGAGCCAAGAGCCGCTGATACTGGAATTCTCACGCATCATGGATAGGCCGCTGCTTTTTCGCTCTCTTGCGGTGCTTGATGTGGACGGCCACGCGGTTACAGGAAATATGACGGTTGTCGAGAATGAAACGCGCTGGGAATTTATCCCTTCCTCTCAATGGCAATCAGGACCGTATCGTCTGGCCATTTCGACCGACCTTGAGGATGTCGCGGGCAACAATGTCAGGGCAGCGTTCGATGTGGCAGTGGATGAAACGATGATGAATGAAAAAAGCGTCGAACAGGTGTTCTTGCAATTTTATCCGAAGCCGTGAACGTGTAGGTCCAGGTAAAGAGACATAAAAACCAGTTTTTCAACAAAAGGAGAACATCGATGGCAGATCCAGTCATTGCTCAACGCTCGCCCTACGTGATGGAGGTTGACCCCGGGAAATACTATTGGTGCCGGTGCGGCCGATCCAAGAATCAACCCTTCTGTGATGGCTCGCACGAGGGGACCGAGTTCACCCCCCTGGAGGTGGACATCACTGAAAAAAAACAGGTCGCGTTTTGCGGATGCAAGCGCACCGGGAACCCGCCCTTTTGTGACGGCACCCACTCGACCCTCTGAGAGCGGGTATCATGACGTGGAGAAGGACAAACTGCGGACAACACGACAGATTTGTATCTCATTGACATAAAGAAGGTGTGCTTATGCCGATAATATCGAGAATGCTTGTCGTGACGGTGTGCGCCGTGAGCGTCGCTGCCTGGAGCATACTTCAGGCAGCCGATTCTTCTACGCACGGAACGCGATCACAACCCGACCAAGGGATCTCCTTACTTATCCACAATAGCCAAATCACGACGTTGGATGCCGACCACCCTTCGGCAACCGCCGTGGCGATTCGGCACGGTCGCGTCGTCAAAGTCGGAACGGATGAGGAAATCCTGACCATGCGCGGGGAAGCCACGCAGGTCATTGATGCGCAAGGTCGTCGGATGATCCCGGGGCTGAACGACTCCCATTCCCATTATATTCGAGGGGGCTTGGCGTTTACTGCGATTCTTCGTTGGGATGGCGTTCCCACGTTGGCAGAAGGGTTGGAGATGATTCGCCAGCAGGCCCTTCGGACTCCGAAAGGACAATGGATCCGCGTAATCGGCGGGTGGACGCCTCACCAATTTCAAGAAAAACGATTGCCCACACCGGAAGAACTCACACAAGCGGCGCCCCACACGCCCGTCTATGTGCAATATTTTTACAGTCGTGCCGTCGTGAACAAGGCGGGCCTTCAAGCGATCGGATTTGATGAACGGACCAACCCCCCCCAAGGGTCGCGTTTGGAATTGGCCCCGGATGGCAAGCCCACGGGACTGTTGATAGCGGATCCGCACCCTGCCTTGCTGTATCAATCCATTGCCAGTCTGCCCGCACTCTCACCCGAGGAACAAGTCAATTCCACGATTCACCTTTTTTACCAATTAGCCCGTTTCGGGTTGACCAGCGTCATCGACGTGGGAGGCGGGGGGCAGCATTATCCCAAGAATTATAAAACCGCTGAGCAACTCGCTGAGCAAGCCAAATTCCCCTTGCGTGTTTCCTATTTCCTTTTTGCGCAAACTCCAGGGGAAGAATATTCCGATTTCCAAAAGTGGGTCACCATGGTTCCACCGAATACGAACACCGATCCTTTGCGCGAGGACGGGTACGTCATCGAAGGCGGCGGCGAGTATTTGGTGTGGGATGCCGCGGATTTTGAAAATTTCATGTCGCCGCGGCCGGAACTCAATCCCGATATGGCTCAAAATTTAGACAAGGTCGTCACGCTGTTAGTCAAGAACCGATGGCCGTTTCGGTTACATGCCACGTATGACGAATCCATTTCCAAAATTTTGGATGTCTTGGAGACAGTCAATAAAGAAACGCCTTTTCATGGACTTCGGTGGTCAATCGAACACGCAGAAACCCTGAAAGAACCGAATATTGATCGAATCCTCGCCCTCGGTGGAGGGGTGGCTATCCAAGATCGAATGGTTTTTCTAGGTGACGATTTTCTGAAGCGGTATGGCGCGGAAGCAGCTTCTCACACTCCCCCGATTCGACTGCTCTTGGACAAAGGCGTGCCGGTTGGCATGGGCACCGATGGCACCCGTGGGTCGAGCTTCAATCCGTGGGTCGGTCTGCATTGGTTGGTGACCGGAGAAACTGCCGCCGGAGTCCGGCTGTATGGGACGGATAATCTTCTCACGCGAGATGAAGCGTTACGCCTGTATACTGTTGGCAGCGCGTGGTTCTCCCATGAAGAAAAGGTGAAGGGCCGAATCGCGCCAGGTCAGTACGCTGACTTCGCCGTTTTATCAGCGGATTATATGAAGGTTCCCGTAGAAGATATTAAGAGAATTGAATCGATCTTAACGGTCGTTGATGGGAAAATTGTGTATGGGGCCCAGGAATTTGCCTCTCTGATGCCCACACTCCCTCCGATACAACCGGCCTGGTCTCCCGTGAAATATTTTGGGACGTATTGGAAGAAAGAAGGCAACTGAAGTTCGAGACCAGGAACCGTCCCCTCCTGCTTATTGACACCACAACCCCGTCTGCTATGATAACGGCGATCATGGAGAAAGGGGAGAAAAACTGAACTTCGTACTCAACACCTTTTCGTTCTTGATCTGGGGCGTGCTGGTGATGTGGATGTGTGCCGGCTTCACCATGCTGGAGTCCGGGTCGGTCCGCACCAAGAACGCGTCCGTCATCTGTCTGAAGAACATCGGCTTGTACGCGATTGCAGGCCTCGCCTACTACGCGGTCGGCTACAACCTGATGTACGTGGACGTCGCGTCCTGGATTGGCTCCTTCACGTTCTCCTACGGGCCGTCTGCTCAAGAAATCGCTCTGCTCAAGGGCGACACGTCAGTGGCAGAAGCGGTGGCCGAGACTGGCCACGCCGTCATGTCGGATTGGTTTTTTCAGATGGTGTTCGTGGCGACCACGGCCTCCATCGTGTCGGGCGCGCTGGCCGAACGGGTCAAACTCTGGTCGTTCTTCCTGTTTACGTTGCTCCTCACCGCGTTCATCTATCCCGTGGTCGGCGCTTGGACGTGGGGCGGCGGCTGGCTCAATCAGATGGGGTTCCAGGACTTTGCCGGTTCGACCATCGTGCATTCCACCGGCGGGTGGGCGGCATTGGCCGGTGCTATTGTGGTCGGGCCACGATTCAGGAAGTTCCGGGCGGACGGCACCGTCAAGGCGACTCCTCCGTCGAACGTGCCCGTGGTGACCCTTGGGGTCTTCATCCTCTGGCTGGGATGGTTCGGCTTCAACGGGGGCTCGCAATTGGCGCTCGCCGGGGTGAGCGATGCCGTGGCCATCAGCATTATCCTCGTGAATACCAATTTGGCGGCGGCGGCTGGTGTGATGACAGCGATTTGCCTTGCCAAACCAATTTTGGGCAGGCATGACTTGTTTGCCGGACTCAACGGGGCCATCGCCGGGCTGGTGTCGATTACCGCGGGTCCTGATATTGTCGATCACAACTGGGCGATCATCATCGGTGCCGTTGGCGGGGTAGTCTGTACGGCAGGGATCAAACTCCTGGAAATTTTGAAGATTGACGACGTCGTCGGGGCGATTCCCGCCCACCTCATGGCAGGCGTCTGGGGCACGCTGGCCGTGTGTATCGTGGGGGGCGGCAATGTGGGCGTCCAACTTATCGGGATCCTTGCGGTGGGCGCGTTTGTGTTTGTCACCTCATGGACCCTGTGGCTGGTCATCGACAAGACCATCAAGGCTCGGGTCTCGCAGCGTGTGGAGGAACTCGGCCAGGACGTGGCGGAACTGGGAATTGAGGCGTATCCCGAATTCCTGGTCATTCCTGATCCTGACGATGTCGATGAGCTCAAGCTGAAGAAGTAGAGGCGTCTCCCCCCTCCTTCCGGTACTCTCCCTCCAATTCCCTGCATCTCAACGATAGTTCCTCTTTGAGAGGAACAACCACGGAAGTCTACACTTCGATCATCTTGTGTCGCTCAAGCTGTTCCCTCAGGCGGAGGGAAACGCCTTTCGGGTTGTGGCGTGGGGGCTTGGGTGATAAGGGTTGAGGCCATGATCGACGCAATCATCATCATCGGCTATTTCGTCATCATTCTGGCAATTGGCCTGTGGTCACGGCGCAGGGCCAAGGACGTCTCCGTCAACGAATATTTTCTCAGCTCGAACAGCCTGCGCTGGCCCAGTATCGCCATGTCCACCATCGGCACGAATATTCATGCCGGTCACTTCCTGGGCATGATGGGGTCGGCCTATCTGTACGGCCTCGCCCAGGCCAATTTGGAGATCAATGCGATTTTCGGCATTCTCGTGGCCGCGTTCCTGTTCGTCCCCCTCTATCTGAAATACAAGGTCATCACCATCTCCCAGTTTTTTGAACGGACATTCGGCCCCCGGGTTGCGCTGACCTATTCCCTCTTGAGCATGGTGCTCTTTGCCACCCTGTACGTGGGATCGACGCTGTTTTGGGGGGCGTATGCGGTCAATGCCGTGTTTGGGGAGCAACTGCGCTTCATCAGCAACGACCCCATGATACGGGTGGCGGCGTTGCTCGTGGTGTTAGGCGCGTTCTCGGCGACCTACACGCTCTTGGGCGGCCTCACGGCCGTCGTGCGCACGGACGTGTTCCAGTTTGTCCTGTTGCTGCTGGGCGGGGTCATACTTCTGGTGCTTTCGGTGAATGCCGTAGGCGGCTGGACACAGCTTTACGAAAAAACCCCGCACCTGATGCACCTCCATCTTCCCGCGGATCATCCGACGTTGCCGTGGACGGCCATTTTCAGCATGCTGCTGCTCAACCTCAACTACTGGGGCTGTAATCAGGTCATCCTCCAGCGAGCCTTGGCCGCCAAAAATTTACGGGAAGCCCAGATCGGGCTCTTGGTAGGTGGTGTACTCAAATACGTCATGGCCGCGATCATCATTCTCCCCGGGGTGGCCCTGGCCGGAATGTTGATCGACCGTCCGCTTCAGGACCCCGATCAGAGTTACATCGTCCTGATCGATACCCTCCTCCCGACAGGCTTGAGGGGCATCATTCTTGTGGGGTTGTTTGCCTCGCTCATGAGCTCCGTGGATTCCATGTTCAATTCGCTGGCGACCTTGTGGTCGATCGACGTGTACAAACGGCACCTCAACCCAGCGGCGGACGATCAAACGGTCGTGCGAGTCGGCAAGGTGGCCATCGTGGTATGCCTGATGACCGGGATCCTGTTCGGGTTCTTGCAGGTCTATATCAAATACCAGGACCCCGGCTTTGCCCTCACCCATTGGTTCAACGACATGTCGTACTACATTAAAAACGGCTTTGTGGTACTGATCAGTGCCGCGGTGTTCCCGATCAAGCCATCGCCCAGGCTCGTGTTTTACGCGCTCTTCTTGAGCATGGCGATTTCACTGGGGTTGCAATTTGCGTTTCCCGGTTTGGCGTACTTCAACCGCGCCTTGTATACGATCCTGCTGACCTTTGCCTTTGTGGCGGTTCCCACCGTGGCGAAAAACGGTTGGAGGATCAGCCTCAGGGATCTCGTCCGAACCGCCAGCCCGAAAATCGGATACGGTGCGCTCGCCCTGGCCCTGTCCTTAATACTCGTCCACGTGTTACTGCACTGAGCCCGCGGGCCTGTGATTCAGGAGCCTCGCTTACCGAACGAATCCGTCCATTGTGAGAAAGCCGGTTTTTCGGTATAACGTCCAAGAAACGACTCTTGAAGCGTGGCTTCAGGCTCGTTTGCAAATGCGACTCCCATGGTGAAAGGAGCGACGATGGTACACCGACTCGGAGTGTTCATGCTGGTTCTGCTTGTTCCCTCCCTCTGTCTGGCCGAGATTCAAACCAAGACGATTCCCTATCAACACGGCGACCTGCAACTCGAAGGGTTTTTGGCATGGGATGACGCCCTAACGGGGAAACGACCGAGTATCCTGGTGGTGCATGAATGGTGTGGCTTGAATGAGTACGCCCGCGACCGGGCCCGGCAACTCGCAGCACTCGGATACGTAGCCTTTGCCGTGGACATGTACGGAAAAGGCCAAGTCACCACTCACCCGGACCAGGCAGCAACCTGGATGAAGCAGGTCCAGGCCGACGTGAAGCAATGGCAATCTCGTGCGCTGAAAGGGTTGGCCGTGCTGCGGAGCCAGGACATGGTCGATCCGCAACGCGTTGCGGCGATCGGCTACTGCTTCGGCGGGGCCACGGTGCTTCAATTAGCCTATAGCGGGGCCGACGTGAAGGGCGTGGTCAGCTTCCACGGCGCACTGCCGTTGCCGGCCGGTTCTCAAGCCCGAAGCGCCAAAGCGAAAATCCTCATTGCCCATGGCAATGCCGATCCGTTTCTCAACGAAGAACACGTTCGCAAGTTTCGACATGCGTTGGATGCCGCGAACCTCGATTGGCACATGGTGGTATACGCGGGGGCACGGCACAGTTTCACCAACCCCGGTGCGGATGCCCATGGCATAGACGCCTTGAAATACAATCGACAAGCCGATGAGCGGTCCTGGAAACACATGCAACTCTTTTTTGATGAAATCTTTCAGGGTTCCTAGCCGAGGCCTCACCTGTCCCAGGGCAACGGCTCATTGGGACAAACCGGCTCAACCCGAACTCTCTCTGTCCCCATGGATTTGTTTGATATCCTCGCCATCGTGCTCACGCTGACCGCCGGATTCTCGTATCTCAACTACCGGTTCATTCGCTTACCCGTCACCATCGGCGTGATGGTGATCGCCCTGGTCGCTTCTCTCCTGCTGCACGGGGTCGATCTCCTGGGATTCCATCTGGAAGCCCATGCAGCCGGGTGGCTGGAATCCATCGACTTCAATAAGACCCTGCTGCACGGCATGTTGAGTTTTTTACTCTTTGCCGGAGCCTTGCACGTCAATCTCAACGACCTGTTCAACCAGAAATGGGCCATCGGATCCTTAGCCACAATCGGCATCCTACTGTCCACGGTTTTGGTGGGCACCTTCACCTATGGGGTGCTGGCCCTGATCGGCATTCCGCTGTCCTACCTCACCTGCTTGGTGTTCGGGGCCCTGATCTCACCGACCGATCCCATCGCGGTCCTGAGCCTGTTGAAAAATGCCGGCGCCCCCAAGAGCCTGGAAGTGAAAATTACGGGCGAATCGCTCTTTAACGATGGCGTAGGAGTCGTGGTCTTTCTAGTCCTGGCCGAAGTGGCAGCCGGGACGCATGAGCCCACCCTTGGCTACGTCGCCGGGTTGTTCGCGCAAGAAGCCGTGGGCGGAGTCGTCTTTGGACTGGGGCTGGGCTATCTCGCCTATTGGCTCCTGAAAAGTATCGACCAGTATCAGATCGAAGTCCTGATCACCCTGGCTCTCGTCACCGGCGGCTATGCCCTGGCGGGCGCGTTGCACCTCTCCGGTCCCATCGCCGTCGTCGTGGCAGGCCTGATGGTGGGCAATCAAGGTCGTGTGCTGGCGATGTCGGAAAAAACCCGTGAACACCTGGACACCTTTTGGGAGCTGATCGACGAGATCCTGAATGCGGTCCTGTTCGTGCTGATCGGTCTGGAAGTGCTCGTCCTCACGTTTACCCAACACTACCTCCTGGCGAGTGTGCTGATGATTCCGCTCATTCTCCTGTCCCGCCTGCTGGCGATCGGGATGCCGATCGCGCTGCTGAGCCGGGTGCGATCATTCACGCCCGGGGCCGTGTGGTTGATGACGTGGGGCGGGTTACGGGGCGGCATCAGTGTGGCCCTGGCCCTGTCATTGCCGGCCGGACCGGAACGCGACGTCATCGTGGCCATGACCTACGTCGTCGTGGTGTTCTCCATCGTGGTCCAAGGCCTGACCATGGAAAAGCTCGTGAAATACCTCATCCCGCGTTGAGGGCGAAGAGCACCGATCATCCCAACGGGAGTCATGGACACGCACACCATCCATTTCAGTCTTGCGCTTCTGGCCGCGGGGTTTTGGGTGCCGGCTGGCATCTGGTTGATGCTCAACAGGCACGCGTTAACGGTGCTGGCATCCATACCGGTCCAAGACGACCAACCTCTCCCGACCGTCTCGGTCGTGATCCCGGCTCGTAATGAAGAACGGAACCTGGAACAGGCGCTGGAATCGGTCCTGGCATTGGACTATCCGGACCTGGAGATCATCGTGGTCAATGACCGGTCGGCCGACGCCACCGGATCGATTGTTGAGAAAATAGCGGAGCGGGACCTGCGCCTCACCGTGGTGACGATTGACAGCCTGCCGGCCGGCTGGATCGGAAAACCGTACGCGTTACACAGGGGAGCACAAGAAGCCCGAGGCGAATTCATCCTGTTCACCGACGCGGACATCGTGTTTCATCCGGCCGCGCTCAGAAAAGCCGTGGCGCATGTGCAGGCGAACCGGTTCGACCATGTGACTCTGATCCCGCAAGGCATCATGCCCGGGGTGTTCCTGAGAACGCTGTCCACCACCTTCGGGATTTTCATGTTACTCATCTTCAAACCGTGGAAAGCCAGAAATCCGCGGAGCCGGTCCTACATGGGCGTCGGGGCGTTTAATCTGATCCGAACGTCGGTCTATCGGACCATGGGCGGTCATCAACCGGTGGCCCTGCGGCCGGATGACGATCTCAAATTCGGAAAGCTCGTGAAGGACCACGGCTACAGGCAGGACGTGCTCAATGGAAGAGGGATGGTCACGGTGGAATGGTACCGGTCGGTCGGGGAACTCATCGACGGACTCATGAAAAATATGTTTGCGGGAATGGAGTACAGCGTCTCGTTGGTGATCGCGGCCACGCTCGCCGCCCTGCTCATGCACATCTGGCCGTGGATCGGAATGTGGATTGCCGAGGGATGGCCTCAAGTCTGGTACGCCGTGACCGTGGTCATGATGGTCGGCAGCTTTGGTGTCGCCATGGCCCCGTTCGGAGTGAAATTCTGGCAAGGCCTGATACTCCCCTTCACGATCGGCCTGTTGGTCTATATCCAATGCCGTGCCATGGCTCTGGCGCTCTGGCGCGGCGGCATCGTCTGGCGGGGCACTTTTTATGAATTACGTCAACTGAAAACCGGTAAAGTCTAAAAACGTTTTTCAGCATTCCTCCATCTCAATTCCTGTTGAAAAACAAGAAGTTGCGATAATTTGACGCTCCCTTTGAGGCGGGGTGTATACTGTCGGTATGGGCAGTCGTCCTTCGTGGCCACGTGACGTCGAAAAGCCGAAGAATTCAGAAAGGAAGTGAAGTCGTGAAACGTTCCGCATCAGGTGCGCTTCTTGTGTTGTTGCTCCTGACCGCCTCATGGGTCTTGGCCGCGTCCGCACCGTTCAGGATTCAAATGGAATCCTGGTCTCCGTATTTCGCCCCGGCAGCCGCCACCGTGATGGCTGGCAGCGCGATTCGTTGGGAGAATCCCACCGGCACGCATCACACCATCACCCATGATGGATGCCTCGGAACCGGCGCGTGCGCCTTCGATTCCGGTTCCATCGGCCCCGATGGCATGTTTGAAATATCGGGGCTGCCTCCCGGTCTGTATTCGTACCACTGCACCCTGCATCCGATCATGCGTGGGACGGTGGTCATCGTGGATTCGGGGCGACCCTCGGAAATTTAACGACCCCCGCGATCCCAAAATCCGCCCAACACCCCTTGACTCAGGCACCCGTATTTATATTATGAAACAGGATCGAGAAAGCAAAAGAATGAACGGGGAGAACAGTGGAATCGATGGTTGAACTACGACGGCTTGGCAAAACGTTCGGGCCGATCATCGCGGTGGACGACGTGTCGTTTACGGTCGGCCGGGGCGAGGTGCTGGGGTTTTTAGGGCCCAACGGCGCGGGAAAATCCACGACCATGAAAATGATTACAGGGTTTCTGACCCCGACCAGGGGCACCGTCAAGGTCAACGGCTTCGATGTGCAGGAGCAGCCGCTCGAGGCCAAAAAAAGCCTGGGGTATCTGCCGGAAGGGGCCCCGGCCTATGGGGAAATGACGCCGCTGGCTTTTCTGGTGTTCATCGGCGAAATTCGCGGCTTTCGTGGGGCGGAGTTGCAGCGCCGGGTGGCGGAGACCATGGAAAAGGTCAATCTCGAAGGGGTGGCGCATCAGCCCATTGACACCCTTTCCAAGGGATTCAAACGGCGGGTGGGCCTGGCCCAGGCCATTGTGCATGATCCGTCCGTATTGATCCTCGACGAACCGACCGACGGGCTCGATCCCAACCAGAAACATGAAGTGCGCGGGCTCATCAAAACCATGGCGCAGGAAAAAGCCATTATTCTGTCCACGCACGTATTGGAAGAAGTCCACGCGGTGTGCACGCGCGCCATGATCATCGCCAAGGGCAAAGTGATCACCGACGGCACGCCCACGGAGTTGGAGGCCCGGTCCCGTTGGCACAATGCGGTGATCCTTCGATTGCGAGGGCCGCTCCCCGATGGCGTGCAGGCGATGCTGGAAGGGGTGCCCGGCGTCAGGAAGGCCGAAGTCATCGACGAGGGCCCGGCGGAGCAGGCATATCGGATCCTGCCGAAAGACGGGCAACCGATCATCAGTGCGGTCAGCCGGTGCGCGCACCGGCAGGACTGGGATGTGGTCGAATTGTCCGTGGACCGGGGGCACCTGGATGAAGTGTTTCGCTCGTTGACCATGCCCGCCCAAGCCCTCACGTAGGAAAAGCACGGCGAAAAGGAACCGCGGAAAGGACCGGCAAAACCACAGGCGATGAGCAGAATCGGCGTCATTTTCAAACGGGAACTGATCGGGTACTTTGCGACTCCGATTGCCGCGGTTTTCATCATCATCTTCCTGATGCTGGCGGGAGCCTTTACCTTCTACCTGGGTGACTTTTTCGCCCGTGGCCAGGCGGACCTCATCCCCTTTTTCGACTTTCACCCGTGGCTCTATCTGGTCCTGATCCCGGCCCTGGCCATGCGGCTCTGGGCGGAGGAGCGGCGAGGCGGCACCATCGAATTGCTGTTCACGCTGCCCGTGACCTTGTGGGAAGCCGTGGTGGGTAAGTTCCTGGCGGCATGGTGCTTTACGGGCATTGTGTTGGCGCTGACTTTTCCCATGTGGGTGACCGTGAATATCCTAGGGGAGCCGGATAACGGCGTGATTCTCGCAAGCTACCTCGGCAGCTTTTTCATGGCGGGCGGCTTTATGGCGATCGGCTCATGCGTGTCGGCCCTCACCAAGAACCAGGTCATCGCCTTTGTGATCAGTGTGGTGGTCGGGTTGGGGTTCGTCCTCAGCGGCTACCCCATGGTGCTGGATGTGTTCAGCGGGTGGGCCCCACCATTCTTCCTGGAACTCATCAGCTCGTTCAGTTTCCTGACACACTTCAACGCCCTGAGTCGCGGGGTCATCGATGTGCGCGACCTGGTGTATTTCCTCTCGCTCATCGGCGTGTGGTTGTTTGCCACGGCACTCGTGCTGGAATGGAAGAAAGCCGAATGAAGGATCGAACCCCATGAATATCCGGCTGTTGACGGGAAGCGGATTGGCCGTCGCGGTGGTGGTGTTTTTCACGGTGAATGTCCTGAGTCACGTGGCATTTCGATCGGCCCGCGTCGATCTCACGGAACAACGGCTCTATACCCTCACCGAGGGCAGCCGAAACATTCTGCAGGGCCTCGATGAGCCGGTGACCCTGAGGTTGTACCTGTCAAAGAAGCTGGCCGTGGAACTGCCCGGCATTCAGGGCTATACCAACCGGGTACTGGAACTGGTGCAGGAATATGAACAGGCCGCCGCCGGGAACCTGACCCTGCACGTCATCGACCCCGAGCCCTTTTCAGAAGAAGAAGATCGGGCAGTGGGGTATGGACTCCGTGGCGTACCGCTGGACGCGGGAAACACGCAATTCTATTTTGGACTGGTGGGCACCAACGCCACGGATGACCGGGAGCTCATTCCGTTTTTCCAGCAGAGCCGGGAAGAATTTCTCGAATATGATCTCACCAAACTGGTGTACCGGTTAGGCAATCCCAAACAGAAAGTCGTGGGACTGTTGAGCGCCCTTCCCATGGACGGCGGTCCGCAAATGCCGTTTCCCCAGGCCCCGGGCGGAAGCGCCCCCTGGATGATCATGGACAGCATCCGGGAGTTGATGGAAGTCAAGGTCCTGGACAAAGCCGTCACGGAAATCCCCGAGGACGTGGACGTGCTCATGGTCGTGCATCCCAAGCAACTCGGCGACCCGACCCTCTATGCCATCGACCAATTCGTGCTGCGGGGCGGCCGCGCCGTGGTCTTTGTGGACCCCCATAGTGAAGCCGACCGTGTGCTGCCCAACCCTCAAAACCCCATGGGCATGCAAGCGCCACGCAATTCCGATCTCGGCCGGCTTTTTGACGCCTGGGGCATCGAGTTGGTTGACGGAAAAGTCGTGGGGGATCTCCCCTTGGCCAAAAAAGTGAACTTCCAAAAACAATCCCGCATGATGGTGGCGGACTACCCCGTGTGGATCGACCTGACGCCCCGGCAACTCAATGCCGAGGACGTCGTGACCGCCAAACTCCCGAACCTCACCATGGCCTCGGCAGGGGTGCTTCGCAAGAAAGAAGACAGCGAGACAGAGTGGACGCCTCTGGCGGAAACCGACGACCAGGCCATGCAAATCGAGGCCGCCCGCCTGCGGATGATGCCCGACGTCGAAGGCCTCCTGCGGGACTACCGGCCGGAAGGCGAAACCCTCACGTTGGCCGCCCGCCTGACCGGCAAGGTGAAAACCGCGTTTCCCGACGGCAGGCCGGAAGCCGCGGATTCGGAAGAAAAGGAACAAGGGGCGTCCGGTGACGACAAGAAAACAAAACAACCCCCGCACCTAGCCGAATCCGCGGACCCCATCAACGTCATCGTGGTGGCGGATACCGACATGCTGCAGGACCGGTTTTGGGTACAGGTCCAAAACTTCCTGGGCCAGCGGATCGGGATTCCCACCTCCGCGAATAACGACTTCGTGACCAATGCCCTGGACAATCTGACCGGTAGTCACGACCTGATCAGCGTCAGGAACCGGGGGAGTTTCTCTCGCCCCTTCACGTTGGTCAGGGCCATTCAACAGGAAGCGGAAATGCAGTTCCGTCAAAAAGAACAAGCCCTGCAACAACGCCTGAAAGAAACCGAACGGAAAATTCAGGAACTGCAGAGCCGGAAAGAAGACCAGACCACGGTCATCTTGAGTACCGAACAGGAAGCCGCGCTCGACGGGTTCCGGCAGGAGTTGGTGGCGACCAGAAAAGAACTGCGCAACGTGCAACATGAATTGCAGAAAAACATCGAAAGTCTCGAAAACGTCGTGAAGTTTCTCAACATCGGACTCGTGCCCTTGGTCATCGCCGTCGGCGGCGTGGTGTTCAGCGCCTACACCATGCGCCGCCGTCTCCGTGGTCAGTGACCGAACCACAAAGCAAGCAAAACACCATGATGCTCAAAACTTTTAGTGCTTTGGCAGTCATCGCGGCCATCCTGATTGCCGTGACGGTGTTTGTCTCCAAACGAAAAGACGCCACGTTCCCACAAACCGGACAACCCGTCTTCCCGGTCTTGAAGGCCACCATAAACGACGTGGCTGAAATGAGCATAGTGACGCAAAGCGGCACGATCACGATACACCGGGCTGAAGACTCGTGGCGCGTCAAGGAGAAACACGAGTACCCGGCAGACCTGGGAAAAGTACGAGAAACCCTCATAGGCCTCGCCGAACTCAAAATACTCGACCCGAAAACCCGAAAACCGGAACACTATGAAAAGCTGGGCGTGCAGGACGTGGACGCGGAAGGATCGTTGTCCACGGGCGTGACACTCAAGGATGCGGCGGCAAACACCCTGGCCGAAGTCATCATCGGCAATGATCGACCGGCCGGGGGGAACGGCGGGCAAAAAGAAATGTTTATCCGCAAACCGGAGAACCCGCAGACCTGGCTGGCGATGGGGAGACTCTCGATCGAAAAGAATCCCGGTGAATGGTTGGACAAGGGACTCGTCCGGATCGAAACCAACCGAGTCAGGCGTCTGCGCGTGATCCACCCGGATGACACCAGGCTGATATTGGAAAAAGCCAAACCGGCGGATCTCGACTATCATATGGTCGATCGACCCGAAGGACTGGAACTGCAATCGCAATTCACCGTGAACAACGTGGTGTCCACGGTCACGTCCCTCTCGTTGGATGACGTCAACCCGCGGAGCGAGATCCCGTTCGACCGGCAACCGGTCGTGACCGCCGTGTTCCAAACCTTCGACGGCCTCGAAGGGACCGTCAAAATACTGCGAAAAGACGAAAAGAACTACGTGAAAATCTCGGCGGCATTCAAGGCCGATCTGATCTGGAAACCCGAACCCGAAGAAGAACCAGCCCCCCAAGCCGACGGGCAAACCGAGCCAAAAGCGCAAGACAAAGAAGCCCCCGTCAAACCCGAGCAACCCAAGATAAAATCGGAACCGGAAGTCAAAGCCGAAATCGAAGCCCTGAACAAAAGAGTCGCGGAATGGGTCTACGTCATCCCCAAATTCCGCGCCGATGCCATCCTCAAAAAATCCCAGGACCTCCTCAAAATATCCGACAAATAAGACCCGCCCCAGACCCTCTCCCCCCTTCTGTCATCCCGGACTTGATCCGGGATCCAGAGTCTTGCTTGTGTTTTCAGTAGTCGTAGGGGCCGCATCTCATGCGGCGATTTCTAGGGCGCCTCCGGGCGAGGCTGCGCCCCGGTCCCGAATCCAATATGGGGGCGAGGACTGTCTGAGCGAAGCGAGTTCCGCAGCCCTAACAAACGGGATTGGGGCAAAGGCACCCAACGGGCCACGCCCGGGCGCCCCTGGTTTTGGGTCCTTTTGCCGAAACAAAAGGACCTCGGCGTGCGGGGCCGAAACCCCGCAAGAACCTCGCACCGACCTTAGTCGCTGGCTTTGCCGGGCGAATCGTAGATGTTGCTCAGTTCTCTCAAGAGCCGCAGCACCAGTTTTTGTAGGGTGTTGGGCATGTGGCGAACATAGTGAAGCAGCGCGCGTTCCTCGCTGGTTGGAGCGGGAAAGTCCGGGGCCGGCGTCGTCGCCGCGGTCCCTCGCAAGCGGGAAGGGGCCTTGCCGGTGGCCAGCCATCGTGGGTCGTGTCCCAGCAACTTGGCGAGGGCGAAGAAATGCGTCAATTTGATGTTTTTGGTGAAGCCCTGTTCCCACTGATTGACCGCAGAAGCCGAGATGCGGAGCGCCTTGGCAACATCCGTTTGGGACAAGCCCGCCTCTACCCTGGCGGCTCGAATTCTCTCGGTCAATGTGTTCATGAAAAGATAAAGCCTCCTACTTTCAGTATCCCCCATCTTGGAATAAGTATGCTGGATTAGAGAAAATTAACCTGTTACTTACGGCTCGCACCCGTCCCGAAACCAGCGCCTCCAGACGTCGCAACGTCCCGGTCCCGACCCCGATGTGGAGGCGAGGACTCCCGTCTTTGTCTTTGTTTTGTGTAGTGGTAGCGCGTCATCCCATGGCGCCTGCGGGCGAGGCTGCGCCCCGGTCCCGAATTCTAATTGGGGGCGAGGACTGTCTGAGCGAAGCGAGTTCCGCAGCCCTAACAAACGGGACCGAGGCAAAGGCACCCGGAGGGCCGCGCCCGGGCGCCAATGGTTTTGGGTCCTTTTGCCGAAACAAAAGGACCTCGGCGTGCGGGGCCGAAACCCCGCAAGCATTCCCCACCCCTTCCTCCTTTACCACCCCCGCCACAGAGGATATAATTTCATCAATCAAGAAACGACGATCCCGGTAACACCCAACGACAAGAAAGGAGTCAGCAGCATGAAAGGTGTGATGAGTATTCTTATGATGGCAATCGTGTTCGCCGGTGCGGCGCTTGCCGAAACACTACCCCCGCATACCGCCAAGATCGGCGAGGGAGTGTATAGCTTCGGGAACCCCGCGAATGCCTATTTTTCGATGTTCGTGGTGACAAACGAAGGAGTCATCGCCATTGAATCGGTGAACACCAACCATGCGAAGGAAATGGTCGGAGCCATCAAGGCGGTCACGGACAAGCCCATTCGGTATCTCCTGCACAGCCACAATCACTGGGATCATGCAAGTGGCGGCAAAGTCTTTCACGACGCCGGCGCGACCGTGATGGCCCATGAAGAAGCCTATCGATGGATGAAAGCCAACCCCGGTCCCGACATGATGGTGCCCGACCAAAGTTGGGCGGGGAATCGAAAAGACATCACCCTGGGTGGCACCGTCCTCGAACTGCACTATTTAGGCATGAATCACGGGCTGGGCATGACCGTCTTTCTCCTGCCCAAACAAAAAATCGCCTACATAGCCGACCTCGTCGACCCGCACGCCGTCATATTCAATATTGTGCCGGACTTCAACATCAAAGAATGGGAGCGCTCGTTAAAAGAAATCGAGCAAATGGACTTCGACAAAGCCGTCTATGCGCACAGCGGCAAAGCGCAGCCGTTACTGGGGGGCACCAGGCAGGACGTCACGGACTACATCCAATTCATCCAGGACCTGCGTGGCGCGATCTATGCGGAATTCAAAAAAGGCACCAACCCGATGACGATCCCGAGTGTCGTCCAGCTACCCAAATACAAAGACTGGTGGATGTACAAAGAATGGCTACCCATGAACGCTTGGCGAATCCTCCTGGACGACTGGATGGGCCCATTCCCCTGGCGACCCGAATAGATAAGGTACCCGCGCCATCCCATGGCGCAACCTCAGGGCGCCTGCGGGGCCGAACCCCAGCAAAAACCTGCTTGTTCCTTCCTGTCATCCCGGACTTGATCCGGGATCCAGTGTCTTTGGTCTTTGCCTTTGTAGTAGTCGTAGGGGCCGCATCTCATGCGGCCCGGCCTTCGTAGCCCCACCATCACATGGCGCCATCTTCTAAGTTGTCATCCTGTCCAAAGCAAAGGATCTGGAAGGGCGAAGGGAGGGAGAAGGCGGAGAGGGCAGGGGTGAAGGTACTCGCCTCACCCCACCCCAACCCAACCAACCGACCGGTCCGGGTGCGCACCAACAGGCAACCAGCGCGCACCAAGCTCAGCAGAAGCCACCTTCTTTCAGGATCCCCCATTTGTGGATAAGTATGCTGGAAACAAGAAAATAATCATGGAGCGAGTGGCCGTCACTCGTCGCGCGGTCAGTCCGAGCAACGCGAGGACTCCCGTCGTTGTCTTTGGTCGTTGCCTGTGTCTTTTGCATTCGTAGCCGCGCCCTCTCATGCCGCCCCTTCCCCTCCATTTCCCTGTAGGGGCCGCATCTCATGCGGCCCGCCCTCTTTGCACCCCCGCCTCCACGCGCTCCCACCCTCTGCCTCTCGGAGAGGGCAGGGGTGAGGGGGCCTTCTCCCCCCTCCCGTCATCCTCGACGTTAGTAATCGAGGATCTAAATCGGGGATCCAGTCAGCGAAAGCATCCAGCGTCTTTATTGGCCCCTAAACGCCCATTTATAGCCCCGTAAATGGGTAATTAGGGCGAAACGTAACCAAAATAGATCTTCAGAAACTGTTTAAACACATTCTCCCGACGGTGATTAAAGCGATACTCTACTTCTTTCAGATACATGGGGAAATGATATTTCGAGACCCCGCGATACTGATACAAGATATGTTTGGCGTAACTCCAAAAGCCTTCAATGCCGTTAATGTGATTCTTCGTCCGCGGGCTCACCAACGCTTTCGCATGATTGACCGTATGATGGTGGCCATAGCGTTTTAAGGATTGATACCCGCGAAAGGCATCCGTGAAATAGACCGACCCTTTTCGGGTGTGCGCTTGAATATGCCGCATCAATTCCTCCGCACTGACCGACTCGACGACTTTCGTATACACGCGGCCGTCCCGCTCCAGGAGCCCGAAGACGACGCTTTTGCCCGCGGGGGCGCGGCCCCGTTGGCCTTTGCGCCGGCCACCGAAATAGGCCTCATCGAGTTCGATCTCGCCCTTCAGTTTGCCGGCTTCCAGTTCAGTGACATGATACAACGCTTCGCGCACACGGTGATAGACGCGGGTGACGACTTTCAGGTCCAGGCTCAGATCCTGGCTCAACCGATAGGCGGGTTGCAATTGATAAAAGCCTTGCAGGATCCGGATCTCCCGGCGCAGCCGCCGGAGGCTCTTGCTTTTCCCGCAACGCCCACATTTCACGTAGCCGCGGCTGGTGTGCAAGACCTGAAAGGAACCGCAGAAAATGCACTTGCGACCGCGCAGAAAGTTGGCCGCACAACTAAAAACCGTATGTCGTCCTGTAACCATGCTGGTTTTCTACCACACATTGGTTACGAAACGCCCTAATTACCCGTAAATGTATGTCAAAATCCGTTATGCTTGGCAGAATCGTCGGAATCGATTGAAAACAAACGAGGCGGAGAATACATTCTCTCTACTATCTGCTATGCTCGTGGACGAACCTGTCTTTCAACCACGTGCGGCAACGCGTGGGGGTTTCTATTGTGTGAGTACAAAGCGGCGCATCTATGCCGAAGGTGTCGATGTTGGCGTCCCACCTGTTGACCATTCTGGGGAGTCTTCTCCTGGCATTGTTGGCGGCTTTCGTGGCCGTCATGTTCTCTGAAGATCTGTGCTGGATTTCCCCCTATCTGGGCTTAACCGAGAAAAACGAAATCCTGACGTTTCTGGGAATTGGCATGGGCGGGATGTTGCTGGCTTTGCAAGCCGTCATCGCCAACAAACGGGCTCAGGCCATGGCGACTGCGGCAAAGGCGCAAGCCGGCGCGGCAAACGCGCAAGCCAAGGCCACGGTGGAACAGGCAAAAGCCAACCAGAACACCGAGCAGGGACAACGGCAGGAACGCCTCAAAAACGCCATTGAACACCTGGGTCACACCTCGGATTCCGTGCGCCTGGGCGGTGCCTTCGAACTCTTCCATCTTGCGCAGGACATGGAAGATTTGTGTCAGACCGTCATGGACATTCTCTGCGCGCACATCCGCCGGACAACGGGCGAAGCAGAATATCGGGAAAAGCACCCGTCGAAACCTTCGGAAGAAGTCCAAAGCCTGCTGACCCTGCTGTTCGTGCAGGAATACAAAACCTTTAAGGACTGTCACATCAATTTGCAGGGAAGCTGGTTGAACGGGGCCAATCTCACACGGTCGTGCCTGCAAGGCGCGAATCTCATGGACGCGTACCTGCAGGGAGCCGATCTTGTGAAAGCGAAACTACAAGGCGCTAACCTTGTGAAAGCCTACCTGCAAGGTGCTGAGCTCCAGGAAGCGCACCTGCACGGAACTCGGCTTCGGAACACACATTTGCAAGGTGCTTTTCTTGAACGCGCACACCTGCATGGTGCTGACCTTGCGGAAGCGGAGCTGCAAGTGGCGTATCTTCATAGAACGCAGCTACCAGGAACTTCTCTTGTGGAAGCGACTTTGCAAGGGGCTATTCTTACTAATGCAAACCTGCAAGGCACTAATTTTTGGCAAGCACGCCTGCAAGGCGCCGATCTTTACCACGCGCAGCTGGAAGGGATTCATTGCGAGGACAGCGCCATGTCTGTCGCAGAGCGCATAAGAGCTTGGATCGGCAGAGAATCCGAGTCGAATATAGCGCTATTCCAGGGCGGGTTAAGCCAGGAAGATGTAGATTTTCTAGCAGAAGGGTTGCTCAATGAAAATCTAAAGAGCTTGCTACGAGAGAGATTGAGAAAACATATTGGCAGAGCAGCAAGCTACCAGTTGCCGGAAGACTCCGGTGCCATTACCGGAGCCTATACCGAAGAAGCAGCCGAACAATGGATTGCCGAATATGAAGAAGCCATGTTGGAGGTCCCTGTGAAGGAGGACATCTGATGCCGACACTGAACTGGCTGACACGTGACGATGACCGTCCCGCCGCAACGCGTGCTCAAGAAAGGGGGCAGGACAAAGACGTGAACGTATGGTTCACTGGGTGTGTTCACCTTTCGCCCGCGCATCCATAACAAACTGAGGCAGCGCGAAGGTGTACATCAAAAACAGGTGGGTAAAATCTCTCATCTGTGTGGCGCTCAACTCGTCAAAGGCTGCTTCCTCATATGCCGCCACCGCGCCATCATCGCGGAGACACTCCGCCAATTCCCGCACTTCGGCCGTAATCCGATGTTGCTCGGCCAGCAACGCAATTCGGTCCTTCAGCCGTTTCCCGGTCTCATCCGGCGCCAGGTGTTTGGTGGCTCGTTCAAGCACGCGCCGAAACATCATGCCGGCACTCGTAAAATTGCGGCGCTGCAGGTTCTTTTCGGCCTCGATATAATCGTGCGCGATGCCGTCCGGCAACGCATACGGGGCCTCGATGTTTTGGGGCGCCGGATAAATGGCGCGGACAATATATCCACAATCTTGAGGATCGCCACGATAACTATGTGGCGTTGGGGCAATTTGGCTGGATTCAGCAAATTCGACCACAATCCCCTTTTCACACTTTCGACAGACAAAGAACGTGTTCCAGTACAGAATTTTCTCATTGTGGACGACTTCCTTGTCCCCATGAGAACTGAATGCCACCTTTTCCGTATGGCAATGCGGACAAGTCGAAACGAATTCACCCATCACAAGCCTCCAACATAACATGTAGGTCGGCGGCAACCCGGGATGAGCCCCACCCCAGCCGCCCCGTCTGCCAAGAATACCACACAAAATAATCTTTTGTGCACCACGACGGCTCTCCTTTTTCCCCTCTCGTCATCCCCGCCTTTCCCCTCCTGTCATCCTCGACATTAGTAATCGAGGATCCAGTGTCGTTATCTTTTTTTCTGGAAACCCTGCGTGTTTATAGGCCCGTAAATGCCAGTTTATGGGTCCATAAACACCTTTGCGCGTCCAATCCTTGCGGCGCAACGACGGCGGGTGTACTTCGGTCGGCGGCTGCCAGATAAACACGCAGGCCTTTCAGGCTCGCAGGCGGCGTCTGCGTCCCTGAATAATCCCTGTTGATGTACTGCTGGAAATTCCTCATATCAGGCAACTGCCGTGAACCGCTCGAAGCGTTGGGCGAGCCGATCCCGGTCTGGATAATCCTTCGCGCGGACCGGGAGGTGCAGCATCTTCCCATTAAGCTGTTTGAGCGCCTCAAGCAACGGACCGTCGTGCTGCTCGAGCAGGCGCCCTGCTACATGCAGTCGATAGTCTGGATCGATCCCGATCAGGTGTCGATCGAAAGCCGCGTGATGGATCTTTGAAAGTGCCAGCCCGTTCGGAACGACAGGCTGCCCCAGCCGTTCGTTCTTGTCGGAAATAATGTGTGCAGCATCCAATAGCCGCTGTTCAGGCAACCCGGATATGGTGCAGCGACCATTGTAGGCGGTGATAACGGCCTCGCGGAACGAGTCCTGATGGAGCCGCTGCTGTACGACGCGAAGCGCATAACGGCGCTCCACGGCATTTTGGGGTGCTGTAAGTTCGTTCTGCCCGGGCATACCGAAAATGATCCTGGCCTTAAGCGCAGTTCCATCCCAGCCCCCGATATATGTCGGGATCATGGCTTGGTAACAACCTGGTGCGACGCCAAGAAAATAGATGACCGGGATCTGGTTCTCCAAGGCATCACGGAGCCATTGGTTGTCCGCAGCCTCCGGATTTTGTCCCATGAATGCATACTCGACGGCTTCGTCGCTTTCAAAAATTTGTCGGTGGACCTCCAGCTGATCATCGTACCAGACGCGTGCACCGGGTCGAGGTACCACAGTCTTGATCGAGAGCAGATACCGCATCTGCTTTGGCTTGAAGATACCACGCTGTGGATTTACAAGCGGGATGCGCTTACCCTCGAAAATGAAACCGGGCCTCAACTCGTTGGCTGTCAAGTGATCATGCAGTTCGCTCAGCCTTCTCACATGCTCGAAGGCCGCCATGCGCATCGGGAAGTCGGCGTTTTCGGCTCTCATTTCCCAAACCTCATCCCCGGAAACAATTCTCGTTGTGCCATCTCAGTAAGGCCCGCTCCGGCTCATGTACGGCTTCCCCCGGCACATGGATGGGGCGCCCATGCAGCGCATAGTAATCCCGCCCGTTTTCGAACTCCTCCTTGATGCGGTCGCTGACCTCGAAGTGCAGGTCGGGCGTGACGGTCACGTAACCGGCGTCGAACAGGCTATGGATGTCGCGCCGCAATAGCAGTCCGTTACTCGTTTCGTGAGCGCCTCCATCGCCGTACGGGCGGATATGCGCGGCTTCAAGCGCCGGCAGCGTCCGCTCTCGCGTTACCGCGCAGCGCCGCTCGTAGACGTCGGTCACCAGTACCCTGAACGCCCCTTGCCCCAAGCGTGGCCGGATGAGTTGCGGCTCGCCGTAACGTGCCTGTTCCTCGGCTATGACCGGAAAGAGCGTACGGTTCAGCCGGTCGTTGACCGCGTCCCACAACGCCAGCCCTTCGGCGTTGCTGGTGTTGTAGGTCTTGAAACTGACAATGTTCGACGCCCAACTCGGTGGTACAGGAATCGCGTCTGAGTCCTCGAAGAAGAAGGGCTGGGTCAGGATGCGACAGCCGATATCGAAATCGCTCCTGTCATTCGGATCGGTCTTACGATAGCGCGTGATCCGTTTCCGCATTTCCTGTGCGGACCGTGCGCCATTCGCTTCTCGGAACGCTTCCCAGGCAAGGGAACACGGCAGCACGTTGGCGTAGGCGAATATGCCGCCGCCAACGATCACGTTGCGTGGTGCATGCAGCTTGAACAGGAACAACTCGCCCTGCTTGAGCGCACGGAAATTCGCCGCGCTCGGCGCCCAGAAATTAACCTCACTGAGGTTCGGTTGCCGGCGAAGCATTCCGAACCAGTCTCCGTCGGTAACGGCGATGACGAGGTTAATACCCATTGATAGCGCGCGCGCCCCCTAAAAATTAATCCCCAGTTGGGTAAAGCCCCAGGTTTGTGTCACGGCATCCCCGCTGACCACGGCATTGGCATCAAGCTGAAACCCCGCAGGCGATGCAAACTATGTGTCCGGTTTATTTTGTAAACCATGTCCGGCTTGTCCAGTGAGGGGGAACACCAGCGCCCTATTCTGGCGCCGCATCATCAGCCGCGCCGGCAGCCGGCTGCGGTCTGTCGAGCCACACGTCCTGGAGTTCCCGATAGACCAGCATCAATCGGGAATCTTCAAGCCGATAGGCCATGGACACCATAATCAATCCGAAAAGCAGGACCAGGCCGCCGAGTCCCGCCACGCCCAGGCCCAGGAACCAGCCACTCGCCGAACCGAACCCCCCGTCAATCCCGAACATGACCAGAAAGGCCACGGTGCCGATCGTCACGAGTCCCAACCAGATCAAGGTGAGCACACCCGACGACCAGGGCACGCGTTTGGTCAGGTGTAATTCCACGCCGTCCCCGGTGGAACGGAGCGTGATGGTTCCTTTCAACGGCCACGCCGTGCGGAACCGCATGGAGAATAATTGATACGAGGGCCGAAGGGAAATCACCTCCTGCGCGGCAAACCAGCGAGCCACGCCATGGGGCAGGGCGATCACATCGTGTGTGCCGAATTGCCGGACAAGGGCTTGACGGGTGAGGGTGTCGAGTCGGTCACGCCGGCGGGCAATGCCGAACCCGTATTGGGCGGAAAAGGGACCGAGGCTGGTGAACTGATACCAGTCCCCGATAAGCAGCAGCAAAAACAGGACGCCTCCAAAGATTCCCGCCAGGACCATGGTCCCCGCACCATAGCACAACTGCCCCCGATCCTGTGAAGCCGTGCGTGCGCGGAGACGCGTGATTTGACTTTGTACATGACGCTTCGCTACCATGCCTCTGCGGGGTGGAGCAGTCTGGTAGCTCGTTGGGCTCGATTCTGTGGGGAGTTGATCCGCTGATTGCTTGCGAGAGTGAGCGATCCCTCCTGACAATGAATGGGCTGTGCAGAAAGAAACTTCTGTACGATCACCTGTCAAATTCGGGGAAGCCGGTAGCGGGGTAATCCCGAGCCAAGCTTACAGAGCCGGCAGGCTCTGCAAGAAGGTGTAGAGACTTGATGGCAGGCATCCTAACGGCGGCGAAGCCGGTCCGAGGATGAAGAGAAAGTCCGGACCACAAACTGGAATCACCAGGCAGCGAAAGCTGTAGTGGCGTGCATAACCCAAAGGTCGAGGGTTCAAATCCCTCCCCCGCAACCAACGCACTCTTCAGTCTGACGGGATCGTCCTCTTGGGACGGTCCCATTTTTTTGCCGTGAACAGGACCATAACGGTGAGTGGCATCGGGCGAATCCCCCGTGGCATTCAGCCGGGGTCGCACCGGGAAGAAGTTTTTTATAAAATACCCCGAAGCGGAGTCTCGTGTCTTTTCGGAACAAACGGGGAGGGAAGAATGGTCAACATACGCTGGTTGTGGTTTCCCCTGATCGGGGCGAGCGTGTTTCTCGCCGTGCCCGGCAACGAGACCATCGGCGGGATGCTCGGTGACGTGGTGGGGCACTTTTTCTCGGCCGCCATGGTCGCCGTCGTGCCGGTCGTCGGGTATCGCCTGATTTACAAGGCTATCGGTGAAAAGGAAATCACCTACATCTTTGCCGCGGCCTGGGCTTATCTTGTGATCTCGCAGATTTTCAAGTTGTAGACAGATGCAAAAATCAAAGACCTGACCCCATCGGCACATCTGACCCGATCGGCACATCGGTATGACCTACGCATCGTCACCGCAATCCTACAAACTCCAGGAGTTGATCAAACTCACTCCGATCAGCTCTTTCCAAGGCGTGTATATAGGCATCTCGGCGCACATTGTCGGCTTGTAGATCAAAGCCGCTCGCCCATTCGATGGCAGGGTGATCGAAATAGCGCTCAAGGAAAATATCAGCCGCTATACGAGCATGCCGACCATTGCCATTTGGAAACAGATGGATCTCGACCATTCGGTGATGAAATCTCGCAGCCGCCTCTAAAGGCGCGTACATACCGCTCTCCGTCCAAACACGGGCATTGTCCAAGAGCATGCGGAGTTGCACCGCAATATGGGATGGGTCGATCCCGATATTCGTCTCGCGCAGACGGAAGGATCCTGCCCATTCCCACACATCACCGAATAGCCGTTTGTGGAGCGTGCGGACGAATTCATCGCTCAGGATATCGCCGCCACGCTGCCGACCGAGCCAGAGCAAACCTTGTTGAATGTTAGCCTGCTCCAACTCATTCAGCTCACCGCGCGTCGTGATATGGCGGAATTTCAGGCCGATCATCTCGTCCGGGCCAAGCGGTGTTGCACCGTCTGGTTCGTCGAACGTCATCGTTCGTCCCAGAAGTCAGGCGGCATGTCGTGGATAAGCGTGTTTTCCAGTTGCACGATCTCCTGAATGGTCTGCTCGTCTGGCAGGGATTGCTTCTCCAAGACCATATGAGAGCTGGCGCGGCGGACGATGGTTTCCGCTTTTGCGCGTGCTTGGACTCGCACGTGATGACTCACGTCGCCATCATCCAGCACAATCGCATAGACGAAGCGCCCGCCAAGCGATCTGGCGAGTTTTTCCATCTGCCTGATGGTGGTGCCACCCTCGCGCTCTTTGCGCTCTGTCTGATAGATCGCGGCTTTGGTCACTCCGGCACGGCGGGCAAGCTGCGGCGCAGACATGCCAAGCGCCTTGCGCATAGTGGTCAACCATCCTTCACGAGGTCTCTTCAAGCTGACGACTTGCTCCGCTGTCCTGTCGACGATCCGTATGTATTGCCGTTTGGCAGTTTCTTTGACGCTCATTGGTCTATCAATCCATAATTTTTGTACAACACTAAGATATTTATATATATCTTATCAATTTATAAAAATCAATAGATAGCTATACTTTTTTATACATGTATGCTGCGGCCCAGCCTTGGAACGGCTTCTTTTAACATGGAATAACGAAACCATGGTAATATCAAATATGAGCGGATACCGGCCATGCTCCCAATGCCAGGGATTGATGGTCCTTGAAGATCAAGGCGAATTGCTCGAAGCCCTCGACGTGATGAGTCTCTTCGAGTATCGCTGCCGCGCCTGTGGCCATCTCGAACGATCCGAGAAGGGCTCTGTTCACACGGAGACGAAGGACCGGTTGCACGACCGGGGTACGATTCAACACTGCTGGTGGGAATTGGAACCCTGCTTTACGCGTAGACCTGTCCAAAGCGATTCGAAAGAACCGCTGAGAGCGGAAACGTCTCTTGCTGAATGAACCCTTGGTAGTGAGCCGGGTCGGCGAGGACCAAATCGACCACGCTGCACACACTGGCGGCCGTGGTTACCTGAATGGCTGACCACAGGTTTCCCGCAATGGTTTGCGGGTAAATCTTCTTGACGTAATTCTCTTCCATTAACGTTCCGCTTTTTCTCCCCACCACGGACACGTAAATCAGGACCACGTCCTGATCGGTTTTGGGAACGGCGTTCTCGAGCAGGTGTTTGAGCGTTTCCCGCTGCTGATTCAATTTCAGGTCGTTCATCAGAAAGTGAATTTTGTCGCAATGCCCGGGATACCGGAGTGTTTTGTAATTCATCGTCTGGACTTTCCCTGCATAGGTATCCGCCAGGGTTCCCAATCCGCCCGAGGTATTGAAGGCCTCGTAAAGCAAGCCGTCGACTTCGATGGTCTCATACCCTTCGAGCGGCCTCAGGGCCGTCTTGACCCCGTTTTCAATGCCGTAACACACGTTGCCGTATTCATTGATCAGGCCGTCCGTGGACCAGGTCAGGGAATATTTCAACGCGTTACTGGGGTGGACCGGCAACGCCCCAACCCGCATTTTGACGGTCTCCAACGTGTCGAAGTGTTGCATGACCTCATGGGTCACGATGCTGATAAACCCCGGGGCCAATCCGCATTGGGGCACAAAGGCCTGCCTGCTGCTGCGACTGATGCGTTCAATGTGTTCGGTCACCTCGACGTCTTCCGTTAAGTCGAAGTAATGGAGGCCGTGTTTTCTGGCCACCGCCGCGACAGTGGGATTGGAGAAATACGGGAGACTGGAAATGACGGCCTCGGGTTGATGCGCGAGTACGTAGTGTTCCAGGCCGCGCACGTCGTTGGCATCCAGGACCACGGGAACGATCTCCGGCCTCTCTTGAGCAGCCCCCCGGTTCGTGGCCTGAGGTTCGACGTCGGCGAGATGAACCCTATAGTCATTGGTCTCCGCCAGAAACGTCGCAATGAGTGAACCGATTTTTCCGGCGCCTAACAGGAGAAGGGTTGGCATTGGATCACCGTTCATCAATAGTTCACCGTGGATTGCATCAGTGCGTCGGCCTGAGGCGGAGAGAACCCTTGGTAGCCGGCGTGCCGTTCAATCAATTCCAGCACAGAAAACGGTGTTCCCCGGATCAGTTCGGGCACGCTGAAAATTTGCCGGATGACCTCGCCTTTTTCGCCGAGAACGGCCCCGGCAAAGGTCACGCCTTTGCGCTGTAACCGGCCCATGGCCACCTCAATGTCTTCCGCCGACAGGGCGATATGATGAAGGGTCCGGTCACCGAATGCCTTCACCCAATCCGGGATGAGGCTACTCTTGCCCCGTTCATCATCGTAGGCTTGATCGACGAACAAAGCCGGAAATCCGGGAAGCCGGTACACCTTGGCATACCAATCCCGGTACTCCAGCGTCTCGGAATAGACGTACCCGAGCCGGACGAATTCCTCGGCGCGCCTGTCGATTTCCCGGGTCCTGAAGGTAATATGATCGACAAGGGGTTTGAGCCCGATTCCGGCGGCATCCAGAACGGATTTGGCGATCAGCGCCGCACGGTTTTGTGCCACGTACTCATGAATGTAGGCGTCGAGAGCGCGTTCGAGTTGGGCGTTGTTCATCATGCACCTCACCCGTGGTTCACACCTTTCATCAGGTGATGTCGATCTGGGCGCGTTGGAGCTGGCCGCTGTAATCGACGTAAATGGACTTCCATTCACTGAAGGTATCCAAGGCCGCCTGCCCGGCCTCACGATGCCCGTTGCCCGTGGCTTTCACGCCTCCAAACGGCAAATGGACTTCACTGCCGATGGTCCCGGCGTTGATGTACACGATACCCGAACGGAGTTCACGCATGGCGTATTGGGCCCGGTTGACGTCTTGCGTGTACAGTGCGCTTGAAAGCCCGTACTCCACGGAGTTGTTCAGGGCAATGGCCTCCTCGAGGCTCTGGACCTCAAGCACGCTCAGGACCGGCCCGAAGATCTCTTCGTTGGCAATTCGCATGGACGGCATGACCCCATCGAACAGGGTCGGCGCGAAAAAGGACCCGTCGGCATACTCGCCTTCGGTCAGCGGATGCCCGCCCGCGAGGAGCCGTGCGCCTTCTTGTTGACCGGCCTTGACGAGATCATGGACGCGGTCGCGTTGGAGTCGGTTGATCAGGGGACCCACGTCGGTCTCGGGATTGAGGCCGTTGCCCACTCGAAGCGTCTTCATTCGATCCAGCAACAACGTCACCAGCCGGTCTTTCACCGCTTGATGGACAATCAGCCGGCTACAGGCCGTACAGCGTTGGCCGGTGGTGCCAAAGGCGCTCCACACGATGCCTTCCACGGCCAGCTCCAGGTTCGCATCCTCCATGACGAGAATGGCATTCTTTCCACCCATTTCCAGGGCGACCCTTTTGTGATGATTCGCGGCATCCAAGGCGACCTTTGTGCCCGTGGCTTTTGAGCCCGTGAAGGAGATGAGCGCGACGTCGGGATGCTTGACCAGGGCTTCCCCGACTTGCGGGGTACTTCCCAGCACAAGGTTGACCACTCCGGGAGGCATGCCTGCCTCGTCCAGTATTTTCACAAGAAGAGCCGCCGTATATGGGGTATCCGGAGACGGCTTGAGCACCACCGTATTGCCCATGATCAAGGCCGGGAAACTTTTCCAGGCAGGAATGGCCGAGGGAAAGTTCCAGGGGGTGATCAAACCGACTACCCCGAGCGGCTCCCGTATCGAACAGGCGGACTTGTTGGGCAACTCGGCCGGCGCACTATGCCCGAACTGTCGACGGCCCTCTCCTCCCATGTAATAGGCCATGTCAATGGCCTCCTGGATGTCACCGCGCGCCTCGACGAGTACTTTGCCCATTTCACTCGTCAAGGTTCGGGCTAACGATTCTTTCTCATGCACTAACCGTTCGGCGACCCGGTATAACAATTCACCGCGCCGCGGCGCTGGCAGGCGACGCCAGGATTCAAACGCCTCCCGGGCCGCCGCGACGGCCTCCCGCACGTCTTCGACGCCGGAGTCGGCGCAGTGGGCAATGACTTGGCCGGTGGCCGGGTTCCGGGTTGCAAAGGTCCGACCGGATTGGGCGGAAACCCACTTTCCTCCAATACAATTAAAGGCTTGGTGACCCATGGCTTTCCCTCACAAGTTGTCGAATCCAGATCTTACTTACAAGGTACTCCCGGAGGAGGGCGAGAACAAGGAAGCAGGGAGAAAAAGGATCAACAATCGTTGATCCTTTTTCTGTGGTTCAGGATTACCCTATGAGAAGGGGAAGCTTGGACGCTGAAACGACGTTAGAGGTCCGGCGAGAACGCGACAATCAGGAGAACCGGCGCAGAGAACTGGCTAGTCCCGCGCGGGAAAGACTGTAGATGAGCCACTTTGACGGATCGAAATTGTACCACATGGGGCCGTTCCGATAATCACTTTGATACATGTGGTGATAGTTGTGGTAGCCCTCTCCGAAGGTGACGAGCGAGACCCACCAACTGTCACGACTGGAATCGGATTCTCCATGTGGTTGGGCGCCCCACAGGTGGCAAATGGAATTGATGCAAAACGTGGAATTCAAGACGAAGAAGGTTCGTGCGATGCCGGCGAGCAGGAAACAGCCCAGTCCCTCAATCCAGCCGTTGTACAAAAAACCCACCACGAAAGGAAGCGCCAGGCCGGACACGACAATAGGGATATAATAACGATTTTGCCACATCACCACGGGGTCCTGTTTCAGCTTGGAGGCATATTTATCGTCTCTAAAAGGATCCTTCGAGAATAGCCAACCACAATGACTGTGCCAGAATCCCAGCTTCGCATTATACGGGTCTTCTTCCTGGTCGCACTTGGCGTGATGGCGAATATGATCTGCGGCCCATTTGAGACCTGAATTTTGTAGCGCCCATCCGCCCGCGATCAATATCACGCCTTTCACCCAATTGGGGCATGCAAAACTTCGATGAGCGAGTAAGCGGTGGTATCCTACCGTGATGCCCAGGCCCGTGATGATATACATGATGAAGAACTGGGCCCATGCGAGCCACGAAAAATCGTAATGATACGCGTAGGTCGGCAACCCGACGACGGCACTGCCGGTGATGCTGAAAAACAACGTAAAGTTCAGGATATCAGGGGGACGTCGCGTGGGGATTGCTGTTTTTGAATCGGTCAGAGTCATCATAGGGTTCTCGTCCATTGTGCGATCAGTAAAGTCGTGTCTGAGAAAAAATCACATTCAAAAACTTGAATGATTGTTTAAACAGAATGTGCTGCCCTTCACCGGACACTCGCTTCAGTCTCTTCTTCTCGATTGATCGTCCAACTTTTTGATGAAGCAGCACTCCAAAAGGCGAGTGGCTTAAGGATACCTTACCCACGGGCGGATTGTAAAGGCTTACCCTTTCTCCACGTTGAAGTATTTCGGCTCAATCGCGAAGAACCGCGCCGGAGAAAATTGAGTCTGCGTGCGTTTTGAGGTGACCCCGCTTTCGGTGAGGGACTTGAATGTGTCATGGGAGTCCCGGGATGGCGGTCCGGAGTTAATTCCGTGGGCGGAAAGATTTTTCTTTGGGCCTTGCCTCATTCACCACGAGCTTTCTGCCTTGGCAGTCTGATTCATTGAGCGCCTCAATGGCTTGCTGCGCTTCCTCCCCGCTCCCCATTTCCACAAATCCGAACCCTCTGGACCGTCCGGTATCTCGATCAGTGACCACGTTAGCGGATTGGACGGTTCCATGTTGTGCAAACAGCTCCTGTAATTCCTGGTCCGTTGTGTCATAGGATAGGTTCCCAACGTATAACTTTTGATTCACGTATGCCTCCGTCTTGTAAAAGTGAGAAAAAACAAAGATGTGCGGTATCAGGAAAAGGCCGACTCAGGAGTCTGTTGCTGTCAGAAACGTCCTTTTGCAGGTGTTAACCTGATTCTTTTTCGCCAATTTCGTCAGGCTCCTTGGCTGACCGGTAACTTTTTGGCGTGTTTCAAGAAACGTCATAGCACCACGCGTATGGTCGTGTCAAGAAGCTGGAGCAGTCAGTAGAGCAGATTTCAAATTAGGACACTACCCGCCATCACATAGAGCCCGGCCAGGATAAAGAGAGCGCCCGCCGTAGGCTTCACCCACCGCGCATGCCGCGTGAGATAGCGCGAGACGGCCGCGGCCTCATACCCATAGCCCACACGCACGATCAACGTGACCAGCATGAAGGTGCCGGCCAGGAGGCTCAGTTGCACCCAGCTGAAGGGCGTCCTTTCAAGAAACGCCGGGACTACGGCCACAAAAAAGATGAGGGTTTTCGGGTTCGCACTGGCCACAAGCACCCCCTGCACAAAGCCCAGTCGATCCGTCTCGTGATCGATCAGGGAACTCCTGGGCGAGGTTGCGTCGGAGGCTTGAAGAAGCGTCACACCGAGATAGCAGAGATAGCCTCCGCCTATCACACCGAACCACTGGGGCAGGACGGGTGCCAACGGAATCAGCATGCCCACACTCGACCCGGCGATGAGCGCGACGATGGCCAGCCCGACTTGCATCCCGAGGATTAGCGGCAGGGAGCGCAGCAAGCCATGGTTCAGGCTATGATGGAGTACGGTCATCACCTCAGGGCCCGGTGCGGTTGCGACCGCCACGCAAATGGCAAAATATGTAACGTTCATCGGTAGAATATCCAAGGCCTTAGTCCCTCCCCACTCCGGCGCCTTCGATGCGGCTCGTCGTCCGACATCGCACGCAGGTGACTTGCTCGACGTCGTACGTATACCGAAAGTTCGTCAAGGGTCCGGTGCCACAAGCTGGCCATGCGTCCGAGACAGAACCGAGCAGTCCATCACCGTTGACATTTGGGTTGATGTATGAGGGTTTCTCTCCCCTCGCCCCTCCGATCCTTCGGCTACGCTCAGGACAAGCAAAGGAGGGGAATCATGCGGGCGTGCCCAAGGTTTCTGAACTTATATAAGACGCGTGACCATCCGATTCGGGGCGACTCAGAGTTCCTGGGGTTTGACGGGTTTCTGCGAATTGGGCTTTTCGCGAAATTTTTTGATTTCAGTCATCGCGGCCTTGAACGCGGAGCGAATCGCTTCCTCGAAACTCTTGGCTTCTTTCCGTGCGGTCACGGTATGGCGTGGAGGAAGGTTCAACACAACCAGCGCTTCAGCGTTATCGGCTCCCTTTTTATGATGTGGGTTTTTGGTAAGTGTAATACGGGCATGGGTGATGTTGTCGTACTCTGTTTGGAGTGTGGAAATACGGTCCTGGATCTCCTGTTTCCATCTTGGCGTCATGCCGACGTTCCGACTGTCAATTTTCACATCCATTGGTCTCCTCCCTGCTCGGGTCCATCACGATCACGAGTGAGACACCGCCTGAAGAATATTATCTCATGAATGCTCTCATCTTGCCATGAAAGATTGTGTGCCGGCAGGGCAGAAAAGAGACGACCGCTTGTAAAAACCTTCAATTTCAATCTTGTGTGGTGAAATACTCCTGAGGTACCATGGGCCTCTATAGTTTTAAGGAGGCATCATGGATACAACAAAAGGGTCTACCAAAGAGAAAAGCGGCGCGCTCGATCAGAATATTGATCGGTTTCGTCAACAAATCGCGAATCTGAAGACGTTTATTATGGGAGGTTCGTCAACGCATTCATCAATAGAAGAATTTGACTTGACTGCTGAAGAACTCATTGCCGAGGTATTGGGAAGTTCCTCGAGTATGTTGGAAGCCTATGAATATGCTCAGTTGGGGGAAGCGGGCGGACTGGTCAATCTCTCGGATGAAGCTCCGGAAGGGGCCGGTCTGGATAATGAACGGGAAACCCTGCGACAACGGCAACGGGTGCTGGAAAGTTGTGTCGGGGATTTGGAGGCTCGCCGGGCTCAGGCCAGTTCAGACCAACGTGCTAAGACAACGAGCGGCCCCACCGTGAGTGACTTTATGTCCAAGGTCATTCGAGCCGTGCCGCATGACGCCACTCTTCGGGAAGCCGGAGAATTATTACAGACATGGAAAATCGGCTCGTTGTTGGTCGATAGTGGCGATGAATTCATCGGAAGCATCACGGAAACCGAATTGAGTCGAGAAGTGGTGGCCAACGGGGTCGATCCAGCGACAACGACAGTCAAGACCTGCATGCGAGAACCTCTTCTGACGATAGAAAATAGTGAACCGGTGGTGGCGGCCGTGCAGTTAATGAAAGAAAAAGCGACTCGCCACGTGTGTGTGACCGAAAGCGGGAAAATCATTGGCCTGATTTCCGTGTCGGACGTTCTACGCTATTATTCCGGGGTGACGTAACGTCAGCCTGACACCGGCGAGTTTTACTTCACCGCTTTGCGCCTTGATTCCAGAATTCCCGCCACCTCAGCAGGGTCAAACGGAGTGTCTGCGTGAATCATCACGGTTGTGGCTCGTTCGTCCGGCCCGAGGAGTTCTTGAACTTGCTCCTGTTGTTCGAGTACGGACAGATCGGCTTCTGAGACGTCAGAGGCGGCTCTGTCCGTGACTCGTTGGCGAAGGGCGGTCGGCGTTGCATGCAGATCCAGTATTAGGAAGGGAACGTTCAGTGAAGCAGCCAGCTTTCTAAAAGCATCCCGATGTTGCCGTTTCAAAAAGGTCGCATCCACGATGACCGGATACCCGAACAGCAGGAGTTGCCGGGCAGAGGCTTGCAAGCGGTCATACGTCGTTTGCGTCGTCTCCCTTCCATACACGGCGGGCTTTAATTTCCCGGAACTCTGATCCAACGGCGACAACCCGAACAAGCGTTTGCGTTCCACGTCCGAACGGAGACGAATGGCGCCTGTCTGTTCCAACAATGTTTCCGAGACGGTCGATTTTCCGGTCCCGGATACCCCATGCATGATGATGAGCCAGGGCGCTTTAGATTCGGTAAAGGATCGGGCAGCCGAGAGATACCGAACGAAGTCGTCCACGTGGGACAAACCAAGCTGGCGGCGAACTTGGGCGAAAGCAAGGCCCGCGACTTTCACCCGGACGAGGGCCCGGTAGACTTCGTAAAACGGGAGAAGCCCCAGCCCTTCATAGTCTCCCGTGAATTCGAGATATCGATTCAGGAATCGCCTTGCCAACGCCGGCTGCCCTCTGGCCTGGAAATCCATCACTGTAAACGCCACGTCGTTGATGACGTCGATCCAACGCAGACGTTCACTGAACTCGATGCCGTCGAATGCGATAATCCGGTCGTGAAGGAGCACGAGATTGGCCAGGTGAAGATCCCCATGGCACTCTCGAACAAACCCCCTCGCTTTTCGTTTCTCAAACTCACCGGCATGAGCCGTTTGGCATTGAGTGAGCCAGTGCCGAAGTTTCTCCAGGGCTTGTTGATGTTCGGAAAAGGGGCCATAAGAGGGGATCTGTTCAAAGACTTCTGCGATGATCCGTGCAATCAACCCGGGGGTTCCAAAGGACGTGTCCCGGTCTGCCGCGGCAGCGTTGTGGTGAAAGGCGGCAATATCCCCGGCCAATTGATCGACCTGTTCCGGTTGAACCTGAGACAGCACGTGATCCAAGGTGGCATCAGCCGTGAACTGCCGCATTTTCACGGCGAATTCAAAGGGTTCTCCTTGTCCATCCAGTCGCGGATGATCAGGAGTTCCGGAAATCGGAAGCACGTCCACGTAGATGTCCGGCGCCGACCGCTGGTTCAAACGAATCTCTTCATGACAAAAGAAATGACGTTGAGCGAGGGAAGAAAAGTCCACGAACCCAAAATTGACGGGTTTTTTGATCTTGTAGGCAAAGGGTCCGGTCAGAAGAACCCAGGAAATATGAGTTTCCCGAAGGTCGAAATGGGTGACCGGATGAGGGTAAAGATGAGGATGTTGCAGGGCTCGAAGAAGAGTGAGCGAATCGTCGAGGCTCATGGTTCAAGATGACGAGTGTGAAACGACAGAGGTCACCAACGTTGGATATGCCTTGCGAATCATGCCGCAATTTCCTAGTTTAAGGTATTGACTTATATTTCTCGTCCTGTTAGCATCCCCCCCACTATCCGTTGAGGCTACCCTTGTCGGGTCGCCCATGCAATACAAGAACCGTGTTCGCTGTTCCCTGGTGGCCACCAGGACAGCGAGAGGCTCTTGCCAACCGGTAAATACATGGGGTCGTCAGATTGCCTCAACGGATAGGCCGGCCCGGCCTATTGTGGTCGGTGCCGCTCATTCATTTTTGTCCAATATCATAAGGAATGCCCCATGAGATCCTTCACCGTAGGAGCGCTAGCTTTCTGTGCTGTTCTGATCCTCAGTGCCTGTGGCGGCGGGAGTGGCTCCGCCCCCAGGATGGCCCCAGACGTGGGTGGCATGCCCATGCCTCCCCATACTCCACCCATTCCTGATCCGCGTGTCCCGGTGGACATGAACAATGACGATTTTGGCTATTCGACCGCCACGATTCAGGCCGCCATGCAGACCTACGTGAGGCAACATTCCAATGCGCGGTGGTCCCCCATGGTTCAACCCCCAGTGATCCGCCCGGCCGTCGGGACTTCCGCCGACATCCTCGGGGCGTTGGTCCTGGCGGTGGATGCCATGAATGCCTGGTTGCCCTATGATCAACATATTCGCATTGGGGACCCGGTGGCCCGATTCATGCATGATCCACGGCTGGTGGCCACTGGGGAGATTCTCTTGGGGGAAACCGTGGCGACCCCTGACCTCGATCCACTTACGCTGGGCTATGCACGATCTGATTATACCGCGGACGGGCAGTCTCTGAGGGCTGGCACCATCTCGTTGCTCCCGTCACTCCGATCCAAACCATTCCAGGAGAGGTTCTACACCGTGATGCACGAAATGCTCCACACGATGGGGCTGTATGGGCATCTGGATCCACAGGCCTTTCCCGATAGCCTGATGGGTCACACGATCACGGACAAGAACTATTTGCCTGTTTTTGACGGCCTGACGTTGTTGATGGGCTATACGCAGCTCCGGCCAGGATCGAGTGCCCCGGCGATCGACGCCGCGAACCTTGGCCCGTGGGCCGAGAATACCCCCACCTTGGCGGGCCGTATCAAGGCCTGTGACTGTTTCTTTGTGGCCGATCTGATTGGCGGGCACGCCGTGTCGTGGTTCACGGGCGACCCGCAGGGGATCGCCGTCCAGAACTTGGGACCAACCGGCACCGCGTCCTGGGTAGGCAAGATGGTCGGCTGGACCACCGCCCAAGAAGCCGTCTGGAGTGATATGAACCTTGATGTAAACTTGGCGTCCTTCAACGGGACAAGCCTCGATGGACAGGTCGAATTTGACAATATTTCGCTGTATGAAAGCGGAACCCAATGGGGCGATGGCGAGTTGGCCTATGACATTGATGTGCTCGACGTCTATTTCCGGAGCGGCCGTCACAATCCTGACGGCTATGTCTTTGGCCTCTTCAGCGGTCCCGCGCTGGAAGGCGCCGTGGGTACGCTGGAGCATCCTGGGCTCACTGGGGCCTTTGGGGGAACGCGGTAGGTCTCCGGGGGCGGGGACTTCGGCTCTCGCCCCTATTCTTCCTCAAGGGGCAAATGCAGATTCTCGTGAAAAACGGGAAAGGCTCGTTCAACGTTCCGTTTAAACGTCCCCCAATTTGGAGCGGCTCGCATGAATGCGAGGAGCGTGAAGATATGTTCGCGCAAACGCGGATGGCCGATGTCGCGCGTGAGCCATTGATGGTGTTTCACTTTTCGACGCCGATTCGGCAGCATGGGGTTTTTCTCCCGGAGTTCGTCGAGGACCCCCTGCTCTAATCGAGCATAGACAAAATCGTTGATATACTGGGCCATGGCTCGCGGATACCGGCCCTGTTCGGCAGGCTCCCATCCTCGGAGCCTGGCAATCCCCAACGAAAAATCAAGCCCGAACGTGTTGGTCCACGGGTTATATTGTTTGTCGATAAACTCATCGAGGATTTTGGCGAGGGCCCGTTCGGCTCGCATCTGTTGATAGCCCGTCACTTCATCAATCAGCGCGGCCAAGCCTACGTGAGCAAACCCACGAATCAAGACCTCGCATTGCTGCGCCACATGAAACTGGTCCGCCCGTAAGACTTGGGCTTCTCGGGCCGCGAGATAGACTTCACACACCTTCTGCAACAATTCGGCTCGATACCCGTGAATCAGGTGACCGCCGGGGTTGAGACGAAAATTGACGACATCAAGGAGCGTTCGTAACTCATTGGTAATAAAGGGCTTGAGGTTCGATGAGGCGAGAAATACGGGTACACTGACGACATCAGAACTACGTAGGGGCTTCTGTCTCGGCGTCCGCGACCGCCCAATGGCCGTTAAGAGCCCTCCTTGACTCACCACGCGAATCTCGCCCTCTAAGACGTAGCACGGGATGGCCATCTCTCCAATGCGTAACGGTCGCTCAGGCGATCCCGCGAGAATTTTCAACGAGGCTGGCTGCTCGCGTCCTTTCTTCATGCTGCCGGCACCCCCACGCTTCGCTTAATGGTGGATTCAAAGGCCGCCATCGCAGGCATCTTCCGGCGATTATATCGGAAGCAAAACTCATCGACATAGCGTTGCAGGTATTTCCGGCTGACACTGTGATACTGTCCGAACATGCCGCGTTTCAGGAGCGACCAGAAGCCTTCGATCGTGTTCGTGTGGGTGTCGCCGTCCACGTACCAGTAGGAATGCTTGATGACCGAATGGGGCAGGACGCGGTTCATGCTCCGGTAGACTTTGGCCTCATCCGTCATGAGCACGCTTTGGGTCGTATCAATCCGTTCCTTCACAAAGGCCCGCATGTGTTGCCGTTGCATTCGATCCTTGCGGACGGCCTTGGCCGTCACGGACCCGCCGCGTTCGACGGCCCCGACCACCGGAATTTTCTTGCTGGTGCGTCGTTTCGGTGGCGTCGAGTCCCCAGTCGGCGGCACTTTCCTGGGCTTCCCTCCGACAAACGTCTCATCCATTTCGACAATGCCCGTCAACAGTTCCCGGTGCTCGCGTTGCGTCATGGCCTTCCGGATCTGCATCCCGATCCGCCACGCCGTGTTCTTGTTCACTTGGAGATCACGGGACAGTTGCAAGGCCGACAAGCCCTTCTTGGCATTCAGGACCAACGAGACCGCCAGGAGCCATTTCTGCAGGGGCAGGTGGGTCTGGTGAAAGATCGTGCCGACCGTCACCGAAAAAGAAGTCTTGCAGGTGTAGCAGTAGTGTCGGTGCTGATTGCGAATGGTCCGGGTGGATTTGCAGTAGGGACAGGTCGGGGTATCACCCCAGCGGATCTGCTCTAAATATCGGATGCACTCGGATTGATTCTCGAAGCGGCTGACAATTTCCACGATGTTCATGTAGGATACCTCCAAGTAGGATTCTTGAAAGCATACTACATGACGTGGATCAACTTGTCAATACCTTAAACTAGGAAATTGCGCTACATTCAGAGCCTGTCATCCATCTTTACCGGGCCTCCGCCTCAGGCCGTCACAATTCCCGTGCGCGTTCCACCGGATGCCAAAAGCCTTGCCCGTGGGAAGGCTCTCTATGCGCAATATGGTTGTGTGGCTTGTCATGGCTACGAGGCGCGCGGCGGTCTTCCCTTACAGGAAGTCACCGGGTATCCCGTGATCTCTCGGGATCTGACGGCCCCGTGGACCTTTCGTGGGGGAAGCGAACCTGAACAGATCTGGTTGCGGGTCACGACCGGCCTGTCTCCCGGGCCTATGCCGGCTTTTGCGGATGCGATGACGCCTGACCAACGATGGGACGTGGTGAACTATGTCCTATCGCTCGCCCGGGTGCCGCCGTGGGAGCCGGGGGGGCGACTCGCGGGCCCCGGCCAGGACCCAGATTTGCTGAAACGCGGACGTTACTTGTTACACGCGCAGATGTGTGGCATCTGTCATACCCAGACGAATCCGATCGGTATCTATCGCGGTGATGACTTTTATTTGGCTGGTGGGATGCGGGTTGGGGTCTATCCGCACGGCGTCTATATTTCGCGAAATTTGACCCCGGACAACGAAACAGGGCTGGGGACCTGGACCGAGGACCAGATTGCGACGGCGCTCCGCACGGGCCGGACCCCCGATCGGCTGTTGAATTCGTGGGCCATGATTTGGGCTTTCTTTCATAGTATGACCGACGACGATGCCCTCGCCGTAGCCCGGTATCTGAAGTCGCGACCCGCCGTGCGAAATGACATTCCCCCGCCTTTGAATTACGGCGTGCTGGAAACTCTGGTCGTCAAGCTTACCGGCCCCCTTCCGGAAGGCAGGCCGAGAGTGCTGACCTATGCGGCGGGCAACTTCGGCCGACCCCGCTCAAGCGCGTTTCCCGATCTTCCTCAACAACTGTTAATCGGCGGACAAGGGATCGTCCTCCTGGTGGGGTTCATCGCGTTCATGTTTGCCGGGCCACCGGAACGACGATTTCCGCGAAGTGTGAAGGGGTGGCTCCTGACCGGACTGGCTGTGTCGGGAATAGGGATCGGCGGGGTGGGGGGAGCAGTTCTCTACTTTACCCCCACGTTAGACCTTATTCCTCCAGAGCAGATTGCTGCCGGGGTCACGGCGGGCATGCCTCAACTCAACCCGGCCACCCTGAACAATCCCGAACAGATCGCGTTGGTTGCACGTGGGCAATATCTCTATAAAATCGTCTCATGCAACAACTGTCACGGCCCCGACGGCAGCGGCGGGCAGAAAATCAGTTGGCGCCCTGCCGGGTCGCATTGGACTCGTAATCTAACGCCGGATCCCAAGGCTGGCATTGGGGCTTGGAGCGACAAAGAAATCGCACGCGCGATTCGCAGCGGCGTGGCACGAGACGGCCGGCCCTTACACTGGCAAGGCATGATCTGGGACCACGCCTCGAACTTGGATGAAGAAGACGTGCGTGCGCTCATTGCGTATCTCAGGGCTTTACCGCCCGTGGCCCGAGCGGTGCCGCCTTTTCACCCTCCGGACGGACGCGACTGCGAGAGAGCGACCATTTATTTGGTCGAAGACAGGACACCGGGCTGCCGGTAGACCCAGGGGGACCTGTTCCGCATCAGCTCTCCAACACATGAACGAATCTTGTCAGCGCGTGACTGAACACATGCAGGGATAACAAAAGAGGAGGAGGAAAAGAAGAGAAAAAAGGTTGCGATCAACTTTTCGGGAGAAAATCTTCGACGATGACCACTCCTTCAGGTGGATTCAGGATCAACACCGTGTCATCCAATCCTTTGTTGACCTTGAAATTGGAAAACCGAAACGTGGAGACGTTCCCGTTTTTCTCATGCAAGGCGAGGGATTGAATCAAATACGTGCGTGGTTGAATTTCCGACACGACTTTGACGAGCGACGACGACGAACCGGGAAGGGTCTTGGGGATCAGCGTCAATAACGGCAACCCGCTTTCCCCCGTCTCTCCGGCTCCAGCCGGTGCCACGGAGAAATGTTCGGCCAATTTCCCGACGCCCTGGAGCAACCGGAGCGGGGCCTTGGTCGAGACCATCATCGTGAGACTGCCCTTTAACACCTGATTATGGGCGGGCACGTACATCGCCAACTGATCCTGATGCACGTAAATGTGTTCGACCGAGGGTTCCATGTAATCCCAGCGGAGCCGCCCGGGTTTTTTCAGATACACGCGACCCGAGGACCGGACCGGCGTGTCGAATCCCTGAATGCGCGTTTCCTGGACAAAGTCCGCCTGGAAATCCTTGATCTCCGCATACCGCGCGTCAACGCGTTTGACCAACGCCTCGACGTCGTCGCTTCCCCTGGCCTGCACGACCGCCGTCAGGCCCTCACCCGTTCCTTCTCCAAGAGAGAGAGGGAACACTGCAAACACACAGCCGATCACGATCAATCCAAGGGGCTTCATCCCACCTCCTCTTCGAACGCCATTCGACGGCCCAACACTTCACGACGACCATCGCGTCCGGGCGCACTCACAATACCTTCTTCTTCCATCTGCTCGATCATGCGAGCCGCCCGGGGATACCCCAGCCGCAATCGACGTTGAATGAGCGACGCGGAGGCCTGTCCGGAGGTCAACACCACTTCCCTGGCCTGCTCATAGATTTCATCGCGTTCCTGATCCTCTTCGACGTTGGCCTGATCCTGGAACACCGGTTCGTTGCAAAAATCCGGACCAGCCTGGGCTTTCACGTACTCGACCACCCGGCGGACCTCATCATCGGAGACGTAAGAGCCGTGAAGCCGCGAAAGGCGTCCGATGCCCGGAGGTAAATACAGCATGTCTCCCAACCCGAGAAGCGCTTCGGCGCCGTTCGCGTCGAGGATGGTCCGGGAGTCCGTTTTGGACGAGACCTGGTAGGCAATCCGGGTCGGAAAATTCGCCTTGATGAGTCCGGTCACCACGTCCACCGACGGGCGTTGGGTGGCCAGGATCAGATGGATGCCCGACGCCCTGGCCATTTGTGCCAGCCGGGTGATTTTTTCTTCCACTTCTTTGGGCGCCGTCATCATGAGATCGGCGAATTCATCGACCACCACCACGATGTACGGGAGCGGTTGAGGCGCGTCCGGCTGAAGGTCGTCGTCGTCCCCGGCCGGCGGCTCGGCTGGCGACCCGCGCCGGGTTGACCGGGGCGGACCCGTCTTCTGCGAGACGGCACGCAGGGCGTCCTCTACTTTTTCATTATAGGCCTGGATATTGCGAACCCCGTATTCCGCCAGCAGACGATAGCGGCGCTCCATTTCCTGAAGCACCCAGGTCAACCCGCGAGCCGCGGCTTTCGGTGACGTCAACACCGGATGCAACAGGTGCGGGATCCCGTCATAGACCTGGAGTTCCAGGACCTTGGGATCGATAAGCAAGAGCTTGACCTCGTCGGGATGGGCGGAAAACAACAGGCTTAACAGCATGCTGTTCAACCCCACGCTTTTTCCCGCCCCGGTGGCCCCGGCCACCAACAGGTGCGGCATGATTTTCAGGTCCGCGACGCACGGCCGTCCAAAAATATCTTTCCCCAAGGCCAGCGTTAATTTGGACCGTGACCGGGCGTAGGCCTCGTTGGTCAGGATTTCCCGTAAGGCCACGGTTTCTCTTACCGGGTTGGGGACTTCGATCCCCACCGTGGATTTGCCGGGAAGCGGGACCACGATCCGCACGCTGGTGGCTTTCAGGGCCATGGCCAAATCGTGGGCGAGCGTCACGATTCGCGCGACTTTGATGCCGGGACCCGGAGCGAATTCATACATGGTGATGACCGGCCCCGGGTGCACTTCCGTCACTTTTCCGGGAATGCCGAAATTCTGCAACGTGCTCGTGAGGATTTGGGATTGCGACTCCAGAATCTGATCCGTCTGCCGCGCATTCGACACAGGAGGCGCATCGAGCAGGGCCACGGGATCGGGCAGATGATAACCCTTGCCCACCTTCCGGGCCGCTTCGGGCCGCACCACGTCGGACCGCGCGGCTTCGGCCTGACGCCGCGGGGACCCAAACCCTATCTCAACCTGAGCCGGATCGTCTTCAAGGGGTGACTCCTGCACAGGGGCATCCATTTTCAGAAAGGAAAAGGCCGACCGTTGCTCAGCCAATTTCCGGTGGATCTTGAGCGGTTTGTTGGCTTTAGGTTGCCAGCGGTCTTTCAACCAGGCAGGCCAATGCCACGCGGGACGCCGTACCAATCCCCCCATTTTTCCGACGCCCTTCGGAATGAGTCCGACCCCGGCCGACAGGGAAAAGGGCGTGATGAGCAAGAGGGAGACGAGCAGCAGGGAGGCCAGGAGGACCGTGCTGCCCCATTGGCCGAACAAGGGTTTCAGCCCGCCAGCGGTCCAGGCACCCGCTTGCCCGGCATACAGGCCCGAGGTGATCCCATCCTGCAGCGACTGCACGGAGAGAGGATGATGCAGCCACACGAGCGTGCTCATACACAGGACCAGCAGCACGGAGCCCAGAAGACTGTTGACGGACTTGTGTTCTTGTTGAAAGACGCGAATCCCGTGCAAGAGGATTAAAAACGGGATGGCCAACGAGGCGGACCCGATGACCCAGATCAGGCTCGCGGCAATATACGCCCCCACCAACCCGACCAGATTGTGAGGACCGCCCTGTTCCACAACCGGTTCGCTCTCGGGGAACGCAAACCAGCCGACGTCCCGGAGCGAAAACGACCACAAGCTCAGAAAGACCAGCACGGCCAGGGTGATGAGAAAAATGCCGACAATTTCCCGGTTCAGAGGAAAGGTGGGGCGTGGCGCTTCCGGCTTATCGGACTTCTTGGCGGGCCTGGAAAAGAGGCGCATGGAGACAATATAACACAGAGGGACTCCGTTTATCAAGCGAAATACCTAGTGAAGAATATGTGCGTAGCTTTGCGAATTATCTACTTGACTGTGACGTGTTTCCGCAAAAAAAAGACCAAGACGCTGGATTCCCGATCAGAGCTTGTCCTCGACGTTTGTCATCGGGGATCGGAGATGCCAGAAAGGGAGGGCTCGGTAAGATGGCGGGGGTACGAAGGGGGGCGGGGACGCTTTTACTTTTTTCAATGGAATGGAGCGCGCTGTAGAGGCGGCGGCGGTGCTCGCCGCCGCCCACAACGACGTCTGGCCAGGACGATCTCGGAACGCGCGCTGGGTGCTGGTGACTGACTAGCACAATCCTTCTTCTTGAGGAAGACACCCATCACCCTCATAGATCGGGGCATGCGTCCAGTTCTTCACCAACAGGATCGATAGCAGGCATTCCCGCTTGTGCGGATAGCCCCGTTTCGAGACAGCGATGGTTTTGTGCCTGCTCGTCCGAAAGGCCCATCGCCATTCCTGTTGATCGTCCAAATACACACGGTAATGCATTGAAACCCTCCTACGAATTGAAAGAGGTTGATGTGATATAGAAGGCGTACTATATAAATTAAATCATACTTGTCAATACGTACTAAGCAGAACGGTTAGTCCAACTCAACCCGGACTTTTCGATCAAAAAATGACGAGTAAAAACAACCGGTCATTCTCTTTCTCTCCTTCGCGTCTCGTGAAGCGCAGGGCATAGCGCGGCTTGCGGCGTTACGTCTGTAAAACCCCCTTCACATACTACGGCAACGACGCTGGATCCTCGATGACTAACGTCGAGGACAGGCAGTGTCTCTTCTTCGTGCCGCAGGCTCTCGCGTCGCACATTAATTTTTTCTTCCAGCATACTTATTCATTGGTAATTAGGGCGTTTCGTAACCAATGTGTGGTAGAAAACCAGCATGGTTACAGGACGACATACGGTTTTTAGTTGTGCGGCCAACTTTCTGCGCGGTCGCAAGTGCATTTTCTGCGGTTCCTTTCAGGTCTTGCACACCAGCCGCGGCTACGTGAAATGTGGGCGTTGCGGGAAAAGCAAGAGCCTCCGGCGGCTGCGCCGGGAGATCCGGATCCTGCAAGGCTTTTATCAATTGCAACCCGCCTATCGGTTGAGCCAGGATCTGAGCCTGGACCTGAAAGTCGTCACCCGCGTCTATCACCGTGTGCGCGAAGCGTTGTATCATGTCACTGAACTGGAAGCCGGCAAACTGAAGGGCGAGATCGAACTCGATGAGGCCTATTTCGGTGGCCGGCGCAAAGGCCAACGGGGCCGCGCCCCCGCGGGCAAAAGCGTCGTCTTCGGGATCCTGGAGCGGGACGGCCGCGTGTATACGAAAGTCGTCGAGTCGGTCAGTGCGGAGGAATTGATGCGGCATATTCAAGCGCACACCCGAAAAGGGTCGGTCTATTTCACGGATGCCTTTCGCGGGTATCAATCCTTAAAACGCTATGGCCACCATCATACGGTCAATCATGCGAAAGCGTTGGTGAGCCCGCGGACGAAGAATCACATTAACGGCATTGAAGGCTTTTGGAGTTACGCCAAACATATCTTGTATCAGTATCGCGGGGTCTCGAAATATCATTTCCCCATGTATCTGAAAGAAGTAGAGTATCGCTTTAATCACCGTCGGGAGAATGTGTTTAAACAGTTTCTGAAGATCTATTTTGGTTACGTTTCGCCCTAATTACCTATTACAATTCGTTGAAAAGTTTACATTTCTTGATCGTTGCCCGGTGCGGAGCGGGCGGCCTCTCCCGCCAGTCGATCCACCAGGTCATTATACGGGTTGCCGGAGTGGGCCAGCACTTTGTGCCACGTGAGGGTCATCCCCAAGGCCCGGACCCGTTCCGCGTACGCGCGGGTAAAGTGCGTCCTGGTCTTCCACGTGCCTTCCACCCAACTGGCTAACCCCTGGTAGTCGAAATAGATCGTGGCCGCTGCAATGTCACGTGTCCGGCACCATTCCAGCGCCTGCAACACGGCCTGAATTTCTCCGGCCACGTTTCGATGCCGGCGCGCCTCGGCCGGCACATCATACCCGCTCGCCCGGTGGAGTTCCCGTGCCCCGTCGAAGATCACGTAGGCCCAGCCGAAGTGCAGGCGGCCGTGGCTGGTCGGGAGACAGGACCCATCGACCCAAATGTGTATGCCATCGGTTGTCGGCAGGACGTCGGCTGGGGGAAGGGAGATCAAAGGGGGAAGGATGGTCACATCGGGAAGGCATTCTCCCGCAAACGCCAGGGCTTGGGCTTTCGTGGGAAAGGCTTTGTAGATGGCTCCGGGAAACCCTTTGATTTGCTCTTCACACGCGGGCCAGGTTGTGTAGATCCCGGGTTGGCGTCCCTTGCGCACGGCGTAGAATTTCACCGCGTGTCGCCGCCTTTCAGCTTGTTCACGCGTTCCTGGACGAACCTGATTCGTTGGGCTTCCCTGGGGATCCCTTCGACCAGGGCGAGATAGGTTTCGTATTCTTCGATCGCCCGCCGGGTGTCGGTCCGTTCCAGACTTTGCGCCATATTGAACCGTGCTTCGGCATAGTTCGGGGCCAGAACGAGTGCCCGCTTAAAGAGTTCGATGGCGCGCGACGACTGTTGTTGTTCGGCCAGGACCCGGCCGAGATTGTTGATGATCGCCGGCGCGTTGGGGCGCAACGCAAGCGCCTGCTCCAGTTCGCGTTGCGCGTCGGCCGGTTGGCCTTGATCCCGAAGCGCCAGGCCCAGTCGATGGTGGGCTTCGGCTAAGCGAGACTCGTCCTTGAGCCCATGTTGAATGGATTGCCGATAGGCTTCGACGGCAATCGCCGGCTGGGCCGTTCCGCACGACCCGAATAACGCGGCTTCTCCTCGTGCGAATTGCTGAAGACCCAGAAAATCGTCACTCGGGTCCTCGTCGGGTGAGGGCGCGGATTCTGCCGGCGTCGCGGATTGGCTGCGGTTGAGACCCGGCAGAAACGTTTCATGGTAACTCGACAGCAGTTGCTCGTACGGATCGATCGCAAAAGAGGCCACGAGTAACGTCGGGTCATCTTCATTCTCCAACACCAGGTATTGGGTCGTACTGGTGTAGTCCCCGGTCCGGTACAGCACGGCGGATTGCGCGCCCGCTTGAGAGAGGAGTTGGGTGGGGTCGATATAAAACGTGGACGACGGAATGAGTTCGGATAAGGTTTGTCGCAGCATGGGATACGGCTTTAAGGGGAGACCCTGGTTGTAGCGAAACACGGCCCCGACCAGGCGCTGCTCGTCATTGAAAAAGTAAAACGCGTCGTGGTCGGGTTGGCTGCTTTGCCCCAGGCGTTGCAGTTGTTCTCCCGCGCCCCAGGGCACCCGTTGATAGCGGATACCCTGCCAGCTCTTGACAATGGTTTCCTGGGCGTCGCAGAGGTGCGCCGCGCCCAACAGTGCGAGGTCGCTGGCCGACGGGGGGAGCATGGGATCGCGAGGCGGTGCTGATGGAGTCCCGCATGCCGTGAGTAGGCCCAGCCAGAGGACAATCACCCACTGTCCCACGTGTTTGGCCGCTGTGATTACCATGAGGGAAAGGTTCCGGAACCTTGGTGGTTTCACTGCTGAACGGGTGGGGAAAGACCTCAAGCTCGACCTGCGTCGTCCGGTGAAGGATGGTGAAATGGTGGGCGATACTGGTATCGAACCAGTGGCCTCTTCCGTGTGAGGGAAGCGCTCTCCCACTGAGCTAATCGCCCACGCGCCGAGTCTAGCACAGCCCATTGATTTCTGACAATGAAACGAATTATACCGGGGCGATCACGAACGATCGTGGAGACGCCGGCCTTGTAAAAAGAGGTGGTTCTCGCTCTCGAAGATTTGCCACAATGTCTATTCGATGAATGATTTCTGGAGACAGCATGTCGGGAATCCGTGTTCCGCGAACGGCATTCCGTCCTGGCTGAGGCTGGTTCAGGACGGGTTTCTCGTGTGGGTCGTACTTGGAGCCGCATGGGGCTGGTTCATGCCGGGTCCCGCCGCCTCAGGGAAACTCTGGATTCCCGAAGCGTTGGCCGCCGTGATGCTCGGGATGGGATTGACGCTGACGCATCGGGACGTCCTCACCCTTCGCCATGGAGGCCGGACGTTGCTGCTGGGCGTGGCCTTGCAGTACGTGGTGATGCCGCTTGGTGCGTGGGGCATCGCGATGTTTCTGGGCTTGCCGAAATTGTTGGCGCTCGGCGTCATTTTAGTCGGGGCGTGTCCCGGGGTCACGGCGTCGAACGTGGTGGCCTACCTCGCGCGAGGCGACGTGGCGTTATCCGTGGGCATGACGACGGTCTCGACGTTGCTCAGCCCGCTCTTGACGCCCCTGTGGATTTGGATTCTCGCCTCCACGTGGTTGGCGATTGATCCGCTCCCGCTCTTATGGACGGTCACGAAAATCGTGCTGTTACCGGTGGTTTCGGGTATTCTCCTGCGCCGTGTGTGGCAACCGAGCTCCTGGTTTTTTGAAGGCGTGCTCCCGCTCGTGTCGATGTTCATCATCGCGTGGATCGTCGGGGTGATCGTCGGCTTGAATCATGGTCAACGCCACGTGGCGGGTCTGGTCGTGCTGGCCGTGGTCGTCCATAACGCGTTGGGCTTGACGCTCGGGTATTGGGGGTCTCGACTGCGGAAGCTCCCGCTTCGCCGTTGCCGGACCGTGGCTCTCGAAGTCGGCATGCAGAATTCCGGGTTGGCCGTTGCCTTGGCCGTGGCCCATTTTGGCCCGGTGGCTGCCGTGCCCGGCGCAGTGTTCAGCATTTGGCACAATGTAACCGGGCCCCTGTTGGCGAGCATCTGGCGCCGGTCAAAAACGGACGATCGTCGCGATTCATTACCATAGCGGTTCTTCCTGCCAATAAGAACTGGATCCTCGCTCACGACGACGGGGACAACTTCATTCTTCTGTTCAATCCCTCATCTTTAACAATACCTAGTGCAAAAATGACTGATTCATACACTATCTTGACTGAATCAGGGTAATTTGCTAAGTTCTTACAATTAGCCATTTTAGCTGCTACGCGGTGCGCCGTCGGTTTCGCGCCGCATGCGCAGACGCTTTCAGTCGTAGGCGCTAACGATCGTTGGCTGCTGCTTCTCTTCTTCCAGTTGTTGTGGATTCCCTTTTCAGTCGGTGGAGAGACGTGAAAGACAGACAATGTCGAAATCATTTATCAATGTATGCCGGTGAAGAGGTGTCATGAAAAAGGAGGTTATTGTATGTCGATGATAAAGTTCAAGAATGTTGCCACCCTTATTGGTGTTGGCACGTGTCTTCTGGTGACGTTATCAGCATGTGAGAATTCGAAACATGCTGAAATCATGAGTACGGAGGATTTACGTGCACAGGCTCACATGTCGGCTGATACCGATGCTGAGACAGGCACAGAGAGTGCTCAAAGTAGCATGCCATTCGATGGGGAATCCGTCAGCCAGGAGCCACTGGGTTTGTCAGAACCATTTACCTTTGCTCCGGAACCTCCTCCCAGTCCGGCATCGCCCCGCAGCGCTGAGGTTGTGAGCGAAGCCGGTCCTGAGGTTGCTTCTCCTGCTCCGGCACCGGTCCTTCCGGAAGGGTATTCGGAATCCCCACGGGTGCATCGTAGCCTTGCGTCGGACTATGTTCCCGACTCACCTCCTCGAGTTTTTCGTGATGCCCGTGTCAGGGAGTTTGGTGTGAGTTCCGTCGACGAGCCGGAGACGCAGATCGCCCAGCTTAAGCCTTCCGATTTCGTTCCTGAAACGCAGGAGCCGGCGCCGGAAGGAAGGCACGTTGAGACGGTCGTCGATTCAAAGTTGGCCGACGTCTTTTTTGATTTTGATCAATATGCGATTCGTTCCGTTGCCGTACCCGTGCTGGAAAAGAATGCCGCGCTTCTCACGCAGACCTATAAAGATTCCACTGTCCTGATCGGAGGATATTGTGACGAACGTGGGACGGTGGAATATAACCTGGAATTAGGAAAACGCCGGGCTCAAGCCGTGAAAGATTATTTAGTTGATCTGGGAGTCGAAAAATCCAGAATTCAGATTGTCAGCTACGGGAAGGAAAAACCGTTTTGCGCGGAATCCACACCGGGTTGCTGGCAGCAAAATCGACGCGGGCATTTTGAGCAGCGTGTTCTCCTCTCATCTTCCTCGCAACAGTGAGTGAACACATAGAGTTGCGCAAGCCGAGCTTCTAACCCGTCCCCTCATGTTGTCGATGAGAGAACCCGTCAGACGCGATGGTTACGGGGCATTGGCGAGGCGTCGGGTCAGGGCCAGGACGAAACGTGCGGCAGTACTGAGCCTGTCGGGTTGGATGGTATCGTGGCTGTCGGAGGCCTGATGAAAGTGAGGATGGGCTCCTGCCGTGACCACGGCCACCGTGGGAATGCCGGCTTCGGCAAACGGCACATGATCTCCCCCTGGAAAGAACCCATAGAGTGTGACGGCCTCGGAGAGCCCGGCCTGCTTGGCTGCCAAGGCGGCAACGTCTTTGGACATATTGGCCACCCCAACGGTGAGTGTGCCGTTGCCGAGGCCCACGTGATCCACGTTGATCATGGCGACGGTGTTCGCCAAGGGGTGCGTGGGATGCCGAACGTACCAGGTTGATCCCAGCAGGTTCTGTTCTTCCCCGCTGAACGATGCGAACAGGATCGTTCGCTTGGGCGACGGACCGTTTTTCAACATGCGTGCGAGTTCCAACAACACGGCCGTCCCCGACGCGTTGTCGTCGGCACCGGGAAAGAGCAGGCCCGCTTGGTTGCCGAAGTGATCGCGATGGGCTCCGAGAATCACGACGTCGTTTTTCAGGACGGGATCACGGCCTGGAATCGCGCCCAGCACGTTCACCAGCGACCCCGCCTGACGCTGACTCGTCCATTGCATGTGTACCAGGCTCTTGAGCGCTTTCGATCGGACCACGCGATCGTTGTTCAAGGTGGTTTGGACGTCCGTGACGGATAACGCTTGCGCGTGGAAGATCGCCGCTCCGGTCTCGCCGCTGATCCAGACTCCGGGTAAAGGTCGGTCGTCCCCGGCATTGGTATAAAACGCCAAAGGCTGGTGTCCCATGCCGCGGCGCGCGGCGTATCGGCTCAACATCGGCCCGGTGAACGTGACAAACCCCACGGCGCCTTTTTCCCGGGCGATTCGTTCTTTTTCCGCGTGCCGCACGTGGAGAGGATAATGCGGCGGTTTCCCCCGCAAGAACATGACGACACGGTCGCGGACCGCCACGCCTTCGTATTCATCCCACCCACGCTCCGGGTCCGCGATGCCGTACCCCACGAAGACCAAAGGGGCCGTGAGATTGATGGAGGGCGAGTCGAGGACCGGAAGAAACTGCGAGCCCAATTGTGGGACGATGGCGCCGGGTGCCTGTGCATCGGGAAAAGAAAACGCCAGGGTTGCAGGGGCCTTGATCTGCGTGACCGTCACGGGGCCGGTTTGTTCCCATGCCGTCCGTTCAGTGCCCATGCGCCGGTGACCGCGGGCGTCAGGCCCAAGTGCTCGAAGCGGTCGGCTACATATTCCGCCGAGCGACGTCCGCCCTCCGAGCCGGTTTGCCGTCCGGCGAAGTCGGGATGACTCAGGATCCGAATGTCCCGCATCATCCGGGGAAGGTCGGGCAGGGTGCCGCAGTCGGCCGCGTCAACGGGAAGCGCGAGTGCAACGAGTCCGCTGATGAATGCAAGTGAAACGGCGGCGGGTGTCATCGGCCCTACTATCCCATATTGCGCCGTTTATTGATATGCTCTGAGCCATCATGCACCATCTTGACGGAATCAGGGGCACGTGCTTAACGTGCGGGAAGCACCGTTTCGAGGTCGTTGCTCAACGTCTGCCGGCACGAAGCACCATGAAAAAGGAAAGTTTCGTATGGCAACAATAACGGTCAAGGACGTGGCGACCCTTCTGGCCGTCGGCACGTGGCTGTTCGTGACCTTATCGGCATGTGAGCATTCGAATCGTGCTGAAAGCATGAGCGCGGAGGATGGACCCGTACAGGCTCGACAATCGGCTGATGATCGAAAGGGCGGTCGCCCCGGTGCGATTGCGGAGGAGGAAATCGCGCAAGCTGAGGAGCCGGAGGTCGCCCGGCTTGAACGATTCGATTTCGTTCCTGAAATACCACCGCAGCCGGGAAAGCGCGATGATACGGTCGCGGCGGGCACGAAGCACGCCAAAAAATCAGGGTTGACCGATGTCTTTTTTGATTTTGACAAATTTGCGATTCGTTCCGGTTCCGTCCCCGTCCTGGAAAAGAATGCTGAACTCCTCAAGCATAGGTACAAGAATTCCAGCGTGCTGATCGAAGGACATGGTGATGAACACGGGACCGTGGAGTACAACCTGGAATTGGGGAAACGCCGGGCTCAAGCCGTGAAGGAATATTTGGTAGATCTGGGAGTCGAAGAATCCAGAATTGACATTGTCAGCTACGGGAAAGAAAAACCGTTTTGCACGGAATCCACACCGCGTTGCTGGCAGGAAAATCGACGTGTACATTTTGTCTGGTAGTTCCTGCGGACGTCCGGGTGAAGGAACGCCGGCAGTTGCGCGGGCCAAGTTCCAGGGGACATGATAAGAGAACGTCGGCTTTCAGGATACTGACACTGGCGAATGGACAAGCCGCCTGAGGCACGTCTGAAAAGAGTGGATGAGCAGGTCAAGGCGCTGAGTGCCGAAGACATATCCCATCAAGAGTTGCGCACGTGCAAACACTCGAAACGCTGAACTTTGACAACACCTATACCCGGCTGCCCGAGCTCTTCTTTGAACGGGTGATGCCCACGGGTTTCGCCACCTCGCACCTGGTCAGTTTCAATCCTTCGGCCGCGGCCTTGATCGACCTGGACCCGGATCAAGCCAAGCGCTCGGAGTTCCATGAGGCCATGGGCGGCAAACTCCTCATGCCGGGCAGTGAGCCCATTGCCATGCTGTATGCGGGCCACCAGTTTGGTCACTACGTATCGCCGCTTGGGGATGGGCGCGCGATTCTGTTGGGCGAAGTGCGCAATGGCCGTGGCGAGACATGGGACCTGCATCTGAAGGGTGCGGGGTTGACGCGCTTTTCACGGGACGGCGATGGCCGTGCGGTGCTTCGTTCGACGATCCGGGAATACCTGTGCGGTGAAGCCATGCACGGATTGGGCATCCCGACGACCCGGTCTTTGTGTCTCATCGGCAGCGATGAAGCCGTGCTTCGGGAAAGCGTGGAGACCGGCGCGATGCTCGTGCGCATGGCCCCGAGTCACGTCCGGTTCGGGACCTTTGAAGTCTTCTTTTACCGCCGTCAACATGATCACCTCAAGACCCTGGCCGATTACGTGCTGGCCCGGCATTTCCCGCATCTCGTCGACGGCCCGCATGCCTACGCGCGATTCCTGCGTGAAGTGGCCGAACGAACGGGCCGGCTGATTGCCCAATGGCAGGCCGTGGGCTGGGCGCATGGGGTCATGAATACCGATAACATGTCGATCCTTGGGCTGACCCTCGACTATGGGCCGTATGGCTTCATGGATGATTTCAACCCGGGGTTTATTCCCAATCATTCGGACCATCATGGCCGGTATTCGTTTGAGAACCAGCCCGATATCGGCTATTGGAACGTCCGTGCGATTGCGCAGGCACTCTCTCCGTTGGTCGAGGAAGCCGACGTCCTTGGGGCCCCCGAAATCTATGAAGCCACCATGCAGCAGACCTATACGGACTTGATGCAAGTCAAGTTGGGACTGAAAGAGACCCGCGAAGGCGATGACAAGCTCCGGCGTGATGTGCTCGCACTCATGCACAGCCACCACGTGGACTACACGAATTTCTTTCGAGCGCTCGGGTCCTTCAACCAGGATGACCCCTCGGCAAACGCGCATCTACGGGATCAGTTCCTTGATCGGGAAGGATTCGACTGGTGGGCGGATCGGTATCGCGCGCGGCTCAAAGCTGAGCACAGCATGGACGTCGAACGCAAGACGCGCATGGATTCCTGCAATCCCAAATACGTCTTGAGGAATTATCTTGTCCAGGTCGCGATTGAACGGGCGGCCCGGCACCGGGATTATTCCGAGATCGACCGCCTGCGGGAACTGCTGTGCCACCCGTTCGATGACCAACCCGAGATGAACGAGTATGCCGCCCCGCCGCCGGATTGGGGAAAGCAGATCGTGGTGAGTTGCTCGTCGTAGCCGTGGGGTTTGCTCTCCTTCAGTCATTCCCACAACTCCCTCGCCCCTTGAGGGAGAGGGCTGGGGTGAGGGGGCACTTCTCTTCCCCTCTTTGTAAGCCATGTAGGTTGGATTAGCGTAGCGTCATCCAACACTGCCGTTTCTGTCGGGTTACGCTTTCGCTAACCCGACCTACGATGCTTACCCATTCGTTGACAATTTCCGCTCCACAACTCCCTCGCCCCTTGAGGGAGAGGGCTGGGGTGAGGGGGCACCATGATACGAGGCATTCTTCTGTTACTCCTGATCATGGCCGTGTTGCTTGGGCCGCAGTTGTGGACCAAATGGGTCTTCAAGAAATATCGCGGTCATCGTGAGGACTATTCGGGGACGGGCGGTGAACTGGCCAGGCATTTGCTCGATCGCTTCGAGATGTCGCACGTGCAGGTCGAGACGACGGAACTCGGCGATCACTATGACCCGCAGGCCAAAGTGGTCCGGTTGCTTTCGGATAACTATAACGGCAAGTCGTTGACCGCGGTGACGGTCGCGGCGCATGAGGTGGGACACGCCATTCAGGATCGAACCGGGTACGGGCCGCTGCACGAACGCACAAAACTCATCCGGTTGGCGCAAGGGGCGGAAAAGGTCGGGTCCTTTGTCATGCTCGGTATTCCCATCGTCGCCGGGCTGACCCGTTCACCGGCCGGCGGCTTGTTGGTGTTGCTGGCGGGGCTTGCCGTGATGTCGATGGGGGCGTTGGTGCATCTTGTGACCTTGCCCGTGGAATGGGATGCCAGCTTTCGCCGGGCCCTTCCGATCCTCGAGCAAGGCCGGTATATTTCACCGAACGATATGGACGGGGCTCGAAAGATTTTAACGGCTGCCGCGCTGACGTACGTGGCTGCGTCGCTGGGCGGCTTGCTGAACATCTGGCGATGGATCATGCTCATGCGCCGGTAAACTTTTATGGACTTTGACGTTTAAACGCCTGCTGGGGCCTTTCTAATCATGAACGAAGGAAACGGAAAATTTCGCTTTGTCGTGTGCGTCAACAACGATGATTATCCTGCTTCGCTCGAAGTGCGGAAGATTTATCACGCGATCGAAGATAAAGAAGCCGAAACCCGCAACTTCCTCCGTGGTGGATGAATCCGGAGAAGACTATTTATACCAGGCTCATTACTTTATGGCCTTAGCTCTTCCCGGCGAAGTTGAAGAAGCCTTGACCAACCTGCCTTCCTGATTCCCGCACCGATTCTTTAAGGTAGGTTTTTGAACAAACACTCCTCTGGAAGATTTCCCGTGATCTTTAGAAAAAGCACAATATTGTTCGTAGGTGTGTTTCTCGCCTTGTGTTTGAGTATCGGTTGTGGCGGAGAGAGTCCGGAAAGCCTCTTTGAAACGGCGCAGTTTGAGGAACGGCAGACGAACGTTCCCCACGCCAGGGAATTGTATCAACGAATCATGCACGAACATCCCGGTTCGGAATGGGCCAAGAAAGCGAAGGCGCGGTTGGAGCAGTTGGAGCAACCCCTCGTGCCATAGCTCTCAATTTTCTGACAGCTTTCTCAATACCGCTTCCGCCGGGGTTTCCAGCTTCTTTTTTCGATTGCACTCCTGACACGCCGGGACGGTGTTTCCCTTGGTCGATTTTCCACCGCGGGCCAGCGGCACCACGTGGTCCATGGACAGTTGGTCCGGCTGAAACGGATTGCCGCAGTAGTGGCAGAGGCCTTTGTGGAGTTGCTGTTTCCACCAGGGCGTTCGTTTGAGTGCACGGGCCTTGTCCCGCTCCTTGCGAATCCGCTTGGCGGTTTCGGGATCGGGATCGATTTCGAAGTAGGGTTCGGGGGGCATGAATTCTACCTCCCCCTGCCCCTCCTTACCCTTCGACTTCGCTCAGGGCAGGCAAAGGAGGGGAGTCGGAACTCTACCATCAAATGATAAGCATCTCTCATGTTTGTTTCTAACTCGTCCAAGGTTGCCCCTTGGCTGAATACACCGGGAACTTCTTTGAGTTTTCCGACGTACCATTCGTCATCCATCCAGTATTCAAGTGTAAAGTGTCTTTCCATCTGCGCGTTCTCTGTGTAACCCTGGGGGCAGGGATGGGGTCGATGATATGAGTGTAAAGGAGTTTTCTGAATTTTTCACCTGGCTGCGCGCGCAGCTAGTCCAAGAGGGCGTCGGTTGGATTAGCAAAGCGTAATCCGACAGGTCGTCTAACCCGACCGACGAGACTACGTCTTGTCCTTTCATGTAGGGACAGGCCCCCGTGCCTGTCCGAGGGGATTGCCACATGGTTCAGACGGGACGGCACACAGGCCGTCCCCTACAACGACAAGGACATAGTCATTGTAGGTCGGATTAGCGAAGCGTAATCCGACATTGAATCTTCACCCTACTCCAAGGCAAGCGTCAGGCATTTGGCGGAGCCGCCGGATTTGAGGAATTGGTCCAGGTCGAGAGGGTGGGTCGTATAGCCGCGGCCTTTGAGCATGGCCATGGTTTCCTGACATCCCGAGGGCAACACCACGTGACGCCCGACGCACACGGCGTTGCACGCAAAGCGTGCGGCTTCGGCGTGGGGCACCACGATGCGTTGCCGCGCATCCACGCGGTCGGCGATCGTGGCTCGGGCATAGGTGTCGAACGCGGCCGGATAGTACAGCAGTTCGCCGCCGCTGAGCGGGCAGAAGCAGGTGTCCAGGTGATAGAACCGGCTCGTGACGAGTTCCAGCGGCAAAATTTCTTTTCCGTAGACGTCGCTTAACACGCGATGGGCTTTGATGTCGCTGCGTTGCCGATACCCCCCGAACCAGGTATCGGAGAACCCCAGCACGTCTCCCGCTCCTTCAAAATAACAATCTTCATCCAGGAGGATCACGCGGTACCCGTGTTCTTTGAACCACCGCGCGAAGTGTTCCTCTTCTCCGCGTCGTTCCGGATGCCGGAACCGGCTGATGACGACAGTGCCGTTATGCAGCAGGCCGGCATTGGCGGTGAATACCAGGTCGGGCAGGCCAGGAACCGGCGTCATCCGTTCGAGTTTGGCGCCGGCCTCCTCTTCCAGCACGCGGGTGAACGCCCGCCATTGGGCCTGGCTCGCGTCCTTGTCCACGGCGTTGGAGAGACGCATCCATGGGTTGATTTCGTACTGAATCCCGAAATGATCCGGCGGGCAAACCAGGAACCGCGTCATCTTAGCCCCGCCAGCCGAGTGCTTGCGCCAGTTGTCGAAGGAAGGAAGCCGCATCCATCACGAGGCCGATGGATTGGAAACTGCCGCGGTCGCTGAGTTTAGTCGGAACGGCCGGGTTGATATCCACGCACACGGTGAGAACTTTCGCCGGCAGGCAGTTCCCGGTGGCGATGGCGTGCAGCGTCGTCGCCACCAGTACCGCGAGCCCGACTCCCGGGAGGGCTGCGCGCATGGCCGTTTGGGCATGTCTCGTGTCCGTGATGACGTCGGGGAGCGGTCCGTCGTCGCGAATGCTTCCCGCCAACACCATGTCGACGTGTTTGTGGACGCACGAGGCGATGACCCCGTCCCGGATCAGCCCGGATTCCACCGCGCGCGTGAGGCTGCCGGCGTTCCGGACGCGGTTGATGGTGCGCAGGTGATGTTCATGGCCATGGGGGACGGCGCACCCGGCGCGCAGGCCGTACCCCAAGGACGTGCCGAACAGGCTGGCTTCCATGTCATGCGCGGCCAGGGCGTTTCCGCAAAACAGGACGTGAATGAAGCCGGCATCGATTAACCACGACAGGGCTTCCCGGCCTCCGGCATGGATGATGGCCGGGCCACCGACGAACAGCACTTTGGTTCCGAGGTCGGGGTTGCATGCGGTTTCGCCGTCCGTCCGCGCCTTCTGCCGGTTGTCACGAATCAGCCGCATGCGCCTGGCCACGTCGGTGATCATCGCATGATGCGGCCGTTCCGCCGACACGTCGGCTGCCATGAAGGCGAACGCGTCCCGCTCTTTGGGCCGTTCCAGCGGGAAGACCCGCACGCCGGTTCGGCCCGTGACGATGAGGTCGCCGGCTTTCACTTCGGCCATGGGTACGGTGCGAGCCATCGGGGGGTCCGGGGTCACGCGAATGGCGACGTCCATTTCGATCGGTTCCACGTCGAGCCAGCGGTGGTTGAGGCGGATTTGCGTCCGGAGGTGCGAGGTCGCATAAAACGCATCCGGCAACACGCCGTCTTTCGGGGCGGGTTCCAGGGAGCAATCGGCGGCGTGTTCGACCACGGCCCCATGCGGTTGAATGGCGTGCAGGATGGCCGCAAGCCGTTGCGGGGAATCGGCATGCACGGCGATCGTGGCCGAGGATGCGTCCTCTCGTGTGGCTCCGACTTGCATCTTGTTGATGGTGAAGGCTCCGCTTCTCTGGAGAATCGTGTCGAGCACCTTCGCCAGGATGAGCGAGTCGATGATATGGCCGTCGAGGGTCACGGTTTCAGTCGTCATAGTGTTATTGTACACCTATGGGAAGCTCGGACCTTGCCCTGCCCGCATCGTGGTTCAGGGGAAGGGAAATTCCCCTGGCGACGATTCAGAGCGGATGATATACTGAAAAAATGTACCGGCCAGGACAACGGAAACGATCCCTTGGGTTCACGGGCCTGGTGGTGGCTCTTCTCATGGGCGGGGTGAGTTGGGCTGCGATCGGCAACGGCGTGTTCCAAGGATTCGTCCACCATATCGCCCAGCAGATTACCAGGGACAAAGTCGATTTTGCGGTCGCGGAGTCCTGTACCACGTGGTTTTATGAACAATTGCGAAAGTCTCCGGGGGTTCGCCCTGACGTGAAACGCCTTTCTTTTTCCGTTGCGGAAAAAGATTCCGATTCCCACCCCTGTGCCAGTCGATACCCTGGAATCAACGAAGCGCGTCAAGCCTTTGCGCAAAGCCAATCCACTCTCTCGTTAAGCCTGACGTTTTATCAATTGGCCCTGGTGGCCGATCGGGATGATGACGAGCGTTATGATGCGAGCGAGCTACGGGATATCTTGGGATCCCTGAACGTGGCGCTGTTGCAGGGCGATCATCCCTTTCAGCTCCTTGCGAAGTTGACGGGAAAATTCGACGACGTTCGCGAGACCACCGAGTTCACGATCCTGACCGACAGCATGCAGGCGTTGTACAGCAAAGGGTACCGGTTCACTAATGCGGATCAGGCCGCGATGGGCCGGGTAACGGGAGCGTCCTGATTCCTCTGCACTTCTCTTAAGTAAGCTTATAGACCCGATTTATTGTGATAGCGGGATGCAGGGCAAGGCGTCCCGCAGCGAAATCCGAGGCTTATCATGGAGATAGGCGAGGGTTGAGCGAGGACACAACGCCGCCATGCGCCCGATGGTGCAATAAATCCTTAGGACATTCGTTCGACCGCTTCTCTGGACCGACTCCGCACGGTCTGATCCCAATCTTCCTTCATCGTATATTCCAATTTGGCTTTGGCTTCCGTGGCGCGCATGCGTCCCAGGGCCAGTGCGGCAGAGCTCCGAACGTACGCGTGATCGTCTTCCAACGCTTTCATTAACAGCGGGACACTTTCTCGATGTTGCACGACTCCCAGGTAACTGGCGGCCATGCCCCGCATGCGGTGTTGTTTGTCACCAAGGGATCGTTTGAACGTATACAGAAACACTTCTGCCATGTCCGGGGAGACATTCTCCAGTCCTTCCAGTCGATACTCATTGAGTTCAATGAGTTGGCTGGCGAGGTCAAACCGTTTTCGCGGCGCCTTTTCGTTGGAAAATTTTTGAAGGAGCATGGCTCGCCGTTTATTTTTATTTTTCGCACGCTTGACCTTTCGCACGTTCACCCACGTGACGAGCGCGAACGCGACGGCCAGAAACAGGATGGGGACGACTTCATCGACGACAAAGTCCTGCGTGTCGAAGTCCAAATGGTTCCAAATCCAGATCCCGCCGACGAGCAGGATGACCAGGGCCAAGGCCATGGTGATGTTGGCTTGTCCCCGTTGGTTGTCGAGATGAGATGAAGATGCGTCGGTGGCCATGACGCCAATTGAACGTTTCAGCACGCTGCTAGTGAACGTGTGGGTGGTTTTCTCTGTTTTCAAGAGTGGTCAGCAGCCGGCGAAATCGCCGGCCGTGTGTCGCCTCTTGACGGGTTTCGTACACGGCAATGAGGTTGCGAAGCATGCGAGCGAGTATGTGGGCGTGGGAGCAGGGTTCGAGATAGCGACGGTCGAACTCGACGCCATAGTCCCGCAACAGTCGGGCACAATCCTTTTCAGTGAGCAGCGCCCCTTGGTGAAAACAATCAATGAACACGGGTTCCGTCTGCAACCCGACGAGAAAATGGCCCGGCAGGCCGATCCCGGTCACCGGCACGTGGAGCCGTTGCCCCAGGAGTACATACAGAACCGACAAGCTGATCGGGATTCCGACGCGATTATCCAGGACGCGGTGCAGAAAACTGTTGTTGGGGTCGTAATACTGTTGGGTGTTCCCCCGAAACTGCAGGGTGTGAAACAGGTACTCGTTCATGGTGCGTACGACTTGACGAGGAGTGCCTGACGAAAGGGGTTTGAGTTCGGCGGCCATATCGTCCAGGCGTTGCCGATAGGGAGCCGTTTCCACTTGAGGGTCTCCCGCCCGGGCAATCAGGAATGCTCCGGTTTCCAGGTCAAGCTCCCGTTCCGAAGTCCTCATGAACTCGTCCCAGTGTCGTTCGACGTCCGCTTGGGCAATGTCCCCGATGACGGCGTGGATGCGTGCGGCCAGGGAAGGATCGTCACAGTCCCTGAGAGCTTGGCTGAGAACGGGCATGGCCTCGCGGCCCACGTCGACGAGGTGTTGGTGAATTTGTCTGGCGATGCGAAGGTCGTGATCGGAGAGCAGGTGGAGCAGCGCTTCGATGTTCGTCGCCGGTCGTTCAGCGGAGGATGAAGGCGTGTTCTTCATCACGGGGTTCACGCAACCCTACCCGATCGCCCGACGGAAGGCCTTGGCCCCACCGTACAGGCACACGGCATCGAAGATTACCAGGATCACAAAGGCCAGGGCCACTTGGGGGATGGCCGCGTCCCATCCCGTGATAATGAGCGGGCGGACGGCATCGATGACCCAGGTCATCGGATTCACCAGGGCCACCACCTGCATCCATCCCGGCATGGCTGAAAGGGGCACGAGCGCCGAGCTGAGAAAAATCATGGGCAGGGAAAGAAAGCCCAGCAAGGAAAAAAAATCGCCGTGGCTTTTGACGGAAAACGCAATGCCCATCGAGATGGCGGTCAGCCCCACGCCGAACAACATCCCGATCGCCAGGATCAGGGCGATGCCCGGCAGCCCCGTTTCGAGGCGCACGCCGAAGACGAACGCGATGCTCAGAATGACCAGAATCTGCATGCCGGTAATGGCCATCACGAAGAGGTAGCGACTGAGGATCACGGAAGACCGGTGAATGGGCGTGGACATCATGCGTTCCAGGAATCCGTTCTCTTTGTCGAACAGCAGGTCGACGCCGCCGGCCAGTCCGTTGTTGAGGACCGTCATGACGACCACTCCGCCCGCCAGGAAACTCATATAGTTCGGGGCGTCGAGGATTTGGATGTTGGCGGCGCGTTGAAAGAGGCTGCCGAAGAAGATCAGCCAGAACAGCATGGGTTGGACCAGGGTAAACAGCATGCTGAATTTTTCCCGGCTGAGCCGGCGAACCCACCGCATCGTCAAGGCGAGCACTTCCTGTTTGTAGTGTTGGATGGTCATGGTCTTTGGGAATTCGGGCTATTCTTCCGCCGCGTCCGGAGTGCCTCCTCGTAACCCATGCCCGGTATAGGTGACAAATACGTCATCGAGTCGGGGTCGATGATACTCAACCCCATCAAGGCTGCAATCAAGGCGTTGTGCGACCTCGATCACGGCGGGGAGGGATTTCTCGGGAGATTCCACGAGAATATCCAGCCCGGTCGGTTTGATGCGCACGTCACGGACCAGGGGCAAGGCCATGATCCCTTCACGCAGGCGAGGGAGTTTTTCCGCTTCGTGTTCCTTGATTGTCAACGAGAGGCTGTCGCCTCCCAATCCGGTCTTCAATTCCAGTGGCGAGCCGATAACCCGAATCGTTCCGCCGTCGATAATCGCGAGTCGGTCGCACAGTTGGTCGGCTTCTTCCAGATAATTGGTCGTCATGACGATGGTGATGCCGTTCTCACGAAGTTGCCGGATATAGTCCCATATCCGGAGACGGCTTTGGACGTCCAACCCCAGGGTCGGTTCGTCCAAAAACACGATTTTGGGATTCGGCAGCAACCCGCATGCAATATCCAGTTTGCGTTTCATACCCCCGGAATAGGTCTTCGCCACACGGTCCGCGTGCTCTTCGAGATTGACGAGCTTCAACAGTTCGTCAATCCGCGCTTTCGTTTCCGTCCGGGAAAGATGGTAGAGGCCCCCCAACAACTCGAGGTGTTCACGACCGGTCAGAAACCGATCAACGGCGCGTTCTTGCGGCACGTAGCCGATCAGGCTCCTGACGGTATCCGCCTCCGTGACGACGTCGTGTCCCAGCACCGTTGCCGTTCCGGCGGAAGGGGGCAGCACGGTGATCAGAATCCGCAAGGTCGTGCTTTTCCCGGCGCCGTTGGGGCCCAGGAGCCCGAAGATTTCACCGGCATGCACCGTGAACGAGACATCCTCGATGGCCGTCACCGAGCCAAAGGCTTTCCCTAACCGTGCGACGTCGATCACGATGGCGGGATTCATCATCCCCACCCTGACAGTTGTGTTTCACCGTCGAGTTTAAACTTCAAGAGGTCGATCAAGCGGCGGGTTTGTTGGTGCAGGTTTTCGGCCTCGAGCAGGAATTGTTTTTCCAACGGTGTAAAGTCCAGGCACGAGGAAAGACCGTTCACAAGCACGGGGTCCGTCATGGCGTCATTGGTCACAAGCTGGCAGAATTCATCGGCCTTTCGTGATTGCAGGTAGCGTATCGCCAACTCCGTCACGGTTGAACGCACGGAGTCTTCGGTAATCGTTTGAAACGGTTGACTCGGCCCCAACGTGATTTTGGCCTTGCGATACCGGGCATCAAACAATTCTTCTTCGATCGTATACCGATACAAGCCTTGCAGGATCAGGTTCGACCGGCCATCCTGTAGCGGCTCGACATGTGTCATTCGTCCCACGCACCCCAGAGAAAAGACGGACGGATTGCCATAATACTGGCTCTCCCATCCTTGCTTGAACAACGCCATGCCGATACAGGCGCCTTCCCGACCGGCATCGGCGACCATTTCCCGGTATCGAGGCTCGAAAATATGAAGAGGCAAATAGGTGTCCGGAAACAGCACCACGTTGGGAAGCGGAAAAATCGGGATGATCTCCGGGACGGGAAAGGTTTTCGAATGGGGAGTGTCATTTAATGCAGGCATGCGGTACGATAGCCGACGCTCAAAAGCCCTGTCAACGTGGTGATTCCGGGAGGCTCGGCCTGTCAATATTTTCTGGATGTGTCTGGTTCTGTCACGCGTGAATCGTCCGCGAACGAGTCAATATTCCCAAACGGGCACGACATGGAGGAGGGTGAAACAACATGCCGGGACGGCGTTATGGGGGGATCGGGGTTTTTTGTGTGCTGTCGATTCTGCTCGGCGGATCAACGTGTGCCGCACCGTCGTCGATGGACCTGGTCCCGGCACGGCCGGGGTACGTCTATGCCTTCCCCCGCGATCACGGTTCACATGAGAACTACGGCCTGGAGTGGTGGTACGTCACCGGTCACGTCTATGACCGGTCGGCACGACGGTTCGGCTATGAAGTCACGTTTTTCCGCAAGGCCGTCGATGATGCGCGCGTCCGCGATCACCCCTCCCGCTGGGCGTTGCGGCAACTGTATTTCGCGCACTTGGCCGTGACCGACGTTGAAGGGGGCACCTTTCGATTCTCCGAAAAATTGAGTCGAGCGGCTTTTGGGAAAGCCGGAGCCGACCCCGATCGGATGAAGGTCTGGATCGACCGCTGGACCCTGGAACCCGTGACCGAGGATCATCACCGGTTGCATCTCACGGCGCAGGATGCCGGATTCGGCGTCGATCTGACGCTTACTCTGAAAAAACCGCCCGTGATTCACGGACGGGAAGGGATCAGTCGCAAGGGCGCCGATCCCGGCCAGGCGTCACATTATTATTCACTCACTCGCCTGGCGACCCGGGGAACCATCCGGGTCCGCGGCGAACCGTTCGAGGTCACCGGCACCAGTTGGATGGATCATGAATTCGGATCCGGCGGACTAGGCGAGGATCAGGTCGGGTGGGATTGGTTCAGCGTGCAATTGGACTCGAACGTCGAATTCATGCTCTACCTCTTGCGCAAGCAGGACGGGTCCCATGACCCGATGTCGAGCGGGACGTTGATTTTTCCGGATGGAACGAGCAGGCACCTGCAACGCGAGGACTTCGTGGTTCGAACGTGGGATCAGTGGATCAGCCCGCTCAGCCACGCGCAATACCCGGCAAAATGGACACTGGACGTTCCGTCGGTCCCGCTTCGCGTCACGGTGACGCCGGTGCTGTCCGATCAGGAACTGCGGACCGAAAACAGTACCCGGGTGACGTATTGGGAAGGAGCGGTGGACGTGCGCGGCCACTACCGGAATGCTCCCGTTACCGGGAACGGGTACGTCGAACTCACCGGATACGCGAACCCACTTGAATTGGACCGTGGTTCACGCAAGCACCACCTGAGCCGATGAAGACCGTCGTTCGACAGGCCGTCGTCTTTTTGATGATGGTGGGCATGCTGGGATGCAGCCAGCGAAGCGATCGAGTGGTCGCCGTCGTGATACATCCCACCAAGCCGGAGTTGGTTTACGTGGCGACGGAAGAAGCCGTGTATAAAACCAGGGACGAGGGACGTGCGTGGAAGCGGCTTGCAGAGGGGTTGAGCCGCGTTCGGGTGATGAATCTGGTGATCGATCCGCAGCTTCCGGCCAATGTGTTTGCCGGCACGCTTGCCGACGGGGTGTACAAAAGTCCCGACGGGGGGCGACGTTGGCTCACGCGCAACGCCGGCATTCAGAAAGGGACAATCTCGGCCAACGTGAATGAATTGGTCTTCGATCCGATTGACTCGCGAATCCTGTACGCGGCGACGACCGTCGGGGTGTTCCAAACGAAGGACGCCGGGCAGTCCTGGACCGAACGCATGCGAGGCATGACCGAAATCAGTTTTATCGTGGCCCTGGCCGTCGATCCGAGTCGCCCCCATATCCTCTACGCCGGGACGAGCGGTGGGGTCTATCGCAGTGTTGATGGAGCCGACCATTGGACAAAGGTCAATAACGGGCTTGTTCCCGACGACGCAAAAATGGCATCCATGGCCCTGGGCGTGAATCGATTGCTGATCGATCTTGCCGAGCCGGACGTGGTCTACGCGGGAACCACCCAAGGCGTGTTCAAAACGCTCAACAAAGGTGAGGCATGGGCGAGACTTGCGACCGATCTCGGAGAACTCTACGTGAGCAGTCTCGTGTTGGCCAACGGAAACGGGCAGCATCTCTATATGGGAACCAGCAAGGGCATCTTTCAAAGCCGGGATGGCGGGCAAACGTGGAGTGCCACCAATGAGGGGTTGGACAACCTCAATATTCGAGCGATCGCCATGGACCCCCACGATTCACGGGTTCTGTACGTGGGCACGAACGGCAGTGGGCTCTTTCGCAGTCAGGATGGCGGCGAGTCCTGGACCCATATCCCGTTAACGCCGAAGATGTAAGAGTGTGTGGTGGTCATGAATGTGTTACCGGCAGGTAACAAATGTAGGGGAAGGTCCCCATGTCTTCATGCTTCGATGTGCTGCACATCACTTCTGGATTCTTGTTGTTCTTTGGCTCACCGAACTCCAAAAATGTTCTATGTTGACCGCTCAAATTGCTATTATGTCAAATCTTCATGGATTTTGTGGCACTATGATGGCATGAATGGATCGCTATGTTACGAAAACTAAACATTTTACGAGCAATCCATTCTGAACGGTGTCTTGCAGAAGAATATAACATATTGTTTTTATTGATATAAAATTGAAAATTCAAGAAATATCGAGAAAATGTCTCCGTTGCGTCTGAGATTTTGTCCTCATGGGTGTCATTCAGGCCATTACATGCTACCAATTGGAAACGTGAGGGAATATCCTATATGGTTTAGAAATATAATTTATGTTTATTTTCAACATGTTACGAATATATTTCAAAAACGTTCATGATGGCGCGAAAATTGCTATAAAAAGGGATGGTAAAGGAACCAAGCCGATATTCATGGCGGATGATCAACAGGATGATGAAACAAGAGTCAGGAAAGGAGGTGGTTGGGCAGAAGTTTTCCCCATTAGGGGTTTTTCAATTAATCCATTCCACGTTAGGCCGACCGGCCTTTACACGAGGAGGTATTTGCAATGTTTCTTTCTAGACGTCAATTTTTAAAAGTGACCACCGGAACAGTGGCGGCAGTGGCGTTGGCGGACAAAGCCTTGGCCTTGACTGCGCTGCAACCGGTTGTCGAAGTGGGCAATCCGCTGGGCGACTATCCTGATCGCGCCTGGGAGCGGGTGTACCACGATCAGTATCGGTATGATTCGTCGTTTACGTGGGTCTGCTCCCCGAACGACACCCACGCCTGCCGCGTGCGTTCCTTCGTGCGTAACGGTGTGGTCATGCGGGTCGAGCAAAACTACGACCACCAAACCTATGAAGACCTCTACGGCAATCGCGGGACGTTTGCACATAATCCCCGGATGTGCTTGAAGGGGTACACGATGCATCGTCGGGTGTATGGCCCCTATCGGTTGAAAGGCCCCTTGATGCGCCGTGGTTGGAAAGCCTGGATGGATGCCGGAAGCCCGGAATTCACCCCGGACGTCATGAATAAATTCAAATTCACTTCGCGGTACCTGGATGACATGTTGCGGGTGAGCTGGGATACGGCGTTTACGTACCTGGCCAAAGCCATGGTCATTATCGCGGAGCGGTACAGCGGCGAAGCCGGTGCCCGTCGGTTGCGGGAGCAAGGCTATCCGCCGGAGATGATCGAGATGACCAAGGGTTCCGGCGTGCGGACCATGAAGTTCCGCGCGGGGATGCCCATCCTGGGCGTGATCGGCAAGATGTCCGTCACCCGGATGAACGGTGGCTGCGGCGCGTTGCTCGACCACTACATCCGGAAAGTGAAGCCCAACCAGGCCCAAGGCGGCCGGTATTGGTCGAACTACACCTGGCACGGTGACCAAAACCCAGCGCATCCGTTCTGGTCCGGGGTGCAAACCTCTGACAACGACATGAGCGACATGCGGTTCGCAAAGTTGAACACAAGCTGGGGCAAGAACTTCGTCGAAAACAAGATGCCGGAAGCGCATTGGAAGCTCGAAAGTATCGAGCGTGGGGCGCGGGTGGTCGTGATCACGCCGGAGTACAACCCGACGGCGTATCGAGCCGACTACTGGATTCCGGTTCGCCCGGAGACGGACGCGGCATTGTTCTTGGGTGCCTGTAAGATCATGTTCGACGAGAACATGCATGACCATGATTTCTGCGCGGCCTATACGGACATGCCGATTCTGGTCCGTACGGATACGCTGCAATATCTTGATCCGCGCGATGTGATCAAAGGCTATTCATTGCCGGATTTCTCGAAGACCTATTCGGGGAAAGTGCAAACCCTGAATCCGGCGAAGATTGCGCGTCTCGGCGGGTTCATGGTGTGGGACACGAATAAGAACCAAGCCGTACCGATTCACCGTGAATTGGTGGGGTGGCATTACAAGAACAGCGGCATCGAGTCAGCCTTTACCGGAACCTACCGGGTGAAGTTGCTGAACGGCCGTGAAGTCGACGTGGCACCGGTCTTCCAGTTGTATCAAGTCCACTTGCAGGATTACGACTTGGATACGGTCCACCAGATCAACCGGTCCCCGAAGGACTTGATCGTCCGCTGGGCCAGAGATTCGGGTGCCATTAAACCGGCAACCATTCACAACGGGGAAGGTACGAACCACTACTTCCATCAAACCATCATTGCGCGTGGCGCGGCGATGGTGTTGATTCTCACCGGGAACGTCGGGAAGTTCGGGACCGGGCAGCATACCTGGGCCGGGAACTACAAAGCGGGGATCTGGAACGCCACCCCGTGGTCCGGCGGTGGATTGGGCACGCACACTGCGGAGAATCCGTTCAAGATCACGACGGATCCGAACGCACACGGTAAGGAAGTGCACGTGCGTGGCTACTACTATGGTGAAGAGGTGGCTTACTGGAACCATGGGGATACGGCGTTGATCGTGAACACGCCGAAGTATGGGCGCCGGGTGTTTACCGGAAAAACGCACATGCCGACCCCGACCAAGTTCCGGTGGGTGGCGAACGTGAACGTGTTGAACAACGCCAAACACCACTATGACATGGTCAAGAACGTGGATCCACACATTGAATGTATCGTCACCCAGGATATCGAGATGACCTCGGACGTGAACCATGCGGACGTGGCCATGGGTGTGAATACGTGGATGGAGTTTACCTATCCCGAGCATACGGCGACGGTGTCGAATCCGTGGTTCCAGGTGTGGAAAGGGGGCATCCGTCCCTTGTATGACACCAGAAACGACTTGGATACGACAGCCGGCGTAGCCGCCAAATTGACCAATATGACGGGCGATGGGCGGTTCCGGGATTACTTCAAATTCGTCTACGACAACCGGGTGGACGTGTACGTGCAGCGGTTGTTGGATGCCAGTTGTACGGGGTACGGGTATAGCGTCGACACCATGCTCAAGTCCGAGAAGGGCTGGATGGTGTTGTGCCGGACGTATCCACGGCAACCGTTCTGGGAAGAGACGAATGAAAGTAAGCCACAATGGACCAGGACTGGCCGGTATGAGAACTACCGGACGGAGCCGGAAGCCATTGAATACGGCGAAAACTTCATCTCGCACCGGGAAGGTACGGAAGCAACGCCGTACTTGCCGAACGCGATTATGACGACGAACCCCTACGTGCGGCCTGATGACTATGGTATTCCCATCACGGCGCAGCACCATGATGACAAGACGGTACGTAACATTGCGTTGCCGTGGCAGGAAATCAAACGGTACTCCAACCCACTGTGGGAAAAGGGGTATCAGTTCTATTGCGTGACGCCGAAGACGCGGCATCGTGTACACAGCCAATGGTCGGTGAACGACTGGGTGCAGATGTATGAGTCGAATTTCGGTGACGCGTATCGGATGGATAAACGGACACCGGGTGTGGGTGAGCATCAATTACACATGAACCCGCAAGCGGCGAAAGACCGGGGCATCAACGACGGTGACTACGTGTACGTTGACGGCAATCCGGTTGATCGGCCATACCGAGGATGGAAGCCGAGTGACCCATACTACAAAGTGGCTCGGTTGATGATTCGGTCGAAGTACAACCCGGCGTTCCCGTACCACGTGACCATGGCGAAGCACGCTCCGTACGTGGCAACCGCGAAATCCGTGAAGGGCCATGAAACCCGACCGGATGGACGGGCCATCGCGATGGATACGGGTTATCAATCCAACTTCCGGTATGGGGCGCAACAGTCCTTTACCCGGGACTGGTTGATGCCGATGCACCAAACCGACTCACTGCCAGGGAAACATGCAGTGGGCTGGAAGTTCAAATTCGGGTATCAAGTGGACAACCATGCGGTCAACACCACTCCGAAAGAATGTCTGATGCGGATTACCAAAGCAGAGGACGGTGGTATCGGCGGCAGGGGTCCATGGGAGCCAGTCCGGACCGGGTTTACGCCTGGGCAGGAAAATGAGTTCATGATCAAGTGGCTCAAAGGCGACCACATTAAGATCAAGGTGTAACCATATTAACCAGGATCAAATGTGGACTTTTAGACATTGGACTAACTTTGGTTCAAAGAAACGGAGGAACTTATGCCAGAAGTATATAATTGGCAATTAGGCCGAAAGATGCTGTATCCGTATGAGGAACGGCATCCAAAGTGGCAATTCGCCTTTGTGTTCAACATCAATCGCTGCTTGGCTTGTCAGACCTGTTCCATGGCGGATAAATCCACATGGCTGTTCTCGAAAGGCCAGGAATACATGTGGTGGAACAATGTGGAGACGAAACCGTATGGTGGATATCCACAGTTCTACGATGTGAAAATCACGCAGTTGATCGAACAAGTCAACCCAGGCGGACAGGTGTGGAACGTGCGGGTCGGCCGCAAACACCATGCGCCGTATGGGGTGTTCGAAGGGATGACCATTTTCGATGCCGGGGCGAAAGTCGGCCAGGCAGCGATCGGGTACATTCCGACGGACCAAGAATGGCGTTTTGTCAACATTTATGAAGACACGGCCACGTCAATGCGCGCAATTGTGGAAGGCATTGATAAGACCGGGTTTACCAAGGAAGAACCATGGCGCATGACCGGCAGCAGCTTGCCGGAACATGAAACCTACTTCTTCTATCTTCAACGCATTTGTAACCATTGCACGTATCCGGGTTGTTTGGCCGCCTGTCCGCGGAAAGCCATCTACAAGAGGCCGGAGGATGGGATCGTGCTGATCGACCAGAACCGGTGCCGTGGGTACAAGAAGTGCGTGGAGCAATGTCCATACAAAAAGCCAATGTATCGGGGTACGACTCGGGTGACCGAGAAGTGCATCGCGTGCTATCCGCGGGTCGAGGGGAAAGATCCTCTCACCGGTGGTGAGCCGATGGAAACCCGGTGTATGGCGGCCTGCGTGGGTAAGATTCGCTTACAGAACCTCGTCAAGGTTGGCGAGGATGGACTGTGGGCGGAAGATCGGTGGAACCCCCTGTACTACACCATCCGGGTGGAACAGGTGGCGTTGCCGCTGTACCCGCAATGGGGCACGGAGCCGAACGGGTTTTACATTCCCCCACGGCAAGCGCCTCGTGGCTACATCCGGCAGATGTTCGGGCCGGGCGTGGACAATGCGATCGAGAAGTACTTGGTGCCGAGCCGGGAATTGTTAGCCGTCCTCCAACTCTGGAGAGCGAGCCAACAAATTATCTTCCGGTATGACATCATTCCTGGGCCGAAAGTGTTTGAGACCCAAATTCACGGTCGGAAGTTCGAGATGTACAACGACACCGTGTTAGGGTTCAACAAGTCCGGGAAGGAAGCCGTCCGGCAGCAAGTGGAAGAGCCGATTTACATTCGGCCAGCCGAACGCGCTACCTGGCTGTAAGAGCCGGTAGGGTTTGAAAAAAAGCCGGAGGTTTTCGGACCTCCGGCTTTTTTTTGTTGAAAAACCGTGTAGCGAGAAGAGACCCACAAAAAGGTAATTAGGGCGTTTCGTAACCAATGTGTGGTAGAAAACCAGCATGGTTACAGGACGACATACGGTTTTTAGTTGTGCGGCCAACTTTCTGCGCGGTCGCAAGTGCATTTTCTGCGGTTCCTTTCAGGTCTTGCACACCAGCCGCGGCTACGTGAAATGTGGGCGTTGCGGGAAAAGCAAGAGCCTCCGGCGGCTGCGCCGGGAGATCCGGATCCTGCAAGGCTTTTATCAATTGCAACCCGCCTATCGGTTGAGCCAGGATCTGAGCCTGGACCTGAAAGTCGTCACCCGCGTCTATCACCGTGTGCGCGAAGCGTTGTATCATGTCACTGAACTGGAAGCCGGCAAACTGAAGGGCGAGATCGAACTCGATGAGGCCTATTTCGGTGGCCGGCGCAAAGGCCAACGGGGCCGCGCCCCCGCGGGCAAAAGCGTCGTCTTCGGGCTCCTGGAGCGGGACGGCCGCGTGTATACGAAAGTCGTCGAGTCGGTCAGTGCGGAGGAATTGATGCGGCATATTCAAGCGCACACCCGAAAAGGGTCGGTCTATTTCACGGATGCCTTTCGCGGGTATCAATCCTTAAAACGCTATGGCCACCATCATACGGTCAATCATGCGAAAGCGTTGGTGAGCCCGCGGACGAAGAATCACATTAACGGCATTGAAGGCTTTTGGAGTTACGCCAAACATATCTTGTATCAGTATCGCGGGGTCTCGAAATATCATTTCCCCATGTATCTGAAAGAAGTAGAGTATCGCTTTAATCACCGTCGGGATAATGTGTTTAAACAGTTTCTGAAGATCTATTTTGGTTACGTTTCGCCCTAATTACCCACAAAAAATTTGCTTAGATTCCTTCTCTAAATGGTGTATCCTAAAGAGATGTTTTTGCTCTCATCCAGACACCGTGACGAAAGACGCGATCCTGAGATATGGGAGAAACCGGAATAGAGCGCACAAGCACAATAGGGGACGGCCCCTCTGCCGTCTCTGTCTCTCCTCCTGATCCCGTTCCTTTTTCAGCCCGGGCGATTCCCTTTTGGGAACTCCTGGAAACCGGGAAGGTACCCGATGAGTATCTCAGGACGGAGTACGTGACTCAACAATTTGTCGAACGGTTGGTTCATTATGTGTTGAGCATCCCCTCGAAATCGATTTCCATCACCCAGCTTTCGGCCATTCTCGAGCAAATTGATGCCCGTCAGCAGATTTTCTTTTTTAAACGCTTAAAGGAAACCAGTCCCCACAGCTTGAAGGAGTTTGCTCCCCTGTATTACGGCTTTATGGCAGAATTTCATCCGTTATTGTTTACGTGACCCGCTGTCCGGAGCCCGGTCTCTTACGAGGAATTTAGGAGGTACAATGAACTCAACTTTACATCGAGCGATGTCGAGTTTTTACAACCTGATCTATGAAGCACAGGCGTTTTCCACGATCATGGCTCGAATCGATTCGGCTGACCACGATCGGTATTTGGGGCGAGTGGAAGGGCTCAATTGGGTGCTTGATCGATGCCAGGAATTTGAAGACGTGGACCAGAATCTCACCACAGCTTCCCTGCACAAATTGCTAGGCGACGTCAAATCGGATCTCGATCATGAATTGTCCGTCCAACGACGAGAAAAGGGCAGGAGGGCTGATGGAAGAGAGGAAGCGCTGATCTTCGTGACCGATTACCTCACGAGTTTGATTACGGCCACGGAAATCGAGTCGGCCAAGAGCCCGGTCTAACGGTTTCCATTGTGCCGGCATTTCCTGGCGCGGCATGTCCCCACTCATAGAGGGGACGGACCCCGTGCCGTCCTGACGGAGAGGACGTGATGTTTGCCGCTGACAGATTCAAGTCACGCTGGATAAGAGAGTGGATTATTTTCGCCGTCTGTCTTGGCCTGGGGGGGCATATCGCCTTGGCCCTCTTGCTGCACGCGCCGGAACAATGGCCAGCCAAGTCGCTGTGGCTGTATGGCTTATTACTCGCTCTCTCCGTCTACGTGTGTATCCAGTTGCTTCGCTCGGTGTGGTGGTTGTGGAGGGGTGAGCGAGCCTCCGATTCGCAGGAACAAGCCTGACGCGCGAGAGCCTGCTTGGGAAGTGACGTGAGAAGAAGTCTCCGGCTTACAGGATGCCGTCGATGGGGATCCCTTCCTCGATGAGCATGATCGGAATCGTCTCCCTGATCGGATAGGTGACCTTTTTATCGCTTCGGATCAACCCGCCATCAAGGGGCTCTTTCACCAGGTTCCCCCCCGTATTCTGCAATTCCCCATTCGCAATTTTTCGGTTCAGGATTTCGAGGGAGGCGGCATCCAGGAGCGTCATCGCCTGCTTGGTCTCCGGGCAACATAAAATCTCCAGAAGCATGGGGTCGAGAGGCATCGCCGGGGCTGAATCGCTGTCAGGACTCATGAGACTTCTTTCCCGTTTGTGTAGTTGTTTTCCACTGAGGTCTTTCATACACTAGTCAATACGTCGATGGATTGCAAGGCAACTCAAGGGAGTCAGGGGTAACGGGCATGTGTTCCGGTTGGACGTGACGAATGGATAAGCGCAGTCGACTTCATCAACTCAAACGATATTTCGTCGCGGGATTATTTGTCGTCGTCCCGGCTTGGGGAACCTTCCTGATTCTGTCAACCTTGTTCGTGACGTTGGATGGCCTGTGGGTGGATCTGCTGGGCCCCGTGATGACGTTTGAAATTCCGGGAGCGGGGATTGCGTTGTTACTCCTGGTCATTTTGGGGTCGGGGATGCTGGGAACTCGCCTCGTCGGGCAACGATTCGTGAAAAGGGTGGACGAACTGTTCGAACGGATACCCTTGGTGAGAAGTATCTATTATACGCTCAAGGGGATGACCGACGTGTTTCAATTCCGGGAACGATTCGGCCAAAGTACAGTGGTCGTGTTTCCGTTTCCCCGCACCGGCCTGTGGGCGATCGGATTTCTGATGGGCACCGCACCAGGGATGCTCCAAATTGCCAAAGACGATTCACTCATCATGGTGTTTGTGCCGACGGCCATTCACCCCTTTACGGGCTATTTGGCTTTCGTGGGGGAATCGAAGGTCCACCGCGTCAAGCTGCGTCCCGAAGAGGCCATGAAATTGGAATTCTCCGCGGGGCTGTATCGACCGCCTCGGGGGTGGCTGGCAGTCGAACCTCACGTCCGACCGCTTCCCTAGGCTTGTGTCTCGGAAAAGGCACCTCCTTCATCGACTGACGAGGCAGAGCCGCTTCTTCTGTTAAAAATACCCGTATAGAACCCTCTCCCCAACGTGGGAGAGGGCAGGGTGAGGGGGCGGTCGAGATAGCATAACCAGACAAAATTGTTAAGAATTGTTGGATTACGCTATGCTAATCCAACCTACATGCTTGGACCCGCTACCATGAACCATTCAGATTTCCATATCCGATTGGCCGAACCCCGTGACCTTGAGTCGTTAGTCACGTTTAACATGGCGCTCGCATGGGAAACGGAGGACAGACAATTGGAACGGGCCCTCCTCCAGGCCGGCGTGGAATCGATCCTGGCCGACTCCGCCAGAGGGTTTTACGTGGTGATGGAGTACCGGCCCACCGGGCGGACGATCGGGCAGTTGCTGATCACCTTTGAATGGAGCGATTGGCGGAATGCGGTCTTCTGGTGGCTGCAAAGCGTGTACGTCCAAAAAGAATGGAGACGACACGGCGTGTTCAAACAGTTGTACGACTACGTATTGCAGGAAGCAGAACGCCAAGGAAACGTGGCCGGCATTCGTTTATACGTGGAACAGAACAACGCCGTCGCCCAGGGAGTGTATGCGTACGTCGGCCTGTCTGCGGCACCCTACAAGGTGTTTGAGAACGATTTTATCCTGCCCACCAGACCGGGTGAATAACACCGAACCGACTTGGCATCCACCAAACGAGTTTCCCCTTCTACAACGATCTCCCGGCAGGAACCGTCACACGGGCAGACGTGGAATGGCGCGGTAATGACCGTCAGGCCAAGGGGGAAGCCGTCGCAGAAGGCGATCCCGGCGTTTCCGGTGGACAATCGTGCGGACCCGCTGTTAGACTTTTAGGTACCCCATGCAATTCCATGTAGCCATAGCCCGTGAATCGGGCGCAGGCCAGGCGGCTCAGGCCTTAATCACATCCGTCCGGGAGGCGTTCGGCCGGACTTCCCCTGATTTGATCTGCCTGTTTTTTTCACCGCATTATGCGGGCGCCTCACGTGAATTGGTCGAGACGCTCCACCGGCAATTAACCCCACAAGTGATGGTCGGCTGTATGGGCGAAGGCGTGATCGGGCCGTCCGAGGAATACGAAAGCAAGTCGGTGGTGATCTTGTGGGCGACACAGTTGCCCGCGGTACGGATGGCCCCTTTTCATTTGACGTTCCATGAAAAGGAAAAACAATCCTCCTATATCCATGAGGGATGGCCGCAGGAATTGGAATCGTTGTCGGATCGGCCGACGTTTCTGGTGTTTGCCGATCCCTTCTCCACGCCGATCGAGGACGTGTTTGAGAAAATGGAGGAACGCTGCCCGGGTGCCCCTGCGATTGGAGGCATTGCGAGCGGAGGGATGGATCTGGGCGAAAATCGGTTGGTACTCAACGACAGGATCGTGGAGGAAGGCCTCGTTGGGGTGGCGCTGTGGGGACCGGTGTGGATTCGAACCCTGGTGTCTCAGGGGTGTCAGCCCATTGGGGAGCGGTACGTGGTCACCAAAGCCGAAAAAAATATTATCTATGAGTTGGGGGGGATGCCGACCCTGGAACGTCTCCAGGAGACGCTTCAAGGCTTGGGCCCGGAACGGGGGAAACAGGTCGCCATGGCGGTGCAGGTGGGCGTGGCGTTTGATGAGCAACGCGAACGATTCAACCGGGGAGATTTTCTCATTCGGGGGCTGCTGGGGGCTGATCAACGATCCGGGGGTGTGGCGATTTCCGATATCGTCAAGGAAGGGCAGACGATTCAATTTCACGTGAGGGACCCGCAGGCCGCCAGTGAAGATCTCAATTTATTGCTGGCCCAGGATCGCCTGGACTACCCGCATTCTCCTCTCAAGGGTGCCCTGTTGTTCAGTTGTAACGGCCGGGGCCGGCGATTTTTCGCCGAACCGAATCATGATATTGCGGCCCTTCAACGACAGGCCGAAGGGATTCCGGTCGCGGGGTTTTTTGCCGCCGGAGAAATCGGGCCGGTAGGCGGAAAAAATTTTATCCATGGGTATACCGCGAGTGCGGCGTTGTTTGCCGAGCCGTTTCCCGAGAGAGAGTCCCTCCCGGGTCAAGGTCCGGGACATGGTTAACGGCCTGTGGGACAAGCCCTGTCCCCGACGGTCTCTATCGGGGATCTAATCGGGGAGCGGAGACAGGCTTCGACGGAGTGAAGCCATCAGCGAAACGAAAGGAACGAAAGTACATGCCGTTCAAACACATCAGAACATGGGTATGGGTCGTGATGATGAGTGGATCGTTCTTTCTTCAAGGGCCGGGAACGGTTCTCGGAGCAGAACCTGAACTCGTCAAGACGTCTTCCGGACTGCAATACATCGACCTGGTGACGGGCGACGGTCGGGAGGCTCACGTGGGAGAAACCGCGATCGTCCATTATACGGGGTGGCTGGAAGATGGAACGAAGTTCGATAGTTCGGTGGATCGCGGGGACCCGTTTTCTTTTCGATTGGGTGCCGGTCGCGTCATTAAAGGCTGGGACGAAGGGGTCGTGGGCATGAACATCGGCACGAAACGCAAGTTGATCATTCCGTCCCATCTCGGATACGGCAGTCGTGGCGCGGGTCGCATCATTCCCCCGAACGCCACGCTGATTTTTGAAGTGGAACTCATGGATCTTCGGTAAGGAGTCGTTCTGTTCGCTTTTTCACGGGATGACGCCCCGATCTGCCCGATTTCCGATTTCTCTTGCACATGAAACAGACCTCCCTGCATGAGGCCCACGTGGCCCGGAAGGCCAAAATCGTGGATTTCGCCGGCTGGGGCATGCCCCTCCAGTATTCGGGCGTCCTCGATGAGTATCACACGGTCCGCACCACGGCTGGGTTGTTTGACGTGAGTCACATGGGGCGCCTTCACGTCGAGGGCCCCGGGGCGTTGCCGTTCCTTCAGCGGGTGACCACGAATGACGTGAAACGAGTCGAGCCGATGGGTTCACAGTACTCGATGATTTGCAACCCTGACGGGGGTGTCAAAGACGATATTTTCCTGTATCGGTTGGGTGCGGAGGAGTTTCTGCTGTGTGTGAATGCGTCGAATCTCGACAAGATCAGAAGCTGGCTTTTCCAACAGCAGGGTGAAGAACAGGGGAGTCTTCGCATCGAGGATCGATCGGAAGATCTGGCCCAACTGGCTCTGCAAGGGCCTGCTTCAAAACCGGTGTTGCAGGCGCACGTGGAATCATCACTCGATGGGCTGAAGCCGAGACAATGTCTGCGAGAGAAGGTCAGTGGCGTCGAGTGTCTGATTACGCGAACCGGCTATACCGGAGAACTCGGGTATGAATTGTACGTGCCGGCGACGCAGGTGCCCCACGTGTGGGATCGACTGATGCAGGCCGGAGAGGAGTTCGGACTGAAGCCCGCCGGGTTGGGCGCACGGGATTTGCTGCGGCTCGACATGGGGTATTTGTTGTACGGCAACGACCTGACCGAATCGACCACCCCTATCGAAGCCAACGCCAAATGGGTCGTGAGTTTTGCCAAGGGCACCTTCATCGGCGAGCCGGTCCTCAAACAACAAGTCGAACAGGGACCGTCGCAGCGCCTGGTGGCATTCGAATTATTGGAAAAAGCCGTGCCTCGTCACGATATGAGATTGTTTGCTCAGGACAAACCGATCGGAACGGTGACCAGCGGAAACCTGTCGCCCATTCTGCAAAAAGGCATCGGCTTGGGGTACGTGGATCCCGCCTATACCACGGCCGGCGCGGTCTTCGACGTCGAGATTCGAGGCAAGCGAGTGCCCGCCCGGGTCGTTGCTCTTCCCTTTTATAAAAAGCCCAAGCCGCCGGCATGAGTGAGAACCTCGCTCGTTCCATGCCTGCAGGGCATGGTTCATGATGAAGAAGCTGATCTATAAAGGAAAAATCATCGATCTGTCCGTGGAGACGGTGACCTTGCCGAACGGGGCCACGGCCGACCTCGAGGTCATCACCCATCCTGGGGCCGCGGCCGTCGTGCCGATGAAAGACGACCGGACAGTGGTCATGATCCGGCAATATCGCCATGCCGTCGGAAGCTTCATCTATGAAATCCCCGCGGGCAAGCTGCATCCAGGCGAAGACCCCAGGGATTGCGCGGTTCGGGAAGTCGAAGAAGAAACCGGCTACAAGGTCGGCCGGTTGGAACCGATCCTGAGCTTTTTGACCACGCCGGGCTTTACCAATGAAATCATCCACATTTTTGTCGGGAGAGACCTCTCCCCGGGCACGCAAAACCTGGGAGCGGATGAAGTCCTGGAAATTATCGAAATGCCGCTAGCCCAAGCCATGGATCTCATCAAGGACGGCACCATCCAAGATGCCAAGACCATCATCGGCCTCCAGGCCACCCATCTCAAGCTAAACACGAAGAGGTGAGGCGCTGATAATCGGCCTCCTAGTCTAATAGAAACCCGTCTCTTAATGGGTCGTCCGGATCGATCATGAATTCGTGGCGACCCGTGAGGCAGGCGTGGCCTTCGACTTCCGGAAGAATGGCCGGGTAGGGGCCCAGTTGCGTCTCCTTTACGATTTTCCCTCCGAATGACGTACCCAAAATGCTTTCAAACCTCAGGGATTGTCCCACCCGCAGGTTTCCTTTGGCGTGCAGGAGCGCCAGGTGTGCGCTGACTCCGGTTCCGGTTGGCGATCGATCCAATGCGCCATTGGCAAAGATGCACACATGTCGCAAGTCCCCTCCGGGCGTGTGCGGGGGACCGACAAAGATCGTGCCGTAGAGGTAGCCTAGCTCGGGCTCCGTTGGGTGGGAAATGATGCGTTCGGCCATGATGGCCTGTTTGATGGCGAGGCCCAGGGCTTGGAGTTGCGGTGCGTGTTTGGGTTCGAGCGTGAGACCCAGCGCCTCCGCCCGGCAAAAGGCATAGAACGCCCCGCCAAAGGCGACATCGTACTCAACCCGACCGACGCCCAGCACCCGGACGGTCTGCTCCACGTCGAGAACAAAGGACGGCACGTTGAGAAACGCGACGCTTCGGACTTTGCCTTCATCGAGGGCCGCCGTTGCCGTCACCAGGCCGCTGGGAGTCTCGAACCGGATCGTGGTGGTCGGGCCGGAAGCCGGAAACAACCCCTGTTCCAGCATGACCGTCGCGAGCCCGATGATCCCGTGCCCGCACATCGTGCTGTAGCCTTCATTATGAAAAAACAGCACGCCGGTATCGGCCTGCGGGTCTGTGGGAGCGACCAACAGGCACCCATACATGTCGTGGTGGCCTCGGGGTTCCCACATGAGCGCCGTGCGAAGATGGTCCAGGTGCGTCCGGCAATATTGGCGTTTTTCCAGGATGGTGGAACCGGCAGGCTCGGGAAATCCCGCCGTCACCACGCGAAGCGCTTCGCCGGCAACGTGACAATCAATGGTGGTGATGGCGTGCATGGGTGGGGCTGGAAGAAACGTGACTGCCGTGATGATGAGCAGGCACAAAGGGAAAACGCGGTCCGCGTCAGTCGTACTGTTCGGTCATGAACCAACCGGCGATGGACAACCGTTTGTGCTCGCCCGCCATCGTATCCACCCGGCACACGCGATGGAACCGGGGCACGGCAAAGAGGGCGAGCGATCCCGGTTGCGGGGCGATGCATTGCGCCACTTCCAGGACGCGGTTTCCGCGTGAATCCTTCTTGGCATGATAGAGGATGAGTTCTCCGCCCCAATCGGTGTTCCATTCGGAATGGACGTAGGTCACCAGGGCCAGCCGCCGGAGAGGCGGTGGGCGGTCACGGTTGGCGGCGTAGGCTTCATCCGTATCGTCATGCGTCGGAAGACAGTCTCCGGCGCCATAGGAATAGTAATTAAAATTCACGTGCCGTTGCCTGATGTTGGGAAAGGATTCCATATAAGCCGCGATGCAAGGCAGTGACAGTTTGTCGAGAAAGAGTTGCCGCTCGCGAGAACCGATTTCAGCCTTCAGCCAATTGCCTGAATCGGGGAAGGCTCGGGACACTGCCGGCATGTCCAGTAAGCCCGTCCAGGTCGAATGCGTCATCGCCGCCCGAAAGGTTTCCATTTCCTTTTCGGTCCAAAAATTGTCCAGCACCAACACCGGATCTTTTTGAAAAGAGAATTTTTTGGGATTGAATTGATGAAACTGCGCTTGCATGAACGGACCTCGCGTAGGCATGACGCCAGCGGAAACAATGGGTGTTCGTCAAAGAGTAAGGGAACGGGAGGGATAGGGTCAAGAACGCTCGGGGCTTTGCTGCGACAGGCGTTTGGCTAATCGCCGTGCCACCCGGGTCATGGCGGTGGAGCGGTCATTGGGGTCGAGGATCACGTTGAGGACGTGCAGGTGTTCGGAATCCGCCATGGCCGAATCCAGGACCTGCACAAAGGTCCCGAACGTCTCGACCCGGTGACCGATGCCGCCGCCGAGTAACGCGCAGATTTTGTCATACTGCCATTCGTGCACGTCGTTAAACGGACCTTCCAGAATTTCCCGTTCGGTGGCATAGCCGCGGTTGTTGAGAATGATGACGATGGGTGTTTGCCCGTGCCGGAGACAGGTCGAGAGTTCGGTCCCGGTCATCTGAAACGCGCCGTCGCCGACCAGGACCAGGGGTCTCAGGGACGGGTCGGCGAACCCTGCGCCAAGTGCGGCGGGGACGCTGAAGCCCATGGACGTATAGTAGGCCGGCGAAAGAAACTCGGCGCCTTTCCGCACGTGCAGGTCCGCGGAGGCGAAGAGCGATTCACCCACGTCGGCAATCACCACGGTGTGCTCGTTCAGCAGCCCGTCCAGGTATCCGAACATGTTGTGAAGGGTGACGGGTACGTCCGGTGACGGGGCTTCAAATGTGTTGCGATCCCGAGTGGGCAGGGGACGAGGCAGAAACGAGGGCAGCGGGGCCGTCGAAAGCGCCCGGATGAAGTCCTCGAATCGAACGCCTTCGTAGCAGTGGTGCTTGATGGCAATCGAATCGGCCGTGGCATGGATCGTCCGTCCGGCGGCTAAGAGCGTGGGATGGACCGTGACGTCTTCAACGTCGGTCAGGAGCGAGCCCAACGTCAGCAGGCAATCGGCCTGATCCACAAATTCCAGGATTTCGTCACGACCCACGAGACCGCCATATACGCCGATGTACAAGGGGTGATCCTCCCGAATGACCGATTTGCCGAGCAACGTCGTGGCCACGGGGACGCCCATGCGTTCCACCAACGCCGTGAGTTCGTTTTGGAGTCCGAACCGGTAAATTTCCGCGCCGGCGAGGATCACCGGTCGTTCCGAGCCCGAAAGAATGCCACGCACTTCGGCGACGGCTTCTTTTAATGCGATGGGATCGCTTTCACCGGTCGTGATAACAGGCGTGGGGGAAGAAACCCGGACGGGGGCGAAGACTATGTCCCGGGGAATTTCCAAATAGATCGGCCGTTTGTATTTCAGTAAGGCGGTCAGGGCGCGATCGATCTCCCGTTCGGCCGTGAGGGGATCATCCAGGATCACGGACGCCACGGTGACTTTGTCGAACACGTCGCGTTGTGTAAAAAAATCCCGGACCATGTGATGAAGAAAGGGCGTGGTCAGGCGTTCCTTCAGTCCCGGCGAACCCGACAGCAGCACGACCGGCGACCGCTCCGCATACGCGCACGCAATGGCATTGACGATATTCAGCCCGCCGACGCAATACGTGACGCAGGCCCCGCCTATGCCATGGATCCGCGCATAGGCGTCCGCCGCGAACCCGGCGCAATCTTCACGGGTGGTCCCGACGTGCTCGATGGGCGATTCCTCGATCAGTTGAAAGAGCGACAGGACGTAGTCGCCCGGAATGCCGAAAATATGCTTCAGCCCAAGCCGGTGCAGGCGGTCCAGAACCAGGGATCCTATGGTGTGAGACGTGCTCATGGTCTGTTCTCTATTGATTATAGCATGGCAAATAAGTATGTTGAGCAAAACTTCGGCTCGCGCCATTGGTGAGGCATGCTTTATATATCTTTTTAAGCGAGGAGGAAAAGATAATGCGGACTGATACTTCATTGATTGTCGTTTCCCACAAATCGGCCTTGACGCCAGGCATACGGCGTTTTTCCAATGGAATGAAAGGCATGCTGGCCGCACTCGCGGTGGTGCTTGTCTCATTCGGCACGAATGCCGTGGCTAACGATGGGCCTTACGTCGGGGTCGGGGGCAGCCTCAGTATTCTGAACGATGCCAGCGTCACGGCTCCCGCCGGTGACTATCCGGCGCTCAACGCCAACGCCGTCACCAAGAACGGGTTTGCCATCAGAGGCATGGCCGGATATGCCTTTCCCAGCGGCTTCCGAGTGGAGGCCGAGATCGACTACCGCAGGCACAAAACTGGCGAGATGGACGTCAAGAGCCCGGGCAGTCTCGTGGAACTCTCTGCTCCGTTCGTTGCTCAGGGGATAAACGCCCAAGCTGGTCAATCAATATACCATGATCCCGCTACGACAATGTATGCTGATCTCCATGACTCCCACAAGCCGCTTGCCGCCGAAGCAATTACGAGTGCACCACAAGCCGTCGTGGGCGATTTTTCGATGATCGCCTTCATGGCCAATGTGGACTATGATTTTGATACCGGGTCCAGGTGGGTACCCTATGTCGGCGGCGGCCTCGGGGTTGCTACGATTTCGATCGATACGGAGACGAACACCGGCAGGTCGACCGCCGACGACAGCGACACCGTCTTCGCGTATCAGGTGGGCGCGGGCCTCGGCTACGAGTTTCCCTTGGAGGAGAGCCGTTCGGTCACCGTCAGCCTGGACTGGCGATACTTCGCGACCCAGGACCCGACCTTCAAAGGGGACGTGACGGGCGGCGAGTTCGACGTCGGAATCAGCGGGCACGACATCGGCATCGGGATCATCTACGGGTTTTAAAGCTACCTGCAAAACCGGGCGGCAGGTTCACCCACTGCCGCCTCGGTTCTCCAACCGGTCAATCACCGCCGATCCCGCCGCGTCTCCCCAGACGTTCACCGTGGTGCGGCAGCGGTCCAGGAACCAGTCGATCACGAGAATGAGGGCAATGCCTTCGATGGGCAGGTTGACGGACTTGAGCACGATCACCATCGTGACGAGACCGGCTTCGGGGATACCGGCTGCGCCGACCGCGGCCAGGGTCGCCGTCAGCACGATGATCACCGTCTGGGCGAACCCGAGCTCAATGCCATAGGACTGCGCAATGAATACGGCGGCCACCGCTTCGTAGAGGGCCGTGCCGTCCATGTTGATCGTGGCGCCCAGGGGGAGCACAAAGCGCGCGGTTCGCGGCGAGACCTTGTTTTCCTCGATGACGGCTTCCATGGTGAGCGGCAGCGTGGCCGAACTCGAACTGGTGGAGAATGCCGTGGTCAGGGCGGTCCCGATATTTTTGGCATACGCGAAGACGTTCTGTTTCCCGACAAAGTGGAGCAGAAGGGGAATGACGATCAAGCCGTGGATCAACAAGCCCAGGATGACGGTGCCGGCATAGGCCCCTAATTGCACCAATTGCGGCCAAAAGCCGCTGAACCCTCCGGCCTCGCCCAACCGGCCGGCGATCAACCCGCCGATGCCCACCGGCGCAAACCACATCAGCAGATGCACCATGGCCATGATGGCCTCGTTCACGCCTTCGACGACCTGAATCACGAGCCTGCCCCGTTCTCCCACCGTTGTCAGGATCCCGCCGAACACCAAAGAAAAAATGATCAGCGGCAGGACGTCGGCGTTGGCCATGGCCGAAAACAGATTTTTTGGAATGAGCCCGGTCAGGATGGCCCGGAGCAGCTCGGGCACGCTGTCGGGTTTATCTACCAATCGTTCGGACACGGTGGTCATGTCGCCGCCGGCGGATTCACCCGCTCCCGGGGTCCCCGGCTGGATCAGGAGGACCAGGACCAGCCCGATGACCACCGCGATGCCCGTCGTCGTCATGAAGTACAGGACCGCGCGGCCTCCCAGCGGGCCGAGTCGCCGCACGTCGCCGAGGCTGGTGACGCCGACGATGATGGAACTCATGACCAGGGGAACCACAAGGACGAATAAGGCCTTGAGAAACAATTCTCCAAGAAACGCAACGGAATGCCCGGTTTCCGGCCAGGTTCCCCCGAGGATCGTTCCGGAAACAATGCCCGTCAGGATGGCCCACAGCAGCGTGTTTGGAGATTTCGTTTTCATGGCACCTTCGGTTGAACCCTGTAATCAGGGCGTTCGGAGATTATTGATATTGCTCGATCGGAGGACACGTGCAGACGACGTTGCGATCTCCATACGCACTGTCGATGCGCGAGACGGCCGGCCAGAATTTCAAGTCCCTGAGCCACGGCAGGGGGAAAGCCGCCCGTTCGCGGCTGTAGGCATGATTCCAGTCCGGTCTCGTGACGTCTTCAATCGTATGCGGGGCGTGTTTCAGGGGATTGTCGTCTCGCGGGAGTCGCCCTTCTTCAATATCCATAATTTCTTTTCGAATCGTCAACAGCGCATCGCAATATTGATCGAGTTCCGATTTGGATTCGCTTTCCGTGGGTTCAATCATCATCGTGCCGGCCACGGGCCATGAAATGGTCGGGGCGTGGAATCCAAAATCCATGAGGCGTTTGGCCACGTCCTCCACTTCAACGTCGGCGGACTTCTTGAAGGGTCGCAAATCCAAAATAAATTCATGGGCGCACAAGCCGCCCTTTCCCGTGTACAGGATGGAAAAATCTTTTTCCAGTCGCTTGGCCATGTAATTGGCATTGAGAATGGCGACGCCGGTGGCCCGGGTCAATCCCTTGGCACCCATGAGGGCAATAAAGGCCCAGGAAATCGGCAGGATACTCGGGCTTCCCTGGGGTGCCGCGGAGACCGGTCCGATGCCGTGTTCTCCACCCGTGTCGCAGATCGGATGTCCGGGCAAAAACGGAGCCAGGTGCGCGGCGGCGGCAATCGGCCCCATCCCGGGTCCTCCTCCGCCATGGGGAATGCAAAAGGTCTTATGCAGGTTGAGATGACAGACGTCGGCTCCGATGTCGGCAGGCCGGCACAGCCCGACCATCGCGTTCATGTTGGCGCCATCCATATAGACCTGGCCGCCGTGTTCGTGCACGATTCGGCAGATTTCCTGAATCGTTTCTTCAAAGACCCCATGTGTCGACGGATACGTCACCATGAGAGCGGCTAACGTCTCGTGGTGGTGGTCGGCCTTGGCGCGCAAATCGACAACATCGATATTCCCGCGTTCGTCACAGGCTACGGGAACGACTTTCAGGCCGGCAATCGCCGCGCTTGCGGGATTGGTCCCGTGAGCCGACGCCGGAATCAGACACGTGTTCCGGTGCCCTTGCCCGCGGCTTTCGTGATACGCCCGAATGACCAGCAGCCCGGCATATTCCCCTTGGGAGCCGGCGTTGGGTTGGAGGGAGATTGCCGGATATCCCGTGATTTCCGAGAGCCAGGTCTCCAGTTCCCGAAACAGTTGGGTGTATCCTTCCGTTTGTTTCGGAGGGGCAAACGGATGCATGTCACTGAATTCCGGCCACGTCACGGGGAGCATCTCCGCCGTCGCGTTGAGTTTCATGGTGCAGGAGCCCAGGGGAATCATGGAATGGACCAGCGAAAGGTCCCGCGACTGGAGACGATGCATGTAGCGTAACAGCTCATGTTCGGAACGATACCGATGAAAGACTTCGTGAGTCAGAAAGGGGGTCGTGCGAGCAAAAAGGGCCGGCAGCGAGACGGAGCGCGTTTCCGCCAGTTCTTTTGCCGTAAACCACACCTGACCGTCTTTCGAAAACGTCTTCCAGAGGGTCTCCACGTCATCCAGGGTCGTCGTCTCATCCAATGAGATACCGAAAGAGCCGTCTGCAAATTCTCGAAGGTTGAGACGATGCTGCTCCGCCCGGTCGCGGACCCGGTCCGCCGGGAGCACGTCGGTGGACACCCGCAACGTATCGAAAAAGTGTTCATCCGGAACGCGACACCCGAGGCGGGTCAAGCCATCGGCGAGGACCAAGGTCAAGCCGTGGACGCGATCGGCAATGCGTTTCAGCCCGTCGGGTCCGTGATACACGGCATACATGCCGGCAATATTGGCCAACAGCACTTGAGCGGTACAGATGTTACTCGTGGCCCGGTCGCGACGAATATGTTGCTCGCGGGTCTGTAACGCCAGCCGGTAAGCCCTTCGCCCCTGACTATCTTTGGAGACGCCGACGATTCGTCCGGGTAGTTGGCGCTTGTAGGCTTCGCGCGTGGCCAGGAATGCGGCATGCGGGCCTCCGAATCCCATAGGAACCCCGAAGCGCTGGCTGGATCCCACGGCGATATCCGCACCGAATTCTCCCGGTGGTTTAAAAAGGGTCAGCGCGAGCAGGTCCGTGGCCACGACGACCTGTGTGCCTGCGTCATGGGCTCGCTTGACCAGGTCGTGGTTGTTGCGAAACGTGCCGTCCGTAGTGGGATATTGCAGGAGGATCCCGCCATACGACGCCTGTTCCCAGTCGATCTCATCGACCGTGCCGATATCCAAATGGAGACCGAGCGACGCGGCGCGAGTCCGGACCACGGCCAGCGTTTGCGGGTGACACCCTTCCGAAGCGAAAAACGCCTGCCGGCCGGTGATGGCCTTGCACATGGCCATGGCTTCCGCTGCGGCGGTCCCTTCATCCAGCAGGGACGCATTGGCCAAAGGGAGGCCGGTGAGATCAGCCACCATCGTTTGAAAATTGAGAAGGGCCTCCAGGCGTCCTTGGGCAATTTCCGCCTGGTAGGGCGTGTATTGAGTGTACCATGCCGGATTTTCCAACATGTTCCGGAGAATGACCGGGGGCGTGTGACAATTGTAATACCCCATCCCGATAAACGAACGGAACACGTGATTCTTTCGGGCCATTCGCCGGAGGTCGGCTATAACTTCCTGCTCGCTCCGTGGGGCCGGCAAGTCGAGCGACTCGTGAAGGCGAATGTCCTCGGGGACCGTGGCGTGGACCAACGTCTCCAGCGATGGGAAACCGAGGACGTTCAGCATCTCCCGAATCTCGGCCTCTGTCGGGCCTACGTGTCGATCAAGAAACGTCTTCGCGGGCATCAACCAATTTTGTGAGGTGCGGTCAGTCATAAAGCGAGGAAAGAGCGAGGCTCAGTCTGGATGAAAACGGTTCATGATGGTCTGTTCAGCGCGAAGTCGGAAAAAGGTGTCGTGAGCCGGCAAATGCGATTGCATTCAATGAATATGAAGAGATTGATGCGGCGGTGGCTTGCGTTCGTGGCCGATCGCACACGTTATCGACGTCAATCATCAGCTTATCATGGCCTCGCGAACCCTGCCAAGTTGTCGTCCGTTGTCAGGGAGTCTCACTGTTGCACGTGGACGGCGACGGTCATGGATTCTTGGGCGTCTCCTATCCGAATGCCGGATATGGGCGCGGCGTCTCTATAATCAAGACCCGTTGCCACGCGCACGTAGCGATCATCCGGCGAGACACCGTTTGACACGTCAAACCCGGTCCATCCTATGGGCTCGATCCATGCTTCCGCCCAGGCATGGCTCGCGTCCTGTTCGACGTGGTTCTCCAGCATGAGATACCCGCTGACGTACCGAGCCGGAAAGCCAAGAAGCCGTGCCGCACTGAGAAACACATGCGTATGGTCTTGGCACACGCCGTGCCCTACCCGTAGCGCGTCTTCTGCCGTGGTTCGGGAATGTGTCAGTCCTTTCTTATAGGATATGGCCTTCGCAACAAGACCGGAGAGCGCGTGCAGTCGTGTCAGGTCATCCCGGGCGTCACCGACCAGAGATTTGACGAGATTGTGAATCGGCTCACCCGGCTTGGTGAGTGCGGTCGACCGTTTGAAATACCACAACGGCGTGTAGCCATGCTGTTTGCCGGCAATCCCGTTTTGCTCGATCGTTTCGACCTCGCCTTTGCAATGGATGCTGATCTCCGACCGATCTTCAAGAAGGCTGATCAGGGTCACGAGGTTACTGTGCTGATCAGTAAACTCGAGCTGTTTGCAACCGCCTTCAACCGTAATGCCCCACGTTAACACGTTCTGCGACGCCTGAGACTTCGGCGTCAGACGAACCTGTTGTAACGCATAGTGGACGGGCTTGTCGTATTCGTATTTCGTGAGATGGGAAATGTTCAGTCTCATCCTGCTATCCGTAAAAGCGGTAATCCTTCTCAATCTGTCTTCCCAGGATATTGTTGTCCAGAATGAAGTTCTGGATAAATTCGTGCAACCCGGATTCGAAGATATCTTCGATTGAGCGGTCCGTCAGCTTGGCGAACACCGTTTCCGCCTGGTCGAAGCAGGGCTGGCGAACCTCGTAATTTTTGGCGAGATGCGTGAGATTATCCACGATCTTTGAATAGCAGAAGGCGAGAGAACGGGGCATTCGGAGATCGAGCATCAGGAAATTCGCGATCTCCCTTGGGCGAACGTCACCTTTATGGAGCCGGTGGTAGGAGCGTTGGGCCGACACCGACCTGAGAATGGTTTCCCACTGAATGTTATCCACTGAGCTGCCGACTAACGAGACGGACGGCAACAGCAAATAATACTTGACGTCGAGAATGCGCGCCGTGTTGTCCGCCCGTTCCAGGAACGTACCGAGACGGGCGAAATTGAATATGTCATTGCGCATCATGGTGCCGTGGAGCGTGCCACCGAGCAGGGCGTTTTGCCGCTGGATCGTGCTGAGGACAAAGGGCAACTCCCGTTCTCGCACGGGACGGGCGAGTAATTCCTTGAGGGTCAGCCAGCATTCATTGGTGGCCGACCAGAGCTCACGCGTCAGCGCGGTGCGCAGGAGCCGGGCATTGTCGCGTGCGGACTGAATCATCGATATGACGCTGGAAGGATTGGATGGGTCGCGTAACAGGAAATCGATGACGTGGTCCGTATCCATCCGTTCGTATTTTTCCATAAAAGGCTGCTTGACGCCGATCGTGGTGATGACGGACGCCCACTCGTTCTCCGCGGCGGCGGCGCGAGTCAGGGCAATGCGAAAACCGGCGTCGAGCAGGCGTGCGGTGTTTTCGTTTCGTTCAAGGTAACGAAACATCCAGAACAGGCCGTCGGCGGTTTTCCCGAGCATCGCGGTTATTCCTCCAGGACCCAGGTGTCCTTGGTGCCGCCGCCCTGGCTGGAATTGACGACAAGCGACCCTTTGTTCAACGCCACGCGGGTCAGCCCGCCCTGAGTCATATGAATCCCGTCCGGCGACACCAGGACAAAGACACGCAGGTCCACGTGGCGCGGGCCCAGGCCATTCTTGGTAAGAATCGGCGTCGTTGAAAGTGAAAGGGTCGGTTGGGCAATATACTTGCCGGGTCTTGCTTCCAACTTGTTCCGGAACGCGACGAGTTCCTCGTGGCTTGAAGTAGGCCCGACCAGCATGCCGTGCCCGCCGGAACCATGCACCTCCTTGACGACCAACTCGGACAGGTGGTCCAGCACGTAGCGCAACGCATCAGGCTCGGAGCAACGCCAGGTCGGCACGTTCTTCAGCAGCGCCTTTTCGCCCGTATAGAACTGGATGATGTCCGGCATATACGAATAGACGGCCTTATCATCGGCAATGCCCGTGCCGGGGGCATTGGCGATGGTGACCCCGCCGGCCCTGTAGACGTCGAAAATGCCCGGCACCCCCAGGAGTGACTGCGGATTGAAGTTGAGCGGGTCAAGGTACTCGTCGTCCACGCGTCGGTAAATGACGTCAATGGGTGCGTACCCTTGGGTGGTACGCATGGCGATGCGTCCATCGACTACGCGCAGATCATGACCTTCGACCAACTCCGCGCCCATCTGGGCGGCAAGGAACGCGTGCTCAAAATAGGCCGAATTGTAGATGCCGGGGGTCAGTACCGCGAGGACCGGCGTCCCCTCGCACGAACGTGGTGCGCAGTTGCCGAGCGAGCGTCGCAGGTTTTTGGGATAGTCGCCGACGGCCTGCACGTTGATCTGCGCAAACAGTTCCGGAAACATCTGGAGCATGATTTCCCGATTCTCCAGCATGTAGGACACTCCGGACGGAGTGCGAGCATTGTCCTCCAGGACGTAGAATTCGTTTTCGCCGGTGCGGACGATATCGACGCCGACGATGTGGGTATAGACGTTACCCGGTGGCGAGACGCCGATCATCTGTGGGAGAAACGCATCATTTTCAGCGATCAACTCTACCGGAATGCGACCCGCCCGAAGGATTTCCTGGCGGTGATACACGTCGTGCAGAAAGGCATTCATCGCCTGGACCCGCTGCCGAATCCCGCGAACAAGCCGTGACCATTCACGACTGGAAATGATGCGCGGCACGACGTCGAACGGGATCAGTCGTTCACTGGCCTCCTCCTCTCCATACACGCTGAAGGTAATCCCGATCCTGCGAAAAACGGTCTCGGCTTCATCTGACTTACGATGCAGCCACGCCGAGTCCTGGGACTCAAGCCATTGGTGATAGTCACGATAGGACTCGCGATGCTGTTCGCCCGTCCCGAACATTTCGTCGAAATTCATGAATTCAGCCATAAGATCAGAAATTTTTACGTTGGGTGACGGCCGCTATTGGCACAAGGCCAAATCGTTCCATTCCTCTTTCGATGTTCTCACGGAGCATGATACTGCTTGCCTCGTGGCGAGGGGAAATGGCCACAAAAACGGAAAGGAATCCAACCTCCATTATCCAGATATTTCAGCATTTTTCAATCAAGAAAGACGGCATTCGGCATCGAAAGGCCGTACTCATAGAGAACGCCAGGCGTCCTCGCCCACCGTCGTCGCGCCGCGCCGTTCCGGAATTCGACGAACCCTCATTCTGCACGTTGCCGAAGACCCTCATTTTCGGGGCTTGAGAAATGTTCGAGGTTCCGGTACACAAGAAAATTCACGACTCCCACGCAGGGTGACACGATGATCATTTTCTCCAACATCAAGAAATTGTATGACGGAACCTCAGGCACCGGTGCGGCGGTTCATGAAAAAGTCGACGTGTGGGTTGAAGGGGGCAAAATCGAAGCGGTGAAATCGCATCAGGCCCGGCCCGGTCACGACGTTCGCCACGTTGATTGTTCGTCACTCACCGCGACCCCGGGGCTCGTCGACTGCCATGGGCACGTCACCGTGTTGGGTATCCGCGACGAAGACCTGGCTGCCATGAACGGGCCCGCCGGTCTGCTCTATACCGAGCGGATTCTCTATGCCACGTTGGTCCATGGCGGCGTGACGACCGTTCGTGACGTGGGAGGGGCCACGCACGTGGTGAAACGATTGGTGGAGGAAGGGGTCCTCATCGGGCCTCGTCTGAAAATTGCCATTTGCATGTTGTCCACGACCGGCGGTCATGCGGATTTCCGCGGCACGGACCGGTGCCATGACACGGTCTCCCGGTTATGGCCTGCGGGCCCCGGTCGTCCCTCGAGTATTGTGGACGGGCCTTGGGACTGTCGAAAGCGCGTGCGGGAAATCGCCGCATGTGGCGGGGACCTGGTGAAAATTTGTACGAGCCCCGGGGTCGTGTCTCCCTCGGATAAATTGGAACATCGGGATTTCACGCAAGCGGAAATCGAAGCGATTTGTGACGAAGCCGCCGGTCGCGGCATGATGGTCGCGGCCCATGCCCATAGCCGGCACGGGATCGAATTGGCCATTGATTGCGGGGTCCACGATATTCAGCACATCTCGTTTCTGAATGAACCCCTGGCGGAAAAAGCCTATGCCAAAGGGTGTACGGTGACCCCCACGTCATGGATCAATTATGAGTTGCCCAAGGTGGACGACCTCTCTCCCTTTATCGCCGATAAAGTGCGACAAGTGACTCAGGCCCATGCCGAAGCGGTCAGAATCGCGCAGGCAAGTGGTCTCAACATGATTACGGGGACCGACCCCATCCTCCCCCATATGCACGGGCGGAATTATATGGAGATGGTTTCGTTGATCAAGGACGGGTTGCCTCCTCTAGCGGCGTGGCACAGCGGGACGGGGCTTGCTGCCGAGCGCATTGGACAAGACGATGCCGGTCAATTGGTGCCGGGGTATCGGGCCGACATTCTGTTCAGCCGGGGTGACGTCATTGCCGAACCACACTTGTTCGACCAAGGGACGTTGGCGGAAGTGGTCAAAGACGGCATCGGCTATCGCGGCTATCTGAACGGAGTTCCTCAGAAAACCTTTCGTTCAGTGGTGGACGACCTGCTCGCGGGTCCTTTTTCCCAATAGCCGAATAGATTAAGAGTCAGGATGGCTGGATTTCCGGTTTGGAGAAGTCGTGCTGTGTGGGGTCATTCTGCAAGTCCACGACGAGTTCCCCTTTCGGTGAGAAAAAGCCCTGCCCGTCGATTTGGACAATCCCGTTACAGTTGTCCTGGAAGAATTCCAGGATCCATCCGTTGAAATCATAGCCCTCCTCGGTGATGTCGTTTTTGAGGATCCGCGTCGCAAGAATAAAGTGGGCTCGCACGACGAATTCTCTCGCCAGATCGGCCTCCACGTCACCAAAGGCGGACAGTTGCGCGGAAAACCCCGTCTGTTCTTGTTCAAAGACGTCCTGATAGGTGCCTTCATTGCGAATGCAAAACAGTTGAATCGGTTTCTTCTCACGGTGATATCCGAGCGCCATTTGGATCCATGAATACTCATTGAGCACTTCAGGATCCATTTTGGGTATGAGGGGCACTTGGTTTTTCGATTTTAAAAAATCCAATAACAGGCGGAGTTGGGGAGGGTCCTTGCGTTGGCAAAAAACCCGGGAATAGAGAAACTCGTTTCCCGCGTCATCGGATTTTGTCAGTGAAATGACAGATAATTCTTTTCCCATGGCAGTTCCCTTCCAATTGAATCACTCAGATAACGCACACTGTACCGTGGTCGGAGCCTGGGCTTCAAGGAAACCCATCGGTTGTTTATGGAAAAACTCGGCGATGTCTCGCATCATACAAGGGTTTTGTGGTTGACAGTGTATCATGCTTTCGGTAGACTCGCTCCCATCTTCAATGGTGGTCTTTGTAGTATTCAGGGGCCGTTAATCGATCAAGATATATTCCAGCAAGCTTATTCTACACGTGTTCTACCCTACTGACACGCTTCCCTTTTGAAGAAGAGGAGGTTCCTCATGGCCAAAGCTATGACAAAATCCCAGATCGTTGATCAGTTGGCGACAAAGTCTGGAGTGACAAAAAAGACTACGAGTGAAATTCTCGATAACTTGGCTGCTTTGGCTTACAAAGAAGCGAAAAACTCTTTTACCGTGCCCGGACTTGGCAAGATAGTGCTGTCTCATCGGAAAGCTCGGACCGGAAGAAATCCCCAAACCGGTGAACCGATCAATATTCCGGCCAAGAAAGTGGTGAAGTTTCGGGTAGCCAAAGTCGCGAAAGATTCCATCTTAGGCAAGAAGTAAATTTCAGGTGCGGAAAAGTTTTGACAGTGAGAGGGGCGAATCGCCCATTTTGCGAACAGGGATAACGAATTAACAGGTTTTTCAGGAAAAGCAAAAAGAGTCGCTTGTCAAGCCGCCTCGCCGCTTGGAAGTCTTCTACTCGGAAACGGGCGGCACCAAGGTTTTGTTTTAATAAAACGAAGCCCCCAACCCTTTCGTACTCATTCCATCATGAGCCACGAGGCTGATTTCGTCTCCATCGTGCACGGGTGTATCTTCGCTCGCCACTCGTCGATTGATCGTCACCATCACCTTATTTTCTCGTAACAGTCTAGTCACCTGTCGAAGTTTGCGCCCCTGCTGTTTAATCAGTTGTTTCACCGAAAGGGGATCTTCCAGTTCACAGGACAAACTTCGTTCGCCGTCAGATGTTTCTAAATCTCCCATAAGGGTTATGCTGACCATCAACAACCTCTCTTTTTTTTCAACAAGGTGACGTGGTGATCCCGATCAGGAGGTTCAGCCGGAACGAACTGAGCCTTTTGCGTTTACCGAAGGCATGGGTTGCGAGGGTTTCATCAGAAACACTCGAGGGCGGCAACGCAGGGTTGATTCCCTGCGCAATCCTATCAGGATGAACATCCATCCGGCAATCGGGCCTGGAGGGGGTGGCGGCCAGGATGAGCCGATCCGGGGCATTGGCCAAGTGAAAAGAAAGCAGTATACTGGGTCATCCCTTAGCGGCAACCACCGATAGACTGTGTAGCAAACATGTGGCGCATCATTTTCATTTTAATTCTTCTGATTGTTTTATTTTTGATGATCCGGAAATCCATTCGTGATTTTCGAAGCCCCAAATCCGCCGATCCCTCCTTGCCCTCGAAGGATATAATGGTTCAAGACCCCGTCTGCAAAATGTATATCACGGCGGGTGCTGCGGTGGTTGAAAAAATCGGAGGCCAGCATTACCACTTTTGCAGCAACGAATGTGCCCACAAATTCAAAAGCTATATGTCCGGATAGGTCGGGGAAGCAGATCCCCTGAGAGCGGCAAGAGGAAGGTATCAGGCAATCGCCCCGCCGCAGGATGATCCCGCACCGGCCGTGCACCCATAACAATGTTGGCCCATGGTAATCGGGCGCCGGGCCAAAGCCTCGAAATCAAACTCCGCTATCGTTTGCGGCAGGTCGCGGCCCACGGGTAAATCGAGCATCTGATTAAAATCGCAATCGTACAGTCGTCCGTCCCATCCCACGCTGAGCAAGCTTCGGCACATCAGGTTTTCGACCGAGTGCGGGTTGAAACTCTCGATAAGAAGGCTCATGTATGCTTCATAGTTGCCTTGGGCGTACAGGTCGTTCAGGAAACGGTTAATGGGCATATTGGTGATGGTATACAGTTGATTGAACCTGATACCGAAACGCGAGAGAAGCTGATCCTTATAAGCCTCCTCCAATTCCCGTTGATCGGGGGGCAAGGTCGGTCCCAACGGGTTGTAGACGAGATTCAACACTAGGCCGCCCGGATCTTCGTTTCCATAGCCCAGCGCGTTCAATTCTCGTAAGGCAGCCAGACTCCGTGTAAAAACCCCCTTCCCACGTTGCTCATCCACGTTCTCCTCGAGATAGCAGGGCAAGGAGGCGATGATCTCCACCTGGTGGTCAGCCAGAAATCGGGGAAGATGGGATTTCCCTTTGACGGAAAAGACCGTCAAATTGCAACGGTCGAGCACCGTTCTTCCGGGGGCACGAGATTCTGAAACGAGATACTCAAAGTGCGGATTCATTTCCGGGGCCCCTCCGGTCACGTCCACGGTGGTGATCTCAGGATGGCGTCGTAGGACCGTGAGAACGATCTCCATTGTCTCCCGGCTCATAATTTCCGTCCTGGAGGGTCCGGCGTCGACGTGACAGTGCTGACAGGTTTGGTTGCAGAGTTTCCCGACGTTCACCTGCAACGTGTGAATAGTCCTGGCGCGGAGGGGGAGTACCCCATGTTCCATCAGGGTTCGTGAAAAGAGATTGGGGAGCACAGGGATAGGTGTCATCGTTACCCGCGTATTCGTGAATGGCAAGATTTCCGCATAAAGCAATATTTGTAACAAGACCGGAGTCCGTTGATCAAGGGATTTCACGAACCGGAGAAAATTGGGCCTCAATTCATTGTACCACAGGGAGGGCTTTCAAAAAGTCGAAGAGCGTCCTTCGCCAGGCGGCATGTCCCGAAATGCAGCCTTTACCGTTGCAGGAAGGTCAGTGCGCCGGCGGCCTCCTGGTCCACGAACCACGTCAGAGTCCCGGCCTGTGGCCCAATGACTTGAGCAGGGAGTGTGTCAGGGTGAAAAGGCCCTTCAAGTACGGCGTGGAGCGTGTCGGCTTTTGCGTGGCCACAGATGAGAAACGTGACTTGTCGGGCGTGATTGAGAAGAACCGGGGTGAAGGTGATCCGGGAGGTCTGCAACCTTTCTACCCAGGGTGCGGCAACGAGCCGGTTCGTTTCATGAACGGTCCGGGTGCCCGGGAACAGGGAAGCGGTATGACCGTCCGGTCCCATGCCTAACAGGATCAAATCGAAATGAGGGATTTCCGGTTCGGAGACTTCGAATTGCTTCCGCAGCACGGCTTCATATTGGTCGGCAACGGTTTGGGCATCAGGGAGTTCGCTCGGCACGCGATGAACGTGCGTCATGGAAATGGGCAGGTGGCTGAGGAGCGCTTCGTGGGCCATTCGATAATTACTGTCCGCATGATCCGGTGGGACGTGACGTTCATCTCCCCAAAAAAACCGGACTTTCGTCCAATCGAGTTGACTCCGGAACGGTGGGGCGGCAAGCATCGCATAGAGGCCTTTCGGGGTCGAGCCTCCGGCAAGGGCGATGGTAAACGAGTTTCGCGTCTCGATGGCCTGCCGCGCATGGTCAAGAAGGTGTTGTGCCGCGGCTTCCAGCAAAGCCTGGGAAGTGGGGTAGACGTGTATGTCCCGTTGAGAATAAGGCATGCGAGGAGTCAGGAAGGTGAACCCATGGCCATGCGTTCAGCAGCCGGAATTGCCTGAATCTTCAAGTGTGCCCTCTTTATCGAAGTCTAAACGGATTGGGCATTCGGCGGGGGCCATATTGGAAAACGGGAAAGATGATTTGCCGCCGGTGAGGCGGAAATATACCCAGGTCTCGCCTCCAAAGAACCGCTTTGATTTGGCACCGGGCTTGCCCCAATGTTCTTGAAACCACGCTTGCGATTGCCCGTTGATCCCGGCGGAGGCAGGTGGGGTCTCCTGATAAGGAGGCGTGCCGCAGCCACCTGCAACCAACGTCCCGAGAAGCAGAAAGCAAAGGAACGACGTCCGGGCCTTCATGGTGAGGGTTTCGAGGGGCATCTTCGCTGAACGCTTCATCATAAGAAAGGCGAGAGGCAAAGGCCGGAGAACCTTGACTCGGTGATTTCCCTGAAACGCCTGACAAAATCGTAAACTTGGCGCGGTGTCCAGTCAAATGAAGAAATGGGGGCCACTTCTGAAACCACGCAAGGTGTTTCCGATTGTCAATGTTCTACAGGCTCAATTACAATACGCGCGTTGAAGACGGTTGGGAATGGTGATCATGGTGCCATGCTATACCCATGTGAACGAGAAAAGCTCCACCAACGTGATGAGGGAGGAAGACGATGAAAATCTACTTGGATACCGGTAACGTCAAAGAAATTGCCGAAGCCGCTCGTATGGGGATTCTGGACGGGGTCACCACCAACCCCTCATTGGTCTCCAAAGAGGGGCGGGACTTCAAGGACTTGATCCTGGAAATTTGTCAACTCGTCGATGGCCCGGTCAGTGCGGAGGTCGTGAGCGTTGAGGCTGAGGCCATGGTCAAGGAAGGTCGGGAATTGGCCCGCATTCACCCCAACGTCGTGGTCAAGTGCCCCTTGATTCCGGAAGGATTGGCTGCAACCAAACGCTTGTCCGGCGAAGGCATTCGGGTGAACGTCACGTTGTGTTTTTCGCCGACTCAAGCCCTGCTGGCCGCGAAAGCCGGCGCGTGGTGCGTGTCGCCTTTCATCGGCCGCTTGGATGACGTCAGCAGTGACGGCATGGAACTCATCCGGCAAATCGTGACCATTTTTCACAATTACGATTTTCCCACCCTGGTGCTTGTGGCAAGTATCAGACATCCACAGCACGTGGTGGAAGCCGCGTTGGTCGGCGGCGACATTTGCACCATGCCCTATGGCGTCTTTCAACAATTGGCCAAGCATCCGCTCACGGACATCGGACTCAAGAAATTCCTGGCGGATTGGGAAGCCCGAAACGCGCCGAAAGGGTAACCCCGTCAGGGCCGTCCGTCCACCAACTGCCGGGCGCGCCGAAACACGCGATGAAACATGGGGCGGGTGAGTTTTCCGGTAAAGGTATTTTGTTGGCTGGGGTGGTAGGACCCTAACAAGGTGACTCCCCAGTCCGTGGCATAGCTGATTCCGTGCCCGAATTTGGGTTTGCCGATGACACGTCCCGGCGATCCGGCGGCCGTCACATATTCATCGAAGGCGATTTTCCCCAGGGCCACGACCACGGCGATTCGTTTCAACAAATGGAGTTCTTCGAGGACGTACGGCCGGCATGTTTCAAATTCTTCTCTCGAGGGTTTGTTATCCGGTGGAGCGCAGCGTACGGCCGCGCCCACGTAACAATCCGTCAACCGCAGCCCGTCGTCTCGATGAGTGGATTCGGCCTGATTGGCGAATCCGAATCGAAACAGGGCCTCATAGAGCCAATCTCCGCTTCGGTCACCGGTGAACACTCGTCCGGTCCGATTTCCGCCATGAGCTGCCGGAGCCAACCCAATGACGTAGAGTCTCGCACGGGGATCTCCATACCCGGGAACGGGCCGCCCCCAATACTCCCATTCCTGAAACCGTTTCACCTTCGTGGCGGCGACTTCTCGACGGTAGGCGGTCAAGCGTGGACAACGCGTGCAATCGGCGATGGTCTGATGTAAAACGTTGAGACTGCGCATCATGGAAATCGTACCATAACGAACGAGCCGGGAAACACATGCAAATCCGCATCGATTGCCCCGACAAACACATTCGAACGATTCTCAAGCAACTGCTCCTCGCGGGGTTGGATGCCGCCGATCCCGAGTCGGCGATTCAGCGTGCCGTCCGGATCAGGAATAACAGTCTCAGGGTGGGCACGCGGGAGTACGATCTCGCCGGATTTTTGCGCATCGTGTGCATCGGGGCAGGGAAAGCCTCGGGTGCCATGGCGGCTGCGGTGGAACGACAATTCGGGTCGCGGTTGGAAGGCGGCCTGGTGGTGGTCAACGATGGCCAGGCAGGGAAAACGAAAAGGATACGAGTGCTCGAGGCGCGGCATCCGGTTCCCGATCATCGAAGTGAAAAAGCCGCGCGAAGGATGGTGCGGCTTCTTGAATCATTGACGAACCGAGATCTGGTCTTGATGGTGCTGTCCGGCGGAGCGTCGAGTCTTTTGGCAGTCCCGGCCGCCGGCCTGACCTTGAAGGAGAAACAACTCACCACCCGGTTACTGCTCCGAAGCGGAGCCACCATTCAAGAGATCAACACGGTGCGCAAGCACCTATCCGGGATCAAGGGTGGGCGCCTTGCGGGTGCCACGGCAGCCACGGTCATGACGCTCGTCCTTTCGGACGTGCCGGGTGATGATCTGACGACGATCGGTTCGGGCCCCATGGCCCCGGATCCCTCGACGTTTTCAGATGCGAAAAGGGTACTCGACACGTTCGACATCCGGAACCGGATTCCCTTGGCCGTTCGACGACATGTGGACCGCGGAGCACAAGGACGCATCCCCGAGACACCCAAACCCGGTGAGGCGCTGTTTTCCCGGATCCAGCATCACGTGATCGGCAATAACCACACTGCAATCGACCGTATGGCCAAACGAGCCAAGGCGTTGGGACTCCGTCCCCTGATCCTGACGACGACCCTCTCCGGGGAAGCGCGTGAGATCGGGAACCTCTTTGGGCATCTGGCCAAAGAAATGCATGTTTCAGGAAACCCCGTTCGACCTCCGGCGTGTCTTCTGGCCGGTGGAGAACTCACCGTGACCGTGAAAGGGAAGGGGACTGGGGGGCGTGCCCAGGAATTTGCCTTGGCCGCCGCTCCCGCACTCGAAGGGTTGCCTCAGGTTTTCGTGGCCGGTGTCGGCACCGATGGCACCGATGGTCCGACGGCGGCGGCGGGGGCCATCGTGGATGGGGGGACCATCAGCCGGGCCAAGGAGAAGGGAATAAGCCATGAAGCGGCGCTTCGGGAGCATGACAGCTATCGTTTTTTTACCGGGCGGGCGGACACGTCGTCACCGGACCGACCGGCACGAACGTGAACGACGTCTATATGATTCTGGCCTTGTAACCAAGGCTTGACCGAAAGGATGGGGAATGGACGAAGCGCAAAAAATGGTTCGGGAATTCCACAAGGAGTTCGACATCCACATCGCGGAGAGTCCCAATGTGCCGGATACGAAGACAACGGCCTTGCGCGAGCGGCTCATTCAGGAAGAGTTTGACGAATTGAAGGAAGCCATGAAAGTAGGGAATCTTCCCTGCATTGCGAAAGAACTCGCCGATCTTCTCTACGTCGTGTACGGCACGGCCGTTTCCTATGGGATCGACATGGCCCCGGTGTTCCGGGAAGTGCAGCGTTCAAACATGAGCAAGGTGGGCGGGTATAAACGAGACGACGGCAAGTGGATCAAACCGCCGACCTATTCACCGGCCAGGATTGAGCCCATTCTCGAAAGCCAGCGGAGACGGTCATCGTCGAGCGGAGGAAAGAACGTCCCTAATCCGTCATGACGAACGCGGTCAATGCCCGGGCCTTAGGGATGGTGACCGCTCTCGTGAGCGAGTAAGGCTTCTTTAATGGAGAGTCCGCCGCCATAGCCGACAAGTTTCCCATTGCTTCCGATGACTCGATGACAGGGGACGATAATCGAAACGGGGTTCTGCCCGTTTGCCGCTCCGACGGCGCGGGCGGCCTTGGGCTTCCCAATGGCTTTCGCAATCTGCCCGTATGACAGCGTTCGTCCATAGGGGATGGATTGAAGGGCCTGCCAGACTCGTTGTTGGAACGGAGTTCCCTGCGGGGCCAGTGTGATCGTGAACGTTTTCCGTTTCCCGGAAAAATATTCTGTGAGTTGCCGCATAGGGTGTTGAAACGGCTTTTCGGAATAGGTCCACCGGGGGTCCGGGTTGGTCGGATGCCGGCCATCCTGAAACGAGAGGTGCGTCAACGCGCGGGCATTTCCTGCCAGGAGTATCCTGCCGACGGGACTCTGCATGACACAATAGGAAGTGGCATCGCGTTGAACGCGACTTGTTGCAGGGAAAGCTTTTTGACGGGAGATGGCTGAAGGCATATTCACCGGCCGTTTCGATGAATCAAATTGTAGCATAGGCGCGTCAACTTACCAAATTGCCGACCGGGGAATAGTGAGAGAAGGAAAATTGGATCTCATTTCTCACGTTGAATAAATTGGGGATAAGGAGAAGGAATTGTTCGGTTAACTCCGGGTCAAATCGTAGGCCGGAGCCCCCCTTGAGAACCTGGATGGCTTTTTCAAAGGGTTGTCCTTCTCCGTGAGGACAGGGAGAAGTCAATTTATCAAACGCGTCGGCAATACTCAGGATTCGGGATCCAAGCGGGATTAACGTTCCCCGAAGTCCATAGGGATATCCATAGCCGTCCCATCGTTCATGATGGTGAGCAATCAGGACGGACGCGGTATTGAGGCTGGGCCATTGTTGAAGAATGGCGGCACCGATCCGAGGGTGGCATTGATGTTTCATCTCTTCTTCCGGCGATAAATCGGTGCCGATTCGAACGTGAGGCTGGAGAGAAAATTTCCCGAGATCGTGTAACAGGGCAGCATAATGAAGCTGGAGAAGTTCCTGGTCCGCTAACTCGATGGCATGTCCAAGGGCCAAGGCAAACTGGGCCGTCCGTTCGCAATGGCCGACAATGAGCGGGTCCTGACTTTCCATGAGTTGCAGAAATCCTCGCACAAGACAAAACGGATTTTCTTTATTGGGGACGGGGGAAGCAGGTTGTCGAAGCGTAAGAATATAGGAACCTTTCATTGATGAGTTCTCCTTTGTTCTCTTCGGATAACGCGCGGGCTTTTTCGAACGACGGAACCTCGTCGCGTTCCCTTGTCTGTTAAAGGTATTGAGTATGATAATCATTACTATATAAATGTTACTCTGTCAAGAGGTCTCGAAAGAAATTATAGAACCCTCTCCGATTTCCTGCATTAAGCGGGAAATAGGGAGAGGGCAGGGTGAGGGGGGAACGAGTCCATTTCCACGGTTGCGTAAACCGCGAAGATATGAAACCGTCGATGTTTTGAGAACGACTACGTAAGTGGAGAGAAACGTGTTATCAGCCAGTTCGCGCACATGGAATCAGGTGCTCAAGGTTGCAGGCTTGGCCTGCCTTGGGGTGGCGTTGACGGGCTTCGCGTCAAAGGATCCATCCCCGGTTTCCATGATGAAGGGTGAGGGGTCGTGGGAAGTGCGTCCTCTATTGGCAATCGGAGACCGTTTGCCTTCCCGTGACTCTCGTTTCACGGATCAGGTGTATCAACCCGTGGGTGCGCTGGATGGCCTCGGGGCCTATCGGTTGGATGAAGCTACCGTCCGGGTGCTGGTGAATCATGAGTTGGGTGGCAAGGCAGGATATCCGTACCGACTCGATAGCGGCGCGACGTTGACAGGGGCTCGTATCAGCTTTTTGGATATCGATCGCCGGACCTTACAGGTTCTCAATAGCGGAATTGCGTATCGGAGCATTCGTGACCGGCAAGGCCGGATCGTCGAAACGGGATTTCAAGTCAATGAGGTCGCCCATACCGAACAGGGCTTGTCACGACTGTGTTCGAGCCAATTGATCGAAAAGGGCACGTTCAATTTTGTCGAGACCATCTATTTGACCCAGGAAGAGCTCTCGGATCCCCTGAGCCATCCGTATGGAGGGACGGTCTGGGCCTTGGACGTGGAACGCCGGACCCTCCACGCGGTGCCGACGATGGGGCGAATGGCGGGAGAAAATACGACGCCGTTGGCCGGCCCGCACGATTCGGTGGCCCTCTTGATCGGAGACGATACGATTCCGCAAACCGACGAGGGAGAGTCCTTCGGACAAAAAGCCGACCGTCACACGTCTCCGGACCATCTTGTCACGGCGCCCCTATGGTTATACGTGGGTCAAAAAAATGCCTCGACGGTTGAAAAGGCGCTTCCTCCCGGCGTTGACCCAGCAAACGCGACGTTCCTGAACCGGAACGGATTACTCGTGGGGCAATTGTATTATTTCGTTGCGGAGCATGGGGTGCGAACGGTGGTCCAATTCAACGGGACGGGCTCCACCCTCACCGGCGTTTGGAAAAAGATCGAGGTGTTGGACGGGACGAAGGCCGGGAATAATGGGTATGACCCGTTTGGCTATAAAACGGGATTGACGCTTCGGCGAGAGGCGAAAGCCGGTGGAGCCTTTCAATTTTCCCGGCCGGAAGACGTGAGTACGCATCCCTCCATCGGCACGAGAGCGGTCCTGGCCGCGACGGGACGGGATACGGTATTTCCCGGTCATGATGCGTGGGGGACCATTTACCAGATTGACGTCGATATGAAGGGGATGAAGGCCACGCTCAAAATCTTATACGACGGCGATGATGCCGGCGGCGGGCGGTTTTCGCACCCCGACGAGGGGATTCGCAGCCCGGATAACCTGGATTGGGCGGAGGATGGATTCATCTACATCCAGGAAGACAATGCGAAACAACGAGAGCCGCTTTTTGGAAGTCATTCCGGGCAGGAGGCCTCTCTTTGGCGTTTGGACCCTCTTACGGGCGAGGTACAACGGATTGCCCGAATCGATCGATCCGTCGTGTTGCCGGAAGGCAGCACCGATGAAAGGCCCGGTGCGATTGGAAAATGGGAGTCGGCCGGGATTCTCGACGTCACGCATCTCTTCGATTCCCGCGTTGGAGAACGGGTGTTGCTTGCCACGGTCCAGGCGCACACGATACGCGACGGCATGATCGCAACGCGCAAGTTGGTCGAAGGCGGCCAACTCATCCTGCTCAGGAGGCCCCTGACGGGATTTTCCGAACGGGCCGGCAAGTGAGCGAGCGGATCGCCCGATCGACCGGGGCTTCCTTCCGGACCGTCTCGCCATACCTGGGGGTTGTGACGGTTTTTCTGATCTGCTGTGTCGCAGGCTTGGAAAGCGCTGCTAAGGAAAACAACGATCCGGCTCCGCCCCAAGAGTTGGAACCCCATCTGACTGCGATCGCGGAGTTATCTCAACCGTCTCCGATGGTGAAGATTCCCGCAGGATGGTTCCTCATGGGGACCGTGCGTAAGGATGATGACCCGTTCGGGTTGGAAACGCAGTATGACAACACGGAGTTTCCACAGCGGCGGATCTGGCTGGATGCGTATGCACTCGATCGCGATGAAGTGAGTCTGGCCGAGTACCTGGCGTTTTTGTACCGGCACGGGTTGCCGGTTCCGCTCAAGCTGCGTCATCTGATCTGGCATCTGATTGACGTCCATTCTCTCCCGGATTACGTGATGGCGCGGTGGCCGGCCTTATACGTGACGTGGGACGAAGCGGATCAATTGTGTCGAACCCGCGGCAAACGGTTGCCCACCGAGGCGGAATGGGAAAAGGCCGCCCGTGGAACCGAAGGCCGGGTGTTTCCCTGGGGCGCCGACCCGCCCACTCCGGATTTGGCGGTGTTCGGGTTGTATCACGTTCACCAGATCCCATTGGTTGCGGCCGTGGATAGTTTTGAAGAGGGTCGGAGCCCGTATGGGCTCCATCACATGGCCGGCAACGTGCGAGAATGGGTACACGATTGGTTTGGTCCGGACTCCTATCCGCTGATGTCCGAACGGAATCCCCAGGGTTCCGAGGCCGGGCGGTATAAAAGCGTGCGAGGCGGGTCGTGGCGAAGCCGCCCGCAGCTCCTGCGGACGGCCACCCGCAATGGAGCGATGCCCGCGACGCGTTCCCCCAATATCGGGTTCCGGTGCGCCCGATCCGGGTGACCTTATCGTCGAATCCGGACGATGACGTTATCGATGAAGCGAACCCCTCCGATCCTGATCGCGCCGAGTAGGACGACGGTTCCCCGGAGACGTGAAAGCGGTTCAAGCGTGCGGGCATCGCAACACGCCAGGTAGTCGATCGTGAGCCCGTGCCCTGCGTCGAGGACCTTCGCCATGTTCTTTTCGATCAGGTCTGCGCGACGTATCCCCTCGGCGATGGCTTTCTTCCCGGCTGACAGAGCCTGATAGAGGGCCAGAGCCCGTTGGCGTTGTGATTTCGTCACATAGTCATTGCGTGAACTCATGGCGAACCCGTCGGACTCGCGAATGGTCGGGCACAGGATGATCCGTGTGTCGAGGTCGAGGTCCTGCACCAATTGCCGGATCACGCAACATTGCTGGTAGTCTTTTTGACCGAAGAACGCGCGAGCCGGACGGACGAGGTTCAACAGTTTGGTCACGACCGTGGTCACGCCCTGAAAATGCGCAGGTCGCTGTTCTCCCTCCCATCGCCGGGAAAGCGTCTTGACGGCGACGGTCGTTTGAAAATCTTGAGGGTACAGGGTTTCCAATTTCGGAACAAAGACGAGATCGACGTTCTCTTCACGACAGCGTGCGAGATCCTGCGACAGATCTCTCGGATAGCGACGGTAATCCTCGGCCGGGCCGAACTGGAGCGGGTTCACGAAAAGGCTGACGACGACCGTGCCGCACGTTCGCCGCGCGCGTTGTATCAACGACCGATGGCCGGCGTGTAACGCTCCCATGGTCGGAACCAACCCGATCGAAGTCCGGAGCAGATCGTGCCGGCGTCGCCAGGTTCGCAGGGACTGAGTCGTTTGGATGATGCGCATTTAGTCAGCGGGAGGCAGCGCGCACGATGGTCGGGTGGCGAAATGAGAACCGGGGACGACGTCGAGCTTTCGCACGTGATGGGCGTCCGTCAACCGGTCGAGCAAGGCTTGCACCGTTTGCTCGTATTGAGGATGGATCCAGTCCGGATCGAGTTCGGCCATCGGCACCAGGACGAATCGCCGTTGATGGAGACGGGGATGCGGAATGGTGAGCAACGGGGTCTCGATGATCCGTTGTCCATAGAACAACATATCCAAATCAATGGAGCGGGACACGTGTCGAAGCGCGTGGTCACGACCGAGGCCTCGTTCCGTTTCCTGGCAAATGGCCAACAGGTGTTCCGGCTGGAGTTGCGTCTCAAGACGAACGACCCCGTTATAAAACCACGTGTCGTCGTGCCCATGAGCCATGTCGATGGGTTCGGTCTCGTAATACGAAGAGACACCCGTCAGCGTGGAATGGGGCAGAAGTCCCATCAAGGCCACGGCCCGGTCACAAAAGTCCAGCCGGTTCCCCTGGTTCGATCCAAAGGCGATAAAGACGGTTTCGACGCTCACTCCTTCACCGTTCCGGTTCTTTTTTTGTCATGCCGAGCCTGTAGGGGCCGACCTGCGTGTCGGCCCTCCCCGTTACCACCCGATTTGTTTGAGCCGATCCACGGCTTCGGCTAATCGCTCTTTCGTCGTGGTGAGGGCCATGCGAATGTAGCCTTCGCCCGGAGCCCCGAACCCGTTTCCCGGCGTGGTCACGATCCCGGCTTTTTCCAACAGATGTGCCGTAAAGGACGCAGAGGTATAGCCTTGGGGCACCTCGATCCAGACGTAGAACGTCGCCGAGGGCGTCTCAAACTCGAGCCCCAGATTTCTCAAGCCCGCGACCAACACGTCACGGCGTTCCTGGTAGATGGCCCGCAGTCCGGCGGTGAGTTGATCGTCGGATTCCAAGGCCGTGATCCCGGCTTCTTGAACGGCTTGAAATTGTCCTGAATCCAGATTGCTTTTGATCTGGCTCAACCCTGCAATCACTTCGGCACGGCCCACGGCAAACCCGAGCCGCCATCCCGTCATGTTGAACGTCTTGGACAACGAGTGAAACTCGATCCCCACGTCCATGGCGCCTTCCGCCTCCAGAAAACTCGACGGGCGGCGGCCGTCGTAGAAAATTTCCGAATACGCCGCATCGTGGCACACGATAACGCGATGCTCTTTCGCAAACGCAATCACGCGAGAGAAAAACGTCACGTCCGCAATGACCGACGTGGGATTGTTCGGTGAATTCAAAAACATCAGTTTCGCTTTTCGGGCCACGTCCGGGGGAATCGCATCCAGGTCGGGAAGGAACCCGTTCCGTTTCAACAAAGGCATCTCATGGGCGGTGCCACCGGCAAAGCTGGTAGCCACCGGATACACGGGATACCCCGGGCTGGGGACGAGGACGACGTCGCCCGGGTCGATAAAGGCCAAGGGGACGTGGCCGATGCCCTCCTTCGACCCGATTAAAGTGACCACCTCGGACTTGGGATCCACGGTCACGTTGAATCGTCGCTTGTACCAGCCGGCGACCGCGGTGCGAAACGACAACATCCCGCTCGAAGAGGGATATTGATGATGCTGCGGATCGGTCACCGCCTTTTGCATGCGTTGCAGGATAGGCTCGGGTGTGGGCAGGTCGGGATCGCCGATTCCCAGGTTGATGATATCGACCCCGCGAGCCATGGCCTGTTGCTTCATCTCGTCAATGGCCGCAAAGAGATACGGGGGTAACGTCTTGATGCGTTCAGCATAGGTGATGGGAACACCGCTCATTCCTGCCACTCCTTCTTCATTATGATTCAATCGGTTTTGAAGGATTCTCTTTACGAGAATACACAGTCTTTTCCTCTTTCAATTTCAAAGGACGATGGAAGAACGTATACCGTTTTCGATTCTGTTTGCGACTGTCGAAAATGATTTCTTCCAAATGACGAGAAGTTTTGATCTCCGACCGAATCAGATCAACTAAGTTCTTAAACTCATCCATCGAAGGGTTCAATGTTTTCCAGGACAGCATAAAATCAAAGTATGCCCCGTGCCGAAAGAGACGTCCCGGCAAGGATTTTTGTTTCAGGTTGCCCAGTAGAATTCCATAGCGCAGATAGGGATGGACGGTTTTATGTGCAGATGCCTTTTGACTATAAGTAATCGCATCGTGTGTGCTGATTCCGTTTATCTTCACCTCAATGATCAACCGAGGTTTCCATGCTCGATCCGTCAATTGTTCATAGATCAGCAAATCTGTTTCGTAGACAGTCTTCTTCACAGCTTTCGGCTCTTGGTCGGGGTATCTCACTATCTCATAAGCATAGGGGAGTCTTTGACCGTCCTTGACAACGAGCTTAGACTTATTTGACTCAAGCTGGTCAATGGCTTTCTGAATTTTACCAACGAGTGAGTTGCCCCAGCGTTTTTCGTTCATCCAGATACTTCCTGCAACCTCTTGAACATGTCATCTATACATGGCGACAAAAATAATGCCGCATGCTCGTAGCCGTACATTTTTTCGTTCTCATGCAATGCGATGCAAACGTTCAAGGTTTCGGTATACCCAAATCCTTGAAGATCCGCCTTGCAAGATTTCCATCAATTTCCCTGTGTCTTGGAACGGTAGTGACCATCTTTTTGGCGTGGTTGACATAGACACTGTGCTTGCCGCCTTCACGTAATAATACACAGCCCATTTTTTCAAGATGGCTTATCAAAAACTGCCGTTTCATATAGAAACGTTGCCCAAAGCCTCTTTCACAACATGAGAGTTTCCTGAACTTATCTCTTCTTCAGCCAATTGCCGATTTGCCTGCAACACGAGCTGTATGGCCTCAACCAAGTTAGCTTTGGTCTCTTCCAAGGTTTCGCCTTGTGTATTGGCCCCGGGCAGTTCCTCAACGTACCCGATGTATCCTTGCGGAGATTTCTCAAATACTGCCGTCAAAGCCTCTTTCATGTTGTGTCTCCTTTTTATCTCCGCGTAGCGCTTCCAGCACCACGCGTACCTTGAACTCTGCTGTGAACCGACGCCGTCTCTTCATCGGGCATCCCTCCTCTATCTGGTGGAATACACCTTAACACACTGTCCAATATTTCGGGACCACCTTACCCACTGCTAAAATGACGTCAAGGGAATAAACATTTACAGGCTTGTCTGAATTTGCAATGTGCATTTTTTGCACATTGCTTTTTTGTTCGACTTCTCCATCTTGCATGATCTTGTTGATGTGTCTGGTTGCAACTGATCTGTCTATGTCAAAAACATCGGCTATCTGTTTTTGCGTTCCCCATATCGTATCGCGCTTGAAATCCCCGCGGAATTCAATTTGCCCGTTTTTAGCCTGGTAGATGACCACATTCGTTTTATTTCTTCTCTTTCTCTTCATGCCTTTTTCTCCAACAGACAATTTTTGGGCAATGGCAACGACTGGTGTTTTTCGAGCCACCGCCGGCAACATCTGATTAGCTAGCCAGATGGGCGATGAGGCGGTCGGCGAGTCGATGGCATTCAGGAAGAACGCTCTTCGCTGATGCCAATAAGGCTTCTGTCGTGGTTTGTGCCCGTTGCACGTCGGTGACACATTCACGGCAGAGGGCTTCGACGCCGTCGATTTCCAATTCCACATGAAACAGGAGCCCGTAGGCGCGGTCGCCATATCGAAAGGCTTGAACCGGATAGGATTCGGACGAGGCGAGGACACATGCCCCCGGTGGCAAGGTGAGCCCTTCGCCGTGCCATTCAAACACCGTGAACTGGCGGGGAAACGTGCCAAAAACGGCGTCGGCGTCTTCTTCGACGGTGCGCGTGACCGGGGTAGGCCCGATTTCCAGTCGAGGGCCGGGATGGACCTGTCCGCCCAAGGCCTTTGCCATGAATTGAGAGCCCAGGCATACGCCTAACACCGGAATGCCCGCCTCGATCGCGTGTCGAATGAACTTCTGTTCTTTTTCAATCCAGGGGTCGGAATCATTCACGGACATGGGCCCTCCCATGACCAAGAGGAAATCCGGAGGCGTGGCGGGGAGTTCCCGTTGAGGGACCAGCAGCGTGTCGAGCTGATACTGCCGTTTTTCCAACGCCTGTCGAAACACGCCGGGGCCTTCAAAGGGAACGTGTTGGAGGCACAGGGCCTGCTTCATGGTGGCGACGGATTGAGGAAGGGGTGACAAAAAGGAAGTCGCGATTACGAGTGCGGATGCCCGTTTTTCGCGTTCATGCATTCCACCAGGTACCAATACTGGAAAGGATCCATCTTTTCTTGTTTCGTGACCTGGAGGGGCGTGCCATCCAGCACGTGATCCAAGGACAAATCCGTGCGGAACCCTATCCGCTGGCAGATGGGCGAAATCAGTTTCTCGACGGCGGCGATGAATTTATTGCCGTTGCTGAAGTGGTTCAACATGACAATGCGACCGCCGGGGCGGCAGACGCGAATCATCTCCGACATGACTTGCCGATAATCCGGGACAGCGGTCACGACGTAGGCAGCCATGACCACGTTGAAGGTATCGTCCGGGAAAGACATTTGGCCCGCATCCATACGCTGGAGCGTGACGTGCTCGAGGCCATGCTTGGCAATGCGCTCCTCGGCCTTTTTCAGCATGCCTTCCGAGAGGTCGATGCCCACGATTTGACAGTGGGTTGGATACAGGGGCAAGGCCATGCCCGTGCCGACGCCGACTTCCAGTACGTGATCATCGGGAGCGATGTGAAGGCCTTTCACCGCCGATTCACGCGATTGATCAAAGGCCTTCCCGAAGGTTTGGTCATAGACCGAAGAGTAATTCGTATAGACCCGCTCGAGATTTTCGAGGTTCATGGCCTGTTCCTGTTGGTTTATCCCATTTCCCATGCCATCCCCTTGCTTGTTTGAGCGACCGGTTCACTTGCGGCTACAATAACGTGATTTCGGGAGAGCGTGATACGGGAGCGATCCCGTTGTGCTCAGCAACCGTTGGAAGGCCCACTTGGAGTAGGCACGATAAGCGCCGAAATTTAACACTACGGCCCCCGATGAGTCAACCATTTGCTTTCCGTCATTTCTCATTCCGGTGTGAAGACCGGGGTTCTGAGAGGCGTTGAAAAGAGGTAGGGAGGTTTCTTACAATTCAGCCGACAAGTCTGTTCTTTGTTGATCCCGTCGTTATCCATGTCTAAACGAAAAAGGAGAGACCGCATGAGCTCATATGGACGATACAACCACCGGAGAAATGGGCTCGGGCTCATGCTGCTGTTCGTGTTGGGAGGAATGGGTTCGCCGGCGTTTGCCATCGACGTCGAGTTAACCTCGGAGCAAGCCACGCAAATCATGGCCTCAGCCCGAGGACCCATGGAGCAGGCGGCTTCCAATGAAGAAATGTTCGGCATCATCAAAGCCGCGGACAAAACCACCCGCATCGGAGACGATCCGGCAACCAAACCTTGTGGAAGCAGCGCGATTTTACGAACGAAGACCTATTGGTTCGAATATTTCGGACGCGAAGAAGGTCGGCGGTCCAAGGTCGCGCAACAGGAAGTCCGGATGCCGGAATCCAAAATCAATGAAATTCTGAACATGCCCAATCTTGAAATGGAGATCGGGCTGTGCGGGCAAGAGGAGTTTTTTGCCGAAGGTGCCGACGTGGCGCTTCAACAAGGGTCGACGAATATCATGGCCGTGGATAAAGGCAAACCCAGCCGCGGCCGGAAAATTCCCGGGTCCGAGATGGAGTACGTGTCCCGGTTTTCCGCCCGATTTGCCTATCAGGATTTTGACCCGCAGGCCATGACGAATGTTGTCGTGTTTTTCCCCGATGGGAAATTGGTGACGATCGAGGCGGACTTTTCCAAGATCAAGTAAGTGCGGCGGGCAGGGACCCTTCCCACGTTCATTGTGCAACGTTGGGAGTCAAGGGGTCCGTTTCCAATTCCACCATCCGAAGCGTATACAGGTGGCGGTACAGGCCGTCCCGTTGCATGAGTGCGCTATGCGTGCCTTCCTCGACGATCCTGCCCTTGTTGAGAACAAAAATCCGGTCGGCTTCCTGAATGGTCGTGAGGCGGTGTGCGATGACCACGGTCGTCCGTCCCGCCATGAGTCGTTGTAACGCGCGTTGGACCAGCATTTCTGATTCAGAATCCAGCGCCGAGGTCGCTTCATCCAGAATCAGGAGCCGGGGATTCTTGAGGATGGCCCGGGCAATCGCAATGCGTTGCCGTTGACCACCCGAAAGGTTGACGCCTTTTTCCCCGACCAGCGTGGCATACCCGTCCGGCAGCGACGCAATGAAGTCATGGGCATGGGCCGCCCGGCTCGCTGCGACAATGTCCTGTTCCGAGGCGTCCTCTCGTCCGTATCGAATATTTTCCAGAATCGTATCCCCGAACAGGACGGTTTCTTGAGGCACGATGGCCAGTTGTTGATATAAGCCGGCCAATTGCACGTCCCGCAGGTCCTGGCTGTCAATCGTGACGGACCCTTCCGTCGGATCATAAAACCGATGTAACAGGTTCGCGATCGTACTCTTCCCCGAACCGGTCGGACCCACCAATGCCACGAGTTCGCCCGGACGCACTACGAAGGAGAGATCGGTCAGCACCGGGTGACGCGGGTCGTACGCAAAACTCACGTGTGAAAATGTGATGTGGCCTTGAACGTCGGGCAACGCTTTGGCTTGCGGGGCGTCCATCACCTCCGGCGTGGTGTCGAGCAACTCGAAGACGCGTTCCAGGGCACCCTGTCCCTCCTTCATTTGGGAAAAGATTCGTGCCGCGGCTCCGAACGGACCGATTAAAATCCCCGCAAACAACACGAAGGCCAGGAGGTCCCCCGGTGTCATGGCCCCGTCGATGACTTGCTTGCCGCCGTACCAGAGCACCACTCCGGCCATCATCAGCGTCAGGAGGGTGATGACGGGGATAAACACGGAAAGGATTTTGGCGCGGCGGAGTGTCCCGGCAACCAACGAGTCGACCGCGGCGCCAAATCGTCCTTCCTCCCGGTCCGTCCGGACAAAGGATTTCACGACCCGGATCCCCGAAATTACTTCTTCGATGAGCGTGGAAAGCGCGGCAGTGTGATCCTGGATCTGCGTGGAGAGGGATTTCAACCGTTTTCCGAACAATCGCGCTACCAGGACCAGGAGGGGAAGCAACAGGACGATCAGCAGGCAGAGTTTCCAATTCATGAACAACAGGAATGCAAGGCCGCCAATCAGCGTCACCAGTTGTTTGGCGGAATCGATGGGGGTTTCGGTCACCAGGTTCTGGATCACGCCAACGTCGTTCATGAGCCGTGAGAGAATTTCCCCCGTACGCCGTTTGGCAAAAAAGCTGAGAGACAGGGTTTGCAGATGACGAAACAGGTGGGTGCGGAAATCCGCGATGATGAGTTGAGACAGGCGGGTAGTCAGGTAGCTCTGGCCCATGCTCAAGACGCTTTGGATGATGGCGATCACCAGGAACAGCAGGATCGTCTGCGTCATGCGTTCCACGTCACGTTGAACCGTGATGAGGTCCCACAGCGTGCCGCCGAGTTTCAGCAGCGTCAGGTTGAGGGCCGCCACGCCCATGATCAGGACACCGGCCAATGCCATTTGAGAAAGATAAGGACGGACAAACGGGAACAGGCGAGAGAATTGACTCATGGCAAGGGCTATTCGTCAGGCGCGGCAGGAAACGAGTGCGGAAAAACAGGAGGCCATGGACCGTCGCAGGCTCGAAAACAAAAGGAAGGACTATGCCGGTGCATTCACCGGCTTACCCTTCGTGGTGCGAGGTGCCCCCAAGCCGGTGCGGTCGTTTCGTCCAAGGGGATTGTATTGGTGCCGGCCCACCTGGTGCTGGAATGGCGAATTTCAGTTCCGCCGCCGGGCGAATTTCATGCGTCGGCGAAGTTTTTTATGCTTATGCTTCCGCATTTTTTTTCGCCGTTTTTTGACTACACTCGCCATTCACACTCCTTCATTTCTTCCTTGGCCGGAAGCTGGTTTTTCTCCTGGGGCCTTCTTGCAAACAAAGAGAGGAATGACCCAAGGTGCGAAGATTTTCAGAGGTATCACAGCACTTGAGGAGGTGTCAAGAAAACGGATTTCACAGGAAAGCCATTCCCGCAGTTGTTAGCCTTGTCATCGAGGCGTATCCCCGACGTTTGTCATCGGGGCTCCAGCTTGATCGGGGAGGGAATCCAAGGTCTTCCTCCCTTCTTTCTCAGGTCGGCATTTCATACGATGGTGAACGATACATCGTTCTCTCAATATCTTTTAGTTGTAGTCACACTGTAGTCTTGACCGTAGATACGGAAGGAGTCATACTGTGGTCAATGTGAACCATCAGGAGGTCTTTCATGGAATTTGCACTACGGCAGGCAAAAGCCCGCCTTTCCGAACTTGTCGTCGCTGCCCAGGGAGGCGAGCGCGTCGTGATCACGAAACATGGAGAGCCGGCGGTCGAACTCGTGCGCTTCCGCAAACCTGGCGGAATTGACTTCGACAAACTGAACGAGGCGCGTCATCGTCTCGGGATTAAAGACGACGCCAGGGAGTGGCCCGAGCAATTTGATGATCCGGCGTTTAGCCGCAAGGTGCTCGGGCTCGAATAGACAATACCATGCGGATTCTGCTTGACACTTCATATCTCTATCGATTAACGACGCAGCCCGCGCGTTTATCCGATGCTGAGCGGTTAATCCTCACAAATCAGGCGATACAGCTCTATGTGAGCGCCGTGTCGATCTGGGAGATGCGGCTGAAATTTCAGAGCCGGGATCGATCAGGCAAGCGCAAGAATGTCTTCGACCCAAACGTGGTGATCAACATGCTTGAAGACCAGGACGTTATTTTTCTGCCGATGACCACGAGTCACGCAGCCCGGTCGCTGGAGATTCCCATCGCCCATAAAGATCCGTTTGACGAAATCCTGCTCGTTCAGGCCCAGGAAGAGGGGCTCAAGCTTCTTACCGTTGATCGTCAGCTTATCGGTCATCCGCTGGCAGTCAGGGCATAGAAAAGGGCGGCTTTTGTGGTTTTGTCACGCTCTCGCTATAATAGACGCATGGTTCGATCCCACCTCTCCTTCTTCAGCCTGCTTTTGATCCTCGTCGTGGTGATGACGGGGTGCCAGTTCTTCTCCAGCGACAAAAAAATTTCCGCAGACCATGCACGATTTGAGCGAATCGTGAATGCGGTGGAAACCTTACGCGCGGCGTATGAAAAACAGAATCTCGACGCGGTTCGAAAATTGATGTTGCCGTTAAAAGGTTTTCAGCGGCTCGAAAGTCAGATACAACGGGACTTCGACACGTATTCAACGATTTCCTTGAACGTCACGATTGAGCGAATCTACATTCAAGGAGAACGCATCAAGGTCAACGTGCGATGGGAGGGAGCATGGCAACGCTCCCCCGAAGAAACGCCGGTGACGGACCATGGACACGGGGTCTGGGTTTGGAACGGCACAAAGGATATTTTGTTGGCAGGCGTGGAAGGAGCGATGCCGTTCGGAAAAGCCGGCCGTTAAGCCCCGTTGCCTGTTCGTGAAGCGGCCGCAATGAGGCCGCGGATCACGCCCCATAGTTGATGCTCCCGGTTCTGCCGGGTGGCCTCAGCACCACGACATCTTTATTTCCATGAAAAAAATCACGACAAAGTATCGTTGGGGGCCGGAGGCTGACTTCCTGGTGATCGGGAGCGGGATCGCAGGGTTGCGTGCCGCAATCGAGTTGTGTCGCCACGGACGGGTGCTGATCGTGACAAAAGGCAGCCGCCTGGAAAGCAATTCGATATACGCCCAGGGCGGAGTCGCCGTCGCCCTGAATGCCGAAGACGACGTAAACCTGCATTTCTCCGATACGATCCGGGCCGGGCATCAGCTTGGTCGAGAAGAGGCGGCTCGGGTCCTGGTGGAGGAAGGGCCGACTCGGATCCAGGAACTCATCACCTGGGGCACGCAGTTCGATAAGGTCGGCGGGAAATTCGCCTTTACCAAGGAAGGGGCTCACAGCCGAAACCGGGTCCTGCGGGCCCGGGGTGACGCGACGGGCAATGAAATGATTCGGGTCTTGCTGGAACGGGCCAGGCAGCATCCGGACATTCAATGGTTTGATCGTCATTTTACCAAGGACCTGTTGGTTGTGGATGGCCGGTGCTGCGGCGCGGTGGCGGTGAGTGAAACCACGGGGGACGTCAAACTCCTCCCGGCGTCCGCCGTGATTCTGACCACCGGCGGCGCAGGTCAGATGTACGCGAGGACCACCAATACGGGAAATGCCACGGGTGACGGCATGGCCATGGCGTATCGGGCGGGTGTCGTGTTGGAAGACATGGAGTTTGTCCAATTTCATCCCACGGCGTTATACCTTCCTTCCAGCCCCCCGTTTCTGTTGTCCGAAGCCATGCGGGGAGAAGGTGGAGTACTCCGGAATCGGAAGGGCGAGGTGTTTATGTTACGGTATCATCCGGCCGCGGAGCTGGCCCCACGCGATATCGTCGCCCGGGCGATCTGGTCGGAAATGGCCGCCTTACGGTCGCGCCACGTGTACTTGGACGTGACCCATTTGGGGAAAGACTTCATCAAAAAACGCTTCCCGACGATTTACCAGACCTGCCTGCGGTTCGACATCGATATCACGGAGGAATGGATTCCGGTTTCTCCAAGCGCCCATTATTTCATGGGCGGCCTGAAAGCGGGGATCGATGGGGAGACCACCTTGCCCGGCCTGCTTGCCGCCGGGGAAACGGCCTGCAACGGGGTACACGGGGCGAATCGTTTGGCGAGCAATTCGTTGTTGGAAGGGCTGGTCTTCGGATACCGTGCCGCCAAGTCGGCAGCATCTCTTCCGGCGGGCCTCAAGCGGGCGCATCTCAAAAGTCTGGCCGCACGATTCGCCGCGGAACCGCCCGGCGCGTTGGAAGACAGCGAAAAACTGAGGAACTCCTTACGCCAGCTGATGTGGACCAAGGTCGGGTTGGTCAGGACCGGCGATTCCTTGATCCAGGCGCTGACGCAGCTTTCCCGGTGGGACCCGCAAATCGAGGCTTCGCTGCGAACGCGAGCCGACCTCGAAGTCAAGAACATGATCCAGGTGGCGCGGTGTGTGACTGAAGCCGCCTTGTGGAGGGAGAACAGCTTGGGGACGCATTACCGGGAGGACTTCCCGACTTGCCGGGGTTCGGCGTGGAAAACGCACAGCCAGGTTCTGCTGGAGTCTGTCCGTTCGTCTCCCACAACCCGGAAGCGCGCCGGGTAACCGGCCGCCCCCTTCTCGACTGCGGACTCATCGACTCTGTTCTCTGAGCAGGCGGTTGTACCGGGTTTGAAGCGTGGCCACCCAAGAGTGAGCCGCTCGTTTCGGAAAGGGACGCCCGTCGATTGTTGCAACCGGTAGAATGCCGACCCCGCTGCTGGTCAAAAAACATTCATCCGCTTCGTACAGGAATTCAGGACGATAGCGGCCCTCCCGGGGTTGAAGGCCCAGGGTCGGGGCCACTTCCAGCACGACCTCCCGGGTGATGCCGGGCAGGACGCCGCACGCCAATGAAGGCGTGTACAGGACCCTGTCCTTGATAAAGAACACGTTGCTCATCGAGCATTCGGCCAGGTGCCCGCCCGTGGTCAACATCAACCCTTCGAAAGCATCCCGTTCCACAGCCTCCTGTTTGGCCAACACATTGTTCAGATAGTTCAGGGTTTTGGCTTGCGCCGGATGCGAAAGCGGTGACGGCCTGCGAATCGTGGCGATCGTGAGCTTCACCCCCTTGCGCCGTTGGACGGGCGTCACGTGCGGGAGTGGCCGTGGAAACAGCACAATGGTCGGGGCCTCATCCCCCTCACCCCGGCCCTCTCCCTCTTTCTCGCTGAAGGCGGAAAGGGGAGAGGGGAACATTGTTCCCCGGGAGAGCGTCAGGCGGATCGCCGCGTGATCCACACGATTTTTGTCAATGACCTTCTGAAAAATCGCGGACCACTGTTTTTCGGGTAACGGCAGCCGGATCTGCCGGCAGGATCGGGCGAGCCGTGCGAGATGACGGTCCAGCCACACCGGGCGTCCGTCATAGATCCGGACCGTTTCGAAGACGCCGTCTCCATACAAAAACCCGCGATCGAAGACGGAGATCCGCGCCCGTTCTTCCTGCACGATCCGGTTATTCAGATAAATCCACATGGAAGAAACCGTGGCGCCTTAGTGCAACGCTTCAAACAGGGCTTGGGCTTTGTACAGGGTTTCCTGGTATTCGCGATGGGGATCGGAGTCCGCGACGATGCCGGCGCCTACCTGCAGGTAGGCGCGTTGCTGCGTCAACACCATGGTGCGAATCAGAATGTTGAAGTCCACGTCGCCGGTCCAACTCAGGTACCCCAGGGACCCGGTATAGGGCCCGCGCCGCACGGGTTCCAGTTCTTCGATGATCTCCATGCAGCGGATCTTGGGGGCCCCGGTGATCGTGCCGCCGGGGAACACGGATCGAATGAGGTCCGGCGTGGAACACGCGGGCCTCAGCGTGCCCCCGACCTCGGACACCAGATGCGCCACGTGCGAATACTGTTCAATCGTCATGAATTCGTCCACGTGAACCGACCCGTATTCGCAGACCCGGCCCAGGTCATTGCGGGCCAGATCCACCAGCATGACGTGTTCCGCTCGTTCTTTCGCGTCGAGCCGGAGGTTGTCCATGAGTTCGTGATCTTCACCCGCGGTGCGGCCTCGCGGCCTGGTGCCGGCAATGGGACGGGCGGTCACCCGGTTGCCGGTGATCTGGACGAGTCGTTCAGGCGAGGACGAGACCAACGCGAGGTTCCCGGTCACGAATAACCCGGAAAACGGCGAAGGGTTCACCATGCGCAGGCGGTGATACAAGTTTTGACCGACCGTGTGCAGAGCATGGTCCTCCGCCGGATTGAAGGCCACGGAAAAACGTTGGGCGAGATTGGCCTGATAAATGTCGCCGGCCCCGATGAACGCCTGGCATTGGCGTACGCGTTCGACGTACTCCCGTTCGGAATGGGTGCCCTCCATGGTTGACGCCACGATCGGAGACCCCGACGGGCCGGTCTTCATCAACGGGGCACACAAGAGGCTGTCCAGTTCGGCCATTCGAGCAGTCCCTTCACGAGACAAGGCCTCATGAGATTCGGACAGCAGCCGGTCGGGAGCCGGGGTGAACACCATCTGCAGCGTCCGGGTCTGGTGATCGATCACCACCACCAGATCGAAAAACAGAAACTCCAGATCGGGCAGGGGGAGATCTCGGCGGGCCAGCGACGGGAGCACTTCGTAGTGCCGAACGGCATCATAACTCAGATACCCGACGGCTCCACCGATAAACGGCGGCAGGGAATCGGAACGAGGAACCAGGCACGGGCCCAGGCACCTGAATAATGCGGGCAGCGGATCCCCGTGATGCCGCGTCGTCCCGTGTGCGGTTTCCAGAATATAGTGTCCCGGGCCACCGGAAAAGATCAGGTACGGGTCGGCGGCCACAAATGAATAGCGGGCTTGGCCGGACGTTTGTTTCCCGCTTTCCAACAGGACCGACGGCCGGTGCGGAACGGCCATCCGTTGGTAGACGTCCCAGGGACTGTCTTCATGAAAGGGCCTGGTCCGGACCAGCGGAAATCGTCCGGTGCCGGGACGCGTCGAAGAATCTGAAGAAAGAACGGGCTGGCTCATGGTTCGGAACGAGATCAGAAGATTATGTGCGTATCATACGGGAGTGGGCAGGGGAGAGAAAGCCCCATCGTGAGAAACGTGCAGGAAGACGGATGAAGGGCGGCTAGGTTGATGGCCGGGCCAGGGCTGATGTGGTTATGAGGAGCGTGCAAGGATAGTGCAGATTCGTTCTTTCAGCAACGAGGATATTCCGTGCTCCGCTCAGAACGACCATGGCGGTGTAGAATAATAATAGAGGTAGCATCGTTTTCTACGAAAGGCTGACGTGATGAACAACCAGTAAATTGTGATGAAAAATGTTTATTGTATTCATCAAAACTGTTGAACGATGTCTCAAATACATATCCCATGGACCGAATAGCGTCTCATTTCCATTAACAATTAAATTCCACATCGCTGTGGGGGAGGTGACGTCATGAAGAACAAAGTGACCCTCATCCTTGTCGCCGTTGCCCTTCTGGGCGCAACTGGCCTGACTCTGGCTCATGCCCATGTGTGTGATCCTATGTGGCTGTGTCACTAGGAGTCGCAGGCCGTTCCTGAAGTCGGGCTTCGGCCTTCCGCTACGTTCATGGGCGGCGATACCGAGGCCGGGTTAAGGCTCGGGCTGGCGCCCCCATTCGATGAGGGGGCGCCAGTCCCCCTCTTCTGTAGCGGCGCCATCTCATGGCACTGTCCGTTGGCCACATGAGCATGAGGAGACCAAGAGGGCGGGCCGCATGAGATGCGGCCCTACACAATACAAAGACAAAGAAAAGACACTGGATCCCGGATCAAGTCCGGGAATTGTCAATGTTCAGTAATTCTCTTCGACAGGCTTCCTTCGGCTACGCTCAGGACAGGCAGGACAGGCGTTGACAGAATGAAGGATGACAGAAGGGGAGAAGGCGGCGGCGTTAGCGGGTGGGGTGGTCAGGTGAAACGGCGACGTCGTCCAGCGCTCTCAGGAACTTCAGCAGCCCTTTCCGTAACGTGCCGGGCAGGCGGCGAATCTGGTGAAGCAGCGCTTTTTCCTCGCTGGTGAGGGAAGGATAATCCGGTGTCGGCGACATCACGACTGGCTCTCGCGCTCGGGGGAACACTTGGCCGGTGGCCAGCCATTTCGGGTCTTGCCCCAGCAACCTGGCGAGCGCGAAAAAGTGACTCAGTCTGATATTTTTGCTCAAGCCCTGCTCCCACTGATTGACCGCAGAACGCGAGAGGCACAATGACTTGGCGACGTCCGCTTGGGATAGGCCCGCCTCTTCCCGGGCGACTCGAATTCTCTCGGCCAACTTGTTCATGGCAGCAATGCTTTCCTCATTCAAATAGTATGCTTCATTTGGTGATAAACATGACTGATTTAATTCATTCAGCATGTTATCCATAAGGCTATCGTTAGTGCTGTACGGGGCCCGAGTCTCTCGCAGAGCTTCTCCTTCCACCGGAGAGGGGAAGCATGCGGGGTTTCGGCCCCGCACGACGAGGTCCTTTTGTTTCGGCAAAAGACCCAAAACCAGCCACGCCCGCAAGCGCCCTGAGGTGGCGCCATGTGATGGCGCGGATGCAACTGCAACAGACACAGGCACTGAATGCTCCCTCACCCTGACCTCTCCCAGAGGGAGATGGTGGGAGGCGCCATGAGGCAGGTCCCGGGCTTTGACCGGGATGGCGCGGCGACGAATATCTCAACGAATACAAGTGCTTGACAGTCGAATCGGGATTTTGGTTGAATGGCGTGCCCGGAATCGAGAGGGCGGGCCTATGCCTTCGTCACCAGATCCATTATTTGCGGGGTTGGGGCAAGCCGTGCGCATCGGCACGAATTTGCTTGCGACGCTGATAGTGGGCGGAGGGTTGGGGTGGAGCATCGACTCCTACGTGTTGCCCACTGAACCGTGGGGTTTGGTGACGGGTCTGATCCTCGGGGTGATTGCCGGTATTCGAAACGCCTACCATACTGCCCAACGCTGGGATCAATCGTAGCGTTTCCCCAAAACGTTGTCTCTAACACGAAGACGAGATTCCATTGGAAGATCCACTTCATTCTTTTGAGCTTCATACGATTGTCCCGCTGTCCCTGTTCGGCCTCGACGTGTCCATCAACAAGGCCGTGATCATGATGTTTCTCGTGGTGGGCCTGGTCACCCTGTTGCTGACGAAGGCGCGGTCCTCGGGCTCTCTTATCCCCACGAAATTGCAGAGCGTGGCCGAACTGCTGGTGGAATTTATTCGCGGGATGATTCACGAGACCATGGGCCCGGACGGGATGCGCTTTTTCCCCCTGATCGCTACCCTGTTTTTATTTATCTTATTCAGTAACCTGCTGGGGCTCATGCCCGGGGCATATACCGTCACCAGTCAACTCGTGGTCACGGGCGCGTTTGCCCTCGGGGTCTATATGCTCAGTCTCCTGGTGGGATTCAAAATCCACGGGGTGAAGTTTCTGGGGATCCTCGTCCCGTCGGGGACGCCGGGTTGGCTGTTGCCGCTCATGGTGCCGATTGAAATCATCAGTCAATTGGCCCGGCCGGTATCCTTGTCCGTTCGATTGTTTGCCAACATGACCGCCGGGCACGTCATTCTCGGGGTGCTGTTCGGCTTGTCGATCAGCGGCGGGCTGTTGATCGGATGGCTGCCGTTTTCCTTTACGGTGGCGCTCTACGGATTGGAAGTCGGCATCGCCTTTATACAAGCCTATATCTTTACGATTTTGACGTGTGTCTATATGGGAGATGCCTATCATCTCCATTAAGCCGAAACATCGGTTCGATGTCCTGTTATTAACGATCTCACCAGGGAGAACACAACATCATGGATTCTGCAGCGTCAGCGTTATTGGGAATGGGGCTCGCGGCCGCGGGGTTTGCCGGCGCCGGTGTGGGGATTGGGTATATTTTCGGAAAAATGATCGAGGCCGTGGCCCGTCAGCCGGAGGCGGAGGCACGGGTCGGCAAGTATATGTGGATCGGCTTCGCGTTGGTCGAAGCGATCGCCCTCTATGGGTTGGTGATCGCCTTTATCATTATGGGCTTGAGGAAATAGGACGCGACCACCATGCCTCAATTTGACGTCCATTTCTTTTCGTCCCTGATTTTTTGGGAATTCATCTCGTTCGGCATCCTGTTCTGGGTTCTGTACAAATTTGCGTTCCCGCCGATTTTGGAAGCTCTCGAAACGCGTGAACGAAAAATCCGCGACAGCATCGAGCAGGCGGAGCAAAGCCGGACGACGGCCGAACAACGCCTGGCGGAATACGAAGCCAAACTGAGCGGCGCGGCGCAGGAAGCCGAGGCAATCGTGGCTGACGCGAAAGCCAAGGCCCAACGGTTGCTGGAAGAGAACGAGCAGCGGCTGCGCACCGATTCGGCGCGGATCCAGGCAGAGACGGCGCGGGAAATCGAGCGGGAGCGACGAAAAGCCCTTCAGGACATTCGAAACGAAGCCGCGGACTTGGCGGTGACGGTGGCGGAAAAAGTCCTGGAGCGGAGCCTGTCGGATGACGATCATCGTCGCCTCGCCCAACAAGCCCTGGAAGCCGTAGCTGCCGCCGAAGCTCAGAAGTAATTCTTTACCTCACGCTTCTCCGGCGATATCACTCAACGTTCTATAACGTTCCACCGAGACGGAGCGGTAGATGGGCGCGCGTCTGATAATGCCGGACGGTTTTGCGCAAGTGATCGACTTTGCACGAACATACCAAATTTGCTATATTCTTAATTTACATGCTGCATGAACTGGATCGTAGAAACCCTGAATGCGACTGTGGATAAGGAGCTTGACGCCTCAGCAAGAGATTAACTTGGCGCTGCAACGCGCCAAAGAGGTGCTGAAATGAGCAAAGTCAGTGACTTGCATAAGAAATGGAGTCGGGATTCAGACTATCGAAAGGCCTTTGATGAGCTGAAGCCCGAATTCGATCTGGCCCGCTCCCTGATTGAGGCCCGCCTCGGTGCCGGACTGACCCAGGCTCAACTGGCAAAGCGCATGAAGACTTCGCAATCCGTCGTGGCCCGGCTTGAGGGCGGGCGCATCCATCCTTCCACCCGAACGTTGGGGAAGGTCGCACGGGCCACCGGTACCCAACTCAGGATCCGCTTCGAGTCCGCCGGAGACACAGCCTGACTTCGGGAATTACCTCACGCTTCCGCCCGGGCGGTAGCCTTCCAGGTCCACCGTGACGAATTGAAACCCGAGGGCTTTCAATCCTCGGGTGATGCGGTCGCGTCGAACGGGATCGAGAAAATCGGGAAGTTCGTTGCGATCCACCTCGATGCGCGCGATGCCTTCATGATCGCGGACGCGAACCTGCCTAAACCCTTCCTCCTTCAACAATCGTTCAGCTTGTCCCACGCGCTGTAATTTCTCTTCGGTAATCTTCGTGCCTCGCGGAATACGAGAGGACAGGCAGGCGGCCGCGGGTTTGTCCCAGTTGGATAAGCCCAGGGCTTTCGCCAGGGCGCGAACGTCGGCCTTACCAAATCCCGCTTCGACCAATGGGCTGCGCACGCCGAACTCCCGGGCCGCTTGCAACCCCGGCCGGTCATCGCCCAGGTCGTCCACGTGGGCGCCGTCCACGACCGTGGCAATGCCCATGTCCTCTTTGATGGGAGCGATGAGTTGATACAGATCGGTTTTGCAATGATAACATCGCATGGAATCGTTCCGAACGAACGCCTCGCTGTCCAGTTGATTCGTGGAGGCCACGATCAACCGTGCCCCGACTTCTTCACTCAGTTGCCGGACGGCCGCCAATTCCTCATGCGGCAGGGTCGGCGACGCCGCGGTGACAGCGGTCGCCCGAGCGCCTAACACGTCCGAGGCGATTTTGAGCACGAGGGTGCTGTCGACGCCTCCGGAAAACGCGACCAGTACGCCATCCAGCTCTTGAAAGACGTCAAGCAGCATGGCCGTTTTATCCTGAAGGTCCTGGGGAATGGGAAGACGGTGCAGCGCGTGCATCAGGTTCCTATCGACAGAGGCGCCGGAGCCGTTCGCGCAGGCAGGTTGCCAAGTTGCCCGCAGGCCCCCAACACGTCACTCCCGCGATTTTGTCTGACGAACACATCATACCCCTTTTGCCGGAGGATCGTCTGGAACGCCGCAATGGCGGGATCCGCCGGCCGACGGAACGGGCTGTTCGGAAATTCATTGAACGGAATGAGATTGATCTTACACCGAATGCCGCGAAGCAGCCGGCTCAGGCGGACGGCGTCGTCCGTTGAATCGTTTTCCCCGCTCAATAACACGTACTCGAACGTCAAGTGACGGTTCGCCGGTATGGGATAGGCACGGCACGCCGCAAGGAGGTCGGGCAAGGGGTGTAAACGGTTCATCATCGGCATGAGCCGGTCCCGCTGCTTGGCAGTCGAGGCATTCAACGAAACCGCCAGGTTCACCCCGAGCTTGGCGACGTCGTGGAGTCGTGGCGAAAAGCCCGCCGTTGAAATCGTAATGCGTCGTGTGGGAAAGCCCACTCCCCAATCGGTATTGGTCAGCCGGGTGAGGGCATCCGACAGTTCATCGAAATTGGCCAGGGGTTCGCCCATGCCCATGAACACCAGGGACGTGATCCGGTCTCCGGGTTGAAGTCGGTCCTGGGCCGTCAAGATTTGATCGACGATTTCATGCGCCTTCAAGTTTCGCTTGAGTCCCATTTGTCCCGTGACGCAGAACCCGCAGTCCAGGGTGCACCCGACCTGGGTTGACACGCATTGAGTCAACCGCTCCCCATCCGGGATGAGCACGCTTTCGACAGCCAAGCCGTCTTTCAGGGAATGCAGGAATTTTTGGGTCCCGTCCACGCTTTGGAAAGGCGTGGGAGACTCCAACCGTTCAATGACGGCCTCATGCCCAAGCGTCTCCCGATTTTTCAGCGAAAGGCTGCTCATCCCGGCGATGTCCCGAATCCGGTGCTGGTAAATCCATTGGAGGATTTGCCGGGTTCGATAGGAGGGCCAACCCAACCGTGCCACCAGGGCAGCCATGTGCTCAAAATCGAGAGTCACGAGATTGGTCGGTGTGGGTAAGGTCATGGCAAGGATTGGGTGATAGGGATCGAAAAACCCTATCATAGGCGAGAAATGCACGACAACAGGGAATGCTTGCGGGGTTTCGGCCCCGCATGCCGAGGTCCTTTTGTTTCGGCAAAAGGACCCAAAACCATGGGCGCCCGGGCGTGGCCCTTCGGGTGCCTTTGCCGCAGTCCCGAAAGGTTTGGGCTGCGGAACTCGCTTCGCTCAAACAGTCCTCGCCCCCAAAATAGAGTTCGGGACTGCGGCGCAGCCGCGCCCGCAGGCGCCCTGAGGTGGCGCCATGGGATGGCGCGGGGTACGAAGAGGCCGGGCCGCATGAGATGCGGCCCCTACGACTACGACAAAGGCAAAGACCAAAGACGCTGGATTCCCGATTACGACTGCGGGAAAGGGACAGGAGGGGGAAAGGTTTTTCCTCAACGGTTGGAATGCTTCCTCTTCTGTCATTCTCGCGGCACGGGTATCAAGTGGGGTGGCTCTCGCAACGCGGGAATCCATCCCCCACGCGTTTTGTGCCTGATGAAACAACAGACGGAAGAAACCTGGATTCCTTTAGATCGCCTGGATCCCCGATCAAGTCGGTGACAAGCGTCGGGAATGACAGATAAGAGAGAAGGGCCATGTGAGGGAGTGGCGACACATTCAAAGAAACTGGATTTTGTCGATTGTTTTGAAAACATACCAAATATAGGCTTAGAAATATAGAATTCCAGCAAATTCTCATAGTTCAAAGCACATGAAAAGCAAAAAACATTGAATTGTCTTAAAATTCCATTCATCAATATCGATATAAAAATATAACAATTTATTATTGACTTGCTTTAGAATTGATGATAAAAGTAAGCATCTTTAAAGATTGCTTGTTGACATGGAAGAAATCAAAGATGAACTCAGGGATATCATTGTCGGCTTGGAGCAACGCATTACTGCGTATGAAACCAAGCTCAAGGACTTCAAGAAAAAAAGGGAGAGGCTCAATGAAGAAATTGCGACCATTGAGAAATACTTGGAGTTGGCAAAGACGTTGTATCGAGTTGAAGCGGACAAAGCGAAATTGGCCAGTCTCTCCAGCCAAATCATTTCGGATGAAACAGGCGCGCCACCATTACCGGTCACGGATGTCACGGATCAATCCAAGGAAATCCTTCTGGGGCGCAGCAAGTACGTCGGGATGAGCGTCCCGGATGCCTCGTCCATCGTTTTCCGGGAAGCGCGAGAGCCGATGCATGCCAAAGAATTGTGCCGGCGTCTCATCGAGGGAGGAATGCAGATCAGAGGAAAAACGCCAATCACGTCGATTGCCACATCCCTCAAACGCGACCCCCGTTTCAAAAAAGTCGGACCGAATACATTTGCGCACGTTGAGTCAATTGATAGGACCATGAACGCGTCCGGATGACATTGAAACGTCCGGGCAGGAATGAGTCGATGAACAAACGCGTTGTCAATACTTATTGCCACAACGCTGGAAGGAGGTGAGACTTTTGGCAACAGCAAAGAAGAAGGCGCCGGCTAAAAAGGCTGCCAAGAAGAAAGCTCCCGCCAAGAAGGCTGCAAAGAAGAAGGCACCGGCTAAGAAGGCTGCCAAGAAGAAAGCTCCAGCCAAGAAGAAAGCTCCGGCCAAGAAGAGGTGAACACGTTCCCTCCACGACACTGCTGGGAGTAGACAACTCTACTCCCAGCCAGCCTCCCCGCTCATGGTATCAAAACGGACAACCCTACATTCTTTCTCGTGATACGCAACGAGTGTTTGTCATGAACAAAAAAAGATTGAAACTTTTTTTTCAGGAGCGTAAGAAGCACTCAGGGTTTACGCTTCGCTGTGACAAGTGAGAAAGACGTAGTCTCTGACAAGACCTGAAAGGAGGTGAGACTATTGGCAACAGCAAAGAAGAAAGCCCAGGCTAAGAAGGCCGCCAAGAAGAAAGCCCCGGCCAAAAAGGCCCCGGCTAAGAAGGCTGCTAAAAAGAAAGCCCCGGCTAAGAAGGCTGCCAAAAAGAAAGCCCCGGCCAAGAAAAAGAAATAGATTCTCTCACATTTTTGAACACGCGGCGGAAGAAGGTTCCCTTCTTCCGCCGTTGTTTTATGAAGGCGTTTTTGCGTCCTGGAGCGGAGCAGGCGTAAGATGGTCAATCAATGGAGACTTCCTCGTTGCTGACGTTGCCGCACCGGCCGCGTTCCCGTCCGGGACGCCCGGGTGTGGTGCTCTCGATCCCGCTGATGGAATACGAAGCGGCCCGTCAACTCCAATGGCGTCTTCACGATGAACGGCTTGCGGATGTTCGACCGGATACGTTGGTGCTGTTGGAACACGAACCGGTGATGACGCTTGGCCGGACAACGAAACACGCGCATTGGAACGGGCTGCATGTGGTGCCCTGGGCTCGGGATCTTCGGGTGATTGAAAGTGAGCGCGGCGGGTCCGTGACCTATCACGGACCCGGGCAGATTGTGGGGTATCCGATCGTGAGGCTCCGGCAGTTTTGTGCAGGTCCGAAGGCGTACGTGCGAATGTTAGAAGAGGTGCTCATTCGAGTGTTGTCGAAATGGGGGATCGAAGGCTACCGCGCGGACAAGTTCACCGGTGTCTGGGTGAACGATCCCGCCGATCCAGCCGGACCGTTAGCCAAAATCGCGGCGATGGGCGTGAAGATCGCTCGCGGAGTGACACTGCATGGCTTTGCGTTGAACGTCACGGTCGCTCTTGCGCCGTTTGCCGGTATCGTGCCATGCGGCATTGACGGCTGCCGTGTCACGTCGATGGCGGACGTGTTGCGCGGGGAAGTCGAGCTTCACGAAGTCCGTCACCGGATCGCGCGATGTTTCGGAGACGTGTTCGGGCTGGAATGGCAAGACGCCTCGTTAGCCCGGAATTCTCACCAGGCTCCGTCGCGAGGGCGTCGAGACGCCGCTGTGCCGGTGCGCACGGACTGCAAGACGCTGAAGGCATAGTGGACACTCTGTCGAAGGGGCTTGCAGGAGTACGCCCCGGTACAGCGAGTGGCCCGGCGCCCACAGCAGAAGGCTGGTGAGAAATCCGGGCTAGAGGCCCCACCCGCCGCTGACGTGAATATTCGTGCCCGTCACGTACCGGGCCTCGTCGGATAACAAATACGTCACGGCCGAGACGGTATCCTTCACGTCGCCGATGTACCCGGCCGGAACTTTGTTCGCCATCCCAGCCAGCTCTCCCGGCGGAGCACTCCCCGAATCGATAAAACCCGGCGAAATCGCATTGACCGTAATCCCGTGCGGGGCCAACAGTTTCGCCAAGGTCCGCGTCAGGATCAGGATGCCCGCCTTGGCGATATAATGCGCCGTGACCATGGGCTGGGCTTCCATCTTGTCCGCGTTGGCCATGCTGAACGAAATGATGCGGCCGTACGCCCGCGCTTTCATGCCGGGCGCAACCGCCTGGGCCAAATAAAAAATCGGGTGCAGGTTATTGGTGAACATGTCCGCCCAGCCTTCCGGTGTTTCGTCGAACACATTGACGCGGTGATACGGGCCCGCCCCGTTCACCAGGACGTCGATCTTTCCCAAGTGCCCCTCGACCTGCCCGACCAGATCCCGGCAGGCCGCGGGATCGGACACGTCGCAGCGAACGGCGAGCCCTTGACCTCCTCGTTCAACGATGGCCCGGGTCGTGTCGGCCGCCTCCTGTTCGCTGGTTCGATAGCAAATGGCCACGGACCATCCCCGTGTGGCCAGATCGAGGGCAATCCCTTTCCCGATGCCGCGTGCGCCACCGGTGATCAATGCGACGTTCGGTTCCATCGACGGTCCTCCTTCTGACGGATTGAATGCGTAGCGGCATCTTATGCCGCCTGGTCAAGTTCATTGTAGCGACGGCATCTTATGCCGCCAAGTTCCCGGCGCCTTCGGGCGTGGCTGCGCCCCGGTCCCGAACCCCCCGTGCCCCCCTTATCAGGGGGGTGAGGAACTCTGCCGTCCCCCTGATAAGGGGGATTGAGGGGGTTGTCTCACAAAGGCGAGGAAGGAAAAGCAGAAATTGTCAACACCTGCCCTGAGCGCAGTCGAAGGGAATGACTGAACACATACAAGGATGACAGAAGGAAAAAGCAGACTGAAGATCTCGTGAAGTGTGAAGGAACGGTTGCGGCCGAGCGGTTACCCGGGCGACGCATTCCCATGCCGTTGCATCAACGTATGCAACACGTTATCCGTTCGAGTGGACAACGACTGTTTGCCGGCTCCGGTTTCTTCGCGTAAAAAGGCCCGCACGTCGTCGAAGGTATCGAGATCGCGTTCGGGATCCAGTAGCCCGACAACAAGCCCTGCCTGTTCGGCGCGGGCTCGGCTTTGAGCGAGAACGTTGCCGGTCGACCAGGCGATATCGGCAAAGAGGGCCGGCACGGGGTGTTTCGCCCCCACCAGATAATAGCCGCCGTCTTCCGTGGGCCCCAACACCACGTCCGTGGTCTGCAAGAGAGCTTTCGCGCGCTGATAGTGGCCGGCGGAGAGATTGGGAATGTCCGTGCCGACCAGCAAGGCGTGCGCGTACCCGCGGGCGAGTATAGCGGTCAGCGCGTGATCCATGCGCTGTCCGAGATCCTCACCCGCCTGGTCGCACAAGTGGATGCGATACCGGGCCGCCAGCGTTTGAAAAAACGGATGGTCCATGCTTGGCGTGCAGGCCAGGAAAATATCGAACCCCCGAAGCGACCGGGTCCGTTCCACGGCATCCATGACCAGACTGCCGTGCAGGCTCGCCGCCTCATCGGGGGCCAGGGGCGGGCACATGCGGGTCTTCACGGTTCCGGGCACCGGCGCCTTGGCAAAAATAATGATCGCCCCTTCGGCGGGCCCTGAAGACGAACCGCCTCTCCCTGTGCGGCGGTCTCGATGAGATGAGGGGGCGTTACCTGATCGGGCCATAGAATTGGTGCAGGATTTTGGGGGATATGCCGATCCCGTACAAAAAGCGGAGGAGCCACATATGCAGAATGGTACGGAGGGTACCCTGTTGCTCCCATCGTCGAAACGACGTGGTCACCTTGGTGCGCAAGGCGGCAAGGGACCCCGCGCGTTTGAGGCGTTGCGCCAACTCGATATCTTCCATCAGGGGCACATCGGCAAACCCGCCCAGGTCGTCGAACACGGAACGACGGATGAAAATCGCCTGATCACCGGTGGCGATGCCCGACCAGCGCGAGCGCCAATTCATCAGGCGACTGATAAGCCAGGCCCACCCGCGATCGTCCTCGAACCGGACGTCGAACCGGCCACCCGCGTACCTGGGATTCTGCAGGACCCGCTCGATCTCGGTGCGCGACTCCGGCGGAAGCAGCGTATCGGCATGCAGGAACAACAGGACGTCGGATCGCGTGGCCCTGGCGCCGGCATTCATCTGTGGAGCGCGCCCCTGCTCCGAGACCATCACCGTCGCGGGTTGCAGGCTGAGCCCCGGCAACTGGCCCTGCGCAATGGAAACCGTCTGATCCCGGCTCCCGCCATCCACGAGCACCACTTCATCGAAGCGAAGCTGTCGCAACGCCAGCAGCGTCCGTGACAGAACGCGCTCCTCATCCAAAGTTGGAATCACGACGGCGATCGAACTGGACATCCCCTCCTCCGTAGTGGCGGCATCTAATGCCGCCTTCCGCAGCTTTTTATTATTCCTCTTTGTTTTGTACATTCGTCGCGCGCAATCCCATGGCGCCGACGGTAACGACGCCATCTCATGCCGCCGCCAGGTAGATCCCAACACCGTTACGACGGCTTGGAAGGTTTCTTGGGGTTGTGAAACATGAAAAAGACCACCATGGCAATGGTGCCCCAGTAAATGACGTATTTATGCCAGAAGAGCACTTCGCCGAGGTTGAGGAATGCCAGAATGCAGAAGAGGGAAAAGACGATCACCCCGTACCGGACGGCGGGGATCTTGATGGACGAATGTGCCCACAGGGCCAGGCCCGAAAAATACAGGATCATGGGAAAGATGGAAATCTCCGCGCCGGTGCTGGCGGACATGAAGACCTGAATGAACCCGATGAAGACCATGGCGGAACCCACCATCTTCATGGCCACTTTCATTTGCAGGGCTTCGTGCACTTCCCCGTCCACGTCGGAATTCTGAGTTGGCGGTCCCACGTGGATCCCGGGCACCTGCCGTCTGGGCGGTTCGGGCTGCTCGGGGACTTGGGAAGGGTCAGGCGGTTTCGTCTCGTCTGCCATGCGTTACCACTTGAAATGTTTACTGAGCGTGAGTCCCTGTTGATGATAGCTGGACCCGATAGACGCCCCATACAGGTGTTCCGGCAGGTCCAGCATGTGCTCGTACACGACCTTGAAAAACGTCTGGCCGTCGCGAATCAAAAACGGCACGTCATGCGGTCTGACTTCCAGCACGACCTGTGTGCCTTTGCGCGGCCTGTCACCGGCGCCGAAGCCCGGGTCGAAGAACCCGGCGTAGTGGGTGCGCAATTCACCGAAGGCCGCTTCATAGGCCACCATTTCGGCCGCGTACCACGCGGGCACTTTGATGCGCTCATGAGAAGCCAGGATATAAAACTCTTCGGGCTCGAGCAACAACGTATTGTTGGGCTGCCGGTAGATGGGTTCCCAGAAGTCGAGCGCCGAATAATGGCCGATTTTCGACAGATCGACCACGTGACTGTTCTTTTTCGCCCGATACCCCACGATCTCGCGACCCGCGCCGGAACCCCGCAAGTCGATCCCCAGAAAGAGGCCGAGATCCACCCGGATATCTTGAGTCGCGAGGGGACGGGCCTCCGCCACGTCCTCATCATTGTGGTACAGCAGTTTGGCCGACCGGTGCAGGGCGCGCAGTTGCGGATCGGAAACCGTGGGCCGTCCGGTCAGGAGCCGGAGTTGGTTTAACGCCAACCCGGTCTGCACGCGAATGGTAAACGATCGGGGGACGATCTCCAGGTAGAGCGGGCCCTGATACCCGGGAGGGATCTCATCGAATCCCGCGTTCAGGTCCGTGATGAGCCGCGTGAAAATATCCAGGCGACCCGTGGAGCTTTTGGGATTGGCCCGCCCGCGGACGTGGGGGGGCAGCGCGACGTGTTCCAATAACGGCACCAGATAGACGTGCCCTTTTTCCAGAATGGCGCCCTGGGTCAGGTCCATGTCATACATGACCAACTCGGACTGGTACAGGTCCAGCACGTTCAAGCGCGCGCTGCTATCCGAGCGTTCCGGGAGGAAGCTGCTGATCAACCGGTAGGCTTTCGTGCCGAGCCGGAGATCCACGCTGGCCGGTTGGATCTGACTTTCGGTGATGGCGGGAGCCGCGTCGATCGCGTGGTCCCGAATCAAGGTTTTCAGGTGAGTATCGGAAAGAATGCCGTGCTTGCGAGCAGAGCCCATCGTTACTCGTCCATGGCGCCCAGGCTACAGAGTCCCCCGGCGGCGGAGGTGCCGACCATGGGCAGTTCCCGCATGCGACCCGTGTCGGGCTGGGGGTCGGGCTGCGGATAATGATAGGTCTTGTTTTCGTAGTTTTTCAGCACCGCGCCGTTTTCATCCAGGTTCAGCAGATAGTCGGGAGGCAAGAGCGGGATTTTCCCGCCGCCGCCCGGGGCATCGATCACGAAATGAGGAACGGCCATGCCGCTGGTATGGCCTTGGAGCGCCTGGATGATTTGCAGGCCCGTCTCCACGGTTGTGCGGAAATGGTTGGTCCCTTTGGTCAGGTCGGCCTGGTACAGATAATACGGCTTCACGCGGGCCAGCAGGAGTTGCTGCATGAGCCGCTTCATGATGTCCGGATCATCGTTCACGCCCTTCAGCAACACCGTTTGCGCGCCCAGCGGCACACCGGCGTCGGCCAGGCGCCCGCAGGCCTCTTTGACTTCCGGGGTGAGTTCATCGGGATGATTGAAATGCAGGTTCATATAGATCGGATGATACTGTTTGACGATCTCGCACAGTTCCGGGGTAATGCGCTGGGGCAGCGTCCCGGGCACGCGGGTACCGAACCGGATGAGTTCGAGATGCGGGATGGTCCGGAGCGCCTTCAAAATGCGTTCGATCAGGTAATCGGGTAACAACAGGGGATCGCCGCCCGAGAGGATCACGTCCCGGACTTCCGTATGCTCGCGCAGATAAGCGATGGCCTGATCCAATTCGCCCTTCTTCAGGAACCCGGGTTTCCCGACCAACCGCTTGCGCGTGCAGAACCGGCAATAGATCGGGCATTGATTCGTGACCATCAACAGCGCGCGATCCGGATAGCGATGGACCAGGTGCGGCACGGGACTGTCGGTATCTTCTTCCAGGGGGTCGTCGGGCGCGTCGAAGTCCTCCATCTCGATGGAGTCCGGCACCACCTGTTTCCAAATGGCGTCGCCTTTTGCTTTGATCGTGGCAAGCACCGTGGGCGTGATCCGCATGGGATACGGGCCCACGACCTGTTCCACTTCTTTGGGATCCACGCCGAGATGTTTCGCCAAATCCTTGGGTTTGGTGATGCTCTCGGCCAGGACACGTTTCCAATCATCCATCGGTATGCCTCGTCACTAGGGATAAAAACCCTTTGCCAAGCCCTTCGCTTTGTTCCTTCGCGACGCTCAGGACAGGCAGGGTAAACTCAGGATAGGCTCTCATTCACCGGGTCCTCAACGGGGTGTTGCCCCTCCGGGGCGGTCTCACTCGCGGTGGCCGCCAAGGCGTCAAGGTGGTCCAGAATGTCCGGCGTTTCCGTCAGGACGGTGTCTCCATCAACCAGGACGGGGACGTAATATTGACCCGAGATCTCGAACACCTGTTTTCTGAACGGGCGGACCGTGGGAACAATAACACTTTTATACTCGATCTCCAACTCATCCAACAGGCTGCGCACCAGGACGCATTCCGGGCACGATTCAGTATGATACAACGTGATCGAGTGCATGGCTCCTTCTTTCGTCGCCTTTGTCAGACAACCCCCTCAATCCCCCTTATCAGGGGGACGGCCGAGTTCCTCACCCCCCTGATAAGGGGGGCACGGGGGGTTCAGACCCCGTAGGTCGGGTTACCGCGCCGGCAGTGCGCAGGGTGCCAGGATGGCATCGCGCATGCCGTGCAGCACTTTTTTATCCTTGGGGCAGACCGTCGCCAAAATCCCGCCAAGGGTCACCTCGTCACCGGACACGAAATAATACGGGGACAATCGAGCCCGTCCCTCCATGGATTCCAGTTGCCCCGTGCGCTCGTCGAAATACGTCATCTCGTACTGCCGGCCCTTATGAAACGCCTGGAAGACGTAGGGCGTCGAGGTGAAGGAATCCAGCGCATGCTCCAATTTCGCCGCCCAGGCGGACTGCGGGATATCATGGCCCACGACCACCCCGCGGCTGCCCCAGGCCAGTTCCGAAAACCCCGAAGGCTTCAACACGCACTGTCGCTGTTTCTGCGTGGCACGGGCCAACTGCCGCCAATCGGACACGGCCTTCCCGTCGAGCGTCAGGTCCGGGATGATCGCGGACGGCGGCAGAGGACGAGGGTCCACGACCCAGGTCCTGGGCATGACCTGCCCGAGCTGCTGAAACACGTCCGGCCCCAGCGCGTCGGACCAATACCTCTCCAGTATGGGGTGATGCAGGAGCGCGAAGGCCAGCTTCTCCTCCATCCAGGGCTTATACGGCGGCGTTACGTTCACCCGTCCCTTTTTGGCGCTGTACATCAGCAATTCGGACTTCGGAATATTGTCCAGGTCGAAGAGTTCAAAAAACCGGTAGACGTGCGAGACGGGCCGTTCCCCGGACGGCGTGACCAGTGTGACCTGGAGCCCCGCTAGATCCCCGCGAAAGCCTGCGTGGACAAGCTGCGAGGACAGGCTCGGTTCGGCGAACCGGAGATCGCGGGGATGCACGCAATAGGCGTCCACCCCGGCGGCCCGGAGCCGGCAAGCCACCCAGTCCATTTCATTCCGGTAATCCTCGGCCTCATCGGACACCACGATGGCGAGACAGCCCGCGTCCTCACCGGACCGGTTACGGAACAACGTGGCAAACCCGTCGATCATGCCGTCGGCCCCGCCGACAAGCGCATCGCCCAACGCGCCGTAGGCGGAGGACAACGTGCCCGTCATCCCGATGCCGCCGGGCACGGAATCCAACTCCGTAATCGTCATGCCCGTCTCGGTCGGAATCACGTCGGGCCGGATCACGTGCGGGACCGCCTCCCGAAACCGTTTCATGCGAGCATACTCCAGCAGGGCCGGCGGCTTGCCCTGGTCCAGATACTGGTGCACCCAAAAAGGTTGTTTGCCCTTGACGCTGTCCAGATACAGCCGGTTGAGCGCTTTGGAGAACGACCAGAGCTGGGGGCCGAGGTTCTCGAAAAACGACACGTCGTCTGCGGTCAACTGGAACGGAACGGGCGAGACGCGCCATGCGGGCGTTGACTCGAACAGCCCCGCCGCTTGCAGCGCATGGTGCACGGACAGGCAGCGCCGGCTCTCTTCACACAGGGGAGCCGTGGGAGCGGGAGAAAAAGCAGAAGGGGCCGTTGTGTCCGAATACCGCTGAATCATGGAACCTGCCACCGGGACGTGGGACATGAATACGTCAGATTTCAACAGATCGTAATAAATGAATGATGGAGTGATGCAGAATGGTTGTTGGTGGAGTTTCGCAGGGTTGCAACAAAGTACCCGACAAAGTGTCATGATACCACGCCCCTCTGGGGATAGACAAGCAACCCCCCCCTCTTCTGTAGTGGCGGCATCTAATGCCGCCTTCCGTTGCTCTTCCGTAGCGCCATCCCATGGCGCCACGAGAGGGCGCCTGCGGGCGCGGCTGCGCCCCGGTCCCGAATTCAATGTGGAGGCGAGGACTGTTTGAGCGAAGCGAGTTCCGCAGCCCTAACTATTCGGGACCGGGGCAAAGGCCCCCGAAGGGCCGCGCCCGGGCGCCCCTGGTTTTGGGTCCTTTTGCCGAAACAAAAGGACCTCGCCGTGCGGGGGCGAAACCCCGCAAGCATTCCCCCCCGGCACCGGAGTTGACGATGGCACGGAAGTGGGCTACCTTGGAACCGCCGTTGCGGCGGCCGTGACGTCTCATGAATCGGACAACCCATGAAACCGGAGGAGAGCACCTGATGCAAAGAGGCCGATTCTCCATGTACCTCGTGGCCGTGGGTCTTCTGATGATCCTGAGCGGCTGCGGCGGGGGCGGATACGTGCCAATAATGGGGGAGTTCCTGAACGAAGAGTCGGCACAGGAGACGGCGCTCATGGAGTTAAGTGAGGTGCGGGCGGTGCGCGATTCGTTATTGATCAGCGATCTCGTGTTCACGCGCGGCGAGTTGGAAGAACGAATCCGCGGCCACACGTCCTGTGGCCGGACGACCTGTCGCTCCAACGTCTTAGGCCGCCCGTATCTCCGGGTCAGCTTGGTGGGCAGCCGAGCCGACGCGGAGGCTGAAGGGTTCTTCGCCGGGGAGGACGGAGTCATAGCGCTGGAACGCTACCGGGGTGTGGCCCATGGCGCGTTTTTCCGCACGGAACGCCAGCGGACGGAGCACGTGACCGTGGACACGGATGTGCAGTCGTATAAAGGTTGGATGCAGTACAGTACGTTTGCCGCGGAACTCAATACCATCACGAATGGGGTCATCCGCTATGGGCCGTATGAGCGAGTGCTGACCGGACAGCGGTATGGCTACGCCAGTTCCTCCGGAATGGCGACGGACACCAATCCGGTCGACGGTAGCGCCACCTGGACGGGCACCATGGTGGGCGGGAGAATCACCGAGACCGCCGAAGTCGGAATAGGCGTGCGGGGCCATGCCACGCTCACCTATGATTTCACCAATGAGGACATCGACGTGTCCCTCTCCAACATCCAAAATGGCAATCCCGCCGTAGATGGACGGCAGACCTATCCGAATATGACGTGGCAGAACCTGCCGGTCAGAGAAGGCCGATTCGGGGCGAACTTTGACGACCCGACGCTCGAAGGCCGGTTCTACGGGCCCAACCATGAAGAAGTCGGCGGCATCTTTGAACGCAACCAGATCATCGGGGCCTTTGGCGGGAAGCGCTAGAGCTGCCCATCGGTGAACGAAACAGGAGACGCGTGAAAGGCCACGAAATCGACATCGAGCAATACCGGATTACCGAGGAGCCGTTTTATGAAGAGATCAACGGCGAGATCGGGCTGGCCGACATCGCGGCCCAACAGCAGTTGCCGGTGATGCTGAAAGGCCCGACGGGCTGCGGCAAGACCCGGTTCGTGCAACACTTGGCGTACCGGTTGAAGCGTCCGCTGATTACGGTGGCCTGCCATGAAGATCTCACCGCGTCGGACCTGGTGGGCCGGTATCTGCTCAAAGGCGAAGAAACCGTGTGGATGGATGGCCCCCTGACCCTCGGGGTGAAACACGGGGCCATCGTCTATTTGGATGAAATCGTCGAAGCCCGAAAAGACACCACGGTGGTTGTGCATCCGCTCAGTGACGACCGCCGGTTCCTGCCCATCGAAAAACGCGGGCAGGTGATCGAAGCGGTCGATGACTTCATGCTCGTGATTTCCTACAACCCCGGCTACCAGAGCGTGCTCAAAGAACTCAAACAAAGCACGAAACAGCGGTTCATGGCGATTGAATTCACGTATCCTCCCGCGGAGATCGAAACGACCATCATCGAGCATGAAGCCGGCGTCGCCAAAGACGTGGCCCACCGGCTCGTCAAACTGGGCGGCAAAGTGAGGAGCCTGCGCAACCATGGGCTCGAAGAAGGCGTCAGCACGCGACTGCTCATCTACGCCGGCACCCTGATGAAGCAAGGCGTCCCCCCGGAGCGCGCATGCGAGGTCGCGGTCATCCAGCCCATCACGGACGACGTGGACATGCATCGCAGCATCCAGGAACTGGTGAAAGCCATCTTTTAAGCAACGTCCCCGGCGAATGGGTCTAGCTTGCGAGGTGTCATTCCTGCGAAAGCAGGAATCCAGTGTCTTTCTCTTCACAAAGAAAGGAAAAAGCAAAGACGCTGGATCCTCGATTAAAGATGTCGAGGATGACAGAAGGGGAAGGCATGGCCGAACCACAAAACATCATCGCCGTCGTCTACGATTTCGATCACACCCTGAGCCCGCAGTACATGCAGGACCAGACGATCCTGCGTCACGCCGGGATCGACCCGCAACAATTCTGGCAAAGCTGCACCGCGCTCATCAAAGAAAAAGGCTACGACCAGGAACTCGCCTATATGAAGCGCATGCTGGAACACGACGCGATCCGGTCCCTGTCGAACCGGGACCTGCAACGCATGGGTGCGCAACTCACGTTCTTCCCCGGAGTGCCGGACTGTTTCGGCGAATTGAACACCATCGTCCAACAACCCAAATACCAGGAGTGGGACATTCATTTGGAGCATTACGTGGTCAGCGCGGGGCTGGAGGCGATCCTGGCGGGCAGCGAGATCGCCAAGTGGACCAAAGCCACGTGGGGGTGCCGGTTCGACGAGGAGGACGGGCACATCAGTTTCCCCAAGCGCACCATCAGTCACACGCAAAAAACGCAATACCTCTTCCGGGTCAACAAAAACCTCCTGGACGCGGACCAGGACGTGAACGACCACATGCCCGAAGAAGCCAGGCGCGTGCCGTTCCCGCATATGATCTACGTGGGCGACGGCCCCACCGACGTGCCGTGTTTCACCGTCATCAAAAAGAACGGCGGCTTGGCCGTGGCCGTGTACAATCCGGACGATCCCACGCGACGGTCATTCAAAAAATGTTACGACCTGAAGCAGCACGCCGACCGCGTGCATTTCATGGCCCCGGCCGATTATCGAAGCGGGAGCCAACTCCGCCTGATTCTCGAACAGCGCCTGACCGAAATCGCCGACGGCATAGTCGAACGCCGCCGCCAAGCCATCGCCGCCACCCGAGTCGCCGCCCCCCCGCCGTAGCGGCTCCCTCTTCTGTAGTGGCGGCATCTCATGCCGCCTTCCGGCCGCATCGAATGCCGCCCAGACCAGGCACCACGTGCAGGAATCCCCCAAAACGTCTAAAATACCCCCGTATTTGTAGTGGCGGCATCTAATGCCGCCTTCCGTAGCCCGCATCGAATGCCGCCCAAATATCCGGATAAAAAAATGCCCGTCTCAAATGACCCCCCAAAAAACACATTGGGCAAGAGGCCCAGATTGTCATCCCGCCAACCCCTTCGACTACGTCACTATGACTACCGCGAAAACGGCTACTATTTCGTAACCCTGTGTACGAAAAACAGAACCCCACAGTTTGCAACCGCCACAGCCAAAGCTCTGGTTCAACAATACCTGGAACAGGTTCCTGCATTTTTCTCCGGCGTCTCAATCGATCAAAGCGTGGTGATGCCGGATCACCTGCACGTCATTTTGGTTTTTCAATCGTCGGAGAAACCACTTAGCCGGGTCATGCAGGTGTTTAAGTCGTGGGTAACACGGGCCTGGGGATTAGGACATTCCATATGGCAGCGCAATTTTTATGACCATGTCATTCGAAATGAAGCAGCCCTCAAGAAGATCCGTGAGTACATTGTGAATAACCCTGATGTTGCAGAGATAGATTGTGAGCAGTTTTACAGATAATCTATAGCCCCTCCTCTGTAGTGGCGGCATCTCATGCCGCCTGAAGGGGCCGCGAAGAAACGGACAGCGCCATGAGATGGCGCCGCTACAAAGACAACAGCCTCCCCGTAGTCGTAGTGGCGGCATCTCATGCCGCCTGAAGAGGTGACCAAGAAACGGACAGCGCCATGAGATGGCGCCGCTACAAAGATAACAGCCTCCCCGCAGTCGTAGTGGCGGCATCTCATGCCGCCTGAAGAGGTGACCAAGAAACGGACAGCGCCATGAGATGGCGCCGCTACAAAGATAACAGCCTCCCCGCAGTCGTAGTGGCGGCATCTCATGCCGCCTGAAGAGGTGACCAAGAAACGGACAGCGCCATGAGATGGCGCCGCTACAAAGACAACAGCCTCCCCGCAGTCGTAGTGGCGGCATCTCATGCCGCCTGGAGAGGCCGCGAAGAAACGGACAGCGCCATGAGATGGCGCCGCTACAAAGACAACAGCCTCCCCGTAGTCGTAGTGGCGGCATCTCATGCCGCCTTCCGTCTTTGACCCGGGATCGCGCCGCGACAAAGGAAGGGAACCCCACAACCCATTGCGAAACCGCCGGGAGAGGGGTACAGTGCAGACAGGAACAGTTCCAGGCCAAGGGCGGAATATCATGACAACACACTCATCTTCCCCGGATCGGGCGTACGCGCAACGGACCACCCGGTCCCTCGGCATGCTCAGCTTCTCCATCCTCGTGCTTGTCCTTGTGATCCCTGGGCTTGTCCGTGGGGAAGAAAAAGGGTTTAGCGCCACCTCGGCCACAAATGAGAGCGAGGGGAGCGTGAACTCGTACACCGAACTGATGGCGCTGGACCAGGAACATTGGCAGCGCCCGCAATCCGCCTTCAAATGGATCGCCATGGCCCGGGACATCAAACTTCCCTGGGACACGTTCGGGCGACAGGGGTGGATGACGGATGACGCCTACGTGGATCCGGTGGATCCCGGCGTGTCCGAATTTTCGGCGGATACGGAAATATTCTATCTCGTCTTCGCGATATCGGCCCTTGATGCCCCCTCGCAATATCGAGCGGCATGGTTTCACATGCCGGACGGACACACCCCCTCAACAGAACTCACGGGAACCGATGCCCTGTTTCTGGAAATGAACGAAAAAGCAGGGTACCTGGAAATCTTCCGGCCCGACGGCGGCTGGAAAAAGGGAAAGTATCTCGTCAAGCTCTACTTCGAAAGTCCCGGCCAGGAACTGTACGACCCCAACGTCATCGGCACCATGTCCTTCACGATCACGGATTGACCCCCGCGGTACTTCAAAGCAAGTAAAGGCGTGCGTTTCACGGGCCGTCATCGCGTCGGACCAAAGAGGCATGGCGTGTCAGGCCCTCTCAAAAAGCCGAAAATCAGCTATCATGTCAAAACAAAATCATACTGTCCTACAAGGCCGTCTGTGAGCAATCCCGATGGATCTTTTATATATTCGATGATGACGCTTTCCTGTTCTTTGCGGGACAGTCGCTTGCTTCGAAGTATGCCGTCTCTGGCATTCAGTTGTTGAATAAAATCATTATCTGGAATTTGATCCCCTTTGAAATACAATTGCGTCACCAATTGAGGGACCCCAGGGGCCATAATCAGGAAATGCAAATGAGGGGGTCGATACCACTGTGGGTGTTCCCCTGACATGACGGGGTAGAATCCGGGAATAATGGTTTTAAACTGATAGGTTCCGTCGGCATCCGTAATACAGCGTCCCCAGTATTGAAAATTGTCATCGTGAGTTCGCTCCACCCAATCTCCTGAAACAGGATGTGTGAAGCGAGTATTGTCTTGATCTCCTCGGTGGTTATATCGTCCGGATGCTGACGCGTTCCACTCGATAAGAACGGCCCCTGGGACAGGGGTGACCTGCCCCCTTCGAGAGGAGAGAACCGTTCCTCGTATGTACACGACCTGTCCTTTCGCCTTTCCGTTGTTTCCCTGAATTGAAGTGAGATCATTGTCATTCGCCTCACTGATAGGAAGTCGGAAGTCCAGGTTTTCACGGATTTCTTTCTCCGGATCTCCGTCATCCGGGAAGAACGGTCCCAGGGTTTGTCGTGGAGTTCCTCTTCGTGTATCGGCTTCGCCGTTGCGAGTTCGATCTTGTAAGGTCTGCGAAAGAGCAGGAAGCCCGATAAATATGCCCGTCATGGCCCCAACCACTCCCACGCTGTTTTTCAGAAAAGTTCTACGTGAACGGACATCGTCAATTTTTCTCATCGTACATGTTCCTTTGCGAAAAGATAGGGGGAAGAAATGTGCATCGCATGCCGCCTTCCGTCGGCCGCGAGGAGAAGACAGCGCCATGAGATGGCGCCTGCTACGAAGACATAAAGAATGACGGGAGAGGATTCTATGACGACGTGCGGCGTTGCGCCGCCGGGCGTGACCGCAGGATTCCTTCCAGGGTCAGCAACGCGTCCCGGCCGGAGTTGGCTTCGAGGCCGTTGGAAAGACTCTGATCGGCGTAGGTGTGGCCGTGGTCCTGCGTGGCGCTTTGGCTGAGACTGCCGGACCAGGGCCGCGGGTCGCGGCTCCCGTGTTTCTTGTCCCAGGCCGTCAGACACGCCTTCGCAATGAGCTTATTCAGCGGAGCGGGATTGTAGAGCAATTTCTTGATGTTCCACGGCGTGAGGCTGAGCGGGTTATAGCCTGCGGACAAATAGCCGTCCGACAACAACCGCTGTTCCAGGTCCGTATTCGGTTGAACGCCCAGAAAGAACATCAGGGGGAACACGCGGTCTTCCCCGAGAATCGACGCCACCATCTTATACGACTCGATACTTTGCAAGAGCGTCTCCTCGGTTTCCTCCGGCGAGTTGAGCGAATAATTCAGGATCACGCGGCCCGCAAACCCCGCCTCCTGCAAATACCGGCAGCCGTCATACAGGTGTTCCAGCTTGAAGCCCATGTGCAAGCTGTTCAGCACCTGTTGCGAGCCCGCGGTGATCGCCACTTCCAGGTCGCCCACGCCGGACCGCACCATCAGTTTCGCCAGGTCCGCGGAAATGAGCGACGTGCGCACGTACCCCGACCATTCGATTTCCAGGCCGTCGCGAATAATCCGTTCCAGGATCTCCGTGCATTGCGGGTACGCGTCCTTCCCCGTAATGAACTGCGCATCCGTAAACCAGAAGCGCCGCGCGCCCCATTGATGATAATACTGAGCAATATCGTGTACCACGTTGGCGGCCGGCCGATAACGCACGCGCTTCCCCTCGATATACGGATACAGGCAAAACGCGCAGTCATACGGGCACCCCCGTTTCGACTGCACGCCGATACACTCGCCCACGTACTCCTCGTACTGCGGAAAAATCGACGTCAGGTAGGGGAGATCCACCGTCAACGAATCCAGCATGGCCGGCGTATGCTTCGTGCCTTTGGTCACGCGCCCGTTCTCTTTCACGATGAACCGTTCATCCGCCAGGGGCTCGTCGTTCAATACCTTGAGGATCGCATCCTCCCCCTCGCCCAAAATCCCGAGCGTATGTTCCGGCAGTTGCTCGATCAACTGATCCGCAAACGCGGTAAACGCCCCGCCGCCGATCATCAGCCGCGCGTCCGAAAACTCCCGGTGCACGAGCCACGGGTACGACAGGTTCCGGCGGATATCCTGATAATACCGGTACAGGTTCCGGACCCCCTGGAACGACGCTACCACGCGCTTCAAGGGATTGCCCGCGTAATAAAAATTGAACGCCTGCTCCAGCGACGCGTCGCCTTCATGCGGTGAAAAAATCTGAATGTCGCGCCACGAAAAACACACGAGCTCCGGCTGGAATCGGCGCATGGTCTCCCGCAACGCGCGAGACCGTTCCGCAACCGGAAACAGCGACAAATCCAGAATCTGCTGGCGGACCTCCGGTCGGCGCCGGTGAATGAAATCGGCCAGGTAGGTAATGCCGGTCGGATAGACCTTCTTACACGGCAAGAAGACGTAGAGGAGGGAATCCATCACGCGTCATCCTTGTATGTGTTCACTAACTCGTTCACAATTTTTCCGCTTCCTTTTGGCCCCCAGGGCCGCGCCTTTGAAAGACAACCCCCTTAATCCCCCTTCTCAGGGGGACGGCAGAACTCCTCGCCCCCCTGACAAGGGGGGAAGGGGGGTTCAATAGGGGCGGACCGGAGCCTGCCCTTCGCCTTGGCTCAGGGCACGCTTCACGGCCACGTGAATAGCCACGATCCCGCCGTTCAGATTGTGATAATCCACGCGGGCGAACCCGGCCTCCCGAAGCAGGGCCGCCAACTGCTCCTGATCGGGAAACGTGCGAATGGATTCGGGCAGGTAGCGGTACACGTCCGTGTAGTCCTTGGCCACCCAGGTGCCGATAGCGGGCAGGAGACGAAACGAATACCAGTCATACACGCGCCGGAGCCAGGCGCACCCCGGCCGGGAAAATTCCAGACACACGAAACGGCCACCCGGTTTCAGCACGCGATGGATCTCACGAAAGGCTTGCGGCCGGTCGCCCACGTTACGAATGCAGAACCCCGTCGTCACCGCGTCGAACGTGTCGTCGCGAAACCCGATGCGTTCCGCGTTCCCGCGAAAACAAGTGATGCGCGAAGCCAGGCCGCGCCGGCCGATCTTCTCGACGCCGAACCGCAACATGGCGAAATTCAAATCCATCGCCGCCACCCGGCCCTGCGGCCCCATCCGGCCATCCAGCAACAAGGCCAGATCCCCGGTCCCCGCGCCCAGGTCCAAGGCGCGCCCGTGCGTATGGACCGGGACATGGCTCGCGGCCAACGCCTTCCAGCGATGATGAAGCCCGAAACTGAGCAGGGAATTGTTGAGATCGTACCGTGCGGCAATCGCGGTAAACATGTGCTGCACGGCCTGTTCCCGTGACGCGCCCGACCATTGCGACACGGTCTTCCCCGTGGCCGCGTCGGCCGCGTGGTCTATGGACGGTATCATGCAAGCAGTTAAAACCGCCCCGCCGGATTTGTCAAGACAAGCGGGGGGGAAGGGGGGGGGGGGGGGGGGGGGGGAGGTCTTGCGGGGTTTCGTCCCCGCACGCCGAGGGGAAGCAATGCGGGGTTGCGGCCCCGCACGACGCGGTCCTTTTGTTTCGGCAAAAGGACCCAAAACCAGGGGCGCCCGGGCGCGGCCCTTTGGGGGCCTTTGCCCCAGTCCCGAAAGGTTTGGGCTGCGGAACTCGCTTCGCTCAAACAGTCCTCGCCTCCATATTAGATTCGGGACCGGGGCGCAGCCTCGCCCGCAGGCGCCCTCTCGTGGCGCCATGGGATGGCGCGCTACAAATATCTGCAACCAACAGCCTCCCCGCATCTGTAGTGGCGGCATCTAATGCCGCCTTCCGTCGCTGTAGGGCCGCATCTCATGCCGCCTGAAGGGGCCGCCAAGAAACGGACAGCGCCATGAGATGGCGCCGCTACGAAGACAAAAAAAGACAAAAGAAAAAACTCTGGATCCTTTACTTGACTGGATCCCCGATTAAGAACGTCGGGGACAAGCGTCGAGGATGACAGAGGGGGAGAAGATGAGGGTGATAGGAGGGGTATTGGCATGAAAATAGCGAACGACAATCCGAAGCTGTCATTCCTGCTTCTCTCTTTCTGTCATTCCTGCGAAAGCAGGAATCCAGGGTTGTTGCCTTTGGTAGTTGTAGTGGCGGCATCTCATGCCGCCTGCAGCTTCTTCACGTCGTTCAGAGTGACAGATTCAGGGTGTCGTCGGGTATGTGCAGACCAATTGCAAATCAGAAAAAACGCAGTATAATTACCGCCTCAAGGACCGCTTACCAAGAAACAATAAGTCACGAATAAAAACACACCTGAAAAAACATCCCCCGAGGGAGGCCAACCGTGAAGAAAAAACAGGCTCATTTGAATGTAGGGGCGAACCTGTGTGTTCGCCCGATTATGTGTCTCGCGGTCCTGCCGTTGGTGATCCTGCTGGGTGCGGGGAATGCCTCCGCGCAGGGGCAAGCTGGCACGGCGAAGAGCCCGAGTCTGTCGGATATCCATAAATTGGAGGAAGTCGTGGTCACGGCCACCCGGCGGACCGAAACGGTGATGGACGTACCCTTCTCCGTCAACGTGCAGGACGAATCCGACATCCAGCGGCTGAACACCTTTACTTTGGAAAACCTCTCCCGGAACATCGCCGGCCTGTCCATCCAGAACCTGGGGCCCGGCCAGACCGTGGTCAACATCCGCGGCATTTCATCCGGCCAGATCGTCCGCGACCAGCCCGGCGTCAAGGAGCAGGTCGGCGTCTATCTGGACGACACGCCCATTGCGATCTCGCTCTTCACCCCGGACCTCGATCTCTACGACGTGCAACGCGTAGAAACCTTGCGGGGCCCGCAAGGCACGCTGTTCGGCTCCGGGTCCATCGGCGGCACCGTGCGGTACGTCACCAACAAGCCCCAACTCGGCGTCAAGGACGTGAGGACGCAATTCGACCTCAACACCATCGACAGCGGCTCGGCCGGCGGTCACGTCAAAGCCGCCTTCAATGCGCCCCTGGGCGACAACGCGGCCGTGCGTGTGGTGAGCTACGGGACGCGATACGGCGGGTTCATCGACGCCCTGCGGGTCACGGGTGAAACGGACGACAACGTCAACGACGGCGGCCGCTTCGGCAGTCGTGTGTCCGTGTTGTGGAAACCCACCGAGAACGTCACCATCACCCCACGCCTGGTGTATCAGAGCATCGACATGGACGGGTTCAACCGCGATGAGATCTTCAACCTCTATGCCAACCCGTATTCCACGACGCGGCCGCGCGTGCAGCTCGGCAAGCGCCAGCAGTTTCTGTTGCTGAACGAAGCCTTTGAAGACGATACCCTGCTGCTCGACAACGTCGTCAAATGGAACGTGAACGACCGTTTCGACGCGACGTACGCCGCCAGCTATACCAAGCGCGACGTGCTGGTCAGCCGGGACTCCAGCGCGCTGGCCGGGAGTGTGGGGGTCGATATCGGATTCCCACCGGAAGGGGTGCTCCTGCCGTCCAACCTGCGGGATACCACCGGGATCGAGCAGATGACCCATGAGGTGCGCCTCAGTTCCACCGACGACAGTGCATTCCAATGGCAGGCGGGCGTCTTCTATTCCAATATCAAACGCAACTACTCCCAGCGCCTGCCCACGCCCGTGTGGGACCGGACACATGAAAACGCGGGGCTCCCGCTCGGGTCGTTGGCTGCCAGCAGCAACGGCTTCAACACCATGGATTCGCCGTATGTGTCGGACTTGACCTACGACCTCAGCCAGATCGCCGTATTCGGCGAAGCCACCTACACGCTCTACGACCGCCTCGGGTTCACCGCCGGGTTGCGCTGGTACGATTGGGAAGAAGACAAGACCTTCAAATCGGGTGGGGCCTTCTCGAATTCAGCGGCGCAAAACCAGAACGTGACGGTATCCTCCAACGGCTTCACGCCCCGCTTCATGCTCAAATATGACGTGACCGACCGCGTGGCCGTGAACGCGCAGGCGTCGCGGGGGTTCCGGCTGGGCGGCGTGAACGATCCGTTGAACTTGCCGCTGTGCAAAGGCGACTATGACACCTACCGGGGATTCCAGCGGTTCAAGGACGAGACCCTGTGGAACTACGAGGTCGGCCTCAAATCCTCATACGAAAAAGTGACGATGAATGCGTCGTTGTTCTATGCCGACATCAGTAACCTGGGCGTGAACGTGGTGGCCGGGTCCTGTTCATCGCGCGTGACCGTCAGCGTACCCGAGGCGCATACCATGGGAGGAGAACTGGAGTTCTCCGTGCACCCCACGGACGCCTTGCTGGTGACGTTTGCCGGCAGCTACGTGGAGGCGGAATTCGATTCCACGATCACCAACGCGGCGGATGGATCCGTCGTGTCGGGTATCAAGGACGGCAACCGCATCCCGTCCGTGCCCAACTGGCAGCTCTCCGCGGTGGCGACGTACACGCTACCGCCACTCTTGAATTCAAAGGAGAGTTACGTCACCGCCTCCTGGCAATACGTCGGCAGTCAGTTCACCCAACCCGGCGATCAGGAAAGTACGCCATTCCCGTCCAGACTCATTGCTGGTCTGACGGGAGCAGACATGGCTTCCGACAATTTTCGGGACCAAATGGAACTGGACGCGTACCACCTGCTCAACCTGAACACGGGCCTGCTGTACGACACGTGGGAAGTCATGCTCTACATCAAGAACATCACGGACGAAAACCCGCAACTCTCCTTCGATCGTGAACGCAACGGCGCCGCCCGTATGGCGTATCGCGTAGGCCAACCCCGCACGTTCGGCATACTCAGCCGCGTCTACTTCTGACCGAAGAGGTCACATCCTGAGAAAACCCTCTCCCCCTGGGAGAGGGCAGGGTGAAGGGGCCTTTGTTCCCTCCGTCATCCTCGTATTGTTCCTTCTGTCATTCCTGTATGTGTTCAGTCATTCGTTGACACTTTCCGTTTTTTCTTTCCCTCGCCTTTGAAAGACAACCCCCTCACTCCCCCTTCTCAGGGGGACGGCAGCACTCCTCTCCCCCCTGATAAGGGGGGCAGTAGGGGCGGACCTGCGTGTCCGCCCTCCCTTCTTGTAGACAGCCCCTCATTCTGTCAACGAATGACTGAACCTTTACAATCCTCGACATTAGTAATCGAGGATCCAGCATCTTTTCTTTGTCTTTGTATTGTGTAGGGGCCGCATCTCATGCGGCCCGCCCTCTTGGTCCCCCGCCGCTCATGCGGCCAACGGACAGCGCCATGAGATGGCGCCGCTACAGAAGAGGGGGCATTCGTAGCGCGCCATCCCATGGCGCCACAAGAGGGCGCCTGCGGGCGAGGCTGCGCCCCGGTCCCGAATCTAATATGGAGGCGAGGACTGTTTGAGCGAAGCGAGTTCCGCAGCCCTAACCTTCGGGACCGGGGCAAAGGCCCCCAAAGGGCCGCGCCCGGGCGCCCCTGGTTTTGGGTCCTTTTGCCGAAACAAAAGGACCTCGCCGTGCGGGGGCGAAACCCCGCAAGAATCTCCCCATCCCCAGGCGTCGGGCAACGTCGCGGAATGATCATTCTGAATGAAGTGAAACACCGTAGAACGCCCGATTGACCCGTGAGGATTTTCCTCATAAAGTAGCGCGTCATAAGCAAGCTGACAATCCTGACCCCCCATCGCATCCATGACCCCCACTAATGACAGATGGACAATAGTGTTGTTCCGGGGAACCAGGGCGAACCCGCTCCGGATCAATGTGCGCAAGAAGACGGTCAAGCGCGTGTTGCTGGCGGTCGCGATGCTGGCGGTCGTGCAAGTGGGGGTGCTGGTGCAGTACGTGGCGCAGACGACCCGGGTGACGAACCAGAGTGCCGAACTCGAAGGGTTGAAGGCAGAACTCAGCCAGTCCAGAGGACAAGCCGCTGAATTTTCCGAAGCCATCGATACCATGCAACAGCGGGTCCTGACCATCCAAACGATCAACGAAAAATTGCAAGTGATGTTCGGGCTCCAACCCGAGCAAGCCAAAGACACGGACGCCGAGGGCCAAGGCGGCGAAGAAGTGTCGTATGAGACGGCCCTTGACGGGGCGACAGGGAGGCGGAACGTCGATGGCGAGCAGCCCGGCAACCCCGAGCCCACGAGAGCGGCGGACCTCAAAGGCAGGCTGGCCTGGCTCGAGCAAAAGACCACGCGCCAACTCCACACGCTGGCCCGGTTGGAACAAGCCGCGGGAGAACGGGCAGGCCTGTGGGCCGCGACCCCGTCCATCTGGCCGGTCAAAGGCCCCGTGTCCTCACGGTTCGGCCCACGCATATCCCCCTTTACCGGCAAAAGAGCATTCCATGCGGGCCTGGATATCAGTGCCCCCCGCGGGAAAAAAGTGCGCGCCCCGGCCCAAGGCAAAGTGGTGAAGGCCACCTATGATTGGAAGATGGGAAATTACATCCGCATCGATCATCGGCATGGAACCGAGACGATCTACGGCCATCTCTCCAAAATACTCGTACGAGCCGGCCAGGAAGTAAAACGGGGCGACGTCCTCGGCCTCATCGGCAGCACCGGCCGCTACTCCACCGGCCCCCACCTCCATTACCAGATAGCCGTAAACGACAAAGTCGTAAATCCCCTCCACTACATTCTCGATTAGCACCCTCGCCTTCCCCTTCTGTCATTCCTGTTTTCCTCCTTCTGTCATCCCGGACTTGATCCGGGATCCAGTGTCTTTGCTTTGTCTTTGTATTGTGTAGGGGCCGCATCTCATGCGGCCCGCCTTCTTGGTCCCCCGCCGCCGATGCGGCCAACGGACAGCGCCATGAGACGGAAGGCCGCATGAGATGCGGCCACTACAGAGGAGGGGTCCCAGGCCACAGAGGCATGTTTTTAGCAGGAATCCAGGGTCGTGCTTGTATTTTTAGTTGTAGGGGCGGCATCTCATGCCGCCCGAAGAGGCTTTCCTCTTTCTGTCATCCTCGACATTAGTAATCGAGGATCCAGAGTCTTTATCTTCACGGATAAAGGAAAAAGCAACGACACTGGATCCCCGATCGGAGTCGGGGATGACAGATAAAGACGATATTTGACTCACAGGTCGAAAATTGGCATAGTCGCACACCCGCGCCAAACGGCGCGGGTCAGGTCCCTATGCGAAAAACCTCCCCCCTGCTGCTCGCTGTACTGCTCGCCGCCTTGGTCGGGGCGGCGGGCTGCCAATCGATCCCCACGGACCGGCAGGTCAGCACCTTCGCCACGGCCACGATCATGGTGGCCACGGTAGCCAGAGACACCCTCTCGTCGTCCAACAACGCCGTAGTCACGCGCAAACTGCGCGAACGGGCCGAAATAGGGGGCGGAGTGGACGACGCGCTCTTCACGCCGCTGGTCGCGGATCACGCCTACGCCGCGCGCATCGAGTTTCTGGACGCATTGGAACGGTACGCTACGGCGTTGGAAGAACTCGCGTCCGCCGATCGCACCAAAGCCATGGAAAAAGCCCTCACCAAACTGGCGGGGGCGCTGGACGCCTTGGGAAAGCACTATGAAAGCATCACCGGGAAGAAAGAACCATCCGTGCGCGGCGGGGCCATCAAACAACTCGTCAACGTGATCGGCGGGGAAATCACGCAAGCCCAACGTCGCGAAGGCATCCACCGCGCCGTGGCAATCCAGCATGAAGTCTTGACGGACATACTGCCGGTCCTACGCGAGGAGGTGGGTCCCGCGGGCATCTTCGGGATCGCGCACCGCAACCAGGCCGAAGGCGAAAAGGCGACCCTGATGAGCCGCTACAACACGGACCACGAACAGGAGCGATTACACAAAAATCCCGACACGCGGCTGAAGCAACTGAACCGCATCCGGGAGGCGTGGGCCAGAGCGGCCACCATCAAGAAGCTGTACGCACGCCTGCAGGACGCAGTCGAACAACTCATCATCGCGGAACAAGCGCTCTACGACGCGACCACGGGGGCCATGAACCACGAGCACCTCTACGAGGCGGTGGGGCGCGTGGCCGACACGGCGCAGGCCGTGAGCCGCCTCCGCAAACAACTGAAGGAGTAGCGCCATGAACCTCCGGTCCCGGCTGGTCGAACTGATCAATGCGCTGGATGAACTCCTGCGCAACGTGGCGATGAACGACGAACAACGGGAGAAGTGCCTGCGCCGGCGGGCCCTGCTCTCCGCCCTGCTCGACGAAGTGCTGCGCCAGAAGATCGACAAGAACACCGGCAAGTACAAAGCCGCGGTCGAACAAACCAACCAGGCGGTCAAGGTAGCCAAACGCGCCCTCCGCGAGACCGAAGAACGAGAAGCCGTCATCCAGGAAATCACCAAAGCCGCCAAAGCCATCGACGCGGTCATCAAATTCACCGTATAGTTTTTGCTCCTTCTGTCATTCTTGCCTCTCTTTTTGTCATTCCGCGAAAGCAGGAATCCAGAGTCGTGCTTGCATTTTCAGTTGTAGGGGCGGCATCTCATGCCGCCCGAAGAGGCCGCCAAGAAACGGAAAGACGGAAGGCCGCATGAGATGCGGCCACTACAGAGGAGGAGTCCCAGGCGGCATGAGCATGTTTTTAGCAGGAATCCAGCGTCGTGTTTGTATTTTTAGTTGTAGGGGCGGCATCTCATGCCGCCCGAAGAGGCTTATTCGTTGACACTTTCCGTTTTTTCTTGCCCTCGCCTTTGAAAGACAACCCCCTCACTCCCCCTTCTCAGGGGGACGGCAGCACTCCTCTCCCCCCTGATAAGGAGGGCAGGGGGGTTCAGTAGGGGCGGCCCTGCGTGTCCGCCCTCCCTTCTTGTAGGCAGCCCCTCATTCTGTCAACGAATGACTGAACCTTTACAATCCTCGACATTAGTAATCGAGGATCCAGGGTCTTTGCTTTGTCTTTGTATTGTGTAGGGGCCGCATCTCATGCGGCCCGCCCTCTTGGTCCCCCCCGCTCATGCGGCCAACGGACAGCGCCATGAGATGGCGCCGCTACGAATACAAAACAAGAGACAGAAGAAAGCGCCATCATATGGCGCCAAATCGAGGGCGCCTGCGGGCGCGGCTGCGCCCCGGTCCCGAATCTAATATGGGGGCGAGGACTGTTTGAGCGAAGCGAGTTCCGCAGCCCCAACCTTTCGGGACTGGGGCAAAGGCCCCCGAAGGGCCGCGCCCGGGCGCCCATGGTTTTGGGTCCTTTTGCCGAAACAAAAGGATCTCGCCGTGCGGGGCCGCAACCCCGCATCCTGCTCCTCGTCTTCGGCGACCCCCTGGAGCTGACCATTGCGGACCCGGATCATTCTGTGGGAGAATTTCGCTATCTGAGCATGGGGCGCTCTTCGCTCGATCGGCTTCTCGTGGTGTCCTATACCGAGCGTGAGCAGCGTATACGTATTGTCGGTGCTCGGGTCGCGTCACCGAAGGAACGGAAGCACTATGAGTCAGGACAATGAACAGGACGTGATGCGGACCGAATACGATTTTTCAACTGGCATTCGTGGCAAGCACCACGAAGCGTACCGCCAAGGAACGAATTTAGTGCTGTTGGAACCCGACGTCGCCGAAGTCTTCAAGGATTCCGCCACAGTCAACTCCGCGCTCAGAACGCTGGTCAACATCGCCAGGGACCACGCGTCAAAACGAACCCATAGCTGACGCTTATTCCTTGCCGCGCCATCCCATGGCGCCACGAGAAGGCGCCTGCGGGCGTGGCGGCGCCGCAGTCCCGACACCCCGCGAGCAAAGAACACCCCCGGCACTTGCGGCGAAGCGACCTCTTGGGAGAAGATAGCCCGAATCGCACCGCGCATACGGAGCCGCCATGATGCATGATCCGGTCCTCCAGGAATTCCTTGAAAAGATCAATCCGCTCCGGAAGCACATCACGCGGGTGATCCTGTTCGGGTCGCGCGCCCGTGGTGAGCACCGCACGGATTCGGATTACGACCTGCTTATCGTCGTGCCCCGGAAAGAAGACCAGCTCATCGACGGCCTCTACGAGAGTGTGATGGACGTGTTGCTCGCCCATGGCCGGCTGATTTCCCTGAAAATTTTTCCCGAAGGCGAGTTTGAGCGGTTGACGCGGTTGCAGACGCCCTTCATGCAACGGGTCAAAGCCGAAGGGGTGCCGCTTGGATAGGGTGCAGCAAGAGCACATCGCCGGTTATCTGGCGAAGGCGCGCGCGAAGCTCCGCGTGGCGCGGGAACTGGCCAAGCAGCACGAATGGGATGACATGGTCTCGCGAGCCTACCTTTCCATAACCCTCTCCCCTGGAGGGAGAGGGTAGGGTGAGGGGGCATCACGCGGCGCAAGCCGTGTTGCTGGCGGAAGGGCACCAGGCGGAAACCCACCGGGGTCTGCTGACGCTGTTCAGCCTGGTGTTGGTTAAGACCGGCAAGTTCGAGAAAAAATGGGGGAAGTTCCTGGCAAACCTGAAGGACGATCGCGAAGCCGGAGACTATGAAGCGCTGTCATACCTCGATGAACAGACGGCGGACCGTGCGCTGACCGAAGCCGAAGAATTTGTGGAAAAGGTCGAGGCATTTCTCGGGCAACGAGGGTAGGTCGGATCAGCGCAGCGGAATCCGACAACAGTACTTTGTCTTTGTCTTTCCTCTTTCCGTCATCCTCGACATTTGTAATCGAGGATCCAGCGTCTTTTCTTTTTCCTCCGTTCGCAACGACAACAACCCTGGATCCCCGATCGTGGTCGGGGATGACAGATAAAGACAAAAGAAGAAGGAAGCGCCATCCCATGGCGCCACGAAAGGGCACCTGCGGGCGCGGCTGCGCCGCGGTCCCGAATCCAATATGAAGGCGAGGACTGTTTGAGCGAAGCGAGTTCCGCAGCCCTCACTATTCGGGACCGCGGCAAAGGCACCCAAAGGGCCGCGCCCGGGCGCCCCTGGTTTTGGGTCCTTTTACCGAAACAAAAGGACCTCGCCGCGCGGGGGCGACACCCCGCAATCTTTCCCCTCGTCGTGCGGGGCCGAAACCCCGCAAGCCCCCCCCCTCCCCCGCCCCCCGGGGTTACAGCCGCCAGCGTAACGCCGTATGCAGGCCGATATCGGGCGCGGCACGATGCAGGCCGTCATCTTCGGTAACGGCGATTTCAAGCGTTGCCGTGTCGGTCACCCGGATGGACCCGCCGAAGCCGAGAATCACCACCGGATCGGCCAGCACATCCAAATTCGAGGAACGATAGGGCGAGGAATGCACGTCCACCTGCACCGTCAAATTCAAGCGGGACAGGGCGCGCCAGGTGACGCTGGCCCGTCCGAACCCGATGACCGGGTCGCCCACGCGCGACAGGCGTTTCGGCGGCTCGGCGACCAACACCCCCAACGTCGCCGTATACAACCACGCGCGGGATTCGGCCAACCAGGGCAGGGCGCCCGAGGTTTCCGCCCAGAGTGACGTGGAAAAGCGGCCCAACCCCGCGAACGAGCCGGCGTTCCCGGTCGGGATCTTGACGTGGCCGCGAATAGTCAACCCGTCATTCCGGATTGGCCAGTCCGGCACCGCGTACCCGACGCCGAGCACCAGATCTCCCAGCGAGAACACGTCCTGCCGAAGATTCACGCGGGTGCCGGCGCCGTCCCCGTAGATGAGGGCCAAGCGATCACGCGGGGCCGTGTCCCGTCCGCCTTGCGGCAGGCCGAAGAAATCGTGCCAATTCTCGATGAAGCCGTCGAACAACCCGCTATGGTGCCCCACGGCGGACAGTTCCAGGAAATACTCCCAACGGGGCCGGAACCCGCGGCGCAACATGAGGCTGGTGCGGTGCGTCTCGCCATCCAGCAGGAGACGCTCGGACCCCGAGGCGGCGCTACTCAGATACGATGCGGTGTCAACGGCGAAGGTGAGGTGCGACGACCCGGGCGACATCGTGCGCGTCCCGACGGACACCGGCACGCCGTACGGCACAAAAAACGGGTTCAGGTTGACGAGACGCAGGGGCATGGCCGCGGCATCGTCGTCAAACTCACCCGCGACAACGGCAGCCGGCCACAGGACGGAGACCAAACACACACACACCAGGGCGGTGAATGTCGCGTGGCGTGGCAAACACAACAGACGTAACGGGGCCATCACAAACAGCATCCTTCTATTCTATAGTGATGTTGGCGTAGGAGCGGGACGAACGAGCAATGCCGGCGCCGGCCGGGAAGGATTGTGGCATTCACAACAGACAAATGTCCAACCCATTCCTTCATTCTCTTTCTGTCATCCTTGTATGTGTTCAGTCATTCGTTGACACGTTCGTTGTCTCTGTCCGTCATCCCCGACCCCGATCGGGGATCCAGCGTCTTTCTTTTTTTTATCTTCGTAGCCGCGCGATCTCATGGCGCATTCTTTGTCGTCAATACGCACAAAAACATTCGCACATGCGTCAAACAATCAATAAAGAAATAATGAAAAAAGAAATACAAAAGGGTTGACTTACGCACCGGCGATTCGTACAATCCCCGCAAGTTTTTTGAAGGTTTTGCAGTCTCGTATCGTTCCACTTCTTTCCCATTATCAATCATAGAAAAAGGAGAGGAAGGCTTGACTTACCCACCCGCCGAACGTAGAATCGTGCGAAACTCGCAAATTATGTATTTGATTTACTCTACATAACTTATCACTCAAAGGAGAAAGTAACGGCATCAATTCTGTAATAGTCCACATCCTTCCACTAAAGTCCCTAAACGCCACTGTTTAAAAGGCATTTCACGTTTTTCCCCATTCCGTTTCAGTCTTGCTTTATCCCCGTCGTTTCCTTAAAATCCAACATTAAATGTGGGTTCAAATGTTGGGTCATTCTTTCACTGTGCACTGGATAGTATAAGTGAGACTGTCATGGGAAAACTGACCCATGCGAAAGTGAAATCATTGACGACTGTGGGTCTGCATGGCGATGGTCAAGGTTTGTACCTTCGGGTCGGGCGCACGGGATCACGGGCCTGGATTCAGCGCATCACGACAGGCGGCCGACGATCGGATATTGGGCTGGGGGGGTGGCCGGCGGTGGGTTTGGCCGAAGCACGAGTCAAGGCCGCGGTGAATAAAAAGATGGTGGCCGAAGGGCGTGACATCCTGGCTGAGAAAAAGGCCCAGCAACGGCAAGCCGCGCTTCCGACTTTTGAACAGGCAGCGGTCCGGTACTATGAGGAAAACGTGCCCAGATGGAAAGCGGGCCCGCATACGGCGACATGGTTGCGGATCCTCGAACAATATGCCTTTCCACAATTCGGCCACTCTCCCATTGACCACGTGGACCGGCATGCTGTCTTGCGGGTGCTCACTCCGATCTGGGCCACGAAACCGGCACAAGCGCGAAGACTCCGGCAATGTCTCCGTGTCGTGTTCCGATGGGGTCAAGCGCACGGATTTTGCGAAATCAATCCGGCGGGGGAAGTCATCGACGGGGCTCTGCCGAGCATGGCTCGCGTGACACGACATATGCTGGCCCTCCCGTATCCGCAATTGCCGGAAGTGTTGGCGACCGTCGAGCAATCCCATGGGCTGGGGGCGACCGTTCTCTGTCTGCGGTTTCTGGCGTGCACGGCGGTACGGGGTACAGAGGCGCGGCGGGCGGAGTGGACTGAAATCAACTGGGAAAGCCGAACGTGGACCATTCCGGCAAGCCATATGAAGACGGGGCGCGAGCATCGGGTTCCCCTATCAGATGCGGCTCTTGGTGTTCTTGAACAAGCCAGGCAGCTTGATAATGGGTCCGGCTTGATCTTTCCAGGGCGACGCGGTAAGCCTTTGTCGCACATCGCGTTGAGCAAGTTCTGTCAGGACTGGAAACTCGGTTTCGTCCCACACGGGTTAAGAAGTTCTTTTCGTGATTGGTGCGCGGAAATGGGTAAGCCGCGAGAATTAGCAGAGGCGGCATTATCTCACACGGTGGCGGGCGTTGAAGGCGCATATTTTCGGAGCGATCTGTTTGATCGGCGCCGGGCGCTGATGCAACAGTGGGGCCACTACCTTACCGGCCACGGTCAAGCTGACGTGGTGCCACTCCACGCCTGACCACTCCCTTCAATCTTGAATGAGAGTCCCGGACAGTGACGCTGCCCGTTCCGCGGTCTCCTGACCCGCCCCGGTAAGCCCGCCGTCTGGTCGTTCATGCCTGTTCTGATGGAGATCCCCACCTTCTGACGACAGGCTTGCGTCGCGGGCCCCTTCAAACGTCATGATATCCCAACGCAGGACTTGAACCTCGGCATGTTCGCGGCCGCCGTCTGAGCAGGGGTTCTCTTCTTCGGATGGAGAAAGGCCCGTCCAGGGGGACGTAGCTTTTTTCTGAATCGCTGGGTGCAAGTTTTATTGGGTTCACTTTAGCCGATGTCCCTGCCGGGTGGCGAGCCCGCCCGGTCCCCCCGGACCGCCGTGCCGGGTAGATGCACGGGTCACGTCACCGGTGAATCTACCCTCTCACGCCCCAGCCCGCTGCCATCGCCTTGCGGGGCGCCGGGGCGGGGCTGGCTCACTCGCCTGGCTCGCCGCCCGTCCTGGTGCAAGCCCCGTGTCCGGGCCCGGGGCTCGCCCATTCCACCGCCTATTCTATCCCTGACGGCACCCCTGTCACGTGTCAGGGGTGCCGTCACCGGTGAATGAGGCGATACACCGACCGCCTCCATGCCGTCGCCGGTCGCAGGACCGGCCCGTGGCCGGGCACGGCAGGGCGCCGGGAGCGCCGGCACCCTGCGGAGGCTGCGCCTCGGGGCCAACTGCGCGTTTGAACAACGCTTTTTGGCCCCTTCACCGGCGGGGCCTGGGAGCGCCAGGCCCCGCCCAGGGGGATCCCCTCTGGCTCCACGCCCCCCGCTGAACGCGGTGGACCTGGGCCATTCACCCCGCTGCGCTGTCCCGGCTGTGTGCGAGGGGTCGCCAGCCGTGACCAACCCCCGGAGAAGCTGTGCATTCGCCCAGCCTCCCGCCGCTGGACGCGGCTGGCCTCCAGGGGTTGGTCACGGCTCACTCCCGTGTGCCGCGACAGCGCAGCAGCCCAACCCGTGAGGCCTCGCTGGGGCTCCGCCTCACGTCGGCTCTGTCGGGGGACAGATCCGTTGGTCTTCCGGTCGCCCGTCACCTCGTCTGGGGCCGAGGGTGTCGGGCTCGTTCCCGTCGCATCTGGCGATGCACGGGAACCGCACCGGCCGCCGATCCGCTGGGGCGGATCCGCTGGCCTGCCTCGATTCGTGGGAATCGCGTCTGCGCCGGGGGATCGGGCGGCGCGGACGACCTGGATCGTCGCCTCCCACCAGTGAGGGTCCCTCACTGCCGCCATGTCCTCTCTCTAGCTGGGGACCTCAAACGTGTGGGGCTCGCCAATCCGGCTCGCCGAAACCTTTGGCAGAACGCGGATAGTCCATTCCTGAATCGTCGCGCCCTCCCTCGGCCTGCTGCCAGGCCTCCATGAACGGCCGCATCGTCGTGCGTTTGCGTCGAAGGCGCTCGCTTCAGGATCCGCCTCCGGTCCGGATCGGATACGGAGCCTAACCGGCTCCGCCTCGCGCTCTTCTCCGCAACCCCCCGACCAAGCGGCCTCTCGCGCCAGCCATCTCCCCAGCGCGTCGCGTCGCACCCATGCCGCCACGCCGGCAAGCGTGCGTCTTTTTTTCATCGGGTTTGTGCGGACCGTATGCCGGCACGTCGCGCCCACGTCACTGCACAGGACCGAACGGACACTCGCGCGATGCCGTGAACCGTTCCTGGAATCCCATGGTCCCGCGTCGTCAAAGTGAGCGTGTCGTCATCCGTTAGAGCGTAGAGGGGCATTGTTCAGACGAGACCGGAAAGGAGGTGGACGCAAACGGACCGTGTGCGATCAAGACGGCAGGTGGAGAAACTGACGGGCTGAGCACGGACAATGACCATGTGAGCGGTGTGGTAAGGTTCAGTACGGTATGGCAAAAAGCCGTTCGACAAAAGGTGGGACGTTTGCCATTCCAAGATTGAAAACATCAAATAAATTGATAAGTCATACAGAATTATTGCTCCGGGGAAGTGAGCGGGAGCAGCGACATCATGACAGCGTGCCGTATGAAAAGGTTGGGGCGGTGCTGGAACAGATTCGCGGGGCGCGGACGCACCCGACCACGAAGTTGGCGTTTGAATTTTTGATCCTGACGGCGACTCGCTCATCCGAAACGCGGTTGGCCCGGTGGGAAGAAATTGATCGGGACAAACGGGTGTGGGTGACTCCTCCGTCACGAACAAAGACGTCCCAAGAGTTGAGAATCCCCCTGTCGTCCCGGGCCATGGACATTGTGGAGGAAGTCGAAGCCTACAAGACAAGCGCGTTGCTCTTTCCCAGTGTCCGGCAGGGTGTCATGTCGGGGGCGACCTTGACGAAATTGTGCAAGGACCTTCGGATCAGCGGGACGCCCCATGGGTTCCGCAGTTCGTTCAGAACATGGGCCGAAGAACAAACGAATGTGGACTTTGCCGTCAAAGAACTATGCCTGGCTCACGCGGTGGGGTCTTCGGTTGAACGAGCGTACAATCGGACCACCTTGCTTGAGAAACGACGGCGATTGCTGCAACAGTGGGCCGACTACGTCACCGGGGCCTCAGGTGCCGACGTGATCCCCTTGCACGGATGAGGGACACGGACCGGCCCCGCTTTCTTCTCGGTTGAGACACTCCTTGTTTTCGCCCCACGGGCCTATGCCAATAGAGTCACGCTGGACTTCTCGTGGCCGGGCAAGCCGACCGATAATGCCGACATTGAGTCGTTCAACGGGAGCTTTCGGGAGGAGTGCTTGAACGTGCACTGGTTCGAGGATGTGACGGATGCGCGGGGAAGCTGCAGGTTTGGGGTTATGCGAAACATATCTTGTATCAGTATCGCGGGGTCTCCCAGTATCATTTTCACTCTATCTGAAAGAAGTGGAATATCGCGTCAGTCACGGACAGGAAAATGTGTTCTAACAGTTTCTGAAGATCTATTGTGGTGGCGTTTGTCGCTCATCCTCGTCCCTCTTTCTGTCATTCCCGCGAATCCTTCGACTCCACTCCGTTACGCTCAGGACAGGCGCGGGAATCCAGTGTCTTTCTTTTCTTTATCTTCGTATCCCCATCATCCTGTGACCCTTCGTTTTTCTGGAACACACCCCAAAACAGTCCCAAATACTGCAAACAATTAAAAAAGAAATAACGAAAAAAGAAAGGCAAAAGGGTTGACTTACCGACCTGCTATTCGTACAATCGCAACGAATATTTTGAGTCTTGTATCGTTCCATTTCTTTCCACACATCAATCATTCAAAAATGATTTTCAAGGAGAGGAAGGCTTGACTTACCCACCAGCCGAACGTAGAATCGTGCGAAACACGTCAATAGGATACTTGACCTACTCTCTATAACTTATCAATCAAATAGGAGATAAGACAACATGGACATGAAACGATTCTTCTTGTATGCAATCGTAATTGCTGCCTTGACGCTGGCTGGATGCGGCGGTGGCGGCGGGGGGACGACAGCGATGCCGGTGGATCCGACACCACCGGATCCAACGGCGATGGTGACGTGTCCGGACGGCACAATGGCGGCTTCTATGGATGCCTGTCCGTCGGGCCCCACGCCTGAAGAAATGGCATTGGAGGCCGCGCAGGATGCGGCCATGGCCGCGTATATGGCGGCGAAGATGGCCCTGTACGGCGCGGTGGACACCGTAGCCATGCAGACCGCACAGAAGTACGCGGACATGGCCAAGGAAGCCAACGACGCGGCGCAGGCGGCCACGGCTTCGGCGATGGCCGAAGAGTACCAGATGGCGGCTGAAACGGCCCGCGACCAAGCCCAGGAAGCGGCCATGATGCGCGGCCTGGGAATCACCATTCTGGCGAACAAGATCACCAATCAGAGTGCCATCGACAACGCCGTTCTCGAAGGCAGGGATCCGCCCAAGCCTGTCTCCAACGCGGGGAGAGTGGGCACGGCGCTACAAGCTTCTGCCCAAGGCGAAGTCACGCCCACTTCGACCGACGAGACGCAGACGGGTGAAATGGGGGCAGGAGGAGCCATTCAAGGTAGTTCGGCAACTTCGACCGACAATCTGGGCACCGCAACGGTGACTTACAATGCGAGCGGACCCATGTTCACGGTGTACCTACCCGCTACCCCTAGGGCCGATGCAGTAACCAGAGGCGAAACCCCGACGTCGCTGATGACGCGCGGCGGCTGGATGGGCGCTGAACTGGTAGGGGAGAACGAGGACGGCACCAGCACAACGTACGCCAACGTCTACACGGACATTCAGGCACCTGTTGTCAAGGATACGTATGAGGCGGCGGATGCTACCGCCACTCATACCGCGGATGAATTGGGCGAACAATTGGCTAATGACCCTGAAGTTACGGGTGATGTTCCGAATGACGGAAGCAGCTTCACGGCCATGTACAACGAAAATTCAGGGGACAACGCTCCACCGGTTCCGGGAATGTTCTCTTGTCTCGACGGCCTTGCTGATGGGTGCGCCATCAGCGTGAAAGACGGGGTTGTCGAGTCGATTCAGGGGTATATATTCCAGCCGCGAGTATCAATCGGCACGAATCGGGTTGTCGACGCCGACTATCTGGCCTGGGGCGTCTGGTTGAGAGTTCCGGACGCTGTGCCGACTGACGCAACCGAGACCACCTTCGCAGGCGCGTTCGCGAGAGGCATGGACGTGTTCGCGGTGTACCCCGAACTCAAGGGCAAGGCGACGTATAACGGGGTCGCGAACGGCTTGTATTCGGCGGGCGGCATGGTCGAGCAATTCGACGCGGACGTCATGCTTGAGGCCAACTTCGGTGGAACCGAAGGGGGCGATTCGACTCCTAGAAGTGCGGCGGCCGCCACCGGTAATGACTCGCTGCTCTTGGGCGTCGTCACCGGAATGGTTTCCAACATCAACGCCGGCGGCATGGCCGTGGACGGTTCACTGATGTTGGGGCGGGCGACCGTCACCAGGGCTAATGATACTACTGAGACGACCCAAGGTGGCTTCGCTGGCGACACTACGGGCACCTTGGCGGGCAGGGACATGACAGGCGAGTGGGGTGGTCAGTTCTTCGGTCCCAACGATGCGACGACCGATATGGCGAGAGAGTCCGAATTTCCCACGACCGCCGCGGGCACCTTTGGTGCTTCCGCCCCGGGCACTAGCACTGACCCGGTTAGAATCCTCGGCGCCTTCGGCTCGTGGAAGGCCGAGTAAAGAGATAGACAGTGCCTTCGGGCACAGGGCCTACCCCGGGCTGTTATGCGGCCCGGGGTAGGCGCCTCTTTTTGAAGAATGCTTCGCCTGCCCCCAGTTCCTTTCTTGTTCAGCAGAAGATAAAAGGGAGATAGAAAAATGTTGAGATCTTTGGGTTCGGTGCTTTGTGTGGTGGTGATGGCGGCATTCGTCTTTGGTTGCGGCGGTGGTGGCGGCACTGCTCAGATGCCGGATCCAATGCCGGATCCGGGACCGACCCAGCCGACCGATGCGGAACAGATAGCCGATGAGCAGCAAGCGGTCGCGACTATCCTTTCAAACGCTCGCACGCGAGCGGCGGCGGCAAGCTCGGCGGCGAGTGCGCTAGGGACCAATACCGACGCCACGGCCGATCAAAGAGCACTCGCTGGCAATCACAATACAGACGCGCAAGACGCCCTGTCGCGTCTCATAGACGCGAACAACGCTGCACGGGTGGCCACCACGCTGGCTGCGGCGCAAGCAGCGCGGGCGGACGCGACAACGGCTCAAAGCGATCTGAACACAGCCGCATTGGCGATATCGACCATCGAAAGAACCGTGCTAATGGTCACGAACGCTCGCGAGCAACGCGAAGCGGACGTGCGCGCTTTGACGAACAACTCCTCGCTCATCCAGCACCTGAGGGACAACAAACTCGTCTTTGATGCCATCCTGACCGATCTGAAGAATTCTGCTACGGACCCCTTGACTGTAGCAGCTGTGGCCGATACTAGTAATCTGGCTGTATACCCCAAGGACACCGGGACCGGTGCCGCTCGCGTTGTGGGAATGCGGGGGGTTACGGTAAATACCCTTACATCGGGCAGAACGACGCCAACACTTACGGGAACGTCCACCCTGCGATATGGCTTCGATCTGAAAAACGACAGTCGCCTCTTCGTCAATGCCTACACGGACATTACCAAAACGAGAGTGGTCCGAACGCAAACGGAGCTAAACGATCCGGATACCCCAGCGAATGAGACGGCGTATGAAGATAGAGATGTGGCCGACACCGACTACCTGCTCGCCGGAATCTGGCTTACGCCGGGTAATGCAATAGAGGCATTCGCCTATGGGAGCCAACCCCTCGACGCTACTATTGCTACTCGATGCGGTATTACGGAAGGGACCTCAGATGGGGTAGCAATTAGTGGAACCTTTAGAATCTGTAATGAGCCTTCCAGTGCTAGCAACATCAGCGATTTCGTGGAAGACGGCAGAGACGTAAACGCCACCTACCGTGGGCAGGCGAACGGCGCCCGCCTCGCGGCAGGAGCAACGAGCTATTTCACTGGGGACGTTAACCTCACCGCCCAGTTCGTGAATCCGACAGGCGGCGTGGATGTGGATAACAATGGCAGCATCGAGGGCGCAGTCACGAACATCGTCGTCGGCGGGGAATCAATCGCGGGCAGCATTGAATTACAGAAACAGACCTTCGGAAATGCCATAGGAGAGGCCTTTGAGGCTGGTGAGGCCGTCGGCGTGGTTGAAGGCAAATCCTACAGCGGCGCATGGAAGGGCCAGTTTTTCGGACAGGAATTCAGAAGGTTCTCAAAAACTGAAACGATCGCTGAGAATGATCCAACAAGAAAAACAACGGTAGACTACAAGACTCAGGCTCCGGGTTCGGTTGCGGGCAACTTTTACGTTGTCAAGCAAAGCACACCGGAAGACGAAGCTTTCATCGGGGCATTCGGCGCGAACCGATAACAACCAGGGTGCCTCCGGCCTGAGCCGGAAGGGCGCGGCGACAAGCCTCCCCTTTTGAGAGATAAAGGGCAGCCAATTGGCTGCCCTTCTTTTTTGCCATGCCATCAACTTTGTTTGCACTCATCGTTCTGATACTTTTTCATGCCTCGGCCGTATTGGCCGCGTCCGGCGATATCGCAGATGGTGGGCCTCAATCGTCCCCCCTCACCCCAGCCCTCTCCCTCCAGGGGAGAGGGGGGGAAGAGGGTCAGGGGAGAGGGGGGGAAGAGGGTCAGGGGAGAGGGAGTTCCGAGGCGCCGCCCGAAGCGTGCAGGGACTGCGCGGGAGTGCAATATTTTCGCCCGTCCTCCGCGCTTGGTCAGTCGTCCCCCCTCACCCCAGCCCTCTCCCTCCAGGGAAGAGGGAGTGAAGAGAGCCAGGGGAGAGGGGAGTCGAGCGGCACGTCCGGGGCCCCGGCGTCTCCCGGTCAGTCTCACCTGTCCGCCGATCCGCGTGTCAGGACCGCGCGCATCCTGATCGGACGCAACCGTTTCCCCGAAGCCTTGGAGATTCTGCGGCCGCTGGCTCCGGACCATCCGGACCAGACAGACGTGCACTTCCTCCTGGGTTTGGGTGCCAGCCGGTGGTCCCAGGCAGCCGAGCTTGAGGACGAGCAACGGGTCGCGCTCCTGGACGAGGCCATCGCGGCGTTCCGGTCCATCCTGATCCGGCGACCGGAGCTGGTGCGCGTGCGCCTTGAACTGGCCCTGGCCTTTTATCTGAAGCAGGATGACTCCCTGGCTCGCGAGCATTTCGAGCGGGCCCTGGTGGGCCGTCCGCCCGCGGAGTTGGCGGCCAACGTCAAACGGTTCTTGACCATCATGCGGGCCCGGAAACGCTGGAACGGGTATTTCGGGTTCTCCGTTTCCCCCGATACCAATATCAATGCCGCGTCTGATGCGGAGATCATCTATATCCAGGGCCTGCCGTTCCGCCGGGGGGAGACAGGCCGCATCAGTTCCGGTATCGGCATTGTGGGCTGGGGGGGCGGTGAATACCAATTCCCCCTGGCCGAACGCTGGCGCCTGCGCACGGGGCTCAACCTCAACCACCGGGAGTATAAGGGGCGCCAGTTCGACCAGACGTTCGTGGGCGGCTACGTGGGGCCGCGCTGGCTCATCAACCGCAATACCGAGATGAGCCTGTTGGCCACCGTGAGTCAGCGCTGGTTCGGTCAATACAGCTTCAACTACGATTACGGCGCGCGCCTGGAAGTCCAGCACCGGGTCTACGCGGGCCTGCGGCTGAGCGGCCGGGCCTTGTGGAGCGACCGGAAATACCAGCAGCAGAAGTTCCTGGAAGGGCCGCTCATGGTGTTCTCCCTGGGCGCGAATTACGTGCCCTTCCCGATTATGCAGGTCAACGCCCTGGTCGGCTATCAGCAGCAGGAGGCCGTGGCGACTCGCTGGGACAGCGCCGGGTACTGGACGCAGGTGGGCACGAACGTGGCGTTGCCGTGGGGCTTTACCGTGGGCCTCAGCGCCGAGTTCCGGTGGACGAATTACAAACCCGGGTGGTTCCCGTTCCTGGCCGATAACACGACGCCCCGCGAGGACCAGACCCGCATCCTGTCGGCTACGCTGCTCAACCGCGCGATCACGGTATTCGGGTTCAGCCCCCAGGTCGCGTTTGCCAACCAGGTCCGCGAATCCAACGCCCAACTGTGGGACTTCAAACGCAACCTCGTGGAAATGCGCTGGGTGCGGCAGTTCTAAGACTCTCTCCTGTCATCCTCGACATCTTTTCCTTTGTGTCATCCTTGTATGTGTTCAGTAATTCGTTGACAGAACAGGCAGCCTGCGTCGGCGGCGACCGTATTCCTTCCCTCCCCTTTGTAAGGGGAGGCTAGGTGGGGTAGAGTCGCAGACCCAACAGGCACCAGCCTTGACCATGACACACGGTTTGCTCACTCCGGCTTTGGCTCTACCTCCCCTCACCCCTCCTTACAAAGGGAATTATCAAGATGAGTTGACATGGTGACTCTTGCTAATTCCCTTTGCAAGGGGACTAAGAAAGTGTCGTTTGCGTGGATGTTGTGCGTGTTACGATTTCTGCACATATTATTCGCTTTGTCCGCCTTCATCCACCTAATTCACGCTATCCCCTAAATTTCTTCTCGACCTGCCCTCAAGAGCCTCGTTTTTTAACTCTTTACGGATTTATCCCTTTAACTTGACAAACCTTCTCTATCGTGCTAGTATGCTTTCAGTATTCACGAAGGGAGAAGACGATGCCGACACACAAAGCCAAGACCTTAAGCCTGTTTGAAATCAATGAGTTATATCCGACGGTCGAGAGTGCCATTCAGTACTTCGAGCGGGTCCGGTGGCACGGACAGCCGGTCTGTGCGAAGTGCGACAAGACTGACAAGATTACGCCTCAAAAGAAGGCAGGCACCTATTGGTGTGGGATGTGTCGGGCCTACTTCACGGTCTTCACCAATACGCCACTTGAACGCAACAAGATCGACGCGCGCAAATGGCTGATGGCCGCGTATCTGTTCTTGACGGATCGGAAGGGCATTTCCTCCATGGAGTTAAGCAAAAAGATCAAGATCAAACAACCGCATGCCTGGTATATGCTGCATCGGCTTCGGAAAGCCTGTGATTCGCAGTCGATTTTGCTTTCCGGCATTGTGGAGATTGACGAGACGTACATCGGGGGCAAAGAGCGCAACAAACGTCTGAAAAAAGGCACGAAGCCTCAAGGCGGTGGATCGACCGGGAAACAAGCCGTTATGGGCATGCGCGCACGGGACGGCAAGACGATTGCCAAGTCGGTGACAGGGACGGATCGGCTGACCTTGTGGACGGAGATCCAGCGACACGTCGAACAGGGGTCACAAGTCTATACCGATAATCATGGAGCCTATCGTGGGCTGACCCGCAAAGGGTATCAGCATGAAACCCTGAACCATTCAGCGAATGAGTACGTGAGGGGGATGGCGCATACGAACGGGATTGAAAGCGTGTGGGCCAATTTGAAACGCGGGCTGGAAGGCACCTTCCATCAAGTGAGCGTGAAGCACCTGGATCGGTATGTTGACGAGTTCACCTTCCGGCTAAATGAAGGGAACTGTCAGGTAGATACGGTAGACCGGATGCAGGCTCTCTTTGGAGCCATGCCAGGGAAGCCGATGACCTATCGGGAATTGGTCGGCAAAACGTGACCAGTCTCCTGCTCTAATTCTTCAAGGTCTTGTTCGGTTAACGGTTTGCCCGTTGAGCGAATCTTGGCGCGTAGCTCTTCGACGAGTGATTGCCGTTCTTCCTTGTACCGTCGTTCACGTCGTTCCTTGATCCAGGATTCAACAAACATGGCGACCTCCACTAGGATAATACTCCATCCGGCACTCACGAGCAGGACGGAGACCAGATCAGATAAGACATGCGACACGGAACAAGCCGCACTCTCGTAACACTCGAAATATAGCACAACAAGCGTGCCGACTACGACCAGCATCACAAACGCGATCAGGTGCTGTGGGGTCGGTGGCACCAATTCCTGCATAATGAAAGCATGCTATCAAATGCCAAGGCTTGCCATAGCCTACCAACATCAATACACTCCCAGTATTCCGTTCTCCGAGGGGCACCCTTGTCGGGTCGCCTGCTCAATACAAGAGCCTATCACCGAACATGGCGACTAGCTATCGTCAGGGTTGGTGATCATGAACAGGTAAATACGCAGGGTCATCCAGTCTCCTTGGAGGACGGAATCGGCCCGACCATGTCCGGTCGGTGGCTGATGGTCCATCTTTCCAAGAAAGACTGCCATGCCGCCCACGATCCCCGTCTTTGTGGTGTCCCTATTAGATTGCACCGAACGGCGTGAAGCTATTTCAGAGGCCCTGTGCAATCTCGGTATCGACTTTGAGTTTGTCGATGCCGTGGACGGTCGCCATGGACTCGATCCTCAGTATGAAGACCAGATTGACCGTGTTGCCACGCGACGAGCTGGAAGAATCCTGTCCCATGCCGAGTTTGCCTGTGCCTTGTCACATATCAAGGTCTATCGGCGAATTGTCTCTGAGAATATAGCCTATGCCCTGATCTTGGAGGATGATGCCGTTCCCTCTCCCCAACTAGTTGAGTTCCTGACTGGCCGGTATTACCACGATGCTGAACTCACGCAACTCTATTCTTCAAGGGCCTATGTTCGTCGGCAGGGCGTCATTGGCCTGTTTGACCATTACCTGTCCCATCTTCGCGCTCCCGGTCTGAAAGGGACAGGAGCGTCAGGAGCGGTTGCTTATACCATGTCTTATCGAGCAGCCCTCCACTTTGTCAGACATGCCGTTCCTGTCACGAGGGTCACGGATTGGCCTCGCTGCATTGAAGACGTAATCACGAAACGGCAGTGTCGGGTCATTCATCCTCCACTGGTTTGGTACTCATCAGTTGAGTCCCTCATCGACAATTACGGACGAACAGAAAACAGGAGACAGCGAAGATTTCTTGGCATGTATATCCCGCCGTTCCGCAGGATGGTGGAGTCGTGCGCCCGTGCGCCTTACAAACTGCTGGCAAAACGCTTGCCGCAGCCCGTCAATTTAAAGGGATAAATCCCCCTCTTTACCTCTTGACAATACTCTCAAACTATGGCCTTTCTTTTTCATCATTTTTTCGTTTCTTTCAACCTTTTTCTTGGGAGGGGAGAATGACGCTATGCGGCAACAAGAGAACACGCAGGATCGGCTCGCCAAAGACGATTCTATTTGGGTGGAGTGTGAGCTCCGCGACGCCCTGTTTCCGGAAGAACGCTGTGTGACGATTCAAGTGGATCCCGAGCCCCAAGGCGGCATTACGGACGAGCGTTTCGTGAAAGAAAAAGACGGCAAATTCTATGTGGCGGCCCTCGTGATTCAGAGTGACGACGACAGCGTCTTGGCGGCCATTAAGTGGGAAGGGTTGCGCGATTCCAATCTTCGTGTCCCCCGAGACAAGGTCCATCGCCATGTTCCTCTCAAAACCTGAACTCCTTGAGGCATTACGCACGCAAGCCTTGCAGTTTGATCCGCCGATCCTTGCGAGCGAACTGGAACATCGGGTTCGCCAAGTTTCGATAGATTTAGTACTAGGTGGACCATTTCGGATTCCCTTGCCACCTCGCCCCCATATTCCGGCGATTGTCATCGAGCCCTCATTTTTAGATGATCCGAGTTTATGGCAGCAACAGGAAGGCGAAGAAATCACGTTGAAGCCTGGGGAATTCGTGTTGGCGAAAACATTGGAAAAGATCACGATGCCGAATTCCTTGATCGGGTTCGTGGAGGGATGAAGCACGTATGCAAGGGCCGGGATTGCGGTCCATGTCACGGCTCCCAAAATTGACCCGGGATTTTATGGGAGGATTACGCTCGAAATGAAGAATTTTGGCAACGCGACCGTCACGCTCCGTGCCGGGAAAGATAAACCCGCTCAACTGCTGGTGGCCCGCATTACGTCGCGGTTGCCGGAAGCTGAACTCTACGGATCCAGTGCTGACGACCGCTTTCAAGAGCGGGACGCCTCTCCGTAGGGCTTAAGACTTACTGGCCTTGGCCTTCGGCGGGGATTTCGGCGGTTTCGCTTTGTCCGGGGGTTGGTAGCTGGCAACTTGCTTGAGGGCACGATCAAAGGCGTGTTGGGTTTTGGGTTGCATGATGGGCGAGCCTCCTTGGTCGGTGTCACACTTCATGGTCATGTTCCGGTACACTTCCGGCACACTTTCATTGTAGTGACTCGCAGCCATACGGTCAATAGGTGGGCCAAGGCGGTAGTGGTGGATTTTGAAATTACGGTAGCGGGTCGGACTCTGTGGCCGACTGGTCACTGTCCGGTGGCGACAGCGTAATGTTGATGGGAGGGGGCGGGAGAGCAGATCGGGCGATATAGTAGACGAAAACCGCAGAGCCGATTTGCACGAGAGCCAAGATAATGACCAATGCGCCTATCGCCAGCCAGACACGCTTTAGCAGATAGTCTACATTCGTTCTGATAGTCGGAAGATCGGTGGTGGCTTTGCCAAGGTCCGCCACCGTGTTCTTGAGGTCACGAATCTCCGCCGTTTCGTTCTTGATGACCGCCACCTGTTTGTCGATGGCATGGGTGGACTCGATGAGCTTTTCGATCTTGCCAGTCAGTTTGTCGAGTTTGTCATCAAAGCGAATAGACCAGTCATAGTCACCCGATAACGCACTGGCTCCCTGCTCCGCGTCTGGCTTTTGGGCGGGGTCTTGTGTGTCGGGGCTCATTCGCGCCCGTCCATCCATTCCCACAGATCGCCATAGGCCAAGCCGTTGATGTGGGAGAGTTTTATCACTACCCCCATCTTCCCTGCCTGCTCGCGGGTTTTTTAAACCCCAATTCTTCGGTAAGATCTGCCGTCGTGCCTCGGTAGTTCAGGAAATAGAGCCGCGGTCCATGCCGAGTGTACGCGGACGGGTCGAGGCGTTGAATGTGTGACAAAAGCTTAGGATTGTCTTCCAGAGGAACGACTATGTAAACCATAGGAGTACTGTATCGAATCCTCCTGACGGGGCGCAAGGGCGACCTGTCAACCCCGAAGCTGTGGGTACTCCCTGGGGACCGATGCCGCTCGCATGAGGTGGTGGATTTTATCAATCGTACAGTGCGTTATGTGCGCGGTGAGAGCATCGAGTAAATCGGGGGCGAGCGTGTCCAGCGCCGCACGCTGTTCTGGCGTCAGATTGAGGGTGGAGGATTCGACCACAGCGTTTTCCATAAACGGCAATCTACTCCTCATAAAAGCCAAAAGCAACACTCGCTGGAAATTCTGCATGAAGGGAGAATGACCGATGGTAAAAGATGTGAAAACGCTCGAGGGGGTGTTGAAAGAACTGAATAAGATCAAGAATCAGCGCAGCAACTGGAAAATTTTAGCCAAGAAGGGCTATTGCCTGAAATTCAAGCTACTTGGCATCCCCCTTACGGTTGGCCTAGATTTGTAAGCAGTCAGATAAAACAAGGAGGCACGGAGGCTCTCTCATGAAACCCGAAATCGAGGAATTTCTAGCCGCCGCAGACAAAGTCTATTGGATGCTCGCCCATCGCGCCGATCTCACCGAGGAGGAAGACACGGCGCTTGTCGCCAAACTCGGCGATGTACGGGCGCAACTCGATACATGGCGAGAGGTCAAACAGCGAGTACGCTAATCCCCCCTTCATTTTATGCCCCCGTAGCTCAATGGAATAGAGTCGGGTTCTCACTAAACCCGCGATGTCGGTTCGAATCCGACCGGGGGCATTTTTTAATCTATGACGAAAGGAGTACGTGATGCCGTGGGGTGATGGCTCAAAAGAGCGAGCGTTTCAACTCTGGCTCCAGGGCCGGAGCGTGGCCGAGATTGCCAAGCGCGTATCAGCCGAGCGGCACTCGATTCGGAATTGGGTGTTAGATTGGGAGCGCGGCAAACAGCGGAAATGGAAGGCGCACGTCCGCAATACCATGACGGACTAGGTGACGGCGTGAGCGATCCTCACGCCGTCAGATCGCGGTAGGTAATCCGTTTCCCACACAGTGCCAGCGACAACGACGCCATGCGGTCCACGGTGTCCCGTTGCACGTCGCCGGCATTCAACCGAAACGTGAACTCATTCACATAGCGATGTAAATGCTTCTTCGACATCTTGTGATAGGTGCCGTAATGCCAGCGTTTCAGTACCGCCCACACACTCTCGATCCCGTTGGTATGGGCCGCGCCCGCCACGTATTCCCCGGCACTATGATTGATCGCCTTGTGGAAATAGCCCGCGCGCGCCAAGTTCCGATACAGCCCGCTATCGTCGGTAAAGACCACGGACCCCGGCTGCACCGTGCGTTGAATCTCCGGAATGATGGTCGCTTGGTCGGCCTGATCCACGGGCATCGCCACGGTCGGCCAGCCCCGTTCCCGTAAGCCAAAGACCGGCTGCTTCCCGATCATGCCCGTGCCGCTCTTGAGTTTGTCCTTCTTGTGCTTATTCCGATTCTTCCCGCCCATATAGGTTTCATCTAACTCAATCTCTCCGGACAACACTTCCAGGTCCGGCCCGCACGCTTCCCGGAGCCGATGCAAGAGAAACCAGGCGGTGGGCTGGCTTAACGCCAATTCCTTCGCCAGTTGCAACGACGAAATGCCCTTGCGCGCCGTCACCAGGTAATAGATCGCCAGCAACCAGGTCCGCATCGGGATCTTGCTCTTTTCCATAACCGTCCCGACCTTGGCTGTGAAGTATTGCCGGCAATGCCCGCACCACCGAAAGTAGCGGCGCGAGCAATCCGTGATCTTGTCATCCGTTTGGCACCGTGGACAGGTGGGGCATGTGCCCCACCTGATCTGCTCGAAGTGCGCGACGGCCGTGTCCTCGTCGGGAATCATCCGCGTGAACTGTAAGACGCCGATGGTCGCCGCTCGTCGTTTGCGTGGCATCACTCCCTCTCTTTCTGCTATACTCAGCCCATGACGGAACACGAAGAAAATGCTCTCTGCGGTCTCACCGTCAAACAACACCAGAACGCGAGAAAGCTGCTCGCCTGCTTGGCGACGAAAGCTGCCACCCTTCGTGCAGCGGTGGTTCCGACACTTGACGCCATCCAGCAGACGCGCGCGCTTCTGGACCCGCTTCCAGCCTGGCCGGAGCGCGCGGAGTTGGAACAACTCATCGTGGAATACCGCACGGCCCACCAAACCCTGACCGAGAGCGAAACCCGCTTGAAGGCGATGGGCTTGAGTGGGTATCGATAATTTGTCATTGGCGCCCTCCGTGTCCTCCCTTACGCACGCGGAACCAACGCGTGCCACGTCTTGCGTCGGCCCCCGCGTTCCCCGCCAATGACTTCATAATGATGATTCATGACCACCCATCCGCCCGGACACGTCCAGACGCGCATTATCAGCAGTTCGGTGGATTGCTCCATGACCTTCTGCAGCGCCACTTCCGCCCACTTCCGGCGCAGGAAGATCCGCGCCCCTTTCGGAATGATGTATTTCCCGCTCATCAATTCGCGGGCATCGAATTTCCATTCAAACGGCTTTGCCATCTGTTCCCTCCTTTGTTAGCCTTATCAAACAAGCTGACCGTTTGTCAACTCATCTTAATAATTCCCCTTACAAAGGAGGGGAACTGAGGCACAGAAGAAGACAGCGGAAAGTGTCAACGAATGAGTGAACATCTACAATCCTCGACTCCCCCTCCTGTCATCCTCGACCCCGATCGGGGATCCAAGGCCTTTTTCCCCTATCCGTCATTCTCGACATTAGTAATCGAGGGTCCAGCGTCTTTTCTTTTTCCTCTTCTTTGTGAAGCAACGACACTGGATCCCCGATCGGGGTCGGGGATGACAAGGGCTGCAGTACCGGGTGGCGTCGGGATTGTCTGGTTACGCCCTTCGACAAGCTCAGGGCTAACCCGACCTACGGGGCTTTCCCTATCAGCGTCAAGGTGGTAATCTCTACCATCATTGACGTTGTCGGAAGATTGTTAACACATCTATTCGAGATACGATATGCCTGAAATTGCGAGATTTTATGGAATTGTTATAAAACTGTTCTTTGGCGATCATCCACCCCCACACTTCCATGCGGTTTATGGTGAACATGTGGGGTTGTTTCATATCTACCTTGGAAATGATAGAAGGCGATCTGCCGAAAAGAGCCAAAAAGCTTGTTGTTGAATGGGGGAACGCTGCACAGTAGCGAATTGAACGAAATGTGGACTTCTCAAACCTTCCGTCAATTACCCCCGTTGGAGTAGTCATGCCCTATCCGAAGGTACAGTCTGTCGAAGCTATTGATGATCATACACTCTTGGTCACGTTTGATAATACGCAAATAAAAACCTATGACGTGACTCCATTGCTGGAAAAGGACATGTTTGCTCCTTTGAGAAGCCCTGCGTTATTCAAGTCCGCTCACGTGGAGCAAGGCGGTTATGCCGTGGTATGGAACAAGGAGATCGATATCAGTGAATATGAGTTATGGCGCAATGGTCAAATCATGCGCTGACAGGCACTCCACCATCAACAATTCCGCTGCACGAATGACGAGGACGGGTGGCATCCGTCCATCGCGGATAACTCGACGCCCCGCGCGGACCAGACCCATATCCTGCAAGCCACGCTGCTGAACCGCGCATCACGATGTACGGGTTCAGCCCGCAGGTCGCGTTTTCCAACCAGGTCCGCGAGTCCAACGCGCAACTGTACGACTTCCAACGCAACCTCGTGGAAATGCGCTGGGTCCGGCAGTTCTAGTCATTCTTGTCTGTCATCCTCGACATCTCCTTCTGTCATGCCCGACCCCGATCGGGCATCCAGCGTCTTTGCTTTTTCTTCTGGTTGTGAAGAGAAAGACACTGGATTCCCGCAAAGACATGCGGGAATGACAGGAAGAATAGCCCCGCCGGGTGAGCGGGCTTTTCTTGTGGGCCGGTTTCGGAGATGCGCCGAAACGTGACGCGCCCATCGTTCGGGGCGATAGACCACATGCCGCCGGTATCGGAAACACCGTGAAAGGAGGTTGTCCCATGCGAATTGAAACCCGTGATCCCACGCTCACATACCCCCGGGCCGTCCGAGAAGAAAAGCTCCTGCTCATTCTCCCAACTCGTGGAACAACCGTTCTATTCGCCAAGAGAGGTGGCTCGGTTTCCTTGAACAGTTTGCAGGCTGTCGATAAGTGGCTCTCCGCTCTGGTTATGCCGCCGCCGGGATTGGCTTGGGCTGGTTGAAATAGACTTGGTCGGGCGTTTGCCCGCCGAGCGATGAATGCGGTCTGCACCGATTGTAGAAGGCCAGATAGCGGCCAAGCCGGCTCCGAGCCTCCGAGACGCTTCGGTAGGCGCGCAGATAGACTTCCTCGTATGTGATCGTCCGCCAGAGCCGTTCGACAAAGACATTGTCGCGCCACGCGCCCTTGCCGTCCATGCTCATCGCGATCTGGGCGTCCTGCAAGACTTTGAGAAAAGTGACGGAGGTGAATTGGCTGCCCTGATCCGTGTTCATGATCTCGGGCGTGCCGTGCGAAGCCAGCGCTTCGCTTAACGTCTCCACGCATGGCCCCGTCTCCAGTGTAATCGAGAGCCGCCACGCGAGCACCTTGCGGCTGAACCAGTCGACGACCGCCACCAGATACACAAACCCCCGCGCCATGGGGACATACGTGATGTCCATCGCCCAGACTTGGTTTGGTCGGGTGACGGCCACCTTCCTTAACAGATAGGGGTCAATCTGGTGCCCCGGCGTCGGGTGCGACGTGGCGGGGCGCCGATACAGCGCCGCGATCCCCATCCGCTTCATCAGCGTGGCGACATGGAGGCGGCCTCCCTCATAGCCTTCCTGCCGCAGCAAGCCCCGCAGCATCCGGCTGCCAGCAAAGGGATAGTCCCAGTGCAACGCATCCATCCGGCGCATCAACGCCAGATCGGCCGGGGACGAAGGCCGACGCTGGTAGTAGACACTGCCCCGACTGATCCCAAGCAGCTTGGCCTGACGGCTGACACTCAAGCGGTGCTCGCGGTCGATCATCGTCTTGCGCTCGGCAAGAGACCGGCCTTGCTGAGTGCACCCTCTAAAAAATCATTCTCCAGGGTCAGTTGCCCAATCTTCGCATGCAACGCGGTCACGTCGCTCTCGGAGGCGGCCGCCTTCTTCCCCCCACTGTCGAAGACCTCGGACACGCCGGCCAGGAGGTGCTCCTTCCATTGCTTGATCTGGTTCGGATGCACGTCGAACTGCAGGGCGAGTTCCGACAGCGTCTGTTCTCCGCGGATGGCCGCCAGCGCCACCTTGGCCTTAAAAGCCGGGCTATGGTTTCGGCGTAGTCGTCTCGTCATGGTTCCTCCTCATTGACGGCAATGATGCCGCTCGTGGGCAGAAATGTCACTTATCCCCCTTGTTCAGATTTCCCAAGCCACCTCTCTCGTGTCTTCCGATCGACGGGTGAGATGGAGCGAGGAGAGGGGTGCCGGCGCGGCCATCAGTGTTTCGGCGTATCGCTGCTAGGTGGTCCCAAGTCCATGGTCTTCCCTCTCTGGTGGTGTGCCAGGGCCAGCTAGTCGGAGAGAAACCATGATCCAGTCCCATCGCGTTCCATCACGTTCCAGGTCCACCATGACAGGTGGGAGTGGCTAACGAGGCCGACCACGGCCTTCTCCGTTTTCGCTGCGCCTCCGCGACCTCATCCGCGTCGACAGGAACGCCCTCTCCACCGGAGACACTACATCAGTGGTAGCTGTTGAATTCTGGCAGATAAAACTAGTGAATGAATGCCATTTCAACCAACCTATTCACCAATCATTTTTGTATATCAGTGAATTTGCTATACTGCAGACATGGCAACCCCGAAGCGGATCAACAAGCGACTCCAGGCATTAAAGGAAGCCTATGACGCGTTGCGGCCGGGGAAGGACTCGCTGCTGTCGATGATCGACGAGGTGGAAATCCCGGAAAACGTCTACAATTCCAATGCCATCGAAAACTCGACGCTCACCCTTGAAGAAACCGAGAAAATTCTGTTGGAGCAGCAACTGGCTCGGAACGTCTCGTTGCGGGAGGTGTTCGAAGCGAAAAATCTGGCCCGGGTTATCGACTATCAGCGCAAGACAGTGAAGGAGCGGGACCTGAGCAAGGACTTGATCGTGCTGTTCCATCAGATGCTGATCGGCGGCATCGATGATGCGATTGCGGGTCGCTTTCGCGGCAAGGGCGAGTACGTGAGAGTGGACGCGTATATCGCCCCGGCGCCCGAGCACGTCGAGCGCATGATCGAGACCGCCCTACTGGACTATTCCAGTGATCTGGGCACCTATTTTTTGGACAGGATTGCCAAGTTTCATTTGGAGTTCGAGACCATCCATCCGTTTTGCGATGGGAATGGCCGCATCGGGCGCGTCATCATCAATTTTCAATTGCTGCAACATGGCCTGCCGCGCATTATCATCCGCAACAAGGAAAAGGATGTCTATTATCGGGCGTTCAGTGAGTATCTGGAGAACAAAACGACGAAGAGGATGGAGGGTATCGTGTCGCTGGCGTTGTTGGAGTCGCTGCACAAGCGGCTGAGTTATTTGAAGGGGGAGCGGATCATCAGGCTGTCGGAATATATCAAGCAGAAGGGACTGTCGGCGCCGGCCGTCACCAACGCCGCCCGCCGCCAGACCATCCCCGCCTTCCGCGAGAAGGGGGTCTGGAAGATCGGGGACGAATTCGTCTGATGAGGAACAGTACGAATGTTCGATTCAGCCGAGACGCCCATCGTCGCCATGTTGCAAGAAGCTGAGGAGGGGAAAGAAGGCGCGGGAAATCTGCCGCCAGTACGGCATACCATGAGGACCGACCCATCACAACTTGGGAAGCATCTCCCCTGCCAGGTTCAGACGGCCGGTCGAACAGGCCAGACACTCTAGTTTTGAACTGTCTCCTTGACGAGGAAGCGTACGCGCCCACCCCGAAAGGTGGGCGCTACGCGACGTGTCACCAGTCCGGGACGCGGAATAATAGTTTCAATCCTGCCAAATACCCTTCGGCTCGAATAACTTCTTGGCGGTATTCAGGAAGCTTGTCCATCACGTTCCAGGTCCATCATGATAGGTGGGAGTGGCTAACGAGGCCCGACCAAGGCCTGCTCCGTTTTCGTTGCGCCTCCGCGACCTTATCCTCGCCTGCTGAACGCCCTCTCCGCCGGAGACACCGAGACGGTAGTGGCAATTTGCAATTTGAACCCAATTATGCTCCATATATTCTCATCTAAGCAGGAGAGATGTTATGGGCAAAGGAACTGTGTCGAAGATTCGTAGAATAACACAGGCCATGAGAGAGCTTGCCGATTCCGACATGAAGGAATTCTTGGAAAACGCGCCCTTGTACGTCTGGCGAGAATTCAGGAAGTCTGCCGTCAACCGCGAGAGCCTTTGGATTCGAGAAATTGAGGCGTTCTGCGAAACGTGTGGACAACCAAGGCCATTCCAAGACTTGAGATCAAGAGGTGGTGCTGTTCGCAAGGAAGCTGCCCGGGATGCGTTTGGGGGTACCATCTCACCGGAGCCAAGATCAATAGGTGGCGGTATTGGCTCTGCCGATCCATATCTAGAGACAGGAACCTCGTACTTCGAGTTTACATGCGTCTCGTGCGGAAAATCTAAGCGCGAGTATCATCTTGAGCAGATCGTTAATGAAGAAACCATACGATTGCAGAAGTACGGTGAGCGACCCAGAAAGCGACTTGCGAGGGACCCTGTCCTGCAGCGGTTCTTGAAGGATGACCTGGACAACTATGAAAAGGCCGTCGTCTGTCTTTCTTATGAATATGGTGTTGCTGCCTTCGCTTACTTCAGAAGAGTCGTTGAAAACAACATAAACAGGCTTCTTGACCTCGTTCAGGAAGATGCACAATCCTCAAGCGCAGATACTCAAGTTACTGCTGCCCTTGCTGAACTTCGGAAAAATTCTCCGATGAATAAAAAGATCGAGATTGCAAATCACGCTCTGCCAGTATACCTAAATTCTGATGGTCTCAATCCGCTCAGCAGGCTCTATCAAGTGCTGAGCGAGGGCGTTCACAACTTTTCCGAAGAAAAGTGCTTGAAGGAAGCGAAGGCAACGAGTGAGTGTCTTGCATACTTGGTCAGCGAACTGGCTTCTCGAAAGGAACATAGGACGTGTTTCAAGAATACAATCGGGGGACTTTGAAATTCACCATTCGTTCAGCGGATAAAATATCCTGCGGATTTCACTGTTGAAAGATAGGAGGTCATGATGACCAAACAGTTGACAGCAATTATCGAACGCGAAGGCGATGGTTACGTTGCCCTCTGCCCTGAGTTGGATGTCGCGAGTCAGGGTGTAACCGTGGCTGAGGCGCGGGGAAATTTGAAGGAGGCCTTGGAGTTATTTTTCGAGACGGCTTCAGCCACCGAAATTCAGCACCGGCTGCACGAGGAAGTGTACGTGACGAAGGTGGAGATTGCCGTTGGCTAAACTCCGAGTGTTATCGGGCCGGGAAGCCTGCGACATACTTGCACAGCACGGATTTGCCGAGGTCCGGCGCAGGAGCAGCCATGTCGTCATGCAAAAAGTCGAGTCCGGAAGCACGATCACCGTCCCTATTCCAGACCACAAGGAACTGAAGATGGGAACGCTGATGTCAATCATTCGGCAATCAGGGCTACCCAGAGTGCTGTTCGAGTAAAGTATCTCATTTATCATTTGATAAATGGGGATATTTTTCGAATCTTAGGCCGACAGATTCCGATTCCTCTTGAAGCCATCCCATGGGAGTCCGCTACATCTGGTCTGCGACCCGAAAATTGAGCCGACATGGAGGTGATTGTTCTGGCAACATTGGCCTGAAGGAAGGAGGGAGATTTTGCCATGAAAAGGAAGCAGTACACGGAGGAACAGATCGGGTTTGTGTTGCGCCAAGCCGAGACGGGGACACCTTAACCGACGGTGCCATGTCTCGGGGATGCATCACGAGGATTTCCGCTTCTTGCACGAAATCGGCACATGCTCGGGCTCGACGTCCCATAGTTCGGTTCCTTTTGGTTCCTCCAACAGTTGTTCTCTTTGGTCTGGCGGCAGTTTAGAAAAAAAGTTAAGCTGGTCTTCTCTTCGACTTCGGCGAGCGACTTCATGTAAGGCCGATGGTCATAGGCACCGAAGAAACGCTGTTCTGAAGTAGTAGCGCATTTCCGATAATTGCCGTCGTTGGGGTAGATGAACGCGAGAACCGCAGGCGAACCACCATTGTCGCTGTTGCGAACCACGACCTTGAAAACGGCATCCGGCACGGCCAGCGGAATTTTTCCCGGTTTGCCGATCCATTCGATGTCTTCGCGTTGGTTGAAAACAGGTCCCACGATCACCCAGATGGAGCCGTAGCGGTTCGCCGCGGCACCCGTCCAGTACTCGAGATCGAGCCACGGGCCTTGGTTTAGCATGGCGGCCTGCGGAACCGCGTTCCAGAAGTAGAACGAATTGCACTGCGCCTCTTTGCCGAGTCTGGCCGCGTGGAGCTTCATCGCGAGATGGCCGCGATTCCATGTCGTACCGATGCTCTCGCCAATCTGGCTCACCGAAACATTTGGCTGGGTGAGGACAGTCCCCAATCCTGAACTTCATCGCCCCTTTTCCCTCCTCCAGGGAACAGTGCCACCCCTCGGCCTGCTCGCCGATTTCCATCACGGGCGGCAACCGCAACCTCTTCGCCCGGCTACACACATTGGGCATCCGCGTCAATGACTCCTGCCAAAAGCCCTGACTCCGCCATTCCCCAAGCGACTGAATTTGACAATATACGCCATTGGCGTATAATTGGCCGTGATGGTCATTATTGAAACCCGTATGTTTACCAGGCGGATCAAAGAACTGTTGAGTGATGATGAATACAGAGCACTGCAAGAAACCTTAGTGAATCGCCCCGGTATGGGCGACATCGTGCAAGGCACTGGAGGACTGAGAAAAGTTCGCTGGAAGCAGGACGGCCAGGGTAAAAGCGGTGGTGTCAGGGTGATTTACTACTGGATGACGGAAGACGAACAACTGTATATGCTGTACGTTTACGCGAAAAGTCAGCAGGAAGACCTGACGGCAGAGCAAAAGAAAGCGCTGAAATCGATCGTCGAGAGGTGGTCAGATGAAAAATGAACTGTTCAACGAGTTGCTGGCCAGCGTGCAGGAAATGGACGACATAGTCCAAGGGAAAAAAGCCGCTGCCAGAGTCACGAAGTTCCCGGACCCGGAAGTCAAGGTGATCCGTGAAAAGGTTGGTCTGAGCCAGCACCGCTTTGCCAGGTTGATCGGGGTGAGCAAACGGACACTGGAAAACTGGGAGCAAGGACGCCGGCACCCAACCGGCCCCGCCAAGACCCTGTTGAGAATCCTGGACGCCGACCCGGAGCACGCCGTTCGCGCGTTGCACGGGTAAGCAGGAAAGCTTGGAGTAGGGAGTGGGGCCGGCGTACGCTGGGACTCAATCTTATGAAAAGGCAAGAGATATCGCCTTTGGTCATCTTCAGGACTTTCTCCAGTCACCTTAATATCGCACCCAAGAACCTCCTATGCCCCCGAAACTAACCTACGAAAATCAGGGCTACTGGGACCGACGACATAGGGCGGAGGCTTGGATTGACCGGGGCAAGAGTCTTAAAGAACAAGAATGGGATGAAGGTCCCTTTATCTTTTATTGGATAGCATTCAATGCCTTGTATGGGCAGCACAATGAAAGACGAGAGACGGATAGCAAAGACATTGAGAAGTTTTTAGAACGGATGTGTAACATGGATAAAGAAGACGGCAGTTTGTCATTAATATTGGATGACATCCACATCAAACGAAAAATCGATACCCTATTAAGAAACCAGTTTCTTTCAGAGATATATTGGAGAGAAGGGCCTTCGTCTCATTTCAAACGGAAACAGGATGAGGATTTGAAGGAAGCACGAACCGCTTATAAGCGAAGAGAGTTAGGCGCATACTTAACCATCTTATGTAAACGCCTGCGAGTGCTCCGAAACCAGATCTTTCATGGCTGCTCAACGGACAAACGTCGCTCCAATAAAGGTTCGCTTCGACCTGCCTTGGCAAGACTCGAAGAACTGGTTCCCCAGTTCCTGCGGATTCTCAAAGACCCTGGCCAAAGAGACAAGTGGGGGCAAGTCCCCTATCCTCGGAGCGGTTCTCCTCAATATCCGTAGCTTCCATCGGTTCGGGCTGGCGCCTCATTGAGTCAGCCCAGCTAGCCCGGCACGCCCGCCCAGATTTCACGAGACCCCACGCCGCTTAGATGTCGGTCTTGTTCTTGGCAGCGAGACACGAACACCCCGTCGCGGTCCTTGTTGTTCGGGTTCACCGTGTCGGCCAGTAACGCGGAATAGGCGGTAAAGTTCTCCGTCACGCTTGCCCTCTTCGGTCCACACGACGCCTGAATCGCCTCAAGCGTTTCCAAAGGAAATGATATACGTGTTTACCCACGTAGGGAATGCTTAAAACGGGATCTTATGTAGCAAAATCTATTGACGCACGGGAGCCTTCAACATACCCATGCCAGTGCGTACACGGAACTTATTACTAAGGGGTCAAGAAGGGATCAGCGATGCGATAGGAATTCTTCTTTTGAAATACCGGCCTGCTTCAAAATATGGCGGAGGGTTCCCTCGGGGATGTTCTTCCTAGAACGATAGGGAATCGTCGTATAGCAATCCTTATTCTTCCAGATTTGATGTGAGCCCTTTGCTTCACGACATTGGGCGAAACCGAAGTGCTTCAAGACTTTGATAACGTCTCTATAGCGAAACCCGGCGAGATCGCCCATTAGACCGCTACGACGAGCTTTTGTTGTCGTGGAACGCTTAATGACGGCACTTGGGATCTTAATTTCTTCCGTTCGTCCAGCAGAGTTTTGGCGATGTCTCGTGCGTAGCCAATCACTTCGTCCATGGTTTTGCCCTGAGCCACGAGTCCTTGCACTTCTTTGGATGTCGCGACATACCCGCCTTCATCAAGGGGTTCAATGGTAAGAGTGATGTAGGTCATCTTTGGTCCTTTCGGTGGTTGTGGTGCATTTACAATTTCATTGTAGAGCAAGAATTATACCCTCTGCAACCGATTGATTTATCTGTTAGTCAGGCATGGGATGCGTAGTTTCCGTAACACTATCGAACGATACTGTTACGGAGCGGAAACTGAACCTACCGGGAAGTGATCGGCATTAAGGCACCCGTTTCGCGATCAGCTTATAGGGAGCACGAGCCTAGGACTCCAACATTTTGCCGCGTGTCGGAATGTAGAGGCCACAGGACCTCCGGCTTTTCTCATTCAGGCTCTTGTATTGAGCGGGCGACCCGACGAAGGGCGACTCTCGACAACGACCCCGACCTACGGTCTCGGGACCGATACGCCTTCGTCGGTCTTGATGAGGGATTCAGCCGGAATGCCCAAGCCTTTGTGCAGGCGCCAGATCATCTTCAGACTCAACGGCCGCTTGCGGTTTAACACTTCATAGACCCGATTGCGGCTTCCCAGGTAGGGAATCAGGCCCTTCGGCGCCAAGCCGTTCTGCTCCATGTGGTGGCGGATCGCGGCGACCGGGTCAGGAAAATCCAGCGGGTAGTGCTTGGCCTCCCAGGCCTCCACCAACGTCACCAGCACGTCGAGCTGGTCTCCTTCCGGCGTGTTGCGGCGGGCCATCATCAGGCCTTCGATTTCCTTGAGTGTGTGGCGGTAGTCCCGTTTGGTCTTGATTGGTGCTATTTCCATGGCTCACCTTTCAAATCGTCTGTGCATCGATGGCGTCGTACATCCGATGGGTGCCGACGAAACGGATGTAAACGACCCGGTAGGGATAGTTGATCCACACCACGATGCGGTACGCGTTGCCTGCGACGTTGAACACCGCCCGGCCATCCTTGAGAATGCTTGCGCTCCGAATGTCCCGTTTGACATCGGCCGGATTCGCCCAATCGGCGGCTTTGACCTGTCGATACCACGCCATCATCGGCTCTCTGGCATCTGCGTGAGTGGACTTGGCATCAAGAAACGCCTTCAGGGTCGCCAACGCGATGATCCTCATCACCGGAACCCTAGCAGAGTCCCATATTGGGATCAAGTCTCTATACGACGGAAGGGAGATGCGGCCACGACAAAGACTCAAAACGGGGATGACGGAACAGAAGGGGGTCATGGCGTTCAAGTTTCCATCATCCAGCAGAAAGGCCCCGTGTTTCTTCTCAGATTCCACGGGACTTTTCTCGTGCTGCTGAAGCCAGTGGGAATCTTGTGGCAATGAAAAATCGGCGATCTTCTAAAACACGCATGCATACAGGCGATTCGCGTTTCTTATGGCTCACTCGGAGAACGGAATATGAAAACTATAGAGGAATCAGGAGAGGCTGTAAAACAGATTTCCAATTAAGAACAGAGAGCGCAATCTAAGTGGGCGTTTATTTTAATATATAAATCCCTTCATTTTGGCCTTGATCTTCTCGCAGTGGCCGACATGGTCCGCTTTCAAGCAGATCAGCATCGCCATGATCGTTCCCTTGGATCTCACGACATCGGGATCGCGACTGTTCGACCTTATCAGGTCCTAGCCGACGCGTTGCAGTATCGCGTCGTTGATGGCGTCCATCAGAGTATTGCCAGCGCGAGGGAGGGAGATGGGTTTTCCTTTCCCACTCAATGCAGGCTTATTGGAATAATCATTCTATTTATATAAGGCGGTTGGCGATCATATATTAGCGCTCTGCTTGTTACAATCAAAGTCGGGCATTTGGCATTCGTAGCGAAGGCACCCCGGTCAAGTCCGGGATATGCCTTACATAACAGAAGGGGGTAAGGGCCGCGTATGATGCTAACCGGAAAGGCCGAACCACAAGCGAAGCGCTTGCTCTAGTTTGAGCAGATCGGAGGAGGACACCCGGCCAAGGCGTCTCGTCACGTAGGCTCGGTCGAGGGTAAACAGCCCTCGCTTGACCGCGCTGGGAAAGAGAAGCCCCGCTTCTTGCCAGTCTTGTAACACAAATTCTCCAAGCTGAAGATTCTGAGTTTGGGAAGTGAGCGGAAGCAGCAGCAGATCAACGGAAGGATGTGAAACACTGACGACGATCGCAGGACGTTTTTTTATGCCGGACAGGTCGGAGAAGGGTAAGGTGGCGAGAACGACGTCCCCCTGGTCATAGCTTTTCATATTCCGCATCCGCCGAGTTCGTCCAGATCCTGGTCAAAACCGGCAAGGACGCAAGGAATGTTCCTTCCCTGAGTTGTGTGCCCTCTTCCGGGGAATCAGGAACCACCACTTCAAGGGGTGTATTGACGGGAAGCGCGATGGGTTCGTCCAGAACCACTTTTGTTCCATCGTAGTGTGCAGGAACGTGTTTCATTGTCCATCCTCCACTGGGCCGATCGGTCGATTCAGAGGGCTCATCATAGCATAAAATACCAACGTGGTCATCCTGAGTAATGCGGGACTGATGGGGACCTATGTGGCAAAATCTGCAAGCGTGAAAATTTACTGCCGTTTCAATTTGAACCGTTGAGACTCAAGATGCATTCTTGAACTTTCGTGCAACATCTCTTCGTTTTACGTTCTTTCGCTCAAAATCCGCGCCTAATCCTTCCATTCGATGTTCTCCGCCCTCTGTTCATGGAGAGACGGGACACAAAGGTCACGACACGCCCTGGATACTGTGGCGCCTTCCTGGAACACCAGGGATTTATCCTGATTAAAAGGGCGAAATAATAAGGACGACACGAACCGGAAACTTTGGCACCCTCCGCGCATCACAAAGGAGGTGATGCCAATGTTGACCGATCCAGACGTGCTGCTGACCCGCCGTGAGGTCGAGCGACGCACGGGGCTCAGCCGCAGCACCCTGTACCGAAAAATGCGCGAAGGCACCTTTCCGGTGCCGTTGAAGGTCTCCGAGCGGGCCGTGCGATGGCGCGAACGTGACATTCGCGCCCGCGCTCGTATGGCGAGACGACAGCATGACCAGAAGACGAGGCCCGACGAGGTAGCCGTTTCATGGCGGCCTGGGCGCAGGCCGCCGGTCTCGCCGACACCACGAAAGGAGGGCTTATGCGTATCGAACAACGTGATCTGGCTATCACGTATACCCGCGCCATCCGGGACGACAAACGCCGCCTCGTCCTCGACTGGCTCCTGGAATTTCAATTCTCCTCGTTCGAGCTCCTCGCCCAACGCCTCGGCCTGACGATCCGAAGTTCCTATGACTTCTTCCGCTCCTTGCTCAAGCAGCACCTGCTCCAGGAATTCAAGAACGTCTATACCCACCAGGCCCGGTATCTTATGCTCGCCAAGGCCGGGGTCGACCTGTTGCAGGTCGCCGGCCGGGACGTGGCCAACGCCCACACCCAACCCTCCCGCTTGAACCGCTACGCGCACCTCATGCACGACCTGGCCGTGCAACGCGCCGTGCTCAAACGGCTCGATCACTACGACGAAGTCATTTGGGACAAACACATCACGTTACCCGATCAATACGAAAAACCGGACGCTCTCCTGCACTCCAACTCAAGGCATCCATCATAGCTTCACACACGCTACTAGTGGGCCCCGGCGAGCAGAGTTTTCTTGCCTCACCCCAGGATTCGGTCGTGGCATTCGGGAGGGTATCGGCAGAGTCTACTGCACACCTGATGCCGACTAGCACCAGTAGGGCCCAGCTGCACAAGACGATTCGTAAGTGTCGCATAGGGCCACTTTGTAAATTGACGATTGTTGATAATTCTCTACATTTTTCCCGGTACTTAGGGCGAACGCCACTACAATAGATCTTCAGAGACTGTTTGAACACATTCTCCTGTCGGTGATTAACGCGATATTCAAAGTGTTGGGTCAAGCGTTGGGTTCGTGATGGCAAGATTCTGTAAGCTGTTGATAATACAATGATTATTCTAATTTTCGGACTATAGGAGATAAGACAACATGGACATGAAACGATTCTTCTTGTATGCAATCGTAATTGCTGCCTTGGCACTGGCCGGGTGTGGTGGCGGCGGCGGTGGTGGTGGGGTCGACCCGGGCAATGGGAACGGCGGAATGACAATGGTGACGTGTCCGGACGGCACAATGGCGGCTTCTATGGATGCCTGTCCGTCGGGCCCCACGCCTGAAGAAATGGCATTGAAGGACGCGCAGGATGCGGCCATGGCGGCCTACATGATGGCCATGGGCTACGTGGGCGGCGCGAAGGACTACGTGGCCATGGGGAACGCGCAGATGTACGCGGACATGGCCAAGGGCGCGTCTGACATGGCGGCAGCGGCCACGACGTCGGCGATGGCCGAAGAATACCAGATGAAGGCCGAGATGTACCGCGACAACGCGATGGAAGCGGCCATGATGCGCGGCTTGGGAATCACTACGCTGGCGAACACGATCACCAATCAGAGTGCTATCGCCAACGCCGAACTCGAAGGCAAGACGGGCGACGACGTTCCCAAGCCTGTCTCCAACGCGGGGAGAGTGGGCACGGCGCTACAAGCTTCTGCCCAAGGCGAAGTCACGCCCACTTCGACCGACGAGACGCAGACGGGTGAAATGGGGGCAGGAGGAGCCATTCAAGGTAGTTCGGCAACTTCGACCGACAATCTGGGCACCGCAACGGTGACTTACAATGCGAGCGGACCCATGTTCACGGTGTACCTACCCGCTACCCCTAGGGCCGATGCAGTAACCAGAGGCGAAACCCCGACGTCGCTGATGACGCGCGGCGGCTGGATGGGCGCTGAACTGGTAGGGGAGAACGAGGACGGCACCAGCACAACGTACGCCAACGTCTACACGGACATTCAGGCACCTGTTGTCAAGGATACGTATGAGGCGGCGGATGCTACCGCCACTCATACCGCGGTTGAATTGGGCGAACAATTGGCTAATGACCCTGAAGTTACGGGTGATGTTCCGAATGACGGAAGCAGCTTCACGGCCATGTACAACGAAAATTCAGGGGACAACGCTCCACCGGTTCCGGGAATGTTCTCTTGTCTCGACGGCCTTGCTGGTGGGTGCGCCATCAGCGTGAAAGACGGGGTTGTCGAGTCGATTCAGGGGTATATATTCCAGCCGCGAGTATCAATCGGCACGAATCGGGTTGTCGACGCCGACTATCTGGCCTGGGGCGTCTGGTTGAGAGTTCCGGACGCTGTGCCGACTGACGCAACCGAGACCACCTTCGCAGGCGCGTTCGCGAGAGGCATGGACGTGTTCGCGGTGTACCCCGAACTCAAGGGCAAGGCGACGTATAACGGGGTCGCGAACGGCTTGTATTCGGCGGGCGGCATGGTCGAGCAATTCGACGCGGACGTCATGCTTGAGGCCAACTTCGGTGGAACCGAAGGGGGCGATTCGACTCCTAGAAGTGCGGCGGCCGCCACCGATAATGACTCGCTGCTCTTGGGCGTCGTCACCGGAATGGTTTCCAACATCAACGCCGGCGGCATGGCCGTGGACGGTTCACTGATGTTGGGGCGGGCGACCGTCACCAGGGCTAATGATACTACTGAGACGACCCAAGGTGGCTTCGCTGGCGACACTACGGGCACCTTGGCGGGCAGGGACATGACAGGCGAGTGGGGTGGTCAGTTCTTCGGTCCCAACGATGCGACGACCGATATGGCGAGAGAGTCCGAATTTCCCACGACCGCCGCGGGCACCTTTGGTGCTTCCGCCCCGGGCACTAGCACTGACCCGGTTAGAATCCTCGGCGCCTTCGGCTCGTGGAAGGCCGAGTAAAGAGATAGACAGTGCCTTCGGGCACAGGGCCTACCCCGGGCTGTTATGCGGCCCGGGGTAGGCGCCTCTTTTTGAAGAATGCTTCGCCTGCCCCCAGTTCCTTTCTTGTTCAGCAGAAGATAAAAGGGAGATAGAAAAATGTTGAGATCTTTGGGTTCGGTGCTTTGTGTGGTGGTGATGGCGGCATTCGTCTTTGGTTGCGGCGGTGGTGGCGGCACTGCTCAGATGCCGGATCCAATGCCGGATCCGGGACCGACCCAGCCGACCGATGCGGAACAGATAGCCGATGAGCAGCAAGCGGTCGCGACTATCCTTTCAAACGCTCGCACGCGAGCGGCGGCGGCAAGCTCGGCGGCGAGTGCGCTAGGGACCAATACCGACGCCACGGCCGATCAAAGAGCACTCGCTGGCAATCACAATACAGACGCGCAAGACGCCCTGTCGCGTCTCATAGACGCGAACAACGCTGCACGGGTGGCCACCACGCTGGCTGCGGCGCAAGCAGCGCGGGCGGACGCGACAACGGCTCAAAGCGATCTGAACACAGCCGCATTGGCGATATCGACCATCGAAAGAACCGTGCTAATGGTCACGAACGCTCGCGAGCAACGCGAAGCGGACGTGCGCGCTTTGACGAACAACTCCTCGCTCATCCAGCACCTGAGGGACAACAAACTCGTCTTTGATGCCATCCTGACCGATCTGAAGAATTCTGCTACGGACCCCTTGACTGTAGTAGCTGTGGCCGATACTAGTAATCTGGCTGTATACCCCAAGGACACCGGGACCGGTGCCGCTCGCGTTGTGGGAATGCGGGGGGTTACGGTAAATACCCTTACATCGGGCAGAACGACGCCAACACTTACGGGAACGTCCACCCTGCGATATGGCTTCGATCTGAAAAACGACAGTCGCCTCTTCGTCAATGCCTACACGGACATTACCAAAACGAGAGTGGTCCGAACGCAAACGGAGCTAAACGATCCGGATACCCCAGCGAATGAGACGGCGTATGAAGATAGAGATGTGGCCGACACCGACTACCTGCTCGCCGGAATCTGGCTTACGCCGGGTAATGCAATAGAGGCATTCGCCTATGGGAGCCAACCCCTCGACGCTACTATTGCTACTCGATGCGGTATTACGGAAGGGACCTCAGATGGGGTAGCAATTAGTGGAACCTTTAGAATCTGTAATGAGCCTTCCAGTGCTAGCAACATCAGCGATTTCGTGGAAGACGGCAGAGACGTAAACGCCACCTACCGTGGGCAGGCGAACGGCGCCCGCCTCGCGGCAGGAGCAACGAGCTATTTCACTGGGGACGTTAACCTCACCGCCCAGTTCGTGAATCCGACAGGCGGCGTGGATGTGGATAACAATGGCAGCATCGAGGGCGCAGTCACGAACATCGTCGTCGGCGGGGAATCAATCGCGGGCAGCATTGAATTACAGAAACAGACCTTCGAAAATGCCATAGGAGAGGCCTTTGAGGCTGGTGAGGCCGTCGGCGTGGTTGAAGGCAAATCCTACAGCGGCGCATGGAAGGGCCAGTTTTTCGGACAGGAATTCAGAAGGTTCTCAAAAACTGAAACGATCGCTGAGAATGATCCAACAAGAAAAACAACGGTAGACTACAAGACTCAGGCTCCGGGTTCGGTTGCGGGCAACTTTTACGTTGTCAAGCAAAGCACACCGGAAGACGAAGCTTTCATCGGGGCATTCGGCGCGAACCGATAACAACCAGGGTGCCTCCGGCCTGAGCCGGAAGGGCGCGGCGACAAGCCTCCCCTTTTGAGAGATAAAGGGCAGCCAATTGGCTGCCCTTCTTTTTTGCCATGCCATCAACTTTGTTTGCACTCATCGTTCTGATACTTTTTCATGCCTCGGCCGTATTGGCCGCGTCCGGCGATATCGCAGATGGTGGGCCTCAATCGTCCCCCCTCACCCCAGCCCTCTCCCTCCAGGGGAGAGGGGGGGAAGAGGGTCAGGGGAGAGGGAGTTCCGAGGCGCCGCCCGAAGCGTGCAGGGACTGCGCGGGAGTGCAATATTTTCGCCCGTCCTCCGCGCTTGGTCAGTCGTCCCCCCTCACCCCAGCCCTCTCCCTCCAGGGAAGAGGGAGTGAAGAGAGCCAGGGGAGAGGGGAGTCGAGCGGCACGTCCGGGGCCCCGGCGTCTCCCGGTCAGTCTCACCTGTCCGCCGATCCGCGTGTCAGGACCGCGCGCATCCTGATCGGACGCAACCGTTTCCCCGAAGCCTTGGAGATTCTGCGGCCGCTGGCTCCGGACCATCCGGACCAGACAGACGTGCACTTCCTCCTGGGTTTGGGTGCCAGCCGGTGGTCCCAGGCAGCCGAGCTTGAGGACGAGCAACGGGTCGCGCTCCTGGACGAGGCCATCGCGGCGTTCCGGTCCATCCTGATCCGGCGACCGGAGCTGGTGCGCGTGCGCCTTGAACTGGCCCTGGCCTTTTATCTGAAGCAGGATGACTCCCTGGCTCGCGAGCATTTCGAGCGGGCCCTGGTGGGCCGTCCGCCCGCGGAGTTGGCGGCCAACGTCAAACGGTTCTTGACCATCATGCGGGCCCGGAAACGCTGGAACGGGTATTTCGGGTTCTCCGTTTCCCCCGATACCAATATCAATGCCGCGTCTGATGCGGAGATCATCTATATCCAGGGCCTGCCGTTCCGCCGGGGGGAGACAGGCCGCATCAGTTCCGGTATCGGCATTGTGGGCTGGGGGGGCGGTGAATACCAATTCCCCCTGGCCGAACGCTGGCGCCTGCGCACGGGGCTCAACCTCAACCACCGGGAGTATAAGGGGCGCCAGTTCGACCAGACGTTCGTGGGCGGCTACGTGGGGCCGCGCTGGCTCATCAACCGCAATACCGAGATGAGCCTGTTGGCCACCGTGAGTCAGCGCTGGTTCGGTCAATACAGCTTCAACTACGATTACGGCGCGCGCCTGGAAGTCCAGCACCGGGTCTACGCGGGCCTGCGGCTGAGCGGCCGGGCCTTGTGGAGCGACCGGAAATACCAGCAGCAGAAGTTCCTGGAAGGGCCGCTCATGGTGTTCTCCCTGGGCGCGAATTACGTGCCCTTCCCGATTATGCAGGTCAACGCCCTGGTCGGCTATCAGCAGCAGGAGGCCGTGGCGACTCGCTGGGACAGCGCCGGGTACTGGACGCAGGTGGGCACGAACGTGGCGTTGCCGTGGGGCTTTACCGTGGGCCTCAGCGCCGAGTTCCGGTGGACGAATTACAAACCCGGGTGGTTCCCGTTCCTGGACGATAACACGACGCCCCGCGAGGACCAGACCCGCATCCTGTCGGCTACGCTGCTCAACCGCGCGATCACGGTGTTCGGGTTCAGCCCTCAGGTCGCGTTTTCCAACCAGGTCCGCGAATCCAATGCGCAACTGTGGGACTTCAAACGCAACCTCGTGGAAATGCGCTGGATCCGGCAGTTCTAGGGCTCTCTGCTGTCATCCTCGACCTCCCCCTCCTGTCATTCCCGACCGTCCTTTTGTCATTCTCGACATTAGTAATCGAGAATCCAGTGTCTTTGCTTTTCGTCCTTCTCTTTCTGTATTTGTATCCGCGTCATCTTATGACGCTGTCTTTTCCTGACGGCCTCTCCTGGCCGCATGAGATGCGGCCGCTACACCGGCGAGATTCTTCACTTCGTTCAGAATGACACAAAGAGAAATGGCGAACCGGGCGTGGCCCCGGAAAACGTCGGTCGGATTAGCGTAGCGTAATCCGACAATAATCCGGGGAATGGTCAACGGCATGTCGGGTTAGGCCTACTCGGGTAACCTGACCTACTACGGGGCTTTCCCTATCAGCGTCAAGGTGGTAATCTCTCCCATCATTGACGTTGGCGGAGGATTGTTAAAACATCTATTCGAGATACGATATGCCTGAGATTGCGAGATTTTATGGAATTGTTATAAAACTGTTCTTTGGCGATCATCCACCCCCACACTTCCATGCGGTTTATGGTGAACATGTGGGGTTGTTTCATATCAAGACCTTGGAAATGATAGAAGGCGATCTGCCGAACAGAGCCAAAAAGCTTGTTGTTGAATGGGGAACGCTGCACAGAAGCGAATTGAATGAAATGTGGACTTCTCAAACCTTCCGTGCATTACCCCCGTTGGAGTAGTCATGCCCTATCCGAAGGTACAGTCTGTCGAAGCTATTGATGATCATACGCTCTTGGTCACGTTTGACAATACGCAAATAAAAACCTATGACGTGACTCCATTGCTGGAAAAGGACATGTTTGCTCCTTTGAGAAACCCTGCGTTATTCAAGTCCGCTCACGTGGAGCAAGGCGGTTATGCCGTGGTCTGGAACAAGGAGATCGATATCAGTGAATATGAGTTATGGCGCAATGGTCAAATCATGCGCTGACCGGCACTCCCCCATCAACAATTCCGCTGCACGAATGACGAGGACGGGTGGCCTGTTCCGTTCATCCCGGATAACTCGACGCCCCGTGAGGACCAGACCCGTATCCTGCAAGCCGCGCTGCTGAACCGCGCGATCACGATGTACGGGTTCAGCCTGCAGGTCGCGTTTTCCAACCAGGTCCGCGAGTCCAACGCGCACCTGTACGACTTCCACCGCAACCTCTGGAAATGCGCTGGGTCCGGCCGTTTTAAGGACTCTCTGCTGTCATCCTCGACATCTCCTTCTGTCATGCCCGACCCCGATCGGGCATCCAGCGTCTTTGCTTTTTCTTCTGGTTGTGAAGAGAAAGACACTGGATTCTCGCAAAGACATGCGGGAATGACAGGAAGAATAGCCCCGCCGGGTGAGCGGGCTTTTTTGTAGGCCGGTTTCGGAGATGCGCCGACACGTGACGCGCCCATCGTTCGGGGCGATAGACCACATGCCGCCGGTATCGGAAACACCGTGAAAGGTGGTAGTCCCATGCGCATTGAAACCCGTGATCCGACGCTCACATACCCCCGGGCCGTCCGAGAAGAAAAGCTCCGGCTCATTCTCCCAACTCGTGGAACAGCCGTTCTATTCGCCAAGAGAGGTGGCTGGACTATTTTGAACAGTTTGCAGGCTGTCGATAAATGGCTCTCCGCTCTGGTTCTGCCGCGCTTGGGCTGGTTGAAAGAGACTGGGTCTGGCGTGTGCCCGTCCAGTGATAAATGCGGTCTGCACCGGTTGGAGAATGCCCGATAGCGGTCCAGACTGCTCCGCGCCTCCGAGACGTTGTGATAGGCCCGGAGGGAGACTTCCTCGTATGTGATCGTCCGCCAGAGCCGTTCGACAAAGATGTTGTCGCGCCACGCCCCCTTGCTCGGTCCCCCTTGTTCAGATTTCCCGAGCCACCTCTCCGGACGAACGACAAATTTCCTCGGCATTTGCTTGATGATCTGAAATTGACTACAATAGTCTGATGATAGTAGACAAAGAGGTCATTCCATGAAAACCACCACCGTCTCACAACTCAAGATGTTGCTCAGTGCCTTCCTGCGACAAGTCAAAACCGGTGAAGAAGTCTTGATTACCGAACACGGACGACCCATAGCACGCTTGCTGCCCATCGAGAATACCGTGTCCCTGTCCAATTACTTGCTAGACATGGAAAAAAAAGGGCTGCTCAAGCGTGGGGAGAAGCCCCTGCCGGCTGATTTTTGGAACCTGCCTCGTCCGGCAGACCCACAAGGGGCCGTACGTTCGGCGGTCTTAAGTGAGCGGGAAGAAGGCCGGTGAAATTTTGGGATACATCGGCCATTGTGCCGCTCTGTGTGCAGGAACCCAACTCAGGTACCGTGCGAGAGATCCTGATCGAGGACCCATTCATGGTCGTGTGGTGGGGCACGCGCACCGAGTGTATCTCCGCACTGATGCGACAGGTACGGGAAGGCGGTTTGACGCCGACGGATGAACGCGCCGCCCGCCACGTGTTGCAGACCCTGGTGCAAACCTGGACGGAGATGCAACCGAGCGAGGCATTGCGCAGCACGGCCGAACGATTGCTCACCGTACATCCGTTACGGACCGCGGACGCATTGCAACTGGCCGCAGCCCTCCAGTGGTGTCAGGGCTTCACAACGGGACAGGGCTTTGTGGCGTTCGATCGACACCTGCGTGACGCAAGCTATCGAGAAGGCTTTACCGTGCTTCCTGAGGCGCTCTGAGCGCAGGCCACCCTCAACTGAATGGCTGCCATACCTCTCGGCCTAGACCTAAATCGGGAGGAAGGTCAATTCTAAGGTCGCTAAACAAGGAAGACGTATGGGCGGACTTACGATATGCCCTCGATGAACTGGAGAGACCGCCGCGCGATATATCTGGCAGCTTGACTGATGCAGCAAACTTAGATGCGCAACCTGAAGATGAATTCTCCAATAGACTCCTTCAGATTGGGACTTATATACAATCCTAGACACCAGAAACCCATAACCCGGCCGGGCCTGACCTAGAACAAGCGTTCTGCTTCTGGGCCTTGATTCGGCTCCCCCGCATTGCTACAGTTCCCTCGTTCATCCCTACAGGTCGGTCCGCGTCGGGTCTCCTGTGAAATACAAGAATTCATCCATCCTTTCTCCAAGAGGTGTCTCATGTTTCGATTCCGTTTCATCGTAGGAAGTCTGCTGTGCCTGCTCACCGCCTGCGGGGGCGGAGGCTCCGGGTCAGGACCGCGCCCCGAGATGCCCCCCCCGACGTTGCTCTCCCTGCTCCTTCGTCCGTGACACTCTCGCAAACTCAAACCTTGATGCCCGCAGCCAACACGGTGGCGTCGTATTTACGTGAACATTCAGACGGGGGCCCGTGGAAGGCCGGTCCAGCCTTTACGTGGACCGACGACCCCGGATTGGCGTTGTTCCGTGAGCCGCCCATCGTGCGGATCACGGCTGATTCGTCACCATTCTTTCAGGCCACCGCGCGTCGGGTTGTGGATGCGCTCAATGCATGGCTGCCCTATGACAAGCATCTAGCGCTCGGGGAAGACGCGGACACGCTCTCGTTGGTCGAGGAGATTCCCACGGGCGAACTCTGGATGGGCGAATCGAACATGGGGCGGTCAGGGGCGCGTCCGGGAGCGGCTGCGCAAGTTGACCTCGATATTGACCGTACCTTTGATCAGGTCCAGCAACGCTGGGAAAAGCAGGCGTTGCGCGCCACGCGCGTGATGGTGAACCCGGCGTCCCCGGAATACCAGGACGAATCATTGTACAGCACGTTGGTCCACGAAGCCCTGCATGCGCTGGGCCTGAATGGGCACGTGGATATGGCCGACTATCCCGGCAGCGTAATGCACTATGCGTATCTGCTGACTGTGGAGGACGTGCCGACGAGTGACGGGGTTGCCATCTTGGCGGCCTACACTCGGCTTGTTTCTGGCACGGAGCCGGAATCCCTAGATGCGGCGAGTCTCGGGACGTGGAGCCGTAACGTGGCGGGGTTGCAGGGCACGCTCGACGCCTGTGACTGCACCTTCGGCACTAATTGGGTCAATGGGGTGGCCGTCCCGTGGGTGGATGGCGCCGTGACGACCGGAACGTTTGCCGACTCGGGCTTGCGTGGCACTGTGACGTGGGAAGGCCACGTGGTGGGCTGGACCCCGGCAGAAGTGACCGTGTCGGGAGATACGGCCTTGGCTGTGAACCTCGCCTCCCTCACCGGAACGGCGGACTTCACGAACCTGGCGGTCCACGAGACGCAAACCGTGTGGGGTGATGGCGACTTGGGATACGGGCTGTCGCTCAACGGGAACTATTTTCGCAGTACAGCCGGGGCCGATCCCGGCTACGTGTCGGGCCGCTTTGTGGGCCAACGGCATGATGGGGCCCTGGGTCTGCTGGAACATCCCGACCTGACGGGGGCCTTTGGCGCCGTGCGGTAGCGAAACATCGGTGGTCGGCAAGGAGAAAGTCCCGCTAAGGCCATTGGGCACTTCGGTATATAAATCCCGAAATTATATACGTGTTTACCCACGTAGGGAATGCTTAAAACGGGATCTTCTGTAGCAAAATCTATTGACGCACGGGAGCCTTCAACATACCCATGCCAGTGCGTACACGGAACTTATTACTAAGGGGTCAAGAAGGGATCAGCGATGCGATAGGAATTCTTCTTTTGAAATACCGGCCTGCTTCAAAATATGGCGGAGGGTTCCCTCGGGGATGTTCTTCCTAGAACGATAGGGAACGTCGTATAGCAATCCTCATTCTTCCAGATTTGATGTGAGCCCTTTGCTTCACGACATTTGGCGAAACCGAAGTGCTTCAAGACTTTGACAACGTCTCTATAGCGAAACCCGGCGAGATCGCCCATTAGACCGCTACGACGAGTTTTTGTTGTCGAGGAATGATTAATGACGGCACTTGGGATCTTAATTTCTTCCGTTCGTCCAGCAGAGTTTTGGCGATGTCTCGTGCGTAGCCAATCACTTCGTCCATGGTTTTGCCCTGAGCCACGAGTCCTTGCACTTCTTTGGATGTCGCGACATACCCGCCTTCATCAAGGGGCTCAATGGTAAGAGTGATGTAGGTCATCGTTGGTCCTTTCGGTGGTTGTGGTGCATTTACAATTTCATTGTTGAGCAAGAATTATACCCTCTGCAACCGATTGATTTATCTGTTAGTCAGGCATGGGATGCGTAGTTTCCGTAACACTATTGAACGATACTGTTACGGAGCGGAAACTGAACCTACCGGGAAGTGATCGGCATTAAGGCACCCGTTTCGCGATCAGCTTATAGGGAGCACGAGCCTAGGACTCCAACAGTTTGCCGCGTGTCGGAATGTAGAGGCCACAGGACCTCCGGCTTTTCTCTTTCAGGCTCTTGTATTGAGCGGGCGACCCGACGAAGGGCGACCCTCGGAGAACGGAATATGAAAACTATAGAGGAATCAGGAGAGGCTGTAAGACAGATTTCCAATTAAGAACAGAGAGCGCAATCTAAGTGGGCGTTTATTTTAATATATAAATCCCTTCATTTTGGCCTTGATCTTCTCGCAGTGGCCGACATTGTCCGCTTTCAAGCAGATAAGCATCGCCATGATCGTTCCCTTGGATCTCACGACATCGGGATCGCGACTGTTCGACATTATCAGGTTCTAGCCGACGCGTTGCAGTATCGCGTCGTTGAAGGCGTCCGTCAGAGTATTGCCAGCGCGAGGGAGGGAGATGGGTTTTCCTTTCCCACTCAATGCAGGCTTATTGGAATAATCATTCTATTTATAATAGCTTACAGAATCTCTCCATCACGAACCCAACGCTTGCCCCAACACTTTTCGCTCGGGTTGACCTCAACCGCAAGAATCTCATCCATCATCATTCGTAGGCGATGATGTTTGTTGTCGTCGATGGAAATAAATAGCACGCTGTCCTCGGTCAGTAGTTCTCGTAGGAGGTGTAACCGCAGCTACATATAAGGCGGTTGGCGATCATATATTAGCGCTCTGCTTGTTACAATCAAAGTCGGGCATTTGGCATTCGTAGCGAAGGCACCCCGGTCAAGTCCGGGATATGCCTTACATAACAGAAGGGGGTAAGGGCCGCGTATGATGCTAACCGGAAAGGCCGAACCACAAGCGAAGCGCTTGCTCTAGTTTGAGCAGATCGGAGGAGGACACCCGGCCAAGGCGTCTCGTCACGTAGGCTCGGTCGAGGGTAAACAGCCCTCGCTTGACCGCGCTGGGAAAGAGAAGCCCCGCTTCTTGCCAGTCTTGTAACACAAATTCTCCAAGCTGAAGATTCTGAGTTTGGGAAGTGAGCGGAAGCAGCAGCAGATCAACGGAAGGATGTGAAACACTGACGACGATCGCAGGACGTTTTTTTATGCCGGACAGGTCGGAGAAGGGTAAGGTGGCGAGAACGACGTCCCCCTGGTCATAGCTTTTCATATTCCGCATCCGCCGAGTTCGTCCAGATCCTGGTCAAAACCGGCAAGGACGCAAGGAATGTTCCTTCCCTGAGTTGTGTGCCCTCTTCCGGGGAATCAGGAACCACCACTTCAAGGGGTGTATTGACGGGAAGCGCGATGGGTTCGTCCAGAACCACTTTTGTTCCATCGTAGTGTGCAGGAACGTGTTTCATTGTCCATCCTCCACTGGGCCGATCGGTCGATTCAGAGGGCTCATCATAGCATAAAATACCAACGTGGTCATCCTGAGTAATGCGGGACTGATGGGGACCTATGTGGCAAAATCTGCAAGCGTGAAAATTTACTGCCGTTTCAATTTGAACCGTTGAGACTCAAGATGCATTCTTGAACTTTCGTGCAACATCTCTTCGTTTTACGTTCTTTCGCTCAAAATCCGCGCCTAATCCTTCCATTCGATGTTCTCCGCCCTCTGTTCATGGAGAGACGGGACACAAAGGTCACGACACGCCCTGGATACTGTGGCGCCTTCCTGGAACACCAGGGATTTATCCTGATTAAAAGGGCGAAATAATAAGGACGACACGAACCGGAAACTTTGGCACCCTCCGCGCATCACAAAGGAGGTGATGCCAATGTTGACCGATCCAGACGTGCTGCTGACCCGCCGTGAGGTCGAGCGACGCACGGGGCTCAGCCGCAGCACCCTGTACCGAAAAATGCGCGAGGGCACCTTTCCCGTGCCGTTGAAAATCTCGGAGCGGGCCGTGCGATGGCGCGACAGTGACATTCGCGCCTACATCGATTCACGCCCGCGCTCGTATGGCGAGACAGCAAAATGACCAGGCGAAGCGGCCTGACGCGGTGGCCGGTTCATGGCGGCCTGGGCGCAGGCCGCCGGTCTCGCCGACACCGGAAAAGGAGGTCGTTCCATGCGCATTGAACGCCGTGATCCCACGCTTACATACCCCCGGGCCGTCCGAGAAGAAAAGCGGCGACTTGTCCTCGACTGGCTCCTCGAATTTCAATTCTCCTCGGTCGACGTGCTCGCCCAACGCCTCGGCCTGACCTCCCACAGTTCCTATAAATTCTTTCGCTCGCTCCTCGATGACCAGATCATCCAACACTTTAAAAGCGTCCATACCAACCAAGCCCGGTATCTCATGCTGACCAAGGCCGGGGTCGACGTGTTGCAGGTTGCCGGCCGGGACGTATCCAAAGCCCAAACCCAAACGTCCCGCTTGAATCGATACTCGCACCTCATGCACGACCTGGCCGTGCAACGCGCCGTGCTTAACCGGCTCGCTCACTACGACGAAGTCATTTGGGATAAACACATCACGTTCCCCGATCAATGCGAAAAGCCGGACGCCCTCCTGCACTCCCCGAAGCACTATTGGGTGGCCGTGGAATATGAACGCTGGCGGAAAGAAACCAAGCGCATCTATCTGTCTTTTATGAATCACGCGCGGGCGCTCATCAAACGACACTACAGCGGCGTGTACTATCTGTTCGACCGCGAACCCGACCTTGTGCACTACCAGTCGCTCTTCGCGGCCCGGGCCTGGCCCGAGTACCAGTACAATCGGACGTCGGGAAAAATTACGCCACTCGGGAAGGACTTCAATCCCGACTCGGTGAAGAATTTACGAAACTGTTTTCTCTTTATTCACGAGCCTCACAGCGACACAAAGGATTCTCCTTAAAAAAGAGGGATGGGATCCTGAGCGTCAGTCGTGCACATGGAAGACCAGGCTGTCTTGGGGTCTGGTGTGGCGGCGCTCTTGACAATTCTTGACAAACATCACATGCTTGCAAAAGGAGAACCTTCATGTCTGAAACCATCATCTTCGACACTCACCGCTTCGTGAAGCGCATGACCGATGCTGGTCTTGCGACGCCCGTCGCCGAGGCCTTGGCCGACGAACAGGCCCAAATCCTGGAGAGCAATCTTGCCACGAAAGCCGACCTTGCCCGCCTTGAAGCGAAGATCATCAAGTGGAATGTCGGCACGATGCTCGCCTTCGGCAGCATCATCGTCGCGGCGATCAAATTTCTTTAACCCCTCTCATTCCTTTGCCCTGAGCCGCCGCCCGCCACGTGTTGCAGACTCTGGTGCAAACATGGACGGAAATGCAACCGAGTGAGGCGTTGCGCAACACAGCCGAATGATTGCTCACCGTACATCCGTTACGGACAGCGGACGCCTTGCAACTTGCCGCTGCCCTCCAGTGGTGTCAGGGCCTCACAACGGGACAAGGGTTTGTTGCATTCGATCGACAACTGCGTGACGCGAGCTATCGAGAAGGCCTTACCCTGCTTCCTGAGGTATTCTGAACGTGTTGAATGTATAAGACAGCGTCATCACACTGATAATCGACGCTCTAGGTAGTGCCAGACAACAGATAGGCAATTCTACCCACTATAGCAACTGATTCAATTGTTAGATCAACGTAGAGGGTTAGCATGAAAGCCGAGTTTCGTACCACACGTAATCATGCCTTCGTTGTGCACCAGGATGATCTCCGAAAAATCTGGAAACTGCTAGAGGATCGAATCGGTCCTGTTTATGCCTCAGTCGAGTGTTCTGATGATGTGGTGCGCAAATTCGGCGACTGGGAACAACTCGCCTCATATGACAATCCGCCTGCTAAGAAGATGTTTGATCTCTTGATTAGGGCACGATCTGAGGATTGGAAGAAGTCCGCAGATGTTAGCTTCTCTTATAGCCCATCGGACAGTCAACGGAGAAGCATACACATTCAAATCGAGGCAGCTGAACAAGCAGGTTTAGAGATTAAAGATAAAATCTGCGACATTTTGGACGGAACAAAGCCCTGGTATTCTGCACTAACGCGAGTAGATTTTACTGGAATCGTTTTTATTTTTTTGTTCTCGTTCTTGTTGACATATACAGCTGGGAGCCTCTACATGATTTCGAATGGACTGACATGGGCGTCGGAAGTCAGTATCAAGACGGGCCCGGAGTATTACATCCTTTATTTTTTCGTTTTGTTGCTGTTTGGGTTCACTGTCTACTCAACCGGGCAGAGACTCAACAAGCTGTGGTCCTTACTTTTCCCAGTAGCCTACTTCGCAATAGGCCACGGAGAACACCGCTACAAAATACTAGAGAAGGTCCATTGGGGGATCATAATCGCCAGCGTGGTCTCACTCGCAGCCTCAATAGTGTCGCTCCTTCTCTGGTGATGATGTTTCAACAACGTTCTGCAACTGATATCGCAACGGAGAGCAGCGGGGTACAAGCTTACAAAGATTTTGATAAGTGAAAGCCGAGCAACTAAGTTAATTTTCTTCGTCCAATAAATCAAACCACCCATCTTTCAGCAGGTTCTCACGAGCCTGTTTGGCATTTGCTCGCACAGTGGCATCATCACTAGCCAGCAACCCATTTCCGCTAGCCGATGCAAGACCGAGCAAGACCACAACCAACTCCCTGCAGCAGTTCAGACAAATCGTAAGCTTCCCCGTCAAGGAGACAGTTCTAAAGTAGAGTTTCTGGCCTGTTCGACCTGCCGTCTGAACATGGCAGGCGGTAGGCTTCCCAAGCTGTCATGGGGGCGTTCCTCGTTGTAGACGGTGAGCCACTGGCGAGTCATTTCCCGAACCTCCCTGAGCGAGTGGAACACGTAAGCATCCAGGACCTCATGCCGGAAGGTGCGATTGAAGCGTTCGATGTCGGCATTCTGATTCGGCTTGCCAGGCTGGATGTCGTTGAGTTGCACGCCCTGGTTCCGGCACCAGGCGGTCAACACTTGGGACAAATACTCGGGCCCGTTATCGACGCGGATCGCGTCCGGTTTGCCCCGCCATGCCACCAGCCGCTCCAGCGTGCGCACCACACGCGCGCCGGGAATGGAGGTGTCGATGACGATCGCCAAGGCTTCGCGCACCCCCTCGTCGAGGATGTTCAACGTGCGAAAGCGGCACCCCTGATACAGCGTATCGGCCATAAAGTCCATTGACCATTCGGCGTTGGCGCGGGCCGCCACCTCCATCGGTCGCTGGACCCGGTGGGGCAGGCGCCGTTTCGCTCGTCGGGGGAGATTGAGTTTCATGGCCTTATAGACCCGGTAGACGCGTTTGTGGTTCCACCGCTGGCCCAGCAGGCGCAGGCGGTGGGAGCACATCCAAACCCCCAGCGCGGGTGGTGTTCCACCACGTCGTTGAGTGCCTCGATGATTGCACGATCCTTGGGGTTGAGTACGCGTCCGGGTCGGTACCAGCTTGAGCGCGAGAGTTGGACGGCGGCACAGGCCCGGGTCGTGCTCAGTCGTCCCTGGGCCACCAGGTAGTGCGCGGCTTCGCGCTTCGCCGGTGGCCTTAGAGCTTTTTTGCAATCAATGCCTTCAGCGCGTCGTTCTCCCGCGCCAGTTCCGCGTACATCCGCTTGTACTGGGCGAGTTCCCCCTCGGTCTCCTTCAAGCGCTTGAGGTCCGAGGCGCTCATCCCGCCGTATTTCGATTTCCAGTGATAATACGTCGCATCACTGATGCCATGCTGACGGCAGATCTCCCGCGCCTTCTTCCCAGCCTCCGCTTCTTTCAGAATCGATACAATTTGCGTCTCGGTGAATCGACTTCGTCTCATGGTCGTCTCCTTACAGGGTTCTCCTGCCAGAAAACTCCAACTTCAGCATGTGTCAGCTAAGGGGAAGCTTACGGATACTATGGGATTCGGAGAGACATCTTTGGTAATCCTAACCGGCCTGGGGCTCAGCATGGCCTTCGGCCTCCGGGTATTTACCCCTCTGCTTGTCGCCAGCATCGCCGCCAAAACAGGAAACCTTGAACTGGCCGACGGTTTCAAATGGCTGGGCGAATGGCCCCTTTCCCCCAACCATCACAGGGACCCTTCAATTCAGTCATTGCCTCACTTTCGCCGTGACCTAAACTGGGGGACGGTCGGCATGGACGGGTTGCGCGACCCACACGATTCTTGAGCGAATGTCCAGGTTGTCGTCGCCGACCTTTCCCCCGGCGCAGACGCGATTCCCACGAATCGAGTCCGGCCAGCAGATCCGCCCCAGCGGGTGCGACTTGCGACCGGAAGACCAACGGATCTGTCCCCACTCCAGGCATCCATCATAGCTTCACACAGGCTACTAGTGGGCCCCGGCGATCAGAGTTTTCTTGCCTCACCCCAGGATTCGGTCGTGGCATTCGGGAGGGTATCGGCAGAGTCTACTGCAGACCCGATGCCGACTAGCACCAGTAGGGCCCAGCTGCACAAGACGATTCGTAACTGTCGCACAGGGCCACTTTCTAAATTGACGATTGTTGATAATGCTCTACATTTTTCCCGGTACTTCGGGCGAACGCAACCACAATAGATCTTCAGAGACTGTTTGAACACAGTCTCCTGTCGGTGACTAACGCGATATTCAAAGTGTTGGGTCAAGCGTTGGGTTTGTGATGTCTAGATTATGTAAGTTGTTGATAATACGATGATTATTCTAGTTCTTGTACTATAAAGGAGATAAGACAACATGGACATGAAACGATTCTTCTTGTATGCAATCGTAATTGCTGCCTTGACGCTGGCTGGATGCGGCGGTGGCGGCGGGGGGACGACAGCGATGCCGGTGGATCCGACACCACCGGATCCACCGGCGATGGTGACGTGTCCGGACGGCACAATGGCGGCTTCTATGGATGCCTGTCCGTCGGGCCCCACGCCTGAAGAAATGGCATTGGAGGCCGCGCAGGATGCGGCCATGGCCGCGTATATGGCGGCGAAGATGGCCCTGTACGGCGCGGTGGACACCGTAGCCATGCAGACCGCACAGAAGTACGCGGACATGGCCAAGGAAGCCAACGACGCGGCGCAGGCGGCCACGGCTTCGGCGATGGCCGAAGAGTACCAGATGGCGGCTGAAACGGCCCGCGACCAAGCCCAGGAAGCGGCCATGATGCGCGGCCTGGGAATCACCATTCTGGCGAACAAGATCACCAATCAGAGTGCCATCGACAACGCCGTTCTCGAAGACAGGGATCCGCCCAAGCCTGTCTCCAACGCGGGGAGAGTGGGCACGGAGTTGCAGGCGACGGCCTCGGAAACGGGGGCCGCCGCCGTAGCGCACACCGATGGAAGCGTCACTCCTGGAAGCGTCACTCAAGGCGGCACAGCCAGCGCGATGGTGGTTTACGGCGAGAGTGGACCTGCAATCACGGTAGCTGACGTCGGTACCACCTTGCGAATGGGTGAATCACCGGTGGATGTGTTGATGATGCGTGGAGGCTGGAAGGGCAGAGAATTATTGGAGGATGGCGATTCCGACACCTACGTCAACGTCTACACGGATATCCAGGCGCCTAAGATGATGCAGAATTATGGAGTTGATAGTAATACTGCCCCGGGTGCAGGCCATATAATCACCGGCGATATTCCGGGAGACGGAACCACCTTCACAGGAACGCGCAATCTATCCGCTACCGACAACATCCCGACCGAGACGGGGCGGTTCAATTGCGCCACGCCAGGCTCCTGCTCCATAAGCGTCGATGAGGATGGCGCTATCACAGCGATTCAGGGCTACACGTTCCAGCCCATCGCGGATGGCATGACTTCTACGCCCGATGCCGATTATCTGGCTTGGGGCGTCTGGCTGACGGTTCCGGACGCTGTGGCTGATACGGACGTTGCCTCCTCAGCAGGCGCATTCGCGAGCGGCAGCAACGTGTTCGAGGTCAGGGCCGCACTCAAGGGCAAGGCGACGTATAACGGGGTCGCGAGCGGCTTGTATTCGGCGGGCGGCATGGTCGAGGACTTCGACGCGGACGTCATGCTTGAGGCCAACTTCGGCGGAATCGTCGGGGCCGATAATACTCCAGACACTGGTACCGTAGGCGATAATGACGGAAACCTCCTGGGCGTCGTCACCGGAACCGTCTCCAACATCAACGCTGGCGGCATGGCCGTGGGTGGTTCACTGATGCTGGGGCGGGCGACCGTCACCACAGACACCAACAATGGCGACAGCGTGGGTGGCTTCGAGGGCGAGACTTCGGGCACCCTGGTGGGCAGGGCCATGGCAGGCGTGTGGGGTGGGCAGTTCTACGGGCTCCAAGAGGCGGCGGCTGATTCAATGGCGGCTCAAACCGAATATCCTACGACAGCCGCGGGCACCTTCGCCGCTCACGCTCCGGGCAATGTCAATGACCCGGTTAGAATTCTCGGCGCCTTCGGCTCCTGGAAGGCCGAGTAAAGAGATAGACAGTGCCTTCGGGCACAGGGCCTACCCCGGACTGTTATGCAGCCCGGGGTAGGCGCCTCTTTTTGAAGAATGCTTCGCCTGCCCCCATTTCCTTTCTCGTTCAGCAGAAGATAAAAGGGAGATAGAAAAATGTTGAGATCTTTGGGTTCGGTGCTTTGTGTGGTGGTGATGGCGGCATTCGTCTTCGGTTGCGGCGGAGGTGGCGGCGGTACTGCTCAGATGCCGGATATGGAACCGACTCAGCCGACTCAGCCGACCGATGCGGAACAGATAGCCGAAGCGCAGCAAGAGATCGCGACTATCCTTTCGAACGCTCAAACGCGCGCGGCGGGGGCAAGCTCGGCGTTGAGTGCGCTACAGACCAATACCGACGCCACGGCCGGTCAAATCACAAGCGCCGTCAATCAGAATATAGCGGCGCAAAGCGCCCTGGCGCTTATCGAAAGCGCGAGCAGCGCTGCGCAGGCGGCCACCACGCTGGCCGCGGCGCAAACAGCACAGACGAACGCGGAAACGGCTCAAAGCACTCTGAACACAGCCGCATCGGCGATAGCGTCTATCCAAAGCGCCGTGCAAGCGGTCACGAACGCTCGCATGCAACGGGAAACGGACGAGCGCGCTTTGACGAACAACTCCTCGCTCATCCAACACCTGAGGGACAACAAGCTTCTCTCCGACGCCGTTTTGGGCGCAGCGGGCGCCAACCTGACAGCGGGCAGCCTTGTCGTAGCCGCGGCTGACGATGAGGGCACTTTCACTTCCGGCGTTCGTCGTGCTTGCGCTGCGCCATGCGCCGAATACCCTCTATATACCGTGACCGGGGCGGGCGCAGACAGGGTAACCGGACAGCGGACGGTTAGGGTAACTCCTACAGGTGGTACTGCCCTTACATCGAGCAGCACGACGCTAACACTTACGGGAACGTCCACCCTCCGCCATGGATTCGATCTGAACAACGCCCCCACCCCGGGCACCGACTTCGTCAACGCCTACACGGATGTCGATCGAGAGAAAAAGGGGGCAAAAAATCAAGAGACGGCTGATGATACCACTACGCCTTACGACGAGACGTATGACTATAACCTCGATACCGACTATCTGCTCGCCGGTATCTGGATGAGGGTGAACAACACAAATCTGAGCGACTCCAGGATAACCGCATTCGCATACGGGAGCCAACCCCTCGACACTCTTATTGTTTCTCGATGCGGTGCTACGGAAGGGACAAAGGAGGCGAGCGTAATTAGTGGATCCGTCAGAGTCTGTAATATGGCTACCAGTACTAGCAACATCGACGATTTCGTGGAAGACGGCAGAGACGTAAACGCCACCTACCGTGGGCAGGCGAATGGCGCCTACCTCGCGGGAGGGGATTCGAGCTATTTCACTGGGGACGTTAACCTCACCGCCCAGTTCGTGAATCCGACAGGCGGCGTGGATGTGGATAACAATGGCAGCATCGAGGGCGCAGTCACGAACATCGTCGCCGGCGGCAATCAAATCGAGGGCAGCATTGAATTACAGAAACACACCTTTAGCGGAAATGGCATAGGAGGTGGTTTTGGGGATGAGGCCGTCGGCGTGGTTGAGGGCAAATCCTTCAGCGGTCACTGGAAGGGCCAGTTTTTCGGACAGGAATTCAGAAGGTTCTCAACAACTGAAGCGAACCCTGACTATAAGGCGGACAATACCACTGACACCAGCGCGGAGCTAACCTATCATCAAAGAAGAGGAATGGTAGACTACAAGCCCCAGGCTCCCGGTTCGGTCGCGGGCACCTTTTACGCCACCCAGCAGAGCGCTCCGGCGGGAGAAGCCGCCTTCATCGGGGCATTCGGCGCGAAGCGATAACCACCAGGGTGCCTCCGGCTGGAGCCGGAAGGGTGCGGCGACAGGCCGCCACCTTTGGAGAGAGAAAGGGCAGCCAATTGGCTGCCCTTCTTTTTTGCCATGCCATCAACTTTGTTTGCACTCATCGTTCTGATACTTTTTCATGCCTCGGCCGCATTGGCCGCGTCCGGCGATACCACAGATGGTGGGCCTCAATCGTCCCCCCTCACCCCGGCGTCCCCCCTCACTGTACAAGCCGGACATGGTTTACAAACTAAACCGGACACATGGTTTACATCGCCTGCAGGGTTTCCGGTTGATGCCACTGCCGGACCGGGATAATCGTCAACGTCCGGTCATCCAGGGTCCCCAGTCGATGAAAACTATAATGGATCGCCCACGTGCTTTCCCCGATCTGTGTGAAGCCCACCGGCTCCTGCGCCAGCACCTCCGAGAGGTATAGCACGTGCCCCCGCCAGCGGACTTCGCCGTTCTGCCGAACCTGCCGCACGCGCGTCCCCGGGGCATACGCGATCGGCGGGAGCTTCGCCGGATACGGCCGCGGCGACGGCTGATACACCTGGCCGGGAGTCTGTCGGTTTAACGCCTCATGCGAGCGGGCCCAATTATATTCGTCCACAAACGCCGCCAACCGCCGTTGTTGCGCCGCCAAAGTCGCCGCGGGCGGCCCCACCGCCGCTTTGAGCGCCCGATGCATCCGCTCATGGCAGCCATTCTCACTCGGCGTGCCCGGCCGAATCCGTTCGGGCCGAATGCCTAACCGCACCCACCACGCCGCCAACCGACTCAGGCCCCCGAGCGCGGTGGAGGCAAAAGGGGGGCCGTTGTCCGTCCGAATCGTCGCCGGCAGCCCATACTCGTGAAACACCCACGCCAACCACGGCTGCACCGCGGCCCGCGTCGGCTGGAGCAACCCCTCACACCGCAGCACATACCGGCTGGCGTGATCCATGACGGTGAGCGGATAACAGCGCTGCCCTGTGCCCAACGGAAAATCCCCCTTGAAGTCCGCACTCCAGGTGGGCGCCGTGGCCGTGCCTCGGCTCAGGCGCTGGGGATCCGCAGGCACGCGTCGCCGCATCCGCCGCGGCCGCACCAACCCCGCCCGTTTCAAGATCACCCCCACCGTGCTATCCACCGGCCACGCCTCGTCCGGCGCCACCGCCCGTAACCGATCCCGAATCTTCTTCGGCCCAAAACTCGGATGGCGGTGCTTCATCGCGAGAATGGCCTCGATGACCGCCTCCGGGGTCTGGTGTGGCTGCGTATGCGGCCGCCGCGCCCCGTCCGCTAACCCCGCCACCCCGTGCGCGTGATACCGCGCCAGCCACTTGTCCCCCGTGGGGCGGCTGATCCCATACCCGGTGCACAAATCGACCTTCGTATACTCCCCACTTAACCAGTCACGTACAAACTGTTCTCGTTGATCCATGATCTTCCACTCCTTCCACGGCATGCGCAGGCCCTCCTTTGCCGTGGAGTCTACCAGTGTAAACCATGTCCCCGGTTTAAAATGTAAACAATGTGCCCGGTCTGTACCACCCCAGCCCTCTCCCACCTTGGGGAGAGGGCTGGGTGAGGGGGGGGCAAAAACCAAGGTCTCCGAATGAAGGATGTCGGAGAGGATAGAGGAAGGGAGTTAAGGACGACAGAAGGGAAACTGCGGAATTGCCGTCACGGGCCAATATGCGGTAATGATGTGCGCATAAGCGTTTATGCGCAGAGATTAACCCATGACACGATGGAACCTCTCGATTCCTGAAAAGACGGATCAGGCGATCCGTACTTTTCTTGCGCGCACCGGCGGCAAGAAGGGCGACCTCTCCCGGTTCGTCGATGAAGCCGTGCGCCGCCGTGTGTTGGACCTTACCGTTCACGAGATCAAGGACCGTAACGCCCAACATGACCAGCAGAAAATCCTCGACTTGATCGACGAGGAGGTAGACGCCGCGCGTTAACCTGTTCTCTGTCAGTCCACTCCGGGCGGTGTCCCCGGACGATTACGAATAGGCTATCTCATACATCCCCTTCGCAGCATGTTCGCTGACATGTTGTGGCTGATCGCGACCGGCGAGACCGCCGCCCCGTCTGCCCCACATGGTGTTGACAGAGGCACACCGATTGGTTGTCCTCCTTCTCCAAATGCGGGGCGATCAGGGTGACGCCACCAACAAGGCACAAACAGCACCAGAGTTTCCAGGGACGGGACATGCTTATTGCCGAAAGGCTCCAAACGAGCCAACTAGCCGATCTCGTACAAAGATTCCATCGACCTTTTGGGAGAAAAAGATGGGTGAATATGACGGAAGGCTACGAGATGGGTGCCAAGGAGGCAACCAGGTTTTCATGAATGGTCGGTCGGAAGGGATGAACGGTTGGAATCAATGGATTTGACGAACTTTGGAAAGGGCGCATCCCTCCCTCCGGGCACTGTTGCAGGATGTTCCAGATCTGCTACAATCAAAAATTTAGACTGGGTACATGCTTGACCATCAAGCGAAGGGAGCAAGCCATTGAAAAAGTTTGAGTCACTGAAGGAAGAGGTGCGTGCGTGAATTCCGTTGAAACCAAGGCATTCCCCATCACCGATTACGAGTCGGTCCCGGTCGAGGAACTCTTTGACCGGACCAGGGCGGCCAAGCAGGCACTCGGCGATCGGGTGCTGATCCTGGGGCATAACTACCAGCGGGACGAAGTCATCGTGCACGCCGACCTCAGGGGGGACTCCCTATTGCTGTCCAAGTTGGCGGCGGAACGGTCGCAGTACCCCTACGTAGTTTTTTGCGGCGTCCACTTTATGGCGGAAACCGCGGATATTCTGAGCCGGTCGAACCAGACCGTCCTTTTACCGGATTTGGCCGCGGGGTGTTCCATGGCGGATATGGCGGCCATTGAGCAGGTGGACCAGTGTTGGGAAGAATTGGCGCGCGTGCTGTCCGTGGAAGAGGACGTCATGCCCGCGGTGTACGTGAACTCTGCCGCGGTCCTCAAGGCCTTTTGCGGGGAGCACGGGGGCATTACCTGTACGTCGTCCAATGCCAGGGCCGTCATGGACTGGTGCTGGGCCCGGCGAGAAAAGATCCTCTTCTTCCCGGACGAACATCTCGGACGCAACGTGGCCAATACCATGGGGATGCCGCGGGAACAGATGATTGTCTGGGACCCGTACCTGCCCTACGGGGGGAACACGAAAGAAGCGATACGAAAAGCCCGCCTGATTTTATGGAAAGGGCATTGCAGCGTTCATCAGATGTTTCAACCCACGCACGTGGAGTATTTTCGGAAGACCTATCCGGGCATTCGGATCATCGTGCATCCGGAATGCCACGAAGACGTGGTCAACCAAGCCGATGCGGTGGGGTCCACCGAGACTATTATTCGTACGGTCAAACAGGCTCAACCGGGGACCCTGTGGGTCGTGGGTACGGAGTTGAATCTGGTCAACCGGCTGAAACACGAAGAAACCGACAAGCAGGTGTTCTTCCTGTCTCCCACCGTGTGCCGGTGCGCGACCATGTTCCGGATCGATGCCGCTCACCTGTGTTGGAGCATGGAGAATCTCGCGCAAGGCTGTGTGGTGAATCAGATTTCCGTGCCGGTCGACGAAAAGGTCTTGGCCCGGATTGCGCTCGATCGAATGATGGCAGTCAGCTAACGAGCGGGATGACGGCCACGCAGCGGCCTCCTTCGCCCTTGCTCTCTCCCTTCTTTTTGTCACGCACCCATTTGAACGATGGATTATAAATCAACGCTCAATTTGCCCCAAACGGCATTCCCTATGAAAGGGAACCTGCCGAACCGCGAGCCGGAATTCGTCGCCCGCTGGGCAAAACAGGGGCTCTATCAACGCATTCAGGAGTCCCGGGCGGGCAAGCCGCTGTATGTCCTGCATGACGGCCCGCCCTACGCCAACGGCCACATTCACATCGGCCACGCGCTCAACAAAATACTCAAGGACATCATCGTGAAGTCCCGCACCATGGAAGGCATGCAATCGCCCTACGTGCCGGGCTGGGATTGCCACGGGTTGCCCATCGAACACCAGGTCACGAAGCAACTCGGCGACAAGAAAAAAGACATGAGCGCCACGGAACTGCGCCGGCAATGTCGCGAGTACGCGGACAAATTCTGGAACATCCAACGGGACGAGTTTCAACGGTTGGGCGTGCTGGGTGATTGGGACCGTCCCTACCTCACGATGGACAAAGCCTACGAGGCGACCATCATTCGGGAGTTCGGCAAATTCGTGGAGCAGGGCGTCGTGTACAAAGGGCTGAAACCCGTGTTGTGGTGCACGCAGGATCAGACCGCCCTGGCCGAGGCCGAGGTGGAATACATGGATCATACCTCTCCCTCCATCTACGTGAAATTTCCGTTTGATGCGGCCTCAAGGGAACGGCTAGGCCTTGTCGGCCTTGCGGGAATCGAGAAAGTCTCGATCGTCATCTGGACCACGACGCCCTGGACCCTTCCGGCGAATCAGGCTGTCGCGATTCATCCCTTAATCGAATATGCGTTCGTCCGCGTCGGCGATGAAGTGCTGGTCATGGCGGAAAAGTTGGTCGAGAAGGTATGCCAGGAATGTGATTTGAAAGACCATGAAATCATCGGTCGCAAAAAAGGGAATGACGTATTCGAGGCCCTTCGCTGTCAACGACCCTTGGACGACGGACTCTCGTCTATTGTGCTTGGCGAATTTGTGACGCTGGAACAGGGAACCGGGTGCGTGCACATCGCGCCGGGTCATGGGATGGACGACTATCTGCTGGCATTGGAATATAACTCACCTTTGTACAAGGATGTTCTCGTGGAACCACTCCAGGTCCTGGTGCCGGTCGATGATTACGGACGTTTCACCGATGAGGTCCGGGAGTTTGCCGGGCAGCACGTGTTCAAAGCCGACCCGGCCATCGTGGAAAAGCTCCGGCAACTCGGCGTGCTGGTCGGCCACGGCAAATTGATCCATTCCTATCCCCATTGCTGGCGCTGTAAGAAGCCGGTGATTTTTCGCGCCACGCAGCAATGGTTCGTCTCCATGGACAAAGGCCGGTTACGCGAGCGGGCGCTCGAAGAAATCGACCGCGTGCAATGGATCCCGGAGCGAGGCCGCGAGCGCATCTATGGCATGATCCAGAACCGGCCGGACTGGTGTCTGTCCCGTCAACGGATCTGGGGAACGCCGATTCCCGGATTCACGTGCGCGCAATGCCAAACCCCGTTGATCAACGCGCAGGTCATCGACCGGATCGCCGGCCTGGTGAGCGAGCATGGCTCTGACGTGTGGTTCGAACGGCCGGCGCGGGACTTGCTCCCTGACGGCACAGTTTGTGCGACATGCGGGGCCGCTGAGTTCAACAAGGAACAGGACATCCTGGACGTGTGGCTGGAGTCGGGGGTGAGTCATGCCGCGGTCGTGAAACAGCAGGGCGAAGACTGGTGGCCGGCGAGCCTGTATTTGGAAGGGTCGGACCAGCACCGGGGGTGGTTCCATAGCGCGCTCTTGTCATCCGTGACCACGGACGGGCGGGCGCCCTATCGGGCCGTCCTGACCCACGGGTTTGTGGTGGACGGGCAGGGCAAAAAGATGTCCAAGTCCGCCGGGAACGTGGTGGCGCCCCAGGACGTGATCAAACAGCATGGCGCGGAAATCCTCCGTTTGTGGGTCGCAGCGCAGGATTACCAGGAAGACCTGCGCGTCTCATCGCAGATCCTCACGCAATTGGTCGAGGCCTACCGGAAAATCCGGAATACCTGCCGGTACCTGCTCAGCAACGTCTACGACTTTGACCCGCACAATCCGGCGCATCAGGTGGAAATCTCCCAGTTACCGGAGTTGGACCGGTGGGCCCTGCTGCGATTCAACAACCTCATCCGTCACGTCCGGCAAGGCTACGACGAATTCGATTTCCGGCAGATCGTGCACGAACTGGACTACTTCTGTTCCGTGGACATGAGTGCGACCTACCTGGATATCCTGAAGGACCGGCTCTACACCTTTCGACCGGACTCACCCTTGCGACGGGGCTCGCAAATGGTCCTGTTCCACGTCGTCACGGGACTGGCCCGGCTCATGGCCCCGATTCTGAGCTTTACCGCGGAAGACGTATGGGACGCCGTGCCGGGCAAGGAACCGTCGCCGGAGGACTCGGTCCATCTCTCGACCTTTCCCGAGCCCGTGGCAATACACGATGCGGCCGAACTGGAAGCCAACTGGAAACAATTACTGGCCATCCGGACCGTGGTCCTTTCGGCATTGGAACAACAGCGGCGAGAAAAAGTTATCGGGTCTTCGCTGGAGGCTCGCGTGGTGCTGAACGTGGTTCCGGCCGCGCACGGTTTTCTGCAAGCCTATGAAGAAGAGTTGCCGGCGCTGTTCATCGTCTCCCAGGTGGTTCTCCGTCCCATTGAAAACCCAGCCGGCGAGAAACATCTGGCAAGTGACGAGGCGTTGGGAATGAGCGTGAACGTCGTGAAGGCGGAGGGTGAAAAATGTGAGCGCTGCTGGAACTATCGTACCTCCGTGGGCAACGCCTCCGATCATCCGACGCTCTGTGACCGGTGCATCGAGGCCGTGGCGTGAACCACGGATTCCAGCGGTGGGGCATCCTGCTTGGCGTGGGTCTCGTCATCGTGGTCCTGGATCAAATCACCAAGACCCTCATCATGCATACCATGCACTTGCATGAATCGATCCCCATCATCGCCGGGTTTTTCAACCTGACCTATATTCGGAACCCCGGCGCGGCTTTCGGCATGTTTGCCACGACCAACAGCGCGTTCCGGCTCATCTTCTTCGTGGGGACGTCCATCTTCGCCCTGGGCCTGCTGGGGACGATCTTTTATCGAATGCACCCGGCGGACGTGTGCGGCCAACTGAGCGTCTCCAGCATTTTCGGAGGAGCGATCGGGAATCTGCTCGACCGGTTGCAATATGGTGAAGTCGTGGACTTTCTCGACTTTTACATGGGAGGCTATCACTGGCCGGCGTTCAACGTGGCGGACAGCGCCATCAGCGTGGGGGTCGTGTCCCTGCTGGTCCTGTTTGCGATGGATAACAAAAAAGAACGTCCTACTCCCGCCGCGCCCGCGGAAGAAGGCGCCCAGAACGGCAAAGAGTAAGGCCGGAGGACACACCATGATCTGTGATCGCTGTGGAGAAATCACCGAAACCTATATGACCGACGAACACGGCGACATTTGCGAAGCCTGCCTGCAAGCCATCCAACAGGAAAACCGCCAGCAGTTCGGCCGTGCCCGCCCCCAAGGCCAAGACGGATAACACCAAACCCCCGGAGTTCCGAATGAAGGCACGGAACCCGAAGAAACCTGTAGATGCCTCGACAACGAAGCCCGCTGATAGCGCCGCCACGACCGGCTACGGGAACAAGCTGTGGCGAATGGCTGACAACCGATCTGCCGCAACACTTTGTTGTCCAGCGCGATGAACTACTGCCCAAGCTGTCGTCAGGCAGTCTGTTGTTGAGGGATTGATGCAAAAGAGTCATGGTATCTGGCCTATGCGTGGTTGAGGCACATTATGAATTTCGAATCTGATCTGGCACACATCATTAAGCAGCAGTTCGACAAACACAATATCTTCTATGAAGACAACTTGGATGTCCGCAGTCTGGCCGCACGATATTTTGAAATGCTGAATAGAAGGATCACTCCGCTTCCCCGCAGAGTTTATTTTTCTGAAGAAATACACGAATCTTTGGGTGAGCTCACGCGCGAAAAGGTGGCGAAACAACGAGAAAAAGCAGCAAGTGCTTGGGAAGCGGTTTTTCTCATTCGGCATCTCTTGACAGAGGGCGAAAACGTCAATTGCTTTCTCAGCAAGGGTATTGACTCTGCGACGGGTGAAAGGAGCCTAGACGGGCTTCTGTGGGATTTCGGCATGCATCACTTTCATCTCAGCAAGGAAGTTAAAGGATCTGGATTTGTGAAACGATCGGATTATTTGCTGTTTGCAATTGTTGCTCAGGAAGATGCGTATTTTGTTGATGTAAGACTGCACCCTCCTCGACGCGGAGATATTGGATGGGTTCGGCAAGACTTGCTGAGAATCATGCATTCGAATTGGCCGGAATTGGTTGAGCCCAACATCCTTCGAGGGGTTAAAGGAACTGAATTGACGGACGAAGAAAAGCAGGAACTGAGGAGGAAAAACGTAAATTGCGCCGTGCAAATGGGGGATAATGCTATCGCCCCGATCGGTGGCGGAATGGTCGCAGATGGTTCGAGTCTTTTGTGTAGATGGTGGGCACTGAAGCTCTTGCATGAGATAAAGCAACATCAAAGTTTTTTCGATAATCACCCGGCGGAATTGCGATCTGGTTTGGAGGCCAAGGGAATGGAACTGGGCGGCAGAATGGAATTTAAACTTGTCTTGGCGGACAGCTTGAACCTATCGGCTGAAGAGATTACTTCTTTGACTGCAGATCAATGTTTGAGTAGGGATCTCTATCGAATGGGCTTTGTGGTGGTGGAAGCTGCCAAGATATTGCCTATAGTTGTTTCGTTTGTAGGCCAGCCTTGCTGAACTTAACAGAATCGCCGGGTGGATTTTTTCTTGGCTTGGGTTGAATGTTTAGATCGGATGTTGCCTGCCCTCCTAGTGTTAGGTGCAAACAAAGCGTCTAAAACGAGGTCGCGTTGGATAAAGAGCATTACAAATGGACACGAACCATCTTATTTCAACCAGCCGATAACTAAACTTTCAAATAGCCGAATTCAAACATTGCAATCAGCCGAACTGAAACCTCTTGTTCGGTAGCCATCATGGTCTGAGTTGGACTATTATAGGCGGCTTGGAGGACATATGACTACCAAACCTGCTGAGCCAAACCGGCCGTGGACCCTGGACGATTCATGGGAGACGCCATGACCCGCATCACCGAATCTGAGGTTGAAGACGCCGCGCTCAACTGGCTGGAAAGCCTCGGCTGGGCTGCCTGAATATAAAGCCCGCCTTTCTTTCCCGCTCTTCAGGCAAAAACGACATCCTGGGGTTTTTCCCCTTTGCGTCTTGGAGCTATCTTCACTGTCACTTTCCAGTCAAGTTTATTGAGAAATCCAAACAGCCGCTCCTGAGAAAACAGTGTATAGCGGCCATTCATCAAGTTGGAAACTTCCGGCTGTTTGATCTCCAACAATTGGCAGATCTCCCGTTGTTTGAGCTTCCTTTTTTCAAGGACCATCCTCACGGAATGGCCAAGTTTAGCCCGGACCAGTAATTCCTCGGCATCCTCCAGTCCCAAATCGGCAAACACATTCCCGGAACTTTCCTCAAACTCGATTTTTGTTTTTTTGCCCATTACTTCTTCTCCCTTTCCAGCTCCACTGCCTCCTTATACCGCCGAACAATCATCTCCACGTCCAGGTTGGCCGTTTTACGCCCTTGGGGTGATTTCTTTTGAAAGGCGTGCAGCACATAGACTCGTTCACCAATTTGCACCGCATACACGGTGCGGTAAGTATTGGCATCAAACCGCGTCACAATTTCAAAAACTCCATGGCCTACCCCTTTCAAGGGTTTGGCCCGTGGAGGTGTTGCGCCTTTTTGCACGTCGTACAGCGCAGCCCCAATATCGGCTTTGACTTCCTTTGGAAACCCTTGCACCTGTTTCCGCGAGTTACCCATCCATATCACAGTTTTTGCACGATGCCGACCCATCTGGTTTGATATTATAAGTAATTACTTATCTAAAATCTATCCCTGCGTCGTCTTCTTGTAGAAAATATAGAAAATCAGCCCCTTTACCCAACAAAAAAAGGGGTGGCTTGGTTCCCCCTCACCCCAGCCCTCTCCCACTGTACGGACCGGAGAGATAGGTAACAGGTGTTCGGGGACATGGGTAACACATTGTGCCTTAGTGAGCGGGGTGGTGTAAATCGAGATCCGCCACATGTTGATGACAAAAATACACCCGCCAGAGCCCATCGTGGGGAGTCGGGCGGAGCGCGACGGGATAGCCCCGGAACGCTTTGCAGACGCGAAAGATCCGGCCACGATACGAGACTTCGCCTTGGGCCTGGACCTTGCGCACGATATCGGTGGCGCCATACTCAATGGGCGGCAGGCTTTCGGGGAACACGCGGGGACTGGGCTGATAGCGCGACGCGGGGACGGCCCTCGCCAAGGCTTCATGGGGGCGGTCCAAGTTATAGAGGGCACGCCAGCGGTCAAAGTGCTGTTGGCAGTGCGCCAGATCGAGAAAGAGGCGCTGGTGGAGCAGCTCAGCTTTGAGGGTGCGATGAAAGCGTTCGTCTTTGCCCAACGTCTGGGGATGCGCGGGCCGGGCATGGCTGATCGCAATGCCGAGGCGGATGCACCAGACGGTCAGGGGCGTGAAGGGGCGGGCGGCCCGATCGCCCCAGTGGGCGCCGTTATCCATCAGCAGGCGGGCGGGCAAGCCATACCGCCGGAAGGTGGCGATCAAGTGCGCTTGGACCGTGGCCGTTTGTTCATTGGCACAGGCTTGCAGACACAGGGCAAACCGGGAACAGTCATCCAAGATGGTCAGGGGGTGACAGCGGCCGGGGCCGACGGCGCAATGGCCTTTGAAATCCATTTGCCACAAGGCATTGGGCATGGCGTGTTCGAAGCGCTGCCAAGCCTTGGGGGCGGATCCGGCGGGCGCGAGGCGCCCGTGTCGGCACAGAATGGCGGTAATGGTGCTCGGCGACGGGACCGCCGGATAGCCCAACGCCTGCAAGCGGGCGTGCAGCTTCCGGCCGCCCCACGCCGGATGCGCCGTGCGGAGGTGCAGAATCGCGTGTTCCCGGGCGGCGTCGGTGCGCTGGGGCATCTGTTGCGGCCGCCGCGACCGGGCCTGCAACCCCGGCTCGCCCTCGGCTGCATACCGGGCCAGCCATTTATACCCGGTCTTGGGGCTGATGGAGCACGCGCGACACAGGGCGCGGACGTTGCGGGCGGGCTGCATGGCTAACACGATGAACTCTTTGCGTTGCGACAGAGTGGACACCTCTTTCCATGGCATGGTCGGTCTCCCTTTCGATTTGGGGGTGAACCCTGCACTTTACAGGTGTTACCTATGTCTCCGAACAGGTGTTACCCATGTCCCCGGTCTATACACCCTCAAGGGGCGAGGGAGTAAAGGGGGCTATCACCCGACGGGGTTGTTCTGGAAGCGGTCGAGGTGTTCGCAGAGCATGTCCGCGACCTTGTCCAGATCGAAGGGCCAGGCGTAGGTCAGGGTCACGTCGGGATATTTTTGACGCAGTTCGTCCATTTCTTCGGGAATTTCATATTCCGAGTGCGAGCCCCCTGGGGTGAACATGGTGGAGACTACGGCAATGTCGTTGGCTCCGTCGGCGATCTGTTGTTCAATGGCTTCACTGAGCGTGGGCGTGCAAAACTCGTTATATGCCGTGGAGAACCGTGCCCCGTGCAGGAGGGGCTTGAGGCGGGTGGCCAATAATTCCAGGCCGGCCTGGTAGGGATCGGTTTCCGGGGTTCGGGGCCACAGCCGGATTTTCTGGTCGAGTTCATCTTCTTCCTGTGACATCGGCACGCCCGCGGCCCGTCGTTGGGCTTCCAGCCGCTTGAGCTTCGTGACCAGTTCCCCGGGGTAATCCTTCGGAATGCCTCCATGCCCGACGAGCACCACACCTTTTGTTGAATCATTCATCGATATTTCTCCTTCGTTAACGGATAACCACAGGGGGTTGTCCCTACATCATACCGAAATTCTTCTTGTTATTGTAGGGGACGGCCTGCGCCTGCCCTGTCTATCCTGAGCCTAGCCGAAGGAAGCGAAGCCGAAGGGTGCCGTCCTGAATGATCTGAAAATCAGACATGGTTTCGCAACATGAGTTCCTTGGGATGAGGCGCAAGATACACCTGGTCCTTCAGGTACGGGACGTCCAGCACACGGACGTAGTGTCTGATCAAGGTGACGGGGACGCTCAGCGGTACGAACCCTTTCTGATAATCGCCAATCACCGCGTGGAGTTCATCCCGCACCGCGGAACTTAAGGCGTCCTTGAAATGACCGGCCAGGTGTTGGAGCACGTTTACGTGTTTACGAATGGTGGTCTTGACGGCCAGGGCTTCCATAAACCGTTGCCCGTAGGTCCGGGTCAGTTCCCGGACGGAGTATTGTTTGACATCGGCGACCAATCGACCAAGTTCCCGGTAATGGCGCTGGCTGTGGGCCAACAGCAGGTATTTGTGGGCCGTATGAAACGCCACCAGCCGTCCATGGGTGAGGCGTGCGGTGAGCACTTGCCATCGGTGATAGCCGAACACGCGTTCGATAAAGTTTTCCCGAAGGCCCTGGTCCCGGAGTCGTCCTTCTTCTTCTATGGGAGTCAAGGGAAACGCGCGTTGGAACGCATCGGCAAACAGTCCCTTCCCCGTTCCCAGGAGATTGCCGTCGCGGGCATACACGCGAACGCGCTGGGTTCCGCAACTGGGGGAATCTTTTTTGAACACGTATCCGGACAGGTTCAACGCTTGCAAGTCGCGCAATCGTTGCTTGGCGTACCGGCGCATCCGGTCAGTGTGATCGTGATGAGAACGAACTGCCATCAATCGCGGTTCAGCCACGTCATCGACCAAACGCATCGATTCTCTCGGCGTGCCGAATCCGGCCTCCACTTCGGGACACATCGGAATCCATTCCACGTGTTGCCCGAGTACGTCCACCAGAAAAAGATCCCGTTTATGGCCGCCGTCAAACCGGACGGGTTCACCCAACAGGCAGCGGCTGATCCCCAACCGCATGGGAAGATCCGACGCGATGGGCGGCTTTGCAGGGAGCTGGTGGTTAGACGTGATATGGGAGGGCATGGTCGTTGTAGGGGACGGCCCCCGTGCCGTCCCGTGTGATTAAATCCGTTGTTCTTCTTCGGTCAGCTTCGCCTCGCTGGTGCGAATAATTTTCACTTCCTTCACGTCGGAAAAGGTCTTGACCAGGAGCGTGACGGTCGTCCCGATCTCGCCCCGTATCATGGACACGACCTCCCGGTACGTCTTGCCTTTGACGGACTGCCCGTCCACGGCCAGGATTTCCTGCCCGTGCGTAAGCCCCGCTCTCACGGCCGGTCCCAGGGGATGGGTAGCCCGGATAAACAAACCGGCGGGATCGCCGATGCGTTCGGCCGTGAGGTGCAGCGCGACGCCGATGATGCCGGGTGGGGGCAGCATGGGGTCCGACAAATCGCCGTGGGCATTGCCTTGTGGGGGAAGCCCTTGCTGCGCATGACTCTGTACCGGGGTCATCAACAGAAGGGCAAACAAACCGGCAATCAGGATACGCCCCCGAAAGGGCTTTCCAAGCTGGAACGTGGTCGATGATGATGGCATCAGTTTCCTCCTTTAAATCCTGAATCGATCCGACCATATATCATACCAGAACGAACCCTACGCCGATGAACAGGCCGGGATTCGTCAAGAGATCGTCGATCACGAATTCTTTCCCAGGATCGCAGACAAGGCCGATTCCAGGTCAGGATATGTGAAGGCAAATCCCAACTGTCGCGCCCTGAAAGGATTCACCGATTGACCGCGAGTCATGAGCGTCGACAGTTCACCCAACCCGAGTTGAAGAGCCCACGCCGGAACGGGAAGCCAGGACGGTCTTCCCAGGGCACGGCCCAGTTGCCGGCAAAATTTTTTCATGGTGACCGGATGGGGAGCCACCGCGTTGAGCACGCCGCTGAACGCAGTTTGTTCCAGCACGGCCGCGACAAGACGTCCCAGGTCCTCGACGTGGATCCAGCTTACGGGCTGAGTGCCTAGAAATTGTTTTCCGGCTGATTCCAGAACCGGTGGCTGCTGTGGTCCTTGCTGCCCATGGAGAATTCACCTTTGGGGATCAGGACCATGTCCGTGGTGTCTGTGGCCATTGTCCTAGCCCATTGGCTGAAGATCAAGGCCAAGGCCAAAGCTAAGAAAATAGCCATTATTGGTGTAAGACGAAGGTTGTTGATGCGGTATCTCTTTATTGCAAAGGCGTGTTTATCGATCTCATTTGGTGTAAGACGAAGGTTGTTCATACGGCACCCTCTTTTTTTGTCGTTGCGGTTTTTCACCTTTTTTTAAAATCGACGATCATCAGTTTGCGGGCTTCTTGATCAACGTCATCAAAGCGTTTACACTCATCCAATGTCTGCGACGCATCGCGGTAAGAGTCGAAAGGTCCGCACATGTCCGGTGTCTCAGAATGAGCGAATCCACGATATCTCTGCACTGCACACACCGCCACGCCCATCGGCGCATGTGCCCCGTATCGTCGAATGGATCCAATAGACCCTCCATGAGCAACAGCCCGGCACACCGAGTGCATGCCGGAACGATTTGAGAAGCGCCCAAACCTTGTCCCAAGTGGATGTTTTTTGTGACAGACATATGCGTCCTCCTTTGTTTAAACGTTCCGGCTGTTGTCTTCTCGGATAGATCCCCTCCCAGGTTAAGGCCCGAGAGGGGGCTAAAAGCTCTCAGGGGGGAAAGCTCTCAGGAGAAAGCACAGGCTTTTTCCACCTCTCTTGCTTTCTCAAACTCTATCTCTATCAAATTTCGTGCCAAATTTTTACGTGATGATTTTTATCGTAATTTCATAGTGTTGGAAAAATCCTTGGCATGATAGTGGGAATGCCGTCTTTTTAATGAGACAATAAAGTGTCTCATGTATTGAAGTATTGAAATTGAGACACTTCAAGGGGAGAGGAAGGGGAAAACGAATGTGTGAAGAAATACGATACGGGACGACACGCAGGCTGTCCCCTACAACGACAAGGATGTCGGGACAGGCCCCTGTGCCTGTCCGTCAACAAATGATGTAGGGGGTGGCTCCCGAAAAATACCCTCGAATGAAGGGTACGGCTACAATGACCATCGTGTGGCCTGTGTCTAAGGAAGGTTCATCGTCCGATTAAAAAATATTCAATGGCTTTGACGATGTTGGTAAAGCCATTGAAGTTTGGGGGTTTGTTCAAATAACAGTTGGCGTGAAGATCATACGCCTTGACGATGTCTTCCGGATTTTGTGAAGAGCTGAGGACAACCACCGGAATCTGCTTCAGCATCTCGTCGCGTTTCACGAACTCCAACACTTCAAAACCACTTTTTTTCGGCAGATTCAGATCGAGGACAATAAGTTGTGGGAAGCCGTTTGAAGGCTCGCGCTTTCTTGTTTCCAAAAAGTGCGTGGCTTCATCTCCATCACGGGTAAAATACAGGGTGATGATGATGGAGGACATTTTGAGTGCCTCCTGTAGCAGGCGAATGTCTCCCGGATTATCTTCGACAATCAGAATAACGGGTGCTTGCTTCATTGGTCATCCGTGTATGTGTTCACTCATTCGTTGACAAAATGCGGGACATAGAGGTCTCTTCGCAGTGCCCTTCCGGTCACCCTTGTCTTCTCTTTCTGTCACCCTTGCGCACGCGAGGGTCCAAGGTCGTTGTTTCTCACAAACAGAAAAAGCCAAGACGCTGGATCCCCGATCGGGGTCGGGGATGACGGACAGAGACAACGAAAGTGTCAACGAATGACTAAACATTTACAATCCGCAGGGGGTTTGTATGCCAGTTAGCGCTTTTTGATTCTTTCAACGTTACAAAAGTTGTGCCAAAGGTCATCGTGGTGAAATCAAACATCATATCGTGTAAATGCAACGGGTTACGATTCCATTCCAGTCTCCGTCATTCCACAGGATGTCTCACGAGTGTCTCATGGCTGTCTTATTGACGAGCTATTTTCTCCCTCTCCTTCGGCTACGCTTCCTTCGGCTACGCTCAGGACAGGCAGGGCAGGCGCAGGCCGTCCCCTACAATGATAATGAGAGGCCGCGTGACCCGAGAGCCGGCCTATGAGAGATCGTGTTTGGAAATGTTCAAATCATCCAACCAACGATAGAACGTGGCGCGACTGATGCCGAGCAGTTGAGCCGCCCTGGCTCGATTTCCTTTGGCTTCCTTGAGGGCGCCCAGGAGACGCTCCCGATCCTTGCCTGTTACGGTCGTTTCCGTCACGGGACCCGCGGTTCCGGATGATTCGAGCAGTTCCGGAGGAAAATGCCGGGTTTGGATGGTGTCTCCTTCGCATTGGAGCACGGCATATTCGATCACATTTTTCAGTTCGCGAATATTGCCCAGCCATTGATACCGGGTCAGACGTTGCATCGCATCGGCGCCGACGTCCTGCACAAACAGTTTTCCCATCGCCTTCCGGTATTGGCTGACAAAAGCCCAAATCAACAGGGGAAGATCTTCTTGTCGTTCCCGGAGCGGGGGCAAATGAATGCGTCCCACCCGAATGCGGTACAGCAGGTCGGCCCGGAAAGTCTGCCGGGCTACTTGGTCCTGCAAGTCGTGATGCGTCGCGCAGATAATGCGGATGTCCACCTTTCTCGGTTGAGATTCCCCCAGCCGGGTAATTTCTTTTTCCTGGAGCACCCTGAGCAGACTCGTCTGGACGGGAGCCGGCATGTCGCCGATTTCATCCAGGAAAATCGTGCCTCCTTGCGCGGATTCAAAAAATCCCTTGTGGTCACTGTGGGCTCCGGTAAAGGCGCCTTTCCTGTAACCGAATAATTGACTGCCCAGCAGGGATTCGGTCAGGCCTGCGCAATTCACCGCGAGAAAGGGTTTGTCTTTTCTCGGGCTCGAGTCGTGCAAGGCCCGGGCGACGAGTTCCTTGCCTGTCCCGGTTTCCCCTTCGATGACGACCGTCGATTCGACCTGGGAGAGATTGCGAATCTGTCGGTACACGTCCTGCATGGGCTGGCACTTCCCGATCAAATCGTGAAATTGGGATTTGTCCTCCAGTTGTTTGCGGAGCGTATGGATTTCAGTCACGTCGTAGAGAAAGAACATTTTGGCCCGCGTGTCACGAGGATCATCGTGGATATCGATTTCGAGCCAACGTGAGGAATGGCCCGGTGGCGTGAAATGGACGACGAATTTGTTCCGTTCGTCCTGCTGCATGAGCCGTTCCAAGGCGTGGACGTCATGGTCGGCAAAGCCCACGGCGTTCTGCCAGGGCCGGCCTTCCGGGATTGTTCCGTTTTTGCCCAATAACCGGAGGGCGGACACGCTCATGTGAAGAATCCGGCCGTCGAAACCGATCAATATCGTCCCGATGTGTAGTTGATTCAGGATGGAATGAAGATCTTCCGTGTTTTTTTGGAGCCGGGTATTCGCGGCTTCCAATTCGGCTTGGACGCGTTTTCTTTCGATGGCATAGTCGATGGCCCGGATAAGGATGTGCGCGTCCACCTCGCCTTTGAGCAGATAATCCTGGGCTCCTTCCCGAACGGCCTGGATAGCGGTTTCCCGGTCATTCAGGCCCGTCAGCAGGACTTGTGGGAGCGAGGGGTGGCCTGCGGCGATCTTCCGAAACGTGTCCAAGCCGTAGCTGTCGGGCAAGGACAGGTCGACCAGGGCGAGGTCCACATTGCGTTCTTGCAAGCGATCACAGGACTGTCGAAAGGATTCGGCGGTGATGATGTCGAAGGATCGGCCTTGAATGTCACGAAAGAGTTCCCGGATCAGGCGAGCGTCGCCGGGGTTGTCTTCCACTAAGAGAATGGTCGTGGTATTCATGTGCCTGGGTTCTCCGGCCCTTTACCAGGAGATTGTAGCAGATTCCGGGGAGCCGGCCGTTTACGGCAGAGGCTCCCTGACCTATCGAGGAGTCGCCAGGGTGAAATAAAAGACCGATCCCTGACCGGGTTCGGATTCCACCCGGATGCTCCCGCCGTATTTTTCCACGATTCGCTTGCAGATGGCCAAGCCGACCCCCGTGCCCGGGTATTCGTTTTGACCGTGTAATCGTTGAAAGATCGAAAAGATGCGATCGAGTTGATCGGCCGGGATCCCGATCCCGTTGTCGCGGACCGAGAATTCCCACCTGTCCGGGAGTGCCTTGGCCCTCACGTGAATCCTGGCAGGGGAGTCGCCCTGGAACTTCAGCGCGTTGCTGATCAGGTTTTGGAAAACTTGCATCAGGTGCGTCGGGTTGGCATGGATAAAGGGAAGCGGATCATGGGTCACCTCGGCGCGACGTTCCCTGATTGACGTGGAGAGGTTCTCCAGGATCTGTCGAAACACGACTTCGCAGTCCATGTATTCAAAGGACTTGTGCTCCGACCCGACGCGCGAATATTCCAGCAGGTCGCGAATGAGCTCTTGCATGTGGGCGGCCCCGTCCACGGCGTACCAGATAAATTCATCGGCGTCTTTGTCCAGCTTGCCTTGGTACCGTTTGCTCAACAACTGGGTGTAACTCGCCACCATGCGGAGCGGTTCTTGCAGGTCGTGGGAAGCCACGTAGGCGAACTGCTGGAGTTCCGCGTTGGATTGGGCCAATTCCCGCGTCTTGTGCGCCAATTCGGTTTCCTGGCGTTTGCGTTCGGTCTCGGCTTGTTTCCGTTGTTCGATTTCCAGTTCGAGCCTGCGGCTGGTGGTCACCACCTGCCTGGCCAGGACCATACTCAGGATAATGACCAGGAATCCGATGACCGGTTCGCTTCTCAGGAGATTCACAATGTTTTGACGGGAATTGACGCTGAACAATTTGAACACGGTGTCGGAGTTTCGTTGCAGTTCATTTTGGAGTTGATTGAGCGAAGAAAACAATTTCGAGGAGGGGAAGTGATCAGGGCCTTCGAGCAGCAGGGTTCTGGTCTTGGCAAAAAAACGTTCAAGGAGGGAACGCTGTTGCTCCAGGAGGTCCCGTATCCGGGCGGTCGGGGCCGGGGGAATCACGTGCCGTTCGTCGGTATACAGGTTCACGATCACGTTCCCCCCGTTTTGCAAGGCATCGACGGAATGCAATAACACCTGTTGCGTTCGTTGAGGATCCGACCGAACTCCATGGAAAGCCAACAGTATTTCATTGAGGTGCCGTTGAACCATCATCCGTTGACGACCTGCCACGTCCAGCACCACCACGTCGGATTCGAGCGTTTCGACCGCGGCATAGGTAAAGACCAGGATGGCACTCAGCGCCAGTATGAAGATGATCACCATAGCGAGCAGGCGTTGCCTAATGGTCAATGGAAACGTAAGAAACGTAAACTTGAGGCCGAATGATGCATTCATCATTTACTGCCCTCCACTGCCCCCTACGTGGTGCTAGAGGAACGTCTTACAAGGTTGCCATGGATACGACGTCAGAAATGGTCACGTCATTAGACTCTGAAGGCACACGCGGTGTGTCGGGTCCCCCATTATGGGGCGAGACGATGTTTGACACAAGTCATGCACTCCCATTGACAAACAGAGAAAAGTACGGTTAACTACGACCTGAGAATGACAAAGTCGTCATTTCGCTGAAAGAGCCAAGCTGTGTGAGGACAATGAACGTCCTTCCCCAATGAAGATTGGGAAAGGACGTTTTTTTTTGCGTTTTTGGGAGACATGAGCGGCACGATGAAACGCGATCTTTCAAAGGACGACGACAGGCTCATCACCCGACTGTGGGCTATTCTGGATGGAAAGGATGCTCCTGAAACACGGATTGGCCAAGCTCTGGCTATGCTGGAGCAGGAATCTGAAACGGGAGAGACTCCGGGCCGTTCCTCCGAGGCGTTCGGGTCGTCTCTGCGCTTTGAGCAAGCAGATGATTCACCGACCCTTGTAGAGGACGACCTGCGTGTCGTCCTTGCCGCCAGGAAAAAGAAGCAGGCGCCGGTCATTATTGGCAACAGCACGACGATGCAAGCGGTATACGCGGCCATTCAGCGGGTCTCGAACACCTCGGCAACGGTTCTGCTCCGCGGAGAAAGTGGAACGGGCAAGGAGTTGGTCGCACAGCGCATTCATCTCTCCAGTACGCGCGCCGGTCAACCGTTCGTGGCGGTCCATTGCGCGGCGGTTCCGGAGACCCTGATTGAAACGACCCTGTTCGGGCATGAACGGGGAGCCTTCACGGGAGCGAATCAGGCCAGAAAAGGACGACTGGAACAGGCACATGGCGGAACGCTGTTTCTTGATGAAGTCGGGGACATTCCCCTGTCAACCCAAGTCAAGATCCTTCGCGTGCTGCATGACAAAGAATTCGAGCGAGTCGGGAGTGGACAGACGCTCTCCGTGGACGTCCGGGTGATTGCCGCGACGCATCGTCATCTCGAAGGCATGGTCCGCTCAGGCGAGTTTCGGGAAGATTTGTATTATCGGCTGAACGTCGTGCCGCTCACGCTTCCTCCCCTACGTGCCCGGCGGGACGACGTGCGCCCGCTCATGACGCATTTTCTGGACAAGTTCAATCGCGCCAATAGCCGGGACATTCAATTGGGGAAGGACTTGGTCGATATGATGAGCGTCTACCATTGGCCAGGCAACATTCGTGAATTGCAGAATTGTATCGAACGCCTGGTCGTCCTGGCGGAGACGTCGCTGATCGAGTTACAGTCCATTCCCGAATCACTCACTCCTTATTTTGAGCACGTGCGAACCGTTCAATCCCGGTCCACTCCCCAGCCAAGCAGCCCGACCTCCCACCAAACGCTCCCCGCGCGGCTGGATGCGCTTGAACGGGACCGTCTTCGAGATGCCCTCAGGAAAGCCGGATGGGTCAAGACGAAGGCGGCCAGGCTGTTGGTCATGACGCCGCGTCAAATCGCCTATCGAATCGAAAAATACCGGCTGCTCGAAGAAGCCTGAGTGCATGAGGCGTGCTGCACTTGGTTGCGCTAGTGCATCCTATGCCGTCAAGACATTCCGTGTTTCTTTTGGCTCTATCTCTCTATAGTATAGAAATATAAAGCCTTGGCGAATGGCGTATCTGCCTCGCCATAGCGACCGAGCCCCACGTCCTTTCACGCGGACTGAGTCAAGATCGTCCCGACGATCATTTGCGTCTAACTTCCATAAAGAGAAGAGGTGCGAACCATGTATCGAGAAGATCTGAAGCACATGTCGGACGTTTCAAGAAAAAAAGTGGACTATTTGCTCCACTCGCCCGGCGGCTATTTCATCTTATCGGCCCTCGCGGGCATTTATTTGGGATTTGGCGTCTGTTTGATCTTCAGTGTGGGGGCCCCCTTCTTCGCGCAAGGGTCGGCTGCCCTGAATCTGGTGATGGGCGTGTCATTCGGCGTCGGCCTGACGCTGGTCATCTTTGCCGGATCGGAATTGTTCACGGGCAACACGATGGTCTGCACGATCGGCGCGCTGTCCCGGGCGATCGCCTGGAAATACGTGGGTTGGATTTTCGTCTGGTCCTTCATCGGAAATCTTGTCGGATCGTTGGCCGTTGCCTGGTTGGTTGCGCAATCCGGAGTGGTGTCCCAAGCTCCGCAGATGGATCTGTTTTTGAAGGTCGCTGAAACGAAAATGGCCGTCCCGGCCTGGGAACTCTTCAGCCGGGGCGTGCTCTGCAACATGCTGGTGTGCCTGGCCGTGTGGATGGCGGCTCGGATCACGAATGAAACCGCGAAAATCATGGTGCTCTTCTGGGGCGTGTTCGCGTTCGTGGGGAGCGGATTCGAGCACAGCATTGCCAATCAATCGTCGTTGGGCATCGCGCTGTTCCTCCCGCACGGACAGGCGATCTCGTGGGAAGGGTTCATGTGGAATCAAGTCTTCGTCGGACTGGGGAACATTGTCGGCGGAGCCTTGCTCGTCGGCGCGGCGTATTGGCTGAGCAGCCCCTATCGGGTAACTGATGAAGGCCATCATCAGCCCAGAGGATTTTTTGCCCGTCCGTAACCGGCGAGATTGAAAAACGTGTCCGGATCTCATTAAAATACTCCCCGGTCATGCAGACACTCGACGTTGATAATCCCGGACTGCCGGACTTGCAACTCGTGCTCATGGTGGTGGCCTTGTGCACCGCTGACATCCCGAGCTTGAACGTGCCGGAAGACGTTCGACGAACGGTCTTTGACCGCTGTTGGGCGTTGCTGCACGACAGACCCCCGCCAACGGAGCACAACCAACGCGTGTTGGATCTGCGGGCAGGGGACGACGTGACCCTTGAGGCGCTCGTCGAAGTCATCCGCAGCACACTGCATGAACATGGCTACTCCCGCATGACCTGGGACCAGGGGCCCAGTGAACCGAGCCAATCCACCAGCCCTGATGCCCAACCCCTGATCGATCGCTTGCAGTATTGGGACCCCGCTCATCCGCCGCCGGTGGACGGCCCGCCCGAGACGAGCCACAACTGATTCACGGCCGTTCCTCATCGCATTTTTTGCAGTTAAGCGTTTCGCCCAACTTCCGTGCTCTCCCCTGTGGGGTCACGACCCAGGGCCGTTCACTCCAGGGGGGAGCGTGGCGCACGTGTTGCCCGTGGCCGCATTCGAGGTCGGCGACCCAATCGCCGTGTTCGTCCTGGTGGAACCCGATAATGCGTTGTTTCATGGTGTTTTTTCTCCCTCTCCCTTGACGGGAGAGGGCTGGGGTGAGGGTGAGTGAGGAGAAGGTAAGTTCTCCTGTAAGGCCCCAAGAAGGGCCACTTGGACAGCCTCCGGGTCAGTAAGGACTTCGTGATTCCAGAACCGCAGCACCTGGAAGCCTTGAGACTCCAGCCAAGTGGTGCGGACAGTGTCGGACGAGACGTGTGCTTGGTGGTGGCCGCCATCCACCTCGATGACTACTTTTCTTTCGAAGCAAACAAAGTCGGCGATATACTTGCCAAGGGGCACTTGTCGGCGAAACTTGCATCCTGCGAGTTGGCGGTTTCGGAGACGCTTCCACAGTGCCTGTTCGGCATCGGTGGAGCGTTGCCGAAGTTCTTGGGCCTTTGATTGGTCGCTCATCACCCTCACCTTAATCCTCTCCCATCAAGGGAGAGGAGACTTAGCGGTCTTTCGTGGCTGACTCTTGACGTCCAACCAATCGCGTAGCCGGTCCCCGAGGACGTTCATGGCGAGGACCACGCCCATCAGGGCCAAGCCCGGGGCGATGACCATGTGCGGGGCGACCAGCATATACCGCGTCCCGTCCCGGATCATACTGCCCCAGGACGCGGCGGGCGGTTGCACGCCCAATCCCAGAAACGACAGCCCGGCTTCGCCAATGACCACGTTCGCCATCCCGAAGCTGGCTTCGACAATCAGCGGGGCACTGATGAGCGGGAGCAGGTGGCGGGCGATGATATACAGCGGGGACGTGCCGATCGCCACGGCGGCGTGCACGTGATCACGTTCTTTCATGGAGAGGACTTGCGCACGGGCGAGCCTGGCATAGCCCACCCAACTCACGACCGACAAGGCAATGACGACGTTGTCGATGCCCGGCCCCATCACACCGGCCAGCGCAATGGCCAGCAGGATTCCCGGGAACGCCAGAAAGACGTCGATGACGCGAACGAGGATGAGATCAAGCCATCCTCCGACGTACGCGCCAACGGTGCCGAGCAGGCTCCCGATGATCAGCGAAACACTCACGACGGCAAAGGCCACGAGAAAGGAGGTTCTTGCGCCCACCAGCAAGCGATCGAAAATCGGCCGGCCCAGGTCGTCGTAGCCTAACCATTCGTCCGGGCTTCCGGACGCGAGGATCTGCGGCAGGTCGATGGCGTTCGGGGACAGGGGCAGCACGGGCGCAAGAAGAGCGACAAGCGCCCAGAGCAGGATAATGCCGAGGGGCACCAGGATGCGCCTCATGGCCGGGCTCCGAATCGGACGCGCGGATCGACCCAGGCATACGCGAGATCCGTGAACAGGTTCAGCACCACATAGGACGTGCTGATACACAACACGGTGGCTTGCACCACGGGATAGTCGCGTCGGTGAATGGCTTCGACGACCAGGGAGCCGATGCCCGGCCAGGAAAACACGGTTTCCGTAATGACGGCACCGCTCAGTAACGCCCCGAGTTGCAGGCCCACCAACGTGATTACGGGAAGCAGCGCGTTCCGCAAGCCGTGTCGAACGATGACGGTCCGGTCGGGGAGGCCTTTCCCGCGCGCGGTGCGCATGAAGTCTTCATTCAGGACTTCCAGCAGGGTACTGCGAATCATGCGCGAGAGAATAGACGCCAATGCGGTGCCCAGGGTCAGCGCCGGCAGGACCAGCGAGGAGACCCCGTCCCGGCCGCTCACGGGGAACCAGCCCAGCCACAACGCCCCGACCAGAATCAGCATGGGTCCCATCCAGAAATTGGGGATCGAGACGCCGAAGAGGGCAATCCCCATGGCGCCGAAATCCCACGCGGTTTCTTTCTTCACGGCAGCCAGGATTCCGAGTGGAACGGCGAGCAGCAGCGCAAACAGGAGCGCTGCGACCCCGAGTTCAACGGTGGCCGGTAATCGTTCGAGCAGGAGTTCACGAATCGGTCGTTTGGAATAGAGGGAGGTCCCCAGGTCAAATTGACACAGGCCGGCCAGGTATTGCCCGAACTGAACGTGGAGCGGCTGATCGAGCCCCAGGGCCCGTTGCAGGGCTTCTTTGTCCGCGGGGTGTGCCGATTCGCCCAACATCACTTCCACGGGATCGCCGGGAACCAGATGGAGCAGCATAAAGACGAGACACACGACCCCGAGCACGACGGCGAACGCCGTCAGGACCCGTGTTATGAAAAATCGAACGAACATGATCGGTTACAACGCGCCGGGACCTGAACGGCGTATCTGCGTCAAGCCGTCATAATTGCCGTCCCGGGCCATGGTAAAGCCTTCGATTTCCCGACGGGCGATGAAAATATGGTCTTCGTACCACAAGGGCACGTACGGCAGCGTGCCGGCAAGGTGATGCTGGAGTTGCACGTACCACCGTTGTTTGGTGGCGAGGTCGGGAGCCGCCCGTGCCCGGTCGATAAACGCATCGGCCCGTGTACTGCGGAACCGGCCGCGATTCGCCCCGCGTGGGGGAACCGACTCACTGTGGAACACGTAATCGAAAATGTCGGGAGTTTGGATGCCGACCCACGCCAGGCTGTACATCTGGAATCGGCCGGCCTTGATGTCTCCGTAAAACGTGCCCCAGTCGTAACTGCGGAGGTCCACGACCATGCCGACTTGTTGCAATTGATGTTGAAGAATGGTGGCGAGACGGATCCGAAAGGGATCGCTCGAGGTTTTATAGACGATCCGGGCCGGACGGTCGGGGGAGTATCCGGCCTGGTGTAACAACGCCCGTGCTTTTTCCGGATCATAGGTAATCGGGTTGAGATCTCGAGCGCCCGTCCAATGTTCGGGTGGCAAGAGCGACTGCGCGGGCCTGGCCGCGCCATCCAGGACGTACCGGATGATCTCCCGGCGATCGATGGCGTGGGCAATGGCCCGTCGAACGGGTGCCTGCCGGGTCACGGCGTCTTCAAAGCTGAATCCGAGGTACGAAAAATTCGTACCGGGTGTTCGTTGGACCTTCAGCGTCTCGTCGTTTTCCAGGTAGCCGATGAGTTCAGGAGGGAGATCGTTTTGGAGCATGTCGATTTCGCCGGCCATCAGTTTTAACGTCCGGACGGTGGGGTCCGGGACCGTCATGAACTCAAAGCGTCGTTGATCCCGAATCCTGAGGAGGTGGAGCCGCGTCTCATCCGGTCGTGCCAGGAAGGAAAACGGTCCGCTTCCGATCGGGTGCTCGTAGAGCGGGTGGTGCGTGGCGATCCGGCGTGCCGGCACGATGCCGATGACGAGATACCCGGGAAAGAGCGGTTCCGGCCGGTGAAGAAAAAAGTCGAAACTCGTTTCGTTTTGAACGGCGATACGGTCGATGACGGCCAACGGGGCGCGGTGCGGGGAGGCGTTGTCCGGATTCAGGATAAAGTCATAGGTGGCTTTGACGTCGTAGGCGGTCAGAACGGTGCCGTCATGGAACGGGTGACGGTTCGTTTTGAGATGGAAGCGGTAATGGGTGGGTGAACGTTGTTCCCAATCGGCCAAGGACGGAACGGGTTCGAAGGCGTCGTTGAAATCCACCAGCCGGTCATAGAGTAGACGGTTGATGCGGGCTGACGTCGCATCCGTGGCAAAGCGCGGATCGAGGTTCGCGGGCGCGCCGGACAGACCAAAGCGGAACGCGTCGGACGCGGGGTCCGTACACGCCGACCCGAGAAGAATAAGCAGCGCGAGCGCACACAGCCGTTTCAGGCCGACCATAATTTTCACCACTGTCACGAAAACAGATCTCTCTCTTTACTTTCCTTCACCCATAACAGGATACCCTTAAGTGGAAATTGCGTTCAATCCTAAAGATGAAATGCCGTGCGTGCATGAGCCCATGGTCTGTCTTGTGCTTTTTGTGCTACATTGAACAGGAAAAACCCCCCTTCCCCCCTTGTCAGGGGGGGAAGATTTGCTACCGGCTCTCTGCTCAGGTGAGAGGAATTCTGCCGTCCCCCTGAGAAGGGGGATTGAGGGGGTTGTCTTCCAAGGGCGGGGAAGGGAAAGACCGAAATGGTCAACGAATGACTGAACACATACGGGAATGACAGAAGAAGCTATTTCCATACGAATGACAGATTCGGGGTGCCCATGGCTTTGAAAGCCTTAATCGTGGATGATGAACAGGCGATCGTGAACCTTGTTCGCCACCACTTGGAGAAAGAAGGACTGTCCTGTATCGAGGCGTACGAGGGAGAAGCGGCGCTCCAACTCGCACGGACCGAACGCCCTGATTTGATTGTGTTGGATCTCATGCTGCCCGGTATCGACGGGTTGGAAATTTGCCGGTTGCTTCGTCGTGATCGGACCCTCGCCAATGTGGCGATTATCATGTTGACGGCCAAAGCCGAAGAAGTCGATCGAGTGGTGGGTCTGGAGATGGGGGCGGACGATTACCTCGTCAAGCCGTTTTCTCCCAGAGAGTTGGTGGCTCGGATCAAGGCGGTCTTGCGGCGGGGGCGCGATTCCCAAACGGGCGGCCTCAGGCGGGTCGGGGCTCTTGAAATTGATGAGGCGAAACATCAGGTTCGCGTTGCGGACAGTCCCGTCGAACTTACGGTGAAGGAGTTCGATCTGCTCCGTGCACTGGTCCAAGCCAACGGCCGGGTGTTGAACCGGGAGCAAATTTTAGAAATGGTCTGGGGGTACGCCAATGCCGTGGAGATTGAATCACGGACCGTGGACGTGCACATCAGACGCCTTCGAGAAAAACTCAAAAATGAAAGTCACCGAATCGTCACGGTCAAGGGTGTGGGCTACCGCTTCGAGGAAGAAGGCTGAATGAGGAGACCACGATGGTGAAGGGCCGGTTGGTTTTCCGTTCGGGTTTGTTGGTCAGTTGCATGACGTTGCTCGGCATGGGGGCGACGTGGGTGTTGATCTCTTCCGGGGCCACCGGTGGGACCCTCTGGGTTGGAGCCCTGGTTGTTGCCGCGCTGGTTTTCCCTTGCGGGGTCTGGTTGGGCAGAAGGCTTTTGATGCCGGTCCAGGACCTCGAAGCCCGCGCCGACCGGTTGTTGCAGGGATGGAGGGAGCAGGAGAAAAAACCCGAGGAAGATGAATTGGGCGGCTTGAGAAAGGCGTTGGAATACGTCACGACGTACTCCCAGGTACGGGTCCAGACATTGGAGTCTGAACGAGCCAAAGGCACCGCTGTCCTCGACAGTATGACCGAAGGCGTGATCGCCTTGGATGGGCAAGGGTACGTGGTGCTCATGAATCCCGCTGCGCGAAGGATGCTCGATTTTGCTCAAGATCAGGGAGAAAGGCGCACCTTATTGGAGGTTGTCAGGGATCGGGGTTTGGCCGATTGGGTGGAGATGTGTCAAGCACTCGACACCGCGGAGCCGTGCAAGCGGGAAATCGAGTGTCATTTGCCCACCTTGAGAATCATTGCGGTGAATGCCATGCCCATGCCTTTTTTGTCGGAGCGCCGGGGCTTTTTACTCGTCTTGCACGATATCACCGAACTCCGGCGGTTGGAAAAAGTCCGCGCTGAATTTGTGGCAAACGTGTCCCATGAGTTACGCACGCCGTTGACGGCCATCAAGGGATACCTGGAGACCGTGCTGGATGAAACCATGCTGGAATCGGCTACGCACCGGCGATTTCTGGAGATCGCGAACAGTCACGCGGAACGAATGGGACGCTTGATTAATGACCTGCTGAACCTTTCCGATATTGAAACGGGAAAAGTGATCCTGGACCCCACTCCCATCAGCCTGGGAGCCTTCGTGCAAGAAATCTCGGCGATGTTTGAGAAGGATGCCGCGAAAAAAGAGGTGAAGCTGGTCAACCGGGTTCCTCCCGATGTATGGGTACAAGCCGACCGGGACCGGCTCTCTCAGATTCTTGTGAATCTGGTCGACAATGCGGTGAAGTATACGCCGAAAGGGGGAACGGTCAGTTTTGCGGCAGAGAAAACAAACAGCCATGAAATCCGTATCACGGTCCGGGATACGGGACAAGGGATCCCGCCAAACGATTTGCCTCGCATTACGGAACGATTTTACAGGGTCGATAAAGCGCGTTCCCGTTCGGAAGGCGGCACCGGTCTTGGTCTCGCCATTGTGAAACATTTAGTGCAATTGCACGGCGGGACGCTTCACATCGAGAGTGAATACGGCAAAGGCACGACGATCGAATTTTTGCTTCCGGCCGTGCAACTCCAACCCGCTTCCTAGCTCCGAAATTCCTGCTCCTTAGTGGCTTCCCGGCACTCTGCCGCCGGGAACCGCTTTCAGCATATTCCACAACAAAATTAACGGACGTGTAACCGTCCTCATACGTGACTTGCAATACTCTTCTCGTATAGTGCGAACGTCGATTCTGAGGGTTGGCACGCCGGCAATGCCGGAGAACAAGGATCCGACCCTCAAGACCTGGAAATCCTCTGCCGTAACAATTTCGTAACTTGTTTTTTACACCGAAGTAACATCCAACGCTTAGAGTGAAGCAACTCTCAGGGAGGGTCCTATGATTGAAGGAACGTTGCAGAAGGAAGATTCACACGTGATGAGACGGTTCGTCGTGGCAAGCGGTACACATCGATCAACCGGATTGTTCGGTCAGAGGGTTGTATTCCTCAGTTTCGTTCTCCTGGTAGTCGGCATGGGCAGTGCAGTCCGGAGTTGGGCGGCTTCCGACTCAATGGTGGATCCCGCCTGGAAAAGCTATAGCCAGGTGAGCGGGGTGTCCGGGAACCTGAACAGCATCGGCTCTGATACCCTCAACAATCTCATGACGCTGTGGGCCGAGGGGTTCAGAAAAGAATATCCCAACGTAAAGATTCAAATTGAAGGGAAAGGATCCAGCACGGCTCCTCCGGCGTTGATCGAAGGGACGGCTCAGATGGGTCCGATGTCGCGGCAAATGAAAGCGAAAGAGATGGACAAGTTCGAGGCGAAATTCGGCTATAAACCCACGAACCTCCCCGTTGCCGTCGATGCGCTGGCCGTGTACGTCAATAAAGACAATCCCGTCAAATGTCTCAGTATGGAAGAAGTGGATGCCGCCTTTTCAAAAACCCGGCGGCGCGGGCATATCGTGGACATTGACACGTGGGGAAAAGCGGGACTTGACGGGAACTGGAAGAGCACGAGAGTGAGCCTGTACGGTCGAAATTCAGCTTCGGGGACCTATGGGTTCTTCAAGAAAAAGGTGTTGAAGAAAGGCGATTATAAGAATGAGGTCAAGGAGCAACCGGGCTCGGCTTCGGTGGTCCAGGGCGTGACGGAAGATCGGGGCGGTCTCGGGTACAGTGGCATCGGGTATCGGACCTCGGGCATCCGGGTGATTCCGTTGTCGGCTAAAAGTGGTGAAGCGTGCTATAAGCCGACCTTTGCCAATGCCTCAGCCGGCAAGTATCCCTTGGCGCGGTTCCTCTACCTGTACGTGAACAAGGCTCCGGGGAAACCGTTGCCGCCGTTGGTCGCGGAATTCCTGAAATACGTCTACAGCCAAGCGGGGCAGCATATCGTGATCAAGGACGGCTATTTCCCCTTACCGCAAACCTTAATCAGCAAGAAATTAGGGGAAATGCAATAGGTCTCCACACCCCATGAATCAAGCTGACCCAACGGCGAATCAGGTTGAGAGGGCAACCCCTCCTTCGGCATCGGTCCTTCCAAAGGTGACCTCACGGACGTTGCGGCGTTGGGCCGATTGGGGCGCAGCGGGTGTGATCACCATTGGAGGGTGGGCGACCTTTGTCAGCATCTTCGGCATTTTTGTCTATCTGTTTATCGAAGTGGCTCCGTTGTTTTACGCCGCTTCCTGGACCGAGTTGACGTCCGTGCAAATCGACTCATTCGATGAAGCAAGTCGGAAGCCGGAAAACGTCGCCGTGGGGATCGATGAATACAGGGAAGTGGGATACGTGCTCCGAAATGGGGACATTTCCTTCTATGCGTTTCCCACCGGGATCCCGATGCATCTCAAGTCCGTGCCGGATTTTGAGAACGGGGACATGACCGCCCTGGCCCGCTCTCCGGGGAAAGACCATATTTATGGACTCGGGACGGTAACCGGGCGAGTCATTCCCGTATACGTCGATTTTCGAGTCACGTTCGAAGATGACGTACGAACCATTCAACCGGTTGTGACCTCAGGCGCGCCTCTTGTGGCGGTCCCGACTGCTGAACCCATTGCGCGACTCGCCTACCGGGAGACGGACAGCGGACCCATTGCCGCCGCCTTGACCGAATCGGGACGATTGTTCCTCACGAAGATGCAGGAATCGGAAGCGGAGGGGCTGTTTGCGCTCGAAACGGAATCGGAACTCCTGCAGGCCGAGATCACCGAGGATGGCGTGGAGGCGCTGTCGGTCTTGCTCCTGGACGACTTGGGCGAAACCCTGTTAGGAGGCACAAGAGACGGCAGGTTGCTGTACTGGGATATCCGGGATATCCAAAGCCCGAGACTGATGGGGATGTACTCGGCCGGGACGTCCATCACCGCCCTGTCCTATCTCATCGGCGACCGGTCCATCGTGGTCGGCACGGAAAGAGGGACGGTTGCCGTCTGGATGTCCGTGATCGACCCTGACGTGGGCGGTGACCCGCGTCTTGAAAAAATTCGGGACCTGGCTCCGCATGACGGGGCCGTGACCGCCATTTCTCCATCGCTTCGGGATAAAGGATTTCTCACGGCCGACGTCTCCGGTGGGGTGGCCGTGCACCATTCGACCTCCGATCAGACGCTCATCCAAATTCCCGGGAACGGTTCCGCCATTGTCGCTGCGATGTTTGCACCGAAGACCGACGGCGTCTTGGTGCTGGATGACTCGGGACGGCTGATCACCTATGACATCGAGAATGAGCATCCCGAATCCACGTTCTCGTCGTTGTTCTTACCCGTGCTGTATGAAGGGTACGAAGAGCCCCACCATATTTGGCAATCAACCGGCGGGTCCGACTCGTTTGAGCCGAAATTCAGCTTATGGCCGATCATGTTCGGCACGCTGAAAGGGACGATCTACGCGATGTTGCTGGCGACGCCACTCGCCGTGCTGGGAGCGATCTATACCGCGATGTTCATGCGTCCCAATATTCGCGCCGTGGTCAAACCGGTCGTGGAGATAATGGCGGCCTTCCCGACGGTCGTCCTGGGATTCCTGGCCGGGTTGTGGTTCGCGCCGTTGTTGGAAAAAATTTTCCCCGCCGTGGTGGCCATGTTTCTCCTGGCCCCGCTGGCCGTGGTGTTGGTCTGCGTCGGGTGGCAATTTCTGCCTTCACGCCTGAAGGGCCATTCTGGGAACGTGACGGAATTAGCGGTCTTCTTGCTGGTCCTCGTCGGAACGGTGTGGCTCTGTCTCCAGTTGAATCACCAAGTTGAATCCTGGCTCTTCGAGTCGGACTATAAGCAATGGTTACAGTCGACGTTCGGGTTGGCGTACGACCAGCGAAATGCGTTGGTCATTGCCTTTGCCATGGGCATGGCCGTGATCCCCACCATTTTCAGCATCAGCGAGGATTCGCTGAGCAACGTGCCGCCCCACCTGATTGCCGGGTCATTGGCCCTCGGGGCCACCCCGTGGCAGACCCTGACAAAATTGGTCATTATCTCGGCGAGTCCCGGAATCTTCTCCGCGCTCATGATCGGGTTGGGGCGGGTCGTGGGAGAAACCATGATCGTGCTGATGGCCACGGGCAACACGCCGGTGTTGGACATGAACCTTTTCAATGGATTCCGAACCTTATCGGCGAACATTGCCGTGGAAATGCCCGAGGCCCCGCATGGAGGCACGCTGTATCGGTTATTGTTCCTGGCCGGTCTGCTCTTGTTTGTGTTTACGTCCATCGTCAACACTGTTGCCGAAATTGTCCGGCAGCAGCTTCGGGCGCGATACAGCCAATTTTAAAGGGATTTCATGCCTGGCAGGATCAAAAAATTTCTCGACTCAGGGACGCTGTTCGTGTGGTTTTGCGGCGCGGCGGTGGCCGCCTCGCTGCTTATGGTTGGCGGCGTTCTTCTCCTGATTATGATCAATGGCCTCGGGTTTTTCTGGCCCCATGCCCTTGTGGAAATGACGCTCAAGGACGGCACGCACGTGTTGGGAGAACTGAAAGGGGAAGAAGTCATCCCCTATTCGGAGACGCCGGAATTTCCCGAAGGGAAAACGCGGGTGAAGCTGAAAGTCGGGAATCGTGACCTCTATGGCTTGGACTTCAGGTGGGTGGATACCGATCAAATCACGTCGGCGGAAACCCCGAAAGACGTGGTCGCGTTTGAACGGAGGGAATGGGGGAATTTTTATGGCCGGATTCACAAGGTCACACGCGGCGAAGACGGCGTCGCTTCCGGCAATCAAGAAGGATGGCAGGCGTTACAGCCGCTGATCGAGCAGGCCAATGACCTGCATGACGAGATTGAACATCTTCAACGAGACGTCATCGGCGACATTAACTATGAAATCGAAGAAGCTCGGTTGAGAATCCGGGAGTTGGGATTACGAGGTCAACAGCAGGCCCCGGAGGTGGTCGAGCTGCAAGCCGCCACGAAACAGTTGGAAACCCGATACCGGAAGCACGTTGAGACTCTTCGGGCATTGAGTAAACAACTCGACGAATATTCCGTGGTCCTCGTCGAAACAAATGGCCGGGAGAAGCACCTCGTGGTCGGCCAAATCGTGGAAGCCCTTCGTCCCAATGACATGGGCCTCTTCGAAAAAATTCTCAGATACTTCATAAATTTTTGGTCCGTGCTGAGCGAAGAACCACGGGAAGCCAATACCGAAGGGGGCATTTTCCCGGCGATCTTCGGCACCGTCATGATGGTCTTGATCATGAGCGTGGCCGTGGTGCCGTTCGGCGTGTTGGCCGCGTTCTACTTGCGGGAGTACGCGCGACAGGGGCTGGTCGTTCGGGTGATCCGCATTGCCGTCAATAATCTGGCCGGCGTGCCGTCGATCGTGTTCGGCGTCTTTGGGTTGGGGTTCTTCGTCTACGCGGTCGGCGGGACCCTTGATACCCTGTTCTATTCCGAAGCCTTGCCGACGCCGACGTTCGGCACGGGAGGCATTCTGTGGGCGTCGTTCACCTTGGCCCTGTTGACGGTTCCGGTAGTGATCGTGTCCACGGAAGAAGGGCTTTCAGCCGTCCCCCGGGAATACCGTGAAGGGTCCCTGGCGTTGGGAGCCACCAAGTTTGAAAGTATGCTTCGCGTGATCCTGCCCTGCGCCCTGCCGGGCATTTTGACGGGGCTGATCCTGGCGGTGGCCCGCGCAACGGGTGAAGTGGCTCCCCTGATGTTGACCGGGGTCGTCAAATTGGCCCCGGCGCTTCCCTTGGACCACCATTTCCCGTTTTTGCACTTTGAACGCAAATTCATGCATTTGGGCTTCCATATCTTCGACGTGGGCTTTCAGTCGCCGAACGTGGAAGCGGCGAAGCCGATGGTGTACGTCACCACCCTGATCCTGGTGATGGTCGTCATTGTGTTGAATCTCAGCGCCGTTGCCCTCCGCAATTATATGCGGAAAAAGTTCAAGGCATCGGCGGTGTAAGGTTCAACGGGTTTCGGTATCATGAATGCACGGATTGACGTAGTATCAGAATCCCATCAGGCGGACACGCAGGTCCGCCCCTACACAACAAAAACGCAGACGGCGGAAACAATCATGGCGTATTCTGAACGTTCTCAAGGCAACAACTCCAAAATTACGGTTGAGGATACCGACTTCTTTTACGGGGAGAAGCAGGCGCTGTTCAAAGTCGCCCTGACCGTCCCGATCCATCAAGTCACGGCATTTATCGGCCCGTCCGGTTGCGGAAAAACGACGTTGTTACGGTGTTTCAACCGGTTAAACGATCTGGTTGAAGGGGCCCGACTCATCGGCAAAATTTGTCTCGATGACGAGGATATTTACGATCCGTCAGTGGACGTGACCGACCTGCGGACCAGGGTCGGCATGGTCTTCCAGAAAGTGAATCCGTTCCCCAAGTCGATTTACCAAAACGTGGTGTACGGGCCGCAACTCCAGGGCATACGGCGTCGTTCCGTGCTCGACGGCATTGTCGAAAAGAGCCTGCAGGGCGCGGGCCTGTGGGAAGAAGTCAAGGATCGCCTGCATCACAGTGCCCTTGACCTGTCCGGGGGACAGCAACAACGCTTGTGTATTGCGCGTGCGTTGGCCGTCAACCCCGAAGTCCTGCTGATGGATGAGCCCTGTTCGGCGCTTGATCCCATATCGACCGCGAAGATCGAAGAGTTGTTGCATTCCCTGAAAGAGGAACTTACCGTGGTGATTGTCACGCACAACATGCAACAGGCTGCGCGTATTTCCGACCTGACGGGCTTTTTTCTCATGGGGGAACTGATTGAATTCGCCGATACCAAAACCATCTTTACCAATCCATCGGACAGCCGGACCGAAGATTACGTCACCGGAAGGTTTGGATGATGTGACCGGTTTTCAAGGGGAAATGAGAAGGTATGGAACGTCACTTCGAAGAAGACTTTGACAGGATCAAAAGCAAGATTCTCATGATGGGCTCCCTGGTCGAAGACCAGATCAGGAATGCCCTGACCGCGTTGGTTGAACGCGATGAAGCCTTGGCGCGTCAGGTCATCGAGAACGATCACAAGGTGAATACGTTCGACGTGGAAATCGACGAGATGGCTCTCGATGCGTTGGTCCGGTATCAGCCCGTTGCCAGGGATTTACGCTTTGTGACCACCGCCATGAAGATTTCCACTGAATTGGAGCGGATGAGCGATTTAGCGGAAAACATCTGCGAGCGGGCGATCGAACTCAACGAAGAGGCCCAGTTGAAGCCCTATATCGACATTCCGCACATGGCCGAGCGTGCCCGCATCATGGTGAAAGAATCGTTGGACGCCTTTGTTAAAATGGATTCGGCGTTGGCCAGGAAAGTCATTGATGATGATGATTTCATCGACAACCTGACGGAACAACTGTTCCGGGAACTCCTGTCCTTCATGATCGAAAATCCCAAGACGATCAGCCGGGCCATTCGGCTCTCCTTTATTTCAAAGTACATTGAGCGGATTGCCGACCACGCGACGAACGTCGCGGAACTGGTGGTGTACATGGTGGAAGGAAAAATCATCCGCCACACCATCCCCCCGCAAGAGGCCTGAGAAAGCCGGTTACACGGCGCCCGTGCCGCGGCTTTTCCAATTTTCCAGACACCATTCCTGGGAGCTGAGGGGGGCATGCTCGGGCACGAGCTGGAGACGGGTATATTGGCCGTTCGACAGCAATTGGCGGGCTTTGACGTTGTCATGAAGCGCCACGTGCAGGAGGTCTTCGACGAGGACTTTCCGCAGGTGAGGGGACTCGATCGGGAACAGGAGTTCCACGCGCCGGTCCAGGTTACGGGGCATGAGGTCGGCGCTGCCGAGAAACAGTTCTTCCTGCCCGCCATTGCGAAAATAATAGAGCCGCGCGTGTTCCAGGAACCGTCCGACAACCGAGGTCACGGTGATGGTTTCACTGATGCCGGGAATCCCCGGACGAAGCCCGCAGACCCCTCGGACCTGAAGATCGATGGTGACACCGGCTCGGGATGCCCGGTAGAGCGCTTGAATACATTGTGTGTCCACGAGGGCGTTCATCTTGAACGCTAGGTACCCGTCTCCCTTGTCCTTGTGCCGTTGAATTTCCCGCTCAATCCGCTCCAGAATTTGTTCCCGCATCAATTGGGGCGCCACGAGCAGTTTGGCATAGGAATTCTTCCGGGAGTAGCCGGTTAACGAATTGAAGAGATCGGCCACGTCCGCTCCCATGGCCTGATCGCAGGTCAAGAAACTCAGATCGGTATACATCCGGCTCGTCACCGGATTGTAGTTGCCCGTGCCCAGATGCACGTACCGCCGGATGCTGTCTTCGTCGCGCCGGATGACCAGGCACATCTTGGCGTGAGTTTTCAGCCCGAAGACCCCATAAACCACGTGGATGCCTTCATCCTCCAGTTTCCGGGCCCATTCGATATTGTTTTCCTCATCGAATCGCGCCTTGAGTTCAAGCAGGACCGCGACTTGTTTTCCGTTCACTCTCGCTTCCATTAACGCCTCGACGATCGGGGAATTGGTTCCCACTCGGTAGAGGGTCTGTTTGATGGCCAACACGTTGGGATCGCTTGCCGCCTCGCGCACGAAATCGACGACCGGGGTAAAACTGTCATAGGGATGGTACAGCACGACGTCGCCACGCCGGATGACCGAAAACAGGCTTTCCTTCTTATTGAGGGAATCCGGGATCTCCGGCACGAACGGCGGATATTTCAGATCCGAATGCTCGATGCGCGTCAACTCCATGAGGCTGGACAAACCGAGCGAAAGATCCTGGGTGTAGACCTGATAAGGAGCCAAAGAGAGATTCCTGATCAGGATTTCCCGGATATGATCGGGCGTCGTCTGGTCGATTTCCAGCCGGACCACCGAGCCGAAGTGGCGATTGTCCACTTGTTCTTCAATCGAAGCCAACAGGTCGTCCGCCTCGTCTTCTTCAATCTCGAAATCGGCGTCGCGCGTCACCCGAAAGAGGTAGGCGGCGAGAATGGTGATCCCCGGGAACAGGAGATCGAGATTGGCGGCGACAACGTCTTCGATCCAGACGAAGTTGTCGGCTGCCGAGTCGGGCAAGCCGAATTGGTCCGCCTCGTTGACCATGTCTTCGCTTGGAATACGGACGAGACGCGGGAAAATATTGGGAATTTTGACGCGGGCGAAACATTCCCCTCGCTCCGGATCCTTTCCCACGACGGCCAAATTCAAACTCAAGTTGGAAATATGGGGAAATGGATGGGAAGGGTCGAAGGCCAAGGGGGTGAGCGCCGGAAAGATTTCTTTGGAAAAATACCCGCGGAGTAAGTGTTGTTGTTTCGGTTGCAGTTGATGGTAGCGAAGCACGTACACGTCCTGGGCGTTGAGCTTCGGCAGAATATCGTTCTGCCAGCAGTCGGAAAACCGGGCCAGTTGACAAAGGACTTCCTGCCGAACGGCCCCTAATTGTTCCGAGGTGGTCATGCCGTCCGGAGGACCCTCACGCACTCCACCGGATAATTGTTCTCTCAACCCCGAGATCCGGATCATGAAGAACTCATCGAGGTTGCTCGAAAAGATCGACAGAAATTTCACCCGTTCCAACAGCGGGTTGCCGGAATCTTCGGCTTCCTCGAGCACGCGGGCGTTGAATTGGAGCCAACTGAGTTCGCGATTCAGATACAGCTTGGGATCGTCGAGGTCGGACGGAGAAGAAGCGGTTGGAAATTTGGTTTCGGCGGAACTGATGGCCATGGTCTTTACCTTATGAATAGTCCGTGTTCACTCATGTGTTGACCGTTTCCCCCTCACCCCAACCCTCTCCCGCCAGGGGAGAGGGAGTGAAGAGTCTGTCCTCTCCCTTGACGGGAGAGGATAGAGGTGAGGGTGATGAGTCTCAACTCTGAGCCCCCCCCTTATCAGGGGGGCACGGGGGGGGTGTCCCGTCCAACCCCCAACCCACTCATTCCCCCTTATCAGGGGGACAGTTTAGACCCCGTAGGTCGGATTAGCCAAAGGCGTAATCCGACAAGTCCCTGAGCCCCCTCACCCTGCCCCCCGATTAAAAATGTCGGGGGCTTCGCCTTATTTCGGGCCAGGGGAGAGGGAGTAGTAAATTCAGACACGTCATAGGGCAAAGACCTCGCGGCCACGCTTTTTGAGTTTCGCCCATTCTCGCGGGAAAATCGCCTTCGTCCGGCGCCGGCGAGCCTGAAGTCTCTCGACGATCTGTCCGATGGCGAATGCGGTTTTCACGCCACGGGTCGTTTGGAGCAATTGCCGGAGTCTCTCTTCCGTGACCACGGCGTCCTGGTGATCACCCAGGATTTCCTGGTTCCGTTTGGTTTGGCGGACGAACCGTATGGCGGGTTTCCCCATGGTTTCGAGAGCGAGTTCGGCGGCATATCGCGTCCGTTTGGTGCGAATTCTCAGTTGATGAAGTTCGTGGTCCGAGGGGTCGGCAGCCCCATTCTTGCCGGCTTTGATCAGCTCTTTGAATTCCTGCGCAGCCAGGTGCATCAGGGAACTCTCGGGCGCGTCACGCAAGGCCGGGGCTTGGGCGGCCAGTTCGAGGCGGCTTAAGAGATCCAGATAGCGATCGCTGCGAAGGGTGTCGAGTAATTGCCGGCGAGCTTGGGACCGATGAGTTTCAAAGGTGGTCAACAAGCGTTCGAAAATTTTCCGTTCGGCCGAGGGAAGGACGTGGGCTTCCGTGTACAGCCGCTCCAGCAGGACGTCCTGGTCCCGAACGGTGCCGAGAATAGCGCCCAGCCATCGGAGTTCCTCTTGCAGGGACGCATACCATTCCGGCTCCAGTAGGGCGCTCGACGCCCGAAGAAGTGCGCGAAACCTCCTGATCCCGACGCGCATCTGGTGGAGTTCTTCCGGGTCCTGGCCGAATCGCGTTCCGGGGTCGTGAAGCAGGATATCCCGGAGTTGTTTTTGCAGGATGGTCTTGAGGCGTTCTGAGAGGGGTGCTGATTCGGGAAGACAGTGATCCGACACATTCAGGTTTAAGGCCTGAAAGATTTTCGGGCGGGAATCACCATCGTACGCTCCTGCTTCACGAAGGACCTTCACGATCGCGGCAAGTTCCTTTTCCTTGCCTGAGCGGAGTTCCACTTCGATCTCGCTCAAATGCCCGACCACTCGACGGGCGTTGAGAATCCTGACACGGTCGATGACCACGTCGGCGATGGGTCTGTCAAGAGGTTGAATCCTGCTGCCGGTCCGACGCGTCCGGAGTTTCGCAATGGCCGTCAACGGTTCACGTCGTAACAAGCCGAACAGGAGATCTTCCAACGGTGCCGGCGGGGTCGGGCGACCGGAAGCCATCTCCACTTCCAACCGGGCGGTCTGCCTCGGGAGTTTCAGTTGCCACACGACGCGGTGCTGTTCAGTCCTTCGACGGAGCGTCACCCCCAACCGGGCCAGCCTGAAATCAACGGTATCGAAGTAGGTGGAGGTAAACAGTCGAGGCGGAAGCGGCTCTCCCGGAAAATGGGGCATGCGAAACGGGTGGCCCGTCTTGAGCTTGACTTCTCGCTCCAGAGTTTGGCGTAGAACGCAGTCCATATCGTGAAACGATTTAGCGAGGGTGGAAATAAATAGATTAGCATGATGGCTGATGGAAGACAAAGAGAAAGTAAGGGGGATCTCTCATCCGACACACAATACCAAATGGTCATCCTGAGCTTGTCCTGAGCGTAGCGAAGGATCTGGCGAAGGACCTGTTTTTTCAGGCGTTCGGTAGTCGAAACGACGAGTCTTGTTGTTTGTGAAGTTCAGTGGGTCGGGTTAGCCGCAGGCGTAACTCGACGCCGCAGTAGGCCCATGTCGGATGACACGACGCTAATCCGACATCCTGGGGCGAAATATTACAAAATCTTACAAAGTTTACATATGGTAATTAGGGCGTTTCGTAACCAATGTGTGGTAGAAAACCAGCATGGTTACAGGACGACATACGGTTTTTAGTTGTGCGGCCAACTTTCTGCGCGGTCGCAAGTGCATTTTCTGCGGTTCCTTTCAGGTCTTGCACACCAGCCGCGGCTACGTGAAATGTGGGCGTTGCGGGAAAAGCAAGAGCCTCCGGCGGCTGCGCCGGGAGATCCGGATCCTGCAAGGCTTTTATCAATTGCAACCCGCCTATCGGTTGAGCCAGGATCTGAGCCTGGACCTGAAAGTCGTCACCCGCGTCTATCACCGTGTGCGCGAAGCGTTGTATCATGTCACTGAACTGGAAGCCGGCAAACTGAAGGGCGAGATCGAACTCGATGAGGCCTATTTCGGTGGCCGGCGCAAAGGCCAACGGGGCCGCGCCCCCGCGGGCAAAAGCGTCGTCTTCGGGCTCCTGGAGCGGGACGGCCGCGTGTATACGAAAGTCGTCGAGTCGGTCAGTGCGGAGGAATTGATGCGGCATATTCAAGCGCACACCCGAAAAGGGTCGGTCTATTTCACGGATGCCTTTCGCGGGTATCAATCCTTAAAACGCTATGGCCACCATCATACGGTCAATCATGCGAAAGCGTTGGTGAGCCCGCGGACGAAGAATCACATTAACGGCATTGAAGGCTTTTGGAGTTACGCCAAACATATCTTGTATCAGTATCGCGGGGTCTCGAAATATCATTTCCCCATGTATCTGAAAGAAGTAGAGTATCGCTTTAATCACCGTCGGGAGAATGTGTTTAAACAGTTTCTGAAGATCTATTTTGGTTACGTTTCGCCCTAATTACCTTACATATTCTGTATATTTTGTACATTTTTTCATGAACTGTACAAATTGTAAACTTTGTACAACGAAGATGTCGGGTTACGTTTCGCTAATCGGACCTACGGGAGCTCATTCAGGAGTCGTTGCGCTTCGGGCCGAAATTGTCTTTGCCAGGCATAGGGGTCATGAGACGTTTTTGACGGATCGGTGGGTGAGGCGCAAAATAGGGGAGAGGGCAGGGTGAGGGGGAAGGAAACCGTAGGTCGGGTTGGCGAAGCGTAACCCGACGGTCAATGGGTCATATTAAGGAACCTGAGTATTTCATGGAGACGACTGAACTACAACACCTGCTGGCCCTTTCAATCCGCGCGGCGCAAACGCCGGCCGGGATGCTGCTCGACTATTTCGCGGATCGTGCGCTCAGCGTCGAACGGAAAGGCGATGGCTCTCCGGTGAGTATTGCGGACCGCGAAGCGGAAACCGCGATTCGGAACATGTTGCAGGGCGATCCGGTCGCCGCGATCTTTGACGTGCTGGGCGAAGAATTTGGAGAGCAAGGAAGTACGACGCGCTATCGCTGGTTGATCGACCCCATCGACGGCACGCGCTCATTCGTGAACCGGATCCCCTTATTCGGCACGATTGTGGCGTTGGAAGATCGGGAGACGGGCAAGGCGCTGATCGGAGTGATCCATTTGCCCATGCTGAACAGGACGTATAGTGCGGCTCGAGGGTTGGGGTGTGTCTGTAACGGGACGGCCGTGTCGGTTTCCCGTGAAGCGGAACTGGAGACCAGTATCATTGCAACGGGAGATATTGCCCAATTCACCAGTGCGGGCTGCGAAGAGATGTTCGGGCAACTGGCCGGCGCGTGTTCGTATCTTCGGGGCTATACCGATTGTTTCGGCCATACGCTGGTGATCGACGGCTCAGTCGGCGCTATGATCGATCCGGCACTCAATCCCTGGGACGCGGTGGCCACTCAAGTCTTGGTTGAAGAAGCCGGTGGGACGTTCGTCACTCGTCCGTCCCGGGTGGAGAACAAAATCGATGCCCTGTTCGGAGCGCCCAAACTGGTCGAACGATTGGTTGCCTTCCTGCGCTTCTAGCGCATGTTGAAAAGCCTTGTTCCCTCTCCCCTGGCGGGAGAGGGCTGGGGTGAGGGGGGAGGGCAGTCGGGATATGAGGGAGCGAAACGGAGTGTAACGGAAGGGGACACGATGTCGAAAATTGCCGTGATAGACATTGGGACCAATTCCATCCACATGGTGTTGGCGGAAGCCGAGCCGGACGGCTTCTATAAGATTCTTGACCGGTTCAAGGACATGACGCGTCTGGGCGATGGGACGTTTCGCCAGCGACGTTTGTCGGCCGAGTCACGGGCGCGAGGGGTTGAAGTCCTGAAACACCTGACCACTCTGGCACGGAACAAAGGGTTTGATCGCATCCTGATGGCGGCGACGAGCGCGGTTCGTGAAGCGCGCAACAGCGGCCAATTTATCGAAGAGGTGTCCAAAAACACGGGGGTGCGGGTCAAAGTCGTGACGGGGCAGGAAGAAGCGCGCCTCATTTATTTGGGTGTTCGCCAGAGCATGGATTTAACGGACCGGCCGACGCTCCTGGTGGACGTGGGCGGGGGATCGGTCGAACTCATCGCGGGGAATCGGGAACGACTGTTGCATGCCGTGAGTCTCAAGCTCGGGGCCATTCGCCTGAAAGACCTGTTTTTGACCAAGGCGCCGCCCGCGAAAGCCAAACTGCGTGCCATGCACGAAGTCATCGAAAAGGAAATTCGCGCAGCCTTGGAGAGATTTCGTCAACCGGAGTTTGATCGAATCGTGATCTCTTCCGGCATGGCCGCGAACCTGGCGGAAATCATTTATCTGGAACGGACCGGCGGTCCCATCCCCCAGATCAATCTCTCGACCATTACCCTGAAAGAAATTCGTGCCGTGGAGCAACGGCTCGCGACCAGCGACGTGGACACGCGGCTCGGCATCCCGGGTCTGGACCCGCGACGGGTGGATACGTTGTTGGCGGCGACGTCGGTGATTCGCCGGTGTCTCGAAGCCATCGGGCACAAGGAAGCCACGATCAGCGACAGAGCCATGCGTGAAGGGTTGGTCTACGATTTTATCCAAAAGAACCAGGAAGGCTTACTGATCGAGCAGGAAATTCCGAATATTCGCTTGCGGAACGTCGTGGCCTTGGCCAGACGCTGTCACTACCCCAAGACGCATTCTCATCATGTGGCGACGTTGGCCAAATCTCTGTTCGACCAGACGCACCCCCTCCATGGCATGGATGATCAGGAGCGCGAATGGCTTGAATATGCCGCGTTGCTCCATGACGTGGGGTACGCCATCAACCCGCGCCAACACCATAAGCACAGTTACTATCTCATTACGAACAGCGACCTGGCCGGATTTACGGTCGAAGAAATCGAGATGATCGCCAACGTCGCCCGCTATCATCGCCGGGCGTTACCTGGAATAGAGCATCTGCCGTATCAAGTCCTTTCCCCCGCCAGGCGAAGGGTCCTGGAGACGCTCAGTGCGATATTGCGCATTGCGGATGGGTTGGATCGCAGTCACTTTTCCATTATCCAGGACGTGCACGTCACGCTTGGGAAAAAAGTGAATATCGAGTTGAAGGCAATGGCCGACTCGGAGTTGGAAATCTGGACCGCACAATTACGAGTGGATCTGTTTCAGAAAGTTTTCGGCCGAGAGGTCACGTTCACTGTTCAGGTGGAGCCGAGGCTTTCGACAAACGCGGCGGAATGATTCACGTGCTGCCGACCCCGGCCTGGGGCAACGCCACGGTCAGCTTTTCGCCAATTTCCTGAGTTGAGCCGGTTCCAGCCACCATTGCAATACGCCGTTTCCGTGTCGGGACTTTCCGTGAAACCGGATACAGCACGCTCCGGCTTTTTTAAACGACAAGCCTGAAGCGGGTTGGCCCAACAACATGGCTCCGGCGGTATGACCCAACAGCGGTTCATGGCCGATGCAGAGCACGCAGTCATCCTCGGAAAACGCGATCAGTACGTCGAAAACATCTTCCGGAGATGCGTCCGGCCGCAGTTCGGCGCACGGTTGGGTTTTCCCGGCAAAACCCAGTGTTTCCTTGGCGATATCAGCAGTTTGTCGGGTCCGGAGGTAGGGGCTACAAAGGAGGTGAGTGGGGGTGACGCCGAGCCGAATAAGGCCTTGCACGGCTTTTCGTGTTTTCTCGATGCCCTCCTCGGTCAAGGGACGCGAGTGATCTTCCCGTTGCCAGTCTCGCCAGTCGGCAGCAATGCCGTGTCGGAATAAAATACAATCCATGGTTGAGGCCTCGGGGAAAAAAGAATTCTAACAGAGGACGTTGAAGGAAAAAAGACGGAATGCGTCGGGCATTCTGATGGCCTCTTGGCGAGCGACGTCCGCATTTTCATCGCTCCGAACGGAAATCAGATTTTGTTTCATGAGTGTTTCGATGCGAAGCATAATCCTCCTTTCCGGCTGTTGATAGAGTAGAGTATCCACGCAATGTAAAGAGAAGGTTTCCGTGACGTTAGGGGCGAGTAAACAAACGTCGACATCACCGGAACGATCCTGGAAACCGGGGGAATCCGTCGTGACCGTATGCTAGACTGTGTCTTCGAAACCCCTTGCCCCCGGGGGGAGAGGGCAGGGTGAGGGGGAATATGCCTTATCCGTCCGGGGAAAAAGCGTCTGATCAAAAAAGGAGTGAGAAGAGGGATGAAAGTCTTGACAGGACTCGGATTCAGTATGGTGTGGCTGCTCGTCGCGTGCGGCGGCAACCCCCAAGTCGTGACCCAGAAAGTCCATGAGGACCCCAATCGGGAGGTCGGGCTTCAGTCTGTTTCCGAGAGCAGCCGGGGAAGCGGGTTTTCGCATCCGGCTGTTCTCAAGAACACCGATATTGCCAACGTGATGAAAGGACTGTACGTGGAGCGTCAAAGCTCCGCCATCTCCCTGCCGTTGTTGGGTGGAGGCGAATCAGACCGTTATCCGGTCTTTAATGAAAATGAAATCGCATTTTTTGCGCCCCTGCTTGCCAGGGGGCTCAGTCTGGCGCAGCCGAACGAAGTCGTCACCTTTTATGAGCGCGGAGAGATTTCCAAGCTGCACGAACTGACGACTTCCGGAGGGATGGTTGTTCAGGGCAACGTGCTGTACGTGATCCTCAGCAATCATGCGGCCCAGACCGAAATTTGGCAGGACGTCGAAGAATACCACTCACCCGTCAGACTCCAGCCCCTCACACAACTTGATCCACAACCCGGCCGACTGGTGTTTGATCCGCCTCAATTCATGGCCTCACCGCACAAAGAAACCTTCGGCACCATCGCCACGGGGAAGCCGTGGCAAGTCGGGGTCCGCTTTAAGGAACTGCGGTAACACATGGAGCGAGACCGATGTGTCGCGTCGCATGACCACCGGCGCTGTTACAGGCCACTAGGCATGAGCATGTGCTCAACCTGCCATGGCTGGACGTGAACCGTCACCTTGACGCGGTTGTCCAGGGCGGCGATCATTTTCATCAGCCGGTCCAGCGTGAAACGCCCGAGATCCGCGTTGCGGATACGCGAAAAATCCGCTGCGGCAAAGCCAGTCAGACTCGCGGCCTTTCGCACTGTGAGTTTCCGGTCGTCCAGTACCGCGATGATCCGAGCCGCAAGGACCGCCTTGGCCTGTTTCAGATCCGCGTGAGGATCGTCGAAGTCACGAAAGACGTTGCCGCTTCCCTCAACGAGGTCGAACACTCTCTCGTTCATTGCAGCAGTTCCTTTCTCAATTGTCCAAGCCGTGATCGAACAAGGTCGATATCGGCTTTCGGGGTCTTGATGCCTGTCTTCAATTTTTTCTGAAACGCGAGAATCACCCACAACGTTCCTGCAACTTCCGTCACATAGACGACGCGGTAGGCGTCAGTCCGGTAGCGCACGGCAATCTCCAAGACGCCCGAGCCAAGGCCTTTAAGCGGCTTGGCGATGTCAGCCTTCCCACCCTCTGCTGCGATTGTCAGAGCGGTGCTGATGCGATCCCGAACGGTCACGGGGAAGGTTTCGTACTCTTTTCGCGCCGCCCGAACCCATCCAATCGGCCTTGTGTTATCATCTATTCGGTATGTTGTCATATATGACTACATGCGTCAAGCATGGTATGCTGGGCCAGTCCATATGAGACCAAAAGCTCAGGCGCGGTCCATTGAGATACTCTACGGGTGTCTGGTTATTCAATCTCCAATGAAACCGGACTTCATTGTGGAAGCGTTGGCATCCAGCACGTGGAGAGGAGGTTTTAAGGTGCGCTATTATTAGGCTTGCCCTGAGCTTTGATCCGGGGCACGTCCCTGTCTCGAAACAGCGCGGGCACGGCCACACAAGAGAGAGGCGGTAGGGGGGAGGAAGTTGCCTGGAACTGCAGGCTCCAGGGAACTTCTCTACAGGAGGAGTCACCGCTTCTCTCAGGGAAAGAGATCGATCAGAAGGACACGTCCCACTGGAGGCGGACGCGTTGTTCAGCGTAGGCTTTCAAGCCGGGAGTTTCGTTCTCGAGCGTCAGGTGCGAGGCGTCGAGTGTCAGCTTGTTGCGGTGCCCGGCAAAGAACCAGTTGAGGCCCGTGGTAAATTCCTGGCGCCGGTCTCCACCCCTATCGGTGTTGGGATCGACGTGTGAATACCGGAAGGCGATCTCCAATGGTTTGGGAACGGCCGAAATGAGACCGTGCGGGAAATAGCCGGCTTGGAGATAGCCACCGAACAGCTTTGTGACTCTATCCCCGGCGGCCGTCTCTGTATCCTTGACTCTTTTCCAATGCGTTTCATGTTGCCAGGCAAACCCGCGATACTTCATCGCCGACCCGACCTGCATTCCGTTGACCTGGTATCGGCCGTCGTTGACATCAGCCGGCTTCTCAAAACCATCCAAGTTTCCGCACCCGCCTGACGACCATCGCGTACATTTGCCCGTATTCGTATAGGCGCCGAACGAGACACTTGCCGTGGGTTTCTTGTGGAATTTGACGTCGCTTTGTCGCCATTTGAGTTCCCGGCCGAATACGTTCCATTGGAGTCGCCCCATATACATCATGTTCTCGTCATCGTTGGCCACACCTCGACCGGCGCCGGTAAAGATCCCGAGGTAATAGTTGGCATCAAGGACCGTCCCGGGGTTCACGCGACCGTATACCATCATCCCCATTTGACGGTCGAGCGTAAACACTCGATTCATGATGGACCGTTCCACCATGGTCTGTTTCCCCGAGGAGTCGACCCGCTCTCTGCTGTAGTTGATTTTCCATTGGCCGACCCGCAGTTTGAGCCATTGATATTTTTCCAGCATGAGGCGCCAATCGATCAGACGGGTGGACGCACGTGCTTGATCGTTCTCATCGGTACGCATGGGCTGCCAATCCACTTCGAGGTAATACTTGATCCAGGGTTTGTACCCGTGCCCCCCGACCTTCAGCCGGACCCGGCGAAGCTCGAACGTACTTTCTTCGTTATCACTGAAATCGCTGGCTTTGCGTGGGTCTAACCGTTCGGGAAAGGTGTACCGGCCTTGAAACCGCCACTGAATCTTGGTTTTGAACAACCCGTCCGTGGTGGCCAGGGTAAACCCCTTTTTCCCGTAGCCCACTTTGACCCCGGATTTCTTCTTGACTTGCTCAGCAGCTTTTACGGGTTGCTGCTTCTCTTTCACGACATCGACTTTGACCTCGGGTTTCTTCTCGGCTTGCTCAGCGGCTTTTGCAGCTTCCCGCTTCTTTTCTTCGGCTTTGATCTGCGTCACCTCGTCCTTTGTGATGATGCCTTTTTCCAGCAAAATTTCCAGGAGTAAGTCCCCGTCCATTGCCGTCGCCGGCGACGGCATGAAGGCCAGCATGACAAACAGTGCCACAATTCCAAAGATCCATCGCTGAATGCTCATATGGCAATCTTTTCTCGAATGAATGGTAAACGGCATGGAAGTCTTGATTTGCGCCTGATGCACATTCATACGCGAAAAGGTTTAGAAGATTGTCGTTACGGTGGCGTTACGACGGAATCAACGGGCCGTAAATTATCGGAGAATGCACACGAAAATGGGGCGGGAAGAGGGGAACTGGTTTAAAGAAAGGGAAGGACAGGCGCGTGCCGGTTACGCAGACCGGTTCTGAATTACCCGGCTTCTTTCAAAGGTGGCAAGACCACCAACTCCGAATCGTGTGCGATGCGGAGAAAATCTCGATCGGCAGTCAACAAGGGGAAGCCCTGTTCAATGCAGATTGCGGCAATCAGACAATCGACGGGACCAGCTTGGACCCCTTTTCCCCGACACGCGGTTCTGAGACGGGCTGCCTCGATATGGGTCGCGCGGTTGGGGACGAGGAGTGGGAAAGGCTCCAGACTTCGCGTGAGGCGTTGGAACTGGCTCCGGGAACGAAGGCCATCCAGCAGTTCCTGGAGAATATTGCCGATCAGGAATAGACCGTCTTCGGCCGTCAGGTGGCGGCGAAAGGCCTGGACGAATGGATTGTCGACTTCCACCTGCGGTCGCCGCAGGATGAGGGACCACACCGACGTGTCAACGACGAGATTCACGGCCGTGCCGATCAGCTTTGTACTCCCACTCCTCGCGAAATTCAAACGTCCCGCACGCGCGCAGGATTTTGCGTTGCTGCCGTCGTTGGATGAATTCTTCCAACGCTTTGGTCACGGTTTCCTTTTTCGTGCGGAGCTTTCCTGCTTGAACCGCTTTCTGTAACAACCGATCATCAATGGCTAAATTGGTCGCCATGAGGAACCTCCATGTGTAGCGTCTACACATACAATAGGCAAGCCGGACTTTCTTGTCAATGTGCCGTGTTCGTTCAGGGTAGGTCGGGCTAGCGTCGCGTAACCCGACAGTTGGCACCAAATGCCGGAAAGGAGGCACAGCGCGTCAACTTTGCCAGTCTGAGCAAAAGGAACGCATCGCTCCGCCGTCGTTTGTGAACGGCTTGCTCGTTATGGGTTTGATGGGTCGGATGGTGTCGGGTCGGGACCGGAATCCTCGAAGCGGCGCTGGTAGATCAATTTTCGGCCAAGCAGGAGGAGCCCGAACGCGATCCCCAGGGAAATGGGCACGAACAGGCCCGAGAACAGATCGTGGTTTTCAATCCAGCCCAGTGTTTCCATGGCCTTGAACACGTAACTGCCGAGGCCGCTCAGGTAGTACGAAATGACGATCACCGAGAGTCCTTCGACCGTATGCTGCAGGATCGCCTGGCGGCGGGTCGTCTTATCCATGCTGCGCAGGAGCTTCAAAATCTGGCTTTCCAGCGCCAGGTTCTGGTCTTGCAGTTGGAGTTCGACCTTTGTGCGGATCATGGCGATGGATCCTTGAAAATCATTCACCAGCGCATTGATCCGTCTGACGAATTGCTGGTAGCCCTCGGCGACCCCGATGGTTTTTCCGTCCACGTATTCGGAGATGCGCCGGCAACCGGCCAGGGTCTGTTCATGCAGCAGCGCCAGGTTGGCCCGGATGATGCGATCGTACGGCACGGACGCGGACAGCTTGTACCGCATGGATTCGGCCATGCGATTGACGTTCATGAAATCCTGCGTCATCACGGTGAGCCAGTGCTGGAGTTTTTGCGGTGTGGCGGCCTCGATCTCCGTGGCGATGACGCCACGTTGATACAGATGACGTTGTTCATGCTGATGGACCTGGTCCACGGCTTGGGCAAAGGCGTGAAACGGAAACAGGATCAGGTGCGTATAGTTTTCAATAGCCACGAGGGTATCGATGGTGCGCGCCACGTGCGTGAGCAACACGTCAAACGACGGTGAGAGAATGAGATAGCGTTCGCGTTTATACTCATCCGGGGTAAAGGTGGTCATCACGGAAATGTCTTCCCCGAAGATCCGGCTTCCAAAGAGTTGGGGCCCGGGCATCGTATTTTTGACTTCTTCGATGCCCAGGATAGTATGCGGCAGGACCAGAATATCCAACGCATTGACCTGAACGCCCAGCGGGGACAATGGCATGGTATAGTCGGGAAACCGAAGCGGCCCGAATTCGAGCGGTTTTAGCTTATCGTCGGGGATGTGCCACACCTGGTAGCTGTAGTATTCGGTGTGGGCTTCCCACGTGACGAGCAAGCGGTCCCCGTTGGAGGCGACTTTGGCGCCATGGCCGAACTTTTCATGAATGACGGTCTGTTCTTCGGGCACTTCCAGGCACTGCAAGAGATGTTCAAACTCTTGCCGGCTTTGGGGGCGATCCAACGGAGGGTTCGCCATATGATGGGCGACGTGGTGAATGTGCGCCGGCACGTCGAACCATTCTTCCAAATATTTCTTGGAAGGTTCGTGCAGTTGCCGGAGAAACCCTTGGTCGGAAGCCGGAAGGTTTTGACTCATGGTGTTCGCTCAGGGTGGTGATTACCGATTATGCATCCTCTCGTGTTCTACCCCATCCCTTGCGAGGGATCAAGGGGAACATGCATCGGCCGTGCATGACCCCCTTCCCTTTCGGCTCTGTCGCGTCAGGGGGCCATGGGCGGGTGAAGAACGTTGACGCACGGGAACGGTCTGATTAGAGTGCGGTTTTCTCCAGCTTTTATGGTCCTTATAAAGAAAGAACGCCAATCATGAGTGACGCGTGGACATCTCCAGCGGTGTTTGAAACCAACCTCGGTCTTGGCCCGAAACGCCAAGGGAAGGTACGGGACATGTACGACTTGGGCGACAGCTTGCTGTTGATCGCAAGCGACCGGATTTCGGCATTTGACGTGGTCTTGCCGGAAGGAATCCCCGGCAAAGGCTACGTGCTCACGCAATTGTCGAAGTTCTGGTTCGATCGCCTGTGGCAGGACGGCGGTCTGGTGCCGCATCACCTGCGCACCATGAACCCCGAAGAATTCCCCGAGTCGTGCCGCCCCCACGTGGATCTCCTGGCGGGCCGCAGCATGCTCGTGGAGAAAGCCGATCCGTTGCCCGTGGAATGTATCGTGCGCGGCTACCTGTCCGGGTCGGCGTGGAAGGAATACAGGACGCAGGGGACCGTTTGCACACAGCCGCTCCCCGCGGGGTTACGGGAATCGGATAAATTTCCGGAGCCGTTATTCACGCCGTCGACGAAGGCCACCGAAGGGCATGACGAAAATATTTCCTATGACACCATGAAGGACCTCATCGGCGAGGAGTTGGCGGAACAGGTCAAGATGGTCAGCATCACGCTGTATCAGCGCGCGGCGGCCTTGGCCGAGGAGTGCGACATTCTCATTGCGGATACGAAATTTGAATTCGGGTTGCACCGGGACACGAAGCAGCTTCTGGTCATCGATGAATTACTCACGCCGGATTCGTCACGGTTTTGGCCAAAGCCGCACTATGCGCCCGGGAAGTCGCAACCCAGTTTCGACAAGCAATTCGTCCGGGACTATCTGGACTCCGTCGGCTGGGATCACAACCCGCCTCTGCCTCATTTGCCCGATGAGGTGGTCACGCAGACCAGTGCGAAGTATCGAGAAGCCCTCGAACGCTTCCTGAACCCCTGATGTCAACCCCCTCGCCCCTCGCGGGAGAGGGCTGGGGTGAGGGGGAGTTGCGTTGTCGGATTCCGCTTCGCTAATCCGACCTGCCCCGACCTACTACCTGAGCTACGGCCTTTCCTTGTTTGCCGTCCTCCGTTGAATAAACTCGACGATTCGATTTTCAGCCCAGTGTGCGTCTTCGCTCTCACGTGCTCGTTGGAGAAAGCCGCAGTGTCCACCGTTCGCGGGGGTGATGAGTTGAATGCAGGGATTGGTGCGGATGCGTGGAAGATCGAACGAGGCAAGAGGAATAAAAGGGTCGTCTTGGGCCGTGATGAGCAAGGTTGGGACTCGAATGTCTTCCAGCACGTGACGGGACCCCGATCGTTCATAATAGTCGGCCGCATTGTGGTATCCGCCATCGGGAGCCGTGTAGGCATCATCGAATTGAGACAGGGTCCGGACGTTTTGCAAAAGAGACAGGTCCCATTTCCCCGGAAAAAGTTTCGCTTTGCGTTCGAGTCGCGCCTTGAGCTTGCGCACAAAGTGTTGCTGGTAGATCCAATTACGCCGTTGCTCTAGCGCCGCCACGCACGCCCCTGGATGGACGTTGGGACACACGGCGGCCACGCCTCGCAGAGCGGAACAGGTCTCCCCGGCCTCTCCTGCCATTTTCAACACCAGGTTTCCACCCATCGAATACCCTGCGACCCAGAGAGCCTGGATGCCGTCTTTTCCGACCAACTCGTCCACCACGGCCCGAACGTCCTGGCTCAACCCCGTGTTGTACAGCGTGGGAGTAAGATGCTCGGTCCTCTCGCAATTCCGTTGATTCAAGCGGATGACGTGCAATCCGGCGTGCCAGGCCTTGTGGGCGATGCCGCGCATATAATGCGAATCATGGCACCCCTCCAAGCCATGCACCAGGACGAGTCCGGAGGCCTGACGGTCCGGTTGCCAACTGCACACGCCTTTGATCTGCGATTGCGGATCGACCTGGAACAGGCGGTCCTCCATCGGCACGGTGGCGAGAAGATGGGGCCGGCGTCGAAACCTGGCCACCAGGGTTTGGAGATGAGGATTCGTCAGCCACGGATGAGGCGTAAACGGGAAAAAACGATGGTCCGGTCGCATAGAAAATCGCATGGCTGGTCTTCAGCCTACCAAAAACACGCGTCACCATGCTTCCCCCGTTGGTGAGAACCGCTCGCTTGTGCTAGAAATACGCGGGCGTCGTTTCGACTCCGGCCGACCGGGAGGGTACGTGACTGCGAACAAGAAACCGTTTCAGTGGAATAAAGAGACGATCATCATCATGGGGCTGATGTGTGTGGTGTTCTTTTGGACGATCAACCGCATTCAACCGGAGACTGGGCCCCAGGAGGAAAAGATTGAAAAACCCAAGAAGGAGGCAACGCCGGTGGTGGACAAGGCCATGGTGCCCCTGGCCACGGGAAAAGAGCCCATCGACAAAATTTTTGTCCAGTCCGGGTGTGCCGCCTGTCACATGATTCCGGGCATTCGCGTTGCCAAGGGGCGGGAAGGCCCGAAGCTGGAATTGGGCACGAACGCCCGCCGGCGCCTGGCCGATCCGAACTATCACGGGAAAGCCAAAACCGAGTGGGAATACGTGCAGGAATCCATCCTGAGTCCGGGCGCCTATATTGTCCAAGGGTATCCCGACCGTGTCATGCCGCGATGGTATGGCCAAAAACTCACTGCCGGCGCTCTGGACAAGATCATCACCTATCTCCTGAAGATCGAAGAAGTGCCGTAACCCGGAGCCCTCTCTCCCACATTCGAAATTCGTATTGTATGGAGTTGATGACCAATCGTTTGGCGCCTACGCTGAGAAGGATCATGCGGATTATTAACGACACTGAAAATCTGCTACTCTGGAGCCTCGTTTGAGGAAAGGAGACATGTCATGTCGGTGATGGAAATCGGGAAGGAATTGGTGGCCCTGTGTCAGAAAGGGAAAAACCTGGAGGCGATTGAAAAATGGTATCATCCTGACGTGGTGAGCGTGGAAGCCTGTGCCATGCCCGAAATGGAGCAGATCCAACGAGGCATTGAAGCGATCAAGAAGAAGAACATATGGTGGTTTGAGAATTATGAAGTCTACAGCGGGGAACTCCGCGGCCCCTTTCCTCACGGCGACAGGTTCGCACTCTGGTTCAAAACCGACGTCACCTGCAAACAAACCAAGCAGCGTATGACTCTGGAACAAGTCGCCCTCTATACCGTCGAGAACGACAAGATTACCAAAGAAGAATTTTTTTACAACATGGAAGGCTAGACGCCTGTGTCATCATCCTTTTTACGAAATCGGGAATACACCGCATGGTCTTTTGGATGGCAGGGTATGGTCGCCTCGGCGCTGCTGGTGCTGCTCGGCGCTCAGGTCGTGGGGGTACAGACGTTTGAGGAAGCCTCGGCTGCGTATAAGCGCGGCGACTATGTCGTTGCCTTCGAGTCGTTTCGCACTCTTGCCGAGCAGGGCGTTGCTGATGCTCAGGCCTTTCTCGGGTTCATGTACGCCCAAGGCAAGGGTGTGCCGCAGGACGACGCCCAAGCCGTGCGCTGGCATCATCAAGCGGCCGAACAGGGCCATGCCTTGGCTCAGGCCAAACTCGGAGCCATGTACGCTATGGGGCGAGGCGTGCCGCAGGACTATGTTCAGGCGCACAAATGGTTCGATCTTGCGGCTTCTCGGCTTTCGAGTTCCGAGCAGGAATTCCGAGACAAGGCCGTGCAAGCTCGCAACGAGGTCGCATCGAAAATGACTCCGGACCAGATCGCCGAGGCGCAACGGCTGATGCGCGAGTGGCAACCTGGACAGCGATAGGACTTCTACAGGCAAACATCTTCTGCCTGACCGCTAAATCACACGCAAGGTTTGTCCTGCCTTTTGCAAGCCCCGCACCACTGTTTCCAACTGCTCTTGCGTATGTTCCGAACTGACGGTGAGGCGTAGCCGGCTGCTGTGTTTGGGAACGGTCGGTGGGCGGATGGCCGGGACGTACACGCCGGCTTCGTGCAAGGCTTGCGACATTTTCAACGCCGTCTCCGGCGACTTCACGATGATCGGCAGGATCGGGCTCTGCGAGTCGGCGAGTTGAAAGCCCATGCCCGTCAGGGCTGCATGGAGAGCGTCTCGGTTGGTCCGCAGGCGTTCCAGGCGAGCGGGTTCGTGTTGGATGATCCGAATGGCCGCGGACGATGCGGCGGCGATGGCCGGTGGCTGGGCCGTTGTGTAGATGAAGGCCTTTGACGTATTGATCAGATAGTCTTTTAAGGAAGCCGGTCCCGCGACGTAGCCGCCGCTGGTTCCGATCGCTTTGCTGAGTGTGCCCATCTGGATGAGGTCTTGTGGATTCAAGCCGAAGTGTTCGATTGTTCCTCGACCGTTTTTCCCCATGACCCCGGTGCCGTGGGCGTCATCGATGACCAGCGTGGCCTCATGGGTTTGGCAGAATGTCAGTAAATCCGGGAGTGGGGCGAGGTCTCCATCCATACTGAAGACCCCTTCGGTGACGACCAGGGTGGGCCAGGCCTGTTCCCGTTTCTTGAGCAGTTTTTCCAGGTGCTCGACGTCGTTGTGGTGAAACACGCGCAGCCGAGCCCTCGACAACCGGCAGGCTTCGATCAGGCTGGCGTGGCAGTAGCGATCGGCGAGGATGACTCCATCTCTGTCGATGAGTGACGGGATAAGGCCCAAGTTCGTGGTGTAGCCCGTGCCGAAGGTCAGGGCGGCTTCGACTTGTTTGAATTGGGCCAGGTCCTGTTCCAGTTGGTGGTGGGGCGTCATGGTGCCGGAAATGAGACGTGCCGCGCCGGCTCCGACTCCCCATTGTTCAATCGCTTCGATGGCCGCCCGGTTGACTGCGGGATGATTGGCCAACCCGAGATAATTGTTCGAGGCCATGGATATGAATTGGCGGCCTTCGATGGTGATGGTCGTATCAGATGGCGACTCCGTGGTCCGTAGTTGCCGGCGCAGGTGTCGAGCTTCTAAATTTGTTATCTCTTGTTTAAAGTCGCGTGACATGAGGCCACATCCCTTACCCCCTCACCCCAGCCCTCTCCCTCAAGGGGAGAGGGAGTTGGAGGCGAGGGATAACGACAAGGGACAACCACGGGGGGGTGTCCCTACACGGTGCGTCGTCATTGACATTGTAGGGGACGGCCTGCGTGCCGTCCCTTGACTTGTGGATAACGCAGGTTTATCATCACTCGTTTAGGGGTACAACCCCTGGAAACCATTGCGTTTCTTGGTCGACAGGAAACGTAGGGGCGGCACCACATATTTTTAACTGAACCGATTATGGTTCAAACCGATGAGGGAGATCATGGCACAGCTTACAGGAGCCGAAATTTTTGTGGAAGCCTTGAAGCGAGAAGGTGTGAAAACGATTTTTGCTCTTCCCGGTGGGGTGGTCCTGAAAATTTTCGACGTCCTGCACCAACAAAAAGACATTGAAGTCATCTTAACCCGACATGAGCAAGCGGCCGGCCACATGGCGGAAGGCTATGCGAAAGCCACGGGGAAACCCGGGGTGGCCTTGATTACGTCGGGTCCCGGCATGACCAACGTGATCACCGCCTTGGCGGATGCCTATATGGATTCCGTGCCTATGGTGTGCTTTTCCGGTCAGGTCCCCACGCCGCTTATCGGGAACGATGCCTTTCAGGAAGCCGACAATATCGGGCTCAGCCGACCCTGTACGAAATATAATTTTTTGGTGAAGGACGTGAACGACCTGGCGCAGAACATCAAGGAAGCGTTCTACATCGCGTCCACCGGCAGACCCGGTCCCGTACTGGTGGACATTCCCAAAGATATTTCCATGGACAAGACCGAATTTAAATATCCGGACTCCGTCTCGATTCGCGGCTACAATCCGACCTATGAAGGCAGCAAGTGGAAAATCAAGCAAGCCGCCGATGCCATCATGAAGGCTCGCCGGCCTGTCTTGTACATTGGCGGGGGAGTTCAGTTGTCCGGCGCTTCCGCAGAGGTTCGCGAATTGGCCGAAATGACTCAGATCCCCGTGAACCAGACCTTAATGGCCTTGGGGGCATTTCCCGGTCAACATCCGTTGTCCTTGGGGATGCTCGGCATGCATGGCACCTACGTGGCCAATATGGCTATCCATTATTCCGATCTTGTCATTGCGGTAGGCGCCCGGTTCGATGATCGCGTCACCGGGAAGGTGTCCGAGTTTTGTCCGAATGCCAAGATAATCCATATCGACATTGATCCGACGTCGATTCGCAAGAACATTCACGTGGATGTCCCCATCGTGGGTGATTGTAAATGCGTGCTCCAGGAATTGAACAACGTGTTGCGCGCGACGGTGAACGGTGACCAGAAAGAATTGCGCAAGCCGTGGTGGGATCAACTGAATGAGTGGAAGACCGCTCACCCCCTGAGCTACCAGCAGGATGCCGACAAGTTGATCAAGCCGCAGTACCTGATCGACCGGGTCTATCAACTGACGAAGGACCGCGACCCGATCGTTTCCACCGACGTGGGACAGCATCAGATGTGGGCGGCGCAATACTTTCAACTCGCCAATCCGAATACGTGGCTGACGTCCGGCGGGTTGGGGACGATGGGCTTTGGCTTCCCCGCGGCCTTGGGGGCACAGGCGGCCTTTCGGAATCGACTCGTGTTGTGCATTGCGGGTGACGGGAGCGTCCAGATGAACACCCAGGAACTGGCGACGGCCGTGATCGAGAAACTGCCGGTCAAAGTGTTTATCATCAACAACCGGTTCCACGGCATGGTGCGACAGTGGCAGGATCTGTTCTATGAAGGCCGCTACGCGTGCAGCTATTTGGACCAATCTCCGGATTTTCTCAAACTCGCGGAAGCCTACGGCGCGGCCGGCCTTCGCATTCAAAACGTCGGTGAAGTGGATGACGGGATTCGAGAGGCGATGGCCATTGATAAACCGGTCTTCGTTGACGTGCCGGTGGATCAATTCGAGAATTGTTATCCCATGATTCCGGCCGGGGGATGCAACCATGAAATGATTCTGGAAGATCCTCCCGAGTTGCAGAAACGACAGACATCAGAGGCGGCGGGAAAAGGGGAGAGCAAGGACACCATTTTGACGGCGTAGGGAGCCGGGGCGAATCCCCCTCACCCCAGCCCTCTCCCTCCAGGGGAGAGGGTGTTGTAGGGCGGGAGAGACCAAGCGAAGTTTTTTGCACGGCGTAAACGGGAAAAGGGTGGAGTATTCGTGGAACACATTATTGCAGTGACGTTGGAAAATAAATCCGGTGCGTTGTCCCGGGTCGCGGGCCTGTTCAGCGGGCGGGGGTTTAACATCGAAAGTCTGTCGGTGGCGCCTACGCTCGACCCGACCGTGTCGATGATGACCGTTGTCACGAACGGGGATGAGCGCATCATTGAACAAATCCTCAAGCAATTGAATAAAATCATCGACGTCATCAAGGTGGTTGACCTCAATGAAAGCGACGCCGTCAGCCGGGAGAGCGCCTTGATTAAGGTGCACGCCCGATCGGAGGATCGAGCCGAAGCCCTGCGGATTGCCGATATCTTTCGAGCGAACGTGATTGATTCATCCCCAACGTCATATACGATTGAAGTCACAGGTGACGTGCAGAAGATTCACGCCATTATCCAGTTGCTCCAACCCCTGGGCATCAAGGAAATCGTCAGGTCCGGCCGGATTGCCATTGCACGAGAACCCGTTCGCGCGATGGCGAATCAGTCGCGTCCGCTTGCCAAAGCCAACTAGAAGCTATCTCATACGATGCGGAGCGCGAGGTTGTCGGGCGTGGGGCTCTACCCCACTTGACCTCCCCTTACAAAGGGGAGGAAAAAGACTGGCATTCCTTCCTTCCCCTCTTTTGTAAGGAGGGGTGAGGGGAGCATTAGGCCTGACCCGGGGTAGAGGCATTCATTATGCCGCCAACGAAAGCGCCATGAGATGGCGCTGCTACAAAGAAGAGAAGAAAATCAGCTTGCCCCTTCATTCCCCAAGGAGTCGGTTATGAAAATCATGTATGACAAAGATGCGGATTTACAGAAGATTTTGAAAAAGAAAGTGGCGATTGTCGGGTTCGGCAGTCAGGGCCACGCTCATGCCCTCAATTTGGCAGAGAGTGGAGCCGACGTGGTCGTCGGTCTGCGGGAAGGTCCGTCCTGGAAAAAGGCCGAAGCCACGGGTCTGAAGGTGATGCCGGTGGCCGATGCCGTGAAACAGTCGGACGTAGTCATGATCCTGGCCCCGGACGAAGTGCAGCCGGCTATTTATCGAAATGACATTGCCCCGCATCTGAAAGACGGCGCGTTTCTGGCGTTCGGTCATGGGTTTAACATTCACTTCGGTCAGATCCAGCCGCCGGCCGGGATCAACGTGTTTATGGTGGCGCCCAAGGGACCCGGTCATTTGGTCCGTTCGGAATACACGAAGGGCAGCGGGGTCCCGTGTTTGCTCGCCGTCCATCAGGACCCGAGCGGAGAAACCACGCAAGTCGGGTTGGCGTATGCCTCCGCCATCGGCGGCGGACGCGCCGGCGTCATCGAGACGAATTTCCGGGAAGAGACCGAGACCGATCTCTTCGGGGAGCAAGTCGTCTTGTGTGGGGGCCTGACCTCTTTGATTCAAGCGGGATATGAGACCCTGGTCGAAGCGGGCTATTCCCCGGAGATGGCGTATTTCGAATGCTTGCACGAGGTGAAGTTGATCGTCGATTTGATCTATCAGGGCGGGATCGCCAACATGCGATACTCCATCAGCACGACCGCCAAATACGGCGACGTCACCCGCGGTCCGCGCATCATTACGAACGAAACCAAACTGACCATGAAGAAAATTCTCCGGGAAATCCAAAGTGGCCGGTTTGCCCGGGAATGGGTCCTGGAAAATCAGGCGAATCGCCCCGTGTACAATGCGCTGCTCAAACGAGGCAAGGAGCATCCCATCGAAGAAGTCGGGGAACAATTGCGCGGGATGATGCCCTGGTTGCACAAGGACAAACTCGTGGACCAGAAAAAGAATTGAGCTGGGCGAGCTGGGGAAACGGGTCGGAATGACTGATCGTGCGAAAGGTCTCCCGATTGCTCCGGAAGGGGTGCCCTTTGTCGTGGGAGCGGCGGCACCGGCGGCAGTGGCCCGGTTGTTGGGTTGGCGAAAAACCGCCATGGCCTTTGGTGCCTTTGCATGTTTTGCAGGCTGGTTTTTTCGAAATCCTCCTCGAACGACCCCGCGGGGCGATGACCTGATTCTGGCTTCCGGTGACGGGGAAGTGATCGCGATTCAAAAGGAATTTGAACCAAGATATTTGAAAGAGCAAAGTATCCGGATCAGTGTCTTTCTCAATATTTTTGACGTGCACATCAATCGGATGCCGTGTGCGGGCACCGTGGTGGATATGGCCTACCAGCCTGGCCGGTTCCTCGACGCGAGCGATCAGGACGCGACGGTGCATAATGAACAGAATGCGTTGATGATCGAGACCCCGTCGCAGAAAAAAGTGCTCTGTGTTCAGGTGGCGGGGCTCGTTGCCCGTCGGATCGTGTGCTGGGTCCAGCCGGGCGATGCCGCTGTAGCGGGTGAACGCTTTGGCCTCATCCGGTTCGGCTCCAGGATGGATACGTATATCGACGTCGAGAGCCGGGTCCGCGTCAAGGTCGGAGACCGGGTCAAAGGTGGAGAATCCATACTCGCGGAGTTCAGATGAAAGGCCGGATTTTTAAAAATAAAGAAGGCAACCGCCGCAGGGGAGTCCAGTTGATCCCCAATATCCTCACCACCGGTAATCTGTTCAGCGGATTGGCCGCGGTGGTGTTGGTGTTCCATGGTCGATTGGAAACGGCGGCGATTGCGATCCTGATTGCGATGGTGTTCGACGTCCTGGACGGCACGTCCGCCCGGTTGACCGACAGTACAAGCGAGTTTGGCGTGGAATACGATTCGTTATCGGATCTCATCTCATTCGGGCTGGCCCCGGCTTTTTTGATTTATGCGTGGGCGTTGAAGTCGCCGGGGATGTTGGGGGCGGCCATCATGTTCGCGTACGTGGCCTGTGGCGCACTGCGCCTGGCCCGGTTTAACGTCATGGCGGGCAGTGGGGATAGTCGATTTTTTACGGGGTTGCCCATTCCGGCGGCGGCCGGGTTTATCTCGACGTTTTATATTTTCAATACGCACATCGGCCATCTGCCGGAAAGCGTCCTGCCCTCGGTGGTGATTGCCATGAGTTTGTTGATGGGGTTTCTCATGGTGAGTACGGTGAAGTACCGCGGTGTGAAACAATTGAAGTTTGCAGGCCACAATCATTTTATGTATTTGGTCTGGGCCGTCTTGATTCTGGTGTCCGTGATGGCCTATCCTCAACTGATGTTGTTTGTGATTTGTTTGGGATACGTGGCTTCCGGGTTGGTGGAAAAAGGCTGGAGTGTCGTCACCGTCTCAACAACGCGAGACACGCAGGTTCGGGCGCCCGTGTCGTCGGATTCAAAGGACTGATCGCATGGATCAACGGCAAGGAAAAGGAAGGGGCACCCTTCATTTAAGTGACGCGGTGCTGACAGTGTCAGGTCTTCTGAACCTATCAGTGACCCCCTGATGACCTCGAAACAGGTAGAAAGCCTTCACCTCATCGGGGTGAAGGCTTTTTTATTGTCGGAACCGGTGATGATTGGGTTATGATTGGAAAGGGCCGGAAGCAGGGCGTCATGCGCGTCGAACCGGGCGCGGCCTTGTCGGAAGGCGGTGGATCTCCTTGTGAGGAGCATGGGCCATGAGACGACACATCAGAATTTTTGATACGACCTTGCGGGACGGCGAGCAGTCTCCGGGCGCCAGCATGAACGTGGAAGAAAAAGTGTTGGTCGCCAAACAACTGGCTCGCTTGAACGTGGATATTATCGAAGCCGGGTTTGCCTTCAGTTCCCCCGGCGATTTCGAAGCGGTGCAGCGCATTGGCCAGGAGGTCGAAGGCCCGGCGGTCTGTAGTCTGGCACGAGCCAAACCCGAGGATATTGACTCGGCGTGGAAGGCGTTGAAAGGGACGCCCAAACCGCGGATTCACACCTTTTTATCCACGTCTGACATTCACCTGAAACACCAGTTTCGCATGACGCGAGCGCAAGCCCTCCAGCGTGCGGTCGAGATGGTCCAACATGCGCGAAGTTACGTGGAGGACGTCGAGTTTTCTCCCATGGATGCGACGCGGTCGGACGTGTCCTACCTGTGCGAGGTGGTGGAAGCGGTCGTTGACGCCGGCGCGGGGACGGTCAATATTCCCGATACGGTGGGGTACACGACCCCCAAGGAATTTGAAGAAATTATTCGGACGCTTCGGACGCGGGTGCGTGACTGCGACAGGGCGATCATTTCCGTCCATTGCCACAATGATTTGGGGTTGGCGGTCGCCAATTCCATGGCGGCCATCCACGCGGGGGCCGGACAAGTGGAATGTACCGTCAACGGAATCGGCGAACGGGCCGGCAATGCCTCATTGGAAGAAATCGTGATGGGGCTGCGGACCCGCAAGGATTTTTATGATGCCGGGACCCAAATTCGCACCGAAGAAATTTCCAAGTCCAGTCGCCTGGTCAGCAAGATCACGGGGATGGTCGTCCAACCCAACAAAGCCATCGTCGGGGCGAACGCGTTCGCGCATACTTCCGGGATCCATCAGGACGGGTTGCTCAAGGATAAAAACACGTATGAAATCATGCGGCCGGATTCCATCGGATTGACGCAAAGCCGCCTGGTGATGGGGAAACTGTCCGGTCGTCACGCGTTTCGGGCGGAATTGGCGAAGTTGGGCTATACGCTCACGGACGAAGAAACGAATGCCGCGTTCGATCGATTCAAACGGCTCGCGGACCAGAAAAAGGAATTGTTCGAGGAGGATTTGGAATCGATCGTGTCCGAAGCCGTCACCAAGGTGACCGAACGGTATTCGTTAAACTCCCTGAATACGCAAAGCGGGACAAACCAGGTGCCGACGGCGACCGTGGAACTGGAAGTGGACGGGCACGTCATGAAAGAGACGGGGACCGGTGATGGTCCGGTCGATGCGGTGTATCGAACGATTGCCCGGATCACGCAAACCAAGAGTAAACTGTTGGCCTACGTGGTCAAAGCCATTACCGGCGGAACGGATGCGCAAGGCGAGGTGTCGGTGCGGATCGAACAGGACGGCGAAATCGTCACCGGGAACGGTGCGAATACCGATATCATCGTGGCCTCGGCCCAAGCCTATTTGAATGCCCTGAATAAACTGGCCTCGCAATTGGAGCGTCGCGTCGACCAGGGCGATAAAATCGGGCTCTGTTGACCGGTAATCCCCTCTCCCTTGATGGGAGAGGGTTAGGGTAAGGGTGATAGGGTGAGAAAGTACGAGTAAAGGGAAGCGTATGAACAAGAAGATCGCAGTGTTGGCGGGGGATGGCATTGGCCCGGAGATCGTCCCGGCGGCCATGGCGGTGTTGGAGACGGTCGGGAAACGGGGCGGCCATGCGTTTGAGTTTGTTCCCGCCGCGGTCGGCGGCAAGGCTATTGATGACACGGACTGGCCACTTCCGGACGAAACCCTCCATTTGGCCAAAACCAGTGATGCCGTCCTGTTGGGAGCGGTAGGTGGGCCCAAATGGGAGGGGCTTGAATATGAGCGGCGGCCGGAACGGGCGTTGCTGGGCCTGCGGGAACGACTCGGGCTGTTTGCGAATCTCCGGCCTGCCAAACTGTATTCGGAATTGGCCGATGCCTCGACCCTCAAGCGCGAGGTCATCGAGGGCATTGACGTGTTGGTGGTGCGTGAGTTGACGGGTGGCATTTATTTCGGGACGCCCAAGGGCGTGGAGGCGACGCCGGGCGGCCATCGCGGATTCAATACCGAAGTCTACACCACGGAAGAAATTACGCGGATTGCCAAGGTCGCCTTCGACGTCGCACGCAAGCGCCGGGGGCTCGTCACCTCCGTCGATAAGGCGAACGTCCTGGAATCCTCGGAGTTGTGGAGGAAGGTCGTCATCGAGGTCCACAAGGAATATCAGGACGTGGAACTGCGACACATGTACGTGGACAATTGCGCGATGCAGTTGATCCGGAATCCCCGGCAGTTCGACGTGATTCTGACGACGAATCTGTTCGGTGACATTTTGAGTGACGAAGCCGCCATGTTGACCGGCTCGATCGGAATGTTGCCGTCGGCCAGCGTCGGCGCGTCCGTGGGTATGTATGAACCCATTCACGGGAGTGCCCCGGATATTGCGGGAAAGGACGCGGCCAACCCCATCGGCATGATTGCCTCGGGTGCGATGATGCTGCGGTATTCATTCGACATGGGCGAAGAAGCGGACCTCATCGAGAACGCCATCCAGGCCGTGTTGGCTCAGGGGTATCGAACCGGAGACATCGCGGCGCCGGGGACCACCCTCGTCGGCACCAAAGAGATGGGCGACCGTATTCTTCAGAATATCGGTGCGGGCTAGGCGGAAGAAAGGGTAGGAGAAAGATGTTGGAAACCATACAAGCCGGCTCGATCGGCACCATCGCCGGGACCGGAGAGCCGGGGTGGGAGGGGGATGCCGGTCCGGCCACCGCGGCCCTGTTGAACGAACCGAAAACGATTGCCCTCGACGCCGCTGGCAATCTCTACATCGCCGATTCGGAAAATCATCTGGTGCGAAAGGTTGAGGCACGGACCGGGATCATCACGACGATAGCCGGAACTTGCGTGCGTGAGCCCCTCGCGTCGATGCCGGCCCAGCCGTTGCCCGAACATCCGGAAGACGACGAAGACCCGTTGGCGGATCCCGTGAGCAACCCGGGTGACGCGTACACGCAACAACCCGACTTGAGTGGAATGGTCCGCTACATGACCGGGACGCAGTCGAAGGATCAGCGGTTTTCAGGGGACGGCGGCCCGGCGATCGCCGCCGCCCTCAATTTCCCCTCGGCCGTGGCCGTGGCTGAAGACGGGACCGTGTACATTGCGGATACCTGGAATCATCGTATTCGCCGGGTGGATCCCGGCACCGGGGTCATCTCCACCATCGCGGGAACGGGTCAGGCGAAAGGGTACGGCGACCAGGGCCCTGCCGTAAAAGCGGCACTGAATGAACCCGTGGCCCTGGCCCTCGATGGACCGGACCAGTTATACATCGCCGATCAAAGCAACAACCGGATCCGAAAGCTCGAACTGACCTCCGGCGTGATCACGACGGTCGTCGGCACCGGGGAGTCGGGGTACAACGGCGATGGAGCGCCGGGTCCGGAAACCGCGTTGGCCGGTCCCAGCGGCCTCGCCGTGGATCAGGAAGGGAACCTGTACATCGCCGATACGTTCAGTGGCCGGATTCGGAAATGGGATCGACGCACCGGGACGGTTGAGACGGTGGCGGGAGGAACCGGCGCGTTTCAATTCACCCCGGGCGAAAATGAATCCTCGCCCAACCTGTCCCGACCGTATGCCATTGCCCTGCATCCCGACGGCCGCCTGTTCATTACAGACAGCGACAACCACTTGATCCGGGTGTGGAATCTTCAGAAACAGGAAATGTCGCTCCTGGCCGGGAACGGGCAGGCGGAGTTTTCCGGTGATGGGAAAGATCCCGCGCAAAGCAGTTTGAACTACCCGTTCGGTGTGGCCCTTGACGCCCGGGGTCACGTCTACATCGCGGATACCTTCAGCCATCGTATCCGGGTCGTGGTGAATGAAAACCCGTGAGACAACCGCTCCGCAGAAGATGAAGAAAAAAGCAGCCTATACCGTCGCCGTCGTCGGGGCCACCGGTGCCGTGGGCACGGAAATGCTCTCGATCCTGGAAGAACGAACGTTTCCCGTGGAAGAAGTGCGTCCGTTGGCCTCGTCCAGGTCGGCGGGTGGAGAAGTATCGTTTCGGGGTGATGGCGTCACGGTGAAGTTGCTCACCCGGGACTCGTTCCGGGGGGTCGATATCGCGTTGTTTTCCGCCGGTGCCGGAGTGAGCAAGGAGTACGCGCCGGTTGCCGTCGAAGCCGGGGCGGTGGTGATAGACAACAGCTCGGCGTGGCGAATGGACCCGCAGGTCCCGTTGGTCGTCCCCGAAGTGAACCCCCACGATCTTGAAAAACACCAGGGGATTGTGGCCAACCCGAATTGCTCCACCATTCAAATGGTGGTGGTACTCAAACCGATACATGACCATGCCGGGATCACTCGTGTCGTCGTTTCGACCTATCAATCCGTGTCCGGCACCGGGAAAGAGGCCATGGATGAATTGGCGGAACAGTGCCGGCAGTTGTTGGGCTTCGGTGACGTGACCTCAAACGTGTATCCGCACCAGATCGCGTTTAACTGCTTGCCGCACATCGACGACTTTGTATCGTCGGGCTATACCCGGGAAGAAATGAAAATGGTCAACGAAACCCGGAAAATTCTGGGTGACCAATCGATCGGGATCTCCGCGACCACGGTACGCGTGCCCGTGTTCGTCGGTCACGCGGAATCCATCAACGTCGAAACGAAAAACAAGTTGTCGGTGGCGGAAACCCGGGCCATGCTCTCGACCGCCCCTGGTGTGCAACTGTATGACGATCCCTCGAGGGAATTGTATCCCCTGCAGGTCCATGCGGTGGGAACGGATGCAGTGTTCGTCGGACGGATTCGCGAGGATGAATCCATTCCCAAAGGCCTCAACTTATGGGTGGTGGCGGATAATCTGCGCAAAGGGGCCGCCCTCAATGCCGTCCAGATTGCCGAGGAACTGGTGAAGTGAGCCATGCCGGAATTCATCGGGAAAACGCTCATCGTGCTGGGCGTGGGGATTGTCGCCCTCGGCATCGTCGTCTCGTGGCTCGGCAAGTGGCCGGGTGAAGGGACCGGGCTTGGCTGGCTGGGAAAGCTGCCGGGCGATCTGTTCATCAAACGGGACAATTTCACTGTTTACTTTCCCCTGAGCACCAGTATCGTCATCAGCATTGTGGGGAGTCTGCTCCTCTATTTCCTCCTCAAACGGTAATCATGCTGACCTTCTCTCCAGTCGCAATTTTGCTGCTGATCATCGGGATGGGGCTGGGCCCTCTGCCCCGGGTTCACGCATCGGATCACATTCGGGTCGCCCTCTCCGAACAAGCCGGCCACGTCACGGTCGCGTCCGCCGGCGACCTTCGGCTCGAACTGCCTTCAGGCGATCGGATCGACGTGGCGTCCGGGGCGACCATTATTCCAAAGGGGCATGAGTTGCAGGTCGATGATCGCCTGGTACAAGGCAACCGTCTTGCGATTCAAGCGACACACGAGGGACTGCAGGTGACGATTCAAGGACCACCTCCTGATGCGGCCAGGCGACAGTGGATGGTGTATGGAAGTCTCGATGTCAGGGTCAGGGACGGACACCTCCTGGTCGTGAACGTGGTGGACCTCGAAGATTACGTGGCGGGAGTCGTGAGCTCGGAAGTCAACCCGGATTGGCACAAAGAACTCCTGCGGACGCAGGCCGTGGCGGCACGGACCTACGTGTTGCACAAGAAACTGGAAAATGCCGGGCAACCGTTTGACGTGTACGCGAGCGTCCAGGACCAGGTGTATACGGGCCGTCAGAACGTCAATCGTGCGGTACTCGATGCCGTGCGCCACACGCGCGGCCTGGTCGTCACCTATAAAGGCCGCCCCATTTTTGCCGTCTATTCATCCACCACGGCCGGGCGCACGGAAGACGCCATGAACGTGTGGTCCAAAGACTTGCCCTATCTGAAAGGAGTGGACTGTCCATTCGATCAGAAGTCCCCCCGGTATGAATGGCAAGCGACCATCCCGTTTGACGAGATCCAATCCCGGCTCAAGGATGAAGGGTACCCCATCGGCTGGCTTGCGACGCTCACGCCCTATCGCATGACCAATGCCGGTCGGGTCAAGGACGTAAGGATCCTGCATTCACGAGGAGAACTCATCGTCACGGGCCAGGAGTTTCGACGGCTCCTCGGGTATGCCAAAGTGCGCAGCACCAGGTTTTCTATTGAACGGATTCACAGACACGTCGTGTTGACGGGAAACGGGGCGGGGCACGGAGTAGGCCTCTGTCAATGGGGCGCCAAAGAAATGGCTGAGCTGGGGTACCCCTACCAATCCATCCTGCGCTACTACTACCCGGGAACAGAGATCCTGCCACGCGATCAGGTGGTCATGACCCTGCCGTCTTCATAGCTGATTCCCGCAGTCCCCTGTTCTTGAGGGTCCGGCCTTCTTTTTGTCCACGCAGGTATCCGCTATGCGACTATCCGAATTCAATTTTCCTTTTGATGAATCGCTGATCGCCGATCATCCGGTTTCTCCGAGAGATTATGCTCGGCTGTTGGTCGTGCCGCGCAAAGGGGAATCCACGTTTCAACACGCCCGAGTGCAAGATCTGCCGGACCTCTTGCGGTCCGATGACGTGGTGGTATTGAACGACACGAAGGTGATGCCGGCCAGGCTCCACGGCACCAAACAGTCAAGTGGCGGAAAAGTGGAGGTGTTGTTGGTGCGACCTTTGGAGGAAACGAGTTGGGAAGTCCTGTTGAAAGGCCACGTCGCCGTGGGACAAATCCTGCACTTTCAGGATGAGGCAACCGCCGAGGTCCTGGAACGGACTCCAGAGCGAACGGTCCTGCGGATCGATACCCAAGGATCCATCAAAGACCTTCTGGAGAAGATAGGCGAAGTCCCGCTCCCGCCCTATATCAAGCGCCCGGCGAATGAGCGGGACAAAGAGGCCTACCAAACGGTCTTCGCGCGCTCGGAGGGGGCCGTTGCCGCGCCGACCGCGGGGTTGCATTTCACGGAACAATTATTCGTTGCCCTCAAACAAAAGGGCATTCAACTCGCGACCGTCACGCTGCACGTCGGCCCCGGGACGTTTCGTCCCGTCGCCGTAGACCATATCGAAGACCATCATATGGCCGCCGAGTGGTTTGAAATTTCCGAGGAAACGGCAAAGCTTCTCAATGCGGCAAAGGTTGAAGGTCGACGAGTCGTGGCGGTCGGCACGACGTCGGTGCGGACGTTGGAATCGGCGGTCAACGAAGCCGGGGAAATCCGCCCGGGTCCGGGTGAGACCCGGCTGTTCATTACGCCCGGGTTTCGCTTCGCGATGGTCGATGCCCTGCTGACCAATTTTCACCTGCCGCGCACCACGTTGCTCATGCTCGTCTCCGCCTTCACCGGCCTCGACCGCCTGCGAGCGGCCTACGCGGAAGCCATCACCGCACGGTACCGCTTCTACAGCTACGGCGATGCCATGTTGATTCAATAACAAGAGAAGACTAGGCTACAACCGAAAGGATTTATGAAGAACAAAACCAAATATACGGATGAGCCTCTTGGCCGATTGAGCGTGATTGAAGATTTTCTTCCACCGCCGGAGGAGTTGGTGCTTCGCCGTGATCAGGTCAAGGTCACGATGTCTTTGAGCAAATCGAGTGTGGATTTCTTTAAGAAAGAGGCCGGAAAGCGCCGGACGTCGTATCAGGCGATGATCCGCAGCTCATTGATCTGTACGCCGCCCAATATGAAAAGCGCCTCAAGAGACGCTCTTCATGAGCCTTCGCTCCCTCACGCTCTTTTAAAATAAGACCTGCGGGTTCCCGACCAACGCAGCGTTGACATCAGATGTGCCCTCTCATATCTTCATCACATCATGCCGAGAATAACGATTGACATTGATGGGCCTCTTTTGAAGGAACTCAAAACCCTTCAAAAAAGAGAGAACCGATCATTGGGGCAAATTATGTCCCAACTGTTGGCGGAAGCTCTCTTTCAAAGGAGAAAGACCCCGCGAGTAGCTAAACTGCATTGGGTGTCTCGTTCCATGAAGGTCCGCATTGATCTTTCCGACAAAGAGGCCCTGTATACCCTGCTTGTGTTATAGGGATTTCAGGAAAGGGGAACGGTTCGGAGGTCGCGAGGGCCTTAGAGGAAGTCCTGCAGGACCTCGATGCCGGACGAGGCCCGCATGGCCTGTTGGAAGGCTTCGAGAGCACGCTGTTTCTTCTGGATCAGGAGTTGAAGCCGGATTCGGGCGTTGATCTTTTCGATTTCTTTTTCGTCTTCCAGACCCGCGGTTTGCCGCGCGGCGAGTTCCTTGGCTTCTTCCTCCTCCACCGGATTGAGGGCGGCCACGTCTTGCACAAGGACCTGAACTTTTTGCCGGCGAAGGTCTGTGGTCAGGCTCTCTTCAAACTGCGCCGGAGCAATCTGGTTGAGCTCCAGGAGACGGTGATAGGCCACCGGGTCAAAGGCCCCATCCTTTTGAAACTCTTCGCGCTTCATGATGGTGTCTCGCAGTTCGTCCGGATGCACCTTCAGGTTGAGATCGTCGGCAGCCACCAGCCACAGTTTCTGTTGGACCAGGGAGTTCATGACGGTCTGCTTGAGTTCTTTGGGGTCGGGGGCTTCCTGCCCGAGTTCATTTCTCTTATAGAAGGCATCGATTCTGTTATACGCCTGACGGAATTCATCCAGTTCTATCTGGTACGGCCCGACCACGGCCACGACGTTGGGTTGTTGCGAGGTTTCATACCCGAACCACCCCATCCCGATGGTAAAGGTGACCGCGATTACCAATACGACGAACTTCAGTATCCAAGGGTATTTCGTCGAGCCTTCGCGAATCAGCCTAATCATGGGACCACCCGTTTTGTGAAAGCATAACGTAAAATTTGTACCACGCGGAATGTCACGATTTCAAATCATCCGCCTCTCCTTTACAACACAAGAAGCGAACGGGACCTCCGTAGATCGGGTCCGTATAGCGTAACCCTACGGTGACACCGCGGCAATGACAGGAGTGGGTGCATTTGTGCGGGTTTCAGAGACTTTGTTACACTGGATATGTACTTCATGAGGGGTACATAAGGAGAAAACACGATCGGACTGATGAAGAGAATCAAACGCGCCGGTGTTCTTGTGGCCTTGGTGTGTGGAACGTGGAGCCCGGGCATCGGCTTTGGTGAATTCGTGCCCGCCGGGACGCTGGATCAGGAAGATATCGCTGTGACGGTTCGCATTGAGAGTCGTCGGTTTATTCCCCACGTGGTAAACCTTCGCACCGGGCAACAGGTTCGTCTTATCCTGAAGAACGAAGACGTTGAACTCCATGCGTTTGTTCCTGTGAATCTCCTGGTTCGGACGAACGTCCAAGTGAGTGGTGACGGGGCGCCGCAGTTCGGCAAAGACGGGTTCCACCGTGTATTGATTCCTTCAGGCGGACAGGTCGAACTGGTGTTCACGTCGAAGGAAGCAGGTTCTTTTCCGTTTTTCTGTGATTTGCCGGGGCATATCATGAACGGAACGATCGTTGTTGACGGTTAGCCGGATATGCCAGAAAGTTGTTGTGTTCCACTATGATTTTGAAGAGGAGAAGTGCTCATGACGTTGGTTAATTTTTTCTGCGGTGGACGGACCCGCGCAGGTCGCCGCAAGCAATCCCGGGTTTTCAAAATGTGTAGTCTCGGCCTTGGGTTCCTGATGACCGGGCTGACTGGGTTAGGGACGGGCAATCTTTCACGTGCCGCGGAGCCTGTTCCGGCTGGACAGAGTCAGGCGGCGGTGCAGGTGGTCCGGAACTACGCTCACGCGGTGGCCAGCCGGGATTCCGCCGGGGTGGCCCAAAACGATGTTGTCTGTTTGCTGAAGATGGTGGAAGCCGGTGCCACGGGGAAAGGGCAGTTTTTGCCTGAATCGGACCCGGTGTATTCCTGGTGTTGGGATCGGCTGGTTCAAGCGCACGCGGAAGTGATCGAGAGCCGCGACCGGGCACTGGATGAGTTATGGCCCGGTGTTGGGAAGTTGGTCAATTTTCTGGACTTTAAACGGTTCGAGATCGCGGAAACCCGCGCCTATCAGCGAGCCCCTTCCTTTTTTGTGATGCCGGAGATCGGTGATATGTCCGAGGTGCCGGGGTTCACCCTGGATGTGCTCGATACGGCACTGCTCCCCCATGCGTCCTTTCAGGTGCCTGGATCGGATCATGTGGTGGCCGTGCCGACGACGTTGGTCCGGGTACGGGTCGCGTATCCTGATCCGATGACCTCGCCGGCGGCCCATGGCTCAGGGCAACAGGATTGGGTCACGCCGTATAAAAAACCGATGCACCCGGTCAAGGCCGTGACCGTGAAATGGGTCGTGTTGTCGGGGCTGTTGCAGCATGGGTTTCCGGTGGACACGGCCGCGCTCAATATTCCGTTGATGTCTGCCATGGGGACGCCGATTCCTTTCGTCCTCGACGCCGGTGGGTTCGAGCAGAAATCCACGGAGTATTGGAGTCCGAATGAAGCGCAAGCGGCATTGACCGCCGGGCTGGCGCGGGCGAAAACGTTGCCGACGCGCCGGGAACGGGTCTCCATGCTCAACCGGGTTCTGGTGGTGGACCCCTTGCACGTGGAGGGGTTGCAAGCCATTATCGTCGAACTGTACGACGGGCTGTTGGATTTCGGAGCACGGACGCATGGCGTTCAGGTGGAGAGTGGTCCGCTGTATCAGGAATTTAACGCACTCTATTGGACCATCCAATCGCAAACCGACCGGATGGATATTTCCCTTGAAATGGAAATGGGCGGGAAACTCGAACCGACCCCGGCCGATTATCTGTATCGCTTGATTCCCGCCATGGAAACCCTGGTTGATTTACAACCCGGGGATTTTGACACCCGATTGAAACTGACGAATGCCTACCGGTGGACGAACGACCCGCTCACGTCCATCATGACTCCCCAGCAATTGCTCTCGGAATTGCCGACGGATCAACCCAACATGCGTGCCAAGGTGTTGATGGCCTTGGCTTGGTCACGCATCAGTAAGGTCGCGTGGAGTCGTTTTTTTGATGATCCCGATATTGTTCAGGGCTACCAGGAAGCCGATGAGGCTTTTACGTTGTCCTCTGATCCCATGGTCAAATTCTCCGCAGCCTACGCCAAGGCGTACAGTTTGGCCTTTCGCCCCAAACGGGATAATCAGGCGATGTTCGAACTCTTGAAGGAAGCACGACGCTGGTATCGGCAGATTCCGGGAGCCACGACCCGGTCCTGGGTCTTTCTCCTGCAAAATGATACATTGAAAGGGTTAGTGGAAACGGACCCGACGTTCCACGCGTTGATGACGGCGAATTCTTAATGTGAATCCGGGCGGGAATTCAACCGTTCGTCAGTTTTTAGCGGCCAAGTTGCGTCCGGAGCCGAACAGTCCCGCATCGAGATCTTTAGTGCCCTCTCCAGGCTGGTTTCGTTTTACCCTTCGCATTTGCTCGGAACAAGGAGCAGCCGGTGTCAAGTCCCGACCCGGATGGGAAGACTGGCCTCGCAATACGGCAAAGAGAGTGTAAACTCACAGTGACGGTTTGACGGGTTCTGGTCATGTCCATTTCAGAAGAAGACTTCCAACTCGATTTTCGCAAAAATCCGCAGGTCCTCGGCACCATGGTCGACGCCATAGGCGATGGGGTGTTTACCGTGAATGCCCGTGGTCATATTGTGGCGTGGAGTACGGGCGCGGCGCGGATAACCGGGTATCCCAGCGATGAAGTGCTTGGGAAATCCTGCCATATTCTTGAAGGGCCGAACTGTAAGGGGTTTAACAAACTTGCCGAGTTTTTGGAGAACCCGACGCCTTATCCGTGGGGAATCTGCAATCAGGAATGTAAGGTATGGTCGAAGGACGGGCGGGAACTCTATCTCTATGGCAACGTGTCCGTCTTACGGGATGAACGCGGCACGGTTGTGGGAGCCGTGGGAACTTTTACGGATCTCACCTCCTTTATTTTGCCAAAGAAAAAATTCGGGTATTGGAAGAACAGGCTGGGTCCAGGGATTCGTTTCAGCAAATGATCGGGCGCAGTGCCGCGATGCAGGACGTCTTTCGACGCGTGCGATTGGCGGCGCAAGGCGATGTGCCTGTCTTGCTGACCGGGGAGTCGGGCACGGGGAAGGAATTGGCTGCCCGGGCCATTCATGCCCTCAGTACCAGAAAGGACAGGCCGTTCTTTGCCATCAATTGTTCAGCCATTCCGGAGACCTTGATCGAGAGCGAGTTATTCGGTCACGTGAGAGGAGCCTTTACGGGCGCGATCCGCGATAAGGTCGGCGTGTTCCAAGCGGCTGAGGGGGGCACCCTGTTTCTGGATGAAATCGGGGACACGAGTCCATTGCTCCAACTCAAACTGCTTCGTGTATTGCAGGAGAGCGAGATTCGGCGCGTTGGTGATGAAAAAAACATAAAAGTCAACGTGCGACTCGTGACGGCGACGAACAAGGATTTAAAACACCTGTTGGCCTCAGGCGCGGTGCGGGAAGACTTTTTTTATCGTATCCGGGTCTTTGAAATCACCCTCCCGGCCCTCATTGATCAATCACTTTATCGCCGAAAGGTCCAAAGTGTATCGCCGTTCCATCAACGATATTGCGCAAGACGTTATGCAGCAGATGCTGAAGTATTCATGGCCGGGCAACGTTCGGGAATTACGAAATGCCGTTGAGCATGCTTTTGTGACGGTGGAAGGGGATTGCCTGACCGTCCTCGATCTTCCTGCGGAGATCCGCATGTCCACGTCTCATCCTCACAAAGCTCCAATGAAAGAACCCCTGCCCCCGGAGCAACAGGCCGAACGTGATCAGATCCTTGAAACCCTTCGACAGACCAAGGGAAGTAAAACCAAGGCTGCAAAATTATTAGGGTATAGCCGGGTGACGCTATGGAAAAAACTGCAAAAATTCGGCGTACCTGAAACATCCTTCCAAGACCGTTAACGTGTTAGCTTAGCAAGTTAACGTTCTTATGTTAACGTCTCACCTCCTCGTTGACTTTGGCATGCACTCAAATCATAATTCGTTGAAAGATTGAGGAAATTATGGTAATTAGGGCGAAACGTAACCAAAATAGATCTTCAGAAACTGTTTAAACACATTCTCCCGACGGTGATTAAAGCGATACTCTACTTCTTTCAGATACATGGGGAAATGATATTTCGAGACCCCGCGATACTGATACAAGATATGTTTGGCGTAACTCCAAAAGCCTTCAATGCCGTTAATGTGATTCTTCGTCCGCGGGCTCACCAACGCTTTCGCATGATTGACCGTATGATGGTGGCCATAGCGTTTTAAGGATTGATACCCGCGAAAGGCATCCGTGAAATAGACCGACCCTTTTCGGGTGTGCGCTTGAATATGCCGCATCAATTCCTCCGCACTGACCGACTCGACGACTTTCGTATACACGCGGCCGTCCCGCTCCAGGATCCCGAAGACGACGCTTTTGCCCGCGGGGGCGCGGCCCCGTTGGCCTTTGCGCCGGCCACCGAAATAGGCCTCATCGAGTTCGATCTCGCCCTTCAGTTTGCCGGCTTCCAGTTCAGTGACATGATACAACGCTTCGCGCACACGGTGATAGACGCGGGTGACGACTTTCAGGTCCAGGCTCAGATCCTGGCTCAACCGATAGGCGGGTTGCAATTGATAAAAGCCTTGCAGGATCCGGATCTCCCGGCGCAGCCGCCGGAGGCTCTTGCTTTTCCCGCAACGCCCACATTTCACGTAGCCGCGGCTGGTGTGCAAGACCTGAAAGGAACCGCAGAAAATGCACTTGCGACCGCGCAGAAAGTTGGCCGCACAACTAAAAACCGTATGTCGTCCTGTAACCATGCTGGTTTTCTACCACACATTGGTTACGAAACGCCCTAATTACCAAATTATTTCATTTATCAGATTAAAATTTGGCATAGCCTTTGCTCTATTTAGGATATGAGCGTGGTCGAAAAGAAAACCACAGGATGGGGACGTGACAGACGCTTAAGGTCCGCTTGGGGTGCAATCAACAAGGAGCAGGATTTTATGATACATTGCGCCAGCGGGAAAATATTTCTATTGCCGTGAGTCAGGAAGATGTATTCATTTATTCAACCGCAAGGAGGTGGATAATGGTGCGTTCGATTCGTTCCATGAGTTTTATCGTGCTTGTCAGTGTCTTCTGTATCGGATTGATGGTCACTCCGGCCATGAGCGAGGGCAATGGCCCGGCCGATGGCTTTGGCCTGCACGTCCAAGCCCCGCACATGATGGCTGATGGACAGATCGGTGGTCCCTTCCATCATTATTGCAAAGGCATTTCCAATGAAATCATCCAATGCCTGCTCTTTCCGTCCACCGACCCCAAGGCACCTTTAATAGGGGTGGAATATTTCGTGGCGAAAGACCTGGCCCGCAAGGAAGTTCCGCTCATCACATGGAACAGAAATTTCCACGACCATGAAGTGGAAATCGCCACCGGTCGCGTGCTCATTCTGGACATCGAGGATAAAAACAAGGTTGCGGAAATTGCCGCCGCCGCCGCGCAAACCGACGGCGTCATTTATCACCTCTGGCAACCGGGCCAAAAAGTGCCCGACGGAACGGTGACGATTCCGAATGCGATTGGTCACAAGTTCCGAACCGAGTAGCGTCTCGCCGGTGCGGGAACATATCACTTCCCGCACCGGTCCTTTCCTGTCTTTGTCTCTTTAAAAAAGGAAGCGTCTGATGCCACTAACCGGCAATCAATGGGTAACCTACGTCTTGGCTCTGTTCTTGGTGGGAGGGTCGGTGGTCTGGGGAGGTGATCCGGTCGTTCTCAAGCCGCGCGTGCCGCCTGATCAAATCGAAGAAGCCAAAACGTGGCAGAACCCTTTTCCCGATACGCCCGAACGTCTTGAACGAGGCAAAGAACTGTTTCATGGCAAAGGGTTTTGCGTGACGTGTCATGGACGGGACGGCAAGGGGTTGGGAAATATTCCCGGTCTGCGAGGGAAGCTCCCGAGAGATTTCACGGACAAAGCGTGGCAGGCCAAGCGGACCGATGGCGAACTGTTGTGGATTCTGAAAAACGGCAGCCCGGGCACGGATATGGCCTCGTTCATTCCGCTCGTGTTGACGGAAGAAGAAGCTTGGGACGTTCTGTTGTACGTCCGCTCGTTTGGTCGATAACGTCGCGTAACGATTAGCTGGTACTTCTAAGGGAGTTTCAGCCATTCCCAGAACTTCCATTATGCCACTGAGAATTGTCATTGTTGGAGGTGTGGCGGGCGGAGCCAGTGCGGCGGCGAAGGCCCGCCGGGTGAATGAATCCGCCGAGATCACGATGTTTGAACGAGGGCCGTTTGTGTCCTTTGCCAATTGTGGATTGCCGTACTATATCAGTGACAGGATTTCCAATCGCGATGAGTTGTTGCTACAGACGCCTGAAATGTTTTGGAAGCGATTTCGGGTGACAGTCAATATCCGAAACGAGGTGTTGTCGATTCACCGGCACACCCAAACCCTCACGGTAAAGAACTTGGCGTCTGGTGCGGTGTTTGCCGTTCCTTATGACAAGCTCATTCTTGCGCCAGGGGCAGGGGTGATTGTGCCAGACCTTTCAGGCATTCCCGCCGATAACGTTTTTACGGTCAAAACGGTTCCAGATTCTGATGCGATTAAGCAATTTCTGTCGTGTTATTCAGCGAAGCGAGCAATTGTGGTTGGAGGGGGATTCATTGGCTTGGAGACAGTTGATGTGTTGGTAGAACGGGGGCTCGAAGTGACACTGGTGGAATTGGCTCCTCGGATTCTGCCTTCGTTTGATCCAGACCTGTCCTCATTGATGGCTAAACATCTCCAAGAGAAAGGCGTGCGCGTTATCGTGGAAGACGGGGTGAGTGTCTTCCACAAAACACAAGGAATGGTGAAGGAACTTGAATTGGCAAGTGGGACTCGCTTGCCGTGCGATTTGGCGATTCTCTCCATCGGGGTCAGACCAGAATCGAAATTGGCGCAAGGAGCGGGCCTCGACATTGGAGAAGCCGGAGGAATTGTCGTCAATGAATTTCAGCAGACCTCAGACCACAATGTGTATGCCGCCGGGGACGCCGTAGAGGTCGTTCATTTGGCCACTGGCAAAGCCACCCGCATTCCATTGGCAGGCCCAGCCAATAAACAGGGTCGGGTGGCCGGAGCCAATGCGGCTGGGGGGAATCTCAGATTTGCCGGGGCCATCGGGAGTGCAATTGTGGAATCGCTGGGCATGGTCGCGGCGAAACCCGGGCTGTCGGAGCGCGAAGCACAAACCCATGGCTATGACTATTTTGTATCGGTTACGCATCCGTTGGATCATGCGGGCTATTACCCAGGAGCTGAAGCCTTGTATGTGAAGCTGATCGTGGAAAAGAGCACTGGACGGCTTCTCGGTGGTCAGATTATCGGAAAGCAGGGTGTAGACAAGCGTATTGATGTGTTGGCGACCGCCATTCATGGAAAAATGAGTGTCGAAGATCTTGAAACCCTCGATTTGGCCTATGCGCCACAATTTAATTCGGCAAAAGGTCCGGTCGTGATGGCTGGGTTTGTAGCCGCGAATATTTTGCGGGGAGAGGTTGCCCCCATCACCGGAGATCAATTGCACAAAAAACTGGAAGGCAACGAACCCATTCAATTACTCGATGTGCGTACTCAGAAAGAATATCACGACCAGCACATTCCCCGAGCCCGGCTTGTTCCCGTTGATGCGCTACGAGAGCAATTGGATGAACTCGATCCGACGAAAGAAACCGTCGTGTACTGTCGGGTCGGGTTGCGAGGGTATGTTGCTTGCAGAATTTTACTACAGCACGGCTTTCAGAGAGTCTACAACCTTACCGGCGGGATTCTCAGTTTTCCGAAAATGGCTTGCGAGGCAAGGGGTATATGGCGTTTCAATATCAAGTGACGGAGACCGTGGCCCTGAATGCTGGAGGTCGGCGGACACAACGCAAAGCGAGTTTTGAGCGGGGTATGGTCATTAATGTGAATTGCTGGATTAGAGGAAGTGATGAAATTTAGTTGGGACCTTCTCGAAGAAGTCGGCGACTTCTTCGATAGAGGCGGCGTGAGGATCCCCGATCTGATTCCGTGAATGAAACCTCTCGAACCGACTTCACAAGAAAAAACCGACTTAATTGCTTTTCTTAACGTGCTGACCGGAGAGGAAATTCCATTCGAGTTTCTAAACTTGCCTGAGTAAAAGGCGAAAAAGTCGTTAAGGCGTTAGATGAATACCAGGAGTGGTTATGAATAAATTGGGAGTACTGTGTATCCTTGTCTTTGTTTTGTTGCCCCCGCTTGTTTTTGGACAGGAGAGCCCCGAGGGCATTCGTCCATTAATTGTGCTGGAGAAATCGGTCAACACGGCTATCCCAAGCAGTGTTACGTTTCTAGATAGCTCTCAAAGCGTTGAGGGTTTCCTTGCCCAACTCGAAGGACGCCCGCCCGATTGGAAATATTTGTTTGGGAATAATGTGGATCAGCGATATGATCGACTTTTTGATGAGTCAGAAAAGCGTGATGCGCGGAGATTGGGTAATCCCCTATTAGAGCAACGCATTGCTTTTCTCTGGTACGGTTTTCTGACTAGCATGCGGGACGATAAGCCAGGATTTGCAGTGTCCATTGGTCCGAAACAGATTCAGACGTCCTGGGGGATTGTCCGATTTAAAGTTGCCAATTTGCCTCTTGAAATGACTGCCATGCCTTCCACAGAAATCTTAGATGCCATAAAACAGAAACGAACAAGTAAAGAGGAGGTGGCGGTCCAGATATTATTTCAAGGCAAACTGATTCCTGAGGAATCCCTCATGTATGATTTTTCTACTACAAAAGAGGGCGAGGGCATGATTCTACCGATTGTTGCATTGACTCAGGTTGATTACTTTCTTGCTTTATAATCGTTGACGGTAATCGTTTGATTATTAAGTTAACAGTTAATTGTTAACGTTCATCCTTCAACATGCTTTCCAGTACCACGCCGATTGTGGCAAAAAATATAGAAATTTTCTGATGTCCTCCCCAAAATCGTTTTGGCTTCGTTCTTGCAATATTTAAAGGTAAGCCAAAAAAGCAACGGAAAATGGCGATAATCGCACCACGACTGGATGCAACTGCGTGCGGAATTTTTCGGCATGTCGATCTTGTTGACGGCATGATGAATCGCAAGGAGGGAATCAATCATGAAGGCATTATTTCGTCCTGCTGGTAGAGGGTGGGCAAGCATCGGGCTGGCACTGATGAGCAGTGTTATGTTCATCGTGTGTAGCGGTTCTAGTCTTTGGGCTGCTGATGAACGGCAGGTTGAATTGACGGTGAAGAACGTCTGCTCGACCTGCCACAAATTTGAAGGTGAGCCGGAAAGCCGGTTCAATTTGAAAGCCCCGGATCTGATGTGGGCCGGGAGCAAATACCAGCATGCCTGGTTGGTCGGGTTTCTTTCCGGGAAAGAAAAACGCTTGTACGCTAAGAGCTATCGGTGGGATCAGGGATGGGAACCGGATGTGCACGTGAGCCTTCCCGCAGATCAAGCCGAGGCGATCGCGACCTACATGGAAAAACAGTACGTTGACCCACGCGTGCAAGTCGGCGCGTTTGACGTTTCGAAGGTGACCAAAAAAGAAGCGGAGTTCGGTGCAAAGGCGTTCAAAGAAGACGGCTGCATAGGATGTCACACCATAGAAGAAAATGGGCAACTGTCCGGCGGACCGCAGAGTGTCGACTTTGCGGAGGCCGGCAGGCGCTACAATCCCGATTGGCTCTTTCGTTTTGGTATCAATCCACAAGATTTTACGACGCACAGCGGAGAATTTCTGCCGGATGGCACGGAATTCGGCTTGCGGGCGATGGTCGGGTATCTCATGGCCTTGGGCGTTCCGGATTTTAAATACCGCGAGCCGTGGACCGGACCGGAGTTTGCACAGGCAAGCGTGGACCGAGGAAAGGTGGTGTACAAAGAGTACTGTTCACAATGTCATGGTGCCACGGGAGAAGGAGATGGGCCGGCGGCGTCGGGATTGAGTCCTCAACCGGCGGTCCATGCGAAGATGGCCTTTGACAAGTTGCCGATGGAATACCTCTACAACGTGATCTATCACGGTGGGCGAAGCGTAGGAAAATCCCCCACCATGCCGTATTGGGGCCTCACGATCGGCCAACAGGAGGTGGCGGACGTCATCGCGTATCTGAAGGCGACATTTAAGGGAACTCCGGAAATGGAAGCTGCCACAACGGGGAGCGGCCCATCAGGCGTATGCCCGCAGCCGCGCAAGACCAAACGCGCTCCGGGAAAATTCCGGAACATGACGAACCCCTTACCGGCGAATGCGACCAACGTGCAGGCCGGCGAAACGTTATTTCAACAAACGGCCCAACCCTTGGCCTGTTTTAACTGTCATGGAGCCAAAGGTGACGGACAGGGGCCAATGGGAGCCGCCCTGAATCCGCCGCCACGGAATTTTACGTGTGGGGAAATCATGCGGGATATTTCCGATGGCCAGATGTTCTGGATCATTAAACACGGGTCCAAAGGTACCGGGATGATGGCTTTTTCCAATATGCCCGATAATCAGATTTGGCAAATGATTCACTACATCAGAACGTTGGTGAAATAAGAAGAGAGGGAAGGCGTTATTTTCTTTCACGCCGTTGTCTTTTACGGATAAAATGTGGGCCGGCAGCAAGTCACAGACACTCTGTGAAGATTTAACACTTAACCTCTAACAGAGGAGCATCAATCATGAAAGAGAAGAAGCACAATTGTATGGCTATGGCGGCAGGCATGAGGAAGTATTGGAAATCGATGTCTCTCCTAATTGGAATCCTTGGCGTCTGCGCCTCGACATTGGTCGTCGCACCATCTGTTGCTCGTGCCGACGCTTCGCAGAATGACATCAACGAAGCATTTGCACCTGTGTTGAAGTTAGAAGGAAAAGCCCGTAAGGAGATTAACGCGATTGCGAACATGATCGCTCCCGGGTCGAAGATGGTTCCCATTGATGCCACCAAGGCCAGTGGGGAAATGTGTATGCTGGAGACGGTGACCAAAAACAATATGATCCACTTTTCGCAAACCCCCGAACAAACCCATGAGGATGTGGTGTATTACATCAATCCTGCCACGTTTATCAAAAATGGCTTGGATGTCAAGAAACTTCCTCGTCACCCCAGTGAATTGGGGAAAATGGAGCCACTCCAATGGTATTACTATGATGGGACGTATGTGGAACCTCATCAGGGCAGCCAACTGAATAAGGAATTCGTCATTATGACCGTGGATGTGAAGTAGCTCGGGAGGATCAAGACAGTAAGAATCGAAGAAAATGAGGCAGGATGTCTGGATGTTCCTGATTCATGGGGCACGTCCAGGCACTCCTCCACGTACGCTCTGGATCAATTCACGAACCATGACAAATAACCAAAATGGAAGCGCTCATTGACACAAGATGAATATGAATCAATAACCCTATCCAGGCTGCCGGTGCTTTTCCTTTCTCTCAGTCTGGTGCATTCTCTTGCCGGGTTTCCCCACCATGAGCCAAGCGGAGCCGGAACGAACAGTGTATGATCGTCCGGGAGGAGACGATGCTATTTCCGGAGTCATTGATGGTTTCCTTCAAAAAGTCCGGGATGGGCCTTGGCCTCATTGGGTACGTCGTGCATGCCTACCTGAACGCTCATCCTTCACGCCGTCGTTCATAACGAAATCTCCAATTCAGCAGAATCGTTGTTGCAAGCCTCTCCGGTTTATGCCGGCGGTCCTCTCCTGATTTGGCCGCTTGCGCGGACTCATTTCGTGGTGCCTCATCCCGTCCGATACCCTTCCGATCTGATGCGCTATCAGCGGCAGACAGGTTGACAAATAGGTAGACTTAGGAGTGTATTAGACCAATTGATATAATTGCGAGTGTATTGGTTTGCAATCTGAGTGCTTCATGGAATTTCAAAAATCATGCAAATTCCAGCTATCAACGTACTGATGAAAGAACTTCACGGTCCCTGTGACCGGCGACGAGAACGGGTGCGACGCCCAGGGATCGTCGTGCTGAGTGTTCTCCTGCTCTCCATGTCCGCGAGTTGCACGACCATTCCTGCTCAGTCAACGAGGCCACTTCCGAGTGATTCCCCCAAGCCATCGGATATTCAGCCTGATGCTCGTTTTGCGGAAGTCGCCGTCCGGGAACGTTCCGAAGCAACCCCGGCCCCGTTTTCTCTCGAAGATCGGATGTCGCTTGGGATCCCTTCGGGCCTCCCACTCACCGACGGCAAGCCCGCCCGGGTGTTCAGTTTTAGGGCACGGGAAATGCCGTTGGTCGATGCCTTACGTCTGTTCTCGCGTGCGAATACGCTCAATATTGTCGTGGAGCCGGGGGTCGAAGGCGTGGTGACGGTCGACTTTCAAGGCCTTGCTCTCGAAAAAGCCATGTCCGCGTTGTTGGATACGCAGGGGTACTATTGGGAAAACGATGGAGAACTGATCGTCGTACGCCGGCTGAAAACACGCATCTTCACAATGGATTACATTCGCCTGGAACGTTCCGGGGAAGGACGCAATAAAGCGCAAGTCACGTCCGGGTCAGGGAGAAGCGGTGGGCAGGACGCGGGCGAAGTGATCTTGAGCCAACAGGATCACATCAAATTTTGGGAAGAAATTGAAACGCAGCTCGGCGCGCTCCTTTCGCCCGAAGGACGCTTCGTGGTGAATCGGTTGTCCGGCACCATTCAAGTCACGGATTTGCACCGACGGGTCGAAGAGGTGGCGACGTTTCTGGTCAACGTCCGCAACTCACTCTATCGACAGGTTGAGATCCAAGCCCGGATTTATGAAATCGCGCTCCGGGACGATTACAGCCTGGGAGTGGATTGGAGCCGGATCGATCTCAGCACCCCTAAGGGCAGTTTCAAGCTGGCCAACATCATCACGGCGCCTGCCGGCGGCTTTATCGCGCGAGCGGCGACCGCGGCCTTCAGTTTTAACGACGGCGATTTTGAAGGCGTGATCGAAGCCCTACAGGAGCAGGGTGACGTGCAGGTGGTGTCCCAACCCCGGATTCTGACGCTGAATAACCAACCGGCGCTGATCAAGGTCGGGACGGATCAATCTTTTTTTACCTCAACCACCACGCAAGGGACGGCAGGGGCCGGGAACATTATTACGGAACAAGTGCGGACCGTGACATCGGGGCTCGTCCTTTCGGTGACTCCGCAGATTTCCCAGGACGGGTGGATCATGATGGACGTGTCGCCCATTATCACCCGGTTGACCGAAATCGTGACGTCACAGAATGGGTCCACCGCGCCTGTGTTGGAGGTGAAACAGTCCGGAGGGCTGGTCCGCGTCCGTGATGGACAGCTGGTGATTATCGGCGGACTGATCCAGGAGCAACTCACGAACACCGAACGGAAGGTGCCGTTGCTGGGTGATATTCCCGTGCTTGGTTCGTTCTTCAGCGGCACCTATCAGGCCCAGAGAAACACCGAACTCGTCATTTTCCTCATGCCCCGTATTTTGCGGGTGACGTGATGGACAGGCTCGATCTGAACGTGTGCTACGAACAACTGGGCTTCATCGAAGCGCCGTTTCGGGTGACGCCGGATACCGACTATTTTTTCCCATCGCAGCGGCACCTGCAAGCCTTGGAGCATTTGCAATTCGGGATCGCCAGTGGGGAGTTGACGATGTTGACCGGGGAAGTCGGGGTCGGGAAAACGCTGGTGTGCCGGTACCTGTTGCGGCATCCTCCGAAGGGTGTGCGCTTTGCGTATCTCTTGAATCCCGACCAATCGTACGCGGATCTTCTGGTTTCAATCTACCAGGACCTCACCGGGCAGGTCCCCCAAGATCGGAGCATCGGGGCGCTGCAACGGACGTTATCCTACGTGTTACTGCACTTAGCCGGGCAAGGTGAACGTGTGGCCGTCTTGGTCGACGAGGCGCATCGGTTGAGCGGGAAAGGGTTGGAAGGCCTCAGGCTGTTATCCAACCTGGACACCGAAAAAGAAAAACTCATGTGCCTGCTGTTTGTGGGACAGCCCGAACTCGAGCGGACGTTGTCCCAACGAGTGCTTCGCCCCCTTTCGCAACGCATCAGCACTCGATTCAGATTGAAACCGTTCGATTGCTGGGAAACCATGGGGTATATCAGGCATCGCCTGCTGGTCACGGGCCCGGGGACTCGGTTCAAATTTCCTCCCGCCGTCATGGCGCTCACTCATTACCTGAGCGGAGGAGTGCCGCGCCGGATTAACCAAATTTGTCATCGTTCCCTGCTTGCAGCCTATGGCAGCCGCCGGTTCGAGGTCAGCCTCCGCATGGTCTTGCGTGCGAGACGGGAGATCACCAGCCTGACCTAAAGTTTAAAGACCATTCACCGAAAAAAGAACGACGACAGGAAAGACCAGCCAACGACCAGAGAAGAACAATGAGTATTATCACAGATTCGCTGAACCGGTTGCAGGCTGAGCGGGCTTGGCGCTCGGGGCAGCCCCTGGCTTCGGCGACACCGGAGAGTGCGGAAGCTGCCGATTTCCGGGACCCCGTTTCTTCTCCTCCTCATTCCCCGGCCCGGGCTCTTCGAAATCATCTGCCGTCTATTGTGGTCATACTGGGAGTTGTTGGGCTTGCGGCCTACCTATGGGGATTGCCCCTTATTGCGGCTCCGGACAAGGTACCCCCGGAATATGAGACGGGCACGGTGAACGAATTGAAACCCGTGAAACACGTTCCGTCTCAGATCGTTGAGGTGATTCCTGAACGACGGGAAGAACCTTTCACCGCGACGGTGGCAGAGACGAGTAAGGACCACAAGCCTTCGGAGGAAGCCTCAGCCACGGTACCCGATCCACCGGCAAGGACGACCCCGGTTGCCAAAGGCGTACCAACTCGGAAGCAACGTTCCTCTCCCGTGGTTCGGTCAACGGCGAAACCGCCACCGGTGCGCAACGCCGATTCGGCATCATCCAATCAATCGAAAAACCAGGTTTCCTCATTTCTTCGGAATGCCACTCCCCTTCAAGTCAAACTGGCCCGCGTGCAATATTTCATTAAGAAACGCCGATACGCACGGGCCGTGACCGTCCTGGAACCCCTGTTTGTGCAGCCTCCTGAACGCTGGGAACCCTGGTTTTGGTTGGGCACGGCACAATTGGGGTTAAGCCAATGGGAGAAGGCCAGGGCGTCGTTGGTGGAAGGGCTCGCTCGTGATGCCACGGTGCCTCAATTGTGGGTGCAACGTGCCCTGGTGAGTCAGCAGCAGGGGCGATTCGGCGAAGCGTTGGATGCCCTCCGGCAAGCGGAGTTGTTGGCTCCGAAGCTTCCCGAGGTGCAACTGAATTTGGCGTATTCTCTCGACGTGGAGGGAAACCGGCTCGTCGCCGTCAAACATTACCGGATGTTTCTGAGTTTGACCGAAGGCCAAAAAGTCTATCACGCGACCCGCAAGAAGGTGCTGGACCGCATCAGTCGCTTAAGCAAAACCTGAGCCCTGTCCTCCTGCACGCAGCACCAGCAGTCTGCGTAGCGTGCCTAACCTCCGCGGAACGTGTTTCGGATTGTCTGCAACAGTCGAGTGAGTATTCCCTTGGGCTCAGGATCGAGATGTTCCTCCCACAGTTCCTGATTGCCCAAATAGGACTCTCCTTGAAATTGGAGGCGGCTGCGCAGTTGGGTGTAGCCCCGGTCCTGTAGTTGGTTGACGAGCGTGGCGATAGCGGCCTTTTCAGTGGCTTGCGGCTCTGTTTCGAGAAGGAAGCGCTCATACCGGAAGCTGGCCTGAAACGTTCCACTCAGGACTTTCATTTCGACCTGTCGATTAAAGCCTCGACCCAGGTCATCGAGTCCGGAAATTTGATAGGTGTTGGTCGGGGATGCCATGTGGTCGACCGGGGCGGGGTGACACGGTTAGGTTTTTGCCGGACCGGCTATTCCGACTCATCAGAAATTTTTTTCAAGCGCCGGTCCAGCGCAAACCGGGTGAGGCCTAATTTCTGGGCGGCTAAACTCTTATTCTGTCCGCAGAGCTTCATGACTTCCTCGATGATCGCGAATTCCGTTTCCGCCAGTGTTTGCCGTCCTAACGCCATCTCCACCCTGAGAATCGCTTCGTCGGCTTGCGTTGTGGATGAAATGATTTTTTGGGTCGTCTCATGGAGTTCCCCGGGCAAGTCTCCAGGGGTTAACGTTTTCCCACGACAAAAGATCACGGCTCGTTCGACGATGTTTTCCAGCTCGCGAATGTTCCCCGGGTACGCGTAGCGCTCGAGAAGCGCCCGGGCTGCCGGGTCGATCTCGCCGATGTCCTTGTTGATGTCCCGGCTATGGTGCACCAGGCAGCGCAGGCTCAGGGGATAGATGTCTTCAACGCGTTGTCGCAGGGGCGGGAGTTCCAACGACACGACGTTGAGACGAAAAAACAGATCCTCTCGAAACGTCCCTTGGCTCACTTCCTTCTTCAAATCCCGGTTCGTCGCGGCAATCAGCCTGAAATCCACGGTAATTTCTTCCTGGCCGCCCAGCCGTTTGAAGGAGCGTTCCTGAAGGACGCGAAGCAGCTTGGCTTGCATGGAAGGATTCAGATCACCGATTTCATCCAGGAACAGCGTGCCTCCTTCAGCCTGTTCGCAGAGCCCCGGTTTGCGCTGGGCGGCGCCGGTAAACGCACCTCGTTCGTACCCGAACAGTTCGCTTTCAAAGAGTTCCTGGGGAATGGCCGTGCAATTCACGCCGACAAAGGGCGCATCCTGTCGTGGCCCATTGTGATGCAGGACGCGGGCGATGAATTCCTTGCCTGTTCCGGTTTCACCTTGGAGCAGCACGGTGGTCTTGGCGTTTTGGCTCAATTCCTGGACTTGGGCCAGCAGTTCGCGCATGATGGGGCTGTCGGCAATGAGATTCGTGAGGGCATAGCGCCCGGCGCTGCTTTGGTTTTCGAAACTGACCCGGCGACGGAGGGTCAGATAGTCGATCGCCCGTTCGACAACCGGACCGACGCCGGACAGATCAACGCTTTTGATCAAAAAGTCATACGCCCCTAATCGCATGGCTTCGACGGCATCTTCAATGGTCCCGTAGGCGGTCAAAAGGATGACGAGCGTTTGGGGGGCTTTCGGCCGGATATGTTTGAGCGTCTCGATGCCGGTCATGCCCGACATTTTCAGATCGAGCAGGATGATGTCGGGGATATCGTGGTCCAATCCCTCAAGAAGCGCTTCTCCGGAATCGAAGCTTCGCACGTCGTGCCGGCCACGGACCAGCCGGCGGGTGATCGACGAGCGAACGACTTCATCATCATCTGTGACAAAAATTGACGCGCGCATCTCAGGCCACGGTTATAGGTTGTTGTTGAAGGGTGAACGGAAGCCAGATGGCCATGACGGTTCCAACTCCCACTTGACTGTCGGCCCGGATACTTCCGCCATGCCCCTCGATGATATTGCGGCAGATGGCCAGTCCCAGGCCGGTCCCTCGTCTTTTCCCCATCGTGAAAAAGGGATCAAAAATTTTGGGGAGATCCTCCGGACTGATGCCCTTTCCATTGTCGTGAATGGTGGTGAGCAGTCCCCTGTACCCATCCCGTAATTCTTCTTGCGCTTCTACGCGAATTTTTCCGTTCTCTTCTAACGCCTCGACGGAATTTTGAAGCGCGTTGAGCACCACTTGCTTGACCTGATCACGATCGGCTTCGAGCGCGGGCAGGTCCGGGGGGAAGGTCGTGGTCACGATGATGTGTTTCTGCGCGACGGCGTGACTCAAAAGATCCAAGGTTTCTGTCACAAGTGCAGGCATCTCAAAGGATCCCGGGACGATGTCCCGAGGTCTGGCGTATTCGACAATCTGAGTCACGATCCGGTCCAAACGGCGGGTCTCCTTGAGGATCGTGTGCAGGTCCTGTCGTTTGGTGTCTTCTGACGGAAAGTCTTCCATGAGCAACGAAGTCGTTGAGCCGATGCCCACCAGGGGATTGCGAATTTCATGAGCGATGCCTGCTGCCACCTGTCCCAGGGTGGCGAGCCGTTCCGTTCGGCTGAGTGTTTCCTTCATTTGTTCAAACGCGGTGATGTCAACGTTAAAGCCTTGATACAGCGAACCGCCCCCTTGTCCATCGTGAATGGGGACCGCACGGCTCAGGACCTTATGCGTGGTTCCATCAGGATGAACGAAACGAAAGACGTTTTCAAAGGGAACTTGTTGCGCCGTCGCCTTCGAGAACGCCTCATACACTTGGGTGTGGTCACCGGGGTGAACGGCGTTCCAGATATTTTCCGGGTCCAGGGGATTGTCCGGATCGTGTCCGGCAAGCCTCCAATTATGGCGATTGCAAAAAATAATTCGACCATCCTTGGCGGTAAATATCCCAAATGGGGCGTGGTCCACAATGCCACGATATTTGGATTCGGAATTCGACAGGTCAATATTCAGGTTGCGCAACGCAGATTCCGATGTTTGGATTTGACCGATGAATTCCCGAATTTGTTGACCCATTTCGTGCATGACCCTGGTCAAGTCGCCGATTTCATCTCCCCGGTCCAGGACCTGGACGTCCGGGACCGTTCCACCCGGCCGGTTTTCAACGGATTTGGCCAGGGAAACCAAGGGGCCGGCAATCGATTGCGCCAACAGACGGAGCACGAACACCATGGGGATGAGCGCCAACGATCCTCCACCCACAATCACACTCAACAGAAAGCCTCGATCATTCGACGTGCGTTCCAGGGTCTGCCGCAGGACCTCGCCTTCCCGCTTGTCGAAACGGGCAATCTCCTCCCGGATACTCAACATCAGTCTCCGTCCCGCCCCGGATTCGATGTACTGAAGCGCTTGATCCGCATGGCCCAGCCTGGCCTGTTCAATCAGCCGATCCTTATCTTCCAGTAACGTTTGAACCAGGGCTTGCGCCTTCAGGATTTCGGCGTGCTGTTCCTCGTCATGTTCCACCATCTGGGCGAGGGTCCGTCCGACCTGCAACACGCGCTGTTTGGCGGCATGATAGGGATTCAGAAATTTGGGTTGGAGGGTCAGGACGAACCCGCGGAAGCCCGTCTCCAAATCGACAATCAGGCGCAAGTAATCGGCGGCAGTGGTTTGAACGTGATAGACTTGGTTGAGCCGGTCCTCATCCTGGGAAAAGGTCTGCACGCTGTTAAAGGTGACGATGCTGAGGACGGCCAGCGTGAGAATAGGAATGACCGAAACGAGAAGGAGCTTTTTTTCAATCGGGAGGTTGTTGAATCGTCGAAAAATTCGCATCATGAAGCTCTGACCGTATCTTAGGATCGACTCGTGGAGGTGTCAAACCGGGGATGGAAATCGTATCACGATGGATGTGCTTGGGTTGTGGGGTGCCCGGGAGCGCCCTCTGGTGAGTCGGACACGGTTTCAGGTATGATGGTCCTTCAGCTTAGTCGCATCCGGGACAAAGCCGGTGAAACGATAGAGGTGTCGTGAAAACATGAAGAGACGAACAGTCTGGTTGTGTGTGGTCCTCTTTGTGCTGGGGCTGGTGTCGGGATGGACCCTCAATACTCAACGACTGCCCGTTCAGGGCATTCCCGCGAGAACCGTGGCTGATTACCTCCACGGGGTGATCGAGGCCGACCGGACGTTTTATACGCAGCACATTGTCGAGCGGATGGAAGCGATGCTGATCGTGAACGCGTCGGAAGACTGGATCAACGAGAAAACCCTGCCGCTGCCCGCCCAGTTTCTGCGTGAATCGTCTCGCAGTCTTCGTTTGCGTGACGCTCCGTTTCGCTACCGGTTAGTCAGCCTCTGGCCACTGAATCCCCAAAACGCTCCTGCTTCGGACGAGGAACGGCAGCTGCTGGAGCAGGTCGTCGAATTCGGGGAGGTCACGGAGGGAGAAGTCACGCTGCACGATAAACGCTACTTTCAGGCGATCTATCCGGACCGGGCCGTGAGTCGAGCCTGCGTGTCCTGTCACAATGCGCACGTCGAGTCTCCGAAGCGCGACTTCAAACTCAATGACGTGATGGGGGGGCTGGTCATCGAAGTGCCCTTGGAGTAGGTTGAATCTGTGCGAAAAGCCGCGTCTTTTCCTGCGCACGCCTGGGTTCTTTCCATTTTTTTTCCAAGATTATTGAGGATTGATCCCGGCCTTTGCTATGGTTCCCTCCAATTGCCTGCGGCAATCGGATCATGATGAAAACCCGATCAATAACCATGTGGTCCCTCGGTGCCGTCGCACTGCTGCTCGGTTGGCCCCAACTCAGTTGGGGAACGGACAGTTCGATTACTCACGTCGATCTGACTCAGTCAGCCATCGGGTATTTCGCGCTGGGCATCTTTGTCCTGGCCTATGCGCTGGTCATGGCCGAGGAGTTTACGCACCTCAGGAAATCCAAACCCGTCATGTTGGCGGCGGGCATCATCTGGGCCTTGGTGGCGTGGTCGTATCCCGGCGATGACACGCATGCCGTGGAAAATGCGCTGCGTCACAATATCCTCGAATATGCAGAATTGATGTTATTCCTGCTCGCCGCCATGACGTACATCAACGCCATGGAAGAACGGCTGGTCTTCGAAAGCCTCCGGTCGTGGTTGGTGCGCAAGGGATTTACCTACCGCCAACTGTTCTGGCTCACGGGAGTCCTGGCGTTCTTCATTTCGCCGGTGGCGGACAACCTGACGACGGCCTTGCTGATGTGCGCCGTGGTGTTGGCGGTCGGTCAGGACAATCCCCGGTTCGTCAGTCTGGCGTGTATCAATATCGTGGTGGCGGCCAACGCCGGTGGGGCCTTCAGTCCTTTCGGCGACATCACGACGTTGATGGTATGGCAAAAAGGGATCGTGGGCTTCTTCACGTTCTTCCTCCTGTTCGTGCCCTCGGTGGTCAACTACGTGGTGCCGGCCGCGATCATGCACTTTGCGGTTCCCCGGGTGTCGCCGGCGCCGTCAGACGAAGTCGTGCACATGAAACGGGGCGCCCACGTGATCATGCTCTTGTTCTTCTTCACGATCTGTACCGCCGTGAGTTTTCACAATTTTCTCCATCTCCCCCCCATGGTAGGCATGATGACCGGCTTGGCTTACCTGAAATTTTTCGGGTTTTACCTGCAGAGGACGCACCATCGATACGCGGCACCGGGAACATGGAGTGAGAAGAAAGCTCAGGAAACGCTTGGCGACATGATCCCATTCGAAATCTATCAACACGTGGCCAGGGCGGAATGGGATACCCTGCTATTTTTCTACGGCGTCGTCCTGTGTGTGGGCGGGTTGGGCTTTCTCGGTTACCTCGCGCTGGTGGCTCAGGTGATGTATATCGACTGGGGACCCACATTTGCGAATACGATGGTCGGGATTTTGTCCGCCATCGTCGACAACATTCCGGTGATGTTCGCCGTCTTGACGATGAATCCCGACATGTCTCAAGGTCAATGGCTATTGGTGACTTTAACGGCCGGAGTCGGAGGAAGCATGTTGTCGATCGGGTCGGCCGCCGGCGTGGCGTTGATGGGACAGGCGCGCGGCAGATATACGTTCTTCAGTCACCTCAGATGGACCCCGGCCATTGCGCTCGGGTATGCGGTGAGCATCCTGTGCCATCTATGGATCAACTCGAGTCGATTTTGAGGTGCGCGCCTGCGAGGTGCCGTATAGAACACCCATTGCTCCCCGGGCGCGTGCGGGCTACAATTTAGGGAACGACAAAGCAGAGGAGGCAATTCGGAACTCCGAATAGTCCGAACGGCTGTTGAGAAAGTCCCGTCCGCACGCAGGAGGGAGGTTCGTTCAACGGACGTGTCAGGCATGTAGGGTAGCTGGCTGTTGGCTGTCTGAGGCCGGCCACAGTACAAGCCGGTTGAGCATTCAGGAACGTGATCCCTGAGTGACGACCGGTTTTTTTGTCGCAGACCGATCAACGAGGTGAGAGCATGAGCGCCGAAAAAGCAGACATCCCGCAAGGCACGTTGACCGGGCTCCGGCAGAACTGGAAGGCCGACCTGCTGTCAGGGTTCCTGGTGTTTCTGATTGCGCTGCCGTTGTGCCTCGGCATCGCCCTGGCCTGCGGCTATCCGGCCATCGCCGGCATCTTTACCGCGATTATCGGCGGCATCCTGGCCACGTTTTTCAGTAATTCGGAACTCACGATCAAAGGCCCGGCCGCGGGGCTCATCGTTATCGCCATCGGCTGCGTGACGGAATTCGGGTTTACCGGCGGGAAGGACCCCGCCGCCGACTTGCAGGCCTACCGGCTGGCGCTCGGCGTGGGGGTGGCCGCGGGTGTCATCCAGATCCTGTTCGGGGTCTTCCGCGCCGGCATCCTGGGGGAATTTTTCCCGACGACGGCCATCCACGGGTTGTTGGCGTCCATCGGGGTCATCATCATCGCCAAGCAGTTCCCGGTGGTGATGGGGCTCAGCCCCGAGGGCTCGCCCCTGCACCTGCTGGCCAACATTCCCATGTTCGTCATGGACATGAACCCCAAGATCGGCCTGATCGGGATTGTGAGCCTCCTGATCGTCTTCGGGTATCCGTTCATCAAGAACCCCAAATTGAAAGTGATCCCGGCGCCGATGATCGTGCTGTTCGTTGCTGTGCCGATGGGCCTGTATTTCAACATCGGGCAAGAAGGCACCTACACCTTCAACGAACAGACGTATGCGTTGGGCGCGAAGTTTCTGGTGGACGTGCCGGCGAACATGTTCAGCGCGCTCACGTTCCCGGATTTCTCGGGCCTGACCACGTCCATCGGCATCAGGTACGTGATCATGTTCGCCCTGATCGGAAGTCTGGAGTCGATCCTCAGCGCGAAGGCCATCGACCAGATCGACCCGTGGCAGCGCAAGACGGATCTGGACCGTGACATGCTGGCCGTCGGAGTCGGCAATACCGTAGCGGCGTTTGTGGGCGGCCTCCCGATGATCTCCGAAATCGTACGCAGCAAAGCCAACATCGACAACGGAGCCGAAACACGTTTTGCCAACATGTTTCACGGCCTGTTTCTGCTGATCTTCGTCGCCTTGATTCCGGGGATGATCAATCAGATCCCGCTGGCGGCCCTGGGCGCGTTGCTGGTCTTTACGGGGTTCCGGTTGGCTTCCCCCCAAGAATTTGTCCACATGTATCATTTGGGGAAATACCAGTTCATCGTGTTCGTATCCACGGTCATCGGCGTTCTCGCCACGGACCTCCTGATGGGCATCGGGATAGGCATTGGCGTGAAGGTTGTCCTTCACATCATCAATGGCGCCCCGCTTCTCTCGTTTATCAGACTGAATGCGGAGATTACCCAAGAAGACGACACCTCGGCGACCATTGTGGTGCGAGAGTCGGCTATCTTCAGCACCTGGATCCCCTTGCGCAAACATCTAAGCCGGTTGCTGCAGGAAGGAAAAACCGTCACCCTGAATCTGGCCGAGACGCGAATTGTCGATCACAGCGTCATGTCAAAACTCAACGAATGGGTCGGTGAATTCGAGGAAAAGGACTGTGAGTTGTTCATCCGGGGGTTGTCGCAACACCACCCTATGTCCGATTCCGTAGTCGCGGCGCATATCAAGCCCAAGGATTAGTTCATATCGTCTTGCCCCTGCTTGGTGCAGCCAATAGGTGTCGCATCCTTCCCAACACTCCTCGATCACGCGGTTTAGTGCGATTTCGCTCACCTGGACGCGTGCGTTTTTGCAAATTGCCGAAGCATGATAAGCTGATCAGGCATCTCCTATTTATAACCGATTGATTTTCAAATGGTTTCATGGAAAACGGTTTCCAGGGGAAACTGGCACATCCTTTGCTTTACAGAAGATAGTGCCTGCTTAAACCTTTGGAGGATATCATGAGTGAATTTTCCATCTTGTACAAAAGCCTACATTGTGAGCAGAAACGAACGAAGAAAACCGAAAAAAACGACGCCTCCTCCCAAGTAAAGAGCGAGGCTCAATCCAAATCGATCCTCGCCCCGTTCCGGGCGTTGATAGCCAAGATTTTCTAAACCGGTCGCATCTCTCCTCCTGCTGTCGTCCCCGACCCGGGGGATCCAGTGCTATTTCTTTCCTTTTCCTGTCATCCTCGACGCTAGTCCCGACGTTCTTAATCAGGGCTCCAGTCATTTATAGGGATCCAGGGTCTTTGCCTTTCGCAGTCATCGTCGTACGACTACAGCCGAGCGAAAAGACAGGTAGCCCCTTGTTCTGTCAACGAATCCGTCAGGCGCCTGAGGCCGTGGCCGAACGTGTGGGCTCTACGCGCCGAGCGGTGGAGAGGGAGGCAGGGGACTCTTCTTGACCTCTCCCGGGGAATGGCTTATACCATGGCGAACTTATGAGCCCCATGCAGGAGTTCAAAAAATCGTTGCCTGGCGGAAAGCTTTTTTCTCCCGTGAAGAATGGACTAACCAAAGGCGAGTCGGAGACGGCCATTCGCAATGCCGTCATCAAATTCGAACAGGAATTCATGGGGCGCGGGCCCACTGAGGTCAAGGCGTTTTTCCTGCGCGACATGGTCCTGGTGCGGCTCAAAGGCGTCCTGACTCCGGCCGAACGTCAACTCGCCAAGAACGCCGAAGGCGTGGACATGGTCAAACGCATGCGGCAAAACCTGATCTCCCAAGGACGGGAGCGCCTCTGCAGCCAGATTTCCGCCATCACCGGAGTCGAAGTCACGGGCCTGTTCACCGACATCGAAACGCACAGCGGTGAACGGATGATTGTCTTCACGCTCGAAAACGACCTCGACAATTTGTTTCGCTGACGACGAAGGTAAGAGGGGTCATCCTGAGCAGGAGGAAGGATTTCGTCACCCATCCCCCTGCCAGGGGTTGAGGCTATCGGCCGGCGCCAAATGCGCCGATAATTTGGTCACGCTCGAAAATCCCGCCGACTTCTTCATGATTCGGGCCGTAGAACTGGCCTTGAATGGAATCTCCCTGGCTGCCTGTCCCGAACGTTCCGGACGTCAGGGCCAAACCGTCCCACATCATGTCTGCCCGAGATTGTCCCGTGCCCACGTTAAGGATATTGGTAAAGGCCACATCCATCGCCATTTGAGCCATATCAAGCGTCAGCGTCGCATCCCCCCGAACAAGATTCCTATCGGATCCGACAGAACCACCAACCATGCCGCCCCTCCACGTGGCATCGCCGGACAAGGCCGGGTTCGTGCCCGTGGCATTTCCGATTGAGTACGCATACCCCGCCTCTAAGCCGGCCACGTCGACGCCGTCACTCGTATCGTGCGTGACCCCTTCAAGTTGGACGGCAAAAAAATTGTGATCCAACCAGCCGCCCAACAGCGTTACGTCCACGGAAATCCCCGGTTCTGTCAGTTCTCCGCGACCTTCGGCAATGGGGACGCCTTGCTGCGCGGCGGTCCGTTGCCAGGCAATCGTGGGATCAAGGGCATCAAATTCAGATACGGACACCCGTACATGTTCTGCCCCTTTATACAGCGCCGTGCATGAATCTGCCGCACAGGACGTGTCAAAGCGAACCGGCATCATCTGTCCACCGACGGGAACGCTGGCCAAGACGTCGCTGGCCAATATTGAATCAGCAGACCCGGCAATTTGCGAGATGGTCGTTTGAATGCCATCGACCATGGGAAGATCGTCGGCTGCCATGGCGGAACCACTGCCCCCCCCCACCGCAACCAGCCAGCAGACCCGCCATAAGGATGAACGCGACAATGTGAAGCCTTAAGGAAAGAGGGGGTTCCGCAGAACGCAAGAGGCTTGGAACCACAGATGTGAAGGTTTTCATGTCGTCCTCCTTTCGTGTTCTTTGTTCATCAGCTCCTAATTTCATTAACGGCCCAAAAAATGAATTTGACAAATAAATATTCTTCACGTTATTCATCCAAATTTTGCATATATGATTGCATGCCCTTGGACCGGCTCAACGACCATCATGTGCTCTATTTCCGGGTGGCTGCCCGGGAAGGATGTATGAAGCGAGCGCGTGACGTGTTGCGGATTGCCCCATAAAAGGAGAGGGAGATCAGGACGTGGTCCCGGTCTCCCTCCCATGCCTGCCAGCCGAACGTTCTGCTATGACGTCGCTTGGCCTCGATCGGCCACTCGCTTTTTTCACGTTCTCAGTAGAGCAACTTGTTCTTCATGCCAGACAATGTGTTCCCGAACGTCCTTTAATTCCCCGCGCCACGTCGCAACCATTCTTTTCCAACTGGCGGTTCGAAATCCTTTGGGATCCCGGTAGGAGTTCTTGAACATGTCCAGCCGGTGTTCCAATTTTTGGATTCTATGTTCAAGCACGGCCGCTTTGTTCTGGTGTTGCTGAATGGCTGACTCGTGAGAAGCGACGGATTGCACCATGGCCTCTCCTGCGAAGGGTTCGGCGGCAACGGTTCCATTCGCGGCACATCCGCTGAGAGTGAGTCCCGCACACAGCACGACACTTGGAATCACGGAGGTTAAGGTTTTCATGTCGTCCTCCTTTTCTGTTCATTGTTCATCAACCGTTACTTCATTAACGGGTATAATTATGAATAGAGCAAATAAATAATATTGAATTGATATATCCAAAAGATGGATATATAATTTCATCCCCATGGATTGGCTCAACTACCATCATTTGCTCTATTTCTGGGTGATCGCCCGAGAAGGATCCATTAAGCAGGCCCGTGAAGTGCTGACGTTGTCACAGCCCGCGCTGAGTACGCAGCTTCGCGTACTTGAAGACGCGATAGGCGAGAAATTATTTTCTCGCGTAGGCCGCAAATTGGTTCTGACGGACGTCGGAAAGGTGGTCTATCGTTATGCCGATGAAATTTTTTCGCTCGGCAGGGAATTAACCAGCACGTTGAAAGGCTATGGACCCCAACGCCCTATTCGCCTGGTGGTCGGCATTGCGGAAGTCGTCCCCAAAATGGTGGCCTATAAAATGCTGAAGGTCGCGTACAAACAGTTCGAGCACATGAAAATCGTGTGTTGGGAAGGTCGCTTGGAACGGTTGTTGGGCGAACTCGCGCTCCATACCCTGGACATTGTCTTGACGGACACTCCCGTCCCGCTCAGCGTCAGTATCGAAGCTCATACCCATCTGCTCGGGGAATCGGGAGTGACACTCTTCGGACCCGAACACCTGGCCTCCCACTATCAACGGAAGTTTCCGCGGTCATTGAATGGGGCACCGTTTCTGTTGCCCACGCCCAATTCCATGCTCAGACGGGGCTTGGATGATTGGTTTCGAAAACACGGCATAGAGCCTATCATTGTCGGTGAGTTTGAAGATGGGGCCACGATGCAGGCATTCGCCCAGGAAGGGCACGGGCTGTTTCCCGGCTCTTCGGTCGTCGAGTCGGAAATAGCTCGGCAGAATCAAGTCCAAAAAGTGGGACAAATCACGGAAGTCAGGCAGCGCTTTTATGGCATTACGGTTGAACGCCGTTTAAATCATCCGGCCGTTATGGCAATTTTCCAGACCGCGAAAGAAAAAGTCTTCAGGTAATCTTATCGCCGTCGAGGAGATGGCAGTTGTACCGAGTGCAGAACGTTGGTATAAGGATCAGAACGGAAGAGAGATGAGTCCCGTGGCCGGTAGGGTGCCTGCCTTCGACCGTGTAGGGCCGGTACAGTACAAGCCAACCTGAAGCTGTTCGAGTAACTGATTCGGAGCCTCTGGTTGGCTTTTTTTCGTTCTCTCCAAGCAGGTTCAATCCGCGAGATGAGCATCACGTCAATACAAACGCTTTCCCAAGAAGAACGCGACCGGCTTCGGGAGACGGTTGCCCAAGCCAGCGAACCGATCCCGCCGTTTTGGCCTATGCAGATCATGGTGGCCCAGAATCCCATGCACGGCTTGGAGTATCTGACCTTCGATGAGGCCGTGCGGAAGGGGCAACATCTGCTCGGCGGTCGCGGGTACCTGCCCAATGCAGAGTATCGTGCCTTCTATCGAGCGGGACGGATCACCGGCGCCGGTCTCCAACAGGCGATGGCGCGGGTGGGTCCCCGACGGGAACACGACGGGGCGATCACGGTCGGGAGTCGCCGGATTACGGCCGAGGACGTGTGGTTGTTGCACGTGGCGTTCGGCTGTGAGGCGTTGGAGCCCAACCTGTTAGCCTGGGAACTGGATCATCAGGCGGCCACGAAGCAATTCCGGCAGGACCTTCCTGAGGAATCCAGACAACGCATTATCGACCGCACGATCCGGGAGTGCGAGCAGTGCCGGGATAATCCCGAGGCGGCGTATCTGACCAACCTGTGGCAGGTCACCTTGTCGGTCTTGGGATTATCCGACGCGCTGTCCGGCGACCACGGCGGGTCTGCCCACCCCGACGTGCCGGAGGAATGTCTTGCCTCCATCGAGGTGGTCTTGCCGGCCAAGCGGACCACCGCCGATTGGGTGGACGTCCTCGCCGGCACGACTCTCGTTGAAGAGATCAATGACCAGCTCATCAAATGGTTGGCGGCGTTCGCGGATGAAGGGTTGGCCGGCTGGGAATGCCGGGTCGGCAAGGAGGATTCTATGCGGCCTGGCGGGAGCTTGCGCAATACGACCGGTCCAGCCGCTTCTTGGGCATTCGCGGGTTCGAACAAAGAGTCAACGATCTCCCGGCCGAGCCTGAGGATGCGATCGTGTGGAGCCTGCATCGTCTGGGTGTGCCCGAGGAGCAGTGGATCGATTACCTCGCCCGGCAGTTGTCCCAATTGCCGGGGTGGACCCGGTTCGTTCGCTGGCTGGAGACGAATCCCGCGTATCACGCGCAACGCAAACACCCGATTGACGCCGTCCGTTATCTGGCGGTGCGGTTGTTTTATGAAGCCGAGTTGACGCAGGCGGTCTGCCGGCGGGAGTGGGGGATCGACGGCACTGTTCCGGCGCTGGTCGCCTATTGGCGGGAGCGTCCGGATGAATACGCGACACGGATGGATAGAGGCGCGCATGCGGTTGACGCCACCACGCGGGTTGTCTGCCGTGATGCCTGGCGGCTGTTTCACCTGGCGCAGGTGTTGGAGTTGTCGCTGACCGAGATGACCGATCTGTCTTCGGAGGATGCGCGGACGTTGTTGGGATGGCTGGATGCCCTTCCTCCGGAGCAACACGGCCCGGTGTGGCTTGAAGCCTATGAAGACTCCTTCCGGGCCGGGATCATCCAAAAAATTTCTGCGCATCGAGGGACCGTGCCGCCGCTCGACACTCGCCCCCACGCGCAACTCGTGCTCTGTATTGACGTGCGATCGGAATCCTTCCGGCGACACATCGAGGCGCAAGGCCCGTATGAAACGTTCGGGTTCGCCGGGTTTTTCGCCATTCCCCTCAGTCATCAGGCATTTGACAGCGAGGAGCGGGCTGCCTTGTGCCCGGTGTTGCTGTCGCCCAAGCACGCTGTGACGGAAATTCCTCGACTTGGCGAAGAAGGTGCCTTGCAGCAATATGCGACGAGGACGCGCTGGCATCAACTGGGCCATCACCTTTTTCACGACCTGAAACATCACCCCGTCGGGTCGATGATGCTGATTGACGTGCTGGGATTTTTCTTCAGTCTGGGGTTGATGGGCAAGACGCTGATTCCCAAAGCATTTCATGCAATTCGCTCGAAACTGCAGGCCTGGTCGTCCCGTTCGGTTCCGACGCGGATCGCCGTCGCCGCGCCTTCCGACCCGGACAATCCCCAATGGGCCGAGACGAAGCCCGAAGGGATTCCCGCCTGGCTCGCGCAGGGCTTCTCGCTTGCCGAACGGGCCACGTTCATCGAGACCGGACTCCGGGTGATGGGGTTGACCCGGAACTTCAGCCGGCTGGTGGTGCTCTGCGGGCATGGGAGCCAGACCGACAACAATCCATATTACGCGGCCTTGGATTGCGGGGCTTGCGGAGGGAACCACGGGGACGCCAACGCACGGGTGTTTGCCGCCATGGCCAACGATCCGGACGTCCGGTACATCCTCAGGGAAAACGGATTGCCCGTTCCCGAGGATACCTGGTTTCTGCCAGCCAAGCACAATACCACCACGGACCGGATCACGTTTTATGACCTGAACGATTTGCCCGAGACCCACGAGGAGGATCTGGAGGCGTTGATCCGGGATTTGGAGCGGGCGGGCATGAGCCAAGCCCTGGAACGCTGTCAACGCATCCCGAGCGCGCCGGCGGAGCTTTCTCCGGAACAGGCGTTTACACACGTGGAGAAACGCAGCCGTGATTGGGCGAATCCCCGGCCGGAATGGGGGCTGTCCGGGAATGCGGCCTTTTTGATCGGGCGGCGCACTCTGACTAAAGGTCTGAATTTGGGCGGCCGCGTCTTCCTGCATTCCTATGACCCGCTCGCCGACCCGGAGGAGGCGAATCTGGAAAAAATCATGACGGCTCCCTTGATCGTCGGCGAGTGGATCAACACCGGGTATTATTTCTCCTCCGTTGATCCGTGGCACTATGGGAGCGGGAGCAAGGTAATCCACAACGTCGTGTCCGGCGTGGGGGTGATGCTGGGCAGCGGCAGTGATTTGCAGATCGGGTTCCCCTTGCAGACGGTGAACGACGGTGACGTCCATTATCACGAACCGATGCGGCTCCTGGGCATGATTGAAGCGCCGCCGGATCGGATCTCATCCATCATTCAGAAGCACGCGATCCTGCAGCAACTCTTCCATAACCAATGGCTCAACCTGGTGGCCCTCGACCCCTATACCTTCGAGTTTCATCGCTATCGTCCCGACGCCACGTGGGAACGCATTGGATGAGAGAAGGCTGGGGTGAGGGGGCATTTGTCAGCGTTGCCGGCATGGTATAATCTCGTCGTCGGTCTTTTGTGGAAATTTCCGGATACAGCAAGGAAGGTACGATGCGAGTTCAACGGTCCTTGAGTACTGTCTTGAAAAACCCCATTGTCCTGGCGATCGGGAGTTTTGTCTGCGTGTGCCTGGCGTTAGGCGCGAGCGCGACGTTCTTTCAGCCGTCCACGGTCACTCAGGCTTCGGAAGAAGAGGCCACATCATCCGTTCAATCAGCCGTGGTTCAACCGGCTGCCCTTTCTCTTCCCGGCACGAGCGAAGACCTCCTCGGTTTCAACCAGCATCTCATCGCGATTGCGAAAAAGGTCAAACCCGCGGTAGTCAATATCTCCATCGTGAAGACGACCGCCCCGCGAAGTTCTCCGTTTCCTCATTCTCCGTTCTTTGACGACCCCTTCTTTCGGAAGTTTTTCGGAGACAGGTTTAGAGAGGAAGGCCGCCAGGCGCCAAAACGCCGGCAGCAGGGCATGGGGTCCGGGGTCATTGTCAATCCCGATGGCTATATCGTCACCAATAATCACGTGGTGGCCGAGGGCGATGAAATCCAGGTGGTATTGGGGGATCAACGGAAGTTCGAGGCGGAATTGATCGGCACCGATCCCAAAACCGACCTGGCCATTGTGAAAATTGAGGCGTCGGGTTTGCCGTTTCTCTCCTGGGGTGATTCCAGCACGTTGGAGGTCGGGGAGATGGTCGTGGCCGTGGGGAATCCCTTCGGCCTGAACCAGACCGTGACCATGGGCATTATCAGCGCCGTGGGACGGACCGGTGTGGGTCTTGCCGATTACGAGGATTTCATCCAAACCGATGCGGCCATCAACCCGGGGAATTCCGGCGGGGCCCTGGTGAATTTGCAAGGGGAACTCATCGGGATCAATACGGCCATCTTCACCCGAAGCGGCGGGTATATGGGCATCGGGTTTGCCATCCCGAGCAACATGGCCAAGGGGGTGGCCCGCAGTTTGGAAGCGCACGGCACAGTCGTCCGGGGATGGCTTGGAGTGTCCATCCAGGACCTGTCACCTGAGCTTGCGAAACAATTCGAGGCGACAGACACCAAAGGTGCGCTGGTGACCGACGTGGTCGAGGGGGGTCCCGCACAGGACGCCCGGTTCCAACGGGGGGACATCATTCGGGAATTTGACGGGCGCCAAGTGGAGAATGCAAACAAATTACGCGCCTACGTCGCGGAGATTCCGCCAGAGACGAAGGTGGACGTAGGAATTCTTCGTGAAGGCAACAATACGCGTCTGACCGTCGTCATTGGCCAGATGCCCAAGGACATGGCCGGTCTCGGCGACGCGGGTACGATCGGCGCGCGGCATGCCCTGTCGGGGTTGACGGTCGAGTCGGCGGCTTCCGGCTCTTCTTCCGATGACAAAGGCGTGCGTGTCTTAAAGGTCCAGCCCGACAGCCGGGCCGAACGGGCCGGCATCCGAAAGAATGACGTCATCCTGGAAGTCAACCGGATCACCATCAAGGACGTGGACGACTTCGATCGCGTCACCAGCGGGCTCGAGGAAGACGATTCGGTGCTGGTTCTCCTGAGACGCGGCCGCTCGATGCTGTTCCTGTCGCTCGGCGGACGATAACCTATGCGCCAAATCTGTTGTGTCCGTGCCCCAATATTGGTATAAGGGCCGTGACTTCATAGCGATCGGTCGTGGGTAACGACCCTTGAATTGATTCAGCGTGCTCGTGGCCGGTAGGGTGACCACCTGGTAGGTACAAGGGTGGGCACAGTACAAGCCAACCAGAAGCTGTTCGAATATTGCATTCGAGGCATCCGGTTGGCTTTTTTATTGATTGGAGCGCTTGCAGATGGCCCGTCAGGCCGCAGACAACCACGTTTCTTTCGCTAAGGCTGAGAAATGAGGCCGGTCTCTTCGGAATTTTTGATCCTGAAAGCCACGGCATTGTTTGTGTTGTGGGTCCTGTTGTCCGGGAGTTTCGATTGGATTCATCTGGTCCTGGGCGGCGTTCTTTCCTTTACCGTGGCCTGGCTCAACTCCGGCCATTCGCCCTTCGTTCCCAAATTCCGGCTGTGGGGCAAGATCCTCCTGTATCTGCCATGGCTCTTTCTGAAGATTGTTCAGGCTAGCCTTCACTTGTCAAAGGTCATCCTCGATCCTGCTCTTCCGATCGATCCCCGGTTGATTCGCGTCGAGACGCAATTGGGCCGGCAAGCGGCCGTCGTGCTTCTCGGGAATTCCATCACGTTGACTCCCGGCACCATCACGGCTGAAATCGATCACGATATCGTTCCCGAAGCCCTCGCTGCTGAAGCCGATCCCGATGCTCTCCTCGTTCATGCCATTGACGAGACGTCGGCAAGGGACGTGACGACCGGGACGCTGGAAGCCAGAATAGCCGAAGTCTTTAAGAACGAGGAGCGTCGCTGGTGAAGATCTTTGTCTTCTCAGTTCTGTTGGTCCTGGCCATTCTGATTGGCGTGTATCTGTATCGCGTTCTCCAGGGTCCCACGATCTTCGATCGCGTGTTGGGACTCAACGGCATCTCCACCAAGGCGATTATTTTGCTCGTGCTGATGGGCGTCGTGTTTGAACGGGTCGACATGTTCATCGATATCTCAACGGGTTATGCGTTGCTGAACCTCGTGGGGGCAATCGCAGTCGCCAAGTACCTGGAACAAAAAGGACTTCCGTAGCATGGAAATTCTTTCTATCCTCTTTATGGTGACGGGATTATTTTTTCTGATCGTGGCAGCGGTCGGCGTGGTCCGCCTCCCTGACGTCTTCAGTCGGGCTCATGCGGTTTCGTTAACGGACTCGTTGGGCGCATTTCTGATGTTGGTCGGGATTGCGCTCCATGAGGGTCTGAGCAGAAATCTCCTGAAAATCATTGCCGTGCTGGCGTTGCTCTACATCCAGAATCCGGTCATTACGCATGCCACCGTGCGTGCGGCTCTTCGGACCGGCCTGAAGCCGTGGCGACGGGAGCCCTCATGACCTTTTCATTTGAAATTCCCCTTCTCGTTCTTCTCCTTATAACCGCGGTGGGTGCCGTGTTGGTCCAGGATCTGATCAGCGCGATCCTGCTTCTGGGCTCCTACAGTTTTTTCCTGGCGCTGGTGTGGGCCTGGTTGGGCGCCGTGGATGTGGCGTTCGTGGAAGCCGTCGTGGGCGCGGGTTTGGCCACGGTGCTTTTTCTGCTGACACTCTTTGGAACGGCGCCGAAAGTCAGCCGTCTTCGGCTGCCGCCTCCTCCCATGGCGGCATTGGTCAGCCTGCCTCTCCTGGGGCTGCTGTTGCTCTATGCCGCGAATGATCTCCCTCAATTCGGGGATCCCCAATCCCCGCCCAGTACACACATTTCGCCGACCTATCTTGAACAGAGTTACCAGGATACCCATACCCCCAATGTGGTCACGTCCATTCTCATGGACTATCGGTCTCTCGACACGATGATCGAAACGGTTGTGATCTTTACGGCAGGCATTGCCTGTGCCCTGTTGCTGCGGAGACACTCGTCATGATTCGACCCCATGACAGTATCATCGTTCAGTCCTTGGGCCGTTTTCTGATTCCCGTGACCCAAATCTTCGGCCTCTATGTGTTGTTTTTCGGCCAATACGGTCCGGGGGGCGGGTTTGTCGGCGGGGTGATTCTGGGAACCAGCATGATTTTTTCCGTTCTGGCTTTTGGGCATGATGCCTCTCGCAGCCGGCTTGCCAAGAAGGTGTTGCATGGCGACGGGGTCGGCATGTTGATTTATGCCGGCGTCGGCGGCCTGTGCATGATCGGCGGTGGCGAGTTTCTCAATTTTGCCGATTTGGAGATCCCCGGTCTGGAGACGGCTGCCCGCCGCTCATTGGGTATCGTGCTCACGCAAGTCGGCGTTGCCGTGGACGTGGCCGTCACGGCCGTGTCCATTGTGTTCAGTTTGTCCGCCGAGGAGATCATTGAGGATTCAGTGAATGGTTGATGCCGTTTCCGTGCTTTTCCAGCGTCCCAACTTCCTGACGTTTGTGATCATTTTTCTGTGGGGCTTTTACATCATGCTCACGCGGTACAACCTCGTGAAGAAACTTGTCGGGATGTACCTTGTCCAAACCAGCGTGATCTTTTTTCTGGTGTCCATCAGTGGGAAGAAGGGGGCCACGGTCCCCGTCCTCTTGACCACGACGGATCCCGTCCGAGCCGCCGATTACGTCAATCCGTTGCCTCACGTGCTGACGTTGACGGCCATTGTCGTCGGGGTCGCGACGCTGGGAGTCGCCTTGGCCTTGTGTGCCGCGATCTACCGGACATATGGAACCCTTGACGAGGAAGAAGTTCTAAAAAAACTGCAATGAACTACCACCTGCCGGCCCTTCTGTTCCTTCTCCCGTTGTTTGCCGCGATTGCGATGCCGGTGGTGTGTCTGAAGCATCGGCAATGGAGTCGCCCCATTTCCCTCGCCGTGCTGTCGGTGATGGTCGTGGTCTCCGTGCTGAATCTCAACAGCGTCACTCAATACGGTGAGGTGCGGTATGCCTTTAGCGGGTGGGCGCCGCCCTTGGGCATCGAGTGGGTCGCCGATGGATTGGCCAGTGTCGTCCTGGTGGCGTTGAGCTTCCTGGGATTGCTCTCGTTGATCTTTGCCGGACCGACCGCTCCGAAAGATCTGGGCGGCCGTGTCGTGCATTTCTACGTCTTGATCCTGTTGCTTGTTGCGGCGCTGACCGGGATTGCCTTTGCCGGGGACTTGTTCAATCTGTTCGTCTTTCTGGAGGTCGCGGCGATCGCGAGTTATGGTCTCGTGGGCGTCGCCGGGGGGGCAGCCTTGTTTGCCGCCTTTCGCTATCTTCTTCTTGGCACGCTCGGGGCCTCCCTCTATTTATTGGGCGTGAGTTATTTCTACGCCGCGAGTGGAACACTCAATATGGCCGATATGGCCGAACAACTTCCTCATTTATTGACCTCCAAAGCGGTCGTCGGCGGTCTGCTCTTTATGTTTATCGGATTGGGAATCAAGATGGCCCTGGTGCCGTTTCACGTCTGGTTGCCGGACGCCTATACACATGCCCCTGAATCCATTTCTCCCATATTGGCGGCACTGGTCACCAAAGTCGCGCTCTTGGGGTGGATCAGAATCATCTATTGGGTCCTCGGTGCGAAAGTCATCATTTATGACATTCCCGTTCTCTTACTCGTGGGAGTGCTCGGAACTCTTGCGGCGGTGATCGGCGCCGTTCTCGCACTGATGGCCCGGAATATCAAAATGATGTTTGCCTATGGAGGGATTTCGCACATCGGCATCATCCTGATTGGCGTCACTCAGGGAAACACAACGGGTTTTGCGGGCGGCGTCTTCTATTTGTTGAACGATGCCGTCATGCAGGGGGCGTTGTTTTTTCTGGCGGGGGCCCTGGTTTTCCAGTATGGGGTCCGCACGGTGCAGGAACTGGGGCAAATCGGAAAACAAGTCCCCTGGCTCACCGGAGCCCTGATTGTGATCGCGATGGGCATGATCGGTCTTCCGCCCACGGGCGGATTTTTCGGAAAGTGGTATATCATTCTTGGTGCGCTTGATGCGCATAATTACGTCGCCGTTGCCGCCGTCCTGCTTTCGACTCTGCTGACCCTCGCCTATTTCGTGAAACTGTTCGAGGCCATGTTTCGCCAGAGGCCACCCCGGCCGGACGTCCTGCAGAGTGAGCTTCCTTTTTCCTGTAAACTGAGTTTGGGGGTGGCGACGGCATCGATTGTGATTTTGGGCCTTTTCAGCGATCCCATTGTCCAGTGGATATTGAACCAGGCGTTGCCGCCGACTCTTTGAAGCATCCCATGGCTCTCTTTGTTCTGATTCCCCTGCTTCCTCTCTGCGCGTCTGTCATTCTTGTCCTTGGAGGCAGACGGTGGGGGGAATATGGTCATCGGATCGGGATTCCCGCCATATGGCTCTCGTTCGGTTTGTCCGTCCTGGCGTTTCTTGAAGTGTTGAACAACGGGCCTTTCTCTCTTTCTCTCTATCGGTTCTTTCAGTCCGGATCGTTGGTCGTGGATATCAATTTGTTTGTGGATCAGCTCAGCGTTCTGCTGTTGCTGTTGGTGACGGGAGTGAGCGGTGTGGTCCACGTCTATTCCTCCCGGTACATGATCGGGGACCCACACTACAACCGCTTTTGTGCCGTGATCGCGTTGTTTACGTTTTGCATGGTGTTGTTGGTGATGAGCGGCAATCTCCTGATGTTACTGATCAGTTGGGAGGTCATGGGTCTCTGCTCGTATCTGTTAATCTCCCATTGGGCGCAAAGAACGACAGCCTGCCGGGCCGCAACGAAAGCGTTTTTGGTCAACGCCGTGGCGGACGTCGGTTTCAGTTTTGGAATCATCCTGACCTTTGTCACGTTCGGCACTCTCGATATCCAGACGATCCTCGCGCAGGCCGAAGGCATGCAGGATCACACGATCAACATGATGGGATGGCTTGGGTGGGACCTTCAAATCCATCCGTTGACTCTCATTCCGTTGTTGTTCTTTATCGGGGCCATGGGCAAATCCGCACAAATACCGTTTCACGTCTGGTTGCCCTATGCGATGGAGGCTCCGACTCCCGTGTCGGCGTTGATTCATGCGGCGACCATGGTGAATGCCGGGCCGTTCCTCTTAGTGCGATTGAGCCCGTTGATCGTGCTTTCTCCCATCGCGATGACCGTGATCGCCATTGTCGGGGCGACCACGGCACTGTTCGCGGGCCTCGTCTCGCTGACGCAGTCCGATATCAAGAAGATTCTGGCTTATTCCACGATCAGTCAAATCGGCTTCATGATTATGGCGTGTGGCCTGGGCGCGTTCGTCGTGGCGATTTTTCACCTGCTGGCTCACGGCTGTTATAAGGCGTTCTTTTTTCTTTCCACCGGCAATGCCCTGCAATCCGTGCAGTCGGCACGCGGACATGGGGAGACCCATCCCGCGTCCCGGGGCATGTGGCCCTTGTACGGCGGGGCCTTTCTGTTGGCGTGCCTGCCTCCGTTTATCCTGTTTTCCGGATCGTATGAATCCCTGTGGGGCGTCACGGGATTTGCCTCTGCGACGATCGGTTTCCGGGCTATTGGCCTGGTCACGGTGTTCGTAACGTCCATCTATCTCTTCCGTAGCGTGACGTCGTTATTTGTTCACGCCCCACGGACCTATTGGACCACAGCCGGGCAACCGGCTCTGGAAGAACGTCCCGTTCACCCCCGGTTTGTGGACGGTTCAATCCTGGGCGGCCTGATTCTGGCAACAATTCTGCTGGGGTGGACGCTGACTCTGTTTTGGCGTTGGTTCGCCGGCTTTCTTGCCCCGGCGGTCATCCCTCCCGGTGCTTCTTCGAGTGCGGGAGGCGCTGAAGCCGGTTCTCTGATTTGGATTGCGATGACTCTCGGCGTCGCTTTTGCGGGATGGGTCGTTGCTTTTTCCATGCATCTTCGATCTCATCGAGGGGGAACCGCATCAGGTCGCAAGAAGACCTGGCTGTATGTCCTCTTCTGGAACAAATTTTATTTCGACGAAATCTACGATGCCTATGTGGTCACCCCCACCATTCAATTGGCCCATTGGCTCTGGCGGGTTATTGATATGAGGCTGATTGACCGGGCCATACATTCAATCGCCTCCTATTCCGTTCTCTTTGCCCGGTGGTTATGGAAAATTGTGGATATCAAAGGTATTGATCGCATCGTTGTAGGCATCGGCCAACAAAGTGTGGGGCTTAGTCGTTGGCTGTGGCAGGTGGTTGGTGTGGGATGGCTGGAGCAAACAGCCGATCAAGAGGGAAGTCAGGCTGACGTGGCCGGACCATTCTTGGAGGCGGCCGAAGTTCGCACCATCCAACATCAATTATTGGTCATGATCCTTTGGTTGGTTTTGGCGACCTGGACGTTATATCTGTTGGTCTGATGATCTGCGGGAATCCGGTTTGGGTCTGGAAGATGACGCTGAAAGCCTTCACGCGAAGTGGCCCGTGGCTGGGCAGCTTTGACGACGAGAGCATGGAGAAGTCGAGGTCATGGCCGTCTTGATGGATCATCTCATCAGTTGGATGATTGCCGTTCCTTTCCTGGGAATTGTGACCCTCGCGTTTATCCGCGATGAAGAATGGATTCGCCGCGTCGCTTTTGGCGCGACCATGGTGGAATTCGGCCTTTCGTTTCTTCTTTGGGGGAATTTTGATTTCACTCAACAGGGCATGCAATTTGTCGAGCGCGTGGAGTGGATGCCCACGTTCAACATTCAGTATGCCGTGGGTGTTGACGGGCTGAGTATCCTGTTGGTGTTGCTCACAACCTTGCTGTGTCCGCTGTGTGTCCTCTGTTCCTGGGCTGCCATTGCCACGAGAGTGCGAGCGTATATGTCGCTGATCTTGCTGGTTGAAGGAGCCATGATCGTCGTCTTTACCGCGCTCGATCTGTTTCTCTTCTTCATGCTGTGGGAACTCACCATGATTCCCATGTATTTCATGATTATTCTCTGGGGCGGTCCCGGTCGCATTGCCGCGGGTCTGAAATTTGCCTTGTACAGTCTCACCGGCAGCTTGTTGTTGTTAGTGGGCATCCTTGGTCTTTATCTGGAAGGCGGATACACCTACGATCTGTTGGTTCTCAGCGAACAAACCTATTCCTCCACCACGCAATTCTGGCTGTTTCTCGCATTCTTTTTGGCCTTTGCCATTAAAATGCCCATGGTTCCCTTCCACACGTGGTTGCCTGACGCTCATTCCGAGGCGCCGACGGCCGGGAGCGTCATTCTGGCCGGGGTGTTGCTGAAAATGGGGGGGTATGGGTTCTTGCGATTTTGCCTGCCGATTTTTCCTGAAGCCTCCGCGCAGTTTGCTCCATTTATTTTGTGGCTGTCCGTGTTGGCCATTGTCTACGGCGGATACATGGCATTGGCACAGTCTGACCTCAAGAAGCTCGTGGCGTATTCTTCCATTTCCCACATGGGATTCGTGACCCTGGGCATTTTCGTCTTCAACAGCCAGGGCATCCAGGGTGCGATTCTCCAGATGTTTAATCACGGCGTCACAACCGGCGCCTTGTTTTTGGCAGTCGGGCAATTGTACGACCGCACGCACAGCCGGTCCATCCACGACTATGGAGGGCTTCACAAACCCATGCCCCGGTTCGTCGCGCTGTTTTGTCTCTTTTCCGTGGCGTCCTTCGGCCTGCCGGGCACGTGTAATTTTATCGGTGAATTTCTCGTGCTCGTGGGTACGTCCTCCGACAGTTTCGTGAAAGTGCTGCTGGCCATGGCGGGTATTGTGCTGGCTGCTTCGTACATGCTCTGGATGTTGCAGCGCGTGGTGCTGGGCGAATCTCGAACGCCGGTTGCCGCACGGCTTCCCGATCTGAACTGGCGGGAAACGGCCACTATGATCCCCCTGGTGGTTATCGTGTTGTGGGTGGGGTTGTATCCCGCGCCCTTCCTCAACGTGATGGACGCGAGTGTCACCTCTCTCATTCAACAGACGACAGGGGGGCTTGCGGTTTCGCAACTTCCTCCTGGCCCCTGACAAACCGGTATGGATTCTGTCAAGTGAATATTTTTGGGATTTATCCCTTTAAATTGACGGGCTGCGGCAAGCGTTTTGCCAGCAGTTTGTAAGGCGCACGGGCGCACGACTCCACCATCCTGCGGAACGGCGGGATATACATGCCAAGAAATCTTCGCTGTCTCCTGTTTTCTGTTCGTCCGTAATTGTCGATGAGGGACTCAACTGATGAGTACCAAACCAGTGGAGGATGAATGACCCGACACTGCCGTTTCGTGATTACGTCTTCAATGCAGCGAGGCCAATCCGTGACCCTCGTGACAGGAACGGCATGTCTGACAAAGTGGAGGGCTGCTCGATAAGACATGGTATAAGCAACCGCTCCTGACGCTCCTGTCCCTTTCAGACCGGGAGCGCGAAGATGGGACAGGTAATGGTCAAACAGGCCAATGACGCCCTGCCGACGAACATAGGCCCTTGAAGAATAGAGTTGCGTGAGTTCAGCATCGTGGTAATACCGGCCAGTCAGGAACTCAACTAGTTGGGGAGAGGGAACGGCATCATCCTCCAAGATCAGGGCATAGGCTATATTCTCAGAGACAATTCGCCGATAGACCTTGATATGTGACAAGGCACAGGCAAACTCGGCATGGGACAGGATTCTTCCCGCTCGTCGCGTGGCAACACGGTCAATCTGGTCTTCATACTGAGGATCGAGTCCATGGCGACCGTCCACGGCATCGACAAACTCAAAGTCGATACCGAGATTGCACAGGGCCTCTGAAATAGCTTCACGCCGTTCGGTGCAATCTAATAGGGACACCACAAAGACGGGGATCGTGGGCGGCATGGCAGTCTTTCTTGGAAAGATGGACCATCAGCCACCGACCGGACATGGTCGGGCCGATTCCGTCCTCCAAGGAGACTGGATGACCCTGCGTATTTACCTGTTCATGATCACCAACCCTGACGATAGCTAGTCGCCATGTTCGGTGATAGGCTCTTGTATTGAGCAGGCGACCCGACAAGGGTGCCCCTCGGAGAACGGAATACTGGGAGTGTATTGATGTTGGTAGGCTATGGCAAGCCTTGGCATTTGATAGCATGCTTTCATTATGCAGGAATTGGTGCCACCGACCCCACAGCACCTGATCGCGTTTGTGATGCTGGTCGTAGTCGGCACGCTTGTTGTGCTATATTTCGAGTGTTACGAGAGTGCGGCTTGTTCCGTGTCGCATGTCTTATCTGATCTGGTCTCCGTCCTGCTCGTGAGTGCCGGATGGAGTATTATCCTAGTGGAGGTCGCCATGTTTGTTGAATCCTGGATCAAGGAACGACGTGAACGACGGTACAAGGAAGAACGGCAATCACTCGTCGAAGAGCTACGCGCCAAGATTCGCTCAACGGGCAAACCGTTAACCGAACAAGACCTTGAAGAATTAGAGCAGGAGACTGGTCACGTTTTGCCGACCAATTCCCGATAGGTCATCGGCTTCCCTGGCATGGCTCCAAAGAGAGCCTGCATCCGGTCTACCGTATCTACCTGACAGTTCCCTTCATTTAGCCGGAAGGTGAACTCGTCAACATACCGATCCAGGTGCTTCACGCTCACTTGATGGAAGGTGCCTTCCAGCCCGCGTTTCAAATTGGCCCACACGCTTTCAATCCCGTTCGTATGCGCCATCCCCCTCACGTACTCATTCGCTGAATGGTTCAGGGTTTCATGCTGATACCCTTTGCGGGTCAGCCCACGATAGGCTCCATGATTATCGGTATAGACTTGTGACCCCTGTTCGACGTGTCGCTGGATCTCCGTCCACAAGGTCAGCCGATCCGTCCCTGTCACCGACTTGGCAATCGTCTTGCCGTCCCGTGCGCGCATGCCCATAACGGCTTGTTTCCCGGTCGATCCACCGCCTTGAGGCTTCGTGCCTTTTTTCAGACGTTTGTTGCGCTCTTTGCCCCCGATGTACGTCTCGTCAATCTCCACAATGCCGGAAAGCAAAATCGACTGCGAATCACAGGCTTTCCGAAGCCGATGCAGCATATACCAGGCATGCGGTTGTTTGATCTTGATCTTTTTGCTTAACTCCATGGAGGAAATGCCCTTCCGATCCGTCAAGAACAGATACGCGGCCATCAGCCATTTGCGCGCGTCGATCTTGTTGCGTTCAAGTGGCGTATTGGTGAAGACCGTGAAGTAGGCCCGACACATCCCACACCAATAGGTGCCTGCCTTCTTTTGAGGCGTAATCTTGTCAGTCTTGTCGCACTTCGCACAGACCGGCTGTCCGTGCCACCGGACCCGCTCGAAGTACTGAATGGCACTCTCGACCGTCGGATATAACTCATTGATTTCAAACAGGCTTAAGGTCTTGGCTTTGTGTGTCGGCATCGTCTTCTCCCTTCGTGAATACTGAAAGCATACTAGCACGATAGAGAAGGTTTGTCAAGTTAAAGGGATAAATCCGATATTTTTTTCTCCCTTGACTTGTTCGCTCTTGGGCCTTATCAATTTTAGTATGAATAAAACTCGTCCCTTAACCCATGATGAGAAAAAAGCCGCGGAGGCGGCCTACCGGGGCCGGGCCTTCGATGCCTCGTGGTCGCAGTCTGCCCGGGCCGTGTATGACGGCATTCTGACGGCCCGAGGGCATGCGGTGGATGTGTTTGACTCGGGTCGCGTCAACCGGGAATCCGTGCAGGAGGGTGAATCCCCCGAAACCGTGTTTGCGGAGACGATGGACCCGGCGCTCCTGTCCGATGAGAAAGGCGAAAGTGAGCCGGCAACAGCCCGTCACGTTCCTTCTCGCCAGGAAGCCATCAAGGCCGGGTTGCTTGTCGACGTCACCAAGAAGGCCCAACGTATAGGATTTCACGTGGCAGTCGGGATCACGAAGTCCTTGTGGGATCGGAGCATCACGAAGTCCCTGGATCTCGACCCGCATGAATGGGATCTCCGCGTCCGCGATATGTTGTTGGCCGTTCGTCTGAGAATGGCCGGCCTGGGAACGGCAAAGCCATGGGTTGAAGTGCCGGTCGTGTTTCCGGCGACGCAAGGCGACGAGCCACCCAACGTGTTTTCCATCTATGCGTTATTTCATAAAGATCCGGTGGCCGAAGACTGTGTGACCTTGATTCATCCCAACGAATTGTCTTCAATCCGCCCCTCGTCTTCTCATTCTGAGACGGAAGACAACCCGTCTTTCGATTCCCTTTAACCCGTTCTTCCTCCCACATTTCTGGTTGCGTTATTCCCGAAGCAGTGAGACGCGCATCAAGCCGCGCGCGGAGGCGACAGAAAGGCCATCGGCGTTTCGCAACGATGACGGCCATGGTGCCGTGCCTGCATCGGAATAAATATGCTAAGGTGGCGTCTATGCCGGACGATGCTGTAGGGGCGGACCTGCGTGTCCGTCTGTTAGTCAATGCCGTGCTTGGAGCCATGGCCGTCGCGGGAGGGCTCTGGTTTCTTCAAGGAGGCCTCTCCCTGGGCGCGACCATTGTCGTGGTGGTGGGGCTCATGGTGGTGTTTGCGAAGACCTGCTCCGGCGTGGCTCAGGTCTGGATGTGGTCCACCCTGCTGCTGGGGCTTGAAAGCCTGGCGTGGCCGTTTCTCATGTTAGGCGAACTCCGGCAGTTCGGTCCCGAACCGCCTCTCGAAGAGATGAGCAAGGTCTTTACAGCGGTGTTATTCGGCGTGTTCTCCGGAATTTTTTGGCTGACCTTTGCCTACGGACTGTATCGCCGGACCCAACCCAAAACCGAAGACCCGTCTGCCCCATTAACGTCCAATCAGGCCAAAGCCAAGCGAAAAAAGCAGCGGTAACGGCTCTTCCGCTTACGATCTCCCGGTCATTTCCTATACTATTTCCAACGGGTCCACGTTCACCCCGAATTTCATGCGTCGATAGGTTTTTTTCTGCGTCATCAATTCGAGCGTCCGTCGAACGAGGGTTCGCCCGGCGGCATCGTCGGCGACTTTGACCAACAGATGATAGCGGGAACGCCCTCGCGGTTTGGCCCCGGGCGAGGCAAGGGGACCTAGGATGGCGTCCTGTTCATCTCGTTTCATCTCTCCTCGTGCGATCATCTGTGCGATCTGTCTTGTGAGATGCTGTCGCCATGTTTTTGCGGTCTCCTCGGTTTCCGTTGCCTCCTGGCCTGAGACGTGCAACTGGATGAGATGCCCGAAGGGTGGGTACCCCACCAGCTGGCGAAAGGCCAATTCATGGTCATAGAAGAGCTTGGGTTGTTGTTGGCCGATGGCGTGCATCACCGGGTGCGAGGGCAGGCGCGTTTGAATGATTGCGGACCCGGAGAGGCCCGGCGTCAACAGATCGACGGCCTGTTGGAGATGGTGAAACACGCGTTCCGACGATCGAAAATCCGGCACGTGCAGGCCGGCGTCCGCATAGGGGATGACGACGCATCGCATCGGCGTGAAGGGTGAGGCCTGAAAGAGCAGTTCTGTCCCGACGACAATCTGGATTTTCCCTTGTGAAAATTGCTCTCGGATGCGGCGTGCGGCGGATTCGCTCCTGATCGTGTTGCCGTCATAGCGTCCGATGGTGGCATGGGGGTACAGCCGTTGCAGTTCTTCTTCAAGGCGTTCGGTGCCGAATCCCACCGGTTCCAAACGAGTGCCGGAACAGGCTGGACACGCGGTTGGTATGGGCTCGGCCTGCCCACAATAGGGGCACCGCATTTGTGATTGTCGGAGACTCAATGAAATCCGGCAGCGCGGGCATTGTGGCGCCGTTCCACAATCTCGACAGGTGAAGGACGAAGAAAACCCTTTACGATTGTGATAGACAACGATCCCGCCACCTCGGGCCAGGGCCTGCTCGATGCCGTTCTGCAGGGCATCCGAGAAAATCGTGCCGAACGGGGTCTCTTGAAGGCTGACCATTTGAATCGGATTCGTCCGCCCGGCGGAAGCCCGTGGAGACTCGTCGTCGTTCGCAAAGCGATGGACCGTCTCAAGTGTGGGGTAAGGCGTGTGAAGCACGAGCACGGCGTTGTCCAACTCGGCTCTTTTTCGTGCGACTTCCCGAGCGTGATAGTGTGGACTCGGATCTTCCTTGTAAGCGCTATCCCCTTCATGTTCGAGCCATATGCAGCCCAGGGAAGGGAGAGGAAGGAACAGCGCGGATCTGGTCCCCACGACCACGGGATAGTGCCCTTGTTTGATGGCTTGCCAGTGTTGAAAACGCTGTTTGTCTGAAAGGCCGCTGTGAAACTCTCCTATCGGATGTTTCACCGAGTGCCGGAGATGAGCGACCAAGCGCGCTGACTGGTTGATATTTGGAGCAATCACCAGGACCGTACGTGCCTGGGCCGTTGTTTCTTGTATGACGTTGCCTAACAGGGGGTGCGGAAATTCCAATTCAGTGGTCAGCACCTCGCTGAATCGTTTGGCCTGGAGGTTCTGCTGAAAACGGCTCAACCATGAAAAAAGGTCGGGACTTTCATCCGGGACTTCCGGAAAGCTCTTGATGGGTGGCGTTGGTGTGGGGCCGTTTTGAAACGGCAGTTCGGTCCAGTCTTGCCGGTCCTGAATCCATTTGTGTCGTTTGAGCCTTTGCAGGACCGTGGAGGGGTTATCCAGCAGCGTCTCAATGGTTGATTGCGCCAGGCCTTTGGGCCGTTTGGCAAGAGCGGCAAGGAGTCTGTGCGTGGAGGTGCCGGTTCGGGTGGTTTCCAGGCGTTGTTGGCCTTGCAGGGTCATGGTCCAGCGAGTGTTGCTGCGAAAGGGGAGGTCCGGGGGTTGGACAAGCGCCAGGCAGGTTCCCGTTGGGGCCAGGTAATAGTCGGCCATCCATTCCGCCAAGGCAATGAGCTTGGGGTCCAAGTCCCAATGCGCTGACGTGCCGAGATGCAGTTCGCGAATACGGCTCGGATCAACGGGAGGTTGCTTCACGTTCCCGGCAAGAGAGACAATAATCCCCGGCTTGACACGTGGCCCGAACGGCGCCAGGACCCATTGCCCCACTTTGGGCTTGGAACTCCACGATTCAGGAATACGGTATGTAAACGATTGAGAGGTTCTGGGGGGAAAGACGACGTCGGCGTATGATGATGGCATACGGGCTATTGTGCCAAAGGAATCGTGACCTCACAACGAAGGGCAGCAGGCTCCTGAGAAAAAGGCCCGGATCCGGTCTGAATCCGGGGAGCGGGAGAATCGAACCCGTGGGGATGATCTGTGCTGCCGGCTTGAGGTTTTTCCGTTATAATACCCCTATGGAACAAGTCTCATAGGGGTCCCTATCATGATCAACAAGAGAACGTGGAACGGCGCACTCCTCGTGATGCTCTGGGCTCTCGTCGGGACCGTGGGCATGCCGACCTTGCCGGTGTATGGACAGGAAGATCCACCGACCTCGCCATCGAGTCCTTCGACTTCCCAATCTTTGCAGGAAACGCATTTGCGGGATTTCTCTCCTCTCCCGGAAGAGCCCGAAGAGTTTGACGACCGTGAGGTCAAGGCGTATTACGACTGGCGCAATGACTTGTTCTTCCGGGAATTCGATATGAGCGGGGACGGCGTGGTGAATTACATGACCGCCCGGCGAACCTACAAGGTCTGGCTGGATGAATTCGGCACGCCGGTCGTCGTGACCGTCGGGGCTCCGTTGTTCTATTGGTTGGATCGCAACGGGAATGGGGAATTTGAAACAGGCAAAGGCGAGATGTGGTCCGACCAGGATGAGGATGGCCTCACCGGAAATGAACGGACCTATGATACCAGCCATCTGGAAGAGCAGCCTTCGCGTATTCCGCAGTGGTCCGCGCCCGTTCCGTAGCGTTGGATGCTTGAGAGGATCATGCTGAGGTAGTGAAACAAGAGAGTGTTTGATGTCGAAGAAGAATGTAAACTTGCAAAAAGATTCGGGATTACCGGATCCACCGAAGCGCATTCAAACGCAGATCCATCGGCGCAAGAAGGCCAAGGCGGTTTCTCCCTTGACGAATGAATGGGAAAGTTCGCAATCGGAGCCTCCCAAGGGCTTGAAACGTCCGCCGCAGGATATGCGGAAATCGTAGCGAGCCATCCCTTCTCCTTCCCATTTCCTCTACCGTATCCCGAAAAATCGTACCCGCAGGTTCCCGTTTCGCGGGGGGCGTACCGATTTTTTCCACGAGGGAATCACGTGATTGGGGCTTTTGATACCGTGATGGTAGGTCTTTTGTTCTCTTGATTCGTTGGAAAATGGGGTGCTACGATTCAGAATTCTGCGAAAAGATTGAAGTTTTTGACTCTTGCGAGGTCAAATCCTCATGGTCGGCGGCCTTGATCTGTTTTGGGACTATCTAGCGAAATATTCGCCAATAGTCGTGTTTATTATTCTGGCATTGGGCTTTGGGGTCGTGACGCTCGTCCTGAGTTATCTCGTCCAACCGAAGTATCCCGAAGCTGAAAAACTCAGTGTCTATGAATGCGGCAGCGAGCCGTTTTCCGATTCCCGGATGCCGTTTCCCGTCCGGTATTACGTCATCGCGATGCTGTTTGTTATTTTCGACATCGAAGTCATTTTTCTCTATCCCTGGGCGATCACCTTTGACCAGCTTGGCGTGATCGGCCTCATCGAAATGATGATTTTTATCGGTCTTTTTGTCGTGGCCTACGTCTATGCGTGGAGAAAAGGCGCGTTGGAGTGGGATTAGAAACGAGGGATCCATGGGGCTGATACAAATAGGAAAAAAGCATGAGAAAGACGGCGATATCGGTGTCATCACGCTGTCTCTGGAAAAAGCTGCGAATTGGGCGCGGAAAGGATCGCTTTGGCCGATGACGTTTGGGTTGGCCTGTTGCGCGATTGAGATGATTGCCGCGGTCTCCTCCCGGTATGATATCGATCGGTACGGGGCCGGCGTGTTTCGTGGCTCTCCCCGCCAATCCGATTTGATGATCGTGGCGGGTACGGTGTGCCGGCGTATGGCTCCGGTCATTCGCAAAATCTACGACCAAATGCCCGAACCCAAATACGTCATTTCCATGGGGTCCTGCGCCACGTCCGGGAATATTTACGATAGCTACAGCGTGGTTCAAGGCGTGGATCGATTCGTTCCGGTCGATATTTACGTGCCCGGATGCCCGCCGACTCCCGAAGCCTTATTTGACGGGATTATGAAGCTTCAAGATCAGATTATGCAGAAGCGGGTTTTTACCAAACAGCCCGAACAGGTCAGGCCCAAGGAGAAGGCAACCGGGTAATGCATCCTCTTGCGGAAACCATCCAAGCCCGATTTCCCGACGGGTTCCTGAATGCCCAGGAATGGCGGGGTGATTTGGCCGTGACGGTGAAGCGCGAAGCCTTGCACGCGATTGGCCGTTTCCTGAAGGATGATCCGTCCATGGATTGCGATTACATCGTACACGTCAGCTCGGTGGATTGGCCGGATGAGGACGAGCGCTTTGAAGTCGTCTATGAAATCTATTCCATCCGCCATCGCCATCGTCTTCGCGTGAAAACGCGGGTTCCGGAACACGATTGTTTCGTGGATTCGTTGACGGATATTTGGCCGGGCGCGGAGTTTATGGAGCGGGAAGTGTTCGACATGATGGGCATTCGTTTCAAGAACCACCCGGACATGCGGCGGATTCTGATGCCGGATGACTATCCCGAAGGCTATCCGCTACGAAAGGATTTCCCGCTGCAAGGGAAGGGCTGGCGCGATACGTTTGATTTTTTGAATGAAGGCACGGCTTCCTGACGAGCAGGCACACTTCGAGAGCACCCATGGCGTACTTACCGGACCAACGCGAAACCGTCTATAAAGTCGACCCGGCCCATCCGGAGACCAAGGATCTTCCGATCCTGCGGACCGAGGAACTGTTGTTGAACATGGGGCCGCAGCATCCTGCGACGCATGGTGTGCTGAAAGTGATCCTGGATCTTGAAGGAGAGCGGATTACGAAATCCACGGTGGTCATGGGCTTTCTCCATCGGGGAGTGGAAAAACTCGCCGAACATGGGACCTATCATCAATTTATTCCTCATACGGACCGTCTCGACTACGTCTGCGCGATGTACAACAACTTTGCGTATTGCCGGGCCGTTGAGAAGCTGATGAACGTGACCGTGCCCGAGCGGGCGGAGTATTTACGCACCATCGTGGCGGAAGTCCAGCGGATTATCGGGCATTTGTTCTGGTTGGGGACACAGGCGCTCGATATCGGGGCGATGACCGTGTTTTTCTACACGTTCCGCGACCGTGAAATTCTGCTCGACTGGTTCGATGAACTGTGCGGGGCGCGGCTGACGACCAGTTGGTATCGGATCGGCGGCGTGGAACGGGATTTTACCGCCTCGTTGGAGACCAAGATTCGGGATTTTCTTGCGTACTTTCCTCCCAAGATCGATGAATACGTGGTGTTCCTGGAAAAAAACCGTATTTGGCTGGCTCGGACCGTAGGTGTGGCGGTCATTTCGGCGGAGGACGCGTTGGGTTATGGGTTGAGCGGGCCGACGCTGCGGGGGTCGGGCGTCGATTATGATTTGCGCAAATACGAGTCGTATGGCGCCTATCCCAAGTGCGAGTTCAGCGTGCCGGTCGGCAAAAACGGCGACACGTATGACCGGTATTGGATCCGCATTGAAGAAATGCGCGAGAGTATCAAGATTGTTCGTCAATGCATGGAGCAAATGCCGAAGGAAGGACCGGTGATGGCCGAGGTGCCCAGCGTCACCCTGCCGCCCAAGAATCGAGTGTTTACCAATCTCGAATCCATGATCCAGCAGTTCAAACTGTTTTCACAAGGGTTCGATGCGCCGCCCGGGGAGATTTATTGTGGAACCGAAGCCCATAAGGGTGAGCTGGGGTTTTATATCGTGAGTACGGGGGGAGGGAACCCGTATCGCCTGAAGATTCGGTCCCCGTCCTTTATCCATATGGGTGCGTTTGACTATATGGCCAAAGGGTACATGATCGCCGATGCAGTCACGATTTTCGGGTCGTATGACATTGTGATGGGGGAATGCGACCGTTAATAGCCTGTGAAGTTGAGGTAACGGATAAAAACTTGATGAGCTCCTGAATGCAGGGGCGGGAGAGATAGATGGCACTCAAACCGGTCACGACACCCGATACCGAAGCCGTGACGATTGCCCTGAGTATCGACGGCGAAACCGTCACGGCGAAAGAAGGGGTTTCGCTGTATGACGTGATTTCCAGCATGGGCAAAATCGTCCCGGCCATGTGTTACCACTACACGTTCGATCCCTTTGGATCCTGCGGCATGTGTCTGGTCCTGCAGGAAGGGAAGAAGTCGCCGGTGCGTTCTTGTACCGCCAAAGCGGCCGAAGGGATGGTGATTCGTACGGATGGGGACGATCTGTTTGCGGCTCGGAAAAAAGCCGTTGAAAAACACCTCTCCGTGCATCCCCTGGATTGTCCGGTCTGCGACGCGGACGGGCATTGCGAGTTGCAGGACATGGCCTTCGAGCACCAGGTTACCGACCTGGCCAACGCCAAGCAGAAAAATATTCCGGAAGATACGCGCAGCCTGGTACTCGACTTCAACATGAATCGCTGCATTGCATGCGGGGAATGCATCAATGTTTGCAAAGACGTCCAGCGCATTGACGCCTTGCAGTTCATGAAGAAAGGCGGGTTTACGCAGGTGGTGGCGAAGGGCGATCACGCCCTGGACTGCGAATTCTGCGGTGATTGCCTCGCGGTCTGTCCCGTGGGAGCGATTACCAATAAATTTTCAAAATACGTGTATAAGCCCTGGCAACTCCGAAAAACCACGACCACCTGTAATTACTGCGGGGACGGCTGTCAGATGTACGTGGAAACCAAGGATACGGAAGTCGTGCGGGTGACCTCTCCCTTATCCTGGAAAAATAAATGGGGGGATCGAGGGGATACGATCAACGGTCACGGAGGGCTCTGCGTGCGGGGGAGGTTCGGCTTCCAGTTTATCGACAGTAAAGATCGACTGAAGGAGCCGCTCATTCGGAAAGAGGCGGGTCTGGTTCCTGTCCCGTGGATCGAAGCCTTGGAGACGACCGCCGAGCGGCTGACGCACGTCAAAGAGCGATACGGGTCTGAAGCCATTGCGGGCTTGATCACGGCACGGTGCACGAATGAAGAACTCTACGTCTTCCAAAGGTTCATGCGGACCGTGCTCGGAACGAACAACCTCGACAGTAGCGCACGGTACGGTCATATGAATTTTGTGCGAGCGGTTCATCACGCCCTCGGGATCAACCGGATGATGAACACCTCGGCGGATATCACGAAAGCCAAGGCCATCCTGGTGGTGGGGGCCAACGTGACGGAAACGAACCCCGTGGCCAGCCTGCGGGTGAAAGCCGCTATCGGCACCTATCAGACGTCGGTCATCGTGGTGGATTCCATGCAAACCAACCTGGCCAAGTTGGCGTCGCATCCGGCGATGGTCAAACCGGGGACGGAAGGAACGTTCATCAAGGGATTGGTCAAATCGGTCATGGAGCAGGATTTCATTGATCCTGACCTGGTCTCTCAGGCCCCTGAAGCCTTGGCTGCCTTGAAAGCCGCCGCCGATGCGGTTTCGCTGGAAACCGTGGCCCGGGAAACGGGAGTCCCGATCGAGATGATTCAGGAGGTTGCCAGAGTGTTTGCGGAAGCCCCACGCTCGATTATCGTGTGTGGAGAGGGGATCGTGCGCCAGCACAACGGCTATGACAATACGTTATCCCTGATCGACCTGGCTTGGGTGACGGGAAAATTGAATAAGCCCGGATGCGGAATCAACACGTTCACCGAAGAGGGGAATGAGCAGGGAGCCGTGGATATGGGGGTCGCGCCGGAATTCCTCCCTGGCCCCGTAGCCTATGCGCACGCCGCGGCACAGGAGAAATTTTCCGAAGCATGGGGCGCGATGTTGCCTGACGCACAAGCAGGCAAATCCCTCATCGAAATTTTAGAGGACTGTCGTGCCGGAAAAATTAAAGCCCTCTACGTGGTGGGAGAAAATCCATTGGCTACGCTTCCCAAATCATTCAGCGTGGAGGAGGCCTTGAGCCAGTTGGAATTGTTGATCTGTCAGGACCCCTTCCTGACGGAAACGGCGCAGTATGCCCACGTGGTGTTCCCCGCATGTACGTTTGCAGAAAAGGACGGCACCGTCACCAATCAGGAAGGGATGGTGCAATTCGTTAGGCCGGCGTTGGACCCATTAGGCGAGAGCGCATTGGATTGGCACATCATGGTGGGGCTTTCCAACGGCATGGGGCATTCACTACCTTATGAAACGACGCAGGACATTCAAACGGAAATTCGAAAGCTGCTCCCCGGCTACTATAATCTGGGCCAACCCCGACCCGTCGCCGCCGACCCCACTACGTACCTGCGGAACGGCTATCAGGATTCGGTCGGTGCCCGGTATGCCGTCAATGGCCATGCTCAAGGGTCGGGGCGGCCCTATGGGCTGAAATTGATTCAACTCATTTATCATTCGGGGAAACTGTCCACGAAAGCTTCCGGGCTAATGGATATTTCGCCGAATACCGGCGCGTTACGGATGTCTCTGGAAGAATGTGAACGGTTGGGCGTTGCCGATGGCGGGCGCGTTCGCGTGACCTCGGATCAGGGAAGCCTGGAGTTGAGTGTGGAAGCCGACGTCAACATGTTGCCGGGAACCTGCGCGTTTCCCGAACATTTCAATGATCCTCCGGTCAAGGATTTGGTCCGGGTCGTCGTGGACCCCGTGACACGCGTTCCCTATTTCAAAGCGACGCAGGTCACGATCGAAAAAATGTAGGGGAGTCTCTTTTTCATGGATACGCAAAATCAAACGAAACGATTATTGGACGCGGTACTGTTCCGCGAAATCTGGAAAGCGATGAAGGTCACGTTCAAGCACATGTTTCATCGTCCGATGACCTTCCAATATCCTCGTGAAAAGCGAACGATCCCTGACGCGCATCGTGGAGCATTGGGCTTGTTGCGGTACGACAATGGGCAGGAACGGTGCGTCGGGTGTGACCTCTGCGAGGTAGCCTGTCCGTCCCGGTGCATCAAGGTCATCAGTGAAGAAGATAAGTCCCTGCCGCTGCAACGGTATGCGACCGAGTTTTACATTGATATTACCAAATGCGTGTTTTGCGGGTATTGCGTGGAAGCCTGTCCGGTCAATGCGTTGGCCATGACGAAGATGTATGAGTATTCGACTCATGACAAACGAACTCTCCTGTTCGACAAAAAGCGACTCTACGAAATTGGTGAGCAACATCTGGAAGACGCCAAAAAGTATCTCTATGCCCATAATCAGGAACAAGACGATGCGGAGAGTCGCGCCTACCGCTATAATTTCCCGCAACCCATAGGAAAAACCGAGGCCTCCGACTCTTAGTATTTCATGATGATCTATTTATTGTTCGGGTACTTTGCGACCGTGAGTATCCTGTCGGGTATTTTCACGATCGCCTTGAAAAATCCTGTCCATTGCGGCCTGAGCCTGCTTTCGTTACTCCTGCACGTGGCCGGGCTTTTCGTGTTACTCAATGCCGAGTTCCTTTTTGCCGTGCAAATCATCGTGTACGCCGGGGCCATTCTCGTGCTCTATCTCTTTGTCCTGATGTTGCTCAACCTGAAAACCGAAGAACAGTATCTGCATAAGAAATATCCCTTTTTCCTGTTCGCCGGCGTCGCGATTCTCGGCGAATTGCTTATTTTGGTATTTCAAACCCCCTACGGCGGAGCCAAAGGGACCACGACCCCGGATGTTGTGTTGCAGACCAGGCCGAGTCACGCCGTGGGTCTCACCATGTTCAGCGACTATTTGTTGTTGTTCGAGATCGTGGGGGTCTTTCTCTTAGGCGCCATTATCGGGGCAATCGTCTTGGCCAAAACCCCGACCGCTCCGACTGCCGGGGCCGACAGGTCAACGTAAGCGGCTCGTCATGATTCCTCTTTCGGCATACGTGGCGTTGAGTTTCATCCTGTTTATGACGGGATTGTTGGGCGTCCTGATCCGCCGGAATTTCATCATTGTCCTGATGTCGGTCGAGATCATGTTGAATGCGGCGAACATCAATCTTGTCGCGTTCTCCCATTACCTCTCGTCGATGGCCGGCCAATTGGCGGCATTGTTCGTGATCGCGATTGCGGCCGGTGAGGCCGCCGTCGGCCTGGCGATCATTATCGTGGTGTTCCGTGGAAAAATTGCGACGAACGTCGATCAGATTAATCTGTTGAAGTGGTAACGTGTCGGATCTTCTCGTTATTCTCATACCGGTCTTTCCTCTTATCGCGGTGCTGGTGAATGGCCTGCTCGGTCATCGCTATACCGTTGACCTGGCCGGCCGTCTTGCGGTCGGGTCCATTGGGCTCTCTTTTCTTTGTGCCGTCGCGGTGGTCGCCGGCGTGCTTTCCGATCCCACGCCCCGTGAAGTCATTGCCTATTCGTGGATTTTCGGCGGCGACCTGCACGTCAATTTCGGATTTCTGATCGACCCGCTGACCGCCGTGATGTTGATGGTGGTGACGGGGGTCGGATTTCTGATTCACGTCTATTCCATCGGGTATATGCATGGAGAAGACGGGTTTACCCGCTTCTTCGTGTACATGAATCTGTTCATGGTCTCCATGCTGTTGCTGGTCATGGGGAACAATTTTCTGGTGCTCTTCATCGGATGGGAAGGAGTCGGCCTCTGCTCCTATCTCCTGATCGGGTACTACTTCAATAAGGTCTCCGCGGCCAAGGCGGCCACCAAGGCGTTTGCGGTCAACCGGATCGGCGACGCCGGGTTCCTGCTCGCGATTTTCTTGGTCTTCGTCAATTTCAAGACCTTGGACTACTTGAAAGTTTTCGAACACGCGAACCAACTCTCCATCGAAATGGCCACGGCCATTACGCTGTGCTTGTTGGTGGGCGCGATAGGGAAATCCGCCCAGATTCCGTTGTATACGTGGCTGCCCGATGCCATGGAGGGCCCGACGCCGGTGAGCGCGTTGATCCATGCCGCGACGATGGTCACGGCCGGGGTGTACATGGTGGTACGCACTCACGTGTTATACGACATGGCCCCCGTGTCCATGGCGACGGTGGGGATCATCGGCGGCCTGACCGCGTTATTTGCCGCAACGATCGGGCTGGTGCAAAACGACATCAAACGGGTGCTGGCCTATTCGACCGTCAGTCAACTGGGCTACATGTTCTTGGCCTGTGGGGTCGGGGCATATATTGCCGCCATCTTCCATCTCGTGACCCACGCGTTTTTCAAAGCGCTCCTGTTCCTTTCCGCCGGTGCGGTGATCCATTCGCTCGAAGGGGAACAGGACATCCGAAAGATGGGCGGGCTCTCCAAAAAAATTCCCGTCACGCACGCCGTGTTTCTCATCGGCACCCTGGCCATTGCCGGTATTCCACCTTTGGCGGGGTTTTGGAGTAAAGACGAAATTATGGCCCATGCCTTTGTCCAGCACCATTACGTGCTCTATCTCTTTGCGGCGGTCGGCGCGTTTCTGACTTCCTTTTATATGTTCCGTCTCACCTATGTGACGTTTTACGGGCAGTCCCGGGTTGATCCGAAGGTGGAACATCATATTCATGAGTCGCCACCGGTCATGACCGTGCCGCTCATGATCCTGGCGGGGCTCTCCGTGCTGGGCGGGTTTCTGGGCGTGCCGCCGGAACATGGCTGGTTCCATGGATTTTTGGAATCCGTGGCCACTCCCCTGGGAGCGGTAACGCATGACGTCGACGTAGGAACCATCATCGGATTGATGGCGGTGGCCATCGGGATCGCGTTGAGTGGTTGGGGGTTGGCGCATTATCTCTATGCGATCAAACCCGGGACGGCGGATAACTGGTCGGAACGGTATGCCGGGGCGTATCGAACTCTTTTGAATAAATACTATGTGGATGAACTGTACGATGCCGTCTTTGTCGAGCCCTGTAAACGCCTCGCTCGCCTCTGGGATTGGATCGATCAACACGTGATCGATCGCTTCATCAGGGGGATTGGTCATGGGGCCGACGTCAGTGCGGCAGGAGTGACCTGGACTGAGAAACACGTGATTTACGGAGGGCTCAACGTGATCGGGTATGCCAATCATTTGGCGGCCTGGTCATGGCGGAGATTACAAACCGGGTTGGTCAATCATTACGCCGCCGTGATTGTCATCGGCCTCTTTCTTCTCACGCATTTTCTCCTGGTGTGGTTGACCGGAACTTCTCTCTTGTAGGGTTGAGTGATCGCTGATGCTTGAAGAACTGGAATTCGGTTTCCCGATTTTATCGATCCTGCTCTTTCTCCCGCTTCTCGGGGCGATCGGGTTGTGGACGCAGCGGGATACCAACCTGATCAAGAAGTCTGCATTGGGAATCGCGGTGTTCGAGTTGGCTCTCGCCGTCTTCGTGTTGCTCCGGTTCATACCGGAATCCGCGGCCATGCAATTCAGCGAACGGCTGAATTGGATTCCGGCTCTCGGTATTTCCTATCACCTTGCCGTGGACGGCATCAGTGTCTTGTTCGTCGGCCTCTCGGCCTTCATCACGGTCCTGGTCATTCTCTATTCCTGGGACGCCGTTCAGGACAACGTCAAACCGTACTTTATGAGTATCCTGGCTTTGGAAACGACGATTATGGGGATTTTCGTTTCCATCGACCTGATTCTCTTCTTCGTGTTCTGGGAACTCATGCTCGTGCCCAGCTATTTCCTGATTAAACTGTGGGGCGTCGGTGAGGAAAAAGAATACGCCGCGCTCAAGTACGTGTTGTACACCCTGTTGGGCAGCGTGTTCATGTTGGTCGGTTTCGCGCTGTTGAGTTTGAATTACCACGAGGTCACGAATACCTACAGCTTCGACTTGTTAGCCTTGTTGCAAGTGCCAGTTCCGGTCGGGGATCAGATTTTGATCTTTTGGCTCATCTTCATGGGATTGGCCTTTAAGGCTCCGGTCTTTCCTTTCCACACGTGGTTGCCGGATGCGCTCGTGCAAGGGCCGATCGGAATGTCCGTGGTGTTGGCGGGTGTCAAGTTGGGAACGTATGGATTCCTGCGGTTCAGCTTCCCGTTGCTGCCGGAAGCCTCCACCAATGACACCGTCGTGGTAATTGTCATGTGCTTGGCCATGGCCGCCATCGTCTGGGGCGCGATTATCGCCATTATGCAACCGGACTTCAGACGCCTGCTCGTCTTCAGCAGCATCAGCCATTTGGGGTTTGTCGTGTTGGGTTTGTTTGCCTTGAATTTTCAGGGCCTGCAAGGCAGCTTGCTGCAAATGATCAATTTGGGGTTTACCACCGCGGGGCTCTTTTTCTTCGCAGGGTTTCTCTATAACCGGCTCGGTAATACGCTCGTCGAAAATTGCGGAGGCCTTGCTTCAAAGATGCCCCTGTTGGCGACGTTCTTTCTGATCATCGGGATGGCCTCGATAGGGTTGCCCGGAACCAATGGATTTATCGGGGAATTTCTGATCCTGCTCGGCGCCTTTCAAGCGCATTGGGTGTATGGGGTGGTAGCCGTCTCGGGAGTGATCTTCGCAGCAGCCTATTTCCTGTGGTATTACGAGCGAGCGATGTTCGGACCCATCGGCGAGAAAGTCCCTCAAGTGCTCAAGGACCTGACTCGACGCGAATCAATTATTGCCGTGTCCCTGTGTGTGATGATTTTCTGGATCGGATTATACCCCTCGCCGTTTTTGCGAATGGTCAATGGATCGGTGCAGGCCGTGGTGGACCGGTTGGATCGCGGGTCGCTTGCGAGCATTGAACGGGACCGGATGCTGTTGTCGCATGCCGTAGCCCCTGAACCCGGAGAGAAGGACTAGGAGATGGGACAGTTGGCTTTACTCGCAACCTTGTTTACCCCGTTCCTGGGGGCGGTCGCGTTGCTGTTTGTTCCCAATCGTAAGCCGCTTCTGGTGCGTGCCGTAGCCGTGGCCGCCGCCGGTATGGCGCTGCTCGCTTCTCTCTACGTCTTTCTGGCCTATGATCCCGACCAGGGCGGTTTTCAATTCATCACCAAGTGGGCGTGGTCCGAGGAACTGGGGATCGGGTTTCACATCGGAGTGGATGGAATCGGGGCTCCTCTGGTTTTTGCATCGACCATTCTACTGTTTGCGGGTGTCTTTATTTCATGGCACATCAAGGATCGCACCAAGGAATTTTATATCTTCCTGCTGATCCTGGCGGCGGCGACCATCGGGGTGTTCATGTCGCTGGACTTGTTCTTCCTCTACTTCTTTTATGAAATGTCGGTGTTGCCCATGTACGTGTTGCTGGGCGTGTGGGGGAGTCATACCAAAGGGTATTTGGGCATGACCGATTCCGAAGGCCGCAAGCTTCGTGATTCGGTCGGGTTCATCCTGAACTTCGGGTCGAACAGCAAAGAATACGCCGCGATGAAACTCACACTGTTCCTCTCGGCGGGGGCGGTGTTCGCGTTGATGGGCATTCTGCTGATTTATCATTTCTCGCCGGTCCAAACGTTCGATATTCTGGTGCTCCGGGAAGTGGCCCATTTTGACGGCACGCTGGCGACGATTATTTGGTTGCTGGTCTTTTTCGGTTTCGCGTCCATCGCGCCCATTTGGCCTTTGCATTCATGGTCTCCCGTCGGCCACGCCGCGGCCCCGGCCGCGACCAGCATGTTGCACGCCGGCGTGCTGATGAAACTCGGCCATTTCTCCATTATTCGCGTGGCGTACGAAATCCTTCCTGACGCCACGCGGGAACTCATGCCCATCGCCGCGGTGCTATGCGTGTTCAGCATTGTCTACGGCGGATTTGTTGCATATTTTGCCAAGGACACGAAGTACGTCATCGGCTATTCCAGTTCCAGTCACATGGGCTACGTGTTCCTGGGCATGGCCGCCTTGGATTACATCAGTCTGACCGGCGCGGTGATTTACATGTTTGCACACGCCTTGGCCACGGGCATGCTCTTCGCCATGGCGGGCTGGGTGTATGACCAGACCCATACCCGGGACATTCCGTCCCTGGGAGGACTGGTCAAGAATATGCCGTTCCTGGCCGGGGCCTTTGTCATCGCCTGTATGGCATCGGTCGGGATGCCGGGCACCGTGAACTTTATTGCCGAAATCATGATTATCGTCGGCGCATGGGAGAAATATCCCTTCCAGGTGGTGGTGGCCGTGCTGGGGATCGTATTGACGATGGCCTATCTCTTTAAAATGATGCGCGGGCTGTTCTATGGAAACATGTCGCCTGAATATGCGCATGCCCGTGACACGTCGCAATGGGTGGATCGCCTCCCTCTTCTCGTGATGATCGGGTGCAGCATCTTCTTCGGCATCTTCCCCATGCACTTTTACAACGTCGTGCGTTCGACCGTCGTGCCGATGCTGGATCGAATCAACCAGGTGGCCCCGGTGATCACCCAGAACACCACGGGGCTGTTACCGTAACCCGTCATGACCTTCGACCTCACCCTATCGGGCTCAGACCTCCTTCTCCTGGCACCAGAGATTTTTCTCACCATCTGGTTGTGCGTGGTATTGGTCGTCGACTTTACCTTTAAACAGATCGACCATGAAAACCTGGCCTACCTGAGTGTGGGTGGCGTCATCGCCACGCTCGTCAACCCGATCTGGTTCGATTACACCGGAGTCCAGGGCACGCTGTTCAAAGACACGTTTGTCCTGGATGGAGTGGCGATCTTCTTCAAGATTTTCATCTTGATCGCAACGGCGCTGGTCTTGCTGGCTTCGATCGACTACGTCAAATCGTTCAAGTTTTTTAAAGGCGAATATTATTTCCTGGTCATGATGTCGGCCTTGGGCATGATGTTCATGGCCTCGGCGCAGGATCTGCTCTCCGTATTCGTCACGTTGGAATTTTCCACCTTCGGCTTTTACATCCTGGTGGCCTATCTTCGGGAAGATCAGAAATCCAGCGAAGCGGGGTTGAAGTTCTTCATCCTGGGCGTGTTCACCGCGGGGTTGCTCGCGTATGGAATCAGTCTCGTCTATGGAGAGACGGGGACGCTGGTGTTTTCCGAAATGGTGTCGACGCCCGGCAGCTATGGGCTGGCCATCGGTTTCATCATGATCTTTGCCGCCTTGGGCTTTAAAATCGGTGCCGTCCCCTTTCACTCCTGGATTCCCGATACCTATCAGGGGGCGCCCACACCCATCACCGCTTTTCTGTCGATCGCGCCGAAAGGTGCGGCGCTAGCCATTCTCATTCGAATGTTCTACGTGGCGCTCGCGACGTTTAAACCCATGTGGGTCCTCCTGTTCGTCGTGGCCTCCATCCTGTCCATGACCTACGGCAACATCGTGGCCATCGCCCAGAAGAACATCAAACGGTTACTCGCCTATTCCGGTATTGCGCAAATCGGCAACGTCATGATCGGCCTGGCGGCCGGAACCAAACAAGGCAGTGACGCGATACTTTTTTATTTGCTCACCTACCTGTTTGCCAACCTGGGCGCCTTTGCCGTCGTCATCGGCGTCAGCAACCTGATCAAGAGCGATGAGATTGAAGATTACAACGGGTTGAATCGACGATCGCCGTTTCTCGCGGCCGCCATGCTGATCTTTCTGTTGTCGCTCGCCGGCGTGCCGCCGCTCGCGGGATTCATCGGCAAACTCTATATCTTCGTCGCGGCGATCGAACAGGAACTCTACACGCTGTTGATCGTGGGACTGATCAATATCGTCATCTCCATGTACTACTACCTGGTCGTGGTCAAGAAGATGTATATCAACGAACCCCACGATCCCACGCCGCTCTCGGTCTCGGCCCCACTGAAGACCGTCATTTTCGTCAGTATGGCCGGCACCCTGCTTCTCGGCATCTACCCCAAACCCTTCATCGACTGGGCCGTTTCCGCCACGTTGATGTTCTCCAATCTGACTGCTCCCACGGCGGCAGTCCCTGCGTTGACGTCCTTGGTGGGCGGATAACGCCTCAATCATTCATTGACAATGGAAAACCCTCGCCCCTAGTGGGAGAGGGTAGGGTGAGGGGGATGGGGGCGTCATGAGGCATGGCCCTGCCCTTGAGCAGGGATGAGGCGGCTTAAACGACACTGTCGGTTTACGCTACTGCTAACCCCTCGCAAACCTTATCGAATTGATATTTCAAGACTGCGTCCCAGCGCGGAGGCAAATTTTTCCAAAGTGGACAAGCGAATGTCTTCGGCATGATTTTCAATTCTGGAAATAGCCGATTTCCGTGTATGCAGTTTTTCAGCCATTTTTTCTTGCGTTAAGCCTGAAGCCTTGCGAGCTTCCTTGAGCAATACCCCGATTTTGAACGCTTTGTAACCTTCATCAAATCCATCTCTGAATTCAACGTCAGTTTTCTTCCTTTTACGGATGTAGGCTTTAAGATCACTCATTGCGAACGCCTCCTGTTGAGATAATCTTTCCTGCGATTTTCAGCGAGCATAATTTCTTTCCTGGGAGTTTCCTGAGTCTTCTTTTGAAATCCATGAGTTAAGATAACCACGTTGCCGCGCTCCAGAAAGCCCAGGAGCCGAAAAATATTACCGTCAAACGGGACTCTGACTTCCCAGATACCATCCGTGCTGACCAGCTTTTTGAAATATTGGACGGGGACCACATCAAGTTCTTCGATGAGTTGCAAAACCCAAACAACTTTTCGGGCTTGATGGGACGTGAGCGCGTCCAGGAATTCTTCAATAGGACATCCTCCAGATTCGGTACGGTAGAAAATTATTTCTCGCACGAGCTATGTTAACGTATATGTGAACATCGTTCAATGGGTTGCGAAGAAAACTGTAGGGAAGTTTGTATTTGAGTGCCAACTGACGGCCCTTTTTGTTATCAGTAAATTCATTAACTATACTCCACATTTATAATATATTTGTGGAGTATGCATAAGAGGAAGCTTGGCCCGTTAAATCAGAAGAAAAGAGAGACAGATGGGCAGGGACTTTTCCAAACTGAAGCGACCACAATACCCTATGCCGGATTTCGTCAGACAGGCACTGGACGAAAGGGGCTTGATGGAAGCCTATCGAAAGCGCCCTGCGTATCAGCAGAATGACTACGTCGGTTGGATAAACCGCGCCAAGCGCCGGGAGACAAAAGAAAAACGGCTGCGCCAGATGCTGGAAGAGCTCGAAGTCGGCGGCGTCTACATGAAGATGAAACATCCGGCGTCGGAGTAGAAAAGCTATTCATCTCCAATAACAAGAATAACGGCCATGAAACAGTTACAAGAAGATTTATGGCAAAGCACGATCCGTAGCATCGGTACGTTAAATACCCATGCGTATTTCCTCCGGCGACCGGAAGGAAACGTGCTTTTTTACAATACCGGTAACGAAGGTGATCTCGAGAAAATAGCTGAGTTGGGAGGTATTCAGGCCCAGCTTCTAAGCCACCGTGATGAATCAGGTCCATCGTTGAACCGTATCAAAGATCTGTTCGGTTCCAAGTTGTGTTGTAGCGCCCTGGAAGCCCCGATTATCGGCAGCGACGCGCCGGTTGATCTAACCTTTCAGATCGGCGACCATCACTTTGGCGACATTGAGATCATCCATACGCCGGGTCATACCGAAGGCAGCATTTGCTTTTTCTACAAGTCGCCGTACGGAAAGTCCTACCTATTTACCGGTGATACGATATTCCAGTCGAACGCGAAGTGGGCGACGTTCGTACTCCCACAGGCAGGTGGCAGCAAGGCGTCGTTAGCCGAAAGCCTGATACGGCTTCGAGACTTCAATCCTGACATTGTCATGAGCAGTGCGTTCGTCGGTGACGTGTCGTTCGTGGAAGTCGTCGGCGACGAATGGGCTCAAGCCATTGATGACAATGTCAGCCGATTGGTGAAAGAGACCTGACTGCCAAATTCAGCCACGACTTAGCGTGATAGAAGTAGAGTTGAACAGCTTCGACGGGGTGGGCGACCTTCAGTCTTGACGGTTTGAACTTCGCGCAGGCTTTTTTAATCGGTTTGGCTGCCTGACTCCCTCTTAAGGGTGGAATGATTCGGCAAAGGGAATCAGACGGCAGAGGCTATTTGGTCTTCTTCACGTAGGCCTTGTACACCGTTTTGGGGTTCGTCGCTTCTTCTTCGAGGCCCACCCATTCGTGGCCGGTGGTTTGGCACCAGGCGGGCATGTCTTTCTTGATCCCTTCGTCGTCGGAGAGGACTTCGAGGACTTGGCCCATGGTAAGTTCTTTGATTTTTTTGGAAGTGAGAATAATGGGCATGGGGCAGAAGTACCCCAGTGTATCGAGCGTGATATCGGATTGGATCATTTGAATTGTTCTCCTCACCTTTCCCCTCACCCTTCCCTCTCCCTCAAGGGGAGAGGGAAGAATTATCAAGGGGAGAAGGAATGCTCTATTGCTTAAATAAACAAATTCACCGAGCCGTCTTTGGCTTCCGCGAGGTAGGTTGAGACTCCGGCGAGTTGGTCCACGCCGTCGATCAGGGTTTCCTTTGAAATGCCCAGTAAGCCCAACGTGGTGGTACAGGCGATCATTGTGACGCCGAGATCCTGCGCGGTTTCTATCAGTTCAGGCACGTCGGGCATGTGATTGTCCCGCATGACCTTTTTCATCATCGTGGTTCCCATCCCGCCATAGTTGAACTTTGAAAGAGGCAGGCTCCCGGCTCCTCCCTTGTTGATCCAGCCAAAGGCCTTACGCAGCAGGTCTTTGGCGGCACTGGTCGACCCGGGTTTGCGAATGACGTTCAGTCCCCAGAAGGTGAAGAACATGGTCACCTGCATGCCCATGGCTGCGGCGCCGGTGGCAATGATGAAGGCGGCCATGGCCTTATCCATATCTCCGCTCAGGAGCACAATGGTCACCCGTTCCGGTTTGGATTCTTGAAGTTCGGCAAGGGTCGCGGTTGGTTCGACTTGGGTCATCGTCATGAGATCACCTGTTCGGAACTGCTAGAGGGTTAGGGGCCTGATACTCGTGAACGTGAAAAGCTATCAATCGATTTGACCATAATATCACCTTTTTGAGGTTGTCAACAAAGCACGATTTCAGTAAACAGGGATATGGTCGGCATTGTCGAGAGCATTCCCAATTTTAGTGAAGGCCGCGATCCGGGTGTCATCAAGACACTCAAAAACGCCCTGGCCTCGACTCGAGGCGTTACCTTGCTTGACCAGCACCGTGACGTGGACCACCACCGATGCGTCCTGACCGTTGCCGGGTCTGTCGAGTCGATTGAGGAAGCCGCTTTTTCGGTGGTTGCCAAGGCTTCGGAATTGATCGACCTTACGCATCACGCAGGCCAGCACCCTCGTCTCGGAGCGTGTGATGTGTTGCCGTTTGTTCCATTGTCAGGCTCGACCATGGAGCAATGCGTCCAACTCGCGCATCAGGTCGGTGCGCGAATCGGGCAGGAATTGCGGATACCGGTTTTTCTGTATGAGGAAGCCTGCGAACGACTCTTTCGAAAGCGACTGGAACAGATCCGGAAAGGGGGGCTGGAGGGCCTGAGGAAGCGAATGGCAACCGACCGCGAGTGGGCTCCGGATTTCGGTCCGGCCGAGCCGCACCCCACGGCTGGCGTGATCGTGGTCGGGGCCCGTTATCCACTCATTGCCTTCAACGTGTTGCTGCAGAGTCACGATGTGTCCCTTGCGCAGAATATTGCCAAGACTGTTCGCGCGTCTAATGGCGGACTGCCGGCGGTCAAAGCCATCGGGCTGGAACTGCAAAGCCAAGAATGCGTGCAGGTGTCGATGAATCTCACCAACTATCACCAAACGCCCATTCACGTGGCCTTCGAAGCCGTGAAACGAGCCGCGGCCCTTAAAGGCGTCGCCGTGGTGAAAAGCGAATTGGTGGGGTTGCTCCCTCATGAGGCCTTTGCGCAGACCGAGGGGCATGATCTTCAGGTTGATTCCTTGACACAGGCTCAAATTTTGGAGCATCGACTCAGACAATGCAGGTTAGGGTAAGGCAGGGCAGGGCAGGGCAGGATTGAAGAGGCTCAGGTCCTCAAGGCCTTCCCGCCGTTTATTCTTTTCATTGCACAAAGGTAAGTAAAGGTCACAGATGATGAAACAGTTCGCGCAACGACTGGTCGGTGCTCCCGCGTTTGAATATGTGATTGTCGCGCTCATTCTCGGGAATGGAGCGTTGTTGGGTATGGAGACGTCTCCTGACCTGGTTCGTCGATTTGGAGAATGGATGCATCTGGGGAATCAAGTCGTGTTGGCCGTGTTCATTCTCGAAGCCCTGCTGAAGATGATGGCCGTGGCCCCGCAGATCAACCGGTATTTTCGGGATGGATGGAACGTCTTCGATTTTTCGGTGATTGTGTTCTCGCTGCTTCCGGCGACCGGAGAGTATGCCATGATCGCCAGGCTTGCCCGGTTATTACGAGTCCTGCGGTTGATTTCCACGATTCAGGAATTGCGCCTGATCGTCTCGACGCTCGTGCGCTCGATCCCGAGTATGGGACACGTCATGCTCCTGATGAGCATCATCTTTTATATTTATGCGATCACGGGCTACCAACTGTTTCACGAACACGATCCCGTCCATTGGCGAAACTTGGGTATTTCCCTTTTGTCGTTGTTTCGGGTCGTGACGTTGGAAGATTGGACGGACATTATGTATACCGCCATGGAACTGCACCCGATGGCTTGGCTGTATTTCGTCAGTTTCGTGGTGCTCGGCACGTTCGTGGTCATCAATCTCTTTATCGCGGTGGTGCTCAACAATCTGGAAGAAGCCAAGGCCGAGCGCCTTCGAGAACTGGAACAGCCCGTATCGCGGGAAGAAATCTTACGCGACCTTCGCTCGACTCAGAAGGCCTTGCGCCGTTTGGAGGAACGATTGGGCCGCCAGCGTGAGCATGTCCCCTGACGGTGTTCGTGTATGCGGTGCCGTCTTCTCTCTCTTGTGTAGCTGCGCCATCTCATGCCGCAGCTCTTGGCCGCATGAGATGCGGCCCCTACAAATACGGATGGGTCATGACTCGAGCAGTTGCGCAATCTCCGAAACGCCTTTCTGAAAATCCCGTTGATTCATCGTCGAAGACCATGACAGCCGAATCGCAGGTGCGTCACCTTCGGGATAGTCCACAAAGGGTTTCACGATAATCCCCGATTCGGATGAAAGCCGTTTGGCAAATTGTCCATGATCCAGGTCATCCGCTCCTCTGAACGTGAGGATGCCTGGAGCATGGGGACCCTGCCATTCCATGAAACGACAATTCGGATGCCCACCCAGCAGTGCCTTTGCCGTTTCCCGAAAGGCCCGCTGTGGTTCTGCGCTGATTCCCCGTTGATGTCGTTGTTCGCAGGCCTTGGCGAGTCCTGCAATGAGTCCGACGTTCTGCGTTCCGATTTCGAAGCTGGCCGCCGGCGAACGACCTTGGTGTTCTCCTTGGATCCCGCGGTAGCGGGGATGCGTAAGAAAACTCTCACGCACCACCATCGCCCCCGTGCCGAGAGGGCCTTCACACCACTTGTGTCCGGTAAAAAAGTAGCCGTCGAAATCGAGCGCATGCAGATCGACGGGGATATGTCCAACGGCTTGCGCGCCGTCGATGATGACCAGACATTGCCGTGCCCTGGCCAATGAAACCACTTCATGGACAGGGAAGACACGACCGTCAACGTGCGACACGTGGCTCATCACGATGGCTTTGACGCCGGGCTCGTTGAATCGTTCTTCCAGCGTATTCAGGAACGTTTGCAGGGACGCAGGCCTGACGGCGTGAACGCGGATGCCTTCGTGTTCGAGCGCGCGAAGCTGTCTCGTGATGGAAGGGTTTTCGTGCGTGGTGGTGAGAATGGTATCGCCCGGTTCCCATTTTAAAGAAGAAAGCGCGAGATAGTGTGCGGTGGACGCATTCGTGGTGAATGCGATGCTCGAGGGATCACTCACCTGTAACAGGGTGCCCACTTTTTGCCGGCAATCACGAACCTTGCGGAGGTACCACTCGATGCCGGCTTCCGAGTACAAATAGCGTTTGAACTCGGCCAGCGTTCGCTCAACTTCCGCTTCAGCCTCTGCAAGTGTCGGGCACAGGGCTGCGTAATTCAGATAGATCACGGGAACCAATCAGCCGGACGGCTTTTGGGCTAAGGCGAGACCGTGAAGGTGGGCTGGATCGGTATACCAGGCAACGGGGCTGAACCCCGCACGGGTCAACAGGGCCTCCACGTGGTGACGCGTATATTTCGTGCTGATTTCCGTGAGGATTTCTTCCCCTTCTTTGAGGCGAAGGTTCAACTCCAATTCGGGAATAGGAATCACTTGCTCTCGAATCGATCGAAGGTGCATTTCAATTCGATGTTCGGATTGATTGAAGCGTGCCACGTGGTCAAAAGCGTCAGGGTCGAATGCGGATCCAATCACGGGCTGTAACGCGTACAGCATATTCTTGTTGAAGGCGGCGGAAAGCCCGGCTGAATCATTATACGCCGCTTCCAGGCGACCCACGTCGGTGATGAGTTGAACCCCAAGGAGAAAAGAATCTCCTTGATCCATTTCATCAAAGACCGACGACAGAAATGCCGGAACGGCTTCAGGTTCCAAGTTGCCGATGGTCCCGCCCAAAAACATGACCAGGCGTCTCCCGCCCTGCGGAATGTGTTCCAGATGGGCCAGGAAATCTCCCACGACGCCATAAACCTGTAAACCCTCGTATTCCTCGACGAGCTCTTGCGCAACCCGTCGCACAATGCCTTCGCTGACGTCAAACGGGACGTAGAAGCGGAGTCGTTTCGCCCGTGCCATGGCGTCCAACACGACCCGGGTCTTGGTCGCCGCTCCGGAGCCTAATTCCACTAATTCTTCAGCGCCGCTTTGGGTCACGACGTCATCGGCCACGGTTTTCAGCAATTCGTGTTCTGTGTGTGTCTGATAGTATTCCGGCGATTCGCAGATCTGTTCAAAAAGCTCGGATCCTCGTTCATCATAAAAATACTTGGTGGGAAGCGTCCGTGGAGTCGAAAGCAGTCCCGCGCGAATTTCTTCCTTGACGGCACCGGGATCCTGGTTGTTCAGGTGCACGTCGATAATAATATTGGATTGCTCAAGCATGAATTTGAATCTTTGCCGCTATGATAAGGTGATGGTTTATGGAATTGAGAGGTGTGAAATCGGAGAATGTGCACTCTAACGGGTTGCCTCCATTTGTGCAAGAATCAGAGTGATACGCCACGCGGTCTGACCCACGTTTCCACTTTGCCGAGAAACCCGTCGATCACCAATGCCAGGACTGCTGAAGGCAACGCCCCGGAGAGGATCACGGTGGTGTTGGCCATTTGCAATCCCGCGACAATCGGTACGCCCAGGCCTCCCGCGCCGATAAACGCGGCGAGCGTGGTTGTACCCACGGTGATGACGCCGGCCGTTCGTACGCCTGCCATGATGACGGGCGCCGCCAACGGCAGTCGTACCCAATAGAGTATTTGCCATTCTGTCATGCCGCGCGCGCGCGCCGCTTCCACGGCCTGGGGCGCCGCGTCGCGGAGACCTGAATAGGTATTTCTCACAATCGGAAACAGGGAATAAATCCATAAGGCGATCACGGCCGGCAGCATACCGATACCGAACACCGGGATCATAAAGGCCAGTAACGCGATGGACGGGATCGTTTGCGTGAGGCCAATGCCTCGAATGACGGGTTCGGCAACCGTTTGGTGACGTTCGAGAAGCAAGCCCAAGGGGACAGCCATCAGGATCCCCAACCCTAAAGCCAGCCCGGCCAGGGTCAGATGTTCGACCGTTCGACGCATCAGAGTCGCTCGCTTCGACCAGGCGTAGGCAAAGAGCCCTTCTTGATGAGGAACCGGTTCGGGGTCGGCATCATCGGTGACAAAAAGGTGGAGGTCTGACAAGGCATCGCGTGCCACCACCTCCAGCGGCTCCCCGCCTTCTTGCAGACGATAATTCAATTGCCGCATGGTCTTGGCGTCGAACGCGTTGCCCAGCAATCCCAGGATCGCTCCCAACTCGGGGTGCTGCGCAAGCGTAGAGCCTCGAATGAGTCCGGACGCTTCATAGGGTGGGAAAAATTGTCGATCATCTTCCAGCACCACGAAATCATACACGGCGAGCCGTCCATCGGTGGTATACACGTCGAGCACGTCGATCTCACCGGTAGCGGCCGCCTGGTATTTCAAGGACTGTTGCATGGCCTGCACGCGTTGAAAGGTGAGGCCATACTGTGTTTCAAGACCGGGTAATCCATCGAGCCGGTTGATGAATTCATACCCGAACCCCGCCGTCAGGGAAGGCGCAATCCTGGCGAGATCCGAAATGGTCCGCAGGGGAGTGCCGGCCGTTCGAGAGCGAGGGACCGCGAGCGCATAGGCATTCTCAAACCCCAACGGATTCAGCCACCACAAATCCCAACGCTTCAAGAATTCGGAACGGACGAGGTTGAGTGCCGTTCGTGAATCACCGGTCGGCGGTTGCTGAAGAATGCTGACGAGCCCGGTGCCAGTGTATTCCGGGTAGAGGTCGATGGCTCCGGTACGAAGCGCCTCAAAACAGACCTGCGTGCCCGCCAGCCCCAATCGCCGTTCTACGGAAAGCTCCGTACGGGCTTCAATGAGTTGAGCGAAGATTTCACCCAGGAGTTTGTTCTCCATGAAATTCTTTGAGCCGACGACGATGCGGTCTTCTTGCGAAAAGGCCGGCAAGGGAAACAGCATGAAGAAGACCAGCGCCACAAAACACATCGAATGAAGAGGCCTGGTCATGGGTGATCTCCATGGGATCGATGATGAAGCAATTGCACAATGTAGTCGTGGGCCGGAGCGTTGAGAAGGTCGGTTGGGGTTCCGATCTGCAAGAGGTGTCCTTCTTTCAACACCGCGATGCGATCACCGAGTTGCAACGCCTCATCGACGTCATGGGTGACCATGACCATGGTTTTTTTGAGGTGCTGCTTAAGACCCAGGAATTGATGTTGGAGTTCGTGACGGGTAATCGCATCGAGTGCGCCAAAGGGTTCATCCAGCAAGACGATCTCGGGATCGGCCGCGAGGGCTCTCGCAAAGGCCACACGTTGTCGTTGCCCACCGGACAGTTCAATGGGATAACGCGTTCGAAACTGGTGCGGGTCAAGATGAACGAGGTCCAGGAGCGCGTCCACCCGGTTCGTTCTTCGTTTGGGCTCCCATCCGAGTAACAGCGGCACAAGGCCGATGTTCTCTTCGACGGTCCAATGCGGCAGCAATCCGGCGTCCTGCTGCACGTACCCGATGTGACGACGGAGTGCTATGGGGTCTTTGACTCGTATCGGTTCGCCATGAATGCGGATCTCTCCCGAACTGGGATGAGTCAACCCGTTAAACATCCGGAGCAGGGTCGTTTTGCCGGATCCGCTTTCTCCGATCAGGACCAGGGTTTCACCTTGAACCACTTCGAGATCGACGTGCTCAAGGACTCGAACACCAGGGCCGAACTCCTTGCTCACGTCGCGGATACTCAGGACGGGTGGGTTCATCGTTTATTTTTTCTTGACAAGACCGACCATGGATATATTACAAAAGCCCGTGAGAGAGAGCCATCGATTCTCTCTCGAGAGGAATGAGCGTGAAATCGGACGTCGCCTGATTGTAAAAGGACCTGCTTGCGTCAATGATTATGCCGCGTTTAGCCGAAATACGAAAGGAGTTATCCGCGGCGCGGGCCTCCACCGATTCCATCTTTTCCCTGTTTCAACCGGAGACGCTCTATGAGCGCCCCATTTCGGAACGCCATCGCGTTATTTTTTACCTCGGCCATTTGGAGGCGTTTGATTGGAACCAGATTTGCCGCTGGACGTTGGGACAATCCTCCTTTCACGACACGTTTGATTCACTGTTCGAGGCCGGCATTGATCCCGAGGTAGGCTCGAAACAGGAAGACACGCCTTCGGACTGGCCTTCGCTCGAAGAAATCCGGCGGTACAACGTCAAGGCAAGGGAGTCGGTTGATCGAGCTCTGGATAACGCTCCCGAACCCGTCCTGCACATGGCGATCGAGCATCGTTGGATGCACGCCGAAACCACGGCCTACCTGCTGCACCACGTTGCTCGTAGCGGGAAAATTGCCCCGCCGTTGTCACCACCGCCTGAAGGTCCGTCCCCCCAGCACGCCATGATCGACGTTCCCCAAGGTGTGGCGACGCTCGGCCGTTGCGACGGGTTTGGCTGGGATAATGAGTTTGGCGAACATCAAGGAGACGTGCCGGCATTTTCCATCAGCAAATATAAAATCACCAATCAACAATATGGAGAGTTCGTTGAACAGGGCGGGCCCATCCCCCCGTTTTGGGTCAAACGAGGAGATCGCTGGTTCCTGTTGACGATGTTCGAAGAAATTCCGCTCCCCCCGCATTGGCCAGTCTATGTGTCACTGAGCCACGCGCAGGCCTATGCGCAATGGGCCGGCCTCTCGCTTCCGACCGAAGCGCAATTTCACCGAGCGGCGTACGGCACGCCAAGCGGCGAAGAACGTGCCTATCCTTGGGGAAACCGGATCGCCAACGGCGTGCACGGGAATTTTCATTTCCGGTTTTGGGACCCAATCCCGGTCACGGCCAATCCGCAAGGAGACAGTGCCTTCGGGATTTCCCAATTAGTCGGGAACGGATGGGAATGGACCGCGACTCGTTTCCATCCCTTCGAAGGTTTTGAGCCCCATCCCACCTATCCCGGATACTCCTCGCGCTTCTTCGACGATGATCATTTCATCGTCAAAGGAGGCGCTCCCACCACGGCCTCATGCCTGGTACGTCGCTCGTTCCGCAATTGGTTTCGCCAAGGCTATCCCCACGCCCACGCCGGCTTCCGGTGTGTCAAAAACACCTGACGGATGTATGGAATCGGTGATCACGCCTCCGGCAGGCGGATGCGTTCGACTAATGCCCTGATCTTTGCAGGCGGCGGTGCGGTGAATTGCGAGACCGTCAGCGCGACGGTCAGGTTCAAGACCATGCCGACCGTGCCGATGCCTTCCGGCGAAATGCCGAGAAACCAGTTGGCCGGGACGTTCTCCGCCATGGGGGCGATAAACACGCCTTTGAAATAAATGATATATCCCATGGTAAAGATGAGACCCGTCAGCATACCGGCGACGGCACCCCACTTGTTCATGCGTGTACTGAAGATGCCCAGCAGGATGACCGGGAACAGGGACGAGGCGGCCAGTCCGAAGGCGAACGCCACCACCTGGGCCACGAAGGCCGGGGGATTGGACCCGAGATACCCCGCGATGGCAATGGACACAGCGGCTGCGATGCGGCCGGCGGTCAATTCCTGTCTATCCGACAGGTTTTTCGCGAAGGTGCTTTTCAAGATGTCATGGGAAACGGCGACGGAAATGACCAGTAACAGTCCCGCGGCGGTGGACAGAGCCGCGGCAATGCCACCGGCGGCAATCAAGGCAATCACCCAATCGGGCAGGCCTGCAATTTCCGGATTGGCCAAAACCATGATGTCCCGATCAACGTAGACTTCATTGGCAAAGGGTGCGCCCTCGGCAACGTCGCCTGGACCGGGATTCGTCACCAGGCGCCGGCCCGATTCACCACGGGCATCACGATCAAAGACGGGTTTGCCGCCGGCAAAGGCCCTGCCGGCAGCGTGCTGGATTTTGCCGTCGTGATTATGGTCGTGCCAGGCGATCAGCCCCGAGTTTTCCCACGTGCGAAACCAGTTCGGCATGGTTTCATAGGCGGTCCCGGTGCCATCGGGGCCATTGACGGTCGCAATGAGATTCAAACGCGCCAGTCCGCCGACGGCAGGGGCGACGGTATAGAGCAGGGCGATAAAGACCAGTGCCCAGGCGGCGGAACGTCGTGCATCTTCCACGCGGGGCACGGTAAAAAAACGCACGATCACGTGGGGCAGGCCCGCGGTCCCCGCCATCAGAGCAAACGTAATCGCCAGCATGTTGATCATGGAACTATCATTGAAGGGGTGCGTATAGGCGTTGAACCCCAGATCCATGAGTACCTGATCCAGTTTCAGCAGGAGATACCCGGACCCATCCGCCATGGTGGACCCCAGGGCCAACTGCGGAACGGGGTTGCCGGTCAATTGCATGGAGATAAACACGGCGGGCACGGTATAGGCGAAGATCAACACGCAGTATTGCGCTACCTGCGTGTAGGTAATGCCTTTCATACCGCCGAGCACGGCGTAGATAAACACAATACACATCCCGACGGCCAGACCAACCTCGATCTTCACTTCGAGGAAACGGGAAAACACGATGCCGACCCCGCGCATTTGTCCCGCCACGTAGGTAAAGGAGATGAAGATGAGACACAGGGCGGCCACGAAGCGGGCCAGGTCCGAGTCATACCGTTCGCCGATAAATTCCGGCACGGTGAATTTGCCGAACTTGCGTAAATACGGAGCGAGCAGCATGGCCAGTAACACGTACCCGCCGGTCCAGCCCATGAGGTACATGCTGCCTTCATACCCGAGGAAGGCAATCAGTCCCGCCATGCTGATAAAGGAGGCGGCTGACATCCAGTCGGCCGCGGTGGCCATGCCGTTGGCAACGGGTGGGACGTGTTTGCCGGCGATATAAAACTCACTGGTACTGTTGGCACGGGCCCAGAAGGCAATCCCGATATACACCACAAACGTGAACCCCACGACGACCGCAGTCAAATCCTGTAGACTCATGCGCCGTCCCGTGTGTCACGCTCGGCCCGGTAGCGTTGATCCAGCTTGGTGACTCGCCAATTGTAGAAGAAGATCAAGGCGACAAAAGCATACATGGCACCCTGCTGCGCGAACCAGAAGCCCAGTTTATACCCACCGAGAGAAAAGTGATTGAGTTGTTCGACAAAGAGGATGCCGCAGCCATAGGACACCGCACCCCAAAGCGTGAGGCATAAGGCAATCAGCCGCAGATTAGCTTTCCAATAGGCGTTGGAACGAGTACTCACGGTGTCCTGGTTTTCCGATGAGTGACGGCCGATGGTTGCCTTGATGGGCCGTTATAACAAAAATACAGGCGGTCGTGCATGCCGGGAAAATCCCCCCGTGTCTTTTGCCTCTTTCACCGAATCATGGTACAGGGGGACAATCTGACGTATAATATCAAGCTTATCAACAATTTTCCCATTTCCCTGGTCGCACTACGTTCGTGTGTTCTCCATGGAGAAATCGGATATTCTTATCTGCCAGGCGGGTAAATGATGGGTACTGGTCCACTGATTTTTCGGATACATGCCATCAAGCGAATGTTTCAGCGTCGGATTAGCAAAGAGGATGTGCAGGAGGTGCTGGAGACCGGCGAGACGATTGAAACTTATCCAGATGACAAGCCATACTCTAGCCGATTGTTATTAGGATGGCGGCATGCTCGTCCACTCCATATCGTGGCTGCTGAAAATGCGGAGTCTGGGGAAACAATCGTGGTGACGGCCTACGAGCCCAGTCGTGAGGAATGGCAACAAGACTTCAAGAAAAGGAGGACTGACCTATGATCTGTGTGATTTGTAAAAAGGGGAAGACTCGATTGGGGACGGCGACAGTCGCTCTCGAACGTGAGAACACTACCTTGGTGATCAAGGAGGTCCCGGCGCAGGTCTGCGCGAATTGCGGAGAAGAGTACGTGGCTGAAGAAACGACATCAGACTTGCTCAAGACCGCCGAAGAGGCAGCACGTGCTGGAGTGCAAGTAGACGTTCGCCAATACACAGCGGCATAAACGAAACAAGATACCCGCCAAGACCAATCTCGAACTGTTCTGGATCAGCGAGAAACTCGATGGAAAACCTTGTCTATTAAGGTGATGGTAAACGAAATGGTTAATCCGCTGGGGGGTATCCCCTATAGAGGAGCAGCCATTTTAGATGACGGCGAAGTAGGATAATCAGGGAGTCGCTTAAGGTGTCTATGACAGAACCAACCGTTACGTGTCCAAAATGCAAGGAAGAAATCAAGCTCACGGAATCGCTTGCGGCTCCGCTCGTCGAATCCACCCGGCTTGAGTTTGAAGAACGCCTGGCCAAGAAAGACGTTGAAATTTCCAAACGGGCAAGCGCACTTGACGAGCGCGAAGCAGCACTTTCCAAGGCAAAAGAGACCATCGAAGACCAAGTGGCGGAGAAGCTACAAAAAGAGCGTGTAATAATCGTCGCTGAGGAAGCCAGGAAGGCCAAACAGGTCTTTGCAACTGATCTCGAGCAAAAAGCAAATGCCATCACCGATCTCGAGGAGATTTTAAAAAAGCGTGATGAGAAATTGGCCGAGGCGCAGAAAGTCCAAGCCGAACTGCTCAGAAAACAACGCGATCTTGATGATGCCAGGCGTGAGTTGGACCTCACAATTGAGAAACGAGTGCAGGAAGGACTGGCTGTTACGCGTGACCAGGCAAAAAAAGAGGCCGAGGAGTCGCTCGCCCTGAAAGTGAAGGAGAAGGAGCAGACCATCGCCTCGATGCAGAAACAAATCGAGGATTTGAAGCGTAAGGCTGAGCAGGGATCACAGCAACTTCAAGGAGAGGTGCAGGAGCTTCAACTTGAATCGCTGTTAAGCACAAAGTTTCCATTTGACACGATCCAGCCCGTGCCGAAAGGTGAGTACGGCGGGGATGTCATACACTTCGTCATTGGTCCATTGGGCCAACCGTGCGGGATGATCTTGTGGGAGTCCAAACGCACCAAGAACTGGAGCGATAGCTGGCTGATCAAGCTCCGGGATGACCAGCGTGCAGCCAAGGCGGAATTGGCTGTGATCGTCAGTCAAGCACTTCCGAAAAACGTGGAGACATTTGATTTGATCGACGGCGTATGGGTGACACATCCAAGATCTGTCTTACCCATCGCGATGACGCTACGCCATACGCTGCTCGAGATAGCAACTGCGCGCCAAGCTTCCGAAGGTCAGCAAACGAAGATGGAGATGGTATACCAATATTTAACTGGACCACGTTTCCGCCAACGTGTCGAGGCCATTGTGGAGGCTTTCTCTTCCATGCAAGATGATCTTCATAAAGAGAAGAAAGCCATCACCAAGCAATGGGCCAAGCGCGAAGAACAAATCGACCGCGTCATGCATGCCACGGTCGGCATGTACGGAGACTTCCAGGGCATTGCAGGGAAGACGCTTCAAGAGATCGAAGGCCTGGAACTACGCGCGTTGGATGCGCCTATGGTCGAGGACGCAGATGCTATTGGTCAATAGACGCCTTCCGGAGTTTGTTGCAGCCGAGAAGATGAGTTCTCATGTCATTACTGTCTGATATTCTCGAGTGGGCCAATGCGAAGCTGCCAGTTTGGCAGCGCGATGCCTTGCGACGCCTTTTTCAAAATCGGGAACTCACTGAGCAAGATATGGATGCCCTATATGCCATGCTGAAGTCCGCCAGAGGTCTGCCTGACTCCCAAAATCGCCAGCCAGTTCCCCTTGCAGAAGTACACCTTCCTACTGTGGGAATGACTGTCGAAACAGTAGTTCTGAAAGCAATGCGTGAACTTAAAAACGTCAACCGGATTGCCGAAGGACAGAAGCTTGAATTCAAGCCGAAAGGGATTACTGTAATCTATGGAGAAAATGCATCAGGAAAATCTGGATACTTTCGAGTGCTAAAGCATGCTTGCCGTGCTCGGGACACTTCGGAAACAATTTACCCGGATGCCAACGACGCAAAGGCGAGCAAAAAGATTCCAGAGGCCATTTTCGACATAGAAGTCGGTGGGCAGTCGAAGTCAATTAACTGGGACCGAGACGCCGAACCTCCAGACGAACTCTCGACTGTTGCTGTATTTGATGCCCATTGCGCCCGTGCGTATCTCGACGAACAAGATGTAGCCTATGTCCCGTATGGCCTCGATATCGTGCAGAATCTCGGACAAGTCGTTTTGCCAAAGCTGTCAGAACGTTTGAATGAGGAAATTGAAGCGATAAACACTGATACGAGCCCTTTTGCCGACCTTCAAGGTGATACGGCCATAGGTCGGTTGATTGCTTCTCTGTGTGAAGGAACAAGACCTGAAGAGGTTAAAGAACTGGCCAAATTTACGGACGAGAAGAAAGACCGGCTTGCTACTCTCAATAAGGCACTGGAAGAGACCGATCCAAAAGCCAAGTCCAGAGCACTTAGACTTTCCAGTCAGCGATTTAATAGGTTGATTTCTCGTATCGACACGGCTTTCGGTTATGTCAACAACGCGGCGATCGAAAAACTCAAATCCTGTGACCAGGAAACGGAAGCTGCGATAAAAGCGGAAAATGTTGCAGCAGAACATTTTCGGGCGGGTGAGTCCTTACTTCAGGGTACGGGAGAGCAGGTGTGGAAAGACTTATTTGAGGCTGCACGACGGTACTCAACCGAAGCAGCTTATCCAAGTGAAGTATTCCCACACGTGTGCGAAGGCGCTAGATGCCTGTTGTGCCAACAGCCATTGAATCAGGGTGCGGCGAAGCGTCTGCAACGATTTGAGGATTTTGTAAAACAGGATACAGCAAAGGTTGCAGCCCAGAAGCGTCAGCAACGTTCAGCGGCGGAGAAAGAGTTCAAGAGAGCTTCTCTCGACTTTGGGTTAGAAGATGCGGCTATGAGCGAAGAAATCAAGGAATTAGATTGTGTGTTGCTTGAGGATACCCAAGAGTTTGAGAAAAAAATCAAGGCGCGTAGAACATGGATGCTGGATGCTCTCAAAGCACATGTTTGGGATGGCTCTACCATCCTCGACGGGGACCCACGCGATAGATTGAAGCGACTTTCGGCGAAACTTCTGGGTCAAGCAAGTGAACTTGACAAAGCTGGCGATGAAAGCAACAGGAAGGTGCTTGAAACTGAACAGGCTGATCTTAAGGCAAGATTCAAACTATCTCTTCGGCTCGATAGTGTACTAGCTCTTATCGAGCGCATGCAGGTCAAATCAATCTTAACGAAATGCAAGAAAGATCTGAATACCAAAGCCATCTCTAATAAGGCTAAGGAATTCGCGAGCGAAGCAGTTACGGAGGCATTGAAGAAAGCATTGAACAAGGAGTTTCATGCGTTAGGATTAGTCCATATCAAGACGAAACTTGATGGACGTGTTGAAAGAGGAAAAATGAAGCACAGGCTAATGCTCGACTTTTCAGTGGCAACCCCCGTAACAACGAAACTGGAGGAAATATTAAGCGAAGGCGAACAGCGAGCGATCGCCATTGGTTCATTTCTGGCCGAATTGCATTTGGCCGATCACCAAGGCGGGATTTTCTTTGACGATCCAGTTTCGTCACTTGATCATTACAGGCGAAAGTGGGTTGCTCGTCGTCTAGTGGAAGAGGCAAAGAAACGCCAAGTAATCGTGTTGACTCATGACACTGTTTTTCTTGCCGAATTGCGGCACTTTATTGAACAACTTCACTGCGGTTATTTCATTAATTACTTGGAATGGGCGAATAATCGCCCCGGGCATGTGTCAGAAGGACTCCCATGGGAGCATAAAACATTTTTAGAACGACTAGACAAGCATGAAAAAGCCCAGAAGGAACTAGAAAGGAACTGGCCGGCTTATCCAAACGAAGAAGACAGAGGAAAGATGCACCGGGAATACAGCCGTTTGCGAGCGACGATCGAGCGCGGCATTGAGGAAATCGTTTTCAACCGTGTGGTTCAGAGATATCAAGATGAAATCCGTTTCAAGCAACTCAGGGATGTCGTTGGGTTTACTGAGGACGAATTTCAGGAGATCGAACGGCTGCATAAAGCCTGCTGTAATGTGACTGAAGCACACGATCCTTCCTCGGTTAAGGATGCTCCTGTTCCCGGTCCCATACAACTTGGGAAAGATATAGCTGCTTTGAGGGCAGTCGTGGATAAGATCAAAGCAAGGCGGAGGCAACGATTGGTCTCGAAATCATCAGGAGTGGCGCCTTAAAGATGGGCAACGTCCACCGAACGAAGCTTGAACTCACTTGGATTGGGAAGGAGACCCGTCCGAGGCTGGAGCCGCGCATTTTGCTGGAAGATCAGGGGCAGTCTTATCACTCAGCGCACCGTGTTACGGATCACGACTTTTTCGATAACCGCCTCATCTTTGGTGACAATCTGCTTGCTTTGAAGGCCCTTGAACAGGAGTTCACTGGCAAGATCAAGTGCATCTTCATTGATCCGCCATTCAACACCGGTGCTGCTTTTGAACACTATGATGATGGATTGGAGCACTCAATATGGTTGGGACTGATGCGTGATAGGCTGACCTGTTTGTGCCAACTTCTCGCACCTGATGGACTCATTTTCGTTCAGATAGATTATCGAGAAGGTGCAAGGCTCAAAGTCCTTATGGACGAAGTATTTGGTAACTTATGTTTTAAGAATGAGATAGTCGTGCGGAGAGGCACTAAAAATGTACAGTCTCAGTTTGAAACCATTGATGCCCTTTCAACTGGCCATGACATGATCTATTTATATGCTAAGTCGAGTAGTGCAAGGCTTCCGAAACTTCAGGCACTTGACGAGGAATCCGAACCGGGGAAATGGGATACGTTCTGGCGTGGAACTGATAGGCCGACCATGAGATACGAAATATTTGGTATAAGGCCTAGCACTGGTCAGTGGCGTTGGAGCGAAGAGCGAGGTTATAAGGCTAAAAGGAATTTTGAAAGATACTGTGAAGAATACGCTGTTTCTTTAACGCTTGATGAATATTATGGCCTGAAGAAACAGGAAGAAGGTGTTGCTCTCGATTTTGTACGGTTGGGGCCAGATAATACCGTTCAATACTATGTTTCTCCTCGCAATTACAAAATTCTTTCTGACGTTTGGATGGATATCCGAACTTCAGGAAAGCTAACCGATTTTGCACACGAGAAACACGAAGAGTTACTGGAGAGAATTGTTCGGTGGAGCACAAAATCCGGCGATTGGGTTCTCGACTCCTTCGCCGGTTCCGGCACCACTGGCGCAGTCGCGCATAAAATGGGCCGGCGCTGGATCATGGTTGAACTGGGTGAACATTGTCACACGCACATCATTCCCCGGCTCAAGAAAGTCATTGATGGGGAGGACAAGGGTGGGATCACGGATGCCGTGGGCTGGAAGGGCGGCGGCGGCTTTCGGTATTACCGGCTGGCTCCGTCGCTGCTTGAACAGGATCAGTTCGGCAATCCCGTGATCAGCAAGCAATATAACGCGGCCATGGTTTCGGAAGCCATGTGCAAACTGATGGGCTTCACGTATGCTCCAAGCGAGACCGTTTACTGGCAGCATGGACATTCCACGGAACATGATTTCATTTACGTGACCACGCAAACACTCACCCGTGGGCAGCTTGCCAAGCTTAGCGAGGAGGTCGGCGAAAAGCAGTCGCTTCTCATTTGCTGTGGAGCCTTTCGCGTAAAATCCGATGCGTTCCCTAATCTGACGCTTAAAAAGATTCCAAAGCCGTGCTAAGTCGCTACGAGTGGGGAAGGGACGACTATAGCCTGCGGGTGGAAAATCTGCCAAAGGCCCCACCGAAGGCGGGGCAGCGGGAGTTGGAATTTGACGAAATTAAAGAGAAGCCTGAGCAATGAACTTCCATTTCTCCAAGCATGTTCAGGAAGAGTTGGAAGAGCGTAAGATTTCCCAAACACTTCTTGACGGTGTATTGCAGGCACCGGAGCAAAAAGTGCCGGAAGTGAAGGGCATTACCTGTTTTCAATCGCGAGTCGATATTGGCGGGAAACCCTATCTGTTACGGGTGATGGTCAATGAAAGGGTTAATCCGCCTGTTGTTGTCACTGTCTACAGGACCAAAAAGATCAATAAATATTGGAGGGAACCATGAAGGTGAAATACGACCAGGAAGTCGATGTGCTGACTATCCAACTGAGCAAAGCCCCTGTTGAGGAGAGCGATCAGGATAAACCCGGGGTCATCCTCGATTATGACAAGGATGGCAACATTGTCGGGCTTGAAATCCTGAATGCCTCTAAGCAGATTGAAAATCCTCGGGCCTTGGAATATGCGGTGGCTTAGTCTGGCTGTTGTGCGATGAATCTGCACGTCAACGCCATTGCCGGCCGCTTGAGTCTGCGTTCGCCACAACGGGATTCTCTGGAGATTCTCGCTCATGTGTGTGACCTGATTACACTGGACAAACAGGCAGATTCTTCAGAATCGTTGGAGATTCTCAAACGGGAGTTTTCAACGGTTACAGATTTTGAGCGGGACTTTCCTTCCTTGTGCTTTGCTTTAGCGACCGGTGTGGGGAAGACCCGGCTGATGGGCGCTTTCATCGCCTATTTGTATGAAACCAAAGGGATTCGGCATTTTTTTGTTCTGGCTCCCAACCTCACTATTTACAACAAGCTCTTCGTAGACTTTACTCCCAATACCTCCAAATACGTGTTCCAAGGCATTTCCGCATTTGCCACGGACCCGCCGGAGATCATCACCGGAGATAATTATGAAACCGGCCGAGGGGTGCGACCAGGGTATTTGTTTGATACCGGCCCTATCCATATCAATATTTTCAACATCTCAAAAATCAATTCCGAAGTGCGCGGGGGAAAGTCTCCTCGCATAAAGCGCCTCAGCGAATATATCGGTGAAAGCTATTTTGAATACCTCTCGAAATTGGAAGATCTGGTCTTGCTGATGGATGAATCTCATCGATACCGCGCCTCTGCTGGGGTACGGGCCATTAATGAATTGAAACCCATCTTGGGCTTGGAACTCACCGCCACGCCACAGGTGGAAAAAGGATCTCGTACGCAACCGTTCAAGAACGTCATATACAGCTATCCTTTATCCCGTGCATTGGTCGATGGATTTGTCAAAGAGCCGGCAGTCGCCACTCGTGAAAATTTCGAGGCACAAAATTACACTGACGAAGGCTTGGAACGGTTGAAGCTGGAAGATGGAATTTGCATCCACGAGCACACGAAGACCGAGTTGGTTGTGTTTGCACGACAGCACGACAGTCCTCTCGTCAAGCCCTTCATGCTGGTTGTTGCCCAAGACACAGGCCATGCCGATAGCCTTGTGAAGATTATTGAGGACGAGTCTTTTTTCGAGGGACGGTACAAGGGCCGTGTCATTACGGTCCATTCCGGTCAAACGGGAGAAGAACGGGATGAAACCGTTCAACAACTACTGTCGGTAGAGGACCATGGCAATCCGACTGAAATTGTGATTCACGTGAACATGTTGAAAGAAGGGTGGGACGTCACCAATCTGTACACGATTGTCCCGCTTCGGGCTGCGAATTCCAAAACGTTGGTGGAGCAGTCCATCGGGCGAGGTCTCAGGCTCCCTTACGGTGCACGAGTAGGTGTGCCGACCGTTGATCGGCTTACCATCGTTTCGCACGATCGATTTCAGGAAATCGTTGATGATGCGAACCGGCCGGATTCGATCATTCGAACAGGTGTCGTCATTGGCAGAGATATTCCCAAGAAACCAACGCGGGTTGTCCAGGTCGATCCCGTCATCGTCAGTCGGATTGGCGGGATTCCTGAGGTGAAACTCGAAGCCTCAGAGGTATTGTTTTCTCAACCCGAGGAACGGAACGTAGCCTCGGCTGCCTTGCAGGTGATTCAGCAGTTCGAGCACCTCCCTCGCTCAGCGGATTTGTTATCCCCTGAGATTCAACGAGAAATTGTCGATAAGGTTTCGGCGAAAGGGGGACCCGTTCAGTACCGGATTGAAGGAATCGACGATACCGTGGCTATCGGTAAGGTGATTGCTGAAACTACGGAGGAATTTATCAAGCTGTCCATAGATATTCCCAAGATCATCGTAGTTCCTCAAGGGAAGGTGACATGTGGATTTTCCAACTTCGATCTCGACGTGAGCAGGATCAACCTTCAACCTGTAAGCCAAGACATTCTTGTTCAACACCTTCGAGATCATGAGCGATACCATCTGGTCAGCGGAAGTGGTGTTATTTCTGAAAACAGGACTGAAGATTACCTCGTCCGTGGACTCATCGGCTTTGACGACGTTCATTACGATAATCATGCGGAATTGCTCTACAAACTCGCAGGTCAGGTCGTGAGCCATCTTAAGTCCTACTTGAGTACGGGAGAAGACGTGCTGAATGTGTTGCAATACCACCAGCAAACCCTCGTGAACCTTATCCACGCTCAAATGCAGGACCACTATATGGAAGATGCTACAGGTTATAAGCCTGTAGTGAGTAAAGGTTTCACTATCTTACGGCCACATAGCTATTCTGCCCCTGCTCACGAAACTCCAAGGAACTTTCGCCAACCGGTGGATGAAAAGTTCCTGGTCCGAGGCATGCTTTTTGAAGGCTTCAAGAAGTGCCTGTATTCGATTCAAAAATTTGATTCGGATACGGAACGCCGGTTTTCGGTAATTCTGGAGAACGACGACACTGTCTTAAAATGGGTCAAGCCTGGGAGGGAAGACTTTCAGATTTCCTACCGTAGCAATGAACTCTATGAACCGGACTTCGTTGTTGAAACGAAAACCAACAAATATCTCTGCGAAACCAAGCGAGCGAATCAAATGAAAGAAGAGGATGTTCTGGCCAAAGCGAAAGCCGCTGTAGTTTGGTGCCGGCATGCCACCGTGCATGAGAAAGCACACGGAGGAAAATCCTGGTCCTACCTGCTGATCCCAGATAATGCCGTAGCAGAAAACAAGACGCTGCAAGGGTTGGCTATGGTCTTTTCTCTTACAACTTGAACTCTCGAATTCTTGCCTATCGCAATAATGTTTCATGACCCGCCTTCACGTAATGCTCTCCCATGCTGGAGTCCGCGTCGATGGTACGGGGAACTCCGGTACGTCTGGCGCGATACCCGGTTGCTGGTTCTGTCCGCGCAGATTGCGGCTATTTATGCGGCCGTGCTGATTCCGTTCAAGGTGGGGATTCCGATTATCCCCGGCTTTGTGGAATTGAGACCGGCCAACGTCATTCCCATCGTCAGTTCGTTGCTCTTTGGTCCGGCTGCGGCGTGGGGCGCGGGGATCGGCAACGTGATCGGGGATTGTTTCGGCACGCTGGGTCCGGCCAGTCTCTTCGGGTTTCTGGGCAATTTTCTCTATGGTTACGTGCCGTACCTGTTGTGGGGAAACCTGGGGTGGTTGTCGTCGGGGCGGGAACCTATGGTGCGTTCCTGGAGGCAGGGCGTGGAATACGTGATCATCTGTGCCGCTGCGTCCCTGGTGTGTGCCGCCACGATCGGGTGGGGCGTGGAACTGTTGGGCCTCCTCCCGTTTTGGCTGTTGTTTCCCGCCATTTTTTTGAACAACCTGGTCATGGCGATGTTGCTCGGTCCGCCGCTTTTGTTGTTCCTCTATCCACGGGTGAAGCAATGGAACCTGTATTATCGTGACCTGGCTTTCGAGGCTGCAGCCGGACCGCGGCAAGACCCTGCCGGTGATCGTCTCCCCCCGGCGTCGTCACAATCGACAATCGCCGAATCCGTCGCCGTCTCCATTCAGGACGTGACGTTTCGCCCGATTCATGCGGAGCGGCCCGTGCTCAAACACGTGTCCCTGGTCGTCCCGCGTGGAGAATTGGTCGTGCTGATGGGCCGGAGCGGGTCCGGGAAGTCCTCATTGTGTTATGCCTTGAACGGGCTGGTGCCGCAGTTTATCCGGGGCGAATGGACCGGCAGGGTGACGGTGCACGGACAATCCACGACTCGATCCCCGGTGTGGCAACAGGCGAATAGCGTCGGAATGGTGTTTCAGGATTTTGAAACACAATTGGTCTCGACCAACGTGGAGACGGAACTTCGATGCGCCCTGGAAGCGCAGGGTGGAACACATGACTTCACCGACGAGGCGTCCTTCCACGAGCACGTGCGACGTCTCCTCGATCTTGTAGGGTTGCCGGGTCTGGAGCGGCGTGACCCGTTTTCCTTGTCGGGCGGGCAACGGCAGCGTCTGGTGGTGGCATCGGTCCTGGTCCGGGAACCTCGGGTCATCGTCATGGACCAACCGCTGACCGATCTCGACCCCGCGGGCAGACAGCAGTTTCTCCGCCTCCTGGAAGCGCTGAAAGCAAAAGGGATCACGGTCATCATTGCCGGACATGGAGTGGAAGACTTGATGAAAGCGGACCGGGTATGTGTGCTGGATGAAGGAGAAATGGTTTGGCAGGGCACTCCTCGTGAAATGCTCGGTCAACCCGATCTGGCAGAACGATATGGAGTGAGCCCATACCCGTTGGCGGAGTGTTTTCAGGGACAGGATACTCCAGTCTTACCGGCAACAGTTGAAGAAGCATGGCAATTGGCCGATACCCTCGGCCTGACCGTCGTCGCGCCGCAGTTTCACGAGCGGGGTGCAGACGTTGACCGCTCCGAACCTCCGGCAACCGTGCTTGAACTCAGCAACGTGTCGGCGTACTACCAGCCAGGCGTTCCGGCGCTCTCCCGGGTTTCCGTGTCGTTTCAGGCAGGGGAATTCGTGGCGATTCTCGGGCAGAATGGTTCGGGAAAGAGCACGCTGGCGAAGTTATGCAACGGGCTCCTGTCGCCGTCGGAAGGCCGCGTGCTGGTGCTGGGAAACGATACGCGACAAACCGAGGTCTTGTCGTCCCTCGTCGGATACGTCTTTCAAAATCCCGACCATCAGATTTTTGCGGAAACCGTACGCAAAGAAATCCTCTTCGGCGCGGAGAATGCGGGATATTCACCGGATGAATGCGAAACACGAGTCACCGAAGCGCTTCAAGCGGTCGGTTTGACCGGGGCTGAGGACCGGGACCCGTTTTCTCTGACGAAAGGCGAACGGCAGCGCGTGGCGGTTGCGTCCATCCTTGCAGCCAAGCCCCGAATCCTGATCGTGGATGAGCCCACCACCGGGCTCGACGCGGAGGAATCGGCTCGCATGATGAACATGATGCGCGAGCTGAATCGACAGGGACATACCATTATCGTGATTACCCATGACATGGGGATCGTCGCGAACTATGCGACGCGATGCGTGCTGATGCGACGCGGCACAATATTGGCGGACGGTCCGACTCGGGAAATATTCTCGGACCCTGAACTCGTCCGGTCTGCGGCATTGGCGTTGCCGGCCCTGACCCGGTTTGCTCAGCGGTGGGGCGTGACGCTGCTGACGGTCGAGGAAGTGCGAAAGGCCTGGCGCACGCCATGAATCTGTCATTGTACGTGGATGCCCGGACGTGGGTGCACCGGTTGGACGGCCGGACAAAAATCCTCTGCCTGCTCGGGCTCTTTTCATTGAGCCTGATTTTTTCAGACCCGGTGTATTTGTTGGGGCTATGCGCGGGCGTCCTGGCCCTGGTTCTCTGGGCGCAAAGTCTCCACAATCTGAAAAAGATATGGATCCTGCTGGCGTTGTTGTTTGTGTACAACGTGGTGCTCTGGCCTTTTTTTGTGGAAGGGACCATCCCGCTGTTCACGATTGGCGGGATGACCGTCATGCAGGAAGGCGTGCTGCACGGCATGGGGATGGGCCTGCGGCTGAATGCCATGCTCATCAGCGGCATTGTCCTCTTGTCGACCACGGCCATTGAAGAGCTTGGTGAAGCCTCGAATCGCTTAGGCGTACCCCGTCCCCTGAGTTTTTCGTTATCGCTGGCCTTTCGATGGGTTCCCAATTTGCTGGGCTCGATCGGCGCCGTGATTCAGGCCCAGCGGTCGAGAGGGTTGGACGTGCAATCCAAGGGTGTGTTTGGAAAAATTCGTCGGTACCCTCCGCTGATCGTGCCTTTGATCGGTCATACTCTTCGCCAGACCAATCTTCTCGCCATGGCCCTGGAATCGAAGGGATTCGGGGCCGGACAGGTTCGGCACCCATTATTTGTTTCGAAAATGAGCGGGTCCGACTTCGCGGCGCTCGCGGTGATTGCCGTCCTGGTGTTGGGAAGTGTCTGGATGAGGTTTAACGGGTATGGTACTATTTGAACGGAACCGGTGACGTGCAGCGGACTCGCACGTCCAACTTACGGCGTTTAGCAGGAAAGGTGGTGGCGGGATGAAAGGGTCTGGGGCGTTGGTGAAAATGATGAGTGCCGTTTGTGTTCTCCTGTTGGCACAGGGTTCCTCTGTCCTTGCGCAGAGTGGAGGATCAAGCAAACCCACGAAAACGATCATCGGTGACCTGCTGGACGTGGACCGGGACTTCTACATCGTGCGAGGCGAACGGGGCGAGATTCAAATCGAAGCCACACACAAGACCGAGATCACGGAAGAATTCGGATACGGCGACCGCATCAAGGCCCTGGTCCTCATGAACAACAAGGCGGTGAAGATCGAACGGGCGGGGCCCGATGACGTGGCGGGGGTTACGGAAAATGTGCCGGCCCCGGCGCAAGCGCCTGAATCCCAACAAGGCGCCAAGGGAGAAACTCCTGCGCCGGCCGCGCAACCCAAGCAGCCGGAATCCAAAACCATTGTCGGTGACCTGTTGGACGTGGACCGGGACTTCTACATCGTGCGAGGCGAACGTGGCGAGATTCAAATCGAAGCCACGCACAAGACCGAGATCACGGAAGAATTTGGATACGGGGATCGCATCAAGGCCCTGGTGCTGATGAACAACAAGGCGTTGAAGATCGAGCGCGCGGGGCCGGATGACGTGACGGGGGTCACGGAAAATGTGCCGGTCGCTATGCAAACTCCTGAACCCCAAGAAGGTGCCAAGGAGCAAGCCCCGACGCCGTCGGCGCAGCCCAAGCAACCGGAATCCAAAACGATTATTGGTGATCTACTGGACGTGGATCGGGATTTCTACATCGTACGGGGCGAGCGGGGCGAGATTCAGATTGAAGCCACGGGCAAGACGGAGATCACGGAAGAATTCGGATACGGGGATCGGATTAAAGCGAAGGTCCTCATGAACAACAAGGCATTGAAGATCGAACGCGCCGGACCGGACGACGAGGCCGGGGTCCACACGGAATGATGTAGCGACGGACTGTTGTCGCAGTGCCATTCCTCGAAGGGTTGAGTCGGACCTGCCAATGGATCTGCCAAGGCACCGATAGCCGGTTCATAACGGTCAGGGCCGTATATGGCTGTCGAACCATCGATAGTCCCTCCATTCTTCATTTCTTTCCGTAATAATTCTTGAAAATCGTTACTTGATATTTAGATATTCAAGGAATACGCAGGTTGACGTTGATACGGCAATGCCGTATATTCCTTGCGTGTACACAGTCATTGAAACACCGGTTTATTCGAAGAAGGCGGAACAGATTCTATCCGAGGATGAACGTGACGCTTTTGCCGTATACATATCCAAAAACCCAAAAGCTGGAGTTGTTGTACGTGGTTCCGGTGGTGTCCGCAAAGTACGGTGGGCACTTGAAGGCGGCGGAAAGAGTGGCGGTATCCGCGTCATGTATTTTAATCGGTTGGGAAAAGGTGAAATTTGGTTGTTGACCTTATATACCAAAAGTGAACGCCCATCCATACCACCAGGAGAATTGCGGCTGCTCAAGGAGGTAATTGATTATGACCGGTAAAACGAAGATGACGACAGAAGGCGCTGAACTACTCCAGGCCGTCAAACAAATGAAGGCTGGCAAAAAAGGCCGCGTCTACACGCCGGAGCAATTATTAGCCATTTCCGCCCGCCGGTCAGTCAAATTGACTCAGCGGCAATTTGCAAAACTCCTCAATGTTTCTGTCGATTCAGTCCAGGACTGGGAGCAGGGGCGTCGATCTCCACGCGGTGCAGCCAAGACCGTGCTGCAAGTCGTCATGTCTTACCCTGAAATCTTGCAAGAGTTATCCCACTGACCGGGAAAAGTTTTATTCGCTTAGCAAAGAAGCTTATGAAGAGAATGCCGGGAATGATGAAGGAAATGCTGGAAAGTAAGCGCATAACAAGGCATTCCAGAGACCGAGCCGCTACGAAGCATTGGAAGTGCCGTTTCTTTACTCGTCCAGATTGGCGATAGGAAAGGCGTCCACCGGGTCGGCGGGGACGAAGCCGAAGATTTTCGAATAGAAATATAGTTCGTTGTCCAGGACCTGCTTGATGTGCTGGGCTTGTCGAAACCCGTGCTGCTCCCCTTCAAAGGCGATATAGGCCACGGGAAGCCCTTTCGCTTTCACCGCGTTGAACATGTTCTCCGCCTGGTTCGGCGGGACCACTTTGTCTTCTAACCCCTGAAAGAGAATGAGGGGAGCGGACAGCCGGTCGGTGAAGTGAATGGGCGATCGCTGGTCATAGAGGTCTTTCCGTTCGGGCAGCGGGCCGACGAGCCGGTCCAAGTACCGCGATTCGAATTTATGGGTATCGCGAACGAGCGCTTCGAGGTCCGAGACGCCGTAGTAACTGGACCCGGCCGTAAAGCAGTCGCGAAACGTCAGGGCGCATAACGTGGTAAAGCCCCCTGCGCTGCCCCCCGTGATGGTCACGCGAGACGGGTCCACGGCATCCCGGTCGATGAGCGCCGTGACCGCGCTGATGCAATCATCCACGTCGACAATGCCCCATTGGCCGTTGAGGCGTTCCCGATAAGCCCGTCCGTATCCCGTACTCCCGCCGTAGTTCACGTCGAGTACGGCGAATCCCCGGCTGGTCCAATATTGAATCATCAGGTTGAACGCCGGAGAAGAGGCGCCGGTCGGGCCCCCATGGCTTTTGACAAGGAGGGGCGGGCGCTCTGCGGCCGGGGCTTGAAAATCCGTATTGTGCGGGGGGTAATAAAACGCGTGCCCGGTCGCTCCGTCCCGGGTCGGATAGGTGATGGCGGAGGGCACGGACAGATAACGGGGGTCCGGGGAAAACTCCACCGAACGGCGCAGGACGGTCACGGCCTGCGAACCCGCATCGATCCGAATCACTGACGTGGGCTCGGCGGGAGATCCGGCCGTACACACAATGCCGGATGGCCGCACGCAGACGTCGCCGAAGGTCGTGTAGGGCAACTCGAATCGTTCGAGCGTGTGTTGCGCCGTGTCCAAACGCCCCAGATACCAGAAGCCGTCCTGCGTATAAGCGCAGATCACGTGGTAAGGCGACTCGAACCCATAGAGCCTCTGGCCGAATACCCATTGAGGCTCGCCGAATTCGGCTTCCATGGGATAGAGAGCAGTGACCTGCTCGTTGTCCAGGCAATACAGGTTCCACCAGCCGGATTGATCCGACACGAAATGCAACCGGTTGTCCGGTGACCATTCCGGTTGAAAAATGGAGACGCCGATTCCTCCGGCCACGCATCGTGAAGTCCGGATCGAGCCGTCCTGCCCGAGGTCGGCGATCCAGAGTTCCGTGCCGTCCCACGGCATGTTGGGATGGTTCCAGGTCAGCCAGGCTAACTTCTGTCCATCCGGGCTCAAGCGTGGAGAGGCATAAAAATCATTGCCCGAAACCAGAACGTCGCCGCACGTCGGACCCGCGCCGTGTTCGAGAGCAATGCTCACGATGGAGTTGTGGGGCTCCCGACCAGCATGGGTATGATCTTCACGAATGCAAAGAAGCCGGCGGCGTTGCAGGTCCGGAACCCCATCGGCATAGCACATGGCCGCCTCCGCGGTGACGGGCTCTGGCGCTCCGCCAGGACGTTGTCGATACAGCCGCTGATCGGAAAAGTTGGAAAAATACACGACGCCGTCCGCAACACAATAAGCCCCTCCTCCGTATTCATGGACTCTTGTGCGAACGTTCAATGGGGCAGGGGTCAGGGTGTGTACGGTCCCTTCGGCATCCCCTTGGACAATCGTATTTCTCCCGCCTTCCTTGGGGCGGTTTTCGATCCAGAACACCTGATCCCCGTCGAGGGCGATTTGTCCGAGTCTGATGGATTCTGAAACAATCCGGTCAGAGGTCAGGGGCGATGTCCATGACCCGTAAGGAGCGATAAGCGGATTCGACATACTAAACCCTTGACTGTTTACAAACGAATGGATTGAGACAGAATAACCGGCAACGAATTGGAATGGAAGGGGGGGAGGCTCGCCGCGAAGGGCTAAGTTTGAACTTGAACGGGAGTACGGCAGCGCGCGTGTTCGCTTGAGGCGATGGTGACCAGGTCATGGATCTTGTCGAGACACCGCCCGCAAGCATCGTCGTCGTCGATTCCCAGCGTGGCGGCCAGTTGTTTCGGACAGGTCACGCCGGCGCGACCCAAGTCTTCGACGTCCGATTCTTTAATGCCTTTACAAACACAGATGTACATGATGTCCACCGAATGCGATATTGATTTCCGTTATCATCTTCGAGCATTTTAATCGAGTCCTCGGCAGGTTGTCAAGCTTTTTTGTCGACGGTTTTTTTGGTAATTAGGGCGAAACGTAACCAAAATAGATCTTCAGAAACTGTTTAAACACATTCTCCCGACGGTGATTAAAGCGATACTCTACTTCTTTCAGATACATGGGGCAATGATATTTCGAGACCCCGCGATACTGATACAAGATATGTTTGGCGTAACTCCAAAAGCCTTCAATGCCGTTAATGTGATTCTTCGTCCGCGGGCTCACCAACGCTTTCGCATGATGACCGTATGATGGTGGCCATAGCGTTTTAAGGATTGATACCCGCGAAAGGCATCCGTGAAATAGACCGACCCTTTTCGGGTGTGCGCTTGAATATGCCGCATCAATTCCTCCGCACTGACCGACTCGACGACTTTCGTATACACGCGGCCGTCCCGCTCCAGGATCCCGAAGACGACGCTTTTGCCCGCGGGGGCGCGGCCCCGTTGGCCTTTGCGCCGGCCACCGAAATAGGCCTCATCGAGTTCGATCTCGCCCTTCAGTTTGCCGGCTTCCAGTTCAGTGACATGATACAACGCTTCGCGCACACGGTGATAGACGCGGGTGACGACTTTCAGGTCCAGGCTCAGATCCTGGCTCAACCGATAGGCGGGTTGCAATTGATAAAAGCCTTGCAGGATCCGGATCTCCCGGCGCAGCCGCCGGAGGCTCTTGCTTTTCCCGCAACGCCCACATTTCACGTAGCCGCGGCTGGTGTGCAAGACCTGAAAGGAACCGCAGAAAATGCACTTGCGACCGCGCAGAAAGTTGGCCGCACAACTAAAAACCGTATGTCGTCCTGTAACCATGCTGGTTTTCTACCACACATTGGTTACGAAACGCCCTAATTACCGTTTTTTTTGTTGACGATGGAGGATGTCGGTATGATATTGACGATTGACGTAATACGTCAATATATGTCAGGGTAGAAAATGATAAGAGGTTTTACATGTAAGAAAACGGAGCGCCTGTTCAAGGGAGAACGGGTCCCTGCTTTCTCCGGTTTTTCCAGGCAAGCCGATAAGCGGCTGAGGATACTGGATGCTTCTGAAACACTGAAAGCCTTACAAGCCCTGCCGAGTAATCGTTTTGAGACGTTATCGGGTGATAGAGCGGGACAATACAGCATACGCGTGAATCGACAATGGCGCATATGTTTTACGTGGGACGAAGGTGCCCATCATGTGGAAATCACAGATTACCACTAGGTACGTGAAGTGAAAGACGGAGGTGATTGATCATGGCTAGAGAACCAATCCATCCGGGCGAGTTTCTCGCAGATGAGTTGCAAGAAATTGAAATGACGGCGACTGAGTTATCTCGTCAGATTGACGTGCCGCCCAATCGTATTTCGCAGATCGTTCGATGCAAGCGTGATATTACGGCCGATACCGCCTTGCGCCTTGGTCAGTTTTTTGGGACGGGACCGGAGCTATGGCTCAACCTGCAAAAGTCTTATGATCTGGACAAGGCCAAAGCATCACTCGGGACAAAAATTCGTAACATCCATCGCTGGCAACCCGAAGGACAGGTGGCAGGATAATCTTGGAACCAATGGACCAATCTTCCTCTCTACAAGCTCTACTGGCCGTTCGGCTCGGTCCCGACAGTGCGCAAAAAGTCGCCGCCGCTCTTTTTGAGGCAGGTGGGGCCGGCCACGTCTCCGAATTATTGCAGGAACTTGAGGAGCGTTCCGCGAAACTCGCGGGGCAGGCCATCGAGGCACTGCCAGAGATGCTGGAACGGTGCGGTCCCGAGCCGGTCGTCTCGTGGCTGGACGTGGCCGTGACCCTGGCCGGGCTGTCGGGGGCGATCACCTTGAAATACCTAAAAGAGAGCCCGCGTCTCTTGGGGATCCTGGATTCCGCCGTTCTTCGTCAAGCGGTGCTCGAGACGACGCTGGAGCTCGCCGACAACGACTCGGAGTTCGCGGCCAACTGCGCGTTTGAATTTTTTCGAAAGGCTCCGGAATTGTTGCTCGTCGATTCACAGACCGACTTGGCTCGGTGGGCGGAGATTGGCCGGGAACTGACGGATTGGAATGACGTGCTGGGCATCGAGTTTATCCGGGAATGTCCGAAGGTGGCCGAAGTGCTGGCTTTGGAAGAGGTGCGTCCCTGGGTGGCCTTCGGCATGAAACTGATCACGCAAAACAGTTTGGGCAAATCCGATTACGTGGGGATTCTGGAATTCTTTCGCACGAGTCCCGGCCTGCTCGGAGAAATCCCCGATGCGGACGTGCACCCGAACATCGTGAGCGTGGGCTCGACCCTGGCGGATCAGTCGCCTGAAACGGCCCTGACCTTTTTGGCTGAAGCTCCGAGGCTGATGGCGCTCCTGCCGTCAGCGGAACGGCGCATGAAAGTCCTCCAATACGGAGGGCTGCTGGCCGAACGGGATGCCGGCGTGACGATGGAATATTTTCGTCGCGCGCCGGAGGTGATTCGTCTGTGCGATGGAGCGGAAGGCCGGGACGAGGCCTTTGACACGTGGTTCCGTGGCGGCATGGAGGTGTTGGCCTACAGCTCGGAGGGCGCGCGCGCGTATTTTGCTCTTGAAACCTCGAAGGCGTTGAGCGCGATCGAACAGGCGACCAACAACGTACCGCTTCGACAGGTGGCGCGTTCGTTGAAGCTGCTTGGCCACATGATCTGCGGCCAACCCGTGCAGATTGAATCCCTGGCCGATGCGGCGCAACGGCCTCGACTGGAGATGAACCCCGAGGGGCCTATGGTCTACCTGCCGTCGCTCATGAACCGGTTTTCGGTGAAGGACCAGAACGTTCGAAGCTATACGGTCACGTTGGCGCATGAGGTCGGGCACGTGGAGTTTGGAACGTATCGAATCGATATGCCGTTTCTTCGGACCCTGGCTCGACGGGTGGCGGAGCGGTATCGACTCGATGCCGGTGCTCCGGACATCGACAGCTTGACGGACTTCTTTGCCCTCTATCCTCAATCAGGGGTGATCCGTGACCTGTGGACCATCCTTGAAGACGCGCGCGTGGAGTTCTTGTTGCAGCAGGAATATCCGGGACTTCGAAACGATTTGGCCGCCGTGTCCCGGGCGTCGGTGCAGACCCGGTCCTTGCTCCATGGCATGACGGCCAGGGAGATGGTGCTGGACGAGTTGCTGCTGTTATTTACGCAAGGAACGGAAAGACCGCAGATTCCGGAGAACTTTCAGCGGGTCGTGGATCGGTGTTGGGACGTGGCGCGGACGATTCAGGACCCTCACGCCACGAACGAGCAATCCATCGATCTGGCAGACAGGATCTATCAGGTGCTGGATGAGATGATCGGAAGCCTGGAAACCGTTGTTCCGGATGAAACGGATTCGACGCCGGAGGACGAGGAGGTGGGTGCGGGCCCTCGTGCGGCGGAAGAAACCGCGGGCGGGTATCGAAGCATTACCAATTGGGCCTATCGGGGCGAAATGAATCCGGATTTCGTCCGTGGCGGATCGACCGAGTCGGACGAGGGCCCGGATGTCCCGGACCAGCCGGAACCGGATTTGGAAACTTCCGGCGGGCCTTCTCTCGCTCCGGCGCGTCGAACCGAAGAGATGGAAACACGGGAAGCGCATCAAGACGACGCCGGCGAACAGGTTTCGCAGCGGTCCGTGCTTGACGAGTATTTCCACGTGAAAGGCGCGGGTGATGGATTGTTGCCCGTTCCATCGGGGCAGGAACAGGCATACGTGTATCCGGAATGGGATGGCGGGATTCAGGACTATCGGCTCAAATGGTGCCGGGTGGTCGAGCGTCCCGGCGAGGAGGGCGGTCAGGATTTTGCGCAACGTGTCCTGGAAAAACATGCCCCGGCCATCCGGGTCTTGCGTCGCTATTTTGAAACCATGCGGCCGACGGGCTTGCGGCGGGTCCATGGCTATGACCATGGGGAACACTTGGATTTGGACGCCGCGATTCGTCACGTGGCGGAACGGCGGGCGGGCATCGACCCCTCCGACCGGATCTATGATCGGCGGGATAAACGGGAACGCCAGGTCGCGGTGGCGTTTTTGGTCGATATGAGCGGCTCGACGGGCCGGCAATTGGAAACGGGACAAAGGCGGGTGATCGACGTTGAGAAGGAAGGCTTGATTGTGCTCAGCGAGGCCCTGGAGGCCATCGGGGATCAATATGCGTTATACGGGTTTTCCGGCCAGGGCCGGCATCAGGTTGATTTCATGGTGCTGAAGGATTTCAGCGACACCCGACGTTATCAAATCGGCCAGCGCATTGCAGCCATGACGCCGCTACAGCAAAATCGTGATGGGGCCGCGATCCGGCATACCGTCCAAAAACTGCTGCGTTGCCCGGCCCGGCACCGGTTGCTCATTCTGTTGAGTGACGGGCGCCCCCTTGACGGGGACTATGGAGAGGAATATGCCTTGGAAGATACCCGAATGGCGCTTCGAGAGGCGCGGCAGCAGGGCATCAGTCCCTTTTGTTTAACCATTGACCAACAGGCGAGCGGCTATCTCAAACGCATGTACGGAGACGTTCAATGCCTGGTCCTGGATGATATCCTGACCTTGCCTGAACGGTTGCCACGCGTGTATCAACGGTTAACAGGAAGGTCGTGACGCCTCTCTCCGGTGCATTTCCCTTCCCCTTCTTCTGTAGCGGCGCCATCTCATGGCGCTTGCAGTGATCTCCCTCTCCCCTGGCGGGAGAGGGTTGGGGTGAGGGGGAAATGGAAGAGGTGTGAATCGTCAACGAATGACCGAACATTGGCAAGAATCCCGGATGAAGCAACGCGATGAGCGATGAATCCCCAGAACGAACGGTTCCGCCCTGGCTGTATAAGTTGTTTACCGGGCATCAGTATCCGTTCGTCCGTCGCCTGGCCAAATTTGAGAAAAAAGATCGTAAGCGCGGCGGGATGAGTTCCGAGCCGTCGCGCGAGGAGATTGATGCCAAATTCTGGGAAGTGTATCCTCGATCATCAGCCAGAATTTTGCAGGAAGTGAAACAGGGCATGATCGTGGGTTTCACGGAATTGGGGTCCTATCCACCCGGAGGCTATCAGGAATTGGTGGACACGCCGGAAGAGTTCCTGGCCCGGGAATATGGAAGAAAAAAGATCAAGGTGAATTTCTATGATGGAGACAATTTTGTCTGCACCATCAATTTCAAAGTCGGAGGGTGGGCCAGTCACGACGACGACTAGAACCCCGAACGCCCGCCGGCAGTGTGCTCAAGGTGTCTTCGCGTTCATGGTTCGTCTACGAGTCGGAACAACAATCTAACGTCAGGTACGTCATGAGTCGACAGAAAATTACCATCGTCGGGGCAGGCAACGTCGGAGGATCCGTTGCGCAGAGATTGGCCGAAAAGAGCGGGTACGACATCGTCCTAGTGGATATTGTGGAAGGCCTGCCGCAGGGCAAGGCCTTGGACTTGGCGCAGGCGGGTGCGGTGTGCGGCTATGACTCGCCGATACGCGGGACCCACCGGTATGAGGATACGACGGATTCCGACGTGGTGGTGGTGACGTCCGGGATTGCCCGGAAGCCCGGCATGAGCAGGTCCGAATTACTGGAAACCAACACCAACATCGTTCGATCCGTCGTGCAGGAAGTGGCCACCCGGTCTCCCGCGGCCGTGCTGGTCATCGTGGCCAATCCGTTGGACGCCATGACGTACGTGGCCTATCGGGTGAGCGGATTTCCCAAACAGCGGGTTGTGGGCATGGCTGGGATTTTGGACTCCGCCCGGTTCTGCACGTTTATCGCCCAGGAGTTGAACGTCTCGGTCCACAACATCCACGCCATGGTGTTGGGCGGGCATGGGGATGCGATGGTGCCCCTCATCCGACATACCACAGTGGCCGGTCGCCCCGTGGATCAATGGATGTCACGAGAAAGGCTCGATGCCCTCGTGAAGCGAACGCGTGGCGGGGGTGGAGAAATCGTCAGTCTTCTCAAGACGGGGAGCGCCTACTACGCACCGGCGGCGTCCGTGGTCGAAATGGTCGAGGCCATTATCCGGGATGAACACAAAGTGCTGCCCTGCGCGGCGCTGTGTGACGGCGAGTACGGCCTGAAAGGCACGTACATGGGGGTACCGATCCGATTGGGGAAAACCGGCGTCGAAGAAATTCTCGAATATGACCTGACGCCCGACGAAAAAGCCGCGTTCGAGGTATCGGCCCAGGGCGTCAGGGAATTATGCCAAGAGGTCGATCAAATCCTTGGCTTGTAATCCGCTACGGTAATTTTTCAGCCAGCACCTTTTCCGTTTGTTTTCTGCGGTACTCTTCCAACCTTTGTTTGATCTCCGAATCTGCGAGAGCCAGAATCGCGGTCGCAAACAAGGCGGCATTGATTGCTCCGGCTTCACCGATGGCCAGGGTGGCGACGGGAATGCCCTTGGGCATTTGGACGATGGAGAGCAGGGAATCGAGGCCTTGTAGCGCTTTCGATTGCATGGGCACGCCCAGAACCGGCAGGGTCGTCTTCGCCGCAATCACCCCAGGCAGGTGCGCCGCGCCGCCGGCTCCCGCGATCATGACACGGAGCCCTCGTGACTCGGCCTGGCTGACGTATTCGAATAAGGCGTCAGGGGCCCGATGCGCGGAAATCACGCGACATTCATTGGCAATGCCAAGCTGCGTGAGCGTCTCACTGGCCAACCGCATGACGTCCCAATCGCTTTTACTGCCCATAACAATGCCGACTAACGGCGTATCATTTGCTGAAGCCACAAGCGTTCCTCCTTAACCGAAATGGGAGCGTGAAGTGGGAGAGAACTTCTCGACAACCGGATGAGTGTACTCACTCGTCATTTCATTTACAATCTCATTCCGTGGCGACGCGACACGAGAAAAGAGGGACATAGCATGACATAGCAGTACATAGCAGTACATAGCAGTACATAGCAAAATATAGCATTAACATAGCAGAGTATAGCATGAACATAGCAAAGCATAGCAAACTATAAATACATATAATCGTAAGGCAGAACATAGCGTGAGATGGCGTTCAGGGTCATGTATCGCGATGATTTGCGGATGCAGCCTGTTAAGAACGAACATGCCAGAGCACGGTGAACACACGGGCCGAACGGCGGGATGTGCTGGAGTCTAACTCATTGACGTGCAAAGGGTTTTGGTGTCCGTGTGCAGGAGAACGGCTTGACGGAATCGATCAGAGCCTGTAAATGTTTGCTACTTCTCCCCTCACCCCAGCCCTCTCCCTCAAGGGGAGAGGGGGTGTAGGGTACAGACCGGGCACATTGTTTACATTTTAAACCGGGGACATGGTTTACACTGGTAGACTCCACGGCAAAGGAGGGCCTGCGCATGCCGTGGAAGGAGTGGAAGATCATGGATCAACGAGAACAGTTTGTACGTGACTGGTTAAGTGGGGAGTATACGAAGGTCGATTTGTGCACCGGGTATGGGATCAGCCGCCCCACGGGGGACAAGTGGCTGGCGCGGTATCACGCGCACGGGGTGGCGGGGTTAGCGGACGGGGCGCGGCGGCCGCATACGCAGCCACACCAGACCCCGGAGGCGGTCATCGAGGCCATTCTCGCGATGAAGCACCGCCATCCGAGTTTTGGGCCGAAGAAGATTCGGGATCGGTTACGGGCGGTGGCGCCGGACGAGGCGTGGCCGGTGGATAGCACGGTGGGGGTGATCTTGAAACGGGCGGGGTTGGTGCGGCCGCGGCGGATGCGGCGACGCGTGCCTGCGGATCCCCAGCGCCTGAGCCGAGGCACGGCCACGGCGCCCACCTGGAGTGCGGACTTCAAGGGGGATTTTCCGTTGGGCACAGGGCAGCGCTGTTATCCGCTCACCGTCATGGATCACGCCAGCCGGTATGTGCTGCGGTGTGAGGGGTTGCTCCAGCCGACGCGGGCCGCGGTGCAGCCGTGGTTGGCGTGGGTGTTTCACGAGTATGGGCTGCCGGCGACGATTCGGACGGACAACGGCCCCCCTTTTGCCTCCACCGCGCTCGGGGGCCTGAGTCGGTTGGCGGCGTGGTGGGTGCGGTTAGGCATTCGGCCCGAACGGATTCGGCCGGGCACGCCGAGTGAGAATGGCTGCCATGAGCGGATGCATCGGGCGCTCAAAGCGGCGGTGGGGCCGCCCGCGGCGACTTTGGCGGCGCAACAACGGCGGTTGGCGGCGTTTGTGGACGAATATAATTGGGCCCGCTCGCATGAGGCGTTAAACCGACAGACTCCCGGCCAGGTGTATCAGCCGTCGCCGCGGCCGTATCCGGCGAAGCTCCCGCCGATCGCGTATGCCCCGGGGACGCGCGTGCGGCAGGTTCGGCAGAACGGCGAAGTCCGCTGGCGGGGGCACGTGCTATACCTCTCGGAGGTGCTGGCGCAGGAGCCGGTGGGCTTCACACAGATCGGGGAAAGCACGTGGGCGATCCATTATAGTTTTCATCGACTGGGGACCCTGGATGACCGGACGTTGACGATTATCCCGGTCCGGCAGTGGCATCAACCGGAAACCCTGCAGGCGATGTAAACCATGTGTCCGGTTTAGTTTGTAAACCATGTCCGGCTTGTACATAGGAGGGGAATGGTTAACGAATGCATGAACGCATACAATGACAGCCTGGGCGTGTTTCCCGGATTGAGGCATTTTGCATGACGGAAGAATTTCCACTTCGGTTACTGACTCCGCTCGACGGCGAGCCGTGGGATATTGACGGCTACGTCAAAGGCGGCGGGTATGAGGCGTGGCAACAAGTGGTTCGAGACGCCAACCCCGACCTGGTGATTGAGGAGTTGAAGCGAGCGGTACTGCGCGGTCGTGGCGGAGCCGGATTCCCCACGGGATTGAAATGGGACAAGGTCGTTCACCATCGGGAGAAAGAGCGATATTTCGTCTGCAACGCCGGCGAGCACGAGCCGGGCACCTTCAAGGATCGGTACCTGGTCCAACACCACCCGCATCAGTTGATAGAAGGATGTTTGATCGCGGCCTTCACCATAGGCGCGCGGGAAGCGTACGTTTATTTGAATGCCGAATTCCTGGAAGCGCGGGCGAGTTTGGATAGGGCCTTGGAACAAGCCCGGACGCGTGGGTTCCTGGGTCGAAACGTGATGGGTTCCGGGGTTGACGTCGAATTGGAAATTTTCGAAGGGCATGGCAGTTACGTCGCCGGCGAAGAGACCGCGATGTTGGAGTCCATGCAGGGCCGCCCGGCGCAACCAAAGGAAAAGCCGCCGTTTTACCCGACCGAGTTCGGACTCCATGGAAAGCCGACCCTGGTGAATAACGTCGAAACCCTGTCTCACGTGCCGCACCTGCTGCGCAATGGGGCTCAATGGTTTACGGAGGTGGGTGTAGAAAAGAGTCCGGGAACGATGCTGTTTTCGTTGAGCGGGGCCGTGAATCGCCCGGGTGTCTATGAGTTGCCTTTGGGTACGCCGCTGCGTCATTTAATCGAAGAATGTGGTGGAGGCGTTCCGCATGGCCGGGCGATCAAAGCGATGTTTCCGGGGGGGCCGTCCTTTGCCATGGTGGGGCCTGAAGCGCTGGATCTGCCTATGGATTTCGATGCCTTGAAAAAGGCCGGAACCGGGCTCGGCTCGGCCGGGGTGATTGTCGTTGATGATGCCACCTGCATGGTAGGGCAGACGCTCAAGCTCTCCACGTTTTTTCGGGAAGAAAGTTGCGGGCAATGTCCGTCCTGCAGGATTGGAACGGAACATCTTGAAGAACTGGTTGCGAAAATCGAGGATGGCACCGGGATGCAGGAAGATCTGGACAAACTCCTGCAGATTTGCGGGTTCGTCAAAGGCACGGGCTACTGCACGTTGGTGACGGGCGCGGCCGTCCTGGTCCAAAACAGTCTTCGTCTGTTCCGGAACGAATTTGAAGAACACGTCGCCAAGCGGGCGTGTCCTTTTCATCCTACCGCCACGGAACCGGCGGTTGCCGTTGGGTGATGTCGAATGCCACGTGTCACTTTTATCCATCCTGAAGGCACAAGCGGCGAGGTTCCGGAGAACCTGACCCTGCTCGATGCCGCCGAACAGTTGGGCTTTCCACTCAATCATGATTGCGGGGGGAGCGCCTCGTGCTCGACCTGCCGCGTTGAAGTGATCATGGGGGGAGAGCATCTCTCCGAGATAGATTTTGAAGAGCAGGACTTGCTCGATCGCGAAGCGTTAACCGAACCCTATCATCGTCTCAGTTGCCAGGCCACGGTCCTGGGAGACGTCGTGGTCCAGGTACCTGAAGAAAAATGGGAGCCCACGGCTGCCGACCAGCAGGATTCCTCGAATGCCACCAAGAGTTGACACGTGAGACGGCTCGGAACAGGTCGATCCCGATGACGGAAAAAATCTGCGTGACCCGTCAATACCGGTTCTGCGCGGCGCATCGGTTGCATACGAGCGCCTTGTCCGATGACGTCAATCGAAAAGTCTACGACAAGTGCAACAACCCCAATGGACATGGCCATAACTACACCGTGTTCGTCACGGTCACCGGTGCGTTGGATCCTCAAACCGGCGAAGTGACGGACGTCCTGGCCTTGGACCGGCTGGTGAACCGCAAAATCGTGGAACGTTTCGACCACCGTCATCTGAATGACGACCCGGCCTTTCAGCAGCTTGTGACCACCGGCGAAAATCTCGTCAAGTTCATTTGGGATGAGTTGGTGAACCACGTCCCGGTGGGACGGTTGGAAAAAATCGGGCTGATTGAAACGCGTGACAATTATTTCGAGTATCGGCAATCCGTTCGGTCTGAACACCAATCAGCCTGAGAAAGGTTCTTTCATATCCTATGAACAAGCGTCCTTCTCCCAAGGCATCAACGCGACAACGCGTGCGGGCAACCAAGGCTTCCCCGGACTTCGACATCGACCCCGGCGCCGGCAAAGCGATACAGCCGCTGATCACGCAACTCCTGAAAGCGCTCGGGGAAGATCCGACGCGCATCGGGTTGGAGAAAACTCCCGAACGCGTCGCCCAGGCCCTCGCGTTCTTGACGAAGGGATACAATCAGGACATCCGGGAGATCATCAATGGGGCCCTGTTCCCTCTTGAATATGACGAGATGGTCATTGTCCGCGATATCGATTTTTACAGTTTATGTGAACATCACCTGCTTCCGTTTTTTGGAAAGTGTCATATCGGGTATATCCCGGGTAAGCAGGTCGTCGGCCTCAGCAAACTGCCGAGGATCGTCGAAGCGTTGAGCCGGCGGATTCAGGTACAGGAACGCCTGACGGTGGAAATCGCCGAGACCCTCAAGACGGCGCTGAAACCTTTGGGGGTGGGAGTTGTCATCGAAGCGCAGCACCTGTGCATGATGATGCGCGGCGTTGAAAAGCAAAATGCCATAGCCGTCACGAGTCACATGCTGGGAGGGTTTCGCAAGCAACAACAAACCCGCGATGAATTTCTGAAGCTCATCGGGCGATCCGCCTGAGTCAGCCGTTTCCTTCCCACCCCAGCCCAGGCGCTATCTCCCCCTCACCCCAGCCCTCTCCCGCCAGGGGAGAGGGAGTAGGTCGGGTTAGCGGAGCGTAACCCGACATTATCCCTACGAATCCGAATCTTCCAACGACGTCAAAAAACTCAGGAGCGCGGCGTTGAAGGCATCGGGGTTCTCCATGTTCGAGAGATGCCCGGCCTGGGGGATACGCACAAAGGTTGAGCCGGGGATCTGTTTGGCCATGCCTTCCACTTCATCGGGTGGTGAGGCGAGGTCCTCGTCGCCAACGATCACCAACGTCGGAACGGAAATGGTGCTCAACAGCGGGGTGGAATCCGGTCGTTCTTCCATGGCCATGAGATCGCCCACAATCCCGGAGACCTGATTGCCGGTGATGATTGTGCGCAAGTGATCCCGTAAGTCTGCGCGGTGTTCACAAGAAGAGGGGCTCAACAATTTGGGCAACATGAGATCGGCGATGGACGACGCCCCCCCGGCGATACGCGATTTGGGCCATGGAGAATCGAGCGGCCTTGGCTTCAGGCGTATCGGCCGTCGCTCGGGTATCGGCCAACACGAGAGAGTGAAAAAGCGCGGGATACTTCCGATAAAGCGCAAAGAGAATATACCCGCCCATGGACAGTCCCACGAACGTCGCCCGTGCAATACCCATATGCTCCAGCAAACCGTGGACGTCCTCCGCGAACTGGTCCAGGGTATAACGCCACATCGGCGCATCGGATTCTCCATGCCCGCGCAAGTCGAGCGTGACGACGCGATAGCGGTCCGATAATCCGGCCACCTGCGGCGCCCACATCGTACGATTGAGCGGAAACGCATGGAGAAAAATAACCGGAGCCCCTTGCCCCTCATCCGAATAGGCCAGGTCGATGTCGTTGATGCGTGCTTTCATCTGCTGTCATTCCCGCGGCTTTTCATTCCCCTCCTTTGTAGCCGCGCCATCTCATGGCGCGTTTTCTCGGGACGGCCTCATCGGGCCGCATGAGATGCGGCCCCTACAACGGCGGCGAGGTCGGGGCAAGGGGAGGTAGAGGCATTGATCCCCAGCTCTTATTTCATCGCGGTAAAATACATCCAGTACCCGTCGTTCCAGTCGATTCTGATCTCACGAAATCCGGCACGCTGCAGCCAGCGTTTTTGTATTTCATAATCTTCCGGGTGATCATGAATGCGATGGTGCTCCGTCATCCATTTCCACTTTTCTCCATCGGGAAAATGGGAATCGACAAAGAGTCTCCACTCTTCACAGAGCGTTTCATACTGAGCATGTTGCTTGCTGATCATGAGATCCGAGCAGGCGAAGAGGCCTCCCGGCTTTAGGGCATCGAACAGGATCGGGAAGATCCACTGTTTTTCCCCGCTGTCCAGATGGTGGAGGCTGAAGCTCGCGGTAATGAGATCGAAACGGCATCGGGGAAAGTCATAGTCACGGAAATAACGTTCGATACAGGTCACGTTGTTCCCGGAAAATCTTTGCTTGCACAGGGCCAGCATTTCCGGTGAAGCGTCGAGTAGCGTATAGTGTGCATGGGGAAATTTTTTCAGCAGGAGTGCCGTCACGTTCCCGTTGCCGCATCCCAGGTCCAGGATGGCGTCCGGTGAGAAATCATCGGGAAGACAGTCGGAAAAGCATGACAGTAATTTGGGGTAGTGCGGGACACATTTGGTCATGTCCTCCGTATAATTGCTCGAGAACTGATCAAATTCGGCAGCAATTGAATCTTTCACTTTCATTAGCGTTTCCTCTATTGGCATACGGTAATCACCATCTTACAAAGCCACGAGCGGACATCATGCTCATCATTTCATTTGCACCGGTTTCCAATGGCGTTATAGCATTGGCCTACCAAATGACGTGGCCTTCCGGAAAAACGTGATGTTTGACGAGACTCCACCTGACCTGTTCGCTTCCTCTCCCCGGTCGAATCCTAAGTCAAAAAACAAACCGGCGCAAATGCTGTCCGCTCCGCTGGCCGAGCGGCTCCGTCCCCAAACGTTTGACGAGTTTGTCGGCCAGGACCACGTGCTCGCCGAGCATCAATCGCTCCGCCAGGCCATTGAAAATGACCGGGTCCCATCGCTGATTCTGTGGGGGCCGCCCGGCTCGGGGAAAACCACATTGGCCCACATCATCGCCCAAAAAACGAAAGCGGCATTCGTGGCGTTTTCCGCCGTGGTCAGCGGAGTAACCGAGCTTCGAGCGATCATCAAGGAAGCCGTGCAGCGACGACGAATGCAGGATCAGGCCACCATTCTGTTCGTCGATGAAATTCACCGGTTCAATAAAGCGCAGCAGGATGCCTTCCTGCCCCACGTCGAGAAGGGGGATATCATTCTCATCGGCGCGACCACGCAAAATCCTTCTTTTGAAGTCATTGCGCCACTCCTGTCCCGCTCCATGGTCGTGACCCTCAATGAGTTGAATGACGACGCGATGGAAAGCATCCTGGATCGGGCGCTGAATGACGTCGAGCGCGGTCTCGGGAAATCCGGGGCGATCCTGACCCACGAGGCGCGGCAGTATCTGATCCGGTACGGGAACGGAGACGCCCGGTCACTGCTCACGGCCCTGGAATACGTGATTCGGCAAGCCGCCGCCGCCTCCGAGACGCCGGTCACCCTTGATCGTCCGCAACTGGAAGGGATCCTGCAGCAACGGGTGAGGTACGACAAGGATGGAGAAGAGCACTACAACCTGATCTCGGCCTATATCAAGAGCATGCGGGACTCCGACGCCGATGGCGCGTTGTATTGGTTGGCCCGGATGCTGGAAGGTGGGGAAGATCCCAAATTCATCGCGCGACGCATGGTCATCTTCGCCTCGGAAGACGTCGGCAACGCCGAGCCCATGGCGGTGGTCGTGGCCACGTCGATTTTCCACGCCGTGGAAGTGATTGGGCTCCCCGAAGCCCAAATCAATTTGGCGCAGGGCACCACGTATTTGGCTTCCTGTCCCAAGAGCAACGCGTCGTACGCCGGATTGATCGAAGCGCGGAAGGATGCCAAGGCCTTCGGCAACCTGCCCGTCCCCTTGCATTTACGAAACGCCGTGACGTCGCTGATGAAGGACTTGGGATATGGAAAAGGGTATCGCTACGTGCATCACGATCGAAAGGCCCAAACCGAACAAACCCATTTGCCGAAAGAACTGGACAAGAAAAAGTATTACCGGCCATGACCGCAGGTGCGGTGATGGCCGCGGGGATGTCGGGTTACGCCTTCGGCTAACCCGACCTGCAATGCTGAACCCCCCCGTGCCCCCCTTATCAGGGGGGCGAAGAACTCTGCCGTCCCCCTGATAAGGGGGATTGAGGGGGTTGTCTGACAAAGGCGAGGAAGGAACAGGCGAAAAGTTCTTGTAGGTCGGATTAGCGTAGCGTAATCCGACGGCAAGCTACAATTACCCGACTCGTGCCAGTTGGTCTTTGGTCTCCGCGAGTTCGATGGAAAGGGTTGACCACCGGTTCGTCAGGATGTCCAGTTCCTGTTTCCAGCGTTCATGTTCCTGATGCAACTCGTTCCACCGGGGAAAATCCCGGTAAAGTTCCGGCGTGGAGAGTTCTTCGGCCCGGGCTTTGATCCGATCCTCCAAGGCCGCAATGTCCTCTTCCGACCGGGCCACCTGTTTTTCCAACCGGTTGACCGTTTTGGTCATATCGCGTCGAGTGGGTGTATTCGACGGCAGGGATGCTTCCGCCGGGACCGGGGTGCGGCGGGTTTTTCGTTTTTCCGGTTTCGCAATCGCTTGGGCCTCTTCCTGTGCTTTCAACGCTTCGAGTTCCTGTGCGCGTTTCCATAAATAATATTCGTAGTCTCCCAGGTAATCTTTGACACGGCCTTCTTCGATCTCCACGACCCGCGTCGCCACCCGGCTTAAAAAAAGCGGATCATGGGAGATGAACACCATTGTGCCCTGAAAGTCGAGGAGCGCATCGGTGAGGACGTCCACGGAGGCAGGATCCAGGTGATTGGTGGGCTCGTCCAACAAGAGCGTGTTCGCCGGTTCCACGAGCATGCGAGCCAGGGCGACCCGGTTACGCTCCCCACCGCTGAGAGCCTTGATCGGCTTTTTCTGATCCTGTCCGGAAAAAAGAAAGACCCCGGCGGTACTACGCAAATAATTGGTCTCGGCTTGGGGTGCGGCTTCCGTCAAGGATTCCAGAATCGAATGCTCGGGATTCAGAATCTCGGCTTGGTGCTGAGCAAAATAATGCAGCGTCACGCCGTGGCCTTCCCGTCGAGTGCCGGCCTCGAAGGGTAACACGCCTGCCAGCATTTTCAACAAGGTGCTTTTCCCCGCGCCGTTTTCTCCGACCAGCGCGACCCGTTGCCCACAGTCGACCGAAAAGTGAAGCCCCTCATAAACAACGTGTTCGTCGTATTGTTTTCGGACGTCGTTCAGTTCCAACACCTGGATCCCACTCTTGGCGGGTTGTGGAAACCGGAAGCGAAGTCGTTTGGGGTCACGCCTGGTCTCGATGAGTTTGATTTTCTCCAACTGCTTGATGCGCGATTGCACCTGTTTGGCTTTGGTGGCCTTGGAGCGGAATCGATCCACAAACTTTTGCACGCGCGCGACCTCCTTGGCCTGGCGCTGTGCGGCCGACGCTTGTTGGACGTCGAGTTGTGCGCGCAAGGCTTGAAAGGTCTGGTAGTTTCCACGATATTCCTGGATGTGATGATTGCGGATTTCCCAGATGTGCGTGGTCAACCGATCAAGAAATTTCGTATCGTGGCTGATGATGAGCATGGTCGTTTTCGAGGCGAGCAGAAAGGATTCGAACCAGGTCTGCGTGGGTTTGTCCAGGTGGTTCGTCGGCTCGTCGAGCAGCAACACGTCGGGGTTGGCGAGCAAAAGGTGTCCGAGCGCCACCCGCATGCGATAACCGCCGGAATAGGTTTGCAGGGATCGATGCCAATCCGCCTCGCCAAACCCAAGTCCCGATAAAATGCGTTTGGCTTCATGTTCGGGGTGCTGCTCGCGATGGGCCGCCTCAAGCACGGTCAGGTTCGTGGGGGCGTCGAGCTCTTGGGGGAGATATCCGATACGGAGCCAGGGCCGTTTTCGGATTGCTCCGTCGTCAGGCGAATCCACACCCATAATCATCCGGAGCAGGGTGGTTTTTCCCGTTCCGTTTCGACCCACGAGGCCGATCCGGGTTTCCGGACGGAGGTGGGCTGATGCCTCGGAAAAGAGCGTTTTCGTCGGATACTGTTTGGTTAAGGATTCAATATGGATCATGGTTCAATCCGGAAAGATAGAGGTCGGTTTGGCGCCGGGCTCTCAAAACCAGAGAAAAAATGAAAGAAATCGAGGTGGGTTCCGACCAACCGCTACGAGTAGTTGGTGGAGCTGGCCGGGATTGAACCGGCGACCTCGTGAATGCCATTCACGCGCGCTCCCAACTGCGCCACAGCCCCACTCAGAAGTATTTTCGGAGACAACAGGAAACAAGAGGGCAATCTAGCATGCAGGGTAGGTTCGGTCAAGGCTGTGGGTACGGTCGGCCCCTTATTCTGTACCAACGACGCACAAAAAATAAAGTGGCAACCGGAGGGCACACTTTGATAGAAAAGAGGCATGACCGACGTCAGAGTTCGTTTTGCACCAAGTCCCACGGGGTATCTCCATATCGGAGGCCTTCGGACGGCCTTGTTCAACTGGTTGTTCGCCCGGCGGCATGGCGGAAAATTTATTTTGCGGATTGAAGATACGGACCGCGACCGGTCAACGGATTCCGCCATCGACGCGATCGTCGACGGCATGCGCTGGGCCGGGCTGGATTGGGATGAAGGTCCCCATCGGCAAAGCGACCGGCTGGATCTCTACCGGCAAAAAGCCTTGGAATTATTCGAACGAGGTCAAGCTTATTGGTGCGTGTGTGGGCCGGAAGAACTCGAAGCCCGGAGGAAAGAGGCCCAGGCCAAAGGCGAGCCCCTCAAATACGATGGCCGGTGTCGGGAACGAGGCCTGACCGCTCCCACGGAACCGGCGGCGCTCCGGTTTCGATCTCCTCAAGAAGGGCAAACCGTTGTCGAGGACCTGACCAAAGGCACCATCGTGTTCGAAAACACCGTCCTCGACGACCTCATCATTCTTCGATCGAACGGCTATCCCACGTATAATTTGTCCGTGGTGATCGATGACGCGCTCATGGAGATCACGCACGTGATTCGCGGCGACGATCACGTCAACAACACGCCGCGCCAGGTGCCCCTGTTCGAAGCGTTGGAATATCCGGTGCCCAAGTTCGCACACCTGCCGATGATTTTGGGTTCGGACAAATCCAGGCTGTCCAAACGACATGGCGCCACGTCGGTGTTGGCGTATCAGGAAATGGGATATTTATCGCAGGCGCTGGTGAATTATCTGGTCAGGCTGGGATGGTCGCACGGCGACCAGGAGATTTTTTCAATCCAGGAAATGATCGAGAAATTTTCCTTTGACCACGTGCAATCATCCGCAGCGGTGTTCAACCCGGAAAAACTGCAATGGCTCAATGCCGAATACATCAAACAAGGTGAGCCACGGCACATCGCGGAACTGTTACTTCCCTTTTTGGAAAAGCAGGGATACGACCGGGATGGACTCGTTCAACCCCAGGGTGGCATTGAAGCGGTGGTCCCTCACCTGCGCGAGCGTGCGAAAACGCTGGTCGAAATGGTGGATTGGACGTTGCCCTATATTATGGAACCCGTGGCGATGGATGAAGCGGCGGCTGAAAAGTTTCTCACCCCCGCGATTGCTCCCAGCCTCAACAAATTCGCCGAACGGGTGAAGACGGTCGATCCTTTTTCCAAAGAGACGCTTGATCCCGTAGTGCAAACCATTCTCGAGGAAGACCACCTGAAGATGGGGAAATTTGCCCAACCCCTTCGCGTTACCCTTACCGGAAGAACCTCCAGCCCGGGCATTTATGAAGTCATGGAATTACTGGGCAAGGAACGGACTCTCAAACGCCTTGAACAGGCCCTCCACAGAATCCCCGCGTCGTGACGAGGTTCTTTCCCTTGGGTCATTCTCACTACGCTTGGTGACTTTTAGCTACAGGATGAGCCGGAGAGGGCAAGAGGAGGGGGCACCTTACCGCCAAGGGGTAAAAGGGTCTCCGCCTGCTGCGCGATCGATTGCAGCAAAAGCTTCTTAGGACAGCTGCGGGAGAGCACCCGTAGCCCGATGAACAGGCTCAGTAATGCGCGCGCGGTCTGGATCGGCACCACCGATTTGGCTATCTCTCCGCTGGCTCGGCCCTTTTCGATCATTTTGCGGAAGAATCGTTCCCTCTTGATGAAGGCTCGACCGACGACCTGCGCTACCTCTTGGTCGTGGGGAGATAACTCCAAGGCCGTATTGACCAGAAAACACCCGTCTCGTGCTCCCTTTTCCACCACCGCAGCGATGGTATCCCGGAATAAGCTGAGGATAGCTTGGCGGGGTGAATGCGCTTTCGCCAGCGCTGCGATTTCGGTCTGGCGCATGATGTCGTATCGGCGCAAAGCATCGAGGAAGAGAGTGCGCTTGTCGTCGAACGTGTTATACAGACTGGCGCGCTGGATCTGCATGCAGTCCAGGAGATCGTTTAAGGACGTGGCCTCATAGCCACGGGCCCAGAAGGCCTCCATCGCCTTGTGCCGGACCGTATCGACGTCGAATTCTTTTTTTCTCGGCACGGTGGATCCCCTACAGGCATGAAAAAGTCGGAAAATATTATCTAAAAATCACATGCCATGCAAGCATTCTGGAACAATCAATTTGAAATGAACGATCTAGAAATGGCCCGCCCGCCCTCGTGGGATGCCCCCACTCAGCGGCTGCTTTGACCTGGGATGTAGTCCTACGCATGACAACATATACATACAATCTTACATACATGTTGCATGCATATAGACTTGCTCCCCGTCCTTTTCCGCCTTTGCCTGTCCTGAGCGTGTCTTGAGCAAAAGGAAGGGCCTGGCGAAGGGGTCAGGAGGGGCGCAGGGAAGCATGAAACTTGCCCCTGGGTAGAAGAAGGTTTATCTGGAAAGAGGGAACGGCGCAGTATTTGTAGCAGCCTATCCCCGCCCTGCGGGAGGGATAGGCCTCAGGTGCCTTCTTTCAAAGCCTCACGGGGCCTGGAATGGCGGCTGTGTCAGACGGGATTTGGTAATTAGGGCGAAACGTAACCAAAATAGATCTTCAGAAACTGTTTAAACACATTCTCCCGACGGTGATTAAAGCGATACTCTACTTCTTTCAGATACATGGGGCAATGATATTTCGAGACCCCGCGATACTGATACAAGATATGTTTGGCGTAACTCCAAAAGCCTTCAATGCCGTTAATGTGATTCTTCGTCCGCGGGCTCACCAACGCTTTCGCATGATTGACCGTATGATGGTGGCCATAGCGTTTTAAGGATTGATACCCGCGAAAGGCATCCGTGAAATAGACCGACCCTTTTCGGGTGTGCGCTTGAATATGCCGCATCAATTCCTCCGCACTGACCGACTCGACGACTTTCGTATACACGCGGCCGTCCCGCTCCAGGAGCCCGAAGACGACGCTTTTGCCCGCGGGGGCGCGGCCCCGTTGGCCTTTGCGCCGGCCACCGAAATAGGCCTCATCGAGTTCGATCTCGCCCTTCAGTTTGCCGGCTTCCAGTTCAGTGACATGATACAACGCTTCGCGCACACGGTGATAGACGCGGGTGACGACTTTCAGGTCCAGGCTCAGATCCTGGCTCAACCGATAGGCGGGTTGCAATTGATAAAAGCCTTGCAGGATCCGGATCTCCCGGCGCAGCCGCCGGAGGCTCTTGCTTTTCCCGCAACGCCCACATTTCACGTAGCCGCGGCTGGTGTGCAAGACCTGAAAGGAACCGCAGAAAATGCACTTGCGACCGCGCAGAAAGTTGGCCGCACAACTAAAAACCGTATGTCGTCCTGTAACCATGCTGGTTTTCTACCACACATTGGTTACGAAACGCCCTAATTACCCGGGATTTTATTTGGCCATTGGCTACGGGATACGCCGGAGATGGCGAGAGGAGGGGCTGCCGTATCGCCGGGAGGTAAAAGGACTTCCGCCTGGTGCGCGATCGATTGCAGCAAAAGCTTCTCCGGACGGCTGCGGGAGAGGACAACCAACCCGATGAGCAGGCTCAGCAAGGCACGCGCGCTCGTGGCCGGCACCACTGACTTGGCAATCTCGCCACTGGCTCGGCCCTTTTCGATCATCTTGCGGAAAAATTTGTGTTCCATGTGGGTGAAGGCCGTGCGGACGATCTCAGCCACCTCCTCGTCGTGCGGCGATAACTCCAAGGCCGTATTGATCAGAAAACACCCATTGCGTGCCCCATGCACCACCACCGCGGTGACCGCATCCTGGAATAAGCCGAGAATGGCTTGGCGGGGCGAAGGCATGTTCACACGCCTTGCGACCTCGGCCCGGCGGTAGATGACGTCGTATCGGCGCAAAACCTCAAGGAAGAGGGTGCGCTTGTCACCGAACGCGTTATACAGACTGGCGCGCTGGATCTGCATGCAGTCCAAAAGATCGTTTAAGGACGTGGCTTCATAGCCCCGGGTCCAGAAGGCGGTCATCGCCTTGTGCAGGACCGCATCGACGTCGAATTCTTTTTTTCTGGGCATGGCTATCTTGAAAATAATAAAAGTTAAGGCACTAAAATGCTTAAACTATACGTAAAAGCTACATGACATGCAAGTATTCTGGAACAATCATTTTAAAACGAACGATCTAAAAAAAGGAGGTCTAAGGTCGTGGGGTGACTTCACTCAGTGCCTGCCGTGAGCCGGAATGCCGCTCTCCCCAACTCCACTGGGAACTATCAAGAATAGTCGCAACAGACAGCATCAAAATGAGCATAATTTCTTGACTCAGCGAAACGGCTCCCTTTAAGCTTTTTCATGGACTGGGGGATCGTCTAAGGGTAGGACATCAGATTCTGGATCTGATTGTGAGGGTTCGAATCCTTCTCCCCCAGCCAATTTCCGCGACCGTCAAATTTTCAGTCTATAGTAAGATGGAGTATGGAGCGTAGGAATCCAACTATTAGTCATGATTACGTGGGAGAAGCGACGATGACGAGAGAGATGCGCCTTCACCCATCCAGGTGTCTTGCCCTGGTGCTGGGTCTCTGCATACTCGCTTCGGCAGGTATGGCAAACGCCGAAACGAGCCGGCAGGGATTCTACGCCGGCATCGAGTTGGGGTTTGCGAATGCCGGGGACCTGGGGTCCGTGCTGTCCGGAGTCAACCATCCAACGCAGTGCGACGTATTGGTCGGGGGTGATCCCACCGGCCCGGACTGTGCGGGTAGTACGCCTCAACCGATGTCTATAAACTCGTTTGATCTGGGCACAGGGTTTCTGGGCGGCGTCAGCGTGGGGTATGCGCTGGACAGGTTTCGCGTCGAATTCGAATACCTGAACCGTTCTCACGGTGGCGACTCCTCTCCTTGGCAGTTACCTGGGGGGAACGCGGCGCTGCAGAGCAAAAGCTCCGAGGTAAGCACGCTCGACCCGCCCTCGGAACGTATATCGGACTTCAGCGCCCATCAGTTCTTCGTGAACGCCTACTATGATTTTCTGAACGACTCGCGCTGGACGCCCTACGTGGGTGCGGGCGTCGGGTGGGCTCGCACCAGCCTGGACTACCAGGCCCGTTTCTCGCGCCGGACGATCGCACAAGGCTACCCGGCCGACAAACCACCGGCTGCCGCCGGCACGCTGAGCTTGCTGGATACCGGGTTTACCGACACGCTCTTCGGCTTTCAATTCCTGGGGGGCCTGGACTACGCGCTCACGGAACAGGTCTCCATCGGGATGAAAGCGCGCTGGGCTTCCTTTCAGGACCTTGAAGGCGACACCGTGTGGGACCTCGTCAGAAGTCACAGACCGGTCCGGGCTGACGGCACGACCCCATTCGACGGCAAGCTGACGTTCAGCGACATCCAATACTGGGCGCTCAGCGTCGGGCTGAAGTACGCCTTTTGACCCTGACGCGCGGCTGCGCTCGTCACCGTATCGGATGGGCCGATTGTCGGATGGCTACCCATAGCTCTACCTCCCAACTTTTCCCTCTTCGGGAAAAGTTCCCGTCCTTACAAAGGAGAGGAACTGAGGCAAACAAGGTGACAGTTTTGTGTAGCTCGGATTAGCGGAGCGTAATCCGACTTGGAGCTAGACCGCCGCGTGCGGAAAAGAGAACCCGGGAGGGACGACGATGGATGACCAATACTTGTACGGCGCGTTGTTGCTGATCGTCGGGGTCATAGGCTTGCTGGTGTTGTTCAAAGGGAAAAAACCATATTAGCCTTGGGTGTGATGGTTTCTTGACGTGGATTGTCACGGCAGCATGGAAACGGCAGATAAGGATTCTTGAGCATGTCCAACCCTCAGACGACGTCCAAAGACTTTATTCGCGCGATCGTGGCGCAGGACCGGGAAGAACGGAAATTCGACGGTGTCGTGCATACGCGGTTCCCGCCGGAACCCAACGGCTATCTCCACATAGGGCACGCCAAATCCATTTGTTTGAATTTCGGCATTGCGCAGGAATTTGCCGGGGGGCTGTGCAATTTGCGGTTCGACGACACCAACCCCGCCAAGGAAGACGTGGAATACGTGGAGTCCATTCAGGAGGACGTGCGTTGGCTGGGATTCGACTGGCAGGACCGGTGTTTCTTTGCCTCGGATTATTTCGAGCGATTGTACGAGTATGCGGTGTTCCTGATCAGGAAGGGCAAAGCCTACGTGGACAGTCTGACCGCGGAGGAGATCCGTCAATTCAGGGGGACCCTGACGGAGCCGGGCAAGGAGAGCCCGTACCGGACGCGATCGGTGGAGGAGAACCTCGACCTGTTCTCACGGATGCGAGCGGGCGACTGCGAAGAGGGGGCGCACGTGCTCCGCGCCAAAATCGATATGGCCTCGCCCAACATCAACATGCGCGATCCCACGCTCTATCGGATCCGGCGGGTGCCGCATCACCGGACGGGCACCGCTTGGAACATCTATCCCACGTATGATTTCGCGCATCCCTTGTCCGACTCCCTCGAAGGGGTGACGCATTCCCTCTGCACGCTGGAGTTTGAGGATCACCGGCCGTTGTACGATTGGTTGCTCGACGAGTGTGAAGTAGCGTGCCATTCCCGGCAGATTGAATTCGCGCGCTTGAACCTGACGCACACGGTGCTGAGCAAACGGAAACTGTTGGGGCTCGTTGAAGAGGGGCACGTGTCGGGATGGGATGATCCACGCCTCCCCACGTTGATGGGCTTGCGGCGCCGAGGGTATCCCCCCGACGCGATCCGGCGTTTTTGCGAACATATCGGGGTGGCGAAACGCGACAGCGTGGTCGAGGTGAACCTGTTGGAGCATTTCGTCAGGGAAAACCTGAATGCGAGTGCGCAACGGGTCATGGCGGTGCTCCGGCCTTTGCGCGTCGTCATTACCAATTACCCGGAAGATCAGGTGGAAGAATTACAGGCGGTGAACAATCCTGAAGATCCCGCGATGGGGAGTCGAGCGGTCCCGTTTTCCCGTGTTCTCTATATCGAGCGGGAAGATTTTCGTGAAGATCCTCCGAAAAAATACTTTCGTCTCGCGCCCGGCCAAGAGGTGCGGTTGCGCTATGCCTATATCATTCGATGCGTGGACGTGATCAAGGATGAGCAGGGAGAGATCGTCGAAGTCCGGTGTACGTATGATCCGGCGACGAGAAGCGGGTCGGGGCAGCCTGCCAGAAAAGTGAAGGGCACCATCCATTGGGTGTCCGCAGCGCATGCGCTCGAGGCCGAAGTGCGGCTGTTCGATCATCTGTTTTCTGTTCCTGACCCGGAGAAGGACGGCCGGGATTACCGGACCGTGCTCAATCCCGACTCGGTGGAACGGCTACGGGGCTGCCGGGTCGAACCAGCATTGCAGGCAGCCGCCGTCGCCCAACGGTTTCAGTTCGAACGGCAGGGCTATTTTTGCGTCGATTCCGATTCAACCGCCCGACAACTCGTGTTCAACCGCACCGTCGCCCTCCGCGATTCCTGGTCGAAACTCGAAAAGAAATAGGTAGGCAGGCATTCCGGGTCGATCTTTTTTTTCTGTCATTCCTGCGAAAGCAGGAATCCAGTGTCGTTATCCTCGTAAAAAGAAGAAAAAGAAAAAACCCTGGATCCTCGATTGAAAATGTCGAGGATGACAGGAGGGGAGCCGGGGATTGTAAATGTTCAGTAGTTGTAGGTCGGATTAGCGGAGCGTAATCCGACACGAGAGCGCAATGCGACAGAGGCGTCGAACGGCGGATTGTCGGGTTACGCCTTTGGCTAACCCGACCTACCTATTGCACGAGCTGGTCGAAACGCTGGATGCCCAGCGTTTCATAGATCTGTAACGAGGCTCTGGATTTGTTCAGGGTGTAGAGATGCACTCCGAGCACCTTGTTGTCCAAGAGGTCCAGGACCTGTTCCGTGGCCCAATGGGTCCCGATCTTTTCGGCTTGGGCATCATCCTGCGCGCTCGCCAAGGCGCGAAGCAGCCTTCCCGGAAAACGCGCGCCCAGGGCGAGTTCCGCCATCCGCTTCATCCCCTTGAGTGAGGTAATGGGCATGATACCCGCGATAATGGGCACGTGGATCCCGGCCAGCCGGCACCGCTCGCAGAAATCATAGAAATCGCGATTATCGAAAAAGAGTTGCGTGCAGATGTAATCGGCGCCGGCGTCGACTTTGGCTTTGAGATACTCGATTTCTTTGAGTCGATTGGGGGTGTCGGGATGGCCTTCGGTGAACCCGGCGACCCCGATTCCCATGTGGGGAAAATGTTTTTTGATAAAGGCCACCAATTCCACGGCATAACGAAAGTCCTGCTCGGCCGGATCCCACGGCTCCTGGGTGGGTGGGTCGCCTCGCAGGGCCATGATATTTTGGACGCCGTGTTCATCGTATCGTTGGAGAATCTTGAAGATTTCCTCCTGGCTCGATTTCACGCACGTCAGGTGCGACACGATCGTTAAATTCGTCTCACGGTTCAACTTGACGACCAGGTCATGGGTCAATTCACGCGTTGATCCGCCCGCACCATAGGTAACGCTGACGTAGGCGGGTTTCAGGGGAATCAACGTTTCAATGGTATGAAACAACGCCTCGGACGCAGCCTCGCTTTTGGGGGGAAAAAACTCAAAACTGATTGCAGGCTGGTTTTGCCGAAACACTTCTGCTATATGCATGCAGGACCCTTTTCGTGAAATGATACGTTCGTGTTTCGTCTAACAGTACAAGACCGGAGGAGATGAGGCAATACTTGATGGAAATCACGTGTCTGCAAGGCAGCCTCCTCGACGTTCAGGCGCAGGCCATCGTCAACGCGGCGAACAGTCACGGCCTCATGGGCGGGGGTGTGGCCGGGATCATCCGGCGCGCCGCGGGGTCAGACGTGGAAGATGAGGCGCGGCGACAGGCGCCGATCCCCGTGGGGCATGCCGTGCTGACGTCGGGTGGACGCACACGCTTTGCGGGGATCATTCATGCGCCGACCATGCCCGAACCGGCCATGCGCATCCCCGTCCAAAACGTGAGATTGGCCACACGCGCCGCTCTCCGGCTGGCCGATGAACACGGCTTTGTCTCCCTCGCCATTCCCGGAATGGGTACGGGAGTCGGCAGGGTCAAGCCCGAGGAAGCCGCGCAAGGGATGGTTGAAGAAATTCGCCAATTTCAGCCCCAATCCCTGCAATCGGTCATTTTGGTCGATATTGATCCCGCGATGGTGCGGGCCTGGCAGTCTGCGCTGTCGCCTCCCGTGGCACTCGAAGACGAATTTTGCGACATCGTGAAAAAAGCCCGGAGGGGAAGCGGACACTCGATCGCCCATGCGGCGGAAACCGCCCATCTTCGCAAAGACGAGTGGGAACATCTGGAACAGGGTGCCCGCGCCCCGTCGGAAGACGAAGCCCACGCCATGGCCCGGGTTCTTGCCCTCAAAAGCGAGGCGCTTGCCGCCGTGTCCGTTGGGGGATGGGTGCCGCAGCCTTCTCCGGAGTGGGTCTCTTCTCTCGTGGTGACGGTTCTTGGTGACATCGGGGGCTACGAGGTCAAGGGGTACGTCCTGGTCGATCCTCAAACCAAACAGGCCGTGTTTATCGATACGGCGTACAATGCGGAGGCCATGTTGGCGGTGCTCGAAGAGCAACACGCGACGTTGGCCGGCGTGTGCTTGACGCATGGGCATATGGATCATGCCGGTGGCTTGGATCGGATTTTGTCCGAATGGCCCGTTCCGGTGTATCTTGGAGAGGGAGATTTCCCGCTGTTGCCCTGGAAGCCTCCGCAAGAGTCGGTCGTCGTTCCCAAGGATGCCCAGGTCCTTGCCGTGGGGGACCTGAAGGTCGAGTGTCTCGCCACGCCCGGCCATACCCCTGGCGGAATTTGCTACAGGATTCAATCCCGCGGCCAGGTGCTCTGTTTTGTCGGCGATACGCTGTTTGCCGGGTCCGTGGGTGGGTCCAATCCGCTGTCGTTGTATGCGGATCATCTGGCGTCGGTTCGCCGGCGCGTGTTGCAGTTGGAGCCGGACACGGTGTTACTCCCCGGGCACGGCCCTCCGACGACGGTCAAAGAAGAACGAGTCACGAATCCCTTTGGATGATTCCACCATGATGTTCCGCCCCTGAGTCGTCGTCGTTTATGGATCAACAACAATTTCCGCCAGAACAGAACAAGGGGTTTCCCGGTGACCCGTCGAAAGATGACAGGCCTCAGGGTCCCGATGAATGGTCGCCGGACTGGGAACAGTCCGAGCTTGCACCGGAAAGCGCGGTGTCGGCCCTCTACCTCCCGCTCGGCTTGTTGGTGGTGACCGTCTTCACCACGCTGTGGGCGGGTGCGTATCAAGCCAATACCGAGCCCGTGTCGGGCGCATGGGATTTCCTCATGCGTTATCCCGGCAACCTGTTGGACGGGTGGCCGTTCGCCGGCACGTTATTGGGTATCCTCGTCACTCACGAATACGGGCACTTTTACCTGTCGCGTGTGCATCGGGTCCCGGCGTCGCTGCCGCTGTTCATTCCGGGGCCTCCACAATTTATCGGGACGTTCGGCGCCGTCATTCGCATGCGTTCCCCCATCATGAATCGTCGTGCCTTGTTCGATATCGGCGTGGCCGGCCCGATTGCGGGCTTTATCGTGGCCGTGCCGGCCCTGATCATCGGGCTGTCCTATTCAAAAGTCGAACCCACGATGGGCCATTATGGCCTGCAATTGGGGGAGCCGCTGTTGTTGCAATTGATCGCGTGGCTCATGTTCGGACCGCTCCCCGCCACCTACGACATCGTGTTGCACCCCGTGGCCTTTGCGGCGTGGTTCGGCTTCTTCATCACCGCGTTGAATTTGATTCCGATCGGGCAACTCGACGGCGGGCACGTGGCCTATGCGCTGTTCGGGCGCCGTCAACGGACCCTGGCGCTGGCGACGATTCCCATCCTGCTGGTGCTGGGGCTCTGGGGGTGGCCGGGGTGGATTTTGTGGGCGGTCCTGGCCGGCCTGGTCGGGATCAGCCACCCGCCGGTGATCGATCCGGCAGCGGAATTGGGTCGTGGCCGGCTGTGGGTGGGCTGGGGCGCCTTGGCCATTTTTCTCGTCAGCTTTTCACCGGTCCCCTTTTATTTCGGCTGAGGATTGCTGACAAAGAAAAAGTCTGTCATCCCTGTATGTGTTCAGTAATTCCCTTCGACAGGCTCAGGACAGGCGTTGACAGAATGAGGATCTGCCCACAAGCAGGGGAGGGCGGACACGCAGGTCCGCCCCGACTAAACCCCCCTTCCCCCCTTATCAGGGGGGCGAGGAGTTCTGCCGTCCCCCTGATAAGGGGGATTGAGGGGGTTGTCTTTCAAAGGCGAGGGCAGGGTGAGGGGGGATAGTAACTGCGGCATCCTGGGTCAAAGCCCTGGACATGCCTAATGCCGCCACACAATTCACGAACGAAAGAGAGTATGTCTATGAAGCATTTGGAATCCTATATCCGGTCGGTCCGGACACACTTTGAGGAGATGCTCGGACAGGCGGTCGAAATCCAATCGGTGAGTTCCGATCCAGCACGCGGGAGAGACATGGCCCGGATGGCGACCGTGGCGGCGCAGTATCTACGGAATCTCGGCGCGCGGGCGCGGATTGTCACCACCAAGGGTTATCCCGTGGTGTCGGGCGGCTGGCAGGTCGGGAAGCAGTATCCCACGTTGACGATTTACAATCATCTGGACGTGCAACCCGCCCAGGAACCGGAGTGGTTGCAGAAACCGTTCGTCTTTCGCAAACAGGGGGATACCTATCGGGGCCGGGGCACGACCGATGATAAAGGGCCGGCGCTGGCCGCGCTCCTGGCCGCCAGGTATGCCGTGGAGCAGGGCGTGGCGTTGAATATCCGGTTTCTCTGGGAATTGGAAGAGGAAATCGGCAGCCCGAATTTCCAGGACGCCCTGGATCAACAGGTCGCTGTCCCGCGTCCGGATTCGGTCCTGGTGTCGGATACCATTTGGGTGTCGCGCCAACGCCCGGCCATTTCCACGGGGTTGCGCGGGTTGTTGGGCGCCCGGTTGACCCTGCGCACGGGAACGACCGACGTGCATTCGGGGTTAACCGGCGGCGGGGCCAGAAACCCGCTGGCCGAATTATGCGAAGCCGCGCAGTCGTGCGTGGACGCGCGAACCGGCCGCGTGACCATTCCCGGGTTTTACGATGACGTGGTTCCGCCCACGGCCGGGGAAATGAAGCAATTTCTCTCCTCGGGCTTTCAGGTGGACCGGTTCAAAAAGGCCTACGGGTTCCGGTCGATTCGGACACGCAACCGCGCCGAGTTGGTCCAACGGATTTGGGCTGCCCCCACCTTTGAGGTGCATGGATTGGTGGGCGGGTACATGGGGCCCGGCGTGAAAACCGTGGTCCCTCCCTTCGGGGAACTGAAGGTGAGTATGCGGCTGGTCCCGAACCAGAAGCCCGCGAAAATACTCTCGCGGTTAAAAGCCCATCTCAATAAACTGAATCCCGATATCCGCGTCGAAGCCGAGGGGCAACTCGAACCGTTTCGAGGCGTGACGCAGGGACCGTATGCCGACGCGCTCCGACAGGCGGTGCGAACAGCATTCAGGAAGAACCCTGCATTGGTTCGGGAAGGGGGATCGATCGGCGCAGTGTCTCTGATGGAACGGACGTGGAAGGTGCCTATTCTCTTTTTCGGATTGAGTCTCCCCGAGCACGGCTATCATGCCCCGAATGAAAATTTCGATTGGGGCCAGGCGTCCGGCGGCATCCGCACCTTCGTCGACTACTTCACCCGCGTGGCAGCCCTATAAACCCCTCTCCCCTTTCCCTTTTCTTGTCATCCTCGACCCCGATCGGGGATCCAGTGTCTTTCTGTAACAGGAATGACACGTCACGCGACGAATGGGTCTCCAAAAAGGTGCTAAAAGGTATCTAAAAGTAGTCTAAATAGATCCGAAAAGATGTAAAACAGAGTAGAAATGGAGCCAAAATGCGACCAGCCTTGGTCTTCTAAAACCCTCGCCCCTGGAGGGAGAGGGTAGGGTGAGGGGGAGAACAGGCAGGTGGCCTGCGACAAAAGGACCTCGTCGCGTGGGGGCGACACCCCGCAAATAGACTCTTTAGTTTTTCTTCCGGACCATAATCCGCAACGGCGTGCCTTCAAACCCGAACGTGGCCCGGAGTTGGTTTTCCAGGTAACGCAGGTACGCGGGGGTGAGCACGGCCGATTTGCCCGCAAAAAGCGCGAACGTCGGCGGTTTGGTCGCAACCTGGGTCATATAGAGCGATTTCGGCGGGTTCCCTTTTTTCACGGTAAGGGGGTTGTCCGTCAGCGCCTTTTGGAGGAACAGATTGAGGCGATTGGTGGGCACCCGGTACGAGAACGCCTCCATGACCCGGGTAACGGCGTCGAACAGGTGGTCGATGGTCTTGGGCGACAGCGCCGATCCGAAGAGAATGGGCACAAAGGTGAAAAAAGGAAATTGTCGCTGCAACTCCAGAGAAAACTTCGCTTTGGCCTCGCGTTGATTCCGGCGCAGGTCCCACTTGTTGACCAGCATCACGCACCCTCGTCCTTGCCGTTGGATGAGCCCTGCAATCTTGGTGTCCTGGTCCGTGACGCCCTCGACACCGTCGATTAACAACACGCCGATATCCGACCGCCCCAACGCCCTCATGGTCCTGGCCACGCTGTAGCCTTCGATGCCCGGCTCCACGCGGCCGCGACGCCGTAACCCCGCCGTATCCGTCAACAGAAATTGCCGGCCCTCGCGTTCCAGGTGCGTGTCGATGGGGTCTCGCGTGGTGCCTGGCACGTCGCTGACGACGGCGCGTTCTTCTCCCAGTATGGTGTTCACCAGCGTGGATTTGCCCACGTTGGGACGCCCGACCATGGCCACCCGGGTCGTGGCGGTTTCTTCCAGGTCCTGATCGAACTCCGGCAGGAGATGCAGGAACGCCTCGAGCAATTCATCCACCCCGGTGCCGTGTTCCGCTGAAATGGGGAACAGCGTGTCCTTCCCGAGATGATAAAAGTCCGCCAGCAGGGGGTACAGGGTCGGGGAATCGATTTTATTGATGACCCAGAACGTGGGTTTGTCCACCCCGTGGAGCCCGTTCACGATCTCCTGATCCAATGGCGTCAGCCCGGCGCGGCCGTCCATGATCACCAGAAGAATATCCGCCGTGGCGAGTGCGATTTGCGATTGTTGACGAATGAGCCCGAGCATGTCGTCGGTGGAGGTTGGATCGAGCCCGCCGGTATCGACCACCTGAAAGCGACGGCCCTGGTACGTACACTCGGCATAAATCCGGTCGCGGGTCACACCCGGCCGGTCGTCCACAATAGCATTCCTGGTCCCCAGAATCCTGTTGAACAAGGTCGATTTCCCCACGTTCGGCCGCCCGATCACCGCCACAAGCGGCACGCCCGAAGGTCGCAACCCTGGCAGGAACGTCTGATGATTCGATCGTGGTGTGGATTTTCGTTTCATGGCCAAGACGGTTTTCTCTTTCTTTTGTCTCCCTCTCCCGCCGGGAGAGGGCCGGGGTTGTACAAGCCGGACATGGTTTACAAACTAAACCGGACACATGGTTTACATCGCCTGCATGGTTTCCGGTTGATGCCACTGCCGGACCGGGATAATCGTCAACGTCCGGTCATCCAGGGTCCCCAGTCGATGAAAACTATAATGGATCGCCCACGTGCTTTCCCCGATCTGTGTGAAGCCCACCGGCTCCTGCGCCAGCACCTCCGAGAGGTATAGCACGTGCCCCCGCCAGCGGACTTCGCCGTTCTGCCGAACCTGCCGCACGCGCGTCCCCGGGGCATACGCGATCGGCGGGAGCTTCGCCGGATACGGCCGCGGCGACGGCTGATACACCTGGCCGGGAGTCTGTCGGTTTAACGCCTCATGCGAGCGGGCCCAATTATATTCGTCCACAAACGCCGCCAACCGCCGTTGTTGCGCCGCCAAAGTCGCCGCGGGCGGCCCCACCGCCGCTTTGAGCGCCCGATGCATCCGCTCATGGCAGCCATTCTCACTCGGCGTGCCCGGCCGAATCCGTTCGGGCCGAATGCCTAACCGCACCCACCACGCCGCCAACCGACTCAGGCCCCCGAGCGCGGTGGAGGCAAAAGGGGGGCCGTTGTCCGTCCGAATCGTCGCCGGCAGCCCATACTCGTGAAACACCCACGCCAACCACGGCTGCACCGCGGCCCGCGTCGGCTGGAGCAACCCCTCACACCGCAGCACATACCGGCTGGCGTGATCCATGACGGTGAGCGGATAACAGCGCTGCCCTGTGCCCAACGGAAAATCCCCCTTGAAGTCCGCACTCCAGGTGGGCGCCGTGGCCGTGCCTCGGCTCAGGCGCTGGGGATCCGCAGGCACGCGTCGCCGCATCCGCCGCGGCCGCACCAACCCCGCCCGTTTCAAGATCACCCCCACCGTGCTATCCACCGGCCACGCCTCGTCCGGCGCCACCGCCCGTAACCGATCCCGAATCTTCTTCGGCCCAAAACTCGGATGGCGGTGCTTCATCGCGAGAATGGCCTCGATGACCGCCTCCGGGGTCTGGTGTGGCTGCGTATGCGGCCGCCGCGCCCCGTCCGCTAACCCCGCCACCCCGTGCGCGTGATACCGCGCCAGCCACTTGTCCCCCGTGGGGCGGCTGATCCCATACCCGGTGCACAAATCGACCTTCGTATACTCCCCACTTAACCAGTCACGTACAAACTGTTCTCGTTGATCCATGATCTTCCACTCCTTCCACGGCATGCGCAGGCCCTCCTTTGCCGTGGAGTCTACCAGTGTAAACCATGTCCCCGGTTTAAAATGTAAACAATGTGCCCGGTCTGTACCGGTGAGGGTCCCCGTCATCCCCGACCTGATCGGGGGTCCAGTGTCTTTTCCTTTTGTCTCTGTTTCTAAATGTAGAGGAAGGTTATGGGAACTTGGCTAGAAGTTCACCTAATGAGGCCATGCTTACAGCTTTTTACTTGAGCCGAACTGGCCTTTCACCCTGGACGATTTGGCAAAAGCTTGATGGGAATTTCTAATTTATCCCTGATTTTCAGTCTTTCTTTATATCCTACAGAATGGATACGGTAATGATCTACGACTCTATGTCTCAAAATGGCTTTCGCAATTTCTGAAAAGTCATCTGATTTCATTCTATTTGCAATCGCGTCAATTTGTAGATTTTTCTGATGCCACATTAAAATGCCGTGCTTAATCAGGGAAGTAGCAGGCGTATTATTGCTCTCACAAACTTTTTCTATTATTTCATTTAGTTTATTGGAACCCAATGAGCGAATTACTTTGTCGATAAGGATGTAAACGCAAACGAAATTTACATTCCAAAAAATGCGTTTGGCTGTCTCCTTTAATTCCCTCTCGCTTGGTCGCCGTCGTTTATCTTTTACAATCATTCTTAACCTATCTGAAATCAAATCTATGACATCTTCTTGACGTCCCTCCGCTCTGATAGCTTCAATAAAGCCATTTAAAATCCGCAAATGAACTTTCATTCCTTCCTCAAAAACAGTTGAGAGTTTATCTTTTCTTAAGGATCCCGCCCTGTTTTTAATTATCGTTCCAATTACCTCAACTGTTTTAACACTTCTCCTAATTTCGCGCGTAAAGTCATCCTTCGCATCTTTTCTATTTTTTCTCTCGGCAACGTCGTTTGCTTTTTCTAATTTGTCTCTCGTTTTTAGATCTTTCTTCCTTTCATGCGCTGGCATGTGATCCGCTCCCGGTAACGTGGCTTGTGCAATGATATTTGCTTGTTCATCAAAGAACCTAAGCTCATCACGGTCTAACTTTGATTCTGCAAATTCCTTAAACAAGCTTGAAGCGGTTTCAATTATTTCCTCTAGAATGAAACCATGTTTTGAATGGTGCGATATGAAGACAGCGATATAAGCATTGTCATTGTTGTGAAGATTACCCAATAGCATTTTGATCGTTTCTTTATTTTCCTCGAGATGTTCGGCAAGATATTTGCCAACAAAAAAGAAATACAAATAGGGATATTCAAAAAAATAGTTATTAAAATCATCCGAAGAAAACATTCTCGTCTGCTGTAAATTTAACAGCAAGGTTTCCTCTTTAATGGGCAAATTGTATTTGGCTTTATACGAAGTTAGAAAGGCCTTGAAATCATTAAGGGGTAATTCCTCCTTTCTTTCCCTAAAGATATAGGTAATTAGGGCGTTTCGTAACCAATGTGTGGTAGAAAACCAGCATGGTTACAGGACGACATACGGTTTTTAGTTGTGCGGCCAACTTTCTGCGCGGTCGCAAGTGCATTTTCTGCGGTTCCTTTCAGGTCTTGCACACCAGCCGCGGCTACGTGAAATGTGGGCGTTGCGGGAAAAGCAAGAGCCTCCGGCGGCTGCGCCGGGAGATCCGGATCCTGCAAGGCTTTTATCAATTGCAACCCGCCTATCGGTTGAGCCAGGATCTGAGCCTGGACCTGAAAGTCGTCACCCGCGTCTATCACCGTGTGCGCGAAGCGTTGTATCATGTCACTGAACTGGAAGCCGGCAAACTGAAGGGCGAGATCGAACTCGATGAGGCCTATTTCGGTGGCCGGCGCAAAGGCCAACGGGGCCGCGCCCCCGCGGGCAAAAGCGTCGTCTTCGGGCTCCTGGAGCGGGACGGCCGCGTGTATACGAAAGTCGTCGAGTCGGTCAGTGCGGAGGAATTGATGCGGCATATTCAAGCGCACACCCGAAAAGGGTCGGTCTATTTCACGGATGCCTTTCGCGGGTATCAATCCTTAAAACGCTATGGCCACCATCATACGGTCAATCATGCGAAAGCGTTGGTGAGCCCGCGGACGAAGAATCACATTAACGGCATTGAAGGCTTTTGGAGTTACGCCAAACATATCTTGTATCAGTATCGCGGGGTCTCGAAATATCATTGCCCCATGTATCTGAAAGAAGTAGAGTATCGCTTTAATCACCGTCGGGAGAATGTGTTTAAACAGTTTCTGAAGATCTATTTTGGTTACGTTTCGCCCTAATTACCAATTCAAATAAGTGTCAATTTCATCATTTTTAACTTTCTGCTTTTTCAAGTAAATATAGATGAGAGCCTGGTAGCAATAACCTTGAGATGTTATTTCCTCATTAAGCGGTTTCAAAAAAGTCTCATAAGCATTTATTACTGTAAGGATGAAAAACGGATAGGCAGGCATGATACCGCTGCCTATAATTTTTCCTAGTGCGGAATCGACTAATTCAGTTGTATCGTCGATATTGTGATATATCGAATTGTGATTTTGAGGAACGCGGCGGTTTTTGTCTGATAACTCAACCCATTTAGTTATCAATTTATTTCTTTGAGAGGGAGTATACTCTTCGATTTTAAATTGTTTAAATGAGTTGATTAGACTTTTATCTGAAAGATTCAGCCTGAAAATATCGTCAACGATTACTATCTGATAGTGAAAGGCACTCAAATCTTCTAGGTGCTTTTCTTTGTCCGTGGCAAAGTGAAAATCATCAATTATTGGGATTATTCTTGGTAATTAGGGCGAAACGTAACCAAAATAGATCTTCAGAAACTGTTTAAACACATTCTCCCGACGGTGATTAAAGCGATACTCTACTTCTTTCAGATACATGGGGAAATGATATTTCGAGACCCCGCGATACTGATACAAGATATGTTTGGCGTAACTCCAAAAGCCTTCAATGCCGTTAATGTGATTCTTCGTCCGCGGGCTCACCAACGCTTTCGCATGATTGACCGTATGATGGTGGCCATAGCGTTTTAAGGATTGATACCCGCGAAAGGCATCCGTGAAATAGACCGACCCTTTTCGGGTGTGCGCTTGAATATGCCGCATCAATTCCTCCGCACTGACCGACTCGACGACTTTCGTATACACGCGGCCGTCCCGCTCCAGGATCCCGAAGACGACGCTTTTGCCCGCGGGGGCGCGGCCCCGTTGGCCTTTGCGCCGGCCACCGAAATAGGCCTCATCGAGTTCGATCTCGCCCTTCAGTTTGCCGGCTTCCAGTTCAGTGACATGATACAACGCTTCGCGCACACGGTGATAGACGCGGGTGACGACTTTCAGGTCCAGGCTCAGATCCTGGCTCAACCGATAGGCGGGTTGCAATTGATAAAAGCCTTGCAGGATCCGGATCTCCCGGCGCAGCCGCCGGAGGCTCTTGCTTTTCCCGCAACGCCCACATTTCACGTAGCCGCGGCTGGTGTGCAAGACCTGAAAGGAACCGCAGAAAATGCACTTGCGACCGCGCAGAAAGTTGGCCGCACAACTAAAAACCGTATGTCGTCCTGTAACCATGCTGGTTTTCTACCACACATTGGTTACGAAACGCCCTAATTACCTTATTCTTTCTGCGTCAATTTCTTCAAAAGGTATCTCATGGCTATATTGCTTTTTAAATTCTTCTGAGATTTTATTCTTTATCCGCCAGCGGAAGTGTCTTTTTTTGCAAGCTACATAAATTGGAACAAACTTTTTCTGACGCAGCTCAATTAGAAGTTTCTTGCACAAAGTTGTTTTGCCTGACTGCTCTTCTCCCGCAATGAGTATCTTCGAATAGTCACCAAAGGCTTTGATTAGTTTTTCCGAACTTTCTTTTTTTCTATATTCTTTTAAGTCGTCATACTTTGATAGTTCTGGATAAACGAATATATCATCTAGTAACACTTCTTCTTTTTGAGAATGTGCTTGAGTTAACAGTTCGGTATTTTGGAGAAAGAACAAAAACTCTTTGGAAAGTTTCAGCTTGGCAATTTTGTTCTCATTTTCAATCACACGCTTTAAACCTTGATAGACGTCTTTCCAGGCAGCATCTGAATTTCCAAATTTAGATATCGGTTTGCCGTCAGTTGGCAAAGCTAATAGTGGGGAAATATCTTTATCGTCCGACCAACCGCAATCAGACAATATTATTGGGATTACGGAAACTACTTTTTCTCTCTTTAGTTTGATTGCATTGACTTTTTCTTTTTTACACTCCGATGAAGCAAGAAAATGTTTAGAAATACATAGGCAAATAATGTCGGCATCATACAAATTATTGTCTATTTCGTTTTGAAAGTCCTGACCTGCCATTACCTTACGGTCATATCATTCAGAGATCAGCCCATTTTCTTTTAATGGGGCTAAGTGCTTTATGAAGTCACGAATTTTATCTTCATCTTGGTGAGAGTAGCTAATGGAGAGTTTTCGCGGCGCAAATTTATTCATAAGGTTTTCCTCTATTTTCCTTAGTTTTTGTTGACCTGTCATCGCTCATGTCGCTAGGGAAGCAGGTGCGTCTTCGCCCCATACGCGGGCGATGGTAGCTTGGGTCTTTCTCTCGAAGCGTTCGATCAGGTCGCGGTTAGCGGCGACAAGGACCTGCTCGGATTCGAGTCCGGCGACAATAGTGTGTTGCACTTCCAGAGAAGGCAAGGGGATTGTTAGCCTCAACACATCATCCCGGGTTATCCCTGGAATTGCCGCGCCGCCTCCAAGCTTTTGAATCTGGCCATACATTCGAACAAGACTACTGTATACAAACTCTGGAACAGCGTCATGGACTCGAATAGCCATTAACTGGCGACTAATTGCAGCTTTCTCCATACTCAAGAAGTTTACCTTACCCAATCCTGAGCCTTTCACAGTGATTAATATGTCGCCTTTTTCCGCAAATACTTTTGGTTTCGTCGTCCATTTTGAGACCCTAGCATACATACCTCCGAAATCGGCAGGTCCCGTCAAGTAACCAATTCCCTTACCATTCATATTATAGTTGCTCTTATCAATATGCTGACCAGAAATTAGCTTACAAACATCCCTCAACTCGACCATCGGCCACTCGGAGTCGATGGGGATGTGGGGACGGTAGTTGTCGATGACGGCGCGGGCGCCGTCGATGACTTTCTGGTAGCCCTCGATCTCTGCCACAATCTCTCGCTGCACCTCCAGCGGGGGGAGCGGAATTTCGATCTTCTCTAGGTTACCTTTGGTGATGTGAACGAGGCCTACTCCACCATGAAGGTTCTCTTCCACCTGAGCGACTGCTTTGTTTAGAGCGTAAAACAAGTACATCTTGGTTGCCCGAGCTTTATCAACCCCGACTTTGAAGATGTGCTGGTTCAGCACAGCCTTTTCTCCGTTCCAAATGTGCGCTCCGAACGAGGTGCCTCGTGAACCAGACCACGAAAAAAGAAGCTGCCCTTCGTTGATGACATGCCGGTCGCTCACTTCTCCAGTGTAGTAATTGAACCCACTATGGAGATCATTGAGATTTTGAATCCGGACGATTGGAAGACCTCCACTTGCAGAGTCCTCCCAGTCGCTTGGTTTGAAAGCCCTTCCATTGATGAGATCGCAAATCGCTCCAATGGCGACCATTGGATAGCTTGAGGACAGTACTGCGTTTTCCCGATACCTCTCACCGCTCAGGTTATACTCGCCGTTCTCTGCTATCTTGCCTTTCTCGGTGATCAGCCCAAGGGTAGGTTCAAAATTGTTCTTGGATTCACCCGCCCTTAACAAGCGCAGGTATTCGGTAATCTCAGCCTTGACCTGCGGCAGGTCGTTCTTGTCGATGGAACGTCGCTGGGCACCCAGGTCGAAGCCGTCGTTCTCAACTTTGAAGAACGCAATACGGTCGGCCCTCTTCGCCAGTGATTTGTCGAGAATGAGGATCGAGGTCTTAACCCCAGAGTATGGTTGAAACACGCCTGCGGGTAAGGAAACAACGGCCACCAGAAAATTTTCCACCAACATCTTGCGCAGTTGCTTATAGACAGTCTGGCTCTGGAAGATGATGCCCTCGGGTACGATGATGCCGGCGCGACCGGAAGGAGTCAGGTGTTCGGCCATGTAGTCCACGAACAGGACTTCGCTACGCTTGGATTGCACGGAAAAGCGGTTGTGCGGCCGGATGCCGCCCTTCGGCGACATGAACGGCGGGTTCGCCAAAATCACATCCGCGTACTCGTTCCAGCGTTCTTCACTGGTAAGCGTGTCGTACTCGAAGATGTGCGGGTCTGCAAACCCGTGTAGGTACATGTTGACCAATGACAGGCGCACCATATCGGGTGAGATATCGTACCCCTTGAAGTTGGCGGCCAGTCGTTCCTTGTCGTCCGGTGTGAGGGTACCGTGCCCCTTGTCATCGATATTGGCGGCGAGAATATGCTTGTACGATGAAATCAGGAACCCGGCGGTGCCGCAGGCCGGGTCGAGCACGCTTTCGCCTTTCTTCGGGTCGATAACCGCGACGATGAAGTCGATAATATGGCGCGGGGTGCGGAACTGCCCGGCGTCGCCCTGCGAGCCGAGCACGGAGAGCAGGTACTCGAAGGCATCTCCCAGCCGCTCGCTGTGGTCGTAGATGAATTCGTCGATGACCTTGAGGAAGGCGCGCAGGGTCTCCGGGTCGTTGTATGGCAAATAGGCGTTCTTGAAAATGTCCCGGAACAGTGGTGGGATGCCCGGATTCTCCGGCATCCGCTTGATCGCCTCGGTATAGAGGTTGAGCGTGTCGTGGCCGCCCAGGCCTGAGCGCATCAGTTTGGCCCAACCGAAGCGGGCGAACTCGCCTGCGAAGAATTTCCGCTTGCCGCCGAACTCCTCGCTTTCGGCATCCAAGTCGTCCATGAACTTGTAGATCAGCGCGATGGTGATCTGCTCGACTTGGCTCTTGGGGTCGGGCACTTTGCCCACGAGGATGTCGCGGGCAGTGTCGATGCGGCGTTTGGTTTTGGTGTCTAACATTCTTGGTCGAGGACTTTTAGTTGCTCACAATTTCCAAATCAGCAATTTCCAATCAAAAACATCATCAATCTTCAACGCACAACACTTTATGGAGCAAATTGGTTCATTGAAACATAATCCTTAATGTATTCGGGGATTAGGTTGCGGTATTTCTCCGGTACGGCGCGGTAGTCGCTGGTGGAAAAGGCCGGATTGGTTGCCAAGTCGGTGAAGTGGCGTTTATCGATACTGTCTCTTATATAGGGGTGAGTGACATAGGCTTTAAAATAGTTCTTCATCGCCGGAATGGCCTTGGCCTCTTCGGGCTTGTAATCAGCGACGAATTTGGCGAATTCCTCTTCCAGCAATTCGTCTTTGGATTTGAAATGCGGGATAAGGCCGAAGACCTTTTCCAGGATTTCACGCAGGGTCAGGCGGCGATCCACGGCAGCGGCTCTGCGCAACTTGTCGAGGGTATAGTACTCCTCGGGTTTGTCGAAAACCTTCCGGTTGACGTAGTCGATGACGAGGTCCCACTGCCCGGCTTCGACTGCTTTTGCAATGGTTTCGTCCTCCCTTACGGTCTCGGCGAACCTGTTGAAGAACATCCGGTCGATCTTCATGCCCTTCGGTCCGATGCTCTCTTTGCTGATGCTTGCGAGAATGTCTCCGCCCAAATGCTCGTAGGAACCGGCGAGCTTAACTGGTCCGGTATCGCCTCCACCGCCACTGTCCCCGTGTCGGGGGCGTGGCAGTTCCAGCACCTGGTCGTAGTTGAATTCGGTTTCGAAATACTCACAGTTGCCAAAGAAATCGAAGAGTTTGAACGCGGTTTTCTGTGGCTGGATGACGGTATCCCCGGCTTCCGGACCGGGCTTGAGAGTGGGGTCCAGACACTGTTCCAGGAAGTCGTGCTTGCGCGTGCCCCGGCCCTTGATCTGGATAAAATCGGTCGGTGAAAAGATGGGCCGGAACAGACCCAGGTTCAGGATGTCCGTACAGTCGTAGCCGGTGGTCATCATCCCCACCGTGACACAGATCCGAGCCTTGCTGGTCTTGTAGCCGGGCAGGAAGTTCTCCGAGCCGAGCAAGTTGTTGCTGGTGTCGGTAAAGTTGATGGTGAACTGCTGGGCACCAGATATCTGTGACGTGACCTGTACGGCGAAGTCCGATTGGTACTTGCCGGGGAACATGCGGTCGGCCATCTGATTGAGAATTTGCGTCAGCTTGGTTGCGTGGTTCTGGCTGACGGCGAAAATGATCGACTTGCCGATCTCGCGGCTGATGGGATCGCGCAGGGCATTCTCCAGGAAGGTCTTGCAGAAAACCTGGTTCGTGGCTTTGGAAAAAAACCGCTTTTCGAACTCGCGCTGTTTGAAGGACTCCTCCTGATCTTCACCCGTGTCGTCGGTGAGGGACACGATGAACCCGTCTTCGGCGAGCAGTTGGGTGGTTACTTCCGTGCGGGCGTCAATCACGGTGGGGTTGATCAGATAACCGTCCCTTACGCCGTCGAGCAGCGAATAGCGAAAAGTTGGCTGTCCGCTGCCGCACCCAAAGGTGCGGTAGGTATCGAGCAGCAGGCGGCGTTCGGCTTCGCGCGGGTCATGCGTCGCTGCGTCGGTCGTGCCGACGCCTTTCAAATAGTCGCGTGGCGTCGCGGTCAGGCCCAGCTTGTAGCCCACGAAAAAGTCGAAGACCGCCCGAGCGTTGCCGCCGATCGAGCGGTGGGCCTCGTCGGAGATCACCAAGTCGAAATCCGTGGGCGAGAAGAGCCGCTGGTACTTGTTGTTGAACAGAAAGGATTGGACCGTACTGACAACGATCTCGGCCCGCCGCCAGTCATCCCGGTTCTCCTTGTAGACGACCGTCTGGAAGTCGGCAGAGAGCAGGGCGGCAAACACTTTGCGCGCCTGCTCCTCCAATTCCAGCCGGTCCACGAGGAACAGCACGCGACGGGCATTGCGGGTGCGGAGGAACAGCTTGATGACGGCGGCAGCGGTGAGTGTCTTGCCCGTGCCGGTGGCCATCTCGAACAGGAAGCGGTCGCTGCCCTCTTTGACGGCGCTTTGCAGGGCTTGGACGGCTTTTAGTTGATAAGGGCGCAGGAAGCGCAACTTGTTGGTTTTGATGAAGTCCGGGCGTTCGGCTTTGTTTTTCCAGGCTGCTTCGGATGTATAGTTCGGACGTTGGGTAAGAACGACATAGTCGTCGCGGATTTGTTCCTCGATCAGACGCGCAGGGTCGGGTTTTACGTCGCGGTATCCAGTGGCCGAGTCCGGTGTAGGCAACGAGGTGATGGTGTATGGGTTGCCCCGTTCAAGGTCCCAAAAGTAGTGCCGGTTGCCGTTTGACAGGATGACGAAGCGGCAGTTCTGCGACTTGGCATACTTTCGGGCCTGTTCCTTGCCGATCAGCGGGTTCTTATCCTCCGGTTTGGCCTCAAGGACGATGAGCGGGAACCCTTTGGCGTCAAGCAGCAGGAAGTCGATGAACCCTTTGCTTGTCTTCTCGAAATTGTTACCAAGGGCGTCCAGGTCGGATTGTTGGAGCGTGACGCTTGGTTCGAGGCATATATTGGCAGGTTTGTCCCCTTCGGCAAAGAACCGCCACCCCGCAGCTTCGAGCAGTTTGTTGATCTTGATGCGGGCAGTGGCTTCCTTCACGTGTTTCCCAAGCGATGACTCACTCTGTACTTATAACCTATCCTTGCTTACGGGCCAAGCATTTGTCTGAGGGATAGAAGGCATATTTGTGAGGGGGCATACTGCGGAATGCGTCAGGCGACTTGAAAGACAACGCCATAAGATGGCGCGGCTACGACTGCAAAAAAAATAAAGACACTGGATTCCCGATTAAGAATGTCGGGAATGACAGAAAGAGGCAAAGGTGCTCTACCTCCCCTCGCTCCTTCTTACAAAGGGTCTTATATACTTAACGCCGTAGAGTTTGAGCTTATCTACAGTGCTACTGTAGACTTTACACATGAAACGTCTGTTTCAATGGATAGCAGAACGATTGACAGAGCATGTCGTCTTACAACTTATTGGCTCCGTTCCGTTGGCCTATATCCTTGGTTGGTTCATTGCTGTCAAACAAGGAGCGATTGTTATGTATAACGCCGTTCCTTCGCTGTTTTGGCCTATCTTAGCGGTACTTATTGTTCTTGTAAGCATCTACCACGGCTTGATCTCTCCGGCAATTAAATGGTGGCCGAAAAGGGCAGAAAGCTATTGGAATGAAGTAGAAGAAGCATACAACTATGTGGCTGGCTCATATAGGCCGAAGATTTTAAATCCTGCGCATCCTGGAAATCCTTATGCAATGAAGGAATGTGCACAAAAGTCTGTTGATGTATTGCGAAAGAAACTTCTAAAGAGACACAAAGGCCAAGACGTTCCAAGCCGGATCAACGTTGAAGATGAAACGTCTCTTAAAGAGTGGCATGAATTCCTGCGTGATGAAAGGGCACGACTGGCTAGGTAACCCCTTATGGCGTTAAGTATATAAGACCCCTTACAAAGGGGAAGGGCAAGATGGCTCTACCTCCATTGGACAGGCACGCAGGCCTGTCCCTACACAACAAAGGAGGGAGGAACGCGCCATGAGATGGCGCGGCTACGAATGCAGAAAACAAAGGCAAGGAAAAGACACTGGATCCTCGATTAAAGATGTCGAGGATGACAGAAAGAGGGAAGTCCCCTCACCCCGGCCCTCTCCCGGGGGGCGAGGGAGAAAACAGTGATTACAAATGCAAATGTTTCATGGTGGCGGCGCAGAGGATTATGAGGACGCCTATCCAGAGGCCGGCTTTTTGGAAAGGGATGGGTTCGACGTTTTGCTCTGCTTTTTCTTGTTCGTCTTCGTCGCCCGTGGGCTCGATGCGGAAGATGACGGTATACAGGAACAAGGTCAGAATGCCCAGGACCAACGTGAGTTTGATGAAAAAGACGGTCAGGTATTTGGCATTATGGGATAGGCCGTTGCCGGTCTGCATTTCCATGAGTTCCCCCACGTAATGCAGGTTGATGCCGCCGGTGAAGAGGATCACGACCAGCAGGATGCCGACCACCTTGCGATACTGCTGGTAGAAGGTGTCGCAGATGGGTTTGATGTATTCCTTGGGCACGGACGATCGGAGCCCCGGTGTCACCGCCAGGACCAGAAAGGCCAGCCCGCCGATCCACACGACGGCCGAGAGCAGGTGCAGCCAGTGATTGACAATGGGAATGATTTTATTGAGATCGGAAAGCGTGGCCAGGAGGGCATTCATCAGAATTTAAACACCGGCTTCTCGTTGCCGAATCGTTTTTGGCGAAGCTCTTCCATCAGGTCGACGGTGATAAGCGGGACGTTGTGCTCGCGGGCGTGGCGTTCCACGCCTTTTTTCACCATGGCGCGCAGGAAGTAGGGGATCCGGCTCAACCGAGTCTGAGAGGCTTCGTCCCATTCCACTTCAACCTCCTCGGGAACGTTGAACGCGACCTGGATTTTTCCCCCGCCTTTGGGCGTATACAGGCACCACTCGTCCTCATCCATCCAGTCCCCGTGATCCACGTAGGGGCGAGCCCGGCAGCCGCCGCAGATCTCGCTGTATTCGCAGTCGCCGCATTTGCCCTTCAGGTGGGGGTACCGGAACGAATTGAAAATATCCGACTTCTCCCACAGATCCACGAAACTGGTGTCCCGGATATTCCCGGCCGACAGGGGCATATAGGGACAGGGAGTCAGGTCGCCATTGGGGGTGACCCGTGCATAATTCGTCCCCGCCAGGCAGCCTCCGCCCATGTACCCCTGGGCCTTGGTGATCGGGGAATTGGGATCTTTTTCATAGGCGAGCCGTTTGAAGTGCGGGGCACACCGCGCGCGCACCAGCATGTCCGAGTACCGGTCCTGGGTGTCCACCAGGAAGCCCAGCACTTCCTCGTACTGTTCGGGGGTAATATCGGTCAGTTCCTCGCCGCGGCCCGTGCACACCATAAAGAAGACGTTCAGCACGCGGGCGCCCAGTCCATGGGCCCATTCGATCACGTCCGGCAATTCCTTGTAGTTCATCGGCTGGGCGCTGAAATGCACCTGAAATTGCAGGCCGTTCCGTTTGCAGGCTTCAATTCCCGCGACCGCCGCTTCCCAGGCCCCGGGAATGCCGCGAAACGCGTCATGTTTACCGGAATCGAGGGAGTCGATGCTGATGCCCATGCCCATGACGCCGATCTCGACGAGTTCGCGGGCGAGGCGATCGTTGATCAGCATGCCGTTGGTGCCGAAGACGACCATGAACCCCTGTCCCACGGCGTGGCGGGCGATGTCCAGGATGTCCGGCCTGACCAAAGGTTCTCCCCCGGTGATGACCAGCAAACACCCTTTATTGACCTCGGCGATCTGATCGATCAGCCGATAACATTCTTCCGTCGAAAGTTCGTCGGATCCTCCGCCGGCCTTGGTCGTGGCGTCCAAATAACAGTGGTCGCACTTCAGGTTGCAGCGTTTGGTGAGATTCAGGGCGACGAGGTAGGGTTTGAAATCATCGACGGTCCGGCCGTCGCCGGGACCGGCCCCGGGAGAGGTAAACCCGGTGACGCGGGGGTCAAGCCCTTCCCCTTGCGGGGCATTGATGACAGGGAGTGATTTGCCCATAACGTGGCCTGCTCCCTATGGTTGAGCGCCCGCGCCGGTCAGTTTGGCAATGATTTCCTTGACGTTGCCGGACTTCATGGCTTCTTCCATGGTGTGTTTGGCCTGCTCGATCCCTTCGTTCGCCACGTCGATGGTGATGTGAGTGGTCCCCAGCTTCTCGGCGTGCTTGATGATGAGGGCTCGGGTGCAATCGCGCATGAACCCTTCGGGCGCGCGTTCCAACCGTTGCAAGGCCTCGGGCTCCCACTGATAGGGCGAGTCTGGTGCCGGCGCCGGTCCGTTTGACTGAGGGGCTGGCGGTTCCGCGTCCGCCTCCTTGTTGGCGAAAATCGGGGTATAGTCTTCGCTGGCGGCTTCGTCAATCATGGGCGAGGCATACTCCAGGGTGATCGTGGTCATGCCGAGTTTTCTCGCGGTCTTTTCGATCTTGGCTTTGGCGCGGCGGCGCTGGAAGCCCGCGGGGACCGCCCGAATGGCTTCTTTCGCGTCCTTGGTCCATTGCATGGGCACGTCGTCATACGCCAGTTGCGTTTCCAGGACCCCTTCCTGCTTGGCCGCGGCGTCGAACATGCTTTTGTCGACCGTTTTGAAGCCGTCGCCCGCTCCCCCGCAAATCGGGCATTTGACGGGTTGGGCGCCTTTCCCGATGTACCCGCACCCATCGCAGACGTAATACGGCTGGGCCATGCGGTCCAGATAGGATTGCGTGGACGGGCTCACCGCCGGATTCGCGGCAGGCTCCGTTTCTTCAACCACCTGGTTGACCATGCCGCTGAGGGTCGAGCCCATAAGATCCGTCGCCACGGCGTCGTCGGCTTGCATCTGGTTGCGGTCGATCCCGGCCTCGTCGAGTTGGCCGCCCAGGGCTTTCATCGCATCCATGGCCCCTTTCGGCAAAATATCGCCGACCGCGTCATCGACCACCGAATTGCTGATGATGGTATGCCCTTTTTCAATGGCATAGCGGTGAATGGCGGTCTTGGCGACGCCACGCGCAAACACCGGCACCTTTTCCATCCGCAGTAAGGCTTCCTCGGTCCAGGCAATGGTATATTCCGCTTGGGTGTCGATCGGCGGGACGAATCGTTTATTGGAAATCAGGACGTTACAGCTCACCGCCCGAAGCAGGTTCTCGGTGTTGCTGCCGATATCCATGTCGTCGTCGCTGTGCACGCCGATGCGCCCGACAATCAGCAACCAGGGTTTTTCTTTCCGAACGTATTGGAGGACTTTTTCGAACGCCTTCCCATCCAGGAGGGTCGTGCGGATGTCCGATCCTTCTTCCTGGGCCACTTCGCGGGAAATATCCAGGTGCGATTGGTAGATTTTGGCCAATCCGCTGTCGATCACTTCCTCATGGAGTTTTTCCTGCTCCTTGAAGCGAAAGACCTTGCCGGCCTCTTCGTTCAGGACCCCGGAAATGCTGTGAAAGGCGGCATAGTGAAAATACGGATCGAAGGCGGAAATGGCCTCGATCGGCTTGTTTAACGCTTTCCCCAGGGCAAGCCCGGTTTTCAGGCCGCCGAAGCTGTACGGGCTGCCGTCCACGGCCACGACGATTTTCCCGCCGTTCATGGGCTTCAGGTCCTTCACGATGAACATGTCCGAATTGCGGACCCGGCGCAGGACCCGTTCGGTATTGCTGCCGATCACGGAATCCTTCACGGCGCCCACCCCCAGCGAGCCCATAATGGTCAGGTCGTAGGCATTGGTATTGATGTCTTCGGCCAACACCTTCCAATTGCGACCTTCCAGGGATCGTCGTTCCAAGGGGAGATTCGACTCGGTACATTTCTGATCCACATAGTCGAGGTAGGAATCGGTAATGATCTGGAGCCCTCGTGTGATGAGGGAATCGTGAATCTTGCGTTGACGGTCGAGCTCTTTTTCGTCGTGATATTCTTCCGGAAGCCCCGCTTCCATTTGCTTGAACCGCTTATCGTGCATCTTGGCGGCATAGACGTGGCTGCCGACGATTTTTGAACCAAATTCCTGCGCCAACTGCACACCCAGGTCGACGGCCACATTCGAATGGTCCGAATTATCGACCGGGATGTAGATGGTTTTATACATGAGAAGCCTCCTTACGAAACTTCACGAGTCGAATCGGGTCTCACACCTTCAGTGGAATACGAGAAGTCGCACCACGAGGGCCAAAAATTGGAAATGGATCTTAGCACCGGACATTTGGGCAATGCAACAAGATGTATCGAGCCGCCACGCCCTGAGAGACCCCGCCAATGTCTGCGAGGGATAGGCGTCAGGAATGAAAGGTCCAAATACCGGCCTCGCCGCTTCGTCGCCGCGCGATCCCTGGTCAAAGCCAGGGATATGTCTCACCGGCCGTCTTTTAAGAAATGACACGTGCGGAGCGAGAGCCTTGGCGCGCGGGAGCCTCAGTGGCTGAGGTTGGCACGAGAAACGTAGATAGTGTTCAGCTCTCTCAGGAACCGCAGCACGACTTTTCGTAGTGTGTTGGGTATTTGGCGAAAGTAGTGCAGCAGCGCTTTTTCTTCGCTGGTGAGGGGAGGAGAGTCCGGTGCCGGCGGCTTCGTCGCTGTCTCTCGCATTCGGGGGTGCCCCTTGCCCGTTGCCAGCCATCGCGGGTCTTGGCTCAGTAAATTGGCGAGGGCGAAAAAGTGATCCAATTTCATATTCTTGATCAAGCCCCGCTCCCATTGATTGACCGCGGACGCCGAGATATGCAGGGCCTTGGCGACGTCCGCTTGGGACAAGCCCGCTTCTTCCCGGGCGGCTCGAATTCTATTGGTCAGTGTCTTCATGAAAAGGATGGGTACCCTCCTTCTTTCAGGATCCGGAAAGTATTCACCATTTTAGTATAAGTATGCTTTAATAAAGAAAATTAGCGTGTTCTTGTTGCCGTCACCGGTCGCCCCGCGAAGCAGGCGTCATGAGGCATGTCCCTGGTTTTGACCAGGGATGGCGCGGCGACAACGACAGAAAATACGAATGCCCCCTCACCCCAGCCCTCTCCCTCAAGGGGAGAGGGAGTTTGGGTACAGACCGGGCACATTGTTTACATTTTAAACCGGGGACATGGTTTACACTGGTAGACTCCACGGCAAAGGAGGGCCTGCGCATGCCGTGGAAGGAGTGGAAGATCATGGATCAACGAGAACAGTTTGTACGTGACTGGTTAAGTGGGGAGTATACGAAGGTCGATTTGTGCACCGGGTATGGGATCAGCCGCCCCACGGGGGACAAGTGGCTGGCGCGGTATCACGCGCACGGGGTGGCGGGGTTAGCGGACGGGGCGCGGCGGCCGCATACGCAGCCACACCAGACCCCGGAGGCGGTCATCGAGGCCATTCTCGCGATGAAGCACCGCCATCCGAGTTTTGGGCCGAAGAAGATTCGGGATCGGTTACGGGCGGTGGCGCCGGACGAGGCGTGGCCGGTGGATAGCACGGTGGGGGTGATCTTGAAACGGGCGGGGTTGGTGCGGCCGCGGCGGATGCGGCGACGCGTGCCTGCGGATCCCCAGCGCCTGAGCCGAGGCACGGCCACGGCGCCCACCTGGAGTGCGGACTTCAAGGGGGATTTTCCGTTGGGCACAGGGCAGCGCTGTTATCCGCTCACCGTCATGGATCACGCCAGCCGGTATGTGCTGCGGTGTGAGGGGTTGCTCCAGCCGACGCGGGCCGCGGTGCAGCCGTGGTTGGCGTGGGTGTTTCACGAGTATGGGCTGCCGGCGACGATTCGGACGGACAACGGCCCCCCTTTTGCCTCCACCGCGCTCGGGGGCCTGAGTCGGTTGGCGGCGTGGTGGGTGCGGTTAGGCATTCGGCCCGAACGGATTCGGCCGGGCACGCCGAGTGAGAATGGCTGCCATGAGCGGATGCATCGGGCGCTCAAAGCGGCGGTGGGGCCGCCCGCGGCGACTTTGGCGGCGCAACAACGGCGGTTGGCGGCGTTTGTGGACGAATATAATTGGGCCCGCTCGCATGAGGCGTTAAACCGACAGACTCCCGGCCAGGTGTATCAGCCGTCGCCGCGGCCGTATCCGGCGAAGCTCCCGCCGATCGCGTATGCCCCGGGGACGCGCGTGCGGCAGGTTCGGCAGAACGGCGAAGTCCGCTGGCGGGGGCACGTGCTATACCTCTCGGAGGTGCTGGCGCAGGAGCCGGTGGGCTTCACACAGATCGGGGAAAGCACGTGGGCGATCCATTATAGTTTTCATCGACTGGGGACCCTGGATGACCGGACGTTGACGATTATCCCGGTCCGGCAGTGGCATCAACCGGAAACCCTGCAGGCGATGTAAACCATGTGTCCGGTTTAGTTTGTAAACCATGTCCGGCTTGTACAGGGGTGAGGGGGCAACAAACCGAAAACAACGGACCCGCGTATGAGTGACGAACCCACCACGCAACCGTGGCGTATGGATGATCTGATTGACCAGCACCTGACCAATTTGCGAGTCGAGGGCGGCGTCGCCGGCAATACCGTCCAAGCCTATCGCCGCGATCTTGAGAAACTGCAAGCCTACCTGGCGTTGCAGGGCATGACCAATCCGCTTGACGTCCCGCCTCATTTGACCGGGTTTCTGAATCATCTGCGCGCGCAACAATTGTCTCCGGCCTCGGTGTCCCGGTGCCTGGCGGCCATCCGTGGGTTTTACCGGTTTCTCAGTACGGAGCACGGGGCCCCGGAAGTCCTGTCACAATTACCCGGTGCGCCGAAGCAATGGACCAAACTGCCCAAGACGCTCTCCGAATCCGAGGTCACGGCCCTATTGGAATTGCCGGTCGGGCAAGGCCTGGAGGAAATTCGTGATTCCGCCATGGTGGAGTTGATGTATGCAGCCGGTCTCCGGGTATCCGAATTGATTTCTCTGCCTCTCTCGGCGGTGAACCTGGAAGTGGGGTACGTGCAAGCCACCGGAAAACGCGATAAACAACGGGTGGTCCCGATCGGCGAAGTCGCACGCCAAAAGCTGGTGGCCTATTGCGGGGAGGTGCGACTGGTCTTGCTGAAGGGTCGAGCGTCGTCGGCGTTGTTCGTGACGAGACGGGGGGCGCCCATGTCTCGGCAGAGCTTTTGGACCATTCTCCGGAAGCGGGCGTTCCGAGCCGGCATTCACAAACCGATCTCGCCCCACATGTTGCGCCATTCATTCGCCACGCATCTGCTGGAACACGGTGCCGATTTGCGCGCCGTGCAGATGATGCTGGGACACGTCAACATCGCCACCACCCAAATTTATACGCACGTGGAACACAAGCGGCTGAAGCAGGTCCACGACGAGCGGTTCCCCCGAAAACACCGCCGCAAGTCCCCCGGCAACCCCGCCTCCCACGAATAACCGCCGTCCGCCGATCGGTTCTACCCCACCTGCCCTCCCCTTACAAAGGGGTTTAATAAAGAGATTTGTAAAGGGATTTTTTGTGGCTGAGTAGAGTGGGTTGACTTCGGCAACTTCATGGTTACCTGAATTTAAATGCTGAAGCCAGAATGCTATGGTCCCGCATAGGGCGGAAGAATGGCAAAGGAGGTGTCCCATGCCATGGGGGTCACAGTCGCAAATCACACGGACGCATGAAGAACAGTTGGAGTGGAAACGAAGTGGGGTTCGCCGTTTGGTGACGTATGGGGCGGCGTTTTTTGCCTTTGGTGGCGGGGGACTGTTAATGCTCTTGGCATTTATCGAACCCTGGCTGAACGAAGCCTACAAAACGGTGAAGCTGGATATTGGGGCAGCCAAGGATGTTTATCTGTCCGTTCTGCCGACTGCGATTGGCATTATCGGCTATTGGTTTGGGAATAGGAAGCCCAAGGAAGGACCACCTCCCAATAAGGGAGAGACTCAGTAAAAAAGCCAGCGACAGAGGATGGCAAGCACGCCAACGAGCACGAAGGGGAGACAAAAGATTAGCACGACGAGCAATCGTTAGTTTTCGAAGAAGTCTCTCATATGGAATAAGTATAAATACTGATTTCAGGAAAGTAAACCCCGAGACTGAAATGGATGAAGATTATGCAAGTTGAATACGCCTTTCTTTGCAAAAAAGCAGAATACGAATCTCCTAACTCAGTGGAATCAATCAATGCTGAAGGAATTAGTTCGAATTGTTGCGTGAATGTGCCTCACTTGCCCGTTACTCCATCAATGACTCTTGTTGTTTGCTGGACACCCCATGAACGTGGAGCACCCGAGGATACGGGCGATGGATATTTGTATGTTGAATTTTGGGATCCAAACTTAAAGAAAATTCCTTGGACGTGTCGAGTTAAACCGATAACACAAGACAATCCCGCGCAACCCCATGAGTTCATAAATAAGGGGCTGCTCATTATGCCCATCGACAACCTTCCCATAGAGATGTATGGGACGCACACTATCCGCCTTGTTTATGGAAGAGAGACTAAGTGGACCGTCTCCTTGACCATTCAAGAGGAACGGAAGGGTAAGTAGATGGCCCCAAATTGGTAGCCATATGGTAACAAATAATCCGTTCACCGTCTGGCTTAGTAACAATAAACGGTGGCGTAACCTCTTCTAACTTTCGCACATTTCCTTCGTCAATGATTTTCTGATTCACGATTCTCCCCCGCCCTGCATCTTTAATTATATAAACCCCCTTACAAAGGGGAGGGAAAAGGGCGGTCATCCTTGACATTTGTAATCGAGGATCCAGGGTTTTTCTTTCGCCTTCGTAGCGCGCCATCCCATGGCGCCACGGCCTGGCGCCTGCGGGCGTGGCTGCGCCGTAGTCCCGCCCCTGATGTGGGGGCGAGGACTGTCTGAGCGAAGCGAGTTCCGCAGCCCTGACCTGAGGGACTGCGGCACAGGCACCCAAAGGGCCACGCCCGGGCGCCAATGGTTTTGGGTCCTTTTGCCGAAACAAAAGGACCTCGTCGCGCGGGGGCGACACCCCGCATCCTTTTCCCGGTTGCAAAGGAGAAATTCCCTATGGCAGGCTTGATCGCCGAGTGTCTTTGCAGTCCGCCTGAAGGAGGAAGAGGATGAAGCATAAGCGACAAGTGCATTACGTCAAAGGGGTCTTTGTCTGTCCCCAATGCAATCAAACCTTTGTTCAAGAACGATGGGTCGAAGAGTGGCGCGTTCGTTGTCATCGCTGTGACTATCGCGGCACCCTCACTCATGTTTCCGTAGAAGAACATATGGAAGAAGAAACCGAGCGTACGTAACGATCGAGGCGGTCGCCCCTCGCCGCCGTGTGGCATACGGGTTCTTCCCAGGTTCAATTTCCTTCCAGTTGTCACGAATCCATTCATGTCTGCTTCTTTTGCTATCCGTGGTCGAGTTATCCCCGTAGTCTGGTACTCGTGGTTTTCAGCCAGCCGGTGCGGACCGAACGATTGGTCAAGGTGCTGGTAGCGAAGTCGGAACCGGATGAAATGGAAACGATGCAATGAGCGAAATGCCTGACGTCAGCCACCTTCAGTGGACCGTGTATTGGGAGCGTGAGTACACGACCGCTCTTGCGCCGGAACGGTTGAAACTCGATTTCCATCCTCACCGGCCGCTGATGACCAACATGCCTTTGCACGAACAACGGGCATTGGCCGCCGATGGCTACAAAGTGCTTCCGGATGATTGCGGGCCGGTGCGCATGGTGGGCCAGTACGGGTGGCTGGTCCGATGTCCGGTGGATTGCAAGATTCGCCGGACGAAAGATGGATTGAAATGGCAGGCGCCGGAAATCCTTCCTGAAGAACGGCTGCTTGGATACAAATCGTTTTCCGGGATGTACGTGGACACGATCTTAAACAGCGGCTATGCCAAACTCTGTTGCGGAATCCGATTTTACTATCCCAAGCAGCTCGGCATTATGCTGAAGGATGTTCCCAATCATTTTTATCATTACCCTGAACGCACGTTTTCCGTCTGGGAAGGGATCAAATCACAGGAATACAAGCTCACGCCGAATTTGTACGACTTCCTTCCGGATTACGACGCGTTCGTGGCCAACGTCCTCCTACAATTGGAAAAACCCACGACGCTGAAACGCGGCGATCCTGTTGCCCTGGTTGTCCCGGTCCTGCTCCCCAAGCAGTTTCGATTGGAGGAACTCACTCCCGACCGGAAACGTTCCGTCCCGCCCGGGTAGCGGGCATCCGAGTATGGGCCGATCATGGCTCTTCCCACTTTTCATGACGTGGAACGCGCAACGGCCAGCTTAAAGGGTATCGCCCGTGAAACGCCTATTCAGACTTCCCGGCGGCTCGATGCCTGTTCGCATGCCACCGTATTTCTGAAGTGCGAAAACTTTCAGCGCGTGGGGGCGTTCAAGTTTCGAGGGGCGTACAACGCCGTGGCGCAACGGTCATCGTCGAAGCCCGTGGTGGCCCTTTCTTCCGGGAATCATGCCCAAGGCATTGCGCTTGCCTGCCTGTTGTTGGGTAAAGAAGCGCATCTCGTGATGCCGGAACCGGTTAATCCCATCAAAAGGGCGGCGGTTCGAGACTACGGGGGCATCGTCCACGTGCCTGCCGACCCCCGTGAGGCGGAATCGTTTTCCCGGGATCTGGTGCGGGAACTTCAGGGTGAATGGATCGAAGCCTTTAACGATCCCGACGTGCTTGCGGGGCAAGGCACCGCCGCCCTGGAATTGCTGGGCCACGTGCCGGATCTCGACGTCCTGCTCGGCCCCATCGGCGGCGGGGGCTTGTTATCCGGCACGTGTTTAGCGGCTCATGGTCTCAATCCCGAAATCCAGGTCTACGCGTGTGAGCCGGCCGGGGCCTTGGACGCCCTGTATTCCGTGCGGGAAAATCGCATCGTGCCGCAGGAGCATCCCCGGACCATCGCGGAAGGGTTACGGACAAGCGTGGGGACCCTCACGCTGCCTATTCTGCGTGACCATCTGGCCGGCTTTTTTGTGGTGGAAGAGGAGGAAATCCTCACGGCCATGCGGTTCGTCTACGAACGCATGAAACTGGTGATCGAACCGGCCAGCGCCGTGGCCGTGGCGCCGTTGCTCCGGCAGGAACCCGCGTTGCAAGGCAAACGCGTGGGCGTCATTATCTCCGGCGGCAACGTGGATCTGACGCGATATTTTGACGGGCTGTCGAGTTCTTAAGCTCCTTGTTAAGGAGAAGATTGAGGAAGCGAATCCCGGAGTTCTTCCAGGTTTTTGATGACGAGCAGGTCGCCGTTGGCTGTGGCGACTTCGATGCCTTGCGTGCAGACCGTGCGGCATGTATCCGTTTGGTTGGCCTGTTTGAGGGATTGCGCCAGGGCAAAAATGGCCGCGGAGTAGGTGGGTTTCACCTTGAGGCAGCCCTCAAGGGCGGAGATGGCCTCTTCCCAATTTTCATCCCCCATATACGCTTTTCCCAACCCGAACCAGAGGGTCTCGTCATTGGGATCCATTTGTAAAACTTTTTTGAATTTGTCTATTTTGGGATCTGCCATATGGTGTCCTGTTGAAGATTTTGAACGTTTTTGGAGGCCTGTCTGGTAACGGACTGTAGCAGAGCAGTCTTCGCGTTGTCTAACCACGGACCCTGTGTTACCATCCGATTCCCGTTTTCCGCTCGCCTCTCATCCTTCACCTCTCACCCTTCTCTCTCCCTCAAGGGGAGAGGGTAAAAACACTTCAGAGGAAGAGGGTCAAGGTCGAGAGGGAATGGGCTAAACCGGTTTGCAGGAAAAATGATCGGGCGGGCACGCAGGCCCGCCCCTACGAAGGATTGTTTGATGGGCCGTGTGGGAATCGTGACGCATCCGGCGTATCTGGAGCATGATATGGGCCGGCAGCATCCGGAGTCGCCGGAGCGGCTGCGGGCCATTGTCGCTCGACTCGAATCAACCGGGACGATGTCGAAGTTGACCCGGGTTTCTCCACGAAAAGCTGAAACGAAGTGGATTACTCACGTGCATGATCCGGCCTACGTGCAGCGGCTGGAAGACAGGGCCCCGAGCACGGGCTATGCCTCACTCGATTCGGACACTTCCCTGTCACCCGGTTCGTTGCCCGCCGCGCATCTCGCCGTTGGCGGGGCCTTGGCTGCCGTCGATGCCGTCATGTCGACTCAAGTCGATCAGGTCTTCTGTGCGGTTCGTCCGCCGGGGCACCATGCCGAGGCCAATCGCGCCATGGGGTTTTGCCTGTATAATAACGTGGCGATTGCGGCTCGGTACATCCAGGAACGTTATGGCCTCGAGCGCGTGCTGATCGTGGACTGGGACGTGCATCACGGCAACGGGACGCAGCACGCGTTTGAAGACGATCCCTCCATTCTTTTTTTCAGCACGCACCAGTACCCCTATTATCCCGGGACCGGGTCGGAGGCTGAGCGTGGCACGGGCAGGGGAGAGGGTGCGACAATCAACGTGCCCCTGTATGGTGGGCAGGGCACGGATGAGTACCGGAAAATTTTTCATCAGGTGTTGGTCCCGGCGGCGGCGGCGTTTCGACCCGAGTTCGTGTTGATTTCGGCAGGATTCGATGCTCACAGGGATGATCCGCTGGCGAGCATGGGGATCACGGATGAGGGGTACGGCGAACTCACTCGTATTGTGGGGTCCATTGCTCAAACCCATTGTGGAGGCCGCATCGTGGCCTGCCTGGAAGGCGGCTACGATCTCCGGGCGCTTGCGGCTTCGGTGGAACACCATATTCTCGCGTTGATGGAAACGTAAACGATGTTGGCAAGACTGCGACAAAGACGACGGAGCAGAAGCAGGTTGTATGTGTTGTTGGGGTTGTTGGTGGCCGTCCCGGGCTTGGTCTACTATTTTTATACGGAGATCCGGCCCACCGTGATTTTCGGATTACGTGACGATTATGCTCATGCGATTCCGTTCCAGCAGGTCCCGGCGGGCCTGGATTCTCTGAGTGCGGAGTCATGCGGGCAATGCCATCAAGCGATTTATGAAGAATGGAAAACCAGCATTCATGCCCACGCCTATCGGGACCCGTTTTTCCAGGCCTATTGGAAAAAGGACGGGTACGTCTGGGTCTGCCTCAACTGCCACACGCCGTTGGAAAATCAGCAGCCCACGCTCATCAAAGAAATCCCGGATAACCGGGTTGAAAAAGCGGTCGAGGTTGAGAACCCGCACTACGACATGGCCTATCAAGAAGAAGGCGTCACCTGCGCGGCGTGTCACGTGCGCGACGGCAAAATTCTGGGGCCGTATGACGATTCGGCGGCTCCCCACCCCACGGAATACGATCCTGCCTTTCGCACGACCGCGGTGTGTTATCGTTGTCACAACGTGGTCTCCGGGCCTTTTCAATTTTATAACGTGGGGCCGTGCGGCACGTATGCGGAATATGAAGGCGAGTTTTTCATGAAGGAACAGGGGTTCACGTGCCAGCATTGCCACATGCCGGAAATTTCACGTCCGGTGGCCGAGGGCGGACCCATTCGACAAGGCCGGCGGCATTTGTGGCGTGGCGGGCATGATCCGGACATGATCAAACGGGCCGTCGCGATTCAGGTCCTGGCCGATCCTCCCACCCCCAAACAGGGAGAGACCGTCACGATGACCCTCACCCTGATCAATGCCGGGGCCGGGCATAAGATTCCCACGGGCGACCCTGATCGCCATTTTACCGTGGAATTTTACGTCAAGGATCGAGCGGGTCGGATTCTTGAGCAGCAAACCGACACCATGGGCCGGTGGATTCTCTGGCAACCCGTCATTCTCGAAGTGTATGACAATCGCCTGCTGCCGTTGGCCAGCCGTGACTATCAGTTTTCTTATGACATCCCCGACGCCAGGTCGGATTTGGTTGTGGAAGCTCGGGTTCGGTACCATATTTTGACCGACGGCCAGCATGCCATGTTGCGGGAGACCTATGGGTTGCGATCGGATGACCCGTACCGGTATACGATATACACGCGTCAATTTCCTCTTAATGACACATTGGAGACGGCGTTGGATATGGAAACGCCGGTCGAGACACGTTTGGGATGCTCCGCTCAGGAGAACGGGGTTCATCCCGAAAATCATACTAATATTTTAACAGCGGGTTGACTTATGTGGAGCACGTACCTCATCGATACGGAAACGTTATCCCTCAATCTTGGCCGGGATGATTTGGTGATTATTGACGTGCGTGGCGAAGGCGCGTACACCTCTCATATCCCCGGGGCGGTGCATAGTAGTTGGCATGAATATAGTGATCCTCAAGCGACGGCCAAAGGGTTGTTGGATCCTGACATCGCCCGGTTGGAGAAGCGGCTCCAGGCCCTGGGCGTGAACAATTCGAGTGATGTCGTGGTGTACTCCAATCCTTTTGACAATTGGGGCGATGAGGGCAGGATGTTTTGGATGTTGCACTATCTCGGACACAAGAGCGTCAAGGTCCTGGACGGTGGTTGGCCCAAATGGACGGCGGAACATCGACCCTATGAACACCAGCCGGTTCGTCTCAAGCCGGGCAACTTTACAGCTTCGGTTCAACCGGACGTGATCATTGAAAAACAGGAACTGAAAAAGTTGGTCAAAAGTCCCCATCGGGACACGGTGATCGTGGATGCCCGAAGCGTGGAGGAGTACGCGGGGAAGGAAATCGAGGGGTTGCCGCGACCCGGGCATATCCCGTCCGCGGTCAATATCCCCTGGAACGGGTTTCTCCGGCAGGATGCCACGGTCAAACCCCCGTCCGCTATTCAGGAAATGTTCCATGCGTTTGGCATGAACGAACGACAAGAAGTCATTACCTATTGTTTGGGCGGTCTTCGATCGGCGTGGGTCTATTTCTTGCTCAAGTTGGCGGGATATGAGCGGGTGCGGAATTATCCCGGGTCCTGGTGGGAGTGGAGCCGGGATTTTGCGGCCCCCGCTGAAAAAGACATGCAATTGCTCTACCATGTGACGGCCAAACCCGAAGAAGAGGCGTCTTGAAGAAACCGGGACAGTATGCAAAGATCATAGGAAACATTTGCTTCTCTAACCTTTTAGCTAGGAGATCTGACATGATGAAGAATATTCTCTTAGGCGGGTTATTGATTTTGGCAGTGTGTGCATTGGTGGCCACGTCGGGGTGCTCCGAAGAGAAAGCGCCTGAGAAAGCAGCGCCTGAGAAAGCGGCCCCTGCGGAAGCGGCGCCTGAAGAGGCAGCCCCTGCGGAGGCAGCGCCTGAAGAGGCAGCACCTGCGGAGGCAGCGCCTGAAGAGGCAGCACCTGCGGAGGCTGCACCTGAAGAGGCAGCACCTGCGGAGGCTGCACCTGAAGAGGCAGCGCCTGCGGAGGCAGTAGAAGGGAAGTAGGATTAACAAGGAGGTGTGGAATGGTGAAGAATCTTTTTCTCGCCGGGTTGGTGATTTCGGCGGTGTTCGTATTGGTGGCCGCGCCGGCGTTCGCCGATAGGAATGCGCACGTTGGTGAAGCGATTGCGCACGCGGAGGAAGCGGCAGAGCATGGTGGCATGGGGCATGCCGATGCCGTTGTCACACATGCGGAAGTCGCGTTGGGGCACGCTCAAATGGCTCAGAAAGAGGTCACAAATCCTCATCTTGATGAAGGCGTAGGTGCATTGGAAGCGGCCATCGCGCATGGCAAAGAAGGTCATGCCGAGGTGGCGACCAAGCATGCCAACAGTGCCGTCATGCATCTGAAGGAAGTCCATTGATTGTGCCGAACCGGTCACAATGCGGTTTGAAAAAACGGGCAGGGGGTTCCTGCCCGTTTTTGTTTTGAGGGACGTTTAAAGGGTCAATTGATGAAAGTCGGCTATTTCCAAACTCATCCTGAATTCGGGGAAGTGCAACGAAACCTCGATCAGGTGGCTTCTCGCCTGGGTTCGGTGGAGTGCGACCTGCTCGTTCTGCCGGAATTTGCCTTCTCCGGGTATCAATTCGTCAATCAGGAGGAAGTCCTCGATTTATCGGAACGAGTTCCGGACGGCCCGACGACCCAAGCCTGTATAGAGCTGGCCCGGCACCATCAGATGCATTTGGTCGTGGGGCTGCCTGAAAAGGCGGGTGAGGAGTGCTACAACTCGGCGATCGTGGTGGGTCCTTCAGGGTTCCTGGGGTGTTACCGCAAAACGCATTTGTTTTGCGAGGAAACGTTGTTCTTTAGTCCGGGCGACTCGGGGTTTCGGGTCTGGGACATTGGCCGGGCTCGTATCGGGGTCATGATCTGTTTTGATTGGTACTACCCCGAAGCCGCCCGTACTCTCGCCTTGCAAGGGGCGGAGATTGTGTGCCATCCATCGAATTTGATCCTGCCTCATTGCCCCGATGCCATGGTGACGCGTTCCTTGGAAAATCGGGTCTTCAGCGTTACGGCGAATCGAATCGGTCAAGAAGCCAGGGGAGGCAAATCGCCTCTGACCTTTATCGGGAACAGTGAAGTCGTGTCACCAACAGGCCATATTCTTTCCCGGGCTTCCGCCGATGCCCCGGAGTTCACGGTGGTCGAGATCGATCTCAACGAAGCCCGCAACAAGTCGATCAATCCGTACAACGAGTTATTGAAAGACCGGCGCCCCGCGTATTATCGCTCCTAGCCCGGGTTTCTCACCAAGCTCCGTCGCGAGGGTGTCGAGACGCCGCTGTGCCGGTGCGCACGGACTGCAAGACGCTGAAGGCATAGTTTGATACTATGTCGAAGTGGCTTGCGGGAGTACGCCCCTGCATAGCGAGTGGACCGGCGCCCGTAGCAGGAGGCTGGTGAGAAATCCGGGCTAGACCACGAAGAGAATGATCGTCCCGAGGGCGACGCGGTAATAGCCGAAAATCTTCAGCGTGTGTCGTTTGACGAAGGTGAGAAACGCCGCAATTACGGCCCAGGCCACCAGAAAGGAAACCACCAGGCCGATGCCCAGGGCCAGGAGATCCTGGGTGTTGAAGAGATGGTAAGATTGCGCGAATTTGTAGCCGGTGGCGGCGAGCATGGTTGGAAGCGCCAGGAAGAAGGAAAATTCTGTGGCGACCTTTCGCTCCAACCCTAAGAGAAGCCCTCCCACAATGGTCGATCCCGAGCGCGACATGCCAGGAATCAACGCCACGCACTGGGTGAGCCCGACTCCCACGGCCCTCGACAGGCCGATATGTTCCAATACCGTACAACGAACGGGTTTGGGCCAGGTTTCCACGATGAGGATGATGATCCCGCCGATGATGAGACTCAGGGCCACGGTTCGAGGAGAGAATAAGTGCTCCTCGATCCACTCATGAGCCAATAATCCTACCAACGCCGCAGGCAAAAACGCCGCGCCCAAGCCGATGAGAAACCAGAGATGGTGATGGGTGCCGGCGGAAGTTCTAACTATCTGCATCAAGGAAGAAGTGGAGGTTTGCAGGTAGCGTCGCAAGCTGTGCCGTTCCTGGTTGGCATGACTCAACAAGGAAAGGATTTTGGTGCGTTCGTAGGCAACGACGGCCAACACGGCCCCCAACTGGATACAAATTTCGACGCTGATCGCCACGCTACCCGTAAATCCTACCCAGTGCCCGAAAAGAATGAGATGGCCGGTCGACGAGATGGGGAGATACTCCGTGAGTCCCTCCAAAAGGCCGAGCAGAACGGCTAAACCTGGTCCGAATTGTTCCATGGGTGACGGCGGCGGTTCATGCGTGAATCCGTGGGGAATGGTGCGATACTGAAGGTCGAATCCTCGTCGTGCGAACTGTTGACAAAACATACCAGGGATTTCATAGTAAATACTATGGCTAAAGACCCCAAAATATCACGGTGTCTGCAGGACGAACGGATGCGTAACGTTTTGATATTACAAAGAACGGATGAGAATGCCGGGCGGGCACGCGTTTGGCGATACGGCATGTGGGGGGCGAGCTTCCTCTGTGGTGCCAGCCTGCTCTTGAGCGGCTGTGTCGTCACCAAGGACAAGTATGAAACGGCCGTGGCGGATATGGAAGCCGCCAAGATGGAACTGGACAGAAGCCGGATGCAGAATGAGTCCCTTACGCAAGAAAATGAAAATCTACGAGCCGATCATGAAAAGGCGGCTTTTGACTTGGAAAATCTGAGCGCTGAAATTCAGCAGATCAAGGCGGGTCAAGAAAGTGAACGAGACCTGCTCGCAACTCGTGAGGCTCAGTTGCAGAGGGACCGTCAAACGATGGTCAATAAACTGCGGGACGTTCAGCAGGTGCATCAAACGTTGAAAAGCCAGAACCGCGCGTTGCGGGATACGGTGCGTCGCTATCAGAAGGAGCTCGAAGAAGCCCGTAAAGCCAAAATGAAACGCATGGCTCCCAAGATCGTGAAACCAAAAAAGAGCGCCCCCGCGGCCCCGCCCGTGGTGGCCAAAAAATCTTCACCCGAATTGGCCCCGCCTCCGGTCGCTGTGCCTTTCAATGGGACGGCGACACCCGTCAACATCAATACGGCTTCCGCGAATGACCTGGTCTTGTTTTTGGGGCTCACCAAGGACCTTGCGGACAAGGTCGTCTCGCATCGTCCCTATCGTCTTCGCGGAGAACTCGTCTCCAAACAAGTCCTGTCCAAAGCCACCTTCGACGTAATCAAAGACAGAATTACGGCGGCCCCTCAATAAGCCGGCCCGGCACTTCGGCAGGTTTGGCGATTAACCGCTGATCGACTTTTCCATGATGCTCACGGCATCCCATGGGGCTGAGTAGCTGAAGTCATGGAATTCCTTGCTATCCTTGCCGTCGCGGCAATCTTCCTTCTCTTTAAGGGTCTGTCGAAGAAGCGGCCCGGGAACACGATCACCGGCAAGGCCTATGTGACCGATGGTGACGGGATAAAGGTATCCGGGTACAACATACGTCTTGCCGGCCTCGACGCGCCCGAGTGGGATCAGTTGGCGAAACACCAACACGGCTACTGGTTTAATCAAGGAAGGCGCGTCAAGAGTGCATTGATTCAAGCGATCGGCGGTAAGTACGTCCGAGTCAAGGTCGAGGGATACGACAAGTACGACCGCGTGATTGGCACCGTGACGTGCAACGGCAAAGACGTTGGGGAATGGCTCGTCCGAAACGGACACGCGATCGCTGCATACGGAGACCAGTACAAGCACATTGAACGCGAAGCTCGCAGAGCCAGACGTGGGATGTGGGGTCATGCCGAGGCCTACGACCCCAGGGATTGGCGGCACAGAACTCAGATACCAGGCGGCAAGCCGAAGGCCCCTCGTCGAACGTGGCAGAGCTATGAGCGCGCACGTGCTAACGACAATAGCTTCTTGGGAAGCGTTGTGCTCGTCGTCGTAGTCGGCCTTCTTCTTTGGTGGGTTGCTTAGATGCGTGCTCGGCGGCTATCCGGCACTTCAGAAATACCACGCCAGGCTCATCAACAGGCCGACGTCATCCGCGTCAATACGCGTCGGCACTCTGACTCCCACGTCGCTGAACAATTCGACCCAGCGTTTGCTGTTGTATTGGGTGTAGCGCGTTTCGACGCGGAGCCCGAGGTGTTCGCTCAGCATCCTTTCCACGCCGGCGCCGTACGTCCAGGCCGTATAATCCAGGTTTCGGCTGGCCGTTCCCGAGACAAACTCGGGCTGGTTGGTCGAGGTACAGTTCATGTCGGACAGGCAGCCTCGAAAGTGATTCTGAAACTGCGCTTGGATGAGGCGGATGCCTCCGAGGACGTAGACGCTCGTGTCCCATGACCGCAGCACGCCGGGACTGCCGCCCAGCTTGAGCGTGAAGCCGTAGCTCCTGTCTTTCTCAAAGGACCAGCGGTCCGGCCAGCTTTCCCCGGGTTGATTGCGTCCCGGGGAGTCTCCCACTCCCGGAAGCTGTCCCTTCGCCTGGCCGCCGTGAAACGCGAGGTCCACCTCGCCGCTGATGTAAAATCCGTCCTCCTTGGTGAGCAACGGGATCCGATGGCCAGCCAGGAACCCGATCCCGTATGCGAAGGTATCGTCGGAATCATTGTCGTGCAACACTTGGCCTCTTTGCGGGTTGGTCGAGCGGGTATTGTCGACGGTCTTGTCGTAGGAGGCATCAACCCGTTCCACCGGGACCGTCACGCCGACGTAGAACAAGTGCCCTTCGTGGGCGAACGCCGTATTCGTCCGGGCCGATATAACCGGGAGCGCCAGGAGCATGGCCAGCGATACAGTGGTCAGCGGACTGGATATCCAGAGTCGATTGTTTCGCATGGGTGTCGTCTCCTTTTTTCCCGATTTCGCCGCTCTCTGAGGCGACCCGGCAAATTTGACGACCGTAGGATAGTTAAAAGATTCACGCCTGACAAGAGTAGCTCCGGGAAAGCGAGGATCCAGCGTTTTGTTTTTGTCTGTCATCCCCGATCAAGTCGGGGACAAGCGTCGAGGATGACAGGAGGGAAGGTCGGGGATGACGGAAGGGGGTTTTTCTACGCCCCGCGCCCATTCACGATCCGTCCATCCACCACGTGGATCGATCGATCGGCTTGTCGAGAGAGGCGTTCGTTGTGTGTGACGATCACGAACGCCGTCCTGCGTCGTTGGTTGAGCTTTTGCAGCAGGGCAAACAGGGTTTCGCCGGTGTGCGTGTCCAAATTTCCCGTGGGTTCGTCTGCCAGGACCAGATCCGGGCTGTGAATGAGCGCACGTGCCACGGCCACTCGTTGTTGTTCGCCGCCGGACAGTTCGCCGGGTTTGTGATGCAAGCGATGGCCCAAGCCGACTTCCGAAAGGAGCGAACTCGCTTCTTCGATGCACTGGGCGATCGGTCGTTTTTGCATGAGGCTGGGGAGGTACGTATTTTCCAGGGCCGTAAACTCAGGCAGAAGGTGATGAAATTGAAACACGAATCCGATTCGGCGGTTTCGAAAATGGGCAAGCTCCTGTTCGGACAAACGGAAAATATCCTGCGATTCATAGAACACCGTTCCCTTCGTCGGTCGATCCAGGGTTCCTAAAATATGGAGCAGGGTGCTTTTCCCTGCGCCTGAAGCCCCCAGCATGGCGAGGATCTCGCCTTGCCGGACTTCGAGATTGATGCCCCTCAGGACGTCGATGGTTTGATTGCCCAAACGGAACGATTTGGACAGATCGGTCACTTGCAGAAACGGCGATGCTTGGTCAGGAGACGTGCTCATGGGCATTATTCGTATCGAAGGGCGCTGACCGGTTCGAGCTTGGCGGCCTGCCACGAGGGATACAGCGTGGCGGCAAAGCTGATCAGAATGGCGGAACACGAAACCAGGAACACATCCAGGGCCTTCACGTGGACCGGAATGTGTGAAAGGAAATACACGGTTTGATCGAAGGTAAAATAATTTTCGATGAGGTAGAGAAAGGCATACCCCAGGGGGATGCCGATCGCCGTGCCGGTGAGGCCGATGACCACGCCGTTCAACATGAAGATGCGCATGATGGCTTGAGGGGTGGCGCCCATGGTTTTCAGAATGGCGATCTCGCGTTGCTTTTCGGTGACGATCATGGTGAGCGTGCCCACGATATTGAAGGATGCGACAAGCGTAATCAGGACCAACAACAGAAACATCATGGTCTTTTCAAGACGTAGGGCCGAAAACAAGTTACGGTTCAAGAGCATCCAATCTCTCGCCCTGTACCCTGTCCCGAGTTGTGCCTCGATCTGTTTGGCCACGGCGTCAGCGGTCAATACGTCTTCCACTTTCACTTGGATGCCCGTTGCGGTCCTGCCCAGGCTGAAAAACCGCTGGGCCTCCTCCAACGAGATGTAAGCCAGTGAGGCGTCATATTCGTACATCCCGGACTCGAACAAGCCAACGACCTGAAACGGGCGAATTTTCGGTGTCATCCCCAACGCACTGATGGGGCCCACGGGGGACACGACGTTGATTCGGTCGCCGACGATGACGCCAAGGCGCATGGCCAATTCTTTGCCGACAATGATGCCGGGTTTCCGGTCGGCTTGGCTGGAGGCGTCAGGAGGGGAAGACATGGGCGGCCGTTGAACGGCCAGATCCTGCACGTTGCCGGATTTCACGTTCTTGGTCATTTCGGTGACCGCGGGCTCTTTATTCGGATCAATGCCACGCAGGGCAACACCTCGAACGCCGGTTTTTGAAGTCAGCAGCACTTGTTGGAAAATGTAAGGCGTGGCCGCCACCACTCCCGGCACTTTCTCGACCTGATTAATCAGGTCCGAATAGCCGGCCAGGGTTTGCTGCCCCCGCGGTTGGACAACGACGTGCGAGGTTGCCCCCAAAATCTTTGCCTGCATGTCTTCCTTGAAACCCGTCATGATCCCGAGGGTTCCGATGAGCGCGGCGACACCCAACGTAATGCCGGTGATCGAAATGAAGGTGTTGAGCGAAATGGTCCGGGTTCGACGTTTGGCCCTGAGATACCGGAGCCCTACGAAGATTTCATACGGCATGGTCACAACGGTTTCTCCGGTCGCAGTTGAGGAAAGAGAATGACGTCGCGGATCGAGGCCTGATTTGTGAACAACATCACCAGGCGATCAATACCGATGCCTTCTCCCGCCGTTGGCGGCATCCCGTATTCCAGGGCGCGAAGAAAATCTTCATCGAAGTAATGCGCTTCGTCGTCGCCAGCTTCCCGTTGAGCAGCTTGTGTTTCGAAGCGTTGGCGTTGGTCGAGTGGATCGTTCAACTCGGAAAACCCGTTCGCGAGTTCGCGCCCGGCGATGAACAATTCGAACCGATCGGTGAGGCGCGGGTCCGTGTCCTTCCTGCGCGAGAGCGGAGAGATCTCCGTGGGGTAGTCCGTGATAAACGTGGGTTGAGTCAGCCGGTGTTCCACGGTTTCTTCGAACATCACGTTCAGGATTTCGACCAGTGAGGCGTCCTTGGGAATGTCCAACCCGAGTTGTCGAGCCGTGGTTGTTGCCGCCCCCTGATCTTCGAGCACGTTTCGGTCAAGGGCATTGTACTCGACAATAGCATCGAAATAGGGAAGACGACGCCACGGGGGAGCCAGGTCGATCTCGTGACCCTGGTATTCCAGCGTGGTGGCGCCATGGAGGTCCCGCGCGAGTGTGCCGAACAGGTCTTCGGTCAACGCCATGAGATCCCGGTAGTCGGCATAGGCCTGGTAAAATTCCAGCATGGTGAATTCCGGGTTATGGATGGTCGAGATGCCTTCATTGCGAAAATTTCGATTGATTTCAAACACGCGCTGGAATCCACCGACAATCAACCGTTTAAGGTAGAGTTCCGGCGCGATGCGCAGGTAGAGATTCGTATTGAGCGCATTGTGATACGTCACGAACGGGCGGGCCGTGGCTCCCCCGGGAATGGGTTGCATCATCGGCGTTTCCACTTCGAGGAATCCGTGTTCGGTGAGATAGGCGCGGATACCCGCCATGATCCTGCTGCGCGTTTCAAACACGGCATGGACGTTCGGGTTGGCGATCAGGTCCACGTAACGTTGCCGGTACCGGGTTTCAATATCCGTCAATCCGTGCCACTTTTCAGGAAGGGGACGAAGCCCTTTCGATAAAAACGTCAGCGTGCGGACTTCGATGGTCAACTCGTCGGTTTTCGTACGGAACAGCCGACCGTCCACCCCGATCCAATCGCCCAAATCCAATTCCTGGGACAGGCGATAGGCGTCGTCTCCCAGCACGTCTTTTTTCAAATAGACCTGGAGCCGATGCGCGCCGTCCTGCAGCGAGGCAAACGCGGCCTTGCCGAACCGGCGTAGCGCCACGATGCGTCCCGCGATGCGACAGTCGATTGCCCGTTGCTCGAGTTCGTCTTTGGCCGTTGTCCCATACGCCGCCAGGAGGCGTTCAACCCGGTGAGTCGCCTCGAAGCGGGTGCCATAGGGTTGAACCCCCATGGCCCTGAGCACGTCGAGTTTTTGAATGCGTTGCGCGCGTTGTTCGTTCGATTCATCCATCATGTCGTTTCCATACGTCGCAATGAAAAAACACCCGTTCCGTGGACGGGTCGTTATGCACTCGCGGCGGCCTGTTTCAAATAGGCTTCAATGAAGGGGTCGAGGTCTCCATCCATGACCGACGCGATGTTCCCTGATTCCTGATTCGTTCGGTGGTCCTTGACCATTTGATACGGTTGGAACACGTACGATCGGATCTGGCTGCCCCAGGCGATCTCTTTTTTTTCGCCGACGATGTTTTGAAATTCTGACTCTTTTTTCCGTTGTTCCAACTCGAACAACTTCGCTTTCATAACGCGCATGGCGCCCATGCGGTTTTGCAACTGCGAGCGCTCGTTTTGACATTGCACGACGATCCCGCTGGGAAGGTGCGTCATGCGTATGGCGGTTTCGACTTTGTTGACGTTCTGCCCGCCGGCCCCGCCAGCACGAAACGTATCGATCCTCAGGTCTTTTTCGTCGATCTCGAGTTCGACGTCGTCATCCAGTTCCGGATACACCGCAACGGCGACAAACGACGTGTGGCGACGTTTGTTGGCGTCAAACGGAGAGATCCGTACCAACCGGTGCACACCGGCTTCCGATTTCAGATAGCCGTAGGCATAGGGGCCCTCGATACTCAGCGTGGCACTCTTGATGCCGGCCTCATCACCGGGTTGGATGTCGATGCTGCCGACCTTGAACTTTTTGTTCTCGGCCCATCGCACGAACATCCGCATCAACATTTGGGCCCAATCCTGGGATTCCGTTCCGCCGGCACCGGGGTTGATACCCAGAATGGCGGATCGACCATCATGCTCACCGGCCAGTAACTGCTCCGTGCGCAGGTGCTCCAAAAGCGTTTCCAGCGTCTTGATGCCCTGGGTTAATTCAGCGTGGAGTTCGGCATCATCCTCTGTCCCGATGAGTTCGAGCGTGGCTTCCAGATCGGCCTGCCTTTGCTCGAAGTCGGCGACGCGGGCGATGTCCCGTTCAATCGTGGCTTTACGCCGTCCCACCCTGGTGGCGACTTGCGCATTTTTCCAGAAATCGGGTTGGGCACTTTCCTGCTCGAGTTCTTCCAGTTCGTTCCGTAGTCGAGGCAGGTCAAAGACGCCTCCGTAAATCTTTGACGTGGTCTCCGGTGGTTTGCAGACGGGTTCGAATGTTCTCAAGCATGCCTGGCTCCTTTGCGTCGCGTTGAAAAGCGGGTATCAACTGCGGATGGTCCGTAGAAAAAACGAGCGAATAATAACAAAACCAAGGCCATTATAACACAGGCCCACGCAAACACATCGCCAAATCGTGTATACAACGTCGAGGGTGTGCTCAGGGGGATCGATCCGATGATGGCGTGTTCGGTAAAAATGGGCGTCGCCATAAGAATGCGTCCGGTCGGATCGATCAATCCGGACACGCCGGTATTGGCGGCGCGGGCGAACGCCATGCGGTTTTCGACGGCGCGAAAGACCACCATCCCGAAATGTTGGTGTGGGGCGACGGTTTTCCCGAACCATGCGTCATTGGTGATCGTGACCAAAAAATCGGCGCCTTCGTTGGCGAGTTGCCGCACAAGATCCGGAAAAATGACTTCATAGCAAATGGCGACCCCGAACCGGGTCTGCCGTTGGTCCGACCCACGTGCAAAGGAAAGCAGGGTCGGGCCCGGTCCCGGCTGAAAATCGCCGATGCCGACGACCAACTTGTCCAGGAAAAAGAGAATCCGTTCCAGTGGTATGTATTCACCGAAGGGGACGAGATGTTGCTTGTCGTACCGGCCGGTGATTTCCCCGGCGGGGTTCAGGATGTACGCGCTGTTCAGCAGGTACGGGGTGCCGTCGCTTGCACGCCTGAGAGCCGGACTTCCAAACACGAGCGGCACCCGGGCGTCCTTCGTCGTCTGAGTCACCAGCGATCGATAGCCTGGCTCTTGTTCGAACATAAAAGGCGTGGCTGCTTCAGGCCAAAGAATCAGATCGGACTTGGGACTGACGGCTTCCGTGAGCCGGCGGTATCGTTCCAACGTTTCCACACGATAGGCGGAGTCCCATTTATGCGCTTGATCGATATTGGCTTGCACGACCCCGATGGTGAGTCTGTCCGATGGAGGAAGATGAAGCTGATTCAGCCCATAGAGCCAGACCCCGAGGATGGCCGCAACGGCCGAGGCGAGCGGAATCCAGGGGCGAAGGGGGTGCTGCGATTTTTCGGCCCAAAACCAACGGAACAGGAGAAACAATGAGACATTCACCAGCACGATGAGAAATGACACGCCGTAGACACCGGTGATATTGGCAATCTGAATAAGAGGTAGCCATTGAAATTGGGAGTAGCCTAACAATCCCCAGGGGAATCCGCTGAATGCGTGGGTGCGCACGTACTCCAGAGAGACCCACAAACAGGGTGCCGCTATCCAGGCTGTGGCAGCCCATCGTTGTTCCAGCCGGATGAATCCCCAAGCATACAGGCCGACGTACAGTCCCAGATACCCCGCTAAGACAAGCATGAGCCCGACGCTGATGGGGAGAGGGACTTTGCCATAGAGATGCATCGCGATTACCACCCAATACATCGTGCCGGTAAACGCCAGAAATCCCGCTAGCCATCCGCGCAAAAAGGCCTGACCCGTCGTGGCGCCGATCAGCACCCGGTGAAGGGGCAGGAGGGCAACCCAGGCGAACACACCCCAGGGAATCCCTTCAACCAGATTGCAAACCGAGAGCGAATACGCCGTGCCCGCCAGCAAACAATAGAACCACACACGCGTTTTTGACATAAGACGGTACAGTAGGGGAAGCTACCGGTTGTTGCAAGGAAGGCCCGTTCTCGGGTTGGGCTTCCCCTTAATGATTGACTGATCTCCGGTGTCTCGTGAATCCGTTTCCACCTTCCAGTCAAGGGTTCGAATTCTATGCCGGTCTTGAACCGTCACTGGGAGAGCTTCCTCTCGTGCATTCACCATCGAACCATCCCCGTTCTTTGATCAAAGAACTACAGACGATCTCTCTTGAAGACTTGTTGGGCACCGTGGTGTCTGACCGGTTCATGGCGCAAGCCGTCAGAGCGGGGCTGTTGCTCGCTGCCGATGCGTGGAATGAAGCGCATGCGGTGGCCCAGGAGTTGAATACGGTGGAAGGCAGCTACTGGCACGGCATCGTCCATCGTCGAGAACCCGACGCGGGAAACGCAAGATACTGGTTTCGTCGAGTCGGGACTCACCCTATTTTTGCCCAATTGGGCACGTGGGATAGCCGATTGCCTCTTTCCACGAAGCAGATCTTCGACAAGCTCATCCCATCCGGCGCGTGGGATCCTTTCACGTTTATTGATGTCTGCATGGGAAATTCTGACTTCGATTCTCCGGACCGCACACTCGTGACCATCCAGGCCCGGGAGATCCGACTGTTGTTGAACTATTGCATTCGAAACGTAACGAATACGTGACTGCCGACCGTTGCCCGGACTCTAAAACAGGCCGATGGCGTGAAGCAGGACAATCGAAACCGTTATGGGAGCGATCACGCGGATTGAGACGTACCAGAGGGAATAGCCGACTTCACTGTTCATGTTGAGTTCCGCCCGGCTCATGTGTTTGGACATCACCCAACCGGCAAAGATGGCCATGAAGACCCCGCCTGCCGGTAGCATGAGGTTCGAGGTGAGAAAGTCGAGGTGCTCGAAAAAGGTCAGCCCCAACACCTTGACGTCCGCCCAGACGTTGAATGAAAAGGCCGTGCCGAATCCCAAGAACCACGTGGCCAAGCCGATCCACAAGGCGGCCGCGTAACGGGTCATGTTGAACTTTTCGATCATCATGGTGACCGCGGGTTCGACCAATGAAATGGATGAGGTCCAGGCGGCAATCAGGAGCAACACGAAAAAGAGTGTTCCGAAGAACGTTCCTCCGGTCATGTTGCCGAAGGCCACGGGGAGGGTTTTAAAAATGAGACTGGGCCCGGCTCCGGGTGTGAGGGCATTGGCAAAGACGATCGGGAATATGGCCATGCCGGCGATGAGGGCCACCATGGTGTCGGCGACGGCGATGGCCACGGAAGTGCCGGCAATGGACGTGCTTTTGGGCACGTAGGATCCATAGACCATGATGCAGCCCATGCCCAGGCTCAAAGTAAAAAACGCGTGGCCCAGGGCCGTGAGCATGCTGGTGCCTGAAAAGTGGCTGAAGTCGGGTGTGAATAAAAAGGCGAGCCCTTTCATGAAGTAGCCGGTGGTCATGGCGTAGCCCAAAAGAACGAGCAGCAGCACAACCAGCGCCGGCATGAGATAGGTAACGGCTTTTTCCAAGCCATGCCGTACCCCCCGGGCGACGATGGTCATGGTGATGAGCATGAATGCCGTATGCCAACCCACTTGGACCAGGGGATTTCCGACAAAGTCTCCAAAGAGGCTCGTGGCACCCTCTCCGCTGAGGCCCGAGAAATCACCGGTGGCTGCATGAAAAATATACCCGATGGTCCATCCGCCGATGACGCTGTAATAAGACAGGATCAGGAGGCCGGCCAAGGTGCCGGACCACCCGATGAGTTGCCAGCCTTGGCTCGCGTTCGTTTCCGCGGCCAGAACCCGCATGGTATTGACAGGCGTTCGTTTGCCGCGACGTCCGAGCATCACTTCCGCCATCATCAGCGGAATGCCCAAGGCAGCCACACAGAGGATATAGACGAATACAAAGGCGCTACCCCCGTTTTCCCCTGTAATGTAGGGAAATTTCCAAATATTCCCGAGGCCGACGGCAGAGCCGGTAGCCGCCATGATAAAGGCTAACCGGGAGGACCATTGGCCATGGATCGATAGTTCGTCGTGGGTGACCATACCTGCGCTTTTTTCGGTTTTTCCGATGCGTCCGTAGGGGCCGGCCTATGTGCTGGCCCAGGTTCCCCCTAGGCATTTTCCGTATTGTGAGTCGAGTGTAGCCATCCGAGCCTCACGTTTCAAGGGGCTTTTCGTGACGTGGCTGTGAAGACGTGATGACGATGTGATGAAGATGGAAATCGTGCCGACTTGAGATTGGAGCGGTTGCCTGACTATAGTGAATCGCCTCCGGCAGGTTGAACGAAGCCGGCAAGCGGAAGAAGAACGTCATTCATGTCCGTCGATGAAAAAAATACGCGCCGGGTGATCGTCCTCGCGCCGATGCCGCCCGAGAAAGCGGCCTATGCCCTTGCGCGGTACAGCCGTTCCCCGGATTCCATTGAAGACAGTTTGCAGTGGGTTCATGGGCACTCGTCCGAGAAGTTTTGGGAGCAGTTCTATTTTGCCTATGGCCATGCGTCCATCGCCGACCTCGGGCACGTGACCGTGTGCCTGGAAGGCATTTCCGAATTGGCGGCCATTCGCCTGGAAGATGAACCGCTGTGGGACGGGCAGGCCAAGTCCAGCCGGTATCAGAACTTTGCCGTGTCCGGCTGTTACGTGCCGTCAACCATCCAGGATTCCGAACCCGAGGCGTTTTATCGCGGGATTCTTGGCAGCCTGTTCAATCTCTATCGAACGTTTCATGATCCGCTGCTCGAATATCTTCAACGGCACGATCCCAGGCCCGATTCCATGAGCGAGGCGAATTACGGTCGGACCCTGGCCGCGCGTGCCTACGATATCACTCGTTATCTGTTGCCCCTCGCCTCCACGACGAACGTCGGACAGGTGGTGAGTATCCGGACGCTGGAAAAACAGATCACCCGGTTCTTATCGACCCAGCTTCCCGAACTCCAGGCTCTAGGCCAGGAGTTGAAAGAAGCCTGCGCGAAAGCCCCTTCGAACGTGTGGGGCGAGTTGTGCGGGGAAACAGGGAAACCCGCGGAGCCGCTCGCGCCGACCTTGGCCCGTCACGCCAAGACCAACGAGTACCAAACGGAGGTCTATCGTGACCTGTCGAGGCACGCCAAGAAAATCCTGCACAAGGCAGGCTTGGATCAGCCCTCGGCGTGGGCCGATCAAGTGGCGCCGGTCGATCTCGTCGAGCCGCATTCCTTGATGGATGAACTGGTCACGAGTGTGTTGTATCGCGTCAGCCAGGCGCCGTATCGCCGGATTCTGGAATTGGTGCGGGAGTGGTCGGAGAAGGAAAAGCAGGAGACCCTTGAAGTAGCCTTACGCCGTCGCGGACCCTATGACGAGTTGATCAAGGAGTTTCGATGCGGCTATCCCCTCATCTTCGACGTGTTGATGGATATCGGCGGATGGCGGGATCTGCACCGGCATCGACGGTGCCAGCAGATCCAACAAAACTTTACCACCGTGCATGGCTATGAGATTCCGTATCCGTTGTATGAGGCCAAACTGGATCGAGAGTATCAAATGGCCATGGACGCGGTTCAACACGACATCGAACGGCTGCGGGGCATGGATCAGGAAGCTTCGATTTACGCGATTCCCTTCGGGTTCAAGGTTCGATGTGTTTTTAAAATGGACTATGCCCAAGCGGAGTACCTGTGCCAGCTCCGGTCAGGGGTCAAAGGCCATTGGTCCTACCGCACGGTGGCCTGGGAAATGAAACAGCAAATCATGAAACAGTATCCTTATCTGGGCGAATTGATTGCCGCCACCCCACCTGACGTCGAGGATACGCTGAGGCGCTGAGCCGCGTGGCGCGCACTTCAGGGAAGCTTACTTTTTTGTACGAAAGAGGAACGTGGTCACAGCATGAGTGAAGAACAGACGATCGAACAAGCCCTTCTCAGAGGGGAGTGGGACGCGGTGATCGACGCCGCGACTCACTGGACGCAGAGTGAGACCGCCGGGCCCAGGGCGTTTTTTGCCTTGAATGCCATGTACTTGTTGAAAGGCGAATTTGCCCTGGCGTGGCAGATGTATGCGAAGTCGTTACAGGAGGAGGCGGATATTGCGGACGTCCGCGAATGGATTGATCGCCTGAGCAAGACGTATCCGGAGGAAGGCTACGTGCATTTGTTCCATGGTATGTTTCTGGCGCAGTCCGGTCAATCGGAGCAGTCGATCAAGAGTTACCAAACGGTGATGGAATTGGCTCCCGACTCGCCCTTTCCCCATTTTTTTCTGGCTCAGATTTATCAACGGATGGCCCAAACGGATAAGGCCATCAAGGCCTATCGCCAAGCCGTCAAATTGGATCCGGCTTATTTAGCCGCTCGGTTGAACTTGGGCGTGGCGTATCAGGAACACGGCCAGTTGGAAATGGCCATTCCCCAGTATCGAGAACTGATTAAACTCGCACCCGATGATGCGTTGGGATACGTGAATTTAGCCTGTGCGCTTGCCGAACAGGGAAAAATCGACGCGGCCATTCGTGAATATAAAACCGCGCTGACTCTCAATTCGGACGACGTGGAGGTGCACTATGCGTTGGCCGGGCTCTGCGAACAAAAAGGGCGGCGCGACCTAGCCCTGCGGGAATATCAGGAAGCCTTGCGAATCAAGCCGGACTTCGGACCGGCTGCGACGGAAGTCGGATGGATGTTATTGGAAAAAGAGCGGGTGGATTCAGCTCTCGATAGTTTTAACGTTGCGCTCAAGGCCAATCCCAACGACGCGAGGGCCATGTTTGGCGTGGGGCGAGTCTATGATCTCAAACGCAAACCCGATATTGCGGGGGATCATTATCAACAAGCCCTGAAACTGGAAAACGATCCTTCAAAGAAAACCGCCATCTTGAATTTTATCGATAAGATCGTGGGCGGGTATCATGATTGAGGAAAGTGGGCTCATGGCGACCTTCTTTAGAGTTCTTGTAGCGATTGCCGGAGCATGGACATCTGTTGGGAGGAATCGCCGATTTTCTTTAATTCGGCTTTGATTTGGTCTTTGAGGTAAGAGGAATAGCCTATCCGGTCCAGGAAAAATTCAAGAAATTGACCGCCCAACAACATGCTGTTCTTTTTTAATTCTTCCACGTCCTCGTCACTGATCGGCACATACGTACTCCCGATGTGCAGGATGACCTTGTAATAATCGCCTTCGCCGCGCCGCTCGAATCGTAATCCGTTCATGCTCGTGTCTTCCGCTCCTCAGGCCAGTGAACCGAGCCGCATTGTATGCAAACCGGCTAGGCGATGACAAGGGATGAACTTTTTCAGGGCAAGGCAATAGCAAGTCGGATAGTGCCTGGAGTCGGCTGGTGTCCACCAGAGAATGGATAAATTCAGAAACCTTTGACTCTCCCATCCAGGAGGAGTGCCCTCCACTGCCTTGACTCCGGTAAGGGTTCCACTGAAAACTGCACGCGCGGAAGCGTACGTCTCAATGCCGGGAAAGATGGCTGTCAGCGACGTAGGTCGCAGCCATGTCGCTGATATTCCGTGGGCCGTTGAATGGAAGAATCTCATCTTAGGATAAGGAGAAACAAGCCACATGAACGAAGCGAACAGTGATCCGCGATATACGATGGGACGCGACAAAGAAGAGACGAATCGGTTGATTCAGCAGTCGCGATTGTATGATGGTCTGACCAGGCAACTTTTCAACGACGCCGGCATCAGGAGCGGGATGAAGGTTCTCGATATTGGCAGCGGGGCCGGAGACGTCTCGCTCATTCTGGCCGACGTGGTCGGTCCGGATGGAAAAGTCATAGGCGTGGATGCCAATGCGGAGATTCTCGAGACGGCCCGGGTACGGTTGAAGGAAGCAGGCTTTGTCAACGTCGAATTCCTGGCGGGAGACGCCCGGACACTGGACGTGGGAGGCGACTTCGATGCTCTGGTTGGTCGGCTGGTTCTGATGTATATGGCAGACCCCGCAGACGCCCTGAAACACCTGACCCAACGCCTGCGTCCGGGGGGGATCGTGGCCTTTGAGGAGACTGATTTTACGATCTACAGGTCGTCTTCTCGTCCGGATACACCCCTGATGAATAAACTGGTGGAGTGGTTGCTCGCCGTGTTTGAGCGTTCAGGGGCGCACGTGGCAATGGGTTCCGATCTGTACCGTACGTTTGTCGAAGCCGGTTTGCCCGAGCCCGTCTTGCATTTTGAGGCTCCGATGGGCGGTTCGGAAACGTGGGCAGGGTATCCATACATCGCCAATTCCTTTCGAAGCCTTCTCCCGCTCCTGGAAGAGTTCGATATTGCGACTGCCGAAGAGGTTGACGTCAATACGCTGGCCGAGCGGGTTCGAAAAGAAATCGTTGCCTCGAAACACCCGGTCGTTCTGGCGCCGCACGTCACCGCCTGGGCAAAGGTTGCGACGTAAGGACCTGGTTCTCACGATTCTTGACCCTCCATAGACCATATGATAGCGTAACCTTTTCTTGGTCTTCATCTTCACGAGACCTCCTGATCTACCAGTCTTCAGGTTCATGACTCAGTTGACGTTCATGGTCGCACGGTGGCCTTGGGGTCCATTCACGTTATTTCATCCAGGAGTTTTTCATGTCGCGAGTGTATAACTTCAGCGCCGGCCCGGCCATGTTGCCTGAGGCCGTGTTGCAACGAGCCCAGGCCGAATTGACGGATTGGCACGGGGCCGGGGCCTCCATTATGGAGATGAGCCACCGTGGAAAAGAGTTTGTCTCGGTTCATGCCGAGGCTGAACGGGACGTCCGTGACTTATTGGGCGTTCCCGATTCGTACAAAGTGCTCTTTTTGCAAGGAGGAGCCACCGGGCAGTTTGCCGCCGTCCCCATGAACCTTTTGCGCGGGAAGAGCAAGGCGGATTACATTTTGACCGGGGCCTGGGGCAAAAAGGCAATTGGTGATGCCAGGAAATATTGCGAAGTGAACCTCGCGGCTTCTTCCGAAAGCCGGAAATTCTCCGCGATCCCCCCGTTTGAAGATTGGGCGTTGAGTGCGGAGGCGGCGTATGTTCATTACACCCCCAATGAAACGATAGACGGCGTCGAGTTTCACTGGGTGCCCGAGACCGGTGACGTCCCGCTCGTCGCCGATCTTTCTTCAACCATCCTGTCCCGTCCCATCGAGGTCAGCCGGTTCGGATTGATTTATGCGGGAGCACAAAAAAACATCGGGCCGGCCGGCGTGACGTTGGTGATCGTGCGGGACGACCTGATCGGTGAGACGTTGCCGATGACGCCCAGTGTGTTTGATTACGCGCAACAGGCCAAAGCGGATTCCATGCTGAATACTCCACCGACCTATAGCCTGTATATCGCGGGCTTGGTCTTTCAATGGGTGAAAGAGCAGGGCGGGCTTTCGGCCATGGCCGACCGCAACGAACGGAAGGCCAGGAAACTGTATGCCGCGATCGATAATTCCGGTTTCTATCGGAACCCGGTGGACCCATCCTGTCGATCCTGGATGAACGTGCCGTTTGTCTTGGCCGATCCGGAATTGGACCGTGAGTTTCTTGCGGGAGCGGCCCAGGCCGGATTGACCACGTTGCAAGGGCATCGTTCGGTGGGCGGAATGCGTGCGAGTATCTATAATGCCATGCCTGAGGCCGGCGTTGATGCGTTAATCGACTATATGGCGGATTTTGAAAAACGGAAAGCGTAGGGAATAGTCCATGAACATTCTGATTAGTGACAGTTTATCGCCGCGAGGGGTTGCCGTTCTTGAACAGGGCGGGTTTCGTGCCGACGTGAAAACCAAGTTGCCTAAGGAACAGCTTCTGGAAGAAATCAAAGAGTATGATGGGATCATCGTTCGGTCCGGCACGAAGGTGACGGCTGACGTCATTGAGGCCGGAAGCCGTCTCAAGATCATCGGGCGCGCCGGGACGGGCCTTGACAACGTTGATTGTGAAGCCGCCACCCGGCGTGGCATCGTCGTGATGAATACGCCCGGTGGGAATACGACGACAACGGCGGAGCACACGATCGCCATGATTGTGGCCATGAGTCGTAAAATTCCCCAGGCCGTCGTTTCGACAAAGGCGGGTCAGTGGGAGAAAAGCAAATTCATGGGAACGGAGTTGTATAACAAAACTCTCGGCCTTGTGGGGTTGGGGCAGATCGGAACCTACGTCACCAAGTTAGCGCAAGGCTTGGCCATGCAGGTGATCGGCTATGATCCCTACTTGGCTCCGGATCGCGCGCGGGAGTTGGGAATCCAGGCCGTGGAATTGGACGAATTGTTCAGACGGGCCGATTTCATCTCGGTTCATACCCCGTTGACCAATGAGACCCGGTCTTTGATCAACACCCAAACCATACGACAGATGAAAGACGGAGTCATGATTGTGAATTGTGCGCGTGGGGGTATCATCAATGAACACGATATCTACGAAGCCCTCAAAAGCAAAAAAGTCGCCGCCGCGGCATTCGATGTGTTCGAGGAAGAGCCCGTGAAGCCGGATCATCCCTTGCTCACCCTGGACAACTTCATCTGTACGCCTCATATCGGTGCCTCGACCGAGGAAGCCCAGGAAAACGTGGCCGTCGGGATTGCCGAACAATTTGTCGACTATTTCAGGAAGGGCGTGGCTCGGGGTGCGGTGAATATTCCGTCGGTTCCGCCTGAAGCCGTGCTGCAACTCCATCCTTACCTGGGGTTAGCCGAGCGGATGGGGTTGTTTCAGGCGCAACTGATTGATGGAGGCATTGAACAGGTCACCGTGGAATATCGTGGAGAGGTGGCGGCTCTCTCCTTGGCTCCCCTGACGGTCGCGGTCCTGAAGGGCTTGTTGACCCCGATTTTACAAGATACGGTGAATGCCGTGAATGCGCCCTTTATTGCGAAGCAGCGTGGCATCGAGGTCAAGGAAGTGAAGGGGAGCGACGCGGGGGATTATACGAGTTTGATACGTCTTCACGTGAAAGCCGGTGAACAAACGCATCAATTGGCCGGCACCCTGTATCACAAAAAAGATCCTCGCATCGTTGAAAGCAATGCGTACGCGGTCGAGGTGATTCCCGAAGGCCATATGCTGTTGATCTATAACTTCGACCGTCCAGGTGTCATTGGAACGGTTGGGCGTATTCTTGGGGAACACGGCATCAATATTGCCCAGATGCAATGTTCTCGTGGGCAGAAAGGCGCCAATTCGTTATTGATCCTTAGTTTGGACGAGCCGCCGCCGCTTCACGTGCTGGACAGCATCAAACGCGAGCAGGACATTCTTTCGGCTCGCCTTGTGGATCTTTCACGCGTGCCTTAACGGTCCGCTCTTTTCAATGGCTCGCCGTCCCCAACCACGCTCGAAGCACCACACGGTTTCTTCAGAGACAACGCCCCGTGCCCTTATCCCGATCGGGATGACGACCCTGTTGCCTGATGCGGCTGAACGCGTTCGTCATTTGGAACGCGAGTTATTCGAGGGGTTTACCCGATGGGGCTATCGCGAAATTATCCCACCGACCTTTGAATACCTAGACGTACTCTCTGCCGGGTTGCCGGCCGATATCCTCGAAAAGTGTTACAAAGTCGCCGACTGGACGACCGGACGCATTTTAGTGCTTCGTCCCGACGTGACCGCGCAGATCGCGAAAATTGTGGCGATGGGGATGACCGGGCGCCAACTTCCCCTTCGGTTGAGTTATCGCTCCACCGTGTTTCGATATGAGCCCGAACACGCCGGCCGGGAACGGGAAGTGTTTCAGTTGGGGGTCGAACTGATCGGGGCCGACGACGCGTCGATGGATGCCGAAATTTTGGCCTTGCTCATCGAGTCCCTCAAGGCCGTGGGGCTGCCGAATTTTAAAATTTCACTCGGACACGTTGGCTTCTACCAGGCGTTGCTGGCGCAGTCCGGACTATCGGAACAGGGGCGCAAGCAAGCGGAACTCGCGGCGGCGCATAAAGACTTGCCGAAGCTGGAACGAATCTTGAAAACCGAACGCGTGTCACCCAAGCAGGCCCGGCCGATCCTTGAAGCACCGGGGCGTTATGGACGGGAAGAAGTCTTGCAATGGGGCCGAGCCCTCGCCGGTCGTAATGCACGTCTGCTTGCTCCCATTGATCGGTTGACCAAGGTCTATGCGCTTCTCGATGCGGCTGGTGTCAAGGAGCACTTGCTCTTGGACCTGGGAGAGTTTCGGGGGTTTGATTACTATGATGGAGTCGTGTTCGACGTGTTCTCCGCCAACGTCGGCTGTGAACTTGGCGGGGGCGGACGCTATAACCATTTAATCGGACAATTTGGACAAGATCTCCCCTCTACGGGCTTTGCCTTGGATCTTGATCGATTATTCCTGGCGTTTGGGAAGGGGGAAGAGAAATGGGCCACGGACACTCCAAGCGTGTTGGTATCTGCGCCTGATTCTCATTTTGGACAGGCGTTTCAAACGAGTCAACTCCTCCGCTCGCATGGGTTGGTGGTGTATCAGGAAACCGTGTCCCGGTGGGATTCGACCCGACTCCGAAGGATGCGAACCCGTGTCCAGGCTTCCGGCGCGTCCTGGGCCGTGATGGTGGGCGTGCCTTCTGTATCGAGCCAGGAAGCCGTGGTCATGGCGAAAAAAGCAAAAACCTCACGGACTGTCCGCATCCAAGACCTTCCCACCCTGATCCTCAAAGGTACGCATGCCCACATCTGACGTCTCCGACCTTCGACTGCCTCCACAGAACGTTGATGCCGAGCAATCCATACTCGGAGCCGTTCTACTGGAAAATAGTTCGCTTAACAAGGCGCTTGAGGTGATTGTCGAAGAAGATTTTCATCGTGGTGCGCATCGAACCATTTTTGCGGGGATGATTGAATTGTCTGAACGGAATGAAGTGGTTGATCAGATCACGTTGACGGAACTTCTGAAAACAAGAGGCCAATTGGAGCAAGTGGGCGGAGCCGCTTACGTGGCTGAATTAGTGCAGGCTGTTCCCAGTGCTTCGAATATCCGACACCATTGCAAAATCGTGCGGGAAAAATCCCTGTTGCGTGGGTTGATCCGCGTCGCCACTGAAATAGTGACGAAAGGGTATGATGAACTCGTGGAGTCGGGCGATCTCCTGGAATACGCGGAGCGGGAAATTTTCAGGATGGGCCAAGGACGCGTGGATCGGTCGTTTGTTGCCATGCATCAAATCGTCAAGGAAAGCGTTGAGCTTGTCGATCGATTATTCAGCCGCAAAGAACGCATTACGGGAGTGCCGACCGGGTACCACGTGATTGATGATGTGACGGCCGGGCTGCAGCCGTCCGATCTCATTATTATTGCCGGTCGCCCGAGTATGGGGAAAACCAGTCTGGCTCTTGGTATCGCCGAATATGCCGCGATTCGCGCGAATTTAACCGTGGGCATTTTCAGCCTGGAAATGTCTCAAGCCCAGCTTGTGCTTCGGATGCTCAGTTCCCAGGCGTTCTTGGATTCTCATGCCTTGAGGACGGGGCAACTGACTCCTGAAGATTGGCGTTCGTTGTGTGACGCGGCCGATCGTCTGGAAAGAGCCAAGATTTTCATCGATGATTCAGGAGGGCTCACGGTGCAGCAAATGCGGAGTAAGGCCCGGCGCCTCAAAGCAGAGCAAGGCCTGGATCTTCTGATCATTGATTATCTCCAACTCATGCAGGGGCATAGTCGTGCAGAATCACGACAACAGGAAATTTCTGATATCAGTCGGGCGCTCAAGGCCTTCGCAAAAGAATTGGATATTCCCGTGCTTGCGTTGTCTCAACTCAGTCGCGCGGTCGAGAATCGGAAACCACCTATCCCGGTTTTGGCTGATCTCCGGGAATCCGGGGCCATTGAGCAGGATGCGGATATCGTGATGTTCATTTATCGCGATGAGGTTTATAATCCTGAGACGGAAGAAAAAGGCCTTGCCGATATTTTGATTCGGAAACATCGCAATGGCCCGACGGGTGATCGGCAACTGACTTTCCAGGAGCGGTATGCGAAATTTGCCGATCTTGAGACCCATCATTCCTGATGCCTTAGATTGAGGGAAATGATCCACCCAAGACGAAGGCGGTTTTCTACAGGAGCGGGGGTGCTGCCCGGCGGATGGCAGGAACGGGTGCTGGTCATGTTCCTCCTGATTCCGCTGATGGTGGTGTCTTGTGCCGCGGTCCCCGAACCTGAACCCGACTCCGTCACCCAGCCCGAATTTGTGCCGCCACCCCTTCCTGCTCAGGCGTATTATCATTTTTTACAGGGGTATCTGGCGGAACTCGCGAATGATGTCCCCAAGGCCGTGTTCGAGTATCGAGCCGCCCTGCAATTCGACCCGAAGTCGGCCTTCCTGCGCGTCAGGTTGGCCGCGCTGCAATTTTTGTCGGGGAATATGCAAAGAGCCGTAGCCACGTTGGATCGAATCCAGACAACTCGGGTCCAGGATGCGGGCGTACTGGCTGAAATGGCCAAAATCTACGCGGGCGGAGGGAAATTCGACCGCGCGTTAGGGTTATATGACGAAGCGATTCGTGTGAATCCTGAACGTGAGGAAACCTATTTTGATAAAGGGGTCTTGCTGCTCAATCTCAAACGACCCCTGCAGGCCGAAGCGGTTTTTGTTCAGGGTATCGCCCATGCACCGGAGTCTCATTTCGGACATTTCTACCGGGGAAAAGCCTTTGAGGCTCAAGGAAAGGGAACGGAGGCCAAGGAGGCCTACCGTCAAGCGATCAAAAGGGCCGAACGGTTTGAACCGGCTTATCAGGCCTTGCTTAACCTGTATGAGTCCGACGGGGACCTTCAGGAAGCGATTCAGCTCTACCAGCAATTTGTTTCGTCAGTCAGGCCTCGCGGCAATACGTTCCGTAAGGACTTCATCCGTTTTTTGGTGAACCAAAAAGACTACGAGCGAGCCTTGGATATTCTGGATCAGATGATCGTGGATGACCCCAAGGACGTGAAGGTGCAAATCCAAAAGGCTCTTGTCTACGTCGAAATGAAAGACCCCCACCGCGCCATTACGGATTTGAAACGGATCGTCCAGGCCCATCCGTCCGAGCTTCTGGTTCGAGATTATCTGGGATGGTTGTACGAACAAATCGACGACGTCGAAGGAGCGATTGAAGCGTATCGGACCAATATCGATATGGATTCGACGTTTTACGATAGTCGTATTCACCTGGGGATTCTGCTGTATCGACTCACGCGCTATGATGAAGCGGCGCTGCATTTGACCCGAGCGGTCGGGCTGAAACCCGGCAATCCGGAGACGCATTTTTTGCTGGGCTTGAGTTACCTGCAAGCAGAGGCATTTGAACAGGCGACGTCTGCGTTTGAAAAGGGGCTGGAGTATCACCCCAATGATGAAAATTTGCGATTTAATCTTGGTGCCGCGTATGACAAACTTGGCCGGTTTTCCGACGTGGTCCGAGAAATGGAAGCGGTGCTGGCCCTCAATCCCGAGCATGCCGACGCGCTCAATTATTTGGGTTATAGTTACGCCGATCGAGGTATCAATGGGGAAAAAGCCGTGGAATTGACTCGACGTGCCGTCGCGCTCAAGCCGGACAATGGGGCGTATGTCGACAGCTTGGGGTGGGCGTTATTCAAAATCGGACGGGTGGCTGAAGCCCTTCGAGAAATTCAGCGAGCGGCCGAACTCGTCAAAGATGACCTGGTCATTTTTGAACACTTGGGAGAAATTCATCTGACCCAAGAGCATCAGGAGGCGGCCAAGGATGCTTGGATCCGGGCGCTGGAATTGGATCCTCGCAATGAGAAATTAATCAAACGATTTCGTGAAGTGGGCTTTGGGAATCCTCCCAATCTGCAAGGAGAGCAGTTGGAGGATGACGCTCAAGTGAGCCAATACGCGGATCCCGTCATTCCCGGGTCCCCCGTTCCCAAGGCAACCTTCAGCGAGTAAGCCCCTGAGGTATGGCGTGAGGTCTGCATCGAGGCAGGAATGGCGGAGGGAGGAACGTATGGTTCATGTCATTCGCAATCGGCGAGGGTTCAGCTTGACGGAGTTGATGATCGTCGTGGCCATCATTGGCATTTTGGCTGTGATTGCCATTCCGAATTTTCTTGCCTATCAAGCCCGGGCCAAACAATCGGAAGCCAAAACCAACCTGGTGGCGCTTCATACCAGCGAGCTGGCCTATTTCGCCGAGAAGAATGCCTACGTCGACGATTTCAACGCGATCGGGTTTGCCGTAACGGGCTCATCCCAATTGTATTACTACGAGTTGGGAAACAGCAGTTCCGGAACCCTGCCGCCCGGATGTACGGCGTCGACCTTGGATCATGTATCGGACACGGGGTTTACGGCCGTGGCAACCGCCAATATCGATGGCGACCCGACCTGTGACGTGTGGACCATTGATGAGAAGAAAATGTTGGTGAACGTCACGAACGACGTGGCCTTGTAGGTGCGTTCCCGCCTGTTGCAGCAGGACGCCCCGGGGAGCCGGGAAACGTCATCTGGAACTGTTGTTCCATAAATGTCTTTCGCCCGCCCGTTCGCATTCAGTGTAATGTCCTTGACTCTCTTCCAGACGGTCTGTTATAAGCCATCAACCCCGTGTTCATGGGGAAGAATGAGCGACGTTTCGAGTCGTTGAACCTGCACGCGTCTTTCGACGTATCCTGTCGATAGTTAGATATGGATCTCCTCATAAATTTCCTGGGGCGGTTGTCTGAGAGTTTTTTCCCCTCTGCCCCCCATGAGGTCCAGCCTCGTCATCGGAAATCGTACAACCCTTCCATGAAACTTGTCTCGAACAACCCCGGCGTGTCGCCCGGGCTGGAGTTCGTTCAGGGCCGGTCCGCCCCGTCCACCGTCGGGCATGCGGAAGCCGTAGAAGAAGCCTTGTCGCGGAGCACGAGGTGGCTGCTCGAAGAACAGCATCCTGAACACGGCTATTGGGTGCAGGAATTAGAGGCGGACACGACGTTGACCTCGGAGTATATGATGTTGCGCCGGTATGTAGGCGCCATCGATAAAGAGCGGGAAGCCCGAATGGTTCGCTATCTGCAAGGCGCGCAACTCGAAGACGGCGGATGGCCGATTTACACTGGAGCCCCCATGGACGTCAGTGCCTCGGTCAAAGCCTACTTTGCCTTGAAATTGGCCGGGGTCCCCCAGGCCGATCCGGGGATGCGTCGAGCCCGGGAAGCCATCCTGGCCAGAGGCGGCGTCGTGTCGGCCAATGTGTTTACGAAAATTACGCTGGCCCTGTTCGGGCAATACGAGTGGAGAGGGCTGCCGAGCATGCCTCCCGAAATCGTGCTGGCGCCCAAGAAGTTTGCTTTTAACATGTACGCCATCTCGTACTGGTCCAGAGCCGTCGTTATACCTCTGTTGATCATTTTTGCCTTACGACGGGAGTGCCGGGTTCCCGTAGAACAGGGAATTGCAGAGCTGTTCTGCACGCCCCGGGAGCAAATCAACTATCGCCACGCTCCGCCGTTTCAAAAAGATCCCAAGCTCATCAGTTGGCGGAACTTTTTTGTCTGGGTCGACCGGTTTCTCAAGATCTATGAAAAGTATCCGCTTCATTTCCTACGGAACAGAGCGATCAAGAAAGCCGAGGCCTGGTTGCTGGATCACATGCAAGGTGAAGGGGGCCTTGGGGCGATATACCCGGCCATGGCCAATTCGATCTTTGCCTTGATGGCCCTCGGATACCCCGTGACGCATCCGTTCATTCAAAAGGCTCTTCGAGAAATCGAGGCCCTGGAAATTGACACGCCGGCGTCAGTCGATGGACCGTCCACGCTGCACCTGCAGCCGTGTCATTCGCCGATTTGGGATACGGCGTTAACCATCAATGCGCTCGTCGAACGAGGACTCCCCATTGACGATGAAGTGCTGTCGCACGCCTCGTCCTGGCTGCGTTCCCGGCAAACGCAGAGGGTGGGGGATTGGATCGTGTCTTCTCCCGCGGCCGTGCCCGGCGGATGGTATTTTCAGTTTGAGAATGAGTTGTATCCTGACGTCGATGATACGGCCGCCGTTCTGACCGCTTTGGCGAAACTTTCGCCTCTTCAACCTGCCGACCGGGATGAGAACATTCAGCGGGGGATGAAATGGGCGTTGGCCATGCAAAGCTCCAACGGGGGATGGGGCGCCTATGACCGGGATAACGATCAACTGATTTTCAACAAGATCCCCTTCGCGGATCATGAAGCGTTGCTCGATCCTCCCACGGCCGACCTCACGGGCCGGTGTCTGGAGATGCTCGGCGCCCTGGGCTATGACCGGTCCCACCCTGCCGTGTCCCCGGCGCTGGAGTTTCTGCGGCGGAATCAGGAACCCGACGGCAGTTGGTACGGGCGATGGGGCGTCAATTACCTGTACGGGACCTGGTGCGTTATCGTCGGCCTTCAGGCGATTGGAGAGGACATGTCCGCTCCGTGGATTCGACGCGCCGTCGCCTGGGTCGAGTCCAAACAAAATATGGATGGCGGATGGGGAGAATCCTGCTTGTCATACGCCGACCCGGCGTGGTCCGGAAAAGGCGAAAGTACCCCTTCACAGACGTCGTGGGCCCTCCTGACCTTATTGACCGCGGGTCTGTCCGATTCCTTGAGCGTCGCGCGAGGAATAAACTTTTTGCTCCGCCGTCAACTGGACGACGGAACGTGGGCCGAACCGTTCCATGCCGGCACCGGGTTTCCCCGCGTGTTCTATCTTCGCTATCATGGCTACAGCAAGTATTTCCCCATGTGGGCGCTGGCCATGTATCGTAACATTCGGATGCACGGGGAAACGAAAGCCGAAGCGTTGCAACGCATCGCGCAATCGGCCAGGCAACGGCCATAGCCGCTGGTTGGCGTCCTCCTTTCTCACTTCAACAGTTTCCGGAGTGTTTCCTGGAGAATATCGCCGTCTTTGCCGCGACCCCTTGGGAGTTTGACGCCATTGAGCGCGCGTTGCCCGGGAGCCGTGTCGCACGGGTGAATGGCGTCAAATGGCGTTGGTGGGCGAATGCGTCCTGTTTCGTGGCCGTCATCCAAACCGGTGTTGGGTTGGCGAAAGCGCAGGCCGCATGTGAGGCGGTTTTAGAGAAGAGACCTTGGACCGTGTGTATTGCATCAGGGTTTGCCGGAGCCTTGGTTCCCTCACAAATCGGCGATTTGGTGATTCCTGAACAGGTTGTCTGTCAGAATTCGATCATCACCGGTTCTTTCCCTCATGCCTCGATTTTCTGTAGTGCCTTGTATCGACAAAAAGCTTGGCACACGGCACAATTATCAGAGGACACGGTTCTATCCGGAAGGTTGGTTACGGTGGGAAATATTGTGTGGTTGGCGAGAGACAAACAGGCCATCGGCCGGGCTTTTGAGGCGAGCAGTCTGGATATGGAAAGTGCGGCAATCGGGACGATGGCTGCCAGACGGGGCATCCCGTTCTTCGTGGTCCGGTCGGTTTCAGATCGTGTGGAGGAAGATTTGCCCCTTGACCTTAACCTTTTTTGCCGATCAAGCACATTCTTTCAAGGGGTGTGGGCTGTTGCCAAAACCCCGGGAATATGGCCGGCGTTTAATCGACTGCGTCGGCAAAAAAACGTGGCGTCGACCCGGCTGACTCAATTCTTTGCAACTTTCTTTTCGGTAGCAGAAAATAGCGCCTGAATTATTGGTCTACGATTCTATTGTGTAAAAGTTGAGAACTACCGTATAGGTGTGGCTAAGAAAGGAAATGGTTATGCCTCAGTTACCTCCAGGAATTGCAAGAACGATTGCAACACGAGTCCGAACCCTGATTGGTGCATTGATTCTTGGGTTGTCGGTTTTTGGATTTTCAGTACACCTTTCAGCGGAGATGGAGACAGGTTCCGCTACGGAGGCTATGAAAGGGACCATCGATCAGGTCTTGAAGGTTTTGGGAGATGAGTCTCTCAAGGCATCGGACAGAGCCCAGGAACGTTTGGAAGTCATGGAAGACATCATCGGAAAGCGGTTCGACTACCAAGAAATGGGGAAAAGAACCTTGGGAAAGCATTGGCAGCAATTGAGCGAAGCCGACCGGGAAGAATTCGTACACCTTTTCCAGCGCTTTCTCTCTAAGACATATGCCGGAAACGTTGATGGCTATTCCGGTGAACAGGTTGAATACCTCAAAGAACGGAGAAAAGGAGATTTTGCCGAGGTTCAAACGGCGGTGACCTCCGACAAGTCAACCCTCGCCATCTATTACCGCATGCTGAAGAGCTCGAATGTCTGGAGGGTGTATGACGTGGTCCTGGACGGCGTCAGTCTGGTCAAGAATTTTCGAAGCCAATTTGGACGGATCATCGAGGCCGAGTCGGTTGAGGGTCTTCTTGAGAAATTACGAACCAAGACCACCCGGCTTCAATCTTAGATCTGCCTGTAGCCAACCTTCATCGTTGAGGGCTGGCCCTTCAGCCCGAGGCACCTGAGCGAAACGTGATCGGAACGTTTCGGTAAGATCTCCTAGTGGGATTTCTTGACAGTATGCTCTGATTTTGCGAAACTGCCCGTGGGTGTTTTTCTTTTCCCATCAACGAGTTGGGAAAGTGCTCCTGCATTGCTCATAAGAAGGATATGGGTATGTCTCTCCTGGAAGGAATCGAAGGGCCGTCCGATCTCAAAAAGTTGTCACCCGAACAATTTCCGGATTTGTGCCAGGAAATTCGCGACCAGATTCTTGCCGTAATCTCGAACGTCGGCGGGCACCTCGCTTCTAATCTCGGTGTCGTTGAATTGACCGTCGCTCTTCATTACCTGTTGAACACTCCTAAGGATTTGATCGTCTGGGATACCAGCAATCAGACCTATGCGCATAAGTTATTGACCGGGCGTCGAGAACAATTTCATACCATTCGGCAATTTGGTGGATTAAGTGGGTTTTGCAAGCGGGAAGAAAGTGCGTATGACACGTTTAATGCCGGTCATGCGGGTACGGGTGTTTCTGCTGCGGTGGGCTTTGTGGCAGCCCGTGAACAACAAAAACAATCGCATAAGGTCGTCTGCGTCGTTGGAGACGGCGCGTTGACTTCGGGGCTGACGCTCGAGGGTCTTCAGCAAGCAGGGGATAGCCAGAAAGACCTGTTGGTGATTTTGAACGATAATCAAATGTCGATTTCGAAAAACGTCGGGGCGATATCCGCTTATCTGAATCGGACCATTACCGGGGAGTTGGGCGTTCGCATACAAGAAAAGGCGAGTCGAATCCTGGAGACGATCCCTCGCATTGGTGGACAGGTGAAGAAAGTGGCCAATCGGGCTCAAGCGTTGGCCAAAGGGTTGGTGTTGCCCGGGATGTTGTTCGAGGAATTGGGGTTTCGGTACATCGGGCCCCTTGATGGCCACACATTTGAATATTTGCTGCCCACCTTGGAGAACGTGCTCAAGCTGGAGGGCCCGACGTTATTGCACGTGCTCACGAAAAAGGGATTGGGCTATAAACCGGCAATGAACGATCCCGTGTGGTTTCACGCCAGTTCACCCTTTGACCTCGATACGGGAAAGCCCAAGAGCAAATCCGCGCGACCCTCGTATAGCAGCGTAGCCGTCAACACGCTTATTCAATTGGCCCAGGAAGATCAGCGTATTGTGGCGATTACGGCTGCGATGTGTGAAGGGACGGGATTAAACGCCTTTGAAAAGATCTTTCCCGAACGACTCTATGACGTTGGGATCGCCGAACAACATGCCGTGACGTTTGCCGCAGGAATGGCCACACAGGGTATGAGGCCGGTGATTCCTATCTATTCGACCTTCCTGCAACGGGCCTACGACCAAGTGATTCATGACGTGGCCACGCAGAATCTGCCGGTGACGTTCTGCATCGATCGAGGGGGGCTTGTGGCGCAGGATGGGACGACCCACCATGGGGTGTTTGATTTTGCGTATCTCCGGCATATGCCGAACATGGTGATTATGGCCCCCAAGGATGAAAATGAATTACAGCATATGATCAAGTCGTGTATCAGTTATGACAGGCCCGTCGCCGTTCGTTATTCTCGAGGCTCGGGGTTGGGGGTGAAAATGGACCAGGTCCCGGAAGTGTTGCCCCTGGGCAAAGGTGAATTGTTACGAGAAGGCACGGACGTTGCCCTGGTGGCGATCGGGGCGACGGTGCATCAAGCGATGACGGCGGCTGAGCGGTTGGAGCAGGAAGGGATTTCCGTTGCGGTGATTAATGCCCGTTTTGTCAAACCGCTTGATGGCGATTTGATCGGAACCGTGGCGAAGAAGGTGAAGTGTCTGCTTACCGTAGAGGAAGCCTCGGCAATGGGCGGATTCGGTTCCGCGGTTCTTGAGTGCCTTTCCGAGGAAGGCATTACCAACGTGCCGACGAAGTGCGTGGGGTTGCCTGACTGGTTCATTGAACAGGGACCTCAGGATTTACTCCGGGAGAAATACGGCTTGACGGCAGAAGGCATTTATCAACAAGCCAAAGAATTATTCACTCGCGTCTCCGTTGGATCGGTATTGACCTGAAGAAGCGGTGCGATGAGGATTACGCGAAAAAAAACCAGACAGATCCAGGTGGGTGCCGTCAAAATTGGGGGCGGAGCTCCCATTGCGGTCCAGTCCATGACCGTCCCGCATCCGAGTGATGTCCAGGGAACCGTCGAACAAATTCATCAGATGGAAGAGGTGGGGTGTGAACTGGTACGGGTTGCCGTGCCCGATCAAGACGCCGCGGAAGCCCTTCCCAAAATCAAAGCCCGGATCTCGATTCCTTTAATAGCGGACGTGCACTTTGATCATCGGTTGGCGCTCAAAGCGGCCGAAGTCGTGGACTGTGTTCGCATCAATCCCGGAAACATCGGGCCGTGGTGGCGGTTGGCCGAAGTGATCAAAGCGGTGCAAGACCGAGGCATTCCACTCCGGGTTGGCGTCAACGGCGGTTCGTTGGAGCGTCCACTGTTGGAGAAGTACGGGTATCCCACGGCAGAGGCCTTGTCGGAATCGGCGTTGAATGCCGTCCACGCCATTGAAGATATGGGCTTCACGAACATGAAGGTGTCCTTAAAAGCCTCTGATGTCCACATGGCCATTGACGCGTATTGGTTATTCGCCCATCAATCGGATTATCCGCTTCACATCGGGATCACCGAGGCGGGGACGGCCAGGACCGGGTCCGTCAAATCCGCCATCGGATTGGGTTGGTTGTTATCTCAAGGTATCGGCGATACCTTGAGAGTGTCCCTGGCCGCCGATCCCGTGGAAGAAGTGAAGGTCGGCTTTGAAATTCTCAAATCCCTGGAACTTCGTCATCGCGGAGTGAACGTCATCGCATGTCCGACCTGTGGTCGGGTTGAAATTGACGTGGTGCGACTGGCCAATGAACTGGAAAAACGGTTAAGTCATATTAAAATGCCCTTGAACGTGTCCGTCCTGGGATGTGTGGTGAATGGCATTGGTGAAGGGAAAGAGGCGGATATCGGCATTGCGGGCGGACAGGGCATGGGAATTTTGTTCAAAAAAGGGAAGCTTGTAAAAAAAGTGCCGTCAGAAGAATTGATGGATGTCCTCATTGATGAAGTCGAGTCGATGGCGTTGGAACAGAATGACTCACGTGAACAAACCTCCTCCTCGGATGTCTCCGAGGTTGCCGATCCTCCTGCATCGTCCAATCGCGAACTCCCCGTGCTCTCCTGATCCGCCCTCTTGGTGTCATTCCCGGCGCCTTCGGGCGTGGCTGCGCCCCGGTCCCGAAATCTAGTTGGGGGCGAGGACTATCTGAGCGAAGCGAGTTCCGCAGCCCAAGCCATCGGGACTGGGGCAAAGGCACCCCTTGGGCCACGCCCGGGCGCCGATAGTTTTGGGTCCTTTTGCCGAAACAAAAGGACCTCGTCGGGCGGGGGCGAAACCCTGCAAGAAAACATCCTTTAGGGCCCCCTCCCGTGCCTTGTCAGGGTTCGGGGGCCTCGTTATAATGTCGGGCGGGCGCCGTACCCAAGTGGCTAAGGGAGCAGTCTGCAAAACTGCGATTCAGCGGTTCGATCCCGCTCGGCGCCTCCATTTCGATTTCATCCTGTGAATCGAGTAAAAAGGGTCCCTGGAAAATTATGGCTGTTCCTCTCTCCCAGATGGCAACTGTTGTCGGGTACGTTGTCTCGCAAAAATTCAAGGGCGTCAAACGCTATCCGCTGGTGTTGATGTTGGAGCCGCTTTTTCGGTGCAATTTAGCCTGTGCCGGTTGCGGAAAGATCCAATATCCCGAGCATGTGTTGGATCGACGGTTGACGCCTGAACAATGTTGGGCGGCGGCTGAAGAATGTGGAGCTCCTATTATCAGCATTCCCGGCGGTGAGCCGCTCATTCATCCCGAGATGCCGGACATCGTTCAAGGGTTGGTGCAACGAAAAAAATATGTGTATTTGTGCACGAATGCGATTCTATTGGAACGCAAAATTGACGAATATGCACCCTCCAACTATTTGACCTTCAGTGTCCACATGGACGGGTTACGCGATGAACATGATCTCGCGGTGTGTCGTGATGGGGTGTATGACGTCGCGATGAAAGCGATCAAAACTGCCTTAAAAAGAGGATTCCGGGTCACCACCAACACGACCCTCTTCAACGATGCGAATCCGCAACGGGTACGAGCCTTTTTTGACGAGATGATGGATCTTGGGGTGGAGGGGATGATGATCTCCCCTGGCTATAGTTACGAAAAGGCGCCGGACCAACATGGCTTCTTGAAGCGACATCGGACGCAGGAACTGTTTTCTTCTATACTCGCGAAGAGAAAACGCCGGTGGCGATTTAACCAATCGCCCCTGTTTTTGGAATTTCTCATGGGCAAGCGTGATTATCAATGCACCCCATGGGGAAACCCCACCTATAATATTTTCGGCTGGCAAAAGCCCTGCTACCTTTTGCAGGATGGATACGTGTCGAGTTTCCGGGAATTGCTCGAGTCGACGGCGTGGGAGCAATATGGCGTCGGGCGAAATGAGAAATGTCGGGACTGCATGGTGCATTGCGGGTACGAAGCCTCCGCCGTAGAGGATACATTCAGTTCGTGGTCCGGGTTTGCCGGAACCGTGAAGGCCACGCTTTTCCCCAACGTGACCTGATTCCCCTCTTTCCGGTTTTCCGGTTCCATTTCACGGTGTCTATGTCTCAGGATGCGCCTGAAGAACCTTCTGACCAAAGCCTCCAGGGAGCAGTCTTTCGTCCAACCTCTCTGGAAGAGTTGCTCAAAGTCATTGAATTGGCTTTTGGGTACCGCGGCGATATGACCCTGGAACTGAAGTCCCGGGAATCCATCAACGGCTATCTCTTTAATCGCGTGTTGGATGGCCCGCGTTCCTACTTGGAGATATTCCAACCTGGTCATCCCGGTCCCCGAAAAATTCCCTGCCGCGAGATTCACGCCTTCCATTTTACAGGGCAAGATACGGCTTCGGGAGAATCATGGGAAGCCTGGGTGCGGAAACGCCAGGAGGAGAGGAAAAACGAAGGGCAGAATTTCTCCCGATCTTAGACCTTTTCAGGCGCCTGATTATTGACAGATGATAGCCCTTATGCTAGAAGGTCACGGACCTTTTGCCTGGAATTTTTCTTCCTGTAAAACGGTTGCTTAAGGGTTGAGGTGTGGTCTCTCCAAAGGAAAAGCGAATTATCTGGAAAGGCTCTCCCAAGAGGCAAGTCCCGGACTCGATTTCAGGCAACCCATCACATGCTATCCCTCACCATTACCACGTTATGGCTCGTCGAGGGGGCCATGGCGCTTGCAAACATGACCGTCGGTCATGCTTGCCGTATAGGCAGATAGGGAAGAAGGCCAAGGGATTCGAGGAAAAGTTTGTCACAAATATTATGGAGAAGGGGTTTCCCTTCGTGAGGTTGAGGGAATGTTTCCTCAGGGGAAGAGAAAGAAGAAGGAGCCGGATTTTTGACGCTCAGACTATTCAATGACATAAAAAAGCGAAGATGGGGGTTCTTTATGGAGAAGAATACAAGCCGAAAAATGTTGGGTGTTGTTGCCGTCTTGGCAATGGGATGGACGTTGTCAGCCTGTGGGGAAGCCAAGCCGCCGGCTCCTCCCCCCCCGGCGCCACCGGAATATGCCGATATGCATATGCCGGAAGGCTATTGGAACAATCCGGAGATTCTCGAGCAAGGGAAAGCGATCTTTACCGGTCTGGAAAACATTGACGTGAATTGCGCCAGTTGCCACGGCAAGGACGGAAAGCCCGTCAAAGCCGGTGCTCGAGATTTTCGTAAAGGTGAATTCATGAAGCTGTTCTCTGATTCCCAGTGGTTCTGGCGCGTGTCCGAAGGGGTCAAAGGCACCAAAATGAAAGCCTGGAAATCCAAGCTCTCCGAGGACGACCGGTGGAAAGTGATTGCCTATGAATCCACGTTCGGCTTGAAAGGCATGGAGTATAGCGTTTCTCAAAAGAAATGGGTTCCTGAAGGAATGGCAGATGCCCCGGCGGCTGAAGAGGCAGCGGCCCCGGCGGCTGAAGAGACAGCGGCTCCTGCGATGGAAGGGGCAGCGGCTCCTGCGGCTGAAGAAGCAGCCGCTCCAAATGGGGAAACGGCCGGAGGAGAATCTTCCGAAGGAGCTCCCCAGTAACCCGGGCCCTTTCCGCGTTCTTTGCGGCATAAACCATAAGGAGGCCACGACCCTTGAAAACCTCAACCCGCAGCCTTGTGATTTTGCTAGGTCTTGTGTTCGGGGGGCTTGCCGTTGCCTATGCCCAGGCTCCGGCTCCTCCACCCGTGGAGTTTCCGTATACCGGGAACAGGACAGGGGTGTGGGTCGTGGCCCAACTCCATATTTTGTTTGCGGCTTTTATTCTGGGCGCCCCGATATTCGCCGTGGTGTCGGAGTGGCTGGGTTACAAGAACCAGGACCCAAAATATGATCGACTGGCCAAGGAAGTCACCAAAGTCACGGTGATCCTGTACAGCATGACCGCGTTGACGGGCGGGCTGTTCATTTTTGTCCTGCTGGCGACCTATCCCGATTTCACCACCTGGCTCATCCAACATTTTTTCCTTGTTTTCGCCGTGATCTATCCGCTCCTGTTTATTCTCGAAACCATTATCCTGTACGCGTATTTTTACTCGTGGGATTCGCTGAAGGGCGAAAAGAAAGCCCGGCACATTGCCCTCGGGGTCCTGTTGAACGTGGTGGGAACGGTCACGTTGTTCGTGATTGACGGTCCCACGTCGTTTATGAACACGCCTGCCAAATCTGCGGAAGGGATCTCGTTGATTCAATTTGTCCAAACGGCGGGCTTGTGGGACAAGGTCGCCAATTACAGTTGGATGCCCCTGAATCTCCACCGGCTGGTCGGAAACGTGACGTTCGGCGGGTTCATTGCGGGATTGGTGGCGGCGTATATGTACATGGGAGCCAAGACGGACGAAGATCGCTCGTACTATGACTGGATGGGGTTCGTGGGGAATATGATCGGCGTCGGCGCGCTCTTGTTTCTCCCCTTCATGGGGTATCTCCTGGCCTATGAACTGTGTGATTATGACGCGTCCATTTGCCCGTACATGATGGCGGACCAACTGTCGATGTTTTTTGAAATGCAAGGGGCCATGGTCGGCCTGATCTTTTTGGCCAGCAACTATTATATCTGGCTGAGCATGAAGCGGATTCAAGGTGTGGAGCAGGTTCGTATGTCCGGGATGGTCATGATCGCCGTCATTCTCATTCCGGTGGTCATGGGAGTCGCCTGGAAAATGTTCCCGCCGCCGGAATGGCAGTCGCTGATCTTCCTGGCGTTGCTGATCGTGCTTCCGCCGGTCCTGAGCCGGCTACCGGGTTTGCGATTTACCGTTTCGTGCTTCACCATGATCAAGGTCGGATTCCTGATGATCGTGGTCGCCAACGCCATCTGGATGACGCCGCACGGATTTGTGGCGACGCAGGGGTTGGCTACTGAAGAATTGGAACTTCCCTCCTGGGCAAGCGAATTAGCGCTGATGCCGGCGAAAAATGCGGCTGCGTTTACGTTGGTCTTTCTGACCATCGTCAACTATATTCTCTATAACCGGGCCATCAGGAGCGGAACCATTATCTGGGGGAAGATCGACTTCACGTCCCAGTTCGTCCTGATCTTTTTGGCGTTCAGTGCAATCTGGACCATGGGCCTGATGGGGACGGTTCGATCCCTCACGAGAAAATATTACCACGTGTACAACCTGGTGCCGGACTTTACCCCGGAAGCCTTTACGCCCACGCTGGCCTATTCCGCCTGGTGGATTACGGGCGTCACCCTGGTCTTTTATCTCGTGGTGAGTTTCGCCATTATCGTGACGTTGAGGAGCACCGGCCAAAAGACCGAGTCGCCGCAAGGGACCCCGGTGCCCGCCGGTGCGAAGTAACGGAGGTTGGAAGCGCATATGGCTGAGCAAAGTTTGACACGAAACATCATCAAAAAAGGCGTCGTAGGCGTCATTATTGGGATTGTTCTGGTGGCGGTGGCTAGAGCCACGCATTTCCCCATCGTCTTCCAGATCATGTTCTTTATTTATGCCATGCTCGGCGCCGCCGTGTTTATCCTGCTTGATGCGCCCTCCCTGAATCGTCTTGATGGAGTCAAGGCCGTCATCGGCCTGGTGTTGTTTTACCTTGTTCTTTCGGGAGTGTACATCGGCGGGGCGAGCGGCCTGCCGCAGTACGATCCGGAAATCGAAAAAGGAAAAATCGAAAAGGTCCTGAAAGCGCGTCGAGCCAGGACCAAGCAAGGGAAAGCCGAAGAACTGATCGCACGGGCTAAAGCCCTGAATGCGCGAGCCGTCTCGATCGAGCAACAATTGAAAATTCTCGGCGGCGGCGTTCAGGTCGTGGAGGAAGCCGCGACTCCCACCTCATCGGCTGCGGCAGGTGACCTGGTGGCGCTCGGCAAGGAGCAATGGGAGCTGCAGGAGTGTTACAACTGTCACAAACTCTTTGGAAAAGGCGGAAAGAAGCGGGGGCCGGAGTTGGACAATATCGGCAATCTCATGACGCCTGACGCCCTCAGAGAAAAAATCCTCTACCCCAAAAGCTGGAAGGCTGAAGGGTTCGACAAGCAGTACAAGAAAGGCAAAATGCCGGACAAATATAAAGACTTGATGTTCGATGAAGAGGTCGACGCGCTGGTGGCCTTTTTGGCGACGTTGAAAGATGCCTCGGTGAAGACACCGAAGCCCATCAAAATGAAATAACTTCAGGATACATTGTTCAATGCAACCGAAAATTAAGGCAAAAGCGCGGTGTGCCGACGGGGAAGTCGGCAGTATTTCCAAGGTCATTGTCGATCCTCTCTCCCTTGAGATCAGTCACGTGGTGGTCAGGGAAGGTGACGGGCAAGGCGTGGATCGCCAGGTTCCGGTCGGCCAAATCCAGGAAATCCCGAATGAAGAAGAAATTATTCTGCGGGGTTCGCTGGAGGAATTCAGAACGTTTCCCGTGCTGGATCGCGAGGCCTATGTCACACATCATGACGTGGAAATTGCCCACCTGGAAGATCGTCTCCACGTGGAGCCCGGCGAAATTCTCGTGCCCTATCCCCGGCTCGAACAGGGGGTGCCCCGCCGCAGCTTTTTCATGAACATGACGCATGCCATCGGAACGTTGATTGCCCTTCCGTTGGCGTTCCCCGTTTTAAAATTTCTCATGAAGCCCATGTATAAGCCGTTTGATAATTCGTGGTTTCCCGTTGGGAACGTCCGCAAAATACGAAAAGACAACATCGGATACCAGTTTAAGTTTACGCGGGGCTTTAAAGAAGCTTTTATGCCCGAACAGCAAATCGAAAAAAATATCTGGGTGGTGAAAGCAACGCCTGAAGTGCAAAAAGCCGTCTACGGCGGGAAAGACAAAAAGTTTTATGACCAGAAGGGGAACGTGGTGTGGGTGAATAAAGCCAAGGTGCCCTACATCGGATTTTCCGGAAAATGTCCGCATTTGGGATGCGGGTACAAGTGGCGCAGAACAAAGAATTTTCCCGACGGGGTCTTTTTGTGTCCCTGCCACTTGAGTATCTATGATGAGGCGGGCAAGGTGCTGGACGGCCCGGCGCCGCGGCCTCTCGACGTCCTGCCGATGCAAGTCAATGCCGCCGGGGAAGTGCAAATTATTGACGTCGAATACAAGGCCGGGGTCAAAGGCCAGATCCGACTCCTGTAACGCGTGATGAACGGCGATACTACCAACGCACCCAATGCATTTGAGAAAGTCATCGACTTTGTCGATGAACGAGTCGGGCTGAAATCCATTCAGGCCAAAATGTTGAATGAGCCCGTTCCCGGCGGGTCTCGATGGGCCTATGCGTTTGGATCGTGTTTGCTGTTCATCTTTATTATGCAGGTGGTGACGGGGATTATGTTGATGTTTTACTACGTCCCGAGCACCGATCATGCGTATGCGAGCACGCAATACATCATCCATGAAGTGGATTACGGCTGGTTTCTGCTGAGTTACCATTTCTGGGGCTCCACGGCCATGGTGGTGATGGTATTTGCCCATATGTCTCAAGTGTTCTTATGGGGGGCGTATAAAAAACCCAGGGAACTGATTTGGTTGGTGGGACTGGCCCTCTTTGGCTTGGTCATGGCATTTGGCTTTACGGGCTACCTGCTTCCATGGGATCAACGGGCGTATTGGGCCACGGTCGTGGGTGTCGAAATTATGGATAAGACCCCGGTGATCGGGGATTTCCTGAGTCGATTTTTGAAAGGAGGCCCAACCCCGGGTCAAATGACCCTGAGCCGGTTCTTTGTCATTCACGTGATGATTTTGCCGGCGACGTTAATGGGCTTGGCCGGTCTCCATATTTTCCTGTTCCGGAAAGCCGGACCTGCCGGTCCGTTCCGTGGAACCCCTGAACAAATCAAGGCGAAGACGGATTATTTCTTCCCCCGACAAATCTGGAAAGATATCGTGGCCATGGCCACGGTCTTCCTGATCATTTGTACGTTGACGTTTATTGAGCCGGTGGTGTTGTTGGAAGAGGCGACCCCGGACCCGGGGGACTATCATCCGGAACCTGAATGGTATTTTCTGTTTCTCTTCCAGATGTTGCGATTGAAAATTTTTGCCGGAGAATTCGGCCAATTTTTAGGGGCCGTCGCGCTTCCCGGAGCGTTTATGGGGTTCCTGGCGGCGTTGCCGTTTCTTGACAGGAATCCGGAACGGAATATTTTTAAACGGCCGATTGCGTTGATCGGCTGGATTGCCATTATGGCGGTGATTTTGATTTTCACCGTTTCCGCGATTCTCAACAGGGAATTTTTAGATTAATATGTCGAACGCGAAACTCGGTCTGTTAGTCGTTTGGCCAACCTTCTGGACGGGCTTTCCCCTGAAATTGGTCATCGCTCTGCTGCTGTTGACGGCCGGCGTCCATCCCTGGGAAGGAACCGGTCTTCTGGCGTTGCTGCTGCTCTCCACTCCCATCGACGCGTGGGCGCTTGGCCTGTGCTCCCGAACCGTATTTCTTGAAAGGTTGAGCGTTGATCCCCCCAAGGGGTCGGGTTTCCGTTTATGGGGGCAGTGGATGATCTTTTCCGTGGTGTATCTTCCCCTCCTGTTTGTGATCATGGGTGGAGCCAAGTCCCTTGCCCAATCCGCGGTCGAGGCCACGCTGCATTTTGTTGAAGAAAACATCATGGTGATTCCCATTGCCGAAAAAATCAGCTTGGAATTGGTCATGTGGGGATTGCCGGTCACCATCGTCCTGATCGCCCTGGTGTATGGCTGGTTGGTCGGCTTGGGTGCCTTGGCTCAACGCGTTGTGCGTGCTTCCACGCCCGTTGAGGGGGCGTTCCAGGATATCGTGTCGAAATGGGATCTCCTCAGGATCCCTCGAGATCAACCGCTCTTGCTGACGGCCTTTACGGGAAGCGGCGTCGTGCTGATTTTTTTGTTTTGGGGCTTGCTCCCCGTGAGTACCCCGCATCCCCATGAAGAATACGAATTCGTGGACGTGCAAAAGGTGGAAGAAACGGTCGTTCCCAAAAAGGTCATCCAAAGCGCGGAGCAGGTCCTGGCTCGTGCCGAAGCCACGTTGAAAGAGTTGGAGAAAGAGAATCCCGCGGGGGAAACGCCGAAAGCGGAGAAGCAGGCGGCGGCCACGAAAAAGGCGGCTTCCAAAGAGAAACCGGTGGCTTCGGGTACCCCCGGTTCCTCCGGTCATGAGCACGACCCTGCCGATCATAAGCATTGACGAGAGGATATGTTTGAGCAAAGATTATGAGACTGGCGGCGATATGCTTGGCGATGGCGGCGAGCGGGTGTGTAGGCAATCCGACGTTTGATGATGCGCACCTGATGCTCAATAGCGTGTTGGATGGAGCGTGCAATCAACCGACGTTCAAGCGCCCGTTGTACCGCCATGAGTATGGGATGTACTCACAGGATATGATGATCCTGCGGGGGGCCTGTCAGAGCATCGCCCCGTTGTTACCACACAACTATTGAGGGAACGATGAAACGGTTCAATGAGGGATCGCACATGAAAAACCACGGCATAGTCGAAAAGCTGAAATCCCGGGTGCCAGCGGTGAAACCCTCGTCCCTCTTCGGATGGAGCGTCTTTTGGGCGCTAGTACTTCTCCCCGCGTTCGTCTGGGCCCAGGATGCGGCGTCACAAGCAATGTCGGTGGAGTATCGGGACATTCCGGGAATCGGAAGCCGCAACGTCGTCTGGATCGTGGCCCAGCAGCATTTACTCCTTGCAGGGTTCGTGTTGGGCGTGCCGATCTTTGCCTGGGTGTGTGAAATCGTCGGATGGAAGACCAAGGAAGCCCGGTACGACAAGCTGGCAAAAGAATTTACCAAGCTGTTGACGTCCGCCTATGCCACGACGGCGTTGTTCGGGGGTATCCTGCTCTTCCTTCTGATCGGGCTGTACCCGAAGCTCATGGCCTATTTGTCCGATATCTTTTTCCCGACCTTCATCGTGTACTGCCTGTTGTTCCTGTTGGAAACCGTCACGCTGTACCTGTACTGGTACGGATGGGATTCCATGCAGGGAAACAAGAAAACGTTTCATCTTTTTCTGGGGTTCCTGCTGAACGTTTTTGCCCTGTTTATCATGATCGTCCCCAACGCCTGGGCGACGTTCCAGGCCAGCCCCGTCGTCGTGGGTGATGGTACGGCGATTGAGCGGGCATGGGCGGCCACGTGGAATCCCACGTGGTGGCCGGTCAACATTCATCGCCTCATTGCGAACGTGGTCTTGGGCGGGTTTATTTGCGGCGCCTATGCCGGCATCCGCTATCTCCTGGCAGCTAGCCGTGAGGAACGGGAACATTATGATTGGATGGGCTACGTCGGAAACTTCATCGGCGTGTTCGGCATGCTCCCCCTTCCCTTCGCCGGTTATTGGCTCATGCGAGAGATCTACCAATATAACCAGCAAATGGGCATTACCCTCATGGGAGGATTTCTGGCCTGGCTCTTTATCCTACAGGCGATGCTCATCGGGGTGTTGTTCCTCGGGGCCAATTACTATTTTTGGATGGGTATTACCTACCGGATTCCGGGCTCCGAGCGAACGTACAGACGGCCGATCCTTGCCATGCTGATTGTGCTCATGGTGTGTCTGGGCGTCTGGATGACCCCTCACTCCCTTGTGGCCAGCCTTGAAGAAGCCAGAAAAATGGGCGGGACCCATCACCCGCTGCTTGGGGTATTCGGGGTGATGTCCGCAAAAATGACGGTGGCCAATCTCATGATCCTGGTCACATTCATGAGTTTCATCATGTATTGGCGGGCCGGAAAGCAGGAAACGGCCGCTTGGGCGAAGATTGCCAAATCGGTGATGGGCGCCTTGTTGGTGATCGCGGGTATCGCGGTCATCGTGCTCGGGGTATGGGGGTATTTCGTTCCGGCCATTATCCGGATCAACTATTTCTCCGTCGCCCAGGTATTGATCGTCTTGTTTGTGATGGTGACGTTCACACCCTTAACGGCTTTGCTGATGAGAAGCGCCAAAACCACGACGGAAATGGTCTGGGGGCAAATGCCGATCCGGGCCGGCTATTCGTTGGTGTCCAATGCGGTCATGGTGATCCTGTTGATGTCGCTGATGGGCTATGCCCGCTCATCGTCCCGGGTGCACTGGCACGTGTACGGCGTGATCAGAGACACCTCGGAGTACGCCTATTCTCCTGCGTTGGGATATGCGGCCGCCTTCATGTCCCTCAATACCTTTGTGTTTTGTTTGCTGGTGGCGTTTATCTTTTGGGTGGCCACGATGGGTGACAAAGGGAAGAAAGCTCCGGACCAGGAACAACCTGAACCGGCCAAAATCCCCGCAAGCGTGGCGCCGGCCATGGCCGGTGGAGCCCCACGGGAGAAGGCTTGAAAACGTAGACGAGATCGGATGTCTTGCTTGAGAAACTATTGACGTTGGTATTCCCGAACCGGAGCGAGGACCCATGAGTGAAGTCGCATTACTCCAATTGATCGGTCTCAGTGTTGTAGGAGTCGGAATCTGCATCCTGCTCTTCATCAAGGCGAAATTCCTTAGGGTGGTCGGCTTCGTGGTGATCGTCTTGGGGACATTTACCTTGATTGCGTTGGGGGTGCCGCAGATGGCCTCTCTTCCTCCGGCTATCGAGACCTTCGATATTGCCGAAGTCAAAACGCCGGATGACTTGGCCTCGATTGGTCAAAAGATTTTCTTCAGCAAAGGGCAGTGCGCCTTATGTCATTCCATTGGTCCCAGTGAATCAGCCAGGTGTCCGGATTTAAGGGGCATCGGGGCCAAACTCGCGCCGGAGTTCATCTATGAAAGCCTCACCGAGCCGCAAGCCTATGTGTATCTGGATTTCAGACATGAAGGGTTGCCCGAGGAATATCCGGCCCGCATGCCCTATATCCACAAGAATCCGATTGCCTTGTCGCAGCAAGAGATTTATTCGGTGATTGCGTTTCTCCAGAAAATGAGCGGGGAACCCATTAGCGTCAAGGTCGAAGACGTGATGAATATCGGCAAGGAAGAGGTGGAGGTCGCTTCCCTCACCGTCAATGGAGCACCTTAACCAGAAGGGTGAAATATGAAAGGTCCCCTTGCGAAAACGGTCATCCTGTTGGTGGGAATGTATGTATTTCTCAAATTCATACTTCCGTTGTTCACCGCGCCGCTCCCGGCCAGTCTGATTTTCCTGTACCTGGCGCTTACCCTTGCCTCTGCGATGATTTTCTATACCATGAGCGGGGGAAGTCTCGACGAATTCATGGGACCCATCGGGCGGTTCCTCACCGGCACGGGGCAGACGGGCATGGCTGGCACCGCGCGTCTTCTGGTGTTCGTGTTGTTCCCCTTGTTGGTGGGGTGGCAAACGTATACCAGGCTCGCCCCAAGCGATATGCCGCCGGCGGAAAATCGAACCATTCATCCCGCGCCTCCGGGGGAGTTTGTCGGTCTGGCGAATCCTTATGAGAGCACGCCGGACAATATCATGATGGGGAAAGGCCTCTATGCGGCGTTCTGTTCTCCCTGTCACGGCGCCAATTTCGACGGGAAAGGCCCGGCGGCGGTTGGCTTCAATCCGCCTCCGGCGAATTTCGGCGATCCCGGAACCATTGCCCAGTTGCAGGAATCCTATCTTTTCTGGCGGATCAAAAAAGGAGGCGTGGGGCTTCCGGTCGAAGCAATGCCCTGGAAATCAGCCATGCCGCGATGGGAAGTCGAATTGCCGGACGAATGGATCTGGAAAATTATCATGGGTGAATATGACGGCGCCGGCCAGTCTCCACGGACCTGGGAGGAAGAGGAATAAGGAGCGGGGAGAGGGTGTGCCCTCGTAGTCCGATGATCGTTGGATTTGCCGAAGGAAAGGATCCAAGGAGCAGGAAAATGGGATATAAGAAGAACTATTACGTCGCGCTTGGACTCATCCTCATGGTGACGGGCATCGGGCCTTCCTGCGTGTTCGCGAGCGATCCGCCCCAGGAAGGCGGAGCCGAAAGTGTGGCCGTTCGTCTGCATTTGACTGACGAAACAATCCCTGCGGATGATCCGAACGCCGCGGTGTGGGACACGATCCAGCCGTCAGAATTTAACTTGGCGCCACAGGTGCATTGGCCGGATCGCATTCAGGAAGTCACGGTGAAATCCGTCAAGGTTCGTGGGATGCATAACGGCCAGGATATGGCCATCCTGCTTGAGTATGCCGACCCGTCGGAAGATGCCGCCGATGCCGCCGCGATCGAGTTTATGGTTGGCGATAAAATGGCCCACTTCGCCCATGGACAGGAAATGCTCCAAGTCGAAGGAGGGGCGGTCAATATCTGGTACTGGAAAAAAGAACACGGCAAAGCCACCGATATGAGTGCCAAGGGGTTCAAAACGATTCGGGCCCAAGACAACCAGAACGTCTCGGCAGCGGGCGCCTGGCAAGCAGGAACCTGGCGCGTCGTGTTTTCCCGGCCGTTACAAACGGGTGATGAACATGACGTACAAATCACGCCAGGTGAATGGCGAAACGTGGCGTTCGCGTTTTGGGATGGGGAAATCGTGGATGGGGCGGTCAGGGAAAAAGGTTCACAAAAAGCCGTTTCATCGTGGTGGTACGTTCGGGCCGAGCCGCCACCGGACAATTCAATGTATGGATACGTCGTGTTGGGGATTGCGCTTGCTGCCGGCTTTGAGTTTTTCTTGTTGAGAAGAATTCGGAGGGGTAACGAATCATGAAGGGAGAACAAGGCATGCAGCGGGTACTGGTCAAAGTCGCCGTCGTTGTCGTCGCCGTGTTTGCGGTAACGAGCGGATGTGCCTTGTTTGAAGATGAAAGAACGGCGAAAGGCCGGAAGCTCTATCAACATTACTGCATGCACTGTCACGGCGAAAGTGGAAGACAGCAGGAAGGCTTTAATTGGGGACGCATGCCGGACCCTCGTCCGCGCGACCTGTCGGAATCCGCGTCGATGTCGACCTTCTCCGACAAGGAAATCTTCGACACGATCTCTCGGGACATGCGGGATACCTCATTGCAGGAAGTGCTTGACGACGAAAATTACTTCGCGGTGTCCACGATGCCGACCTTCAAGTACACCCTGTCCGAAGAGGAACAGTGGGCCGTGGTCGGATACGTCCGAACGCTTCACGGTGGGTCGCTGACGTTTGACGTTGACGGACGGAAAGCCGAGTTGGAGTCCCAGTTTCAAGCGGCCAGTGCGGAACATGATCAAGCCAAGCAGGTCATGGAAGAAGCCTTGGCAAAACAGGAAGCCGAAGAAGAGGCCAGGGCTGCCGCTGAAGAAGAAGCCGAAGAAGATGACGAAGATATGGATATGGAAGACGAGGAGGACGATCTAGAGGACTACGAAGAGGAAGAAGAAGAGATCGTGCTTCCCGAAGAAGAGGCTTATGAAAAAGTGGCGGAACAATTCGAAGTCGCCAAGGCCGCCTGGGAGAATTTCTCGAAACGCCCGAAAATGACTCAAATTTCGCGTCCGGACTTGACCATGGCGGAGCAGGAAAGAGCCCCTCTGCAAGCAAAAGGGAAAAACCTGTATTTCAACAAATATGGGTGTAACGGGTGTCACAGTATCGGAGACGTCGGTGGCTTGGTCGGACCGGCCTTGGATCGTGCCGGATTCCGTCTCAATGACACGTGGGTCTATCGCTGGGTCCGCTACCCGCAGGGCATGAAAAAACACACGCGGATGCCGAATTTTGGCCTCGACGATCATGATGCCCGAGCCGTGACCGCGTATCTCGAAACCTTGCGGGCGCCAAAACCGGACAAGCCCATCCTCCCGCCGGAATAACGGCGTCAACGTAACGTTGTTGCTCCTTCTGTCATCCTCGACGCTTGTCCCCGACATTCTTAATCGGGGATCCAGTCAAGGAAGAGGATCCAGGGTATTTGCATTTTCCTTCAATAACAAACCATGGATTCCCGTCATTCCCGGCGCCTGCGGGCGTGGCTGCGCCCCGGTCCCGAATCCTCTTTTGTGGGGGCGAGGACTGTCTGAGCGAAGCGAGTTCCGCAGCCCAAGCCATCGGGACTGGGGCAAAGGCACCCCCTGGGGCCACGTCCGGGCGCCCATGGTTTTGGGTCCTTTTGCCGAAACAAAAGGACATCGTCGTGCGGGGGCGACACCCCGCAGGCACGACTACAGCGTTCCCACCCAAATCCCGATCAAAATAACGAGTCCGACGGCCGTGTGTTGTTTGAACATGGTAAAGGCCTCTGAGGGAGCCACTTCGCCGCGCAGGCGGCGGACTTGTTGACTCAAGAACCCCGCGACGCCAGCCAGTGCCCCATAAAACGCCAGATTGAGATTCTCCAGCCAACCCGCCGTTGCCAGCAGCCCAAGCATAGCCGTCTCGATGATTGCCACGGCAATCCACACGTGAGCACCAAAGAGAATCGCCGATGAATTCACGCCAATGCGAAGATCATCTTCAACGTCCTGGAGCGCATAAATGGTATCGTAGGCCAAGGCCCAGCACATCGTGGCGGTAAAGAGCAGCCAGACCGCAGGATCGAGCTGATTGCGAACGGCCGCCCAGGCCATCACGGCTCCCCACCCGAACGCCAGCCCGAGAAAGAGTTGAGGGACACGAAAGAACCGTTTCGTAAAAGGATAGATCGTGGCCAGGACCAATGCGATCGGGCCGAGCCGTATGGCCAGTGGATTCAAGAAGAACAGCAGACTGATGGCTCCGGCAAGAAGGACGCCGAGTAACAGGATGGCGTGCCATGGGCGAAGGGCCCCACTGGCCAGCGGACGAGTTTGGGTCCGGGTAACCTGCCGGTCGAACGAACGATCGGCCAAATCGTTAATAACGACACCGGCACTTCGCATGAGGAATGATCCCGCAATGAACAGGACGAGCAGCAGACCGGAGGGACGGCCGTGTGACGCCAGGACCAATGCCCACAGAACCGGAAGCATGAGCAGGATCGTTCCCGTTTGATTGGCAAGCCGGATCAGAGAGCACAGATGAGCAAACGAGAACTGGGGGATGGATGCCGGAGCCGATCTGCCAGCAGGGGAGGACATCGTGTCACGGTAGCGCAGAAGAAAAAATGCTGTCAATCATGTTCTGCCAGCCGCGACTGGATTATCTCGTAGGTCCTGAACGACAGTTGACACGACTCGTTTCAGAAAATAAGATGGCCTTCGGGTCGGCAACAGCAGTCTCCCGCCGAATTCACGACCCGTTCTCTCCAAGGCCGGCGTAGCTCAGTGGTAGAGCAGCTGATTCGTAATCAGCAGGTCGGTGGTTCAATCCCACTCGCCGGCTCCATTCACTCCACACGTTTCGTGTGCTGCCCGCATGCCGTCATGGAAGAATAGGGTTTGCAATATCAATGGAATATGGCATGATAAAAGACCAGATGTCGTTGAACGATGACCTGGTTGCGCCTTGTTCATCGTACGGAGAGGATGTCCCGATGAAATTAAAAGCCGGCAATTTTGTCGTGTATCAAAAAGAGAAAATCTCGACGCATCCCAGCCCGCGAGCCGAGAATGTCTTCCCCGCTCGACACGGTGACACCTATTCTTACGTGATCAAGAAATTCTGGAAGGTGCTCCGGGTCTTTGAGGATGACACCATTGAAGTCGAAACCCGTCGGGGGAAACGCCGTACCTTGGCGCCCAACGATCATCGTCTGCGCAAAGCCGGACTTTGGCAACGATTGTTTTTCAGAGATCGTTTCTTTTGAAGAACGTGCCTTCGTGCCGTGGTTACGAGTTCTTTTTGCCGTGACCTAAGGCAGCAAACAAGGCGCCGCCGACAAAAACTCCAACCACAAACACCATACTGAAAGCCAAGCCTGTTTGCACTTCGGCCCAGTTACGCAGCAGGTTGGTTAACATCGGAGACGGAGGGATATTGACGTGTCCCTCCCAGCCCAGGGCTTCATCAACGGTGGGATGTTCCGTTGATGGGTGATGTCCGACGTGATTCATCGGTCCTGAAGAAAAAGCCGTCATGATACTCGCTCCATTATGGCTAGGGGCATCCGTTGAAAGATTTCGCAGACCGCCAATATGGTGTCAGTCTCTTTGTTCCGTGTCAAGGTCCTGACGGTGGTCGGTCGGGAAGCGGCGTATGTGACGCGGTGGAGGGGACACGTCGGATGGGTGCATTTCTTCCAATTCCATCACCCGTTTATTGAGTTCCGCGATTTCTTTTGACTTCCGAATGCGGGCCGGCATGGAAGCCAGGATGTGAATGACAATGCCCAGGCAAAGGGTGGTCAGTAAAACCAAAACGAGTGACCCTGCGAACGTCCACTTGAAAAATTGGATGGAAACCGTTTGGTCGTTCTGGAGCGAAAAGGCAACGGCAAAAAAGACGATAATGAGGGTCGCGATTAATGGGAATGGCATGGGTCGACACCCCTGACCGGATCGAAGCGTTCCTCTAGTATATAACGAATCCGCCGTTTACGTACACCCCGAGGCGAAAGACCGAGGAAACCGGATGTCAGGATGAACAATGCCGTTCCACCCTGGCCTCCACGGGTGCCGGCGGACGTTTCGTTGATGCTGGTGAGACGCATTTGGTAAGCTCACTTTCCACGTTCTCTTTTCCTTTCATTCACTGTCGAATTGACTATCGAGGGGCGAACAATGGGCAAGTTGAACCATGCGTTGATCAGTGTGTCTGACAAGACGGGTGTCGTGGAGTTCGCCAGGGGACTGGTCGAACTTGGGGCCACCATTCTGTCCACGGGGGGCACGGCCAACGCCGTACGTACGGCCGGAGTACCGGTCACGGAAGTCTCCTCGCATACCGGGTCTCCGGAGATTCTGGGCGGGCGGGTCAAAACCCTGCATCCCAAGATTCACGGGGGCTTGTTGGGCCGCCGGGGTCGAGCCGAGGACGTCCGACAAATGCAGGAGCAGGGGATTGTGCCCATCGACGTGGTGGTCGTCAATCTCTACCCGTTCGAATCGACCATTGCCAAACCGGAATGTACTTTCGAGGATGCCATTGAAAACATCGATATTGGAGGGCCTTCCATGCTCCGGTCGGCTGCCAAGAATCATGAGGACGTCGTCGTGGTGGTCGATCCGGGCGACTATGATCGTGTGCTGGAGGCCTTGCAGTCCGGGTCGGTCCCTTCGGCGCTTCGTCGTGAATTGGCCCAAAAGATATTTCAACACACCTCACGGTATGATGGCCTTATTGCGAATTATCTGGGCCGGCAGGCTGACGACGGCACCGCCGATAAATTTCCGGCATGCTTGTCTCTGACGTATGAACGGTCGGAAATTTTACGATACGGCGAAAACCCGCACCAGGAAGGAGCGTTTTATCGAGAGATCGGCAGTACGGAACCGTCGATTTCCCTGGGTCACCAACTGCATGGCAAGGCCATGTCCTATAACAATTATCTGGACGCCAACTCGGCCCTGGAGTTGGCGAAAGAATTTTCCGACGTGGCCGTGGTCATCATCAAACACAATAATCCCTGCGGAGTGGCTCTCGGGGCGACGCCGGTTGAAGCCTATCGGAAAGCCAGGGAAACCGACCCGGTCTCCGCCTTCGGAGGGGTGATTGCCTGCAACCGGCCAGTTGACCTGGACATGGCCCGGGAAGTGACCTCGACGTTCGTCGAAGTCTTGATCGCTCCTGCGTTTACCGACGATGCCTTGGCGGAGTTGCAACGGAAAAAGGACTTGCGGTTGTTGACGGTAGGTTCGCTCGAAAGCCGGACCCGTGACGGCTATGATTTGAAGAAACTCGTCGGGGGATTGATCGTACAGGAACGTGACTTGGGCGCTCTGGCGGATGTAAAAACCCTGACGGTACCGACTAAACGAACACCCACGGATGACGAATACGCAGCCTGCGCTTTTGCGTGGAAGGTGTGCAAACACGTGAAATCCAATGCCATCGTGTTTGCCAATGCCACGCAGACCGTGGGCATCGGGGCCGGCCAGATGAGTCGTGTCGATTCCGTCAAATTGGCCGAAATGAAGGCCAATCTGCCGATCAAGGGCTGCGCCATGGCCTCGGACGCTTTTTTCCCGTTCCGTGACGGGCTGGATGCAGCCATCCAAGCAGGCGTGACTGCGGTCATCCAACCGGGAGGCAGTATCCGTGACGAAGAGGTGGTCAAGGCGGCCGATGAACAGAACGTGGCGATGATTATGACGGCCATGCGGCATTTCCGACATTGAGCCGTGATTTATTGCACCATCGGGCGCATGGCGGCGTTGTTTCCTCGCTCAACCCTCGACTATCTGGTTTGATATGTCTCGGGTCTCGCTACGGGACGCCTTGCCCTGCATCCCGCTATCACAATAAATCAAAGGCTCAATAAGGCGTAGTTCAAGGTAATTGAACCCTATGAAAATCCTGGTGATCGGCAGTGGCGGGCGCGAGCATGCATTGGTCTGGAAACTCGCCTCGAGCCCTCGTGTGAGCAAGCTCTATTGCGCTCCCGGGAACGCGGGAATCAGTCAACTGGCCACGTGTGTGCCTATTTCGGTGACGGACTTGGTGGGCCTGAAAACGTTCGCTGAAGAGAAAGCCGTCGATCTCACCGTGGTCGGCCCCGAAGCGCCATTGGCGCTGGGCATCGCGGATCTGTTTCGACAAAGCAAACTCAAGGTCTTCGGCCCTACCCAAAACGCCGCCAAGATTGAATCCAGTAAAGCGTTTGCCAAGAACCTGATGATGCGCCAACGGATTCCGACGGCGGATGCGCATACGTTCGAGAGCGTCCAGCCCGCGCTCACATACCTGGAGCAATGCTCGCTTCCCATCGTGGTCAAGGCGGATGGGTTGGCCCAGGGGAAAGGCGTGGTGGTGGCCCGGACTGCGCAAGACGCCAAGGATGCGGTGGTCAACATGCTGGAGCACCGAGCCTTCGGCGACGCCGGCAAGCGGGTGGTCATCGAAGAATGTCTTGAAGGGGAGGAACTGACCCTGATGGCATTTGCCGATGGGAAAACCGTGGTGCCCATGCTGGCCGCGCAGGATCATAAGCGGCTGGGGGAAGGTGATACGGGCCCCAATACCGGGGGCATGGGGGCCTACGCGCCGGCACCGTTGGCCACGCCGGCGTTACGTTATGCGATCATGCGAGACGTGTTGCACCCCGCGATCGAAGGACTGTCGCGCGTGGGAAGTCCTTTTTTTGGGGTCTTGTACGCGGGAATCATGGTCAAAGAAGGGACGCCCTACGTCCTGGAATTCAATGCGCGGTTTGGCGACCCGGAGACTCAAGTGGTGTTGCCGTTGTTGAAAACGGATCTCGCCGAGGTCCTGGAAGCGGTTGTGGAACATCGTTTGGATCAGCTCCATCTCGAATGGTCCGAAGAGTCGGCGGCGTGTGTGGTCCTGGCTTCGGGCGGGTACCCCGGCAAGTACGCGCATGGCCTGCCGATCACCGGGCTCCAGGACGCTTCCGCCCAAGACCGGACCGCGGTGTTTCACGCCGGGACGGCCTGGAACGGCCAAGACGTCGTGACGGCCGGAGGCCGGGTGTTGGGGGTGACGGCCTGGGGGTCTTCTCTCAAGGCGGCGCACGACCGGGCCTATGAAGCGGGTAGGAACATCACGTTTGAAGGGCAATATTTCCGAACCGATATTGCCGGACGAGTGTTGACATAAGAAATCTCTCATTCGAGTAAAACGCTCGTGGCCAGGATCCTCACAGTTCCTTCCGATCCTTCTCCTTCCTTTTTTGTCCCGATTGTGGACCTCGTTCGTCGTGGCGGGTTGCTCGCCGTCGGCACGGAAAGCTCGTATGCGTTGGCCGCATCGGTGTCGATTCCTTATGCCCTGGACCGGGTTGTCAGGTCTAAAAAGCGGCCTTCCGGGAAACCCCTTCTCGTGCTGATTGGGGAACGGAGCCAGCTCGATTCCCTGGCGGGGACCATTCCATCCTGGGTCCACACGATAGTCAACGAATTCTGGCCCGGGCCGTTGACCGTGATTGTTCCCGCGCAGCCCGAGGTCTCTCCCGTGTTGACGGCCGGGATCGGGACCATCGGAATTCGAGAACCCGCGCCGGCGTTCTTGCGGTCCCTATTACGATACACGGGTCCGTTAACCGGGACGAGTGCCAATCGATCCGGGCGTGTTCCCTGCTTGACCGCCGAAGAGGTGGAAGCAGCATTGGGTGATGACGTCGATCTGATTCTGGATACCGGACCGTGTCCGGGAAATCGACCTTCCACCCTGTTGAGCGTGGTGGATGGGCCGACCATCCTTCGTGCAGGCCCCGTTTCCGCCGAGGAGATTCAACGCGTCTTGTCGAAAATCGGGCTTCTTGTTCCCGTCAGGGGACTGCCGTAGAATAAAGAAGGGACGTTGAACGTACTTGCATCGCTCAGTGGAGGGCCTACGATGATTGACCTGCGAAGCGATACCGTCACCAAGCCGACTCCGGGCATGAGGGAAGCCATGGCTCAGGCCGAGGTCGGCGATGACGTGTATGGTGAAGATCCAACGGTCAATGCCTTGGAAGCCAAGGCTGCTCGATTGTTGGGAAAAGACGCGGCCCTGTTTGTGCCCACCGGGGTGATGGCGAATCAACTGTGCCTTCGTCTCCATACCCGTCCGGGAGACGAGGTGCTCGTGGAAGGCACGGCCCATATTATTCGTTATGAAGGCGGGTCGGCCTCCGCCTTGTCGCAAATCCAATTATGCTGCGTGAAAGGAGACCGGGGGCTGTTGACGGCGGACCGTGTTCTGGAGGCCATTCGGCCGAAGGATATTCATAATCCTCCGACGACCGTGCTGTGTCTGGAACAAACGCACAATTTCGGCGGGGGCTCGGTCTATCCCCTGTCCACGATCCGGGAGATCACGAAGTTGGCGGGAGACCAGGGTCTTGCGTTGCATTTGGACGGCGCACGATTGTTCAATGCTGCGGTGGCCTCCGTGGTGTCCGCCGCGGAGTTTGCGCAGCCGTTCGATACCGTGTCGTTCTGTCTGTCCAAGGGGTTGGGGGCTCCGGTCGGCTCATTGATCACGTCGACCCAAGACAGGATTGCCAAGCTCCGACGCTTGCGAAAAATGTTCGGCGGCGGCATGCGGCAAGCGGGCATTCTCGCTGCCGCGGGTATCTATGCCTTGGAGCATCACGTCACCCGGCTTCAAGAAGATCACGACAACGCCAAAACGTTCGCTTTGCAACTGCAACAGATCCCGACGGTGTACGTGGATCCCGACCGCGTCGAGACGAATATCGTCGTGTTCGAGGTCGTGCGAAGCGACCGTTCGACGCAAGAACTCCTGCAAGCGTTCAGGGAAGCCGGGGTCTTGTTGAATGCCATCGGCGATCATCTGTTTCGAGCGGTGACACATTTGGACGTGTCGAATACGGACGTTGAACAGGCAACGCACAAGATCGGCAAAGTGTTGGCGGACCATAGGACACCTCGAGCCCTTCAGCGGTCATTCTGAGCCCCCTATGTGTCATTCCGAGCTCCTACTTTGCCATACCGAGCTCCTACTTTGTCATTCTGAACGAAGTGAAGAATCTCTCCCTCAATAACCGAGTACGTCAACTACGAGATCCTTCGCTTCGCTCAGGATGACAATGCTGGTGCGTTGTGCGAGGATGACAGGAGAGGTCCTGCAAGGATGACAGGAGGGGTCCACGAGATTGTAGGTCGGGTTAGCGGAGCGTAACCAGACAGCCTCCAATTTTTCCGTTATGGCAACACGTGACCGGGATTGGCCGGGGTATACGCTGTGGTTTTTTTGTCCGGGCTGTGAGCGGCTCTGGACGTATCAAGGCGAGAACGTGGTTGCCTTGGACCGTCAACTTGCCCTCGGGCCGGCTTCCGCCAGCGAAGGGATTCACAGTCAAGCATGTGTGAACTGCGATGGGTCGAAAGACGCCTCTGCTGCGGAGATTTGAGGCGTCTGCCCACCCAAACGGCAAACTATTCCAAGGAAACGGCTTTTCCCTTGAGGTCGGTTTCCCCGTCCTGCACCGTTATTTGTTCCAGGGTCCATTCCGAGGGAGTAATCGTGAAGGTATGCCCTTTCAAGGTATTGAACTCGCCGTGTGAGATCACGAGCCGGCCGTTTTCTTCAAGGGTCATGTGGAGGATTTCCTTCCCGCTGCCTTGATGCCGCATCACCAGACTCGTGAGGCTTCTTTCCACTGAATAGGCCTGGCCTTCATTAATTGCCAACGTGCTGTTGGTGAGTTTTGCCGGCATTTTCCCATTCTCAAAGAGAGCGAAATTGACTTTCGGGAATCCTCCCGAGGCACGTGCCTCGATGTCGATCTGCGGCACACCTTCGATTTCAATCGTGCCGTTGCTGTTGCGGTACAGGTGAGATCCGATTTGAATGTCCATTCAAGTCCTTGTTAGAAAGTGGTTGCTCGGTCCAGGTTCCGATATTGGATGGCCTCCGCCAGATGCGACGGTTCGATAGCCTCCGAGTCTGCCAAATCCGCAATCGTTCGTGCAACACGAAGTATTCGCCCATAGGCTCGCGCCGAGAGCCCTAATCGTAAAACGGCTTGCTCCAGGAGTTGCTTGCCGGTTTGGTCGATCCGGCAATGGGTTTTCATGTGTCTGGGTTTGAGTTGGGCATTGGCAAACAGGCGTTCGGTTGTATACCGATGCGCTTGGATAAGACGGGCATCGGCCACGCGTTTCCGAATGGAGTCCGAGCGTTCTGCCGATTGCTCGTTCCCGAGGTCCGACACGGGAACCGCAGGCACTTCTACGTGAATGTCGAGCCGGTCGCGGAGCGGGCCGGAAAGCCGGCCCCGATACCGCAGGATTTGTTGAGGGCTACAGATACAGTCTCGCGTCCGGTCGCCATGATATCCGCACGGGCAAGGGTTCATGGCCACGACCAACATGAATCTCGCCGGATATTGAAGCGACGCATTGACCCGCGTGACGGTCACGGCGCCTTCTTCGAGCGGCTGGCGTAATCCATCCAGAACCGATCGCTTGAATTCCAGAACTTCATCCAGAAATAACACGCCGTTGTGCGCCAAAGACACTTCCCCGGGTTTGGGAATGGTGCCGCCTCCAATGAGGCCCGCGTCCGAGACATTGTGATGGGGGGCTCGAAAAGGTCTGGTGGTCATCAGCGATTGGTTCGTCAGCAAGGTACCGGCCACGCTATGGACCCTGGTGGTTTCCAGGGCTTCTTGCACACTGAGGCGAGGCAGGATCCCGGAAAGGCGTTGGGCTAACATGGTTTTTCCGGAACCCGGTGGTCCGATCAGGAGGACATTGTGTCCACCGGCAGCGGCGATTTCCAGCGCGCGTTTGGCGTGAAATTGCCCGCGGACTTCTGCGAAATCGTCTTCCGGTGTGGCGGATGCCTGGAAAAACGATTGACGGTCTACGGTGAGAGGAACGGCGTCCCGTTTTCCGGTCAAGAGCTCCACCACTTCGGGCAGCGTCTGGACACCGTACACTTCGACTTGGTCAATGACCGCGGCCTCCCGTGCGTTCTCGGCCGGGAGAATCAGCGGATGCCGGGTTTCACACAGCATGCCGATGGATAATCCCCCCCTGATGGGCTTGATTCGGCCATCCAGGGACAGTTCACCCACCAACACGTAGTGTTGAGCCGTTTCCTGGGCAATGATACCTTCGGCCACCAAGATGCCGACAGCCATGCTCAATTCGAGCCCGGCCCCCTCTTTTTTCAAGCCGGCGGGAGCCAGGTTGACCGTGATTCTTTTTGGGGGAAACGCGAAGCCGATATTTTTGAGGGCCGCACGAATTCGGTCCCGGCTTTCCCGTACGGTTGCATCAGGCAGGCCGACGATGGAAAATTGAGGAAGGCCGCCACCGATATCGACTTCGACCTCGATCAAATGGGCGTCTAATCCGAGCAGTCCAGCACTGAAGACTTTTGCGAGCACGGCTGCCTCTGGGGGGAAGGTTAAACACAACGTTGAGCGTGTGGCGATTATAGTGGTGGGTTTTGTGGGTTTTCAACTTATCGGTCTATTTCAACGTGTTTGAGAGGTCCGTGATGACAAATCTGAAAAATGGTCGACCCCAAAACCCTGGCAGGCGTGTTTGGCTGTGCACCCTCATTCTTTTGCTTTCCTGTTTGCCTCAAACCCATGCAACCGATTTGGGACATTGGATGACCGGGGAACCGGCGTCGACGGCGAGAACCGAGGTGGCCGTGGCGGCGTTGGATGGATTGATTTACGTCGTCGGAGGTTTTGAACGACCGAGTTCGTGGATGATCCGGCAATCATCCATCAGCACCAAAGTCGAGGCGTATGATCCGGCGACCAATCGCTGGTCTTCAAAGCCAGATCTTCCCGTGGCGCTGCATCACGCCGGTGCCGCGGTGCTCGATGGAGCCCTGTACGTTGCCGGCGGGTTTACCGTATCAGATGACACGTTGTGGAATCCCTCTAACCGGATGTTTCGATTCGATCCGGCCGGCGACACGTGGATGGAACGAGCTCCGCTCCCCACGGCTCGCGGGGGCTTGGCCGTGACGACGTTACAGGGGAAGCTGTTTGCTGTCAGCGGCTATGACGGACAGGAGAACCCCGCGGCCGTGGAAGTCTATGATCCGGCTCCGGATCAATGGGCCACGGTGGCGCCATTGCCCACTCCCCGCGATCATCTGGCGGCAGTCACGATCGGCGAGACCCTCTACGCGATCGGAGGACGGGTGCGACTGAACTATCGGGAAAACCTGTCCACGGTAGAGGCGTATGATGCGGAATCGAATCAATGGGTTCCCAAGGCCGGCATGCCGACGCCGCGGAGTGGCATCGCCGCCAGTGTGGTAAACGGGTGGGTCTACGTCTTTGGCGGAGAATCCGTGGAGGGAACCTTTCATCAGAACGAACGGTATAGCGCGCAATTGAATCGTTGGCAGACGATGGCGCCCATGCCCACGGCACGCCATGGCTTGGGTGCCGCAGAAGTGGATGGCTACCTCTATGTTTTGAGCGGCGGCCCTCGGCCGGGAGGATCGTATAGCCGGCTCAATGAGATTTTTATTCCGCCGTCCCCCTCTCGCCCTGTGCAGGCCGGACGGACGCCGGCTGCTCATATCGGATCGGTCATGGCGATCCTGGCCACCTTTCACGAGGCCGGCGTGTTACCACCGGAATCCAGCCCTGAAGCCGACCGGCTCATCCATGCCTTGATCCAGTCTCAGTCGGTGTTTCTCAAGAATCCCGACCCCGTCGTGCAGGAGTTATTTGCATCCGCACTGGCCGAGAAATTCGATGCGGAGAAAGCGGCATCGTTGACGCAGGCTTTCCCTTCGACGGGTTGGACCTCGGAGACGCTCGAGGCGCTGGTGGACTATTCCGCGTTGCGGCCGCCGGCCGACGGATCAAGTTTGGCACAAGTGTTCCACGACGCCAACGTCACCACGGCCGATTGGAAATTCGTTGAGCAGATTTTCATGAAGGCGAGGGAACAGCTTCTCAAACAAGGGAAGCAAGTGCATGCGGTGTTCGCCACCCAACGCGCATCCATGCCCGGCGCTCGACAAAACTTGCGCTAACCGTGGAAATTATCGATGACCACAAAGGGTAAACCCATGCATCTGTCATGGGCCGGCCGCCGGTTCTGCACGGAAACGCGAGGCGAGCAGGTATCGGTACAGCTTGAGGGCAAGCCGCTCTTCGTGTTCGTCCAGCCAGCACCGGGCGGCCGGCGTCAGTACCATCGTCCGGCAGGGTTGGTCTGCAATCACCGAGTTCGCCTTCTCGTCCAGGGGGTCGGCCGGCCAAATCGCATCGCCGGGACCGCACTGATAGAGACGCGCGCCCGTGGAATCGAAGACGGAAGCCCGGCCAGAAAGTAACAGTCGCAACCCTTCATTTGGCGCACCCGGTCCCGCGAGGGCTTCATCGGTGGAGTACTCGCGAGGATTCAGCCAGCTTTGCAGTTCTTCTATCAGGTCCTCGAAATGCGTTTGCCGCTCGAAGTAGCGTTCGAGGTCATCGGCGGTGTGCTCCAGGAGCAAAGCGCGCTGCTTGTCTGCCGCGTTGAGGTCCGCCTTCCATGCCGCGATGATGACGTCTTCGCACCGCTCAAGGGCCCGGTCCTCGTCCGGTTCCAGGTGCAACTTGGCAAATACGGACGGCGGAAGGTTGCGCTTCAACCCGCTACTCATCTGGTCTGACACTGCGCTCAGAACGACTTGTACTCCGGCTGCGTTCGCCGTCTGCAGGAACCTCCCAAGCACGTTTACGGCCGAGAAGTCGAAACCGGACACGCCGGCGAAGTCCAGCATCAGACAAGCGGGGCGCGAAGCGCCGCTCATGGAGTGCCTGAGATGATCGACCAGCGGGCAGACGCTGCCGAAGAAAATGTAGCCGTGCAGCCGGTAGACGCGCACCTGTTCGCCGTCCTTCAGCAGGATGGCTCGCTCGGGTACGGAACGGGTCTTGTTGCTTCGGCGCTCGCGCGCCGTGAACCGGGATTCGATCGGATCCACGCGGCTGAGGCGCACGGCGAAGAACACGAGCGTGGCCAGTATCCCGATCCCCACCCCCTCCAACAGCCCGAAGGCGATGATGACGACGAAGATCAGCACAATGGTGCCGTACTCCGACCAGGGAAGCCGCGTACGGCTTCTCACAAGCCCGTCATCCAGCATGCCGAGGCCGGCAAGGAACAGAATGCCTCCTATGAGCGGTACCGGGAGCAGTTCCAGCATGCCGTCGCCCAGGAATAATGCTCCTGCGATGACGAGAGCGGCGACAATGCCGGTCAGGCGGGTAGTGGCCCCGAACAGTTTACTGCGTAGCGAGGGGGGAACGAGCATGCTCGCTGCCGTGCCGCCGCCCAGACCCGCGACCACACTCGCGAACCCCGTTGCCCTGAACTCCCGGTTCCAGTCCAATTCCTGATTGGTGGCCATTTCGAGGCCGGCGAAATTCATGCTGACATAGATGAGTGAGACCAGCATCAGCGTCAGCATGTTGGGGATCTGCATGGCCATCGCGGCCCAATCCACGTGCACCAGGTCGGCCGGTCCCAAGGATGGCCAAAGACTTCCGTCCGCCGTGCTTGTGAACAGAAGCCCCGCCGCTTTCGCCGTGTCACCCGAGATGTCGAGGGCGGCGAGGACGAGGTGGTACGCGCCAACGGTGAGCGCAACGCTGACCGGCAGGATCATTGTATGGCGCCAGCGCTTCATGACGAAGTACAGGGTGATCCCGAACGCCGCGCCCGGGCTCCACTTCCAGAACGTAGAGGGCTCCACAAGAGCTGGAATTGCCCGCCAATCCGGATCGGCTCCCATCAGGGACATGGCCGCCAGACACACGGTTCCCCCGATTCCGGCCACGAAGCCGCCAGCCACCGGATAGGGAATGAAGCGCATCAGGTTGGCGAGTCGAAACCGTCCGATCATGAGACAGCCCATGCCGGCGGCGGTCGCGCTGAGCATTAACGCGCCCATCGTGGTGACGAACAACGCGTCGCCTTCGGCGTCCATCGTGGACCCGATGAGCGCCATCACGACGACCAGTGCGGGGGACAATCCTGAAACCGCCCCGCGATAGCCGCCCGCGAGGGCGATGACCAGACAGGAGGCAAAGTTCCCGAACAGCACCAGACCAACGCCCTGGGAAGAATAGGGAGCCAGCGATCCGGAGAATATGAAGGTCCCGAAGGCAATCTCGGAAACGAGCAGAATCAGACCCGAGATGAAGCCGGCTGACAGCGCCGGGACAGCCTTCTCCGACAGGAAGTCCGCGCGAAGTTCTGACGCAAGGGCTCGGAACCGGTTGACGCTGTCTTGCGAATACCCCATGATCTTGTCAGTTCACCCCATGTTGCCGAGTTGCTCAGCCGGTTCTAGCCTTAGAGCGGATAATTTTCGGCTCGGCGGGTCATAGTCGATTCCCTGCTCACGTGTTCGTCAGGTCAACTCGATCCGACATCCAGGGAAATATAAAGGATTATAGATTCAAGAGTAAAATCTATTGAGACGGTCATCACCTGACAACTTGACCGTTGGCGACGTCAAACACATTTCAATATAAATTGATTGTAGGGGAGGACCACACATGGATTCCACACTGTTTCAACTCGAAGGTAAGTCGGCGTTGGTCGTGGGCGGCGGCCAGGGCATGGGCGAGAGTACTGCGAAATTCCTCGCCCGCGCAGGCTGTGGCGTTGCCGTCGCCGACGTGGTCAAGGAGCGTGCCGACTGCGTCGCCGCCGCCGTTGCCGACCTGGGCCAACCCTCTACCTCGATTGTGGGCGACGTGCTCGACGACGCCCAGGCCCGGGAAATTGTCGAGCGCGCCGACTCTGAACTTGGCGGTCTCGACGTGTTGGTGACCATTGTCGGCCAAGCGTCGTTCAACTCGGTCCTCGACATGACGCCGGAGCAGTGGGACCACGACCAACGCAGGAACCTGCGCTACTTCTTCATCACCGCACGTGAGGTCGCCCGCACGCTCATCACGCGCGGCAAGCCCGGCGCCATGGTCTGCATCACCTCGGTGGGAGGGCTCCAGTCGACCCCCAATCACGCCTCCTACGGGGCGGCGAAGGCCGGCCTGATCAACCTGGTGCGCACCATGGCCGTCGAGTGGGCGCCCCACAACATCCGGGTCAACGCGATCGCGCCGGGGAGCATCATCACGCCCCGCATTCCGGACACGCCGGAGAGGATAGAACGCACCCGCCAAGGGCTCATTCCCGCCAAACGTCTCGGCACGAGCGACGAGGTAGGCAAGGCGGCGCTCTTCCTGGTCTCCGATTTGGCGAGCTACGTCACGGGGCACACCCTATCCGTCGACGGCGGCTGGATGGCCGCCTACCTCCTCGGCATTCCCAAGATCCCCGCCGCTCGCTAGAACGGGGGAACGCACGGACTACGCTTCGCTAATCCGACCTGCTCGACCTCGTTTTCCTGACCGGCTCAATGCGGATAAAGTAGAGCGGGTCGCCGACGATGGCGGTCGGGTAGAGTTGTTCTTCGACGTGAAACGGGATCCGGTTACGGGTGAGCCAATCCGTCATCCACGTGACTTCCTCTACCGTGGTGGAGAGCAGTCCAGGGCGTGAGAGCTTGGGCAAACACGCATCCAACAGCCTCTGGATGTGTGTCCGCTCCCGTTGAAATGCCACGGGATCGAATCGCACGGGATCGGCCCGTCCATACGATAACGCCGAGGTTTCCGGAAAACACTCGGGATCATTGAGCACGCTGGCCATCCAGAGGTGATCAACGGTGCCTCGGGCCGTTTGGGCATCGGTCGCCTGAATGGTAAACGGCAGGCCGTGACACGCCTGGTTGAGAACGTCCGCTTCCTGTTCCCGAAGGTTATGGGCCTCAACGGTCCGATTCATGTCAAGGGTTTCTAGCACCAGCATGGGAAGTTCAGCCACTCCTGCTCCCACGTAGAGGCTTCTTCCTTTTGAGGAGAGTCGCTGTTTGAGTGCCTCGGCGATTTTGAGTCCCATCGTTTGGCATTTTTTCCTATGGGCGTTCCAAAAGGCCTCGCCGCCTTCCTCGCAATAAATTTCCCCAAGCCGGGTATAGTCCAGCTTGGAAAAGACGTCCCTGATGACCTGACTGGTTCGGGTGTTGAGCGACTGGCTGTTGCTATTCCGCATGTTCGGCGGCATGGTGCAAGATTGTCCTCCGGTCGTCAATGTCAGCCGAAGCGGCTCTATCGTAGAAAAACTTAAGTTTAAAGGCCGAGGTGGCGTTGACTCCGAATCAGAGAATATGCTTTTCTTTTTTACGCATCGAGAAGGCAATCTTAACAGTTTTGACCCGCGAGAGTTGACCATGGACGTCCTGGCTGAAATGCAGCGAGTGATTGATCTGGAAGTGCGGACGATCAATGCGCTCAAATCGAACCTGGGTCCGGCGTACGAAGAAGCCGTGCGATGGATCTTCGACTGTCGAGGGAAAGTCGTGGTCACGGGGGTGGGAAAATCCGGCATCATCGCGCAGAAAATTGCGGCGACGATGGTGTCCACGGGGACGCCGGCGTTGTTCCTGCACAGTGCCGATGGGCTGCATGGCGGCGTCGGGATCATCAGGAAAGAAGATATCGTGCTGGCCGTCGGGAAATCGGGTGAAAGTGATGAAGTGCTCGCGATTCTCCCCGTGGTCAGGAAAATCGGGGCGAAGGTCATTTCGATTACCGCCCAACCGAATTCGACGATGGCCAAGCATTCCGATTTGATCCTGCATACTCCAATAGAGGAAGAAGCGTGCCCGCTCAATATGGCGCCGACGTGCAGCACGACCGCGGCGTTGGTGGTCGGCGACGCCTTGGCCGTGGCGCTCATGAAGTTACGCGATTTTCAACCGGCTGATTTTGCCGTCAATCATCCCGGTGGCCAACTGGGGAAGCGGTTGCTGCTGACGGTTGGTGATCTCATGCGCTCCGGTGAGGCCAATCCGGTCGTGCACGGGGAGAGAGACGTGCGGTTCATGCTGACGGAGATGACGCGACAACGGGCAGGTGCCGTGTCGATCATCGATGATGAACAACGGTTACTGGGCTTGGTGACCGACTATGATATTCGCCGGGTGTTGGAGGCACACAAAGACGTGTTCGGAATGACGATCCAGGACATCATGAACGCGACTCCGGAGTTCGTGTTTGAGGACGAGAATGCGTACGCGGCTCTTGAAAAAATGGAAAAACGGGAGAAACCTATTTCCGTGTTGCCGGTCTTGAATCGTCAAAAAGAGGTCGTCGGGATGATCCACCTCCACGACCTCGTGGCCCGTGGGCTGTAGGGAGAGGAGTCCCGTTATTTCACCTTCGTGCCCGGCTGAATGTCGACGTCCTCGAACGTGACCAACCCTTGGACTTCCTGATCTCCCGCTGCCAGGACCATTCCCTGAGATTCCACGCCCATCAGTTTGGCCGGTTTTAGATTCGCCACAACCACAATCGTCTTTCCAATAATATCCTCCGGGCTGTATTTCTTCCCGATTCCCGCGACAATCTGTTTTTGTTCGGTGCCAAGGTCAACCTGGAGTTTCAAAAGTTTGCTCGACTTGGGTACGCGTTCGGCCGCGAGGATTTTTGCGACTTTCAATTCGACATTTTGAAAGTCCTGGATGCCGATTAGGTTGTCTTCATCTTTCGAGGCAGGTGTGGACGCCTCAGGGTGAGGTTTTGCAGGGGATTGCACTGCGGGCGTCTCGATTCTCGGGAATAAGGCTTTGCCTTTGACCACGGTGGTGCCTGATCCCCCGTCACCCCAGGCGATGGGGTTTTTAAGGAGCGCTTGTGAAAAATCATAGGGCAGCCCCAGTTGTCGAGCCATTTCTTCCGCGGTATTCGGCATAAAGGGGTACGCGGCCAGGCAGAGAAAGCGCAGGGTTTCCGCCGCGTGAAAGAGCACGGTTTGGAGTCGTTTCGCGTTGGTTGGGTCTTTGGCGAGAACCCAGGGCGCGGTTTTGTCGATGTATTGATTGCCGAGTTGAATCAATCCCCACGTCGCTTCGAGTGTGCGATTGAATTCTATCCGACGTACATGATGGGGCATGGTTTCTTGAATGAGCGATTCGGCGGCGGCTTGAAGTTCCGTTTCGAGTTCGGTGACCTCGGAGGGGTGGGAAGAAGGCACAATACCCTGGCAACACCGCTGGATCAACGTGACGGTTCGACTCAACAAATTGCCCAGTCCGTTGGCCAGATCGCTGTTGATGCGGCCGATAAAAGACTCGTGCGAAAAATCCCCGTCCTGCCCAAAGGGGATTTCGCGCAGCAGAAAATAGCGAAACGCATCCGCGCCGAATTGGTCGACCATAGTGTACGGATCAACGACGTTGCCACGGCTTTTGGACATTTTTTCTCCATTCACCGTCCACCACCCATGCGCAAAAATGGTGTGGGGTAATGGAATCTCCAACGCCATGAGCATGGTTGACCAGTACACCGCATGGGTCGTCAAAATGTCTTTGCCGACCAGGTGCACGGTTGCCGGCCACAAGCGATCAACCGAGGGTTGGGGAGGCAGGTATTCCAGCCCCGAGATGTAATTCACCAGCGCGTCGAACCACACGTACGTCACGTAGTCCGCGTCGAAGGGCAGTTCAATGCCCCAGGACAAGCGTGATTTGGGACGGGAAATCGAGAGATCTTCCAGCGGTTTTTGTAAAAAGCCCAGGACTTCGTTGCGGCGGGACTCCGGACGGATGAAAGAAGGATTGGCTTCGAGATGGTCGAGCAGTCGTTGTTGAAACTGCCCCATGCGAAAGAAGTAATTGCTTTCACCGAGTTGTTCGACCGGCCGTTGACAGTCGGGACAGAGCCTGTTGTCCACGTCCTTCTCCGTCCAAAAACGTTCGTCGAACGTGCAATACCAGCCGGTATATTCAGCACGATAGATGAGTTGCGCGTCGTACAGTTTTTGCAACAATCGTTGGACCACGGTTTGATGTTGGGCATCCGTGGTGCGAATGAACCCATCGTTGGAAATGGCGAGCTTCTGCCAAAGGGTTTGAAATTGTGGCGCCAGTTGGTCGCAATGCGCTTGTGGAGCAATCCCGGCCTTTGCCGCGGCCTGCTGGACTTTTTGGCCGTGTTCGTCGAGGCCCGTCAGAAAAAAGACTTCTTCTCCAATGAGGCGATGCCAGCGTGCCAGGACGTCCGCCGCGATGGTGGTATAAGCATGCCCGATGTGTGGAACGTCGTTCACATAGTAAATGGGGGTGGTGATATAGAAGGGTTCAGGCATCGTCATTCCGTGTTATTTGGCGTGATAAGGCACGTCTTTACCGTAGGGGACGGCCTGCGTGCCGTCCCGAATGAATGGCACGGTTCCAATACATATCATGTTGTTCAGGCGGCGTCACGGTGAATCGTTTGATGAAAGCGAAACAGGAAATTTTCCAGGCAGAGTTGGAGATTCGCATTTTGCGTGGGCGCCTGCTCCAGTGTTTGCAGGAAGTCCAGGAGATCGACGATATCCGTCGGGGTCAGCGATTCGGCTATTTGTTGAAGCACAGGGAGTTGCGTCTGGTGCAAGACGAAGTCTTGCCCGGTCCCAAGGGTCACCAGCAGCACGTCACGCAGTCCATGCGAGAGCCAGTCGATCACGTCCGGGAATGGTTGGCCTTTCGAGAGTTCTTCGGCTTGTTGGAGAACGGCCGTGGGATGGGCGAGGGTCTCGTATCGGCATAATTCAAAAAACTGGTCGTGCCGGCTGCGCAGTTGGGAAAGGTCCGTGCGCAGGGCCACGCCGATACGGTTTCTACAAAGCTGAGAAAGAAATCGGACGTCCTCGGTTGCCATGGCCTGTTTCAGGGCAAGGGCCCCTTCGAATTGACCGGGAGTCGCGGGTGAGAACCTCAGCGCCAAACAGCGGGACCGCACGGTGGCCAACAGAAGCAAGGGCTGGCTGGTCACCAGGATAAAAAGGCTGTGTTCCGGAGGGTCTTCAAGTGTTTTCAAAAACGCGTTGGCGGCATTGACGGTCAGACGATCGGCATCGTCGATGACACAGATCTTGCGTGCGCTCAGCAGCGGCCGGTAGATCACGTGGTGTTCGATCTCGCGGACCTGGTCGATTTTGATTTGCGGGTTGGCTTTTTCCTGCTCGGGTTCGATGACCAGGAGATCGGGATAGGTTCCGGAGGCGATTTGCCGGCAGGCTCGACATTGGCCGCAGGAGTCCGGTTGGGACGATGAGGGCGGGGTTTCGCAGGAGAGGGCTTGAGCGAAGCGCAAGGCCATGAGGCGCTTGCCGATGCCTTCGTCTCCCGAAAAGAGGTAGGCATGGCCAATGGCCTGCTGGGCCAATGCCGTCCGAATTTTCTTTTTCGGTCCTTCCTGACCGATGACGTCTGCAAATGGCATATGGGTCGTCGAACGTGTTACGAACGCTTGACCGCAAGGCGTCGCGTCTTCAGGCCCTTTTCGAGCAGGGGGTCGATCAACGTGATGAGTTGCCGGGCAATTGCCTGGGCCGACCGGCTGGCGTTCAGGGTATGAATGCGTCGCAACGGTTGTTTGGCCAGGCTCAGGAATCCTTTCCGCACGCGTTGATGGAAGGCCGCGGTTTCATGATCCAGGCGGTTTACGTCTTTGCTGTTCAATCGTCGTTTCAATCCTTGGGACACGGGCAGATCAAACAAAAAGGTCACGTCGGGAGTCAAACCCTTTGCGGCCCAACGCGTGAGCGACCGGAGCTCGCCTAAAGGTAATCCTCTGCCGAATCCCTGGTACGCCAGCGTCGAGTCGGAAAACCGGTCACAGACGATCACGGCCCCTTGCTCTAAGGCCGGCAGGAGCAGGTTGGCCACGTGTTGGCTTCGAGCCGCCAGGATCAGGGCGACTTCGCATTCCGGAACGAGCGGATCGACCGAGCGAAGTTTGCGGGTGGGACGAAGAAACACATCCCGAATGTGTTCGGCCACGGGGGTGCCGCCGGGTTCGCGTGTTTCAATCACCCAGAATCCTTTGGACCGGAGGTACTGGGTGAGGGCATGGGATTGGGTGGATTTTCCACTGCCTTCGATCCCCTCGAACGTGATAAAGAGGCCCTTTCGACGGGAACGTTTCGACCCGGACGGGGTTCCTTGCGATCTCCTGCTTGCCACGGCGCATCGTAATCTAACCCATTGATATTCGCAAGAAAAGGGGTTGCAGGAAAGTCCACAGGTTTGTAACATTCGATTCGCTATGTGCAGCACGTCATTCAAGCGATATTTTCTGACGGGCCTGTTGGTGGTCACGCCCATTTGGGGGACGGTGCTCGTCCTCAAAACCCTGTTTGTCACCGTGGACAGCATTCTGGGGAACATGCTGGCCGAAGTGGTGACCAAAGACTACTACGTGCCCGGGTTGGGAATCCTGACGTTGCTCTTTCTGATTCTCTTCGCGGGATTTATGGGGACGAACTACCTCGGGGGCCGGTTAGTGAAACGGTGGGAAGAGTTCCTGGAACGGGTGCCCGTGGTCCGGGGGATTTATGCGACCCTGAAATCGATGATGGATATCCTGTCGTTCAAACAGCGAAAAAAATACAACAAGGTGGTGATGATTCAATTTCCCAAAGACGGGAACTACTGTTTGGCCTTTGTGACCGGGGAGACCAGGGAGGAGGTTCAAGCCCTGGCCCCGGAACCCTTGGTCCACGTGTACGTCCCGACCTCGCCGAATCCCACGTCCGGGTACTTCTTGTTGGTCCCGGAGCGGGAAGTGGTTGCCGTGGACATGAGCGTGGAAGAAGCCATGAAATTGATCGTTTCGGGCGGGCTCTATTCTTCCGGTAAATCCATGAACGTGCCGACCTTCGATCCGACTCACGAGCCTTCAGCCTTTCCCGAACGGAAAGTCGAAGTCAGGACGGGATAGCCTCCACCTTTTCCGCTACGCCTCACCGTGAGGCACAATTAATGAAAAAGTTTTCCGCGATTGTCATCGCAGCGGGCCGGGGAAAACGCATGCGGTCCAAAACGGCCAAGGTGTTACACCCCGTGGCCGGCCGGCCCCTGGTCTGGTACATGGTCTCGTTAGCCAGATGGGTCGTGGACGCGCACGTGGTGGTGGTCATCGGCCATCAGGCCGAACGGGTTCGGGCGTTTCTGGAACAATCCAAAGCGGAATTCGAGCCGCTCGATATTGTCCTGCAACCCGACCAGTTGGGGACGGGTCATGCGGTGCAACAAGCCAAAGCGGCCCTGATGCCCAAGGGGAAGGCCGCGTGCAAGCATTGCCTCATCGTGAATGCGGATACGCCGTTGCTGCGTGGGACGACCGTGAAGCGGTTGTTGGCCCGTCATGAAAAAGAAAAAGCCACCCTGACCCTTTTGAGTACGGATTTGCCCGATCCCCAAGGATATGGGCGCGTCGTGAGAGACAAAAAGGGGCACGTCCTCAAGGTGGTGGAGGAGCCGGATGCCACGCGGGCCGAGCGCGCCATCCGAGAAGTGAACGTCGGAACCTACGTAGTCGACACGTCGTTTCTGTTCAAGGCATTGGCCAGGGTGCACGCGCATAATGCGCAAGGAGAGTATTACCTGACCGATATCGTGGGCTTGGCCGTTGCCGAGGGACGTCGTGTGGCGGGCATGAAGACCGCCGACGCCTCGGAATGTATCGGGGTCAATACCAGGGAGCATCTCGCCTGTGTCGAACAGGCGATGCGGCAACGTATCCGGACGCGATGGTTGAAGGCGGGCGTGACCATGCTCGATCCCCGGACGACGTTGATCGATGATACGGTCACGATCGGCGCGGACACCGTGCTCTACCCGGGCGTGACGTTGGAAGGTCAAACGGCAATCGGGACCGAATGCATCATTCGATCCCATTCCCGGGTGACGAACAGCGTCGTCGGGAAGTCCGTCACCATCGAGGACAGTACCGTGGTGGACAGTGCGATCATCGAAGACCGGGCCATGGTCGGGCCGTTCGCGCACGTTCGTCCCGGTTCAGTGCTCAGGAAGCAATCGAAAGTCGGCAACTTCGTCGAATTGAAAAATACGGAACTCGGTGCCGGGTCCAAGGCGAATCATCTGACGTATCTGGGTGATACGTCCGTGGGGAAACGGGTCAATATCGGGGCGGGGACGATCACGTGCAACTATGATGGCTACCGAAAGGAACAAACCATCATCGAGGACGAGGCATTCATTGGCAGTGGCGCGCAATTGATCGCACCCGTCACGGTGGGGAAAGGGGCCGTAGTGGGCGCGGGCTCGACGATTACGCAAGACGTGCCCGCGGATGCGCTCGCGTTATCGAGGAGTCCGCAGGTCACCCGTGAAGAATGGGCAGCCAAGCGGCGAGCCTATCAACCGGAGAAGACGCTACCTGCCCCGAAATCCACTCCTTCTTCCCGCGGGAGAAAAAAGGGTTCAAAGGAGCCACCCTCTCCCCTGGCGGGAGAGGGTAGGGTGAGGGGGAAATGACCACGCTGATGTTTCATGAAGACGCCAAAAGGATCCATTTTGATGCTAAAAGTAGTACAAAAAGTGTCTATAAGTATGCAAAATGGCGCCATTTAGGTGACAAATAGCGCATGTGTGGAATCATAGGATATATCGGAGACGACAATGCCGCCGGCGTGCTCATGCAGGGGCTGAGGCGGCTGGAGTATCGAGGCTATGATTCGGCGGGTATTGCCGTGTTGCAGCATGGCCGGATCGAGATTCGTCGGAGCGTCGGCAAACTGCTGCACCTGGAAGAAGCCCTGAAAGAAGAACACCTCTCCGGGACGGTTGGGATCGGGCATACGCGATGGGCCACGCACGGCAAACCGTCCGAGCAAAACGCCCATCCCCATCGTTCCGGAAACGTCGTCATCGTGCACAACGGCATTATTGAAAATTACCTGGCCCACAAACGGCGCTTGGAAACCGCGGGGTATCGGTTCGAATCCGAGACGGATACCGAAGTGATCGCGCATCTATTGGCGTTTCACATGGAAGGCGGGCATTCCCTTGAGCAGGCGTTTCGCGCGACGGTGCGGGAATTACACGGGAGTTATGCCATTGCCGGTCTGTGTGTGAGCGAACCCGGGACCCTGGTGGTGACCAAGTCGGGCTGTCCGCTGGTACTGGGGTGCAGTGACAAAGCCGCGTTTCTGGCCTCCGACGTGACGCCGTTACTCGTCTATACCCGCAACGTGACGTTTTTAGAAGACGGGGACATCGGGACGTTGACGCCGCTCGGCGTGACGGTGACCGGGGCGGACGGCCAACCCGTCCACAGGGACGAGGTCCGAATCGACTGGAACGCGGAAGCCGCGGAAAAAGGCGGGTATCCGCACTTCATGCTCAAGGAGATTCATGAGCAACCACAGGCCATTCTCGATACGCTACGGGGTCGCTACAGTTATGACTCGGGTGAAGCGGATCTGCCGGATTTGGCGATTACGCCTGATGCGTTACGGGACGCCCGGTCGATCTGGATCGTCGCGTGCGGAACGTCCTGGCACGCCGGCCTGATCGGGAAATATTTACTTGAGGAACTCGTTCATACACCGGTCCAGGTCGATATCGGCTCGGAATTCCGGTATCGCAACCCGATGGTGCAGAAAGGGGACGTGTTTATCGCCCTTTCGCAATCGGGGGAGACCGCGGATACGCTGGCTGCTGCCCGTGAAGCCAGGCGATTGGGTGCGCACGTCTTGTCGATCGTGAACGTCGTCGGCAGTACCCTGGCCAGGGAATCCGACGGCGTGATTTACACCCGGTGCGGCCCGGAGATCAGCGTGGCCTCGACCAAGGCCTTCACCGGCCAGATCATGGCCTTGTATCTCCTGGCCTTGCACGTCGGGAGAGTGCGCCAAGTTTTGAGCGTGGAAGACGGGCAATGGTGGCTGGATCAATTTATGGCCCTGCCCGGACACGTGGAACGTGTCATCAAGCGAGAAGCCGAATTCGTGGCGATGGCGCAACGGTTCTATGAGAAAAAGAACTTTCTTTATCTCGGACGTGGGATCAATTATCCGATTGCGTTGGAAGGCGCGCTCAAGCTCAAGGAAATTTCCTACATCCACGCGGAAGGGTATGCCGCCGGAGAGATGAAGCACGGCCCCATTGCCCTGATCGACGAAGACATGCCGGTGGTGGTCCTGGCCCCGCGGGACCGGCTCTACGAAAAAACCGTGAGCAACCTGATGGAAGTCAAAGCGCGGAGCGCCCCGGTCATCGCGTTCGTGAGTGAGGGAGAAGAAGAACTGGAAGCCCTGGCCGATTGCGTCTTCAGGATTCCCAATACCCATGCATTGCTCTCACCGATTCCCTTCACCGCCGCGTTTCAATTATTGGCATATCATATCGCGACGCTGCGAGACATCGACGTCGATCGCCCGCGGAACCTGGCGAAAAGCGTGACCGTGGAGTAACCGCGCGTTGAGCCCAGGCCGAGCAGCCGTATTGTGAGCATGTTCCATCTTTGGCTCGTCCCAACGGGTACCGTGTATGACCGGCTCGCCGGCGTGATCTTCGACTTGAGCGCCCGGTATCAAGGCCCGCAGTTCGATCCCCATCTCACCCTGCTCGGCAGACTCGAAGGCGAGCAGGAGCCTCTTTTCGACCGCACGAAACAATTGGCGCGCGCGCTTCATCCTTTTGAGGTTCGACTCAAGGACCCGGGCCATGAATCGTCATACTTTCGATGCCTCTTTCTTCCGGTAGAGCCGTCTCCGACCCTCCTGTCGGCTCATCAACAGGCCAAGCAGATCTTCAACAGACAAGCGACGAGTGTCTTTGATCCGCACGTCAGTCTCTTGTACGGGCTGTTTTCCGAAAGCCTGAAGCAAGAGATCATCAACTCGTTGCCATCGGACCTGCCAAGCACCTTTCCCGTCACACGACTCCAACTCATTCGAGCCGATTCAACGAACCCGCAGGATTGGCAGGTCGTGGAAACTCTGGATCTTTGAGCGCGCCTCATGCCTGTCCGAGGGGATTGCCACGTGGTTCAGGCTGAAGAAAACGAACGAGAAGGGCAGGGGGACACTTTATTTTTGATGCGGGGTATAGAGACACGCGTCCAGAATGCTCAGAACCTCGTCTAGCACGAATCCAGGTGCTTTTTCGACAAACTTCGCCCGTCGGCTTGCATTATCCACGGACTTGATCTGTTCGACCATAATGTACCCCGTCAGGGACGATTCGTCGGGGATGGCCACATGAAAGGGATTGTTCCTGAACGTCTTGGTGACGGGACATACCATGGCCATCCCCGTATGGCGATTGAACAGGGTGTTACTGACGACCAATGCCGGGCGACGCCCTCTTTGTTCGTGTCCGGCCTGCGGATCGAAAGTCAAAATGACGAAGTCCCCTTTTTCCGGAACATATCCGGGCACCTACCACACCTCCTTTCCCACGGGCGGCCCCCAGTTTTGTTCTTCAGGCTGATACCCTTTGGGCATTTTGGATACCAACTTCTTCAGATCATGTCTCCCCCGCACTTTGGTCACGGGTTCAACGATAATCTGCCCTTTCCGGACGGAGACCTGCACTTCGTCACCCACGTTCATCCGGGCTTCGTGCAGAAGCGCCTTCGTGACCCGAAGCCCCTGACTGTTTCCCCATTTCTGAACCTTGGTCAACATCGTCTACCTCCTCTCATGACGAAATGTATATCCAAAGTATAGCCTTTGTGGGGTCGAACGGCAATGGTTCATGAAAGAGAGAAGGAAAAGAAAGAAGATGCAAGGTTCATCAAGCCCTCATGCAGGCTTGCCTATGAAGGAGGATATCTCGGCGAGATGAACGTGTGCTTATTGCCGGGCAAAGGCAAACGTATGGGTGACGGCTTCCCGGCCGTTTTCGAATACCGTCCATTCGTGGTTGATATGACGGTCGTCGATAATGGTGAGGGTGAGTTCGTGCATGTGCTTGTCCTGCAAGGAACGCATGTTTGTGCCGTCGATGTAGGTCAGGGTAATGGAATTCCCGTTCACCGAGCTGCTGGTTTTCATGCGTGGCTGGTTGCCCAACAGGCAGTAATGCGTCATAACCATCTGGTGCCCGTCTTGTGCGTAGACTGAGACCATTTCCTTGGGTGTGCCGGGGTGCATGCGTTCGATCACCGCCGTGCCGTGCGACGTCAAGGTATATTCGACGGTGATGGTTTCCTGCCCGTCGAGTGCCTGTTTGCTGCCCTGCCAGGTCCCCACCAATTCTTTGACCAGTTCAAACGGCATGGGAAGCGGAGAGGGATGTTCGGCCATGGCCGGTCCGGACCAAAGCCCCCACAGGATTCCTCCCAGCACGAGCAGAAGGACGTGCGGCCACATCAACCCGCCTTTCGTTTTGGCGGTTTGGATTTCGGGTTGGGGTAGGTTATTCTGATGACCCATTAATTTACTATAAAACATCGGCGCTGGAGAGTCAAAACGAATTCCGGACCGGGAGCAGGATTTTGTCGAAGAAGATGCAGGTAGCAGCAGGCCGGCTTGAAGCCATTTGGATCAAGCGCATGAAGCGCGGTCCCATGGATTTCGTGGAGCAGGCGACCCTGGAGTCGGGAACGGGGTTGATCGGAAACGCGAATCAAGGTGGCAGGCGGCAGGTCACTCTTCTTGAACGGGAAATCTGGGCGGAGTTGATGACGGAAGTCGCCGGCAGGTTGCCGCCTTCCGCGCGTCGGGCGAATCTGTTGATCCGCGGCCTCAGCTTGCACCGTTCCCTGAAGCGCGTCCTGCGTATCGGGCAATGTCGCATTCGCATCCTGGGTGAAACGAAGCCGTGTGAACGCATGGAAGAAGCCTGGCCGGGACTTCAAGCCGCCATGTCCCGGGCTTGGGCCGGTGGGGCGTTTGGTGAGGTCTTGGACGACGGCGAGATCGTGGTCGGAGATCCTGTTGTTTGGGTGGAGGAGTGAATGATCATGACGTGGTGTCATGGCCTTTGATGGGCTCTGGGCCTTGTTTCTGAGCGCCTTCCTTGCCGCCACTCTTCTGCCAGGTGGGTCCGAGGCCGTGTTGGCCATTCTGGCCGTGCGGGGTGAGTATGATCCCTGGATCCTTTTGGCCGTGGCCTCGGCAGGGAATACATTGGGCGGGATGAGCACGTGGGGCGTCGGACGTTTTTTCGGTTGGTGGTATCCGGCCTCACGTTTCACTCAACCCAGGTATCACCGGCCTATCCGGTGGTTGCGGCAATGGGGGAGCCCGGCTCTGCTCCTGTCCTGGGTGCCCGTCGTGGGAGATTCGTTGTGTTTGGTTGGTGGGTGGCTCCGCGTGCATTGGCTCTCGGCATTGTTATGGATCGCCATCGGGAAAGCCGCACGGTATGGCGTCATCGTGTATGCGGCTTCCTGAGCCATTCTCTGCAACCCGGAGTGCCTGACGTGTGCCACGCCGGCAACAAGCGATGGGTCAGGGTTGAGGCGGGGGCATGATGGTTCCCACGTGAACCGGAGCATGCGCGCCGTCTTTGCAATAGCGCTCCAGTATTTCGTGAATCACCCGAAACGCCAGCTTCGACCATGGAATGTCTTCTCGTTTAAAAAGATCGACTTCCAGACTTTCCGTCCCTGCGCCGAACGTGGCCTGTTTCATGGTTCCGCGAAAGACGACATAGATCTGGTTCACGTGCGGAATGCTGAACAGCGCGTAAAGCCGGGAGATCTCGACCTCGGTTTCGGCTTCTTCCAAGGTCTCACGAGCCGCGGCTTCTTCAAGGGTTTCGTCCTTTTCCATGAACCCCGCGGGAAACGTCCAGAGGCCGGAACGCGGCTCGATGGCTCGCTTGCACAGGAGGATCCGATCCTCCCATTCGGGCAGGCAGCCCACCACGATTTTTGGATTTTCATAGTGAACGGTGTAACAGCGCTCACAGACGAATCGAGGCAACGTATCCCCATCGGGGATTTTCATGATGAGGGGTGCTCCGCAGGCGCTGCAATAGTTCATGACGTTTGATCGTATCAAGACAACGGGGCATCAAGAGCGGGTGCCGTTCTGACTTGCTCGTTCCCCTCAGGTATGCTTGAATACGTGCTCCGCGATTGACCCATAATAACAGGAGCGATGCGTTTCGTGAAGGTTCCTTTGTTGGATTTACAAGCGCAGTTTCAGCAGATCCGGTCGGACGTCCTGTCGGCGATCGAAGAGGTCTGTCATGAACAGAGCTTCGTGCTCGGTCGACGGGTTGAGGCCTTCGAAACGGCCATTGCCGAATATCTTGAGTGCCGGTACGCCATCGGTGTGGCCTCGGGGAGTGATGCCTTGCTGCTTTCCCTGATGGCGGCGGGGGTGAACCCCGGTGATGAAGTGATTACCGTGCCGTTTACCTTCTTTTCCACGGCGGGCGGCATCTCGCGTTTGTATGCGGTGCCGGTTTTTGTGGATGTCCGGGCCGATACCTTTACGATTGATCCCGAACAGATTGAAAAGAAGATCACGCCTCGCACGAAAGCCATCATCCCCGTGCATCTCTTCGGTCAATGTGCCGATATGGAGCGCATCATGGAAGTGGCTGATCGACGTGGCATCAAAGTTATTGAAGACGCCTGCCAATCCATTGGCGCCAATCGCCGCGATCGAAAAGCCGGGACCTTCGGGTATTCGGGGTGTTTCAGCTTTTTCCCGTCTAAAAACCTGGGAGGCGTGGGTGATGGCGGGTTGATTGTGACGGACGACGGAGACCTCCGCGAACTGCTTCTTGCGTTGCGGGTCCATGGAAGCCGGTCGGACTACCATCACGACCATATCGGGATCAACAGCCGGCTCGATGCTCTCGAGGCGGCTGTGTTGCGCGTCAAGCTGCAACACCTGGACGGTTGGAACGCCAAACGAGCCCGGAACGCGGCGAACTACCAGCGGCTTTTTACCGAGGCCGGGTTACTGGAGCATGTGACGTTACCGACAACGGATCCAAACAATGCCCACGTCTTTAACCAATATACCCTGCGTGCGCAAAAACGCGACGAGTTGATGGCCTATTTGAAGAAACACGAGATCGGCCATAAAGTGTATTACCCCGTCCCCCTGCACCTTCAGGAATGTTACCAACCTCTCGGCTACTCCAAGGGGGATTTTCCGGTGTCCGAGCAACTGGCGCAAGAAGTGTTGTCCCTGCCGGTGTATCCCGAACTCACCGACGCGCAGATGGAATCGGTGGTCATGCGAATCAGCGAGTTCTACAACGGCCGTTAACACCGTTTTACCCGAGGAGCAGTGTTCACCCTTTGCGAAGTCGGGATCCGCGTCTTTCTTTCGGGTATTTCGCTTGAATGGTGCTATTGAGCCCGCCGCGAGCCGTAAAGGTTCCGGTCACGATGGCCCATTCGGGCTGGCAGGCTTTCACGAAATCCTGGAGGATCTTGTTGACGGCGTTTTCGTAAAAGATGCCGACGTTGCGATAGGCGTGGATGTAGAGTTTCAGCGACTTGAGTTCGACGCAGGCTTTGTTCGGCATGTAATGAATGGTGATTGTGCCGAAGTCCGGGAGTCCGGTTTTCGGACAAATGGCGGTGTATTCCGGGATCTCGATCGTGATCTCATACCCGGGAAACTGGTTGGGCCAGGTTTCCATAGGGAGGAGAGGCGTGGCAATCCCGCTTTCGGCGTGTCGTTTCGTATATCGCTTTTCCTGTACGCGTTTCATGGACTTCACGCTCCGTGTGATCCACGGCCCGTTCCGTGAGTCACGCGTCAGAGTGTACCCTGCCGCACTAAATCTCTGCAATCGTGCGAGGCGTTTTCAAAAGCAATCGGCTTGTTGAGAAGCGCGCAGCCCCTTCGTTATAATCGTTGCCGTCAAGCGTGTAAGCGCAGGGGCTGGCTACACTCAATTCGTCATTCTGAGAAAATACCAGCGTGGTCATCCTGAGCGAAGCGAAGGATCTCGTCGTTGAAGTACTCGGTTGTTCGGTGAAAGATTCCTCACTGCGCTCGGAATGACAGCAGGAAGCCTGGAATGACAATGATGGTGTGGTCAGCCCCTTATTCCGTCAACGAATGAGTGAACCTATCGAGGAACGACGTCATGGCCGTGATTGACAGTGATGATTTTGTGAAGGCGCTCGAGGATATCGGGTTCGATTTTTTTACCGGTGTGCCGGACACTATTTTGGGCGGGATCATTGCAGTGTTAAGCGATCGCGGGCTCTATACGCCGTCGGTTCGTGAAGACGAGGCGGTTGCCATGGCCGCGGGGGCGTTTTTGGGTGGGAAAATTCCCGTTGTGCTTATGCAGAATTCGGGATTGGGAAATGCCCTGAACGTGCTCATGTCACTCCATCTGATCTACAGGATCCCGTGCTTGCTGATTGTTTCCTGGAGAGGATTCGAAGGGAAAGACGCGCCCGAACACCTGGTGATGGGGCAAACCATGCCGCAGTTGATGGAGACGATCAAGATTCCTTATCGAACGTTGTCACCGGAAACGCTGGTCGACGATCTTCGATGGACCGCGCAGACCTTTATGGATCAACGCATTCCCGTGGCATTGTTCTTGAAAAAAGGCGTGGTGAAAACGATCCAACCGTAATGGGTAACGGACGAGAGAAGGCTGAAGACTATGCGACCTGAAGAAGGGGTGATGCAGAGCAGAGCGCAGGCGATTCAATCGCTTTTTGACATCCTTGCCGATCAACCGGTGATCATTTGTAATGGGTTTCCTTCGCGGGAAGCCCAAAAAATCAAGGACCGGGCTGGCACGTTTTACATGATCGGGTCAATGGGCGTCGCGGCTTCCATCGGGTTGGGGCTGGCCCTGGCTCAACCCGATCAGCAGGTCGTGGTGTTCGACGGCGATGGGAACGTGCTTATGGGGATGGGCACGTTGGCCACGATCGGAGCCGTACGCCCCAAGAACCTGACGCACGTCGTGTTCGATAATGAGGTGTATGGGACGACCGGCAATCAGCCGTCCTATTCGCGAGTCGTTCGGCTGGACCACGTCGCCAAGGCGGCCGGGTACGCCACGGTCGAACGGGTATGGGAACGGGAAGATATTATGTATGAATTCAAATACATGCTCGCAAACGATGGTCCTCATTTCCTGCTGATCAAGGTCAACGAACAGATAGAAGACGCGGATCGAGTCGCGCTGGATCCGCCTGATATTACTAAACGGTTTCGTGCGGCCGTGGGTCAAGTCTAGCGATCCAGGCCTCAATGGAACCCTCTCCCCCGGGAGAGAGCCTGCCCGGACCCTGTTCTCGACATTCTTAATCGGGGATCGATCCGGGGGAAAGGTGAGGGAAGAAGGGATGATGGCAAACTTATGATACTGCTCAATCCAGGTCCGGTAAACGTTTCGGATCGTGTCAGAAACGCCTTGATGGGTCCGGATATCTGTCATCGGGAATCCGAATGCGCGGAATTGATCGGCACGATTCGTCGAAAGCTGCTGGAAGCCTTTGTCCCGGGTGCGGAATCGGATTACACCGCGATTCTTCTGACCGGCTCAGGCACCGCCGCGGTGGAGGCCTCCATCATGTCGTGTCTGCCTCCGGGGAAACGACTTGTTCACGTCAATAACGGGGTGTATGGAGAACGGATTTCTTCCATCATTGCGACGCAACGCCTTGGGATCGCCGAAATCAAGTGCAAGTGGGATACTCCGCCAGACCCGGAAATGATTCTGAAATCCCTGAAGCAACAGCCGTCGGCCTATGGTGTGGTCATGGTTCATCATGAAACGACTCTGGGGCTTCTCAATCCGGTTCGCGAAATTGCGGAACACGTCGATAGCCGTGGGGGCGTCTTTATCGTGGATTCCGTCAGTGGGTTGGGTGGGGAAACCTTGGATATTGCCGGTAGTCACATGTACATGGTGGCCGGGACCGCGGGAAAATGCATTCAAGGATTTCCGGGAGTCTCGTTTGTCCTGGTTCGCAAAGGCTTCATGGAAAACGTGGTGAAGTATCCCAAACGCTCGTGGTATTTGAACCTGGGTAATTATTACGAGACACAGGAAAAAAGCTGTATCCCCTTTACCCCGGCCGTCCAGTTGTATGCCGCGTTTAATGAAGCCTTGTCGGAACTCCTGGAAGAAGGCGTGGCCAATCGAATCAACCGATACGGGCGGATGGCCGCTCTGATCCGGGAACGCATGGAAGCCCTCGGAGTGCGAGCCGTGCTTCCCCCCGAGCAGCAGTCGAATTCGTTGACGGCCTTTTATTTGCCGGAAGGACTGACCTATGCCGTCCTGCACGACCGCCTGAAGGAGCGTGGCTACGTCATCTATGCCGGTCAGGGACATTTGGAGTCGGAGATCTTCCGCGTGGCGAATATGGGGGCCTTGCAGGAAAAACACGTTGAAGAGTTTCTGGGTGCGTTTGAAGAGGTGTTGAAGCACGAGAACCGGGTAACATGAAAGCGGTCATCCTGGCTGCGGGGCTGGGGAGGCGGCTTCACGTGCTGACCCGGCATCGTCCCAAGTGTTTGATAGAAATCGGGGGAAAGCCGCTTCTTTACCGCTACTTCGATGCCCTCTTGCATCTGGGCGTGACCCGAATTTGCCTGGTGGTCGGGTACAAACAGGAATGCATTCGTGAGGCGGTGGCTTCATACCCCTCCACGGTGGACGTGACGTTCCTGGTCAATAGTGCATTCGAACGTGGAAGCATCGGCTCGTTGTGGGTGGCCCGAGGGGCGTTGGATGACGACGTAGTGATCATGGATGCCGACGTCCTGTTTCATCCCGCCATCCTTGATCGATTGGTCGCCTCTTCGCAGTCCAATGCTCTATTGATGGATGAAACGGTGACGCAACACACGGAAGAATGTATGGTCGTGATGCGGCAGGGACGGGTGGTGGCGTTGTCCAAGCACGTGCCGGAAGAGTATGACCTGGTTGGCGAAGGCGTCGGGTTTTTACGTGTGGAGCATGCTGCCGTACCGCGGTTGCTGCGATCGGTGGAGATGCGCGTCAATCAGGGACGACTGGATATGGAATACGAAGACGCGTTGGAAGACTTTTTCCACGAGGTCCCTGTCGGGGTCGAGAAAATCGGGGGCCTTCCTTGGATCGAGATCGACTTTCCTGAAGATCTGGAACGAGCGGAACAAGACATCCTGCCCCGGTTGGTCGGCTCCCTCTCCCCTGGTGGGAGAGGGCTGGGGTGAGGGGTGGTCTCTTTCTGTCATCCTCGATCCCTCCCCCTCTGTCATCCCCGACTTGATCGGGGATCCAGGGTTGTTTCTTTTTTGTAATAGGTAGGTCGGATTAGCGGAGCGTAATCCGACACGGGCGTTGAACGGCGGGGATGTTGGGTTACGCCTTCGGCTAACCCAACCTACAAGCTCTGGATTCCTGCTTTCGCAGGAATGACAGAAGGGGAGCAGGAATGACGGATTCGGGGTATTTTCGTATCAATGACCAATTCGGGTGTCATTGGGTATTTTCATGCCAATGACAGGAGACCGGCGGAATCCCACGTCCATGGATGGAATACTCAACAAATCTGATACCGGCACCCTTGATACGGCCATCGTTTTGGCCTCGTCAGGCGTCTTTGATGTGGTGGGAAGAGACGATCACTCCGCTGTCGGGGCTTTGACCCGAGTCGGCGGGATTACGCTCTTTCAACGAACCATTTTCACTCTTCAGCATGCCGGGATTTCACAGATTCTGACGTTGGTGGATCAGGAGGAACAACCGCTTCGCTCGCTGATTGACGGCGATCATCGTATTCACGCGGTGATTCGCTGGCTTCCTGTTCGGGAATTTCCTCCGTTGGATCCTCAGACGTGGGCAATCCTGGCGAGCGAGATGAAGGGGTCGTGTCTTATTCTCGGTTGTCACATGGTCTTTTCTCCATCGTTGATCAAATCGCTCAGGGAAGAGGCGCGAGAGGGACGGGCCGTCGTGGCAGTCGGCCGTCCTGGTGAATCCGGGTGGAGTGGCAATCCGGGCGTGGTGATGCGGGCTGATCCTTATACGGGCGGGCACGTCCATCGAGTCGTCTTCTGTGACCGGCAACGCGACAGGATGGAACCCGTGGAGTTCGAAAAAGGCAAGGGGTTTGCCAGTGCGATGGACCTGGTTGTTTTACCGGCTCGGTTGTTAGGGATATCCGGCTCCTGGAGCACCCCGGAAACGAGTCCGATCCGGCTGGCGTTGGAGCAGGCGGCTGCGGAAGGAGTCGTGCAAGCCCTGTCTGCTTCGTCCCATGGCTATCAGGACGCCCGAGGTCCCGGTGGGCTCCATAAAGCGGAACGCACGTTGTTCCATTCGTTGCAAAGCGTGCAAGGCACCCTGGACGGGTTCATTGATCGCTACGTGAATCGGCGGTTATCGAAGCCGTTAAGCCGGCTGTTCATGAAATTGGGATTCTCTCCCAATGCCATTACCTTTTTGTCGCTGGTGATCGGCCTCATGGGTGCGGCGTGTTTTGCCATGGGCTCGTATCAGTGGGGTCTCATGGGGGGTCTCCTGTTTCAATTCGCGGTGATCATCGATTGTTGCGATGGAGAAGTGGCGCGGCTCACCTTTGCGGAATCCCGATTGGGACAGAAATTGGATCTTCTATCGGACAATATCGTGCATATGGCCGTGTTTGCGGGTATTGCCTGGGGGACGTATCAACACAGTCCCATGCCCGCCGGCTACCTGCCGCTGCTCTTGGGGGCGATTGCGATTGTCTCTACCGGGTTTGCTCTGTGGTGTGTGAACCGGGTCAAGTCCCTGAAAGCCAACGCCTTGCATTGGCGACGCTTGCGTCAAGCCTACCGAACCCGTTTCGATTTCATCCTTGAGCGCGTGGCCAATCGTGATTTTTCCATCGTGGTGATGGCCTTCGCCTGTTTTGGCGTGCTGCCGTGGTTCTTATGGCTCGTTGCGGCAGGGACAAGTTTTTTTGCGGTCATGATGGCATGGAGCCTGTATAGGGTGTCTTGCGTTCATCGATCCTGACCGGTGCTTGAGGCGTTGTCCCGATCGAATCGACACGTCCTTTTCTTCCCCTCACCCCAGCCCTCTCCCTCAAGGGGAGAGGGAGTTTGGGTACAGACCGGGCACATTGTTTACATTTTAAACCGGGGACATGGTTTACACTGGTAGACTCCACGGCAAAGGAGGGCCTGCGCATGCCGTGGAAGGAGTGGAAGATCATGGATCAACGAGAACAGTTTGTACGTGACTGGTTAAGTGGGGAGTATACGAAGGTCGATTTGTGCACCGGGTATGGGATCAGCCGCCCCACGGGGGACAAGTGGCTGGCGCGGTATCACGCGCACGGGGTGGCGGGGTTAGCGGACGGGGCGCGGCGGCCGCATACGCAGCCACACCAGACCCCGGAGGCGGTCATCGAGGCCATTCTCGCGATGAAGCACCGCCATCCGAGTTTTGGGCCGAAGAAGATTCGGGATCGGTTACGGGCGGTGGCGCCGGACGAGGCGTGGCCGGTGGATAGCACGGTGGGGGTGATCTTGAAACGGGCGGGGTTGGTGCGGCCGCGGCGGATGCGGCGACGCGTGCCTGCGGATCCCCAGCGCCTGAGCCGAGGCACGGCCACGGCGCCCACCTGGAGTGCGGACTTCAAGGGGGATTTTCCGTTGGGCACAGGGCAGCGCTGTTATCCGCTCACCGTCATGGATCACGCCAGCCGGTATGTGCTGCGGTGTGAGGGGTTGCTCCAGCCGACGCGGGCCGCGGTGCAGCCGTGGTTGGCGTGGGTGTTTCACGAGTATGGGCTGCCGGCGACGATTCGGACGGACAACGGCCCCCCTTTTGCCTCCACCGCGCTCGGGGGCCTGAGTCGGTTGGCGGCGTGGTGGGTGCGGTTAGGCATTCGGCCCGAACGGATTCGGCCGGGCACGCCGAGTGAGAATGGCTGCCATGAGCGGATGCATCGGGCGCTCAAAGCGGCGGTGGGGCCGCCCGCGGCGACTTTGGCGGCGCAACAACGGCGGTTGGCGGCGTTTGTGGACGAATATAATTGGGCCCGCTCGCATGAGGCGTTAAACCGACAGACTCCCGGCCAGGTGTATCAGCCGTCGCCGCGGCCGTATCCGGCGAAGCTCCCGCCGATCGCGTATGCCCCGGGGACGCGCGTGCGGCAGGTTCGGCAGAACGGCGAAGTCCGCTGGCGGGGGCACGTGCTATACCTCTCGGAGGTGCTGGCGCAGGAGCCGGTGGGCTTCACACAGATCGGGGAAAGCACGTGGGCGATCCATTATAGTTTTCATCGACTGGGGACCCTGGATGACCGGACGTTGACGATTATCCCGGTCCGGCAGTGGCATCAACCGGAAACCCTGCAGGCGATGTAAACCATGTGTCCGGTTTAGTTTGTAAACCATGTCCGGCTTGTACATTTGAATTGTCACCGAATGAGTGACCAATGACCAATCTTTCCCCCATGTCCGCTGAGTTCATCCCATGATTCGATGGTTGCTTCTTGCCGTGGGGCTCGTTGTCCTGGGCGGGTTGATCTGGCATATCGGCCTGTCTCAAGTATGGGAGACGGTGGAACGCGTCGGGTTTGTCGCGTTCTGCATTATTCTCATCCCGCTCCTGGTGGTGTATCTTCTCGATACGTACGGATGGTTTTTGACCCTGGGGCAGTGGGCGAGCCGAGTGGGGTTTGTCCGGTTGTTCATGGTGAGGATGGCCGGGGAAGCCATTAACGTGACGACCCCGATGGCGATGCTCGGCGGCGAACCCATGAAGGCCTACCTGCTGACACGCTATGAGGTTCCCTTGGTCGAAGGGTTGGCATCCGTGGTGACGGCCAAAACCATCATGTCCCTTGCTCAGATCCTCTTCATGTTGTCGGGGTTGGGCGTGATGCTGTGGCTCGTAGGAGGAGGCGAGCACAACGTCCTGGTCGCTTTCGTCAGTGTGGGCCTGCTTGGTTTCGGAGTGTTCCTGTTTCTTGTTGTCCAGCGCTACGGGATCGGAAGAGGGCTGTTAACGGTGGCCGAAAAGTGCAGGATTCGGTCCCGGTGGCTGGAGGCCTATCGGCCGCAGTTGTTGGAGTTGGACCGGACGATTCGAACCTTTTACGGACAGCGCCGCCGGACGTTCCTGTTGTCGATGGGTGTCCACTTCGTCGCGTGGTTGACGGAGTTGTTTGAAGTCTTTGCGATTCTCTATTTCCTGGGAGCGGAGGTTGGCTGGTTGTCGTCTTTGTCCATCGCCGCGATCGCGGCACTGATCAAGGGAAGCGTGTCGTTTGTTCCCGGTGGACTGGGAGCGCAGGAAGGCGGGTATCTGTTCTTATTGATGGCCTTGGGGTACGGCGAGGTGACGGGGATCGCCTTTGCCTTGATCCGCCGGATCCGCGAAATCGTGTGGATTCTCATCGGACTCGTCTTTCTGGCCGTGCTACGGGATAAAGCAGCGCTTGCCACAACTTCATAAGGGAACGAGCCCTAGAGGGTTCGGGCAAGGGTTTCGACCCCCCCCCCCCCCCCCCCCCCCACAGGGAAAGTCCTCGTCTCCCGACAAGCCGATTGAAACGTCTCAGCAGTCGCGATTGACCATGTAATCGGCCACGACGATGAGGGCACGTTTGGCAGTGGAATCTTCAAAGGTGGTGAGATTCGAGAGGGCGGCATCTATGTATTCCCGGGAACGAGCCTTGGTGTATCGCAACGATCCATGCTGGTGCATGTGTGCCGTAAGCTGGAGCAAATCGTCCTCTTCAATGGCGTTGCGTTCAATTTTGGCGACCAGGACCCGTCGGTCTTCATCCGGCAGAGATGGCAAGACGTGGATCAGGGGCAGGGTGACCATCCCTTGCATCAAGTCTTGTCCAAGGGTTTTCCCAAGGTTCTTTTCATTGGCCGTGTAATCGAGCCAGTCGTCGGCCAATTGAAAGGCAATGCCCAGGTTTAACCCGAATTGATGCAATTCTTCCGCTTGCAGGGGAGAGACTCCACCCATCAGGCCTCCTACCTTGCACCCGGCCGCCAATAAGGCTCCGGTCTTGTACTCGACGATCCGGAGATACTCCGACTCGGGTAACAGCGGTTGCCGGTTGGCGCACAGTTGAAGAATTTCTCCTTCCGCCAACTTCCGGCAGGCCATGGCCATGGCATCATTCACTTCGTGGTTCTTGAACGCGGCAATGTGATGCATCGCCCGTGAGTACAGGTAGTCGCCCGCCAGAATACTGGCCCGGTTGCCCCAAATGCGTCGAGCCGTCGGTCGCCCCCGGCGAAGAGCCGCTTCATCCAGCACGTCGTCATGCAGCAGGGTCGCCGTATGGATGAACTCGATGAGGCTGCCGAGGACCAGGTCGTTTTTGGGGACGTAGCCCGTGAGTCGGGAACAGAGACTCAACAGGAGAGGGCGAATGCGTTTGCCGCCACCGTCGAGAATGTGGGCGGCCATTTCGTTAATGAGGGGCGCCTCGGAATTGAGGTTGCGACGAATATGCGATTCGATTTCTTCGACGTCCGGGCGATACAACTCCCAGACTTCGTCCATCGTCAGGGAACTTTGAACGACTGGTTGTCCACCGCCCATCTCAGCGATCCTATGGGAGGGTCTGGTCTTTGTCAAGATTGTAGAGGCGGTCCCTGACGGATCCGTGCGTCACGATTGTGAGTGGATTGTTCTTCCCTAATTTGAGGCATCAGAGGAAATGTCCCAAATCGACACGCTAATGGTCCACAGATCTGACAATTCGGATTGATTGTAGACCGACAGAGAAAAAGGCTTGACTTACCCCCCCCCCCCTAAAATCAGCCACGGTTTTTTTAGGAACATTCCCTTCAAAGCAATAAGCAACTACCAATACTTCATTCCATTTACAACCATGGAGAGACACTTATGAATAGACCAACCGTGACGCACATGAACAGAACCGCCATGTTCTGCCTGCTTGTGTTCATGAATCTGCACGCGGCGGGATTCGAGGCGTCGGCAAACGACTCCCGTCTGGCCTCGATGACCTCTTCACTGATCACCGGATGCGGGAACACGGTGCAAGCTGGTGTTCAGCACGCGGCGGCCTGTGCGATTGATCGGACCATGTTGCCGATGGCACTGAACCTCATGGAAGCCTCGGGAAAAAAAGCTTTTGGGAGTCACTTCAGTATCACGAACAACCTGTCGTACATGTCGGGTCAACAACTGCAAGGGAACGTCGATATCGTGATGCCGCTGGCCAGTGGAGGCAACGGCCTCCTCTCGTTCCTTGGCAACGGGACGGACGGTGGCGCCTTGTTTATGCAGCAAGGGTCCACTTTCTGGACGGATAACGACGGGCTGAAGCGCCATGACATGCGATTGGGGCTGGTCAGCCGATTCCAACCCATGGGTACGCGCAATGACGTGTTCGGGGTTTCGCTGTTTCAGCAGTACAACCTGGAGTACGGCCACAGCCGGATCGTCAGCAGCTTGGACTGGGTTGCGGGGCCTTCATCGGCCTTTGCCTTCAATTACTACCTGCCGACGACGGGCTGGCGCGCCACCGCGCCCGGATATGAAGAGCAAGCCCTCGCGGGTATGGAAATGTCCGGCACGTTTGATTTGCCGTTGTCGTTGAAATTGACGGGTGCCATGGGGCAATGGAACGTCCCCGGAGAGGCCATCCAATCCCGCGCCAGTCGAGTGGGGATGACGTGGACCTACAATCCATGGGTGCAACTCACGACCAACTGGCGTGAATCACAGATTGAGGACGGCGGCAGCCGCGGCTTCACCGTGGGTGCCCAGGTCAGCTTCCCGTTCGGCGGCCACTCGGATTTGGTTCCGGAGTCCTTGACAACCTTACTGAGCTACGCCGGTCGGCGTGCCGAGGACGATACGGGACAGACTGGACTGCAGTTGCAGGCTCAGGCGTGGAGGCCAGTGGAGCAAACGGGCCAGATTCTGTCCGTCAGGCGGGAGGACACCGCCGCGGGAGGCACAGCGGAAATCCAGCTTGAATTTTTACAGGAGACGGCATCCTCGGGTGCCAGTATCAAGATCAGGGTCTCCCTCTCTCGACCGGCCTCAGAAGATCTGCGGTACTGGCTTCACCTGCAGCCCGGTGAGGGGAACAACCCAGCGGTGGAGGGCCAGGACTTCAGCAGTGAGCCTATCGCCGTGTTCATCAACAAAGGGGAACGCGAAAGCATCGTCACCGTCGCGCTTCTCCGTAACCCCTCCATACAGACGCCTCGCAGCCTGGGAGTGCAGATCACCCCCTGGTCCTGATCCGAAGACGCGCTCGATGTTGGCAACACGATAATCACAAGAGCAGAACAAAACGGAGAGGAAATCGATATGTTGCGATCATTCAAGAAAATCCAAAAGTGTGGGACCATGCCGGCCCGCTTTCTTGCTTGGGCAGTGGTTGTAGGCGGTATTGCTGCCCTGCTGACTGCCTGCGGCGGGGGTGGAGGTGGCGGTTCTCGTTCTGGACCGACAATGACCATTACGCCGATCGTCAATACAGACATACCTGTGCCCAATGGAAACGTGACTCTGCAGGCCCTTGGCGACGGCTCCTATCAATCTCATGAATTCGATGCTTCTCGAATATCAGCACTTGATACGGGCAGCCAGACGCGAACCTATACGGCAAGCTCGTCGAATACCGGAGTTGCCACGGCCAGCGTTTCGGGCAGCATGGTGATGGTGACCCCGAAGAGTAAAGGCATGGCAGGGATCATGATTAACGCGGAATCCCCGGGATCAGGCGGGAGTAGCCAACGTCGAAGCTTTACGTACATGGCACGTGTACCTAACCGCACGCCGACGGCGTCCGGCACCATCAGTGCCATGACGCTGGCGGCTGTCGGGAACACAGACACCAGAGACGTCTCGTCACGCTTCACCGACCCGGATGGGGATACGCTGAACTATACGGCGAGGTCGTCGGCTCACAGGGTGGCCACGATCGGTGTTTCGGGCAGCGTGGTCACGGTGACGGCCGTGGCGGCGGGCCGTGCGACCATCACGGTCACCGCAACGGATAACGACCCCACCAATCCCCTGACCGCGATGCAGACCTTCTCAGTGACGGTGTCCGCTCCCGCAACCGGCTTTGCTCCAGCTAATCAAGCGGCGTTCAATGCCGCTCTCGTCGGGAAGCAGATCATGTCTGGCGATTATTTCTTCTCCTTCTCCCCTCCCAACAGTTTGAGTTTGTTAGAAGTAAGTACAAGTACAACCTATAGTGGAAGCTATACCTACACGAACACGGGATCGAATATGGGAAGGATCGTGGCCAACTACGATGACGGTAGGTGTACATATAACATTACGTATGTATCGGCCACGACGGGCACCGCTACCACCATCTGCAATGACGAAGCGGCGACAAGTGGCACCTGGCGAATCGTGGACACCATGGCAACGGGTGGGGACGGACCCGGCCTTGCTAGAGCAGGAGAGTGTCAGGTTGGCGGGACTTATCGGCCAGGCGAGAGTTGTGACGTTTACGGTATCGGGAGTAGTACAAAAAGACCGTTCCAAGTCCTGAGCAGCGGGACAGGGCACTTTGGCTTCTCTATTTCTGGGAACAGTATTGACTTCAGAAACTCCACGATCAATGGAGTGCTCTACTATTTAGTTGCTTCTAATCAGGGTGGTGGAGTCTGGCGGATCGACGAATACAGATCATCGTAGACAGAACCGGTATATAAAAAGGTGTAGTTTGTTCCGTCGTTCCCGGGCTCTGCCTGGGAACGACGGAGTCTTTGCCCCCTCGTCCTCCCACGAAAGCGAGACTCTGAAATTCATCGTAGCCACACATCCGTTGTGCGGCATGGTTCGCAACGGCGGGAAACATGAACGTTAGCGGCGTCGTGATAACGTAGCGCGGCATTCAAAGGGAATTATATGAAATAGTTGACAATGATTGTTTTCTTTGTCAGGCTGCAGAAATTTTCGCGTGGCCACAGTCAAGAAGGCGGGAATCCATGATCATGCAGATGGTTCTATTGGTCTTCTCGGTGTTGTTGGCAAGTTGTGCGACCCATGACCAACGAGAAGTCGTCCAATCTCTTCCTGAACCCAAAAACACCTCCAGCCAACTTCCTGCGATTGACAGTCCCCTTCAAGCAATCAAACCCGCTCAGCGAGTGTTAAAACGCAAAGTCGCCTTGGTGCGCTTTACGAATGAAACAAAATACGGCTCCGGACTGTTTGTCGATAAAAATTATGATCGCCTCGGCAAACAAGCCTCCGATATCCTGGCTTCCGAATTAACCAAGTCGGACAAGTTTATTGTTCTGGAGCGAACCGACCTCAATAAACTGAAAGCGGAGAGTGAATTGCTCGGCTTCACACCGGAAGAATTCAAAAAAAACCTGGTTGGGGTCGATGCCCTGCTCTTGGGATCCATTGTGGAGTTCGGGCGAAAAGACACCGGAGAAGTCGTGCTCTTTTCTCGCTCGAGAAAACAAGTGGCCCATGCCAAAGTAAATATTCGATTGGTGGACCCTCGAACCGGCCACGTGTTCTTTAGTGAAGACGGGGGGGAGAAGCCTCTTTGGATTCGACCACGTTTTTGGGACTGGGAGATCGGGCCACCTTCGACTCGACCCTGAACGACAAGGCCTTATCCGCTTCTGTGGCGAACTTATTGGACAAATTGGTCAATCAACTGTCCGACAAGCCCTGGACAAGCGGCATTCTTTCCGTAGAGGGGGAGAACGTTCTCATATCCGGGGGCGAGAGGCAAGGCCTGAAAATCGGTGACCGGCTGTTGGTCATGGTACCGGGAAAAGTGATCAAGAGTCCCCAAACCGGATTTAATATTCAGCTTCCCCATACACAAGTCGGCGAACTGGAGATAACAGGATTTTTTGGCGATTCGGAAACGAATGAGGGATCAATATGTCGCGTCGTGGAAGGGAGTCTTCCCGACACGGATCATCTCATTCAATTTAAATAAGGAATGGCTATGTCGAGCAGGATTCTTACCCTGGCATGCATCGGTTTAGGGGGATTGATCGCCTTGGCGGGGTGTGGGTTGATGGCCCCGGTGGTTGGCCCGGTATATCAATCGTCAACGAGCAACGTGGATCAGGGAAAGGCGGAAGGCTATATCCGTTTCGTCAATGCGACGAGCAAACATGAGATCTTCATTGACGGAACCTCGATCGGGTCCGGCGAAGCGTATGATTCCGGGGCAACGGGAACGCAAGGCGTGCTGGCCGTTTCTCCGGGAACCCATCTGGTGGAGATCAAGAGGGGCAGCCAAATGCTGTACCAGAGAAAAGTGTTTTTGGGTACGGGCGTGACAAGGAGCATCACCATTCCATGAAGACGAAACTTTACAAAGGGATGGTCCTACTGGTTTTCTGCGTACTACCGGCCTGCGGCGGGCAGTCCACGCTGTATCATTGGGGTGAATACGAAGACAGCCTGTATCTTCGGACAACGGATACCAGTGAGAAGGCGCAGGCGGAAGCCTTACGCATGCTTGAGGCGACAATCAACGAAGCCGAGGAAAACAACGCAAGACTGGCTCCTGGCGTGTATGCGGACTACGGGTATCTGTTGTTCAAGCAAGGGCGAATGGATGAGGCTCTGGCCAATTTCAAGAAAGAAGCGTCGCTGTATCCCGAGTCGAAATATTTTATGGATTCCGTCATATCTCGAATACAGGATAAGGAAAAATCATGAGACGGTTGTTGCTCGTTCTTGGCGGAATAATTTTCTTGTTGCAGGGGTGTGTCGCTCAATCCGACTACCACTATGCAAAATTTTTTGAAAACCATCCCAGGTCGATCCTGGTACTCCCTCCTTTCAATGAAAGCACGGCCGCTGATGCTCCCGTCCTGTTCAATACGACGGTAAGCCAGCCGTTTGGCGAGATGGGGTACTACGTGTTCCCGGTCTTTTTAACAAAAGACGTGTTGATAGACATGGGCCTGAGTGACGAAGGGTTGTTGAAAGAAACCCCGCTTCAAACGTTCAAAGACGTGTTCGGGGCTGACGCGGCACTCTATATTACCGTGAAAGAGTGGGTGACCACCTATCTGGCTATTTCCTCATCGGTCACCGTTGAAGCGAATTACAAGCTAGTGGATACGGGCACGGAAGAAGTCCTGTGGGAAAGAACGGAGCGTGTCACAAAGGACAGTAGCGGTTCGAATCTCATTGAGGCCGTTGTCAATGCTGCCTTGAATGCCATGTTGACGGAGTATCGACCACTTGCAAGGCACATCAATCTGCAAGTGGTATCAAAACCGAGTGCGGGTCTTCCCGCAGGGCCCTATCACCAAAGTTACAAAAAAGACTATAATAACTTTACGCCCTAGTCCGTAACGTTGTCTCTCTTCTCGATATACTCTGATCCAACTTCCGATCCTCGCGTCAGCCGCGCGTAGATCGCCGGAGGTCGCGGGTCGCCCGATGGTCAGCACTGTGAAGATCTCCATTCTTTGTTTCTCTTTGATTGTCTTCTTTCTGGTCTTTGGGATATGGGATGTGCCTGCTCAGGAGCCACAAGTCATTGTCCATCATGATGTCGGGTTACGTGCTTGTCCGGCGTTGGAATGTCAGATCGTTGCGCAGCTTCCGATACTCAGTCGGGTGTCTGTGAAAAGCCAGGAAACACCATCGACGCCAGATGAGGGGCAAGGGCATTGGACTTATGTGGATACCACGCAACGCGATCGTTCGTCAGGTTGGATTCTTGATGTCCATATAGGCTATCCGGATTCATTTGCGCCGGTTCAAGGTTGGCAAATCGAGGCGTTCGGTTTCTGCATGGGTGACTATTGCCCCGACTTCAAGTTTACCGCGGATGGATACTTTACGGACATGTTCCCCGCCTGCTTTGATGGGTTGTGCCCGGATCCGCCCAGCCTGGCGGAGTGTCCCTCAGGAAGCGAAAAAAAGGTGATCGATGGCCGCGTCCATTGTCATTCGAGCGGCCAACTATACCGCGCTGGCGATGCCATTCGCTTGGGTGGCTCCGATTCTTATGAATTTCTGTACTTCAACAAACGCGGGCAGCTTTGCGCCGATCCCTACACGTGTCAAACGTACGGGGAGAACCGAGCCGAGCATTGATGCCGCCATTCATGAATCGGACGTGCCTTGGCGAAACGGCCTTGCAACAGGTGATTGGGGGGCACGGGCTGGACTGCGATGGTCACGGTGCAGGTGTTCCCGCCTCCGGCAATAGGCGTTGCCAGCACCACGGGCAGGGCCTCTTGCCTTGACACTCTTTTTCCGTATCCAGTAGATTTCCCTCTCGTCTCCGTTTCTCCTTTGAAGTCCTTCTTCTTGTTCTGAGCCAGACGAATTGGCCGGTGAGGCGGGGTTGAGGAAGCATGAGATCCCCGGCTCGTGGTGAGTTGTTTGCGAGGAATGCCCCTGATGAGCGATCAACGATCCCCATACGGACTGCCCCTCAAACAGGGTCTCTATGACCCGCGGTTTGAGAAGGACGGGTGTGGCATCGGTTTTGTCGTCAACATCAAAGGGCACCAGTCACACGAGATCATCGAACAATCGTTGAGCGTGTTGAAGAATTTGTACCATCGCGGGGCGCAGGGTTGCGATCCGTGTACCGGTGACGGCGCGGGGATCCTTCTGCAAATCTCTCATGAATTTTTCAGGCGTGCCTGTCAGGACGTCGGCCTGCAACTGCCCGAGTCGGGTGGCTATGGGGTGGGCATGGTGTTCCTGCCTCAGGATGAACTGCTTCGCCGGCAATGTGAAGGCCTCTTTGAATCGATCATTCGCGAAGAAGGGCTGAGGTTTTTGGGATGGCGCGACGTCCCGGTGAAGCTCGAATACGTCGGCGATCTGGCGCAAAAGACCCTTCCCCATATACGACAGTTTTTCATTGCGCGCGATATTCTGAACGAGGCCCAGTTTGAACGGAAGTTGTACGTCGTCCGGAAACGTATTGCCCGGGCGATTCGCGAGTCCGCGTTGGTGGAACGCGGCCGAGTCTATATGTGCAGTTTGTCTTCCAACACCATCGTCTATAAAGGCATGCTGTTGCCGGAGCAACTCGGAGGCTTCTTCCCGGACCTGACTGATGCCAGCATGGTCTCGGCCTTGGGGCTCGTTCATTCCCGTTTCAGCACGAATACCTTCCCCACGTGGTCGTTGGCGCATCCCTATCGGTACATCGTGCACAACGGCGAAATCAATACGTTGCGCGGGAACGTCAATTGGATGCGAGCGCGTCAAGGGCGCCTGGCGTCCGACCTGTTTGGCGATGATCTCGAAAAACTCTACCCCATTGTCTATGAGGAACAAAGCGATTCGGCGTGCCTGGATAATGCGGTGGAATTTCTCGTGATGGCCGGCAGGTCCCTGCCTCATGCCATGATGATGTTGATTCCCGAACCGTGGGTCGGGAACCCTCACATGGATCTGACCCGGCGGGGTTTCTATGAATATCACGCCTCGATGATGGAACCCTGGGACGGCCCGGCGGCCGTCGCGTTTACGGACGGCAAACTGATCGGAGCGACGTTGGACCGGAATGGGTTACGGCCCTGCCGGTATCAGGTGACGACGGATGATTTGGTCGTCCTGGCGTCCGAAGCCGGAGTCTTGCCGACCGACGTGAAAAACATTCGTGAAAAAGGGCGGCTCCAACCGGGTCGCATGTTCTTGGTGGATACGGTGCAAGGCCGCATTATCGACGACGAAGAAATCAAGGCGGAAATAGTCGGGCGTCAGCCCTACCGGTCCTGGGTGACCCAGCATCGGGTGTCGTTGGATGAGCTGCCGGAGCCGTTGAGCGTGCCGCAACCGGATCATCCGACTCTCCGCCAACGACAGCAGGTGTTCGGCTATACCATCGAGGAGATCAAGATGGTGTTGTCGCCCATGGGGATCAACGGTGAAGAACCCGTGTCGTCCATGGGCACGGATACCCCCCTGGCGGTGCTGTCCAATCGCCCGCAACTGTTGTCCAAGTATTTCAAACAACTCTTCGCCCAGGTGACGAATCCCCCGATCGATCCCATTCGGGAACAACTGGTCATGTCGCTAGTCACGAATATCGGACCGAAGCCCAATCTGACGGCCGAGACACCGGAGGCTTGTCGCAGGATCAAGGTGCAGCAGCCGATTCTGACGAACGCGCAGTTGCAAAAGATCCGGGAGATCGAAGATCCCCATTTCGTCAGCAAGACGTTGCCCCTGTTGTTCCGCGTGGCCGACGGGCCCGAGGGGTTGGGGACGGCCGTGGACCATCTGTGCCGGGAGGCGTCCAAGGCCATTAAGCAGGGCTTTAAATTCCTGATTTTGAGCGATCGCGGGGTGAATGAGGAGTGGGCGGCGATTCCCAGCTTGTTGGGGATTTCCGCAGTCCACCATCATCTGGTGCGTGATGCCACGCGAACGGAGGTCGGCCTGATTCTTGAGACCGGCGAGCCGCGGGACACGCATCATTTTGCGTGTTTGATCGGATACGGCGCCGGCGTGGTCAATCCGTATCTCGTGTTTGAAACCTACAGAGACCTGGAACGCGAAGGCTATTTGCCGGAAGGCATTGACGCGGAAACCGCGTCAGGAAAATTTATCAAGGCCATTAACAAGGGCCTGCTCAAGATTTTTTCGAAGATGGGCATTTCCACGGTGCAGTCCTATTGCGGTGCGCAGATCTTCGAAACCGTCGGGCTGAACGATGAACTCGTGAACCGGTATTTCACGGGAACGCCTTCACGCATTCAGGGGATGGGCATGCGTGAACTTGCCGAAGAAACCCTGCGGCGTCACGGGGGCGCGTATGAACCGGTTCCGGTTCGGCTGTTGGACTTCGGCAGCGAGGTTCATTACCGGATTCAGGGTGAACATCATAACTGGAATCCGGAGACCATCTCCACGCTGCAGCACGCGACGCAAGCCAACGATGCCGAGACCTACGAAGCCTACGCCCAACTGGTGAATGACGAAACCCAACGCCGATCGAATCTGCGTGGTTTGTTTGATTTCAAATGTTTGCCGGATCCCTTGCCGTTGGAAGAGGTGGAACCCGCCCGGGACATCGTGAAGCGGTTTACCACCGGCGCGATGTCGTACGGGGCCATCAGTAAGGAATCCCATGAAACGCTCGCGATCGCGATGAACCGGATCGGAGCCAAGAGTAACACGGGTGAGGGCGGGGAAGATGCGGAACGCTTTATTCCTTTGCCGAACGGCGATTCGAAGAATTCGTATATCAAACAGGTGGCCTCCGGGCGGTTCGGGGTGACGGCGAATTATCTGGTCAACGCGAAAGAACTGCAAATCAAAATGGCGCAAGGAGCCAAACCCGGGGAAGGGGGCCAACTGCCCGGTCATAAGGTCGATGAAGTCATTGCCAGGATGCGGTTTTCCATGCCAGGCGTGGGACTCATTTCCCCGCCGCCGCATCATGATATTTATTCGATTGAAGACCTGGCCCAACTCATTTTCGATTTGAAAAATTCGAACCCCGACGCGGACGTGTCCGTGAAACTGGTCTCCGAAGTCGGCGTGGGTACGGTAGCCGCGGGGGTTTCCAAAGCGCATGCCGACAAGGTGTTGATCAGTGGTGATTCCGGTGGCACGGGGGCGTCTCCCTTGTCGTCGATCAAGTCTGCCGGGATTCCTTGGGAGTTGGGCCTGGCGGAGACCCATCAAACCCTCGTCCTCAATGACCTTCGGGGACGCATCAGGGTTGAAACCGACGGGCAGATGAAAACCGGTCGCGACGTCGTGGTGGCGGCGTTGCTCGGGGCCGAGGAATTCGGTTTTTCCACCGCGCCGTTGATTGTCGAAGGCTGCATCATGATGCGGAAATGTCATCTCAATACCTGTCCGGTCGGGATCGCGACCCAGGACCCTGAACTTCGCAAACGGTTTGCAGGCCAACCGGAGCACGTGGTGAACTTCTTCTTCTTTGTGGCGGAAGAGGTTCGACGGTTGATGGCGAAACTCGGGTTCCGAACGTTTCCGGAGATGATCGGCCGCAGTGACAAATTAAGAGTGCACAAAGCCATCGACCATTGGAAGGCGAGTGGCCTGGATCTCTCACCCTTGCTGTGGAGCCCGGAGGTCGGGTCCGAGGTGGCGAGGTATAACGTCCAATCGCAAGACCACGGGTTGGATAAGGTGTTGGACGTGAAGTTGGTGCAGTTGTGTGAGCCGGCGATCGAACGGCAGGAAAAGGTGACGCTGGATTTGCCCATCCGTAATACCGACCGGACGACCGGGACGATCCTGTCCAGTCGTATCGCACGGAAATACGGGGAAGAAGGATTGCCCGTCGATACCATTACCATCAAGTTCAAGGGGTCAGCAGGCCAATCGTTCGGCGCTTTTGTGGGCAAAGGCATCACCCTCTATCTCGAAGGCGAGTCGAACGACTACCTGGGGAAGGGGCTCTCCGGCGGCAGGATCATCGTGACCCCGCCCCCAGGCGCGACGTTTGAACCCGAAAAGACGATTCTGATCGGCAACACGTCACTGTACGGGGCCACTCGCGGCGAGTGTTATTTTTATGGGACGGCCGGTGAACGGTTTGCGGTGAGAAACAGCGGCGTCCGCACGGTGATCGAGGGAACCGGGGATCACGGGTGTGAGTATATGACGGGGGGCGTGGTGGTGGTGTTGGGCAACACCGGTCGAAACTTTGCCGCCGGGATGTCGGGTGGTGCAGCCTACGTCTGGAATGAAGACGGAAAATTTGAATCTCGGTGTAACCTCGGGATGGTGGAATTGGAAAAGGTCGTGGAGCCCGAGGACGTTCAGACGCTGAAGACCCTGATCGAGAATCATGCGCGCCATACGGGAAGTCGCAAGGCCCGAATGATAGTGGACTCCTGGCCGATGATGCTTCCCAACTTCGTCAAGGTGATGCCGTTGGATTACAAGCGGGTCTTGGCGGAACGTAAAGCGGCGATGAAAAAAAGCGCCCGGGAGCAAGAGGTGGTGGCTCATGGCTGATCCCCGAGGGTTTTTGCATTTTGCGAGGGAAATGCCGACCCGGCGTTCGGTCGAACTGCGGGTGTTGGATTGGAAGGAAATGTATGAACCGTTCCCCGAGGAGAAGCTGCGCAACCAGGGCGGACGGTGTATGGATTGCGGCGTGCCGTTTTGTCAGGGCAACACCGGATGCCCGGTGATCAACCTGATTCCCGAATGGAATGACCTGGTGCATCGTGGCCGGTGGAAGGATGCCCTCAAGGCGCTCCATTCGACGAATAATTTTCCCGAATTCACCGGTCGATTGTGCCCGGCGCCGTGCGAATCGGCTTGCGTGCTGGGTATCAACGCCGACCCCGTCTCTATTCGTGCCATTGAATGGAACATCATCGATCGCGGGTTCGAGGAACATTGGATTGAACCGGTCATGCCGGTGGCCAAAACAGGCAAAACCGTGGCGATTGTCGGGTCAGGCCCCGCGGGTCTGGCAGCAGCCCAACAATTAGCCCGGGTGGGACACAGTGTCACCGTGTACGAAAAAGCGGATCGCATCGGCGGGTTGCTGCGCTACGGCATTCCGGATTTCAAAATGGAAAAGTGGGTGATCGACCGACGGCTGGACCAGATGATCATGGAAGGCGTGAAGTTCGAAACCAACGTGAACGTCGGTGTGGACGTCACGGGAGACGCCCTGGCCCGGCAGTTCGATGCGGTGTGTCTGGCCCTGGGGGCCGAACACCCGCGTGATTTGCCGGTGCCCGGCCGTGAACTGAACGGGATCCACTTTGCCATGGAGTATCTCATCCAACAGAACCAAGTGAATGCCGGCGATAGCCTGCCGGTCGAACAGATCACGGCCAAAGATAAACGGGTCGTGATTATCGGTGGCGGTGACACCGGATCCGACTGTTTGGGAACGGCGCATCGCCAGGGGTGTCAGGACGTTCATCAGTTTGAGTTGTTGCCCGAGCCGCCTCCCCAGCGCGCGGAATCCACGCCGTGGCCGCTGTGGCCCATGCAGCTTCGTACCTCACATGCCCATGAAGAAGGCTGCGACCGCCAGTGGAGTGTCTCGACCACGAAGTTCTCGGGCGAAAACGGCCAAGTGAGTACGCTACATGCTCATCAAGTCTCGTTTGACGGGGGAAAGTTTATCCCGGTCCCCGGAACGGAATTCGAGATGGGGGTCGATTTGGTTCTCTTGGCCATGGGCTTCACCGGTCCCGTCAAAAACGGACTGCTCGACAGTCTGGGCGTGGAGTACGACGTTCGTGGAAACGTGGTGGTGGACCGGAATTTCATGACCGGCAAAGAGGGCATCTTTGCCGCCGGGGATACCAAACGCGGTGCCTCGCTCATCGTCTGGGCTATTGCAGAGGGCCGTAAAGCCGCTACCGGTGTCGACGCCTACCTCAAAGCAGGGAACAGCTTGTCTGTTGCGTCCCGCTCGCGTTCTTGATTCCCTCTTCCGCTCCAGCCCGCCATTGAAAAGCCAAAAGTGGAAAAAGCCGGTCTGCACCGTTGCGAAACGTGAGAAACGGCACATTGCGAGAAATGTTCTTGCTTTGACAGCCTGACGAGCCAGGAAGCTCGGGATCGTGGCGACGGAGAGATTCGGGTTAAGGGGTCTCGGAGGGCGCCGGTTGTTTTTTGAGATCCTTGGGCTTGGCTGGTTGATTGAGGGTGTGCTGAATGGCCTGAATTAATCGACGTTCAATTTCTGTGACTTCTTCTTCGCCAACCTCGACGATTGTTCCCCCCGGGGTCACCTCTTCATACTGGGCCTTGACCTTCAGCGTGGTCTGGTTGTCGGGTTGCGCTTCCAGTACCATCAGGTACTGGTTTCGGTAACCGAGCAACTCGATTGAGGGCGAGGGTGAGGTTTTTCGTTCCGTGATAAACACCGATTTTTGGTCGGTTTCCATTTTCGCCATCAACGTGTATCCATTGTTCACCAAGGCCTGCATGGCGGCTTTGGTGACGTCCGGTAATTTGTGTGACAGCTTTTGTGCCTTCACCTCCTGGTTGTTGGCTTGCAGGGATTGCCGAACAAGTTCTCGTTGCTTGCGCAGCCATTGGGCATCGTTTTTGAATTTTTGGCCATCCGCATGCAGTTTCTGATTGGCTTGAGTTAAGTCGGCGATTTGTTGAAGAAGATCCTGCTTTTCAGTGGAGAGGCCTTGCCCGGTTTGTTGTAAGAGTTCGAGTCGTTTGCGCAGTTTTTGGGCATCCAGTTTCAGTTTCCGGTTGTTGTTGCTTAAGGCCGTGACTTGTTGAAGAAGGTTTTGTTTTTCAGTAGAAAGGCCTTGTCCGGTTTGTTGCGAGAGTTCGAGTCGTTTCACAAACTCGACCTCGTTTTCTCGAAGTTCCTGATTGAGCCGATCGATCTGTTCCTGCAGCACCTGGTTCCCTTCTTGAAGGGTCGTCATCAGGCTCTCTTGTTTGACGTTTTGTTTTTTAAGCCGTTCGTTTTCCTCGATAATGGGCGTGTTGTCGGGAGGGCACCCGGTCAGCAGGCCCCAGGCAAGAATTATGAGGGAGAGTCGGATCAGGTGCCGGCCCAGGGTTGGAATGACTGGTTGTTCGAGCATCAACAACGGGCTATCCGTTCCTCGCGTGCGGTTTCTTCAAAGAGAAAATGTTACACTGCACTGCGAAACTCGACTTCGTGAAAGTTGATTGTAGGTGTCTTCACAGGCGAATGCAAATCCGGCGGTGGCTACGCGCCGGCAAAGGGATTTTTTTCGTGCAACATATTATTCTAAAAACCTTTGCGGTTCCTCCCCTCGGGTGTAATTGTTCCATTATCGGTGATCCGGAAACCAACGAGGCCGTCATTGTCGATCCGGGCGGGAATCCCGAGCAACTTCTTGCCGAAGTGCGGCGTCTTGGACTGACGGTCGTTCGTATCCTGCACACCCACGCCCATTTCGATCATTTTTTAGCTTCCGGAGATATTCAGAAAGCCACCGGGGCGCCGCTGTGTTTACACCCCCATGATGAGACGTTGTGGAAGATGCTGGATGTGCAATGCCAGGCCTTTGGGGTACCGTATATCCCTGCACCCGACCCGGATTGTTGGATTCAGGATGGGGAAACGCTGTCATTCGGGCACGTATCCATCCAGGCCTTACATACTCCGGGCCATACTCCGGGATCTCTCAGTTTCTATTGTGCCGGCCAACAATTGGTATTGTCGGGGGATACCCTGTTTCGTGGCGGGATCGGACGCACGGATTTGTGGGGAGGCGACGCGCATGCCATCCAGTCTTCCATCCGGGAGCGACTGTTTTCCCTGGACCCTGACACTCGCGTCATTCCCGGACACGGCCCGGCTACGCAGATTGGACTTGAACGGGAGTGTAACCCTTTTGTGGCGGGATAATGCGTGCGCGAAAAACCAAGGGACCTCCAATCGGGGAGCAGAGGTTCACTAAAGGAGTCAGTTATGCGACATCTCCTCAGGCTGTTGTTGCTTATTGTCGGATCTTTGGCGGTTGGCGCCCCCCAGATTCAGGCGCAACCTCTCCCGTCTTCCGGGCAAGTCAAGGTGGATACGGTGAAGGTTGTTTGGTCGGAGGTGGGGCCCGTGGTGTTATTGGCGGCACGGGAATCCGTGATCCCCATTTTCGTGGACCCGACGGTGGCAGGGTCCATTCACGGGGCGCTGACCGGGAAAAAAGCTCCCCGCCCGTTGTCTCATGATCTCATGCACACCATTTTGCAGGCCTATGGTATGACGGTCGTTCAGGTTCGGATCAGCCTGAAAGAGCAGGTCTATTATGGTGAATTGACGATGGCAGTCGCCGGCCACACCCAAGTATTTGATTGTCGTTCTTCAGACGGGATTGCCTTGGCGATCCATTTCGGTACCCCCATCTTTGTCGAAGAATCGTTGTTGGACAAAGCCCGAAAAGGGGAAAAGCCTGGGGATTCACACATCGTACTGTAACGCTACGGTTCCACCATGATATCGACAACGGCAGGCACGCTGTCGGCCCCTTGGATGTCCGTGACCCTGAGGGTAAAGCGAAAGAGACGGGGTTCCGCCACGAACGGCGCGAAAAAGCTGGCCTTTGCCGAATCGGGATCGAGCAGGGCGATTTTGCTACCTCGAATTTGCGCCCAGGAGTATTGCAGCGAGCCTCCTTCAGGGTCATAGCTTGTGAGGCCGTTGAGGACGACCGTCTCGCCAGAATACACGGTTTGGGTGGGCCCCGGATCCCCCACGGGCGGCTGGTTTGGTTCGGTATTGACTTCCACGAGGACGTCCAGCTTCTTCTCCATTCCGGCATTTTTCACGGTCACGGTCGTGGCGCCGTTGCCGACCAGCCGAAGCCGCCCATTTTTGTTGATGGTGATAACGGATTCATCGTCGACATGATAGGTCGTCCCCGCGGCTGCGCTGCGAATCGATCGTAGCGCGCCGTCTGAAAAACGTCCCACGACGGGAAGGTCAATTGTTTTCCCCAAAAAATCCAGTTGATCATAGACCCGAACGGCGCTCGCCCGCCCGAATTTCAACGGTTTGTCCGTCTGAAAATCGATTTCTTCCAACGAGCCGTGGGGTTGGATGCGGAGGAGCACTTCGTCGAAAACCGCCCATTCTTCATCGTCGGCTTGCCGGTTTTCCTGTTCGGCGACGGCCAGAAGGCGATAGAGGCCCGTGGCTGCTTGAGGCGGCCGCAGGTTCGTTCCGAACGGCGGAGTGGTTACGACGCCGGCCAATTTTTCTTCGACGAATGCCTTGAGCATGTCTTCCTGTTCTTCGTACCAATAGAATTGGACTTTGGTAATTCCCGTTGTCGCTCCTACGTCGATGACGACTGAAACGGTTTTGTTTGACGGGTGGATGCTGCCGGTTTCCGGTTGTTCGATAGAAAAGGCTGCGGCTTCCGGCAGCATGTCCGAAAACGGCAAGATGATGGAGAAAAAGAGGCTCAGGGTAACGGGAAGAAGGAATGTCATGGCTGCCGTACTGCGACTCAACGCAACGTTCACCGCGTCTCCACTCTACCGGCGCGGAAGAGCACGATGCAAGACAAAATTCAACGGTTGAGGAACCCCGAACTGCCCGGAATTATAATGATGTTGGTGGCTTTTTCAGAACCTCGCGAGGTACTCGGGAATGGAGAGCCGAGTTTCCGATGGAGAGGGAACCGCAGCATTGCCCGACCCATTTCCCTGCCCCCTATTATTCTGGTCTATTGATCTCAAAAACAGCCTTGCGTCCTATGGCGGCATGTGCTATAAATCGCATTCACTGTGCAAGAAATTGGTGCAAACAAGTAGGAGTGTAGGGGTTCTTGGAAAACATGAGTGGCCTTGATGGTTTTAAGCGGCACTTTTTTATTAACGTCATTTTTATAGTGAGGAGGTAGGCAATGCACAAGGTGCTTCTATCCGTCCTTTTAAGTTTCATTCTGGTGGCAGCAGGTTCTTCGGTCGCCCTTGCCTTGCAGTCCGGTGGCTTCACAACCGGCGATCTCGAAACCGGGTCTGTCGTTGGGCAACCCTTTAAACATCTTGATGTCGACCTCGAGTACACCGCTTTAATGATTGGTGGAAAAAAAGCTTGGTATCCCGGAACTGCCATTTTGGATCTGAGAAACCAGGGAACTTTAGGTCGGAGAGGTCAGCCTATTTTAATCAAAGTCACCAATGCCCTGGATGGTGACCATGGATTCAGCCTTTCTGCCGATTCGGCTTTTGCCGGTCCCACATCAATGCAAGTCAAGCTTGTCCTGAAGGCTGGGGAAACCAAGTATATCGGTATTCCCATGAGCGATCTGACGTTTGTGACCGCTGCCAGGAACATGAAGGTCAGATGTCAGCTTCATGCGGCTCATCTTGCTTCGAGTCTCGTGATCTTTAAGTAAAAGCAAATCCTCGGTTTGTGGGCAAAAAAAGCCTCGTTCCATATTCACGGAACGGGGCTTTTTTACGTCTGATATCCTGCCGGCTGATCTCAGGGCCTTACACTTTTTCTTCATCCGGCCCGCAGTCGACTATTGCATTGAGGGGGATATTCTGGGCGGCAAAAATCTGCCCATCGAGAAACAGCAGTAAGAATCGGTCTTCCGTAGGCGTCGCCCCTTCCTTTTGCATGACGAAGGTATTGATGTCCACGATTATTTCCCGTTGTGTTTCCTTTTTGCTGTCGTTCACCACCCAAAAATAGTGACTGGCCTCGGGGAAGAGGGTGGAGACAAAATGGTCGATGGTGATGGACGTGACCGCGGATGAAGTGCCTGTCGAAATTGAAAAAGAGAGGGATAGGGCAATGCCTGCAATGAAGAAGACTCTGAGCGCTTTTTTCTTCATGGCGAGATCTCCTGGTCAAAGGTGAAGGCGGCGGGTTTGAGAAGTCTCTATTTGACACTATAAATTATATAGGCCAAATGGTAAATAGTATTGTGGGAGTATACCGTTTTGAGTGGGAGGGAGATATGCCGGGGTGTGCGTATGGTGTATATTCAACCAATGGTTGCGTTGGACATCTGTTCCGAGAGCCTGATATATCAGAGAGAAACATGACGGCTTACCGGATCCACGCGTTCCCGAGGATTGTCAACGAATGAGTGAACACCTACACAGATTGTAAGGGCATATGGGTTCAAAAAAGACTCGTGAGGCGGAAGGCCCGTTGACCCTCAACAAGAAACGAATCGTGTTTCTGGTCTTGATGGCGCTGTTGTTGATCTCCGGGGCGATGCTGTTTAATGCCCCCAAAGGAACGGAAGTCATCGAAATCCGGTTTCCCAGTGGCACCAACCTTCAGGCAGAGGTGGCGGAGACTCCGGAAAAGTTGTTGTTCGGGTTGGCGTTCCGAGAGACTCTTCCGGAAGATCACGGCCTGCTTCTTCTTTTTGAAGAGTCCGGTCTTCATAAAGTCTGGACGAAACAGTACCAGTTCAACGTGGATTTGATCTGGGTGGATGAAAGCAAGCACGTGGTTCATATCGTCGAAACCGCGGTCCCTTGTGCGAGCGATCCTTGTGACTGGTATGGGCCGCCCCCTGAACGGGCGCGGTATCTGATCGAGGCGAACAGCGGATTTGTCGATCGGGCTCAAGTTGTCGAGGGGCAGGAACTCGTTTTTGCCTTGCGGTTGTAACCTGTCAAAGAGGATGTTTGTCGGAAGGGAGTCTTGCGTTCGTCACTAAGGAACCTGTGAATACCATGGAACCTCAATCACCGGACAATTTCGTGCCAATCGGCAAGGCGGAAGATTTTCCTCCCGGCAAATCAAAAGCCGTCAAGGTGAAGGGCAAGACTATTGCACTGTTTAACGTGTCCGGGTCGTTTTTCGCGATCAATAATATCTGCCCGCATAAAGGCGGGCCGCTCCATAAAGGCAAGTTGAAGGGGTACGTGGTGGGGTGTCCCTTGCATGATCTCCAATTTGACGTGCGGAACGGGTTCGGGACGGATGGAGGCGGGCAGTGCGTCGCGACCTATGACGTGCGGGTTCAGGACGGTGAGATTTTCGTCAGTTCCACGTGCAGGGACTTCTAGATGGTGGATAGCCTGATGGACGAAGAACGATCCGATTGTAAACCGCTGTATGCCACGGTCGGTGTGCCGTTGACCGTCAATTTGTGGGAGGACCGGACACGAGGCGAGCAGTGGGTGCCTTCGTATGACCCGAGTCAACTCGTGCTGACGGCGGATGAGTTTTTCCGGACGACCAGCAATAATGCGGTTGAATCGGGTAAGCGTCAATTCGAATTCGAGCCACTCCAACCCGGGACGCACCGCCTGGAATTTCAGAAACGGATGGCCTGGAAATTTACGGCCGAAGCCCGGCGCGTGTTTCTGGTCCACGTGCAGGAGCCGGGTTCGTAACGGTCGTTACCCTTATGCCCACCATCGCATATGTCAACGGGCACTTTTCTCCCATTGAACAGGCGACCATCTCGATTGAGGATCGAGGCTTTCAATTCGGCGACGGCGTCTATGAGGTAGTTCGGACGTATGGGGGTGTTCCTTTCCGGCTTCATGACCACCTCTCGCGATTGGAGTCAAGTGCCCGGGCCGTTTCCATCCCGGTCCCGCTCTCCCGAACCGAATGGGAAGCGTTGATCCGGGAAGGCCTCCAAAGAAGTCAGAATGCTGAGTGCCTGGTTTACATCCAATTGACCCGCGGGGTGGCTCCGAGAGCCCATCTCTTCCCGAGCTCGGCGAAGCCCACCGTCGTAATGACGTTTCGAGAAATCCCTGAGACCGACGGCGCACTTCAACGACAAGGCGTTCCGGCTGTCACCCTGTCCGATCTTCGGTGGGGCCGGTGCTCGATCAAGAGTTTGAATTTGCTTCCGAATATCCTGGCCAAACAGGAAGCGAGCGATGCCGGTGCCCTTGAAGCGATTTTGGTAAAGGATGGGTTGGTGACGGAGGGCTGTTCAAGCAACGTGTGCGTGGTCAGGGACGGGAACATCATCACGCCCCCGTTGAGTGATCAATTGTTGGCCGGAGTCACCCGGTTCGTCGTGTTGGAGTTGGCGAGAAAGAACGGGATCATGGTCGATGAACGGGAGGTTCCCGAGGAGGAACTGACCCGGGCCGATGAACTGTTTCTGATTGGGACGACGATCGAGGTGTTACCCGTTTCCACGCTGAACGGCGTTCCGGTCGGGGATCGAATCCCGGGAACGGTGACTCAAGCGGTGCGCGAGGCCTTCCACCGCTGTATTCTGTCAGAAACGGGACAGGGACCGGGGTAAGGACACGTTCCCCGGGTTCTTGCACCCGCCGTTTTTCACCCTCGTTTCTCTAGCCCGGCACTCTTGACACTTCCAGGGTATTTTCAGTAACTTTTCTTTTTACCGTTTGTGAGTATTCTACGAGAATTACTATCAAGCTAATTTTTCCTGCCTGGAGATGGAATTTACTTTCTGAAGGAGGCCGTTCCATGTTTCATTTTAATCCTTTTCCCCGTTTTTCCATGAAGCACTTTGCGTTTCTGGGAGGGGGAAGCCTGTTAGCCCTGGCGTGCTTTGTGCTTCCTCTTGCCAACGCTGAATCCGACGTTTCCGATTCAACATCAGTGATCAAAACCTCAGGGATGAATCACGAGTCCCCTGCATGGGCTGAACGCCTCAAAGGGCAGACCATCGTTGAAAATGCCCAGGAGGGGAGAGCCGAACGCGCCGCACTCGTTGAAAAGCAACATGAGCGGTTGATGCAGCAAATGCAGGAGGAAATGGCTGAATCCCCCACGGGTGGCTACGACACCATGTCCATGATGCATCAATACGGCGCCGGAAAAGGCAACTACCTGTTGGCTTCCGATGGCGACATCGAACCGGTCGCGATGACGGGCGGGGGAAAATGCCCGGCGTCGGCTCCGGTGAAGCAGTATGATATTGCCGCCATCAACGTGGAAATCACGTTGAATCAATGGTTGGATTACTATCCCGGCTATATGTACGTGTTGACGGAGAATATCGAGAACGTCCGGGAAGAGGAAGCCAAGAACGCGGAAGCACGTGAAGAAGAGGGACACCATAATCCCGGTGGCGTCAAGAACGGGATTCAGGGTCAATTCATCCAACCTCTCGTGATTCGCGGCAACCAGGGCGATTGCGTGAGAGTGACGCTACGGAATCAGTTGGAATTCGGTGAGGACGTGAGCCTCCACGTCAACGGGTCCAGCATGGTGGTCAGCAAGACCGGCCAACCCGCGACGACGACGAACCCGGATGCCATTGCCTATGGCCCGGATGAAGAATGCGAAGAAAACTGTGAAACCACACCCGTGGACATGGAATGGTATATCCATCCCGACACCCAGGAAGGGGGTCGCCAGTTCCACAGCTACAGTAATGACCGTGAGTTGACCGTGATGGGTCTGTTCGGGGTTTTTGTGGTCGAACCGGCAGGTTCGAAGTATCTGGATCCTCTGGGGCTGGGTCCGGCTCCCGAGATGCCCAGTGGCTGGCAAGCGATTATCCAAAACGGCATGGGCCCGGATTTCCGGGAGTTCGTGTTGATTTATCACGAAGTGGGTGATGAAGCCTTCCGGCCGGTGAACAAACATGGAGACTTCCTGCCGCAACGTGATCCGTTAACCGATGCCTACCGGCCCGGGGCCAGGGCGTTGAACTACCGGAGCGAACCGTTCGGCATTAACAATATGCACGTTCAACATGAGTACTTCGGCTTTGAAGATGAATCCATGGCCTATAGTTCCTATACCTTCGGCGATGCCGGTCCCACGATTCCACGGAGTTATTTGGGGGATCCCGCCAAGTACCGGCTGGTTCACGGCGGGTCCGAAGTGTTCCATTCCCATCATCCTCATGGCGGAGCCATCCGGTGGGCCAGAAGCCCGCGAGCCGTCGATCAGATGCCGATGTGGCACAAGGGGCAGAACGGGCCCGTGAAATATCCGCTCATTCGTGCCAAATCAGACCGGGTGGACGTGGAAGTGATCGGGCCATCCGAAGCGCTGGATTTGGAAACCGAGTGCGGCTCGGGGCTCTGTCAATATCTGGCGGGCGACTTCTTGTTCCATTGCCACGTGGCACACCATTACGTGGCCGGTATGTGGGGGTACTGGCGGGTCTACAACACCTTGCAAGTGCCCGGCATCCAAAACGACGTCATGGCACCGCTCCGTGAGTTGCCCGATCGTCTTGGGCGTATTGCCAGGCCGGTGACCTCGGACCAATTGGTGGGCACCACCGTGAGTTGGTTCGGCAAGAAGTTCAACCTGGTCGATAACAGCCAAAAAACCGATTGGGATGCCAATCCGTCCGTCGTTCGGATTTACGATTGGGTCGAAATGCAATTGCCGACTCGCGGTCTTCCCGGTCATACGGAAGACGAGATCGGCCAGCTGAAATCGTATGATGCGACCGTGATCGATTGGTCCTGGGACGGCGAACGTGCGATGAGTGAAAAAGAAAGCACGACCGAAAATCCCAAATACCATCCGGAATGGCAGGGCTATGAAGCTGGAAAACGGCGGCCGATCTGGTTCGAGCCGACGACGGGAAAAGTCGCGTGGCCGTGGCTGACGCCTCATTTCGGCAAACGGGTGCCATTTTCTCCGGACCGGAATCCTGCCCCGTGGTTGGAAATGATCCACCTCGACGAAGATGGCCAGCCATCCGTGGAGCCGGCGAAACCGGGGGAAAACGGGCGGTGGAGCTTGTGTCCGGATCGGGCGGGTTCTCAAAAGTATAATGTCCACTTCATTAAGCTCCCGATAGAATTATCCGCGGCCCAGGGAGATCAACCGGCCGTGGTCGATCCGAACGGGTTGCTGTACGTCGTCCACGACGAGGAAGAAGCGATTCGGAACAATAATGATTTGAAGGTGCCGTTGGTCTTCCGTTCCAATATTTATGATTGTATGGATTGGACCTTGACCAGCGAATGGCTGGACGACGACTTTACGAATTTCCAATCGTCGAAGATCAACACGCACTTCCATTTCGTGCAGTTCGATAATCAAGCGTCCGATGGGGTGATTTCAGGATTTTCGTATGAGCAATCCATGCGACCCTTTACCCAATTCGAAAAGAAAAAGGACAAGGGGTTGCCGGTGCCCATGAATGCCAAGTTTACCAAGGCGGCCGGCAAGGGTGATCGGACCATTCACGTCACGAACGCCAAGCAGTATCACGTCGGCACGGTGCTGCTCGTGGGGGCGGATAACGTTGAAGGCTCGGAAGTGAAGCGTATTGTCGCCATCGGGAGTTCCGGCGGCTCCGCTTCGGCGGGCGGCGGCGGCATGTATACGGTGAACCCCGGGGACTCTCTCTGGGCGATCGCGATGCAGCACGGCACCGACGTGGCGTCCCTGGTCAATTTGAACGGCCTGGCGAACGCCAACGTGATTTCCGTGGGTCAGCAATTACAGGTGCCCGGGGCCGGTGGGGGAGACGCGGCGCCGAGTGGTGGGGCGCAGACGCTCACCTTCAAGACCCCGTTGGAGCATGATCATCCGGTCGGGGACATCGTGACCGTGGAATTCGTGCGGCAACGCTTTTGGGTGGATGCCGACGTGGGTTCCGTGTTCTGTCATGATCACGCGTTCGGCGGAACCACGTGGCCCCATGGCGCGGTGTGTTCTTTCCTGATCGAGCCGTTCGGATCGACGTGGCATGATCCGGCGACCGGTGAAGCCAAACGGACCGGTCCGGTGATGGATATTCATACGGTGGAACCCGTGGGGTATGGGGTCAGCGGCAGTTTCCGTGAATTGATGGTGCAGATCATGGATACGGTTCCTCATACAGTCAACGTGGTGACGGCCGGGAATCCTCCCGGTCAGCCCGTGGAAGTGGCGTTGGAAGCCGGTCGAACCGTGTCGTTCCAAATGCCGGCGAACGAGCTGATCAAAATGACGCCGATGCCGTTCCTCAACGGAGGGACGCATACCACGGGTGGCGCCTTGAATTTCCGGGCCGAACCCTTTGCCCAACGGTTGGCCAACAACCCGGACACCTCGCAGATATTCAGCAGCGGCATTCACGGGGATCCGAGTACGGTCACGTTGCGGGCGTACCTGGGTGATGCCGTCGTTTTTCGGCTTGTCGACGTGACGATGAACGAGAGTAACGTCTTTACCGTCTCCGGTCATAACTTCCTGACCGAACGTTATGCCGGTGACGCCAACCGGAAGAATTCCATTCACATCGGCATTGCCGAACGGTACGACCTGGTGGTGCCGCAGGCCGGTGGGCCGAGACTCCAATCCGGGGATTACATGTATTTCAATGGCCGGAGTTCGAAGCTGTCCGAAGGCTCGTGGGGTTTGATTCGGGTCTTGGATAAGGAAGTGCCGGACTTGAAACCGTTGCCGAATGCGGCGTTCGGTCCTCCGGGCATCAAAAAGCAGTTGCCCATTTGTCCCGCCGATGCCCCGGTGAAGAATTTCAACGTGGTGGCGATTGATTATCCGCAGATGGCTTTCAATCCCAACGTGGAAGAAGCCATTGAAGTGGACTTTGAGCGGACGATCGAAGTCCGGAACCCTGATGCCAAGATCTACGTCCTCGAAGAAGAAGTGGCGAAGGTTTCCGGAGAATTCCAACCCATGCCGCTCACCTTGCGGGCCAGTGTGGGTGACTGTCTGAAAGTGAAACTGACCAACAAGATGAAAGAAAGCCGGGCTTCGTTCTCGGCCTTCTCCCTGGCGTTCGACCCCAAGGATTCTCAGGGTGTGAACCTCGGCAACAATCCCGGAGATCAAACATTGGCTCCCGGAGAAAGCCGGACCTATACCTATTATGCCGATCCGTCCGTCGGGGAAACGCAATCCCTGGTGTGGGATTGGGGTAACGTGGCCATGAATCCGCGAAACGGGTTGTTCGGCGGGGTGGTGATCGGTCCCAAGGGGTCCCAGTATCGTGACCCGAAGACCGGGGCTGACATTTCCGAAAAGAACAGCTGGATCGCCGACGTCATTGTCGATCGGACGGTCCCCGGAAATGAACATCGGGCCAATTATCGTGACGTGGCCCTGTATTTCCAGGATGAAGACAATATTATCGGCACCAGCTTCATGCCGTACGTCCAAAATGTGGCCGGATTGATAGGGGTCAATTACAGGAACGAACCCTATCTGTACCGTGAAGAACAAGGGTGTTCGTTGGGCCGGATGTTCCAACCTTGTAACGTGGACGAGCCGAATGAACCGGCGACGCCGATTATCGAGGCCCATGCCGGTGATGCCGTTCGGATCCACGTGTTTGGCGCCAGCAATGAGCAAAACGGGATGTTCACGCTGGAAAAACATGAGTGGCCCATCGAGCCGTTCATGCAAGGGGCCGACCAGATCAGCGTAGTGGAATTTTCGGGGTCTGAGGGGATAGACGTGTTTATTTCCTCGGCCGGCGGCCCGTATTCCATGTCGGGGGATTATGTGTACAGCAATGCACGCTTGCCGTATTCCCAGTCCGGTCAATGGGGATATTTCCGCGTGTTGTCCAAAAACGATCAGCGAATCCTCCCGTTGAGCGGGGCTTCCCCTGGAGTCAAGGAAGCCAAGGAGGTTCAACCTGAACGAGGTAGCGTTCGACCAATCTCGTTTAAATAACACGGGGTTGGGCACGTGAGCGGATGAAAAGGGCGGGGAAGCCGGGTGCCGGCTTCCCCGTTTTTTTCCGTGAGCATCGATTGGCAGGCGTTGGTTTTCCGTGCCTCACATGAGAGGCATTGATCGAGAGTAAAGGGAGGGCTTCATGGCAGTGCGGACGTGGACGTTGTTCCTGGTCTTGGGGCTTTTCGTGTCTCCGGGATGGGCTTATGATGAGATATCGGTCACGAACGGGGGAATCATCAAGGGGCACGTGACGATCACCGGGGAGACCCCGCGGCCCATGGCCTTTAATTTAGTGACGATTCCGGACGCGGTGTATTGTGGACGGATTTCCACCGGGACGGGATGGCGGATCGTGGAGGATTTCATCATCGGGCCGGAGGGCAGCCTTAAAGACGCGGTTGTCATGCTCACCGGGATTGAAAAAGGGAAGCCGTTCGGGTTGCCCAAAGTGCTGATCGAGGCCATCAACTGCGATTTCTTGCCCTTCGTGAACGTGTTGCGTGATCAGGACGAAATTACGGTGATCAATATGGATCCCGTTGAGCACGATATCCAGGGATACGAAACCGCCAGGGCGCGCGGCGCGAGGGTGTTGTTTAATCGACCATTGCCCATGAATCCTTTTCACAAGGTGTTGGGCATGTTGCACAGTCATAAGCATTTGCCGGGCAAACCCATGATTCAGAAAGTTCATCTGAGGAAAGGACGCAACCTTTTCGTCATGCAATGCGGGTTCCATCCCTATATGTTCTCCTGGGGCGTGGTCGTCAAGAATCCTTATTATGCCATTACCAAGGAAGACGGGCGGTTTGAACTGACGGACGTGCCTCCGGGAGAGTATACGTTGACGGTCTGGCATGCCGGCATGAAAAAATACCTGGAGCAGAAGATGACCGTTCCCGCCAACGGTACGGTCAGCCACGACTTCCGGTATGAATCCGTGAAAGAGCGAAGAAGCGTGCATGAAATGCAGGAGAATCCACACTTCGGCCTGGAGTTGCTGGGCGAGGGCGTGGAAATTATTCCATCGGTCAGGCTGCAGCAGCCCTGACGGTCCGGAGCATTGATGAAGTCTTTTCTGATCACCGCTTTGTGTCTGATCCTTTCGAGTCCGGCTTCTTCTGTTTGGGGATATGCCGTGAAAGAGATGGCCGGTGGCGGAACGGTTCGAGGAACGGTCACCCTATCGGGATCGGTGCCTGATCCGAAGGCGTATAACCTGGTCATTTTTCCAGACCCCGAATATTGCGGCCGTATCTCCAACGGGAATGGTTGGCGACTCCTTCGCGATTTTCTGGTGAACGAACAGGGCGAGGTCAGGAACGTGGTCGTGTTATTGGAAGGGGTCACGGAAGGCAAGCCGTTCTCTCTTTCCGTCCCGCGGGTCGAAGCGCGGGATTGTCGATTTTTGCCCTTTACGACCGTCGTGCGAAGCGGGCATGGCATCGAAGTGGTGAATATGGATCCCGTGATGCATGATATTCAGGCCTACGAGACCTCGACCGCAATGGGGACCCGGGTACTGTTCAATTCACCGCTGTCCTTCAACCGCCGTCATCACCGAGGCGATTTGCACGCGACCCACGACCATAGGCCAGGAGAGTCGTTGGTCCGGCAATTCCAGTTGAGCAAGAAACGCCGGACGTTTGTCATGCAATGCGGATTTCACGCGTATATGCAAAGCTGGGCCATCGCCGTGGATAATCCGTACTATGTGCTGACTGACGAGAACGGGCGGTTTTCTCTTGAAGACGTTCCGCCCGGGACGTATGACCTTCGGGCGTGGCATCCCGGCATCAAACAGGTCGTGAAGCAGCAAGTGACGATTGAGCCGGGAGAGAACCTGACGGTCGATTTTCAGTTGCCCTCGCCGGGCCGGCGAAAGACGGCGCTCACGGTCCGGACGCCTCCCCGGTTCACTCCCGCGGCGTTGGGTCGAGAATTCACGATCGAGCCTCTGCTTGAGCGCCAGTAACGTATGGTTGTCACCGCCCTCCGTCCTACCAGACCGGCGTGGTCTCGGTTCCTTCCCGTTTCCCTGTTCCTCCTTTTCCTTGTGCATTTTCCCGGCGTTCATGCTACTGCCGCGGGTGTTCAGGCACCACGGGATTTGGAATTTTCAGCCCTTCTGACGTGGCGGACCGGTGGAAAAACCTCACATGCCCAATTATTCGTGAAAGGGAATCGCTATCGGATTGAACATCGAGGAGGGATCAAAACGGATTTGGGCTATGCCACGGTCACGATCGTCCGGCTGGACAGGCAGCAGGTGTGGTATATCCTTTCCCAACGCCGTTTGGTGATGGAGGTGCCGTTGACCCTAGACTACGTGCTTCCCCTTGCGGTGACCTTGGAGGGGGAAGTGTCCCGGTCCCGGATCGGCGATGCCATGGTCGGCGACCAGGAGGCCACGTTGTATGAAGTGGTGGTGGGTCGCGACGATCGCCGGGAGACGTATTATCAATGGGTCGATGAAGCACGACAGTTGTTACTGAAATTAGTGAGTCAGGATCGGGATTGGTCGGTGGAATATGGGCGAGTCGTGCTTTCGAAACAACCGGATTATTTTTTCGAAACCCCCTTGGGGTATCAGAAATTCCAAGCGACCGAAAAGCAGGAAGATAAGGGATAAGTGAGGGTGACGGTGGGGAAATGGAGAGCGGTCTTCACGGGCGTTGCCTGTAGCGTTCTGTTGCTGGGCGGAACTGGTGTGGGACAAACGTCTCCTGAAGAGAGACTCGGTCTTGCCGAACGGGCGTTCGAGCAGGGTGATTTTCAGAAGACCGTGGATCTCGTTGAGCCACTGCTCGGCGAGGCACCGTGGCGACGAACGTCCCACCGGTTCAAGATGTTGAGTTTGGTACGGCTTGGAAAAACCGCTGAGGGCATCGAAGCCTATGATCAATTCGTCAAGGCGGGAGGGGACGAATCGCTTCTGCGCGAACTTGCCGTCCAGAGCATTCTGCCCTTTCGGGCGGATATGCGCGAGCAGGTGAGAGGGGCGGCCTATTCGGCGTTGAAGGAGATTCCTTCCGACGACGTTGTCCCGTATTTTCAGGATGGGCTCAGCGACGGGTCAGGCATGATCCGGGTGTTGGTTGCCGAGGGTATGGGGAAGTTTCCGGTTGGGCGGCAATCGGAAAGTTTTCGAGGCGCCCTCAAGGATCAGGCGGGATTGGTCAAGGTCATGGTCTTGAAAGCCCTGGGCCGGTCTGGAGACCCGGCGATCATCTTCCTTATCACTCCGTTGCTGAATGATGAGCAAAGGGTCGTGCAGGTTGCAGCGGCAGCGGCGTTGTATCGACTCTGGCAAAAGGAACACTGGCAAACAGTGGAGCGGGCGACCAGCGTACCGGAAGGCTATGAACGAGGGGCCGCGTTGCGGATGCTTGGCGAAATCGGGGATTCCAAAGGGTTGCCGCTTCTCGAGCGGGGGCTTCGCGATAAACAGCCGTCGATTCGCGCGGCGGCGGCGGCTTCGCTGGGGAAACTTGGTTCGGTCGAAGGCGTTCCTTTCCTGATCAACTCACTCGCCGACCCCGTCCCGGCCGTGCGAAGCGTGGCCGCCGTGACGTTGGGGAAGCTCAGGGCCGAACGGGCGATCTCTCCATTAACGCGAGCTTTGCAGGATCGCAACATGGGCGTGCGGGCCGCGGCGGTCGCGGGATTGCTGCAATTGAACAGTCCATTCAGCGTCGTGGCCGAAACCGTGCGGGAATTGATGGGGCAACAAAATCCCGGCCTGCGTTCCTCCGTGGCGAAAGCGTTGGGTCATGGCCGTGCCAGCGACGTGGTGGGGCCCTTACTGCTCCTGCTCAACGACCCCGTGCCGAAACCGCAAATTTCAGCAGCCAGGTCATTGGGCAGGGTGGGTGGACGAGAGTTGATCCCCCATCTCAAAAGGCTTATGAAAGAGACGAACGAAGCCGTACGAGCCACGGCAGCGGGAGCCATTGCGCGTATCCTCTCTTCTCCACCCGAGGCCTGACGTTCCGGGCAGTTCAACAGCAAACGTCCCATTTGAGCAGGTGACGACCTTTATCGAGAATAACCGGCCATGAAGCATTCCAGTATTCGTTCTTTTCGAGGTCTATGGTTCATTCGTCACTTGATACGAAAATATCTGATGCCACCCCGAATCTGTCATTGGTATGAAAAGAGCCACCAATGCCCCGAACTGTCATTCCTGCGAAAGCAGGAATCCAGGGGCTGGATTCTCACAAACGAAGGAAAAAGCAAAGACCCTGGATTCCCGATTAAAAATGTCGGGAATGACAGAAGGGGTCATTGGTACGGTGTACAGGCTGCAAGACTGCCTGGGGGATTCTTACGTGTATGGATAGCAGGACTCCTCTTACTTTCAACGCCTGTATTGGCGAGCGATCAACGCGAGACTTCTGCACCGGCCTGGTCAGGATGGGGAGCCAAGGCCTTTGAGCGTGCCCAAGCCGAAGACAAGCTGATCCTGCTCGATCTGACGGCCGTGTGGTGCCATGCCTGCCACGTGATGGATGAGACGACGTACGTCGATCCTTCGGTGGTCAAGCTTCTGAATGCCGAATTTATCCCGGTCAGGGTCGACACCGATCAGCGTCCGGATATTGCGGCCCGGTATGAACACGGCGGGTGGCCGACCACCAGTGTCCTGCTGCCTTCCGGAGAGATTCTTTTCCAGGCGAATACCTTGACCCCTGAAGCCATGCTCGAAGTGTTGCGCACGTCGGACGCCTTCTACCGGGAAAATAAACGGGATATGGCTGAACGGGTCGCCCGGATATGGGAACGGGTGGAATCGACTCAACGGGCTAGCCGGCAGCCTCAAATGCGTATTTACCCTGAAATGCTGGCCCATATCCTTGAATTGATGAAGCAGCAATATGACCCCGTGTCCGGCGGATTTCGGGACGCCCCCAAATTTTTTGAACCCGAGGCTATCACCTTGGCCTTCTCCCATCATTTTTGGCATCGAGATTCGGGATGGCAGCGAAAGGCGTTGTTGACCCTGGATCAGCAGTTGAAATTGTATGATCCCATCTGGGGCGGGTTTTTTCGCTATGCCGAGCAGGCGGATTGGTCAAAACCGCATTATGAAAAGTTGCTTTCCATTCAGGCGTCCAACCTTCTCAATTATCTGGAGGCGTATCAAATCACCGGTCTGGCGCAGTATCGCGAGGTCGTTGAAGGGACCATGCGTTACGTGACGCGGTTTCTTGCCGACCGGGATCAAGGCGGCTTTTATGCCAGCCAGGATTCCGACGTTCGAAACGCAGATCGTTCAGGCCTCGACGTGCCCGGGAGTGAATTTTTTGCCTTGGACGAGTCACAACGCCTGGCTATCGGCATTCCCGCTGTCGACCGGACGGTCCTGACCGACTGGAACGCATTGATGATCAAGGCTTTTCTCAGGGTTTCACAGGTCCTGGGCGGCACGCAGGCGCGGGAGTTCGCCCTTAACACGCTCCGGCGGCTGTACAAGGAACGCTATCAACCCGGGCGTGGCTTGGCTCATCTCCTTCATGACGGTCATCCCAAAGAATTCGGGTTGCTCGCCGACCAGGTCTTTTTTGCGGACGCCTTGCTCGAAGCTTTTGTCACTACCGGCGCGCCCTTTTACCTGGAACAGGCTGAAACGGTCCTCGATGATGCCATCCGGCTATTCGAAGACAGCCAGGGGGGAGGCTATTTCGACCGGACGCCGTCTTCTTCTTCTTCATTGGGATTGTTGAAGTTTCCCCATAAGGATCTCCCGGTCAATGCTGCGCTGTCCCTGGTCTTTTCCGACTTGTTTTATCTCACCCACGACCTTCGATACCGGGAAAAGGCCGAGAATATTCTGCAAATGATTGTGGATGCCGGCTCTCTGCCGGTTGCGCAAACGGGTCGTGCCATCCACCGGTTCCTTTACTACCCCGTTCACATAGTGGTGGTGGGTGAAAAATCTCAGGCTGAGGCCCGACACCTTTTTGACCGCAGCTTGGCCATGTATGCTCCAGGGAAATTGGTCCGGTTTTTGGACCCCCGCGTCGATTCCCTTTCTATCGGTGAGGTCACTTTCCCCAAGGTGTCCGGCCCGTTCGCATACGTGTGCACCGAGCGATTGTGCTCCAGTCCCATTGCGCGGGCCGAGGAATTGCCTGACCGTTTCCGGGAAATGTTCGCGGCCTTCACGGAGGCGCGGAAACCTTTCTCGACGGGGAATGCCCCGCCCGCCTTGAATGTCCGCTGAGGTACTGTCACGCAAAAAATAGGGTCAATAAATCCCCAAGAGGTCGGATTTATCCCTTTAACTTGACAAACCTTCTCTATCGTGCTAGTATGCTTTCAGTATTCACGAAGGGAGAAGACGATGCCGACACACAAAGCCAAGACCTTAAGCCTGTTTGAAATCAATGAGTTATATCCGACGGTCGAGAGTGCCATTCAGTACTTCGAGCGGGTCCGGTGGCACGGACAGCCGGTCTGTGCGAAGTGCGACAAGACTGACAAGATTACGCCTCAAAAGAAGGCAGGCACCTATTGGTGTGGGATGTGTCGGGCCTACTTCACGGTCTTCACCAATACGCCACTTGAACGCAACAAGATCGACGCGCGCAAATGGCTGATGGCCGCGTATCTGTTCTTGACGGATCGGAAGGGCATTTCCTCCATGGAGTTAAGCAAAAAGATCAAGATCAAACAACCGCATGCCTGGTATATGCTGCATCGGCTTCGGAAAGCCTGTGATTCGCAGTCGATTTTGCTTTCCGGCATTGTGGAGATTGACGAGACGTACATCGGGGGCAAAGAGCGCAACAAACGTCTGAAAAAAGGCACGAAGCCTCAAGGCGGTGGATCGACCGGGAAACAAGCCGTTATGGGCATGCGCGCACGGGACGGCAAGACGATTGCCAAGTCGGTGACAGGGACGGATCGGCTGACCTTGTGGACGGAGATCCAGCGACACGTCGAACAGGGGTCACAAGTCTATACCGATAATCATGGAGCCTATCGTGGGCTGACCCGCAAAGGGTATCAGCATGAAACCCTGAACCATTCAGCGAATGAGTACGTGAGGGGGATGGCGCATACGAACGGGATTGAAAGCGTGTGGGCCAATTTGAAACGCGGGCTGGAAGGCACCTTCCATCAAGTGAGCGTGAAGCACCTGGATCGGTATGTTGACGAGTTCACCTTCCGGCTAAATGAAGGGAACTGTCAGGTAGATACGGTAGACCGGATGCAGGCTCTCTTTGGAGCCATGCCAGGGAAGCCGATGACCTATCGGGAATTGGTCGGCAAAACGTGACCAGTCTCCTGCTCTAATTCTTCAAGGTCTTGTTCGGTTAACGGTTTGCCCGTTGAGCGAATCTTGGCGCGTAGCTCTTCGACGAGTGATTGCCGTTCTTCCTTGTACCGTCGTTCACGTCGTTCCTTGATCCAGGATTCAACAAACATGGCGACCTCCACTAGGATAATACTCCATCCGGCACTCACGAGCAGGACGGAGACCAGATCAGATAAGACATGCGACACGGAACAAGCCGCACTCTCGTAACACTCGAAATATAGCACAACAAGCGTGCCGACTACGACCAGCATCACAAACGCGATCAGGTGCTGTGGGGTCGGTGGCACCAATTCCTGCATAATGAAAGCATGCTATCAAATGCCAAGGCTTGCCATAGCCTACCAACATCAATACACTCCCAGTATTCCGTTCTCCGAGGGGCACCCTTGTCGGGTCGCCTGCTCAATACAAGAGCCTATCACCGAACATGGCGACTAGCTATCGTCAGGGTTGGTGATCATGAACAGGTAAATACGCAGGGTCATCCAGTCTCCTTGGAGGACGGAATCGGCCCGACCATGTCCGGTCGGTGGCTGATGGTCCATCTTTCCAAGAAAGACTGCCATGCCGCCCACGATCCCCGTCTTTGTGGTGTCCCTATTAGATTGCACCGAACGGCGTGAAGCTATTTCAGAGGCCCTGTGCAATCTCGGTATCGACTTTGAGTTTGTCGATGCCGTGGACGGTCGCCATGGACTCGATCCTCAGTATGAAGACCAGATTGACCGTGTTGCCACGCGACGAGCTGGAAGAATCCTGTCCCATGCCGAGTTTGCCTGTGCCTTGTCACATATCAAGGTCTATCGGCGAATTGTCTCTGAGAATATAGCCTATGCCCTGATCTTGGAGGATGATGCCGTTCCCTCTCCCCAACTAGTTGAGTTCCTGACTGGCCGGTATTACCACGATGCTGAACTCACGCAACTCTATTCTTCAAGGGCCTATGTTCGTCGGCAGGGCGTCATTGGCCTGTTTGACCATTACCTGTCCCATCTTCGCGCTCCCGGTCTGAAAGGGACAGGAGCGTCAGGAGCGGTTGCTTATACCATGTCTTATCGAGCAGCCCTCCACTTTGTCAGACATGCCGTTCCTGTCACGAGGGTCACGGATTGGCCTCGCTGCATTGAAGACGTAATCACGAAACGGCAGTGTCGGGTCATTCATCCTCCACTGGTTTGGTACTCATCAGTTGAGTCCCTCATCGACAATTACGGACGAACAGAAAACAGGAGACAGCGAAGATTTCTTGGCATGTATATCCCGCCGTTCCGCAGGATGGTGGAGTCGTGCGCCCGTGCGCCTTACAAACTGCTGGCAAAACGCTTGCCGCAGCCCGTCAATTTAAAGGGATAAATCCCGAAGAGGTTGACTTGACACCCTCTTTTCAGGTTGTTATAAACAAGGATTGTTGCGTGGAAGAAGATTCGAGGACTTTCTCGCCTATCGTATGAATTTGAGGCGGCCCGGGAGCTGAAAGCCGTCAGGTTTTTCCCACCGACTCGTAAAAAAATTATTCTCAACCAGGAGGAATATCTATGAGGAATCGTCGCTCGCTTACTTTGTCTGTCTTCCTTGGTGGGTTGCTGGTTGCAATGCCACTGATTGCTCAAGCCGGCGGAACCATTAAAGGCAAAGTCATGTATTCCGGCAAACCCGTTGCGGCAAAGGAGTTTGCCTTTTCCAAATTTCCCAATCCGGCTTTTTGCAAACAGAATCCCAGTCAAAAAGGTGATGATACGCGTTTGTTGAAAGAAGTCGAAGTGGACGCAAACAAAGGGCTCAAAAATGCGATCGTGGCGGTTCGCGGCATTAAGGTCAAAGGCTTTAAGTCTACACCTGAAGTGATGGCCAAGTTGTGTGAGTTTCTGCCTTTTACCGGAGTGCTGGTGAACAAAAGCAACTTCATCGTGGAAAATGGCGATGCGGATGCCAATGATCCCAAGTCCAAAGAAGGGGTGTTGCATAATCCCCATAGCTTTGACGTGCTCGGTGCGAAATCTTCGACCCTGTTTAATATCGGGTTGGCCAAAAAAGGCGACAAGCTGGACAAGAAAATCAAAATGCGGATGGCCAGAAAAGGGTCCGTTCTCCGGTTGCAATGTGACCAGCACGAATTTATGCAAGCCTGGTTTTTGCCGGTGACTAACGGCCATTTTGGCAAGTCCGGTGGAGACGGGTCTTTTGAGATTAAGGACGTCCCCGCAGGCAAACACAAGGTCTTGGCCTGGCACCCGGTGGCCGGCAACGTGACGATGGAAGTCGAAGTCAAGGATGGCGCGACCGTTGAAGCCAACTTCGACATCAAGAAGAAAAATAAGTTCAAAGGTAAGTGACGTTTTCGTTTTCGGGAACATTGAAAGGGCGGCAACGGTTCATCGTTGCCGCCCTTTTTTTGTCACGTGCTTTGTGTGTTCCCTTGCGTTTGCCGGTTCCCGCCCGCTACTATCTCAATAGATTCAACCGGTTTCTGCTTTTCGTGTCGGCAAGGTTAAGGACTTGTTGTGCCCCGGGAGCTCTCTCTCGCAGAAATATTTCAGATCGGGTATTACTGGGAGACGAAAATTCTCCTCACGGCGATCAAGCTGGATCTTTTTTCAGCCTTGGATGGTCGTTCCGATTCTCCCTCTGATTTAGCTCATCGCTTATCGCTTGATGAACGGGCGTTGAGCCTCGTCTTACACGCGTTGGCCGGGATGCGGATCTTGACCAAACACGAGGGTTGCTTTGCGAATACCGGCGTCGCCCGGAAACATCTGGTGAAAGTCAGCCCGGACTACGTGGGGCACCTTCTGGTTCTTCACGATTCGGAATGGATGAATTGGGGGAAACTGGAAGAGACCGTCAGAACCGGTGTGTCTCCGGTCCGCCAGCACGTGTTTGAAACCAATCCGGAAATGGGCGCCAACGTGTTGGCGGTGTTGGATCGGATTGGCCGGGGGAGCGGGGGCAATTTCGCGAAGTTTCTGCAACTGGACGGCGTTGAACGTATGCTGGACGTCGGCGGGGGAGCCGGGACCAATGCGATTGCCTTCTGCCGGGAATATCCCCGTCTCCACGCCACGGTGTTTGATCTGCCTTCGACCCTCCGGGTGACCGAACGGTCTATCAAGGAAGCCGGGCTGGAAGATCGTATTGCCGTCATGCCCGGCAATTTCAATACGGATTCATTGGGCGGGCTCTATGATCTGGTGCTTTTGTCCGACGTGCTCCATTACCAGGACGCGCCAACCAATGCCGGGTTGGTGCGCAAAGCGTGTGCTCATTTGACGGACACGGGGCGGTTGGTGATCAAGGATCGGTTTTTGGACCCGGACCGAACGAGTCCGGCCTGGACCACGGCATTTGCCGTGCATATTCTGGTCAATACGGAAGAGGGGGCGTGTTTCACGACTCAGGAGGCCATGGCTTGGATGACCCGGGCCGGCTTTGCATCCGTCACGGAACTGGAACCGCGGGCGATTGTGCAGGGAATCAAATCAGGAGAGGATTAAATGGCTGAATGGTTAAGAGATCCGGGGTTCGTCGGGACGCATGCCACAATGGGGGCCGATATCAGCCAGTTGATGGCGACATTGTTCACCGGGCTGTTCATCGTCGGGTGGATACAGGCCAAAAAGAGTCATGGGAGCGGTCATCATTGGTTGATGCTTGGCGGCATGATCGCCATGCTGGCGTTTTTTACGAGTTATTATTTGTTTCGCCAACTCGGCGTGTTGGCCTTTGAAGGCAAGGAAGGGTTCGGCGGATCACAGGCTTTGTATGACAACGTGTTCATTCCCCTCCTGACCTTTCACATTCTTTTGGTCGTGATCGGATTGATCATGGCCATTTACATGATTGTCCTGGGATTTCGCTCTCAAACGTTTATCGATGGCCAACGGAAGTTGCACGAGGCCATTCTGCAAACCACCGGAAAAAAAATCGCAGTCATGTTTGGCGGGGTGACGGCTCTTGTGCTGCTGTTGTTTTTCAGTCGCGTGGCCGCCAGCGGGTTTTCCATGGGCAAGTTCGGTGTCTATCTCGGACTTCTCATGCTCATTGCCATGGTGTTTGGTGTCGAGGTGGGTATCCAACGCCTGTGGCCGAATGGGGCGCGACGTCATCGAATCCTGGGCCGGTTTACCATGGTGGTGTATTGCGTGTTGTTCCTGACCGGCAGTCTGACGTATACCATGCTGTATATTCTGTATCCCGGAAGAATCGGGTAGTCCGTGATGCAATGTGCCTGCGGCTCGGGTTTTCGATGTGAGGCCCTTGAAGAATGGGACGACGTTCAGGCCTTTCTTCGTTATCGTTGTGACCATTGTGGTTTTCGGCTGGGAATCGAAACGGACCATCGCAATGCCAGCTTGCTGTTCGACCGTCTGGTCTGGACTGATGAGGCCCAACATCGTTTGAAACGGTTGCCACCGTACGTGGAACCTCTTGTCCGGCAGGAGGTGGAAGACTATGCAGATCGACAGCGGATCACAGTGGTGTCGACCGACCTGATGACGGAAGCCGGGCACCAAGGGATGGTGTCGTGGCATCCTGACGCGAAACGTCGTTTGTCCCGAATCCCGGGACCGGTTCGTGCGATGGCGCGCGTGGAGTTGGAACGTACGGCTCAGGACAGAGGCCTGTCTGAAGTCACGGTGGCGTTGATGGAAGAAATCAAGGTCCGCTATTTCGGTATGGCGACCCCGAAGTCGTAACGCTAAAGGCGTCTCCATGCTGGCAAAGGATCACGTGCATTTGGCTTGTTTTCAGTTTTTTCCCGTATCGGGCAATGCGCCTGGTTGAGAGATTCCGATGTTGCATCGACTCGCGCTCCGAGTGATTCCCCAACTGAATGAGGCTGTCACTGAAGCCGACGTTCGAAAGCGGAAGCGTTGGGTGATGCTCTTTCCGGGGTTCGTGGCGTTTATTCTCTACCGTCTCTCTAAAGACGTTCTTCCGCTATCCGACCCGATGGCGTTGTTGGCGATGAGCGGAGTCCTTGCGACGCTCACCGCGTATTGGGCGTATGCGATGGGACGTCAGCAGACGCTTGCCCAGGTTTGCCAAACCGATGGTCCCGGCCGCCTTCTCTGGGTGGGTGGATGGATAGGGTTTGTTTACGGCGTACAGCTTTCGTTGTTGGTGTTGGCGATCCTGGCCCTCTTCGCCGATTACAATTTTCTGCTTCATCCCGACGGGCCGGCTATGATGGCCCTGATTATTCCCTGTACGGCGGTCACTCGGGACGCCTTTGAAATCGGACACGTGGTCCGCATGGAATCCCAAGGCGTGCGTCTGGTGACCTTTCCCGACGGCCGGTCGTTTCGCGAGTTGCTCCAGCGTGATCTTTCGCATCTGGCCCGATGGGTGGGAGCGGGCTTCGTTGCCGGTGGAGCGATGGCGGTCGTGTTTCGACTCGGCTGGACCGGTAACGGGAGTGAGGTCGGACAGGCGATTCTGGTTTGTGTCGTGGCGGCGTGCTTCGCTCATGGAGCTTTTTTGTCCGGGAAATATCCGCTCGAACCCTTCTCGGATCGCTTCAAAATACCATCATGGTGGGAAGCCTGCCGGTTTTGGCTGTGGCCCTGTTTGACTTTTGCGTTTACATACTATTTAGTGCAATTTGGCCTCATTGTGTTCGTGTTACAGGTTGAGGAGGTGCCCCTTTTTGTTCACCTGGCCGTTGGTGGAGTGACTGCTGGGATGATGGCGGGGTATGGCTATTTTTTGGGCTCGCGGGTTTTTGTAGAAGCGCAAACGCAGGGTGGATTCTCAGAAGGTTTGAGACGTTGTCCGTTCGTGATGGAAATTTTGGCCAAAACCGGGTGGGTGACGTCGGGACCCAAGCCAAGCCCCGTTGAAATCAGGCAGGCAGAGCCCTCGCGAGACATGCTTCCATGAAATTGTCCATTTTCCTGTTGTGCGTTCTGGGCTGTTCACTCCTCGCGCCAATGCCGGGGTGGGCCAGTCAGGATACCCCTTCCCTTACTGAGGACGTCTACTATAAGACCGACGGAATTCCTCAAGGCCCTCCGGCCGCGAAAACCGGATCCACCTACCCCCACTGGCAACCGCTCAATAACCGGATCATCATCTGGCTCGTCACCCAGCAGCATACCTATTTCGGAGGGTTCGTTCTGGCCCTGCCGTTGTTTGCGTTTCTCCTGGAATTCTTGGGCCTGTCCCGTCGTGACCCGCAGGCAGCTACACGCTACGATGGACTCGGTCGCGATATTCTTCGCGTCGGGGTGCTCTCGCTCTCGGTCACGGCGCTGCTTGGCAGTGTCATGCTTGGTGCGTTTTTGACGTTCTATCCCGGCTTTATGCAGTACATGGGATCGACGTTTAAACAGATGATGCCGCTTTATGCCGCGGTGTTTTTGGGTGAATCCTTTCTCCTCGTGTTGTACTACTACAGTTGGGATCGCCTGGCTCACGGGGCCGGGAAATGGGTGCATCTGTCGATCGGGGTCGTTGCGAACGCCATGGGCGTGCTGTTACTCCTGTTGGCCAATGCCTGGGCGTCTTTTATGATGGCACCAGCCGGGGTGAATGCCGAGGGACAGTTTCTGGGAAACGTCTGGCATTTATTGCATTCACCGTTATGGAATCCGCTCAATGCCCATCGGTTCCTGGCGGATATCATGTCCGGGGGAGCCGTGGTCGTGGCCTATGCGGCGTATCGGTTTTTGAAGACCCGGGTCCAGGAAGAACGGGCGTATTACGATTGGGTGGGCTACGTGTTCATTGTCGTGGTGGTGTGTGCCTTACTCCCCATGCCCTTTGCCGGGTATTGGCTGATGCGCTCCGTCTTTGAATTCCGTCAGGAGATGGGCATGACCATGATGGGCGGGTTGTTGTCCTGGCTGTTCGTGGTTCAGGCGGCTACCATTGGCGCACTGTTCCTTGGCATTAATTATTACATCTGGCAGTCCTTGGGACGGTTGCGTGACGGGGAACGGTATCATCCCTATTTTAAATTCATTCTCGGGGGGCTGATGGTGTCGTTTCTGGTCTGGTTCACGCCTCATACCATTGCCATGACCCCCAGTGAAATGAAAGCCATGGGCGCGGCGCAACATCCCGTTATTGGGCAATTCGGGGTGATGTCTGCGAAAAACGGCGCGATTAATATCATGATCTGTCTGACGGCCTTGAGCTACCTGTTGTATCGCCGCGCCAACCGGATCATTACCGTCCCTTGGGCTGCGGCGGGAAATATTGTGATTGGGGTGTTGTTTGTCGTTGGCATGGCCAATATCGTCTGGGTCGCGATTTACGGGTTTTTTATTCCCGCCCCGATCCGGATGGGCTTGTCCATTCCGCAGGGCGCGACCACGGCGACGGTCTTGCTCGGCGGGTTGGTGATCAATCATTTTCTGTTGAAGGGGAGCGAAATTCGAGGTCCCATCCAATGGGGCAGGATATCCGTCCGAGGGATGGTGGCGTTATTTGGGGTCGCCGCGACCTTTTCCTGGGTGATGGGATTGATGGGATATATCCGGTCAGCCGGTCGGTTAGGGTGGCACGTGAATGAACTGATGGCGGATCTTTCTCCTTGGGCCTTTACCCCTCACATTGCCTTTGTCGCCAAAATGGTGACGATTAATATGGTGTTATTCTGGGTTTCAGTGTTTTTCATGTTTTGGTTGTCCACGAGGGACAGACGGTTGGCCGTCGTGGAAAAGGACGCACCGAACCTATCTTTCGTGCAGGCGTTCTCGAGAGAGGAGTCGGCATGAGGATGGAAAAAATACTCAGGAAGTGCCTTGCCCTGTTTGTGCTCCTCGTTCCCTTTTGCATGGCGAGTGAGCAGGTTTTCTCGCAGGCGGTGACGCTTGAAGACTTTCGAAATCCGGATGAGGAGCAGTTCCCGAAAGGATGGGACGGGTCACGAAGTACGATCACTGCAAAAGAGGCGTACTCCCTTCATCGTCAAGGGGGCACCGTGTTTTTGAAAGGCAAGGGGGCAAATCAGCGGGTCTATACCAAAAACATTGATTGGAATCCCCAAACCCACCCGATTTTAACGTGGCGGTGGCGCCTGCACGTCGTCCCGGAGAACACCGATTTTATTGCAGCGCTCTTTGCGAATCTGGATACGGATTTGATGTTTATTCCGGTGTCGACGAAGTACATCTGGAGTGGCACGAAACCCATGGGTTCCATCACTGATGGTGGCATGTTCGGCGCGGCGGAGGTCGTGGTTCGTTCAGGCCCTCAGCCGTTGGGTGAATGGGTGGAAGAAGAGGTTAATGCCTACAAAGACTTTAAAGAGATTCATGATCATGACCCTGCTCCGCGGGCATGGGGCATTTCCCTTCAAAGTGGCCCCGGGGTGGAAGTCGATTTCGGTTCAATTGAGGTTCGTGCGGAATAACGTCTTGCGGCCTCGTGGCGAGGAGGAACCCTTCGATTTCTAAAGGAACGATTATAGACGTGTTCCTAGGCGTGGTGGTCATGGGGACGGTCGGGGTGCTCATTGGAATCCTCCTGGGCGACTCTTTTCTTTATTTTGCCGCAGGGCTGGGGGTCATGTTGGGGATCGGGATCGGCCTCATTGGTGGGCGGCGGTTTTTTTTCGGGATTTTTGTCGGAACGGTTTTAGGGGGTGCGCTGGCCTGGGCCGTTTCCGGCCCTGAAAACATTACGGTCGGCGCGGGATCCGGCGCGGCGATGGGTGGATTTTTGGGGATTTGGATCTCGATGTTGATTGACGTGTTTTGGCGGAAACCGGTGCAGGCCTCTTCCGACCACGAAGCCTAAGGCTGGAACGGGAAGGGGGTTCCCGGTTGAACCTTTTTGGGGGACCGACGGGAGAGTCATGGAAAATCGCGCGGTACTTATCGGCTCCATCATCTTTGTCTTTGCCTCGTTTATCTTGATGATGGTCATGCTGATCTATGAAACGTATAAAGGGAAACAGGAATTGGACAGGTTGGTCTCTCATTCTCAAACGGCCAAGCCTCGGGTCATCACTCCGGTGAAAGTCCGGGATTTTTCGATGTATCGTACGCTGGTCGGAGATGAAGGCCGTGAGATGGTCGAAATCCCCGAAGGGCCTTTTACCATGGGGTATGATCAGGGAGATCCCGATGAAGCCCCTGCTCATCCGGTGTACGTGCGGACGTACTTCATCGATCTCAAGGAAGTCACCCAGTCGGAATACGATCGTTTTGTCAAGATGACCAAGCGAGGGAAACCCCAGGTGCCGGTCTTTGAAGAAGATATTGCCAAACTCGTCGATCCGGATTTTCCCGTCGTGGGCATTGGCTGGAATGATGCCTTTGGCTATTGCCTGTGGGCGGGGAAACGACTGCCGACCGAAGCCGAATGGGAGAAGGCCGCTCGTGGGGAAGGGCGACGACTCTATCCTTGGGGGAATGAGTTCAGCTACATGGTGTCCAATATTGACGGGGAAGACGATGGGTTCAAGTATTTGGCGCCCGTGGGTTCTTTTGAAGGCGGGCGGAGTCCGTATGGGGTCTACGACATGGCGGGAAACGTTTCCGAATGGGTTACGGATACCTATGACTCCCAATATTATCAAAATTCACCATTTCGCGATCCTCCCGGGCCGGACAGCACGGAATTTAAAGTCATTCGAGGAGGAACCTGGCGTGATTCCAAACTCAACGCGAGATTGACCAAACGGTTTTCAGCCAAAATGTGGCGAACCGACGCGACGATCGGGTTTCGTTGCGCCAAAGACGTCGAGGCCGTCAAACAGGCATCCTGACGGCGTGAGAGTAGAGCTATCGAGGTTGCGCGACCATGGATGGGAGATTGAAACTGATCCTGCTTGCCGTGATTGTATTCATGGTAGGCATGCCGGTATCAGGAATTCTGCGTGGGACCAAGTCTCCCCCCCCTGATCCCGAGCTTGCGGAGGTCGTCAAACCCGCGCAGGCAACCGGCTCGTCTCCCTCCGACCCATCCCAGCCGATCATCCAAGAAGAAATGGTGTTTATTCCTTCTGGAGAGTTTATTCAAGGGACCAGCCAGGGCGGGTTTAATGAACGCCCCGAGCATCTCGTGACCCTTGAAGGATTTTGGATTGATCGGTATGAGGTGACGAACCACCACTATCGCGCATTTGTGGAGCAGACCGGTCATCGAAAACCGGGCCCTCCGTCTCGCTATGCCAAACGGTTAGCCCAATTGCGTGGGCCCAATCAGCCTGTTGCCTACGTCTCCTGGTATGATGCGGACGCCTATTGCAAGTGGAAAGGAAAACGTCTGCCCAGCGAAGCCGAATGGGAAAAAGCGATACGAGGGATAGACGGCCGGTTGTGGCCCTGGGGAAATTCTCCGAGAATCCACAAGGCCAATCTGGGAGGCGGAGAGGATGGCTATGAAGCCACGGCGTCCGTTGGCTCGTTTCCTTTGGATAGAAGCCCTTTTGGTGTGCATGACGGCTTTGGAAACCTGATGGAATGGACCGACAATTGGTATGAAGAGCAAACTCGCGATCCCAGTGAACCCGGAGAAGCAAATTTTGCCGATCGTGGTGGATATAAGACGCTTCGCGGTGCCGGGTATACCAGCCATGGTAGGGACTTGAGGATTACGGCCCGGAATTTCATGGTTCCCGATTTTCGGGATGAAACCATAGGCTTTCGCTGTGCTGCGTCAGAGCGGAAGACGCCTGACCGCACGCTGGCCGCTCGTCCCCAGGATTAGCGACCCTCTGATTTATTGTGATAGCGGGATGCAGGGCAAGGCGTCCCGCAGCGAAACCCGAGACATATCAGGTGGATAGTCGAGGGTTGAGCGAGGACACAACACAGCCCTGCGCCCGATGGTGCAATAAGGCAGAGGGTCCTTAGCGAAGGCTAGAGAAAGTCAAAGTAATACAGTATCAAGAAGACGGCTAAAAGAATATTGACAACCATTCCAGCCAACACTATAATGTCGAACAATTTTGCATTATTGCGCATTTATTTTACCACCTTCGCGAAAAGTGTTTGTTCAGTATCATATACTTGAAGAAATGTGTCAAGCGTATCATTTATTAAGGTCGAACATCTAGAAGGAAAATTGAGATGGCGAAAAGCGATCCGCTCGAGATCAAGTTGGGCAAGGCAGTATTCTATGTGACGTGTGCCGTAAGTTTATGGTTTTTCTATTGGTTCGCCGGCGTGCAATGTCCTTGTTGAAAAAAGAACTGGGTAGAAGAAATAAGGAGGAGGCGTTTCCATGCAGACAGTTCTGTACCTCATCATTTCAATCGTGATTTCCGTGGCATATTTTCAGTTCCTCGACTGGGCTCTGATGGATATGCAGGGTTTGGACTATTTCTATATTCTGAGGTGAGAAGCCTCGTTATCAGTAGTCATCCTGAAAAAACTGGACAACTAGAATAAAAGGTTTATTATTCTTTGAATAATTTCAAAGAAAGAAGGAGGTTGGTCATGGGTCGCCTCAAAAGTAGACAGGCCGGGAAAAAAATCCTGGCAGTCACTGGTCTTTTTGCAATGGGAGTCATGCTGTTGCTCCCGATTTTTGTGGCACTGCCGGCCTTGGCCGGTGGAGGTGCTCCTGCAGCAGGCGGGCCGCCTCCCGATGTTGTTGCCGCCGAGGAAGCTGAAGGGGTAGAGGGCGAAGAAGCAAAGGTCGAAATCGGGAGAGACGTCTACTACAAAACGGAGGGCCCCGTCGTCGGTGCGCCGGCTCCAAAGACTGCCGATACTGAAGAATTTTATCCCCGATATAACTTCGAAAGCCGGGTCCTTCTTTGGGTGGCCAATCAGCAACATCTGTACTATGGCAGCTTTGTGTTGGCCGTGCCGATCTTCTGTATGTGTATCGAGTTTGCGGGGTTGGTGAGCAAAGACAAGGCGATGGCGAAGAAGTACGACCAATTGGCGTATGACTTTGTTAAAATCAGCCTGACCGCCTACTCGCTGACTGCCATCCTCGGTGGTATTCTTATCTTCACGTTCCTGACGTTGTACCCTGCTTTCTTTGGATATCTTTCCAGTATTTTCCGCCCGGTGATGCACATCTATGCCTTGATGTTCGTGGCGGAAAGCGGAACCCTCTACATCTACTACTACGGGTGGGACAAGATGAAAGATGGGTTATTGAAATGGCTCCATTGCAGCATGTCGGTGGTGTTGAACGTCATTGGGACGGTGTTGATGTTCCTGGCCAATTCCTGGATTGGCTTTATGATGTCACCAGCCGGGGTGGATGAGCAGGGACGATATCTTGGAAATATCTGGCACGTGCTCCATACGGCGCTCTGGAATCCCCTGAACGTGCATCGGATTCTCGGAAATATGGCCTTTGGTGGTGGCGTGGTGGCGGCGTATGCTGCGTATCGGTTCCTGTCGGCAAAGAATGATGAAGAGCGTGCCCATTACGATTGGATGGGATATATCGCGATGTCGCTGGGCGTGGCCTTCCTGATCCCCCTGCCGTTTGCCGGCTATTGGCTCATGCGCGAAGTGTATGCCTACCGTCAACAAATGGGAATTACCTTGATGGGTGGACTGTTGGCTTGGTTGTTCATCATTCAGGCCACAATGATCGGTATCCTGTTTTTGACGACGAACTATTATCTCTGGCAAGCACTCGGAAGAATGACCGGGGGTGAGAGGTTCCAGCGTTATATCAAGTATTTTGTATTTATTTTAGTCGTGGGACTGTTGGTCTTTATCACTCCCCATACCATCGTGATGACGCCGGCTGAATTAAAGGCCATGGGAGGCCAGCAGCATCCGGTGTTAGGGAACTATGGCGTGATGTCGGCTAAAAATGGGGGGATTAACGCGATTATCATGACCACGATCGCCAGTTTTATATGGTATCAGCGTGGCAACAGGGTGCCGGCGGTGAAGTGGGCAAAATTCGGAAATATCTTCCTGATCACCTTCTTCGTGGTGGCCCATCTTAATAATATTTGGGTGGCCTGTTACGGGTATTTCATTCCGGCGAACGTTCGAATCGGGCTCTCTGTTCCGCAGGTCGCCGGAACGCTCTCGTGCTTATTTTTCGGGTCGGCATTAAATCTGGCGATGTTGAGTAAATCCAGGGAACTCGGACCGATTCGATGGGGTCAGATTGCTCCTCGATCACAGTATGCCTTGATTATGTTGGCAACAGCTTTCACGTGGATGATGGGATTGATGGGGTATATCCGGTCATCGGTGAGGTTGTTCTGGCACGTCAATGAGATTATGCGTGATAATTCACCTTGGGCGTATACGCATACCATTGGGTTTGGCGCGAATGTGATCTCCTTTAATGTATTGTTTTTCTGGATCACGATTCTCTTTGTCTTTTGGCTTGGAGCGCTGGGGGCCAAGAAGGCGCCAGTTCCTGCGACGCAACCCGTTCCTGGTGCGGCGCCGCAACCTGCAACTGGGCATTAATCATTAACTTTGCATGAAATGCGTGATGCTGAGGCTATCCTGAACGTAACAGTCAGGGTAGCCTCATTTGTGGAGGGGCAAAGTGGTTGAATTAATTACGGAAGCGATCTCGATTGGATGGCCGGCATTCGCCTTTTTGATCGGGCTTATGTTTTATTTTCAGGCTAGATCGAAAGACCCGGTTCAAAAGAGAAATGTCACGTTTAAGACATTTATCGGTATCCTGTGCGCGTTCATGGCCTTTATGGCCATTGCGAACTACAAGAATAATTTCTACGGGGAAAGCCGTCTGCTGCCCGTCTCATTGGTGATGATTACCTGTTTGGCCTACATCATGGGTATTTATTTCACCAATATCGGGGCCCTGATGAAAATTGGGGGATTCATGTTTCTTGTGGCTGCGGCGCTTTCCGGGTATGGCAATTGGTTGCCTCAGGTTGAAGGGGGATTCCCGCCACCGGAGGTGAAGTTGGACTTTCAGAGTATGACTCCGCAGCAATTGGGAGATGAGGGCGAAAAAATTATTTTTGGCGGTCTGGGACAAAGTAAGGTGCAGGGGGCTATCGGGAAAGGCCAGTGTCCCTTGTGCCATGGGTTCAATCAGGGATTCTTGAGTGAACGGGCTCCGAATCTTTGGGACATTCCGGCCAGGGCCGAAGAACGGTTGAAGCACGAAAAATATCACATGAACGATCCTGCTGCGCGGGATACGGTGCAAAAAGAGGCGTTTGAGGGATCGGGGACAGCCACGACCGGGCAGGAATATGTCGCCGAGTCGCATGCCTGTCCGAATTGTTTTGTCGTGCCGGGATTCGGCGTGAAAGGAAGCAACGACACCGAAAGTCCCATGCCCAGAATTCATAAGCCGCCGATTTCGCTGACCATCGGAGAATTGGCAGCGGTGGATACCTGGCTGTATGTTCGTGAAGGGAAGGAAGCACCCACGTACGAGGAAATTCAATTGTCGTATGAAAAATTCATTCCTGAAGGAGACCGGCCACAAGCGAGTGCCGACGGGGATGAAGCCGCAGGCGGCGTGTTGGCTACCGGTGAGGAGCCTATTACGGATCTCTTCATGAAAGCGGGCTGTCCTGCCTGTCATACGATTCCCGGAATTAAAGACGCAGTAGGGAAAGTTGGTCCCTTGTTGATGGAAGGCAGTAATGCTCCCCAACGGCTGAAGGATTCAGGGTATAAAGGGCATGCCACGTCGACCCGTGAATACATCACCGAGTCGATTTTAAATCCCAGCATGTATGTCGTGAAGGATTATCCTGACAATCAGATGCCGAAAGATTTCGGCCAAAAACTCAGTGCTGGTGCGGTGAACAAAATTGTGGATTATCTGTCCAGTTTGAAAGAGGGGCAGGATCTGCCTTCGATAGAAGATTTCAATTAATCCTTAAACTCTGTCATTTAGAAAACAGGAGTTTAATACGATGACCTGGTTAAAGTTAGTAGAAGGCTACATGCCGATGCAGATGATTTCGGAGTTAGCCGGTTCGATTTTAGTGTTTGTGTTGGTCAACTGGGCGCTGAATCGGGCGGGTATGCCGATTCCCAAATTCTGGGCTGGGGTAGGGGTGTGGATTTACATCCAGCTCTATTTGAAGTACCGCATTTATCCCCCGATCCCATTTAGTGTACGGGCCATCTACGGCACGGTCTCGGCGTGTGGGATTTTCATGTGGGTCTCGGGGTCGGAAGGCGAGTGGCAGGAGTTCAAGCGACCGATTTTCAACGTGATGGATGGGATCAGCGGGTTTCACAAGAGCATGCGCACGGTGGCATTGATCGTGATTCCATTGGCGTTGGGCGGGTTTGCCTACTCCTCGTTTCTACCGAGTTTTGAAGAACCGATCGAATTACGGACTGTGCATCCGGCGCCGCCGGCGACCACGAAGGTGCACGGCAAGACCTTTGTGCTGCAAGTGGTGGAAAACCCCTATCGGGTGAATGGTGAGGGCAAGTACGACCAGGCGTATACTGATGCCAGGATTGTGGAGCAGTCCATGGGGCGGTTGATGAAGGACGTGAACGACCCGGATTACAATCCATGGGATCCCAACGCGGAGGGCTACACCAAATACGTGCGGGAAGGTGGCGAGATCTTCTTTCAGAACTGCCACTTCTGTCACGGAGATAATTTGAATGGCCGGGGCCTGTGGGCGTATGCGTTCAACCCGATTCCGGCGAATTTCACGGATGCGGGCACGATTGCGCAGTTACAAGAGACGTTTGTGTTCTGGCGGGTATCGAAAGGCGGGATCGGGCTGCCTGGGGAAGGTTTCCCCTGGGCCTCGGTGATGCCCCCGTGGGAACAACACCTGACGGTGGATGAAATTTGGAAAGTGGTGATGTTTGAATATTGGCACACGGGCTACTATCCCCGGACCTGGGATTAGCGGAGAGGAGCGGAGACGAGCCATGAGCAAGAGCAGATATGGAATCAACGTAGCCCGGTGGGGCGTGTGCCTGGGGTTCAGTGTCCTGCTGGGGCTGGGGCTGCCTCTGAGCAGCATGGCCCAGGAGGACCTTCCGGAGGGCTTCAAGCAGCAAGGCTTACCAGCGCCCCTGCCGGCGGAGCAGATCGAAGCAGGCAAGCGGGTGTATTTTACCAAATGTGTGTGGTGCCATGGAGTCGAGGGGGCCGGAGACGGCCCGGGGGCGGTGCGGTTATGGCCGAGGCCGCGGAACTTCAATGCGGGTACCTTCAAGATTCGGCACACGGCCAGCGGGCAATTGCCCCTGATCGACCTGGATCTTTTGCAAACCGTCACGCACGGACTGCCGGGGTCGGCGATGCCGTCGTGGGAAGGCATTCTCACCGAGCAGCAACGCAAGGATGTGCTGGCGTTCGTGACCACGCAATTGGTGCAGGACCGGTCGTGGCAGGACGAAGAATTTGAGGAATTATTCGTGCTGCAACTGGATCAACTCGCCCCGAAACAAGCCACACCGGAGTCCATCAAGCGGGGCTCGGAACTGGTGATGGAGAAGAAATGTGTCGAGTGTCACGGGTTGGAAGGCCGGGGCGACGGGAACGCGTTCAACCTCAAGGACGACTGGGGCTTCAGCATTCAACCGGCGGACTGGCACAAATGTTGGAACTTCCGTGGCAGCCGGCAGGATCCGTACAATGTGAAGAACATTTTCCGCACCTTCTCCACGGGGCTGAACGGCACCCCGATGCCGTCGTTCGCGGACAACACCAGTGTGGAGGAACGGTGGGACATCGCCAACTACGTCAACTCGCTGTGTGAGCGGGAGCAGGAAATCGAAGCGCCGCAAGGCACGGTGACCGACGAGACCGCGTTAACCTTCTCGACCTCGCAGCCGTTGGGGATTGATCCGTTGACGGACAAGCCCAAGAGTAACTTTGTGGTTCCGTCGAAATTCGTGGAAGGGGACCTCCCCACGGATGAACACGACGATCGCTGGAACCTGATGCCCCGGCGGTGGATCGCCATGGGCGGGCAGATTACGCATAAGCCGAGGAACTTCGTGAACCGCATCGACGATATGTGGGTGCAAGCGTTGTATAACGAAACGCACATTGAGTTCATGTTCCGGTGGAATGATCGGACCAAGAGTGTGCAAGAGGAAGAAGCAGACTGGGATCCCACGGAAGTAAACCTGGCGGATTACGGCGTTGAAGAGCAAGCGCCGCAAGGGACGACGTTTGAAGAAGACCCGTTCCATCAGGAATCGATTGCGGCCAAACAAAAAGACGGTTATGCCGTGTACAACGACGGAGTGGCATTCCAATTTCCGATCAAATGGCAGGAACTCCCGGCACCCAGGAAGCCACGGTATTTCTGGGGAGACGAAAGGTTTGCCGCCGATATTACGAAATGGACGGCGGACGGGACCTTGGGGGTGTACGAAGGTACGGGCTGGGACGAGGACTTCACCGAAGTCGACTTTCAGGAGGAAGTCGAAGTGGTGAAAGCCGAATGGGCGAATGGGCGCTGGACGGTGATCGTGAAGCGTCCCTTGAAGGGGGACTACGAAGAAGTCGCATACTTGGAACAGGGCAAATACATCCCAATGGTGTTCTTTGCCTGGGACGGGCACAACGGGGACGTGGGTCGGAAGATGGCGGTGTCCGCGTTCTATTACCTGGTGATGGAACCCCCGATTCCGATGACGACCTATCTCTATCCTGGTCTCATTACCGTCGGAATCGTGATTATTGAAGGTTGGGTGTTAGGGCGGCGCGCCAATAAGCGCAAAAAAACCCAGGGACAGGCCTAGCTACGGGCTAGCGCCAAAAGCCCAAAAGGGGGGTGGAGCGGTCCACCCCCCTTTTTTTTGTGTAGCGGGTGACAATGTGATTCAAGAAATTTCGGGTGTGGTCTTAGCCGGTGGGAAGAGCAGAAGAATGGGGATGGATAAACGATCGTTATCCATCCATGGAAAACCGCTCTTAGACAGGGTGCTGTCTGTTCTGCTTGATGTCTTCCCGGAAGTGTTGCTGGTGTTGGCTGAAGAGGATATATCAAGACAAGAGGATAGAATACAGATCGTTACTGATCTTGTACCGGGATGTGCAGCCGTGGGTGGGCTGTATACAGGACTGTATTATTCCCGATATCCCCGAGTATTCGTTGTGGCCTGTGATATGCCATTTATAGACCCGGCTGTTATTGAGCTTTTTTCCCAAAAAGTCAATGCCACGGATATTGTCCTGGCTCAATTGGTGAATGGGCTTCAGCCTCTGCACGGGCTGTATTCAAAAAAATGCCTTCCGTTTTTAAAGGAAATGATTGATATCCAAGACCTTCGTCTTCAAAATATTGCCGACAAACAGGGTCTTACCGTGCATCGTATTCCCGAATCGGAGATCAAAGTTCTGGACCCTCAACTCCTTTCCTTTTTGAATTTGAATTCACCAGCCGACGTTGAACTCGCGAAAAAAATCAACCCTGGCTAGTTCCTATTCATAGGCTATTCATCGAACGGTGAACTACTTTGATCATCTAGCCCGGAGCTGTTCAGCCGGACACACGCGCAACAAACGCCGATGACAGAAGAGCCTCTTTGCTTGCGAGGCCCGAAGAGGCTGTGTTAGATTCCCAGCCCACTTCCCCTTAAATCCCTGCATATTTTTTCGATAGCGTCATGTCTGCCGGAATTATTCAAGAACAGGTTGCCTCTGCCATTACCAATGCCCTGCTGCAAGCGCAGCAACGGGGTTCCTTGCAATCAGCGCATTTTCCTCAGCCCGTGGTTGATTTTCCCAAGCGAGAAGAATGGGGAGATTTGTCTTCAAGTGTGGCCATGCTCATTGCGAAACAGGAAAAACGACCACCGTTGGAAGTGGCACACGTAATCGCCGATCAACTCCAGGCTTCTTGTGCTTTTCTGGAAAAGGTGTCGGTGGCACCACCCGGATTCTTGAATGTCACGCTCCGCCCGGACTGTTGGCTTTCGGTACTCGAAGAGATTGAGCGAACGGGCGACCGGTACGGGCACAGCAAGATAGGACAGGGGCAACGAGTTCTTTTGGAATTTGTCAGTGCCAATCCGACGGGCCCGCTCCATATGGGACATGGACGTGGGGCGGCCCTCGGTGAAGCTTTGGCCAGGTTGTTGCGAGCGGCAGGGTATGAAGTCGATAAAGAATATTATATCAATGATGCGGGTCGCCAGATGAAACTGTTAGCCGACTCGGTGTACGCCCGGTATCTTGAACTGCATGGCCGGGAGTATTCCTTTCCCGAGGATGGCTACCATGGAGACTATATCAAAACCCTGGCCCAAGCGATGGATCGAGAGAAGAGCACCCACCTTTTGACCCTGAACCCTGAAGATGCACGACGAGAATGTGGCCAATGGGCCTCTCACGAACTCGTGCGAGCCATTAAAGAGGACCTTGCACAATTCGGGGTGGAGTTCGAGACGTGGTATAGCGAGGCGTCGTTGTTTTCTTCGGGGAGAATACAGGCAGCCCTGCATGATCTTGAACAACGGGATTTGGTGTTTACACAGGATGGCGCGACGTGGTTCCGGTCTTCTCGATTTCAAGATGAAAAAGACCGCGTGGTCTGCAAGCAGGATGGTGACTATACCTACTTGGCCTCGGACATCGCTTACCATTTTGATAAGGTACGTCGGGGCTACGAATGGTTGATTAATATTTGGGGTGCGGATCATCATGGATACGTCCCACGCATGCAAGCCGTGATCAAAGCCTTTGGCTATGGTGACGATTGCTTGCGGGTGGTCTTGGTCCAGATGGTGCGTTTGTTGCGGGGCGGAAAAAAAGTTGAGATGTCCAAACGGGCTGGAGAATTTGTCACGCTTCAGGACGTGGTTGATGAGGTCGGTGCCGATGCAGCCAAATTTTTTTTCCTGATGCGTCGTTCGGATACCCACCTTGAATTCGATCTGGAGTTGGCGAAAAAGAAGTCCGCTGAAAATCCTGTCTATTACGTTCAGTATGCTCACGCGCGACTCGTCAGTTTATTCCGGACGGCCCAAGAACGAGGGTTTTTCGTGTCTTCGGTTGGCGAGGCTCCACTGTCCGTGTTGGTGCAACCGGAAGAAATTCGGCTGATTAAACAGTTATCGAGTTTCCCCGGGTTGCTTGAAGCGAGTGCCAAGGCCTTAGAACCTCATCGCATCACGTTTTATCTGCTCGAACTTGCAGGATTTCTCCATGTCTTTTATTACAAGCATCGCGTCCTCCCGCCCAGAGTCGATGACGTCAAGGAGGAATCGTCCGTCGAACCTGATCATGACGAGGAATCGAGTGAATTGGTCAGGGAAGTCTTATCCCGGGAATTGACCATGGCCAGATTAGTGCTGTTAAAACAGGTTCAAACGGTTATTAAAAATGGACTCCTGTTATTGGGCGTCAGTGCCCCGGAAAAAATGTAAGGATTTTGAGGACGTTGTGTGGTTGATCGTGAATCGGTTATCGAGTGTTGTGCAGCTTTTATGATTGTCCGGTCGTTGACGAAACGTCGATATGATTTGGGTGAGCGCTTATCGTGATTATCTTCTCCGTTCTACAGCATGACCCGCAGAGCGCTGCCCGCTCCGCCGTTCTGTCCACCCCTCATGGCACCATTGACACCCCGGCGTTTATGCCCGTGGGCACGCTGGGAACGGTGAAAGGGATTGCGCCCGATGAGCTTCGGGGTTTGGGATTCGGATTGATGCTGAGTAATGCCTATCACTTGTACTTACGACCCGGTCATCGACTCATTCAAGAGCAGGGTGGGCTTCACCGATTTACCGGATGGCAGGGTTCGATTCTAACGGATAGTGGGGGCTTTCAATTAGTCAGCCTTGCGGATTTGCGTCAGATCACGGATGACGGGATTTCTTTTCGATCGCATTTGGACGGGTCCACACATCATCTCACGCCTGAGTTGTGTATGGAAATTCAAATAGCCCTGGGATCAGATATTATGATGACATTGGATGAATGCCCGCCGCATCCGTGTTCAAGAGAGCAGGCCCGGGTCGCGGTCATGCGGACGACGACGTGGGCGAAACGCTGTGCCGTGGCCGCACGTGGCCGGCAACAGGCTCTGTTTGGTATTGTGCAAGGAGCGCTGGATGCCGATTTTCGTCGACAGTCCGCCCGTGAACTGGTTGAAATAGGATTTGATGGGTACGCCATCGGTGGTCTATCGTTGGGAGAAGATAAGCGTGCCTTGCTTGACATGCTTGAAGTTTCGGTCAACGAGCTTCCCCCATCCCACCCTCGTTACCTGATGGGGGTCGGTCTTCCTGAAGACCTTGTCGAAGGTGTCATGCGCGGCGTGGATTTGTTTGACTGTGTGATTCCTTCCAGACATGGGCGGACGGGATGGTTATTCACGACTCAGGGACGGGTCTTGATCAAACAGGCTCAATATGCGAAGGATGATGCACCGATAGATGGGCAGTGCGAATGTCCGGTCTGTCGGAAGTATTCCCGAGCCTATCTTCGGCATTTGTATCTGTCGAATGAAATGTTGGGGGTGCGGCTCAACACCATTCATAATCTTTGGTATTATCAGACACTTATGGAGACGATGCGTTCAGCGATTCAATCAGGAGCCTTTCTCTCATTTCGCCGGAATTTCTATGAACAACGCCGTCATTATGCGAAAAGTGCTTTGTATGCCGAACTGGTAGGCGTCGGTGATCCGATGGCTGCCGAGGGATCGAAAAAAGGAAAGGATGGGTGAATGGGAATGGAGATGACCTCGATAGCTTGGGCACAGGCAGGAGGGGCTCCGGAGGGAGCAGCGGGGTTGTTTTCTCTGGTTCCTTTCATTTTGATTTTCGTGGTGTTTTATTTTTTGTTGATCCTGCCGCAGCAGCGGAAGCAAAAACAGCATAAGGAGATGTTAACCAAGTTGAAGAAGGGCGATAAAATTATTACGTCCGCCGGCTTTTGGGGGGCCATCACCCGGTTGGAGAAAGACACCGCTACCGTGCAAATCGATGATAATACGAAAGTGAAGGTTCAACGTGAGAATATTGCCCGGTTACGGACGGATGAAGAAGGGTAGAGGACAAAAGGCAACAGCATGAAAAAAATTCGTGGCCGCTTATTTCTAGTTTTGTTCCTGTCCGTGTTTTCGTTCTATCTTTTTCTCCCCTCTTGGCCTGGGCTTTATGACCGGATCCCGGAGAGCGTCAAGTGGCTGATCCCCCCTCGTGGAGTATCGCTTGGTCTCGATCTGCAAGGCGGTATTCATCTGGTGTTGGAGGTGGAAGAGGATCGAGCTGTCGAGATTGCCGTCGACCGTGCCGCCCAAGCCATGCAAGACCTGTTGACTGATAAAGATATTGCCTTCGACAACATTGAAAGAGTCGGTGGCCTCCAGATTCAACTTGATGTATCAAAAGACGGCACAATTGAAGAAACCGCAGAGCTTATTCGCGATGAGTTCCCTTCGTATTTCCAGGTTTCCCGTGAGAGCCGGACCTTGGTCGTGGAGCTGCTCACCAGTGAAGTTGATCGGATCAAGAACGCTGCCATTAATCAAGCGTTGGAGACGATTCGAAATCGAATCGATCAGTTCGGCGTCACGGAACCTCTGCTGCAACGCCAGGGGCGCACGGAGTTGGTGATCCAGCTTCCCGGAGTCAAGGATCCTAAGCGGGCGAAAAGCTTGATCCAGGATACGGCCTTGCTGGAGTTCAAAATGCTCGACGAGGACAATCAACCAGGGCTCGGGTTGCCCGTGCAAGTCCAACGAAGTGAAGAGTCGAGCATTCGAGAGAAATTTGCCGACAAGGTTCCCGAGGGTTCGGAAATTTTGTTTGAACCCATACCCGATTCCAAGGGTGCGGTTCCGGTATTCAGCCGGCCGTATCTTGTTCGAAAAGGGGCAGTGTTGACCGGGGACGTGTTGCAGGATGCGCGTGTCAATTATACCGAATTCAGCGAAGTGTACGTGGGGGTGACGTTTGACAGCAAAGGTGCGAAAGAATTCGGGCGTATTACCAGTGCCAACGCCGGAAAATTCATGGCGATCGTCCTGGACGGCACGGTCTATTCGGCTCCGCGTATTAACGAACCGATACTCGGCGGACGGGCTCAGATCACCGGGAATTTTACCACGGACGAGGCGAATGACCTGGCCATTGTTCTCCGAGCGGGTGCGCTTCCCGCACCGATGAAAACGATACAAGATCTGACGGTGGGGCCTTCGTTGGGACAGGATTCCATTGAGAAGGGCCTCAAGACCACGATACTTGCCGGCATTATCGTGTTGATCTTTATGGTCATTTATTACCGGATGTCCGGCGTGATTGCGGATGCGGCTTTGGCTTTGAATCTCCTCTGTTTGTTGGGTGCATTATCCGGACTCAATGCCACGCTGACGTTGCCGGGTATCGCGGGTATTATTTTAACGATCGGGATGGGGGTCGATTCTAATATTTTGATCTTTGAACGCATTCGGGAGGAACTGAGGCAGGGACGCCCGGTCCGATTAGCGGTCGATGCGGGGTATGAGAAGGCCTTCTTAACGATTGTTGACGCCCACGTCACCACCTTGATTACCGGGTTGGCGTTGTTTCTATTCGGGACCGGGCCCATCAAAGGTTTTGCCGTGACCCTGTGCCTGGGCATTGCGATCAATCTGTTTACCGCGTTAATCGGGACCAAAGTCGTCTTTGATCTCATCAATCGACGCAAGCTCGAACGGTTGAGCATTTAGCATATTTTGAGGTTGAACATGTTGGAAATTATTGGGAAAACGAATATCGATTTCATGGGGAAACGCCACGTGGCTTTCGGTGTCTCCAGCCTGCTGGTACTGATTGGATTGATCGCCCTCGTTCAGATCTGGACTGGAGCCGCCAATCTCGGAATCGACTTTGCCGGTGGCACGGCTGTCCAATTGAAGTTTGAGAATGAGATCAGTCTTGAACAAGCCCGTCAGGCACTTGGCAAACATGGGCTCCATGAAGCGGAGCTCCAGGAATTTACCCAGGATCATAAACTCCTGATTCGAGTGAAGACGGAAGGCACGCTTGAACAAAAAATTGCGGAAAGAATCGTGGAGGTGTTTGAAGAGGAGTTCAGTCATAACAAATTCGTGATTGATTCCAGCACGGAAATCGGCCCGACGATCGGGCACCGTCTGCAACAGGACGCCTTGCTGGCGATCACCATTTCTCTGATCGGGATCATTCTCTACGTTGCCACGCGTTTTGAACTGCGATTCGGGGTTGCCGCGGCGATTGCAACCTTTCATGACGTGTTGGCCGTCCTGGGCATCTATTATCTCCTCGACAAAGAAATCACCTTATTGGTCGTGACCGCGTTGCTGACCTTGGCCGGGTACTCGCTGACCGACTCCGTTGTGGTCTTCGACCGCATTCGAGAAAATCTTCGTGCCCGACGACGTGATTCCATTCTGAACATTATCAATGCCGGGATTAATCAAGTGCTCACCAGAACCTTGATCACGACCCTGACAGTGGTGCTGGTGTTAGTCCCCTTGACGCTGTTTGGGGGTGAAGTGCTCCATGATTTTTCTCTCGCGCTGTTATTGGGAGTGCTCATCGGGACGTATTCCTCCGTGTTCGTGGCGAGTCCTCTCCTGTTGATGTGGCCGGGTGTCAAAGGCCGGCTGTTAAGTCGAGGCGCCTAGGCTCACCGCTGTCTCGTGTGGCAATCCTTGACAAGGGTTGACCTCTCTGAAAACATTCTCTTGAAAATTGATACGTGACGCACCAGTCCGTCTTTTGAGGTATCACGGCAATGAAACGGTGGATTTGGTCACAGAGTCTCCAGCGCAAAACGATTCTCGGAATGGTGCTGGTCGGACTTCTCCCCCTTGCCCTTTCGCTATTCTTGACTTACGTGGAAGAGCGCCGGGCCCTTCGAGAAATTACGGGTTCGAACTTTAAGGGTATTGCTGTTGAAGTGGCGAGAAAAATTGAGACTCAAATCATGCGGGGTATTAATGAGTCTCAACAGTTAGCCACGATCCCCTTTATTCGTGCCGCGGTGAACGAAGCGAATCGGAGTTACGAAGGGAGAGATCCCGAAAGAATCAAAGCCTTTATCGATGAATGGAAAGAACGGTGGCTGGCTCGAAAAAATCATCATGAATTTCCCGTCTTCGTGAACCGGATTGCGACGAATTACCTGGTTGACTGGCACGCCGTCAGAAAGTCCGACTATTTGGGGATATTGGTGACCGATAACCAGGGAGCCCTGGTTCTCAGTTCCTTGCCTCAAGTGAGATTTTACCATGGTGACACGGAATGGTGGGAAGCCGCTTTTCAGCAGGGACAAGGTCAGATTTACGTGAGCGATTTGACCTTTGATCCATCCTTTGGAACCCACGTATTGAACGTGGCCGTTCCTATTTATGATCAAGGCCGCCATCAGGCGTTGGGGACCGTCAGTATTTTGCTTCGCCGGGATTCGTTGTTTCGTTCGATTTCCGAGGTGACCGCAGGCGTCACCGGTCATGCCATGCTCATCGACGTGGATGGGACTCCCTTGATTTGTCCGGTCTTGTCACTGGAGGAACACACCGTGAATCCGGCCATGGTGGCTGCTATTAACGAAGATCGGGCGGGATGGGTCCAAGTAGCGCAGGATACCCATGGAGCGCAGGATTCCCTGGTTGGGTATGCCCATTTACGGATTCCGGAAACGTTGGCTTCCGAAAGCTTTCGGGGCAGACAGTGGCTGACGATTGTTCGGCAGAATCCTGAGGAGACCTATGCTCCCCTGCAACAATTACTGGTGAAGGTGGCGGCGTATGGCGTTGTGGTGTTGGGCATTTTGTGGTTGGCAGGACTCATCGTGGCGCGAAAAATCGTGAGCCCGATTCAAACCTTGCATGAAGGCGTGCAGCGAATCGACGCGGGCAATTGGGATCATCCCCTCGTGCTGAAGACCGGCGATGAAATTGAAGCGCTTGCCAATGCCTTTAATAAAATGGCGGTCAACCTGAAACAGTCGTTTTCGCAATTGAATACGCAAATGGAAGAAATCCGTCTTCTCGAGGAACGGTACCGTGATCTGATCGAGAATTCTCCCGAGATGATTCATCAAATCGACAAAACCGGGCGTTTTGTTCACGTCAATGAAACCGAATTGGAAAAATTAGGATTCACATTGATAGAAATGCTCTCGATGCATTTGTGGGACATTCTCCCTTCCGAGAGGAAAGCGGAAACGCTTGAATACGTGGAGCGGTTGCCAGAGCAACCACGGAGCACGATTGAAACGGTGTTTCTCACGAGACATGGTACCCCGCTCGACGTCGAGATTCACTCCACGGCCCTGATTGATTCGGAAACGGGCGACCTAGTGCACACGCGTGCGTTTGTCAGGGATATTACCGAACGGAAGGTACTTCAACGACAGATTGATCGGCATACCACCCAGTTGGAGCATGATGTGGCTGCCCAAACGCAACAACTTTCCGAATCGGAAAAGCGGTATCGTGTGCTCTTCAATCGCTCTGCGGATTCGATATTTATGGTGGATCCATCAGGTCATATCGTTGCAGTGAATGAACGCGAGCAAGAGGTGCTTGGCTATACACAAGCCGAATTGCTCTCGCAATCCTTACTGATGCTCGTGCCGGACTCATACAAAGAAACGGTCATGCAGTTATTGAAAACGGTGGTTTCCAACGAAGATAAAGTCTCGGCCACCGAATTGGAAGTGTTTGATGTCCGACAAACACGGCGGTCAGTGGAAATGGACGTGATTCGCGTGGGCGAGGGCTCAACGCTTTCGATTATGGTGCAGCTTCGTGACATTACGGAGCGAAAGCTGTTGGAAGAGCAACTCCAGCGGCATAGTGAAGAACTTGAGGGGAAAGTCCAAGCACGGACGCGTGAGATCCAGGAAACGCAAAAGTACTTGGAAAGTCTGCTTGAAAATGCCAACGACGTGATTTATACCCTTGATCGCGATCAACGATTTACCTATGTGAACAGCAAGGTGGAAAATTGGGGCTATCGCAAAGAAGATCTGCTGGGGCGACCGTTTTTGACCTTACTCGCGAAGCGCCACCGCGGGCGTCGCCTGAAAGATATTCTTGAGCTGGAAGTCAAGCAGGAATATGAAGTGGAGGTGATCAGTCAAAGCGGGGAACTCCGGTCGGTGCTGGTGAGTGTCTCGCCCCTGGAAAATGAACAGCACAGCGTGGTTGGCGTCCTGGGCATTGCCCGCGACATTACGGACAGAAAGAACATGGAACAGCAATTTCGAAACACCGAACGACTGGCCTCCGTCGGGAAGCTGGCGGCCGGGGTTGCGCATGAAATTAACAACCCGTTAGGCGGGATTTTAAATTGTCTCTATAATATTCGGAAAGGGACGTTGCCGGCCGAGCGTCAGGAAGAATATTTGACGTACATGGAAGACGGCCTTCGGCGCGCCCAAAAAATCGTTCGGCAATTATTGGATTTCTCCCAACAACACGAGCCTGAATTTTCCATGAATGACATGAACGGACTGGTCGATCGAGTCCTGGTCCTGACGAATCACGCCATTGTCGAGAAAGGTCTTCAGTTACACAAAGTCTATGACAACGACCTGCCGCCGCTGTTTGTCGATCCGCAAATGATTGAGCAGGTGTTGACCAATTTGATTCTCAACGCCGTTCAGGCGACCGACGAGGGAGGGTCGATCATCCTGCAAACCCGGATGGTCCACGAGCGTTGTGAGATCGACGTGGGGGATACCGGGTCGGGCATTCCCCCTGAAGTCCGTCCTCATATTTTCGATCCTTTTTTTACCACGAAAGGCACGGGCGAGGGCACGGGCCTGGGCTTGTCGGTGAGTTTGGGTATCGTCGAACGACACGGCGGGCAGTTGACCGTGGAAAGTGAAGTCGGGAAGGGAACCGTCTTTACCGTGGGCCTTCCCTTGAGTGCCAACAGAGTCGTGCTGGCCAAGGTCTCCTGATGACGCGATCGGTCTTAATCATTGATGATGAGCCGCTGATGCGGTTGTCCATGTTGGATGCGCTCAAAGCCGAGGGATATCAGGTCCAGGAGGCATCCAATGGTGAGGAAGGCATTCAAAAAATCAAAACGAATCGATACGATTTGGTGATCACCGATTTGAGAATGCCCGGGAGTGACGGTCTCCAGGTCGTACGGGTGTGCAAGGAATATTCTCCTGAAACCGAGGTCATTGTGATTACCGCACACGGCTCGGTTGATACGGCGGTCCAAGCCATGAAACTTGGAGCCCATGATTACGTCACCAAGCCTTTTTCCATGGATGAATTGTTGCTGACGGTGGATCGAGCGACCCAGGTCCAGGCGTTGCGGCAGGAGAACACGGCCCTTCGACAGGAACTCGAAGGAAAATTCAATTTCGATGGCATGGTCGGCAAAAACGAGCAGATGCGGCAGGTATTGGAAAAAGTCAAACTGGTGGCCACCACGGATGCAACGGTGTTGATTGTTGGTGAAAGCGGAACAGGGAAAGAAGTCATTGCGAATGCCATTCATCGAAACAGTCCACGCTGCGGACAGGCCTTGATTAAAGTCAGCTGTGCGGCCTTACCGGAAACCCTGCTGGAAGCCGAATTGTTCGGGCATGAGAAAGGGGCCTTTACCGGAGCCTTGAAGCAACGCCTGGGTCGGTTTGAATTGGCCCATAAAGGCACCTTGTTTTTGGACGAAATCGGGGAAATCGCTCCGATGGTCCAAGTCAAGTTACTCCGGGTCTTGCAGGAAAAGCGGTTTGAACGGGTAGGAGGCATGGAGACGATTGCCAGCAACGTTCGGCTGGTCTGTGCCACGCAAAAAAATTTAAAGGAGGAAGTCGCAGCCGGACGATTTCGAGAAGATTTGTTCTATCGTCTCAACGTCGTACAGGTTGCCCTTCCGCCCCTGAGGGAACGAAAGGAGGACATTCTGATTCTGGCGAATCATCTTCTGCAACGGAGTACGAGTCGGATCCCGTGTGCCATGAAAGACTTTTCTTCCTCGGCCCGGGACGTGCTCCTCCGTTATTCCTTTCCGGGAAACGTTCGTGAACTGGAAAATACGATTGAACGAGCGGTGGCGTTAGCGCAGGATCGGGACGAAATTCAGGTGTGGGATCTCTGTGGCCAGACCGGTTGCCCATTTTTGGGAGGGCCGTTGCAATCCGGGTGCGGGTTTTGTCAGGAAGGGTTATCGAACGTCACGAACACCCAGCAAAAAAGTACGCTTGCCGCGGTGCGAGAACGTTGTGAACGGGAGTATATTTTGACCGTGTTGGCGCAGGAAGGATGGAGTCGAACCGCGACGTCAAAATCCTTAGGCCTTTCGCGAAAAGCCTTGTGGGAAAAATGCAAACGATACGGTATTTCAACCCCCGATGACGGTGAGGAGTCATCAGAGTAAAGGGGGCTTGGAACGCGTTCAACCTTCTGAACCGTCCCCTCCTTTCCACAGTTTCACCGTGCGGTCCCAGGAGGCGCTGGCGAGATACCGGGCGTCCGGGGAAAAGGCAATGCCCCTGACGGGTCCTTTGTGGTCTTTGATCACGCGAACCTGTCGTCTGGTCTGAATGTCCCACATCTTAATGGTGTGGTCGTCGCTGCAGCTCACCAGGAGTTTCCCATCCGGAGAAACGAGCAATCCTCGAACCCATTCAGCGTGGCCTTTAATGGTGTGGGTTTCTTTCATGTCGGGCATCTCGAAATATTTGATCGCTGCGTCCCGACTTGCGGTGATCATGGTCTTTCCATCCGGCGTAAACGCAATCGCTCCGATCCAATATTCCATCGGTTTTTGGAACGCGCCAAAGTCATCGACATAAAACCCTCGCTGTTCGGTCTCTTCATCGTCGGGCTCATCACGCCAATGGCCGTTATGCACGAGTCTCTCTTCTCCGCTGGGCAGGACTTCGTACAATTTCAATTTGCCGATGTCGCTTCCGCCTACCAAATGAATGCCATCGGGAGAAAACGCCGTGCAGACCGTCCAATGGTGATCATATTGATCTTTGCCGAGGAGCGTCATGACTTCGGTGCCCGTGGTGACTTCCCAGATTTTTATATCTTTATTCTGTCCGGCCCTGGCCAGCATCAGACTATCCGGAGAAAAGGAGAGGCTGGCGACTGCGTGATCATATTGGGTAAAAAGGAGCCGTGTCGTTTCCCCCGTATGAGGGTTCCAGAGTCGGATGGTTCTGTCGTCACTGCCGGTTGCGAGTATCTGGCCGTCTGGGCTGAAGGCGACTTGCCGTATATCGTTGGTGTGTCCTTTCAGGGATTTGAGAAGACGACCGGTTTCAATTTCCCAGATGCGAAGGAAACGATCCGCGCCTCCGCTGACGAGCGTCAATCCGTCATGGGCATACGCCACGTCCCAGACGCCGTGAGAATGTCCCCGAAAGGTCCGGACTTCCTGTATGCCAGCTTTCCAATATTCCAGGGCATCGATGGGCGGCAACTCAGGTTTCGGTTCTTCCGTGAACGCCGAGGGTGCACTGTGTGGAGACGGGGGTTGATTCATAACACGAACGTCCTTTCAGCGTGATCCATATTCCCTAGGGGCTTGCGTATAAAAAAAAGGCCTGACTATAATGCGTGCGACGTTTCCGGAAAAGGATACTAGCGAGCCGTTACCTACGTCGTCAAGCAGGGACGGGATGCGACACCAGACGTTTCCCTGCTCGTGGTCACGGTCTTTCAATGCAGGAGTCGAGACAGGTAAGGAGTGAAAGGATGGAAATTCGATTTCAGCCGGCCTTGCTTCAAGAGGTCATTGATTCTTTTGCTGAAAAAACCGAGCGTGAGGGAGACCCCACCTATTACAATGAGTTCCATGAATTAGCCGATCCGGTTTACGAGAAATTTTCCTTGGACGACCGGGAGCCTGAATTCAAGAAACTCTATCAATACCTCTTTGCCAAGTGGGGCTTTGCCGATATCTTGAGAGAGGGCTTTGAGGAATTTTCCGACTTGAAGGAAAAGGTCGGTATTGTCCTCGTTCGAGGTGTGCTGAAAGAAGATCAGGAAGGTGTGGACGTCCTCAGAAAATGGGGAACCGTGGAGGAGAAACTGGCTCGTCAATTTGAGGAAAAAGGTCAAAAGGGCGTGGGGATCAAACTGATTCCTCGACGGTTTTACGATCCGGCCATCAACAGGTATCTCCGCCATGAGTTGACGCATATCTCCGATATGCTCGATTCCGCTTTCGGATATGACCCTGACACGAAAGTTGGCATGAATCCGGGTGAAGAACATCTCCTCCTGAATCGATATCGCGTGCTGTGGAGTTTGCACGTGGATAGTCGGATTGCCCGGTTGGGGAAGGACCCGATGTTCAGTCGGGAATACCGCTTGCGGGAATTTCGTTCCTGGTACCGGAAGATCCCTCCAACACAAGTTGAATCGGTCTTCGAAGGGCTTTGGCAGACGGAATATTTCACCCATGCCGAATTAGTGGAAATGTCTCAAGATACCATCCGGGTGATGGAACGGGCGGTTGAAGTCGAAGAAGGGGAACTTCCCTCGGATGTGCCTGCCAAGCCCATACTGATGCCCGGGTTTCCATGTCCTCTCTGTCGATTCCCCACCTATTCATGGGTCGAGGATCTTGAAGAAAAAGTTGAACCCTACGTACTGGATTACATCAGAGAAAATCATCCGGGGTGGGACGTCGAGTATGGTGCATGTGACCGTTGCGTGGAAGTGTACAGGCTTCGTGCCGCCGGTGTTGTCTAGGAGATGAGGCCATCACCTCCCGCGTGGTGAGGTCGATGAGATGTCGAGAGAACGAAGCGCTCCAGTGTTCAACCAGCAACACGCTGACCGCATGAAAGAAGGGCCGGTGCATGGCGCAATCTCCTCCAGGGTCCTCCAAAAATCCTGAGCCGTCCTACGGGCGCAGGAATTTTCTCAAACAGAGCGTCGTTTCCCTGGGTGTCACGGTGCATGAGTTCGTCAAGCATCGGGATGCGGAAGACGCCAAGGCGGAACAACCGGAGAAAGTACGAACCGATTGGTTGCGGCCCCCTGGTGCCCTTGAAGAAGTTCAATTTCTTGAGAGTTGTACGGGCTGTGGAGAATGTGTCGATGCGTGCCCGCACGAGAGTATTCGCGTCCTCGAAGAAAAGCATGTCTCCGACGTTCTTTCTCGGAGAGAAACCCCCGTCATCTATCCTGATGAACAACCATGTTACCTCTGTGAGGATTTTCCTTGCATTGCCGCTTGTGAGCCAGAGGCGCTTCGGCCGGTCGGCACCCTCAAAGAAGTCAATATGGGCATTGCCGTTGTTTCTCAAAGGATGTGTGCGGCCGGGCAAGGCTGTAACGCTTGTGTAGCCCAGTGCCCGACGCGGGCCCTTGCGATGGATTTTGCTTCTCTGTCCATTCGGGTTGAGAGGGACCTGTGTGTCGGATGCGGGATGTGCGAACATATTTGCAAGACGGTGAATGATCATATTGCGATAAAGGTCGTTCCTTCGAGATTAGAGACATTGTCTTAAGTTGAGAGGCGTATCTGTCTCGACTTCCCAAGAGGAAACGGTCAAAAAACCCTGAATATTTTACGCATTCGGCCTTATATTTTTAACTGGTTTTAGAACTTGACTTCGATAAGCAGTTGGCCTATTATCTGTCCCCACTTCTGGTTGAGGGAAGTTCCAGAAGGGTCTCTAGGTATTGCGAAGCCCGGGAACAAAAGCCAAGCCTGTTCCTGTTGAGAGAAGAGGAGGTTTATGGCCACGAAAGTCACGGAAGAACAAAACGGAGGTTCATCAACCTCTTCCGTCACTCAACAAGTTGGGTCGTCCTTGAAAGATTCCCCGGCCGTTGAGCGGGCTTTAGCGAGAAGCAAGCTATATCTTCTTCTGTCTTGGAGTTATCTTTATCCAGAAGATGATGAATTCTTAGATTATCTGCAAAGTGGAGAGTTGGCTGAGGATGGACGAGCGGCACTCGATAGTTTGAGAGCGGCCTTGCCGACTCCCATTGATCAGGAAACCGAAGAAGTCTTACAGGCGATTGCGGGCCATTTCGACGCGGTGGAGAATTGGGTGTCATCGGAGGGCATCAATTGGGATATCCAGGACCTGAGGGACGAGCATCGAAGGGTGTTCAGTAACGTCATCGCCTTGGACTGTCCACCGTATGAAACCCTGTTTGGTAATGATCACGTGTTTGGCCAATCCTACGTCATGGGAGATATTGCGGGATTCTATTCGGCTTTTGGTGTTCAGCTTGCGCAAGACATCCATGAACGTTTGGACCATTTAAGCGTGGAACTTGAATTTTTGCATTTCCTGGTATACAAAGAATCTTATGCGTTGTGCCATGATGGCCCGGAAAAACTCAAAACAGTGATAGAGGCCGAGAAAAAATTCGTGAAAGAACACGTGGGAAGATGGGTTCCTTTATTTTCCGGCATGTTGAAGAAAAAAGCGGAGTATGGTTTCTATAAAACCGTTGCGGATTTAACTGCCCAATGGGTGGCTTTCGAAATTGCCTATTTGAGCGTGACTCCTCAACCCTACTCCGAAACAGACTATCGTCCGGCTAATTTTGTCTCTCCCGAAGGGCTGTCTTTTGAATGTGGAGCGCAAGATAAAGGAAATGAGCTCAGTCTCTTGATGAATGAGGTCGGGGCTCAGGAATATTTGGATAAAGAGAAGCCTGAATCGGGTCAATCAGGTACGGCGTAGACCCAAGACCGTGGAGATGTGCGACGAAGTGTCGTGTATGAGTAGTAATTCGTAGTGCAGTTTCAGAGGAAGTAGGCAGTTCGCAGTCATTTTGCTTTAATCTTTATCAAAGGAGGATGCGTCATTATGAGAGTGGTGCAGACGCGTAACAAAGGATTTGTGTTCGGCATTCTTCTCTCTGCCTTGGTCGTCGGCGTGATGTTGACGATGGGGCAGGTCCCTTTGGCCGTCAGTCAACCGGTGACTATTCCGGTAGGTAGCATTAGCGGGCCGATCCCGATGGATGCAGCCAACCCGGTATGGGAAACGGTTCCAGGGATTGTGGTGCCCTTGAGCGGCCAAACGATTACGACCCCCATGCATCCCAACATCTCGGTGAAGACCGTCATGGTCAAAATGGCCACCAATGGTAAGGAGATTGGGGTATGGGCTAACTGGGGTGATCAAACCCTGAACAACACCGTCATCGGACCGCAAGATTTCCGTGATCAGGTGGCCGTGCAATTTCCAGTGCAAACGTCCGGGGCACCCCCGTTTCAATGTATGGGGCAATCCGGCGGCACGGTGAACATCTGGCGTTGGAATGCGGAATGGCAACGGGACATGGGCGCAGGCGTGGCCGGGATGTGGGACGTGGATCAACAATATCCCTCGATCGCCTGGGACTTTTACTATGAAGAGCCGGCAGGGGGCGTGACCTATCCTGACCGGATCGGCCGGAGCTTGGGGCCGTTCAATCCTGGGATTTGGTCGGGCAACATCATGTCGGATCCGGATTTGCGGACCAGTTCGGTGGAAGATTTGAATGCGAACGGGTTCAGCACGTTGACGACGCAGGCGTCGCAAGACGTGATGGGTAATGGGCTGTGGGAGCCGTACGGAGCGTTGAAAGGCGGTTGCTGCAGCGGGCCGACGTGGCGCGTGGTGATGAAGCGGGCGTTGGCGACGAATGATGCGAACGACGTGCAATTCGGCGCGGGACAGAGTGTGCCGGTGGCGTTTGCAGTGTGGGATGGCCAGAATGTGGAGAGGAACGGCATGAAGGGTATCTCCACCTGGTTTACCGCCAAGATGCCATAAGCTCACTGACTATTTTTGCAGTAGCGAGTTGAAGAGACCCTGGGGTCCTCCTGAAAAGAAGGGGGACGTCAGGGTCTTTTTACATGTGGAGTGTTTTGAGGAATCCCTCGTGCAGGAACCCTGAATCCGATTAGGCTGTAGAAAAAGTATCCGTCCTTTCGTAGAGTTGCATAAGAAACCGGAAGCCGTGTATAAGAATTATTGAACATTCAGCGCATGATTTCAGGTGAGAAACACGTCGATGATGAGATACATCTTCATACGACGCGGGAACACTTCATTTAAGGAGGTAATGTGAAAATCTCTTTGCTATTTCCTCCAAGTTGGCATCCCTCGCAACCCTATCTGAGTCTCCCGTGTTTAACGGCTTTTCTTGACCAAGCTGGGATTACTGACAAAAGCCAACGGGATCTGAACATTGAACTCCTCGATACTATTCTGTCGAAAACGTATGGCTTGGAAGTCTATGAAAAACTTGTTGAAAAACTGAAGAAATTAGAGCACTCGCGTGAGCGAGAGACGGGACCGGGAAGTGATGAACATTACGGTCGAATTGTGGAAGCCTTGGACCGGTTTCCCCATTTGATCGATCAAATTGAACCGGCCAAAGCTTCACTGCGTGGAGAAGAGTTTTATGATATTGAGCGTTATCGGGAATGCCTGTTTTTAATCGACCGCTGGTTGGAAGTGGTGTCTTCGATTTATTTCCCAACCAGGATTACGGTGGTCGACAACCAGTTTTCTTATTCCATTTATTCGTCTCGAGACATTCTCAAAGCGATTCATGATGAAGAACAAAATCCGTATCTGGACTTGTATCGACAATATTTTCTTCCGTCCATCGTCGGCGAAACCCCGGACCTGATTGGCGTATCGATCACCGCAACGTCCCAGATCATTCCCGGCCTCACCCTGTGTCGACTCATCAAGGAAGCGAATCCTGACATTCATGTGACCGTTGGAGGCAGTATCTTTACCCGGCTTGTGGACAATCTGCGTCGTTGCGAACGGCTGTTCCAGGTTGCGGATGATTTTATCGTCTTTGAGGGAGAGACGGCGTTATTGGAGTTAGTGAATCAATTGGAAGGGAAAAAGAATTTTGCCAAGGTTCCTAATCTCATCTATCGGGAAAACGGAAAGGTGATTGTGAATCAGCCGTTTTATTCCGAGAATTTGGCTCAACATCCGGCTCCCAATTACGATGGATTTCCTCTCGACCGGTATCTTGCCCCCAAAACGGTGTTACCGGTGCAGTTTTCACGAGGGTGTTACTATAAGGACTGTGCCTTCTGTGCCTTGACGTTGGACCATCAAAATTTTCGACAAAAAGATCCTATCAAGGTCGTGGATGAACTCCAGGCGCTTTCTCAAAAATATGACACACCCTTTTTCTTCTTTACCGATGAATGCCTGGCCCTATCGCCCACTCGCCGGCTGTGTAAAGAAATCCTGAACCGGCAATTCGATATTCAATGGACGGCCGAACTTCGTTTTGAGAAGAATCTCTCGAAAGAATTGCTGTCCTTGATGCGAGATGCCGGGTGCCACAAAATTGTGTTTGGATTGGAAACCTACAACAAGCGCATGATGGATTTTATGCAAAAAGGCATTACCCAGGAGAACGTCGACCGGATTTGTTCGGATTGCGTTGACTTGGGTATCGGGGTCCATTGCTATGTCATCGTCGGCTTCCCGACTGAAACGGAAGAGGAAGCCCGGGAAACCATGAACTTTGTGTTGGAGAATACAAAGTTGAATGCGTCGTACGGGTTTTCATGCCAGCCCTGCCTCTTCGATCTTGAAAAAGAAGCTCCCATTATGAACGATCCGGGAGGTTACGGGATTCAGCGTATTATGCGACCGGCCGGGGAAGATTTAAGCTTGGGCTTTTTCTATGAAGTCAAGCATGGCATGACGCCTGAACAGGCCGAAAAACTGTATCAACACGTGTACGAGAAAATCAGTGAAGTGGTCGTGGAATTGCCGTTTAATTATTCGATGGCTGATGGATTGCTGTACATCGCCCGACATAAACAACAACATGCCCCGGAATTCACTGCCGTTTCTTAATTGCGAAGAGCCGTCTGTGTTTTCTCAGCGCTGCTCTGACGGGAAAGAGAAGGAAAGGGCTGAACGCATATGACGGCAGCGCCGACATCGGGTCACGAAAGCGGAACGAATCCCGGGATCCTGTTTGAATATGCGTTGAAGTTTCTCCTGCTCTCGGCGTTTTTGGAGCTTGTTCTCTATCGCTTGGCTTCTCGGATGGGCATGCACATGGCCAAGCTCGCCGAAAAATCCGAAGCCGTCAGGCTGACGTTTAAAACGCTTTCCTCCTTGGGATTTGTTCTTCTCAACGTCACCTCTATTCTGCTGTTCCTGGTCTTGTTCATTTTGCTGATTCAAAAATTGCGGCAATCGGTATGGTCTGGGCGTTTTGACGGGTTCCTGGTCCCGGCCGTCTCATTGCTCGTCGTGTTGACCGTTGTCTATCTCATCTTTCCACCTGCGATGCTGGGTGCAGTCGTCTATAATCTTGTGTCCCTGGTGATTCTTTCCATCCTGATGGCGGAATTTCTGGTGACGCATCGTCTTTGGTCGCAACGTGTCACCGTGGGATGTTTTTTACTGGGAATTCTCGGGTGGATTTATTACCAGACGGTGTCCACCACGTATGGCTTATTGGGCATTGTCGCTGCGCCTCCTCTCGTGAATGAAATCAGTCGGGGAGGCGAAGCCTTCATGGTCCTGGCGAGCATCCTTGTTTTGTGGTCGTACGGCAGTACGTCGCTTTTTACCAAAAATAAAACTCAACAGAAATGGGCCATCACCCTTCTTCTAAGCGGGAGCGTGACCTTTTTGGTGTTGCTCTATATCGATTTTTTCCTGTCACTGTATAGTCCCGCGCTTGCCGAAGACGCGAGAAAGGCAGGGCAGGGGATCGGCTGGGTGTTTCAAATGGGCATGGGGTATACCTTTTATTTACCCTTTGCCCTCTATATGGCAGGTTTTACCTGCTGGGCGTACACTGTCATTAAACTGGTGTTAATCGGTCGTTTGGCAGGGTATGGCTTGGGGTTGATGTTTATGGCAGGATATGCCCTGCAGTTGTCACATTTGACGTTGATGGTGGTTGTTGGGTTCATGCTGATGACGCTTGATAAGCGGGGCACGCTGGGCAAATTACGAAATAAAGCAGGAACAGTGACCTATTCTCCGGTGACTCCTGCGTTCAGTTAAATACGTTGAGAGGGTATGTAACAATCATGGAATCACAACATGTCGTAACAGAGGAAGAGGGCGGAGTGGGCGAGCCGCAGGCTCAGGAGCAGCCGTTGACTCCGGACGAAGAGATTGCGGAACTTGAAAAGTTACTCAGCGAAGAACCTGACGATTTTCAAGCCCGTTGCCGGTTGGGGGAACTGTATTTTGGAAAAGGGAAATTGGAAGACGCCTTGACCGAAGTCAAAAAGGCCATAGAAATGGCCGAGGGTTTGAGAACGGAAATGGATCGCTCCCTAGCCATGTATTATTCCAACCTGGGAACGATCTACGGCACCAAGGGGATGATGGATGATGCCCGTCCTCAATTTGAGCGAGCCTTGGAGTTGAACAAATATGACGTGTTGTCTTTGTTCAATTTGGGAAGGCTCCATCACGATAAAAAAGAGTATATGCAGGCAAAGGAGTACTTTGAACGTTTAATCGAAATTACCCCTGAAGATCCGATTGCCTGGTATAATTTGGCAGGAGTCTATGAACAGTTGGATAATCCTCAAGTATCGGATTACAACACCCTTGATATGGCGGTTCAAGCCTATATGAAGGTGTTGGAATTTGATCCTGCACATTTGGAATCCAGCTTTAAACTCATGGACATTGCTTTTACGTTGAAAAAATCAGACATGGCTGTAAAAATTATGGAAGAAGCCGTTGAGCACAGCCCCGATGAGCCGTTGGCGTATTACAACCTCATCAATACCTATGAAAAATGTAAAATGTTTGAACAGGCTGAAGCGGCGCGGCAACGTTTAAAACAACGGTTTGCGAAACGCCCTCGTGACTAACGGCATTCTTGTCTCAAAAGGAGAAATCAATCATGTTTGGGAGTTTAGGCTTTACCGAGTTGATTCTGATACTCTTCATTGTTCTGATCATATTCGGCGCTGGGAAATTGCCGCAGCTCGGTGAAGGGGTCGGGAAGGCGATAAAAGGCTTCAAGAAATCCGTGAATGAGGCAGAAGCCATCGAGCACGAAGCACAACCTCCGGCGGAGCAGCAGAGCCAGGCCCAAGTGAATCCGCAAGCTTCAGACGTGGCGCCGTCGCCGGCTCCACAAAGTGATCAAACGGTTTCTCCAATACAAGCCACAGAACCGGCTCAGACGTCGAAGAATTAGAAAGAATTTCCTGCGGTTCTGACCCGAGAACAAGATTCATCCTAAGGAGTATGATATGGAAACGAGTGTAGAGTCAGCGGTTGGAAGAATCGAAACCTTTGCGGGAAATGGAAAATCCCGAAGTACGGGTGACGGGAAACGTGCGAAGAAAGCAGGGATCCCCTTACCGAATCACATTTGTGTCGACAAGGAAGGCCGTTGGCTCTACATTGCCGAAAACGGGTCGGACCGGGTTCGTCGGGTCGATCTGGAAGCCGGGACCCTTCATAACTATGCAGGTATTGGAGAGACCTGTTACAGCGGGGATTACGGTCCTTGTGGGGAAGCCGGGTTGTACTTGCCGTTGAGCGTGGCGATTGATTCCAAGAACGATTTGTATATTTGTGATTCCGGATGCAACCGCATTCGCAAAGTCGATCACGAGACCGATATTATCACGACGGTCGTGGGTTCCGGACAATCCGGCTTTAATGGTGACGGTCCTGCGTTGGAAGTCAACCTGACCTATCCCGGGGCGATTGCATTCGATTCGGAAGATAATCTGTATATTGCGGATACCCAAGCCCACCGTATTCGAAAATACGATTCTCGAACAGGCGTGGTGACCACCATTGCGGGGACGTGGTCCAGGGCAGATGAAGACTGGATCAGTCCATTGACCGCACAAAACCTGGTCGTACTCTCCGGTGATGCGATTGGCATTGACTTCACTGATGACCAAGGATGGCTTCGCCCGCAATGTTCGGATAATTTGGATCTGTCCCCCTATCTTGACGATGGCCTGCCGGCGCTTGAAGCGAAACTTTGGGATATCGTGGCGATCGACGTGGACTCATGCGGAAACATCTTCCTCACGGATAAGGCCAGCAACCGCATTCGAAAGGTTGATGCACAAACGGGCATCATTTCGACCGTAGCCGGGGTGTGTCGCTTTGGGTATGATGGAGATGGAAAACTCGCAGTGATGTCCATGTTGAACGTGCCGGAGGCAGCCATTGTCGATCAGGACGCCAACGTCTATATTGCGGATTCGATGAATCATCGTATCCGCAAAGTGGATCATGCCACGGGTCTGATCGAGACCATTGCAGGGAACGGAGACAGTGGCTACGACGATAAAAACATGGGAGGGTGTGGCGCCGCCCGTTTTGTGGCCAAGGAAGATGCCGGCATGCTGAAACATGGTGACGGGAATCTGGCCGTCGATGCGGTGGTGAATGCCCCGTCAGGCTTGGCTTTTGATGGTCAAGGCCATCTCTATATTTGCGAGCGCAACGAAAATAAAGTCCGGCGAATTAAACTTTGGTAAGGATGGCAGATGAGTGAAACCGTGTGTCCAAACGATGGAACCCATCGTGTAAAATCGATACGAACGCTTCCCCGCTCTCTTATCGTGATGGGATCAGGCATCGTGTTTTTGGCGGTTGCGCTTGGCTGGTTCGGCATCCCCGTGGTGAGCTCTCAAGGGATTGTCATCCGGTCCCATTTTACGGAAGGCTCGATTCCGACGAAGCCGGATGATGCGGCATGGGAGACCATCGCGCCCATTCCCATTCCTCTTAGTGGTCAGATCATTACTCGACCGGTTTGGCCGGAACCGAGCGCCAAAGTCATCTCGGTCCGGTCGGTTCACAATGGCACAGACATCTCATTTCTGGTGGAATGGCAGGATGCGACCAAGAACGAACGGCTGACCCCCGGCGTGTTTCGTGACGGGGCGGCTCTGGCTCTCCCGTTGGGTAATGCTCCGGCGTTTTTCTGTATGGGCCAGTTGGATCACTACGTCAATATCTGGCATTGGAAAGCGGATTGGCAAAGCGACGTGGATCGGAGAAAAGCCAGGGCCAAGGAACGGGGACGAAAAAAAAGAGGCATTCGGAAATTTGAAGTGATCCCTCGCAGGCCTTCCTCGGTTGAAGATCTCATTGGCGGCGGATTCAGTACGTTGACGAGCAAGAACCGGCAAGGCAAGATCAAAGGCGAAGCCGAATGGGAAAAAGGGTTTTGGCGCGTCGTGCTGAAGCGTCCGTTGACCAAATCAGGAGATGACACGGAGAACGAAGCCCTCCTGGTTCCCGGCCGCATGCAAGCCGTGGCATTTGCCGTCTGGAACGGCGAGAATAAAGAAAGAAACGGACAAAAAGCAGTGGCGTCTTGGCTGCAACTGCTGGTCGATCCCGTCGGCGGCCCAATGGCTTCGACGAAATCATGAGTCATCGGCAGCCCAACGTTTTCCTCCTGTGTTTCTCTGACTCCCATACCATGTAGGGCGAAATACGATGATCAGATGGTCCCTCAGTGCCGTTTTGGCGTTTTGTCTCAGTGGCTTTGTGTGGTCGTCTTTTCTCTCTTTTGCAGAATCCGTTGACGGAGGCATGACGGAAGATCGAGCCTATGCCTTGGCGGAAGAATTTGGAATCGACGTTGGCGAAGTCGATGAGGAGATCAAAGAAATTCTCGGCCTGAACAAGGCCGAAGGCGTGGTGGTGTTTGGGGTGATTGGAAGCTCGCCGGCAGATCGTGCCGGCATCAAAGTCAAGGCCATCATCAAAGAGGTGGACGGAAAAGACATCCGGAACATGCTGGAGTTGGGAAAGGCGCTTGAAAAGGCGTTGCCAACTCGGAATTTTTCGGTGGCGACGTTTGAAGCAGCCGGTATCGATGACCAGGGCGTCGGTGGGGGGCTGAATTTCCACTTCGTACGCGTCAACCAAGATTAGTGAAAGCCATGCCATCTTTTCGAAACGACGAGAGCCGTACAAGCAGGCCTGGGAAAATGAGAAGCCGTTTCTTGATAGTTCTGATGGGAATCCTGTGGATTCCACTCCCGTGCGCGAATGCGCAGGAAGAAGCCCAAATTCCTGAAACCCACAAGTGGATCAAGGAAATAGAAGAAGTCTTTCTGCCTTCCGATCATTGCAAACAATGTCATGATCGTCACTACGAGGAATGGAAAGGGATGCGGGAGCAAACCCCTGACCTCAAGACGTTCGGGCGCGTGGATGGAGCCCTGTTGCATGGGACCGCGCTCACGTCGCCCGTGTTCAAGACCGTCCTCGGCCTATGGCTGCAAACGAAACCAACCGCAGAAGAAAAAACGCGATGCCTGTCGTGTCATGTTCCTGCGGTAACGGTGTTTCCTCAACATACTGAAAACATCATTGCGCAGGTTTTGTCGCACAAGCCGAAAAAACGAGGCAGAAGAGCCAAGAAGACCCATGGAGTGGAAGGGATCAGTTGTTCGTCCTGTCACCTGATTGATTCGGTACGTGAGGATCACGCGGATTTCCCGGCGTTTAAGATCAATCCGGGAAACACCTTTTTCGGGCCGTATGCCGATGCCGAGGAAAACCTCGTGCATCCCTCGAAACAGGCTCCGGTGTATAAGGGCGCTCAATTTTGTGCTTCCTGTCACTTCAGCAAAGTCAAGGACGTGACCCAGGCCGATTTGCCCGGACAGATTCTGAAGGGGACGATTTGTCAGGATTGCCACATGGAGCAGTCGACCGGGAGCTCCACCTCCAAACGTGGCTCGTTGACGCGGCCCATCGGACGACATTGGTTTCAAGGGATTGTGATCCCGGGTATCATGCTCAGTAATCGAAACCTGCAAGCCGAGTGGTTCCCGCGGGTGGATCTTGAGGCCCGGCAGTCGGAGAACGGTATTGAAGGCAGGGTGTTGGTCAGAAACGGGAGTCTCCCCCACGTATTTCCCGGCGGCGACCCCGTGCTCAAGCAGTTTTTCGTGACGGTCACCGTCAAGGACGCCGACGGGCACGTACTGGGGACCCAGGAGGAACAATTCGGATTGCCGTTTGAGCAAATCCTGCGTGGACCGATTCCGAAACCGCTCGTCAATGGCGGAACAACGCGGAAAGTGCCGTTCTCCATACAGGTTAAGGAGGGCACCGCGCCGAGTTACGTGGAGGCGTCCCTGAACTATGCCTTGATTCCCGAACCGAGCCAGGAATTGATCAATCAATATCTCGAGACCCTGCAACACAAACGGGAGAAAAAGAAAGCCACGGAAATCATTGAGGACTATTCATCACGACGACTGCTGACGTTTCGGACAAAATCCTTATAATCGGCCACTTGTTTCACGAATGCCAACCTGATTAATGAAGGGCGACTTCATGCAAAAATTTTCCCAGGCAATAGGTTGGGCCATCGGGGTGTTCGTGGTGATCAGCGTCTTCATCGTTGCCGTTGATGGTCCTGTCCCCCAAACAGTGGCCGCTCAGAAGAGCTCAAAGAAGCCGTTGACAAAGGCGTTTCCTGATTCCCAGAAATGCAAGCGGTGTCATCTGCGGGTGTTTGAAGAATGGGAAGCCTCCGCTCAATCTCGCTCAATTCTGAGTGCTCCCTTTCGTGTCTCGTTGGAGCGCTACCGGGCGACCTCCGGTGATCAAGAAGGCAGAATGTGTTTTCGATGCCACGCGCCGAGCGTGTTGGAGTATCCGGACCATACGGGCGTCTATATCAAGGAAATCGAATCCGGTGATCCCCAGTTGGACGGGGTGGGATGTTCTCAATGTCACTTGATCAAAGACGTGGATCCCGAACAGCATCCTCCCCATCCGATCTATCAACTGGAGCGCACCGTCTTCGGCAGCTATAAAAAGCCGGTGGACAATCTGGCGCATCAATCCGTCCCCGCGGAACTCTATAGTCAATCGCAGTATTGCGTAACCTGCCATGAAAATTTGCCGGGCCATGAAAAACTTCCTGACCTGCTGGGTCCCTGGCAGCAGACTGAAACCCAACAGGCAGGGAAAAATTGCCAGTCGTGCCATATGCCCGAGGCGTTTGGCGAGTCGGCTAATGGAGAACGGAACCGAAAGATTTCAAACCACAGTTTTCCCGGCCGTTTTGGCAAAGTGCGGGCCGATGCCGTGAAAGTGAAAGTCGAGACCCAAGTCAAAGGTGAGGAATCCGAAGTCAGGGTCACGGTCCAGAGCCTGGTCCCGCATAATCTTCCGTTACCCCATCCCGGCTGGTCCCGCGTGGAACTCGATTTAACGATTCTGGGGAAAAATTTGCGAAAAGCCTACGTTGAAAAACGCTACTATGAACGGGTGTTCGGGACCAAAGATGGAAAAGCCACCATCTTCGACTTTGAAGCCGACAAGGTCTTGAAAGAGAACGTTCTCAAGCCCGAAGAACAACGGATCGAAACGTTTACCTTCCCGACGCCTCCGAATGCCCCATCCATGGACGTGATCGTCACCATGACCTATGCCCCCATTTATGGGCCTGAAGCGTTCGTGAAAGAAGTCGAACAACGGGCCGCCCTGGGGAAAAAGGATCGGGCATTCAAGCCCGTCCAAATCATCCGGTACAAAGAAAATATTTTATTGCAGGACTTCAAGAAAGCCGCAGGGTAACGACCGCACGGTTTGAAGCGGACAAAGGCGGGAAGGGTTGTTGCCCTTCCCGCCTTTTTTGTGTTTTTCAGGCTGGTTGCAGATCGGAAAGAGTCGTCAGGTGACGGCACCTTTTGACGCCGATGAGACGGCACGAGCGTACTTCGCGAGCACTCCACTCGTGTACTTCGGAGGAGGAGCAGTCCAATGCTGTAACCGGGCCTCAATCTCATCGGTGGAAATCATCAGGTCGAGTCGCCGGTTAGGGACGTCAAACGTGATCGTATCTCCATGTTGAACCACTGCAATGGGGCCGCCTTTGGTGGCTTCCGGGGTCACGTGTCCGGCCATCATTCCATGCGTGGCCCCGGAAAACCGGCCGTCCGTGAGCAGGGCAACGGTTTCGCCAAGGCCGGCGCCGACAAGGGCACTGGTCACGCCCAGCATTTCCCGCATCCCGGGTCCGCCTTGCGGCCCTTCATACCGGATCACGACGACGTCGCCATCCACGATGTTACCATTCTGCACCGCGGCGAAGGCGTCTTCTTCGCAATCAAACACCTTGGCCGGACCGGTATGGGTCAACTTGCTATGGCCCGCGACTTTGACCACGCACCCGTCGGGAGCCAGGTTCCCGTGCAGAATAACCAAGCCACCCGTGGCCTTGATCGGCTCTGCCGCGGGGTAGAGGACTCTTTGGCCCGGCGTTTCCGAAGCGGCAAGGGCTTCTTCTTTGATCGTGCGTCCCGTGACGGTCAAGCACTCGCCTTTGAGCAGACCCACCTCGAGCAATCGTTTGGCCACGAGACGGGTCCCTCCGGCCTGATACAAGTCTGCGGCCATGTAGCGTCCGCCCGGCTTCAAATCGGCGATCAGGGGTATCCGTTGATTGACGGTGTCAAAATCGTCAATGGCCAATTCAACGCCGATTTCATGGGCCACGGCTAAAAGGTGAAGTACGGCGTTCGTGGATCCGCCGGTTGAAGCCACCGCGGCAATCGCGTTTTCCAAGGCATCTCGCGTGATAATGGTTTTAGGCCGAAGGTCACGTTTCAACAGGTCCATCACGAGATGCCCGCATTGGGCCGAGACGGATGCCTTGTGAGAATCCAACGCGGGGACGCCGTTAAATCCCATCGGGGAAATACCCAGGAACTCGAAGGCAATCGACATGGTATTGGCGGTAAATTGTCCGCCACAGGCCCCTGCTCCCGGGCACGCCTCACTCTCGAGATCGTGCAGGTCGGCATCCGACATGGTGCCGCGAGCATGAGCCCCCACCGCCTCGAAGACTTCCTGAATCGAGACGTTCTGGCCCTGGAATTGGCCGGGCATAATGGAGCCCCCGTAGAGCATCAGCGATGGAAGATTCAGCCGGGCCAGGGCCATGACCGTACCGGGGATGGTTTTATCGCAGCCCGAGATGGCCACCACGGCGTCAAACAAATGACCGCGGACCACCAGTTCGATGGAATCGGCCACGACTTCACGGCTGATAAGGGAGGTTTTCATGCCCTCCGTGCCCATGCTGATACCGTCAGATATGACGATGCTATTAAATTCGAGGGGCACGCCACCGGCCTCGCGGATACCGGCTTTAACCTTTTCGGCAATATCACGCAGGTGCAAATTGCATGGGGTGACCTCGGACCAGGTATTCGCGACGGCGATGAGCGGTTTGGCAAAATCCTCATCCCGAAGCCCCACGGCCCGTAACATGGCCCGGGCCGGTGCCCGTCCGGGTCCTTCCGTCAACTCACGACTTTTGTGTTTGAGATCCGAAGCCATAAAAGTCCTCCAACCATTTCTTCATCTTCAAATGCGTACTGGACAGGAAAACCGAATGTGGCATAGTCGATATGGTCCGGTCAATTTTGGGGGTCCGGGCCGGAAGTAAAGAAGAATACCGCTTGTCAGACGTGGGCTTTGGCTTTGGCCATCATTTGGCAGTACGAGCAGACGTTCGCGGACGTCGGTTGCCCGCAGGTCGTGCAGGGGTGGAGGCGTTGTCGATCCTGTTCGGCAATGTTCCCGGCTGTTTCCTGCTGTTTGGCTTGACGATCCAAAAAGTTCAGATAAAAGGTATGTTTGGTCCCCGGCGAGTCGGCTTCCAGTCGATTCAAGGCGTGTTTGTATGCCAGCAACTTGGAGCCCTTGGCCATCGGGCATTCCTCCACGATGTAATCTATGTGATGGATGACCGCATAGGCTGCGATTTCACGCTCTGTCAGGCGATACAGGGGTTTGACTTTCTTGGCAAACCCTCCGAGTGAGGCAGGCAAACTCGGCGTTTGTTTGTCCAGGTAATCCGTCTGCCAATGCAGGACGTTTCCCAGGAGCCTGGCCGCTTCATCGTCCAGGTTATGACCGGTGGCCATCACGTCGTAGTCCTGCTCGACGGCCACGCGGTTGAACTGGTAGCGCTTCATGGTCCCGCAGGTGGAGCAGGTCGGTCGATGGACCAGCGTCGCCAATTCGCGAATGCCGGCGCCTTGTTCCTGTTCCACCGTATGAACGTGGAGTTTCGATTGATAGGCGGCAGCCACGGTGTCGGTGAAACGTTGGACCTTTTGCTTGGACCGAAGCGAGTAATCACCGATCCCCAAGTCGACGTATAAGGCGTCAGCCCGGTACCCGAGTTTCAGCAGGATGCCCCAGAGGGTGAGGCTGTCTTTGCCCCCGGAGACGGCCACTAAAATGCGGTCGTCGGGAGCGAACATCCGGTGGGATTTGATGGCTCGACGGACTTGGGTATGCACAAACTCGGTAAAGCAATCTTTGCACAACGAGGTATTGTGCCGAGGCATTTTGATGACAGCAGGATGAGTACATTTTCGGCAACGCATGGAGCAACTACCCCCCGGAGATGACCGACCTGATTTCAATCGAGTCTGAATCCTGAAGCACCGTATCCTCCGTGACCAACTCGTCTCCACGGATGACCAGGTAGGCTTCCGGAGTCAGGTCGAGTTGTTGCAGGAGTTGATGGACCCGGGTAGGCCCCTGGATTTCAAGCTCCTGACGTGGATTGGTCACAATGATTTTCATGGCAGGTCGTATCATAAGGCCGGGAGAAGCCGGTTTGCAATGAACCGTTTAACTTCCGACACCCGCTGCCCTCATTTGGCAAGACCCCCTTCAAAAAGGTATTCTCCGGTTGATGAGATGTTCGCCGGAAAAACCGAGTTACACAGTAAATTTACGTAGATTTCCGTGAATCGTCACCACGGAAGGATAGCATGAAAGGGATGAGGACTATGTCAGGGCAGCAATCCGTAGAGCAGCTCAGTATCAATACCATTCGTACCTTGGCGATGGACGCGGTACAAGCCGCGAACTCCGGTCATCCCGGCACCCCCATGGCTCTGGCACCGGTGGCCTATTGCTTGTGGAACCGGTTTTTGCGTTTTGATCCCGGTGATCCCGGTTGGCCCAATCGTGATCGATTCGTTCTTTCGGTAGGCCATGCCTCCATGCTGCTGTATGCCATTCTGCATCTGTGCGAAATCAAGGAGATCGGAGATGGGCATGAACCGACCGATGAGCTTGCGGTGAGCCTGGACGACATTAAACGGTTTCGGCAGTTGGACAGCAAATGCCCGGGTCACCCTGAACAGCATTGTACGACCGGTGTGGAAACCACCACCGGCCCCCTGGGACAGGGATTGGCCAATAGTGTCGGCATGGCCATTGCCCAGCGGTGGATGGCCAAGTATTTCAATCGCCCTGGTTTCGACGTCATCGATTACGACATTTTTTCTTTTTGTGGAGACGGGTGTTTGATGGAGGGGGTTTCCAGCGAAGCCGCCTCGCTCGCGGGCCATCTCAAGTTGTCGAATCTCTGTTGGGTGTACGACAACAACCATATTACCATTGAAGGCAAAACCGCATTGGCCTTCAGCGAAGACGTGGCAGCCCGGTTTCGAGCCTATGGATGGAACGTCTCACACGTCGATGACGCCAATGATTTGGAATCGTTGACGCAGGCCTTCGATTCGTTCAAGAACCAAACCGAAGGCCCGAGTCTCATTATCGTTGACAGTCACATTGCGTTCGGCGCACCCAATAAACAGGATACGCATGGGGCACATGGCGAACCGCTGGGCGAAGACGAAATTCGCCTGACGAAGAAAAACTATGGATGGCCCGAAGAGGCGAAATTTCTGGTGCCCGAGGAAGTGTTGGCGCATTTTCGGTCAGGCATAGGAACGCGAGGGAAGGCCGGACGAGACGCCTGGACGACCATGTTTCGCGCGTACAAGGAGAAATATCCTGAACTGGCGGATCAACTGTCGAAAATGGAATGCCGCCAACTGCCCGAAAGCTGGGACAAGGAATTGCCGGAATTCCCTGCGGACCCCAAGGGCGTGGCGAGCCGGGCGTCTTCCGGAAAAGTCCTCAATGCCATTGCCAAGGAAGTCCCCTGGTTGCTTGGAGGCTCCGCGGATTTGGCTCCTTCCACCAAAACGCTCTTGACGTTCGAGGGAGCCGGAGATCTTCAAGCCGGGTCCGAGGGCGGGCGCAATATGCATTTCGGCGTTCGGGAACATGCGATGGGTTCGATTTTGAGCGGGATGGCGCTCTCGAAAGTTCGTCCCTATGGCGCCGGGTTTTTGATCTTCAGCGATTACGGGCGACCGGCCATTCGCCTTGCGGCCATGATGAAGGTTCCCGTGATTTACGTGTTTACGCATGATTCGATCAGTCTTGGCGAAGATGGACCGACGCATCAACCCATCGAGCACTTGGCGTCGTTGCGCGCCATTCCCGATCTCATGGTGATCCGGCCCGGGGATGCCAATGAAATCGTGGAAGCGTGGCGGGTCATTATGGAACTCCAACGTCAACCTGTGATCTTGGTCCTGACGCGGCAGGCCATTCCGACGTTGGACCGGACGCGGTTTGCGCCGGCCAGTGGCTTGGCCAAAGGAGCGTATGTCCTGGCTGATGCCGAGGACGGCAAACCCGAAGTACTGCTGTTGGCTTCCGGGAGCGAAGTGTCCCTCTGTGTAGAAGCGTATGAGGAACTCAAAAGGCAGGGAATCCACGCGCGAGTCGTGAGCATGCCGGCCTGGAGACTCTTTGAGCAGCAAAGTCAGGAGTATCGGGACAATGTCCTTCCTCCTGAAGTGACCGCCAGGGTTTCCGTTGAGCAAGCCACGACGTTCGGCTGGAGTAAGTACGTGGGGTTGACTGGCACGAGCCTCGGTATCGACACCTATGGGGCATCGGCACCAGTTAAGGATCTTCTCAACCATTTCGGATTTACCGTGGATCAGGTCGTCGCCGCTGCCAAACAACAGGTGGAAATTGCCGTCAACGCGGAGGTTCGTTGATGGCACTCGTTGACAATTTTCGCTGTTTCCTTCTGTCATCCCCGACTTGATCGGGGATCCAGGGTTTTTGCTTTTTCCTTCGTTTGCAAGATAACGACCCTGGATTCCTGCTTTCGCAGGAATGACAGGTCGGGGTGCCTTTGACTATTGTGGAATCGGACCCATGAGTGAGAACGGTCAGGAACGAGGGCTGGACCCGGAGATGAACCGCCAAACCTACGTGGTGGGAGCATTCGACGAGGCCGTACGTAACGCGCTCGACGACTTGCACGCCCAAGATTTTGTCCGCAGGATTTGGGCGAAAGACCCCACACTCTGGCATGAGGATCCCGCCCATCAGGCCGTCATTCGAAACGCCCTGGGTTGGCTGTCCGTTTCCGAACATCAGATCCGTCACGTCTCACGATTGCAGGCGTTTGCCGAAGAAGTCAAAACCGCCGGGTTTACCCATATCCTCCTCTTGGGCATGGGCGGCAGCAGCCTCTGCCCGGAAGTGTTCCGGATGACCTTTGGCGTCATCCAAGGCTATCCCGAGCTGCACGTGTTGGATAGTACCGTTCCCTCGCAGGTGAAGAGTTTTGAAGAAACCGTTGACCTCGAACGCACGCTGTGTGTCGTGGCGAGCAAGTCCGGTTCAACCACCGAACCGTTGGTATTCCAAAAATATTTCTTTGAACGGATGCTGCGGATCAAAGGTGACTGCGCCGGCGAGAATTTTATCGCGATTACCGACCCGGGTTCCCTCCTGGAACGTTTGGCCCACGAACTCCGGTTTCGAGCTGTTTTTCCAGGCATGCCTGACATTGGAGGACGCTATTCGGCCTTGTCCAACTTTGGTATGGTGCCGGCCGCTGCGATGGGCGTGAACGTGGAGGTTCTGCTGCGTCAGGCCGAACGCATGCGCCAGAGCTGCGATTCGACCGTGCCTGTCCCGGACAATCCCGGGGTCACGTTGGGGGTGGTTTTGAGCACGTTGGCCAAAGCCGGTCATGACAAGGTGACGTTCATCACCTCTCCCGCGGTCAGCGATTTGGGGGCTTGGTTGGAACAGTTGATTGCCGAAAGTACGGGGAAAGAAGGCAAAGGCCTCATTCCGGTGGATGATGAACCGTTGGGAGTGCCGCAGTCCTACGGTAACGATCGTGTGTTCGTGTATATCCGCGACGCGGATGGAGCCGCTCCGGAGCAGGACGCCACCGTCGATGCCTTGCAATCGGCCGGACATCCGGTCGTGCGTATTGATTGCACGAGTTTAATGAATCTCGGGCAGGAGTTTTTCCGGTGGGAACTGGCGACCGCCACGGCAGGGTCCCTGTTGGGAATCAACGCGTTCGATCAACCCAACGTCCAGGAAAGTAAAGAGTTTACCAAGTTCTATCTCGAAGAATTCAAAAAGAATGGACGATTGCCGGAAGAATCACCCGTCATCACGGATGGCGACGTTCGTCTCTTCGCCGATGACGCGAATCGACACGCGTTGGATGGCGCGTCTTCGTTGGCCCACGCGGTGGCCGCGCATCTCTCCCGTGTCCGGACCGGTGATTACGTGGCGATCAATGCGTATCTCGAACGGACGCCGGCGGTTCATGAGGCCTTCCGGCGTATTCGCGCCCTCATTCGTGACGCGAAACGAGTCGCGACGACCCTGGGGTATGGCCCGCGTTTCCTGCATTCAACCGGTCAACTCCATAAAGGGGGCCCTAATTCCGGAGTGTTCCTTCAGGTCACCGCGGATCAGATAGCGGATCTGGACATCCCCGACGAACCCTATTCCTTTAGAACGTTGGCGGCCGCACAGGCATTGGGCGATATGAAGAGCCTTTGCACGCGCAACCGCCGGGTGATTCGGCTCCACCTTGGCTGCGACGTTGAAGACGGGCTCAGGCGAATCCAGAAGGCGGTCGAGGAGGCCTTGCTTGGATAGCCCTGTGATGGTCAGGGGTGTTCAAAGAGAAGGGCGTTGGAACAGAGTCACGGCGTCACACCAACCGCCATTGTTGGCCGTTGGTTGCCATGAGCTTATCCGCTTCAACGGGGCCCCACGTGCCTGCGGGGTATTCAGGCAATCCTCGGCTGTCCTGGGCGTTCCACCCGTTCAGAATATCCGTAATCCAGGCCCATGAGGCTTCTACGGCGTCGCGCCGCATAAACAACGACGCATCCCCGGCCATCACGTCCAACAGCAACCGTTCATAGGCTTCAGGCGATGGCGCGGAAAAGGCATCGCCATAGTTGAAGTTCATGTCCACGGGATGGGTTGCTGCTCGACTGCCGGGATTCTTGGCCATAATCCTCAATGCCATTCCCTCATGTGGTTGAATGCGAAACGTCAGCACGTTTGGTGCTTGGCGCGTTAGGGAGGCGGCGTTGAAGAGAATTCCCGGAATATCTTTGAATTGAACGGCGATTTCCGAGGCGCGACGCGGCATCGCTTTACCGGTCCGCAGATAAAAAGGAACGCCCGACCACCGCCAGTTTTCCACGTAACACCGTAGCGCCACGTACGTCTCCGTTGTCGAGTCCGGTCGGACGCCTGCCTCGTGCCGGTACCCGGGAATTTCCTGGCCTTTGATGGTGCCCGTGGCGTATTGCGCACGAACGGTGACATGCTCAACGTCCGTGCCACGGATGGGGCGGAGAGAACGGAGGACCTCCATGCGGCCATTGCGAACGACGTCCGTATCCAATGAATAGGGTGGTTCCATGGCGATCAGGCAGAGGAGTTGGAGGATGTGATTCTGCATCATATCCCGGAGTGCCCCGGCCTGTTCGTAATAGCTGGCCCTGGTGCCCAAGCCTTCCTCTTCGCTCACGGTAATCTGGACGTGGTCGATATATTTATGATTCCAGATGGGTTCAAAAATACTGTTGGCGAATCGGAGCACCATAATATTCTGTACCGTTTCTTTCCCGAGATAATGATCGATACGGTAGATTTGAGATTCATCGAACACTTCACCGATCGTCGTATTGATGGCTTTTGCCGACTCCAGATCATGCCCAATGGGTTTTTCAACGATGACGCGGGAGACACGATCAGGCAGGTCGGCCGGATAGATCAGCCCGGCGTGCCGTAATCCTTCACATGAAGGTCCGAAGGAGGTGGGTGGAATCGCCAGGTAGAAGATGCGATGGCCCGGCAAATTGAATTGGGCCTCGATTTCTTCGATCCGTCTGCGGAGCCCCTGGTACGTCGTAAGATCTTCACTGGCTCCGGAGAAATAATGCAGTCGTCGTGCAAAGTCCTCCCACGTGTCCTGTTGGAGAGACTGCCGGGAAAATTGCTCGATGCCGCCGTGCGCTATTTTCCTGAACTCGTCGTCACTCCAGGGCCTGCGCCCGATTCCCACCACGGCATAGTTGGCTGGGAGCAATCCATCGAGCCTCAGATTATAAAGAGCCGGCAGGAGCTTACGCCGGGTGAGATCCCCTGATCCCCCAAAAATAACGAGGGTACAGGGTTCGACGTGTGCACCGGAATTGGTCTGTCTCGTCAAGGGCTGCTCGTGTGGTGTGGGTCTTGTCATCTCATCCTATTCAGGTTGACATTGATCACCGTTTGACCTTATGGCCGCCGAACGCATTGCGGAGCGCCGCCAGCATTTTTTCGGAAAACGACTCTTCCTGTCTGGACCGGAACCGGGTAAAGAGCGCAGCGGACAGGGTCGGGACCGGGACGTCCTTGTCCATCGCCTCCATCAGCATCCATCGACCTTCACCCGAATCCTGAACGTACCCGCGTAATCCCGCGAGCGTGGGATCGTCTTTGAGCGCCGTGGCCCCGAGTTCCAACAGCCATGAACGCACGACGCTCCCATGCATCCACAGGTCGGCAATCTTGGGTAAATCAAGTCGGTACTCGCTCTTGGACATCAATTCGAACCCCTCGGCATAGCCTTGCATGATGCTGTATTCAATGCCGTTGTGCACCATTTTGACGTAATGCCCGGCGCCGTGACCGCCGACGTGAGCCCATCCATCTTGTGGGGCCAAGGTGGTGAAAATCGGCGCAAGCCGCTGCACGAGTGTTTCTTCGCCGCCGATCATCAGGCAATAGCCGATCTGGAGTCCCCAAATGCCCCCGCTGGTTCCGGCGTCGATGTAATGAATCTGTTTGGTTTTCAATTCCGCAGCCCGGCGGACGTCGTCGTGGAAGTTGGTGTTTCCGCCATCGATGATCACGTCGTCGGGTTCCAACAGGTCCGCCAGGGCCTGAACGGTCTCTTCCGTCGGCGCGCCGGAAGGGACCATCATCCATACGGCGCGCGGCTTGGCCAGTTTCGAGACGAGGTCTTGAAGCGAAGAGGTTCCGACCGTTCCGATTCCTTCAGCCTGCGTCACGAGGTCCTGTGCCCGGTCGAACACAAGCACCCGATGATCACCCTGCCGGAGCCGAGTCACCATATTCATGCCCATTTTACCGAGCCCGATAAATCCGATTTCCATGCTTGGTTCCTTCCTGTTCGTGTCTATATGCTCTTCCGGGATGAGGCGTATTGTATGAGGGGACAATGGCTTGTCATGAGCGGGTTCGACCTTTCAGAGAGTCCTCATTGTCCAAGGGGTATAGCTTACATTTGGTTATCCCGATATTGCAAAGTGACAGGGGCAGGTCAGACGCCTTATAATTTGCCGGTATGGGTTCTGAAGCCGTTTCTTCACCTCCAAGACCGGATCCGGTGTTGTTGGAGACGACGCTGCGGACCCGGCTGCCCTTTCGGGCCGAGCTGGTGAACGTCGTCCCGTTGTGTGGAGATGCATCGAATCGGCGGTATTATCGGCTCGAATTGAAAAATGGGCCGATCCCTTCGCTGATCTTGATGCAGCTCGCGGACCCGGAGGGATTCAAGGTCTCGGAAGAAGCCGTGAGCGGGGCAGCCACGGATGTCCGGGAACTTCCGTTTCTGAATATCCTGCGGCTATTGGCCCGGTCCGGGATCCCGGTCCCCGCGCTTCATTTTTATGATGAAGCAGCCGGGCTCCTGTATCTCGAAGATTTCGGTGACTTGACCCTATTTCATGCGTGTAGCAGAGATAGAGAGTCTGCCGTTCGGAAATACTATCCGTTGGCCGTCGATACGTTGGTCCGGATCCATCTTCAACTGACGGCACACGGTGCCGGTGCCGATGAATGCCAGGCTTTCTCCCGCTCGTTTGATGAGCCGCTGTTGATGTGGGAGTTCGAGCATTTTTTGGAATACGGCATTTGGGCCAGGCGCGACAAAAAGCCGATGTGTGCGGATGACGAAAAGGCGATTCGCAACGGGTTTTCCACCATCGCCGAATGGCTTGCCGGCCAACCCCGGGTGTTCACGCATCGTGATTACCACTCACGAAATTTGATGGTGGACGGCGATCGACTGGGGGTCATTGATTTTCAGGATGCGTTACTGGGACCTGCAACCTATGATCTGGCCTCTCTTCTCCGGGATTCCTACATGGCGTTGGATGAAGCGTTTGTTGATGAGATGATTGATCGATACATCACCGGGATGTGTGCGGGGCTGGATCCGGACGAACGGGATCGCCTGTTGTTGACGGACCGTGCGGCATTCCGGCGGCTCTTCGATTTCACGAGCATTCAACGCAATCTGAAAGCCGCCGGCCGGTTCGTGTATATTGATCGGGTCAAGGGGAATCCCAAGTTTCTTGCGGACATCCCACGGACGTTGGGCTACGTGCGGCGAAACCTGGAGAAATATCCCGAGTTGGAACCGCTCCTCCTTCACCTCACACCCTATATTCCCGAATGGTGAAAACGATCCCATGAAAGCCATGGTTTTGGCAGCGGGTCTTGGCATACGACTCCGTCCGTTGACGGAGTCCGTTCCGAAACCGCTGTTGCCCGTAGGCCCATATCCGCTTCTCGTGTGGAACCTCCTTTTGCTGCGCCGCCATGGCGTCGAGCACGTGATGATCAACCTTCACTACCTTGGGGAGCAGGTCAAACAAACCTTGGGCGACGGCTCGCAATGGCACATGCGTCTTTCGTATTCGTATGAACCGGTGTTACTCGGAACGGGGGGGGGTATCAAACGCGTCGAAGAATTTTTTGGCGACGGTCCCTTTCTTGTGTTGAACGGAGACACGGTCGCGGATCTCGATTTGTCCCAACTGGTTGCGTGTCACAGGAAAAAAGAAGCGCTTGCCACCATGGCGCTGCGTGACGACCCGAACGTCGAGCACTGGGGCGTGGTCGAGACGGATGAGGACGACCGGGTCTTGCGCATTCATGGAAAAGGGCGTGCGGCTCAAGAGGACGACGTGATCCGGTGCCGTCGCATGTTTGCCGGTGTCCACGTGCTTGACCCGTTGATGCTGCGCCACGTTCCGCAAGGGGGGTGTTCTTCGATCATTGACGCCTACGTGTGGTGGCTCGAACGAGGAGCCATGGTCGCCGGGTACGTGTTTCCCGGGTACTGGTCGGACGTGGGGACGCCCGAACGCTATGCGCAGGTCCAACGCGACGTCGAGACGGGAATCCTCAACGTTCCCGAATGAGATCCGGTCATGAAGAAGTCAATCCCGGAAGAACTTCTCCCGCTGCTTCAGGATCTGGGCGAACGGCTTCTCGAGGGAAATTCCCTTTCAGAAAGCCTGTCCCGCCTGTGCGAACAATTAACGCAACGCTTTTCGTATCCTTTGGCGTGGGTGGCGATACGAGAGGCCGGTGAAGACATTTCCGTGCATGAACGGGCCGGGGATTCCCGTTCAAGCCGGAATCCGTCACGTTTGACCGACGAAGACCGGCGTTGCATGGAATCCGTTCTGGATACGCAGACGACGCTTCATCTCCAAGAGGAACGTCACCGCGGGAGGTCCCGTTCCATGGCATACCCGGCGAAACTCGTGGTTCCTCTCCGCATGCGGGACCTGGCGTTCGGTGTCATGGCAATCTATGGTGCGCACCGGGACACCTTTGATCCGTTGACGATTCGATGGATTGAAACCCTTGCGAGGCACATGACGATCATCTTGTCCTTGGCCATGGTGCGCAAAGAGACGGAAGCGCGAATATTCCACTTGGCCCATCATGATCCTCTGACCGATTTGCCCAATCGGCTTTTGTTCTCCGATCGCCTCAAGCAGGCATTGGCCCAAGCCAAACGCCACGGTCGGGGAGTCGGAGTCCTCTTCGTAGACCTGGATCATTTCAAACCGATTAATGATTCCCTGGGTCATGAGACAGGGGACGCGTTGCTCAAAATCGTGGCGGATCGTCTGGTGAGTTGCGTGCGTCGCACGGATACCATCGCTCGTCTCAGCGGCGATGAGTTTACCATGGTGTTGCAGGATTTGAACCGGGAACAGGACGCCGGGCACGTGGCGCAAAAGGTTCTGGAAGCCATTTGCCGACCTGCAACCGTGGGCGATCGGACGATCCCGATCACCGCCAGCGTGGGCATTGCGTTGTATCCTTTCGATGCAACCGATCCCGATGCATTGATTGCACAGGCTGATCGGGCAATGTACCGCGCAAAAGAGAAAGGCGGGCATTGCTATCAATTCGTGTCCGGGGAAATGAACGCGCAGGCGTTTGAACAGCTCCTGTTGAAAAGCAGCGTGGTTCAAAGCGTTGACTAAAAGCAACGCGTGTTGAAAAAAAACATCAGTTATCCCCGCCGTTATTGGTCCGCCCCCTTTTTCAGAATCGTTCTTCTTTTGCTCATATCTTCTTCTTGAAAAGGCTTTCAGCCAATACCAGTGAGCCTTTCCAGCGTCGGGGATTGACCCGTTCGGCGCTTTCCATAACAACAAGCCCTGCGGTGTTTGTATAAATTGGCCCCGTTCTTGCAATTACCTTTTTATACGCATAGGCAGAAGTCTCGTCTTCAGAAGAAAGAAAGCGTGCCGTGAAGGCAAGATATGGAATAAGCAATATCTGGTTAATTGGAAGGAGGGTGTACCATGAAAACACATCAACCAACTATTGTGGTCACGTTGTCGTATTTGCTCGGATTTATCCCTTTAACTTGACAAACCTTCTCTATCGTGCTAGTATGCTTTCAGTATTCACGAAGGGAGAAGACGATGCCGACACACAAAGCCAAGACCTTAAGCCTGTTTGAAATCAATGAGTTATATCCGACGGTCGAGAGTGCCATTCAGTACTTCGAGCGGGTCCGGTGGCACGGACAGCCGGTCTGTGCGAAGTGCGACAAGACTGACAAGATTACGCCTCAAAAGAAGGCAGGCACCTATTGGTGTGGGATGTGTCGGGCCTACTTCACGGTCTTCACCAATACGCCACTTGAACGCAACAAGATCGACGCGCGCAAATGGCTGATGGCCGCGTATCTGTTCTTGACGGATCGGAAGGGCATTTCCTCCATGGAGTTAAGCAAAAAGATCAAGATCAAACAACCGCATGCCTGGTATATGCTGCATCGGCTTCGGAAAGCCTGTGATTCGCAGTCGATTTTGCTTTCCGGCATTGTGGAGATTGACGAGACGTACATCGGGGGCAAAGAGCGCAACAAACGTCTGAAAAAAGGCACGAAGCCTCAAGGCGGTGGATCGACCGGGAAACAAGCCGTTATGGGCATGCGCGCACGGGACGGCAAGACGATTGCCAAGTCGGTGACAGGGACGGATCGGCTGACCTTGTGGACGGAGATCCAGCGACACGTCGAACAGGGGTCACAAGTCTATACCGATAATCATGGAGCCTATCGTGGGCTGACCCGCAAAGGGTATCAGCATGAAACCCTGAACCATTCAGCGAATGAGTACGTGAGGGGGATGGCGCATACGAACGGGATTGAAAGCGTGTGGGCCAATTTGAAACGCGGGCTGGAAGGCACCTTCCATCAAGTGAGCGTGAAGCACCTGGATCGGTATGTTGACGAGTTCACCTTCCGGCTAAATGAAGGGAACTGTCAGGTAGATACGGTAGACCGGATGCAGGCTCTCTTTGGAGCCATGCCAGGGAAGCCGATGACCTATCGGGAATTGGTCGGCAAAACGTGACCAGTCTCCTGCTCTAATTCTTCAAGGTCTTGTTCGGTTAACGGTTTGCCCGTTGAGCGAATCTTGGCGCGTAGCTCTTCGACGAGTGATTGCCGTTCTTCCTTGTACCGTCGTTCACGTCGTTCCTTGATCCAGGATTCAACAAACATGGCGACCTCCACTAGGATAATACTCCATCCGGCACTCACGAGCAGGACGGAGACCAGATCAGATAAGACATGCGACACGGAACAAGCCGCACTCTCGTAACACTCGAAATATAGCACAACAAGCGTGCCGACTACGACCAGCATCACAAACGCGATCAGGTGCTGTGGGGTCGGTGGCACCAATTCCTGCATAATGAAAGCATGCTATCAAATGCCAAGGCTTGCCATAGCCTACCAACATCAATACACTCCCAGTATTCCGTTCTCCGAGGGGCACCCTTGTCGGGTCGCCTGCTCAATACAAGAGCCTATCACCGAACATGGCGACTAGCTATCGTCAGGGTTGGTGATCATGAACAGGTAAATACGCAGGGTCATCCAGTCTCCTTGGAGGACGGAATCGGCCCGACCATGTCCGGTCGGTGGCTGATGGTCCATCTTTCCAAGAAAGACTGCCATGCCGCCCACGATCCCCGTCTTTGTGGTGTCCCTATTAGATTGCACCGAACGGCGTGAAGCTATTTCAGAGGCCCTGTGCAATCTCGGTATCGACTTTGAGTTTGTCGATGCCGTGGACGGTCGCCATGGACTCGATCCTCAGTATGAAGACCAGATTGACCGTGTTGCCACGCGACGAGCGGGAAGAATCCTGTCCCATGCCGAGTTTGCCTGTGCCTTGTCACATATCAAGGTCTATCGGCGAATTGTCTCTGAGAATATAGCCTATGCCCTGATCTTGGAGGATGATGCCGTTCCCTCTCCCCAACTAGTTGAGTTCCTGACTGGCCGGTATTACCACGATGCTGAACTCACGCAACTCTATTCTTCAAGGGCCTATGTTCGTCGGCAGGGCGTCATTGGCCTGTTTGACCATTACCTGTCCCATCTTCGCGCTCCCGGTCTGAAAGGGACAGGAGCGTCAGGAGCGGTTGCTTATACCATGTCTTATCGAGCAGCCCTCCACTTTGTCAGACATGCCGTTCCTGTCACGAGGGTCACGGATTGGCCTCGCTGCATTGAAGACGTAATCACGAAACGGCAGTGTCGGGTCATTCATCCTCCACTGGTTTGGTACTCATCAGTTGAGTCCCTCATCGACAATTACGGACGAACAGAAAACAGGAGACAGCGAAGATTTCTTGGCATGTATATCCCGCCGTTCCGCAGGATGGTGGAGTCGTGCGCCCGTGCGCCTTACAAACTGCTGGCAAAACGCTTGCCGCAGCCCGTCAATTTAAAGGGATAAATCCCTATTTGCTCATGTTGACTTTGGCTTGTGGAAAGAAATCGGTTCGTGGTGTCAGTGGAGTCGAAGATCTTTCTTCAAACGCGGGCAACCATGAGGTAACGGGTCATGACAAAGCCCTGTACGGTGATCCACTGGTGCAACTTGAGGAAACATCTTTAGGAGACGGCTGGGATGCCGGGGCAGTGGAAGCGTTATCAGCCGCCGATCTTCACGACGAGAAAGGCGGGACCGCGTTCGGTGGAGGAAGACAGGGAGGCTCTTCGTCCGTTTTTCCTGTTTCGACGAGAAGCAGAGTATCGGGTTCTTCCGGGGGGGCGTTGGGGATGGGAAACAGCAAAGGCGTGTCTCAGGCCTTGACCACGGATCAGTTTGCGGCATCCGGACCTTCGTCCGGCACGTCTGCCGCTCATGAGGATGCTCAGAGAAATGACGCACATGTTTCACAGCGTCTCCGTGATGTCTTTTTTGCCTATGACAGTTGGCGACTTGCTGAAAAGTCTCACCGGATTTTGGAATCCAATGCAGAGTGGCTCAAAGCACACCCGCATGCCCGCATTACCATTGAAGGGCATTGCGATGAGCGGGGGACGCAGGCGTACAATTATGTCCTCGGCGAAAGACGTGCCCGGACGGCCAAACAGTATCTGTCGCATTTAGGGGTTCCGTCACAGCAAATGGTGGTGGTCTCTTTCGGGAAGGACCGGCCGGTATGCCACGTGTTCAATAGGGCGCGTTTCCAGTCCAATCGTCGAGCGCATTTTTCCATGGACATGAATACGGCGTCACGTGACTAGAGTCGTGAAGCCACGTGCCCGTCCTCTCCCTGCAGGTGTTCACGCATTCGTTGACAATTCTTGCTCCCCTGTACAAGCCGGACATGGTTTACAAACTAAACCGGACACATGGTTTACATCGCCTGCAGGGTTTCCGGTTGATGCCACTGCCGGACCGGGATAATCGTCAACGTCCGGTCATCCAGGGTCCCCAGTCGATGAAAACTATAATGGATCGCCCACGTGCTTTCCCCGATCTGTGTGAAGCCCACCGGCTCCTGCGCCAGCACCTCCGAGAGGTATAGCACGTGCCCCCGCCAGCGGACTTCGCCGTTCTGCCGAACCTGCCGCACGCGCGTCCCCGGGGCATACGCGATCGGCGGGAGCTTCGCCGGATACGGCCGCGGCGACGGCTGATACACCTGGCCGGGAGTCTGTCGGTTTAACGCCTCATGCGAGCGGGCCCAATTATATTCGTCCACAAACGCCGCCAACCGCCGTTGTTGCGCCGCCAAAGTCGCCGCGGGCGGCCCCACCGCCGCTTTGAGCGCCCGATGCATCCGCTCATGGCAGCCATTCTCACTCGGCGTGCCCGGCCGAATCCGTTCGGGCCGAATGCCTAACCGCACCCACCACGCCGCCAACCGACTCAGGCCCCCGAGCGCGGTGGAGGCAAAAGGGGGGCCGTTGTCCGTCCGAATCGTCGCCGGCAGCCCATACTCGTGAAACACCCACGCCAACCACGGCTGCACCGCGGCCCGCGTCGGCTGGAGCAACCCCTCACACCGCAGCACATACCGGCTGGCGTGATCCATGACGGTGAGCGGATAACAGCGCTGCCCTGTGCCCAACGGAAAATCCCCCTTGAAGTCCGCACTCCAGGTGGGCGCCGTGGCCGTGCCTCGGCTCAGGCGCTGGGGATCCGCAGGCACGCGTCGCCGCATCCGCCGCGGCCGCACCAACCCCGCCCGTTTCAAGATCACCCCCACCGTGCTATCCACCGGCCACGCCTCGTCCGGCGCCACCGCCCGTAACCGATCCCGAATCTTCTTCGGCCCAAAACTCGGATGGCGGTGCTTCATCGCGAGAATGGCCTCGATGACCGCCTCCGGGGTCTGGTGTGGCTGCGTATGCGGCCGCCGCGCCCCGTCCGCTAACCCCGCCACCCCGTGCGCGTGATACCGCGCCAGCCACTTGTCCCCCGTGGGGCGGCTGATCCCATACCCGGTGCACAAATCGACCTTCGTATACTCCCCACTTAACCAGTCACGTACAAACTGTTCTCGTTGATCCATGATCTTCCACTCCTTCCACGGCATGCGCAGGCCCTCCTTTGCCGTGGAGTCTACCAGTGTAAACCATGTCCCCGGTTTAAAATGTAAACAATGTGCCCGGTCTGTACCCCCAACACCCTCTCCCCTGGAGGGAGAGGGCTGGGGTGAGGGGGGCAAAAGACTTGGCTCATCCGTTCATCACGGTGTCGGAATGCGCGCTCTCCGCGCGTCTATTCGTTCTGCTTCCTCGATACGATTCAACAGCCGAAGCAACCCGGCATACTGTTCAAGACTGGCCACGATCCGGGGATGATCAATGCCAAAGGCCTCTTCTCTAATTTTGAGCGCCTGTTCCACCAAGGGAACAGCCTTCGTATATTCTTTCCTGCTTTCAAAGACCAACGCCAAACTGCTTAAGCTCATGGCCATGCGGGGATCCATGGCCCCGACCGAATCGGCCCACACGGGGAGTGCTCGCCAGTAATAGGGCTCAGCCGCAGCCAAATCGCCCCGGACCCGATAGAGTTCCCCGACATCATGCAACGCTGCGGCAAGGGCGCTATCCGGTTGCCCTCCGGCTTCGGCCTCGCGAAGCGCTTCTAAAAGGACGAGTTCCTCCTCCGCATCGTCGTCTGCCCGTAACGGGTTGTGCTCAGAGGTGGAGGCAGGGGGCGAAGGTACATTTTCTTCGCAAGCCACGAGGAAGAGAAGAAAGAAAACCCCGGCTATCGTTTTGTGCAAAATCGGTTTCATCATCACGGGATCATAAAAAAATCCGATCGGTTCGCCAACCGTCGCGGTTCTCGTGAAGGGGGAGTTGGTCTGGACTTTTGAGCATGTCCGTTGTAGCTTACGTAATTATCAGGGTATCCGGTGAACTGAACCTGCTGAAAGCACTGGGCATGAAGGAAAATCCGTGAACGTCTTGCATCGAATCGAGAAATTTTTTCGCCGGGATTTGTGGCTTCAGGACTCCACAACACTCCAGGGCTTGGCGGCGTTGTATATCAAACCCCTGCGGTTGATCGTGGTGGCGATCTCGGATTTTCGTGATGGCGTGCTCAGCATCCGGGCGACGAGTCTTGTCTCGACCACGCTGCTATCCCTCGTCCCTTTTCTGGCGGTGATGTTTTCCGTGCTGAAAGCCTTCGGCGTGCATCAACAGTTCGAACCGTTGCTCGTCCAGGGGCTGGAACCGTTGGGGGAAAAAGGGTCGGAAATCGCCGGTCACATTGTCGAATTCGTCAACAACCTCAAAGTCGGTGCCCTGGGAGCCGTTGGTTTGGCAGGGTTGTTTTATACCACGTATTCACTGATCGACAAAATCGAAGAAGCCCTCAATTATATCTGGCGGGTGCGCGACGCGCGACCTCTGACCAGGAAATTTACCGACTACTTGAGTGTGGTCCTGGTGGGACCCGTGCTGGTGTTCACGGCCGTGGCCACCATCGCCTCGGCCCAAAGCCATTGGCTCGTGCAAACGATATTGCGAATCGAACCCGTGGGGATCGCCGTGCTCTGGATGACGGCCCTGATGCCGTTTGTGCTGATTTGTCTCGGGTTCACGTTTTTGTACAAGTTCGTTCCTCATACGCAAGTGAGCGTCGCGTCAGCCCTGGTGGGTGGAGTGACGGGCGGGATCTTGTGGAAAGTCGTCGGCATGTTGTTTGCGTCTTTCGTTGCCGGAGCGACGCGCTACAGTGCCATCTATTCCAGTTTTGCCATTTTGATTTTGTTCCTCATCTGGCTCTACGTCGGCTGGCTTATTGTCCTGGTCGGCGCGCAAGTGGCGTATTATCATCAACATCCCACCGCCTATCTGACTCGCCTTCGATGGAGACAACACACCGCGGCCTTCCAGGAACATCTGGCCTTGACCATGCTGGTCCACGTCACACGCCAGCATATGGCCGGGACGCCCCCTTATCAGACCCAACAATTGGCGGCGAAATTAGGGGTGCCTCTCGCTGCGCTGGAAGCCCTCGTCGAAAATTTCGTGAATCACGGCCTGATGTATCGAACGGCCGAGCCCAAAGGCATGACCTTGGGACGGCCACCGGACCAGATCACCGTGCTGGAAGTGCTTCAACTCGTCGCGCATAAAGACCCTACACCGACCGACGTGGTACAGGAAGGCAACGATCTCGTCGGCGCGCTTCTGCGCCAACGCGATCAAGCCGTCCACAAGGCCTTGGACGGTGTGACCCTTGCGATGCTCGCCGCCGAAGAACCCGCCACCCTGCTTTCTCCCGAACCGTCTTCCGTCTTCGTGGATCAGACCGTTTTGTGAAGACGCTATCCTGCTTCTTACTATTCTCTGTCAGGTACAGCACTCTTTCATAGGCATCCCGTTTTGTCCGGTCGGCCTCGTCCTGATCTGATAATTCCAGAAATTCGGCGATATGCGAAGGACCCACGTGTTCCGGAGAGTTGAATTTCTCTTTGAGAATTTCCAGTGCTTCCTTTACCAGTGCATTCCCTCTTAGCAATTTCACGTGCCCCACAATTTTTTCTATCCCACCTGGGAAATATCGCAGGCAATAATAGATGTCATAGGGATCTTTCCGTTTTAGGCGATTGCGCATGGCCATGGCCTTCATCACGATGAAAGGCACAATGCCAGCAACAGGAATAGTCACCGTATCTTTTGCGCCATCGGGTAACTCTCCCGTTATCTTGACGCGGACGGGCTCCTCAAACGCAAGGTCGGCGCCTCGTGCTTTACGCGGATGTACATCCTGTATCGCTTGCGTTCTACGATCTCTCCTCGTACCGCCGTATTCACCTGAAAGCAAATCCACCTGAACGCTGACGGTATTGCCATCTCTCACAATTTCGCGTCGATAGATAAAAGGCTGATTGTGATCTACTCGATAGTGGTGATTGGTCAGCAACGTGTGTAACGTTTGATAACCCGGTTCATCGAACCGGCGATGATCCAAAGCGAGATCAACGTCAGTTGTCCCGACGTGGGGTTCCTCCGGCTCCGTGATCAGATATCTTGGTACCATGCCTCCGATGACGACGATGCTATCGAGATATTCCCCGAGGATATGAACGAGTTCCAGCAGCACCGATTCGGCTGCCTTCACCGCCAATTTCGGATAATCATCTTTTGTCACTCCCATGAGGGTTTTAGTACCTGTTCCAACAACGCCCCGGCCGCTTCTTCGCCCCTTGCCTTTTCATTTTTCAGGTCAAGATAACACTGTATGGCCGATGCGACGGTTTGCTCTTGTATAGTGCGCTTCCCATAATAAATCCCTTCGTCGTAGGGAGAAATAATTCTGACGTTCGCACCGGAGGTCACGGGTTTAAAAGGCAAATCCCCGAGATTGTTTGCCTTCACGTTATCCATGTAAACCGTAACTGTTTTGTAGGTTGTAAACGGAGCATAACGGGACGCGCCTGAAAAACCGGTGAAGGAATATCTGGTCTGTCTTTGATGACAAATGGTCGCGATCGTTGCTTCAATCTCACCTGTCGAGCTCATGTCGTAAAACTCGTACAGGGTATTCCGATTTGGCTGATAGTTGGCCAGCCAGGAGTCAAGCAGTTGTAGGGGCGAGGTCAGTTTGATCCCCCGTTTTTGATCCTGTATCGATTCACGCTCCAGAAGGAGCTTGCGAACGTTGGAAATCTGAGCCGGACTGACGTTCACTGCTTCGGCGAGTTCCATGGTTGACCATTGGCGCCCCGGTTCATGCAACAGAGCACGCAGGATCCGCTCGGCTTTGGGTTTGAACAACGATTTCAGTTCACTTTTTCTGCTAAAACGATTGAGATTCCCCTTTATCTCCATAAAGATCGAGTCGAAGTGCAACCAGCAATTGCCAACGAAATCGATATAACCAACTCCACTATCCTGACAAATCTTTGCAGAGGCATCGGAGATATACGGCGCGACAAATACACCATAGGTGCCGGGCCGATTTGACAGAAGCACAAGTAATGAGTTCACTGCAGCACGTGCCGGAAGCGGCTGGCCGGACGACTTGACTTCAACCAATAAGGTTTTCCGATCGTTCTGCTTTCGAAACGAGACAAGGAGATCGGTTCGGTGTTTTTCCGTCCAGCTTTCCGAAACGACCTGAATATCCGCCAACTCCGGGATTCGCCGTAAGGTCGACAAAATTGCCTGTCTCGCTTCTTCTATTCTAATATTTTCGTTTATCATTAAAATAAATATATTCAATAAACGTTGAAAATATTTTAATTAGCGAAATAATGCTACAATTGAATCTTCATGATTTGGCGATGTGTAATTATAACTTACTGTTTATATTTGAAATAGTATAATGAAACAGAAGAAGATGAGCAACAATTTTCACCAGTGAAATTTATTGCAATATTTATATCAATGATGATATAAGTAGCGGATATGGCGAAAAAGACAACCGTAAAGAAACAACGTCCCGCCGGAACCAACCGGGAATCATCCGCTAATACCAGGGAGCGGGCTGCATTGATGACGTCTTTACGGGAGCACGTCCAACAGCGTACCGGCACACAGGCCGAAAAAGCTGAAGCACTTGGCATTACCCAACCTCGTCTGAACGATTTGCTCAAGAACCGAGTCGATAAATTCAGTCTTGACGCCCTTGTGGCGCTGGCTCCAAAAGCCGGTCTTCGCGTAAACGTCAACGTACAACCCGTGCAAATCCATTCAGGACGAGGATCGATAAATCCAAATCTCGCCTCCATACTCTCGACATTTGCTCCTCACCCGAGCGAATTGGGCCAGTTGGACTCGAAACAAGGCACTGGCCTGTTCCTCAGTTTATTACGATGTGAAGCCATCGCCAACGGGCTTAGCCCAAAAGACGTGGTGTTGTCATCAAACAGCAACGCACCGGACGGCGGGATTGATGCAAAGGTGGACAATTCACCGATATTCAATGCCCTATTAGCCAAAGGCAGCACCTACTATCAAATCAAAACAGGATTAGGGTTTAAACCCTGGCAACTTGGCGACTTGAGAAAAGAATTATTCGATAAATCAAAGAAACGCCTGGGTTATGCAATACAAACCTGTCTTGAACAGAACGGAACGTATGCCCTCGTCACGTTGGGCCATGATTTGTCACCCCATCAACACACGAATGCAGTCACTCACTTGACCAACTTGTTTCAGTCCTGTGGTCATGTCCAGCCAAAAGTTGCCGTGTATGGGCAAGGTCAGATAACCGGCGAATTGGACAAATATCCTTCTCTTTGCCTTGACCTAATTGGTCTTGACGACGGCAGTTTTCGTTCTATTGAGGGCTGGAGGAAAAATGACGCCCAAATGCGGGTTGCGCTGCAACTCGGCAGTGAACAGGAGAAATTGATCAAGGAAATAAGATCGACCCTCCAGGAAAATGCCGTTCAACACATCCGCTTCATCGGGGAACCGGGTATCGGAAAAACCCGTCTTGCACTTGAAGCGGTGTCTGATGATCATATCGCCCCCTCGGTCGTCTATGTGCCAAGCGGGGAAGAATTTCAAAAAAGTAAATTGTTTAAGGAACTGCTCAAACCTGACCGACACTATTCCGTCACGTTAGTCATTGATGACTGTGATAATCGTGACAGGGCTTCCATCTGGTCGGCCTTGAAAGGTCGTAGCGGGATTAAATTAATCACGATCGATCATGGCCCGGACGAAACCCACGATCGCGCCATGCGGATGTATCACTGTCCCCCGCTTGTAAACGAGCAAATCAAAAATATCCTGTTCGGCTATCTGCAACAAAATGCCGATCTGCATAATTGGGCAGGGTGGTGTAGCGGCTCCCCACGCGTCGCCCACCTCGTCGGCGAAAATTTGAAAAACAATCCCGACCACGTCCTGAAGTCTCCTGCCGACGTTCCCATCTGGGATCGTTTCATCATCGGACATAAAGCAATGGACAGCCGGGAGGCCGAGCAACACCGGATTGTCTTACGCCACATCGCCCTTTTTCACCGCTTCGGCTTTGAATCGCCGGTCAGTGAAGAAGGCGAATTTATATATAGTCTCGTCAAAGAAATCGATCTCAGCATGACCTGGGGTAGATTTCAAGAGATTGTCCAACATTACCGGGATAAACGGATATTACAAGGTAGTCATACGTTATTTATCGTGCCAAAGGCCTTGCACGTGTATCTATGGGTCGATTTTTGGAAAAACTACGGCCGCGAATTTCCATTTCAGGCATTCATGGAACGAATCCCATCCGGCATGAAACGCTGGTTTTTACAATTGTTCATTTATGCACATGAGACACCGCAGGCACGGGACGTCGTAAAACGCATATTGTCCACGACAGGCCCCTTCTCCGACCACGATTTTCTGCTATCAGAAACTGGTTTGCAATTTCTGAATTACCTGTCAGAGGCAGATCCATCGGCTACACTGACGTTACTCGAAAGAACCATCAAAACATGGTTGCATGCAGAACTTTATGGTTGGGCGCTAGCTCGTCATGAAGTTGTCTGGGCCTTGGAAAAAATAGTCGTATGGGATGAGTTATTTATACGTGGGGTAAACGTTTTAATACCCATGGCGTTGGCAGTTGACGCAGAAAGTTCGGATCAACCCAAGGAACTCTTACTCAGCCTATTCAACTTTGGTTTAGGATGGGCAGCGACCCAAGCAACGCCATCCAAACGGCTTCCTATCCTGAAAGATCTGGTCATGAGCAACGATACCAATCGCCGCGCCCTTGGATTAGAAATGTGTCAACAATGGCTGAAAACTGAGGGTGGCTTCAGGGTAATCGGCGCTGAGTACCAAGGACTGAAACCAACTATCGAATTCTGGCGCCCCGAGACATACGGTGAGGTATTTGATTATTGGCGACAGGTATTACGCTTCCTCCGCCTTGAAATGAAGAGGTTTAATGCAGCCGACCGGAATCGGGTTGCTGATGTACTCGCCACTGCCAGCGAAGGTCTTGTGCGAATCGAAGCGATGGCAGGTGAAGTCATGGATATCCTGTTTGAGCTTGCTGAAGACAAGGAGATAAACCGAAAATCGCTTATCCGGTTTGTCATTCGGGCACTCTGGCGGAGAAGTGATGACTCGGGTGATACCAACACAATACTTGGCAGAGTCCGGCAATTGGATAAGGTGTTGACGGGCACGTCACTTTGGGAGCGAACCGAGCGTTACGTCATCTATAGCACCTCACAAGAGGACCACATATATCATAGAAGAGAAGAAAAGGAAGCAAAGCTGCCCGCCAAACGAGTACGGGACCTGGCCCAAGAATACACGAGAGATTTTACGGCATTTTCAGAACACCTGCCAAAGCTGATCAGAGCGTCCGTGTACCGACTGCAGGAGTTGGGAAGGGAATGCGGGAAACTGGCGGAACCAAAATTTGATGAAGAATTATTGAAACATATCGAATCGGGTCATGCCGATATCGACAGGTTCTTCGTGAGCGGTTACTTTAGCGGCCTGCGTGGCCAGGACGAAAAGCGTTGGGAAACGTTATTGCACCGTTTGCTACACAATCACCTTACCCGGAAGATCACCATTGCTTGTATCGGGCGTTCAGATTTCACCGAATCTTTGTTGAGCGATATGCTAATTCTGTTAAGGGAAGGGAAAATTGATTCGACGGCCTTTAGCAACTTTGCATTCAGACAAGACAGGGACAGGATATCGGATCACCTGTTTCAGGAGATCATTACCACACTGCTGCGACATCCCGATCAGACCTCGGTCAATATCTCCAGACGGCTTGTTTATAATTATTACTTTACCCAAAGTTCCTCTACTGATTTCTCTGAAGAATTGGTGTTTGATGTGCTTGCCCTGAGTTCCGCAACCGAGCCGGATAGTTCTATGGCGGACTGGAACGAGATAGCCAAGGGATTCATAAAAAAACACCCAACGCGCAGTATGGATTTACTGAACGACATTTTGAGAAATATAGGACGGATTTCCCGCTATGATGACACAAGTTTTATTGAGGAAATCGCGGTTGAGATCGTGCGAGATCATCCACTTGAAGCCTGGAAAGTTATATCGGAGATTCCGGCATCAAAACCAAAGGATCGTTGGGCAGTGTTTCGCTGGCTTGCTGATACTGGCCTTGGAGATATGCCTCAAGACATGCAGAAAGAAAATGTAGTCAATTACTTGCCGGCTGAAGAGGTATTGCGGTGGATCAAAGATGACCAGGAGCAACGGCAATGGTTGATCCAAGAAATATTACCCCAAACCCTGGATCAGGCAAAGGGTGGCAGGCTGACGCGTTTATTTATCGAAGAATTTTGTGATGATGACCGTGTAGCATACAGTCTGTTTGGACATTTGGGCGGAATGAGCTTGCTTAAGAGTGACTTCTTGTCCAGGAAACGTGATGAAGCGCGGCAATGGTTGAAAGAAATTTCATCAGTGAAGATCCAATCGTGGCTGGGAAAATATATCGACTATTTAAATGATCAAATTAGGGATGCAAAAGTTCGAGAAGAGCGGGAATTTTAGTGTAACTGGAGAATTGATGAAGCAGCCGGACATTATCCAGTCGATACTCAAAGACAGCAATTATCGGATTTATCCCTTTAACTTGACAAACCTTCTCTATCGTGCTAGTATGCTTTCAGTATTCACGAAGGGAGAAGACGATGCCGACACACAAAGCCAAGACCTTAAGCCTGTTTGAAATCAATGAGTTATATCCGACGGTCGAGAGTGCCATTCAGTACTTCGAGCGGGTCCGGTGGCACGGACAGCCGGTCTGTGCGAAGTGCGACAAGACTGACAAGATTACGCCTCAAAAGAAGGCAGGCACCTATTGGTGTGGGATGTGTCGGGCCTACTTCACGGTCTTCACCAATACGCCACTTGAACGCAACAAGATCGACGCGCGCAAATGGCTGATGGCCGCGTATCTGTTCTTGACGGATCGGAAGGGCATTTCCTCCATGGAGTTAAGCAAAAAGATCAAGATCAAACAACCGCATGCCTGGTATATGCTGCATCGGCTTCGGAAAGCCTGTGATTCGCAGTCGATTTTGCTTTCCGGCATTGTGGAGATTGACGAGACGTACATCGGGGGCAAAGAGCGCAACAAACGTCTGAAAAAAGGCACGAAGCCTCAAGGCGGTGGATCGACCGGGAAACAAGCCGTTATGGGCATGCGCGCACGGGACGGCAAGACGATTGCCAAGTCGGTGACAGGGACGGATCGGCTGACCTTGTGGACGGAGATCCAGCGACACGTCGAACAGGGGTCACAAGTCTATACCGATAATCATGGAGCCTATCGTGGGCTGACCCGCAAAGGGTATCAGCATGAAACCCTGAACCATTCAGCGAATGAGTACGTGAGGGGGATGGCGCATACGAACGGGATTGAAAGCGTGTGGGCCAATTTGAAACGCGGGCTGGAAGGCACCTTCCATCAAGTGAGCGTGAAGCACCTGGATCGGTATGTTGACGAGTTCACCTTCCGGCTAAATGAAGGGAACTGTCAGGTAGATACGGTAGACCGGATGCAGGCTCTCTTTGGAGCCATGCCAGGGAAGCCGATGACCTATCGGGAATTGGTCGGCAAAACGTGACCAGTCTCCTGCTCTAATTCTTCAAGGTCTTGTTCGGTTAACGGTTTGCCCGTTGAGCGAATCTTGGCGCGTAGCTCTTCGACGAGTGATTGCCGTTCTTCCTTGTACCGTCGTTCACGTCGTTCCTTGATCCAGGATTCAACAAACATGGCGACCTCCACTAGGATAATACTCCATCCGGCACTCACGAGCAGGACGGAGACCAGATCAGATAAGACATGCGACACGGAACAAGCCGCACTCTCGTAACACTCGAAATATAGCACAACAAGCGTGCCGACTACGACCAGCATCACAAACGCGATCAGGTGCTGTGGGGTCGGTGGCACCAATTCCTGCATAATGAAAGCATGCTATCAAATGCCAAGGCTTGCCATAGCCTACCAACATCAATACACTCCCAGTATTCCGTTCTCCGAGGGGCACCCTTGTCGGGTCGCCTGCTCAATACAAGAGCCTATCACCGAACATGGCGACTAGCTATCGTCAGGGTTGGTGATCATGAACAGGTAAATACGCAGGGTCATCCAGTCTCCTTGGAGGACGGAATCGGCCCGACCATGTCCGGTCGGTGGCTGATGGTCCATCTTTCCAAGAAAGACTGCCATGCCGCCCACGATCCCCGTCTTTGTGGTGTCCCTATTAGATTGCACCGAACGGCGTGAAGCTATTTCAGAGGCCCTGTGCAATCTCGGTATCGACTTTGAGTTTGTCGATGCCGTGGACGGTCGCCATGGACTCGATCCTCAGTATGAAGACCAGATTGACCGTGTTGCCACGCGACGAGCTGGAAGAATCCTGTCCCATGCCGAGTTTGCCTGTGCCTTGTCACATATCAAGGTCTATCGGCGAATTGTCTCTGAGAATATAGCCTATGCCCTGATCTTGGAGGATGATGCCGTTCCCTCTCCCCAACTAGTTGAGTTCCTGACTGGCCGGTATTACCACGATGCTGAACTCACGCAACTCTATTCTTCAAGGGCCTATGTTCGTCGGCAGGGCGTCATTGGCCTGTTTGACCATTACCTGTCCCATCTTCGCGCTCCCGGTCTGAAAGGGACAGGAGCGTCAGGAGCGGTTGCTTATACCATGTCTTATCGAGCAGCCCTCCACTTTGTCAGACATGCCGTTCCTGTCACGAGGGTCACGGATTGGCCTCGCTGCATTGAAGACGTAATCACGAAACGGCAGTGTCGGGTCATTCATCCTCCACTGGTTTGGTACTCATCAGTTGAGTCCCTCATCGACAATTACGGACGAACAGAAAACAGGAGACAGCGAAGATTTCTTGGCATGTATATCCCGCCGTTCCGCAGGATGGTGGAGTCGTGCGCCCGTGCGCCTTACAAACTGCTGGCAAAACGCTTGCCGCAGCCCGTCAATTTAAAGGGATAAATCCCGCAATTATCATCTTGACCTGTTCAAGGGTGATCAAATCGCAGCCTTGCGGGAAAGAATTGTCACGAAAACAACCAGAGGCAAGGATATTGCTTTTGTGACCTGTATCGTTCGGGATAAGGAGATTCAGTTAAAACCGGAAGAAATTGTTCGCCAGCTTTACGCTGTGCGACTTATCAAGGAGTACGGCTATCCCAAGAAACGGCTTGCCTTTGAATATCCGGTCAATTTCGGCAAAGAAAAGAAAAAAGCCGATATTGTAATTTTTGACAAAGACCGTCTGGACGCCGCTTATGTCATCGTCGAGCTAAAGAAGCCTAAACTCAAAGACGGAAAAAACCAGCTTCGCTCTTATTGCAACGCTACCGGCGCTCCCATTGGTGTATGGACGAACGGTGAGAAGATCTCCCATTACCACCGCAAAGACCCGAACTATTTCGAAGACATAACCGACGTCCCCAAGGCAATGCAAGGCCTCAAGGACATACTCAGCGAACGCTTTACCCTGAAAGACTTGGTTATCAAAGACAAGCTCGCCAATGAGCGAAAATCTCTGAAAGACATTATCCTGGAAATGGAGGATGAAGTACTGGCAAATGCCGGGGTTGATGTCTTCGAGGAAGTTTTCAAGCTCATCTTTACCAAGCTCTATGATGAATATTTAAGCCGCGATGATAAAAATGTTCTCAACTACTTTCTGAGACAGGTCACCAAAACCGCCGTACATGAACCTGCGCCACCCAGCTATATTGGTGGTTCGGATTATGACGCGCTCAAGGAAGCGGTTAACGGTATTGGCGATGGTGGTTTCAGAGTCATGGAGTTCAGAAATACCGGACAGACCGATACCGAACTGAAAAACAAGATTCAAGACCTCTTCAATCGAGCCAAAGAGCAATGGAAGGGAGTATTTCCCGAAAGCTCAACCTTCGAGCTTTCTGACAGTCATTTGGCTGTCTGTGTCTCCAGCTTGCAGGACGTGAAGTTGTTTAACTCTAATCTGCTGGTCGTGGACGAAGCCTTTGAATATCTGGTCAATAAATCCGCCAAGGGCGAAAAAGGGCAATATTTCACGCCGCGTCACGTCATTGATATGTGTGTGCAAATGCTGAATCCCAAATCCGGCGAATATATGATTGACACGGCCTCCGGCAGTTGCGGATTTCCCGTGCATACCATTTTCAAACTGACAGGCCATTTATTCACCAATGAAGAAATCCCGGAAGAGGACAAACGGAATGTCCTGAAGGTATTCGGTATCGACTTCGACGAAAAGACAGTCAGGGTGGCCCGAACCTTGAACCTGATTGCTGGAGATGGGGAGACCAATGTACTACATCTGAATACACTGGATTTCGACCGCTGGGGTGATAAGACCGAAAAAGACAGCAAGTGGATCAATACCTATGGCAATGGGTTTCAACGGCTGGAAAAGCTGAGAAGCGAAAAAGGTCAAAACAAGCAATTCGACTTTGACGTGCTGATGGCCAATCCACCTTTTGCCGGAGACATCAAGGAAAGCCGTATCCTGCATCAATACGAACTTGGGTTCAAGGCTGATGGTAAAAAGGCACAAAGTAAAGTCGGTAATTAGGGCGTTTCGTAACCAATGTGTGGTAGAAAACCAGCATGGTTACAGGACGACATACGGTTTTTAGTTGTGCGGCCAACTTTCTGCGCGGTCGCAAGTGCATTTTCTGCGGTTCCTTTCAGGTCTTGCACACCAGCCGCGGCTACGTGAAATGTGGGCGTTGCGGGAAAAGCAAGAGCCTCCGGCGGCTGCGCCGGGAGATCCGGATCCTGCAAGGCTTTTATCAATTGCAACCCGCCTATCGGTTGAGCCAGGATCTGAGCCTGGACCTGAAAGTCGTCACCCGCGTCTATCACCGTGTGCGCGAAGCGTTGTATCATGTCACTGAACTGGAAGCCGGCAAACTGAAGGGCGAGATCGAACTCGATGAGGCCTATTTCGGTGGCCGGCGCAAAGGCCAACGGGGCCGCGCCCCCGCGGGCAAAAGCGTCGTCTTCGGGCTCCTGGAGCGGGACGGCCGCGTGTATACGAAAGTCGTCGAGTCGGTCAGTGCGGAGGAATTGATGCGGCATATTCAAGCGCACACCCGAAAAGGGTCGGTCTATTTCACGGATGCCTTTCGCGGGTATCAATCCTTAAAACGCTATGGCCACCATCATACGGTCAATCATGCGAAAGCGTTGGTGAGCCCGCGGACGAAGAATCACATTAACGGCATTGAAGGCTTTTGGAGTTACGCCAAACATATCTTGTATCAGTATCGCGGGGTCTCGAAATATCATTGCCCCATGTATCTGAAAGAAGTAGAGTATCGCTTTAATCACCGTCGGGAGAATGTGTTTAAACAGTTTCTGAAGATCTATTTTGGTTACGTTTCGCCCTAATTACCAAGAAATGCAAATAGAATAAGGCATTTTACATGGTAGCAACTACACTGCTGTCCATTTGAATTCTTGAAGACTTCTATATGGCTCATTTCCTCAGAGACGAAGTACTGAAAAGCTTGACGATTGACGAAGCTGCCATTCGTGAATTGGACAACGCTCTTCGTGCTAGCAACGCCAATATGCCCGAAAACCTTGACCAACAAGCTCCAGACCAGCGTGCCATTATTCATTATGTAGTCCGATTTGATAACAAGGGCTACCGTGTTTTCTCTGTTGATGATTTACTAAGATATTTCCACGAAGCGAAATATGTAGAGCGAGTCATTTGCACGGCAGAAAGTGGAACCAGCCTGAGGACTGGCAGGCAGGTCGGTAGCTACATCGATTTAGCGCTCGACTGCCAGGACCCGAGTCGATGTCTGCTGTCAGTGGCATCGGACGATGTCAACTGGGTGAACTCGTCGTTCTCCAACATCAAAGATGTCCTCGCCGGATATCGAAATCGAAACGGTTGGACTAGAAGCATGTGGTCACAACTTACCGTCCAGCTTATGGCTGTGTTTGCTGCCTTCCTGGTGAGTCTTTGGGCCGCAGTAGCTTTTTCACCAAAAATCCCTGTCGAAAATGCATTCTTCCTTATTTTTCTATTCGTCCTTCTTGTTTTTTCGAATTTGTGGGGGTACGTAAATCAACGCTTGCTTGCACTAATTGATGTCGTTTTTCCCAATATAAGATTCTATCGGCCGAATCGTGATGGCCTGCACTGGCTATTGCAAAACCTTATCGGTGGAGTCGCCGTCTTAATCGTAGTTTCTGTCATCTTATTCTTCCTAAATCTGCTGGTTGACTATTTTGTCACTGTTTTTGGGGAGCATTTCGTGCCGGGGGTATAACCAAGCACTGCAAGGCCAGGCTCATCTCATGAACTCGGGAAACAATTTGAAGATAGCCTTGGTCCAGATGTCCTGTGGGGCTGCTCCCCAGGAGAACCTCGGCTCGGCCCTTGCGAACGTTGAAGAAGCCGCACGGCGTGGAGCCAAGGTCGTCTGTCTGCCGGAATTGTTTCGTTCGCAATATTTCTGTCAAACGGAAGACACGGCGTTGTTTGATTTGGCCGAGCCGGTGCCCGGGCCCTCGACCGAGGCGTTGAGCAAGATTGCGGGCAAGTTCAACGTGGTGATTATCGTCCCGGTGTTCGAACGACGGACGGCCGGGATGTATCACAACTCGGCGGTTGTGGTTGACGGCGACGGGTCCATAGGGGGCCTCTACCGCAAGATGCACGTTCCCGATGACCCGGCTTACTACGAGAAGTTTTATTTCACTCCGGGAGACAGAGGCTTTCAGGCGATTCAAACTCGCGCAGGCAAAATCGGCACCCTCATCTGTTGGGACCAATGGTATCCTGAAGCCGCGCGGCTCACGACGCTTCAGGGTGCCGAGATGCTGTTCTACCCCACGGCCATCGGGTGGCATCCGTCGGAAAAAGACCGGGAAGGTGAGTCGCAGCGAAGTGCCTGGCAGACCATTCAACGCAGTCACGCGATTGCAAACGGCGTGTTTGTCGCCGCGGTGAATCGGGTGGGCCATGAGCAACCCGATGCGGGCGGAGACGGCATCGAATTTTGGGGGAGTTCGTTCGTGTGCGACCCCTTCGGCACGGTCCTGGCCGAGGCGTCGATCGACAAAGAAGAGATTCTCCTCGCCGAAGTGAACGTGAGCCGGGTCGAGGAAGTCCGGCGCAATTGGCCTTTTCTCCGGGACCGTCGGGTCGATGCGTACGGCGGCCTCACGAAGCGGTTCTTTGATCAGAGCGACGATGGCGAGTGCTAAAAAGAAAATCCCGGACGTCTTGCCCCGCGGTCCTCTTCCTTCCAGGAAGCAGGCATTGCATCACACATCAACTCCTGCTCGATCAGGGTTTCGCATGCCGGCGGAATGGGAGCCGCATGAGGCGACTTGGCTGGGGTGGCCCCATAATGCCTCTGATTGGCCCGGGAAATTGGCCGCCATTCACTGGGTTTATGGGGAGATCGTTCGGAAGCTGGCGGATGGGGAACGGGTCCGTATTCTCGTTCAGTCCCGAACCCAAGAAGATCGTGCGCGGAGCGTGTTGTCACGGGCCGGAGCCGATCTTTCCGCCATCGAGTTTTTTCGGATTGCGACGGATCGTGGGTGGACTCGTGACTTCGGCCCGGTTTTTGTGACGCGGGATCGACCGTCTTCGGAAGTGGCCATCGCACGGTTCCGGTTTACCGCGTGGGCCCGCTACGCCGATTGCAAAAACGATAATCGGGTTCCGGTGAAACTGGCTTCCCGGTTGAAATGCCGCTCCTTCCTCGTTATGCGCAAAGGGCATAGGGTGGTCCTGGAAGGAGGCAGCATTGACGTGAACGGGGTCGGGACCGCGTTGACCACCGAAGAATGTTTGCTGGATCGTGACGTCCAGGTCCGCAATCCCGGGTTTTTGGCTGAAGACTATGAGTCGGTGTTAGAAGAATCCCTGGGCGTCACCAACGTTGTCTGGTTGAACAAAGGCATTGCCGGGGACGATACCCATGGGCACGTGGATGACGTGTGCCGCTTCGTGAATCCGACGACCGTGGTATTGTGCCAGGAGCGCAACAGCAATGATGCCAATTATCACGTGTTGGCTGAAAATCGAGAGCGCCTGGAGAATGCGACGTTGGAGAATGGAACACAAATAGAGGTGGTTCCATTGCCCATGCCGGCCCCATTATACTTTGATGGCCGGCGGCTTCCGGCGAGCTACGCTAATTTTTATATTGCGAATGCGGCGGTTCTGGTCCCGACGTTTAATGACCCCAATGATCGAATGGCCATGGGCATCTTGAGTGAATTGTTTCAGGATCGCCCGGTTGTCGGGATCCACGCGGTCGATCTTGCGTGGGGGTTCGGGACGTTGCATTGTCTGACTCAACAACAACCTGCCTTGCCCACCGGGTAAACCTGACTCCATGTCCGGACCATTCAGCCTGCCTTCTCCGCTTCGTCTTGGATGGATCGGGACGGGTGTCATGGGGGTTGTCATGGCAGGGCATCTCCTGGCCAAGTACCAGGCGCTCACGGTCTTTTCACGAGCGCGATCAAAAGCCGAAGACCTGCTTCAACGAGGGGCGCGATGGGCGGAGTCGCCGGCGCGAGTAGCCGATGAGTCCGACGTGATCTTCACGATGGTCGGGTTCCCCCGTGACGTGTCCGACGTGTACTTGGGTGAAGCAGGCCTCGTCCACCAGGCACGAACGGGAATGGTGTTCGTGGATATGACGACCGCGCCTCCGAGTCTGGCCGGAACGATAGCCGAAGCCGTCAAGGCTTGCGGCGCGCAGTTCCTGGATGCCCCGGTTTCTGGTGGGGACGTGGGGGCACGCAACGCGTCGTTGTCCATCATGGTGGGCGGAGAAACCGGTGTCGTGGAAACGATGCGGCCGCTGTTTGAATGCCTGGGTCAAACCATTGTCCATCAGGGCGCGACGGGCGCCGGTCAGCACACCAAGCTCTGCAATCAGATCACGATCGCCGGCACGATGATCGGCGTCTGCGAGTCGTTATTGTATGGCTATCGTGCGGGGTTGGATTTGGAAACCATGTTGCAATCCATCAGGGGCGGTGCCGCGGCGTGTTGGGCGTTGGACAACCTGGCTCCTCGAATACTGGCTCGAAACTTCGCTCCCGGGTTCTTCGTCGAACATTTTGTGAAGGACATGGGCATCGCCCTGGAAGAAAGCAGGCGCATGGGGCTTGTCCTGCCCGGGCTTTCATTGGTGCATCAACTCTATCTTGCCGTTCAGGCTCATGGACATGGACGCTCCGGCACGCATGCCTTGATGCTTGCGTTGGAGGAATTGTCGAACGTGCACGTGAGCGCAACGCCGGCCGAGTCCTCTGAATAGTGTCCCCCTTCCCATGCGCACCGTCGATGATCTCAGAAACATCCTAGCCCGGATTGATGGCCGGGGGTACAAAGCGTACAAGGATCTGCAAGGCGTCTACGCCTATCCCCGGTTCACGTTATTCATCGACCACGTGCAAGGCGACCCGTTTGCGTCCCCTTCCAAAATTCGAGTGCGCGTCTCTGGCACCGTCGCCAAGCTCCCCCCCGATCTTTTTTCAGGTCGTGTCCGGCGAATGGCGTTGCAGGATTTTTTGATTCGCGAAGTGCATCACGCGATTCGGCAGGTGTGTCAGGGCAATCGGGGGATCGGGAAAAGCGGGCTCATTGCAATCGACGTGGGTGGCCAGGAAGTGTTGGAACGAACGGCGATGGTGGTGACGCCGCAATGGGTCGAAGCCCGCCTGTCGTTGGGCCTGCCGGCACAAGGCCGCACCATCCTTGGCCTGCAGGCCGAGGTCATGTTCTGCCATGAAATGCCGGAGATTGCGGAACGGGCCCTGAAGTGGGAACACGTTGACCGGGAACGGGCACACGCCTTTGTCGATTGTGTCGACAATCAGGAATCGATCCGCGCGCAACTCGATGCGCTGGGGTTGGTGGCCTTCATCGCCGACGGGGCGGTTCTTCCAAGGGGCAGCGGGGCGTCCGATCGTCCTCTTTCACGTGAACGGGCACAACCGTTTCGCGCTCCCGATTCGCTTCGCATGTCGATTCCCGTCCTGCATCCGGTTTCTCAGGACGGCCGGCTCACGCACTCGTTAACGGGTTGTGGGATCCCTCGAGGCGTCACGTTAATCGTGGGAGGCGGGTATCACGGCAAGTCCACGGTCCTGCGGGCGTTGGAGCGCGGGGTGTATCCTCATGTGCCGGAGGATGGGCGGGAGTACGTGGTGACCACGGAGCAGGCCGTCAAGATCCGTGCCGAGGATGGACGTTCTATCGAACGGGTCGACATCAGCGGGTTCATCAAGAATCTTCCGTATGGGCAGGACACCTCGCAATTTTCAACGGACAATGCAAGCGGGAGTACCAGTCAAGCCGCCTCGATTCTCGAAGCCGTCGAAGTCGGAGCCACTGCGCTATTGTTGGACGAAGATACGTCCGCGACGAATTTCATGGTGAGGGATGCCCGCATGCAGGCGTTGGTTCACAAAGAGCATGAGCCCATCACGCCGTTCGTGGATCGTGTTCGTGAATTGTATGAACGGCATGGGGTGTCCACGGTATTGGTGATGGGAGGCTGTGGCGATTATTTCGACGTGGCCGACACCGTGATTGCAATGCAGGATTATCAGCCGCTCGACGTGACGGAAGAAGCGCAACGAATCGCACGAGAGTTCCGGACTCAACGGGCAATCGAGACGACCGCGCCCTTATCCGAGATCACGTACAGGATTCCCGTATGGACGAGCCTCGATTCTTCCCGTGGGAAACGCGAGGTGAAAATCGAGGCCAGATCCGTGGATGCCATTGCCTTCGGGCATGAGGTGATTGATTTGAGCGGGGTGGAACAACTCGTGGACGCCAGTCAAACCCGGGCAATAGGGTATGCCCTGCATCTCGCTTCATGCCGTTTGATGGATGAAGGCTTGAAAGCGATGGTACAAGGCCTTGTTGAATTTTTTGACGACGCCGGTTTGGATGGACTCGACCCCTATCACCAGGGTGAGCGACATCCGGGGAATTTCGCCCGGCCTCGTGCCTTTGAAATTGCCGCGGCGCTCAACCGTCTCCGCACGCTTCGGATCAGAGAATAGACACTTTCGTGTTACACGTAGTATGTTTTGCCATACTCGTTTCAACGACAAACTGTCTTCTGACTGAAAGCGTTGGCAGGTTTCGTCTGAATTCTTACAGCAGGGGAGGATACGATGAAGCGCACCTTTAGAGTGACGGCCGTGTGGGATGCCGACGCAAAGGTCTTCTATTCCCAAAGCGATATCGAAGGCTTGCATATCGAGACAGCCGACCTTGATGAATTTGAAGAAATCATGATGGACGTCGCGCCTGAATTGATTATAGCCAACCATCGGACTGCCCCTGAGATTGCCGAACATTCTTTCAAGGATTTAATGCCGGCTATTCTGTGGCAGCGCCCGGAGGCAGAAAAAGCGGTCGTGTAATTTGGTGGGAAAGTTCTACAACACAGTCACGAACTAAATTTCAAAATTCGGATTCGCGTATTGGAAAAACGCAAAAGGCTCACACGAAAAATGGAGACGCCTGGAGGACGGCAAAATTTGGCTGGTTCCACGTAACTTGAAGAGCCGCCATACGGCATCCGGCATCCTAAAGGATGCCGTATGTGCGAAGAAGATCTGATTTCGTTACTTCTCCTAGAAAAGCAACTTGGACAAGCCGCAGTAGTTCCGAACCTGACCTACGGGACTGACGAGTAGGACAACATTGAAGCATTTCGCGATTTGTCTAAATAGAATGGTAGGTCGGCTCAGCGAATTGTCGGGTTACGCCTGTGGCTAACCCGACCTACGGGACCTGCCAAACTCATCACCCTCACCTTCCTCCTCTCCCGTCAAGGGAGAGGACAGGCTCTTTACTCCCTCGCCCCTGGCGGGAGAGGGTTGGGGTGAGGGGGAGTGCCTTTGTAGCGGCCGCATTTTATGCGGTTCACAAGGGCAGGTCGGGTTAGCGTAGCGTCACCCGACGGTTGGTATTTTTTCCGCATCAATGATAGAGGTTGAACGCGTATGAGACCGGGTTTTGCCGTTGATATCGATAACGTCGTGGCTCAGGCCGAAGAGGAAGTTCAACGCATTTTTCATGAACTGACCGGCAATCCGTGGCCTTCAGAGACGTATGCCAGCGCCGGAGGCCTCGATACCAGTAATTTGGATCCGGATCTGATTGAACGGATCTTCGATTACTTTCACGAGCGGAGCATTCCAATGCTTCCGTTGGTACCCGGTGCGCGACCGGTGTTGCATCAACTTCAGGAGGGTTACCGGATCGTTCTGATCACGGCTCGTCGACCGACGGCTCGCCCGCAAACCCTGGCCTGGTTGGAAGAACACGGCATCCCATTCGATGAACTCCATCACGCCAAGGACAAGCCGGACGTGGCGGAGGGCATTGTCCTGGCGGTGGACGATCATCCCGAGCACGTGAGTGATTATTTGGAGCAAGGCGTCCGGGTCTTTCTGATGGATCAGCCCTGGAACCGAACGTTTTCAGCCCCGGGCGCAACCAGGGTATCGGGCTGGGATGAGTTATGGCGGAATCTCAGCATGAGTTCGACCCCCGACTCATGAAGAAAACGAATCCTTCGCTCAAGCCCTTGAGAGCCGTGTCATGGCTATCGCTACGGTGACGTTTCGACGCTGCCTTGTGAATTCTTCCGAAGCCGGAAAGGATAAAGCTCAGATCGGTTCACGGGTCTTCTTTGATCTGAATGTCGGGGGACTGGAGTTCGTTGACGTGTATGTGGACGTGCAGGAGAACCGGGAAGGGGACGCGCCGCTACTCGTCACACCTCTGCAGGGCTATGATGGGCCATTGAACCTTCAGGTGTTTCAAGGTCTCGTCGAGTTTTACTACCGGCAGGCCACGGGAGGCAGTTGGGCCGGTCCCGGGGAACTCGGCCTGAGACTGCACGATTGGGTGATCGAACAGGAAATGGTCGTGCAGTTTGAAGTGTAATGCCTTTTAACTCTTGTCGAGTGCTTGTTCAATGTCCTGAACGAGTTGGGGGTCGAGCGGTTTCAGCCCCGGTCGATAACGGGCAATCACCTCGCCTTCTCGATTTACCAGAAATTTCTGAAAGTTCCACTCGATTTCGCCGGGGAATGGGCTTTGAGTGGTCAGGTAGTGATAGAGGGGATGCATATCCTCTCCTTTGACACTGATCTTGCTGAATAAGGGAAACCTTAAAGCGTATTTGGTGTAACAAAATGATTTGATCTCCTCATCCGTACCGGGTTCCTGTTTCCCGAAATTATTAGCCGGGAATGCCAGAATTTCCAGCCCCTGTTCTCGATACTGTTCATACAACGTTTGCAACCCTTCGTATTGAGGCGTATTGCCGCACATGCTGGCGGTATTCACCAGGAGCATGACTTTTCCCGTAAAAGCATTCAGGGCGAGCGGATTCCCGTCAATATCGTTCAAAGTGAATGAATGCACAGGTGTCATGGCATCGCCACGCGTGGAGGTCTCGGCTGCATACCCTGGTTTACACGCTCCGAACATGAGGGTCAACAACACGCAGGCTGTGCCGCCGATCAGCAAGGTGAGATGGGAAGGTCGTTTCATGGGCGACTCCTTTTCAGGTGACCGCAGCTTTCTGCATCCGAGAGGAATATCACTATTTTACTGCTAAAGAAGAAGGTTTGCCAATCGATAAAATTGGGATTTATCCCTTTAAATTGACGGGCTGCGGCAAGCGTTTTGCCAGCAGTTTGTAAGGCGCACGGGCGCACGACTCCACCATCCTGCGGAACGGCGGGATATACATGCCAAGAAATCTTCGCTGTCTCCTGTTTTCTGTTCGTCCGTAATTGTCGATGAGGGACTCAACTGATGAGTACCAAACCAGTGGAGGATGAATGACCCGACACTGCCGTTTCGTGATTACGTCTTCAATGCAGCGAGGCCAATCCGTGACCCTCGTGACAGGAACGGCATGTCTGACAAAGTGGAGGGCTGCTCGATAAGACATGGTATAAGCAACCGCTCCTGACGCTCCTGTCCCTTTCAGACCGGGAGCGCGAAGATGGGACAGGTAATGGTCAAACAGGCCAATGACGCCCTGCCGACGAACATAGGCCCTTGAAGAATAGAGTTGCGTGAGTTCAGCATCGTGGTAATACCGGCCAGTCAGGAACTCAACTAGTTGGGGAGAGGGAACGGCATCATCCTCCAAGATCAGGGCATAGGCTATATTCTCAGAGACAATTCGCCGATAGACCTTGATATGTGACAAGGCACAGGCAAACTCGGCATGGGACAGGATTCTTCCCGCTCGTCGCGTGGCAACACGGTCAATCTGGTCTTCATACTGAGGATCGAGTCCATGGCGACCGTCCACGGCATCGACAAACTCAAAGTCGATACCGAGATTGCACAGGGCCTCTGAAATAGCTTCACGCCGTTCGGTGCAATCTAATAGGGACACCACAAAGACGGGGATCGTGGGCGGCATGGCAGTCTTTCTTGGAAAGATGGACCATCAGCCACCGACCGGACATGGTCGGGCCGATTCCGTCCTCCAAGGAGACTGGATGACCCTGCGTATTTACCTGTTCATGATCACCAACCCTGACGATAGCTAGTCGCCATGTTCGGTGATAGGCTCTTGTATTGAGCAGGCGACCCGACAAGGGTGCCCCTCGGAGAACGGAATACTGGGAGTGTATTGATGTTGGTAGGCTATGGCAAGCCTTGGCATTTGATAGCATGCTTTCATTATGCAGGAATTGGTGCCACCGACCCCACAGCACCTGATCGCGTTTGTGATGCTGGTCGTAGTCGGCACGCTTGTTGTGCTATATTTCGAGTGTTACGAGAGTGCGGCTTGTTCCGTGTCGCATGTCTTATCTGATCTGGTCTCCGTCCTGCTCGTGAGTGCCGGATGGAGTATTATCCTAGTGGAGGTCGCCATGTTTGTTGAATCCTGGATCAAGGAACGACGTGAACGACGGTACAAGGAAGAACGGCAATCACTCGTCGAAGAGCTACGCGCCAAGATTCGCTCAACGGGCAAACCGTTAACCGAACAAGACCTTGAAGAATTAGAGCAGGAGACTGGTCACGTTTTGCCGACCAATTCCCGATAGGTCATCGGCTTCCCTGGCATGGCTCCAAAGAGAGCCTGCATCCGGTCTACCGTATCTACCTGACAGTTCCCTTCATTTAGCCGGAAGGTGAACTCGTCAACATACCGATCCAGGTGCTTCACGCTCACTTGATGGAAGGTGCCTTCCAGCCCGCGTTTCAAATTGGCCCACACGCTTTCAATCCCGTTCGTATGCGCCATCCCCCTCACGTACTCATTCGCTGAATGGTTCAGGGTTTCATGCTGATACCCTTTGCGGGTCAGCCCACGATAGGCTCCATGATTATCGGTATAGACTTGTGACCCCTGTTCGACGTGTCGCTGGATCTCCGTCCACAAGGTCAGCCGATCCGTCCCTGTCACCGACTTGGCAATCGTCTTGCCGTCCCGTGCGCGCATGCCCATAACGGCTTGTTTCCCGGTCGATCCACCGCCTTGAGGCTTCGTGCCTTTTTTCAGACGTTTGTTGCGCTCTTTGCCCCCGATGTACGTCTCGTCAATCTCCACAATGCCGGAAAGCAAAATCGACTGCGAATCACAGGCTTTCCGAAGCCGATGCAGCATATACCAGGCATGCGGTTGTTTGATCTTGATCTTTTTGCTTAACTCCATGGAGGAAATGCCCTTCCGATCCGTCAAGAACAGATACGCGGCCATCAGCCATTTGCGCGCGTCGATCTTGTTGCGTTCAAGTGGCGTATTGGTGAAGACCGTGAAGTAGGCCCGACACATCCCACACCAATAGGTGCCTGCCTTCTTTTGAGGCGTAATCTTGTCAGTCTTGTCGCACTTCGCACAGACCGGCTGTCCGTGCCACCGGACCCGCTCGAAGTACTGAATGGCACTCTCGACCGTCGGATATAACTCATTGATTTCAAACAGGCTTAAGGTCTTGGCTTTGTGTGTCGGCATCGTCTTCTCCCTTCGTGAATACTGAAAGCATACTAGCACGATAGAGAAGGTTTGTCAAGTTAAAGGGATAAATCCGAAAATTTTGAGGTTAGACGGAAGGTCTGCTATACTAACCACCTTATAGTGTGGGCACTTTCCCCGTGTCGGGGTTGATCGGAGAGCGAACAAGCATTGTTCGCCCTTCTCTTCGAACGTCCGTCTCTCCGAAAAACAGTATACCCTGCCGCATGTGAGTTGTTGTCTTTCTTGCTCTTTGAGAGCGAATCCATGGGGAGTTTGTCATCGAAAGAAGTGGCGAATGGATTCAAGGAGCAATCGGGGCGAGTTCTCCGCGAGAACAACCGTCCACGAGCCGTTAGGCCTGAGGAGTCATCTCCGCTAGCGAAAAGATTATGGGATTGATCGGTCGATTTTTGAGCCTCTTCTCGAGCGATATGGCCATTGACCTGGGGACGGCCCATACCCTGGTCTATGTCCAAGGGAAGGGCATTGTGTTGAATGAGCCGTCCGTCGTGGCTATTGAACAGTACACGAATAAAATTTTAGCCGTGGGGACCGAAGCCAAACGAATGGTCGGACGGACGCCCGGAAACATTTCCGCCATTCGTCCGATGAAGGAAGGGGTCATCGCGGACTTTGAAATGGCCGAGCGTATGCTTCGCTATTTTATTACCAAGGTTCACAATCGTACGGCGTTTGTCCGGCCTCGGATCATCATTGGCGTTCCTTCACGAATCACGCAAGTTGAACAGCGAGCCGTGAAGGAGTCCGCGGAGTTAGCTGGTGCTCGCGAAGTCTATTTGATTGAAGAACCCGTCGCGGCGGCCATTGGAGCGGGGCTGCCCATCACCGAGCCGTCAGGGAACATGGTGGTTGACGTTGGGGGGGGCACGACCGATATTGCCGTCATTTCATTGGGGGGCATCGTCTACAGTGAATCCGTGAAAGTAGCGGGTGACCAGATGGACTCGACTATTATTAATCACGTGAAGCGTGAACATAATTTATTGATCGGCGAACATATGGCCGAGCGAGTGAAGTTGGGCATTGGCTCCGCCTATCCGTTGGAAGAGAAAGCCCAAATGATGGTCAAAGGGCGGGATTTGGTTTCCGGGATTCCCCGGACCATTGCGCTGGAAGACGGTGAAGTCCGGGAAGCCTTGCAAGAATGCCTGACGGCCATTGTGTCGGCCATTAAGTTGGCGTTGGAACATACCCCCCCTGAATTGGCGGGAGATATTGTTGATCGAGGAATTGTGTTGACAGGGGGTGGGGCTCTGTTACGCGGGTTGGATACCCGGTTGCGGGAAGAAACCGGCCTTCCTATTGTCAATGTCGATGATCCACTCACTTCTGTAGTCTTAGGAGTAGGGAAAACGCTCGAAGAGCTCACCCTCCTGCGAAGTGTCTCCTCTATGTCGACGGTCCGTTCGTAAAGGAACAACTTTCTGATGTGTGGCCGGTTTCGGCCTGGGGTATTTTGGGGTTCCGGCGTGAAGCGGGCCAGCGTGGCCCTCTTGGTTGTCGCCTTTGTCGTGTTCGCCCTCCTGCCTCGGCAATCTCAATTCCTTCTCCACACGATAGGCCAACCCTTGGCCGACCTCGTCGCCATTCCTCTTGAGGGCATGGCAACACTTGATCGGGACATGCGGGAATGGTGGATGCAGTATATTGCCCTCCAGGGCCTTTCCGAACAAAACCGCGAGCTTCGGAAAAAAGTCCAGCAACTCACAGGTGAAGTGAATCAATTGCGCGAACAGGCGTTGACGGCGGAACGGTTAGCCGCGTTATTGGAATTTCAGACGGACGAATCGGTCCGGACGGTGGCCGCAAAGGTCATTGGCCGAAGTCTGTCGAATTGGTATCAAGGCGTGATTCTGAATAAAGGTGAAGATGGTGGCATTCGAGAGCAAATGGGTGTCATCACGCCGGCCGGGGCGGTGGGGCGAATCGTCAGAACCTCAGGGGCTACGAGCATTGCCTTGTTGGCGATCGACCCGAACGTGGCCATTGCGGGAATGATTCAACGAACGCGAGATGAAGGGATTGTTCAGGGCACGTCGCAAGGGCTTGTGCGCATGAAATATATCCCCCCGCTTTCCTCGGTCAAAAAAGGTGATTCCGTGGTCACGTCAGGGCTGACGGGAGGCTTTCCACGGGGGGTGTTGATCGGGGAAGTCTCCCGCGTTGAAGAAAGTGAAGACAGTTTATTCCAAACCGCCGACATCGTGCCGGCGGTGCAGTTTCGACAGTTGGACGAAGTGCTGATCGTCGTTTCTCCCCGATCACCGGAAGCCATGATCTCCCTGGAGCAAACGTTGGTTTCCCCAGAGCACCAGAATCCCACTCCATGAAGATCAGTGCGTATGCAGTTTTCATCCTGTTTCTTTTTTCCTCTCAGGCCACCTTGTTCTATTCTCTGAGTCCTTTTGGGATTCAGCCGGACCTCTGTCTCGTCATCGCCTGTTTGGTAGGATTTCGGACGGGACAGGTTCCAGGAGTCATCGTGGGGTTCTGCCTGGGGTTGATCCAGGATTTATTTTCTGCTGGTCCGTTTGGGCTGAATACGTTCACGAAAGCCGGAGTGGGACTCTTGGCCGGCGTCTTCGCCAACAATTTGGCCAATAGGGCATCCTATGCAGCCTTTGTGCCGATCATGGCGTGTTCCATTCTTTCGGCAATCGTGTTTTTACTGTCGTCCCGCATGGGAATGGGCCTGGGAGAGATGTTCCATGGGTTTTCCTCTATCTTACTTCCTCAAGCGATATTGGATGGACTCGTGGCCATCGTGGCCAATTGGATCATTGGACGGTGGCTGGTCGAAGTGCCAAGTGCGTGAAGGACGTCCTGAGATGCATCAAGATGAGGTGTGCCGGTGAAGCAGGCAATGACTGATCCTGGTTTCCAGTCAACCGGATTGGCTGACATCCAGGGACGTGTACTGCTCATCAAAATCGTGGTGTTGATCATTGTGGGGCTATTGGTTGTGCGGTTATGGCAGCTGCAAGTTCGTGATGGGACGTACTATCGAAGTCTTTCTCATGATAATCGGACCCGATCGGTGTTGTTACATCCGGTTCGCGGATTTATTTATGACCGAAACGGGATGGTACTGGCGAATAGCGTCCAGAGTTTCAACTTGTACGTGCAACTCAGCGACGTGCCGGCTCGTGAAGCACTGATTGGGAAACTCGTCGAGTTGTTGTCGTTGGACGAAAGTGAGTTGAACAAAAAGATTCAGGCCCACGGAGAGAGAACGCCGATCCGCCTTAAGAAAGGTGTCAGTCTCAAAGAAGCGGCTCTGGTCGAATCGCATCGGTTGGATCTGCCCGGCGTGGTGATTCGTCCGGAGTTTCAGCGGAACAATCCTCAAGGTGCCTACGCTGCCCACGTGCTCGGGTACGTGGGCAGCGCCTCGGAGGAACAACTCGCACGGGAAGAGTTTCAAGGGCTTCCCCCGGGCAGCATCATAGGCCAGTATGGCGTGGAACTGATCTATGAAAGGACATTGCGAGGGCGGGAAGGGGGAAAACTCATTGAGGTTGATGCCTTGGGTCATGAGAAACGTATGATTTCCGTGGACAAGCCGCAAGTGGGAAACGACGTGCATCTCACGATAGACTTTCGTTTACAGAAATTGGCGGAAGATTCGTTGGGAGAAGAAGCCGGAGCGATTGTGGCCTTGGACCCGCAAACGGGGGAGATCCTGGCCTTGGCGAGTCGACCAAGTTTTGACCCCAATGCCTTATCCCGTGGGTTACGTTCCGATGAATGGAACGACATTCTTCAGGACACGAGCCATCCTCTGACGAACCGAGCGATTCAAGGCCAGTATCCTCCAGGTTCCACGTTTAAAATCATTATGGCGACGGCTGGCCTTGAGACCAATGCCATTGGTCTCACCGATACGCTTCATTGTGGTGGAAGGTTTCGATTGGGCAACCGAACCTTTCGGGATTGGAAGAAGTATGGTCATGGCGCGGTTGATTTACATAAGGCGATAGTCCACTCGTGTGACGTGTATTTTTATCGATTAGGCCATCGCATGAGTGTGGAGACCATTGCGGTCTATGCGAAACGATTCGGGTTAGGAGCGAGAACGGGCATTGACCTCCCTGCCGAAGGAACGGGACTCATCCCGTCCTCTGAATGGAAACGACAAACCCGGGGGGAACCATGGTACCCGGGTGAAACCATTTCCGTGGCGATCGGACAAGGTTATGTCACGGTCACACCACTTCAAATGGCAAAAGTGATCGCCACCATTGGCAATAATGGGATTTCGGTTCAACCGCATGTCGTTCGTGGAGTGCGGGAACGAGAGGGCGAATGGATTGAGAAATGGAATCCGACACAAGCTCCTTCCCTTGCGTTACAACCGCATCAACTGGAAGCCATGCAGGCGGCTCTTGCATCGGTGGTTACCGAAGGAACGGCGCGACGGGCTCAATCTTCGATGGTACGGATTGCGGGAAAAACCGGGACGGCGCAAGTGGTCTCATTACGCCCGGAATCCGAAAAAGACACTCCCAAGCGATTTCGAGACCATGCCTGGTTTGTCGCCTATGCGCCATTCGAAAATCCCGGCATTGCCGTGGCCGTGTTGCTTGAGCACATGGGCCACGGCGGGTCTGCGGCAGCCCCCCTGGCAAAAGAACTGATTGAGGCCTATGTATCATATGGGGTCGATGAGGAAGAGAAAACACGGGCTCCTCGTGCGGTGCCTTCCACAAGATGATGAAAAAGAGGACGCGGTTGTATGGGTGAACAGTGGAGTCGCAGGCGAGGGTTAGACGGGTTTGATTGGTGCTTTTGCGGGATCATTCTGGCGTTGTCATCCATTGGGGTCCTGACCATTTACAGCGTGACGGCAGAGGGGACCGGGCCGCAGTTTCCTCTGTATGTGAAACAGGCGATATGGATCGGCGTGGGAACGTTGGCCTTTCTGGTGGTGTCGGGAATCGATTACCATAAACTCGCTCGATGGTCGTATCTGCTGTACGGATTCGCGTTGCTTCTCCTCGTGGTCGTGTTTTTCAGCGGGAAGAGCAGTCGCGGTGCCCAACGATGGATTGCCTTGGGGCCCATGGCGTTTCAGCCTTCAGAATTTGTGAAGATTCCGATTCTCCTGGTGTTGGCCGTCTATTATTCCACCCAAACTCGGCGAGGATGGTGGTATCGGGTTATCGTGCCGGCGTTGATCACCTTGCCGGGATTTTTCTTGATTCTGAAACAACCGGATTTGGGGAGCAGTCTCAGCTTTCTGTCGATTTACGTCACCCTGCTGTTTGCCGTAGGCATCAAGTCTAAAACGTTGGGGGTGGTGCTCTTGTCGGCACTGATGCTGTTTCCCTTTGCCTGGAGTGAAATATGGGGTTCTTTGCATGATTATCAACAGGAACGGATCTTAAGTTTTGTGGATCCCGAATATGATCAGGCGGGAAAAGGCTACCAAGGGTTGCAATCTCGCATCGCCGTGGGCTCAGGAGAATTAATAGGAAAAGGGTTTCATAGTGGGACGCAAACTCGATTCAAATTTCTTCCGGAAGGCCACACCGATTTTATCTTCGCGGTCTTGGCCGAAGAATGGGGATTTTTGGGTGGGGTGCTGTGCCTCAGTCTTTTTCTCGCGTTGTTGTTGTTGGGACTGGAGATTGCGGCGAAGGCCAAAGATACGTTGGGTGCCCTGTTGGCCATTGGGCTCGTGGGCATGCTGACGTTTAACATGATGGTCAACGTGGGGATGACCATTGGTCTGGTACCCATTGTCGGCATTCCGTTGCCGTTACTCAGTTATGGGGGGAGTGCGACCATTATGACGATGGCCGCGTTGGGACTGCTGTTCAGTGTGAAGAAGGAAAGACCAACGTTATTGGCGTGAGCCGTTGACACGAGGCCTTCCCGGCCGTGGCTCGGGATCGACCATTTGACGAAACGTAGAATCCATGTCACGCTTTTGGGGAGATATCCCCGGACGGGCCTGGTCAGGTTTCCCGCACTGAGTCGCAAGCGCGTCTCGGGTGAGGAAATAAAGGAGTCAAGATATGGGTGTTGAGATTGCCATCAATAGAACCCCGCAAGAAACGCGCGTGGCGGTTTTGGAGAATAAGGTTGTGACTGAATTATACGTGGACCGAGCCCAAAAAAAGGATTTTGTGGGCAACGTCTATAAAGGCAAAGTCGTGAAAGTGCTGCCCGGTATGCAAGCGGCGTTTGTTGATATTGGGCTGGAACGCGCCGCGTTTATGCACGTGTCGGATCTGTCGGTGGGCACTGAACCCGGCGATATCTTAGTGGAAAGTGATGAAGATGAGAAAGGGCCGGAGTTCCCGCGTCCTCGACGGCAAACGGTGCTGCCCATTCAAGAGTTATTGGAAGAAAACCAGGAACTCGTCGTTCAGATTTCCAAAGGCCCGATTGGAACCAAAGGCCCCCGGGTGACGTCCTATTGCTCATTGCCGGGACGGTTCCTGGTGCTGATGCCGAACGTCGATCATGTCGGGGTCTCACGACGCATTGCCGAGGAAGATGAGCGCAGTCGGCTCAAAGACATTATGAAACGCATTCGTGAGCCGGGTTATGGGTACATTGTCCGGACGGTGAGCGAGGGGGTCAGCGAGGAGGATCTCAAATCTGACGTCGGGTTTCTCACCGCGATGTGGAAGGATATTGTTAAGAAGCAGGAGGTCTCTTCTGCTCCTGCCGCGTTGCATACGGACTTGGACCTGACCCTTCGAGTGGTACGGGATTTATTTACCAAAAACGTCAAGAGGCTGCTCATCGATTCGAAAGAGGAATGTGAAGCGGTCAAAGAGTTTGTTCGGCTGTACCTTCCCGAGCAAACGTCTCGAATTTTTCATTATGACAAGGATGAGAGTTTGTTCGATCATTTGGGGATTGAGATGGAACTCTCTCGAGCCTTGAGCCGGAAAGTGTGGCTCAAGTCCGGAGGCCACATTGTGATTGATCACGCGGAAGCCATGACGGTTGTCGACGTGAACACGGGGCGTTACGTTGGAAAACGCGATCAGGAAGAAACGATTTTGAAAAACAACTTGGAGGCGGCTCGCGAGGTTGCCTACCAGATTAAACTTCGCGGAATAGGGGGGATTATCATTATCGATTTTATCGATATGGAACGAGGACGGAATCGCGACAAAGTCTATCAAGCCCTCGTGGACGCGATGGCCAACGATAAAGCGCGAACGCGTATTTCTCGTATCAGCGACTTGGGGTTGGTCGAGATTTCACGGGAACGCGTTCGGGAAGACTTGCTCCGGACGCTCTCAGACGTGTGCTCCGATTGCGATGGTCGTGGCTATACACGATCCGCACTCACGGTGGTGTACGATATGTTTCGCGATATCCGACAAATCGGACGAGCCGCCGGCCAGCAAACCGTGGTGGTCGGGGCTCATCCTCATATCGTGGAGATGCTGCAAGAGACCGAGCCCGAAGCGCTTGAGCGACTCCAACGGGAATTTCATTGCCAGATTATGGTGAATGCCGATCCCCTGCTCCCCCTTGAGCAGTATGATATTGTGGTGTTGGAAGAAAGTGCGAGCTAGCCGACCGGTGCCCATCCCACCCACGTCTTGTGTGCGGTTCTTCTGAACCATGGAACGGCTGGAAGCATGGCTGACCTTGCGGTCAGTGAAAGGGTTAAGTGACGGGACCATCTGTACACTCGTTCGGCATTTTGGCGGGCCGAAGGAGGTGCGGTCTGCTTCCTCGTCTGAGTTGCGGCACGTCGCCGGACTGCGCTCTTCCGTTGTGACTTCCTTGCGAAAGGAACCTGATCCAAGCGTGATGGCGCACGTTCGCAAAGAAATGCGGCTGATCGAAAAGGGAGAGAGTTCGATCATGACGATTTTGGATGCCACCTATCCTCGTCGGCTGGCCATGATCCCTGATCCACCGCCTTTGTTGTACGTTCGCGGTACGTTGCCGTCGTCTGACGATCATGCCGTTGCGATTGTGGGATCAAGAAACGCAACCCCATCGGGGGCGCTCATGACGCAAGAGCTCAGTCAACGTTTGGCCGAGATGGGGTTTACGATTGTCAGTGGATTGGCCAGGGGAATTGACGCGGCAGCCCATCGAGGCGCGCTGACGGCTAAGGCCAGGACGATTGCCGTCGTCGGGTGTGGCGTGGATCGAACCTATCCGCCGGAACATCAACAATTACGGAAGGACATTGAAGTCAATGGCGCAGTGGTGTCGGAATTGCCGCTCGGGTCTCCCCCGCTGCCGTATCATTTTCCTCGCCGAAATCGGATTATCAGCGGGTTGTCATTAGGCGTGATCGTCTCGGAAGCCAATCAAAAAAGTGGCGCGTTGATCACGGCACGATTTGCGCTTGAGCAGAACCGTGAGGTGTTTGCCATCCCGGGTTCCGTCAAAAACGGGAAACATCAGGGGGCACATGGACTCATCAAACAAGGCGCAAAACTCGTGGAAGAGGCGCGAGACGTCATTGAAGAATTGCTCCCTCAGCTTGACGGACCCTTTCGCGATCGAGTAAAGAATGCCAGTTTTCAAGAAACGGCCGCTCCGGTCTTCACTACCCAAGAGCAGCGAGTGCTGTCTCTTTTTCATGATGATCCCGTCTCGATTGACGAGGTGTTGACCGAAGCGCCATTTGATCGTGCCGAAGTGATGAGTCTCCTGCTAAGCTTGGAATTGCGAGGCTGCATTCAACAGGTACCCGGTTCCTGTTATATCAGGAGGTCGGGTCAGGGGTAGACGGGCTCGTCGCAGAACGGTGGCCGGTCAAGAATCCCGGAAACGTGTTGATAGGGCACCCCCGCCTCGAGAGATCGCGCCCATAGGATGGTGGCGTTGGACCAGGATGCCACCGATCCTGATCACGTGAGTGAGTAAAGAGGTCGTGTTGCACGGCCACACAAGGATGCAGGAGTTCCGTTTCATGACCGAAAACCTGATAGTGTGATGATGCCTCCCCGTACGTCCACCGCACCCAAGAAGAAGGCTCTCCCCCGCCTCGCCGAAGGAGAAGGCAAGACTCTGGTCATTACCGAGAAGCCCTCGGTGGCTCGCGACATCACCAAGGCGCTCGGTGGTTTTCAGAACGAAAAAAACTTCTTTGAGGGCGCGCACCACGTCGTGACGTCGGCAGTCGGTCACATGCTCGAACTGGTTGCGCCCGAGGGTGTCGAAGTCGGGCGCGGGAAGTGGGCACTCGCCAACCTCCCGGTGATTCCCGATCACTTTGCACTCAAACCGATCCAACAGAATGAATCGCAACTCAAACTGATCAAGAAACTCTACGCCCGTAAGGATATTGACAGGGTCATCAACGCCTGTGACGCTGGCCGCGAAGGCGAGTTGATCTTCCATTACCTGATCCGCCATTTCAAGGGCTCCAAACCGGTGCAGCGCTTGTGGTTGCAATCCATGACCCCGCAAGCGATTCGCGACGGGTTTGAGCGTCTTCGTGACGGCGATACGTTGTTGCCACTCCAGCGTGCCGCCGTGTGTCGGTCGGAGTCCGACTGGCTCATCGGGATCAACGCCACCCGGGCGATGACCGCGCTGAATTCGAGCGGTGGCGGGTTTTCACTGACCACGGTTGGACGGGTGCAAACTCCGACGCTGGCGCTTCTTGTCGATCGAGAAAAAGAGATCCAGAACTTCGAGCCTCGTGAGTATTGGGAGGTCAAGGCTACCTTCGCGATTGCCTCCGGCCAGTACGAAGGATACTGGGTTGATCCGCAGTTGCAAGCCCGGACGAAACAAGGTGCCACGCAAGGTGCAGCCAAGGATCAGCATGGCACCGCGAAGCCGGAGCGCATCTGGGACAAGACCCGGGCCGAGGCCATCGTGGCGCAATGTGCGAATCAGGAGGGCCGTGTTTCCGAAACCACGAAGCCGTCGAGCCAGCAGGCACCGATGCTGTTTGACCTGACCTCGCTCCAGCGTGAAGCGAACCGGCGGTTCGGGTTCTCGGCAAAGTCCACGCTCGGCATCGCGCAGGCGCTGTACGAACGCCACAAGGTCCTAACCTACCCGCGTACTGATTCGCGGACGTTACCCGAAGATTACCCGGAGACGGCCAGAAAGGTTATGCAGTCGCTGGTCTCCGCCGGACCGGGCGCCATGCCGGCGGACGGCGAGAAGGGCGACCGGCCGATCAGCCACTGGGCCGAACAGGTACTCCAAGAAAACTACATCAATGGCAAAAACAGGCGCATCTTCAACAACGCCCAGGTGTCCGACCACTTTGCCATCATTCCAACCGGAGAAGTGCCGGGTAAACTGAAAGAACAGGAACGTCGCATTTATGAACTGGTCACTCGCTGTTTCATCGCAGCGTTCTACCCTCCGGCCCGCTTTGAAAACACCTTGCGCCGCACGGTCGTTGAACCCCAGACCTTTGAGACCCGCGGGCGGGTGCTGATCGAGAGCGGTTGGTTGCAGGTGATGGGGCGCAAGGAAAGCAACGAGACGTTGCCTCCGCTCTCGGGTGCCACCACGGACGGCTCCGAAGAGGCCAGGACGGTCGAAATCGAAATGGAAGACAAGCAAACCAAGTCGTCACCCCGCTATAACGAGGCGACCCTGTTGTCCGCGATGGAAGGCGCGGGCAAACTGATGGAAGATGATGAGTTGCGCGAAGCCATACAGGGTCGTGGTCTTGGTACGCCCGCGACGCGTGCTGCGATTATCGAGGAGTTGATCCGCAACCGTTACATTCTGCGCGACGCCGTGAATTGATCCCGACGGCCAAGGCCACGACGTTGCTCAGGTTGTTGCGCGCCCTCAAGATTGACGAATTGACCACGGCCGAATTGACCGGCGAGTGGGAAAAGAAACTGAAGCAGATCGAAGGCGACCAGTTCTCCTCCGAGGACTTTATGCGGCACATTCGCAGGATGACCGTGGATATTGTCGAGGCCGCCCGGCAGTGTGACGTTGACCGGATTGATGATGAATATGCCATTCTCGACGTTTCCTGTCCCAAGTGCGGCAAGGGCACGGTCAGAGAGAACTATCGCAAGTTTGTTTGCGAAACATGTGATTTCTCGATTTGGAAATCCATTGCCGGGCGGGAGTTGTCAGCCAACGAGGTGACCATCCTGTTGCGTGACCGGCGCCTCGGCCCGCTGAACGGGTTCCGCAGCCGTCTCGGCCGCGAATTTGCCGCGGAGGTGATTCTCAAGGACGATTGCACCACGGCCTTTGATTTTGGTGAGACCACCGAGGACGACAAAGTTGATCCGCAGACTTGCGACCAAGTCGGTCCGTGTCCCAAATGTGGCGCGCTGGTGCTTGATACGCCAAGACGATACGTCTGCAGCAACGGGCTGAAGGACGAAGGGGCCTGTGATTTCAGGATCAGCCGGCAGATTCTGAATCGCCCGATCGCTGCCGGTGAAGTGCGGCAATTGCTGGACACGGGCAAGACCGATCTCCTGCAAGGCTTCGTGTCGAAGAAGAACAGACGCCAGTTTGCGGCCCATCTCACGATCGACCTGTCCGATCGTTCCGGTAAATTCGGCTTCGAGTTCGCGCCGCGCAAGAACGACGTGGAGGGCGGCGGCAAGAGCAAACGATTCGCGACAAAAAAAGCCGCTCGACGCTTCGGCAGTTGAAAATTTGACGTGACAGTTTGCGGATTGAGTGTGCGCCCCGTGATGGGGGCGTTGTCACCGGGTGCTTCGACCGTCTCGGCGACCAGGAAGGCTCCGGTCCACTCGTTACGAGCCAACCGCGGGTTTCATGCTTTTTGACGATTCGAAAAATTTAAGCGGTTCGCCCTTCTTCAGAATCACGTCTTCGGCAATCACCACTTCCTTGATCTCGGTTTGCGAGGGGACCTCGTACATAATATCAAGCATCACCTCTTCGAGGATCGAGCGAAGACCCCGCGCTCCGGTTTTTTGAGCATGGGCTTTTTTGGCAATGGCCTTGAGCGCCCCATCCGTAAATTTCAGTTTCACTTTGTCGAAGGACAACAGCTTTTGATACTGCTTGGCCAAGGCATTTTTGGGTTCGGTCAAAATCTGCACCAACGCGTGTTCATCCAACTCTTCAAGCGTGGTCACTACCGGCAATCGCCCGATGAATTCGGGAATCAACCCATATTGAAGCAAGTCTTCCGGTTGGATATGGGCCAAGAGGGACGAGGCGTATTCCTGCGGCGAGACGGACCTGTCCGATTTGAAGCCCATGCGGTTTCGATTCAGGCGTCGTTCGATAATGGATTCAAGCCCGACAAAGGCCCCACCACAAATGACAAGGATATTTTTGGTATCGACTTGGATGAATTCCTGATGCGGATGTTTCCGGCCGCCTTGCGGCGGCACGTTGGCCACGGTGCCTTCTATTAATTTGAGCAGGGCTTGTTGCACGCCTTCCCCTGACACGTCGCGGGTAATGGAGGGGCCGTCGGCCTTCCGCGTGATTTTGTCGATCTCATCAATATAAATGATGCCGCGCTCGGCGCGTTCCACTTCATAGTCCGCGGCTTGCAACAGTTTCAAAATAATGTTCTCGACATCTTCCCCGACGTACCCCGCCTCGGTTAAGGTGGTGGCATCGGCCAGGGTAAACGGCACGTCGAGATAATCGGCGAGGGTTTGGGCCAATAAGGTTTTACCGGTTCCCGTCGGCCCGATCATCAGAATGTTGCCCTTTTGGAGCTCGACGTCTCCGGTTTCATTGGCGGCGATGCGTTTGTAGTGATTGTGAACGGCAACCGAGAGATTTTTTTTTGCGCGGGTCTGGCCGATGATGTACTGATCCAGGTGGCGATTGATCTCGGCGGGTTTTCGAAGTTTTGAGGAGATTTCTTCTTTGGCCTCTTGCCACTCTTCGGCCATGATTTCATTACACAGGCCCACGCATTCGTCACAAATGTACACGGTGGGACCCGCAATCAGTTTGCGCACTTGATCGCGGCTTTTCCCGCAGAACGAACACCGAAGATTCTCGTCTGATTTGATCGGCTTTGACATGGGGGTGGTCAGGGGCTAGGCGCCGTTCGAGCCGGCCTGTGCCTTTTCAGGCGCCCTGAGAATGACTTCATCGATGAGGCCATAGTCTTTGGCTTCCGTGCCCGACATGAAATAATCTCGCTCGGTATCCTGGCTGATTTTCTCTAACCCCTGAGCCGTATGTTGCGAAAGGATCTGGTTGAGTCGATCGCGAATTTTCAGAATCTCACGTGCGTGAATATCGATCTCCGTCGCCTGTCCCTGAAAGCCTCCCATCGGTTGATGAATCATCACCCGGGCGTTGGGAAGGGCATAGCGTTTGCCCGTGGTGCCGGCGGCCAGGAGCAGGGCGCCCATACTGGCCGCTTGCCCCAAACAAATCGTCGTAATCGGTGGTTTCACGTATTGCATGGTGTCGTAAATACCGAGGCCCGCGGTGACGCTCCCGCCCGGAGAATTAATATAGAGGTTGATGTCTTTTTCCGGATCTTCCGCCTCCAGGAACAGTAATTGCGCAATAATGAGGTTTGAGAATATGTCGTCGATGGGCGCGCCAAGAAAGATAATGCGATCTTTTAACAGGCGGGAGTAAATATCATACGCCCGTTCACCCCGGTTCGTACTCTCAATAACCATTGGAATTAACATACAGTTCTACCTTTCTGTGCAAAAACTGGTTGCCGGAGAGCCTTACCCTTGAATCACCGCATATTGGTAGACCAATTGAAGCGCTTTCTCGGCACGGATGCGATCCTCAAACTCTTGACGTGAATTTTCCCCTCCCGATTCCACCATCTTTTGAATTTCTCCCAGCGGGACTTGAAGGCCACGGGCGAGTTTGGAGAATTCCTCCTGAATGTCCTGCTCACTCACGGAGATCCCTTCCTTGTCCGCAATGGCTTCCAACACCAACCCGAGCTTGACGCGTTTTTGCGCCCCCGGAGCGACCTCTTGTTGGATGCGTTTCGCCTCCTCTTCCATGTGGATCTGATCATGCATCGAGAACTTGCCATCCTTTTTCTGTTGCTCTTCCATGAGGCGTTGTCGCACCATCGTGCGAATTTCACGTTCGATCAGGGCTTCAGGGAGATCAAAATGATGCATTTCCAAAAGACGCTCAAGAATTTGATCCTTATAGCCTTCTTCCATGCTCCGTTTGAGTACCGATTCCAATTCGGATCGAATCTTGTCTTTGAGCGCCTCGAGGGTGTCATAGGCCCCGCAATCTTTGGCAAATTCATCATCTAACTCCGGGAGAATTTTTTTCTTCACCCCCAGGATTGAGACGTGAAACGTGACGATTTTGCCGGCCAGACGGGCATCCGGATGCGTGGCGGAATATTCCTGGCGAATCTCCGCGTGCTCCCCTTCCTTTTTCCCCACCAGCACCTCGTCGATGGTGAGACCCAGCACGGGTTCCTGGGACCCCACTTTGTGGAGCAGGCCTTCCTTTTTCGATCCTTCCACCGGCTCGCCATCCAAAAAGCCTTCAAGCGTCACGACCGCATACAGGCCCTCAGCCAAGAGGGTGTCGGAAGGGGCCGCATCAAGCCGGGACTGTTGTTCTCGAAATCGTTCCAGGGTCGTCTCCACGTCTTGGTCGGCAATGGTCCGGGAATCGGGCTTCAAGGAAATCGGATTGGGTGGACGATAATCATGTAATTTAATAGAAGGCTTGATTTCAACGGTGGCGGTGAAGGTCAGCGACGTGTTGCGGGTGACTTTCAATCGCTCCAAAAGAGGAATTTCAACCAGAACGGGGGTCACGCCGGCTTCTTGAATCGCCTTCTGGTAATAGGTTGGAACCAAGCGCTGAATGACATCCTGTTCGGCGGCCTTCGCGTAGCGTTTTTCCAACATGGCGACCGGCGCTTTACCGGGCCGGAAACCCGGGACCCGCACCTGGCGTTTCAGGTCGGTATACACCCGGTCAAATTCCTGGTTGACGACGTCTTCCGGCACTTCAATTTTAATCGCACGTTTAACCGGCCCTAATTCTGTGACTTCTAATTTCATGGTGAGATCGTTCTTTGATGAAAGATGGCGGTGAATGGTGCGAGAGGGGGGACTTGAACCCCCACGGTCTCCCACGAGATCCTAAATCTCGCGCGTCTGCCAGTTCCGCCACTCTCGCGTCTAAGAATCTATTCCTTTTCTGAGGATCATTCGAAACGGTACGGCTGGAGCCCAAAAGGCAACAGGCTTAGCCGTTTTTTCTATTTACTCATACGGTGCGTAGGGTGTCAACGCCCGGCCCGTCTTCCTGAAAGCTGAGTGGACGATCCGAGACCTTCCACACTAAGGGTTCTTGCCAGAATCCAATGCCGTAGGCTATGGTGTTCAGCATGGATCTCAAGAAACTGTACCTGAATATTTACGAGCAATTCATCCAAACGCGCGAGACGCACAAAGGGTTTCATTTTCAGGAGGAGACACTCAAAAGCGTGTCGCCCAAAATGGTTTCGTTTAAAGATCGCGTGAAGTGGTGGACCCTTGACCGGCCCAACCGGTTAAAGCAGATCGAACAGGAACGGGACCGGCAACAACAAGACATTCTTGCCCTCAAGCAGAAATCGTCAGGCTAATCGTCTCCCACATCCCTTTGACCACGACGACGCATGTCGGAGTTCGTCCCAGCGACTCTTCAACTCTATCGTCACGCGTTGCTCGCGACGTGGCGGTCGTTGACCGGAAACTGGTTGCTCGTGCCGGCGGTCATGATCCTGGCCGTTCTCATGTACGTGGTCACCGGAGTGGCCATGGCCTTCGGCATGCTCGGAAGCTTATTACTGGGCGTGGCCAATGCCTTTGTGGTTGGTGTCTTTCTGGGCTTACTCGAACACGCCGTGGTGGGCGCACGGCCAATGGTCTGGCGCGATTTGTGGGACGTGGCAGGCAGCTATTTTTGGGATGTGATCACCGTTGGCTTTATCGTATGGGTGCCCTTGCAAGTTCTCGAACTCGGCATGCAAGCCAATCCCTATGGGCCGGCGATTGTCTCGGCCGTCTTTCTGCTGGTATTTATTTTGCTCAACCCCGTCCCTGAACTGATTTACCAAGGGCGTTCGGGTGTCTCACTTGAAATCCTCAAAGACAGTTACGAATTTGTCCTGGAAAATTGGATTGAATGGTTTTTGCCCCTTGCCGTGGTCTTCGCGCCTTTTGGGCTGTCCTTTTTCTTTTCGATTTCGAGCCGAAGCGGCCGACTGATCGGGTTGGACTTTTTTCAATTATTGGGATTACCCTTTGCCGTATTGAGTCAGTGGTTCCAATATCTCGGGCTTTCCTCCGCGATGGCCGTAATCCTGGTTCTTTGTCTGACACCTGTCGGGGCGGTACTGATGATGCTGTTTCGCGGCCATCTCTATAAGGCACTGACGGGATCGTCCCGACGGCAACGATTATTTCAACGACGCCAGTCATTGGGGACCTGAGTCACGGATGAAGAATGTTAAGCGATGTTCGCGTCAACGAGATCCGAAATCCCCAACGGGTCGGATTTATCCCTTTAACTTGACAAACCTTCTCTATCGTGCTAGTATGCTTTCAGTATTCACGAAGGGAGAAGACGATGCCGACACACAAAGCCAAGACCTTAAGCCTGTTTGAAATCAATGAGTTATATCCGACGGTCGAGAGTGCCATTCAGTACTTCGAGCGGGTCCGGTGGCACGGACAGCCGGTCTGTGCGAAGTGCGACAAGACTGACAAGATTACGCCTCAAAAGAAGGCAGGCACCTATTGGTGTGGGATGTGTCGGGCCTACTTCACGGTCTTCACCAATACGCCACTTGAACGCAACAAGATCGACGCGCGCAAATGGCTGATGGCCGCGTATCTGTTCTTGACGGATCGGAAGGGCATTTCCTCCATGGAGTTAAGCAAAAAGATCAAGATCAAACAACCGCATGCCTGGTATATGCTGCATCGGCTTCGGAAAGCCTGTGATTCGCAGTCGATTTTGCTTTCCGGCATTGTGGAGATTGACGAGACGTACATCGGGGGCAAAGAGCGCAACAAACGTCTGAAAAAAGGCACGAAGCCTCAAGGCGGTGGATCGACCGGGAAACAAGCCGTTATGGGCATGCGCGCACGGGACGGCAAGACGATTGCCAAGTCGGTGACAGGGACGGATCGGCTGACCTTGTGGACGGAGATCCAGCGACACGTCGAACAGGGGTCACAAGTCTATACCGATAATCATGGAGCCTATCGTGGGCTGACCCGCAAAGGGTATCAGCATGAAACCCTGAACCATTCAGCGAATGAGTACGTGAGGGGGATGGCGCATACGAACGGGATTGAAAGCGTGTGGGCCAATTTGAAACGCGGGCTGGAAGGCACCTTCCATCAAGTGAGCGTGAAGCACCTGGATCGGTATGTTGACGAGTTCACCTTCCGGCTAAATGAAGGGAACTGTCAGGTAGATACGGTAGACCGGATGCAGGCTCTCTTTGGAGCCATGCCAGGGAAGCCGATGACCTATCGGGAATTGGTCGGCAAAACGTGACCAGTCTCCTGCTCTAATTCTTCAAGGTCTTGTTCGGTTAACGGTTTGCCCGTTGAGCGAATCTTGGCGCGTAGCTCTTCGACGAGTGATTGCCGTTCTTCCTTGTACCGTCGTTCACGTCGTTCCTTGATCCAGGATTCAACAAACATGGCGACCTCCACTAGGATAATACTCCATCCGGCACTCACGAGCAGGACGGAGACCAGATCAGATAAGACATGCGACACGGAACAAGCCGCACTCTCGTAACACTCGAAATATAGCACAACAAGCGTGCCGACTACGACCAGCATCACAAACGCGATCAGGTGCTGTGGGGTCGGTGGCACCAATTCCTGCATAATGAAAGCATGCTATCAAATGCCAAGGCTTGCCATAGCCTACCAACATCAATACACTCCCAGTATTCCGTTCTCCGAGGGGCACCCTTGTCGGGTCGCCTGCTCAATACAAGAGCCTATCACCGAACATGGCGACTAGCTATCGTCAGGGTTGGTGATCATGAACAGGTAAATACGCAGGGTCATCCAGTCTCCTTGGAGGACGGAATCGGCCCGACCATGTCCGGTCGGTGGCTGATGGTCCATCTTTCCAAGAAAGACTGCCATGCCGCCCACGATCCCCGTCTTTGTGGTGTCCCTATTAGATTGCACCGAACGGCGTGAAGCTATTTCAGAGGCCCTGTGCAATCTCGGTATCGACTTTGAGTTTGTCGATGCCGTGGACGGTCGCCATGGACTCGATCCTCAGTATGAAGACCAGATTGACCGTGTTGCCACGCGACGAGCGGGAAGAATCCTGTCCCATGCCGAGTTTGCCTGTGCCTTGTCACATATCAAGGTCTATCGGCGAATTGTCTCTGAGAATATAGCCTATGCCCTGATCTTGGAGGATGATGCCGTTCCCTCTCCCCAACTAGTTGAGTTCCTGACTGGCCGGTATTACCACGATGCTGAACTCACGCAACTCTATTCTTCAAGGGCCTATGTTCGTCGGCAGGGCGTCATTGGCCTGTTTGACCATTACCTGTCCCATCTTCGCGCTCCCGGTCTGAAAGGGACAGGAGCGTCAGGAGCGGTTGCTTATACCATGTCTTATCGAGCAGCCCTCCACTTTGTCAGACATGCCGTTCCTGTCACGAGGGTCACGGATTGGCCTCGCTGCATTGAAGACGTAATCACGAAACGGCAGTGTCGGGTCATTCATCCTCCACTGGTTTGGTACTCATCAGTTGAGTCCCTCATCGACAATTACGGACGAACAGAAAACAGGAGACAGCGAAGATTTCTTGGCATGTATATCCCGCCGTTCCGCAGGATGGTGGAGTCGTGCGCCCGTGCGCCTTACAAACTGCTGGCAAAACGCTTGCCGCAGCCCGTCAATTTAAAGGGATAAATCCCTAACGGGTTGTCTTGTTGCTCCGAAGGCCCCATGCTAAAATGGCAGACTTTGCCGTAATCCCTGCAATGTGGAGAGGTGCGAGAGTGGCCGAATCGGCGTGCCTGGAAAGCACGTGTGCTGGCAACGGCACCGTGGGTTCGAATCCCACCCTCTCCGCCACAACGAGAGGGTGGGATTCGAACAGGGGTTCTGAAGGGGGTGTGCCCCCTTCATGGGGTGACCGGAGCGCAGCGGAGGCGCGATACATTGGAGAAAATATGCCGAATTTTATGATTGCGTATTACGGAGGAAACAAGCCCGCTTCACAAGAAGAAGGAATGGCTCAAATGGAAAAATGGAATGCTTGGGTAAAAGGCCTTGGTGAAACGATTGTGAATCCGGGAACGCCGTTACCAGTTTCAAAAATTGTCACATCGAGTCGTGTTGAAGATGATCATGATCCAAATTCGATGAAGGGATTTTCCGTTGTGAAGGCAGAAAGCATTGTGGCTGCCGTTGAAATAGCTCAATCGGATCCGTTTTTGGAAAATGGCGGGACAATACGTGTTTCTCAGATGATGGAGATGAATGAGCAGGGCTCATGCTGAAAAACGGGTTTTAAGCGTATGAAATGAGAGAAAACGCTGCTCGCTCTCTTCGTCTCCATTTTAATCTCATGACTGTGGAAAGGGGCTGGGCCCTGTGCGGCGGAATCTTGTGAACCCCGCCAGGTCCGGAAGGAAGCAACGGTAAGCAGGCGAGTCTGTGTGCTACAGGATCACCCGGCCCCGGTTTTGACGATCATCATGCGTAGGGGCGGATCTGCGTGTCCGCCCTATCACGCTGTGAAGCAAGGGATGAGGCGCGTGACGAGTGATGGAATACCAGGTTTCCGCCAGAAAATTTCGTCCGGGCACGTTTGAAGAATTGATCGGGCAGCCGCACGTCGTCCAAACGCTGCGGAACGCCATTCTTCGGCAACAGGTGGCCCATGCCTATCTCTTTTCCGGAATGCGCGGAGTGGGAAAGACCACGGCCGCCCGTATTCTGGCCAAGGCGCTGAATTGTGAAAAGGGTCCGACCTCGGAACCTTGCGGGCAGTGCGAGAGTTGTCTGGAAATTACTCGTGGCAACTCGGTGGACGTCATTGAGATCGATGGAGCCTCGAATACCGGGGTGGACGACGTCCGGGAACTTCGCGAAAACGTCAAATTTTCGCCCTTCCGCGGCACCTATCGGATCTATATCATCGACGAAGTGCATATGCTCTCCAATTCGGCGTTCAACGCGTTGTTGAAGACATTGGAAGAGCCCCCGCCGCATGCGGTGTTTATCTTTGCGACGACGGAAGTCCACAAGATCCCACCCACCATCACGTCCCGCTGTCAACATTTCAACTTTCGACGGATTCCCCGGCGAGAGATCATTGCTCGTCTCCAGGAAGTCGTCAAACACGTGGACGTCACGATCGGTGAACGAAGCCTGGGCGCGATGGCCAGAGCGAGTGAAGGCAGTATGCGCGACGCCCTCAGTTTATTGGATCAGGCCGTGGCGTTCGGTGGCAAAACGATTACCGAGCAGGACGTGGACGAGATGCTCGGGGCCGTTCCCGACGAACTGGTGGGTCGAATCGTGAACACGGTCGTGACCCAGGACCCGGCCGCGGCCGTCGCCCTTGTCGGCGAAGTGGTTGATCACGGGTACGACCTGCGGGCCTATTGTGGAGCAGTGGTGGAGCGAATGCGTCACCTGATGATTGCGGCAGTGGTGCCCGGATTCGAGCAAGCGCAAGGCCTGATGGATTTGCCTGATGAAGACGTGAAACAATTGTTGGTGGAAGCCAAGTCGTTTTCAGTGGAGCAGTTACAAGAGGTCTTTCAGCTCTTTGCCCAAGCCGAAGATCGCTTACGGTCAACGGCGCATCCCCGTTTTATCTTTGAAGTGGCGGCCGTCCGCGCGGCGCGGTTGCTGCAACACAGTGCGCAGGTTCCGCAATCAGCCGAAACGCCGAGGAGTCCACAATCACATGCTTCAAGAACGCCGGTTGAAAAAAGCGGGCCGACGTCCGGGATACCACCGTCACCGGTAAGATCACCCGAGAATCGCACCGGAACGTCCGGACGGCCCCCGGCAACCGTTCAGGGGGCCAGCCCATCCCCTCCCGTGCAAAAAGAACCCCTCCCGCCCAAAAAGGTGGCGGGGGCTCCTCCTCCCGCACAGCCTGAGGTCAAGACGAAACAGAGCCCAGGAGTCTCCGCCCCGCAACCGAAACCGGCATCCCCGGGGAGTCCGCCGGCTATTGGGCAAGAGGACTGGCAGCGGGTCGTCGAATCCGTGATTCGCCGTTACCCCAACGTTGGAACCTTTTTGGAAATGGGGATGGTGGTGAAAATCGAAGGGAATCAAGTCATCGTGGGGTTTCCCAAAACCGCATCGGTGGCCTGTTCAAGAGTCCAGAAAGAAGAGAACCGTGCACTGATTGCAAAGGTCTGTCAGGAAGTCACCGGGGCGACGATTTACCTTCGCGTGGTCGAGTTGACCGAAGAGCCGGGCGACGGGCTCACCATCAAGCAGATGCGAGCCAAACAGCAGAAACAGGATGGCGAGGCCTTACTGGAACAGGCACGAGCGAATCCCATGGTGAAACACACCATGGAATTGTTTGGTGGAGACGTGGTGAAGGCAAGTCGTGTAACGGGAAAGAAGGAGACGTAAGTATGTCCAAGAATCCTTTCGGCAATATGGGGAATTTGTTGAAACAAGCCCAGGCCATGCAGGAGAAACTGGGAAAAATTCAGGAAGAAGCAGCCGCGAAAACCGTCGAGGCGTCGGCTGGGGGCGGTATGGTCACGGTGACGGCCAATGGGGGGATGCAAATTACCAAAGTGGCGATCGACCCCGAAGTCTTGAAGTCGGAGGATACCGACATGGTGCAGGACCTCCTTGTGGCTGCCACCAATGAAGCCTTACGCAAAGCCAAAGAATTAATGTCTGAAGAAGTGAAGGGGTTGACCGGAGGGCTCGGTATCCCCGGAATGTAAGGAATTGCTGATTGTGGATTGCTGATTTTGGATTTTTAAATCCACAATCCACAATCCAAAATGCCATCATGAGTGTGAAACAGCAGCAAGGATTATTGGCCAAGCTGGCCAAAGAATTTGTGCGGTTGCCAGGCATCGGGCAAAAGACCTCGCAACGACTTGCCTTTCATCTGATGAAAGTCGACAAGGAAGACGCCCTGCGCTTGGCCAATGCCATTCGAGACGTGAAAGAATTTGTGACGTTTTGTGTGCAATGTCGCAATATTGCGGAAGGCGAGTTGTGCGACGTGTGCCAGGACCCGCAACGGGATCGGACCAAAATTCTGGTCGTGGAAGAACCGAGCACCTTATATGCGATCGATCAAAGTCGCGGGTACAAAGGCTTGTATCACGTCCTGATGGGCTCGCTCTCACCACTGGACGGGGTGGGGCCGTCCGACATCCGCGCGAAAGAGTTGGAATCGCGCGTCCGGGACGGTGGCGTGCAAGAGGTCATCGTGGCGACGAATCCCACCATCGAAGGCGAGGCCACGGCGATTTACCTCACGAAACTCCTGAAGCCCTACGGGGTCAAGGTCTCACGCATTGCCTATGGCATTCCCGTCGGCATGGACATCGAATACGCCGACGACGTGACGCTGACCAAATCCATCGAAGGTCGACGAGAACTGTAGCAGGCGGATCAAACAATCCATTCGTCGAACAGGTGTCGTTCAGGAGGCGGGTTCCGCCTTTCACGTTTTCTCGGAGGATGCCCTTCCTGTTCACGAAATCCATCCGGTCCTGTCACAGCTTTTCTGAGTAAATCGGTAGCCGGAAAGGCAAAATTCAGATGAAAGTGTTTGTAAGACTCCTTGTGCTCATTGGAGTCATTGGGATCGTGGCCGTGGTGTTGGTCGGCCTGTCGTTGAATGCTCTGGTCAAAGGCGGGATCGAGACCATGGCCCCCAAAATATTGGGCGTGCCGGTGACGCTGGAGGACGTGGATATTGCGCTGCTGTCCGGCAAGAACATGCGAGCCGAGTTGACCCAACTCGTCATCAACAACCCTGAAGGGTATGAGACCGCCTCTGCCGTATCCCTCCCGGATATCCGAGTGCACGTCGATCGGAACTCTCTGTTGACTGATACCGTGATTGTCGAAGAGGTGCTGATCGTCGCACCGGCCATGACCTTCGAATGGTCGTTACAGGGCAGCAACCTCGGCACGATTCAAGAGAACGTCAAGCGCAATACTCGATCCGGTTCCGATGACAACAGTCGAGTAAAGAGTGGAAAGCACGAAGAAGGAGAAGAACCCCAAAAAACCATTCACATAAAAAAAGTGATGGTCAAAGACGCGATCATCAACGTGAGCTTCATCGGAGGACAAAGCGAAGTCACGCAGTTGCCGCTACCCGATCTCGAATTTCGTGATATCGGCAACCCATCCGGAGGCACCACGTTCTCACAAGCCTCAGCCGTCATTTTCGACGAGATCTACGGTGCCAGTATCAAGGCCGTCATAAAATCGGGAATCCTCCTGCCCCAGGGTGTCGAGCAACTCGGCAAATCCCTCGGCAAGATGGGGAAGGAGTTGTTGCAGGAATTACTTGGCAAGTAGTCGTCTCGACGGTGTCACAATCAAGCAAATGCAAAAGTATATCTATTGGCAAGATGGGGACATGTGGCTCGGATTCTTTGCTGAATATTCCGACTACTGGACGCAAGGTAAAACGAGAGAAGAATTAGAAGAAAACCTGAGCGACATTTACAACGAACTGACGAGTGGAGCCATTCCCTGCGTCCGACGAGTCGGCGAATTACAAATCCCATGAAAAGTCGAGACTTAATACGTGAATTAGATATGAGCCAGTAGTTGTGCATTTACTTGTACATCTTAAATGTTTTAGATATACTTGTTCAATAGTATGTACAACTGAAAATGAGGTTTACCATGCGCATTGTCTCATTTACCGAAGCCAGAAATCGCCTGAAATCAGTGCTTGATGGGGTTGCGAATGATGCTGACTGTGCAGTCATTACACGTCGAGATGCAAAAGATGCCGTGGTGATGTCGATGGATTATTACAGCAGCTTAATGGAAACCGTTCATTTACTGAAATCACCGGCCAATGCGGCACATTTGGCTCAATCAATCGAGCAATTCAAGACAGGGCAGGTCACGGAACGAGACATGATTGATGAGTAGGACGTTAGCGTGGACCGACGCGGCTTGGGATGATTATCTATATTGGCAGGAACACGATAGAAAAGCACTGAAACGAATCAACAAATTGATAGCAGACACAAAGCGTTCACCGTTTGAGGGTATTGGGAAACCAGAGGCATTGAAAGAAAATCTGTCAGGTTTTTGGTCAAGACGTATCGATGAGTCTCATCGTCTGGTGTATGCCGTAGATGATGTCCGCATCACCGTCATTTCTTGTCGCTATCATTACTAAATCCGACACTGGCACTGAGTTAATTGACAAGGGCATCATCCACTGCCCGCAATTTCAAAATCATTGAGAAAACTTGATTCCCGTCTCCTGCACTTCGCGGTACGGCAGCATCCACACGAGTGACTCATCGTGGATGTCGACGACCTGGATGCGGTTTCCCCAGGGGTCGCGGAAGTCGCACCGGAAAGGAGGCTCCAACGTCAGGCCGTATTTGTTGACGAGTTTGTCCCGCACTTCAGTGACTTGCGCGTCATCCCGGACCATGATGCCGAAGTGTTTCATGCGATCGGGTTGCAGGGCTTTCACTTCGAAGATGGCCAGGAACTGATGTTCCCCCAGTTTGCACCAGGCGGCTCCCTCTCCTCCCCGCAGCATTTCCAGGTTGAACACGTCTGAATAAAATTCCACGGCTTTCTGGGCGTCGTCCACTTCGATGACGACGTGATTGCATCCATAAACTTGAACGGCCATTTCTCCATCTCCTTTTTCATGAGTCAGCAACGGCGTCTTCGATGTATTCATCTTAACAGATTACGAGAACACATCTGTAGGGATCGCCTACCGTGCCGGCGAGAAGCGTGGGAAACTTGCTAGTGCGGCAATAGAGGAACGTGAGAGGAAGAGTTTACGGGGCAAAACTGGAGGCTACCACGTCCATTCTGTTCTATCCCACTCGGAGCCTGACGAGAGAGTGGGAGCAAGAAGCCGGTCTTCTTTCTTCGAAGCCATTTCCCTGAATGCCTGTGTCCAGCCTGTTCTCGGTTTGATCGGGGAACGGATAACCAGTTCTCCGTTTTTCGCCTCCAGATTGACGGAGTCTTCCAATTGGCATTGTTTTAAAAGGGCTTGAGGAATCCGAATTCCACGGGAATTTCCGATGGCGACAATTTTGGTTCTCATCGTATTCACCGACAGGTTTGAATAATTACTTTGTAATTACACCAGAACATCTTATGCGTCAAGGCGGGGACGGAGAAGAATTGTAAATGTTCACTAATTCGTTGACGGCATGAGGGACTGCCTACAAGCAGGGAGGGCGGACACGCAGGTCCGCCCCTACTGAACTGAACCCCCCTGCCCCCCCTTATCAGGGGGGAGAGGAGTTTTGCCGTCCCCCTGAGAAGGGGGATTGAGGGGGTTGTCTTTCAAAGGCGAGGGAAAGAAAAAATGGAAAGTGTCAACAAATAAGTGAGCACATACAAGAATGACGGTTACCCCATCTCCAGAAGATCGTGGTCGGGGTTGTGTTCTTTGGCGAAGTTTTTGGACCAGGGAGAGCGGAAGAGCACGATGGGGCGGTTCAGTTGATCTTTGACGATCATGGCGTCGCTCGGGGCGCGAAAGGTGTCGAGGTCTCCGGCCAACCAGGCACTGCATGCAAAGGTCAGTGGCTCGAGTCGCGTCTCCACCCGGTATTCATTGCGCAGGCGAAATTCCAGGACGTCGAACTGGAGGCGGCCCACCGCGGCGACAAGGAATTCCAGGTCGTCCAGGCTCCGGAGAAGCTGTACCGTGCCTTCGGTGGCCATTTGCTCCATGCCTTTGTCAAAGGCTTTGCGTTTGCCCACGTCGGTGGGATGAATCCTGGCAAACACCTCCGGTTGAAACTGGGGAAGTGGTTGATAGTTGAACCCGTCACTCAGTGAGATGGTATCGCCAATGGCAAACTGTCCCGGGTTGATGATTCCGATGATGTCCCCGGGATACGCCACGTCCACGGTGTTGCGGCCCTTGGCGATGAGACTATGCGGCCGGGACAGGCGCACGTCACTTCCGAGGCGGTGATGTTTGACCACCATGTCGCGCTCGAATCGCCCGGAGCAGACTCGTAAGAAGGCCGTGCTGTCGCGATGCCGGGGATTCATGTTGGCCTGAATTTTAAAGACATAGGCGCTGAACGGTCGCTCCACCGGGTCCACGACGATTTCAGTCCCATCAGGCCGGTCAGCCGTTCGTGGTGTGGCGGCGGGCGACATCTCCACAAATGCGTCAAAGAAATTTTCGATGCCGAAGTTCGTGAGCGCGGAGGCAAAAAAGACGGGCGTCACCTCACCGTTGAGAAAGGTCTCCTGCGAATACGGGTTCCCGGCCACATCCAACAGTTCCAAATCGTGGTTAACTTCTTGCAAGACGTCTTCCCCGATGAGAGCCTTGGCTTCAGGGCTGTCCAAATCAATTTCCGTGCGTTCGGCTTGAGCGGAGCCGTGCGCCGCCATTTTTTTGAACAGCGAGACCCGGCGGGTGGCGCGGTCCACGACGCCCACGAATTGTTGTCCTGAGCCAACGGGCCAATTGATCGGATTGGCGTGAATCCGCAGGACGTCTTCCACCTCAGCCATGAGGTCGAGCGGCATGCGTCCCGGCAGGTCCATTTTATTGATCAACGTCAGGACGGGGATCTTGCGCAACCGGCATACATCGAATAATTTCCGGGTTTGCGTTTCAACGCCTTTCGCCGCATCGATGACCATCACGGCACTATCCGCGGCGGTCAGTGTCCGGTACGTGTCTTCACAGAAATCCTGGTGGCCCGGTGTATCGAGGACGTTGATGACGGTCTTTTTGTACTGGAACTGCATGGCCGACGCGGTGATCGAGATCCCGCGCTCCTGTTCCATTTCCATCCAGTCGGACGTCGCCGTCCTGGCGCTTTTCCGGCTTCCCACCATGCCTGCCGTGCGGACCATTCCTGAATAGAGCAACAATTTTTCCGTGACGGTGGTTTTCCCTGCGTCAGGATGACTGATAATGGCAAAGGTTCGGCGTTTTTTGGCCTGGGCCCGAATGTCGTTCTGGATTTGCGGGTCGTCTGTGATCATGGATGATCGGCGGTGGGTTAGAGTTCTTCGAGGCGGCCCTGGGCTCTGGCGAGGTCCACCCGTGACGCGTTGAAATTGAACAGCGCTTCAATGAGGTTGTCCCGGGCTTGCGCCACCGATGTTTGGGCGTCCGTGACTTCGATATTGGTCGCGACGCCAACGGCGAAGCGCTGTCGGGCGAGATGGAGTTCCTGGAACGCCAAACGAAGCGCTTTCCCGGCCACGGCGACTTGTTGTTGGGTCGATTCCAGCGTCAACAGCGCGTCCCGAACTTCCAACCCGATTTGCTTTTCAATGTCTCGCATTCTGATGGACTCCAGGCGAACCAGACTGCGCTGTTCGGAAATGCGACCTTCACGCTGGCCTCCATCGAAAAGGGGAATGGAGAGCAGGACTTGCACGTTGTCGGTGGTTAACGAATTGGCGGGTTGATTCCCGATCATTCCCACGTCTCCACTGCCCGTCAGAGAGGGCACGCGTTCCATCGTCACCGAACTTAACGTGAGTGCAGCCAAACGTTCCCGTTTTTTTTGGGCTTTGAGCTCGACCCGGTGTGCCCTGGCGACCTGTAAGGCTTCGTCCACGGGCTGAGGGGTGACGGAGACGAGTGTCAGTTTGTCGGTGAGAATGAGGTTCACGTCGAAGGAGAGCCCGATGCCACGGCTCAGGTTGAGTTTTGCGCTGCCATAGCCGTTGCGAGCGATGAGCAGGCGTTGTTTTTCATTTTCGAGTTGCACCTTCGCGCGGGTGACGTCCAACTTGGTGGCCATGCCCACCGACTTGCGTTCCATGGCCAAGCGCAATAGTTGGTTATTGAGCTTGACGTCGGCCAAGCGGGCTTTGACGGCTTTCTGGACCCGTAAGGCTTCCAGGTACGCCAAGGCGACGATGGCCATGGTGTCCATTTTCCGGGTTTCAGAGTCCAGGCTGGCCACTTCGATGTTTGTTCGTGCCGCCCGCCATTTCTGAATAAGACTGAGGCTGAAAAGACTCTGGGTGAACGCAACACGGCCTTCGTAAAAATCTATGGGGTCGGTCACGCTGGCTCCTAGGCCAAATGAGCCGAGAAAAAATCGCCTTCTCGCTCCGCTTATCCGGGCGGACAGATTCGGCAACAGTGCGCCGCGTTGGGTAAAGGCTTGCTCTTCCGCCTGAGTAATGCGTTCTTTAAAGATCTGCACCGTGGGATTGTTCTCCACGGCTGCTTGCATCGCGTCCTGCATGCTCAACCGAAGTTCGGGCGGGCGTTGGCGTGACGCTGCCTCATCCTGAGCGTCCTGAGCCCAGGAGATGGTCGCCGTTCCTGAGAACCATATGATACCGGCGAAGAAGATGATGATCATGAGGTCCTCTTGAAACTGGTTGATGTGCTTGCCACGATGTAAGGCATAACCTCCCCGATCACGTCTCGCGGATTTCCGGTCCCAGGACAGCTTCTGAAGGGGCGGCATTCCGTCTGTGTTTCCAGCCCATCATGAGGCTGAAGATTGCCGGGACGAGGAGCAGCGTAAACATAGTCGAGAGCATGAGCCCGCCGAGTACCACGCTGCCGATACCCCGGTACAATTCCGATCCGGCGCCCGAGGCCAGGACCAGCGGCAGGAGGCCGAATGTCGTCGTCAGCATGCTCATCATAATGGGCCTGACGCGGGATCGCACGGATTCGGCGATGGCTTCACGAGCCGGCATGCCGGCCGTCGCCCGGTCTTCTTCGGATGCCCACAGGTTGAGCCGTTGCGGATCCATAAAGTTCAAGGCCTGGTGCACGACCAAAATGGCATTGTTGACGACAACGCCGATCAGGATGATAAACCCCAACATGGTCAGGACGTCCATGGGTTGATGGGCAATGACGCGGTTGACCACGGACAGCCCGAGAAGGCCACCGGCCGCGGCCATCGGCACGCTGAAGATAATGACAAAAGGATACAGGAAACTTTCAAACAATGCGGCCATGAGCAAATAGGTAATGAGCAAAGCCAGAAGCAGATTATATTTCAGGGCGTCATAGGTTTTCGTGAGATCGTCCGCCGTGCCTGCCAGGTGAATATTGTAGAGACGCCCGAGATTCCCCGCTTGTTCGATCGGACGGACAACCTGCTGCTGGATCAGGTCCATGGCCGTCTCCAACGGGATCTGACTCGGCGGAATGACCTGGATGGTGATGGCCCGTTCCCGTTCAATATGGTTGATTTGTTCGGGGCCTGCAACGAGCGTGATATCGGCAATATCACCGACCGTGGTGAGACGGCCGCCCGGGGTAAATATGGGCAGGTTCCCCAGGTCTTGCGTTCGATTGGCATACTGATCAATGCCCCGGATGGTGAGATCGATCTCGTCTCCTTCAAATTGATAGTCACTTGCTTTGGCCCCGTCCACCAGGGCGTCGATAGTAAAGCCGAGTGCCTGATTCGTCATTTGCACGTCAGCCGCCCGGTCTCGCCTCAGGTGGACTCGCACTTCGGGACTGCCCAGGTCGAGACTCGGCTTCGGGCGAACCTGCGCGCCCGGCAGGATTGCTTGAATTTGTCCGAAGATCCGTCCGCCCAGGGCGAGGAGCTTGTCGAGGTCCGGCCCGGTAATTTCAATGTCGATGTTCCGTCCTTCGCCCAACCCTCGCTGAAATAAACTGCTTTGGGTCACGATGCCGATGATCCCGGGAATATCGGCCATGGCCCGGCGAAACACCGGGATCAAGTCACGAATTTGGGCATCGTCATTTGTGCGACCGCCCATAAACACGCCACGTCCACGCGCCACGTAGAAAAAATTGAGGATACTGGGACCATCCAGGGCGGCTTCCTCCGGGGATCCGGGTTCGGCATCCCAATGGGGGGAAAGGACGGTCTCGATGGACTCTCCCAAATGAACATACTTTTCCGTGTTATAGCCGGGCGGGGGCAGGACAACGCCGAAGATCAGATTGCGATTCCCGCTGGGCAGGTATTCGGCTTTCGGCAACAACAGCGTGATGATGCCGAGGGCGAACGCCGTGAGTCCGAATACGATCACCACGCGCCAGCCGATACTGCCGCACATCCAGTACACGAAATCGCCGATCCGATCGGCAGTTTTCCTCTTCCGGCCGGCCATCCGAGCCCCGCGATCAACGACGTCCTCCGCCGGGACCTTCGAACGGGAGGAGGAGCGGCGCCAGCCACGGTTCGTGGTCGTCAGAATGCGTGCGGACAGGCAAGGGATGACGGTAATGGAGACCAGAAGGCTCAGCCCGACTCCGGCACTGATGGCAATGGCAATGTCCCGAAACAGTTGTCCGGCCTGTTCCTCAATGAACACGATGGGGACGAAAACCGCAATGGTCGTGAGGGTGCTGGCCAGCACCGCGCCCCAGACTTCAGTGGTGCCGTCATAGGCGGCCTGCCACAGCGATTTGCCCGACTCCCGGTGACGATAGATGTTTTCCAGGACGACGATGGAATTGTCGACCAGCATACCCCCGGCAAGCGTCATGCCGGCGAGACTGATGACGTTCACGTTTCGGTCCAACACCCACAGGGCAATAAAGGTGCCCATGATGCTGACGGGAATGGCCAACCCGACCACGAAGGTCGTGCTCGCCGTGCGCAGGAACAGGAAGAGAATCGTCACGGCGAGGATGCCGCCGATGACCAGATTCGTTTGCACCAGGTTGATGGAACTGTAGATGTAGTCCGTTTCGTCATAGACTTGAAACAGCTTGAAGCCTCGTCGTTGGAGAATCGCGTCGTTTAATTCCTGAACGGCTTCTCGAAGGTGCTGCATCGTGTCCAGGGTATTGGCCCCGGTCTCGCGGATGGCATTCACGGCAATGGAATTGCGCCCCATTTCCCGAACGACGTGTTGCGGCTCCTGATACGCGACGCTGACAGTCGCCACGTCGCGCACGTACACCGGCGCGCCATCCCGTCTTGCAATAATCACGTTCCCCACGTCTTCGGGGCTTTGGTATTCGCCGGTGGTTCTGACGACGTACGATCGTTTGCCTTCATCGAAATCTCCCGCGCTGTAATCGCGGTTTTCCTGATCCAGCGCCAGCGCCAATTCCAGCACCGTCAGGGAACGGATGGCCAGTTTCAAGGGGTCCACGAGCACCCGCAGCTCCCGTTTGCGGCCCCCGTACACGTTCGACGCGGCCACACCCGGAATGCGCTCGAACCGCGCCTTGATCACGTCTTCCGCAAAATCCCGCAAGGTATCGATTTCGACGGGGTTGCTTTCCAACGGTTCGAAAATAAACCACCCCATGGCGCTGCCGCGAGTATTGGCGCTGCTGATCACGGGTTCGTCGACTTCGTCGGGATATTCCTTGACCTGATTGAGTCGATTGGAGACGCGAAGAAGAGACGTTTCGGTATTGGTTCCAGCCGGAAACCGAAGGATGATTTCAGCGGAGTCGTAGGAACTTTCGCCGAACATCTTCTCCAGCCCTTCCACACCTTTCAGTTGCTCTTCCTGTTTGTCCACGATTTCGCGTTCGACTTCCTTGGGGCTTGCCCCCTGCCACCGGGTCGCAATCGTGATTTCGGGTTTGGAGACGTCGGGCGTGAGCTGGATGGGAAGCTTCATGAGCGAGACGAGCCCGAAGAGGGACACGAGAATCACGACCACGGTCGTGGTGACCGGGTAGCGGATGGCGAATTGAATGACGTTCATTGGTTGTTGCCGGGAGCCTCTAAAATACGCACGGGTTGACCGGGGAACAGGCGTTCGTTGCCTTCCACCACGACGGTCATTCCCACTTGGATCTGCCCTTCGATTTCAACGAGGTCGTCGACGTGAAGGACGGCGGTCACCGGAATTTGGTCAACGATCCCCTCATTCACTCGAAACACAAACTCTTGACCTCCCCGGAGGACCAGGGCGTCCTTCGGGACCACGATCCCCTGGTGGGGCCGGTCGACTTGGAACGTGACGCGGGACACCATGCCGCTTTTGATCGCCAATGCAGGATTCGGAATCTCCACTTTGACCGGAAAGGTTCTCGCGGTTCGATCGGCTTGGGCAACAAGAGAGAAGACTCTGCCCTGCGCCTCGAACGTCGGGAGGCTGTCGAAGGTGGCGGTGACGCGGTCCTGGATTTGAATAGTGCTCACGTAGCGTTCCGGAAGAGGAATCTCGACTTTTACGTGCGAAAGGTCAACCATCTCGATAATCGCCCCGCCTTCTTCCACCCACTGCCCGACCTCCGTAAATTCTTGCGTAACCCATCCATCGAAGGGCGCGACGATTTGAGACTGGTTCAGGGAGTCTTTGACTTGTCGAATTTCGGCATGTAATTGCGTTAGGTGTTCTTTAAGCGCCGTCGCCTCGGCTCGGGCGTCATCGAAGTCTTTCTGCGTGACGAGTTCTTGTTTAAAGAGGACGCGGATCCGGCTCAGATCCTGTTTGGCTTGCTGATAGCGAGCGCCGGCCTCTCGATAGAGGGCCAAGGCTGAATCGAATTGGATCCGCAACGTTTTCGTGCGCAAACGCGCCAGCAGTTGCCCTCGCTTGACCGTCATGCCTTCTTCCGCCGGAAAGGCTTGGACCAACCCTTCGACTTCGCTGGCCACGACGCTTCGTTTCCATGGTTCAACGGTCCCGACCAACGTGACGGTTTGCTGTAATGCTTGTTGAAGAACCGGAACGACGCGTACCGGTGCCGGTGGAGGACTCGGGGGAGGAGTCGCGGCTTGTTGTTCGTTACATGCCGGGAGTGTAACCAGGCACAGGATCAAAGGAAGGGACTGCCAAGCTTTGCGAAAACCTTGCCGAAATGGGTGCAGGATCGTCATAGCGAGCAATCTCAACGAAGCCGGCGACCGTCGGATACAAGCAGGTCCTGCCCGAGGACTCCATGCTCGCGTTGTGTTCGCTGACTCCAAGGTGCCATCCGTTAATCATATCTCTCGGTCAATAATAAGGATATTCTACTATATGAAAACCACGTGTCAAAATTAGAACACGCAGTCAGGTCTTTGCAACTCCCACCACAAAGGGATACGCAATCTGCCGGTTATTGCAATGAATCGGGAGGCTTTTGCGATTCGGCCGGGGATGGTAGTGCCGGAGTGCCGTCAGGAGCGGAAGGTGGTTCGGTGGTCTTCCCATTCGCGGCGCCACCCGAAACCCCGCCTGAGACGATAAAGGTCATGATGTCCGCGCTGTCGGCGTGGAGCGGGCGGATTTGACTTCGGGGTACGACCAACAGGTTGCCGGCAAAGTTGTAGGATTGCGGAAAGTAGACGGCGACCCGGTCTTCCAGCCCCAGCAGGTCCAGGTTCTGGCGCGTGACGAACCCGATCGCTGCGGCATGCCCGCCCGGCATCAGCGTGACGAGGACAGGTTGATCAAAACGCTTTTTTTCACCCATGAACGCTTCGATGAGATCCTTGAGCGACGTATAGACCAATTTAACAAAGGGCGTGCGGGTCAGGACTTTTTCCAGAGAGCCCAAGGCGCCGCGAAAGAACACGTTCGAGGCCAGGCGGCCGACAAGAACAAGCATGCCGATGGTGAGGATAAACCCGATTCCCGGAACGGGGATATTCAGCCAGCCGTCAATGAAACTAAACACCAGAAAGACGACGTAGATGGTGACGGCCACCGGGACCACGAGAAACAGGCCTTCAAAGAAATTTTGCACGAATTCCTGCGTGTCCCAGCGCTTGGGAATGACTTCATCTTTGAGGGATTTAAAAATTTCTTTCCAGTCAAAACTCATTGGCTAGGCCTCCGGATGAATCGCTCAATTCCCTGACTCTAACCGGAGAGAAGGTCTTGAGACAAGGTCTTACAGTGGATCATTTGACACCCGGCGCAACAACCCGTAAAAGGGGATACTCTGTCCTGCTCTTTCTGTCATCCCCGACCCGATCGGGGATCCAGAGACTTTGTCTTAGCGCACGAAAGAAAAAGCAACGACACTGGATCCTCGATGAAAGATGTCGAGGATGACAAAAAAGGGAATGCAAACCTAGACACTACACAGAAAGGCACACATTGTGGCAGGCGAAGCTTCACCGCGGAAAGCATCCTCCAGATCAAAAGAACCCCTCGACACCGAAATCCTGACGGTCCACGTTGAGCGTGAAGGCCAACAAGTCACTGCCAAATGGGGGCTGAATCCGAGATTGAAAGAGGAACTGACTCCCGAGGAATGGAAAGAGGTGACGGACATCATGGGAAAAGTCACCGACATCGTGGGAAAACGGTTTTCGGAAATGTTGGCCCAAGGGCCGACGGAAACCGGCGGAAACGCATAAGCACGCAGATCGTCCCCCAAGCCCCGGCGCGAATGCGCCAACCCTTCAGGAACCTCTGATTGATTGTGATAGCGGGATGCAGGGCAAGGCGTCCCGGAGCGAAACCCGAGGCTTATCATGGAGATAGGCGAGGGTTGAGCGAGGACACAACGCCGCCATGCGCCCGATAGTGCCATAAATCAGAGGTTCCTTAACCTACAGATGCGGATTGACAGGCAAGGCCAAGGTCAGGAAGCGCCCTTTATCTTCAACCAGGATCCGTTTGGTCACGAGGGTGGCGACCGCGTCGTCGATGGAAGTCGCCGATGTCAACGCCGCCGGATCGTCCGCTGAAGCCCGCCGGATCTGCTCGAGCGTTTTCGGGGCCTCGTTGCAATACTCGATGACAAACGAAAAAGGCCAATCGAACCGTTCGCTGGTGGGCTGATCGGTGCGGCCGTCGTAGACGGTCACGTAACTCATGGCCTTGGCATAGAACAGAAACGGGCGGTCCTGCGAAAAATACCGGGCCCGCCATTCCTGCACGAGGTCGCATAACTGTTCGTAGAGGGCCGGGTCCACCTTCCAATCGATCTCATATTCGAAATCATACGCAATCTTGTTCAGATCCACTTTCCTCGCATCGTACACGTATTCGTACGCCGCGCCTGGCCCGGTAATGCGCACGCCATACTCTTCGGGACGCATGAAATACGGGCTGAATCGCTCCAGCCACAGTTTGCCGGTGCTTTCCGGGGGCTGGAGGTGAAACAGTGAAGGAATGAGCGCAATCTGGCGCTTGTAGTCGCCGTTGGTTTCCTGCGGAAAACCCAGCAGAATGTTCCAGTTGATGTCCAGGTTGTAATAGCGGCTCCATTTCAAGCACTGAACGTTCTGCAGCGGGCTGACGCCTTTATCCATTTCCTTGAGTTGCGCGGCGCTCAGGCTTTCGATGCCCGGCTGCATGCACTTCACCCCGCCCTGGGCGAGGGTTTGAATCTGTTGCTTGGTCAGGTTGGCTTTGGTCTCCATGAACACGTCCAGGTCATAGTGACCGGCGGCGAATCGACCGAACAAGTTGTCGATGTATTTCAAATCGATGATGTTATCGACCAGCCGAAAGCGCGTGGTGTTATAGCGACTGGAGAGCCCGTCCATTTCCCGGGCCACCTGGTCGGAAGACTTGGCGCGAAACGTCATGGCCTGCGCGTTCAACCCGCAAAACGTGCAATGATGTTTTTCGCCCCACCAGCACCCGCGTGACCCCTCGTAGAGCAAAATCCGGTTGAGCCCGGTCGATCCCTGTCCTTCCAGTTCTCCAACCATTGCAAAATAATCGTCATAATCCGGCGGCCCGACTTCGGAAAAATCGGAAAAGAGCGTCGTGTTGGATTGAAAGTGAATCTGTCCGTCTTTGCGAAAGGCCACCCCGGCGGGGAACGCATCTTCCTGGCCCCGAAGCACGTTCTTCACCAAAGCGGGGAACACCTCCTCGCCTTCGCCGACCACCACGTGATCGATCCAGGGAAACGCCCGGAAATGTTCCATGCCCATCTCGCCGTCGAAGTTGGCCCCGCCGAAGACGATGCGAACGTCGGGGTACAACTCCTTGATCAATTTGGCCAGGGTCAGGCTCGCCACGTTCTGGTCGAAGGTGGACGTGAATCCCACGACCTTGAATTGCTCCCAATCGTACGAGGTCAACAACTCGGTGAGAAATTGCGGCGCGATGGTGTGGGCGATCTCTTCCAGATACCCCGTGGAACATCCGGCTTCCCGAGCCGTGCTTTCGAACACGGGCTTGAACACGTCGGGATACTGGGCATGCTTCGGGTTGTCCCGAAAGAGAATCGACGAGAACAACCATTCGCCGATCATGCCGCGTTTTTCGCACAACACTTCGTAGAGCGGGAGACCGATGCGCTGGGCAAAAAGCAAATTGAAATGATAACTCCTGGACCCGATGCCCTGGTTCTTCAACACCCGGGACAGCGTGCCGAGCTGAATGGAGGGGAATTTGGAATAGCCGAACGGCATGGTGACCAGGGCCACCTGCGGGACACCGTCCGGATCGCTCCAGGGTTCTTCCGCGACCGTGGGGCCGGCTTGAGTAGGCGGCTCGATCGTGATGAGGGAATCAGCCATGGCCCGTGAAGACCCGGTCGGCCTTGGCCGCCAGATAAAAATCGCTTTCCGTGAGCCCGTGAATTTTATGCGTCCAGATTTCCACTTTGCACCGGCCCCACGCCAAATACAGGTCGGGATGGTGGCCTTCTTTCTCGGCAATCGCGCCAACCGCATTCACGAAAGCCAGGGCCTCCGCAAAGTCCTTGAATTCGTACTGGCGCTCGATATGCCCGTCGGCATTCAACGCCCATCCCCCGTCCAGTTGCCCCAACAACTCCTCTACCTTCGCCGGTTCCAGCGCCGGCACCCCCCCGCGACACGGCACGCATTGATTATCAGCCAAACTCATGAACGTCCTCCTCTTGTTTTGTTCCTCACCCCAGTCTCCTCTCTCCTAGTTTCCTCTCCCGTCACGAGATGGTCCTCTGTCCCCAGTTTCCTCTCCCTTGATGGGAGAGGATTAAGGTGAGGGTGTGAAAAAGAATTATAGACCCCCAAAATGGGAAGGCACAAATGGAGTTGCTTCAAAGATTCACTTGGTTTTTGGGTGTCAAAGACGGATAATCTGGCGAGATTTGAGGGAAGAAAGGAAGAGCCCACGGGTTTTGGCAATGCTGACGTGAGAAAGCAAACGACCAAATCCCCGCGTTGCATTGTGATTGCGGGACCCAATGGAGCGGGTAAGACCACCTTTGCAAAAGAATTTCTCCCTATGGAGGCAGGTGTGGTTCACTTTGTAAACGCTGACCTCATTGCGAGTGGCCTTTCGCCCCTTGCTCCCGACTTGGCTGGACGAACGGCGGGCCGACTCGTGCTACGAGAACTGGATCGCCTCGCTGATGGACGGAAGGACTTTGCCTTTGAAAGCACGTTGAGTGGGCTGACTTACGTGCAACGACTCAAGAATTTGAAACTGGCAGGATATCGCATCGAAATTATTTTTCTTTGGCTTCCTTCACCGCAGGTTGCCCTCCGGCGGATTGTAACGCGTGTGCGACAGGGTGGCCATGATGTGCCCCGTCATGAGGTATTACGGCGATTTGATCGAGGCTGGAAGAATTTTCATGTCGTGTATCGCTGGTTAGCCGATCGTTGGACGGTGCATGACAATTCCGAGGAAATTCCTCGACTCTTAGAGGAGGGTCCATGAAACCTGAGAAGACCCAAAAAGAGACTCAAGAATTTTCGCGTAGTGTTGGCCGTGCGTTGCGCCGGGCTGCTAAAGTTGCCCGGAAAACCGCGCGTATGCATAACACACCGATCTATATTTGGAAGGACGGAAAAGTCATAGCCCAAAAGCCCTGATCGTTCCTTTACTCCAAGGAGGTGTCACATGGGACCCACCAAAGCCATTATGAAGGATGGAGCCATCTACGATGCCAGGAGCGGGAAGTTGCTCAAGGATGGGCTGACGACCCATGACGAGGTTCGGGACTACGTCGATCACCATTACATTGCGCTTCCCGTCGTGGATAAAACCTGCCAGCCCTGGCTGATCGACGGCGAACCCGTCTATTGTCTGCGGGGCACGCGGTACGAAAACCTCAAGGACGAAGTCCTGCACTTGGCGCGATGCCCGGACTGCGGAGGCATGGGGATCCGCGACGACGAACCCATGGTGGAATCCGATTGCATCCGTTGCGTGACCTGCGGCCATGAATTCGACGCCCGCCTGGAAATGATGGAGAGTTAGTCCCCGTGGTTGTCCATGATCAGGCGAAGTCCCCGGCATGTTTACTTAATCGGCAGGTCTGTCCACGCGGACGGTCACGATATCCGTGTCATAATATTGCTGGTGGCGAACCGAAGACGCGAGGTGTCGCAACAGCCGGAGCGACACTTCCTGCTCGATCTCGACTAAATCCCTCGTGCCCCGCGCGCCAAGCAGTGCGATCCTGTCCTGAAGATTTTCATCGCCGGTGGCGGCAATGAACTCGAGGTGCGCCTCACCGTTTTCTTCGTGCGCAACCAACAGCAGTCGCCGTTGCCCACGCTCTGCTTCGCTCTTATCCTGGACGAGTGTCAGCAACGCCTCCTCGCCGACGGCGTCGAGGCGGTCGGCCATCGCCGTGTCCCACCCGAGACGGGCCGCGAATGCACGCAGAAACTCGCTGATCTTCGGCAGGGCCGAAATGTCGAACTCCACTTCGACCCGGCTGCGGCGGGAATCCGTCAACTCGACGAACAGGGTCATGAGAATCGCCGCGAGCCCGCCCGCGGTCATCCCGTTGCGGAGCAGCCCTCCGGCGAACTCCGAGAAGTACTCGGGGAAGATCACGCCGTTCTGGAAGCCGACTCCGACCCAGAACGCGACACCGGCGATCAAGCCCTTCCGATAATCGATCCCATCCTGGAAGACCACCTTCATGCCGACGACGAAGAGCATCGCCAGTAACACGGTGAGATAGGCTGCGGCGACCGGGCCCGGTATCGCCAGGACCACGGCGAGCGCCTTGGGAAGGAACGCCAGCGCGAGGAACACCGCGCCGACGGCAATGCCGACGCTACGGGCGCCAACCCCGGTGAGTTCGGCTATAGATATACTGCTGGAATAGGTCGTATTCGGCACCGTGCCCGCGAGACCGGACAGCAGGTTTCCCACTCCGTCCGCGGCCACGGCACCCTGCACCGCCCGGAAATCCACTGCGCGGGGCTGGCGCCAGGAGATGTGCTGAATGGCGACGGCGTCGCCGACTGTTTCGATGGCCCCGACCAGGGTCACGAAGACGAACGCCGGAAGCAGCGCCCAGAACACCGGACCGAAGTGAAGATCAAAGCCCGGCCATGCGCCCTTCGGCAGACCGATCCATGACGCGTCGGCGACGAGGCCCACGTCGTAGAGACCGAAAAACCCGGCAACCACCGAGCCGGTGACGACGCCGATAACCGGCGCCCACAGGCGCAACATACCCGTGGCTTTCAGGCCGATGCCGATGATGACGAGTAAGGTCACGAGCGCGCTCAGCGGTGCGGCCGGCGCCGGAGTCCCGTCCGGCACGTCCTTGAGCATGCCGAAGACGATCGGCATCACCGTGACCGCGATCAGCATGAGCACCGTGCCCGCGACGGCCGGCGTCAGGATGCGCCGGAACAGCGAAAGCCGCGCGGAAAGCGCGAACTGGAAGAGCGAGGAGATCACCACCAGGGTGGCCAGCATCGCCGGCCCGCCCTCGGCAATCGCGGCGACACAGACCGCGATGAAGGCCCCGGAGGTGCCCATCAGGAGAACATACCCCGCGCCGACCCGTCCGAACCGGACCACTTGCAATATCGTGGTCACCCCGCTGACCAGGATCGCGGCGAACACCGCCCACGACAGGAAGTCTTCGCTCCCGCCGGCCGCCCGGATCACTATCGCCGGAGTCAGGACGATGCCGGCCAGGGTGAGAACGGCGAGCTGCAACCCGAGCCCAAAAGCGAGCGGCACCGGCGGCGTTTCATCAGGTTGGTAGCGAATGCCCTTGCGAAGGCCGGGATCGTTGGCAGTCATGGCGTTTATCCTCGTTTCCTGCTGTCATCCCAGACGCTTGTCCCCGACTTGATCGAGAATCCAGGCGCTTTACTGGAATCCAGCGTCTTTGTGTTCCCCTCCTTTGTAAGGAGGGGTGAGGGGAGGTAGAGGCATTTGTAGCCGCGGCATCTCATGACGCTGTCTTCCTTCTTTGTCTGTCATCCCTGTATGTGTTCAGTAATTCGTTGACAAGATTCGTTGATCTGTTTCGGAGTTTGCCCCTCCAGCGCCTGATGCGGGCGCACCTCATTGTAGTAGAGGAGATATTGCTCCAATTCGTCCCGGAACTCTGCTAAGGACGCAAACGTGGTGCCGTCGATCAGGTCGTCGTTCAGGGTCCGCCAGAACCGCTCCACCTTCCCATTGGTCTGCGGCCGATAGGGCCGCGTATACCGATGCTTGATCCCCAACTCCAGCAGCATCCGTTCAAACGGGTGCGTGTCTTTGGTGCGCGGGGCCGCGAACTCCGACCCATTGTCTGTCAAGACCTCGGCAAACTGGAGGTGGTAGCGCTGGTGGAGCAGATTGAAGCTCTTCAGGGCGCTGAACATCACCGTCAGACTCTTCAGATCGGTCACCACCTCCGCCCAGGCCAGGCGGGTACAGGCGTCGATCACGCACACCAGATAGTAGCGGGTGGGATCGGTCGCAATGAGATCCTTGCTCAAGTAATGGCAGTCCAGATGCCCCAATTCCCCGGCTTTCTGCTTCACAATGCGGCGTTTCTCCTCTCGTAGCTTGGGCGTTAACCGGTTCAGCCCATGTCGGTACGTGATCCGATAGACCGTACTCGGGGACGGCATCAGGTGCTTGAGTTTGGGGGCCAGCAGCTGGCAAATCTCATAGCGATTGACACCCAACTGCCGATGCTGCAAGACCTGCTGCTCAATATACCCGTAGACCCGCCGGCTTTTCCACTTCGGCCCCCGCTTCTCAGGGACGAGAGCTTGGTCGTCCCCACTCCGGCGGAACCGATGATAATACTTGAAGAAGGTCTGCCGATGGGTCTGATGAAACCGGTAGAAATCGGCGGCAAACCGGAATTTGGGGTGCCGTTTCTGTTTGACCAACTCGTATTCCTGGATCAGGAATTTCCACTTCCGGACATAGTTGCGATAAAGGGTCTTGTCTTGGGTATTGTGTCGCATGAGTTCGCCTCCAGATGATTGGGTGAGTTACCCTACATTCTGTCAACGAATTAGTGAACATCTACAATCCCCGACCTGATCGGGGATCCAGGGTCTTTGCTTCTTGTCTTTTTCGTCGTGCGACTCAGGTCGCCGACGAATGAGCACATATCAACTTTCAACAAAAAAGGCCTCTGGATCAAATAACCCAGAGGCCTTTATGGTGGAGGTGAGGGGACGGATGTTCCATGCTTTTCAGCGTGGTCCGGACTATGCCTTCATCCACGTGGGATGCGGGGCGTCTTAGCATCTATTGATGCTCCGAGTGCCCGCTCATCTCTCGACCAGCGGGTCTCTGAGTCTCTACAGGGCCTGAGGAGTTGGCCTCCTCCGACCCCTCGGCGTTGCCATGACCCATTTGTTAATGGGCGGTAGGGTTCACCGAATGAGCCCCGTTATTCACCCGAGGATTGCTCCCCGGGGCGACCATTTTTTGATCGAACCCCTGTCCGAAGATATTCAGCACAACGGTCCTACGTGTGTAGCCAATGTTTTAGAATTCGCAACCGCCCACGCCCACTGACCGGCTTAGAGCGTTCGCTAGCCCAGAAAAGTCTCATCCGCCGTTGCTGAGCACCAACATTGGACCAGCCTGCTGAAGTAGCGCCTCATCCATGCCCGCAGACAGAGAATGGGGAGACGTCGCAGTCAATTAAGCTGCGAGAGCCAAGTCTTGATTGGCAATTATTAGTTTCCCGAAGGTTTAACGAGACTCCGAGAGCTCGACACGCACCGTTGACCTCCTGATCCCCGTCGAAGCCAGTCACCCCCTTTGTGTGTAGTTGGCAGAATTCATTATGGGTATTCCTTACTATAGCCCAACCGTTGCCGTCTGCGCTAGCCCGAATTCTTAATCTACATGCAGCTTTTGTAGGGCGGCATCTTATGCCGCCGACGGATAGCGTTATGAGGCATGTCCCGGGCTGTGACCCGGGATGGCGCAACTACAGCAGAGGGAGAAGGTGAGCAGCTTTTGTCTTGTCAACGAACGAATCTTTGTTCAATGTCCTTTAAGGCACGTTGAATGGCTGCTTTAACCCTCTTGACCTACGTTGAGAGGGCGGTCAAAACGTAACAGGTCATCTCTCAATCTTCAGAAGAATATCTTTGATATCTGACGGCTTTCTTGATACAGCGGAACACCAAAAGCCGAAACGACGGTCTTCGTTGATCGCTCTGGTCCATTCATCCAAGAAGCGGTGTTTAGTTTTGTCTTCTTCGTCTTCCTGCCCCTTGGTTTCCAGTACAAGAAATTTACCGGATTTCAATCGAATAATGAAGTCGGGCCAGTATTTTCTTACGACCCCGTTGTGGATGTAGAAAATTTCAAAACCCAAGTGGTCGTTTTTCACCCAAGCATCCACTGCAGGATTGCGATCAAGTTCAAATGATTCTGATGCTTCCCAAGTGCTGTCATAAACACAGAAGTTGACATGTGATCGTTTGGTACGCTCACAAGGTTTGCCCGTATACCAAGTCCGCATGTCGCCGGTGGATCGGACCGGTCGGTTCTTGTCAAAAACCAGACTCAGACTTACGGTGTTATCAAAGCGGATTGCCTGCCATAAATGATTCACAATTTTACTCATGTTCAAAATCAGCATAAGGCGTCGGCGCAAACCGTCCTGATTAAAGAGAGCGGGGCTGATATGAATGTGGTCGGAGTGGATGAATTCTTCCGTTAGAATAACGATTTGTGCCAACAGAAATTCCTTTCCACCTTTCCAATCGGGTTTCATCTGTCCGTAAATATCCCGTGCCGTCTCAAAGATAATTTTCTGCAAGCGATATTCTTGCGCAAGCTTTTCAAGGTCGATTTCGCTGATTTGTTTAACATCGGCTTTGCCGTCAACTATTGGCGCCAACGTTGCGATGCTGGGAGTATTGACGGCATTAAGTTCCAACGGCGCGATTTCTTGCCAATCCAGGGAAAGTTGCGGCGGATAGGCGTAGTCTATGCGCATCACATTGGGCCAGTGGATTGCAAAAGCGGCTTTGTCGGGGTCCGGTTCAATGGGAGTTTTCGGAATTGGCGGAGAAGGATCGTCGTTTTCCGCAGATTCTTGCGGCAGAAAACTGAAAGGCACGCCGAAAACATTGACATATTCCGGAGGAAATTTTTGAGTCTTTTCGTCGAGTTCATAGGAAGTACGGCGTAACCCTCGCCCTACAACCTGTTCGCACAACAACTGGCTAGTGAAAGCGCGCAGGCCCATGATATGAGTAACGGTTTTCGCGTCCCACCCCTCGGACAGCATGCCGACGGAAATCACTTTTTGCACTTGCGCGCCAGGCTTGCCGATCTTGCCGACAGTGTCTACCTGCTCGCGTAAGCGTTCTGCCCGAACCGCTTTCGTCGGTTTGCGCGCCGTTTCTTCGTCGTCACCATCAGAAGCGAAGCCATTAGGCGCATTTGATTCTTCCATCGCCTCGGCTTCTGCCAGCACTTTGGAATCGATGTGCAGAATGCGCTCCGGATTACACAATTCTTCGATCTTTATCTGTCTTTTCTCCAAGGCGCGTTTGACTCTTGCGGCGGTTTCCGTGCGGTTGGCAACGGTAATCATCACCGGCGGCGTTTCGGCTTTTTTCTCTTTCCACAATTGGGCCGTTTTCTTCCAGTCATAGCCGAGTAAGTGATAAGCGTGGAGAACTAGATCCGGCAGTGGTTGCTCTGGTGTCGCCGCGCGACTCAAGTCGTGCTTTACCTCAGGATCGTTGTAGATATGGTAAAGGCGCGATTTGTATGTCTTGGCGTCAGGCAGCGCATCATCCCGCACAACAACTCGGGGTGTCTTTACCAGTCCAGACTCAATGGCGTCGCTCAGGCCAAAGTCGCTGATGATCCAGCCGAAGAGTGTTTCCTCGGAGTCTCCGTGGCCAGACGGTGCAAATGGGGTCGCCGAAAAATCATAACAAGCCAGGATGCCGCGAGTCTTGTGTAGGCGGTCCAGACCGCCGACCCAGATCGTGGCTTCCACAGCGCTGTCTTTCATATCTCTTTGTCGCAGATATTTCCCCCGTGCCTCAGGGTTGACTCGCCAGGCATGGTGGGCTTCGTCGTTAATCACCAGGAAATTGCTGGCATCCGCCATATCACCCAGGACTTCCCGCGTGTATGCTTCATGGCTTTTTGCACCGCGCTTGTCCACGCTTTTTTTCTTCTTGACTCGCTCTTCGGTTTCCCAACTAAGGGCATGCCAATTGCAGATTCGCACTTTGCCTTGACGCAATTTGTCCATTAAATCCGGGGGAACAATGTCAAATTCTGCGTAGTAGTTGTTGGGACCGGAAGGGTGCAATACTGACAAGCGATTCTTGACAGTGAGACCGGGCGCAACGATGAAGATGTTTTTAGAAAAGCGCTTGTCCGATGAATAGGTGACTTTATTTAAAACATGCCATGCAATGACCATGGCCATAACAACGGTCTTGCCGGTGCCAGTGGCCATCTTTGCACACAAACGCTGAAACTCACCGCCATTCGGCGGGATATCAATGCCGGTTTTCTCGTTGTCGAGAGCTTCGGTGAACCATATCAAGGTTTCCACTGCCTCAAACTGGCAAAAGAAAAACCGCGGCTTCCCGTGCGCAGCTGTGGTGCGCCAATAGTCAAGCAGTCGCTTGGTCGGGCCAGTTACACCGGAGTAACCCGTCATGCGCCAAGCATCCACACGCTTGCGGATTGTATTGACGAGGGGAAGTTCGGTAAACACGCCAGGATCATCACTACGCCCTTTGAATTTGGGCGTTGCCTTCAAATAACCCGCCGACCGCCGACCCTGCTTCTTTGAGAAGGTTTTGGTTTCAGGTTGATAAAGCCAGTGTTCCTTGGGTTCTTCGTAAGGGGAGTTGAGAATAAGGTGGTTAGGGATGTTGCTATCCATCGGTATTTTCTCTGGGGACAAACAAGGGCGGCATGTCGCACCACGCAATTCGTCCATTTCTGAACCAGTAGTGGCAACGGCACGAAGAATCTATAACGAAAACAGACGGAAACAAAGAAAGAGTCCCATCTTCATGTTCGGTTACCCGCCATCTTGTTTGCATTTGCGGTGATATTCCCAAATGAATGACTTTTTGGCACTTTTTCCGTGGACAAACCACCGCTGCATAAAAAGGATGTTCTCTCCCACCGATAATATAAACGGTGTTTTTCTGGGGACAGTCTGGTAAATCCTCGACCCATTGAGTTTCATATCGTTTCCTGAAACGCCAAAATAAGTTGAGCAGCTTAGTCAGCATGGCTTTTTAGGTTTTGGATGAGGAAACTCCTATCTCCCATGCCAAGGAATTTTTGGAAGACGGGCGCGGGTTTGCCCTTTGCTGCTTCGTTGGAATAGGCACCATGCACAAGCCTGAACCGTTGCACAGCGAACTCAGCGTTGTGATCGAGGCGAAAATTATGGAGACGGGACAAGAAGTCATTGAAAGCCAAACAGGTTGCCTGCATATTGATGGATATTACTGCCGGCTGGTCCTCACCGACGGCAGCTAGGTAACCGGCAATTCGTTGAGCCTCATAGTGTTCTCTATCAACCTGTCGCCAGCCCTCCGCGGTCACCTGCTCACTTGTATAAGCCCCGCGGGATATCAGACTGGAGTTCTCCGGATGCATATAGTGAGCAACGGCATCAGCTTGCACGATTCCGCCTTCTCCGTCTGCTTCGAGATTCACTCCGATATCAAAGTATGGAAGGAAAAATGCCGTGGCGATGCACTCAAGGTGGTATCTGCCTCGGGCGGTGTCAACGCAGCCGAACACTACGTCACAGTCAGCTAATGCTTCAATCACAGCCGGACTGGTTGTGTCTGCTTGATAGGCATCCACGCGAACTCCTGTGCCCATGGCCGCCACCATCTTCCTGATTGCTTCTACTTTGGGAATTTTCCGGTCAGCGTCCTTCTTCCGGGCATTGACAATTCTGTTGAGATTTTTTTTCTCAACCACATCGGGATCTATGATTACCAAATTCCCTAAACAGTTTCGAGCCAGCAATTCGATGATGATGCTACCTGTGCCAGAGCAACCCACCACACCGACTCGCATACGCCGGAGCAATTCAAACGTCCCCTTGCCAAAAGTCTGCGAAACTCTCAGTCCATAACCTGGCACGCGCCGGTTCCGGCGCTTGGTCTTCCAAATGCGAATTGTGTCTGAAGCAACGGTAATAGTTTCAATCGGGTTGAACCGGCCGGTAGCATCAACAGTCCTGGCTATCAGTTTCCCACCGGGCAACATAATCGCAGAACCATTCGGACGTCGGTCGTCAAACCAGCTGCACACTGAGCGGAACAGTTCTCTGTCGTTCATGTTGTCAACGGAGGAGAAGTCGCTATAACCATTGGGGTGACTGTGTACGGTAATGAGAGACAGACCCTGTCTGTCTATTTCGGTTATTTTCTCTGGGAAGAAAAACTTTTCGAAATTCCAGGACAGGCGATCTTTGCTCCTGTTTGAGCAGTCATTGATCGGAACAGGAAGGCACTCTTTGACCATAAGGCGAAAGCCTTCCCTGCCCCTACCACTGTGGCAAAGAAGGATTGCGGCTGATTCCAAGCCATCCCCGGGAAGAAGGTGTGACATAAGGGACTTGTGGGCGCGTCCCGTCATAGCGAGCGAATTGGGCATATAGTGTGCTATGTTCCTTTCGAGAGTTCGCTTTGAAGCTCATTCCGAACATAAGACACATGAGTTATGATGGTGTCTTCACCGGGGCGCCAAGAGTAGTGTCGTGACCACCGTTGCCATTCTCTTTGAAAATGCGTTTCAATTGAGAGGCCTCCTATAGCGATTCCACCTTCACGCGATACCCCCGGCGAAAAATAGAACATATCCAACTGACCGATTGGATAATCAGCAGGAATCAGCAGCATCAAATCCACTTCATTAGGGACATAGCCCTGGGGCAATTCATAGCTGTGGATTATCAGGCCGCGCTTGCTGCCCTCTTTAACCGGCTTCCATTTGTCCTTAAAGTTGACGTTCAGGAACTCCAGATCCTCGTCTGGCAACTCATACATCAACCATGCCACCCTGTTGAGCTTGTCGCCGTACCGTTTCGAAACGTTCGATGCCGGGCTGGGCGAGATCCACCTCTTCTTCAGGTTCTATGGGCTTCCGCCGTCCGCCTCGCAATTTTTGATTCAGGGTCCATTCGTCATAGCTTTTCCCTGCGTGGGAAAGGATCTTCTCACCAGTTATTTTCTGACGATCGACCTTATATTTTGCGCCGTCGATCTTGATCTTGTAGTACTTCTGTCCGCTTGGGGGCTTTCGATCAGCTTGAGCGCACGATTCCAAGTCAACAACCTCATCATCGCTCACGGGTATGGTGAAATAAGAATCGGCATCTTGTACAACGATTGTCAGGTTGCTTGCGATAAACGCATCTACTTGGCCATCGAGGTCCGCGAACAGCTTGTTGGGGTGGACCTCATCGTCCATATCCTGCAATACGTGGCCTGTTACCTTGGCTTTGTCGAATCCCGTTTCCAGTCTCTTGCCGTTGAATGCTGGACAGATAGATTGCCTGACTGCGGGATTCGCCCCGATATGAGTATTGATCTCGCCCTCAAAGATTTTTTCACCCCCGTGGATAAGCAGATAGTCTTCGGGCAGGAGGGGAATATCAATGTCGTTCTCTCTACTGAGATAAAGCCATCTTTTGCTAGGTTCAACACCCAACTTTTCGTAGAAGACGGTTGCATTTGTAAGACCGACGTCTACTTCTATTTCACTGTTGTTCAGTGTGATAGTTGTCCTGTTCATTTCAGTACTCCTGCTGGCATACTTTTAGGTTATTATAAGCTTCTTGCGACGACATAATATCCGCGCCTTCTTGACAGAATCTCTTGGTTTTCCGTTTTAAAGCCGCCTTGCGGTTCACGATATCATTATGGTCATTAGTCACGAGAACCTTTCCTATTTTGAAAGCCACATACACAAAGAAGCCGTCCGTTACGCGTTTCTGCGCTTCAGGACGAATGATGCTTCTTATCGCTCTCATCAATGCATCTTGCGGTTTAATATCCACAACCTTTTGATTCTCAATAGAGAACCAGTGCTTCAATAGGATTCTCTCGGCTTTACCCTCGCCCAAGGATTTCTTCTGGCTACGGGAACAAAACCGTTCATAATATTCACCTCTAATCCTACCTTTGTCATCGACAAGAAGGCGAATATTGGACTCAATTAGCTGCGACAGGAGCTTCGTAATATGGCCGTCAACGTTCATTTCTGAATAAAGTAAATGCTCGAACACGTTTGTATCTATAGCAATGGAATCTTGGTTCTGTCCATTCACTCACCTGCCCCCATGCTCAAGACCTCATCAAGATTCTTTCCGAAGAATTCCCTGGGCAATTCTGGTTGCATGGAGCCGTCTGCGCTGATGTCCAGATTGTTTATGATTGGCATATTTCTGTTATTTTCGTCAGAGGTAAAGTAAGCAACGGAGACATCATCTGGTTGCAACGTTCGGTTTGAGATGAGACGTCGGAGTCTTAGTAGTATGTTGTCGCTGTGGGTTTCAATGATGGAACCGACTTGGCGCTTATTCCACAGGTCCGCAAAAAAACTGCCCATTTCCAACTGGGCTGTCGGGTGCAGTTGCGCTTCTGGCTGCTCAATCATCAATGACGTCTTGGGTGGCATTATGGCGCCTTGAACAAAAATTGGGAGGGATTGACTCACGCCGAAGCCATAGTCAGCGATGGGTACGTCGGCGCCTGTCGTAAGGTTTTTCGCCAAACATTGACTCAAATAACCGGAAGATTTTTTAAACTGAAGTTTCTCAATGCCTGCAACATCTTTCATCTTTGACAATATGAATTCGTATCGTTTTTCATCGTTTTCTATTATCCTTTGTAGGTGCGGTAGGGCGTACTGCCCTCGTTGCCCAACATCGCCGGTTGGTGGAGGGGACGCGAGAATTACCCGCTGAGATTCTTCTCTGACTGGCAATAGATGACGAATTGACGCAATTTGATATCGGAGCGTGTCAAGATAGTCAGCCTCCGCAAGGAACCGGTCAACAATTTTTGACCAAGTACTTTTATATTCAGGCATGTTCGCTAATTCTTTTCTTAATTCATTCGAAAAATCTCCAAATATTGTATCAGTGGAAATATTTTTTGAGAGATTTAGATATTCCCTATTTGACCGCTGATCCAGCAAAAGCCAATTAGTGGCCCCTTTTTGACCTGTTCTGCTATAGGAGACTTTCGCGCGTACTGTGTAGAGCAACGCGTCATAATCTACTTTCTCGAAATGTTTCAGGTAGTTCAACAAAGGGTCGTTGGGTGTACTCTCGCCTTTCACTTTTAATTCAAATTGAAGGTTCCGTTTTTTGGTCAGAGAATTTTTCAACTCGGAAAAGATACCCAAATGAACCTTTTCACCCTCTGCGGTGAGGAACTGAGGATTTCCTGGCCCCAGTGACTGTTGAAGCATCAACAAGAATTTTATGACTGATGATTTCCCTGTACTATTCTGACCGATAAATACGGTAATCGGTCTGAAGCGCACGGTGACTTCATCGCCAAATATTCTAAAGTTCGAAAGTCGTAATTCTTCCAACATTGGCGTGTACCTATTGGGAAATCACCCGCAAACTTTCCACACCCCGGTCATCCACTATTTTGACCGCTATCCTCTTGCGACCATCTAACTCAAAAGGCAGTGAGATGGTGCCATGATAAGCCTCCATTAAATCCTCGTCGATTTCCGCTTTCAGGCTCTTGGACAGTTTTGACCAACCATCTTTGGCCCCAGCCATGGGGAAGAATACCTGTCTCGGGTACAAACTGCGGCCGTCATAATCGGTGTCCAGCATCCACATGGCGATTTGTTTCTCGCTACCGGATTCCAGTTCGCCGGTCTTGGTGTTGAAGTAGTCGAAGCCGCTGATCTCCACTTGCCATTTACCCCTGTGGGTTCCCTTGCGGATTTGACGCAATTCCACATCCGGCTGTCCAATGAGCCAGAAACAATCACTGCCGCGTTGTTTTTTGCGCAGATCACCGGTTTGCAGGTCGGCGTTCATCTGGACTTTGAGCAGAACGACGCCGGGCCAGTTGGCTTCATCTATGTCTTTGGCCGCTTCGGGATCAAACTGGAAGGCGGCAAAGATAACAATTGTTGGTTTCGGTCGGAGGGTTTCGGCCTCCTGGAGCGCGAGCTCAATCTGCCGTGGCTCCAGTGGTGCGTGTTCAGGGCCAAAGGAGATGACGACCCGTTGAGGTTTGTCGGCGGTCGCGGGTTTTTCGTGTACCGCGTCAGCACCGCTGTTGTCAGGACGGGTTTCCGCTTCGGCGTGCAGATGATGGCCGGGAAAAGATTCCACACGGGAGAAGGCGATACGCTGACCCCTTTTACCGCGTATGCCGACTCTTTGCAGTTCGTCACGCCATGCTTCTTGACGCAGGGTTTCGCCAGAGCGGGCGATGGATTCATCGGCGGGTGCGGGCGTGATGTCAGATTCAGCAGTCATGTCGGCAATGGATTTCACAATGGGCGCGGGTACTGCTTCCACAGTGAATGGTCCCGTGACGCGGATCTTTCTGCGGTTCACCTGCGGCTGGTCATACAGCGCTATGGCAGAGGGCGGCTCTTCGTTTGCCAGAATTTTCGGCGAGACCTTGGGAACAGTCTTGTACTTGAAGCCACTCCCAACACCTTCTTGCGAATGTGCCAACTCGTAATAATCGTAAACGGAGGTCATCAGACGCTGTTTGGCCAGGGTAAGTGCCACGCGGGAAGTATCGCAGGTAATCCAGCGGCGGCCCCACTGCTCGGCGACATTGGCGGTGGCCCCACTACCGCAGGTAGGATCAAACACGAGGTCTCCAGGGTCGGTGGTCATTAGAATACAGCGCTGGATGGCTTTGGTAGAAGTCTCCACAACATATTTTTTTTCACTCGGATACATCTGAGTCGGCCAAATGTTGTTAATTCTTCGACCGGGCACCTCGTCTTCGTATTTCTTCCACATCAAAGAACCTTGACCCTCCGAAGCGTCCAGCCTTCCCAATTTTGCCAACTGGTCCAACCCCTCGGGATTGGCAATAGACCATTGTCTGTTCTTGCCACAGTGAAAAATTCTATTGTTCCATTCATAGGGCTCTGAACGCCCGGTGGTGGAAACACCTTGCGAATCAAGGCCCGTACGGCGATATAGGCGTGCGCCTTTGGGCAAATATCTGTCAGGATCGAAACGCTCTTCGTCGGTTGGCTTACGACAATTGCCGTCGAGCAATTCCACCATGGCGTGCCAACTGAAATAGTCAACGACTTCAGCTCGAGCCAAAGACTCGTACAATTGCCGATACTTCACTTGATCTTTGTCCTTGGCGTACCACAGCAAATAATCGGCTATCTGTGGCAAATGAGACGTAGAACTGCCGCTCGTCGTGGCGAAGGATATGGTTGCCAGCCGATTTGTCGCGCCAAAAACATCATCCAAGACCATGCCGGTAAGGTGCACGTTCTCATCTCCGATCTGAACGAAGACACTGCCACTTTCGTGCAGAAGTTCGCGTGCCAGCAACAGGCGATCGCGCAGGTAGCTCAAATAGGAGTGAATCCCCAATTCCCAGGTATCGCGGAAAGCTCGAATCATCTCCGGCTCGGTGGTAAGATCCTCGTCTTTGCCATCCTTGACATCGCGCGTGTTCACGAACGGTTGGAAGTTGCTGCCATATTTGATGCCGTAGGGCGGGTCCATGTAAACACATTGAACCTTGCCCGCCATCCCCTCTTTTTCCAGTAGCGAATTCATCACCAAAAGACTGTCGCCGGCGACAAGGCGATTGCTCCAGCCGTGACGATGTTGGTAGAACTCTACTGCATGGCGAAAAGGCAGATTGTATTCGGGAGACGCGAAAAGCGGTATTTGAGCATTTCCCCCGTTGTTTTTCTTTACTGCCTCAATAATCGTGCGTGCTTCAATGCGTTCATGAACATGCAGCGAAACCGTGGGAACTTCAAACGAGGTGCGCTCTTTTTTCCCCGCCCATTGCAGCGTGGGGTCAAGGTGCGGATCGTAGGCCCAAACTCTTTTCCTGTCTGCGTCCGGGTCTGTCTCGGGCGTAACTAATCCTACAGGCGGATTGTTCGCCCGTGCCTTGTCCGTGTGCACGTAATTTTCTATTGGCTTTTTCTGGCTTGTCTTTTTCTTAGGCATTTTGAGGGTTGCTTGAAAGGAGCTAGAATTAGACGTTATTGATGGTAGAGAGGTCAAGCACCCATGCTATATTCGCCACGTAACAAGGGCTTGGCGGAACGTGGGAGATCGGCGTCGATCAGAAAGCGCACAAAGGAAGTCAGCCAATTGGGAGGGGGTGGTGGGTTTCCTGTTCGACCAGTTCTTCGGCATAGTTGATGGCGGCCTGTACGTCTTCAACGGTCACCTCGTACTCTCGGCATATCTCGTCGAAGGTCATCTTGCCTGCCAGCCCGCCGAGTATGCGGGTCACCGGCACACGTGTGCCGCGAATCACTGGTTTGCCGTGTTGGATCTCCGGATCAATGATGATTCGTTCATGCATGATTGGTCTCGTCGTCTTGGAAGAAAACCACAATGCTTTCGTCGGATGGCCAGTTTTCGTGCCGTCCTTTTTTCTTACTATACCTAACTCGCGCCGTATGTGCTAGCCCGGATTTTTCGCCTACACGCTTTCTTTGCGTTCGATGGTTGAGCGAGAGATAGTGCAGATAGCGCCATGAGATGGCGCGGCTACAAAGACAAAAAGCTAAAGAAAAGAGACACTGGATCCCCGATCAGGTCGGGGATTGTATGTGTTCAGTCATTCCCTTCGACTTGGCTTCCTTCGACTTCGCGCAGCTACGCTTCCTTCGACTTCGCGCGGCTACGCTCAGGACAGGCGTTGACAGAATAGCTAGCCTGTGTCGGACGTGACCGTGTCCCGTTCTTCCCCGTTGTCCGGCCGCTTTGCGGAACATAGCAAAATCATAGCATGGCATAGCAAAAGCCTTTTGTCTCCTTCGGTCATTCCCGCAGGTCGTCAGCGGGAATCCAGTGTCTTTCGCCTGTTTCCCCCTCACCCCAGCCTCCTTCGACAAGCTCAGGACAGGCTCTCCCACATTGGGGAGAGGGTGAAATACGAAAGACAAGGGCAAAGACACTGGATCGCTCGTAGAGCGACTGGATCCCCGATTAAGAACGTCGGGGGACAAGCGTCGAGGATGACAGACAAAATACGAACAACAAAGACGCTGGATTCTCGGGAAGAAAGATAAAGACACTGGATCCCGGATCAAGTCCGGGATGACAGAAAGAGAAAAGGCGGGGATGACAGCTTCCCTCACCCCGACCCTCTCCCAGAGAGAGAGGGGGAACGACGGGATTCTTCGCTTCGCTCAGAATGACCAGAGGTAGAGATGGGTAGTGGTCATTCGATGTCGGGGCGTGTTACAAGGAGGGCCTTCGGGAGTTTCTGTCACGAATAGGAGGTTTCTATGGCGTGGGTGTATGTGTTTGTGGCCGGGGTTTTTGAGATTGTCTGGATTACCGGGATCAAATATGCGGACGGGTTTACGCGGTTGTGGCCGAGTGTGGGGACGGTGGTGGCGATGAGCGTGAGCATGGTGTGTCTGTCGCTGGCCGTGCGGGTCATTCCGATTGGGACGGCGTATGCCGTTTGGACCGGCATCGGTGCGGCGGGCGCGGCGATCATGGGGATGGTCCTGTTTAATGAGCCGCGTGATCTCGCACGCCTGGTTTTTATCGTGTTGATTGTGTCGGGCGTTGTGGGGTTGAAACTTTCTTCGCCCGCTTAGCCTGAATGTCGGGATACGCCTGCGGCTAACCCGACCTACGGATCTTTTCACCCTCACCTTAATCCTCTCCCGTGAAGGGAGAGGGTTTCGAAGCCCAAAGACAAAAGACCCTGGATCCCCGATCAGGTCGGGGATTGTAGATGTTCACTAATTCGTTGACAGAATGTAGGGTAACTCACCCAATCATCTGGAGGCGAACTCATGCGACACAATACCCAAGACAAGACCCTTTATCGCAACTATGTCCGGAAGTGGAAATTCCTGATCCAGGAATACGAGTTGGTCAAACAGAAACGGCACCCCAAATTCCGGTTTGCCGCCGATTTCTACCGGTTTCATCAGACCCATCGGCAGACCTTCTTCAAGTATTATCATCGGTTCCGCCGGAGTGGGGACGACCAAGCTCTCGTCCCTGAGAAGCGGGGGCCGAAGTGGAAAAGCCGGCGGGTCTACGGGTATATTGAGCAGCAGGTCTTGCAGCATCGGCAGTTGGGTGTCAATCGCTATGAGATTTGCCAGCTGCTGGCCCCCAAACTCAAGCACCTGATGCCGTCCCCGAGTACGGTCTATCGGATCACGTACCGACATGGGCTGAACCGGTTAACGCCCAAGCTACGAGAGGAGAAACGCCGCATTGTGAAGCAGAAAGCCGGGGAATTGGGGCATCTGGACTGCCATTACTTGAGCAAGGATCTCATTGCGACCGATCCCACCCGCTACTATCTGGTGTGCGTGATCGACGCCTGTACCCGCCTGGCCTGGGCGGAGGTGGTGACCGATCTGAAGAGTCTGACGGTGATGTTCAGCGCCCTGAAGAGCTTCAATCTGCTCCACCAGCGCTACCACCTCCAGTTTGCCGAGGTCTTGACAGACAATGGGTCGGAGTTCGCGGCCCCGCGCACCAAAGACACGCACCCGTTTGAACGGATGCTGCTGGAGTTGGGGATCAAGCATCGGTATACGCGGCCCTATCGGCCGCAGACCAATGGGAAGGTGGAGCGGTTCTGGCGGACCCTGAACGACGACCTGATCGACGGCACCACGTTTGCGTCCTTAGCAGAGTTCCGGGACGAATTGGAGCAATATCTCCTCTACTACAATGAGGTGCGCCCGCATCAGGCGCTGGAGGGGCAAACTCCGAAACAGATCAACGAATCTTGTCAACGAATTACTGAACACATACAGGGATGACAGCAGGAGGAAAGAAAGACCCTGGATCCTCGATTAAGAATGTCGAGGATGACAGAAAGAGAGGCGGGAATGACAGAAGGAGAAATGCAGATTCTTCGCTTCGCTCAGAATAACAAGAAGCGAGGTTGACGCTAAATCGAGAATTGGAACACGGGTTGGTTGCCGATGGTTTCGGCGAGGATGCCCTTTTGTTTTAGTGCGGCGAGTACGTCGTGGGTGGTGCGCGTAAAGTCTTCGGGGCCGGTGAAGCAGAGATCCGCCTCGATGGGCGCCGCCGCCGTTTCCTGGCTCATGTAGACCGTGAGCACCGGCGTGGGATGCACCAGCGTGCGGATCGCTTCGACGACCTGATCCGCCGGCAGGCCTGTCCTGAGCCCAGTCGAAGGGCCTGCCCCGAACTCCGTCGAAGGGGTGAAGGAGTTGGTGGTTGAAATCAGCAGGACGCCGGTATCGATGAGCAGCCGTGCCACTTCACCGTAGCGACGGATCATTTCCCGGGCATCGCCTTCCTGCAGGTCGGCGTCGAGCCCGCGGCGCAGGTTTTCCGGATCAAGCATGTAGACGTGCCGGCCTTCGGCCACGAGCATGGATTCGATCTTCTTGGCCAGGAAGGTTTTGCCCGTGGTATCGGGGCCGATGAGCAGGACCAGGGCCGCCCGGTGGCCGTAGTGTTTGGCGCGATCCGCCAGGGTCACGTCACCCTGGACCCAGGCGAAGTCCCGTTGCCGGGCTTCGATCCGCAAGGTCTCTTCACGATCCGCCACCATTTCGGTGATGATGCCGCCCCCGGACACGTCGTACTCATCGACCAGGACAAAGCGGCCTGTAGTCTCGAAGTCCGCGTACAGGTCAAAGGCGATCGGGGCTTTGGCCTGGATGGTGACGTCCGCCACCTCGTTGCGCTTGACGGCCACGTCGGTCCGTTGCTGATCCAACGAGAGGTTGTCGGCGTCCACGATGCGATGGATCGCGGCCACGCGGCATTCGACTTCGTGCGTGGCCAACCGCACCAGATAGAGTTTGTCCATGTCCAGGGGCCGGCGTCCGAGCCAGAACAGGTTGGCGCGAAAGGTCGTGGAGACGAGCGGCAGGGACCCCTCGTGACTGAGGATCTCTCCGCGTTCGACAAAAATCTGTTCGTCCAGGGTAATGCCCACGGATTGCCCGGCCTGGGCCTGCGTGGGCGGCGGGTCCACGTTGAACGCTTCGAGCGTTTGCACGATCGCGCTTTTGTTGGACGGTGAAAAGATGACCTGGTCGCCCACTTTGAGGCGTCCGGAGGTGATGCGTCCCGTGAGGATCCGGCGGGCGTCGAATTTGTAGACGTCCTGCAGGGGAAACCGCAGGGGTTGTTCGCCTTGTTCGGATTCCGAGGAAAATTGCGCCAGCGATTCCAGCACCGTGGGGCCGGTGTGCCAGGCCATGTGCGGGCTGGGCGTGGCGATGTTGTCTCCGCGTTTGGCGCTGGCGGGGATCACGAATTGGGGCGTCACGTCGAGTTGTGACAGGAACGCGCGATACTCCTTTTCAATGAGCGCAAACGTCTCCTGCCGGTAGTCCACGAGGTCCATTTTGTTCACGACCACGGTCACCTGTTTCACGCCCAGCATCGAGAGCAGCAGGCCGTGCCGTTTGGATTGATCCTTGACTCCTTCCAACGCATCGATCAGCAGCAAGGCGGCTTCGGCACGCGCCGCGCCGGAGACCATGTTTTTCAGGAATTCCTTGTGCCCGGGCGCGTCGATGATGATGTATTGACGGCCCGCCCATTGGAAGAAGGTGCGGGCGGTATCGATGGTCACGCCCTGCTGCTGTTCTTCCAGGAAGGCGTCGAACAGGAAGGCGTATTCAAACTCCTTGCCCTGCTGTTTGCAGATGGCCTGGATTTTTTCGATCTTGCCTTCCGGCAGGGTGCCCGTGTCCGCATACAGGCGCCCCAGCAACGTTGACTTGCCGTGGTCCACGCTGCCCACGATGACGATGTTCATGCGGTCACGAATATCGACGGCCGCCGAGGTTTCGGTCTTACATGTAGCCATCTTTGCGGAGGACCTCCATGCCCCGGCCTTCGTCCTGCGCGCGGCCGGCGCGTTCGGCCACGTTCGTGGCGCGCAGTTCTTCGATGATTTCGTCGACCGTGGAGGCGGTGGATTTGATGGGGAAGGTGCAGGGGGCGCATCCCAGGCTCCGGTAGCGTGTGCCGTCGCCCCTGTCGAGGTACAAGTCCATAAAGGGAATGTTTTCGAGCTTGATGTATTCCCAAATATTGATTTCCGTCCAGTCCAGCAGGGGGTGAATCCGGATGTGGGTGCCCGGCGGGAAGGAGGTTTTGAATTGATCCCACAGTTCCGGGGGCTGGTCACGGAAATCCCAATCGTTGTTTTTGTCGCGCGGGGAAAAATACCGTTCTTTGGCGCGCGTACTTTCTTCATCCGCGCGGACGCCCAGGATGATGCCCGTGTACCCTTTTTCTTCCAGTAACAGTTTGAGCCCGTTGGTTTTGAGGGCGGTGCAACATTCGACCCGGCCTCGTTCATGATTCATCCCGTCGGCCAAGGCTTTCTTGTTCTGCCCGACCACCAGGTTGAGACGCCATTCGCGTGCCAGCCGATCCCGGTACTCGATCATGGCGGGGATTTTGTAACTGGTATCGACGTGCAGGAGCGGAAACGGGACGTGCCCGAAAAAGGCTTTGCGGGCCAGCCACAAGAGCACCGTGGAATCCTTCCCCATGGACCAGAGCATCCCCAGGTTGTCGAAGTGCTTATAGGCCTCGCGCAGGATATAGACGCTTTGGTCTTCCAGTTGTCGAATATGTCTCATGCGTGCACGACCTTTGGCTGGCTGACTCCCTCTCCCCCGGAGGGAGAGGGTTGGGGTGAGGGGGGATTCATCGCGGCGGCTTGTCCTGAGTTTCCAATAGGCGCCGGGGGTGCAGCGAGGTCCGCCAGTTTTTTCGCGGCCGCCCCGGATTCCAGGGCTTTTTGCGCCAGGGGCACGCCTTCGGCGATGGAGTGGGCCTGCCCCGCGGCATAGAGCAACATGGCGGCGTTGTAGAGAATCCAATCGCGGAATCGTGCTTGCCCTGAACCTTGTACGATTTGGGTAGTCAAGACCTGCCGAATCAGGGCCGCCTCCCGGGCCGGGAGATCTTTTGGAGAAGCCTGTCCTGAGCCCTGTCGAAGGGCCTCGGAAGGAATGGCCATGTGTTGGAAGGAGCCCAGGGGAAGCTGCACATCCGTGGGTTTGAGGGTAAAGGGGGTCACGCGGTTGTTACGCAGTTCGCGCATCACCGTCGCGGTCGCAATCGACAGTTCGGGAAATCCTTCCATCCCCTGAAAGACCAGGAGCCGCTGTCCGCCCAGCATGTTCACGGCTTCCGGCATCTTGTCGAGATACGGCGGATGGGCCACGCCCACGACTTGCGAGTGCGCTCGCATGGGGTTGAGCAGCCGGGCGATCTGATGGAACAGGTTTTGGGCTCCCAGTTGTTCGCGCAATGCCAGTAACTTTGCCAGGGGGGGGTGATACAACGCGATGTCCAGGTACGCGAATCCGTTCCGTTGCAGGCTTCCAAGCAGGTCTTGCCCTTGCAACGAGGCGGGGACGCCCAGTTGCCCCAATATCCGGGGAAGGTCGGAGGACACCGTGGGATTGTCCATGCCGTGAAACAGGATGGTGGCCCCGGCGGCTGCGGCGACGATGGCTGCGGGGAGGCACACGTGCTGCGTATTGTGTTTTTCGGCATACATCGGCACGTCGACCACGTTGAGGCCGGCCGGAACGCTGATGGGAGGAACGTAGCTGCGCGTGGCCGCGGTGAACGAGGCGAGTTCCGTCACGCCTTCCAGCTTGATCCGCATGGCCATCAAAAAGGCCCCGGCCTGATAGGGGGTCGCGTTGCCTTCGATCAGATCCTGGGCGGCCTGTTTGGCTTCTCCCCACGAGAGGTCTTTCGCCCCCCGTTGTCCCTTTCCGATTTTGGTGATGAGTTGGTGCATCAGCAATTTCTACGCTCGATAAAACTCACGGTTGAATTCCAATGGTGTCGCTTGCCAAAAAGTGCTTCTTCGGAGGGATGGTTACTGATGAAGCCCACATTCGGTTTTATCAAGACTCTGCCATCGCCCGGACCGTGGATCGTCGCCCGGCTGAACGGGGGACGTGCAGTGTGTGCACCCGATGCTGGGATAGTGTTGGTCATGGAGGACGTTGTAGGGCACGTCATGCGTTTTGATGTAGGTCCAGACCTGATCGTTGGTCCAGGCCGCCAGGGGATTGATCTTGACGAGACTGAATGTCGCGTCCCATTCAATCAACCCTGCGGTTGCGCGCGTCGGCGATTGGTCGCGGCGAATGCCGGTCACCCATGCGGAGTAGTTCTTCAAAATCTTGCGCAACGGATCGACTTTCCGAATCCGGCAGCATTGATCCGGTTGCCGGACCCACAACAGGTCTCCGAATTGCTTCGCCTGCTCCGCGGGCGTCAGAACCGGCACGACGCGAATCACCTGCTCTTCCGAGACCTTGTACCGGGCGATCAGGTGGTCACGCACGGCGTGGGTTTCCGGAAAGAGAAAATCCGTGTCCAGATAAAAGAGCGAGGCTTGCGGATCGATGCGATGCATCATGTCCCAGACCACCATATCCTCCGCGCCGAAACTGCACGCCAGCACCACCTTGGGGAAAAACCGTTCGAAGGCATAAGCCAGGACCTTCTGAGGCGAACGGGATGCAAAGCGTTCGTTCAGTTCCTGAAGGGTCTCTGCTGAAAAATTTTCTTGCACGGTTTTCGTCACGGGCGGCTCCTGCCTTCTTTGTCATTCCGGAGCTTCTCTCTCTGTCATTCCTGCGAAAGCAGGAATCCAGTGTCTTTATCCTTTCCAAAGAAACAGAAAAGCAAAGACACTGGATCCCATAGATCGCCTGGATCCCCGATCAAGTCGGGGACAAGCGTCGAGGATGACAGAAGGGAGGAACCACCAGCTCAGGATGACTCATTGCCTAAGCCTCTACCTTTTCCACCAACACCTTGAAATGTTGTTCATCAACTTCCAACGGGTCCTCGCCGAGTACCTTGTGTCCGTCGTTGCGGAGACTCATGGGCACGTTCTTGATGGGGTCTCCGGCATCCAGCCAGACTTCCAGGCGTTCACCGTCGTCCATCATTTCGAGTTTCAACTTGGTTTTGACGTAATTCAGCGGGCACATGACTCCTCGAAGATCCAGCACGGTCACGTCCTGAACGGGTTCCACGGTTGGGGCCGGTTCCGTTGCGGCCGGGCTCTCTTCAGCAGTTCCGAGTTTGAGGTCCTGGTCGATGGCTTCGGTCAGTTTCCGGCAGACTTCCACGAACCCTTTGGCAAAGGCCATTTTCCGGCTGGTGAATTCAGCGGAATTGTCTTTGGTGCCCAGGTCGCTGACGGTCCCTGCCATGCCCCGATACGTTTCAGGTATGAGCCCGTTTTGCCGGGCGGCGAACTGATCGAACTCCGCCAGCGTGTCGGCGTCGGTGTTCGGATCGATGCCTTCGGTCACAAGCAGTGCCTTGGCTCCGGCCACCACGGCGCGATAGGCCTTGTTGATGGCCATGGCGAATTGATGTTTCTCGGCCAGAATGCGGGCCTGGTACAGTTCCTGCTCGGCTTCCAGAATCCGGTTGTCGATCATCTCGATGGCGCCGCCGGCACATTCACCGGGTCCGAGATCTTCAAGCGTAAATTTCTCTTCCGCTTCCCAGTCGAAGTAGTACGAGGGATCCTCGGCATAGGACGGCAGAATGGAATGCCCGATCAGTTCTTCCTTGAGCGCGGTTTTGCCCGCTCGTTTGAGAAAGGCGTGCAGGCTTTCGCCTTCCCGGCGGTCTCGTCGATACACGTCAAGCAAGTGCGATACCGCGGAAGGGACGTTCTTGGCCGGGAGTTTGATCGTCATTTGTCCGACTTCCGCGGTCCCGTTGATCCGTCCTCCAAGATGAAGCTCATACACCGGGGAAATGTGGTCTCCGATACGTTTGCCCACCCCGTGCAGCCCGATGGTCGAGATATGATGTTGGGCGCACGAATTATGACAACCGCTGATGTGGATCGTGGTCCCTTTCAAATCGTCGGGAACCTGTCCGGGCGGAAAGACTTCGGCCAAGGCACGGGCGACACCCTTGGATGAGGTGATCCCGAGCCCGCAGGTATCGGTCCCCGGGCAGGCCACGATGTCTTCGGTTTTATTCGCCCCGGGTTGGCCCAACCCGTGGGCTTCCAATTCCTGATAGAAGGCTTCCACCTGTCCCTCGGCAATCCAACGAACAATCAAATTCTGCCCGATCGTGGTGCGAACGTTGCCATTGGAATAGCGTTCGGCCAGATCAGCCACCACCAGCATTTGCTCGGCGGTGATATCGCCCGTCGGCAGCCTCAGGACGGCGGCGGAAAACCCTTCCTGCCGTTGGTTCACCACGTTGGTGCGTCGCCACGTTGCGAACGAAGAGGCCGGAGATCCGTCCGGATGGCCGCCATTGCCGTTGGCTCTATGCTTCGCCGGCATAATCAGGGGAGCCGGATCGGCATGCGGGAGAAGTTTCAACGGTGGATGCGCCGGTTTGGCGCCGAACATGTCTTCATAGGCGGCTTCCCACCGGCGTCGAAATTCGTCAAACCCCAGTTTCTCGATCACGAACTTCATGCGGGCTTTGCTGCGGTTTTTTCGATTGCCGAGATTGTCGAAGACTTTAATGACGGCTTCGATGGACGGAATCAATTCATCCATGGGCACGAATTCCCGGAGGAGATGCGCGATGCGCGGGGCCGCCCCCAATCCTCCGCCGACCACCATGCGAAATCCGATCGTGCCGTCCTCGGTCTTCTTCGCCAATAAGCCGACGTCGTGGATGGGCGTCATGGCGCAATCGTGATTGCAGCCGGAGAACGCGATCTTGAATTTTCGCGGCAGGCTCTGGTTGAGCGGATTGCGCAGCAGGTGTTGCGCCACGGTGTTCGCGTAGGGGGTCACGTCAAAGACTTCACCCTGGCAGACACCGGCCAGGTGGCAGGCCGTGACGTTGCGGACGGTGTTGGCGCAGGCTTCGCGGGTGGTGAGCCCCACTTCTTCGAGTTTGCGCATGACCGTGCTGATCTGCGGCAAGGGCACGAAGTGCAATTGAATATCCTGCCGGGTCGTGATGTGGCCGACCCCGGTGGCATAGGTCTCGGCCAGTTCGGCGACGCGGCGCACCTGGTTGGACGTCATCCCGCCAAAGGGAATTTTGATGCGCACCATTTGCACGTCCGCCTGCCGTTGGCCATAGATGCCGTATTGCAACCGGAACGGTTTGAACAGGTCTCCGGGGACGTCGCCGGCCTGCAACCGTTTGACCTCATCTTCAAACGTTTCGATTTCCTCCTGAATCTCTTGAGGAATGGGAATGGTATGAATTTCAGGGAACGTGGTGGAACGGCCCGTGTTCATGATGTGCCTCCGGATGAAATGGGGAATGTGCTCCCGACACCAGCTACGTTAAATGTGATACATCGGCGCTCGTTGTTGTTCAAGCTCCGTATATTGTTCGATCAGCGATTCAAGCGTGACCGCATTCAAAATCTCCCGCTCGGCCTGGTACACGCGGTCCCAGAGCCGCGATAACAAAGCCTCTCGATGGGGAGGCCGCAAGGCCTTCCCATTCGTCCCGGCCTCCCGCGTGTCCGGCTCGGCTTGGCCGTTCATCGTTTCGACAATGGCAGCCAATGAAACTTCGGATGGGGGTTGTCTCAGCACGTATCCTCCTTGTGGCCCCCTGATGCTGTCAACTATGCCGCCCTGCTTCAAGGCGTGCAGCACCTGCTCGATAAACCGCGGAGGGATGGTTTGCCGCCGGGCAATCGTCTTGGCCTGGACCGGACCCTCTCCGAATCGCAAGGCGAGATCCAGTGTCGCAAAAATCGCATACGTCACTTTAAGCGGTATCTTGATCATATCAATTCATACGTTTCCGATAGGAATTATATGAATTATAGAAATTCGTCAATGCCGTGTCAATACCGTTTTGGGGTCTACCCGCCGCCGTCCTCTCAGTGGTCATGCCGAGCGAAGCGAGGAATCTGCTTATCTCTCTCTGTCATCTTTGTATGTGTTCAGTCATTCCCTTCGACTTCGCTCGCGCTACGCTCAGGACAGGCGTTGACACTTTCGTTGTCTCTGTCCGTCATCCCCGACCCCGATCGGGGATCCAGCGTCTTTGCTTGTTCTGTTTGTGAGAAACAACGACCCTGGACCCTCGCGTGCGCAAGGGTGACAGAAGGAGAGGACAAGGATGACCGGAAGGGCACTGCGAAGAGACCTCTATGTCCCGCATTTTGTCAACGAATGAGTGAATATCTACAATCCTCGACGCTTGTCCCCGACTTGATCGGGGATCCAGGCAATCTGCGAGGATCCAGTGTCTTTTCCTTTGTTGTTGATCCATTCAGTTCCCGACCGTCACGCAAGGCCTGATCTTCTCCAGAGTTTTCTTCCCGATGCCCGGAATCTTGAGCAGATCTTCCACGGAATGATAGGGCTTGCCCGCGGTGATTGTGGCAGCTTTAACCGAGCCGATGCCGTGGAGTTGTTGGAGTTGCTCTGTCGATGCGGTGTTCAGGTCGATGGGGTCGTCACAGGAGGTTCGTTTTGCTTTCAACTTCTTCCTGAATTCCTTGCGTTCCCGGTCTTTTTCCCTCTGGCGTTGGTGCATCTCGGAGAGAAGCTGCGGGTCGGTTTCTCCCCATATCCCGGTGCGGTTCAACATGGCGACCGAGCGCATGTCCTGGAGTTCCTCGATCACGGTCTCGCTTGGCGTCCCGTCAGGAGCCGGTCGGGTTTTGCCGTGTATCCTGGCCAAGCCCTGCTCCACGAGGAGATGCCCGAGGTCGCGGCCGTCGCGGGTTTCGATAAAGGCGTAGTAGCGTCCCGTGGCCGAGCGGCCCGGTGCGAAGGCGTACCCGGTATGAATGGTGAACGGCCGGGACAGGACCCGTTTGACGTACTCGGCGGCCTGTTTACCGAAGCGCACGACGGCCCCGGGGTCTGCGAGGCCGAAGTGATATTGTTGTTCGCGGATTCGTTCCAATTCGGCATCGGAGCCTGCGGCGGTTTCCAGGCAATCCACATAGTAGAGCCGCAGGTGCAGTTCCTTGCCGGCAGCCTTGACCTTGAAACTGTCCCCGTCGTTCAGGCCGGCCTCGATCAGCGTCGCGTGTTCGATGGTCTCAATCTCGGCAGCCGGAAGGGCCGTTGCCATCCAGCATGAGAGGAACAAGGTGAACAACAGGCAGTGCTTCATCACGGTGGTGTCGTGGCCGAACGTCTTATGTGCGGGATGCCCACAATGAGGAGATGACGTAATCACGTACACTATCTACAATATCCGGAAAATTTCTGACAACTCGGGCCTGTTCCCAATAGTCAATAGGACAAACACGGGATTTATCCCTTTAAATTGACGGGCTGCGGCAAGCGTTTTGCCAGCAGTTTGTAAGGCGCACGGGCGCACGACTCCACCATCCTGCGGAACGGCGGGATATACATGCCAAGAAATCTTCGCTGTCTCCTGTTTTCTGTTCGTCCGTAATTGTCGATGAGGGACTCAACTGATGAGTACCAAACCAGTGGAGGATGAATGACCCGACACTGCCGTTTCGTGATTACGTCTTCAATGCAGCGAGGCCAATCCGTGACCCTCGTGACAGGAACGGCATGTCTGACAAAGTGGAGGGCTGCTCGATAAGACATGGTATAAGCAACCGCTCCTGACGCTCCTGTCCCTTTCAGACCGGGAGCGCGAAGATGGGACAGGTAATGGTCAAACAGGCCAATGACGCCCTGCCGACGAACATAGGCCCTTGAAGAATAGAGTTGCGTGAGTTCAGCATCGTGGTAATACCGGCCAGTCAGGAACTCAACTAGTTGGGGAGAGGGAACGGCATCATCCTCCAAGATCAGGGCATAGGCTATATTCTCAGAGACAATTCGCCGATAGACCTTGATATGTGACAAGGCACAGGCAAACTCGGCATGGGACAGGATTCTTCCAGCTCGTCGCGTGGCAACACGGTCAATCTGGTCTTCATACTGAGGATCGAGTCCATGGCGACCGTCCACGGCATCGACAAACTCAAAGTCGATACCGAGATTGCACAGGGCCTCTGAAATAGCTTCACGCCGTTCGGTGCAATCTAATAGGGACACCACAAAGACGGGGATCGTGGGCGGCATGGCAGTCTTTCTTGGAAAGATGGACCATCAGCCACCGACCGGACATGGTCGGGCCGATTCCGTCCTCCAAGGAGACTGGATGACCCTGCGTATTTACCTGTTCATGATCACCAACCCTGACGATAGCTAGTCGCCATGTTCGGTGATAGGCTCTTGTATTGAGCAGGCGACCCGACAAGGGTGCCCCTCGGAGAACGGAATACTGGGAGTGTATTGATGTTGGTAGGCTATGGCAAGCCTTGGCATTTGATAGCATGCTTTCATTATGCAGGAATTGGTGCCACCGACCCCACAGCACCTGATCGCGTTTGTGATGCTGGTCGTAGTCGGCACGCTTGTTGTGCTATATTTCGAGTGTTACGAGAGTGCGGCTTGTTCCGTGTCGCATGTCTTATCTGATCTGGTCTCCGTCCTGCTCGTGAGTGCCGGATGGAGTATTATCCTAGTGGAGGTCGCCATGTTTGTTGAATCCTGGATCAAGGAACGACGTGAACGACGGTACAAGGAAGAACGGCAATCACTCGTCGAAGAGCTACGCGCCAAGATTCGCTCAACGGGCAAACCGTTAACCGAACAAGACCTTGAAGAATTAGAGCAGGAGACTGGTCACGTTTTGCCGACCAATTCCCGATAGGTCATCGGCTTCCCTGGCATGGCTCCAAAGAGAGCCTGCATCCGGTCTACCGTATCTACCTGACAGTTCCCTTCATTTAGCCGGAAGGTGAACTCGTCAACATACCGATCCAGGTGCTTCACGCTCACTTGATGGAAGGTGCCTTCCAGCCCGCGTTTCAAATTGGCCCACACGCTTTCAATCCCGTTCGTATGCGCCATCCCCCTCACGTACTCATTCGCTGAATGGTTCAGGGTTTCATGCTGATACCCTTTGCGGGTCAGCCCACGATAGGCTCCATGATTATCGGTATAGACTTGTGACCCCTGTTCGACGTGTCGCTGGATCTCCGTCCACAAGGTCAGCCGATCCGTCCCTGTCACCGACTTGGCAATCGTCTTGCCGTCCCGTGCGCGCATGCCCATAACGGCTTGTTTCCCGGTCGATCCACCGCCTTGAGGCTTCGTGCCTTTTTTCAGACGTTTGTTGCGCTCTTTGCCCCCGATGTACGTCTCGTCAATCTCCACAATGCCGGAAAGCAAAATCGACTGCGAATCACAGGCTTTCCGAAGCCGATGCAGCATATACCAGGCATGCGGTTGTTTGATCTTGATCTTTTTGCTTAACTCCATGGAGGAAATGCCCTTCCGATCCGTCAAGAACAGATACGCGGCCATCAGCCATTTGCGCGCGTCGATCTTGTTGCGTTCAAGTGGCGTATTGGTGAAGACCGTGAAGTAGGCCCGACACATCCCACACCAATAGGTGCCTGCCTTCTTTTGAGGCGTAATCTTGTCAGTCTTGTCGCACTTCGCACAGACCGGCTGTCCGTGCCACCGGACCCGCTCGAAGTACTGAATGGCACTCTCGACCGTCGGATATAACTCATTGATTTCAAACAGGCTTAAGGTCTTGGCTTTGTGTGTCGGCATCGTCTTCTCCCTTCGTGAATACTGAAAGCATACTAGCACGATAGAGAAGGTTTGTCAAGTTAAAGGGATAAATCCGAGAATTTCCCGGCTAACAATCGACAAGCTTGGCGTAAAGCTTTACGACAAAGTATCAGCCGTTATCGCGGAACTCGTCTCCAACAGCTACGACGCCGACGCGACAGAAGTCACAATCGAAGCCCCTATGGGGGAATATCTTGCCTTGAAGGCAGGAGGAGTCACCACCGACAAAAATTTTGAAATCAAGGTGACTGACAACGGCATCGGGATGACGCCAGACCAGGTGAACGAGTACTACCTTGTGGTTGGTGCCGAACGAAGAACAGATGGCCGTCCCGGAAGGGGTGACACTTCTCCAAAGTTCAACAGAAAGGTCATGGGGCGTAAAGGTGTCGGCAAGTTGGCGCCATTTGGCATATGCGAGGTAATAGAGGTACTTACATCAGGCGGTGAAAAGATCACGCGCAACGGACCCAATGGAAAACCGGACACTGGATACCTGACCGCACACTTGATCTTGAATCGAGAGGATATGTTGAAAGATACCGAGTTCGAGTACGAGCCAGGAACAGGCTCTAAGGACAACACGCTACGGCCAAATTCTGGCACAACCGTCATTCTGAAACGCTTCGCGTACCGCCGTGTCTCCACGCACTCAACCTTCTCACGACAGTTATCTCAACGCTTCGGCCTGCCAACGGGGAACTGGATAATTAAAACGCACGACACGACAAAGATGAAGACAGCGCCGGAGTATGAAACCATCCTTGGGCCGTTCTCTGTCGAGACCATGGACAACTCGAAGATAACACTCAACGGCCCTACAGGGCCGAATCTCTCAGTGAAAGACGATACCGGATACTGTGCGGTCGGTCCGACCGGAGAAACGATAACGGAGTTTGGAGCAGGTTTTCATCACGATGGGCTTTTTTACCCAATTACCGGTTGGGCGGCATATGCCAAGAATCCATACAAGGACGACTTGATGGCCGGTGTCCGAATTTACTGCAGAGGCAAAATCGCGGGGCAGACAGCGGTTTTCAACCGTGGTGCCGGCTTCCACGGAGAACATAGCATTCGGTCCTACTTGGTGGGTGAGCTGCATGCTGACTGGTTAGATGAATATGAAGATTTGATTCAGACGGACAGACGAGACATCTTGTGGTCCCATGATTTAGGTCAGAAGTTTCAGGAATGGGGTCGGAAAATCATACACAAGATTGGATATTTGGCACGCGATCCTATGAGGAAGAAAACATGGGAACGATTCGCCGAAGTCGGCAAAATTGAGGAGCAAATAGTAAGAGAATTTCCAGCCGATGGACAGGAAGCCATCAGGGAAACGGCCAGGGAACTGGCAAAATTGCTTGGTCAAACAATTCGCGCTGGTGAAGTAGATGACATCGAAGTCGTTGAGCCGATGGTGCAACTGAGCCTCACCTTGGCGCCGCATATCACGCTCGACAAGAAACTAAGGGAAGCGGCCGATGCAGAGAATACATCCATGGCGGTGATCAGTGGGATACTGAGAACCGCCCGATTAGCTGAATTATCTTCTTTCGGGCGGATTGCAGAAGACAGGCTCAAAGTTATCGAGAGAGTTCAAGGTTTGAAGGACGACCCGGAAACAGCCGAGGAAAAGCTTCAAAAACTAATTCAGTACGCTCCATGGTTGATCAACCCACAGTGGGCGCCAATCACGGCTAATCAAGCTTTCAGCACACTTAAGAGAGAGTTTGAGAGGTTTTATAAACAGAAGACCGGTAAAGAGATTAGCTTGGGGGACTTCTCAGAGACAGGGAAGCGACCGGATTTTGTGCTGTCGAGCCAGGACAACGGACTACAAGTCATCGAAATCAAGAGACCAATGCATAAACTGACGAATGATGATATGGACAGGATCATTTCCTACAATAACGCGATGGATGATTTTTTAAACGACCCGGCAAATGCAGAATTCAAGAGCATCTTTCTATCATTTCACATCACCTTGGTGTGCGACGATCTATCTTTAACCGGTGCCCAAGAAGTTTCATTCAACTCATATCTCGAGAATGGAACGCTAACGCACATAAATTGGGGCACTTTTCTCCTCAGAACCAAGAAGATGCACGAAGACTTCTTGGCTGAGGCAGAAAAACAAAGGAAGAAGGTCATTGAACAAACGGACTGATAGAAGCATGCCTCTCGCCATTGATTTATTCGCAGGGGGAGGAGCCCTCACCGTCGGTCTCAAGCGAGCGGGATTCACAATCTTGGCTGCAGTCGAGATCGAAAAACATGCTTTCGCCACGTATACCGCGAACCATCCCGAGGTCAGAGCGTTTAAGCAAGATATCCGAACAATCAGGGGCGACGACTTGAAGGCACTGGCGCCCGGTCGAGTGATAGATCTGCTCGCTGGCTGTCCACCATGCCAAGGGTTTACCAGCCTTACGTCAAAATATAGGCGCTATGATTTGAGGAACGATTTGGTCCGAGAGATGGCACGGTTAGTCGAAGAAATCAGACCAAAGACAGTCATGATGGAAAACGTCCCTGGTCTCGCCGGGCGAGGTAAGCCGCTGTTGAACGAATTTCGTGAACGAATTGAGCAACTCGGCTACACGGTGACTATGGAAGTCCTTCAAGTTGCGGACTATGGCGTCCCGCAAAATCGCCGCAGACTCGTCGTCCTTGGAGGTCTTGGTTGCCAAATACCCATTCCCTTACCCACTCATTCCAAGGATGGGAAGAAAGGCTTGGCTCCCTGGCGAACCGTTAAGGATACGATTGGCGGTTTGCCCGAACCGATTCTGTTGGCAGACGCGAAGGAACGCTCGACCTTCGAACGTTCAAACTGGCATCTCGTCCGTTCTCTTTCGGAAATGAACAAACGTCGTCTAAAACATGCAAAACCTGGTGCAACGTGGATCAAGATTCCCGAGGCCCTCCGACCTGAATGTCACAAAGGTGCGTATCGGGGATTCAGAAACGTGTATGGACGAATGGCGTGGGACGAAGTCGCACCGACGATCACTGGTGGATGTACGACCTTGAGCAAGGGACGATTCGGCCATCCCGAAATTGAGCGAACGATCTCCGTGAGAGAGGCGGCATTGTTGCAAACCTTTCCCTCAGATTACAAACTCGATACGCCCTATATGGAATATGCGTGTAACATCGTCGGCAATGCTCTTCCGTGTGACTTTGCTGAGGCTGTAGCCAAGGAATCTTTCAAAACACTTCGGTCTAGCACAACAATGGGTCGGTGGCCGGGCAATGCTCAGCAGGAGCGCACGACGTTTGGCGGTTTAAACCGCGGCGATTTAATGTCCCGTGTACTTAGCACCGGCAACCAAACAACCGAGAGGCAACTCGCGTATTTGCTACGTAAGGAAGGTTTAACGGGTTGGCGCAGACACCAACCGCTTCCCGGACGACCGGATTTCGTCTGGCCCAAGATGAAAGTTGCCGTCTTTGTTGACGGATGTTTTTGGCACGGTCACGACTGTAGGAACCTCACACCCAAGACGAACTTCAAAGCGTGGCGAGATAAAATTGAGAAAACCAAAGCCAGGGATCGTCGTGCTAACCGTTCCCTCAGGCAACAGGGTTGGAAAGTTATACGCATTTGGGAATGTCGATTGACCAAGGCCCCCGATCAGTGCTTGCTAAGAATACGGCATAAACTTGAAGAAAATATTTGAAGGCAAGCTAAGGGCACTCGCTTGTCTGGAGAGCGTCGAGGATTCCAGGTTCACAACCACGCTCAGATGTTGTCGCCAACCGCGAGAAGCACGAGTTGCTCCACGATGGCGTGCGTGTTGCCTTCCGCAACGATATGGACGAGAGGGATGGTCTCTTGACACAATTCTGGAGTCGCTTTAGACTTAGCCCGACTTAGCTCTATGAGTATTCCATGAAAGTAAACATGCACGAGGCCAAATCGCAGCTTTCGAAGCTCGGTAAACTGGCGTGGGAAGGTGAAGAGATCGTGATCGCCAAAGCTGGCGAGCCGTACCTACGACTGGAGCCGTATCGTAAGCCGAAGACCAAGCGCAAATCAGGTGTGTTGAAAGGGCAGATCTGGATCGCTCCGGACTTTGACGAGACGCCGCAGGAAGTTATCGATTCGTTCTGGAACTCGAAGATCTTCCCGGATGAAGACGAATAGTGGCACGCTTCCTACTCGACACCCACGCTCTTCTGTGGTGGATGGCGGAACCTCAGAGGTTGGACGGACGTGCCTATGAAGCCATAGCCGATTCGTTTAACGAAGTCTTTGTCAGCTCTATCAGTGGCTGGGAGATCGCCGTCAAGCACGCGTTGGGGAAGCTTCAAGCCCCGGACAACCTGGAAGCGAGTATTAAAAAACAAGGCTTCACGTCACTCTCTCTCACCTTTCGTCACGCGGAACAGGCGGGCACCCTTCCGCCACACCACGGTGACCCGTTTGATCGGATGCTGGTCGCCCAAGCCCAAATCGAAGAACTTATCGTTGTCACCAGCAACCGCCAGATCTCGCGCTACAACGTGCGCACGATGGCGGCGTAGATAACACGAACGACACTCGCCCCGCCACCGAAGACTCCCTCGTCCGGCAAACGACAGCCGGGTATCTGGAAGGATAATTCGACTAGAGTCGGTGTACGCCTACCACCACGGGGACTTCAGGCCGGCGAGCTTGTCGGGTTGCTTCAATGACCGTACTATTCTCGTGCTAGGCAAAGTGAACGAGGAGATGTCAGTGTGAACCAAGGGGATCTATCCAATCTCGTCGCCCTCGGCGAAGGCTTTACAACTGAATTCAAGCGCTCCGGCACTTCCGGACTTGGTCGTGAGATATGCGCTTTTGCCAACGCGACCGGCGGGACGATTCTGCTTGGCGTGACGGATGATGGAGAGGTCTGCGTGGTTGCCAACCACAATCGCCTGAAATCAGAAGCCCAGTCAATCGCCCGTTCCGCCGACCCGCCGATTGCGGTGGAGATCACAAGCGCGGGCAAAGTGCTCTGCGTGAGAGTACCCGCCCAGCAAAGCAAGCCCTACTCTTTCGGGGGCAAGTTCTTCATCCGTGAGGGATCAAGCAGCCAGCAGATGTCGCGGGAGGAAATTCGTGAGTTCTTCTACAAGGAGGGGCTGATCCACTTCGATGAAACCGCCTGTGAGAAGTTTTCCCTTGAAGCTGATCTCGACGAGAAAAACTGGGACCTTTTCAGGAAACGCGCGAAAATCCCCACCGACATGGAACCTGGGACGGCCCTCGGAAACCTGCACCTGATCGGCGAAGACGGGCGCATGAGTCACGCCGGGGCTTGGCTGTTGGCAAAGGATATCCGCAAATTCAACGTCAGTGCCGACGTCGCTTGCGCTCTCTTCATGGGCACCGACAAGGTACGAATCCTTGATCGGCGCGACTTCCATGGCGACGTCTACTCGATGATTGATGAAGTGGTGGCCTGGATTCTCTCGAAGATCAACGTGGAATACATCATCAAGCACGTTAAACGCGAGGAGCGACCGGAACTGCCGGAAGAGGCTGTTCGTGAGGCGGTCGTCAACGCTTTAGCTCATCGCGACTACCGCTCCACCGCCAACGTGCAGATTTACCTCTTTAAGGATCGACTCGAAATTGTCAGCCCGGGCGGGCTGCCCGCCGGCATGACCGAAGCGGGCCTCGGTACCAAGAGCATTCCACGCAATCCGTTACTGTTCGGCATTCTGCACCGAATGGAAGCGGTAGAGAGAATCGGTTCCGGCATCAGGCGCATTCGCGATCTGTGCCGTGAACACGGGGTGGCTGAGCCTGTTATTGATGTTTCCGATCACTGGGTGACGACCACTTTCCCACGACCGGCCGACCAAGTTAGCGACCAAGTCGGGACTAAGCCAGAGTCACGGCCAGAGTCACAGCCAGAGTCACAGCCAGAGTCACAGCCAGAGTCACAGCCAGAGAGTCTTGAGCAACGAGTTCTGGCACTTCTGCGTCGGGCTCCCATGGCAAAGTCAGCCATCTCGACCGGCTTGGGTCAGAGTACTGTCTCAGGCCAGCTCAACAAGATGATTCGTTCGTTGGTGGATGGCAAGTTGATCGAATACACGATTCCGGAGAAACCCAACAGCCGGTTGCAGAAATACAGACTCACGGAAAACGGCAAGAGCCGGCTGGCGAATTTGGAGGGGAGATCATCATGACCCCGGCTCCTTACACCGAAGACACTCTTGTCCAGCAGACCACGGCCGAATATCTGGAACGGCAACTCGGCTGGAAATCCGTCTACGCCTATCACAACGAGGATTTCGGGCCGGATAGCCTGCTTGGACGCACGTCCGAGCGCGAGGTGGTGCTGACGCGCGCGCTACGCGGGAAATTGGCGGAATTGAATCCGCGCCTACCGGACGATGCCTACGACGACGCGGTGCGACAGATCACCGCTACCGTGGCCTCGCAGACCATCGTCACCGCCAACCGTGAAAAATACGACCTGCTCCGCGACGGCGTGCTGGTCACCTTCCGTAACGACAAGGGTGAACCGGTACGGGAGCGGTTGCGAGTCTTCGACTTCGAGACACCGGAGAACAACCATTTCCTCTGTATCCGCGAGTTGTGGATCAAAGGTGACCTCTACCGCCGCCGGGCAGATGTCGTCGGCTTTGTCAACGGTCTGCCTTTGCTCTTCATCGAATGCAAGAACATCCACCGGGACCTCAGGACCGCCTTTGAGGAGAACTACTCGGATTACCGCGACACCATTCCCCACGTCTTCCACCACAACGCGGTCGTGATGTTCGGGAACGGCGAAAAGGCGAAGATCGGAAGCATTACCAGCAAGTGGGAGCACTTTCACGAATGGAAGCGGCTGGCCGAAGAAGAGCCGGGTGTCGTGGACATGGAGACGTTGCTCAAGGGCGTTTGCGACAAGCGTCATTTCATGGACCTCGTGGAGAACTTCATTCTTTTCGACGAGTCGTCGGGTGAGCCTAAGAAGATCATTGCCCGCAATCACCAGTACCTGGGTGTGAACCGAGCCATCGATGCTGTGCGAGACCGCGAGTCGAGGCAAGGTAAGCTGGGCGTCTTCTGGCACACCCAAGGGGCCGGCAAGAGTTACTCGATGGTGATGTTCACCCGCAAAGTGCATCGTACGCTGGGCGGCAACTTTACTTTCCTCATTCTCACTGACCGAGACGACCTCGATACCCAGATTTACAAGACGTTTGCCGGTTGCGGCGCCGTGGACCACGACGGTGACCCATGCCGGGCATCAAGTGGCGAACACCTGAGCCGGTTACTGGCCGAGCATAAAGCATTTGTCTTCTCGCTGATCCAGAAGTTCAATAGGCAAGTGGCTGAAGGCGAAAGTTACACGCAACGTGACGACGTCATCGTCATCACCGACGAGGCGCATCGCACCCAGTACGGCACGTTGGCGCTCAACATGCGGAACGCCCTGCCCAATGCGAGCTACATCGGCTTCACCGGCACCCCGCTGTTCACGGAAGACGAGATCACGCGGCGGATGTTCGGCGAGTACGTTTCGACCTACGACTTCCAGCGGGCTGTGGAGGATAAGGCCACCGTGCCGCTTTTCTACGACGCCCGCGGCGACAAGCTGGGGGTGGCTATCGGCGATCTGAACGAACGTATCGCCGAGAAGCTGGAGGAGTGGGAGAACGACAACGTCGACGTGGAGCAACGTCTGGAGCAGGAACTCAAGCGCGACTACCACGTCGTCACCGCAGGCAAGCGGCTCGATCAGATCGCGCGAGACTTCGTGCGGCACTATTCGGCGGCATGGGAGACCGGCAAGGCGATGCTGGTCTGTATCGACAAGTTGACCTGCGTACGGATGCACATGCTGATCGAATTCTATTGGAATGAGCGCATCAAGGAGTTGGAAGCGGAAACGTCGCGGACAACCGACGAACAGGAGTCGATTTACCTGAAGCGGCAAATCGACTGGATGCGCGAGACCCGCTTGGCGGTGGTGGTGAGCGAGGAGCAAGGCGAGGTGAAGAAGTTCCAGGGGTGGGACCTGGACGTTACCCCGCACCGGAGGCTCATCAAGGCGGGCATGGACCTGCCAGAGTCGATGCGTAGCAAGCCGCGTTTCCGCAACATGCAGCGGATGGAGTTGGACGAGGCTTTCAAGGAGGAGGAGCACCCCTTCCGTATCGCCATTGTCTGTGCCATGTGGTTGACCGGCTTCGACGTACCCAGCCTTTCCACCCTCTACCTCGACAAGCCGCTCAAGGCCCACACACTGATGCAAGCCATCGCCCGCGCGAACAGGGTGAACGAGGGCAAGAACAACGGCATGATCGTGGATTACTGTGGCGTTCTGGGACACCTGCGCAGGGCGCTGGCGACTTTTGCCGGGACGCAGCCTGGCCGAGTCGACGAGACCGATCCGGCCAAGCCGGACGAAGATCTGCTGGTCGACTTGGCCGAGGCCATTGCCTTCGTGCGGGCTTTCCTCGATGAGCGAGGAGCATCGCTGAACGACGTCATCCGGAAGACCGGCTTCGATCGCAACGCCGCTATCGTGGCGTGTAAGGAAGCTGCCAACGAGAATGATGAAACCCGCAAGCGCTTCGAGGTGATGTGCCGCGAAGTGTTCAAGAAATTCAGGGCCTGTATCAACGTGAAGGACGTCAACGCCCATAGGGCGGACCGCGACGCCATCAACATCGTGTACAAGAGCCTGCAACACGATCGCGAGCAGGCCGACATCAGAGACATCATTCGCAAACTACACGAGGTGGTAGACGAGGCGATAGAGATCAGAGCAGACTACTCGGGCGAGGCTCCGGTATCTTTGCCGTACGACATCAGCCGCATCGACTTTGATCGGCTTAAGCAGGAGTTCGAGAAAAGCCCTACCAAGCACACCACGGTTCAGGCACTCAAAGATTTCATCGAGAAGAAGCTACAGCGCCTGCTGGCACAGAACCCCCTGCGCGCCGATTTTCAGAAGCACTATGAAGAGACCGTCGCAAAATACAACCGCGAAAAGGATCGGATGACGATCGAACAGACGTTCGAGGCACTGCTCAAATTGGCGCAGGAATTGGACAATGAGGAAGGGCGCGCGGTCCGGGAGAGTTTGGACGAGGAGTCACTGGCGATTTTCGACTTGCTGAAGAAGCCGGACCTTAACGCAGCCGAGATCAAGCGGATCAAAGACGTCGCCGTCGAACTGCTACGGACGTTGAAGACCGAGAAACTCCGCGTCGACCAGTGGCGCGAAAAAGAAACGACCCGGGATGCGGTTGTGGTCGCTATCCGGAACTTCCTTTATAACGAAACGACCGGTCTGCCTACCGGTGTTTACTCTGAAGACGAAGTTGCGACCAAGTCCGATGACGTATTCCGGCACGTGTTCCGCGCCTACCCAACGGTGCCGTCGCCATACTATCAAAGCGGGGCAATGGCATGACGGAAGAGCAAAGCGATGCATTCACTTTAGACTCGTCGCCCTCGTAGGACCAGCCACACGAGTGAAAGGAGCGTCTTCCTGGGTCACGCCTAACAGCCGCTACCTCCCCTCATTCCGTGGCTCGCAGCCGGCTCAGATTACCCGCCCAACCGAGAATGCGTTCGTCAGCAGTCACGAGACGGTGGCCTGCCAACGCGGTGGCGACGATCAGACGGTCAGCCGGGTCGGCATGGAAATCGGCAAGGCTGATCGAGCGGATTCCAATCGCCCCATCGACGGCGATTTCAATCATCCCCTGTTCCAATTGCTTCCGACGCCACAGGCCGACGTCTTCGGGGAATTCGATCCGGCCCCTCTCCTTGAGCATCGCTATTTCCCAGAACGAGATCGCTGAGACGCCAACTTCACCGGACTGCCATGCGCGGTCGATCTCGCGTCGAGCCCTGGTTCCCAATCGCGCCTCACCCGCTCTCAGCCACAGCACAACGTGCGTATCAAGGAGAATCACATGTCACCGTCCCCAGTCTTGCCGGTGTTGGCTTCCCACTCCACGTCCAGGGGTTCAATAATGTCGCCAAGTATCTTGAATTTTCCTTTGTCAATGCCAAACAGACTCTTCGGCTTCTCGCGATACGGCACGAGGCGCGACACCGGGTGACCGTTCTTGGTAATGACGATCTCGGCGCCGCTGTCTGCCACCTCGTCCATCAGCTTCAGACACTTGGCCTTGAACTCGGATGCCTTGATCATGCGGGAACCAGCTGCTTTATCGTGACCCATCTCCTCAAACTCCATCCTTTTTGTTGTTGATCACGCTTCTATGATACTATAGTCACGACCATGGTCACAATACCTAATCTGTGTCACGTTGTGTTGCATTGTCTAAGGTCCTCCATAAAGATGGACATCTCAATATACATTAAAGGAAACAATGACTGAACGATATTCAATCGCCGAAGCCAGCCGGAATTTATCGAGACTGGTTCATGAGGCAGAACGTGGCAAGACCGTGGAGTTGACCCGACGCGGCGAGTCGGTTGCGATGCTTGTCAGCCGCCGTCGCTTTGAGCAACTGGCGTCCAGACATGCCGGTTTTGCCGAAGCGTATCGAACCTTTGCGGAAAGCGTTGACCTGGGAAAGCTCGATCTCGATCCCAACCAGTTATTCTCAGGCGTTCGCGCGGATACGCAAGGACGTGACGTTCATCTATGACCGCAAAGTACCTGCTTGATACGAACATCGTCTCCGAACCGCTACGACCACACCCGGCTACCGGTCTTCTGCGCTGGGGGCGTCAGCATTAAGATCAGTCCACATTGATTGTGTGTTACAAGGTGCCCTCGAAACACGGGCCTATACCGCTTGAATACTCCAGGCTAAATTCATTGGATGGCGCATATACGAGCCCTCTTGCCTCATTTTCTCGGTGAAGTTTGTACAAAGTTATTGCCGTCAACTTTGGCCCCAAGGAACTCATGATAACATTATACGCGGAGTCAAGTGCATTCAGTACGCCGTAGTTGAGTGTATATTTCAGCCGGGCAAATCGATCAAGAATCGCTTCGAGAAAAAATCCCCTACACGTATTGGTGATCCCCTGAACATTTTCGAACACGACAAAATCAGGTTGCCAAATTTTAACCACGCGAATGAATTCCTCGAACAACCAGTTGCTTTCGTTGTGCACCTTGCGGGTCCGTGTATTGGAATACGAAAACCCCTGACATGGTGGTCCACCAAAAACGACGGTTCCGTCCGAACCTCGGGGTATTTTCTTGATTTTCTGTGAAGATAAGGAACGGATGTCGCCAACAAAGAGTTCTCAACGTGGATGATTTTTGTGGTATGCGCTGGCTGCATACCTGTCGCGCTCGACGGCGAAACTTACATCAATGCCCGCTTGGACTGCTCCGGTGCTCATTCCCCCGACACCGGCAAATAAATCTATAGCTATCATCAAGCCAAAAAGTTGCTAAGCATTGTACAGATCGGATTATTCCCGATAGTTTCGGGTCTACGGACACCTATAATTTCTCTAATGGCTTAGCTGTCTCCGAGTTTAAAATTGCAGTTGATTCTGCGATACTGTAGTAGATTTAGACAAATATTGCCTAAATTTGACTCTTTTAATCAAACTTAAAGGTGATTCTCGATGAAACCCGAATATGACTTGTCCAAACTCAAATCTCGAGAAAATCCGCATGCCTCCAAGCTGAAAAAGCCGGGCACCAAGCGCAAACTTGGTGTGTTGAAAGGGCAGATCTGGATCGCTCCGGACTTTGACGAGACACCCCAGGAAGTTATCGATTCGTTCTGGAATTCGAAGATCTTCCCGGATGAAGACAATAGTGATACGTCTCTCCATAAATAAGAGGCACTCCCTTACTTTCAGAAGTTGGACCGTCAAGGCTGACCGTGACAAAGACTATTGATCCAAAGAAGAAGTCCCAATATGGGCAGTTTTTCACGCCTGCCGAAATCGCGCGATTTATGGCGGGGTTATTTACTCGGAGATCTGGAGATAACTGTCGCCTGCTCGATGCCGGAGCTGGAATCGGTTCTCTTTCCGTCGCCTTTTTGGAAAGGTGGGCTGGTGGTGGCTTTGATTTCCAGCGTGTCGAAGTCGATGCCTTCGAGATCGACAAGTCTCTGCACCCCTATTTAATCCAATCGCTGGAGGAATACAGACAGGATCAAAATGTCGCGTCAAATATCCGAGGTGACGACTTCGTCCATGCTGCGGTAAATTCGCTCTCCGAGGATCTATTTGCCGAGGCCCTTCCGAGATACACCCACGCCATTCTTAACCCTCCCTACAAGAAAATCCGCAGTGACTCTCTTTACCGTTCGGCACTGCGGCGAGTCGGCATTGAAACCGTCAATCTGTATTCAGCGTTTGTGGCCTTGTCTGTATCTTTGCTGGAGGATCAGGGTCAACTTGTTGCAATCATACCGAGAAGTTTCTGTAATGGTCCGTATTACCGTCCTTTCCGCGAATACGTTTTGGAACGTGCGGCCATCCTGCAGATACACCTGTTCGGATCGAGAAATAAAGCCTTTAAGGATGATGAAGTGTTGCAGGAGAACGTCATCATCACGTTGGAGCGTGGAGCCCGCCAAGGCAATGTGACGGTGACAACCTCGACCGACGCCAGCTTCGCCGCTATGGAGACGAATGAGTACTCCTTCGATCGCATCGTGTTTCCCGGCGACCCCGAGCGATTCATACACGTGCCGACCTCACCGGAATTTAACGCCATCGAACGATCGAGAGCGATCCGCTTTACCTTGGACGATATAGGCATCAAGGTATCAACCGGTCCCGTGGTCGATTTCCGATTGAAGGAACACCTGCGCGACATGCCGAATGTGGACACGGTCCCCTTGCTCTATCCCGGCCACTTTAGAGATCAAAGTACGGATTGGCCGAATCCGGAATTGAACAAACCCAATGCGATATGCCGCAATGCTCAGACGGAAAAATGGCTTTACCCCAAGGGGTTTTATTGCGTGGTGCGCCGCTTTTCATCTAAGGAGGAAAAACGCCGTATCGTAGCGAGTGTCGTCACGCCTGACAGTTTTCCCAATACCGACGCGTTGGGTTTTGAAAATCACCTGAACGTGTTTCATGAAGGGAAGCATGGGTTGACGGAAGCGTTAGCCCATGGATTGGCTGCCTTCCTCAACACGACTGCAGTTGATGAAAACTTCCGGCGTTTCAACGGCCATACTCAAGTCAATGCAACCGATCTCCGGCTCATAAGGTACCCGAACAAGGAAAGCCTCATTGCCTTAGGTAAGAGGGCTATGCGCCGCCATGAGCCGATTCAGGCCTTGACCGCGGAGCAACTGGAGAGTCTGGGCGCATGACGAATGTGCCCAATAAACACATCGCCGAAGCCAACAAAATTCTCATTGCACTTGGGTTACCCCGTGCCCAACAGAATACGCGTTCCGCGCTGTGCTTGCTTGCATTGCTGAACCTGACACCTCGCAAGAAATGGGCGCGAGCGGAAAATCCCCTTATGGGCATTACACCGATCATGGATTGGGCGAGGGAGCACTACCGGAAAGACTATGCGCCGAACACACGAGAAACTTTTCGCCGGCAGACTATGCATCAGTTCGTGGATGCTGGAATCGCTGTCTATAACCCTGACGCACCCGACAGACCCGTTAATAGTCCAAAAGCGGTCTATCAGATCGAACCGGTAACACTGGAGTTGCTTCGCAGCTTCGGCACCAAAACGTGGCACGACAAGCTGATAGACTATCTCTCCCGTCGTGAGACGCTGACCGCCAAGTATGCCAAAGAGCGCCAACAAAACCGAATTCCCGTGCAAATTGCCAAGAGCAAGAAGATAACCCTCAGTCCTGGTGAACATAGTGAGCTGATACGTTTGATTATTGAGGACTTCGGGCCTCGCTTTACGCCAGGTAGCGTCCTGATCTATGCCGGAGACACCGGTGACAAATGAGGATACTTTGACGAACCTCTGCTCGCTGATCTGGGCGTCAACGTCTATTCACACGGGAAGATGCCGGACGTCGTTCTCTACTATGCTGATCGTAACTGGCTTGTGCTGGTAGAGGCCGTTACCAGTCATGGACCCGTTGACGGCAAGAGACACACTGAGTTGGCCAAATTGTTTATGGGAGCAAAGGCCGGGCTGGTGTACGTGACCGCCTTCCCGAATCGTACCACTATGTCACGGTACCTTGGTGAGATTGCGTGGGAAACCGAGGTATGGGTTGCCGATGCACCATCGCACTTAATCCACTTCGACGGCGAGCGCTTTCTGGGACCATACGATCTGTTCTGATTCATTCGTTCGTTGAGGCGTTTCGTCTGCAACTGGCACTTGTGGTTGATGTAGATAAGCAGCGTCTCGCGCTGCCGGGGGGCCTACCCACTCCCTTGCAGGATATCGAACGGGGAGAAATCATCGGTCAGGATGAGGCCGGGGTCCCAGTCCGGGGCTTTGGCGGAATTCAAGAAGGACAGGACTTCGGGCGGCATTTTGCCTTGATTCAGCAAGGTAATCGTCGCCAGGGAAAACGCGTCGGAGTCCATGTGTAACGGACCGGGGCCGGCAAAGAAGATCAGATTCGCCGATCCGGGTTTGGTGCGGAGCCAGGACGGAGCGGGAATGCTGTACGACTCCACGTGAGGGAACGAGGTTTTCATCGTGGACACCACGGCCTCGGCCCTGATCCGGTCCAAGTCCGAATCCGAGGACGCCAGGTTCACCGCCACCACCCCGTCCGCGCTGAGGTGTTCCCGCAATTCCGCAAAAAATTCCGTGGTGGTCAAATGAAACGGGATCTGGTGACGGGCAAAGACGTCCACCCAAATGACGTCGTATTGCGTGGCCTGCCTTGCCAAAAAGACGCGCGCGTCCCGGACGTACACGTGGTGGTTCAGGGGTGCCTGATATTCAAAAAATTTCTCGGCCGCCTCGACGACCGAGGGGTCCATTTCGACCACGTCCAGTTCCAATTGCGGCCAATGCCGCTCCAGCCATTTCGCAATCGACCCTCCTCCCTGCCCCAGGATCAATCCCCGTTGCGGTTCGGGATGAAGGGCCAGGGCGGCCATCATCATTTGACTATACGGAAGCGCCAATCTCACCGGATCGGGCTGCCACATGATCGCATGGAAGGTATTGTCGAGCACCAGAAAGCGCAGGCCTTTCTCGTCGCGTACGCGCACCTGCTGATACGGGCTGTCTTCCTGATGGATCGCCGGAGGATAGATGAGAACCGGGTGGAACCCCAGCCAGATCAAACAGCCCAGCACCCCGACGAGAGGAACCAGCGTCAACCCGTTGACCCGACGGCTCCACCACAACCAGCCTAATCCCAAGAGCACCAGCACGACTCCCAGGACCGCGACCAGGGTTAAGCTCCCCAACCACGTCAACAGGAAAAAAGAGGTGCCCCACGTCCCGACCAGGCTTCCGATGGTGGAGACGGCGATCATGGCCCCGGTGTGCCGGCCAAGATGGCCCATATCGGCGATAGCCAATCGCAAGAGCACGGGGAGCACGCCGCTTAACCCGAAGGCCGGAACCGCCAACAGCACACTGGCCGCGAGACAGGGACCCCATCGCGGGTCCGTGGTCCATTGCGAGACCGTAAACACGATGGGCTGCCCCACCCCGGCCAACAGGAGGGTCCAAGCGCCCGCTCCCAGCAGTAACCAGGGCAACACCGCGCCGGGCGCACGCCGGTCGGCCAGCCAGCCGCCGGTGGAATAGCCGCTGCTCATGGCTGCGAGGACGACCCCGATCAGCGCACCCCAGACAAACAATGAGGTCCCGAACACCGGGGCGAGCAGACGACTGCCCAGAATTTCCAGGGCCATGACCACGGCGCCCGTGGTAAAGGCCGTTCCAAAAAACCACAGCCGGCCCCACGGGTACGGCGATGCGGGCTTTACGTGCGTATCCATTTATTGCGTAGGGGCGGACCTGCGTGTCCACCCTCTCGGTTCAAGTTCCATTCACTCGTGCTCATTCATGCAGTCTTTTTGCGAAGACAAAAACTCCGAAAGATGCTATAGAAAGGTTCGTTTGAGTGTCAATGAAACAAAACGGCACAGGGGCAACGGAGGACGCATGGCCACCAGGGATTTTATCCTGGATCTCGGGAAATTGATGATCGGCATCGCCTGGATCGACGGCCGGCTCGAGCAAGAAGAAATCAATGCCTTGAAGGAACTCCTGTTCCTGCTCCCCGATATTTCCGGGGAAGATTGGATGCAACTGGAACTCTACATGACCCATGCGGTGAGCGACGCCGAACGCCAGGACTTGCTCGACCGCGTCCTTTCCGGCATTCGATCATCCCGGGACAAACAGCTCGTCCTTGAGACCCTGGAAAAACTGGTCGCAGATGACGGGGCTGACCGGGCTGTAGAGGACGCCCCCCGTGGCGTCCCGGAATCAGCATTCATCAAGCACATCCGTCAGGATATCGAAGGACGCAGTACCGGCCTGTTAGGCCACCTCACCGCCCCCTTTCGGCAAGCCCTGAAACGCAAGGCCGGTCAGTATCAAGGGGCCCGCGAAGACCGGATCGAAGATTTCATCAAGAACACGATTTACTTCCAGTTGACGTCGGAGTTGCAGCACCAGGGACGTACCCTTTCGATCCCGGAGACGGAGGCCCGGAAAATCTGTTTGGCGGCGGGCCTGATGGCCCACGTGGCATGGGTGGATAACGAGGTGTGTCACCGCGAACGCGAGGCCATGAGCCTGGGGCTCCAACAACTCTGGAACGTGCCGGAAGACGAAGCCCGGTTGATCACCGACATGAGTCACGGCCGGATCATGCACGGCCTGGATCTCGTTCGGCTCACCAGGGGATTCTGCCACTACACCAGCATCGAGGAGCGAAAAGCGTTTTTGCGGTGCCTGTTCGCCATTGCCAACGCTGCGGAAGACACTTCTCATGCCGAGATCGAAGCCATTCGCCAGATCGCCACGTCGTTCGAACTGCCTCACCAGGAATTCATCGAGGCGAAATTAACCATCCCGCGCCAGGATCGGGCCGGCTTATAGGGCATGTCTCCTGAACCTCAATCGCCGAACGCCGACGAGCACCGTTCCATCACCGGGGCCGCAGGGCTGATCGGCGCCGCCACGTTTTCCAGCCGCATCCTGGGGCTGGTGCGCGATATCCTGCTCGCCCGGCTGTTAGGGGCAACCATTGCCGCCGATGCGTTTTTCGTCGCCTATCGTATTCCCAACCTGTTGCGCGAACTCCTGGCCGAAGGCTCCATGGCCTCCGCCTTTATCCCCGTCTTCACGGAATACCACACCCTTCGCAGCAAAAAGGAAACGTGGGAACTGGCCAGCGCCGCGTTTACCACGCTCCTGTCCATCGTCACGTTGATCACCCTGATCGGGCTGGTCGCCGCCCCGGCCCTTGTGTGGATCCTGGCACCCGGGTTTCACGATGACGCGGAACGGTTGAGCCTCACGACTATCCTGACCCGGATCATGTTCCCGTATCTGATCTTCATCAGCCTGGCGGCCTTGACCATGGGAATCCTCAATTCCCTCAGGGCCTTTGCCGCCCCGGCCCTCGGCCCGGTGTTTTTCAACGTCTGCATTATCGTCTCGGCGCTGGTGCTGGCCCCGTCACTGGAGGAGCCGGTCCTCGGCATCGCCCTCGGGGTCGTGGCCGGCGGCCTGGCGCAATTCGTCATTCAACTGCCCGGCATTCAGAAACGCGGCCTGCTCTTCCAATGGCGGTTCAACCCCGGGCATCCCGGCGTGCGGAAGATCGGGACCTTGATCGTGCCGTCGTTATTGGGGCTGTCCGTGGTGCAGATCAACATTACCGTGAGCACGATCCTGGCGTCGTATTTTCCCGGTGGTCCCACGTACCTGTTTTACGGCATGCGCTTGATCCAATTTCCATTGGGCATTTTCGGCGTGGCCCTGGCTACGGCGATCCTACCCACCCTGTCGGATCAGGCGGCTCGCGGGGCCATGGATGAACTGCGGGACACGGTGGGATTCGGCCTTCGCATGATCGGATTCATTATCCTGCCCGCCATGATCGGGGTCATCTTTCTTCGACACCCCATCGTGCATCTGTTGTTTGAACACGGCGCCTTTTCCGCCGCCGACACGCAAGCCACCACCGCCGCCGTGTTGGCCTATGCCGTCGGGCTGTGGGCCTTCGCGGGCATTCGCATCGTCGTGACGGCCTTTTATTCACTCCAGGACACGAAGACCCCGGCTTTCGCGGCAGTGGCCGCCATGCTCCTTAATATCGTGCTGGCGTTCCTCCTCATGACGCCGTTGGAACATGCAGGCCTGGCCCTGGCCACGGCGCTTTCGGCCATGGCGAACATCGGTGTGTTGATCGGCATTCTCACGTATCGACTGGGCGGCATTGATTGGCGAGGGGTGGGTCGCTCGCTCGGCCAGGCCGGACTCGCGACCATCCCCGTGATTCTGAGCTGTCTGTGGATTGCGAATCTGGCAGTCTGGCATCGCGCGGACGAATGGATCGCCAAAGGCATCATGCTGACGGTCGGCATCGGCTTGAGCGTGACCGGATACGTCGGCATGCAGGCCCTGTTTCACTCCCGGGAACTGGAGGTCTTGTGGAAGCTCCTTCAGCACAACGTGCCGTTCCTGCGCTCCCAGACCTGACACCGCAGAGGGGTGCGCCTGCATGAGAGCCGTGCTCCAACGGGTCCGCTCGGCTTCCGTCACGGTCGACGGCCAGACGGTGGCGTCCATTGCGCAAGGGCTTGTGGTACTCCTGGGAGTGGCGAAAGGCGATTCCGAGGCGGACGTCTCCTATATGGCCGACAAGATACCGCACCTCCGTATCTTTTCCGACGAGGCGGGCAAGATGAACCGATCGATCGTGGAGGTCAAGGGAGAACTGCTGATTGTCTCGCAATTCACGTTGTTGGGTGATACCCATCGTGGCCGACGTCCGGGATTCGATGCCGCCGCTCCCCTCGACACCGCGCGGCGATTCTATGAATCCGTGGCACATCGCATCCAAGAGCGGGGCGTTCCCGTTCAAACAGGCAAGTTCGGTGCCAACATGGTCATAGCCCTGGAAAATGACGGCCCGGTCACATTTATTCTTGACAGCCACCGGAGGGAATCGTAGAAAATAGAATAGGTGGTGAAAAGGCCCGGGCAGTAACGGGTCAAAGGGGGTGAGGATGGCGGCTGCTGTTTCTCAACATCATCCACTCAGGCAATTATTCGGGACACTGACGGAACGCAGCTTTACCGAGTCACTGGGGTGGCCTGATTTCAACGTCACCGCCTATCTCTCCAATCTTCTCGTCGAATTCTCCCATATCGACCATCTCCAACAGATCAAGAATCAGCACGGACAACCCGTCGAAACGGTGGCCGAACTCTTATATGAATCCGAACTGGTGACGGACTCCTCCGACCTCGATCGAGAACGGGACATTCATCGGCACATCGGCGATTTGACGCTGTTTATTGCGGGGCTGTTTCCGGAATATCTACGCTATCTCAAAGCCGGAGGGCTGATTTATCACAAGGACTATCTCGTGAATTACCTGAAGGCCGGGAAACGATCTTACCGGATCGTCGCCGCGTTCCAACACGGTGAACGTACAGACCAGCCGGTGCTATTTCAAAAACTCTCTTCGAACTTCGAACTGTGCGTGACCGGTCTCGGCCTCGTACGCCAGGACCTGGACCGCATGCAGCATCCTCCGCACCAACAAGCCAAAGACATTCTGCTGCATTAGGCAACGGGATGATCGAGTGAGGGTGGTATGGGATCAGTACGCTTTCATTTGGCCTTCCCCGTACACGATCTGGAAGAAGCCAAGGAATTTTACGTGGATGGATTGGGCTGCACGCTTGGGCGCCAGTCGGCGCACGCCGTCCTGTTGGGTTTCAAAGATCATCAAATTGTGGCTCAATTGACCACGGAGCCGCTTCCCCGGCAGCAAGGCATCTATCCTCGACATTTCGGATTGGTGTTTACGGACGAAGAGGAGTGGCAAGCCGTGGCTGAACGGGCCAGAACCCGCGGGCTGAAGTTTTACCAACACCCTCGCCGCCGGTTTCCGGGAACCCGGCTGGAACATCAGACGTTTTTTCTCGAAGACCCTTCACACAATCTGTTGGAGTTCAAACACTACACGCATGAGACCGCGATTTTCGGCGAGCACGACGAGTCCGTGATCGGCGATGAAACCGAACCGCGGTGACAACGCCGGGCGAGAAAGCCGTCCATAGACGTTGTCCAGGGATCAAGGATGTTCCGCACCCTCAAACCGTTTGCAAGTCCAGATACTCTTCAATCGGATCGAAATCCCGATCACTATGAAGCAGGCGGTGCCCATTCTCCATGCAAAAGGTTGCGATCAAGACATCGATGGTTTTGCGGACGGTGACGCCCCTGGCCCGAAGCGCACGGTAATTGCGAACACTCGCCAAGGCGATGTCGCGACCAACCATCGGCTCGAAAACAAGCGTATCCAACGCCTCACGTGCCTTTCGGGCATCCCGGTCGTTGCGAAAGCCTTGCAAGACTTCCATGAGGATGAGGTCACCGATCATGACGGGCTCTACCCCAAGGACGCTATCGAGCAACACGGTCTCACGGGTCTCAACACCGTTGAAATAGTCGATCCAGACGGAAGAATCGACGACTATCACCGGTCGCGCCGCATCTCTTCGAGCGTGCCCTCCCAGCGCAATTTTCCGCGGAGCCCGCGGAGCCGGCCCTGTGCCTTCGTTCGCACGAGCAGGCGCAACCCTTCCTCCACGGCGGCCCTCTTTGTCTTGAAACCGCCCGCCTTCAAGGCCCGGGTCATCAAGTTGGAGTTAATCTCGATATTGGTGCGCATGTTCGCCTCAATGTGTATGGTCAGGATGTATCCTGCACCCAAGCTTAATTAGGGCATGACGTCGAGTTCTGCCAGGACCTCCTCCAGGTGGCCGTCCACTTTGACCTTCGGAAAGATATCGTCGAGTTTGCCCTGTTCATCGATAATGAACGTCGTGCGCTCGATACCCATGAATTTCCGGCCGTACAGTGATTTCTCTTTCCACACGCCGTACGCCTGCACCACGGTTTTCTTTTCGTCACTGAGCAACGGGAAATTCAGGTTGTACTTTTTTACAAACTTCTTGTGCGAGTCCACGGAATCTCCGCTGATCCCCAACACCACGGCGCCGCTGGCATGAATTTTATCCAAGCCGTCACGAAAGGCGCATGATTCTTTGGTGCAACCCGGCGTATCGTCTTTGGGATAAAAATACAGCACGACCTTCTTCCCCTTGAAATCAGCGAGCCGCATGATTTTGCCGTCCTGATTCGGCAAGGAAAAGGCCGGAGCCTTTTGTCCTATTTTCAATTGCCTGGTCGAACGTCCGCGGCCGGACGTCGTGGCCTTCGTCGTCTTTGGTTTACTCTTGGTCGGCGCGGTTGATTTTGCGGTGACGGTCTTTTTCGTTCCCCCGGCTGCCGCTGGTTTTTTTGTTGCCTTGGTTTTGCGGACCATTCTTCCCCCCTCTCTCGTCGCTTCATGTATTCGTAACAATCATTCGGGCACCCGGATTTTTCACCAGCGTACCTTCTTCCCCGACCAATCATGAAATTTTATGATATACCAGGGCTAAAAGAAAAGGGTGAATTCCATCACGGTGAGGTACACGTGCAATTCGTGGTCGATGAAGAGATTCCGTTTGGCCGGGACGCGTTTTCGCATCTCGGCTCAGTGACCCTGCTCCCGGGACGAGCCATGACCCGCGAGGCGCTTCGGGAAGCCCACGCGCTCATCGTCCGGTCCGTCACCAAAGTCGATGCCACGCTGTTGGCTGGCACCAACGTGCAATTCGTGGGAACGGCGACCACCGGCGTCGAGCATATCGACCGGGAATATTTGGACGCCCGGAACATCGGGTTTGCCGCAGCCCTCGGGTGCAATGCAAACGCCGTCGCAGAATACGTGCTCACGGCCCTGCTCGTCACGACCCGGACCAGAGGTCTCGTGCTCGACGGAAAAACCCTGGGGATCATCGGCGCCGGCCGGATCGGCGGTCTCGTGGCGGCCAAGGCCTCCGCGTTGGGCCTGCGGACGCTCCTGCGTGATCCGCCATTGGCGCGCGCAACCGGTGACCAACGATACCGGACGCTTGCCGAAACCCTCGAAGCCGACGTCGTAACCCTGCATGTCCCCTTGACGCTCGACGGACCAGATGCGACTTGTCATTTGATCGGAACGGATGAACTTGCCCGTATGACGCCATCGTCCATTCTCATCAATACCGCACGCGGGGAAGTCGTGGACAATGCCGCCCTGCGTGAGGCTCTGACCGGAGGGACGATAGGTGGAGCGGTCATGGACGTCTGGGAAGGGGAACCGTCCATTAACTGGGATCTCCTGAACCACGTGACGCTCGGCACACCACATATTGCCGGCTACTCTTCCGACGGAAAGATCAAGGCCACGGTGATGCTGTATCACGCCTGCTGTCGCTTTTGGGGAATCGAGCCGGTCTGGACGCCTCCCCCGGATCAGTCCACGACCGCCGCACTAGGGAATGCTCCCCGCGTCGCGTTTGACGCCACCGGTAAAGATTTCCAAACGCTGGCCCATGACATAGCCACGACGCTGTACGACCTTCCGGGAGACCACGCGCAAATGCGGGACACGCTCGCCGTTCCCGAACCACTGCGTCCCCAAGCATTCGACCAACTCCGGAGAGACTATCCACATCGACGGGAATTCGCCGCCTCGCCGATCTCCATCACGGGCGGCAACTCCAACCTCGTCGCCCGATTACAGGATTTGGGAATCCGCTCCAATGAATCTTGACACAAGACTTGATTTGACAACATACGCCAATGGCGTATAATTGGCAGCAATGGTCATTATTGAAACCCGTTTTTTTACCCGGCGTATCAAAGAACTGATGAGCGATGATGAGTACAGAGCACTTCAAGAAACTTTGGTGAATCGCCCAGGTATGGGCGACATCGTTCAAGGCACTGGAGGGCTGAGAAAAGTTCGCTGGAAGCAGGAAGGCCATGGTAAAAGCGGTGGTGTCAGGGTGATTTACTATTGGATGACGGAAGACGAACAACTGTACATGCTGTACGTCTACCCGAAGAGTAAGCAAGAAGACCTGACGGCAGAGCAAAAGAAAGCTCTGAAATTGATAGTCGAAAGGTGGTCGGATGAAAAATGAACAGTTCAACGAGTTGCTGGCCAGTGTGCAGGAAATGGACGACATAGTCCGAGGTAAAAAAGCCGCTGCCAGAGTCACGAAGTTCCGGGAACCGGAAGTCAAGTTGATCCGTGAAAAGGTTGGCCTGAGCCAGAACGGCTTTGCCATGTTGATCGGTGTCAGCAAGCGGACACTGGAAAACTGGGAGCAGGGACGCCGGCACCCAACCGGCCCCGCCAAGACCTTGTTGAGAATTCTGGACGCCGACCCGGAGCACGCCGTTCGCGCGTTGCACGGGTAAGCACGTAAGTTCTCGGCAGGGAGTAGGGCCGGCTTCAATGGTTGATACAAAAAATCAAAGACCTGACCCTATGACATCTGAGGAAGAAACCGAAGTCCTCTCCCCGCGAATCACCACCATCAAGGAAAGCTGGCAGCCCACCCTGTGCCACATCAGCGTTAGCAAACGTGATTGCAAGGCGATCAAAAGCGCCTTTGTCTATGACGACATGGTCTATGAGGCGGAACCGCAAGATGTTTGGTGAAAAAATTCCGGCACACTTCGTTCAGTACGCGGCTGACATACTGGGCGATACAAATGGTGGCCTGAGTGGCCCAAATATTGTAAAGGCAACCGCGGCTTATGCGGTCGAATACGATGTAAACATTCCGCATCCGAGCTATCCGTTCGAGTCCCCGAACAAACGCACCGCGTTATATGGGAACCTGATGGCTTTCAGCGGGCTACAACAATATCGAATCATCAAGGAATTGTGCGAACATCACTCGTCCACGTCTGAACCCAGCAAAAAACGCAAGGAGCTAAAAGTCCGGCTCGTGACCCGCTACGCTCGTCTGGCATCGGAGAGCGAAAGCTCCGAGATCAACGAGACACTGATCGAGGAAACCCGGCACTGGTTGGATGGCTACCCCGAAGCACTCCAACTCTACAATGATGCCCTGACAAAATACGAAGGCCAGATCTTCCACCGCAATCTGCTCGATGACCTGCGCCTCGCCCTTGAAAAGCTACTGCGCGGCGTCCTTATCAACAACAAATCGCTCGAAAACCAGATCCAATTTTTAGGCAACTACATCAAAAAGCGCGGCGGCTCCGCCGAGTTGGCCAACATGTTCGTTAAGCTCGTTGATTACTATGCCAAGTACCACAACAGCTACGTCAAACATGACGACGCCGTGATCGAAGAGGAGATCGAGTTCATTTTCGAGATCACCTCGTCATTCATGAAGCACCTGATTCGGCTGGACGCGAAAGAATGAGAGAAGCCGTATGACATAAGAGGTGGTCTATCTTCTCCCTCTATTGTAGCGTCGCCATCCGCGCTCAGGGACGAGGACATGCCTCACGGCGCCTTGCGTTTTCTCCCTTCTCTTTGTAGCTGCGTCATCCCTGTATGTGTTCAGTCATTCGTTGACACATTTCACTGCTTCCTTCCGTCATCCTTGACATCTTTAATCGAGGATCCAGTGTCGTTGTTGTTTGCTGCAGTTGTCGTGGCGGCCTCCCGGGGCAAAGCCCGGGACATGCCTGATGCCGCCATCCGGCTTCTCTGTCGTTGTAGCCGCCGCCTCTCATGCGGCTGAGAGAGGCCGCCCAGAGAAACCCGCGCCATGAGATGGCGCCGCGACAAAGACCAAAGCAAAGACTCTGGACCCCCGATCAGGTCGGGGATGACAGCAAGGAGATTCCTCGCTACGCTCGGAATGACAATTCTGATGCGATCAGGCTAACCATGCTGTCAACGAATAAGTGAACACATACAATCCCCGATCAAGCCGAGGGCAGGCTTATGACGCTTTCTTTCTCTTGATGGCCTCTCCAAGCCGCATAAGGCATGTCCCTGCCCCGGAGCAGGGATGCGGCCGCTACAACCACAGGGCTTACTCTTGAGAGGTTGCAAGGATGGAAAAGATGCACTACCGTTTATAGTCTCCTTCACCGAAAACAAAAAGGAGGCCGTACCATGAAAACGATGAAGCTAAAAACCTTTTTCTTGTGTCTGATGGTGATGGGATGCCTGCCGGCGGCAGGGCATGCCGATACATTGCAAAAGGCGATTGACGAAGCCTTGATCGTTCCCTTGGCTACTCTTGAAGCTGATGCCGTCGGTATAGCTGAAACCGTCCACATGCGTCTCTCACCAGAATATAAAGCTGCGGAAAAAAACATGGAAGTTGCATTGAATAAATTTCCCATAGAGGACGAAACTAAAGCCAAGAGACAAGCCGTATGGGATGAATTTGAGTCCGCCAGAGAAAAAGCAAATTCTTTTATGGATGAAATCATTGCCGCTCGCACCACCGCTATCTCTAACGCCAAGGCCAAAGCACGTCAAGGCAAGAAGCGGGCCAGGCATTGCCGGGCCACCTTGAAGCCAGTTGACGATCACCTGGAAATTGTCGAGATTGTTAACTGTGTACAAACCATGGAAGCCATCGCGGATATGTGCAACACCGCAACAGAACAATTCCGAGTAAATAAGCAATTACAGGCTGGTATCCCTGAAGAATTGGACACCCTCAAAGGATACGTCACGCAATGTGTCCTGAAGAACATCACCGGCTTTTCCGCCTTGATGATCTACGAAGTGAGGCGAGAGGCCAAAGACCGGTACGCCGGAGTCATTGAAAAATGCCGACAGGAAAATACCTTGGGCGTCTTGGGGCATGAATTTATCTGGCCGTGTTTCAAGGGATACCTTGACATGATTGATGAACCGCTGGAACCTGCCCCAACAGAAATTTCCCCTGAACCGGCAGAGGATTCAGAAACCCTTCCAAAGGTAAAAGCCTGAGCAGTAAACAGACCCACCTCTGACAGGAGCAAAATCGCCTACTATCCACCCAGCAGCCTCTTGGCTACTTCCATTATTGTACTCACGATCACATTGTCTCTAATTTTTCCAGCCCAATCTTTGATTTTTTCTATTGGTAATTGTTCCAAGTGTCTAAGGATCTTATCACGCAAATCATCCTTACTGGCGTCATGAGGTAAATTCGGTGAGATTTCATCCCAATGATCATCCAAAGCTCGTAGGGTTTCCCGTTTGACAACGTCTCTCATCCACATGTGAAAAATGAATGCGGATGGCGATGAGGCAGCTTTCTCTTTGGCAGCAGCCATTGAAGGAAATTCGTCTCCCCGTATGTATCCGCCGTTCAACCCCAGTACACCACACGTGTCCTTCAACCATAAAACATAGGTTTTTGATTTTTGGTCGAAGGCTACATATCCCAACTCTTCCTCGTGCGTTCCCACATGTTGAAATAGGCGATTCTCTTCTTTCCAAGTAATAGCACTCATCGTCAATCCTCCTTTGTCGATCCGAAAATCAGGTTGCTTTTATCTTGAACAAAAAACCATTCTCCTAAGTTTCGAGCCTGATGTCATGGTTCGCCACAGTGTTTGTCGGATTTATCCCTTTAACTTGACAAACCTTCTCTATCGTGCTAGTATGCTTTCAGTATTCACGAAGGGAGAAGACGATGCCGACACACAAAGCCAAGACCTTAAGCCTGTTTGAAATCAATGAGTTATATCCGACGGTCGAGAGTGCCATTCAGTACTTCGAGCGGGTCCGGTGGCACGGACAGCCGGTCTGTGCGAAGTGCGACAAGACTGACAAGATTACGCCTCAAAAGAAGGCAGGCACCTATTGGTGTGGGATGTGTCGGGCCTACTTCACGGTCTTCACCAATACGCCACTTGAACGCAACAAGATCGACGCGCGCAAATGGCTGATGGCCGCGTATCTGTTCTTGACGGATCGGAAGGGCATTTCCTCCATGGAGTTAAGCAAAAAGATCAAGATCAAACAACCGCATGCCTGGTATATGCTGCATCGGCTTCGGAAAGCCTGTGATTCGCAGTCGATTTTGCTTTCCGGCATTGTGGAGATTGACGAGACGTACATCGGGGGCAAAGAGCGCAACAAACGTCTGAAAAAAGGCACGAAGCCTCAAGGCGGTGGATCGACCGGGAAACAAGCCGTTATGGGCATGCGCGCACGGGACGGCAAGACGATTGCCAAGTCGGTGACAGGGACGGATCGGCTGACCTTGTGGACGGAGATCCAGCGACACGTCGAACAGGGGTCACAAGTCTATACCGATAATCATGGAGCCTATCGTGGGCTGACCCGCAAAGGGTATCAGCATGAAACCCTGAACCATTCAGCGAATGAGTACGTGAGGGGGATGGCGCATACGAACGGGATTGAAAGCGTGTGGGCCAATTTGAAACGCGGGCTGGAAGGCACCTTCCATCAAGTGAGCGTGAAGCACCTGGATCGGTATGTTGACGAGTTCACCTTCCGGCTAAATGAAGGGAACTGTCAGGTAGATACGGTAGACCGGATGCAGGCTCTCTTTGGAGCCATGCCAGGGAAGCCGATGACCTATCGGGAATTGGTCGGCAAAACGTGACCAGTCTCCTGCTCTAATTCTTCAAGGTCTTGTTCGGTTAACGGTTTGCCCGTTGAGCGAATCTTGGCGCGTAGCTCTTCGACGAGTGATTGCCGTTCTTCCTTGTACCGTCGTTCACGTCGTTCCTTGATCCAGGATTCAACAAACATGGCGACCTCCACTAGGATAATACTCCATCCGGCACTCACGAGCAGGACGGAGACCAGATCAGATAAGACATGCGACACGGAACAAGCCGCACTCTCGTAACACTCGAAATATAGCACAACAAGCGTGCCGACTACGACCAGCATCACAAACGCGATCAGGTGCTGTGGGGTCGGTGGCACCAATTCCTGCATAATGAAAGCATGCTATCAAATGCCAAGGCTTGCCATAGCCTACCAACATCAATACACTCCCAGTATTCCGTTCTCCGAGGGGCACCCTTGTCGGGTCGCCTGCTCAATACAAGAGCCTATCACCGAACATGGCGACTAGCTATCGTCAGGGTTGGTGATCATGAACAGGTAAATACGCAGGGTCATCCAGTCTCCTTGGAGGACGGAATCGGCCCGACCATGTCCGGTCGGTGGCTGATGGTCCATCTTTCCAAGAAAGACTGCCATGCCGCCCACGATCCCCGTCTTTGTGGTGTCCCTATTAGATTGCACCGAACGGCGTGAAGCTATTTCAGAGGCCCTGTGCAATCTCGGTATCGACTTTGAGTTTGTCGATGCCGTGGACGGTCGCCATGGACTCGATCCTCAGTATGAAGACCAGATTGACCGTGTTGCCACGCGACGAGCTGGAAGAATCCTGTCCCATGCCGAGTTTGCCTGTGCCTTGTCACATATCAAGGTCTATCGGCGAATTGTCTCTGAGAATATAGCCTATGCCCTGATCTTGGAGGATGATGCCGTTCCCTCTCCCCAACTAGTTGAGTTCCTGACTGGCCGGTATTACCACGATGCTGAACTCACGCAACTCTATTCTTCAAGGGCCTATGTTCGTCGGCAGGGCGTCATTGGCCTGTTTGACCATTACCTGTCCCATCTTCGCGCTCCCGGTCTGAAAGGGACAGGAGCGTCAGGAGCGGTTGCTTATACCATGTCTTATCGAGCAGCCCTCCACTTTGTCAGACATGCCGTTCCTGTCACGAGGGTCACGGATTGGCCTCGCTGCATTGAAGACGTAATCACGAAACGGCAGTGTCGGGTCATTCATCCTCCACTGGTTTGGTACTCATCAGTTGAGTCCCTCATCGACAATTACGGACGAACAGAAAACAGGAGACAGCGAAGATTTCTTGGCATGTATATCCCGCCGTTCCGCAGGATGGTGGAGTCGTGCGCCCGTGCGCCTTACAAACTGCTGGCAAAACGCTTGCCGCAGCCCGTCAATTTAAAGGGATAAATCCCGAAATTCTCATTTTGTATTTGTTTGTCATGGCTGGTCCAATTTCTTGGTTCTTTAGCTGCAATGTGCCAGTCTGGTGAGGTACGCCTTGGCTGACTTGGCATTCGGCTTATGCAGGACTGATGGCTTCACTGCACGAAGATTGTCTGGGCAGTCCGCTTCAGTGTCAGGTTGATAGTGAGGAGTGTATGGTCTTGCCAAGAGCCATTTTATTCGTAGATGACATTGAATTGCACGAACGCTTGGGAGTCTGATTGACCCAAAGAGATTATGAGCATACCAGATGATCGCTTACTATTTAAATACGAGAAATCTTCAAACCGCCGACTACCCGTTCATCAGGTGCGGAAGAAGCAAATCGCGGGCCTTGGTAAGGACCTTAATTTCCCTATCCAGCGAAGACATTAGACAGTAGTAAGGTTCAACCGTTTCGTGAAACTTTTGTAGTAGCGTCTCAGTTGGAATCAGGATTTTTGTTCTCTCAAAATCTGGCGGTCTCACCGCTGGGTAACTAACCCCAGTTGCATGATTTACGAGGTACGAGACAAAGTCGTCTGTCGTTACGAATTGATATAAGTAGGTAAATGGAACTGTTTTGGCTGTAAGGACGGTGAACCCAGTGGAAAAGACATCATTTTCTTCTGGCTCCAAAACGAGCGAATATGCCCGCAAATTTGGGCGAACATTCGACCATATAGTGTCACCGTGTTTTGCTCTACGTCGACCTCTTCCTGGTACCTCAGAAGAACATAGAGATGTTTTGCTCAGAATGCGCCCTCGTGATACCGAGGATATATCTATGTAGTTTATGATCTCAGGAAGACTTTCCTTGCTATAACTCTGCTTATTAACATCGGCTACCTCGCCAAGCATCCTTCGTTCCCATCCTTCCGGCACGCCGTCTTTGATTTTGACATGTTCGTGGCCAGGGAAGCGGAGGCGGACGAACCACTCCTTGTAGAGCAGCCGGGCCGCCTGTTCCAGCAACTGAATCCGCCGCCAGTTGTTCTCGATTAGGTCATCGTAGGCGGAAAGGATGGAGGCGATGCGGGTTTGCTCTTCAATCTTCGGGGCCCGAATAATTGTGTTTTCTACTACCGTCTTTTGAGCCCGCTGTCTTCCAGAGGCTCCTACCATGCTCTTGATTGCAGGTTCTCGAATAGCAGGCAAGCGAGACAGGTAATAGATGAAGTCTGAATCAGATATCCCGTCTCTACAACGAAAGACAAAAAATTCGGGATTTATCCCTTTAAATTGACGGGCTGCGGCAAGCGTTTTGCCAGCAGTTTGTAAGGCGCACGGGCGCACGACTCCACCATCCTGCGGAACGGCGGGATATACATGCCAAGAAATCTTCGCTGTCTCCTGTTTTCTGTTCGTCCGTAATTGTCGATGAGGGACTCAACTGATGAGTACCAAACCAGTGGAGGATGAATGACCCGACACTGCCGTTTCGTGATTACGTCTTCAATGCAGCGAGGCCAATCCGTGACCCTCGTGACAGGAACGGCATGTCTGACAAAGTGGAGGGCTGCTCGATAAGACATGGTATAAGCAACCGCTCCTGACGCTCCTGTCCCTTTCAGACCGGGAGCGCGAAGATGGGACAGGTAATGGTCAAACAGGCCAATGACGCCCTGCCGACGAACATAGGCCCTTGAAGAATAGAGTTGCGTGAGTTCAGCATCGTGGTAATACCGGCCAGTCAGGAACTCAACTAGTTGGGGAGAGGGAACGGCATCATCCTCCAAGATCAGGGCATAGGCTATATTCTCAGAGACAATTCGCCGATAGACCTTGATATGTGACAAGGCACAGGCAAACTCGGCATGGGACAGGATTCTTCCAGCTCGTCGCGTGGCAACACGGTCAATCTGGTCTTCATACTGAGGATCGAGTCCATGGCGACCGTCCACGGCATCGACAAACTCAAAGTCGATACCGAGATTGCACAGGGCCTCTGAAATAGCTTCACGCCGTTCGGTGCAATCTAATAGGGACACCACAAAGACGGGGATCGTGGGCGGCATGGCAGTCTTTCTTGGAAAGATGGACCATCAGCCACCGACCGGACATGGTCGGGCCGATTCCGTCCTCCAAGGAGACTGGATGACCCTGCGTATTTACCTGTTCATGATCACCAACCCTGACGATAGCTAGTCGCCATGTTCGGTGATAGGCTCTTGTATTGAGCAGGCGACCCGACAAGGGTGCCCCTCGGAGAACGGAATACTGGGAGTGTATTGATGTTGGTAGGCTATGGCAAGCCTTGGCATTTGATAGCATGCTTTCATTATGCAGGAATTGGTGCCACCGACCCCACAGCACCTGATCGCGTTTGTGATGCTGGTCGTAGTCGGCACGCTTGTTGTGCTATATTTCGAGTGTTACGAGAGTGCGGCTTGTTCCGTGTCGCATGTCTTATCTGATCTGGTCTCCGTCCTGCTCGTGAGTGCCGGATGGAGTATTATCCTAGTGGAGGTCGCCATGTTTGTTGAATCCTGGATCAAGGAACGACGTGAACGACGGTACAAGGAAGAACGGCAATCACTCGTCGAAGAGCTACGCGCCAAGATTCGCTCAACGGGCAAACCGTTAACCGAACAAGACCTTGAAGAATTAGAGCAGGAGACTGGTCACGTTTTGCCGACCAATTCCCGATAGGTCATCGGCTTCCCTGGCATGGCTCCAAAGAGAGCCTGCATCCGGTCTACCGTATCTACCTGACAGTTCCCTTCATTTAGCCGGAAGGTGAACTCGTCAACATACCGATCCAGGTGCTTCACGCTCACTTGATGGAAGGTGCCTTCCAGCCCGCGTTTCAAATTGGCCCACACGCTTTCAATCCCGTTCGTATGCGCCATCCCCCTCACGTACTCATTCGCTGAATGGTTCAGGGTTTCATGCTGATACCCTTTGCGGGTCAGCCCACGATAGGCTCCATGATTATCGGTATAGACTTGTGACCCCTGTTCGACGTGTCGCTGGATCTCCGTCCACAAGGTCAGCCGATCCGTCCCTGTCACCGACTTGGCAATCGTCTTGCCGTCCCGTGCGCGCATGCCCATAACGGCTTGTTTCCCGGTCGATCCACCGCCTTGAGGCTTCGTGCCTTTTTTCAGACGTTTGTTGCGCTCTTTGCCCCCGATGTACGTCTCGTCAATCTCCACAATGCCGGAAAGCAAAATCGACTGCGAATCACAGGCTTTCCGAAGCCGATGCAGCATATACCAGGCATGCGGTTGTTTGATCTTGATCTTTTTGCTTAACTCCATGGAGGAAATGCCCTTCCGATCCGTCAAGAACAGATACGCGGCCATCAGCCATTTGCGCGCGTCGATCTTGTTGCGTTCAAGTGGCGTATTGGTGAAGACCGTGAAGTAGGCCCGACACATCCCACACCAATAGGTGCCTGCCTTCTTTTGAGGCGTAATCTTGTCAGTCTTGTCGCACTTCGCACAGACCGGCTGTCCGTGCCACCGGACCCGCTCGAAGTACTGAATGGCACTCTCGACCGTCGGATATAACTCATTGATTTCAAACAGGCTTAAGGTCTTGGCTTTGTGTGTCGGCATCGTCTTCTCCCTTCGTGAATACTGAAAGCATACTAGCACGATAGAGAAGGTTTGTCAAGTTAAAGGGATAAATCCGAAAAATTCTGTAGAGCCGAACCCTCGCTCTGTCAATCCACTGATTTTTGCCGTCTTTCCGTGCTCTAAGCATGGTGTAATACGCGCAAAAATTGTGTCTCCATTCTCAAACTTGGCTCCACCACTGCCTTTCCAAACACGCGCGCCACCCGGATCAACAGATTTCCTGTGTGGCTCAACATCAGACATTTCGACAAACGGGTAGGCTGTGCCTTTTTCAAGCTCGACTTGGGGTTGAATTTCAGCAAAATCTCCAAATGTGACCTCTCGCCAACTCATATCCCCAACTCCTCGAAATTCTTCTTGATCGTCGCGGCCAATTTCACTGACTCGGCGTTGAGGTCTTCCAGTTCGACATGGATCTCGCGCAGGGCCTCCTCAAAGTCGAAGTCTTCGTCCTCTTCCTCGGGGGCGACGCCCACGTAGCGGCCTGGGGTCAGGCTCCAGTCGTTGGCCTTGATCTCGGCACGATCCACCAGCTTGACCAGCCCCTCCACGTCGCGCAGCTTCGCCTCGGGGAAGCGCTCGGTGAGCCAGTGGGCCTGCCGCCAGAAGTAGCGGACCTGCCTGAGTTGCTCCACGGCCTGCTGGCAGGTCTCGTCCACGGTCTTGCGAGTACGGGTGATGTCGCGGGCGTTCCAGGCGTCGCTGGATTTGGCATCGCACTCCTTCTCGCAGGTCTCGATCAGGCGTGTGGCGAGCTTATGGAGGAGGTCGGTCTGCTTGACGAGGTTGTGGCTGGTTTCGGCCAATGGTGCGAGGCCGTCAACCGTCTGCAGAAGCTTCTTAGCCGAATCGACCCCGTAGTTGGTAGCGGGTTCAGCAACTTGCAGATATTCGTGAGCAGATACCGGTGATTGAGATCGTAGCGTTTTCTTGAAGGCTTTAATGCCGGAGTTGAAGGCGAGCAAGGCAGCGTCCAGTTCCTTGTTAGTTTCAGCGTGAGCGGCTTCCGAGCCGAGCGTACTGAGAAAAGGGGCAAGCGCGTCACGCAGGCTGTTGAGCGCGGCGAGGAAATCCGGTAGCGGTTTGACCGCCTCGCCCTGTTCATTCTTGGTGTTGAAGCAGGCGTTACCTTCGTCGATGGTTTGGGTGCAGTAGTCGGACACCAAGCTGACATAGCGTTCGGTCTCGCCACGGTAGAGCCAGATGATAGCCAGGAGGTTCTGCTGCTGCTCGGGGCTGAAGTCGTAGATCTTGCGCGTGACCTTGCGGTAGACGTTGCGCGCGTCGATCATCAACACCCTGTCACGGTGTTCCCTGGGCTTGTTACGGTTGAGGAACCATAACTCGCAGGGCACGGTGCGGGTGTAGAAGAAGTTGGAGCGGATAGCGAACATCACGTCTACCTCGCCGGTCTCCACGAGTTTCTGCCGCACCTTGGCCTCGGCACCACCGGCGCTGGAGGACTGGGAGGACATCACGAAGCCTGCGCGCCCCGTTTCGTTCAGGTAACTATAGAAATAGCTGATCCAGACGTAATTGCCGTTGCTGACTTTGTCTTTCTTGTTGACGCCGGGCAGGCCGAAGGGCAGACGCGGGTCGGTCTTGACCTTATCGGCGTCGATCTCGTCCACGTTGAATGGCGGATTGGCCATGACGTAGTCGGCCTTGCCGAGCAGTTCGTGTGGATCTTCGTAGTAGGTGATCGCCTGCCGGATGTCACCTTCGAGTCCGTGCACCGCCAGGTTCATCTTGGCTAGGCGGATGGTGGTGGCGTTTTTCTCCAGACCGCGGAAGGTGAGTTGCTCTGTTGGGTTCTGGCCGTGCTCTTCCACGGTCCGGGCACTTTGCACGAACATACCGCCGGACCCGCAGGCCGGGTCGAATACTGTCCCGCGTTCGGGATCGAGCACGTGGGCGATCAACGAGACCAGCGAGACGGGCGTGAAGAACTCGCCGGCGTCGTGGGCCTTCTGGTCCGCGAACTGTGTGAGGAAGTATTCGTAGATGCGACCGAAGACGTCGCCGGAGACCTTCTTCAACTCGTCGGGATTGAGCGTGCGCAGGAGTTGGCCGAGGACGTCGTTGTCCAGTTCCTGGTATTCGCTCTTGGGCAGGACGCCGCGCAGTCCCTTGTAGTCCGTCTCGATGGACTCCATCGCTGCGATGATGGTCTTGGCTCGATCCGTAGCGTCGGGCAGGGCCACCAGGTGGTCGAACTGCGCCTCGGGACGCAGGAAGATGGCACTTTGCTGGGAGAAGTCTTCCTTGGTGGGTGCTCGCCTCTTGCCGCCGCGAGAGGGCAGGTTCGCTTCAACCTTGTCTTTCACTGCCAGGTAGCGGCTGTAGGCGTAGCGCAGGAAGACCAGCCCCATCACCGGCAGGAAGTACTCGTTGCTGGCGTAGTTGGAGTTGGCGCGCAGGGTGTCGGCCGCACTCCAGAGACGCCGTTCAATGGCTTCGATGTGTTCGAGTTGGGACAAGAGTGACGTGATCCCGATCCGGTGGAGAGGTTAAGGCTTTCGTCTTTTGGCTGCCGATGAACGATCAATGCTGATTGTATAGCAATGAACGATGAAGACAAGCCTCAAACGATCGGGGTTCACGTCACTCGACGGGACGCCGGGCTCAGTCGGCTTGGGCGGGCCAGAATTTATAGCGGATTTGAGGCAACTGTTTGCCCTCGAAGTTTGGAATGTCGTACAGGCACCGATCGATGGTCTCAACCTCTTCCTTCGTAAATTCAAAGACCTTGGACACCTTCCAGAATTTATCAAAGGTAAAATAATCCCCTTTTTCCGGTTTTTCAGCCAGCGCGGCCTGCATGTGTTTAAAGCCCTCGGTATCCACGTTAGGGATCCGGCCGTTATTTTTGTCCACGCACCATTTCAGAATCTCGGCGACTCCATACATGGTGATTTCGATTTTCACTTTACCCGCATTTGTTTTCGACATTGTCAAGCTCCTCCTTCCAAAGAGGAAATCTATAGCACATTTTCTTGAAACTCTTCCAGTCGTTTTACCGGAAAATTGCAGGATTTTCCGGAAGTCCGGCGAAAATCCCGGTGATCCGTGAATAACCCGTTGTATCGCCTAGTCAAAAGCTCGTATACTATTCTTTTTTATACGGATCTGTGATACTCATGGGGCCATGAATCCCGGAGCCGGACTTTCCGATAGGGGTTACTGAAATGTCCTTTCCCCCCCTGGTGGCAGGCAACATACTCCGTGTCCTCACGCTATGTGGAATCGTGCTCCTGCCCGGGTGCTCGCCCAAAGATCCTTACGTGCCCCCGGACCTGCTCTATCTCTTTGCCAGTTATGACGTCGGGAAAAACCCGACCGCCATTAAGGCCGGGGACTTCAATCAGGATGGATTCTCGGACCTGGTGACGAGCAACATCTCGGCGAATTCCCTGTCCCTCCTGTTCGGAAACGGTGATGGGAGCTTCCAGGCGCAAGTCTCCATTCGGGTGTGCAAGGAACCGCGGAATCTGGCCGTCCAGGACTTCACCGGCGACGGGCATGAGGACTTGGCCATCGCGTGTTCCGGGAGTAATCAGGTCGCCATTTTCACGGGGCAGGGGTCTGGAAGATTCGAGAAAGACGCGCTGTATCCCGTCCACCGAACGCCGGTCTCCATCGCCAGTGGGGATTTCAACAGTGATCGACACCTGGATTTGGTGGTGGCCCTGCGAAACGACAAGCTGCAACTCTTGTTCGGAAACGGGAAAGGGAAATTTGGGATCGGGCCGTTATACGAATATGGAGATACCCCCACCTCGGTGACCACCGCGGATTTCAACCAGGACGGGCACTTGGATATGGCGGTCACGAACGGCGGGCCGATGAGCAACGCCGTCTCGATCTGGTTGGGCCAGGGAGACGGGACCTTTCTCCTGCCCACCGATTACCGGACGGGCAAGCGGCCCTTATCCGTCTCCTTCGCCGACTTCAACAATGACGGCGTGTGGGACCTTCTGGTGGTGAACGGGCAAATGAACACCGTCACCGTCTTTTTGGGAAATGGAGACGGCACCTTTCAGGAAGGGATCGATTCAGGCGGCGACGCCGGTCCCATGCATGGCTTGGCCCAGGATTTTGACGGGGACGATATTGCAGACGCGGCGATCGTGAATATTCAATCAGGCAGCCTCTCGGTCCTGTTCGGGAAAGGCGACGGCTCATTTTATTATCCTCCGCGTCAATATCGCACGCCCCGTGGGCCGTTTGCCCTGACGACACTGATCGTCGCCCCGGACCGGGGCGACGAACCCGGTCTGGCGGTTGTCAACAACGCGGAAAATAGTGTATCGATTTTTCTGCATCATGGGTTAAAATTCAGGGAACAAGTCAAGGAACCGGCCACCACCTGAACGGTGGAGCATGGAAAGAACACGGCAGGACCAGGAAACAGATCATGGAATGTCTCAAGTGTCAGGGCCTGATGATGGTGGAGCGGCATTACACCACGATGACGAAACACCTCTACGCCAGGTGCCTCAATTGCGGATTCTGGTTCGACCTGGTGGACGTGCTCAGGTTCTTCTATCGCGTCGTGCGAAACGGCTATCACGGAGCGAAAATCCGGGAAACGCTGTAACCTTTCCTGTCCCTCCTCACCCCAGTTCCCGGATCAGGTCCGGGGCAGGCTCTCTCCCGCCAGGGGCAACGTTGTCACCTTTTGTACAAAACGTGACAAATTGTACAAGGTAATTAGGGCGTTTCGTAACCAATGTGTGGTAGAAAACCAGCATGGTTACAGGACGACATACGGTTTTTAGTTGTGCGGCCAACTTTCTGCGCGGTCGCAAGTGCATTTTCTGCGGTTCCTTTCAGGTCTTGCACACCAGCCGCGGCTACGTGAAATGTGGGCGTTGCGGGAAAAGCAAGAGCCTCCGGCGGCTGCGCCGGGAGATCCGGATCCTGCAAGGCTTTTATCAATTGCAACCCGCCTATCGGTTGAGCCAGGATCTGAGCCTGGACCTGAAAGTCGTCACCCGCGTCTATCACCGTGTGCGCGAAGCGTTGTATCATGTCACTGAACTGGAAGCCGGCAAACTGAAGGGCGAGATCGAACTCGATGAGGCCTATTTCGGTGGCCGGCGCAAAGGCCAACGGGGCCGCGCCCCCGCGGGCAAAAGCGTCGTCTTCGGGCTCCTGGAGCGGGACGGCCGCGTGTATACGAAAGTCGTCGAGTCGGTCAGTGCGGAGGAATTGATGCGGCATATTCAAGCGCACACCCGAAAAGGGTCGGTCTATTTCACGGATGCCTTTCGCGGGTATCAATCCTTAAAACGCTATGGCCACCATCATACGGTCAATCATGCGAAAGCGTTGGTGAGCCCGCGGACGAAGAATCACATTAACGGCATTGAAGGCTTTTGGAGTTACGCCAAACATATCTTGTATCAGTATCGCGGGGTCTCGAAATATCATTGCCCCATGTATCTGAAAGAAGTAGAGTATCGCTTTAATCACCGTCGGGAGAATGTGTTTAAACAGTTTCTGAAGATCTATTTTGGTTACGTTTCGCCCTAATTACCATAACAATTTTGTACGATTTTGTAACATATTGATAGTTTTGTAACAAAGGAAACATGGTCAAAAAAGTCAGTACCGTACAGTTAAGAAAAGAGCTTTCGGCACTTCTGGGGCACGTGGTCGATAGCGACCAGCACGTGATCATCGAGAAAAGAGGCAAGCCTCTGGCTGCGCTGGTGAGCATCGATGCTCTCGAACTGATGGAGCAGAAGCGGGCGACTTCCGCCAACTCCCTGGGCGCGCTGGCCCTGGCCGGTGCCTGGGGCGAATTGAAAGAGCGGGAGATGGACGCTCTGCTTGCCGCCGTCCAGGCCGAACGGGGCGGAGACGCCTGTCGCACGGAGGGCCAAGCCTGATGTACCTGCTGGATACGGATATCCTGGCCAACCTGATGAGCCGTTGTCCTTCGACGGCGTTGATTGCGAAACTGGCCTCGGTGCCTCCCGAGCAGCAATGCACCTCCAGCACCACCGTTGAGGAGTTGCTCATCGGTGCCAGCAGGTTTGGCCGGCGGTCGACTGCCTTGCTGAGCCAGATTGAAACGCGGCTCATCTCCAACCTGCAAGTCCTGCCTTTCGATGCCACGGCGGCGAAGCGTTACGGCGAAGTGAGCGCGTTGTTGGCGCGGAAGGGATCGCCGATGAGTGAGACGGCCCTGCGTATCGCTGCGGTCGCGCTGGTTCGGGATCTCACCCTGGTTTCCGCGAGTCCCCAATACTTTAAGCTGGTCCCCGGCCTCTCCGTGGAGAATTGGTTGTCGTAAGCCCCCGCGTCGACACGTCCGCGCTCATCACCCTCACCTTAATCCTCTCCCATCAAGGGAGAGGAGAGAACTCACGGGATTGTCGGATTACGCTACGCTAATCCGACCTACGGGTCTGAACCCTCTTCTGTCGAGGGAGAGGAGTTGAGAAGACATAGCCCGGGGCGTTGGAGTTTACGGCTCGTAGGTTTGGCGTTCCACGATGGGTTTGATGGCGACGTCCCCGAGCAATTCCACGCCGAAGCGCGTCCCTTCACTCATTTCGTTGGCGTAGAGCCGGCCTCTCGGAGCATCGATCTCAATCGGCAAGTCCGTGGTGCCGTTGGGTGTGATCGTCACGGTGTATTCCTTGTTCACCATGGGATGCCAGATCTGGACCTTGTAGGTTCCTGGGGGGATGCCGGCAATGGCATACGACCCGTCTTTCGCACTGAGCGCGTAGTAGGGGTTTTTGACCGTGAACCCCCAACTTTCCATGTACGCGTGAAATCCGCATTGCATCACGAACAGGTTGCGCTGTTTTCCCATTTTGATGCGTTGGGTCAGGACCTTGCCTGCCCGATTTTTGACCGTCTTGCCGGCCAGAAATTCTGCCTTGCGCAGTTTTTTACTCATCGGCAGGGGCACGTTGAAGAGGACCCGGGCCCCGAACTTCGACGTTTCATAGCCTTGAATGTCATGAAAGACCGGGTCCTTGTTCACGACCTCTATGTCGTGCCTGTCCCGGACGATGCTGATATACGGTTCGAATTTGCAGTCGATCGCCTCTATCAGGGGAGGGACGTAACTGAAGGGTTTCCCCTTGCGGATTTCTTCGATGTAGATGACGACGTTCTTGAATCCGCTGTTCGGGCCGATGACAAAGGGTTGCAGGAGACGCCATCCCGTTCCTGTTGAGATGCGTCCGCAATACACGGCGTCCGGTAAGGTGACAAGGTTGTATCCCTTGGGTCTGGGGACTTTCCCGATCAACTTGACCATCCCCTGTAAGGTTCCCCCATCGGAGACGGGGACTTCTTCATACCCCCAACTCGGGCTTGCGCTCAGTCCCAGCGCCAACCCCAAGCCAAGGAGCAATCTCACCGGTTTCATGTAGAGCCCTCCTTCTCAGTCGTCATGAATGTCCTGCTGAAACACTTAAACATTTATTGTAACATTCACGGACTCAAGATTAAAGAATTGGTTATCAGGACCATCAGGAATTTGCAATGATCCGGCTCCGTGGACCGGGATCGGGTGGAGTGATGAGAGCGGAAATCGTCAACGCAACGCCTACATGCTTTGTCTTGACCTGCTTGAAGGAAAGCCACTAGACTACATAATATGGTGTTTTCTTGGAAAAGGAGAGGGTGGATGAGAGTGAGTCTCGTATGGATTGTGTTGGGATGGAGTATCCTTTTCTGTGCAGCGGCCGCGCTTGCGGAAGCCGGCACGCCGGCTTCTCGACCGGCGTATCTGATTCCGGTCCAAATCCCCTATAACGCCCCGCCAGAGCCGGAATTCCCGGAAGTTCAACAAGCCACCCCGGCCCCGGAAGTCCTTTCTGAAAAGGAGCTGAAACGGGCGGAAGCCTTGTTGCCGTTATTGGAAGGACGCCAGGAACTCTACATCATCGCCGAGTTTGTCCACTTGGGAAAACCGGTCGTGCCCGTCCTGGTGAAAGCCCTCAAGATGCCGGGGAGCCGGCTTCGCTATAACGCGATTGAAACGTTGAAGATTATCAATGATCCACGAGCCGTGCCGGAGTTACTCGACGTGGCCGGGGATGACGAGGAAGCCATCAGGGTGCGGGCTCATGCCCTGCGCGTGGCGGTGCGGGTGGCGCCCATGGAGGCGCTGCCGACCCTGCAAACGTTGGTGAAAGATCACGCGGATACCATTCGGCGAACCGTGGCCTTCGAGTGTCGTTACGTGAAGCGTCAGGAATCGGTGTCGCTCCTCATCGAGTTGCTGGCCGATCAGGAAAAATACGTGTCCGTCACGGCCCGCGATTCGCTCTGGCGGTTGACCCGACGGGTGGAGCCGCCGCATGATTGGCAAGGGTCGACTCATGAACAGCGGGTCGCATGGGCCAAGGAATGGAAGGCATGGTGGGACGAAACCCTCAAGAATCGCGAGGCTGCGCCGAACAAGCCACAATCCGAGCCTGTTTCCTGACGACGTGAGGTTCGGGATTCTGACGGATAGGGAGTCGCACCAAAGGAGTACGGAATGGCAACGTTGCCGATTGCAAAAATAGGGAATCCCGTCTTACGGAAAATTGCCGATCCGGTTGATCCGGCGATCATTCCCACGCGTGCCTATCAACAATTTATCGACGACATGTTTGAAACGATGGATGCGCACGAGGGGATCGGGTTGGCGGCCACTCAGGTGGCACGGTCCGAACAACTCATCGTGATGCGATGTGAAGGCCAGGATGCGTTTCCCGAGACGGTCCTGATCAATCCCAGGATCGTGTTTTATGGCCCCGCTCAAGTCGAAATGTGGGAAGGCTGTTTAAGCGTGGATGGGTTGCGCGGGAAAGTGACGCGGCCGTCTTCCATTCGAGTCCAGGCGCTGGACCGGAAGGGGTGTTCCGTCGATTTCGATGCGTCGGGTTTGTTCGCCGTGTGTATCCAACATGAGATGGACCATCTGATCGGAAAACTCTTTTTGGACAGGATGACGGATTTGTCCACGTTGACCCAGTTGAAGGAATTTGACGTATATTGGAAACAAGAACCCGCAACGGTCATCTAGCGATTTATTGCGCTATCGGGCGCATGGCGGCGTTGTGTCCTCGCTCAACCCTCGCCTATCTATGTTGATAAGCCTCGGGTTTCGCTGCGGGACGCCTTGCCCTGCATCCCGCTATCACAATAAACCTGTCATTGAGGCTTGTCCCCGACGTGATCGGGGGTCTCATCAGGGCTCAGAGGTTGTCCCGCCTGCCTTGTTCTCCCTCCGTCAATATTTGCCTGCGCTCACGCGGCCGTTTCTGAAAGGCCTGGCCCCGGTTGCTTCGTCATGGTGTGAAACGCGATGAACGTTCTCTTTCGCATTCTCGGGTATTTGCGGCCCCACCGTTCCCTAACCCTGACGACTCTGTCCTTCGCCGCCCTGGCAACGGTGTTCGATCTCTTGCCGCCCTGGCTGCTGAAGGTGATTATCGACGACGTGATTCAGGCGGACCAATTTTCCCTATTGCCGTGGGTGCTGGGCGGATTGGTGCTGGCCTATGCGTTCAAGAACGTCGCGAACTCCCTGCGAATCCGGCTCAATAATATCCTGGAGCAACGCGTCGTGTTCCAACTCCGGCAACAGGTGTTTCACGCGCTTCAGCGGCTCTCGGTCGGGTTTTACGAGGATCGCTCGACCGGAGAGATCATGTCGCGCATCATGAACGACACCGAACACGTCGAGCGTATTTTTATCGATGGGTTGGAGGGCATGGTGACGGCGTTGTTGACGTTGATCGGCATTACCGCGGTCCTCTTCGTGGTCAATTGGCAATTGGCTCTCCTGGCGTTGGTCCCTATCCCGATTTTGATGGTATCCGCCGTGAAATTTTCCCGTCGGGTCCACGGGTATTACCACGAAATTCGACACAATACGGCCGAACTGAGCGGCTATCTCCAGGATTCCCTTTCAGGCATTCGAGAAACCATGGCCTTTAATCGGCATGCGTTTGAACGGGAACGATTCGACGCCAGGAATCGCGAGGTCAGCCGGAGCAATCTCAAAGCCATGTTTCTTTGGTCCATCTATTCACCGGCGATGATTTTTCTCGGGGCCATGGGCACGGTCCTCATTCTGTGGGTGGGGTCGACGGACGTCGCGCAGGGGAACCTGAAAGTGGGCGAACTCGTGATGTTCGTGTCGTATCTGGCGCTGTTCTACGTTCCGGTGAATCAAATCCATTCCGTCAACCACATGCTCCAGCATGCCCTTGCGTCGAGTGAACGCATCTTTGAAGTGTTGGATGCCGAACCCGACGTGCAGGACCGCCCCGGGGTGGTGGCTCCCACCGCCCGGTTTCACGGAAGCGTGCAGTTCGAAGGCGTGGATTTTTCCTATAAGCCGGAGGTGCAGGTCTTGCACGACGTGTCCCTCGACGTGGCGGCGGGAGAGCGGGTGGCCCTGGTGGGTCCGAGTGGTGCGGGAAAGAGTACGGTGATCAAACTCCTGATGCGTTTTTACGACGTGCGGGGAGGCATGCTGGCGTTGGACGGCATTGACGTCCGGAACATGCCGCTGGCGTTTCTGCGATCACAAATCGGTTTGGTGCAACAGGAACCGTTTCTCTTTAATGGGACCGTTCGAGAAAATATCGTCTACGGCGATCTCAACGCCACCGACCACGCCATCGAACAGGTCGCACTCGCGGCTCGGGCTCATGAGTTTATCATGGCACTCCCGGAACGATATGATACCCGGATCGGGGAACGGGGCGTGAAATTGTCCGTCGGCCAAAAACAGCGGGTGGCGATAGCCCGGGTGTTGTTGAAAAATCCTCCGATTGTGGTCTTTGATGAAGCCACGTCGAATATTGATACGGAGACGGAAGTAAAAATTCGCGAAGCGTTGGCCGTGCTCACTCAAGGTCGCACCACCATTTTCATCGCGCATCGTCTGACCACCCTGCAACAGGTCGACCGGATCATCGTGCTTGATCGGGGACGAGTGGTGGAAGAGGGAACGCACGCCGAGTTGTTGGGCGAGAAAGGGCTCTATGCCGATTTGTATGAAGCGCAATTTCAGATTTGATTCGTTGACGGGGTGACGACCCTCGTGCCGCACTGGCCCCGTGACCGGCTCTCTTTTCAGGTGTCGTAAGTATAATGTTATTGACAGATTTCGTGATCTGTGATAAACGTTTATAGAACTATTATTCCAGTTAGGCTTTTAGCGTGACGTTTATTTTATAAGATCTGCCGCAGAAGACGGAAAGTCTGTCTGCGGTTTTTTTTAGGGGCCTATTTTTGGTAAAACCGCGGTTTTCCCTGGTCCGTGATAAGGGAGGTGCCTATGAGTGATCGTAAGTCGGGGACGGTCAAATGGTTTAACGATCGAAAAGGTTTTGGATTTATCCGAGTCGAAGGGGAACAGGATGTTTTCGTACATTATTCAGCTCTTCAGGGTGATGGATTTAAAACCCTGAAAGAAGGCGAGTCCGTCGAATTCGATCTGGTGGAAGGAGCCAAAGGGCCACAAGCGGCTAACGTGGTCAAATCGGCCGAGGTCCAGGAATCGGCCTGATACAAATTTTTAAATTTCAAGAGTCGGCTTGGCCGGCATGTGGAACGCGGTAAAACCCAAAAGGGCTGGAAATTCAGCCCTTTTGGGTTTTTTATTGGGTCAATTTCCTATAGGGAGCGTGGGGCTCTGCCGGTTGACTGGCTTTTTCCGGGAAGCGTATACTTTTCACACGCTTGAACAGATACAATGTGGTGTCATTTTTACCGGTCACGATCATTCAGAAAGCTTTAATAGAGGAGGAAAAATATCATGGCACTTCGCTTAGGGGATGAAGCCCCAAATTTTACTGCCGAAACAACGGCAGGAACGATAAATTTCCACGAATGGCTCGGTGATGGATGGGGTATTTTGTTTTCCCATCCCAAAGATTTTACCCCGGTGTGTACCACGGAGTTGGGGACCGTGGCGAAAATTACCGATGACTTCAAGAAACGCAACGTCAAGGTCCTTGCCGTGAGTGTGGATCCCTTAGACTCGCATACAGGCTGGATCAACGACATCAATGAAACGCAGCAGTGTACGGTTCAGTATCCGATCATTGCCGACCCTGATCGACAAGTCGCGAACTTATACGACATGATTCATCCCAACGCGTTGGACAATATGACGGTGCGCTCGGTTTTTGTGATCGGGCCTGATAAAAAAGTCAAATTGACTCTCACCTATCCAGCATCGACTGGCAGGAATTTTGATGAGATTCTTCGTGTAGTGGACTCGTTGCAACTGACGGCCAAGCATCAGGTGGCTACCCCTGCCAATTGGAAGGACGGGGAAGATTGTATCATTGTCCCTGCGGTGAAGGATGAGGAAATTCCCTCCAAGTTTCCCAAGGGCCACCGGGCGGTTAAGCCGTATCTTCGGTACACGCCACAGCCTAACAGATAAGGTCTTCCGCAGGCCTCGTTCGTTCCGAAAGAGCCGCCCCCTTATACGGGGCGGCTCTTTTTTTGATGTTGCCGCTGCCGCTCGTTCCTGGCCGGCCGTATAAGATCCGAAGGAAGCGACCGGGTTATGGTTGATAGGTTTCGAACAGGGAGATCGTCGTCTGAAAACCGGTTCGGCATTCGCGGCAACGAAATTGGACGACGCCTCTCTCCACGCTCACTTCAGTGATGTGCAGGGCTTCCTGATGGTGGCTGGCACAGGTCTCCAGTTTGGTGCTCGCGCCTTCCTCGCATAGCTCCGAATCCCCGATGATGCGAGTGACGGTTTCGACGGTCAGGCGATGCCGGGATTTGCAATTCACGCAAAAAATGCCAATGGTGTCGGGCATGGCGAACATTTTAAAACTCAGCGACAGGGGGTGGACGGAAAAGCATTGCTGCAAAAATGCGCCCGATTGAAAAACGTTACCCATACGGCTTTACCTTTTGTTGACGTTCACCCATTCGGGAACCATGCGTGGGAAAGGGATGTCGGGTCAAGAAAGGGTTGGTTGCCCGATTTCGAACGCGTTTTCGTCGCAACACGATCATAGATTGGTATCAGCGCAGGCTTCTCGCACCCAACGTTGGAGGATCTTGGTGGCTTCATCAAACGTGAGGAGATAGTGAAAACAGAGAGGCCTGGTGCCCGGATTCAGCGGATTGTTGGATTGGCCACCGAGTCCCATCATGGCTGTGACGCCTGCGGTGGCTTCGAACACGCTTCGCCCCAGCTTGTCGACACCCATGGGGTCGAGATCATCCTGGGTGAGCGCATAGCGATAGATCCACGTCGATTGACTCCTTAGCAGCGAAGTCTTTTTTCTCCACGGTTCCCCGAGCTGTTCAACGACCTCTTCTTGCGAGGCTTTCTTCAATGCATCTTTGAGATAGGACTCTCGTGAGGAGCTACAGGCTGGAAGGGACAAGACAAGGAAAAGCACGACGGGCCATACCAACCGTCTCGGCATGGGGCGCAAACAGGCATTTCGGAAAGACAAATGCATCAGTCCTGGTTATTCCGTGACGGCATTTTGTGCATAATGGTTCGGTAGAACGCATACATTTGAGCGCACAAGCCCGTCACGATGAGGACGAGTGCGATGGGCAACCAAATCGAATCCGGCTGATTCAGGCCTTCGATCCCAAGCAGAAACCCTGCCGCGATCGCAAGAATGCCGATGACGCGTGGAATCAAAATATTGGGTTGGTTCAGGAAATGCACACTGGTTCTCCCATGATCGTGCCCGGTATTCTGCCACAACTTGCATCCAGCGGCAATGAGCCGGAGGGTACAGAGTCGGACATGCTTGGATATTCAGTTTGAAACGCCTGTTGCGAATCTTTTAAAAAAGGCTAGTATCATCCCGGCATCCGTGGGAAGTTTGTGTCTGATAAGAACACGCACATCTCACCTTGAAAATCAGGAGGCTCTATGGCTGAACCGGATTGGGTCGACGTGGGAAGCGTCGATGAACTGCGGACTTCCTCTCTCCGACAGGTCACCGCGCGTAAAACCAAAATTGCTCTTTCGTATCAGGATGACGAGTTTTGTGCAATTTCCAGCGTGTGCAACCACGTCGGGGGACCCTTGGGGGAAGGCACGTTGGATGGCGAGTTTGTGGTGTGCCCATGGCATTATTGGAAATTTCATCGGAAAACGGGGAAGGGAGAGCCCGGATATGAGGAAGATCAAGTGCCTTCGTTTCAGGTCAGGGTGGCCAACGATCGAGTCTTGATTGATGTGTCCTCACCCACCAAGCGACGCCAAAAGCCTCATGCTCCTCATCCGTTGGCCCGTCCTCCTAAAAGGGAAGAAGGACCGATTCGCGTCGTGGGCATTTCCACGACGGTGATGGATGCGGCTCATCCCCGCTACAGCACCTCCGAGGCGTTGCTGACCCATGCGTTAGCGTACGCGCAAGGCACCCTTCAGGTTGAAACCCGATGCATTCAATTACGAGATCTCCAGTTTCGACCGTGCGAGGGGTTCTATTCGAAATCCGCTCGTGCGTGTACGTGGCCGTGCTCCATCACGCAAATGGATCCCTCCGACGAACTCGATCGGGTCTACGAAGCGTTTGTGCATTGGGCCGACGTCATTCTCGTTGCCACGCCGATTCGGTGGGGTGCGGCGAGCAGCCTGTATTACAAGATGGTCGAAAGGATGAATTGCATCCAGAATCAGGAGACCATTGCCAACAAACACTTGCTGAAGAATAAAGTCGCCGCCTTCCTCATCACCGGTGGCCAGGACAATGTCCAGAGCGTGGCAGGTCAATTGCTGGGATTCTTTGCCGAGGTGGGGTGCCAGTTTCCCCAGTTTCCTTTCATTGCCCATTCTCGTGGGTGGAGTGCCGAGGATATGGAAAACAACGTTCGGTACGTGCAACGGAGCAAGGCGTTGCGTGAAGGGGCCGAGGCCTTGGTCGGCCGGGCAGTCGACATGGCCAAGTTGTTGGTCGCCGGGCACGTCCCCGAACGACGGCTTCCCCGTGGAGGCCGGAAAGCGCATGAGTTGGACGTGAAGGCACAGACGTAAGCATCAAAAGGGTCGGCGAAGGAGATGGAAACGGACGGGCACGAGAAGACCTTCGAAATCGGCGTGAGTTTCCGCTATGCGCAAGAGCATGAATGGGTCATTCAAGCGATGACGGGGTTTTTGTCGGCCTATTTCATGGAAGATGCACGTTTTCTGGTCAAGCGGCATCTTCACGAATTGGAAACGGGCATGTACGTGTGGATCTGCGAAGCCCCTGGAGAAAAATTCATACGACGGTTGTTGAAGCGTGTACAAGTTGATATCCCGCCTTTTGAACTCTATCAGCGCGACTCGGATTCAGGTGGGCCAACGCGTCACGTCATTGATTTGCCGTCTCTTCATTCCACCCAGGAAGGATCGGCCGCCTCCTGAATCACCACTCCCGAAAACGAACGAACGCGTGAAGGTCCCAATCTTTTTCCTGGTTTGTCTGCTCGTGCTGCTTTCGAGCGTGGGCGCCTCTGGCCGGCAGGCCCCTGAGCAGGGCCCCAGTCTCCAATCTTCCAAGCCGACGTTGTTGGACGGCTTTGGCTTCTCAGTATCGGGGGAAGGGGATCAGATCCTCGTCGGCGCACCCCATGCGGCAGGGGGCCGTGGACAAACCGGAAAGGCGTTCTTGTTCGAGCGTGAGTCCGGCACACTGCTTCGGGCGTTCGTCCCTCTTTCGCCGATGGGCAATGATTTATTCGGCCTGTCCGTGAGCCTCACCGCGAACCACGTGATCGTCGGCGCTCCCAGGGGGAAAGGGGCGTTGCGTCGATCGGTGGGCTCGGTATCGGTATTCGACCGGGAGACGGGAATATTGCGACAGGTCGTCGTCAGTCCCAATCAATCAGCAGCGGTTTTTGGGCATGCCGTGGCTGCACAGGATCTGCAGGTGGCCGTTGGAGGTCCCGGTGCGGGTACCGCCACGGAGTTTGAGGTAGGGGAAGCCTATCTGGTTGACGTGACCAATGGGGAGGTCCGCCGGACCTTTGCCTCTCCACGTGCGGAGAACCGCAACTCGGATGGCTTCGGGCATGCGGTGACGTTTCTGGGCCCCATGCTTGCGGTGAGTGCCCCGCTTGCCGGCACGGACCCGGTTGATCATGGACAGGTGTTTCTCTTTGACCGGGAAAGCGGGCAGTTGCAACGTATCCTCGAATCGCCTGATCCTCAAACGAACGAGTATTTTGGATGGGCGTTGGCAAGTGATGCGGAGTTGTTGGTTGTCGGTGCTTTGGGACGAGGGACCACGCAACCAGACGCCGGAGTCGTGTATCTCTATACGAATACCGGCGAATTCCTGCAAACGCTGGAAGCCCCGGAACCCAAGAAGGGCGATCACTTCGGAGAAGCCGTGGCTCTTCTCCCTGAGTCCATCATCGTCGGCGCACCGGGACACGATTCCGCCGGTGTCGATGCCGGTGCGGTTTTCGTTTTTAACCGAAAAACCGGAACCCTGCAAGCCATGATTGCCAATCCTTCGGCCACCACCGGCGTGGCCGACCTCTTCGGACTGTCCTTGAGTGGTGCCGGAAATGACTTGGCCGTGGGCTCGCCCTATGGAGACCTTGACGCGATGCCCGACGCAGGGCTCGTCCATCAGTTTCGACTCTCTGTATCTCAAGAAGGAATGTAAGGCATCCCGAGAGGTCGAACTCCGGCAAGGCACGTGCGTTCACTGCTTGGTATGGACCGCCGTCATCGCCCCCTGTGATAGACAAGGCCGGCCTTTCTTCGCTATGATCAAAAATATGCCTCTGGACCAATCATTCCAGGCGTGGCGGAAGGCTCGACAATACTCTATCGTCAAGTTGGCCGCCGAGTCCGGTGTCGAACCTTCCACGATTGAAGCGATCGAAGCCGGAGAGACGGACCCCTCCGTCTCAACGGTGGAGGCATTGGCCAAAGCCCTCGCGCTTCCTCCCTCCTGGTTGTATAGTTCCCCCCAAGCGATCGATGTCTTGTTGGGGGATCCTGACGAAGAAGGTTCCTTCGATCCCAACCTTGATTCTCCTGATCCCGTGACCGAACGGATTCTCCGAGGGAGTCGAACCGAGCGGGAGTTGTACGTGCTCCTCACGGCCTTGCTTCGCCATGGGGAACCAAAACTCCTCCGTGCCGCCGAGGTCAACCTTCGGAGTCTCCTCAAGCAGGCCAAGACGACGACCGTCCCCTGGCAGAATCGTCCTTCCGGTCATTTTGAACCACCGAGTGATTGAATGAAGAGAAGAGAGCCCGAGGATACAGCGGTTTTCGTTTCGTGGGGTTTCTTGCAATAGTTGTTTCTTTTTCAATACGATAGAGTCGGCCGGTTTTTCAAACGGTCTCTCCTTCTGCAGCGAAAACGAAGTCATTACTCATTGCCGAAAAAGTGGAAGAGGAATAGAAGAGATGCCCAAAAAGAGTGGCCTCCGGAATATTAAACCGATTGCGAGTCTGAAGAAAGAACCAATCAATTTTGAAGGGGTGGGGGAGCCCATGCCGCCGGAGAAGGGATCTTCGGAAGAGTTTTCCACTTTGTTTCCCGCGTTTGAAGAGGAAACCGTTGAGCAAACGGGCACCTTTCGAAATGAAGGCCCGGATTCCCAACGGAAGACGGAGCCCATCGACGTGACGCCGGTCAATGAACTTGATGAAGCGTTACCGGATACTGATAAAGAAATCGATCTGACTCCCGGTACGGTCAACAGGATAGACGACCCCGTTCGTTTATACCTCAACGAGATGGCCGGCGTTTCTCTTCTCTCAAGGGAAGGGGAGATTGAGCTGGCGAAAAAGATCGAAGAAGGCAAAGAGGAGATGACGCGGGCGATTGCGGGGATGCCGATGACCCTGGAGACCCTGGACACGTTACGGGGCCGCCTGAAGAAGCGGGACGTGAGCGTGAGCGACGTGGTGCTGGTGCATGACCCCGGGGACGAGGACCTGGACGAAGCGGAAGTGGCCGAAGCGCAAGAAGAAGAAGAACTGCGGCAGCAGGCGCTGGCGGAATTGGAACAGGTGCGGCGGTTGGGGAAGACGCTGCTGCGGCTCTATGGGCGGCGGCGGGCGGCGCCGCAGCAGGCGCGGTGGAGCAAGCGGGTGCGGACGGTGCAAGAGACGTTAGGGACCCGGGTCGACGGGCTGCATCTGCAACCGGCGGTCCGGGAACAATTAGTCACCCAGATCAAAGACGCCGGCCGGACGGTCCGGAGCGCGGAGCGGGTGCTGCGGGACTGCTGCCAGCGGCTGGGGCAAGACCCGCGGGACGGCCTGAAACTGTTACGGCGGCTGGGCCGGGGTGGAGCCGGCCCGGAACGGCGGCCGGCGGGCATCAGCGAAGCCCTGGTGCAGCAAGTGGTGCCCCGGAGCCAACAAGCGCAGACGACGCTAAAGCAATTAGAGCGGAGCGTGACGTGGCTGCCGACAGCAGAATTCAAAAGCGTCCTGGTAGGACTGGAATGGGCCGAAGAAAAGATGAAACGGGGAAAAGCCGAACTCATCGAAGCCAACTTGCGGCTCGTGGTGAGTATCGCCAAAAAATACACCAACCGGGGGCTCCAGTTTCTGGACCTGATCCAGGAAGGGAACATCGGGTTGATGAAAGCCGTGGACAAATTTGAATACCAGCGGGGCTACAAATTCAGCACCTATGCGACGTGGTGGATCCGGCAAGCGATCACGCGGGCGATCGCGGACCAGGCGCGGACGATCCGGATCCCGGTGCACATGATCGAGACGATCAACAAGCTGGTGCGGACGTCGCGGCATCTGGTGCAACAACTGGGGCGGGAGCCGACGCCGGAAGAGATCGGGGTGCGGATGGAGATGTCGTTGGAAAAAGTGCGGAAGATCCTGAAAATCGCCAAAGAACCGATCTCGCTGGAGACGCCGATCGGCGAAGAAGAAGACAGCCATTTAGGGGACTTTATCGAAGACAAGAAAGCGGTATCGCCGTTAGAGGCGGCGGTGCGGTATGACTTGCAGCGGCACATCGGAAAGTCGTTGGAATCGCTCACGGCGCGAGAGGAGAAAGTGTTACGGAAACGGTTTGGGATCGGGGAGGCGACGGACCATACGTTGGAAGAAGTGGGGCAGGACTTTGAGGTGACGCGGGAGCGGATCCGGCAGATCGAAGCCAAGGCCTTACGCAAACTCCGCCACCCGACCCGGAGCAAAAAACTGCGCAGCTTTGCCGAAGGGTTTTAACGCGTGCCTGAACGTTCTCCGGGGCCCATAGCTCAGTTGGTCAGAGCGGCTGACTCATAATCAGTTGGTCCCAGGTTCAAGTCCTGGTGGGCCCACCAACTTTGCTATTTGTACGGCAGATGAGGTAAAGTATTTGATCATGAATGGCTCACTCCTTTCTTACGCGCAGAGGCGCTTTTGAATTTTCAACTTTCCCTCCTGGTGAAACTCCAGCAGCTTGACCTGAAGCTGCACGATCTCGAAAAACAGCAACAACGGATTCCCCAACGTCTTCACGCGGCGCAGTCGCCGGTGGAACAGGCTCGCACGCGTTCGGAAGCCCTGAAGACCATGCTGGAGACCATTGCGGCGGAGCGGCGGAGCGGCGAACAGGACTTGAGTGCGCATGAGAGTCACGTCCACAAAATGCGCGGGCGGTTGAACGAATTGAAAACGAATAAAGAATATCAAGCCCATTTATTTGAAATTGAACTGGCCAATAAGAAAAAGGATGGCCTGGAAGAACGAGTCCTCCTGGCCATGGAGCGGGGGGAAGAGAAACAGAAAGAATTGGAAGAAGTCGAGAAACTTCTTCAGGACGTGACGCAAACCCTGGAGCAGGAAAAGGTTGATCTGGAGGCCGTATCCGCGAAACTGACGGATGAGATCGCACGGATGGAGCAAGAGAAGCAAGGCCTGTTGGCCTCATTGGAAAAGCCGGTCTATCATCGATACTCGATACTCAAATCGTCTTTGCAACTCATCGTGGTGGCAACCGTGCAAGGTGAAACCTGCCAAGGGTGTCAATTGCAAATTCCTCCTCAGTTAGTCGCCAGCGTCAAGCGGGCGGATGAATTGTTGACCTGTCCCTACTGCTATCGCATTTTGTACTATGAAGAAGCTCTCAATGAAACGCCTGAATGCTTGAGCGTCCAGGAACCCGTGGCGCAAGAACACATGGACGGATAACCGTAGTCCCCCCCTTCCGTTTTCCCCGACTCTCTTGTTTCCAAAACAGGTATTGCGTATCATAGTTCCCGGGTATGAGGGCGTGGGTCAGGTGGCCGCTCATCTGTTCGCAGGTGAGAGGAAAGTCCGGACTCCAAAGGGCAGGGTGCTGGGTAACGCCCAGGCGGAGCAATCCGACATGAGCGCCACAGAAAATAAACCGCCACGGGACGATCTTCGGATGGTGCCGGGGTAAGGGTGAAATGGTGGGGTAAGAGCCCACCGCGTCCACGGCGACGTGGATGGCAGGGTAAGCATCACCCGGAGCAAGACCAAATAGGAGGACGCTCCGAACGGCCTGATCGGCTTCGCACGGCGAAAGCCGTTTGCGAGGATAAGTCGGTGACGTTCGGGAGAGGCCGGCCCGGCCAAGGTTCTCGGGTAGGTCGCTGGAAGCTTATGGTAACATAAGCCGTAGAGACATGGTCACCGCCGTATGCACGATCAATACGGAACAGAATCCGGCTTATCGACCCACCCCATACCTTTTTTAGATCAGCCCGAGCGTGACGTTCCCGTGATGCGGGTAGGATGTCCTCCCATGCTCTGAACGCATCGTGGTTCATTCGACCGTTCGGAAACGTGGGTGCGGTTTGACTCGGTCCGATCCTCCCTGTTAGCATGCGCTCTCTCTGAGAATTCGCCTCGTGTCCCCATCGTCTAGCCTGGCCTAGGACGCCGGCCTTTCAAGCCGGCAACACGGGTTCAAATCCCGTTGGGGACGCCACCATAGCGTAGCCGCTGAACCGTGTTTCAGCGGCTTTTTTTTGGGGTCGGCGTGATTCGGGTACGGGAGCCACCATCAATATGATGGGCTTTTTATCGGTTGTGATCGCCAATTTCACTTTGTACAATGGGGAAGCAGCTCTGAATGGGCGGAGGTATGCCAACGGAATTCAACACCCTAACGACGTGGAGTTGTGGACGGAGGAGAATCATGGATCGGCATAAAGAGCGTGGAGCGTGGTTGGCCCTCGTCATTGGAATGACGGGGATGGTCTTGGGATGGAACCCCGCGGCGGCTGGATGGAAGTACGAGTCAACCGAACCTCCAATCGAATCCCAATTTAAAATGATCGAGGGGAAGGATGGGGCTCCGATGATCAAGATCCCCGAAGGGGAGTTTCTGATGGGGGCCAATGACGGGTCGAGGAATGAACGTCCGGAACACACGGTCGTGTTGGACAGTTATTATATCGATCAATTTGAAGTGACGATGGAGCGGTATCAGAAGTTTCTCGATGAAACGAATCACGAGTTGCCTCCGTTGTGGGATGATTATGCGGCTCTTGAAGAGGCGAAAGATCGGCCGGCCGTCGGTATGGCGTGGGACAGCGCGAAAGCCTATTGTGAATGGGCGGACAAGCGGTTGCCGACTGAAGCCGAATGGGAAAAGGGTGCGCGGGGAACCGATGGTCGCCGGTATCCCTGGGGGCACATGCAGCCGTTCGTCGATATTGCACGGTACAACTTCGGGACGACCGGATGGGTCAGCTATGAAGTGACGTTGGCGTCCGTGAAAAGCGGAGTGACCGGAATGAGTATCCGCCATGGATTAAAGGAGGGGACGAAAAGTCCCTATGGCCTCTATCACATGGCCGGGAACGCTTCGGAATGGGTGGCGGATTGGTATGATCGAACGTATTACGAAGAGAGTCCGGAGAAAAATCCGACCGGGCCCAAAGAGGGAGAACGGAAAGTCTATCGTGGCGGGTCGTGGGAAGATCCGCCCAAATGGCTGAAAGTGACTGCCCGGCGAAGCGCCGAGCCGATGTTTCCCATTGACGCGAATGATTTGACCATCGGGTTCCGTTGCGTCATGGACGCGAAGAAATAAAACACGGCTCAAACTTTTCCTTCATTCTTCCGGTCCTAAAGGATTGTATTCCTCAAATTTGTCTGTACGAACAACCTTTTTAAGAACAAGATTTTTTCTACAATGCGGACAAGGCGATAGGGTTTTGATGAAGGAAGCCAGAATAATTTTTACTTCGACTACCTGATTGCAATTTGGACAAAGTACGGTTCTTTTTTTTGTTCCCATTTTCGAATGTTTCCTCAAAACGTTGATTCCTTACGAACACCCAGTGGTTTCACCGCAGTTTCTGCAGACCAGGCACATCCCGTTGCGGACTAATTTGAACTGTTTGCAATTGGGACAGGGGTCGCCTTCAAACCCTTTCTGATACGCCGTCTCTATTTCAGTGGCATAGGCGAGGGTTTCCCGCCTCATTTCGAGTTTGTGTGAGACGTTTCCGTTTCCCTGGCCGTTTCCGGTCGCGGCGTCGCTTTGAATGCGATGTCGCGCGGGAAACAATTCCGGGTTGATGGCCGTCGTCGTGATGGTTCTGGGATCGGCCGGTTCATCCTCCGTGCATTCGGGATCCTGTTTGACGGAATCTCCGCGTAGGTCGTCCTGGTTCACCTGTGCGAGTTCTTTCTTATCGAGATAGGTGATGGCCAACTCACGGAAGATGTAGTCGATGATTGACGTCGACATTTTAATATGGTCATTGAGGTTGACCGGGCCGTTGGGCTCGAAGCGAGTGAACAGGAAGGCCTCGACGAATTCTTCGAGAGGGACGCCGTGTTGGAGCCCCAAAGAAATGGCAATGGCAAAACAGTTCATGAGGCTGCGAAACGCCGCCCCTTCCTTGTGCATGTCGAGAAAGATTTCTCCGAGCGTCCCATCGTCGTATTCACCGGTGCGGAGATAGATTTTATGCCCGCCGATCATGGCCTTTTGCGTATACCCCCCGCGTCGCGAGGGAAGAGGGCGACGTTTGGCGAGATACCGGACCATCACCCGTTCGGTCACCTGTTCCGCCATCTTCATGACGTCGTCCTGCCGCTCGGATTGTTCGGTCAGGTCAGTGGAGGCGTTCAAAGGCTGGCTCAGTTTGGACCCGTCCCGATACAAGGCCACGGCCTTGAGCATATGCTGCCACCCCATCAGGTACGCGGCTTCCGCGTCCCCGACGGTGGCATCCGAAGGCATGTTAATGGTCTTGCTGATTGCGCCACTGATAAAAGGCTGTGCCGCGGCCATCATCCGAATATGCGCCTGGGTTGAAATGTATCGTTTCCCGATGCGACCGCACCGGTTGGCGCAGTCGAAAATCGGAAGGTGTTCGTCTTTGAGATGAGGCGCCCTTTCTACCGTCATGGTCCCGCAGCAAAAATCGTTGGCCGCAAGAATTTCTTCCTGGGTAAACCCCAACGCGCCGATCATATTGAACTGGGGATCGTTGAGTTGGGCGTCGGAGAAGCCGAGGGAGTCCCGGCAAAAGTCCTCACCCAACGTCCATTTATTAAAGGCGAATTGAATTTCAAAGACCTCGTCCAACGTCGATTCCAGGCGATCGAGCACTTCCGGCGTAAACCCTTTGGCACGGAGCGCTTCGTGATTCAGGAACGGAGCCTGTTTCAGGGTTCGGGTTCCCGTGGCATAGGTGATGATGTCGTGGATCTGTTCCTGGGAATACCCCAATTTCTTTAACGCCGGGGGGAGGCTCTGATTGATGATCTTGAAGTACCCGCCTCCGGCCAGTTTCTTGAATTTGACGAGAGCGAAGTCGGGCTCGATCCCCGTGGTATCACAGTCCATGACCAACCCGATGGTGCCCGTGGGGGCAATCACCGTGGCCTGGGCGTTCCTGAATCCGTGGACTTCTCCCAATTCGATGGCGCGGTCCCAGGTCTCTTGCGCGGCACGCAGGAGTGCGGCAGGGGCGGAGGTCGGGTCAATGCCCTTCGGTGTCATCGTCAGGCTTTCATAGTCGCCAAGCTTGGCCTGATACGCCGCTCTTCGATGGTTTCGCATGACCCGCAGCATGTGATCGCGGTTTTTCTCAAACCCGGGGAATGGGCCGAGTTGCGCCGCCATTTCCGCGGAGGCGGCATAGGCTTCGCCGGTCAGAATGGCGGTCAGGGCCCCGCAGATCGCCAGCGCCTTCGGAGAATCGTAGGCAATGCCCAGCTTCATGAGCAGGGACCCGAGGTTGGCATACCCCAGCCCCAACGTCCGGAAGTGAAAACTTTTCTCGGCAATGGGCTTGCTCGGGAATCCGGCCATGAGCACGCTGATTTCCAGGACGATGGTCCAGAGCCGGATGGCGTGTCGATACGCCGGGACGTCGAATTCACCTTCCGGGGTGAGGAACGCGCCCAGATTCAGAGACGCCAGGTTACACGCGGTATCATCCAGGAACATGTATTCACTGCATGGATTGGAGGCGTTGATGCGCCCGTCGTCCGGGCACGTATGCCATTCATTGATCGTCGTATCGTATTGCATACCCGGGTCAGCACACATCCAGGCCGCCCAACAGATTCGATCCCACAGATCCTTGGCCTTGAGTGTCTTGGCCACGGCTCTGTCCGTCCGACGGGTGAGGTGCCACTCGCCGTTTTCCCGTAACGCCTGAAAAAATCCGTTGGGCACGCGAATGCTGTTGTTGGAGTTTTGCCCGGACACCGTTTGATAGGCTTTGCTGTCCCAGTTCGTGTCGTATTCATGAAACACGAAATGGGTATAGCCTTCTTGAGCATAGGCAAAAATCCGTTGGATAAAGGCTTCGGGCACGCCTGCTTGACGAGCCGTACGGATGGCTTCCTTGAGAGGACGGTTTCGTTCGGGGTCGAGTTCGACCGTCTCGAGCCCGTCGGCGTTTTTTTGACGACAGGTTTTCAGGACGGTGTTCAACTGGCTGGCGCATATCCTGGATCCGGTGACCATGGCGGCCACCTTTTGTTCCTCGATCACCTTCCAGTCGATGAACGCTTCGATATCGGGATGGTCCAAATCCAGACACACCATTTTGGCGGCCCGCCGGGTGGTGCCTCCCGATTTGATCGCGCCCGCCGCACGGTCCCCGATCCTGAGGAAGGACATCAGCCCGGAGGATTTTCCCCCACCCGACAACGGCTCGTTTTCTCCTCGAAGCCTGGAAAAGTTGGTTCCGGTGCCTGACCCGTATTTGAATAATCGGGCTTCCCGGACCCACAAGTCCATAATCCCTCCCTCGTTGACGAGGTCGTCATCGACGGATTGGATGAAACAGGCGTGAACCTGGGGGCGCTCGTAGGCGTTCCTGGACAGGTTGAGTTTTTGGGTGTGGGGATCGACGAAATAATGACCTTGAGAAGGGCCGCTGATGTCATACGCGAAATGCAGGCCCGTATTGAACCACTGCGGTGAATTGGGGGCGGCCATTTGTTTGGCCAGCATGAAACACAGTTCGGCATAAAAGGCCCGGGCGTCCTGGTCCGTATCGAAATACCCATGGGTCTCACCCCACTGCGTCCAGCAGCCTGCCAGTCGATGAAATACCTGCCGTGCATCACGTTCACCCCCCGTAACGGGGTTCCCTTGATCATCCTTGACTGGCTCCCCATCGGGATCGAGTTGCGGCACTCCGGCCTTCCGGAAATATTTTTGCGCCAGGATGTCCACGGCCAGTTGGGACCATTGATCGGGGACCTGAATATCATCGAGTTTGAACACCACGGAGCCGTCCGGATTCCTGATTTCCGAAGACCGTGTGGAAAAAGGAACACTTTCGTAGGGAGATGCTTCGGCTCGGGTAAAACGGCGTTCGATTTTCACAACGATTCTCCCTAGGCCCGACCGGTATCAGGTCAGGAGGCCGAGTTCATATGGTTTCCGGGATCGGACAGCACGCCCCTTCCCTTGTAGCTGCCTTTGGCAGTCGACTCGATTCCCCGGCTGCCTGCCGGCCCTGAACGGGGGGCACTGCCAGGAAAACGCCGGATTGGCTTCGGGCGATTTGGCGACTTGAGTGCACGATCAGCCTCTTGTGGTCATAGCGTAATCTGACACGTGACTGATCCATTTTTGCACCTAGAGGGGAAAACCTAAGGATTCTGACTCTAGACAGTGTTTCTTGAAGTCACACAATCTATAGAGTCGAAGAGGAATTGTCAATACTAAATGTTGTGCTTTCATCTCAATAACTGGGGATTCCAGTGGATAGTCTGGGAACAAACAAAACCATTGTGATTCAATATATTATAACAAGATTCTGTGCGTTATCCACAGGCCGAAAAAGAGGACTTTTTTCTTCATCAACAGGGGTGTTCCGGAATTCATGCCGGTGGCAGTGAAAAAAATGGAAAAAGTGAGATCTTGTTGCGGTTGAATCTCGATTTTTGGCGGGATCCGTACTATTCTGTTGATTTCCCAAAAGGGAGAAGCTCACCATCAAATCCAGAACATGATCTCTCTCACAAAGGAGGCGTGAATCATGTACGTGTGGAGTAAACGGCTTGTCGTCAGCTTATTGGTGGCGTTCGGCGTCCTGCAAATTGTATTTTGGAGTACCGCGACGGGTGAGAGTACCAGTGAACTCGCCACGCGCACCACGCACTGGTTGGGGGTCAACTATTTCCTGCTGGTGGTGTGGGTGTTTGTCTGGATGGTTGACCAGGCGCGTGTCCGTGGGAAAAATGCGTGGGTCTGGGTGGTCCCCCTCCTGATTGCCCCGCTGCCCACCCTGATGGCGTTTGTGTTGATCCTTCAGCGGCGGCTGAAATAACCGGGCCCCACGGCCTCCCTTATCCAATCATGACACGGGATTCCGGGAAGCGATACCGGGGCGTGGTCGTGGTGTAAATGGCGAACAGGCCGATGAGGAGAGGCCCGAAACGGCCGATCAGCATCGAGGCGATGATCACCAGCTTGCCGAAATCGGTGAACAGGGCGGAGAAGCTTCGTCCGTCCCCGTCTCCGAGGGACATGCCGACGATTCCCATCGCCGACGTGACTTCGAACATGATGCTCAAAAACGGGCGTTCTTCCGTAAAGGCGAGGGCCAGGGTGAACAGGGTGATGGCCGTGAATGCCAGGATACAAAGACAAAACGCGCGGACCACCAATTCTCTCGGTATTCTCCTGTGAAAGACTTCGACGTCGTGCCGGCGTCGAAGCACCGCCCAGATCGTCAGCCAGATAATGGCGAACGTCGTGGTCTTGATTCCCCCCGACATGCTGCCGGGTGAGCCGCCGATGGTCATCAGGAGCAGCAGAAAATACAGGGTGGCGTCGTTCATCGCACTGATATCAATGGTCGTAAAGCCGGCGGTACGGGACATCGCGTGGAAATGCGCCGTGGCCAGGCGTTCTCCGATACTCAAGGGTTGCAACGTTTGCGGATTGTTCCACTCGAGAATGGTGATGCCCAGGGTGCCTGACACAAGAATGATCAGGGTGACCACGACCACGAGTTTCGTATGCGTCTGGAGCCGAAAGCGGTGGCCTTTGAGATTGTCCCACGCGTCTTGAAAGACCAAAAATCCGATACTGCCGAGAATGACCAGAATCGTCACGATCAGATTGATGGACAGGTCGCTTCGATAGGAAATCAGGCTGTCGGAGAACAGGGAAAATCCCGCGTTGTTAAAGGCGGAGATGGAATGGAAGAGCCCGGAGTAGAGGGCTTCCCCCCACGGCATGTCCCGTGAAAAGCGTATGGCGAGAAAGAGAAACCCCAATCCTTCCAACGCCACGGTGGCGATGGCTACGATTTTGACGTAGCGAATCGATCCGGCCATATCAAACGTGCTCAGCGTTTCGGCCAGCATCATCCGGTCGCGTAATCCGATTCGATGTCCCAAGGCCAGCAGGATGATCGTCGCCAGCAAGGCATAGCCCAGTCCGCCGATCTGAATGAGCAGCAGGATGATCAGTTGCCCGAAGGCGGTGAATTCATGAGGGGTATCCATCACGATCAACCCGGTCACGCATACGGCCGAGGTTGCGGTAAACAAGGCGTCGATAAACCGTAATTCCACGCCTTCAGGGGTGGAGAAGGGGAGCATGAGGAGTGCCGCGCCGATGAAAATCAGCGTCGCGGCGGCTAACGCAACGACCTGACCGGGTAGCAGGCGAATGGACGCCAGGCGATTGCGAAGAGAGGATTGTGCCGTTTGGGACCGTTCAAGAGCTGGCATGGGGCCGGCATCGCGTGATTCTGATGAATGGGTTTGTGCCTAGTTGCATCCGGGAGAGCGCCGCAATCCCCTGAAGGGCAAGCGGAGGACGGAAGCGTTCAGCAGGGTTGCCCGTTAAACAGGCAGGGTTTATAGCGGGTGGCGTCAAAATCAACGTCTTCTTTATAGACGAGTTCGTTGCCGTTGACTCCATCTTGTTCGGGATCATTCCACATCGTATGGTTCCACCAATAAAACAACGGATAGGGCTCAAGATAGTACACGGGATTCCCGTACACGCTTCTCTGGTGCTCCCATACTCTTCTGCCGACCACGTAATCGAATTCTTCCGTCCCTTTCAGTGAATACAAAAACATGACCATGCTCGTCTCATAGTCATAAATTTCCTCCAGTCGGGTTTCTTCATCCGGTTCGATGGGAAGGGAGTACTGCGCCTCGCTCAGGTCGGACAGGAAAAGCCCCAGGAGCGCTGAGAGGAAAATTGGTGCAATCGGAAAAAGATGGGTCATACGGCACCTTCCATCAAGAAGAGGCATCGTGCAGCCGTTCCTGTTGCAACTTCTATTTATTGTACTCCTAACCGGTCCCCTCGGCAATTTGTTTTTGTGATTGACGCTGAATCTGTCATTTTTTATGGCACGCAAGTTGTCCGCTTTTAAAACACTGGGAAATAGGAGAGAGTATGAAATCACGCCGTTAAAAGAAATGGTCATTCTGAGCCGTAGGCGAAGAATCTCTCGTTCAACAACCGAACGCCTTTGAAAGCAAATCCTTTCCTTCGACAGACCCTTCGCAAAACTCAGGGCGTACTCAGGACAAGCACGTTGCTTAGGATGACCACGGCGGCGAGCCTTCCCGTTGCTCAGGGGTATCGACGCCGAAACAGTCGGCGGTTGTGGGCTTGAGGGCGGTTCTCTATAATGTGTCTTCTTAACCGAAACCTGGGACTCATGAAGAAAAAAGTCGCATTTTACACGGCCGGATGTCGTCTCAATCAATCGGAGACCGCTGTCCTGACGGACCGGTTCACGAGAATGGGCTACCAAAAGGTGCCCTATGGAGAGCCGACCGATTTGCTCGTCTTGAATACCTGCACCGTGACGGAGAACGCCGAGGCCGATTGTCGAAGGGTCATTCGCCGGACGTTGCGCCATTCTCCGAAGGCGTTTGTCGCGGTGACGGGATGTTATGCGCAAACCGGGCTCAATACCTTGCAGCATCTTCCCGGTGTGGATCTCGTGTTGGGCAACCAATACAAAATGTTGCTGCCGGACTATCTGGAAGAGATGCCTGACGTTCAAAAGCTTTCCTCGACCTTCGTCAGGCATTCAGGATCAATGGGCCGGGAGGATTTTGTTCAGGATGGGGTGGGGGAATATGCGACGACGCGAGCCAATTTGAAGATCCAGGACGGCTGCAATTTCATGTGTTCCTTTTGCCTGATCCCGTTTGCCAGGGGACGTGAACGAAGCCGGTTGTCCGACGACGCGGTTCGAGAGGCTGAACGACTGGTGGAACGGGGCCATCGGGAACTGGTCCTGACCGGCGTGAACATCGGGCGATTCGCGAATGGTTCCGGAGGGCTTCTCGACTTGATCCGACGACTGGAAGCCATTCCCGGGTTGGCACGCATCCGCATTTCTTCCATCGAGCCGACGACCATCCCTCCCGCGCTCCTCGAGTATATGAGCACCTCCCGGAAGCTATGCCGGTTCCTGCACGTTCCCTTGCAGAGTGGGCATGATGAGATTCTGTCGGCGATGAACCGTCGCTACTCCGTGAAAGAGTATCGGGCCTGGGTGGAACACGTCGTGCAAAAGATCCCGGACGTCTGCGTGGGAACCGACGTGCTCGTAGGATTTCCCGGGGAAACGGATCGCCAGTTTTCCGCGACCTGCGAGCTGGTCCGGGATCTGCCGTTGGCCTATGCCCACGTCTTCAGCTATTCCCCTCGACCGGGGACGCCGGCCGCCCGTTCGGGCAATCCCGTGCCTCAGACGGTGATCAAAATCCGAAACCGGCTGCTTTCACGGCTGTCCCGGATCAAGCGGGCGCAGTTCTATCAGCGATTTCTTGATCGGGATTGTCCGGTGCTGTTTGAATCCATCGGCAAAGATGGATTATGGAGCGGCCTGACGGATAATTTTATCCGGGTGGGCGTCGCCTGTTCCGGCTCGTTGGCCAATCAGTTACGGCGGGTCCGGCTGACCGGGGTCATGGAACATGCGGCCCTGGGGACATTGGTGGACGAGGATCCGCCGCGGCCCAGGAGATTCCCGATTCCGGTGTTTCAGTCTTTTGAACAAGCAGTCGCGGGTCCGCCGCCCGCGTAACGACATTCCGCGGGGAAGCACGGCTCAAGAGGTTTTCAGGTGTCCTATCGCGTCTACATTCAAACGTTCGGCTGTCAGATGAACGAGTATGATACCGAATTGGTGCGGTCGCTGTTGAAAGACCGTGGGTTTGCGTTGACGCCGGTCCCCGAACAGGCCGACGTGATGCTGATGAATACCTGCGCCATCCGGGAAAACGCCCATAATCGGGTCTACGGCCATTTGGCCGAGTGGAAAGCCATGAAGCAATCACGGCACCTGGTGATCGGCGTCCTGGGGTGCATGGCCCAGAATCTCAAAAAAGAATTGATGGAGTCGCAACCCGTCATCGACGTGCTCGCGGGGCCGGATTCCTATCGACAATTGCCGGACCTCCTGACGAAGGCCCTGGAACGCCGTGAACAGTCGATGGCCGTGGATTTGTCGGAATACGAAACCTACGAATCGATTCTTCCGGAGCGCACGCCCGGAGTCAACGCCTGGATCGCGATCATGCGAGGCTGTGATAATTTTTGCAGTTTCTGCGTGGTGCCCTATACCCGTGGGCGAGAACGGTCCCGTCCCGCGCAGGGGATTCTCGAAGAAACGCACGCCCTCGTGGCTCAAGGGTACAAACAGGTCACGCTGTTGGGGCAAAACGTCAATTCGTACCGGAGCGACGACGTCACCTTTGCCAAGCTCCTGTCGGACGTGGCCGACGTTCCCGGCATCGAACGCGTCCGCTTCACGTCCCCGCACCCCAAGGACTTTCCGCCCGCCCTCATAGAGGTGGTGACGCATCATCCGAACGTGTGCAGGCAGATTCATCTGCCCCTTCAATCGGGAAGCGACCGCATCCTCGACCTGATGGGACGGTCGTATGCGCGAGCGGAGTATCGGGCATTGGCGGGTAAAATCCGGAAGCAGGGAGATATTACTCTCAGCACGGATATCATTGCGGGCTTTTGCACCGAGACCCACGAGGAATTCCTAGAAACGTATGAGTTTGTGCAGGAGATCGAATTTCAATCGGCCTACGTGTTCAAATATTCGGAACGAAAGAACACCATTGCCTATCGAAAATTTCCCGATGACGTGTCCGAAGCCGTCAAATCGGAGCGGGTCACGCAGTTGGTCGAACTCCAGCGAACGATTTCCGCCAGGAAAAACCGCCAGTTGATCGGAACGGAGGTGGACGTACTGGTGGAAGGCAACGCGAAAAAATCCTCTCAACAATGGATGGGGCATACGGAAAGCAACGTGACCGTCGTCTGGGACAAAGGCGTGACCCCTCTCACCCTCGGAGATCGGATCACGATCAAGGTTGAGGACGCCTCGGCCTCCACGCTCTTTGGAACCCCCGTTCCCTCACTCGTATCCGTTGTCTGAGAGCATCTCGGCAATCCCATGAGGCATCGGTTCTCACCTGGATGGCCGGGTTGACCGGCTCTGCAGGGCCTTGTATAAGATGGGCTGCTCGGGAACATGTCCTCCCGGGGACCAAAACCGCCAAGTATCGCGCCCGTAGCTCAATGGATAGAGCACTTGACTACGGATCAAGAGGTTAGAGGTTCGACTCCTCTCGGGCGCGCCATTTTATTTGTGTTTCAGGCAAAAACGACCTCTTGCGGTTTTTCTCCACTGCGGCGGGGAGTGACTTTCACCGTGACTTTGCGGTCCAACTTATTGAGAAAGGCAAACAACCGTTCCTGGGAAAAGAGCGTGTAGCGTCCATTCATCAGGTTAGACACTTCAGGCTGTTTGATCCCCAGTAGTTTTCCTATTTCCCGTTGTTTCAGATTCCGTTTCCCAAGGATCATCCTCACCGAATGCCCAAGCTGGGCTCGAGTGAGCAGTTCTTCGGGATGTTCCAGGTCAAGATCGGCAAAGACATTCCCCGAACTGTTTTCAAACTCGATTTTGGGGTTCTTCTTCATGATCGGTTTTCCTTTGCCAATTACATCGCTTCCTTAGCAGGCTTCCGTTCTTTGTATTCCATAGCCTCTCTTAGAATTATATAAGTAAATGCTTATATAGTCAAGAAAATGTAGATGTTTTTTTGACAAATTATCAATATTATTCAATAATTCTAAACTTGATGATTTATCAAGATAAGCCACTAGGAGAGCGACGACTTAAGTCGGCAATCAAGGAACGCTGGAATAACAACGCTGTCATCATCCGGCACCATGCCCGCAAGCGTATGGCCGAACGGAACATCACAATCCATGATATGAAAAACATTTTATGGTATGGCCGGTTAGTTGATCACTCCATGCCGGAGGGGACTTGGCGTTATAAAATCGAGGGGCACACCCTGAATAATAAACAAGGGTCTTGTGTGGTTGAAATCGAAGACGCACTCATCATCGTTACGGTCATTGCTGAAAGGAGGATCTCATGAAATGTCTAAAGTGCGGAGGCGCCTTGGTGCCGGAACGCACGACGATTGAGAAGCCTTATCGCTTCGTGGAAAGTGGGTTGAGCAATATCTACCTGGCCGGCATCACGTTACATCGTTGTGCGTCCTGCCGTGAGCATGACGTGGAGATTCCCAAGCTTGGGCCTTTGATGGATGTCATTGCCGGGACCCTGTTGCGCAAACCAGGGCTCTTAACCGGTCAAGAATTGCGCTATCTCTGCAAGCATGCCGGCTTCCAGGCGCAAGAGTTAGCGGCACTTTTGCGGATTAACCCCGCCCATCTCTCGCGGGTTGAAAATGGGAAATATAAAAATCTTGGTGAAACCGGCGATACCTTAGCGCGTGTGCTCATTCGAGAGGCAAGTGCAGGCGAGTCTGGCAAGGAAGCCCTGCTCGACTTTGCGAAGCGACTCATGATGGCGAAACAGCCCAAGGGGAAGAGGAAGCCCACCTTTCAACTTATCAGGAATCGATGGCGGGTGGCGGCATAGACTAAGAGAAGGAGGAATCACCATGAAAAAGGGGTACAACGAAGCCCGGACCTACTCATCGGTGTGAGCGGAGGGGTTGATCTGCCAAAGGCTCCAATCCACGGCTTCTCTGAGTTCCTGCATGAGTGGATCGTTTGAACGGGCGGTCCATGCCTTGAGGGCCAGTTGTTCCAGAGGTTCGAGCGACCGCATATCCGGCGTTTTCCCGATGGCTCTCACGACTTCCGTCTGAACGCGAAGGTGAACGTCAGGCGCCTGCATCTTGGCCAGGAGGGGCGGTAGGATTTGGACGTTGCCGCTGTGGGCTCCAATTTCCCCGAGCGCTTCGGCTGCCGCGGCTTGAATGTCCACTGAGGGATCGGATAAGAGATCCATGAGGGTTGGAATGGCAGGTTCGCCCATAAATCCCAAGGCGACCGTGGCGGGGGTGGCGAAGTCAGCCTGGGCTCTGATCCGTTGAAGGGCTTGGAGCATGGTGTCTCCCGGCATGTGGCCGGCGAGCGAGAGAATTTTGAGCTTGACGGCCTTGTCGGTTTTGGGATCGGTTAAAAGGGAAGAGAGCAGCTTGGCTTGTTTCCATTCCGCCGCAAGATCAAGCGGGAAGGCACTTTCCCTCAACGCTTGGCTGAGGTGCTGCAACGCGAATTGGCCCGAATCCTTGCGTCCGTTGGCTCGGGCCGCCTCCCACGCATTGTCGAAAGTGGTCCGTACCTCATACTGCCAAGGCCCCTTCCGGCCGTCGAACACATAGGTTAACTGACAGGCCGGGCCTTTCCAATTTCGAGAAGGCGCTCCCGGTTGCTGGATCTCTCCATCGGATTTTCTGACGCCTCCCCACGGTTTTCGCTCATCACACTTCACCTTCAGTATGACGTCATGCGGCTCGCTCCTCGTCGCAATGACCGTGAATCCGATTGCGGTCAGCCGATCAGATGCCGCCTTCTCGATAACGGTCGGATCGACCAATCCCTTTTCCGTCAGCGTGAGCGCCTTAATGAAAATGGTCTTGACTTGTTGAAGCTTCGACTTCTGCTGTGCGTTGAAGATGATTCGACCGGCGGAAACGTGATCCGGAACGTAACAGGTCCCTAACAGTACGAGGCCGATAAGCCAGGATAATGGGATACGCATGCCGGGTGTGCTCCATTCTGAAAGTCAGGACGGATCGTCCTTACGGTGTGGCCCTCTGCATACCAAGGAGAACGTACGAAAAGCAAGGGCGGGACAACATTTCGATGAGGATTAACGCGGTCTGTTCCGAGACTGAGTTTTGCGAAGAGGGGGAGGGAAGGATCGGCTGGAGCGCTGGGAGGATTTGCGAATCCCCGGGGGCAGAGGAGTCGCAAGGGCCAAGGTGCATTCGAGTCGAGGATTGTCCCGATCCAGGGCTTTATACAGGTGGATTTCCATAACGCGATTGTCATTGAGGCTCATGGCTTCACATAAGGCGTCTTGAGCGATTTTGAGCCCACCGTCAAGATCGCGCCGTAACAGGGTTGGAAAGTAAAAATGGATCGTCAGGGTCAGGGAGTGTTCTTGTGCCGCACGCAGAAAGGCGTGCCACTCGGAGGAAGAGGCGGCAGTCATGAGCAATTGTCCGACCGTCCCTTTGTAGCGACGCCCCGTTGCCGACAACACGCGACGTCCGTTGACCGTGGCATATTGCCGGTTGATGCTGGGCGGAATGGGCAGGGTTATTGAAAGGGCGTTCCTGGTCAGGGAGAACGGCGGTGCATGAACGAAGGCGTCGGTAACGCCGGGGGACGACTTGCGTTTCGTTCGAGAAATCAATGAAGCGTCAATGGCTGTTTTCCGTGAGATTTTGGACCTCAGGTCGATGGAGACGCCGGTCAACCTGGCTGGTCCCCCGCGACTGTTTTTCAAAACGTATTGAGGAAGGTCTGGGGAGGGCACGGGTAAAATTCGCAGAGTGTTTGAAAAAAAATGACTGGACGCTTGGAACGTCCGGTTACCGTGATACGGGACCTAGAGCAGATCGAGCATCTTCCCAAGGTTTTCTTCCAATTGCTCATCATGCTGCTTGAGATAGCGACGCCATTCGGAAGGATTCCAGATTTCCAGCCGGTGAAACATTCCCACGACCACGATTTCCAGGTCGTCTTCCAGCGGGATGACTTTTCTCAGCCGTCCGGGAATGAGGATTCTGCCCGTCTTGTCGATTTCAGCAGACGCGGCTTCAGCCACGACGAAGTGCATGAAGAGCCGGCTTTGATCTTCATCGAACGTGTCTTTGACGCGTGCGAGAACTTTTTCCCATTCTTGAACCGAGTAGGCTGCCAACGGAAGGTCCTGCCCCTTGACGAAAATTACGCGGTCTCCCTCCGATTCCATCTGCTCGCGCAAGGGAGTCGGGATCAGGAAGCGACCCTTTTCATCGAGTTTACAGTGATATTGTCCGGCAAACATACTGTTCTTCCTTTGCAGAAAACCTGTCCGTGGACCAGATGCGGGCACCAGTCTCAGGTGTTTAGACTAGATAAAACCATCTATAAAGTCAAGTAGTTCGGGATTTATCCCTTTAAATTGACGGGCTGCGGCAAGCGTTTTGCCAGCAGTTTGTAAGGCGCACGGGCGCACGACTCCACCATCCTGCGGAACGGCGGGATATACATGCCAAGAAATCTTCGCTGTCTCCTGTTTTCTGTTCGTCCGTAATTGTCGATGAGGGACTCAACTGATGAGTACCAAACCAGTGGAGGATGAATGACCCGACACTGCCGTTTCGTGATTACGTCTTCAATGCAGCGAGGCCAATCCGTGACCCTCGTGACAGGAACGGCATGTCTGACAAAGTGGAGGGCTGCTCGATAAGACATGGTATAAGCAACCGCTCCTGACGCTCCTGTCCCTTTCAGACCGGGAGCGCGAAGATGGGACAGGTAATGGTCAAACAGGCCAATGACGCCCTGCCGACGAACATAGGCCCTTGAAGAATAGAGTTGCGTGAGTTCAGCATCGTGGTAATACCGGCCAGTCAGGAACTCAACTAGTTGGGGAGAGGGAACGGCATCATCCTCCAAGATCAGGGCATAGGCTATATTCTCAGAGACAATTCGCCGATAGACCTTGATATGTGACAAGGCACAGGCAAACTCGGCATGGGACAGGATTCTTCCAGCTCGTCGCGTGGCAACACGGTCAATCTGGTCTTCATACTGAGGATCGAGTCCATGGCGACCGTCCACGGCATCGACAAACTCAAAGTCGATACCGAGATTGCACAGGGCCTCTGAAATAGCTTCACGCCGTTCGGTGCAATCTAATAGGGACACCACAAAGACGGGGATCGTGGGCGGCATGGCAGTCTTTCTTGGAAAGATGGACCATCAGCCACCGACCGGACATGGTCGGGCCGATTCCGTCCTCCAAGGAGACTGGATGACCCTGCGTATTTACCTGTTCATGATCACCAACCCTGACGATAGCTAGTCGCCATGTTCGGTGATAGGCTCTTGTATTGAGCAGGCGACCCGACAAGGGTGCCCCTCGGAGAACGGAATACTGGGAGTGTATTGATGTTGGTAGGCTATGGCAAGCCTTGGCATTTGATAGCATGCTTTCATTATGCAGGAATTGGTGCCACCGACCCCACAGCACCTGATCGCGTTTGTGATGCTGGTCGTAGTCGGCACGCTTGTTGTGCTATATTTCGAGTGTTACGAGAGTGCGGCTTGTTCCGTGTCGCATGTCTTATCTGATCTGGTCTCCGTCCTGCTCGTGAGTGCCGGATGGAGTATTATCCTAGTGGAGGTCGCCATGTTTGTTGAATCCTGGATCAAGGAACGACGTGAACGACGGTACAAGGAAGAACGGCAATCACTCGTCGAAGAGCTACGCGCCAAGATTCGCTCAACGGGCAAACCGTTAACCGAACAAGACCTTGAAGAATTAGAGCAGGAGACTGGTCACGTTTTGCCGACCAATTCCCGATAGGTCATCGGCTTCCCTGGCATGGCTCCAAAGAGAGCCTGCATCCGGTCTACCGTATCTACCTGACAGTTCCCTTCATTTAGCCGGAAGGTGAACTCGTCAACATACCGATCCAGGTGCTTCACGCTCACTTGATGGAAGGTGCCTTCCAGCCCGCGTTTCAAATTGGCCCACACGCTTTCAATCCCGTTCGTATGCGCCATCCCCCTCACGTACTCATTCGCTGAATGGTTCAGGGTTTCATGCTGATACCCTTTGCGGGTCAGCCCACGATAGGCTCCATGATTATCGGTATAGACTTGTGACCCCTGTTCGACGTGTCGCTGGATCTCCGTCCACAAGGTCAGCCGATCCGTCCCTGTCACCGACTTGGCAATCGTCTTGCCGTCCCGTGCGCGCATGCCCATAACGGCTTGTTTCCCGGTCGATCCACCGCCTTGAGGCTTCGTGCCTTTTTTCAGACGTTTGTTGCGCTCTTTGCCCCCGATGTACGTCTCGTCAATCTCCACAATGCCGGAAAGCAAAATCGACTGCGAATCACAGGCTTTCCGAAGCCGATGCAGCATATACCAGGCATGCGGTTGTTTGATCTTGATCTTTTTGCTTAACTCCATGGAGGAAATGCCCTTCCGATCCGTCAAGAACAGATACGCGGCCATCAGCCATTTGCGCGCGTCGATCTTGTTGCGTTCAAGTGGCGTATTGGTGAAGACCGTGAAGTAGGCCCGACACATCCCACACCAATAGGTGCCTGCCTTCTTTTGAGGCGTAATCTTGTCAGTCTTGTCGCACTTCGCACAGACCGGCTGTCCGTGCCACCGGACCCGCTCGAAGTACTGAATGGCACTCTCGACCGTCGGATATAACTCATTGATTTCAAACAGGCTTAAGGTCTTGGCTTTGTGTGTCGGCATCGTCTTCTCCCTTCGTGAATACTGAAAGCATACTAGCACGATAGAGAAGGTTTGTCAAGTTAAAGGGATAAATCCGAGTAGTTCTTTTCATTCCGTTTCAATGTTCATGGGCTACCATCCTGGCCAGGGTTTGAACGTAGACGGCCTGGGCTCCGGCTTTTCTCAGCGCTTTGGCGCATTCATTGACCGTGGTTCCCGTGGTGAACACGTCATCCACGACCAGCATGCTTTTCCCCTCAATGGCGGAAGGGGTCGTCACGGCAAAGCATTGTCGAAGATTTTTCAAACGCTCTCGTCGTGTGAGGGACGTTTGGGGAAGAGTGGGTTTCGTTCGCCTGAGCACGTCGGTGAGCACGGGAAGATTCCATTGTTTGCCCAAATGGTAGGCTAACAGGAGCGCCTGGTTGAATTCCCGTTCCCGGAGTCGATCGGGGTGCAACGGGACTGCGAGAATCGCATCGACGTTTGTCGGGGCAGGAGTGGTTTGGGCTACCAGTCGAGCGAGCGATGGTGCCAATTGAGTCTTTCCGCGGTATTTCAATAAACCGATAGCCTCCTTCAATGGGGATTGATAGGCATACGGCGTCCAGGCCAGGTTATAGGCAGGAGGGTGTTTGCGACACGACCCGCACACGTATCCGGGACGAAGCGCGTGCGGAGAAGGAAAAGGATGCGCACAGCGAGGGCAACTCGGCGAACGGATCGGCGTAATCTGGTCCCAGCATCGTTGACAAAAAAAGGGAATGGGGTCGTCATCGAGGGCAGTGTCGCAGGTCCGACACTGCATGGGAAACACCGTATGAAGGAGGCGGCGAAGCCAGTGAGCGGTCATGTTTTTCCGGCCCGGGGAGTGAACGAACGTCTCAGGAAAACCCTAGGGGCCGGCCCACACCCTGTCAAGCTCCCTCCGCCATCACTCCCCCCTTGAGGGGGAGTCGGAGAGCCAAGGGCGCAGCCCGCAGGCGAACCGGTGGGGGGAGAGGAAGCCGAGGAACGGAAGGAGTGTCTCTGCCGACCCTCCATCCTGTGTGTTGTTGGATGTTTCGATCATGTGCTATAGGGAGTCGTCATGATAAGGTCGCCTTCACACGCTCGATTGAACCGTGTCGAGAGGGGTATCGGTGTCTACGGTCACCTTGAATCACGTCTGCAAAGTCTATGAACGGGGAAACGTCACGGTGTCCGTCCTTCGGGACGCGGACCTCCACGTTGCCTCCGGAGAATTTTGTGTGATCATGGGCCCGAGTGGAAGCGGGAAAAGCACGCTGCTGAATTTGATTGCGGGTCTCGACTCCGTGACCTCCGGAGCCATTCGTCTCGATGACCAACCGACTGACCGGTTTTCCGACGCGGAGTGGACCAGGTATCGACGGGAGACGATCGGCATGGTCTTTCAGGCCTTCCATTTGGTGCCCGGGTTGACGGCCGCCGAAAACGTCGGGTTGCCTTTACGGCTTCAGAAGACGTCTTCGGCATGCATCCGGCAACGCGTCGGGGAGACGCTCGAACGGGTGGGGGTCCAACATCGGGCCGGGCATCGGCCCTGGGAATTATCCGGAGGGGAACAACAACGCGTGGCTTTGGCTCGCGCCCTCGTCCATCGGCCGCGCATCCTGTTGGCGGACGAACCCACGGGAAATCTCGACTCACAGACCGCCAAAGAGATCGTGGCGCTTATCCGGCACGTGTCCAAGGAAGCATCCCAAACCGTCATCTTCGTCACCCATTCGGAATCGGCCGCGCGGGTCGGTGATCACGTGTACGAACTGGACGGCGGGCAACTGCATCAGTCTCTGATGGCCCGTGTCCCGGGAGCGACGTGAGATGGATCTTTCGACCACGATTGCCGATGTGCGTTTTTCGACCTGCCTGATGAATGCCGCGGGGGCCTTGTGCGTGACCCGGGAAGAGCTGGAGGCCTTGGGCCGATGCCGGAGCGGGGCGATCGTCACCAAGTCCATGACGCCGGCGTTCCGGCAAGGCAACCCGGAGCCCCGGTATTACAGCTTTCCCGGGGGTTCCATCAATTCCATGGGGCTTCCCAATCTTGGCTATCCGGCCTACGTCACCATCATTCCAACTCTTCGACGGTTCGGGAAACCCGTTATTGCGAGCATCGCCGGGCTCAGTCCCCCGGAGTTTCTCGAAGCGGCTCGGGCGATCATCGCCGTTTCGCCTGATCTGATCGAGGTCAATCTTTCCTGCCCGAATATCTCTGGGAAACCGCAAATCGGCTATGACGTGGAGGCCTCGCGTTCGTTACTCCTGGAACTGAAGGACATCGTCACCGTGCCGATGGGCGTCAAGCTTCCCCCGTATTTCGATCCGGTGCACCATGAGGCCACGGCCCGGATGTTACAAGACGTTGGAGTCGATTTTTTGTCGCTCATTAATTCCGTGGGCAACGGGTTGGTGGTCGATCCGGACAAGGAACGCGTGGTGATCAAGCCCAAAGGCGGATTCGGCGGCCTTGGTGGACCCATGATCAAGCCCGTGGCCCTGGCCAACGTGCGGGCGTTCTGGAAGTTGTTTGACGGCCGGATACCCATCATCGGGACAGGGGGGATCGTCTCGGGCACGGACGTGTTCGAACATATTTTATGCGGGGCGTCCGCCGTACAAATCGGAACGGCCCTCGTCGACGAAGGCGTCAGCGTGTTTCAACGGCTGGAACAGGAACTCGGCGAACTCTTGCAACGGAAAGGCTACGCCTCTCTCTTGGAATGTCGCGGAAGGTTACGGGAACTCTGAGGCGGCCTTGAGCCAAACGGAAACATGCATGCCGACGACCATCACGTCTGGCGACACAGCCATACGTTCGGACAAGATCTGAAACGTCCGGGGGAGCGGCGGACGCTGATCGTCATTGCCGTGACCGGCGCCATGATGGTCGTGGAGATCATCGCGGGGGTCCTGACTGGATCCATGGCGTTGTTAGCCGATGGCCTGCACATGGCGTCGCACGCCGGGGCTCTCAGCCTCAATGCCTTCGCCTACGTCTATGCGCGCCGTCATGCACATGACGAGAATTTCAGCTTTGGTGCCGGAAAGGTCAACGCCCTGGGAGGGTTCACCGGTGCGGTCCTGCTGGCCTTGTTCGCCCTCCTGATGGCCTGGGAGAGCGTGGGCCGGCTTCTGGACCCGGTGGCGATCATCGTCGATCAAGCCATTCTCGTGGCCGTGCTCGGGTTGGCGGTCAACGGCGCCAGCGTCTTCATCCTCCGGGTGGACGACCACCACGACCATGACGACTCCCATCACGCGCACCACCACGACCACAACCTGAAGGCGGCCTATTTGCACGTGTTAGCGGATGCGCTCACGTCCCTTCTGGCCATCGTGGCCTTGCTCTGCGCGAAATACCTGGGATTGATGTGGATGGATCCGGTGGTTGGAATTATCGGTGCCATCCTTGTGTCCAGTTGGTCACTCGGCTTGCTGCGAACCACCAGCGGAATTTTGCTCGACAAGCAAGGTCCGAAAATCATCCGGGACGGGATCAGGAACAGTATCGAACAGGATGAAGACAGTCAGGTTACCGACCTCCATCTGTGGTCTATCGGTCCGAATATCTATTCCGTGGTTCTTGCCGTCGTGGCGCACGATCCCGCAACGCCCGGGCAATATAAAGAGCGTATTCCCAAGAACCTTGGTCTTGTCCATATTGCCATCGAGGTCCACACGTGTCCGATAAACACGCCGGATGGAGAAACAATCAGTTCAGTGGGCTTTACTGGTGGGGACGCCGTTCTTCGTGATAAGCCGTAGGAGCATCGCTTGCCTGAGGAGCTGGGCCACGTTTCGTACGCGGAGTCGTCGCATCAGGTTAAACCGGTGGACTTCAACCGTACGGACGCTGATATTCAGTTGTTCGCCTATTTCTCGATTTGTGTGACCTTGGGCCACGAGGCGAAGAATTTCCTTTTGACGGGACGTTAGCGAGAGAACTTCTCCGGTTTTTTCTTTGGAATTGCCTTTGTTCTCTCGAGACACTGACTTGGTGTTAGCCATAAGAAACCTTCACGCGTTCTTCAGCACGGCATTCGTCAATTGAGGTTTTTATAAATTACCACAACTGGATTTTGGGAACAACCTTTTTTGGAACGACTATTCTTACTGGGAGTCTTGGCTTTCAGACATTTGACGAGCCGGCCTTTCAGAAGCGCGCTCACCGTGGCCGGGGTCAGCGTTGGAGTGGCGGCCGCCCTTGCCATCTATCTGGCGAATCAAACCGTCTTTGAATCGTTTCAGCGAGCCGTCACCCGGGTAGTCGGAGAGGCCACGATTCATATTTCAGGGGCGGAACGTCGACTCGATGAAACGCTCATCGCACGCATTCGCCTGCACCCTGACGTCCAAGCGGTCCATCCGTCTATTTCACAATCTGTCATACTCGAAACGGGTGACGGGCACACCCGCGCCGGCATGGTGTGGGGGCTGGACCTGTTGGAGGTACTCGGTGAGGAGACGGGCGTGCGGCAATCCTCCGCTCAGGAGGAATTCTCGCTTGATCCCCTGCTCAACCCGGAAGCGATTTTTGTGGACCGCGAGTTGGCAACCGGCTTGGGCGTGGCCCAAGGTGATCCCGTGACGGTTCGCGCCGGGCCGCATCAGTTCGAAGCCACCGTCAGCCGGGTGTTGACCTTTTCCGGTGATGCAACGCGATGGGAGTCCATGGCCATCATGGACATTGCCGCCGCGCAGGTGCAATTGAGGCGGCTCGGCCAGCTTGACGGGGTGGATCTGGTGACTGCTCCCGGCATCTCCGTGGATCGCGTGATTCAGGAACTTCAGGCCCGTTTGGGCCCGTCCGTCCTGGTCAATCGTCCGTCCCAGCGTGACGCGCAGGTGCAGCGGATGCTCACCTCCTTTCAGTTGAACCTCACCACGCTCAGTATGGTCGGGCTCTTCGTCGGAACGTTTTTAGTCTATAACGCCGTAGGATTTTCCGTGGTCCAATATCGACGGGAGATCGGCATCCTGCGAGCGATCGGTATGGTTCGGGGGCACATCGCCTTGTTGTTTCTGGGTGAAGCGATCATTGCCGGCACCGTCGGCGGAGGCTTGGGGGCCGTGTTCGGCAGTGGGTTGGCGCAGTGGCTTGCCGGGCTCGAACGGGAAACGGTTTCCGAACTCTATGGAATAAAGACGATGGGAGAACTGCCATTCACCCTGCCCGTGCTGTTGGGAGGATGCCTATTGGGAATGGCGCTGTCCGTGATCGGGGCGTTGGGACCATGCCTGGAGGCGAGCCGGACCGCCCCGGCTCTGGCTATCGCCCCCGGGCAATATGAAACCACGCGTCACCATCATGACCGATGGACTTTCCTGGCCGTGGGGGTCTTGGGTTTGGCCGGGCTTTTCTCCTTGCCCGGTCCGGTCAACGGCCTTCCCGTGTTCGGATATGCCGCGGCGTTTTGCGTCCTGCTGGGATGCACCCTGCTCTCTCCGCTGGGTATTCACCTGCTGGGCCTGACGGCCTCAAAGATGCCCGCCTTCGATATTTTCAATCGGAGATCCGGACCGGGCTTCAAAACAGGGTCCATGATCCGCCTGGCCGTGGATCAGATTGCCCGGTCGTCGGGGCGAAACAGCGTCACGTTGTCGGCTTTTATGGTCGGCATTGCGATCGTCGTGGGTGTCGGCGTCATGGTCGAGAGTTTCCGGGATACCGTTGAGCGATGGATCGACCAAACCCTCATGGCGGACCTGGTGGTGACGCCTCATGAAGAAGGGTTGGACGCCGACCCACGCGAGAACGTCTTTCTCATTTCACCGGACACGGTCCGGCGTGCCAGGGCGGTGCCGGGAGTGGCAGCCGTTGATCCTTACCGTCAAGTGCGCATACAAGTCGGCTCCACCCAAGCCTACGTCGCGGCACGCGATCTTGCCCTTCACGCGGAACGGAGTCGATACCTGTTCGTGGACGGCGATTCTTCTGACCGGCTCCGCCAAGCCATTGAAGAACAGGGAGTCGTGATCTCGGAAGTGTTGGCCCAGCGACTCGGGGTGAACGTGGGCGACGTGCTGTCTTTGCCGACCAATGCCGGGCAAAAGGGTTTTCCCGTGGCAGGCGTTTTTTACGATTATGCCACGGATGGCGGAAAGATCGTGCTGGACCGGTCGCTCTATGAACGATGGTGGGGTGATCGCACGGCAACGGTGTTGGCGATGTATCTTGAGCCGAACGCGAGTGGTCAACGCGTACGAGGCGCCCTGAAAAAGGCGCTTGATCCGCTCACGCCGGTGTCGATCATCAGCAACCAGGAACTCAGGGTGCACATTCTTGAAATTTTTGATCGGACGTTTCGGTTGACCTATGGGTTGGAAATCCTCACGGTGATCGTCGGCCTGCTGGGGATTATCAATACGCTCTTGACGACCGTGGTCGAGCGACAACGGGAGTTTGCGACGTTTCGCGCGATTGGAGGCAGTCGCAGGCAAGTGCAAGGGTTGGTGGTGCGTGAATCGCTCTGCCTGGGAATGTTGGGGTTGCTCCTCGGGTTACTGGGCGGGATCCTGCTCGCCACCTTGCTGATCAGCGTGATCAACAAACAGTCCTTCGGCTGGACCATTCACATGACCATTCCCTTCAAGACCATCCTGGAAGCCGTGCTCGTCGCGGGAATCACGGGGCTGCTCGCCGGGTATCTTCCGGCTCGCTGGGCCACAGGCGGCACCATCGCCGACGGGTTACGATACGAGTGAGGAGAGAATCGTCAGCCATTGAAGCGCGTTGTCAGACCGAACCCGCCGGCATTTGCTGAAACAACAGTTCACTAATATTTGCTTGGGTCTTGGCGTGTTCTATGGTCATACCGACCAGGTTTCCATTGCTATCCAGGTCGATATAAATGTTTTCGTTGATTTCCCTCGTTTCATGTGGTGATTGATCGGAAAACTCTATCAATGCCGTATCCGTATCTTCAAAGTATTTGATTTTCATCTTCCGACTCCTTGAATCTTCTGTCGAAAAAAGCGTTGTGAATTGTCAAGCCGTCTTCGAGCAAAATGACTCTGAGATATTTTGCGGTTTCATTGATATAAGCCCACTTTTTTATGCGACCATCGCTTTGAATATGTGTCTTCACTGGATCGTTAACGGCTTGTTCAATCCACTCAAGCTTGATTTGTTTTCTGTCTCGTATAAAGAAAATATTGTGTGAATTTCATCTGTTTGGATTAGGCGCCTCCTGAAGAGTGACAATGACTAATATAGCACAACAAGAGAGGTAAAAAATATTGACCACGCCATCTGATCCTTGAAACAAAAGGCTATGATCCGTTGGAAGATGTCAAACGCGCCGCTGCAGAACGATGGGTAAGCGCGGTCAATGCGGATGGAACCTTTGAGCAATGGCAATATACCATTACCAAGAAGGTTTCGGAGGTTCCCAAAATCCTCAAATATGTTTCTGAGACTAAATGATGCAGGGTAGGTGTTGGCTACGCAGAAGAAACAAGAGTTATGAAGCCTGCCTCCGCCCCTTTAGCTTGCTGGAACAGGGGAGTCAGGCACGGCAGGATCTTTCCCCGCCACTTCGAAGCCCATGTCTGAGAGCATTCGTTCGACCTCGTGGCCGGGTTGTCCGGGGGTCGTGAGATAGCCGTTGACGAACAGCGAATCTGCCACGTACAGGGCCATGGGTTGCAGGGACCGGAGATTGAACTCCCGTCCGCCCGCCGCACGGAGTTCCCGCCGCGGATGAATAAAGCGAAACAGGCAGAGGATTTTCAGGCATCGTTGCGGGGTCAAGTGGTTGGCGTCGGCTAATGGCGTTCCCGGAATCGGATGCAGCATGTTTAACGGGATCGAGTCGGGGTTGACGTCCTGCAGGGCAAAGGCAAGGGCCACAAGATCTTCGTCGGATTCTCCCATGCCGACGATACCGCCTGAACACAATTCCAGGCCCGCGGCTCGCGCGTTTTTCAAGGTGGTCACTCGATCCTGATACGTGTGGGTCGTACAGATGGAGGAGTGATAGGCTTCGCTCGTGTTCAAATTGTGGTTGATGCGATCGACGCCGGCGGCCTTGAGTCGTTTAGCCTGGGGTTCGGTAAGAAGTCCCAGGGAACAGCAGACCTGCATGGGGAGTTCCTGTTTGATCCGCTTCACCGCCGAGGCAATGTCGGTCACTTCTTTTTCGAGAGGACTTCTTCCGCTGATTACCACACAGTATCGTTGGGCTTTAGCCTCATGGGCTTGGCGAGCGCCTTTCAGCATTTCATCGGCGGACACTAACGCATAACGGTCGATGGAAGCGGTGGAGATACTGGATTGCGAACAATAATGACAATCTTCCTGACAGGCGCCGCTCTTCGCATTGAACAGCATTTGGATGGTGACTGTTCGACCAAAATAGGCATGGCGAATGGTATACGCGGCGTTGACAAGGGGTAAGAGTTGGGCCTCGTCGGTTTGGAGTATTTCCAAGCCTTCTTCATGAGTGACCGAATGGCCTTGCAGGACCTGTTCCGCGAGATCGTCGAATTGCGTCATTCGCTTACTCCCTTTGTGCCATACGAGGTGGTCAGGAAAATATGGTGTCAACTTGCTTGATGAATGATCTTCGTGGATTCGGAAGGCTGCGACAACAGGTGCCCGAGGGCTTGCGAATCATATTCCGTTGGCGGGATTTGCGGGGCGTCTCTCCACATGTTCTCGATGCCGTAATACGTCCGACTCTCTTCCCGGAAAATATGAATGATGATGTCTCGATAATCGAGCAGGATCCAGTTCGCCGCGGTTTCTCCCTCCATGGTGCCGTGGTCCCCGAAACAATGCGCCATTTCCTGCCGGATCGCTTCGGCAATGGCTTTGACCTGGCGTCCTGAATTTCCGGAGCAAATGACAAAATAGTCGGCAATCGAGGTGAGGTGTCCTATTTCAAGGACCATGACATCGGAGGCTTTTTTATCAAGGGCGATGCCTCCGATGAGCAATGCTTTGCGTTTGATGTCTGAAATAGGGCGGCTCCTCAACGCGGGACGTACAAGTTGTGTTGAATTATATAAGAATGGACCGGGGGTGGCAACCAGTCCGTGACGTCCAAGCCCTTCCGGATTCGTTCTCGGACGGCGGACGCGGAGACCTCACAGGGGTCAATTCGCAGGAACGTGATCGTGGCCTGGGGACCGATGGGGAGATCCAGGCGACGTTGTCGGCCGGAATCCAAATGCTGAAGTTGTGAGGGCGATAGGGCAGGTAACAGCGTCAGCGAGGCCACTCGGGAAAAGGGAACGTGTGGCCGCGACAGCACGAGAAAGTTCGTCAACGCCAATAAGGTTTCGGCCGATTTCCACCCTGCAATCTCGAGAAACGCATCGAGACCGATAATAAACCAGAGTTCACCCTTCACGGTTTCCCGAAGCGTTCGGACCGTGTCGATGGTATAGGATGTATCCGGCGCGTTGGCTTCCACGTCGGAAACCGTAAAGTCCGGCAGACCCGCGACGGCGTGTTCCACCATGCTCAATCGATGGTGCACCGGGGCCAACGATTCACGCGACTTGTGGGGTGGGGCGCCCGAAGGAATGAAGAGCACCTGATCGAGCGCCAAGGCCCGTTGCGCTTGCCCGGCAATCGACAGGTGGCAGTTGTGGACCGGGTTGAACGTGCCACCCAGCAAACCGATCCGCGTGAAGGGGGAATCGGTCACCACGTATCAAGGATGAGGTGGTCAGACCAGCAGCGCAAGATTGTCCCGGTGGATGACTTCTTCATATTCGTTTGTGCCCACCCCCTGGGCAATCTCTTTCGTTCGACGCCCCTTGATCCCGGAGACGACGTCCGATGAAAAATTCACCAATCCCTTGGCAAACTCTTTTCCATCCGGGTCCACGCAAGAAACGGGATCGCCTGCCGCAAACGTTCCCTTCACCTCGACGATCCCGGAAGGCAGCAGGCTCTTCCCTCGACTGGTGAGCGCCGTGACGGCTCCGGAATCCAGCACGAGTTGTCCCTTGGACCGTAGCGTATAGGCGATCCAATGTTTGCGGCTGGGGAGTTTCCGGCCTTGGGAAAAGAACAGGGTGCCTTGTTCGGACCCGGCAAAGACGCTCGGCAACAAGTCCGGGATTTCACCATTGAGTAATAACGTGGGGACCCCGAATTGACGGGCCAGTTTGGCCGCCTCGATTTTCGTCACCATGCCCCCGCGGCTTTCCTGGCTCTGCGAGGTTCCCGCTCCTCGTTCGATATCGGGTGTAATGTCCGTCACGTGTGAAATCAACGTGGCCTCCGGATCATGTCGCGGGTCCCGGGTGAATAGCCCGTCGACGTCCGAGAGGATAATGAAAAGATCCGCATCGACCAGGTGAGCGACCTGCGCCGAGAGGGTGTCATTGTCGCCGAAACGGATTTCATCCACCGAAACGGCGTCGTTTTCATTGATGATGGGAATCACCCCCAATTGAAGCAACGTCGTCAGCGTGTGTCGTGCATTGAGAAAACGTTTGCGATCGGCCAGGTCTTCATGGGTGAGCAACACCTGGGCAATTTTTTGTCCGGCTTCCTGGAAACAGGTTTCATAGGCGTGAATGAGACGGCTTTGTCCGGCTGAAGCCGAGGCCTGTTTCAAGGGGAGGGTTTGCGGATAGGACTTGAGGCCGAGTTTCCCGATGCCTGCCACGAGGGCTCCAGACGACACCAGGACGATTTCTCGCTCGTCCTGCTTGAGCCTGGCGATTTCATCGGAGAGGCGTTGGATGTGGTCGAGTCGCAATCCCGCCGGGGCGGCCAGGATGCTGCTGCCTATTTTAATGACGAGCCGCTTGGCGTGTGAGAGGATGAGATCTCTCATGCTGCTTCGATTTCATGAAAGTGTTGCGCAAGAAACGCGAGTAAGGCATCGAGTCCTTCACGCGTGGCCGAGGAGATCGGGAAAAAAGCCATCTGCCCTTCCCGGCAATAGCGCCGGAGATCCTGGTGCCGCTGCTCGTTGCCTTGGCTGTCGACTTTGGTCCCGACGACGGCAAAGGCACGCTGTCCCAGGGTCTGATCGAATGCGGAGAGCTCTTCCTGTAAGACGTGCAACGTGTTCACGGGATCATCCGGGGTTCCCTCGGAAATATCGATAAGATACAACAGGAAACGCGTGCGTTGAATGTGCTTGAGAAATTGATGCCCCAGGCCCTTGCCTCTATGGGCGCCTTGAATGAGTCCGGGAATGTCGGCCATGACGAAACTGTCGTAGTCGCCCAAGGGGACGACTCCCAAATGCGGTTGCAGGGTCGTGAAGGGATAATCGGCAATTTCCGGTCGCGCGGCCGAGAGCGTGGAAATCAACGTGGACTTTCCGGCGTTCGGAAACCCCACGAGCCCGACGTCGGCCAGGAGTTTCAGCTCCAGGTCGAGCTGTAACTCTTCGCCGGATACACCCTCTTCAAACGTCCGGGGTGCCCGGTTCGTGGAGGTGGCGAACCGGGCGTTCCCTTTCCCGCCCTTTCCGCCAACAGCCACGATCGCGGATTGCTCGGGTGTCACCAGATCCGCCAGGATATCGTGGGTCTCCGCATGTTTGATCGTGGTCCCTACCGGCACGGTGATCGTCACGTCGGAGCCGGAACGGCCATGGCGATTGGCTCTTTGCCCGGAAGCACCGGATTTTGCCTCATAATGACGCCGGTACTTCAGGTCTAGCAACGTCGTCATGCGGGTCGAAGCCGTGACGACGACGTTGCCTCCGTTCCCGCCGTCACCACCATCCGGCCCACCATGGGGGACGAATTTTTCCCGCCGGAAACTACAGCCTCCGTTCCCGCCGTTGCCGGATCGAACGAAAATTTTTGCGTGGTCGATAAACATAAGGCACCACGATTGTCATAGGAAGATGGGGAAGAAAGAGCCCGTGGAGGAAGATGAGTCGTCTATGTTGAGGGATACACGCTGATCTTGCGTCGCGCTTCGCCCCCCTCGAATTTCACGATTCCCGAAATTTTGGCAAAGAGGGTATGATCCTTGCCCATCCCGACGTTATAGCCGGGATGAAACTTGGTGCCTCGTTGGCGAATGAGAATGTTGCCCGGTTGAACCCGTTCGTCGGCGTATCGCTTGACTCCCAGATATTGAGGATTGCTGTCGCGGCCGTTTCGAGATGAGCCGCCCCCTTTTTTGTGTGCCATGCCCGGTCCTTTTCCTAGCCCGTGACGATGTCATCGACGCGGAGTTGGGTGAATGCTTGACGATGCCCGCGGGTTTTCCGGTAATTCTTTCTTCGTTTCTTCTTGAACACCGTGATCGATCGGCTTCGGCCGTTCCGAATGACCGTGGCTTGCACGTGAGCCCCTTCGACAACCGGTTGTCCCGGAAGGGGTTCTTCGTCCGTCGAAATGAATCGAACGGGCTTCAATTCGACGGTCTGCCCGACTTCGGCGTGAAGCGCTTCGACCTGAAGGACAGATCCGCGTTCGACCCGATATTGTTTTCCACCTGTTTCCAAGATCGCGTACATGAGAGCGTTATCCTTTCACTGCCCGCACATGTATCATGCACTTTAATGGAGTGTCAAGGCATGTTGAGGGATTGGAGCAGCCGGATTGACAGGCCGAGCCCCCCTCGCTATAAGCTATAAGTATGGAGACGCATTTCCGGGAACGGAACCGAGAGCAGAAAGGGGAGTCATGGTGACGCCGAGTGAAAAAATCTGGATGGATGGAACCTTTGTGAATTGGGACGAAGCCTCCGTCCACGTGTTGACGCATACCTTGCATTACGGCTTGGGAGCCTTCGAAGGCATTCGTTGCTACCGGGGGAAAGGCGGGTCGATGATTTTTCGCTTGCAGGAGCACGTGGACCGGCTGTTCGAGTCGGCGCATATTGTGATGATGAACGTCCCCTACAGTCGCAAGGACGTGTCCGAAGCCATCGTGGAGACGGTTCGGGTCAATAAGCTGGAATCCTGTTACATTCGTCCCTTGCTGTACGTGGGGTATGGGGAAATGGGCCTGTATCCCGGGAACAATCCCGTTAAGCTGGCGATAGCCGCCTGGCCGTGGGGCACCTATCTGGGAGAGGATGCCCTGGTGCATGGAATCCGGGCCAAGGTTTCATCGTTTACCCGCCATCACGTGAACGTCTCCATGCCCCGTGCAAAAGTCTCCGGGTATTACGTGAATTCCATTTTAGCCAAGTGTGAGGCGAAAAACGGGGGGTACGACGAGGCCATTCTCCTGGATACGGAGGGCTATGTGGCCGAGGGGACCGGAGAAAACGTGTTCATCGTGTCGAAGGGCGTGCTCAAAACCACCCCTTTGACCTCCATCCTGGAAGGCATCACTCGTCATTCCATCCTGGATCTGGCCCGGGAGAAAAAGATTCCGGTGGTGGAGGAACGGTTTACCCGTGATGCGTTATACGTGGCCGAGGAGGCGTTCCTCACGGGAACGGCCGCCGAAGTGACGCCGATTCGGGAAATCGATGACCGTCAGGTCGGAACCGGAAAACGGGGACCCATCACGGATCTTCTGCAGAAAGCCTTCTTCGACATCGTGAAGGGCGAAGACGATTCCCATGCCCATTGGCTGACTCCCGTCTAATTCCTACGGTTGTCCTGAACCACCCGGCTGAATCGAGTCGTACGGCGGTCGGACACGACTCCACGCCGGCCTCGTTTTTTCTTCGTTATCAGGGAAAAATCAATGTGCCGAAGAGGGCGTCTCGGACGATTCAGGAGAAGCTGATTCCGGAGGGACTTCCGTGCTTTCCGGAGCGGAGGAGGTTGTTTCGCCGGACGTAACGGGAACGTCAATCACCGAAGACGCGACGTTCTCCTGTCTGGAAAGTAACGCCAGGCTGAGCGAGGTCAACATGAAAATAATGGCCGCGCCCACCGTGATCTTGCTGAGAAACGTCCCGGGGCCGCGACTTCCGAAAACCGTTTGGCTGGACCCGCCGAATGCCGCGCCGATTTCAGCACCCTTCCCTGCCTGAAGCAGGATCGCGGCAATCATCAAGAAACAGACGATGAGATGGAGAATGACGGTGACAGTATACATGGATGCTTTCCGACGGCCTTTTTGCAACGAGTCTAGGAGGCCATCCAGCAGATTCTAGCAAAGCCATCAGGATCAAGACAAGCTTTTCCTACGAGGGCCCCATTGATCTCATCCGACCTAAAGAGTTCCTGGGCATTTTCAGGAGAAACGCTTCCTCCATAGATGATCCGAGTGGTGTGTCCGATTTGCGGCCATTCCACGTTCAGGATCGAGCGGAGAAAGGCGTGTACTTCTTCAATGTGTCGGACAGTGGCGGCGTAGCCGGTGCCGATAGCCCAAACCGGTTCATAGGCAATGGCGAGACCCGTCATCTGCTCGGGAGGCACGTCGCGTAAAGCCTGGAGCATTTGTTCTTTGACCACGTCTTGCGTATGACCGGTTTGTCGTTCCTCCAGGGTTTCCCCCACGCAAAGGATGGGAGCGAGATCATGCTGCAAGGCGGCTTTCAGCTTTTTGTTGACTTGGGTATCGGTTTCCGCCAAGAGTCGCCTGCGTTCCGAATGCCCGACGATGACCGACTGGCACCCCACGTCTTTCAGCATGCGACCAGAGATTTCACCTGTGTACGCGCCTTCCTTTTCCCAATACAGATCCTGCGCGCCCAGCCTGAACGGATCATCGGGATGGAGCATTTGCCGTATGCCGTCAAGAGCGGTAAATGGGGGAATGAGCAGGATCTCCACGGAGACGTCGGGAGCCAGGGCTTGCCGAAACCGGTGGACAAACTCGACAGCTTTGGCTGTCGAGTTGTGCATTTTCCAATTGCCTGCGATGAGTTTGGGGTTCACGAAAGCGGTGGGAGATCAGGATAGCAGGGAGGCGACAGAGCCCTTACCGAGCCGGTAGTGCCGCAAGCCCGGGCATGTTCTCCCCCTCCAATAAGGTGAGCGCCGCACCACCCCCCGTCGAAATAAACGACATGCTGTCGGTTTCGCCGGCGCGGTGGATAGCCAGGGCGGTCGAGCCGCCCCCGACGATCGTCAGGGCATAGGCATTGGCGACGGCGTGGGCCATGGCTTGGGTTCCCCGGGCAAAGGCGTCTCGTTCAAACAAGCCCATCGGCCCGTTCCAGAGGATGGTTTTGGCATTTTCAACGGCCTCGGTAAAGAGTTTGACGGAGGCCGGGCCGATATCCAGTCCATACCATCCTTCGGGAATCTCCTGGATGGGCACGATTTTGGTTTCGGCGCCGGGGTCCAGGCTGGCCGCAACCACGCAATCCACCGGAAGATAAAATTTGATGCCTTGCTCGACGGATCGTTCGTACACGCCTTTGGCGAAATCAAGCATCTCGTCCTCGACCAGGGACCGGCCGATTTCCAGGTTCATGGCTTTCAGGAACGTAAACGCCATACCTCCGCCGATAATGACTTTATCGACTTTTTCCCCGAGGTTTTTGATGACGCCGATTTTTCCCGACACCTTTGCTCCTCCCAACAGAGCCACAAAGGGGCGGACTGGATTTTCAACGGCCCTCTCGAGGTACTCCACTTCCCGTTTTATCAAATAGCCGGCCGCGGACGTTTTGATGAATGCGGGGATTCCTGCCGTTGAGGCGTGGGACCGATGAGCGGTCCCGAACGCATCATTGATAAAGACGTCACCCAACGAGGCCAGTTCCGAAGCGAAATCCCTGTCATTGGATTCCTCTTCGGGATGAAACCGGAGATTTTCCAGCAGCAGCACGCCGCCGGGTTGCAATTGACTCGCGAGGTTTTTGACGACCGGACCCACGCAGTCCGGCGCAAACGTCACGTCCTTCTCCAAAAGGCGTTTCAGGCGTTTGGCCACCGGTGCCAGGCTGAGTTCCGGGCAGACCGTTCCTTGGGGGCGCCCCAGGTGGGAACACAGAATCACACTCCCCCCTTCGTCGACCACGTGATTGATGGTGGGAATCGCCGCGCGAATCCGGGAATCGTCCGTAATGTTCCGGTCCTCGTCGAGCGGAACGTTGAAGTCGACGCGAATAATGACCCGCTTCCCTTGCAGGTCCACCTGGTCAATGGTTTGTTTGGTAATATGCATGAAACATCCTTTCCTCCGGACGGGCAGGAAGGCGAAGCCTGAACGGTCAGCTCTTCGAGGCTAAAAACTTAACCAGATCCCTCAACCGGCATGAATATCCCCATTCGTTGTCGTACCAGGCAAACACCTTCACGAACCGGCGATTCATCACGGTCGTGAGCGGGGCATCGACAATCGCTGAATAAGAACTTCCATTTAAATCGATGGAGACGATGGGCGCTTCGGAATACCCCAGAATGCCGTTGAGCGGCCCTTCGGCGGCCTTGGCAAAGGCGGCCTTGACTTCGGCGGCGTCGCAATCCCGTTCGGTTTCCACGCCCAGGTCGATCAGGGAAACATTGGGGGTGGGGACGCGAATGGCGAGCCCGTCGAGCTTGCCCTTCAGTTCCGGGATCACCAGGTGCAAGGCTTTGGCCGCGCCGGTCGAGGTCGGGATCATCGAGAGTCCCGCGCTTCTGGCACGCCGCAGGTCCTTATGGGGTAAATCCAGAAGTTGCTGGTCATTGGTATAGGAGTGAATGGTGGTCATGTAGCCGTGGTCAATGCCGAAATTTTCGAGCAGGACTTTGGCGACCGAGGCCAAACAGTTGGTCGTACAGGAGGCATTGGAGATAATGTGGTGAGACTTGGGGTCATACGATTGTTCGTTCACCCCTAACACGACCGTGAAGTCGGCATCCTTCCCCGGGGCCGAGATCACCACACGGGGAGCGCCGGCTGACAAATGTTGGCTCGCCCCTTCCCGGTCGGTGAAACGACCCGTTGCTTCTACGACAACGTCGACCTCCAGCTCTTTCCAGGGTAATTCTTTGGGATCCCGTTCAGCGAAGACGTTGATGCGTTGGTTATCGACAAGCAGGTGATCGTCTCCGGCCTCGACCGTTCCCTGGAATCGGCCATGGACCGAGTCGAAGGCCAACAGGTGACTCAGGGTCTTGGAGTCGGTCAAGTCGTTGATCCCTGCAACGTGAATAGAAGGGTCACCTAAGGAGGCTCGAAAAAAGTTTCTCCCGATTCGTCCAAACCCATTGATTCCGACACGAATGGCCATAACGTTCCCGTTTGTGAAAAGGTTTAAAAATTCGTAAGGAGAGGGGAAACCCAAATAATACTTACAGGAAGTGGTGAAGTCAAATCTTCATGGCTTCCTTGACTTCTCCGAGGGTTTGGCGGGAGACCTTGGAAGCGCGCTCACGTCCGGCACGGGCCACTTCGTCGAGCCGGGAGGGGTTGGTTTCGAGCGAGCCACGAGCTTCCCAAATGGGCGAGAGTTGCGCCACGACGCGGTCCGCCACAAATGTCTTGCAGTCGATGCAGCCGATTTTTGCCGTGCGGCATTCTTCGTTGACCTGGTCGATGACCGCGGAGTCGGAATAGATCTTGTGGAATTCAAACACCGGGCAGATATCAGGGTTTCCCGGATCGGTTCGCCTCACCCGGGCCGGATCGGTGACCATGGTCTTGAGGGTCTGCCGGACCGTAGGTTCGCGGTCGGACAGGTTGATCGTGTTCCGGTAACTCTTGCTCATTTTGCGACCGTCGGTTCCGACGACTTTGGGAAATTCAGTAAGCAGTTCCTGCGGTTCCACCAACACGGGGGTATAAAGACTGTTGAACCGTCGAGCGATTTCGCGGGTCAGTTCCAGGTGGGGGAGTTGGTCTTTGCCCACCGGCACGGCATCGGCTTTATAGAGCAGAATGTCGGCCGCTTGCAGCACGGGATAGCCCAAGAACCCGTGCGTGGAGAGGTCGCGTCCCTCGAGTTGTTCCTGCTTTTCCTTATACGTCGGATTGCGTTCCAACCACGAGACCGGGGTCAGCATCGAGAGGAGTAAATGCAACACGGCATGTTCCGGCACGTGGGATTGAATAAAGACCGTGGACCGTTCGGGATCGATCCCCGACGCGAGCCAATCGATCAGCAATTCCCGGACGCAGGTCGTGACGTGGCCGGTGTCTTCGTAATTGGTGGACAGCGCGTGCCAATCCGCCACAAAGAAGAAACAGGTATGGTCGTCCTGCAGGGTCTTCCAATTCGTGAGAGCCCCCAAATAATTGCCCAAATGCAGGCGTCCGCTGGGCTGCATGCCGCTGACCACGCGCATCATTCACTCCTTCATAAGCAGTTACAACACGAACCTCGAGAGAATGGATCCGGTCATGAATTGGAAGATCGTCCCGATAAAGCCGCTGACCACGTGGATCCGTGAATCGAAAAAGATCAGGCCGAGGATCACCAGCATGCCATAGGGTTCCAGCCGGCTGAGAAGGAGTGCCGGTTTGAGCGGCAGGCTGCTCATCAGGATCCGGCCTCCGTCGAGCGGAGGAATCGGAAGAAGATTGAACGCAAAGAGCAAGGTGTTGATGATAATCGAAAACAGGAGCATGGCGACCAACGGCAACAGGAGCATCCCCAACAGGTCGGTTCTCGGGGTGACGCCCGGCTGGGGAGGCCAATTCTCCTGGAGCGTCGGATCGATGGCCAGCAGGACGCTCAACAGGACACCGCTCAGAATGGCCAGCACGAAATTCATCGCCGGGCCGGCCGCCGCCACGAGGGCCATATCGCGCCGGGGATTGCGCAAGCGTCCCGGAGTCACGGGAACGGGTTTCGCCCAGCCGAACAGGAATCCGCCCGGCATGAGCAGGCAGAGCAGGGGAACGATAATGGTACCGAAACGGTCGATGTGGACGAGTGGGTTGAGCGTCAACCGGCCGTGTTCCCGTGCCGTGCCGTCTCCATAATAATTGGCGACCCAGCCGTGAGCATACTCATGCAGGACCACGGCCATCATCAGTGGAAGGATCACGTAAGACAAGGTATGAAGGAATTGGACTATCATGCGGAACGCCGGAACCTCAATCCAGTTGGATGAATCGACCGTGTTGAATTTGGATCATATACACTTTGCGGGTGAGGATGCCACCCTCATCGAATTTTTCCATTCCACCCAGGGTGGGAAGGTCGTGCCGGACAAAGAGTTGCATGCGGACGTCGGGGCCGGTGGTCGCCCCACGGCGGATCGCGTCGAGGACCACGCGCATGGCATCGTAGGCCTGGACCGCAAAAATCGAAGGGTCGGTCTGAAACCGTTCACGATAGGCGGTGATAAAACGCCGGATTGCCGGATCGGCAGTTTCGAGGAACAGGGCATCCCCGAACAGTCCCCCCTCGATGGAACTGCGCCCCCATTTCAGGAGATTGGGGTGGTTCCAGGTATTCGTTCCCAACAAGGGCACGTTCATATCGAAAAAGGCGAGTTGCGCGGCAAGAAAAGCCACGTCGGTCGGATGGCCGGGGAGAAACAGGGCATCGAATCCCGGAGTATACACCAACGGCGCGTCTTCCTGCCCGTCCTCAGGCGACGGTTCCTCCGTGACGGGACTGCCCTCCGGATCGACCGGCTCCTCGGGTATCAGGGGCAACATTTCTCCATCAAGGCTCAAATCCGTCTCTTTGATACGCGTGATCTGCACCGACGCATCGGTCGTTCCCGGTTGATACCACTCAGCGGCAATCACCTTCCCTCCGTTTTGAACCACGGCCTGTCGAAAAATGTGATGCAAGTGCCGGCCATGGGGCGTTTGAGGGGCCAGGATGCAAAAGCGGGTATGCCCGAAATGCTGCATGGCATAGTCCACCAGCCGGTTGATCTGGAGGGAAGGCGTCATGGCGGTGCTGAACCAATACCGTCCGAATGGCTTGACGGTCGGCAGGGTCGCGGTGGGTGTGATAAAGGGCACGGCCGCGAGGTCCGGGGTATCAGCCAGGAGTTGCACCTCCCGGGCCAATAAGGGACCGATCAGGGCAATGGGGGAAAAGTCGTCGAGCAGGTAAGAAAGCTCGCGGCGAAATCGGGCTGGCGGTAGGACGCTGTCTTTGACCACGAGCCCAACGGTGTTGGAGCCCCAAAAGGCCTCCTCTTCTTCCAAGGCCAACCGGATGCCGTTGAACGCTTCGGTCCCAAAGGGTTTCATTTGTCCCGAGAAGGGCAAAACCGCGGTAATCACGTGGCGATGGGCTTTGATCCCGACAACGGCGGTTCGCAGAAGCGCGGTTGCGGTTGGGGCATAGGGATGACCGGGAAAGCGTCGAAGAAAGGCGCGGATATCCCGTTCGGCCAACGTCTCATCGCCCCGTGATTGATGGAGTTCGATGAGACGAATCAAAGCCAGATCGCCGGGATACGTGCTCGAAAAGGCATCCAGGACCTCGCCGAGCGCGTGGTCGTCCATCCTGTGCAGGATGAGACTTTGAACATAGTCCCGGAGATCCCGTCGTGTGTCTTCCCCTGCCTGTTCGGCATGAGACAAGGCGGTTTGAATCGCCCGAAGAGATTCACCGTTCGCTTCGTACGCGAGGCACAATCGATACAGGGCCTCGGCTCGTAGCGTCTGGTCCGGCGTCAGGTCCAGGACCCGGGACAGGATGGGAATGGCGCGGTCGGGCTGCTGTGATTCGGTATAGAGGGTGCCCAGACTCAACCGGGCATCGTGGACCAGCGGAGAGCCCGGATATTCTTCCAGGAATTGTTCGAGGATGACGATGGCCTGGCTGTCCTGACCCTGAGCCTCCAGTGCTTCGGCGTGCAAAAAGGTGAATTGTTCAATGAAGGCGGGCGGCTCGGATCGATCGAGAAACGGTTCGAGCAGTCGCAACGCCGCTTCACCGTGTTCCTGTCCGAGCTCGGCCCTGATGCGGGCGAGGGCCTGCTCCTCGGTCAGTGGAAGGGCTTGCTCCCTGCTCAGTTCATCGGGCGAAAACTGGGCAAGGGTCGCCCCCGGCCATAAACCGGTGCTGATGAGGAGGAACCAAAGAATAAGAGAGGAAAAAGAGGACGTGGCGATGATCATGAGACATTGTTGCGCATTGTGGTATATAAAGCCAGGGTCGAAGACTGTCAAGAAAGGCCGGACAGGTTGGTTGGTACAGACCGGGCACATTGTTTACATTTTAAACCGGGGACATGGTTTACACTGGTAGACTCCACGGCAAAGGAGGGCCTGCGCATGCCGTGGAAGGAGTGGAAGATCATGGATCAACGAGAACAGTTTGTACGTGACTGGTTAAGTGGGGAGTATACGAAGGTCGATTTGTGCACCGGGTATGGGATCAGCCGCCCCACGGGGGACAAGTGGCTGGCGCGGTATCACGCGCACGGGGTGGCGGGGTTAGCGGACGGGGCGCGGCGGCCGCATACGCAGCCACACCAGACCCCGGAGGCGGTCATCGAGGCCATTCTCGCGATGAAGCACCGCCATCCGAGTTTTGGGCCGAAGAAGATTCGGGATCGGTTACGGGCGGTGGCGCCGGACGAGGCGTGGCCGGTGGATAGCACGGTGGGGGTGATCTTGAAACGGGCGGGGTTGGTGCGGCCGCGGCGGATGCGGCGACGCGTGCCTGCGGATCCCCAGCGCCTGAGCCGAGGCACGGCCACGGCGCCCACCTGGAGTGCGGACTTCAAGGGGGATTTTCCGTTGGGCACAGGGCAGCGCTGTTATCCGCTCACCGTCATGGATCACGCCAGCCGGTATGTGCTGCGGTGTGAGGGGTTGCTCCAGCCGACGCGGGCCGCGGTGCAGCCGTGGTTGGCGTGGGTGTTTCACGAGTATGGGCTGCCGGCGACGATTCGGACGGACAACGGCCCCCCTTTTGCCTCCACCGCGCTCGGGGGCCTGAGTCGGTTGGCGGCGTGGTGGGTGCGGTTAGGCATTCGGCCCGAACGGATTCGGCCGGGCACGCCGAGTGAGAATGGCTGCCATGAGCGGATGCATCGGGCGCTCAAAGCGGCGGTGGGGCCGCCCGCGGCGACTTTGGCGGCGCAACAACGGCGGTTGGCGGCGTTTGTGGACGAATATAATTGGGCCCGCTCGCATGAGGCGTTAAACCGACAGACTCCCGGCCAGGTGTATCAGCCGTCGCCGCGGCCGTATCCGGCGAAGCTCCCGCCGATCGCGTATGCCCCGGGGACGCGCGTGCGGCAGGTTCGGCAGAACGGCGAAGTCCGCTGGCGGGGGCACGTGCTATACCTCTCGGAGGTGCTGGCGCAGGAGCCGGTGGGCTTCACACAGATCGGGGAAAGCACGTGGGCGATCCATTATAGTTTTCATCGACTGGGGACCCTGGATGACCGGACGTTGACGATTATCCCGGTCCGGCAGTGGCATCAACCGGAAACCCTGCAGGCGATGTAAACCATGTGTCCGGTTTAGTTTGTAAACCATGTCCGGCTTGTACAGGAGAATGAAAGGATCCACATGACCACGAAATACGACGCGAGTGAGATTCTGGTTTTGGAAGGGATTGACCCGGTTCGGCGGAGGCCGGCGATGTATATCGGGGGGACGGACAAGACCGGGTTGCACCATCTCGTGTGGGAAATTCTGGATAATGCCATCGACGAGGTCATGAACGGGTATGCCACGACGATCACGGTGGAACTCGACAAGAACGGCGGCGGCATTCGCGTCACCGACAACGGGCGCGGCATTCCGGTGGATCAGCACAAGAAATACAAAAAGTCGGCGCTGGAAATCATCATGACCACGCTGCACGCCGGCGGGAAATTCGAAACCGGCAGCTACATCCACTCGGGCGGCTTGCACGGGGTCGGCGCCTCGGTGGTCAATGCCTTATCCGAGCACCTGGAGGTGACCGTCAAACGGCACGGGCACGAGTGGCAGCAACGCTATCGGGCCGGCAAACCCCTGGGGCCGGTCGCCAAGGAAAACGCGGTGCGGGGCACGGGCACTTCGGTGTATTTTCGTCCGGACCCGGCTATTTTCGGCAAGCAGACGACTTTCGACTCCACCCTGCTGCAGGACACCCTGGAGGCCAAATCCTATCTGCACAAAGGGCTGAAGATCACCTTCAAGGACGGCCCTTCGCAGCAGACGCACGACTTCGTCCATGAACAGGGCATCGAAGAATACCTCACCAAACTCGTCAGGGATCGAGGCCACAAACCCACCGCCGACTTCGTGTTTTATTGCGAACGCCGGTTGAGCGACAACGGCAAACCCGCGACGACTGACGACGGCTTCGCCATGGAAATCGCCCTGCAATGGACGGACGAACCCGCGGAATTCGTCCGCAGTTACGTGAACGGCATAGCCACGCCGAACGGCGGCACGCATGAATCAGGCTTGCGAAACGGCATCGTGAAAGCCGTGCGAAATTATATGGAGACGCACAACCTCACGCCGAAAGGGCTCAGCGTCCAGGCGGAAGACATCCGCGAAGGCATGGCCTGCGTCCTGAGCGTGCTCATCCTGAACCCTCAATTTCAGGGACAGACCAAGGAACGGCTCAACAATCCCGAGGTGCAAGGGCTCGTGGACAACGCGTTACGCCCGTCCTTGGAAAACTTTCTGCACGAAAACCAATCCATTGCCGAAACCCTGGTCGGCCGCATGATTCTCGCGGCGCGCGCGCGGGAAGCGTCCCGTGAGGCGTCGAAGGCCGTGATCCGAAAATCCGCGGTGAGCCATCGCCTGAATCTGCCGGGCAAGCTGGCGGACTGCCAAAGCACGGACCCCGAACTCAGCGAGTTGTTCGTGGTGGAGGGCGATTCCGCCGGGGGCACCGCGAAGCAGGGTCGCGACCTGAAGACCCAGGCGATCTTCCCCATCCGGGGCAAGGTGCTGAACACCGAGGAACTCACGCTGGGCAAGGTAGTCGAGAACAAGGAACTGGCGGACCTGGTCAAAGTCCTGGGCTGCGGGATCGGCCGGGAGTTCGATCTCAAGAAATTACGCTACCACAAAATCATTCTGCTCATGGATGCGGACGTGGACGGCTACCACATCAGCACGTTGCTGCTTACCTTCTTTTTCCGGCACGTCCCGGACTTGATCAAACACGGGCACGTCTACATTGCCCAACCGCCGCTCTACCGTATCGACGTGGGCAAGGCCGTCCATTGGGCGGGGACGGATGAAGAGAAAGAACGCATTCTGGCCGAAGCCGGTGGGAGGGCGACGCCGCTCATCAGCCGGTTCAAGGGTCTCGGTGAAATGTTTCCTCAACAACTCAAAGAGACGACGCTCGATCCCGCCACGCGCCAACTCCTCAAAGTCGAGCTTCACAATGAACTCGACACCGACCGTGCCTTCCGCGATCTCATGGGCAAACGCACCGAAGCCCGGTATGAATTTCTCATGGCCAACGCCGCCCTCGCCGACAATCTGGACGTATAGCAGAACGAAAGAAGGGAAGGCGGACACGCAGGTCCGCCCCTACGGAACCCCCCGACTCCCCTTCTGTCATGCCCGACATTTTTAATCGGGCATCCAGGGTTTTTTCTTTTACCGCTCCCTCCTCTTGTCATCCTCGACGCTTGTCCCAGACTTGATCGGGGATGACCAACAAAGTCAAAGGCTTTTACCACCCTCACCTTAATCCTCTCCCATCAAGGGAGAGGAGATAGAGGGAATGCGTTCATCTCTTCCCATCAAGGGAGAGGAAGTTTCATCTACTCCCTCTCCCCACAGTGGGAGAGGGCTGGGGTGAGGGGGAGAAGGACACGTACACGTTGCGATTGACTGCCAGAGGAAGTCGCACGATAATGCGAGGCGGTCGTAAGGGAAATTAATTGCACTGCTACCCTCCTGACGAAAACAGCGTGTTTCGATGATGAAGAAAGCACCCGAGCCTACCGAAGAACAACGCGGCGAACCTGAAGGTCGAAAACAAAAGAAATTCGACCAGCCGATTGCGATCGTGGGCATGGCCTGCCGGTTTCCCGGCGCGCCGGACCTCACGGCCTTCTGGCGTCTGCTCGAAGCCGGAGTAAACGCGGTGTCGGAAGGCGTGCCGGGGTCCGGCGTCGGACGCGTGAGTCAGCTGTTCCCAGATGCTGCGGTTCAGAGCGAAGCCTGCAGGTTCTGCGCCTTCGTCTCCGATATCGACCAGTTCGATGCACCGTTCTTCCGGATTTCGCCCGTTGAGGCGCAACTGCTGGACCCGCAACAGCGCATGATGCTTGAAACAAGCTGGCAGGCTCTCGAAGACGCGGGAATAGATCCTGATCGGCTGAAGGCAGCCGTACCGGAGTGTACGCAGGGATCAGCAACAACGAATACCGGGAGTTAATCCTGAGCGTCAAGGAGACGGCGGAACCTGCAGAAAGCCTCTATGCCGTGGCCGGTACGTCCTTCAATACGGCCATCGGGCGGGTGGCCTTCACGCTGGGTCTGGAGGGACCGGCAATGGCCGTGGATACCGCCTGCTCATCTTCGCTGGTTGCGATTCACCAGGCAGTATCGGGCCTGCAACTGGACGAGGCGGACCTCGCGCTTGCAGGAGGCGTCAACACGATCATGTCCGGCCGACTGCTGGAACTGCGTGGGAATGCGGGGATGCTGGCACCGGACGGCAAGTGCAAGACCTTTGATGCCGCGGCAAACGGATACGTGCGGGGCGAAGGCTGCGGCATCGTGGTTCTGAAACGGCTGAGCGAAGCGGAGGCAGACGGGGACCGGATCTGGGGGGTGATCCGCAGCACAGCCTTGAACCAGGATGGGGCGAGCCCGGGTTTGACGGTCCCGAACGGAGCAGCACAGGAACGGGTGATCGAGGCGGCGCTATCGCGTGCCGGAATCCGGCCGTCGGAAGTGGACTATCTGGAGGCTCACGGGACGGGAACGGAGGTGGGTGACCCGATCGAGCTACAGGCAGCGGGGACGGCTTACGGCAAAGGACGCGAAGCGGACTGCCCGCTTTTGATCGGCTCGGTAAAGACCAACATCGGGCACCTGGAATCGGCTGCGGGGGTTGCCGGCCTAATCAAGGTGATTCTGGCGATGCAGCGGGGTGTGATTCCCAAGCACCTGCATTTCCAAAACCCGACTCCGGAAGTGGACTGGAACCGGCTGCCGTTGCAAGTCACGGCAGTGCCGACAACTTGGCCGCGCCATTTCGCTCGTCCCCCGCTGGCGGGAGTGAGCGGATTCGGATGGTCGGGCACGAACGCGCACGTGGTGGTGGAAGGGTATCCGGCTCCGGACACCGCCCAAGCCGACAAAGAACAGTGGCCCACCGGCGCCGCGCAACCCGTGGCCGTGGCACTGCCGGAATCTGCGGCGGACCTGCCGGTGAAAACGGAGGACCTCTCCGCGCGCACGACGCGGGTCCTGCCCCTGTCGGGGAAATCGGACGGCGCCTTGCGGGATCTGGCCAAGCGATACCTGTCCTGGCTGGACGAACGCGAGCTTTCATCAGAGGACGCTGCAGAGCCACTGCTTGCGGACATGGCGTGGACCGCCGGCACCGGGCGGAGTCATTTTGATCACCGCAGGGGCGTGGTCTTTCATGACGCCGCGTCGTTGCGGGATCGGCTGAAGACATTGGCCGAAACGGACAAAGAATCGAGGCCTCGGAAAGCGACCAAGGTGGCATTCGCCTACACCGGCCAGGCCAGCCAATGGGTTGGGATGGGAGAGGCGCTCTACACGAGCGAGCCGGTGGTGCGGGCGGTGCTGGACCGTTGCGACGCGGTCCTGCGGGAAGCGTGGGACGCCTCGTTGTTGGACGTGATGTTCGGGCGGGCCGGGGCGTCGGGGATCAGCCTGCACGACGTGGCGTGGACGCAGCCGGTGATCTATGCACTGGAATGTGCCCTCACCGCGCTGTGGTCAAGCGTAGGGATCCGACCGGACGTGGTGGTGGGGCACAGTCTGGGTGAACTGGCCGCGGCGCAGGCCGCGGGCGTGTTCAGCCTGGAAGACGGCCTGCGGTTTGCCGCGGCACGGGGTTCGCTGATGGCGACTCTGCCGGAAGCAGGCGCGATGGCCGCGGTGTTTGCGCCGGCGCCGCAGGTGGCAGCGGCCGTGCGTGAGCAGAACGTGGAGACCGGAGGCACGGGGGTGAGCATTGCGGCGGACAACGGGTCGCACCAGGTGGTCAGCGGCTCAATCGAGGCGGTCGAGGCGATATCGGAACGCTTTCTCTCCAAGGGTCTCCTGGTCAACCGGTTGAACACGACGCTGGGGGCCCACAGCGCCTTGGTTGAGCCGGCGCTGGACGATCTGGAAGCGGCCCTAGACGGTGTGGCGATCCACCCTCCCTCCCTGACCCTGGTCAGCAACCTGACGGGCCGTGCGATCGAGTCCGGTGAGACGCTGGATGCGACGTACTGGCGACGCCAGGCGCGCGAGCCGGTGGCGTTCGCTTCCGGTGTCAAGACGTTGGCAGACCTCGGGGTCGACCTCGTGGTGGAGATCGGTCCGCATGCCGTCCTCGGGCCGATGGTGTCTCTGGCTTGGCCGGAGTCGGAGCAGACGCCGGCGCCGGTGGTGCTGTGGAGTTTGCGTCAACCATCCGACAACGCCCCTGCAGGCAACTCCACGTTCGTGAACGCGGTCGCCGGGGTGTACGCCGCAGGACTCCCGATTGATTTCGCGGGGCTGTTCGCAGGAGAAACGCGGCGCCGGATCTCGCAGCCGGGCTATCCGTTCCAGCGCGAACGCCACTGGATCGAGGCGCCGAAGCGGCGTCGCCAGACTATCGGTCATCCGCTGTTGGGCGTCCGGCACGAATCCGCTCGCGGCGAGATCACGTTCGAGACGGAGCTGTTTCCGTCGGATCCGGCATGGATGTACGACCACCGGGTGTTCGACCGGGTGATTGCACCGGGAGCGCTCTACGGCGCCATGGCGACAACGGCTTCACTTCACGAAAGGACCGGATCGGTGACGGTGGAGGATTTCCTGATGCAGAGCGCGCTGGTCTTCCCGGAAGACGACTCCAAAGACGGGACCGGTGAAAGGGGACGGACCGTGCAGGTGCTGCTCGATGCTGCCGGGGATGAACCGGCGCGCCGTGTCCAGATCCTCAGCAAAGGGGCCACCGACGAGGGATGGACCCTGCACGCGGAAGGCCGGGTCTCGTCGGAATCGCGTACGACGGAAGCCGGAACGAGAGTGGACCTGGACGGCCTGAAAGCTGGTCTGTCGCCAATGGATGTCCCGGCCTTCTACCGCGCCAAGGCCGGAGTCGGGATCGATCTCGGTCCGTCGTTCCGCACGTTGGGGAGGGTCTGGTCACGGCCCGGCGAGGCATTGGGCGAGGTGTCGTTCCCGGAAGCGCTCGGTCGCCGCAACGGGCTCGACGTCCATCCGCTCCTCCTGGACGGTTGCTTTCAGACTATGGGGGCGGCACGCCAGACGGCCGGAGCCGAAGACGGCATCACGTATCTGCCGTTCGGTTGTGACCGACTGTGGCTGACGGGGCGGCTACCGGACCGAATAGCCTGTCACGTACGCATGCGTGAGTCGACTGGGGGTCCGGTCAGGGAAACGGGTGAGTCGCCGGAAGTCCTGACTGCCGATCTGCGGATCTACGACGAGAGCGGGACGTTGCTTGGTGAGTTGAGCGGGTACACGATAAAGCTGGCGACTAGGGCAGCTTTGCTCTCGGCAGAGGAAAGCCTGGACAAACTGCTGTACGAGGTGGTGTGGCGCGAAAGCGCCCTCCCGCCTGGAATGCTGCCCGCAGATTTCCTGCCGAGTCCAGGAGAAGTTGCGGAGCGATGGGGGCCGTTCTCCGACTATCTGGCGGCGGAAGGAGTTGATGCCGGGGTGAGGCCCGCCTTGCTGGCGGACCTCTCGTGTATGGCGCGGCATTTTGCGCTTTCTGCCTTGGAGAAGCTCGGGTGGGAGCGAAAAGCGGGTGCGGCTGTGGACTCGGAAGATTTACGCCAACGCTTGGGGGTTAAGGATGAACACAGCCGACTGTTCCGCCGGATGCTCGTGATTTTGGCGAGAGCGGGCGTCCTTAAGGCAGAGAGCGAAGGTTTAGTCGTCGCCGTAGGGGCCGGAGAGCCTTTACCGGAAGGAATTCCGGGGGATCCCGAGCAGTTCGCGGCCCAAGTGAGCGAGCGTTACGCATACGCTTCAAACGAGATCGGGCTGTTTCGAAGAAGCGCGGGTGCTCTCGCGGAAGTGTTGCGTGGAAAGGAGGACCCGCTGTCGCTTCTGTTCGGCAGCGGAGAACCGAGTGCAGCGGACCTCTACTTCAAAGCGCCGGTTTGGCGAGCGGCGAACAAGATGCTGGGGGACGCGGTGCGCACCCTCGTGGCCGGGCTGCCTGAAGGACGCCGCCTGAGGGTGATCGAGGTCGGGGCGGGTACGGGGTCGGCGACCGAATCCGTCCTGCCGGAGCTTCCCGAAGGGCGGTTCGAGTACATGTACACGGATATCTCGGCGGGCTTCTTCGCGCAGGCGGAGGGACTGTTCGGCGACGGCGGCGGGGGCATCAAGTACCGGGTGCTGGATATCGAAAAAGACCCGGTGGAACAGGGATTCGACTCGCATGGCTATGACGTGCTGATTGCGTCGAATGTGCTGCACGCCACGCGGTATCTGGAGGAGACACTGACGCACTGCAGGAGCCTTCTCGCACCCTCTGGGCAACTCATGGCGCTCGAGAACCTTTGCGGCCAGGATTGGCTGGATCTGACTTTCGGACAGTTAGACGGCTGGTGGCGGTTCTCCGACGACTGCCGCCCCACCTACGCCCTGGCGGGGCCGGACGTATGGCGGGGCGCCCTCGATGCCGCGGGTTTCGAGGGAGTGGAGATTCTGGGGCTGGGCGGGTCCGATGCCGCCGAGATGCCGGACAGGGGCGTGATTCTGGCGCAGCTGCCCAAGGAGGTGGCCGAGCGTCCCGGCGTATGGGTTCTGGCGGCAGACCGCGGCGGCGAAGCCGAACAATTGGCGGCGGAATTGGCTTCGCGCAACCAGACGGTCGTGCTGGCGAGCGAGGCGGGCTCGACGAACGGGGGCGCCGCGGATGAAACACCCGGAGTCATCCAAACGTCCGTTGAGATGGAGCGCCGCGAATCCTGGGGAGCGCTGCTGGAGGGGCTGCCCAAAGATGCGCCGCTCAGCGGCGTCGTGCACCTCACGGCGCTCGATGGTCACGGACCCGGTGCGACGGCAGCAGAAATGGCGGAGGACGTGAAGCGGGTGGGGGCGAGCGCATTGGCCCTGTCGCAGGGGCTCCTGGACGTCGACGCGGCGCCCGGGAAGGGCTTGTGGTTCCTCACGCGGGGCGCGCAGGTGCTGGAGCGCGAACGAGGCGGTGAGCTTGCCGGTGCGACGCTATGGGGTTTCGCGAAGGTAGTGGCCCGGGAAGCGCCCCAGGCGCAGCCGAAGTTGATCGATCTGGATCCTGAGCCGACGGCGACGGCGACGGATATCGCCAATGAACTGCTCTATCCCGATGCGGAAAACCAAATCGTCCACCGAGGCGACAGGCGCCGCGTCGCCCGCCTGGTGCGGGCCGGCGAGGGGGCGGAGCGGCTCACCTTCCCCGAAGAGCCGGGTTGGCTATTGGGGCTCGGCGAAGACGGTGCGCCCGACGGCCTACAGGCGCCGTTGCCGCCGCTCGGGCCGAGAGAAGTCCGCATAGGCGTCGAGGCAGCCGGGCTCAATTTCTGGGACGTGTTCGCGGCGCTCGGCCTGATTGACGAAAAATTCTTGGGCACGGAGATGTGCGGCCATGTCCTCGAGGTCGGCTCGGAGGTGACGAGCGTCTGCGTGGGCGACCGCGTGGTCGGCGTGAAGCGCGGCGCGCGCGGGATGTTCGGTCCCGAAGCGGTGACGCATGAGGAATTGGTGGCGCCCGCTCCGGCGGATTTGTCGGCCACGGCACTCGCATCAATGCCGACGGTGTTCCTGTCCGCGGCGCTTTCTTACGAACTCGCGGGGCTGAAAGCAGGCGATAGAGTGCTGATTCACGCGGGCGCGGGCGGCGTGGGCCTGGCGGCCATCCAGTTGGCGCAGGCGGCGGGAGCGGAAGTGTTCGCGACAGCGAGCGCGCCGAAACAGGCCTACCTCCGCTCGCTGGGCGTAGAGCACGTATTCGACAGCCGCCAGACGAAGTTCGGGTCGGAAATCCTCGCGGCCACGGGCGGCGCGGGCGTCGACCTTATCCTGAACAGCCTGACGTCGGAGGGCTTCATCGACGCGAGCCTCTCGTGCCTGGCGGAAGGCGGCCGGTTCGTGGAGCTGGCGGCGCGCGACATTCTGAGCGAGGAGGAGATGGCGGCCGTACGGCCGGACGTGGACTATTACATCGTGAAGCTCGACGCCATGAAGGAAGATGAGCCGGAGCGGCCTGGGGCCTTGCTGAGAGACGTCATGGAGCGGGTGGCAGCGGGAGAACTGAAGCCGCTCGTCCACACCAGGTGGCCGCTCGCCGAGGCGAGGCAGGGCATCGAGTTCATGCGCGACGGCCGGCACATCGGGAAGATCATTTTTGCGAATTCTCCGCTCACGAGGGGCCGCTTGCGAGAGGACAGGACGTATCTCGTCACCGGAGGCCTGGGCGGCATCGGGTGCGCCGTGGCCGACTGGCTCGCCGAAAAAGGGGCCGGGGCTATCGTGCTCAATGGCCGAAGACCCCCGGACCCCGAGGCCGAAGAGGCGGTCGAGTCGCTACGCAAGCGTGGGTTCACGGTGCGGGTGGAACTCGCGGACGTAACGGACCCGGACGCGTTGGACGAAATGCTGGCGCGCATGGAGCGGGACTTGCCGCCTCTGGGCGGCGTGACCCACAGCGTGGGGGTGCTGTCTGACGGCGCGATCGGCAACCAGAACTGGGAGAGGTTCGAGCAGGTGCTTTGGCCGAAGGTGCTGGGCGCATGGCACCTGCACCGGGCGACGATGGATAGAGATCTGGACATGTTCGTGCTGTTTTCGAGCGTGGCCGGCGTGCTGGGCAACCCGGGCCAGTCGAACCACTCGGCAGCCAACGCGTTCCTGGATCAGCTCGCCGCGCATCGACGCGCGCTGGGTCTCCCGGGCCAGGCTATCGCCTGGGGGGCGTGGTCGGAGATCGGGGAAGCGGCGGAGCAGATGGAGCGTATCTCCCAGAATATCGCGGCGACCGGAATCGAGTGGATTACCCCGCAACAAGGTCTCAGGGCTTTCGAGCGGCTGGTTCGCGAGGACCCCGCGACTTCGATGGTTCTGGCGAGGGATTGGTCCGTTTTCGGAGCATCTCTCGATAGCCGCCCGCCCCTGCTGGAAGAACTGCTCGCCACCGTCTCGGAAGACGATGCGAATTCGCCCGCCCTGGCGGAGGGTTTGATGACCCGCCTGGCGGAGACGCCCGCCGCGGAGCGTGAAGCCTTGTTGGTGTCGTTCCTGCAGCAGGAACTGCAGGCGGTGCTCAGGCTGCCGTCTGTACCGGTGCCCACAGTGGGGTTTTTCGATCTGGGGATGGATTCGCTCATGGCCGTGGAGCTGCGGAACCGGTTGAACCGGGCGTTTTCCGGGACGTATTCGGCCCCCAACACGCTGGTGTTCGACTACCCGAACATCGCCGGTCTCGCCGGTCATCTGGTTGGCGAACTCGGCGAGGTCGCCACCGAGTCCGTCCCACGAGCGCAACCCGAGCCGGAGGTACGTCCGACAATAGCGCGCGAGGACGACCGGATCGCCATCGTGGGCATGGCCTGCCGGTTCCCCGACGCTCCGGATCTCCCGGCCTTCTGGCGTCTGCTCGAAGCGGGCGCCAACGCGGTGACCGACAGGCGGCCGGGGACCGATGCCTGGAGCGACCTCGCCGGAGGCCTTCCGACCGGGTACGCCTCTTACTGCCGGGGCGCATTTGTGAAAGAGATTGACAAATTTGACGCCGGCTTCTTCCGGATTACGCCGATCGAGGCGCGCCTGATGGATCCCCAGCAACGCATGCTGCTGGAGACGAGCTGGCAGGCGATCGAGGATGCCGGGATGGATCCGGAACGGTTGAGGGGCAGCCGCACCGGGGTCTACGTGGGGCTCAGCGCCAGTGAATACCGGGACTTGATGACAATGGGCGATGACGGCGTCAACTATATGGGCACCGCCGCGAGCATGGCGGTCGGGCGGGTCGCCTTTCATCTGGGTTTGGAGGGGCCGACGATGCCGGTGGAACTCAACTGTGCGTCGTCACTGATCGCCCTGCATCACGCGGTCGCAGGTTTGCAACGAGGCGAAATGAACATGGCACTCGTCGGAGGCGTGAGCGCAATCCTGTCGACCGGGATCATCAGAGAGATGGCGGATTTGGGGATGTTGTCGCGGACGGGTGCATGCAAGACCTTCGATGCCTCCGCGGACGGCTTCGTGCGAGGCGAGGGCTGCGGAATGGTCGTCCTGAAGCGATTGGGCGAGGCTGTAGCCGACGGCGACCGGATTTGGGGGGTGATCCGCGGTTCGGCGGTGAACCAGAACGGAGCGAGCGCCGGGGCCACGGTGCCCAATGGTCCGGTGCAGAAGCGGGTCATCGAGGAGGCGCTGTCCCGGGCGGGCGTGTCGCCGGCGGACGTGGACTATCTGGAAGCCCACGGGTCCGCATCGGAGTTGGGTGACACGATCGAAGTGCAATCGGCGGCAGCGGTGTACGGCAAGGGACGAGAAACGGAGCACCCACTTTTGATCGGCTCGGTGAAGACGAACATCGGCCACTTGGAGCCGGCGGCAGGGATTGCCGGTCTGATCAAAGTCATCCTGTCGATGAGACGGGGCGTCATTCCCAGGCACCTGCACTTTCGTGACCCCAACCCCAACCTGGATTGGGACCGGCTGCCGGTACGCGTGACATCGGTTGCGACGGACTGGCCCGTGCACCCTGATCGGCCGCCGTTCGCGGCGGTCAGCGCATTCGGTATCTCGGGGACGAATGCGCACGTGGTGGTGGAAGGATGCGGGGCATCAGACAGTGCAGGGGTCGATGCACGGCATTGGCCAACCGGTGCCGCGCAGCCCGTGGCCGTGGCCATGCCGGAGCCGATGACGCACCTTCCTGTGGCCGGGGAAGAACTCGCCGCGCGCAAAACGCGGGTGCTGCCGCTGTCTGGAAAATCGGATGCTGCGTTACGGGACCTGGCGAAGCAGTACCTGTCGTGGATCGATGAACTCGAGCTTTCTGCCGGGGACGCGGCCGATCCCCTGCTGACCGACATGGCGTGGACCGCTGGTATCGGGCGGAGTCATTTCAACCATCGTGCAGGCATGGTCTTCCACGACGCCGCGTCCCTGCGGGACGGGCTGAAGAAGCTCGCGGAAGCTGATGAAGGAGTAGAACCACGGGCAGCGACCAAAGTGGCGTTCGCATATACGGGCCAAGCCGGTCAGGGGGTCGGAATGGGAGAAGCGCTCTACGCGAGCGAGCCGGTGGTGCGGGCGGTGCTGGACCGTTGCGACGCGGTTTTACGGGAAGCGCGGGGCGTCTCATTGCTGGACGTGCTGTTTGGTCGAGCGCCGGATGCTCAGAACGACGTAGCGTGGAGGCAGCCGGCGATCTATGCGCTGGAATGTGCGCTCACGGCGCTGTGGACGAGCGTGGGGATTCGGCCCAGCGTGGTGATGGGACACAGCCTCGGAGAGTTGGCCTCGGCGCAGGCGGCCGGGGTGTTCGGCCTGGAGGACGGGTTGCGATTTGCCGCGGCGCGGGGTGTGCTGATGGGCGGGTTGCCGGAAGTCGGGGCGCAGGCCGCGGCTCTCGACGATCTGCAAGCGGCACTGGAAGGCGTCGCGATCGCGCCGCCGTCGCTCACCCTGGTGAGTAGCGTGACAGGCCGGGTGGTGGAGCCAGGTGAGACGCTGGACGCGGCATACTGGCGCCGCCAAGCGAACGAGCCGGGAGCTTCCGACCGTTGCGTGCAGACATTGGGGGATCTGGGAGTGAAGACTGTCGTGGAGATTGGTCAGCGCACGACACCGGCTTGGACTGCCGGCAATGGCGAGGCGCCGGTCGTTCTGTCGAGTCTCCCGGAACCCGACGACGCATTCACGGAGGCCGTTGCAAAGGCGTACGAAGCCGGACTCCCGGTTTCCTTTGCGGGTCTGTTCGCGGGAGAAACTCGTCGCCGGATCTCGCTGCCGGGCTATCCGTTCCAACGACGGCGATTTTGGATCAAGGCGCCTTGATCGTTTGACAACCGCGTTCGTTGGATTATGATTTACCTACTTTTTTATCACCGCTCTATCACAGTCAAAGATGGAAGGTTACTTTCAAGGAAAGGAAGCGCGACTATGGCAAGTGTTTGAGAACGTGTTGGTGACCTCGTAAAAAACATTTGGGCATTTCGGATCGGTCGATGCTGGATGCGGACTTAAGCGAACTCGGCGGGAATTCTATTGACGCTGTGAACTTCCTCAAGATCGTCAGTCAGGAATTCGGTGTTGATATTTCTGCCGAAGTTGCTAGAGACCTCAGAAGCTTGTGGGATGAGATCAACCAACTTTCTTGACGCCGACGGCGGCTGAAAGCGATCCGTTCTGAGATGGATGACATCCTCGTCATGCACAACGACCCGGCGCCCGATGAGGACCATAAAGCACACGCCTTCACGTAACATGGCGGGAAAGAATGGGTATTCGATGACGCTTCGTGAATCCGCAACTGGAGAAGGTTACGGACTACGCTGCCCGCGCGACCATGAAGCGTAAATCATACACCACGCAGAACTTTCCACGTTTGGATGGACTGGGAAGATCTTCGTTGTCCCACGAAAATCATCGGAGCCGATCCCACGCTGCCCTACACGTACCTGCCGACTTTCGACCTGAGGCACGCAACGGCTGTCGACTACGACTTCGTGCCCGAGGCTTCGCACTTCCTGCAGCTGGAAAAGCCGGAGAAGTGCGCCACGATGGTTCGGGGATACCTGGCAAGCCACGGAATTCGTTAGGCCGCGCGGGGATGTTAAAAAGTCCCACAGAGGGAACGCGCTGAATTTCCCCCCCCCTTGAGGGGGTTGTTGTAAAAGCCCATATGCGGTCCCTGCACCGAACCACGTCCTCTCTCATTTGTCATGTCCGCGCATGGGAAAACGTGGTTTTCGCAATCACTTTCCGGGCGAACCCAAACCTTCATCCTGAGTAGACGCGCAAGCGCTGCATCGAAGGATGAGAGGCGCAATCGCTCCTTTCTCGGTCGCGTTTGGCCCCCGCAGGCTCGAAATTCGCCCTTCGATACGCGGCTTCGCCGCTACTGAGGATGATGCGGAACGGCAGGTTGCTCAGGGGGACGGACTGCGCAGGACAAGGAGGAGAAGCGGTTTTGTTCGCCATTCCGGCGGTGGTCAATTCCGAGCGAGGAGGGGTTTTTCAATAACCTCGCTGGGCCTGTCTTCGGTCGTGGCGTCCCGTGCGGCCAACCTCGGATTTATCCCTTTAACTTGACAAACCTTCTCTATCGTGCTAGTATGCTTTCAGTATTCACGAAGGGAGAAGACGATGCCGACACACAAAGCCAAGACCTTAAGCCTGTTTGAAATCAATGAGTTATATCCGACGGTCGAGAGTGCCATTCAGTACTTCGAGCGGGTCCGGTGGCACGGACAGCCGGTCTGTGCGAAGTGCGACAAGACTGACAAGATTACGCCTCAAAAGAAGGCAGGCACCTATTGGTGTGGGATGTGTCGGGCCTACTTCACGGTCTTCACCAATACGCCACTTGAACGCAACAAGATCGACGCGCGCAAATGGCTGATGGCCGCGTATCTGTTCTTGACGGATCGGAAGGGCATTTCCTCCATGGAGTTAAGCAAAAAGATCAAGATCAAACAACCGCATGCCTGGTATATGCTGCATCGGCTTCGGAAAGCCTGTGATTCGCAGTCGATTTTGCTTTCCGGCATTGTGGAGATTGACGAGACGTACATCGGGGGCAAAGAGCGCAACAAACGTCTGAAAAAAGGCACGAAGCCTCAAGGCGGTGGATCGACCGGGAAACAAGCCGTTATGGGCATGCGCGCACGGGACGGCAAGACGATTGCCAAGTCGGTGACAGGGACGGATCGGCTGACCTTGTGGACGGAGATCCAGCGACACGTCGAACAGGGGTCACAAGTCTATACCGATAATCATGGAGCCTATCGTGGGCTGACCCGCAAAGGGTATCAGCATGAAACCCTGAACCATTCAGCGAATGAGTACGTGAGGGGGATGGCGCATACGAACGGGATTGAAAGCGTGTGGGCCAATTTGAAACGCGGGCTGGAAGGCACCTTCCATCAAGTGAGCGTGAAGCACCTGGATCGGTATGTTGACGAGTTCACCTTCCGGCTAAATGAAGGGAACTGTCAGGTAGATACGGTAGACCGGATGCAGGCTCTCTTTGGAGCCATGCCAGGGAAGCCGATGACCTATCGGGAATTGGTCGGCAAAACGTGACCAGTCTCCTGCTCTAATTCTTCAAGGTCTTGTTCGGTTAACGGTTTGCCCGTTGAGCGAATCTTGGCGCGTAGCTCTTCGACGAGTGATTGCCGTTCTTCCTTGTACCGTCGTTCACGTCGTTCCTTGATCCAGGATTCAACAAACATGGCGACCTCCACTAGGATAATACTCCATCCGGCACTCACGAGCAGGACGGAGACCAGATCAGATAAGACATGCGACACGGAACAAGCCGCACTCTCGTAACACTCGAAATATAGCACAACAAGCGTGCCGACTACGACCAGCATCACAAACGCGATCAGGTGCTGTGGGGTCGGTGGCACCAATTCCTGCATAATGAAAGCATGCTATCAAATGCCAAGGCTTGCCATAGCCTACCAACATCAATACACTCCCAGTATTCCGTTCTCCGAGGGGCACCCTTGTCGGGTCGCCTGCTCAATACAAGAGCCTATCACCGAACATGGCGACTAGCTATCGTCAGGGTTGGTGATCATGAACAGGTAAATACGCAGGGTCATCCAGTCTCCTTGGAGGACGGAATCGGCCCGACCATGTCCGGTCGGTGGCTGATGGTCCATCTTTCCAAGAAAGACTGCCATGCCGCCCACGATCCCCGTCTTTGTGGTGTCCCTATTAGATTGCACCGAACGGCGTGAAGCTATTTCAGAGGCCCTGTGCAATCTCGGTATCGACTTTGAGTTTGTCGATGCCGTGGACGGTCGCCATGGACTCGATCCTCAGTATGAAGACCAGATTGACCGTGTTGCCACGCGACGAGCTGGAAGAATCCTGTCCCATGCCGAGTTTGCCTGTGCCTTGTCACATATCAAGGTCTATCGGCGAATTGTCTCTGAGAATATAGCCTATGCCCTGATCTTGGAGGATGATGCCGTTCCCTCTCCCCAACTAGTTGAGTTCCTGACTGGCCGGTATTACCACGATGCTGAACTCACGCAACTCTATTCTTCAAGGGCCTATGTTCGTCGGCAGGGCGTCATTGGCCTGTTTGACCATTACCTGTCCCATCTTCGCGCTCCCGGTCTGAAAGGGACAGGAGCGTCAGGAGCGGTTGCTTATACCATGTCTTATCGAGCAGCCCTCCACTTTGTCAGACATGCCGTTCCTGTCACGAGGGTCACGGATTGGCCTCGCTGCATTGAAGACGTAATCACGAAACGGCAGTGTCGGGTCATTCATCCTCCACTGGTTTGGTACTCATCAGTTGAGTCCCTCATCGACAATTACGGACGAACAGAAAACAGGAGACAGCGAAGATTTCTTGGCATGTATATCCCGCCGTTCCGCAGGATGGTGGAGTCGTGCGCCCGTGCGCCTTACAAACTGCTGGCAAAACGCTTGCCGCAGCCCGTCAATTTAAAGGGATAAATCCCGCCAACCTCTTGTTGACAATCTCCTGAAACACCATCACGAGTCCTTCCTCGAGACCCAGCATGTGGGTTTCGTTGACTCCGTTCAGCAGGTTGGCCTGAACCCGTTCGGCCATCGTGAAATCCTGGTCGTCCAACAAGACCTCCGTGTAGAGGAGGCGGTTGCGTAACGCTCTCCGCCCCGACTCCCCGACGTATTTATCGGGAAGATAGAGCAGCTCCTGCGACCAGAGCGTTCGATCCGGGGCCAGCGGCAAGAACCTGCTGATTAAAATGTTGTCATCGTGCACTATGATGATCGTGTTGGGGAACAGAACATAAAAAATCGATACGAAGTCGAGCAGCTTTCTCTGCTTCTCCGGGACGTTTTCCGCATCCAGCAAGTTTGTTTTTGCGGCCAGAACGCGCAGATGAGGCCCCTCCGCGTCAGAAAAAAGAAAACCTTCGCGGAAATGCGGAGCAAAGGTTCCTTTGTGCAGCTCCGCAGCGTGGTAGCCTTCCAGGTTCATCTGCATAATAAGCTTCCAGTTGGCTTTTTTCTCCGTCAGGACCTTTTGGTAGCTGACATAACGCTCCAGATGGAACTCCTCGAAATCTTCCGCGAAAGCGCCCAGTTCCTGCGCCGGATCGAACGATTCATGCGGAGTCGGGTGAACCCACACCAATCCCGTGCTCTCCGCCACCGAACACTCTTTCAGGCCATAGTCCCGCTTGTCGATGCAAGGAAACGCGAATGACCGCGGAATACCCTGCAACGCGCCGTCCAGACCATATGTCCACCCGTGATACGGGCAAACCAGCGCCCGTAACGGTTCGCCGTTCTCCCTGAGAATAAGCGGTGAGCCCTGATGGCTGCAGGTGTTATGAAATGCCCGAAGTACGCCGTCATCGCCCCGGACGACGAAATACGGCTGGCGCGTCCAGTCACTGAGCATGTAACTGCCAGGCTCACGAACGCTGTCCATGTGCCCGGCCACTAACGGGCTGTCGAGAAACAACGTCTCGAGCTCGCGTTCGAATATCTCCTGGCTGGTATAGACGTCCAAGGCCAGATGCAAGATCTTGTCGCTAATAAACTAGTCTTCGCGTCGCCTGCGAAGTTCAAGCATTCTGTCGAGCAACGCTCTCTGACGTTCAGGTTTCATCGTTCGACGCGCTCATTAGGTTCAGGTCGAAAGGATGACTGCTCACGGCTTACTCCTACCTCGCGATTGATTGTCGAAACACTTCTGGTTGACTGATTTAGTAAAATAGCACAGCGAGGCTGGCGAGGGCCAGCTTGTTGAGGGGCGGACCCGGGGGCCGGAAGGGTTGTTCCGTTATGTTTCGCCGGGGGTTCGTGCGCCCAAAGAGCATCCGTTGCGAACGATTCCAGAAATGGTGAACACGACGCCGGGAGTGCAGCCGGGCTATCCGTTCCAACGCCGGCGCCATTGGATCCAGATACCGAAGCGGTAACCTTACTTCCCTCCTTTGCCTGCCCTATGGTCAAGAGCGGCCGAGGGGAGGTACAGTCCGTAAGAGTACTATTATCTTCTGAAAACCAGCGGCCTCTCCACATTATTTGTACCGGCAGCATCTTATACCGCCTAGAGATGACGCGGCTACAAAAAAAGGAGAAGTTCTACGACAGGCCGTTCTGTTCCAGAAATTCACGGACCTCCGCCACGCACGCCTTCGGGGCTTCGAGTTGCAGGTAGTGGGTCGTCTCGGGCAGGAAATCATACTCCACAGCCACCATGTCACTCAGATCAATGGTCGGCAGGAAGGCAAAAGGCAGGGTGGGGTCGGCTCCGACAATTTTCGTGGGGCAGGGCAGCGCTCCCATGTCCACCAACGGAGAAAAGCTTCTGACGTAATCCATGATCTGGGCTTCGTATTCCCGAGGACATCGGAGTTCATAATCCTGCCCGTTCGCGGATGGCCGAAAGATCGTCCTCGCCATGAGTTCCAACACGCCGGGCACCATCCGACTGAAAGCCGGCACATAGCTGAGGAGCTTGACAAAGTCCTCTTGCCTTTGAAACCGATACGCGCGTCGCCGGGTCATGGCGGCGATGCGTTCGCAGGCATCATCAAATTCCATCTGGCTTCTGCCGGGTTTGCACAGGGGGGGATCAAACAGGATCTGCGCCGCCAGGCTGTTGCTTTGGGGGGATAGAAAGAGGTTGACCGGCGCCGAAACGGAATGAAAGACCCCGACTTTGGGTTTGTTCCCGTAGTGCCGGTCAATGGCTTCGAAAATACGTTCCTGGTCACGAATCAAAATCGGGATATTGTGCTTTTGGCGGATACCCACGGCATTCCAGCCGTGGTTCCTGAGATCGTAGACGATGAGATCGAACTCATCGGTGAGCAGTGACCAGAACGGGTAATAGAGATCGATCGCCAGCCCGTTGCCGTGACTCAGCACGAGCCGGGGACCGCCAGGATTGCCGTGTCGCCTCAGGGTCGTGACGGTATCCCCGGCGAGTTGGACTTCGCATACCGACAGGGGCTCGGGTATCTCCCACACGATTTCTGAAGTCATGGAAGCATCAAGTTCACGTGCCGGGACCCTGCACCAAGCCTGCGGAACAGCGCCGGTGGACCCGACGATGTTCAACCGGTACGGCTGTCGATAAAGTCGATCAATTTCCGTACGGTGTCAGCCTTCGGACAATCTTCGGGTGTAACCGTAATGTTGAACTCCCAGGCTACCACTTTCGCGAACGCGACGACATCCAAAGAGGATACACCAAGGTCGGAGAGGCGGGTATTCAGATCCTCCGGCATATTCAACGGCTGCCCATCTACTTTGAGGTTCTCGTTAATGAGCGTTTTGACACGATCTTCTGTTGACGGCATAACGTAGCGCCTCCTGTAGTAAGTAAGTGAATGAGTCAGTCAGTAAGATTCCGTCCGGAACCGGATAACATGTGAATCGGAGGCGCGATAGTAGCACACTGTAGAATAGAACGACAATCCAGAGTCACCCTCGCCCCGACCGATTCATCGGTACTTGACGAATCCCGTACTTTGTCCTGAGGCGCGTGGGGCGGTAGAATCCACGTCCGATGAAGCCCTTCGACCTCGTGAAACACTACCATGAGCAGACCAAGCACGAATTCAACCGGTATGCCCGCGCGTTGGGGTACATGGACTGGGCCAACCAGCCCGATCCCTTCCGGCGCTATGAAGGGGCGCCGTTGTTTGCATTGCCGCTGCTCGGAGACGGCGATGAGCCTGTTTCGCCTGCTTATGAATCGCTCTTTGCCTCGCAACCGGTCCCTGCCCAACCCTTGACCCTGAACAGTCTTTCCCGATTCTTCGAATACGGGCTCTCCATCACGGCGTGGAAAGAATTCGGGGGGAATCGCTGGGCGTTACGCAGCAATCCGTCCAGCGGCAATCTGCATCCGACGGAAGGCTATCTCCTGATCAGGGAGACTATCGATCTTCCGCTGAAGGCGGGACTCTACCACTATGCCCCCAAAGAACACGGCCTGGAGCACCGGTGGCACGGGTCGAACGAGGTAATCGAAGCCCTCCTTCAACCCTTTCCCACGCAATCTTTTTTCGTCGGGCTGAGTTCGATCCATTGGCGGGAAGCGTGGAAGTATGGGGAACGCGCGTTTCGCTACTGCCAGCACGACGTCGGTCACGCGCTGGGCACGCTTCGGATTGCGGGAGCCGCCCTCGGTTGGCGTGTCTTTCTTCTTGCCGGGCTCGATGACCGGACGATTGGCGCCCTTCTCGGCTTGAACCGCTTGGATGAATTTGAACAGGCCGAACCCGAATTGCCCGAATTGCTGTGTGTGGTCTGTCCCGCTCGCGACTCCCGTCAGGAATCCATCCAGCTCGCCATCGATCAAGCGATTCTCGAGCATTGGGAACAGGGAGACTGGCGAGGCAAGGCGAACCGGTTGAGCCGGGATAACCCCGTTCCCTGGGAAATCATCGATGAGGTGACCAAGGCATCCTGGAAAACTTCGGTGGAGCAGACTCGATGGGACGCCACGGTCGGCGTCCCCTACAAATCCACCCCGCTCCCGGAACAGGGCGGAGCGGAACAGGCGTCTCCTTCCGAACCCAGGCCAAACCTGATCTCCGCGCACCAGATCATTCATCAACGGCGGAGCGCGGTGGCGTTCGACGGGACAACGTCGATTTCCGCACGACAATTTTTCACGATGCTGAAGCGCGTCATGCCACACTCGAATCGACCTTTGGCACAACGGCCCATGCCGTGGGATTCGCTCCCGTGGGATCCCACCATCCACCTGGCCCTGTTCGTGCATCGGGTGGACGGCCTCCTGCCCGGCATGTACATGCTCCTGCGAAACGCCGACCCGGCTCTCAAGGCAACCTTTCAACAATCCATGCATGAGCAATTCGTCTGGACCGTTCCCGAGCAGTGTCCGGCATCGCTTCCGTTGTACTTGTTGGAGGACGGAAACGCCCAACGCATTGCCATGCAGGTCAGTTGCCACCAGGAAATCGCGGGCGCCGGGGCGTTTGCATTGGGGATGATTGCGGAGTTCGAGGCGTCGTTGGAGAAACATGGACCGTGGTTCTACAAACGCCTGTTTTGGGAGACGGGACTCATCGGGCAGGTGCTGTACCTCGAAGCGGAAGCGGCCGGCGTCCGTTCAACCGGCATCGGGTGTTTTTTCGACGACCCCGTGCATCGCGTGCTGGGATGGTATCCCGACACGCGCTTTCAATCCTTGTATCACTTCACCGTCGGCGGCGCCGTCGACGATCATCGCCTCACCACCCTGCCGCCCTATGGCAAACTGAGCCAGGGCCGGAGAAGCTGACTGACGAGACCCTAACCCGACCGGCCTCCCCTCTTTTGTCTATCATCTCCGACGCTGCTCCCCGACCGAATCGGGGATTCAGAGTCGTTCGCCACGCGCCTTCGCTCGGAATCTTGACTTTCTTGAATTATCGAACTAAAACACTGTTTCATATTTTACTTTTAGATTCAAAATGTTTTATTTATCAGAAACATGCAGCACACGATGATGCTTCGCTGAGGAAAGAGAGGCAAGGCACCCAGCTAGACGCAAAGAAGGAGAGCGGCCATGAGCGAACCGACGACGATGGGCGAGGGCGGGGCGCCGGGCTCATGAGCGGGGCCGCGGCTGAGGTGGTTCGGCCGCGACACGGCGCCATCCCGGCAATAGTTACGATAAAAATATCGTTTCAGTCGACAATGATACGCACATGTTATGCAATTTAGACTATAAGGTATACTCATTGCGGTGGATGTCACAGACGCGGAAGAGACAGGGGATGAAAGTCTCGATGCTCTCGATGCCATGGTTGTTCGGCGAAACCGAGCGGTGGCCCGCTGCCGGAACGGCGGCGGCTTGGCTGGCCTCAGGGAAAGGAGCGCTCATGACGACCACGATGCAGACCGCGAGGCCGCTTTGCGCGACGCGGCGACGTCCGTGCTAGACCGACCGACAGCGGTAGGTGGGACTCTTTCCGTTCAGGCTTCCGTTTCTTCCGACCCACCCGCAGGCGGAGCGCCGGGCTCATGAGCGGGACCGGACGGCGACGGCTCGCGCCGCTGGCGCTGCTGCTGGCGGGCCTTGTCTTCGCCGCGCCTGCAGCGGCCGACGTGCTGATCTCCAACATCGGTAAGTCAAATAATGACCATGTGAGATTTTTGTCGTGGAATTCGGCGCAGGGATTCGCCACTGGCGCCCACAGCGACGGCTACACCCTGGAAAGCGTCGAAGTAGTCGCTATCGCTCGCCTGAGCTCCGACGTAAGGGTGAGGGGCAGATCGGGGACGCCAGGGGGTTCGACAATTGCCACGCTGACTAATCCATGGTCGTTAGCTGCCGGTACTCTTACGTTCTCAGCGCCAACTGGGACCACGCTTGCAGCCAGCACGACCTACTACGTGGTTCTCGACAACACGATTCACGGGGGTGTCGGGACAACGAGCCACACTACGGAGGATTCGGGCGGAGCACCCGGTTGGTCGCTTGAGAACGATCGCCAGAGATCACCGGGGACTGATACTTGGACATCGCATCAGCACCCCCTGCGGATTCGCGTCAACGGCGTTGCGAAGGACCTGACCGCGCCGACGTTCGACAGCGCGACGGTGAACGGGACGTCGCTCGTGATTACGTTCAACGAGGCCATGAACACCGCCGGCAATCCGCCGAGCTCGGTATTCCGCGTGACCGCCACGCCCTCGGGCGGTTCCGCCAGGACCATCGACGGCACGACGGCTGATCCGGTAACGATCGACGGCGACGAGGTGACGGTGACCCTGGCCTCGGCGGTTGCAGCCGGCGAGACGGTAACGGTGGCTTATAGAGGGATTGCGCTGGGTGCGGGTAAAAAGGTGCGGGATCTCGCAGACAACAATCTGGCGGACTTCTCCGGCGAGACGGTGACCAACGATACGGTGTCGGACACGACCGCGCCGACGTTCGACAGCGCGACGGTGAACGGGACGACGCTCGAGATCACGTTCACCGAGGACCTCGACACGGCCTCGAAGCCCATCGGCAGCAGGTTCGGCGTGGTCGCCACGCCACCGGGCGGAACGGCCAGGAACCTCTTCGGCACGGCTGCCCAGGTGTCGATTGCGGGCAAGGTGGTAACGGTGACCTTAACCCAGGCGGTCGCGCATGGCGAAAGCGTGACGGCGCGCTACGCGGTGGGCACCGATACGAACCCGCTGCGGGATCTCGCAGACAACAATCTGGCGGACTTCTCCGGCGAGACGGTGACCAACAATACGGCTGCGCCGGACACGACCGCGCCGACCGTGGTCGGAGGCACTGTGGAGCTGATCAGAGACTGGAAGTGGGCCTAGGAGGACGGGGCGAGGCTAATGCTCTACTTCAATGAAGAGCTGGACCCGAGCTATATGCCCCTGAAGAGCGACTTCACGCTGTTTGATGCCTGGATTGGCATCACAGGTCTCGAAGACCCCCATGGCTTCAGCTACTCCCAATCAAAACCACGCTCGACGCTCGAAGTCGTCCAGGTGGTCGGAAACGCCTTGGAGCTGAATGTCGAGAAAGGCTATGGGGGGCTCCTCGGCAACGCCGTCTACTGGATCCGCATCGACGACACGAGCAGGATCCGGGACCTGTCCGGCAACACGGCGGCCGCGTCGGCCGAGCGGATCGAGGTCGTCAACCTGCTTGGCGCGGGGTCCTACGCCAAGTCGCCGGGTGCGCCCCGGCTCGCGGCGACCGCCCCTCTCGTGGTGGACGGCGAAACGCTCACGGTGAGGTTCGACCAGCCGCTGATTCCCTTCACGACCGTCACGGGAACGGGCGGCTTCTCGGTCTCGGGCGCGGCGCAGGCGACGGCCGTCACGCATGTGAACACCATCGCGACAACGGTGGTGCTGACGCTTGACCGGGAGGTGGGCGGGAGCGAGACCGGCATCGAGCTGAGCTACGACGCGGGCACGACGGCGATCCGGAACTTCTTTGAGCAACGGGCGGCAGGGTTCGACAACCGGGCGGTGGCAAACGCCGGCGCGGCGGACACCGCGAAGCCGGCGCTGGTGGCGGGCGCGAGCACGATCGCGGGCACCGACGTGCGGCTGCGGTTCAGCGAGGAGATGAGCGCAAGCAATCCGAAGCCAACCGGGAGCCAGTTCGTCCTGAGCACCGGCGATGGCGGCACCGATCTCGGCAGCGTCACCCTGGTGAGCATCAGCGAGAGCGTGGTGCGGTTGCGCACCGAGAATGCGGCGCTGGCGACGGATGCCGTCAGCCTGACGATCACCGATACCAGCAACATCCGCGACCTAGCCGGCAACGAGATGGCTGCGGGGTACAGACCGGGCACATTGTTTACATTTTAAACCGGGGACATGGTTTACACTGGTAGACTCCACGGCAAAGGAGGGCCTGCGCATGCCGTGGAAGGAGTGGAAGATCATGGATCAACGAGAACAGTTTGTACGTGACTGGTTAAGTGGGGAGTATACGAAGGTCGATTTGTGCACCGGGTATGGGATCAGCCGCCCCACGGGGGACAAGTGGCTGGCGCGGTATCACGCGCACGGGGTGGCGGGGTTAGCGGACGGGGCGCGGCGGCCGCATACGCAGCCACACCAGACCCCGGAGGCGGTCATCGAGGCCATTCTCGCGATGAAGCACCGCCATCCGAGTTTTGGGCCGAAGAAGATTCGGGATCGGTTACGGGCGGTGGCGCCGGACGAGGCGTGGCCGGTGGATAGCACGGTGGGGGTGATCTTGAAACGGGCGGGGTTGGTGCGGCCGCGGCGGATGCGGCGACGCGTGCCTGCGGATCCCCAGCGCCTGAGCCGAGGCACGGCCACGGCGCCCACCTGGAGTGCGGACTTCAAGGGGGATTTTCCGTTGGGCACAGGGCAGCGCTGTTATCCGCTCACCGTCATGGATCACGCCAGCCGGTATGTGCTGCGGTGTGAGGGGTTGCTCCAGCCGACGCGGGCCGCGGTGCAGCCGTGGTTGGCGTGGGTGTTTCACGAGTATGGGCTGCCGGCGACGATTCGGACGGACAACGGCCCCCCTTTTGCCTCCACCGCGCTCGGGGGCCTGAGTCGGTTGGCGGCGTGGTGGGTGCGGTTAGGCATTCGGCCCGAACGGATTCGGCCGGGCACGCCGAGTGAGAATGGCTGCCATGAGCGGATGCATCGGGCGCTCAAAGCGGCGGTGGGGCCGCCCGCGGCGACTTTGGCGGCGCAACAACGGCGGTTGGCGGCGTTTGTGGACGAATATAATTGGGCCCGCTCGCATGAGGCGTTAAACCGACAGACTCCCGGCCAGGTGTATCAGCCGTCGCCGCGGCCGTATCCGGCGAAGCTCCCGCCGATCGCGTATGCCCCGGGGACGCGCGTGCGGCAGGTTCGGCAGAACGGCGAAGTCCGCTGGCGGGGGCACGTGCTATACCTCTCGGAGGTGCTGGCGCAGGAGCCGGTGGGCTTCACACAGATCGGGGAAAGCACGTGGGCGATCCATTATAGTTTTCATCGACTGGGGACCCTGGATGACCGGACGTTGACGATTATCCCGGTCCGGCAGTGGCATCAACCGGAAACCCTGCAGGCGATGTAAACCATGTGTCCGGTTTAGTTTGTAAACCATGTCCGGCTTGTACAAAGACGGCAGACGCGATTCCTGCCCGGTATTGAAAATTTTTTGAAATCCGTTTAGGATCTTCCCAATCCGTTTAGAATATGGCGGTATTGAAGACGCCCGGCGGTGCCAGGAGCGGGGTTTTTTGTCCCTGTCGAATGCCCTTGCTTGGATACTCTCGTTCACTCCGGTTCCATTCGGACACATGAGGCTTTCAACTATTTGAAAACAATGACGTTTTTCATGAACTGGCATTTTGTGTTTGACAAACCTACGTGCTTTTTCTTTATGGTAGGGCGTCTTCAGGCTGCCCGCCTGAGCGTGTTGGGCGTCCCGATTCTTTAACACCTCGTCAAGGCACCTCCTCTCCGACAAACCGAGCAGGAGATGCCTTTTTGTTTATTTCTAGGGAAGGGTCATCGTAATGAGTCATCAGAATTTCTTGTTTACGTCCGAGTCCGTCACCGAGGGACATCCGGATAAAATTGCCGACCAGATCTCCGATGGCATCCTGGATGCCATTATGGCGAAAGATAAACAGTGCCGGGTGGCGTGTGAGACGATTCTCACGACCGGTTTGGCGTTCGTGGCGGGAGAAATTTCCACGAAGGCGTACGTTGAAATCCCCGATATCATTCGGCAAACCATTCGTGACGTGGGCTATACCGATGCCACCTGGGGGTTCGACTACCGCACCTGCTCGGTGTTGACGGCGATCGATGCCCAATCCGGCGATATCGCCATGGGGGTGGATACGGGTGGAGCGGGTGATCAGGGGTTGATGTTCGGCTATGCCTCCAATGAAACCGCCGAATTGATGCCCATGCCGATCGTGTTGGCCCATCGCCTGACGAAACGCCTGGCTGAGGTCAGGAAGACGAACCTGCTGCCCTGGGTGCGCCCCGATGGGAAGTCCCAGGTGACCGTCGAGTATAAAAACGGCAAGCCGGTCCGGATCGATACGATCGTGGTCTCCACCCAGCATAGCGATAAGGTGTCGTCCAAGAAAATCGAGCAGGAGATCAAAGAAAAAGTCATTAAACCCGTGATGCCGAAAGGGATCTTCGACCCGAAGAAGGTCAGGTTTCACATCAACCCGACGGGCCGGTTCGTGACGGGAGGGCCCATGGGCGATACCGGCTTGACCGGTCGCAAGATCATTGTCGATACCTACGGCGGCGTGGGGAGCCATGGCGGCGGCGCTTTTTCCGGAAAGGATCCCAGCAAGGTGGACCGGTCGGCGTCGTATATGGCCCGGTATATTGCCAAGAACATCGTGGCGGCGAAATTGGCCGAGAAATGTGAAGTGCAGTTGGCGTATGCAATCGGGGTGCCGGAGCCCGTCTCCGTGCTCGTCGATGCGAAAGGGACGGAGAAAGTCGCGCTTGAGGTCATCGATAACCTGGTCAGAAAACATTTTCCGATGACCCCGCGTGGCATCATCGATCATTTGAAATTGCGACGCCCCATTTATAAGGAGACGGCGGCCTATGGGCATTTTGGGCGGAGCGGTCCGGGGTTCACCTGGGAAAAAACGGATAAGGCCTCGATTTTGAAACAGGCCGCCGACTTGAACCTGAGAGGGTGAGGGGTTGGTCGAGTCCAAACAGAAGGGAGCGATGAATATGGGTACAGCTACGCAACTTGAAAAACCCGTGTGTGATTATAAGGTGGCGGATATCAGCCTGGCCGATTGGGGTCGAAAAGAGATTCAGATTGCCGAAACGGAGATGCCCGGGCTGATGGCCTTGAGGCAAGAATATCGAGCGGCGCAACCCCTCAAGGGCGCCAGGATTCTCGGGTGCATCCACATGACGGTCCAGACGGCCGTCTTGATTGAGACCCTGATGAAGTTGGGGGCGGAAGTGCGGTGGTCCTCCTGCAACATTTTCTCCACGCAGGATCATGCCGCCGCCGCGATCGCGAGCCGGGGCATTCCGGTGTACGCGTGGAAAGGCGAGACGCTCGAAGAATATGACTGGTGCCTCGAACAAACCATTGTGAAGGATGGCCAGCCCTGGGATGCCAACATGGTCCTGGACGACGGGGGCGATTTGACGCTGATGCTCCATGACAAGTACCCGGCGATGTTGGACAAAATCCACGGCATCACGGAAGAGACCACCACGGGGGTGCATCGCCTTCAGGAGCGGTTGGACAACGGCACCCTGAAAGTGCCGGTCATCAACGTGAACGATTCGGTCACGAAATCGAAAAACGACAATAAATACGGGTGCCGGCACAGTTTGAGCGATGCGATCAAGCGGGGCACGGACCATTTGTTGTCGGGGAAGAAGGCCCTGGTGGTCGGGTATGGAGACGTGGGAAAAGGGTCGGCGCAATCCCTGCGCCAGGAAGGCATGATCGTGAGGGTGTCGGAAGTCGATCCCATTTGCGCGATGCAGGCCTGCATGGACGGCTTTGAAGTCGTGTCGCCCTACAATCAGGGAATCAATACGGGGAAAGCCGAAGATCTGAACACAGCGCTGTTGGGCAATACGGACCTGATCGTGACGGCAACCGGCAATTACAACGTCTGCGATGCCGCCATATTGCAAGCCCTGAAACCGGGAGCGGTGGTCTGCAATATCGGTCACTTCGACAATGAAATCGATACGGCCTATATGCGGAAACATTGGGAGTGGGAAGAGGTGAAGCCGCAAGTTCATAAAATTTATCGTAGCGCGCTCGCCAACGACCACCTGCTCCTCTTGTCCGAAGGGCGACTGGTGAACCTGGGCAATGCGACCGGCCATCCCTCCCGGATTATGGACGGGTCCTTTTCCAACCAGGTCCTCGCGCAGATTTATTTGTTCGGGAAGAAATTCGCCGACACTCCCGGGGCTCCCGTCGCCGTCGAAGTGCTGCCGAAAAAGCTCGATGAAGAGGTGGCCGGCCATATGGTGCGAGGGTTCGGTGGGACGCTGACCACACTCACCAAGGAACAAGCCGCCTACATCAATGTGCCGGTCGAAGGTCCGTACAAGCCGGAAACCTACCGGTACTGATTGTCGCGTTCAGTTCGGGTGGAGCGAAAGCCGTAAGCGTTGGGATCGGAACGGTCTCGCGGGTTGTGAATTGACAAGATCTCCCGGAAATTCCTATGGTGATTTTCTTGGGCAGCACCGGGGAATGGTGGGTCAAAAGCCTCATGCAGCCGATCTTGAAAATGGCCTAAATATCCGGTCTGTTGGGGCTTTTTCCAGGTTGCGAAATTCCGTGGACCGGCATACAGTACTTGTGCAGTCAAGTCAGCGGTTCTTATATTCTTCATGAACTTGGGGAAATCAACCTATGTCGACAATGTATGAGGTTTTACGAGGTCCGGAGCATTTTCTCCCCCCGGCGGCAGCCAGTATGGGCATTAGTCTGCCGGACCCGGGGCAGGCTCATATTCATGGAAAAATCGTCAGTGAGGATGAGGCCATGGAAGTCGCGGCCCGCCAGTTCTTGTCAGCCAAAGTTCCGACGATTTTTCCCGGTCCGCTTGTCCTGTGGGCCTGGAATGAAAAAGCGGCCGGAAAGGCCACGGCGATCAGGCATTTATATGAAACGCTTAAGGTAAGCGTGGCCCCGTCCCAGCAGGCGATGCTCATTCCCATGCCCGATTACCGGCCCAAGTATCCCAAAATCAACCCTGAAATCGAAATCAATCCCAACCATCCCAATCTCACTATTTGGCATAACAAGATCGACACCTGCATGTTCGTCGGCGTTCATTGTCACCAGGCGAACCTGTCCCTCAAGATTATTCGTGGAGGCACCTATTGTTATACCATCGCCATGTGCGCCCAGGCGGGCCATGAAGATGCCATGTTGTCTTTCCGGGATGCCACGGCCGAGAAGATCATGAAATTGGCTGATTGGGTGAAAAAATTAAAAGGGTCGGTCGAGCCGCCTAAAGACGACTGAGGCTTGAGGCCGGAGCGGAAGACATTTTTTCATTTCTTTACCATTCGCAAGACGTTACAATAGAACAACACGTCGTGCAAATGAAACACCCTGTAAGAAAAAGCCGGTAGCCTTAATACAGAAGGAGGCGCAATCATGGCAACTCAATCGTTAATCGGGACAAAAAACAGAGCCGGGCAAGTGGTGACGGATGCCTGGAAGCTGTTGCATGAAGCCGAGCGAACTCCCTGTTTTTATACGGGCAGTGAAGTCATTAAAGAAGCGGTCAGGCGTTCGAATTGCGACGTCATGATTGCGTATCCGATTACCCCGCAAAGTGAAGCCGCGGCGTTGATCGGAGAATTGTTTGCCGAAGGGTTTATCGGAGACTACTTTCGCGGGGAAAGTGAATTCGCGGTGATGTCCCAATGCGCCGGGGCGGCCTTCGGCGGTGCGCGGGTGTTCACCACAACCGCGGGTCCGGGCACCATGCGCGCCATGGAGAACTTTCCGATGTGGGCCGGGGCGCGTCTGCCCATTCAAATGATCGTGACCTGCCGGGGGATTAACTCCCCCCTCTCCATCCAGCCGGATACCTTGGAAATCTCGTATCTCTTGAACACTGGGATGCTGGTCTGGCATGCCGAGACGGCGCAGGATTTTTATGACTGGATTTTAAAAGGGTACATGGTGTCGGAAGAGCCTGACGTTCATTTGCCGTTGGCGCTGTGTTGTGACGGGTTTTTCGTGACCCATACCAAAGACGTCGTGAACCTGACGCCCGCTGACATGTGCCTACCGCCCTATGATCCGTATCGGTCTCCCGTGCCGTGTATGGATATGGAATGTCCCCCGGTCCGCATGATGCGTGACCCGTTCGTCATGAAGAGCAATTATATCAGTTATGCCACCCATGCAAGCTGGCAGCAGGAGGTATGGGCAGCCATAGAGCGGTCCAGAAAACACACCATTCGGTGGTTGGACGGCCTGATTGAAGTGGAAAAGCCCGATGCCGAAATCCAGATCGTCTCATCCGGTACGGCGGTTTCCCAAGGTCGTGAAGCCCAGATCCTATTGGAAGAAGACGGCATCGACGTGGGAATCGTCAAAATTAAATCACTTCGACCGTGGCCGGGAGACGAAATTCGGGAAGCCACCAAGCATGCCAAACATATCATCGTGCCGGAGTTCAACGTCACTGGTTGGCTTGCCAAAGAGATTCGTGCCACGATTCCGAATCCTGAGCGAGTGTATGCCGGTCCTCACGTCTGCGGAGGTATGACCATGCCGCCGGAAGTCATCGCGGCCGACCTGAAAAAGCATTTGGGCTTTAAAGCCGAAAGCCTGGCCGGACGAGGGAGCTGACGCGGTTTGTGTCGATCGCTGCGTCCGTCAAAACGGCATGTGGAATTAATGTGAAAATTTTGAATATGTGTTAGGAGGCGCTCATGAGTAAAGAACGAATTAAAATAGCCCCGGAAATGTTCGATATCATGCCAGAGGAGTATCAGGATCTGGTTGAACGAGCGACCTATGGTAATGAACACCGCGGGTGGAAGGATATCGGAACCTCGAAGGAATTGATTGAAGAGCATTCGTTGTGTGCCGGGTGTCCGGAGTCCATGGCGTTCCGGTACATCCTGGCGTCATTGCCTGCTCCGGAAGATACCGTGATGGTGGGTTCGACCGGCTGTACCAGCCTGGTCTTCCCGCACGTGGGTGTCCATAATATTCACTCCCTCTTCGGGAACCAGAACGCCATTGCCTCCGGGCTCAAACGCGCCCTCACGGTGCGGTTCCCCGGGCGGGTCAAGGACGTGGTGGTGTTGGCGGGTGACGGGGCAACGGTCGATATCGGCCTGGACATGACGCTGCAAGCCTGGTTCCGCCAGGAAAAATTCACGACCATTTGTTTTGACAACGAGCTCTACGCCAATACGGGCGGCCAGGAGAGCGGGTTGATGCAAAAAGGGTTCGTGGCCAAAATGGCTCCCGTGGGCAAAACCTTTGAAAAGGTTAAATTGCCGGAAATCGCGCGTGAGTCCGGATGCCACTACGTGGTGAATTGCACGGTCAGCAAACCGAACCTTGTTGAAAAAGTCATCAAGAATGCGATCCACGTGGCTCGCGAAATCGGTCCCACCTATTTGCAACTCTACACCCCGTGCATCCTGGAAATCGGAAAGAACAGCATGGAAGGCTTGCAGGAAATGCGGGACTCCGAAAAGCCGACTGAACGCTTTGCGTATAAAGAGTATGTCAGCGATCAAGCCAAAGAGTTGTTGACCGAAATGGCAGCCAAGGAAAAAGAGAGAAAAGTCGCCCTGAAAAAGCAACTGGCGGGACAGGCCTGAGCCCTCCCTACGGAAAGGGGAAATCGTCATGATCAAGCGGAGATTGAATATTCGCATGTCGGGTCTTGGTGGACAGGGCGCTGTGACGGCTGCGCACGTGTTGGCCATGGCCGCGTCCCGTGATGGAAAGTTTGCGATCTCGAATCCCTTTTTCGGTGCCGAAAAACGGATGGCGCCGGCCGAGAGTTATTGTCGGATCGGCGTGAGCCGGATCTACGATCGAGGGGAGTTGGTGTTTCCCGACGTGATCGAAGTGTTTCATCCGCAGGTGATCACGATGGGCAAGAGTTATACCATGCCATTTTACTCGGGCATCAAGGAAAACGGAGTCGTGATCATTAATTCAGACGTGCCGTTGTTGTCGGATGAGGACGTGAAACGGTTACAGGATCTGGACGTGGCGGTGTTTTACATCAAAGGCACCCAGGTGGCGTTGGAAGTGGCGGGTACGGAGCTTTCCACCAACATGACCATGATCGGGTCGGTTGCCGGCATTACCAAATGCGTCTCCCTGAAGGGACTCGAAGGGGCGCTGCAGGAGCGGTTCGGGAAAAAGTTCGTGGCCTCCGGTGGAACGGCCACCTTGGATGAAGCCATCAAGAAGAAATTTGCCAAAAAAGAAATGCTGTTGAAGAAAAACCTGGATACGGTCGTTCGGGCATATGAAATGGCTGGTGAATGGGCGGAAAAGAACAACGTCGAGTTGGCCGTTGCAGCGGCATAAATAAGCAAGACGGGGGGAAGAGTGTATAACGTAGCGAAAGTGACCGATGAAAAATGTGTCGCCAAAAAAGGGTGCCGGTTGTGCATCATGTACTGCCCTGAGGCCAATTGTCTTGACCTGAACGTTGAAAAACAGGTGGCGGAAGTGATCATCAACCGGTGTAAGGGTTGTGAGTTGTGTAAAGTGGTGTGCGATGCGGCAAAACATATGGCAATCGACATGGTGGCGGTGAGTGCCGACGGCACCTTGATGGAAAAGGCCGGCGAAGCCGCGGGTTTGGGACAAGCCTATCAGGGGTAATTTCACACATCAGATATCGGCATAGGGCCCTGCGGCATAATCCTTTGCTTGTCGCGGGGCTTTATTTTTTCTCGATAGAGACCCCACGCTAATCGAATAAAATAGAGGATGTGGACATGAGCGACGACCTCAGAGAACTCATGGGCGAGATTACCCAGCACATGAGCCAATTCCATGACCGGTTGGAGAGTCGCGCCCAAGAAATGGAACTCATGGGCGGAGATTCCGAGGTCGCCAAAAAGTTGAGCATGGGCGCCGATGCCATGAAAGACAGCGCCAACATTTATTTATCGTGGGCGCGGCATTACGTCGCGTTATCCGAGGGTGGCGCGGCGGAAGCCGAAGAAGGCGAAGAGGATTCCGACGATTTTCAGTTTTAGTCTATAAAACCGTTGTCGGCAGGAGCTGTTGCTCCATTTCAAAATTATGTTATGATCAGTTCCACTATTGTGGAAAAAGAAGCCAACGATCGTGTTCCTCGGTAGCTCAGTTGGTAGAGCGGTCGGCTGTAAAGGGAGGCGTGCGAAAGAGTCACGCCGGATTGCAGCTTCCACAGGAAACTGTGGTTGAAAAATCGGGTGAATTCAGGGAAGCCTTCCCCGGGTTCGTGGCGAACTCGGAAAGGGAATCCTGAGCGAAGCTTGCCGAAGGGTCTTGGGTAGGCAAGAACGTGCAGAGACTAGAGGTTGAGGAACCCAATCCAATACGACCTCACAAGCGCCCGACACCCTCACCTGATTCGTCAGGCGGGTGATGAGATAGTCCGAGCCCGGTAGAAATACTGGGAAACTCGTAACCGATTGGTCGCAGGTTCGAGTCCTGCCCGAGGAGCCATTTAGAGCGTCCTACGTATTCCGGAGGATGCCCGCGAAAACCCCCTAACACACCGAAGTTAGGGGGTTTTTTTGTGCATGGCGGTCTTGACTGGACCACGGCGTTCCGCTACAATCCATGAGAGTGCGGTGGAAAAAACGTTGGAAAAATCGGTCCGGCGCAGTGTGGGAAAAGTGATCGACAGGGGGAGGGGATGGGAAAGCTGACGTTTGGAAAGCTCAAAGCGCTGAACGAACCTGGCCTGTATGGTGACGGCGGCACGCTGTTCCTGAAAGTGTCCCCAGGTGGCTCAAAAAGCTGGGTGCAACGATTCACGATCAAGGGCAAACGTCATGATGTCGGACTCGGGGGCTGGCCGGTGGTGTCCTTACAAGATGCCCGTGAACGGGCCTTTGACAATCGACGGGCGGTGGCCCATGGACGAGACCCGTTGGCCGAGAAACAGCAGGCGAGCAAGGCAGCGGCCGTGCCCACCTTCCGAGCGGTGGCGCGGAAGTACTATGAGGAAAACCTGCCGCGCTGGAAAGCGGGACGACATACGGACCGCTGGCTGCAGGTGGTCGAGAAATACGCCTTCCCCGTATTCGGGGACGTGCCGGTGGATCGTGTCGGTCGTGAAGACGTGCTGCGCATGCTCACGCCGATCTGGACGGCCAAACCTGAATATGCCCGGAAACTTCGCCATCGGGTCCGGTTGATTCTCGACTGGTGTCAGGCGCATGGCTACGTGCACACCAACATCGCGGGGGAACAGATCGGGGGCGCGCTGCCAAGCATGCCGAGTGTCAAGGAACATCATCGAAGCCTGCCGTATACGGAAGTCTCACAGGCCTTGGACCTGATCGAGGAATCCGGCGCGTCCTTGTCGGCAAAGTTGTGCTTACGGTTTTTGATCTTGACTGCGGTGCGACCGGGTGAAGCCAGGAACGCGACATGGGAGGAAATCAACTGGGAAACCAAGACGTGGACGATCCCGGCAGGCAAGATGAAGGCAAAGGCCGAACATCGTGTGCCCTTATCACGTGAAGCGATGCAGGTGCTCGAGCGCGCGACCAGGGTCCGTGGCGAGTCTCCCCTGATTTTCCCCTCATCATTAAAGCGAGCGAAGCCCATGAGCGATATGACGTTGACCAAACTACTCCGCGATGTGGGGTTAGCAGAAAAAACGGTCCCCCACGGCTTCAGATCAAGTTTCCGAACATGGGCGGGTGAACAGACCAATACTCCGACTCCCGTTATTGAACTGTGCTTGGCTCACTCGGTGGGGAACGCGATCGAGAAGGCGTATACCAGAACAGATCTGCTTACGAAGAGAAAAACCCTGATGCAACGCTGGGCGGAGTACGTGTCCGGGACTCGCGGCAAGGTGGTGAGGCTCCACGGATAGAGACACGTTCGAATATACATTGATTTCGTCTGTTCTGGTCTGGCTGGTCTCCATTGGCCACCCATTCGGAACTTGGCACAGGGGCGATTGACGTCGCCCTAAATCGGGTGCAAGGTCAGGTCGATCATGTCATCTCAAGATTGTCGGGAATTACAAAAGCCAATTGATGCTGTTTCCAGTTATCCGCTAAACACTGATCGAACATTGCAGTCGTCCCCATCCAATCTACCGGAACCCCTTCTAAATGTAGTTGAATACCGCAAATCGGGTCTGAGCCTGAATCACGTCGTCGGCTGCCCGTTGGATTGTGGTTACTGCGTACGCCACTTGTTCAACAACTTTGATATGAAACAGCCACACCTCATCAAGGATGACGAATCTGCTGTCGAGGAATTGACTAGTAGTCCATGGTTCGTGCCGCATACGACACCAATACAGCTATTCAATAGAGCTACAGATCCATTTCTTACGAACGTCAGAAAACACCTTCACTGTACCCTAAAGCTGTTGGATGAGAGGCAGCTAACGAACCCGGTACTCGTAATTACTAGGTGGTCCGTGAACGACGCTGATGTGGCCGCGCTTGAAGAATTAAAATATTTGCGTCTTACCGTCCTCGTTACTTGGTCCGGAATTTCGGAACCTCGTATCGAACCAGTGGATAGTAATGTTGCGGTTCAATCTTTGGGGACATTGAAGCGCGGCTCAATCCGCACGAAGTGTATTCTGTATTGGCGCCCAGTTGTGGCAGGTCTAAACGACGGAAAGGAGTACATATCGCGTGCGCGAGAGCTCGCCGAGCTAGCCGATGCGACTGTATTCACGGGGCTTTTCTATAGAGAGGAGATAAGGTCGTACTTTCGTTCCATTGGTGTAGAGGATCTGTATAGTGAAGTGGCGCGACGCAAGGTTATGCCTCGCGAGGTCGAAAAGCAGATTATCGCAAAATTCGGAAAAGCCCCACTTTTTCGAAAGACCTCGTGTGGAGTAGCCTATGTGCATGGCATCCCGGACTATAATGGTCACTACGGCATCGAAGGAATCTGCGATATCTGTCCAGCTAGCCAGGTGAATATATGTAAATCAGCTTATCGGTGGCCTGAACGTAGCGAGGCGTTGGAGTTGGCGTCGAGGGCCGGTATTGATACCGAACAACTGGAAATCGAAAATGGTCGCATTTTTGTCAATGGAAGCACGGAACAGCAACGATACTATGTTCAACACGCGCTCAAGTTTCAGGTGCACGATCGGGCTCATCCTCATTTTTCTGGGAGACATGGTCGTGCAGAAGAGGGATGGCAGTGATTCGTATGATGTGGGCCGTCGACGTTGAGGGGAGTGGGATGTCGCCTCCCGAGATTGTTGAACTAGCGATTGTTGAATTGGACGGGCTAGATTTAACCGGAAATAGAAAATCTTGGCGTTGTAGGCCCAGAGGGGGAATCTCGCCGATTGCGTCGAGAATTCACGGGATTCGGATGGAGGATGTTTTAGACGCACCGGCCTTGGAAGATATAGCTGCCAGGGTTCATGAATGGTTGGAAGATCGGCCGATTATTGGGCACAACGTACGAGTCGACTATGACCTCCTTGCACAGAAACTGACAGGTTGGCAACCGCAATCGGTGATTGATACGTTGCGGTTGTCGCGCGATCTGCTTCCGGATCAAGAAAAGCAAAGCTTGCAGCGGTTGGGCGCCGATTTAGGTTTGGACATCATGGTGGAGAGAGAAACAGGGGGCACTGCACATTCTGCACTATATGATGCGAATTTGACGGCAAGGCTGTTCTTGCATCTGATAAAGCCGCTGTCCGAAGGGGAGCGCGACAATGCTATTTCGAAAGCAGACATACTTCTTGGCAGGCAAGGATCGTTGTGGTGACGATGCATCGGTGCAAGATTGCGGTAGCGGGCACACATTCTACCGGTAAATCGACGTTCATAGCGAACTTGCACAGAGAGCTTCGCGATCGGGAAGTGAGCGCAGAATGCGTTCACCCTAGCGCCCGACGTGCGATGGAGTTGGGATTTCCAATTCTGAGTGAGCATACGTTTGAAAGCACCGCATGGATGATGGCGAAGACAATACAGCTGGAGATGTGTGCGGCTCTTCGCTCGAACATTGTATTGATGGATAGGCCAGTGCCGGATGCACTCGGCTATCTACTCGGTGCACTTCGTCATACTGGGCGGGTAATAGAAGAAGAGAGGCTCAGTCGGCTCGATGCCATTTGTGCAAGCTGGATCCAGGAATATCACCTGATTATTGTGACCGAACTTGACCCATCAATGCCAATTGCTCCTGGTCGCGATGCGGACTGCGGGTTCAGGGTAGCCGTTGGGAATGCAATTAGTGAGGTAGTGTCGCGGATGACATCCAAACACTTAGTGCTCAGACGGGGTGAGGAAGAATCAGCATTGGCGGCTGCGATCGAGACCGTGGAGCTGAGGGTGTCTGGGTCTTGAAAAGGTCGGACGCGGCGGCCGCCTATGCTGTCATGCTAGCGGGGCCCACGCGCATCGGTTTGGGCTGTATGGCGCTCACAGGCCTTTACGGGCGCGTTTCACGAGATCAAGCAGAGGCGACGGTCAAGACGGCACTGTCGAAAGGTTTTCGTCTGTTTGATACGGCTCCTTTGTATGGCGACGGAGCGAATGAAGAATTACTCGGGGCTCTTCTTGAAAGGGAAAGAGATGTTTGTATAGCAACCAAATTTGGTTTGTACTCTGGGAGAGATGGTAAAACAATTCGCGACAGTAGTCCCTCCTTGATTCGCCGCTCGGTCGAAGGCTCTCTGCGACGCTTGAGACGGGAGCGCATTGATCTCCTTCTTCAACATCGGCGCGATGCTCAAACTCCAGATGACGACGTCGCAGGTGTCATTACGGATTTGGTGCGGGAAGGTAAAGTACGCGGATTCGGATTGTCGGAAACAGATGGAGATCGTGCAACTCGAATAGATCGAAACCTTTCGGTTAATGCAGTGCAGAATGAATTTTCTCTGCTAGCGCGACCAAAATTGAACGCTGACCCACGAAATTTTGCAGCCAACGGTTTGGCTTATATTGCGTACTCTCCGCTGGCTAAAGGGGCACTCGCTTACATCGCGCCAAGAACGATCTTTGCGGAGGACGATTATCGGTCGCAGTTGAATGAATTCAGTTCCGGAAGAGCGAGTGGAATTCAAACGGTCTTGGCTACAATCGCAAAATATTCTGCTCGACATAGAGTCCAGCCAGCAACGGTTAGTTTGGCGTGGATAATCGCCTGCGGCGAGAGTGTTGTCGCCATTCCCGGTTCCCGGAGCCCTGAACAAGTAGCTGTCGCGTATCAAGCTTCTGAATTACGCCTGAGCGGAGATGAAGTGAAATCGCTCGACAATGCCTTTCGAAATGAGGCACTGATTGAATCGGACTAGAACAACACGCTTAGGACTGCAGACCATGGAATTTTCGGACGAAGGCGAATTTAACCGTGTTCGCGACGCCTTGTGGCAAGGACCACCGTGGTCCAACTGGTTCTAACCACTCGGCATGTCTAACTACAAAGGCAAAGCGCTAGCGCCCCGGAAGTTCGTCCAGTAGCTTAATGTGTTCATGCTAGGGAAAAAAATATGATAGCTGAAGAGCATCGACAAAAGAATAGGCTAAGCCTGAAAGAAGTCGCGACCTTAATTCGAGGGGTCGACGTTTATTGTGGCGTCGGTGGACTAACCAGAGGCCTAGAGGATGTCGGTATTGATGTTAGGCTTGGCATTGATGTCGATCCGGCGTGCGAGTATCCCTATACAGCGAATAATCAAGCATCCTTTCTATTGAAGTCTGTCGAAGACATTAATGCGGCGGACTTTTCCTACGTTTTCGACGACGCGCCATTCAAGCTGTTGGCCGGTTGTGCCCCCTGTCAACCGTTTTCGACCTACAGCAAAAGATATTCTAGTGTTTCCGATGAACGCTGGAACCTCCTAGAACATTTCTCCCGACTGGTTCAGGAAACGAAGCCCGATCTCGTTACGATGGAGAACGTTCCTCTTTTGGAACGGGAAGAAGTTTTTTTAGATTTCGTGGTGGTCTTGAGGCGTGAGGGCTTTGAGGTCTTCCACCGTGTCGTTAAATGTGACGATTACGGTGTGCCTCAGCAGCGGCGGAGATTGGTTTTGCTCGCGTCCAAACTTGGTCCGATAGATATCATCAAACCGACGATCCTCGAAGGATGTCCCGTTACTGTCAAGAATGCCATAGGACACATGCCGCCCCTTGAAGCGGGGGAAACCTGTGTATTCGATCCCTTGCACAGGGCTTGTGAACTGTCACCGCTGAATTTGGAACGCATACGCGCTTCAATTCCTGGTGGGTCATGGCGCGACTGGAACAAGAGCCTGCGAGCGAATTGTCATAGGAAACAGTCGGGGAGGACCTATCCGAGCGTTTACGGCAGGATGACGTGGGACGAGCCGTCGCCAACTGTGACGACCCAATATTACGGGTTTGGCAACGGTCGCTTCGGGCATCCAGAGCAAGATCGCGCCATTTCGCTTCGAGAAGGAGCGATTTTGCAAAGCTTTTCGAAGAAGTACAAGTTCGTGCCACGAGGCGAGCCTATTTACAGAAACACCATCGGGCGTCTAATCGGAAACGCCGTTCCCGTGAAGCTCGGGAAAGCGATCGGTAAGAGTCTCGTCCGGCACGTCAGAGCGTGGCTGGCAGAACGGGAGCCAACTGGGTGACCTTTTTTCACGCCGCCGTCCTAACTAGGAGAGTCAAACGACCTTAGTCACACCGCCTGAGCCTGAACAACTGATATCGGACGTCAGGCTTTTGAGGAAGTCAGAAAAGACCACCACTCCGTTATCTTCTTCAGTGGGAAGGGCATGGCCGACATACTTACAATGAACGGCTTCAGCAGACCTTAACTGGGAAAAGCCATGTTGGAGAACGAGTTCACAGTTATGGGAGGTGAGTATGCGTGATTCTTTCACATACAAAATGACAGTTGACCTCAACGTTCTCGAACATCTTGGGATCAATCTCTATAGCAACATCGCCGCCGTTTTGACAGAAGCAGTCGCCAATTCCTGGGATGCGGATGCAGAAAACGTAGATATTAAAATAGACCCGGAGGCTAAATGGATTGAGATAGTTGACGATGGTATCGGCATGTCTGTCGAGGATATGAATGACAAATATCTTCGTGTCGGCTACCGTCGCCGTGAAGACAAATCTCAAAGTAAGTGTACGGCGATAGGGCGACAAGTCATGGGCCGAAAAGGCCTCGGGAAACTGTCATTGTTCTCGGTCGCGAAACTCATAGAGGTGCAGTCTGCCAAAGATGGGCAAGCCCATGGCCTTCGTATGAGCGAAGCTGGCATTCAGGACTCTGTAAAAAAGAAAGAGCCGTTCTATATCCCTGACCCAATATCCAGCGACGATGTGACGATCTCGAAGGGTACGAAGATCGTTCTTCGGGAGATCAAACGCCAGCGACTGGGAAAAGGGGCGATTGCGTTACGTAAACGATTGGCGCGGCGATTCTCGGTAATCGGCGAAGGGAACAACTTCAAAATCACGATTGATGGTCAGTCAATCACCACTGCCGATAGAGGTGACTTGCCGGTCGTACAATTCATCTGGACTTTCGGGGATTTTGAACCGGAGTCGTCTTCAATACCTGCGGTTCTTGAACGGGAAGTGCTCGAATACCAATTCCCCGAAGGGCAAGGAAACTCACGAGTGAATGGCTGGATTGGGACTGCGAGGTATCCGAAGCAGTTGGACAGCAAGGAAGCGGGAAACCTAAACAGCATTGTCGTTTTCGCGCGTGGGCGTCTCTTTCACGAGAACATTCTTGAAAAGGTCAATGACGGCAGGCTTTATACCAAGTATCTCACGGGTCAGATTAATGCGGATTTTCTGGATACAGACGACGATCCGGACATCGCGACCAGCGACCGCCAGCGTATACAAGAGGATGATCCGCGATACGCCGAACTCTTATCGTTTCTGCGATCAAGCTACGCTAAGGTTGAAAAGCGCTGGACTGAATGGCGGCAAAAACACGAAGTCAAGAAGGCGAAAGAAAAATCTCCGGCACTTGCGGATTGGCTTGAGTCGTTACCGGAAGGTTCCAGGAGGACTGCCGAAACGTTGATCGGAAAACTCAGCGCCATTCCCATTGACGACGAAGATAACAGGAAGCTCATGTACCGACATGGCATTCTGGCGTTCGAGCGAATGAGGCTGCGTGGATCGACGGAAGAACTCGTATCCGGCATCGACAATATCGATATGCTGCTTTCCATTCTCGCCGACAGGGACGCGCTCGAAGCCTCGCTCTATCGCGACATCGTCAAGTCGCGCCTTGACGCCATCAAGGATTTCCAAGGAATTGTTGACGAGAAAGCGAAAGAAAAGGTTCTTCAGAAGTATCTTTTCGACCACCTTTGGCTTCTTGATCCGGCCTGGGAAAGGGCGACCGCCAGCGAGCTAATGGAATCCCGGCTGACCGAAGAAGGTGTCTTGATGGAAGATCTAACAAAAAAAGAGAAGTTAGGCCGAGTGGATATCGCCTATAGGACGAATGCTGGCAAACACATCATCGTCGAGTTGAAGAAGGCTGATCGGAAAATGAAGCTCATAGAATTGCAAGAACAGGGGCAGGACTATGTCGACAAGCTTAGTAAAATCCAGTTGGCACAGGGTGACCATTCGCCGAACATTGAAGTTGTATTCGTCCTTGGGAAACCTTTGAACGAAGAGGAAAACAATCCTGACCGCGTCAAAGCGTCTATGACAGCCGTGTCACCGGGGAGCCGAATTAAGCACTACGACTCACTCATACTGAACGCTCAGAACGCTTATTCGGAATATCTAGAAAAGAGCAAGAAACTTGATCGGCTCGAAAAGATTGTGGACCAGATATAGGGCATGGTCGAGGGAAAGTACAAACTAGCAGCGACGCCGCAGGCTACTCTACGCACCCGGCGCGGGTTTGTAGCTGCTTCCCGACGCGGACAGCACATCGTTTTACTTCGGCAGCCTGCTGACAGCGAGCGGACGCATCATGCCAAGACTGCCGGGCTCTCATTCAAGGAGCAGGCATTGATGAATCGCATAGAATTGGCCGCTTTTTGACGAAGCTTTGAAGGCACTCATGGGCAAAATGTCGTGGACACCGTAGACAAAAAAACACGTTCGCGCATCATGTCCAGTGTCGGACAAAGAGATACAGGTCTGGAGATTAAGCTCAGGGCAGCCCTTCACAAAGCGGGGTTACGCTACCGGCTTTGCGACAGGAAACTCCCGGGAAGCCCAGATCTGGTCTTCCCTCGTTTCGGTACCGCCCTATTTGTTCATGGCTGCTACTGGCATTCTCACGGTTGCTACAAATCGACCGTCCCGAAATCTCGATGCGAATTCTGGAAGGACAAGTTCAGTGCCAACCGGCACAGGGACGAACTCAATGTCGTGCTTCTGCGAGCAAGGGGTTGGCGGGTCATGATCGTTTGGGAATGTGCCCTGGTCGGAAAAGGCGCATTTCCGATGGATGAAATTACGCAACGGGTTCGCGCCTGGCTCACGGGAACGGAAGAATTTGGTGAGATTCCAGCAGGCCTACCTAAGAGCACCTTTCCGAACCATTGCTCGGTGCGTCGCCGCTGACGAGGTGCCACAGGCACCGGCACTCGCCAGCAATCAACCGTTGCAGTCTAACGACTTGGAGCAATTCGAAGAACGGTTGCTGCACGTCGTCGAGTTCTTCGAAGCAAGTTCGCCGTGAAGGTCATCAACCATAGCGGGGACAAGGTGCCGAAGGCGGGGTTGGGACCACACGACAAAGTACCTGTTATTCTGGGCGGTTACACAAGTGCGTTTGGTCTGTGTCCCACATTTTGTCCACCCTCATTCACCCTCCGACACCTGATGTGCATCGTCTATAGCGCGATCTCGACTACATACCCTCACTGTTTGGCACCCACGTTCGCCGAGCTACAGGTGACCTAGACTCACGTGAATGCGGTCGAGAGTGGTGACGGGACCGTTCTACCTTTTTAAGGTAAAATCAACTTCTTTGGATCTCAGGCGACTAACGCGTTACTCTACTTCAAGACGTGAATCTCAAGGAACGCCCTTTATCGCAGTTTAAGGCGATTTAAGGGGAAGCCCTGACGAACCTAATACCCATCAGAAGCTCGCATTAGAAACTGTCCGTCCGAAGCCCCATGCCTACCCTCCAAGATTCTAAATACAAACACCGCACCTTCCACTACTATGATGAAGACTCTCAATTAATTCTCTGCGGCCAACCTAAAAAGAAGAGGAACATCGCCGATTCCTCCTATTACGTCACCTGCCTCGACTGCATTTCAATAATGCGGGAACGCGCTATTCCCCTCCAGTGGGACACTCATTCCATGATCGACCAAGCTCGCTCCTTGCAACATGCCGCCGAACACTTATTCAATCGACCCGAAGCACAGTCCCCCGAAAAAGACTCATTACCGTTCCTTGCAACTTTCAGAGCCGCCCCGCTTTTGCTCGCCTTCGCAATAGAACTTGCCCTCAAGGCATTCATTTGTAGTGAACGACCTGGACCTCCGCCCCGCATCCATGACCTCTTCGACCTACATGAAGCCCTTCAATCCAACACACAGACATTCCTTAATACTCAGTTCCTGATCCTCCACCCACATTTAGCCGATCCATTTTTTCATCTCGACCTACCCGACCAACATTTCCCTCACCGCCCCACAAAGACACGCTTCCAAGTAATCCTAAAGGAACATCGCCATCTCTTTGAGCACTGGCGATATATTGACCCTCAAAACCTTCCCCTACACATAAATTCCTCCTCTCTCAATAATGTTCTCAATCTGCTCATCCAAACCTTCGACCAGGGCTGGGCGGCTCGCAAATCCAGCTTCGACTTCCCACCTGAGTGATCCTCTTGAAACCGATTCCCTTGTCTTCTTAGGCCGGGGCCGTGGCCTAATTCCCATCAGATGTCACCATCAGAAACTGTCCGTCCGAAGCCCTCTAAGACACGACCCCCACCCTTCTTTCGGTATCTTCGACACCCTCGGCCTGATTTCAGTCCTTGATGTCCCGGCCGCATCGTCGCGGCTCGCTCCGCGGGCGCTCGATCCAGGAACCGGCCAGCAGCCCGGACCTGGATACGGAGTCAATCGACTCCTCTTCGCGTCCGACTGCGCTCCTCCGCGACCATGCGGCTGCTGAGCGGCGGCCCTCACCCCAGCCGCCTTTTTCTTTCTTGACTTCCCTGCACCCACTACCTATTCTCTCTGCGGCTAGGGGAACGACATTTATCAACTGATCCGTGTCAGTAGGAAGCCTCTAGCCTTCAAGCCTGGGGGGAGGCCACCTGCCTTCCCCTACGGCTTCCTCCCATTCACGTCTCAATCCTCACTTCCCAGTCGACCCGGTTTCCCTTCGAGATCGGCCGCGCCGACCCTCCTGCGCCTGCCGAACAGCGAACCGCCATGACAGCCCACCAGCGTGAGAGTGCCGAGCGATCAGCTCAGGCGCGGTGGAGGAAGGGCCACTCCATGGCAGTGTTCGTTGACTTCTTCATCGGGTCTGGGAGCTTGGCCCCTTTCTATCTCGGTCAGCGTATCGGCGGACAAACTCTCAGGTTGCTGTGACATCATTCAAGCGATTCTTCTGTTGTCAGTTCTCCCGCCGATAGTGGACCATTTCCCGCTGGCGCAACGACGGCATGCTGAATTGGCGGTACACCTCCTGACGGGGCCATGTCACCAGCCAATTGAAGCCCCATCGTGACTGCCAAGAGACCTTCTTGTCACGTCGGTGGGGAATGCGATCGAGAAGGCATATGCTCGGACAGACCTGCTGACGAAGAACACAACCCTCATGCGACGCTGGGCGGAGTGCGTGTCCGGTACTCGCGGAAAAGTGGTGAAGCTTCATGGATAGGTCAACGTTCGACGAATACGTCGAGTTTGCCGGTTTGATGCTCGTGATGGTCCGTGAGGGGTGGGGCGAGACATTGGCGGATGGATGGGTGTACTGCTACGTCAATCACGAGGAAGGACGAGAAGATCTGCTCCTCGAGCTGATTGTCTGCTCTGAAGAAGTCAAGGAAGCCTGGGACTCGTTGAGCCTGATCGCGCAAGGCCTCCTCCTGGAAAGAAAGCCCCTTCCGCATGAACTGGCGGACTGGCTGGTTCAGGCGCTGGAGGGAACTCGACCACAGCCCAAAAGCAGAGGGAAGAACCCGTACGCAAACTTTTTCAGAAATAGCGCGATCGTGTTGGCCGTGTCATTCCTGTCAAGGGACAGCATCAGGGCGACACGAAGCGGGGGTGGTCCTCTGGAGTGCTGTTACGAGGGGGGATCCGCCTGTGATGCCGTGGGCCTGGCGGTGGCGGAGATCTACGAAGAGCCGCGAAGCTACAAAAGCATCGAAGGTATTTGGACGGAAAGTGCGTCACCTGAATCACACCTCTTTCGGTTCGGGACATCGAGACGCCCCATCGTTCGACATCCCAAATTTGTCCTGAGCCAACCCGGGAAATCATGAGGACGACACGCCCCGGATACTGTGGCACGCTCCTGGAACAACAGGGATTTATCCTGATTAAAAGGGCGAAATAATAAGGACGACACGAACCGGATATGTTGGCAACCTCCCGGAACAACAAGGAGGTAATGCCAATGTCTACAGATCAAGAAGTGCTTCTAACCCGCCGTGAGGTCGAGCGTCTGTGTCGGCTCGGCCGCAGCACCCTGTACAAAAAAATGCGCGAAGGCACCTTTCCAGTGCCGTTGAAAGTTTCTGATCGTGCCGTGCGATGGCGCGAAAGTGAAATTCGCGCCTACGTCGATTCGCGCCCGCGCTCGTATGGCGAGACAGCAAAATGAGAAGACGAAGAGGCCCGCCGTGTGAGCGGGCCTTTTTGTAGGCCGGTGTCGGAAATGCGCCGACACGTGACGCGCCCATAGTTCGGGGCGATAGACCAAATACCGAACAGCCAAGGTCGTCGCGGGCCGCGGCGAAATTCCGGGCTCTGGTACGAACCTGACCTGCAGGAACTTGCACGCCTGTAACACTTCCATCCCGGTGCTGGTCAGTGCGGGGTCGCGGGCCAGTCAGGCAAGCGCCTTGTAGTACGCCGTAAGGCAGCGACGAGGGGGAGAAATTGATCCTCCCCCCCTCGACTTGGATGGTCAGCCAAGAGGGCCGACCGAGTACGCGGTCCAGTGTGCGACCACTGGACTCCCCTTGATCAGGGGATAGGCAGAATCCCAAGCGCCTGCCTAAGCGGAAAGGGTAGGACTTGTGCCCTGAGGAAGTCAATGGTGGACGGGCTGACAATGTGTTTTCCACGTGGGCACCAGGCCCAAGCCCTTCGAGGACCGTCACCTCATGGACCGCTCGTATCCTAGTCGAACCTGATCGCTTCGTGTCTCCACATGAACAGATCTTGTCGCCCTCATACGCGAGCCAACTTTTTCACATGATAGACACGAGGAAAAGACGGCAAGGCTCAGGGTGCGGAGCCCTGCCGTCAAGGGGCTTACGCGGATTGTCGGAGGATCAGGCCGATTTCGGCGAGGTATTCATGGTCCTGCATGTCCCGGTCTTTGTCGTCGAGGTGGTTCTGAGCCTCCCAGCGCCGATGTAGGGCTTGGATGTGATGAAGCTGTTCTGATGCTGGACGCGCGGCCTGGTTCTTATTCTTGATTCCGGAAAGAACCAGGTCATTTTCCCAAATGTTGAGCGCGGCCAGGATCGTCGCCCTGGGCGTCGTCCCGGTGGCAAGGTTTTCCCCGCCCAATCCTTTTCCATTAAAGGTCCAGAGCGCGTCGTTGTGGTCACGGTAGAGCTCACCAATGGTGTGAGGCTCGTCGTGCGCGTCAGTGTAAACGACGCTGCATTCAGTGTGATCCCAGTATGAGTCAAAATCATCCGTGGTGATATGGCGTCCTTCTTTCATCCGATCGAGGTCTTTTCGATTGAGGAGGTGAGGGGGTTGCAATGTGGTTTTTATGTGTTTCATGTGCGGAACTCCTTGGGAGTGAGTGAGTCAACACGGCTGCCGATCCGGTGTCCGGATCCCGCGGCCGGAAGAGGACTGTGGTTTATGGCGAATGGAATTGCCGATCGGCGCGTTCGACAATGGCGATGGCTTCCTGGACGTAGTCGAGGTAGTCATCGTTGCAGGCAACTACGTCAGGTCTACCGATGAGCTCTTCAACGACGCATTCGACGTGCATTCGGATCTGTTGAAGCGGCCGGCGAAGTTTGTGCTGCGGCGAGAGGTGGAGCGGCTCGATGCCGGTGAGGTCGTAGAACGAGCGAGTCATAGCACCACGGAGACACCAAGCGTCCGCTTCGGATGCCGTGGGGGATACTTTCAGTCCGGCTTTATTACGGGCATAGAATGTTTTGGTCCAGCCTTGATTGAGTCGTACGATCGTTTGGTTGAATAACTGGGATTCCGTGATGATGGGAATAGGTGGCATGAGCATCGTCTCCTTCTGTCAGTGTGTGAGTGACCTGGCCCTTCGCCCGGGGGAGAGGGCCAGGAACACGAGCAGGAGAGGACTGATTCAACTTTCCGATAGTTTGGGAAAGTTCTACCGGCCGAGAATGTGGAGGTCGATTTCGGTGAAGGTGAAGCGAGCGGGGGAAAGAAATTTGTGGCCGGCGTCGTAGCCGTCGAGGATGAGGGAGAAGTCTGCGTCATCCCATGTGTACCGGGTGACGGTGGCTCCGTGGCGGACCGTCACATCGTACAGCCACACGTCGATATCGTCGGCTTCTGGAAAGGCCCGACGAAAGGCCAGAGCGAAGGGACACGCGTGGGAATTCTTGCGAATGCCATTGGCGATATCCTCTTGGGTGAGCGTAATGACCATGTGGGGCTTAGCTGTCTATCGTAGTGAGGTCTGAGGTAACGGGCAAACGATCATTTTGGGCGTAAGGCAGGAGACGTTGCTTAAGGTCGCCGTGCACGTAGAGGAGCAATTCATCCCAGGTCATGTACCAGCGGGTTCGGCAGGCGAGACACATGATGATAGGGGTGAGCGTGAGGTTGGAAGGGGTGTGTTCGGCACGACGGCAGCGTAGGGCTGTGAGGGCGATGTGAGGGGCGCGGCCGTTCCAGAAGACTTTGGCGATATCGCCTCCCGCTTGGGGGAGTTTGGTGCCGTGGTGACAGGCGATATTGATGAGGAGCCCGTGTTTGGTGGTGGCTTGGACGATTCCTGAAGGTTCGAGGGAGTCGGGTGAGTAGTGTTCATGGTAGCCCGCGGCCGTTTTGGTATAGAGAAGGACGTGGCCCTGTCCGGGGTAGTCGCCGATAGGCTCCGAATCTTCTTGAGGGAGCGGGAGACGAAAGGTGCAGTCATGGGCATCGTTGACGGGGTCGATGTTATTGGGAAGCGCGATGACCTTGAAGCGGTCGTCGAAGCGAAGCGAATGTAAGTCAGTGTCAGATCCGATCTTGATGCGGTTGCCGCGATAGAGAGCGTATTCGCCCATAATGAAACCCTCCTTGTGGAAGTGTGTGAGTGTCTGGTCCTCCACGAGGCAAGAGGACCAGGAACACGAACGATAGGCCGTGAAGGCTGTCATGATTGGAAGGGCAGGACTTCTTGGCGAAGCCGCTGAATGGCCATGTCGCAGTAGTGTTCTTCGATTTCGATGCCGATGGCTTTGCGGCCGAGGTTCTTGGCCGTTCGGAGTGTGGTCCCGCTGCCGGCGAAGGGATCGAGGATGATATCGTCTGGTGTGCTCCACCATGAGACGAGCCATTGGACGTGGCTTAAATGGCGGGGAGTGGGATGAAGAGGTTTGGTCTCATGGAAAGAAGAAGAGGGGCGGGCGGTGACAAAGCCAGGGATCAGGTGTTTTCCTGGTCGAGAGGGGGGGGGCGCGCCGAAGAGCTAGGCGACGTCGGCAGTATAGAGGAGCCGGCCGCGATAGGAAGGAAAGGTGTAGGAGAGCCAGACGGATCGGAAAAAGGGGTAGTGTGGAGGGACGCCGGCAAGAAAGCGTGGGTCGGAGTTGCCTCCCAGGTGAATGGCGAGCCGCAGGGCCGTCGAGTGGCTGAGAACATCAGCGAGCAAGGCCCAGGGCGCTTCGGAGCCCTGGAGTTGCGGTAAGGCGTTCGGCCAGACGGGGTCGGTGATGATGGTGTGATAGTCAGCGAGCCGGGGTAGGATCTCCCGGGCATCGCCATGGTAAATGACGATGTCGGCATCCTGGTAGTAGGGTGTTGGCGGGAGATCTTGGTGAGTGGAATTCATGATATCCGGTGCAGACTCACATTGGCACCATTCAGGCGAGAGACGAGAATGTCGTGGATGACGTAGTAGTCACGGCTCTTGCCGAGGGTTGTGAGACGGCGTGTGGATCGGTCGGCCGCGACCCAGGCGCCATCGGCGCGTCGCGGGGTGACGATATCGATGTACCCATCCCAAATAAGAAAGCGAAGGATTTCATCGTCGGTCGCGGGTCTCGCGTCTTTGGGAAGGGGTAGGTGTTTTCGACTGGTAGGCATGGGTCCTCCGTAGCGAGCGGTGATTAGAAGGGAATGGCGCGGATGTGGCGAAAGTCCGGGCCGATGGTTTCGATGGTTCCGAGCCACGAATGGCCGGCACGTCGAGTTTTGACGATGACGAAGTCACCCGGCTTCGCAGCCGGCCGGCCGGTAAACCGCGCATTCAATTTGAGGTGTTTCATATTCGGGAAGTGAGCACGGCATTGGCGGACTCGCCATGGATTTTCGCGGCTTCCTTTGGGACCCCAGTAGTGTAGTGGCATGGACGAATCCTCCTTGTGTCAGTGAGTGAGCGCCTGGTCCTCCACCCTGAAAGAGGACCAGGAACGTGAACAGGAAGGGAGTACGTGGATGCGGTCAGTGATTGCTTGGGGTAACTTTGGATTGCTGTTGTGCGACGTAGCACTCGATACATTGGCCGTTTTCGTCCCCTTCTTCCTCGATGATGAAGGCGCATTCCTCACAGTCCGGAGGAACGTGAAACCAGGCCATAGGCTTGGTGTGGCCGATTCGGTCCAGACGTAAGGGAGTCGCGGCCGGCCCCTCTTCCAAGATTTCAGTGAGTTTTAGCTCTCCGGATTCATTCGGTCGGTAGATATGTAGCTCTCCTCTCATGGAATGCCTCCTTGTGTCAGTGAGTGAGCGCTGGGCCTTCTACCGTGAGGAGAAGGCCCGAAGCGCGAATTCGCGTTTTGGTGGAAAGGGGAAAGAAAAAGAAGCCCCCCGGCGCCCTGGGGCGACGGGGGGCTTCAAAGGCCGGAAGGCCGCGATGTCAGTCGCGGCAACCCGGGCAAAGCTGCTGCGGGTGATCGTCGTTGATGTATGATCCCCGGCAGAGCGGCTCCGCGCAGACCGTGATTTCATTGACTCGCGGGCGTGGTGAACGATAACGCGGGCGTGTATTTGTCTGAATGTTGTGCGCCGGACAGTCAGGCATTGGCGCCCAGGGGCATGTGCAGTGAAGCACGGTGGCTTTTGGGGTGTCTGTTTGAATGAGTGCTTGCATGATGTTTCTCCTTGAAGTTTGTGAATGAATCGACCTCTCACGAATGCAGGAGGTCGGGACAGACACGGACAAGGAGAGTAGCGAGGGAGAGTGCCGGCAGCCGGCCGCGCCGATGGGCAAGGCCACAGTGACTGAAACGAAGAGCAAGGCACGGCCTCTGCAGACGCGGCCGGTGAGCAAAGCGAAAGCCAAGAGCGATGAGCGGGTTATGCAAGAGCAGACAGACACCATGGGAATCGAGTGATGGTGATGACCCTGGCGATGTGAGTTGAAAGGGGAGGCGGTCACGGAGGCCCTGGAGGGCCTCCGCGCCAAGTGGAGGAGTTACGCTGCGAGTTGGCCGTTGGAATCAGCGGGAGCGGAAAGTTCGTGATCGGAGGAGTGGACGTGGGTGATCCAGTGCCGTTGGGGAGTGACGAGATCGAGGGCGGTGGGTTCCGTGAAGCATTTGTTGTGGACTGGCATAAAGGCGCCGATCATGTCGGCGCTGTCAGGGTAGGGGCTCGTGACGAAGATGGGAGAGAAGTTGGGCTCGGTAGGATCTGCCTGGGGTTCTTGCCAGAGCAGAACGGCATGGGCTTCATTGGGTTTGGCTTTCGGGTGGAAGTCGAAGCGGGCCAGGATATTGGCGGGAAACGCCACACCGGCCCGGTAGGGTTGAGTTTTGAGAAAAGGCTTGATGATGCCAGGCCATTTCGGAAAGGTGCCGCCATCTGTGACGAGCAGGGGTTCGAGGGCATAGGTTCCCGGCCGGCCTTCCTCCTGGGTGATGCTGTCGTCTTTGGCGACGAGTCGAGGCGAGGAATAGGGCTTGGGAGTTTGAAGCCCGGCAAAGACGGGGTGCAGGGCTTTGGTTTGGCCGGCCCGCGGGCTGATGAGAAGGGGTTTATTGTCGGGGGTAGTGATGGTGCCATCCGGATCGTGCCGGATGGCAATGCTTTGGCGATTTGTGGCGATGATGAGGACGCCTCCGTGCGGCGCCGGCTCGAAGCAGAGGGCATTCGTGGCCCATCGGCAAGAGGAGGTATCGGGAAGTTCGGTGAGCGGGATGAGGCTGGCGACCTTGAGTGCGCAGACGCGAAGGGAGATCTGGCGCCGGCGCTCGGTATTTTCGAGGCGGATCTTTTCAAGGATCTTGTCGTTGTCGGACATTGTGTCGGTGGTGGCATCGAGGTCGTTCATGAGAGTCTCCTTTCGAGTGAGCGGCCGTCTTACCAGTGGCCGTGATATTGGGCTTCATCAAACACGGCCGCATTGAAGTCCGCGGCCGCTTCCTGGGCCGCGTCGCAACACGTCTTGCCGTAGAGTTGTTTCCCATTTGGATAGTAAAAGGCTTGGGTGCCGGCAGGAATGCCGGCTCCGCAGCGTGAACAGGACCCGCGATAGCGGGTGGTGATCCATCGTGGGTCAAGGTTCATGGCATTATCCTCCGGATTCGGTTTGCGGCTCGACGCCGTGTAACTGCCGGCTCAATTCTTCATTGGTGATGGGTTCTTGATTGGTGATGATCCAGCCGAGGCCATTCGGGCCACGAAGCCAGGTGTGTCCGCCTTCGATCGTGACGGTCCATTGGTCAAGCCGGCTGTGTTCCCAGGTGATGACCCCGTGTCCGCTGTCGCTCAGACGTGAGCAGCGGACGACGGCGCCGTCTGCGTAGACGCTGACGATGCCGCTTTGGTTCATCAGGTAGGCGTGGATTTCTTTTTCCGTCGCCGGCCGGAGAATGCGGGGGTCGTCTTCATTGTCATCTTCCGCGTAGGCCGCGGCGATCCGGCTGACCATTTCTTCGACTTCGTAGGGCAGATCCTGTCGCTGGTATTCGCTTTGATCTGCAAACCATTCAGAGAGAGCCGAGGCGTCCTGTTGGCCGATGGGATGAGTCCAGAGGTCGCCTGTCATTTCGTTCTTGAGGGTTAATGTCAGGAAGGGCGCCTGGCCACCATAAGGGCGTATTGATTCTTTCATGATGCCGGCCCCGTCGTATTGCTCGGTCAATTGGGCTTGATTCCACGCCCGCAGTTGATTGAGGTCAGCAGTGGAAAGGTATTTGACCATTGTGAGCTCGGTGGCCGGCATGATCGGGGTGAGTTGGATGATCCACTCGTGGTCCTTCCACTTGTCGATCTCGGTGAATTGTTTCGGATAGAACTGTTTGATGATGCGATTGGCGGCACGGGCATCCCAACGGGACGGGAAGATGTGGGCTTCCTGGGAAGTCGCCTGAAACAGTGTGTGATGCGGTTTCGCGGCGTTCTTTTCCGCGACGGTGAGGGCGTCATCTTCGCCGTCCTGGAGAGCGTCAAGACACTCGTCGCCTTTAAGGCTTTCCTGCTCGAGGCATTCGAGGGCCTGATTGGGGGTGTCGTAGACGTCGCCTTCGCGTCCGTCGATCATCCAGCCAGGCGCGTCATGAGCTCGGGATAAGGTGAGTTGTTCTACATGCTCACCGCTGTCTGTTTTCCCGATCGCGTGAGCGTGAGCCTCGTCGCCGTCAATTGTCCATTCGGTAATGGTGTATTCGGTCATGTGATTCTCCATTGATGAGTGAAGTTGCTTGAGTCGCGTGAGGGGAAGCCTCCCGCAAAGGAGGGGAGGCTTCCCTGTGCTATTTCACAAGGCGTCGACGTGCTGCTCGATGGTAGCTGCGAGTTCTTGGAAGGTCGCGCCCGCGTCATTGTCGAGGGCGAGAGCGGGCTGCGCTAATTCACCGTATGCGGCTTCACGGCCGGGGAGGATTTCACCCGGGTATTGGCCGAAATTGGTTTTCATTTGAGCCCATTCGCGGACTTCGGGGGGAAGATTGTGTCGAGCTCCTGCGAAGACCAGGCAGCCACGTTGAGTTTTGCTTGGTCGAAAGGGGCGGGGGGAGCGGATGATACCCTCTTCAATGGCCATATCGCACAGAACCCCGAGGCAGCAACGGCTGCCGTCACTTCGGCCAAGGTGCTTTTGAGTCTGGCTGGTGCGGTCACTGCGAAGCCGCGTGGTCCATTCTTTTGCAATGCGTGGATTCATATTGGTCTCCTGGATTAAAGGTTGTGGGCTGGAAAGCCTCTCGCCAGGTCAAGAGGCTTTCCAGAAGCTTTTACAAGTAGAGGGCATTCTCGTCGATGAGGTTGGCAATGTGAGGGAAGTCGAAGCCGGCGTCATTGGCCTCAGCGAGAGAGGGGTGAGTACCGCCCGGGTAGGTGGCGTGTGCCGAGTCCATCTGTGCCCAATTGATGACTTCGTTTGGGAGGTAAGCGACGGTGATATCTTCTTTGCCGTAAAGGAGAGTGCCGCGTTGCTTAGGATCGTCGCCGACGTACGGGTGGGGCCGTGGAATAATGTTTTGTTCGACGGCCATGTCGCACAAAACCCCGAGGCAGCAACGCTTGCCGTCAACACGGCCGAGGTAATTGGTGGTTTGTTTGGTTGGGCCGGCGCGAAGGCGTGCCGCCCATTGTTTAGCGATGTTGAGATCCATGGTGTGCTCCTGATTTAGAAGATGGGTAATTGATCGTAGCCGTCCACGATCATCGGGAGCGGCTTCCGGCTTGGACTCAAGGTGTGCTTGATACGTTGCTCAAGCGCTACATATTCGTGGTAAAGGTCGGGCCGGAGCCGCGCGGCCGTGCGTAAATCTTTCTGACTGGCGAGAATGCAGAAGGAGCATGAAAGCCTACTCATGCCTTGTTCATAAGCCCAATGAAGCCGTTGATTCGCGCGCTCGACTTCGCGAAGCACGTCGGCGAGTTTCCAGGAATGGATAGGGAGCCAGTCTAACCAGGTTCGACCGGCCTTGCTGTTGCGCGAACTGAGTGTGAGGGGTTGGGCTTTAGCGCGGTCGCTTGATTCTTCGGCTCGCATTCCCATGCAGTTGACGACGCGGCCACCGTATTCCGGATGCGCGGCGAGATAGCGCCGGACTTCGCGTTCGATGGGGCCGCGTTTGAAGTCACTGGTACACCAGCGCCGGCCTTTATCGGGGAATTTTCCGCGTTCCGCGATGCGCTGGAGGAGGTCCTTGCCGCTGGCGACGTGGGCGAAGAGTAAAGGCACGTCCGGGGGTTTGGTGTGCTGGATGTGTTCGATCGTGCCCGGCCACTCGACACGGCCGAGCGGGGCGTGAATCAGGATGAGTTGATCGTGGGGGATGCGGGTGGCCAGCCAGGCCGTCATCGCCTGGGAGTCTTTGCCGCCGCTGTGATTGATGACGTACAGGGTTTTAGGAGTCATGAATCAATTCGCGTCGCGGATGGCGTCGGCGACCTTTTCGACGATGCGATCACATAAGGGCCGTTTGCATTCAGCCGGCTTTGTCGGGCAGCCGATGTAATAACAGCCATTGCAATAGGTCTTGTTATTGATGGTAGTCCACATGGGCCAGCATTTGTGCTGGCAGCAGAAGCATTCAAGGCTGGATTGCTGAGTGGTCATGGTGTCCTCATTTCATTGGAAGGTGAACTGGCCCTTCACCCGGGGGAGAGGGCCAGTGAGAGGATCGAAGCGAGAAGAAATTGGGATTATGCGTGGACTGCGTGGCCGTGCGTTTTGATGACGTCCAGGCAAACGGCATCGCGGAGCCGGGCTTCGGCTTCGGTGTAGCGATTGACGAGAGAGGGGCTGATCGAGGAGGTGTCTTTCAAGTGGTCCTGGACGTCGGCGTATTTGACGAAGATGGCAGAAAGATTTTGGGAGTTGCAGATCCGGTCGATGAAGCCGCTATAGGTTTCATCAGGTCGCCGGGAGAGGATTTCGACGGCCTCGACCACGTCTGCGGGGAAGAGGCTGACAAGGTCGGCGCGCGTGACGGACGTGTCTTCGAGAATGTCATGCAGAAAGGCGATGGTTTTGTCCTTGTCTGCGGTCAGGCGGTGCGCGACGCGTTTGAGGTGGTCGATGTACGGCGCTCCGGATTTGTCCTGTTGGCCACGATGGGCAATCTCCGCGATAGCCAGGGCTAACGCGGGCATGAGGATCTTGATGATGTGACGTGGGAGGTGACGTGGATTCATGTGGGCTCCTTTACGCGAAGGGTTTTTGCCAAGTGGCCGGCATAGACGGCCACGACTTTCCAATAACAGGCCATGGGTGCTTTGTGGCGCGCCCAGGAGATGTCGGCGCGTTTGAGGGCTTCCTCGCGGAGGTCGTGAAGCGCGGCACGCAAAGCGTCCCGCGCTGGCGCGGGGAGTGAGCAGAAGCGAGAGGCCCACTGATTGAGGAGGCGTTGGTGTGATTGGTGAATTCCTTGCATGGCGGCTACCTCGTCGGGTCGTTTGCGAAAAAGGTATTGAGGGTGGATTGGAGAGACCTGAGTTCTTGAGCGGCCATGCCAAGTGGGCCGTCAGCATCATTCGTGCGAATGATGATGGCTTCGCCTTCCAGGGTTCAGTGAAGCCTGGAAAGTTCGTCGCCGAGCTCTTTCGCTCGTTTGTAAAGGGTGAATGGCTTGAACATTATTTCCTCCATCGATTCAGTGTGGAAAACGGTGTCGAGTGAGCGACCTGGCCCTCCAGGTGGGAAAGGGCCAGCAGCGCGAATAGACAAGAGGTCGGTCTGAATTCCGACCGACCGAGTGATCAGGGATTGACTGCCAGCCATCCTTCGTCGGCAAAGGAGATGTACCGGTCGTCGCCGAGGACCAGGTGATCCAGGAATTGAACCCCAAGTTCGATCGCGCAACGGTGAAGGCGTGTGGTAAGAGCGCGGTCCTCTTTGCTGGGGCTGGGATCGCCGCTGGGATGATTGTGGGCGACGATGACGCCGGCCGCCGCATTCTTGATGGCCGGCCGGAAGACTTCCCGGGGATGAACGATGCTGCTTGTCAGGGAGCCACGTGAGATTTCGACAATGTCGATGACGTGATGTTTGGCGGTGAGGAGGATGGCGACGAAGAGTTCCTGGTATTTATGGGCGAGAAAGGGCCGAAGGACGTCGTACGCATGATTGGAGCTCGAAAGGACGTCCTGGCGCCGAACCTTGGAGGCGCGGACCCAGCGCTTGCCGATTTCGAGGATGGCTTTTGTTTTTTCGGCATTGCGCGTCGTCAGCCCATCTTCCGCAATGAGCTCCGCGGTGCTGGTCGCGTCGAGATCGAGGATGATTCTGTCAGTGGGGAGGCCGCGGACGCCGGCAAGCCGGAAGAGGTCCGCGTCGGTGTAGGTTGTGAATTGGCTTTCCATGACGTGTCCTTTCGGTTCGATGGATAATAGGCTGACCGCGCCTGCACAGCGAGAAGGCGCGGGGGCCATGGTGGGGAGGGAGCGAACCAGAGGGTGACGATCAGGAGTGAGTTGGTTTGCGGGTTTTCGTAAGCTGACCTGGTTTGTAGTCGTCATCGATGCCCCAGGGCGCGTCTTCGTAGCCCGGGAGTTCTACGATCAGGTGGTCTTCGAGCGCAGCGAGGATTTTCCGTGCAAGGCTTCCGTCCCACTCGCCATGTTCGCGGGACTGGTAATCGAGGCAGTGGATCAGCTTAATAAGCTGAACGGGTGTGAAGCCGAGCGTGTGAAAGTGGGAAATGTCGGTGGGGGTGATATCGACATTGAGTTCATGCCAGTAGTATTTGTCTTCGTCTTCATTATTACGGGTCGCGAGGGATTTGATGTTTTGGAGAATGAGGATTCGCGCGACGGTCGTGGGGTCGGAGAGGTCATGATGTTCTGCAAAGTTGAGATAGACGAGAGGGAATTCCTCCATGGCGGTATTGACCCATTGGCCTTCAGGAGATTTGGTGTAGTGGCTGAACTGACGGCCGGTTTTCTGAGTGGCGAAGATGGCGAGGGATTTGATGTGAAGAAAGCTACAGATCCTGGCGCTCATAAGGAAGTCCTTTCGTAGTGGGATGAGTCTCCTTGTTGGAGTTCGTGAATGAACTGGCCCTCCACGATGAGAGAGGGCCGGGGAATGAACGACAAGGAGACGGCCGGGTCCCTGGGGATCCGGCCGACCTGGCGCCGATCCGGCTTCCGGATCCCGCGCCTGGGAAGGGGAGTGGGTGTTATGAGCGCCGTGGGTTCTTGAAGAAGTAAGACCAGCCCTGTTTCGGAGCCCAGGGCTCGTCGACGATCCCACGTCGTTCGATGTGTTCGTAACAGGAGAAACAGGTTACTTCTCGGGCGACGTGGGTGAAAATGTCATCGCTGGCCGGTGCCGGCCAGTTGTGATTGATGGCATTTTTGATGCCGCAGAAGGTTTCGAGTTCTTGTTTGGGTCTGTAGTGGATTCGGACGGGATTTTCAGGCCGGCGTGGATGTCGTTTCCGGGGTGTCATTGGGAATTATCCTTTCTGGACGATATCGCCGGCCTGTCCTTCTTTTTGCCGTGAGTGGGCGCGATGTATTTGAGAGCGAGTTTCTTGGCCCACTCGATGGCGTCCCGGGCATTCGCAAATTCCCGCGTCCTGTTTGTGATGAGCATTTGGACCCGCCAACCTTCTCTCTTGAGAAGGGGGACGGGGACGATGGCGGCGACGGCGCCATAAGAGGATTCAAGATATTGAAGCCCCCGGCCGGTGAGCCAGAATTTGAGCACGTCGGGATGTTTATGGATGTGATCGGCGACCGCGGCGAAGGCGTTGATTTCGCCGAGCTTGCTGGCGGGAAAGTTAGCGGAGAAGAGCCGATAGGGATTGTCGGTGAAGGAGTAAATCCATTCGTGGCGGTTATGGTAGACGTGCGCGATGCGCCGGTCCTGGAGAAAGACGTGCCAGGATGGCCGGCCTCGGGTCCGGCCGAGGCGGTCACGGCGCGCCGGTGTGGAAATGGAGAAGTGAATATTTGGACGCGGCGGATTTTGCTCTTGGCGGTGCGTTTTGCAGTAAGAACATTGGCGCTCTTCTTTGTTAGCGCCGGCATTACAGGTGACGCAAAGCTGCCAGTATTGGGGTATGTATTTTGTCATGGGGAATGTCCTTTCATTCGAGGCCGGCCTTCATTCACTGAGAGGCCGGCCTCGAATTCAGGCGTCCATTGTGATTATTGTGAGTGTTTCGTATGCGGCTAAGACACGCGGGACACGTCACCCGTTCCTCGGAGGATGTTAAGACGTGGAAGACTTTCAAAGCGTGTCCGCATTTGGGCCGATTATCGAGATACGGGGCGAAATGTCTGATGACGAGCGGCTTTACCATATCGTGTGTCCTTTATAAATTCGTGATGAATGAATGATCCGGCGCGGCGCCCCGTCCTTGGCTGGACCAGGGCATTGAGCGACTCCTTGAGAAGCTCCCGCGCGCTCCCGCGACGGCCCGAAGGCCGTCGCAGAAGCTCCGGATCACTCCGGTTGAGCGTCCGAGCCGTTGGTTTCCGGCTCGGGGGCCAACTCCGCGAGTTTCGCCGTGACCATCCCGGCCACGGTGGCCACGTCCGGCATGTCTTTCGGTCGGAGGGTCTTGGTCCGCTGCCATTTGTCTTCCCGATCCTTATAGAATCGAGTCAGGGCGATGGTCCGGTACGGGCCCGTGGGGCCTTCGTTCTGCCAGATCGTGCCGACGACAGCGCCGGATTTCACTTCCGCGAGGGGTTTGTTTTGAGTGGATGTTTCTTGGGTCTTGTCCATGATGAAGTCTCCTTGGTTGTTAGTGAATGAACTGACCTCTCGTAAGAGATGGAGGTCGGGACAGACACGGACAAGGAGACGGCCGGCGTCCGGAGGGCCGGTCGACCCAGCGCCGATCGGCAAGGCCATAGTGACTGAAATGAAGAGCAAGGCACGGCTTTGCAGGCGCGGGAGAGGGCAACGCCCAGGCGAGGAGGACAACGGAGCAGCAGGACACGAAAGACCCCGAGGCCACGGTAACCAGAAGCGGGTTTTAGCCGGCGTTACAGGAGAGTCGGCCCCCGAAGCCCCAGGCATCAGACGCCCTGACCAGCAGGGGAGGGACGGCAGCGGACCCCGAAACGGGAATTCCCGTATCGGCCGGCCCCGGGGCCGGTCCGGAGAAACGAGGAGGGTCAAGAGAGAGCACACAGGACCCCGGAGAGATCCAGCAAAGCCAGGTGTGGATCAGAGCCGGAGCTTGTCCCAGGATCGACGATCTTCCCCCAGTCCGGGCCCAAGGGCGGGAGGAAAGGGAGATCGTGGCAGGAAGACGGCATTTTGACGGCTTCCTGTGGGAATTAAAGGCCGGGCGCGGTAGGGGAAAGCGGCCGGATCCGCCTGCATCCGGACGCACGGGTGCCCTGGTGCCGTGGGAGTGTGGACAAAACGAAACACTTTGCCCACAAACCCACAGCGCGAGAAGTTTGGATTTCACAGAAGGAATAAAAAAAGGGCGCGAATCCGAGTGACGGATTCGCGCCCTGCAGGGCCGCGCAAACGACGATTACGCGGCGAACGATGCGAAGTCGACCTCCGCAAATTCTGCTTCCGAGAAGACTTCGATATCGGAATCTTCCTCGGGAAGCTCTCCACGCGGGTCGAATTTCGGCGGCCGGAGCGATTCAGGATCGGTGACAAGCAGAGTCATTTTCTGCTTGAGATCCGCGACCAGGTCTCGAAAGAGCGGAAGATCCTGCGGCCGGAACGTCTTGGCGAGCTTCCTCTGCCCGTTCTCGTCCTTATAGAACCGCGTGATCGTGCCGGTGTAGTACTGACCATTGGCGGCATGGTTAGTCCAGATGGTGGCGTCAAGGGTGCCGGACGGGGACTGTAACCGAGGAGCCCGATGATCGCATTCGGCTTGAAGTTGGGCGACGACGTTGTCGACTGCCGACAAGTCGTTGTGCCGGAATGAAGTGGACCGTTGCCAGCGGTTTTGCCGATCTTTGTAAAGCCGCGTGATCGAGATCGTGTGGTAGTTGAGTCCATCTTCTCTCTCATTCAGCCAGGCTGAGCCGTGAATGGCGCCGACCTTGACTTCGAATGCTGGTTTGTTAGTGCGTTTCATAATTAAGTCTCCTTGTGGTTTGTGAATGATTCGACCTCTCACGAGAGCAGGAGGTCGAGAAAGGCACTGGCAAGGAGAGTGGCGGGGTCCGGGGGGCTGGTCGGCCAACATAAGCACGGCAGGGCGCCCGATGCCTGGAGGCGCGAATGGACGGAAGGACCGGGCGAGAAGCGGAGCGACCCAAGCCGTGCGGCCGAGGGCGAAGCCCAAGCACTCCGGACCCGGGCGATGAAACGCGACGAGATTGGGCAGTCGAGGCTTTGAAAGGTCGGAGGGGAGTGTGGAGAGAGCGGAGTTAAAGGACGATGCACGATCGGGGAAGATGAAGGTCTACTTCCGGCACGGAGTCGGCAATCGACTGTCGGCGCGCCAGGTCCGGAGGGCCAGGCGCGGTGAGTTACGGTGCGTTTTCCGGCCGGCTGGTGAGGGCAGCCCGGGCTAGATGTGAGGCGTGGGCGGTTTTAAGCGGTGAGTATCTTGAGAACGGAAAGGGATGGTGACGATCTGTTTTGTGACATAGGGAGCGCTGGATAGAAGAAGGATTAAGATCAGTGTAAGAAATAAGCTGCTGGCGAGAAGGAATACCGAGAAGACAAAATCGAGGAGAGAAGAGATCTCGAGCTCGTAGAGGTCGGTGAGCATGTGGTCGAGGGAATTGGCTGAAATGTAGACGAGGCCCAAAAGTGCCATGTAGTAGCCGATGAGAACTGAGCCGATAGTAAGGAGGGCGATATAGAGGGGGATAGTCTGTTTGTTCATGGTGAAAGTGTCGCGATTTAAGGGATGGCTGTCAAGCCCCAGCCCTCTCCTGAGAGAGGACCGGGGCGGGTGAATCACAGCGCGGCCGCGTAATCCCACAGCCGCTGATTGATATTCAGATCGCGCGGGATGCTTGTGAGCGGCCGGACAAGACGATCTTTCTTGAGCTCGGGGTTGAAATAGGTGAAGCCATTCAACACGTTGTCCTGGACGCGATTCAGGACGGACCAGAGGTCCGGATGATTCTGCTGCTGAAACCGCGCGTGGAGCATCTTGTGCGGATCGAAAGGGGGCTGGGAACCATCAGGCCAGCGGAGCCCGATCGCGTAGTGAGCGAATTTCAGTTGTTCTTCGGGGCTGAGCTCGCGGCGCTCCATTTGGGAGATGTGGTGGGTGGTTTGGACGGCGTATTCCAGCGCTTTGTCGTGGACAAATTCCGGGTCGAACCGATTGCGGACGTGACGAAGTTTGAACAAGTCGCGGTGGTCACGGAGGGCGATTAGACCGTTCGAGCAGACCATCACATAGACGGCAAGCAAGAGCCGAAGGGGGGCGGTTCCGCAATGGCTGTTGACGAGGCGCAACTGCATCTTCTGAGTGGGAAAGTGAAGCCCGTCACCCTTCGGGAAGTCGAGGAAGACCTGGTGGCGCTGGTAGCCGCGAAAGTCTTGGTTGCGGACTCCGGATTCAGAGGAGTGCGCGACCGTAAAGCCGCGATCCTGGAGTCGCATGACGATGTCGCGGGTGGAAAAGAATTGATACCGCTTCGTCCTGGACGGATGAGCGGATTCGGCGAGCGCGGATGGGACTAAGGCGAGATCGTTCATCGGAAAGTCTCCTTGTGTCGTTGAGTGAATGAACTGGTCCTTCACCAAGCGGAGAGGGCCAGTGACATGAACGACAAGGAGACGGCCGGCCGCGGCCGTATGGACATGGGCGAAGGTTCGACGCCACGCGGCGTGAAGAGCGGGCCAAGGCCAAGGCCAAGGCCAAGGCCAAGGCATTTCCCCGGGCCTTGGGCGTGAGGGTGCGAATGAGACGGAACGCGGAAGCCGCTGTCATTTGCGTGATCCTCACGAAATCCCGCGCGGCTGATTGGCACGGCGAAGTAGTTCATCGCAGTGGCAGGATTTCGGAGCGCACCAGCACGCCAGATCCCATCCGCGAAGCTCTGCTGCAATTTCTTCATCAGTAAAATTCACCGCGAGCCAGTCTTTGTGCTTCGCGATGACTTCATCGCGGGTTCCATCGCGGCCAGTTTTGAAAGGGTTCCCCCATTTGGTCGCGCGGTCGCAGCGCTTAGCGAGGCCGCGCTCAACGAGCCGCCTGTGCTCAGGGTTTCTCAAACTGATAACGCGTGGAGTTGGATTATTCATCATTAGGTCTCCTTGTGGTTTGTGAATGAATCGACCTCTCACAAAGAAAAGAGGTCGTGGCATGAACTGGAAAGGAGAGTGCCGTGGTCCGGGGCGCTGGTCGGCCAACATATACACGGCGTGGTAGCCCGATGCCTGAAGGCGCGAATGGACGGAAGGACCGGGCGTCAAGCGAAGCGAACCAAAGCCGTGCGACCGAGGGCGAAGCCCAGGCGTTCAGGACTGCGGCGATGAAGGACAACGACAGAGTGAAAATGAGCATGGAAAAGGCGGGAAGAGTGATGAAGGGGGGAATCCAATGGCGGATGGGAGGGAGAAGCACAAGGGGAGGCAGGAAGCCTCCCCCTGGCTCGAATCGAAGGCTAGAGAGTTCCTACTGACACGTTTCCGGTGATTAAATGTCGTCCCTAGCGGGTGAGAGAATAGGTGGCGGGGGAGTGGAAGTCAAGAAAGAAAGAGGCTCTCCTGCTTGGTGCCGGAGGCCGGATTCGAACCTGCAAGTGAGAGAAGCCTCAGCGGTTTTTAAGACCGCCGCGTCTGCCAGTTCCGCCACTCCGGCGTAGTGAGTGTGGTGCCGACACCAGGACTCGAACCTGGACCGCCCGAAGGCACTATCTTCTGAGGATAGCGTGTCTACCAATTTCACCATGTCGGCATAATCACTGTTTTTAATGGCGGAGAAGGTGGGATTCGAACCCACGGCCGGGAGTTGTCTCGCCGCCGACGGTTTAGCAAACCGTTGCTTTCAGCCGCTCAGCCACTTCTCCGTGTATGTGTCGAGAAAATCCTTTCAGTGTTGGTGCCGACACCAGGACTCGAACCTGGACCGCCCGAAGGCACTATCTTTTAAGGATAGCGTGTCTACCAATTTCACCATGTCGGCATGAGGTATTTTGTATTGGCGGAGAGGGTGGGATTTGAACCCACGGCCGGGAGTTGCCTCACCGACGACGGTTTTCGAGACCGTTGCCTTTAGCCACTCAGCCACCTCTCCGCATAGAATCCTTTCAGTGTTGGTGCCGAAGGCGGGATTCGAACCCGCACGCCCGAAGACACTACCTCCTCAAGGTAGCATGTCTGCCAATTCCATCACTCCGGCAATCAATTTTTATAATCAAGTCTCCTTGTGGTTTGTGAATAAATCGACCTCACGTAAGGGAAAGAGGTCGTGAAATGAACTGACAAGGAGGCGAATGGCTGCCGGAGAGTGAATGGAAGGTAAGAGAGCAGGAGCGCCGGCGCTATTGCACCCGCGCTCCGAAGAATCGCCTAGAGATTAGGATTGGTGGGTTTTGAGAGGCGCCGAGCGCTTCTATTGGCGAGCTTCTTACTGATGTTCTTGAGGCGCTCCCCCAGGAGTGCCGAGACGCTTCGGCGTGAAGCGATCTTGATAGTTTTATTAATCATGGAAGTCCTCCTGGAGGAGATCATTAGAGCTCCGGCGCCGGCAGTGGATGGGGCTTGGTTTGCCAAGCGATGATTCCCCAACGATCCACAGCGACCTGGCGGGCTGCATGCCGATGCTTGCAGTCGAAGACGGTGATCTCACCGCCCGTCATGGGAAGCCAGACAAGATCGTGATCGTCATTCGATTGGCGATCCGGACACCAGCCCCATTCCATGGGTCCAAGATTAATGGACAAGGCCACGGAAGCGGCATAGGAAGCGTCTCGGTGGGGCTGGATGCCGACAGAACCATAGATGGCCAGGGCGAGATCCGGGAACCCCCGCAGGCCGGCCGTGCGCCAGCACGATTCAATACCGTTCCACAAAGGGGGAACATTGAGCCCGGGGCGATAGCCCTGGGATTGAGAGAGCGGCCCTTCCCAGCGGAGCCAGCACCGGGTCCTGCCGCGCGCATAAGAGGAAACGTCTTGCGCGAGAGAAGGCCGGACATGGGCATCGAGGAGCCGCAAAAAAGCCACTCGCCGTTCGGAAGAGAGGATAAAGGCCGTTCGATTGGTGTGCTGGCAAGCCACATTATTCATGATGGTGCTCCTTTTGGTTTTGAAAAAGACAACCCCTTTGTAGTGAACAAAGCCCTCACAAGGGAGGGGCTTTTTCAGTGAAAAGGAGCGAGGGCCTTGGCGAGAAGGAGCGCCTCGTGGATAGAGAACGGCCGGAGAGAGGGGATTCTGAGTTGAGTGAGCAGTGGCCTATTTCACCATGAGTGGGGCCACGGTGCGCCGTTTCGCTTCGTCTTGTGGCTGTTCAAAGAGATTGAACGGCGCCCGGTAGGGTACTTTGTGATGATCTTGTATGGGTTGGATGTCGACGATCCAGGTGTCTTTATTGATTTCGCAGACGGCATGGGGTTCCTCTCGGCCGACCGCTTCATAAACGAGAGGAGCCACGTCGTCGAGCGTGGCGTATCGAGGAACGCGGATGAAGACGGCTTTGCTGTAGCTGTGAGTGTCAAACGTGCCGCCAGCGATGGTGCCCTGTTTGTTTCTGAACAGGTGCCAGGTGAAGTCTTCGATGCGGCCGTTCAAGAGTTGCCGGCGATTTGTGACGCGGTGAATGGTGCAAAGGACATTCATGGGGCCTCCGTAGTGAAGATGGAAGGTGATGCGGAGCGAGTGGATGAGCGTGCGCTTTGGGCTTCGAGCTCCGCGAGTCGGTTCTTGACGCGCTCCTGTAAATGGATTTCAACGAAATTGCACATGAGACCCGTGAAAGAACGGGTCGAGCCCAGGTCTTCATTGAAGAGCAGCCCCCAGGCATGGGCTTCTTCTTCGTGGCTCATGGTGCGGATGGTTTTGAAGACGAAATTGATGTCCTGATGGGAGGGGTCATCGCTGACGAAGGTGTAGGCGGCTTCATCCTCGCCGTCGCGTGCCGCGTCGAAGTCGCCGTGGTAGTGAGCGACGATTTCATCGGCGATTTCATGGACCTTGTCAGTGACTTCCGTCATCCAACGCGAGAGGACATTGGCATGTTCCTGGTCGGTGAGAGTTTGCGTAGTGAGGTATTCCATCGAAGTCTCCATGGGTGTCAGTGAAGGGTGTTTTAAAGATCCTTGTGATTGATGTCGTATTCATGAGCCCTGGCATTGAGCCGGTCGCGGTACTCTGCGGCCGCCCTTCCCTGGCCTTTGGGAAATGTCCGGATGCGGGTTGTGTCGATGCGTAAGACAGCCCAGCCGCCATCGTCGCGGGAGGAGAGTTTGTAATACGCACCCTTGGTGGGATTCTGTTCCCAATGGGGGTCTATCGTGGGTTTGTTCTGATGGATCTCCAAGGTGAAGGCGACGGGCGCGAAGGCTTTGGGGATGAGTGCGTCCGTGCCGTCCAAGACGGCCTCCTGAAACGCGATGAGGTACTCGGCGGCTTCGGGAGTGAGATCATAGGTGGCTTTCTGGCCGTCCGGCTGTTCGATGTGGACGTGGGCTGTGTCGACGGTGATGATGGTGGCTTTGCCAAACCGGTCGAGTAAAGGGGGATGAAAGGGGGTTATACCGTATCGGGCATCCAGACCCCATACGAGATCCACATGAGGCTGTTGGACATCGATGGTTAAGGTTTGAGGCATCATGTGGTTTCTCCTGTTGAATGTGAGTGACCTGGCCCTCACCCTGAAAGAGGGCCAGCAGCGCGAACGACAAGGAGAAAGGATTACCACCAGCGGGACTGGCGACGTCCGTCTTGATAGACTTTGAGAAGCAGGGTATTGACGTTTGTCCCGACGCTTGAAAACGAGCCAGTGGGGAGGTCTTTCCATCGGGCATTGAGCTTGGCCATGTTGTCGCGGAAGGCGCGGGATTTGGCCGTCTCGCGGAATTCGGTACCGGCCGACATCACGGCGATAAGAAGGCCGGTATCTTTGAGAAACTTGAGCGCGTGAGTGACGTGGTCGATATCGCGTTCCCGGTCGAATGGCGGATTCATGAGGACAAAGTCATAGAGCGGCGCCGGCGTCCGGTCGAGGAAATCGGCAGTCCAAACATTTCGGTAGAGACCGGAGGTCTTAAGGATGTCGGTGAGATGGGGCTGAATCTCAATACAGTCGACGAGGGCGTCCTTCGCGGCTGCGATGGAGGCGATATTGCCGCCTCCTGCGCTGGGTTCAAGGACGAGGGGTGGGGAGTTGTCCTCGTGTTGGGAGTGGAGGTAGGCCGCTTCCACGATGCGTTGCGCGACGGGTTCGGGTGTGGGGTAGTGGCCGAAATTCCGCGCGAGACTGGTCTTGGGAGCGAAGGTGTCTTCTGCCTCATGGGCGTCTCCGTCGCTGAGGACCTCGCCGTAGTAGTCGGCAAGAATGCGATTGGCCTTTCGGACCAGGTCGTCCCTGGTGAACCAGAGGTGACAGTTCCCGTTTTTGAAAATCTTTATTTTGAAGAAGGTGGAGGTAAGGGTGCTTTGGCGGGGGCCGTGTCCGCCAGCGCGCTCGCGGCGGACAGCATCGACAATGCCGTACCAGTGGGGAGGGGGAGTGCGGCCGTCGAGGAGAAAGAAAGCGCGTTCGGTGTCGATGATGTAGTCTTCATGCTGGCTTCGGTAGCTCCAGTAGCCATTGTCATCGAAGACGCGGTCCAGGATGATTCGGCTTCCGAAACGCCAGCCATTGTGTGAGCGGAAGCGGCGGTCGAGGGCTGCAAAGGTGTTGGCGAGGCCGCGCTTCCAGATTGTGTCGGCGTCGGCCATGAAACGTGTGAGCGTGGCATGGACATTATCCACGGTGACTTCCGGAGGCTCGGTTTGGAGGCTCTTGCGCATGCTGTCTTTTTCTTCTCTGTCCATCAGGGAGTGCATGTCGGTCAGATGGATGATGTAGGACCAGACGTGAACGTCGATGAGTTGACGGGCTTCTTTCATGAAGTTGTCGGGGTGCTGGAGATTGAGGGAGGCGAGGAACTCGTCGCGGGTCCGGCTGCCGAAGGTATAGGTGTTTACCTCGTCGGGAGCCGCCTGCATGATGGCTTCTTGTGCGGCGGTGATGGCGCGATCGGCGTCTGCGAGCTTCTGGTAAGCGACGCGGCATTTGTCGAGTGCAGCATTGCGGAGAGAGACGATGGCGTCGATGGTGGCGCGGGGAATGAGACCGGTATTCGGCGCCACGGCATTGGATTCTTCAATCGGCGATTCGAGATCGAGTGTCGCGGTGGTTGTCATGGAGTGCCTCCTTGGGATTGAGTGAGTGACCTGGTCCTCCAGGAGGAAAGAGGACCAGGATCACGATCGGCGAGGAGGGGAGTTGGCAAGGCCTCGGCCGGAAATTACGCGCTCTTGCCGGCGTATGCCGGCATGTGCGCGAGAAGAGGCGACGGGGGATTTGGCCGGCGCCGGACCGGTCCGCATGGTCGAGTGACGAGCGGAGAAAGACACGAGAGGAGCGCCGGCGCTATGCGCCCGCGCTCCGGAATCCCGGCGTGGCCGACAGGCCAGCGTGGGGGATCGAGGGTCCGCGAAGCGAGGCCGCGACGATGCGGCCGGAAGATCGAGGCCCGAAGGGCCGACGGTGGTCACGCCACCGCGAGACGGGGAGGGCAGTGTCTTTGAGGGCTTCGGACGGACAGTTTCTGATGGGAACTTCTGATGGGCGTCAGTATTTAATTCGGAAAACCGAGCATGATAATGTCTTTTATCGTGCACGGCATGGTGGGTCAAGTCCGGACCCGGGTAAAGTGGGGGATGAAGTCATTTTAAGTCGTTTCTGCGAATTGCTTGCTCGACTTCATACCAGAAGACCTGAAATTCGGCAGCAGCCATATTGGGGATTTGATACTTGGAAATGAAGCCGTTGCCTCTTGATTTAAGATTCTGGAGCCGCTTGAGATCGGTGGTTTGTTCTTTAGTCATTTTTTCCTCCTAGTGATACCGTGAGTGACCTGGTCCTCTATGACAAAAGAGGACCAGGCTCACGAGGATTCAAGTCCGGCCCCGGGCAAAGCGGGGAGCGAAGTTGTTTTTGAGGATCGGTCCCGGCCGGAGACGAAGATTGAGGTGGATACCAAAGACGTCGCGGGCGAGTTGGTCGTCATCGGCCGCAAAGAGGGCGTCGAGATCGAGGGGAAGGGAAAGGTGGCAAAGCCGAAGGGCGAATGCCAGATCCTCGGCGTGAGCGGGAGGGAAATTGGTCTTAGGAAGCTCACTGGCCCGCTTTGCGATTTGACGAATGAGATTTGCGTCGTGGGGATTGACGATTTTAAAGGCCATCGGGAATTCTTTTCGTTTTTATGTTCAGTAACAGGCTTCACAAGTGAGGCGTGTTCCGTCAGTGTAGAAATGGGGATCGCGGTGCACGTCGACATGCCGGCCGCAATACCAGCAACCTTTGATGTTCGGGTTGCGGTTTCGGGGCCGCTTGAATGGCCTGGGGCAGTAGAGAATGAAAGCGCCCCCAACGCCGGCAGCGGGATTGTGGTCGATCGTGGATTGTGGAGTGCTATTCATTATGGCAATTCCTCCTTATCAGAGTGTGAATGAATCGACCTCTCATAACATTATGAGGTCGTGAAATGAACATGGCAATTTGGATCGCGCCGGTGCCGGCAAGAGCAGAATGAAGAATCGACGTGGCCGGGTGGAAGCGCGAAGAAGCAATGGTCAGAAGGACCATGATTGCGGCATGGGGTGATCCACCACGATTGCGGGGTTAATTGCCGAGGAGCATCCAGGAAGAGTAAGCCGCAGCCGGAATGACAGAGAAAGACGGCCGGCGGGTTCGGAAGATCGAGGACGCCGCGCTGGCGATGGAGATTACAAGAGAAACAGTAGTAACCGGTCGCGGGGTCATCGCAATTTCTGCAGAAGCCAGTGTGACGACGAGCGCCGGCTGGATGAAAGTGATTGTCGTGTGAGCGAGAATCAGTCATGAGGAAGTTCCTTTCCGAATGATTACGGCCGGCAGATGGGACAAAGGCCGGTCGCGTCCCGGTACTTGGCGCCGTAGGTGTATTGGCAGCGCGGATTCGTGCAAGCGACAGGGTTAGAGACGGCGGGAACGATGCTCAGTGTTTCCGAGCCGATCCGGACTATAAATGGTGAGGTGTGAGTGGCTGGTTCCATTGTTTTTGACTCCTTGTTGGTTTGTGAATGAACGACCTCTCACCACGGTCGGAGGTCCGTGCAATTCACTGACAAGGAGGCTCGCGCCGCCCACGCGGCCGGCCGGGAACGTGGTAAGGGCAGGGGGAGTGCCTGGAGGGTACGAAGGGCGCAGAGCCATGCAGGCCGGCCGGAGTGGAACGTGTAATTAGTGGAGCGGCGCCATAATGGAACGGGAAGTGATGGCCACGAATGAAAAACCGAGCAGAAATGTGTCGGGCAAAGCCCAGTCGGATCGGCTACTACTGAGGAATAGGCTCACGGCGGGGCACCCTGGGTGCCCTACCGTCAGCTTACTCGTCGTCTTCGGTGATCTCCTCGACGTGGATGCTGTCGCCGTCGCTGATGGGGCAGTTGCCGATACCAGGGGCGGCCGCGAGGACGGCGTGGAAGTGGTCTTTGCCGTAGGCTTCGGTGTCCACGTCGACGGTCACTTGCTCGAGGACGCCACTGGCTCGGTTTTTGTGAGTTAAGACAAACTTTCCCATATTTCCTCCTTTTCAGGGGTTATTGAAAGAACGGGATTGGGGGTGATCCCGTTCCGATGGAAATGGTGGTATCCGCGCTCGGCCGGTAATCGCCGGCAAAGTAGTCGGCGAATTGTGCGAGCGCGTCGGCTAACGTCGAAGCCTCGGCTTGGACGGTCTCTTCTTCTCCCGTTATTTCGATCCTAGTCAGTGTGTAGAGCATGACATTCTCCTTGAACGAGCCTCCTTGTCTCGTTTGAGCGACCTGGCCCTTCACCCGGGAAAAGGGCCAGGGGAGTGAGCGACAAGGAGGCTGATGAGGATTACGCGGCCGCTTCGTTGCGAATGGCCGTCTTGAGGTGTTGGATCTGCGCGAGGTCACTGTCCGAGAGGCGATGTCGGTAGTATCCCACGAGCCGGTCCAATAATTGAGTGAGGTTTTTAGGGTTGGCCTCGACCGGCCGTGCGTGTTCAGCGCGCGCCCTGGCGACGGTGATTTTCCGGAGGCAGCCAAGGGAGAGCAGGCGGACCCACTTCCGGCCGCGTTTCAGTACCAGGTAAATGCGGGTGCCGGTGCCAAGTCGATTTTCGTCATTAAGGGCGATGATTTCCATTGAAGATGTCCTCTATAAGTTCAAATGATGAAAGCCCGACGCGACGGCCCCTCCGTTTGAGGGGCCATTAGTCTGCCGCCTGGACAGCTTGCCTCGTCGGGTCCTGCGACGGCCTTCCGGCCGTCGCAGGAGCTCCGGATCACGCAGCTTTGGCTTTGCGACCCCGGGGCGCCTTCTTCTGAGAAGGCGTCTCCGGTTGCGCGTCCGTGCCGGTCGTTTCCGGCTCGGAGGCCAACTCCGCGATTTTCTCCGTGACCATCCCGGCCACCGTGGCCACGTCCGGCATGTCTTTCGGCCGGAGGGCCTTCGTCCGCTGCCATTTGCCGTCCCGATCCTTATAGAATCGAGTCAGGGCGACGGTCCGGTACGGGCCCGTGGGGCCTTCGTTCTTCCAGATCACGCCGACGACAGCGCCGGATTTCACTTCCGCTTCGGGTTTGTTGTGAGTGGCTGTTTCTGGGGTCTGGTCCATGATGACGTCTCCTTGGTTGTTAGTGAATGAACTGACCTCTCGTAAGAAATGGAGGGCAGGCAGTCACGGACAAGGAGACGGGGAGGGGGCCGGAGGGGTGGTCGGCCAACATATACACGGCGTGGCAGCCCCATGCCTGGAGGGGCGGAAGGACGGGGCGTCAAGCGGAGCGAGCCGAAGCCGTGCGGCCGAGCGCGAAGCGCAAGCCAGGAGGCCCCCGAATCAGCAGGACCAAAAGACCCCAAGGCCACGGCACCCGAAGCGGGGTTTAGCCGGTGCCGTAGGAGAGTCGGCACCCGAAGAGCCCCAGGCAGCCAGCCCCCTGACCAAAAGGGGAGGGACGGCAGCGGACCCCGACGCCGGCAGCCGACGTCGTCCGGCCCCGGGGCCGGTCCGGAGAAACGAGGAGGGTCCAGGAGAGAGCAGAGGACCCAGGAGAGATCCCGCAAAGCCAGGTGCGGATCAGAGCCGGAGCCCGCGCGGCGCTCCCGTCCAGGAGAACCCTCGGGGGCTGAAGAGTGGGGAAAATCTAATTGAGATTGAGAAAAGTGGTACCGGTGCTCGAGGAGCTCGATCGCGGCCACGTCGTCCGGACGCGGCCGGAAATGAAAATCGCAAAACCCGCATGAATAGGGGTTATCAGAAAATGCTCAAAAAAAAAGTCAAAATGCGGCCGGCCGAGCGGATTTTCTCATTCTCATGATGAGGCAAGAGAGCCTGGGTGGGGAATGATGGCGCCGGTGATTGGGTGTTTCCAGGGTTCGAGCGGAATCCCGCGCTCTTTCATCAGCGCGATACACTTCGGGCAGGTGACGTATTCCGATTCCGCGATGCTCTTGGAGCGCTGCCCGCAGAGGCCGAGATCCCAGCGTCGGCCGAAATAGTGTGTGAAGCGTCCTCTTCGTTGGTGGTAGCGCGGCATGTGTGAATTGGCCGACGTCGTCCTGGAGGACGTCGGCCCAGGGGAAAGGGATTAGAGTAGTAATTTGGCCGCTGCGAGGGCGAGGCCAGTGAAGGTGGCCAGTGCACCGGTGTTCCACACGATGATTTTAAATTGTGTGGCGGCGAGCTTGTCGGTCAGTTTGGCTTCCAACTGCGCAAGTTCTATTTTCGTGTCTTTCCGCAGGCCCTCGATCGCGGTTGTGGTATCTTTCCGCAGGCCTTCAATGTCGCGCTGGATATTGCCGATGTCGGTTTTCGTCGCAATATGATGTTCGAGGATGTTGACCTGTTCAGCGGCGAAGGCCTCGGCGACGTGTGGCTCCACGCCAGCTTTGGTCATACGTTTCACGCATGCGTGGGTATCGAAGATGACGGAATCGCTCATAAGAATTCTCCTTTCGTAAGCATGTGACGTTTGGAGCAAATTGTCAAGACGTCCGGCCACGGCCGGTCAGCAGTCCTCCACCTCCAAGATCCATTGTTCGAGCACGTCCTTGGCCTTGCGAAGCGCGTCGAGTTTGCTCTCGAACGTATAGTCCTGGTCGAGATTGAATTTATCAGAAGGGTGGACGTGCACATGCCAGCCAGTAGCGGTTTCTTGGATCTGTAAGCGTGTCATGAAAGCCTCCTTGTGTCGTTCAGTGAGTGACCTGGCCCTCCCTATGGAAAGAGGGCCAGCAGCGCGAACGGCAGCTTAAGGGAACGTCTTTCCTTTGCGCTGGCATTGGGCTTGCCAAGCATCGAGAATTGCTTTTTCAACCGCGTGAGAGGTGAGGAAGCCGCCCGGATCGAAAGGTATTTCGACGGCTTCCTGCACGCGGCGGTCAATGAACCACTTTGAGCCTTCTGTTTTGGTATGAACGAGGACGATATCGGCGACATAGGCGCCCTCGATATAGACTCGCGTGGCATTGTAATGAGTCCGCTCAAAGTAGACCTGGCCCCAAAAATTGGCGAGTTGCTGGGTCGTTTTTTCATCGTCGAAGGAGCCGACGTGGTATTCGGTAATGCGGACGAGTTCCCATTGGTGCGAGTCCGGATTGTAGTGGCGATGGAAGCGCACGGCATTCCGCGGTTCATTCTGGATTTCGAGAGTGATATTGGTCATGTGGATCTCCTTTAGTCGACGGCCGATTGGTAAAAGCGGGCGTCATTGAGTAGCGTGAGCGGAAGCGCGGGGCTCTTTTCATTGTCATTGGCGGTGAGGATGTCTCTGTGTCCTCGCCGTCGCCAGAGTGCGGCTTCAACTCCAAGCCAGAACCGGCGATAGACGCCGGTGTACGATGGAAGTCGGCCGGTGAGGTCGTAATAAGCGCGATTGATGCTGCCGACGAGGCACCAGCAAACGGCTGTTGTGTCGTAAGCCTCGACACGTTTGCCGCGTGCATTGCGCGCGGCTTCGCCGGTGGTCCATCCCTGGCGCAATCGGTTTTCGGCTTGTTCGATGAGCGCATTGATCGTCAGTGGTGTACCGAATTTGGTCATTTCCCGAAGATCCAACGTGTTCATGAGCGAGCGTCCTTTCGTTTTGGAAAGTGGGCGATAGAGCGGAGCCTATCGAGGGATTTCATGTTCGTGGCCACCGAGTTCCAAAATGGCACGGCACGCGTCGAGATGGAGTTTGAAAGTGAACATGGAGTCGCGGACGTGGATGTTGTCCGCTTGGCGTGCCTGGATTTCGAGCTCCTGGGCGCGCTCATAGACGGTATTGATGCTGTCTTTGAGTCGGCGATTCGTGGCATGGCGCGTTGCGTAAAGGGCGCGCAGGTGTTGTTTCAGGGAGGTAAGATCCGGAAACGTGGCGAATTTGCCGGCCGCGAGATTCTCGCGGACGCCGTCAGAAGCGCCCCAGCAGCCATCCATACTGGAATCGGTGAACAGGAATCCGATGCAGCGGGTCCCGCCGTCCGAAGCCGGCATGAAGACTTTGACGGATTCGGGCGGGATATCGCCTTCGAGTGGTTGGTGGAGGGTGATGGATCCAAATTCGAGGCGATCGGGTCTTGTGTCGTCGGGCATTGGGTTTTCCTCCATCCATAAAGAATTGAAAAGAATCGCGGCCGCTAACGACGGGCCAGGTGCCCGTCGCGCGGCGTTGCGTTGCCCGTTCTAGGCCAACGCGGCGATTTGCTGGTTGAGTTCGGTGGCGACTCGCGCCACAACCGGCATGTCTTTTGTCCGGAACGACTTGGTTTGCTTCCAGTTGCCGTCCTGAGCTTTGTAAATGCGGAAGATCGAGACCGTGTTATACGGCCCATTGGCTCCCTCGTTCTGCCAGACCGCGCCCTTGATGGCGCCGTCTTTGTGCTCGATCACGGGTTTTTGAGGGGTGTTATTTTGGGGCTGTTCCATAAGTTGAGTCTCCTTGTTTGTTTTAGTGAATGAACTGGCCCTACACGAAGCGGAGAGGGCCAGTGGAGTGAACAACAAGGGGACGGTCGGCCCCGGTCCGGCTGGTCGGCCAACATATGCACGGCTCGGGAGCCCGATGCCTGGAGGGGCGGAAGGACGGGGCGTCAAGGAACCCGTACCGAGAGCGTGCGGCCGAGAGCGAAGCTCAAGCCGGCCGGAAGGCCGACAACGGAACAAGCCCCTGTTTCCCCGTCGACGAGTCGAAGCACAGAAGCCAGAGTAAGAAGAACGAGGAAGAAGAGCCCAGGGCCCGGGGGAGAAGATGAGGAGGCAAGGAAGCAACCGGTCCGGTCAGCCGGTGAGAAAGGTGAACCAGGAAAGACCAGAGACGCCGATCCGGCTTCCGGATCCCGCGTCACCCGGTCCGCGAGGCCGCGATTCCAAGAAAAAGGAGGAAAACCCGGGCAAGCCGAAAAATTCGGCTTCGCAGGATGCTCCAGGAGCCATGATCTCAGGTGGGTCCATAGGAAAGGTCGCGCTCTTGCCGGCGTCTGCCGGTCAGTGCGCGAGAGGGGGGCCTTGTGGCTTTGTGGGCTTTGGCCAGACAGTTTGTGGGGAAGTGGGAGTGAGGAGTGGCATGAGACAAAAAAAGGGCCTGGATCCCGAGAAGCGAGATCCAGGCCCGGAGGGAAGGCCTTAGCGGATCGGCGGGCCGGTGCGGTAACAATCTTCTGAGATTCGGAGGAGTCCAAAGAAGATGCAGCGCCAGCCGAGATAAGGGTTGGCGATCATTTGGGGCGTGAGTTGTAAGAATTTCTTTCGAGTGATCCTCATAATGTCCTCCAGAGAAGTGAAAGATGTAAAAGGGTTCGCTGGCCGCCGGCGACGGCACCCTGGCCGTCGCGGCGGTGCGGTGGCTTCTTTAAGCCAGCGCGGCGTGTTGCCCCTCGATCTGCTCAATCGCTTGTAACAGCGCCGGCAGGTCTTTGAGGCGAAAAGTTTTATTGGTGAGCGCCTGGGCCGTCCCATCGTCCTGGGAACAGCGCGTGATCGTGACGGCGTAGACCGCGCCCTGGTGCGTGATGGTCTGCCGTGAGGCGTGGGAGTTGAGTTCGGTTTTGTGAGTCTGCTTCATGTTCGTCTCCTTGATTTATGTGAATGAATCGACCCTATAGGGACCCCTGGTGGGGGAGGGTCGTGAAGGCCCGGCAAGGAGACACGCGGGGATCTGGTGGCTGGTCGAGAGGACCTAGCGCGAAGCGCTTGTCCGGATCGAGGGCGAAGCCCAAGCCCTCCAGGCCGCGGCGATGACAGCAGATCGCCTAAGCCGGACGTCGACACCCAGGGAACAGCCAGCACGCCTGCGGGGCAAGGCAGGGAGGAAACGAGCCTCGCGCCCCAGACGATGGGTCTTGGCGCTCACACCCGCCGATGCCGGCCAAGACGAGGGGAAAAGCAAGGGCAATACGCTGTGAGGGAGACCGAAGAATGAGGCGCGAAGAGGGGATCATCCTCACCGGCGACACCCAAGAAAGGGGAGGACAGGGATTGAAAGGAGAAAGTGGCTCACGAGGTTGCCCCAGGAGTCATGATCGCACTCAAAAACTCAGGAAAGGTCGTTTGTTCGTCGGTATGCTGGTATGGGGGTGAATGAGTGTGGCTTCGGACGGATAGTTTCCGATGGGACTTTCTGCTGGGAGGTTCCGGAAAAGGGATTGATGGGAGAAAGCACGGCCGCGAAAAGAACACTCAAAGAGCCGGCCCAGGTGCGAACCTGGACCGGCTCGATTCTTCGGTTCCGACCGCGATCCGCAACCGGATGACGAAGACGGCCGGCCCGGGAACCCCCAGGCCGGCCGGAGGCCGGCTACATGTCGTCGTAAGAGACGAAGCGCCGCGTGCCATTGGCCAGCGTGACGCGGTAGCCGAAACCCATGTCCTTGTAGGCGACGATATCGGCGGGATCAACTTCAAACCCATCGGTTGTTGGAATTTCCGGATGGGATTGAATGCCGGTGAAAGTGTCGATGATGGATTCCATGATGAAGTCTCCTTGGTGGTTTGTGAATGAACGACCTCTCATCACGGTCGGAGGTCCGTGCAATTCACTGCCAAGGAGACTGCGGGGGCCGGCGCGCTGGGCCGGCCAGCCCCAACGAGCACGGCGGAGTACCTGGAGAAAGACGGAAGGAAGAAGCCGAGCGGGCTGGCCGGCGGGCAACGCCCAAGCGCTCCGGACTGCGGCTATGGAAGCCACAGCGGGAGACACGGAAGTCGCCGGAAGGGTGAGGGAGTAGTGAAGCGCGGAAAGGTTGCTGGAGAAATAGAAAGGCACACGGCGCGGGGGTGAGGAGAGAAGACGATGGGGTGTGACCCGGGTAAAAGGGAAAGAGCGAAAAGTCGGTACCGAAGTAGCAGGAGACACAGTCGGGAAAAGAGAGCGGCCGATCATGGATTCCCCCCCGAGGAGCGGCCGGACGGGGGTTCCAGACAGAGACTCCAATTTCAAAAGAGCCTGTCGGCCGTAGGCGACGAGGGGGGGGATGGCAGTATTGTGAGTCGTCGCGGGAGAGGGCAGAGCGCAAGCGCTCGGACCAGGGCCGCGGATTAAGTGGCTTTTCTTTTATCGGCGTCGGCCGGCACGCAGCAGTGCCACGTCATATCGAAGGCCGTGACGTCGACGGCGATTTCTCCATCGCGTGGCGTGACCGGTTCGGAAGACCATTCATAAAGGTCTTTCATTCGGAGCTTGCTGTTGCAGAGTATTGTTTTCAATTCGGCGAGGATGCCTCGTTCAAGTGGTGTGGACATGGTAGTGTCTCCTTTATTCAGTGAGTGACCTGGTCCTTCACCACGTAAGAGGACCAGGTTCACGATCAGCGAGCCCCTGGCGGCCGAACGCGTATCAGGTTTTCTTCGCAAATTCTCTCATCTTTCGTCATGGCTGGCCACGTCCTCCGGAGGGACGCGAGAAAGGAAAAGTAGGCCGGAGTGAGCGAGGAAAAGGGATTTGACCAGGACAACCCCCGGGGAAGCCTGAAAGTGGCTTGCGAGGATGCCCCAGGATCGACGATCTCCGGCAAGTCCGGACCCAGGGGGCCGGAGGAAAGGGAGATCGTGGCAGGAAGGGGGCATTGTGACGGTTTCCGCCGCAAAATGAAGGCCGTAAGGTAGGGGAAAGCGGCCGGATCCCGGGAAATCCGGACGCGCGGGTGCCCTGGCTCCGTGGATGTGTGGACAATAAACCACACTTGCCCACAGATCCACGTCGGTTCGGACTCTATGGATGTGTGGACAAGATACGACTCCTTGCCCACAGATCCATAGCGCGACAAGTGTTCTGTCTCTCAAGAGAAAACGAAAGACTATTCATGAATGATAACCGCGAGCGAAGGATACCTGCTGGCGGTTTCAAGGAGGTAGGGCTTGACCTGGTGGTTCCAATCGAGCCCGCCGAGGCCGCAGCCGAGCTTGACGACATGGACGGTGTCAATAGCGAGAGATTCACAGAAGGGGAATAGAGCGAGAATGCTCGCTCGTACAAGGGTGAGGGGAGAAGGATCTCTCCAATTCCTCTTCGTGGGAACCTGGATGATGTAATTGCCGTCAGGTTTCCTCCATGCGGTGACGGTGCCTTCACAGAGGCTTCCGGAGCGGAGGTCCGCGCGGTAGGCGGGGACGCAGTCGGGGTATGCAGTTGCGACGGCTCTAGCGAGTCCGGCCCCCATAACGCCGACGAGATTGACGGGGTTGGTAAAGGTGGTCGAGAAATCGAGAGGCGTCCGGACGTAGGTAATCATTGGCCTGACTCCAGAGAGATGGTGAGCAGTCGGACGAAGGCCTCGCGGGGGGATATCGTGCTGAGGTTGAAAACGGGAATGCGATACTTGGCCGCGATACGAAGCGCCATACCAGTTCCTCCAGTGATGGCGCCACCCTCCGTCCAGCACACGACCGCATCTACTGGCCTGTCGAGTGAGGGACCAAGAAGTATCGCTACGTTTCGTGCATGCAGCTTCCGGACAGTCGGCGAACAGCGGTTCCAGGCGGGGTGCATTCTGGAAGCGATGTCGATGCAGGAAGCGAGCTCAGCAGGGGAGAGTATGTGGCAGTGTTCCCCCGCGTGGCCGTTGTATCCACGCCACGGCAGGTAAATGGTCTTCCGGCCTGCCGGTGCTCCTTCAGCGAACGCCGAATCTGCTCCAACGGCGCCGCCGCTTGTAAGATGCCAGCCAGTTCGACCCAGCGAGCCAGCCATCTTCGTCATTTCAGCGAGTATGGGGGCTGGTGTCGCACGCGCGCCGATTCCAGCGTAGAGGAGAGTGGGTGTTTCGCCGTGCTCGTCATTAGCAATGATTGCATTTTGTTGAGTGCGTTCCATTATGAGTCTCCTTGTTTGCTTGTGAATGAACGACCTCTCATCACGGTCGGAGGTCCGTGCAATTCACTAACAAGGAGACGGCCGACGTCGGGGGGGCTGACCGACCGGATCCCGGATGGCACGGCAAGTCCCCGGAGGGACGGAGGGAAGCAGCCGTGCAGATCCGGCCGGAGGGCGAAGCCCAAGCAACCCCGACGCCGGCAGAAGGAACGCCGATCGGGAATCATTGCCGGACGGCGAGCTCCGGACGCTGGAAAGAAAGATCCGGAGGGAAGGAAAAAAGCCGGGGCGCCGTTGATGGGTAAAGTTTCCAGCCTAACCCTGACAACCTGTTGGCGCCCCAGCAGCCGGCGCGTCTAGGACGCGCCGACTTTTACTTTCATGAGGAGGCCTTCACCGAAGGCTCCAACGAAAAGGCCGTGATCAAAGTCCACCCCTAACTGAACGACGTGCCGGAATTTGTAGTCGAGGACGGCACGGTCGGTGGTTTCACCGATGACGGCGAGGATGAAGTCCTGCTCAGCGGCAGAGAAGCCGTCATGGCATCCATTGGGAAAGATGACGGAGATCCCGAAGCGGTCCTTGTCATCATCCCGGCGCCAATGGCGTTCATAGACTTCCTAGACGACACCGACCGCTCCTTCTTCATTATCCAGGCACGGGCGTTTGAGTTGGACCAGTGTTCCGACCTTGGGGGGGTGCGTGTTGTGTTCCATCAATTGCTCCTTGTGCATAGTGAGTGACCTGGCCCTTCACCAAGCGGAGAGGGCCAGCAGTACGAACAACAAGGAGGGTTGCCGCCGATCGTGCGGCCGTTCGGCAAGCGAGAGGCGCGATGATGGAACTGAACACGCCTGTCGGCGCTCAATGGAAATTCGCTAAGAGGTAGACGCAGCGGCTTGGGGAGGGTTCGCCGGCGAACGCTCCGTATGCCGCAGATTGAATCAGGGGCGCGCTGGATGCGTAACCTGAGAATGCGGTGTGATCGGAACATTGGAAGTTCTATGTCCCACGCGCGAGGCAGTTGAGAAAGGATTCGCGTATCTCGCGATTCCTTTCATTGTCCGCGCGATTCCAAAATGAGCGGTAGCCATTAGAGATCAGGGAGCCAGGAAGGAGCGCGGCGCGAACGAATCGATCGGCGTCCTTGGGGTCGCCAATTCGGGGACTGTGGAATCCGGATTCGGGGCCGGCGGTGACGATCGGCCCGAATCGTTCAACGGATTGATCGGAACGTCTGACGGCGAGTTGAACTGCTCGACGATCGGAGGGGAACGAGCCGAAGTAGATTGTAACTTCGGATTCAAAAGGCGCCCGGGTGGAACACGTGAGCGCCAGGCCGACGAAGGTGCCGGAATTACCGACTGCGGTACGCGTGGCGTAGGCGACAGAGTGGGGGATATCGAGCTTGATAAATTGGGATATTGAGGGCGCCGGCGCGAGCTCGCCGGCTTGTAAGAGGGTTGCGGTCGTGAGGGTGGCCAGCACGGCGGTCATGAAGAATCGGCTAGTCATTGATTGACCTCTCGGTGAGAATGTCTTCTCCCCCGAGGAGCCGACCAGACGGGTGTTTGGTAAATAGGGGAGCACATACCCTCTTACGTCAAAAGAGCCTGGCGGTCCCGGCGACGAGAGAGGCGGGCGTAATGAAGCCATGGTGTTGGCTATCATGATGCGATTAGATCTTGGACGTGGCCAAGCTCTTTCATGCCGCAGAATTCGATGCCGAGCCAGCGGAAGAGAAGATCAATGGGGCCTTGGCACCGCTTGATGTTCGGGTGGCCGGCTACCGTGCCGGCCGGCGTCCCTTGGGTGCCGACGAACATCTCGACATATGAATCTAGGGGAACGCCATGCTGAAGACCGAGGCTCACGGCGCGGGCCATGGAATCGAGGAACGCGCGTTCTTTCGAGCCGGTCTTATTGAGGATCGCAAAGATTTCAGCCGGCGCTCCTGATTCATAGAATCCCACGGTGACGTGCATCGAGTGGCGGCCGCGGTGATCGACGATCGTGAGCTTATGAGTCACGTTCTCCCGCCGCGTGGGGAGCTCGCGCCTTGGGGTGGGTTCCGGGTTGGCGAGCGGTTCAGTTGTCATGTTTTCTCATTTCTGTAGGTGAATGGCCCTGGTGCTCTCATAAAGGTCGGAGCACCAGGCCAGGAACGAAAGGAGAAGAGGGCGCCGGGGCCGTCCCGCGCCGGCGCGCGTGAGCAGTGGAGGGAGTCGGCCGTCGCGAACCGCGTATTGCTCGACGGGAATCATGGGCGATCAATGGGGGTCAGGTGTCCGAAGGTGATGGTTTCGAGTGCACCGCGACTCCGGACGACAGGCTCGTCTTGGTGGGTGCCGAGATAGAACTTGAGATTGCGGATTGTAAAGAGGCAGCGAACGCCGTGAAACGGGTCCTCCAGTCCGTGCATCGTTTCGGCCCATTTCCGCAAGGTGGGCCCGAGGAGCAAATAGCAGTTGGTGATATCGCCGATCCATTCATCTTTCTCATTCTTTCTTGACCCCTGAAGGAGCCCGACGCGGATGGAGTAGTAGGTCTTGCCGTTGGATTCGTGTTGCTGAATGGCGTTGATGAAGCCCGGGCATCGGGTGAGGGAGTCATTGGGTCGGAGGCGATTCTGGCCGCGCGGCCGTCCGGCCACCGGCGTGGGCTCTCCATTCTGACCGGAGGCGTCAGAAGCGGAGAGTGCTTCGTCCGGGTCCAGAACTTCCCCGAGGTCGATTGGAGGAAAGTCGTCTTCTTGAGGGTGACGGTTTGTCATGAGAGGATCTCCTTTTTAATGGATACACAGCGGTGTGATGGATGAATGGAATGAAAGTTCGAGATGCTGCCCGGAACGCCAAGATCCTTGGCGAGGTGCAGGGCTGCTTCGACCGACTTAAAACGACGCAGGTTCTGCCGAAAGGTGTCGCGTTTGGAGGTTTGGTTGGGTGCGGCTCGTGTCGGCATCAGAGTTTCCCTGCGAGTTCTTTGAGGAGGCGGTATGCGTCGGGATCGAGAGAGAACCAGAGCTTTTTTCGGCCGACTTCGATGATCAAGTGCGTTTCGGTGTCGGTGGATTGGATGCCGACGGCCGAGGCTCTTTGAACGGTGGAGACGGTCGTGGTTTTGTGCTGCGGGTGAGTGTGTTCCTGGTGGCGTTCAGGTTCGTCTGAGCCGGGATGTGGGGAATCAGGTTCATCGGCGCCCGTCAATTGCGTCACGGCGTGGCGTAAGGACGTGGGGACTTCATGATTGCGCCATTTGTCGAGTAAGGCGGTGGTCTCCGTCGGTTTCTCCTGAAAGGCTTTGGCAAGTGCGTACAGGACTTCGAGGTCCTGTATCTCTCCCTGAATGGACAGTTCCTGGATAGCATCGGGGGCTCGTAAGAGCGCCATGAATTTCGAGAGGCGGGCTTTGCTCATGTGGAGGGCTTCGGCGGCGTCTTGTTGTTTCCAGCCGTGCTGTTTGCAGAGTGTGACGAAGCGATTGATCGCGTGGGCCTGTTCAATGGCCGTGATGCCCTCACGCTGGGTATTTTCAGAGATCTGCAGGAGCACGATGGTGGCATCATCGAGGTCGTCGCCGCGGAGAATGGCGACGACGCTGTCGAGGGTGGGAGACTGCGCGATCGCGCGCCATCGCCGCTCGCCGAAGATGATGGGATATTTGCCGTCCTGATTGGGTCGGCCGACGAGGATGGGCTGTAACTGTCCATTGGCTTCGATATCCTTTTGGAGCGTCAGGATCGAATCAGGATGACAGGCTCGTCGGGGCTGCAGCGGGTCCGGCTCGAGTTGGTCCGGATGCAGCGTGAGCAACCGACCCTCCGCGACCGCCAGGCCGGAATGCAAAATGGTACCGGTCCCGCTTTCCTCGATGAGAGTTTGCGCGGAGAGGCTGCCGGCGCCAGCGTCCTGCTTTTTCATACGAGACAAGAAGTTGTTAACCATCGGTGCCCCCTACCCGTGCCAAGAATTCATGCGTGAGCGCTTCGTAGTTTTTGGCCACGCGGGATTGACGGTGGTATTCAGCGGCAGATTTGCGTAACGCATGGCTTTCCTGGACCTTGACGGATTTCACGATGGTCGTTTGAAAGAGGTGCTCTTGATATTCGTCTCGAAGTTGGGTGAGGTAGTGTTCTTCGACCAGGATCCGGCGAGTCGAAACCTGATTCGCGACGATCCCGAGGAACGTGAGGTTGTGGTTGATGCGTCGCTTGACGTTGTTGGCCATTTTGAGTTGCTCACTGAGGCCGGTGACGGAAAAGTCGTCAAGATGGGTGGGAATGAGCAGATAGTCGGCGGCGATGTGCGCGGCCGCCTGTAACGTGCCTCCGGATGGCAAACAATCAATCATGATGAAGTCGTAGTGATCGCGGAAGGCTTGGACTTTTTCCCGGAATTCAAACACGACCTCGTAGGGTTTCGAGCTGATCTCGAGAAGGTGCTTGGAACTGCCGATGAGATCGAGCCGATCCTGGACGGTGAGGGGCGTGGCACACGCGCCCTCGATGAAAAGATGGTACGCATTCGCCGGCCCTGGGCCGGTGCCGGCCGCGGCCGCGACCAGGTCGGGGTGACGTTCTCCAACCAGGGCGAGGGAAAGATTGCCCTGGGGATCGTTGTCGATCATCAGGATGCGGTAGCCGCGCCGGGACAGCGTTTTCCCGAGATTGACGCTCATTGTGGTCTTCCCGACGCCTCCCTTCTGATTGGAGATGGTGACGATGCGAGCCATCAATCCTTTCCTCCTTAAAAGGATTTCGGTTGTTAATTCAGACCTTGGTTCCAATCATCATTTGCGAATCGGGTGGCAAGCGTGGCCATGCGATCAGGGGAGACGTTCTTGAAGGTATCGCTATCAAGGATCTCGCCGGCCCCGCGCTGCCAGTCTTCTTTTTCAACGGCATCCAAGAATTGGACGAATTCGCCGGTGTTCTCGTAGCCGTGCTGATAGGCCAATTCGACAATCACACCCTTTCTGACTTCACTCAATGAATCCCATTTTTCGTCGCCGACAAGCGTCCTGGCATTGCGTTCGGCTTCGGCGATATCTTCCCTGAGTAATCGTTCGGCCTGTTCCCTTGTGATGGTGTCGGGAATGGGCGTGCCATCGGCAAAGGTATCGCCGTTGGTAGCGAGGTTGTGGCCATAACCGATTGCCATGCCGCCCTTATCGGGGTAGGGCTCAAGGCGTAATTCTTCGTGTCCCATAATTGAAGCCATAGTTTGCGTTTGGCCGGTGCCGGCTTCGTGGGGAGGCGTGAGAATTGGCGGTGATGCATGATCGCCGATTCCCGCTCGGACAAAGGGAGGTTCTTGCTCGATTCCGGGGGATGAGAGGCCCTCGGCCATGGGTTCAGGCGAAGCGAAGGGGGTGAGGGGCTCTCGTGAATGTAATGGTTCAGGAGAAGCCCGATCCGGGGCGATGGGCGCGGCCAGTCCGGTCGGATCGATGAGGACGTCCGGGGATTCCGGTACGGCAGCAGCGTGAAGCGTAGCGGTTTCTTGCTCGATGGCACCGGATGACAGGCCTGCGGCGATGGGGGTTGAGCCGGAAAGTGACGTCTCGGGTGCCCGTGGCCCGGGGGTTTCCGGATCGGGACGCTCGATCCCGTGGAACGCCGGGGGTTCCGGCGGTGGGGTGGAAACGTCACCGGCCGGGCCAGCGCCTGTTGCGAGAGAAGTGTCTTCCTGGCCGGTCGTTGATTCAGGATTGAGGCTCGGTGAACCTTCGGCGATGCCAGGAGAGGTTTCGTCCGGTGCCGGCGCGGGAGGTTCTTGCGCGATGGAAGGGCCGTCAGGGGAAAGCTCGGGGCTCCCGGGATCTGCGACGGTTCCGGTTGCAGGGCCGGGTTCATCGTCCGGTGGAAATTCCTGGAGCTCTCCGGCCAGGGCCTCGTCTTGAGCAGGGCTGTTGTGAGAGAGAGCAACACGCTGAGCAGGAGAAGGATCTTCGTCTGAACCGGCAACGGCACCTTGGTGCAGGGCAGAAGACTCCTGTTCCATAGCGGCACTCGGGCCGCTGGAAAGGTCCCCGCCTTCGGGGAGCGAGGAAGACTCAGCGGCGAAGGCCGCGCCTGATCCGGGGTCCTCGCTGCCGGCATCAGCAGCCAGGCCAAGGTCAACGTGAATGCCGGCACCGGGAGTGTCAGAAGAGGCTCGATCCGGTGCCGCGCTTTCGCTCGGCCAGAAACCTTGGTCAAGCGGTGGTGTCGATGCGCCGGCGCCCGGCCCCTCACTTGCGGCCACGTCTGCACCGCCGCCGACACCGTGTGTCAGAGCAGAGTTTTCCTGTTCCATCCCCGGGGTTCCCCTGAGGCTGGGATGGACGTCATCGCTTCCGGTTCCGAAAATAGGCCCGCCCTGGTAGCCACCATAACCGCCGAGCGCGGCAGCGGCTTCATCGCTTACAGTCCACGGGCCGGAGACGAGGCTCTCGGCGACGTCGAGGGTTTCTCGGCCGGCGGTTTGGACGGGGTCCAGGACTCCCTCGTGCATGACGACAGGTTGATTGAGGCCCGGATTTCTCTTGTCGTCATGGTGTTGCGCTTCGGAGGCAGCAGCCGTAGCGCTGGTGTCTCTGACGGTCGCCTTGTCGTCGTCAATCTGATCTTGAACAGTCTCCGGCGCGAAACCGGGATTATGGATGTCGAATTCAGCAACGGCAGCCTTGTCTTGGTAGGCTTGCTCAGGGTCAATGTCGGGCCTCTCGAGAGTGTCGGCAGGAAGAAAATTCTCGGAAAGTCGGCCGGTTTCGTGGCCGACGAGCGGCAGGGTGCCCTGTTGGCGCAAGGTTTCAGTCATATGGAGCATTTCTTGGGTGGCGGCATAGTCGCCGTTGCGAACGCCGATCAAGAGTCGGTCGAATGCAGCAGGCGTCATGGCGCGCTCATGGATGGCGTGATTCTTGATGGCATCGAGGCCGGCGACACTGAAATTCTCTTTGAAGGCGAGGGCCTGTTGGTGGCGCTCCTGGGCAGTGTCCACGTTCGTTTTGGAGGTGTCGTATTGCGTTTGGTGGCTTTCCTGGTCCGCCAAAGAATTGCCGATCGTATAAGAGAATTGCCGGCCTTCCGTATCAGTCACATTCTTGGAGTTTTCGACGGCATAGCCAGCGGTGGTACGCAAGGCAGTGCCGTATTCCTCGGTCATCATGAATTTATCCGCATAGGATTGAATGTCGGAGCGGCTTCGCATTTCTTCGGAGCCGACGTTCAGGCTTCCCGCCGTCACGACGCCGGCCGGCCCGAGGTTGACGCCGAGTTTCGTTTGAACGGCGCCGACGATGCCGGCCTTCTCGTCATTGCTGAGCCTGAGAGCGTTCTGCGTCGCCCATTCATCCACGGCGTGTCGGGTATCTTTGGTAAAGGCCTCGTGGACGGAACCCTCCGTTTCCGCAATCTTTTGGCCGTGGGCAGTGTGCTCGCCGGTCGTACTGATGAGGGCGCCGACCGTCGTCCCCAAGCGGGTGGTCGATTCACTCCAAGACTCGCGTGATTGTTCAACGTCATTGTGAGCGTGGATCAGTTCCTGGGAGGTTTGAGCGGTCATTTCTTGCCCAAGCGAGACGCCGACCGGCGAGTGAGACTGGCGTTGATCGACGAAGGGTTCTCCGCCTCCGGCGACGAACATGCCGGAGCCGCTTCGCGTGACGGTGTCGGTTTGCACGTTATTGTCGGGAGAGAGCACACCCTGAGGGTTCGGGCCAAACCCGCCGTGCTCGTTCGTTTGACGGAAGTGGACGCCGCCCATCTGTCCTTCCCCCCTGGTGAGTTGTTCGGCCGCGCCCGCGACAGAGGCGTCATAGCCTTGCATGATGCGCGAAGCGAACATGGCGGCGAGCGCCCCGGAGCGTGAGACAAGCATCCAGGAAATGATCGGCAGCGACGAAACCAGGTAGCCCGAGGTGGCCACCATGTCACTGACGTACTCCGTGAGTTGCGTGTTCGCCATGGCGTTAAACCCGCTGCCGTAGAGGCGGCTCAATTCCGTGAGGACGCCCTGCGAGTAATAGGAAATGAAGAAATTGAGAATGGCATAGAGGGGCGGCCACAGGTTGATCCAGAACAGCGCGGTGACGTAGGTAAAGGGCACGGCGGTCGGCAGGATCAGGGCCGTGAGCACGATGATGGGAAAGATGGCGTAGAGGAACGCTTCGATGAGGGCCCGCAGGAGCGGGAGTTTTTCCTCCGCGATGCGGCCCATGGTCTGATACGTGGTCCGTCGCTCGTTCTCGGCCCATTGCCGGGCGTACTGCGCGACGAAGGCGGAGTCCTGGAGACTTTGAGCCATGCGGAGCATCGAATTGCCCATGGTGTTACTGAGAGCGGTTTGGAGGACGAGATTCTGCGGAGTGATGGTGATGCCGGTGAGGTACTGGATGGCCGGGGGCAGATCGGTCTTGAATTTCGTCAAGGCCGTCGCGGCCGTATCCGCATTGGCGATGAAACCCCGGATTCCGGTATTCATGATGTTATCGGTCAGGGCGGTGAGTTCGGGTTGCAGGGACCCCACGAACCCGCTGCGGCAGGGGAGGATGCGTTCGACGCCGGCCGTGGTGGTGAATTTGAAGCGGGCGGCGTGTGCCGCGACGTGCGCGCCGAAGAAGGCGATGAGATCATTGGCTTCGAGCACGTCCTCCCACGAAAAGCGGCCGTGGCCGACCCCGTCCACGACCACGCAGGACGAGAAGAACTCGGTGAAATTGAGATAGATGCGTTCGTCGGAAATGACCATGGTCCGGGAGGCCTCGAGAACCTTGTGGCCGAAGAGGAGTCCGTTTTCCGTGTAGCGCATGGCGCCGGGGACCGTGAACACGGTCTCGAAAGCGCGGGAGAACCAGTCACCGGTGTACGAGAAGAGGCCGGCCGTGGCGGCCAGGCCCAGAGGGACGTTGTTCACGACGGCTGAATTGGTGGGCAGAACGCGATCAGTGATGACGACCGTCGTTTTGGGGACGATCAGCGCGAGGTTGAGGACCAGGGCCGCGGCGAACCAGCGCGCGCCGGTCATCACGTCATGGGTGATGGCCGAACGGGCGAGCATGGTGAGGAATCCGATAAAAAAGGCCGCCTGAATCGCGCCGAGATAGTTGGCGTTGCCGAAGATGGAGGCGACCGCGGTGAACACCATGCGGAGAAAGTCGCCGGAGCCGTAGGCAATGACTTCCCAGTTCATCTAGCGGCCCCACCTGGCGGCTTGCATGAAGCCCTTGCCCAAGCGCGTCATGATTTCCCGCTCATAGTCGCGGATCTGTTCGACCAATTGCTGATACTGTTGGGCCTTGATTTCCGTGTCCCGTTCCAGGGAGGTCACGCCCTTGATGACGGCGCGTAACTGTGTGCCGAAGTCGCGCATCTGGTCACTCCAGGAGATGCGGTTCGGCAGGTTCTCAAGTTGAAATTCCACCTGTTCCAGGACGTTGCCGATGGATCGGAGAATGATGTTGCGGGCGAAGAGCGCCGTGTACTCGCGGCTCAATTCGATCACGGTGGTGCCGCTGGCGGTGTCATTGGGATGATACGCGCTGGCGGCCGTGAGAAAGCGGTAGAGGGGTAAGCTGCTGGCGCCGATGAGGCCGACTTCCTGCGTGGTCAGGGCGGTGTCGCCCTGAATTTTGGCGACGATGCGTTCGACGAGGTCTTCGATCCTCTGGTGCATGCCGTCCCACGTCGGGACAATGGGCTGCAGGTCATCGAGGAGTTGCTGACAGCCGTCCGTGGAGGTGGTCCGGGTGGCGGGGGTGCAACGGTAGATCAACAGGTCCTGCGCGGCATCGGAGCCGTGCATCAGCGCCGCATGGATGTTGTTGAAGCGCTCCGTCGGGCCCTGTTCGTTGAGGGCGGCGGTCACGTGGCTGACGGCCGTCGGGTCGTAGTCGTCCGGCCCGGCGTCCCGATAGATGATGGTCCCGGTGATATTCATCATGAGTTCGGCGAACTCGAGGTCGGCTCGAAAGAACGGGTTCTGCATCAGCACGAACCAGGTGAGATTGCCGTTGGTGAATTCGACCTGGTTGGGCCCGCCCGGGGCCGCTTCCGTCGATTTGATCCGGCCGCCGGTGGTGCAGTAGTAATTGGCGGTATTCCAGTCTTCGCCGGCCTGTTGCATGCGCTTGATCGTGCAGTTGGCTTCTTTTTTCCCGAACAGTTCGAGCGCGCCGCCCACGAGTTTCGTCGCCGCTTCGCACGAATCATTGCCGAGCGTGAGATACTCGTTCGCCCAGGACTGGATGTCCTCCATCACGCCGGATAATTGCGGGGAGACGATCTGAATCGCGAGCATGAACGCGAGTGAGGCGGCATTTTGTCCAATGGCCCGTAAAGCTTCGACGAACTGATCGGCATTCATGACGGAAAACCCGCCGGCGTAGAGATCGATCCCCCCGCATCCGGCCGAGAAGCGGGGCGTTTGGAGGCTGAGCAACCGGAACGGTTGGGTAATCGGCGCCCGATACGATAAGCCGCCGAAGGTGGCATAGCGGGCCGACTGCGTTTCATACACACCGGGCCGCGTGGCATTGACGTAATTCTGGTTGCCGAACCAGTCATCCAACTTCGCGCCCACGCCGGCCCCGGCCGGACCCGGCGCGAAGACAAGGAGGACGAGAGATATGAGGAGGGCGCGTTTCATCGGTCTAAGGACGTGAGATTCGTCCGGTTGCCATGAGAACCGGGCGGATGGACGGCCCCGACCCGTCCATCTTCGTCGCGGTGCGCCGGCGCACAGATCGTGAATGGGTGCTTCATCGTGTGCCCACGTGCTCGGTGTTCGTCGCCGCCGACATCAATGAGAGAAGTGACCCCGGTCCGGCGTTCTGCGCGTCGCCCTCGCGTGTGGCAAAAACGGCAACATCGTTTTTGTCGTTTCCCATGCTTTGTGCAGCCCACAAGATTTTCTTCGCGAGGGTCGAGGCGTCGGTGAAGCCGTAGGAGACGGGGAGCAATTGATCCCGGACGGGATCGACGAGGAAGACGGTCGGGACGACGTCGACCTTGAGCTTCTGAGCCAAAAAGGCGTTCGGCTTGGGATTGAGGAACTCCGGCAACCCTTTCCCATCGAGTGAAACGGGGAGAACGGAGAAGCCGTATGTACCGGCGAAGGTCTTCAGGATGGGGGCGAACCGCTGACAGGAGGGACAGTCGCTTCGGAGAAAGAAGACTAAGCCGTACCGGCCCGCGAGCGCAGCGAGATCTTCGGTCTCCTGAACGAGAGCCCGCTGATTGTTCGCGGCGCTGGCCTCCGCCCGGACCGGGGCGGTCAGGGTGTAGTCGAACTCGGGCGTTTGCCAGATCATGTGCTTAAAGCCGAGGGCGAATTGCTGGGCTTGGGCCTGGATCGCCGAGGTCATGCGGAGGTACTCGAGGTAATGCTCCGGAGAAGGATGCAGGACCGCGCGAGCCAGGGCATCCTGCCAGGCTTCACCTTGTCGTTTGAGGATTTCTCGTGGCGTGAGCGGCGCCGGCACCGGAAGAGGCGGGACGTCCGGTGGTGCGTCCGGCGTCTCCTCTTCCGGTGGCGGTGGTATGGGTTGATACCAATGCCGCCCGCGGCCGGCCTCTTCGTAGTACGGGGGGAACTGCAAGGAGGAGCCGTCCCCCGGGGAAGAGACCGGCAGGTCCTGGTACTGACCGCGCCCGTCGGACGCGGGAAACAGGAGCAAGACAGCGAGGAGTGGGACCAGCATGAACGTCATTCGATCTCCTCGTGGCGTCGTTCCAATTTGTCCGTGATCGCCGTCACGGCATCAGCCACGGCCGGCGTCGTGCCGGCATTCGCGGCGGCGACCACGTCGTCATAGAATTCGGACAAGTCCATCGCCTCGAAATCGACGGCCGGCAGTTCGTCCAGGGTGAAGCCGGAACAGTCGGGGCTTCCGGCCCGGCCCCACGATTTGCCGATCTGCGCGCGTCCTTGAACCACGACGATGCGCGCGAGTTTGGACGGAAACACGCAGTGGGACTTGTATCGACGGCAGTTGAGGCCCAGGAAGCCGCAACGCCTGTAGCTGCCCACGTAATGGGTGCGCTTCTCGCGCTGGGCGAGCGCGAGCTCGCGCTCGGAGAGGCGACATTGGACCATGCCCATCGAGAGCCCGATGCCGGAATTCCGGCAGCAATTGAAGAATCCCAAGTTACTGATTTTGCACTTCTTGTTATCCCCCGAGAACACCGCGACGTGGTGAGGATCGAAGGTGTCAGTCATTTCTTCGAGGACGGCCAGATGGCTCGCGGCCTTCTTGAATCCGGCGAGCGACGTGGGGTTGGTTTGGCCGATGTCGGACGTGCACTGGCCGTCCGGACAGATCAGTTGACTGCCGCAGACAGAGACGGAAGCGAGCGAGAGCCGGACGGGAGTGCACCCGGCGTACGTTTGCGTGAGCGCCGCCATGTTGATTTCAGTGGTGTGTTTGTGCGTGAACAGCGGATCGGTAGTGGGATCGACGGGGTAGTGCGGGCGCCCGGTTCGCGAGCCGGTAATGTATTGGGCAGTGGGATCGGTTGCGGCGTGGGTTTGGGCTTGGCCTTGAAGCGTCGCCCCGGCCGAGTAGTAGTCTTTTTCGGGAACATCAGGGCCCGCGTAATTGGGCATGGCGTGGGGATCGAGATTCGCGGGGATGTCGCGTATGGCGGCATTGCGCTGTCCGGCGAAGTCCTTGCCGTCCCGGACGGCGTCATCCATGTCGCCGGCGATTCCCGTGCCGGCGCCGAGGAAAAAGAAAAGGCAGAGCGAGGCGGTGATTGTCATGGGTGCCCTCCTTTGTGCGCAGCCAGCCAGTTCCGCGCCTTATGGCGTTCCTCGGGCGTGCCGATGCGCGCGACGAAATCAAGGAAGTACGAAAGTGAGGCAGAGCCGGTCGCGCGGACGTGTCGAACGGGACGGCAGCCGTCCGGCGTACAGGGGTCAAGGCGTTCAAGGGGAAGAATGAAGGTCGGCACGCGTGAGACGTTGAAGCGCGTAAAGGCCGTGGGGTCGATGCTGACGCCGGCGAGGCCCTCGTCCGCAAGGCCGTGGAGTTTCCTGATGGTCCGGTGCCAGTCATCATGCAGCAGCCCGCGAATGACGACGGCCGCGTTCATGCGGTGGGCCTCTTGCAGCAGGCCGCGAATTTGGCTGTCCGGCATGCCGAAACTGATGAGGACCAAGGGCCTGATCCGGTTATCGAGAGAAGAGGGCCGCGGCGCCCGTTCGGGCGCCACGGCGCTTCCGACCGCCCGGTCGAGAAACGGCAAGGCCTCCGTCAGGGCCGGAGGGAGGGAGAAGGTGGGACCGCGCCCCTGGCTTGTGATCGAACCCAGCGCGTCACGCTCCGCCCGTAAGCGGTCGGAGAGCGTCGGGTCTTCCGAGAGACGCCGAGCTTCCTCTAGGGCGCGGTCGGCGTGCTGTCGCTCCCGTTTCAGACTGGCCGGGTCGGGTTCGTGGCAGGCAGCTTGTGCGAAGACCTGCGGCGTCGGAATGATGAGCAGAACGAGCGTGCTCAGAAGGCGCAGCATGTGCGTTTCCTCCAGATCAGGTACGAGAAGTCCTCGCCCTTGTAGGGATACTCACGGCCGGCGCCCCATACGATCGAGGGCGCGCCGAAGCCGTAGCCTTGGGCGGTTTGCGGGGTCGGAAACAGCATCTGTTGTTTGTACTGGCGCTTCCGGAGGATGGGCTGGGGCCGGGGGCCGCACATGGCGCCGCTCGTCGAGGTGTCCTGGGCGAGGAGTTGCCGGTGCATCTTGAACACGTGTTTATGCACGATGGCGAGACTGGAATCGATACCACTGACGTGATTGGAATGATTGCCGGAGAGCGGGTACACGGACCCTTGCGCGCCGGAGCACCAGAATAGATTGTCGAGGCCGAACGCATGGAGGCGAGCGGCGATGGTGTCGGCGATGCACGCGGCCTGGGCCACGCGGTTGCTGAACAGGATCGCCTCGGGATTCAGAATGAACGTCAATTGGTCGTCATCCCACAGAGGATCCAGTTCGGAGAGATACACGAGATCGAAGGGCTCCGAGACGAAGCACATGGCAGACGTCAGGGCCATGCCGAGCCAGGAGAGCGCGGGGTACTGGAACCAGTGGACGTGATAGAAGGCCCCGCCCTGCTGCCCCCCGTCTCCTTCGTGATGGGTGCCGTGGGGAACGTTGATGTCCGCGAGAATGGTGCCTCCCAGGGTGGGCGAACAGAAGGGCGTGCGAACGACCTCCGCGACCCGGGCCGGCTCCCAGAAGGAGAAGCCGATACCGATTCTGACAAAGAGCGGCGGCGGCGCGGGGCAGGTGCAGAGGAGAGGGGGCGCGGAATCGCCGTTGCCTTCCTGTCCGAAGGAAATTTCGACGGGTCCGATGTGCATGGGGAACAGACACAGCCAGCAGATATCCGTCATGGGATTGGGGAACGTTCCGCCGCATGGCGCCGCGTCGGCGGGGCGAGTGCCGACAAGCGCGATGAGGAGGAGCGCGACGGCGCTAATGGAGCGGCACTTCTTCGACATAGAGGGATTCTTCCTTCTGCCGGACGATGGCCGGGACGGCCTGAATGCCAAAACGATGAACAAGGTAGCCGCGTTGATCGAAGTAGAGGCGCCCGTCGAGTTGCGCGGCGATGGTCGGGTAGTCGCCCCGGACCAGGATACGTTTGTGGGTGCCCGGGTCTTGGCAGGAGTCATGCAGCCAGGCCACCTGGTCGGGATCGTCTCCGTCGGCGAAGCACAGAGTTTTGGTCAGCGGCTGGAAGACCAGAGGGTTCACGCGGGTGCCGACCGGGTAGAGGATATGACCTCGACCGTCGATGATGGCCTCGGTGGTGACGAATTCGAGGCTGACGGCGCGGGTGCGGGACGTCTGCGTGCGGGGAAGCCGGACGCCGGCCGGCCTCGCCATGTAGCGCCGGGACCGCTCGGCCAGTTGCCGGCGGTGCTCGTCGAGGAGTCCGCTGTGCATATGCTGCGCGAGACGCTCATGGATCACGTCGAGCAAGTCGCGCTCGAGAATCGCATAGGACGGGCCGATCACGCCCAAGTCGTGCGCGTGGCTAAAAGAGCCGATAAGCACGGCCGATGATGCGATCGCGAGAAACCAGGTCAATTTGCCCATAGCGGCTGTCAAAGCTGTCCACATGTTCACTCCACACGAAATAACGGTTTTGCGGGATACGACCCCCGGCGCCGCGATCGAGCGCGATGCCGTGTTCGGAACGGAGTTTGGCGGAACCCAACGGGTGGCCGTTGATGGCGAAGCGCCGGCCATCCCAACGGACGACGTCGCCCGGGACGCCCTTGACGTATTTGATGAACCATCCGTGCCGATAAAAGTCATTCGGCGGCGGCCGGAACGCCACCAGTTCGTTCTTGGCAGGCCGGTGATAGGTGATGACCAAGTAGGCGTATCCGGGCAAACTGTCGGTCATATTGAATCCGATGATGAAGAAGAACGAGAGCGCCCACATCGCGACGATGAAGAAGAGGCCCGCGAACGACCATCGGAGAAAGCGCGCGGTGTGTGCCGGGGTGAAGTTAGAGAGCATCGTCGACCTTCAAGCGCCGTTCAATGTAGCCGGTATAATCCGGGACCCGGGAGAGCACAGCCGGCGCGACGAACAGCCGGACGTTTTCATCGTTCGCCAGCTTCGCGATCTCGGATTCGAGCGCCTTGGAGAACTGCGAAGCCGCGTCCTGCTGCTCTTTCTTGGTGAGGTCACGAGCGGCATAGTCTTTGACGTGCCGCTCGAGGATGTCCTGAATATTGACGACGCCGATTCGTTGCGTGACGGGGAGGCCGTAGAAGGAGGCAAACGCGGCCAGGATACAGAGCGTGCCGAGTACCCCGCCGAGAAACGACACGCTCATGGTCTTGTAGATGGTGGGATTCATGTCACCTCTTGTGTTGTCGGCTGAGTTGCTGAACGGCGTCGATCAGCGGGACGCCGGACGCGAGGGCTTTTTGGATGAATTCGACTTCGTCGGCCTTCGTGGAGAAGAGCTTTTCCGTGATGGGATCGACGACGAAGCGGACCGGGACGAAACCCTTGGGCGACGCGATGACCAGTTCGGAATATTTCCCCTGCAAGGTTTCGAGGGAGCGCAGGAGGTCGATGCTGCCATTGTTCTTATCGAGCAACCCCTTGTCCGCGGCGCCGGCGAGTTCTTCGGCTTTCTGCCGGAAGAACAGGGTGTAATCCGAATTCATGTACGCGGCCTTGGCGGTTTCCGAGACGAAGTAATCGGACAGACGTTGCGTGATGGTCATAAAGGAGCCGCCGTGCTTCCGGGCCACGCGAAAGCCTTCCTGGATGAAGTCGCCGGCCTGTCCCTTGGACAAGAGCCGCCAGGCTTCGTCGATAATGCACAGTTTTCGCTGAGACTTGTTCTTGGAGAGGTACATGACCTGGGTGATGCGGAGCATCAGGATCAGGAGAACCACGGACTGGAGGTCCGGCTTGGCGTTGAGCGCGTCGAGCTCGAGCACCACGAACACGTTGTCCAGGTTCACGGTCGCCGGCCCCTCGAAATAGGTGCCGTACATCCCGGTCTTCGTGAAGGACTGAAGCATGACGGCGATATCCTTGGCCTGACGCTTCAAGTCGGGATCGTCGTCATGCGTGCCTTCGAGCGCTTCGACGACGCGCGTGATCGTCGAGGCGCTGTGGTAGTGCTCCCAGGTGAGCAGGATGGCTTTTTCGAGCAGCCCCTTTTGAACGGGCGTGAGGGGTGCGTCCGGAGACGCCATTTGCGCGATGAGCATTTTGATGAGCGGGAATTGTTCGGCAAAGTGTTTGGGATCGTGTTCGTTGATGAAGGAAAAAGGATTGAGGCGAATGTCCAGGTCATCATCACCGAAGTCGATGTACGTGCCGTGCAGCAGGTGACAGAGGTTCCGGTAACTGTGGCCGGCGTCGATGATAAACACGCGGCCCCCGGAGCCGAGACAATTACAGACCCATTCTTGCGTGAGAAAGGATTTGCCGGACCCGGAGATGGCGCAACAGGCGATATTATAGTTTCCCTGGGTGTTGTCGAAGGGATCGAAATAGACCAACTGGCCGCGCCGGCCGGTGAAGAGCATCATCGGCGTTTCCGTGCCTTTCCATTCGGCGATCCAAGGCGCGATGTTCGTGCACGTCCAGGAGAGTCTCGTGTTGAAGTGACCGAACGTCTTGAGGGCGCGTTTGGCTTCCCGGTTGACGCCCATGGGCAGCGCCCCGAGGAGGGCATGGACGGGAATGTAACGGCTGCGGGTCAGAATCCAGCCGAAGGAATTATAGAGGCCCTTGAGGGCCTGCTCGCAATCCTGCTCGCGGCCCTGCGGGGTGAAGAGGATGATCTGGTAGTAGGCCTCGAGCAGTTTGTTGCCGTCTTCCACTTTGCCGCTGACGTAATCCCAGTCGCGTTTCCGCTCTTTCCATTGGGAGACGTATTTGGAGACGGGCGAGTCGACCATTTGAGTCGCCCGGAGCGTTTTCCGTTTGATGAGTCCCTTGATGTAGATTTGATCGGGAATGTTCACGGTAAGCGTGATGATGAAGGGACAGGGGAGTCGGAGAATGTTGTTGTTGGGGTCGCCGAGAAGTTTGGAGTTGTCGAATCCGGCCCAAAATTGGGGAAACTGTTTCACGTGAAACGGCAACATGGTGTAGGCGGCGTCCTGGTGCACGAAGCTGGCGGCGCCGGCCTCGAAGAGGGCGGCGGTATCGCCGTCGATGATCTGCGCATTGAGCAGATTATCGGGATCGTACGTGAGCGTGGGACGCGGCGCATGGGTCGGATTCAGGATGCTGCTCATGATGTTCAGGAAGGGATCCGGGCGAAGCGTGACGGATTCCATGCGCGCGGATCGTAAGGTGCCCTGGATCGCTTCGCGCGTCTTCAACAGGTAGTTGAGATCGTCCTCCGAGAGAGTGCAGGTGCCGTTGATCGTGTAGGAAATGATGAGGTGGAAATTGCGGACCAGAAAGGCCTGGTCCTCGAAGAGGGACTCCCACTTCCCTTTGAGCAAGTAGTCGAGCCGGTTTTTGGCCAGCAGCGTGAAGATTTCATGGTTCGGGGTATTGATGCTGTTGTTCTTGAGCGAGGCCCAGGGCCGTAAGAGCGGGTCGATGTTGTTGTCGGCGATCAGGGAAATCTGAATGAGCGCGTCGGAACGATGCGCCTGGACAAAGAACTGGTTCAGGATTTTGAGTTCATTGACCCCGAGGCCGGTGGCGGGGTTCGTGTACAGCATGAAGCCGACCGTGTCGTGGTTGAAATAGAGTTCGGTTTCGGGATCGTAGGCCTCGTATGGGAGAATGGTGGCGAGGGAGTAGCGTTCGGACAGCGCGGAAAACTCGGCGACCGTGGGGAGGGCCGTCCCGTTCTGCCAGGCCAGGCCGGGCGGCACATCGCTCAACAGCGCGGACTTGAGGCCGTCCGTGAGACGCTGCTTCAAGGATTGAATTTGCTCGATCAGGCTTACCTGGGGAGCACCCATTTGGAATCCTCTAAGCGGATATAGACGTACCCGCCGGCGTGAAGGTCGTGTTCCTTATCCTGCCAAGGGGTGAACAGAATCCTGAGCAGGACCGGTTTCGTCAGAAAAGGATCGTCGAACGTAGAATCCTGCACCAGCGGCTCCGTTCCAGGAGCGGCAACCGGGCCTGAGCCGGTCGGATCCGGCCGGGCAGCCGCGCGCGACTTCGAGGAAGCACGGCCTTGCGTCCGCTCGAAGGTTTCGGAGACGGACTGGCACACCGCGTCCGGAACGTCGCCGCACGTGTAGGTCGGGCTACAGGCCGTGAAGGCCGAGAGGGAGATGAAGAGGAAAAGGACGCGCGTCATGGGCCCTCTGCCTCCTCACGCGTGTTGTTCAAAATCGGCTGTGTCAATGGGGTGCCCTCGATCAGAATGGCCTCGCCGGCGCGGTTCGCGGCCACCTCGATGATCGGGTACAGTTCATTCGCGCGCTGCAGGTAGTAATCGGCGATTTTCTCCAACGCATTCGAGATCCCCGCCCCGGCGCCCGATTGTAAGACCTGGTTCGGATTGACGGTGGCCACGGCTCCAAGGGGGCTGGTCGCCACTTGTTGGGATTGCTGTTGGAGCGTCCTGCCGAAGCCCGAGGCGAGACCGGACAACAGAGAACGCGCGATGAGGGTGCCCTGTTTCGAGACCAGGCGTCCCCTGAGCCCGGCCTTGCCGTCTTCCCCGGCCACGTAGCCATTGAGGTCGGTTTCGATAATGTCGCCATTGAGAAGGACACAGGAGAGTTTCGTCAGGAGGATATGGGCTCGTTCACTGGAAATGCTGCCGTGCGCAGCCGCGACGATGTGGCAACTGGAGACATTGGAACTGAAGAAATTCGGGAGCGTGCCGTCGGTCATCACGCGGAGGAGAACGGGTATGGGGTTGGACACACCCTCGCCCCCGGTGGGAGCGTCAACGCCGGAGAGCAGCCGGACGGCGGCAAAGCTGCCCGCCGGGAGGTAGTCCATGACGTTCTTCGGCTTCTCCTTCTCGCCGGGTCCGGTTCCGGGTTGGATGTCAACGACCTGGATGGCGCCGGCCTGCCCTTGCGGGGAGGGGGCCGAGACGGGGCTGGCTTGCCGGGGCTGGAACGGTGCGGGCAACGGCGGTGCCGGTGCCGCCGGAAGCGGGGGGTTGACCGTGCCGGGAGCCGGGGGCGTGAACAGGTCGAGTGGGGTCGGACTGTCCGCGACCGGCTCGGGAGGATGAGAGTCGGGCTCCTCGGAGGAGGACGGGGAGCGAGTTCCGACGTCAATGCCGAGCGCCGTCAGGCGCTTCTGAATGGTGCGCATCGAGCTCGACATTTCCCGGATCTGATGACTCTGCTCGGCGAGTTTTTCCTCGGACTTGGCCATCCAGTTTTCCTTGTCGGACACGACCTTCTTCGTCCGAAAGTCCTTCGTCACTTCCCTCGCTTTCTCGCGCCGTTGTTCAAGAACGGACGGTTGGTCTTTATTGGGGTCACTCAACCACAGGCCGAAGACGAGCAACCCGATGAGCGTCGCGGCGGTGCCGACGGCCATGATGACCTGTTTCCGTTTGGTGAGATTGGCGTGTTGTAGTTTCACGGTTGTTCCTTAGTGTCGCTGACGACGTAAAGAAAAGTGGCTTCGCCGCTCGGCAGGGTGAACCCGCGGAGCGCAAGGGCGCGGATGTTCGGGACCAAGCGAATGAATTCCTGTTCGTGCAGGGTGAGCGGTTGCGCCGAAATGTTCCGGATCCGATAGACCCGTCCGGTGAAGTGAAAGCCGATGTACGTGTTGGTGAGTCGGATCCTGGTTTCTTTCCAGAGAGGGACAGGGGTCTCGTGTCGCTCCGTGGTGAAGCCCGTCGTCTCCCGATTCAGCGCCATGGCGAGCATGAGGCGCTTGATTTCCTCGACCGAGGCGAACGAGTGTTGTCGCAGGCGCGTCGTTGCGGGGCGTGGCGCGCGCCGTTGGGGTGTGAGCAGGATCGTTTCGGACGGCACGTCGCGCTGTTGCGCGATGATCGTGTACGTCCCGCCTGCGGTATCGCGGACGAAAAAGCTCATGGATGCCGGCGCCCCGGGGGCCGGCCTGATAAAAATGTCACCTTGGGCCGCATCCGGTTGGACCTGTAAATGGCCGGCGGGGGCCCAGACTTTTTCCAATCGTTCAGCCCCCGCGACGGAGACGCGCGTCAGTTCCCGGGAGGAAATGACGGCGGTGATGGTGTGGCCGTCGCGGACGGTGAAGCTCTGGAGCGCGCCGGCCCCGCCGGGGACGAGCAGAAGGCTCAGCAGCCAGAAGAGGGTCCGGCGCGTCATGAGAAGTTCCCTTCGTCGTCTTCGGCCCGCTCGAGAGGACGGAATTCATTGTCCGGGCCTTTCTCCAATTCATGGAACTTGACGAGGTAGAACGTGCCGTTTCGGTACGTAAATTGAAGCTCGTAATACTTCTGTTTCCTGGAGATGATTTCTTTGCCGATGAGGCCCACGAGTTCCCCGGTGATCGTGGCATTCATCTTGGCGATGTGGATGCCCATGGGGTAAAAGACCGAGCCGATGAGATTGCGTTGAATGCGCTCGGCCTGGGCATGAAGCTGAGCCTTCAATTCGGCATAGACCGTGGGGTCGACGTGGTGCAACACGGAGTCGTATTGAGCCGTGACATTGTCGATATGATAGGTCAGGAGGAGTTGGCTGAAGTATTTCGCCATTTGCTCGATGTAGGTGGGGCTGACGGTCTCGCCGTGAATCGAGAACGGTCTCTCGATATCCGGCGGCACCACGATGGTCTTTTGCGAGAGATCGATGGTGAACATGAACGCCACCAGGATGAGATTTGACGCCAACAAGACGCCGGCCGCGATCATCCAGACGGCGGTCTTATAATTAGCGCTGACCAGACTCGAGAGATATTTCTCCTTGTTCATCGTCCGAGATACTCCCGCGCATAGGAGGGCAGATAGGGGGACAGCCAATACGAGGAGGGGGTGTACCAGTAAAGGATTCGGGGCAAGAGCCCTCTCCCTCCCTCCTCTTTCAGGTACGCATAGAAGCGGCCGAAGACGGCCGCAGCGACAATGCCCAGGAGCATGTTGTCCATGAGCGCCCCGCCCAGGACCCATAAGATCGCAAAATAGGCCCGGTCGGCCTCCCACATAAACACCAGTTGCGGGGCATCAAGCGTCCGTGACACCCAATAATCGTGCAGGTGGTGTTGATCCATGGGTGCTAGATGGTCGCGGTGTTGAAGAGGTTATTGATGAGCGTGGGGCCGACGGTGCCGAAGATGGCGAGGACGATCCCCATCAAGGCGGGGATGGGTTTGCCGGTGGCGGCCCCGACGCCGAGGCCCATGAGGCCTCCGATGATGGCGATGGCGCGACCGAGATAGCCGGTCGCGGCCTCGTAGAAGAAGTCGTAGAGTTCTTTGAAGTCGGTCCCGGTCACGGCAGCCAGCGCCGTGGTGGGAATCACGACCACACACACCACAAACAGGAAAAGTCGAACGTGAAAGAACGTCATGATGTCACTCACTGGTTAAAGGTCGAGGCTGAAAGTTCTCGGTCGTCTCATAAATTTCGACACGACGGTTCTGCTGTCGTCCCATGGGTGTCGTGCCGTCGTTCTTGTAACAGCACTGGCCTTTGGCGGCGGCAAAGAGATTGGCCGGGTCGAGGCCGGTGTTCCGGAAGAACGTCTTCACCGCGCGAGCGCGACGGTAGGCCAATTGAACATTCGTGTCTTTGTCGCCGAGGCGGTCGGTAAAGCCCACAACGAGGAGTCGCTTGCCGCGGATCTGCGCCAAAAGGTCGATCAGCACGATCTTTTCCGACGGCAGGAGACTCACGCTGTTGAAGGGAAAATACACGGACGCCAACAGCGCGCGTGCCGGAGCGGCGTCATCCGCGTTCCGGATTGGAGGTTCAACGTGGGACCCGGCCGCCGGCTCCGGATCGATCCGGGAAGCGGCTGCGGAAGAAGGCACGGACGCGCGTTGCCGATGGTCGGAGATCACGGGGTGCGGGTCTGGACCCGGCGCCCGATCGCGCACGGCTGCGTCATCAGGTCCCGGTGGTGAAGCAGGAACAGGTTCGCGTTCCGGCCCGGCTGCCGTCTGCGGTTCAGGCCGGGAATCGGTCGGCCCGGCGATGAGGGCCCCCAGGGTGGCGACGAGCTCCCGGAGTTCGAAGGCGATGGCCTCATGGTGGGTGTCACTGACGGAATGGCCGTGAGGGGCGGTGGTCACCAATTCGGGTTGCGCCGCATTCGTCATACCGGGTGTCGTACCGGATGCGATGGAATCCGGCCCCGGAGACACGCGGAACTCAGGGCTGGATGATATAGGTGTTTTTACGGAAGTTGTGATGCATGGATACAGACGGCCGTTGGTTTGGCAGACAATCCTTTTATTCGAGACGACGGGGGTTTGGTCTTCGGAATCGTGCTGAGTGACGACTGGTGCGATGTTTTGTGTATTCGCAGTTGGTAAACAGCTAACAAGCGCGAAAATAAAGGCGATTGTGATGATATGTCGTATGGCTGATGGAGTAAACATGTTGTCAGGTTGCAAATACTGTCGCAAGTAAAAGGAAAAAGCAAGAAAAAATGCAAGTATTTTTTCGTGGTTATTCCCACGTGGTTTCTTGCGTTCCAGCGGTATCATTTCGAGTCCTACTGGGTCGTATACGTTCCTCACCACGTGTCAGGTTTCGATGCTTCGGCGGGCTCTTTGTCCTGCACGTCGAGACTCGAATATAGTTGGTCGGCAGGAGCCACGCCGGTGACGACGAGCCACGGGTTGAGATCGTCATCATGACGGTCGCATGCTCCAAAAAGGTCTCAAAACCTCCCGCCCACGCCAGCGTTCAGAATCTCCGATCTTCCTCTTGAGGGCTGTCGGTGCCGGGACGCCGCAGACGTCGTGTCGCCAGCCATCGTCCTGCCAGGGCGATTCGGTTTTCGCCGCTTCACCGGATGCCAGGCAGACTTGTTCATTCGAGCGAAGATTGTGTCAGCGTCAATGATGTGAGAAGATCCGGCGACGGCCATGTCGCCAGGTGCCAAGTCGGCGAACATGAAAACGAACAGGGTGAGGAGTCTGAAACGGTTATTCGGAAGGGGAATGCTCCTTGGGCCTGTTCCCGTCAACGGGTTCATGAATGAAGAGAAAACAGTTCCGTAAATTCTTCACCGAGTCAGGATTGAAGTCCTTCCCGAGCGGAGTGATTTTTCCCGACGTCCGATTGTACTGGTAGTCCGGCCATGCCGTGGCCGCGAAGAGCGTCTGGTAGAACACGAGGTCGGATTCGCGGTCGAACAGATAGTACACGCCGCTGTAGTGTCGCTTGATGAGCGCCCTCGCGTGATTCATGAAGGACAGATAGATGCGCTTGGTTTCTTTCCGCCAGCGTTCATATTCCAACGCCACCCAATAGTTCTTCGGGGAGTGCATGAGGGCGTCCGGCTTTTCGTATTGATCGGGTAAGATGATGTGTTTATCCCAAATCACTTCGTCGTAGTGATCCAGCCGCTTGAGCACGGCGCATTGCACGGCCAGGTCGTGCATGATGTGCGAGTAACGGTTTAATCGGGACGTTTGGGTTTGGGCTTTGGACACGTCCCTGCCGGCCACCTGCAACAGGTCCACCCCGGCCTTGGTCAGCATGAGATACCGGGCCTGGCGGGTATGGACACTCTTGAATTCTTTGATCAGGTGCTGCTTCAGCAAGGCGCGAAAGAAGTCATAGGAACTTCGTGTCGTCGAGCCGATGCGTCGTGCGAGCAGGTCGACCGAGGAGAATTGAAATTCCAGGAGCCAGTCGAGGACCAGTCGGCATTTGTCGTCCCGGATGGCGCGGGTATACGTGATAGCCAAATCACGTTGTTCAATACGCATAAGCTCTCCTTTTGTGATGAGGTGAACATGCAGGCAGAGCCTCACATTTTTGGGACGCAGGCTCGATTCCCAAGAGTCGAGCCAGACGGCCAGGTGAGCCCCAGCGAACCTGACGACGGTGCGGTTCACGTGAAGCGACAGCTTCGACGAGAACGAGCGAGGCGCCACCCTTCCCAAAGGGTGCGGCGGCGATCCGCAGGTCCACGGATCTACCCCCAGGGAGAGCCGAAGGGAGGCTGAGCCCCAGCGAAGTCTCCCTATTGGGCCTTGCGCTGTCGCGGCGAACGGGAGTGAGCCGTGACCAACCTCAAGAAAAAGCCGCGTCCAGCGGCGTGGGACCGAAGCGAAGCAAGGTTCCTCTTGGGGTTGGTCACGGCTTGCGACCCCTCGCAAAAGCCGAGACAGCGCAAAGGGGTGAATGGCCAACGTCCTCCGCGTCCAGCGGGGGGCGAGGAGCCAGAGGGGCGGCGTCCCTGGTAGCGGCCTGGCGCTCCCGGGCCGCTACGGTGAATTTGCGAAAAAGCCGCGTCCAGCGGCGCGTTTGGCGAAGAGGCGAAGCTTCGGCAGGGCGGCGGCGCTCCCGACGCTCTGCACTGAAATGACCGTGGCGCGTCACCACACTCTTCGTTCATGCGACAGGGCATTTAGAGCGTGGATTCACCGGTGATTCTACCACGTACCGGTCGCAGGGGTAGGATCAGGATTAAAAGACGCGATAAAACGCCGGTCACCATAAGTCATTTTGTCAGCAATTGCAAAATGATTTGTGAGGGCCACGCACGGGTCATTCGACGGATTTAACAAATCGGTTTCCCGGGGAAACCGAGACGTGTCGCCACGGTTCGACAAACCAGTTTCCCTGAGAAACTGAGAGGTATTTTCAAAAAAATTCGGAAGGGAGAATAGATGAACGGGATGGACATTCTCGCATGGATCGATGGAGTGAATGTGCAAATAATGCAATTCACGATTTTATTCTGGTGGCCCATCCTGGCGACCCTGGTCTTTATGGGAAGCCTGTTCAGGATGGTGCCCTTTCAGATGCACCACACGCATTCCTTCACACAAGTGCTGTTGATCTACCTGCGAAAGACGATCTTTTGGGGCGTCGTGGTCCTGTTGGTCTATCCCCTGGTCATGCTGTTCTTATACTTGATGGTGCCGGCGACCCCGGCAGAGCCCGGCGCGAGAAGCGCCTCGGTGTTCCGGCAGTGGCTGGTGAGCCTGGCCAGGGAAAACTGGACCCTGCCGGTGAACGCCTTGGCCCTAGGTATTGTACTTAACTTGCTCTGTTCCAGGTATCTCTCTCCTCTGTGGTCCGCGCTCATGCGGAAGATTCGCGTGCGGCAGTTCTACGACGTGCCGAGCGACATCCGGAAGGAAACCGCGCGATTCAAGGCGAAGCAATTCGTCCCCAAACGGTATTACAAAAAAGACCAGACCTTTATCGGGCTCGATGAAGCGAACCGCCCGATTCACGTGCCGCTGGACACGTGGCGCGAAACGAATATGCAGATCATCGGCCCGACTCGATTCGGGAAAGGCGTGATTCTCGGCACGCTCATGGATCAGGCCATCCGACGCGGCGATTCCTTGATGTACATCGATCCGAAGGACGATACATTCGCGCCGCACATCCTGTATCAGGCGTGCAAAGAAACCGGCAGGCCGTTCTACTACCTGACCCTCCACGACCACGGCGTGGGAGCGTGGGCGCCCTTTGCCGGCGGTGAATTGCGCGACGGCCTGAACCGGCTGGAACTGTCATTTGGGCTGGAACTGACCGGCGAAGCCGGGAGTGACTTTTACAAGAGCCAGGAACGCCGATTGCTGGAACGCGCGTTTGCCGAACACCGGAACATTCAGGACCTGTACGGGGCGCTGGAAGAGACCGAGGCCCGGCGCATTCTGGCCGAGTTGACGCAATGGCGTGCGCTCAGGAGTTTGTGCCCCTCCGCCGGCGAAGGCTTCGACGTCGCCAGGGCCTTGCAGGAAGACGCGGTGGTGTACGTCCAGGGACACTTGTTCGATTCCGTGGTGAAGGCCGCGACGAAGGCCTTCATCGTCGAACTCATTCAGGAATCGCGCCGATTGGCGCGGGAACGGAACACGCATCTGACCGTGGCGGTGGACGAGGTGAGCTTCCTGACGTCCAAGCCACTGGCGCAGGCCTTGGCCACCAGCGTGGGCTTTCAGTGCAATTTCATCCTCGCCTATCAATCGCAAAACGATCTCCTGAATTTAGAAGACCGGAGCCTGAATCCACGGTACATTTATCAGAGCATCAACGTGAACTCGCAGCTCAAAGCGGTCTATGCCGGAGCCGACCAGGAAACCGCAGAATGGGCCGCCTCCCTGTCCGGCACCATCGTGAAGGACATCACGAAGATGGAGCGCACCGAGATCAACGAGACTGGAGGCGAATCGTTCGAGAAACAGCGCATGCTGGGCTCTCAGGAAGAACCCTACATTCACCCGAATCAAATCCTCTCGTTGCCGCCCCGCGTCTTCGTCTTCTTCCAGCCCGCGCAGTTGGCGGCCATCGGATTTTGTGCGCACGTGAGGGTCAAGGATGACCGTGAGTTGAACGGGCACCTGGCGGCGGAAGCACAGCGAGAAGCAGCCGTGACGGCGGCGGAAGAGCCGGAGCCCGTTCAGGAAGCCGGTCCCGGCGTGGGGTCACCGGCGCTGTTCGAGGATATGGGAAAAGAGACGGGCTCCAGGACTCCACCATCGCCGAGCGAGAGGGGGAAAGAAAGAGTTTCTCTAGAGAAACTCTCTCCGAAAGAACCTGACGCGGATGGCGTTCACTTGATCGGCCTGGCGCACTTGACGGATCTGGACGACGAAACTTCTTCGTTGGGCATCGGCGATGAGGGGCTTCACGATCATGAGTGATCAGGACTGGGCGATCAGATCGCGGAGCCTGGCGACCGCGGCCGTCACGTTCACCCTCCAGTCCGGGTCTTCAGCTTCGAGTATCGAGAGGAACGGCGTCCGTTCGATGAGGGAGATCCATTCCCCGGGCAGCAACCCCAGTTCACCCGTCCCGTCCCCGGGGGCCTTGGGCTTGCGTTTACGCGGCTGCAAGGATCTCGCGATGAACGTGCCGTTCTCGATGGCCGTCAAGGCCTCCTCCCGTTTTTTCCCCTTCAACGCCGCGAGTCGGCACAGGATTCTGTAGCCTCGAAATTTTCCGTCGCGGACCAACGCCCGAATGTCCTCCGGGTATTTCAAGACCGCGGTATTTTTCGTGACCCACGCCTTACTCACGCCGATTTCTGAGGCCAAGCGTTCGACCGGATTGGAAACGTCGTCGGCCTTCAGCATATCGAGCCGGGTTTTTAGAAAGTCGGCCTTCTCCACGGGATTCAGGTTCTCGCGATGCAGGTTTTCACTCAATTGATGGAGATAGACGGCGTCATCCGTCAGTTCTCCCGGTTCCTCCGCAAGGACGGCAGGGATACATTCCTTGCCGGCCAACTCTGAGGCGCGCCACCGGCGCTCGCCGACCACAATCATGTAGTGCGGCCGTCCGTCTTTCTCGCCATGCGGCCGAACCGTGATCGGCGTCTTGACGCCGACGGCTTTGATGTTCTCGGCGAGTTCGCGGAGTTTCTTCGGGTTGAAGTCTTTCCGGGGCTGATTCGGATCCGGGACCACGTCGGTCAGGTTCAGCAATAGTAGCCGAGTCATACGACCTCCTCAGACAAACGGGGCGGACTTGGGCCTGACGCGCGGCACGCGTGTCACCCTCGATGCCACGTAAAGCACGAAGGCCCAGGAGAAAAAGAACCACAGAAGCTTCATGATGGCGATGCCGATGACGCCGGCGATGACGACGAGCAGATAGAGTTCGGCCAGATTCAGGTCGGGCATGGTCACTCCTCCCCAAACAGGCGGTGATGCTCGAAGAAATCGGTCGAGATGTCATCGTCATCAAACGGGCGGTCACGCGACAGGGCCGGATCAGCCTCACACCGCGACTCCCGTCGCCGGTTGCCGCGAATCAGGTCAATCAGTCTGTCGGCAAAGACGAATGAGCAGATCCAGAAGATGACGGAAAGGCTGATCTTCAGCACGAGGATCAGCGCGACGAGCAGGAGAAAGAGGTGAACGACAGTCACGCCCTCCATGACGTCCCTCGATATGAGCGCGACGTGTACTCAAGCACGCACGGCCGTTCAAGAGATGCTCGCCGCGAGTGAATACCCGGTGTGCCCATGCGTCCTCCGTGACCGTTCGTGAATGAACTGACCCTTCACCACACGGAGAGGGTCAGTGAGAGCACGACCCGGAGGATGGCGCCGCGTGCGGGGCTGATCGAACCGTCGTGTCCGGTCAGCCGCACCCTCTCATCGTCCCCGCGTCCACCACCAAGCCCCGGCCGCTGGCCAGCCGGACCAGCACACGCCCCCCATCACGAACGCCTCCATCCCGGCGCCGCGGGTCGCACACAACAATGCTTCCGATTTACAGTGTGCCCATCAACTTACTTAAAACAAAACGTGGCATACTCGACCTGGCGGTACAAAAGACAGAAACGGACCACGGAGGAACTGTGGGCACCAAGAGCGCCCCCGATCAGGGCATGAACCACGAGACACGACGCACCGGGCAACGGAAAGGAGACCGCTTACCTGGGGTCATTGGGGAGGGCACGCGAGCCACGGACCGGCCGACCTCTCTGGCGTTCGGCACGAGTCCCGATGACCAGCACGTTAAAGCGGGCATAAATTCAGTTATGCACGCTTTAACCCGTGTAACGGTCTGAAATTCCGACGGTTATAAAAACGCCACACTTTTTAGCACAGATCGCGGATTGTTTCAAGAGGTGTGAGTCGGTGGGGTTTCGCCCGCTCCCGCTCCCGCCCGGGTGCGCCCACCGGCGTAGAACTGCGCCACTGCCCCCTTGCCCGCGGTCTCGTTTCGGATGTAGAGCGCCGGCATGTCCGGCGAGCGCCAGCGGCCGGCATGCATCAGGCTGGGCAGTTCAATCCCCGCGCTCGCGAGGTCGCGTGCCATGCCCACACGTGGTGAATGCCCGCTGAAGCCTGCCCCCAGCCCGGCGGCGTGCGCGGCCTGTTTGATGCGCTTGGCCAGTTGATTGCGCCCCAGTCCGAAGACGCGCTCGCCGGGGGCCGCGCCGTTCCGCAACGCCGTGAGTCGTTTCATGGTCGGGGCAGAGAGGAAGGCGATGGCGCCGGCTCCCTCGGGGTCGGTCTTCGAGCGACGAATGAGCAGGCGGCCCGTCCCGTCGGCTTCGACGCCGACGTCCGCCCAGATGAGCGCGGCCGCCTCAGAAACCCGCAGCAGGGCGTCCCGCATGAGGTTGATGAGCGCCACATCCATCCCGGCCCGTTTCCGGGCGGCGGTCCGGCTTTCCGGGTGCCCGCCGCGGCCGCGGCGTGACTGGCCGGCGGTGGCCGTGATGCACGCCAAGGCCGTGGCCGTGAGGGCGGCGGCCTGCTGCTGTCGCCGGCCCGCCTTGCGGGTGGCGCCGCTCAACGTCTGCCGGACCTCCGGGGTGGCACAGGGGCTGTCCATGCCCGCCGCCCGGTGGACGTACGCGATGGCCGAGGCTGCCGCCCGGAGCGTGGCGGGCTGGTGCCCCGCGCTCTCGATGCGCTCCGCCAGGTAGGCGGCGACGTGTGCCGGAGCCGCCGGCAGCGCGCGGACGCCCTTGTCCAGCGCCCACGCGGTGAAACGCCGCCACTGGCCCCGGTAGGTCACCCGGGTGTTCCCCGCCAGCGCATGTTGAAGGACGGCGCGCAGGTTCTGGACATCGTGCCCGTTCAACTCGCCTGTGCGCGGCCGGGTGGCGCCGCTCCTGAATTCCATCCCGTTTCTGACCATGGCCCCTTCCTCTATGCCCGTTCGCACGTCAGCGAACCTCGCTCCAGCCGACGGGCGGCAAAAGTGTGCATAACTGAATTTATGGGAACTTTAATTAAGAGTGGGCCTAGGTTCCAGCAACTAGACACTTGCGCTGGAAGACATTTGGTCAGGAGCACGGAGTATGGACAAAACCCGGCGATGGGAAATGCCGCAATGTCGTCGCGCCCACTTCATAACCCGAGTGTGACGATGCGCAGGGCGCGGATCTTCTCACAAGACCAATGCATGATACGCTCTAATGGCCACCGCCCGCCCGCCCGATTAGGCGTCACCCGGCCTGAGAGCCGGCCGTCCTCGCCGCTTGCCCGTTTCCGTTACACTCTCTGCTGGCACGCGCATACGTGGCGCATAGCCGCCGGCCTGCTCACCCTCGCCCTGCTGTTCCACGCCGGGACCGCTACGGCGCAAACCGACGACATCTGGTCGGCCACGCTGACCGTGAAAGACTTAGGGGCCAGCCTGGGGTGCGAGAGTCTTTCATGCAACAGTAATCTCACGGCCAACTCCTTCATATACGGGGGCGTAACCTATCAGGTCCAAAAAATCTTAGGAAACCTGGATAGCAGTCAGGTATTATTCCTAATCTTCAAACTCGACAAAGTAATTCCTCAGGGCTCGACGCTACATGTGGGCAGTAGTTCGTTCCCCCTTGCCGATGCAGCTCTTACCTCGAGTAACACCGAAGCTACCTGGTCCAACAAGAGCCCGAACTTCGTCACCGGCGCTATGGTTTCGCTAAAACTGACGGTGCCGGCCGCCACCCCTCCACCCCCGCCACCGGACACCACGCCCCCGCGGGTGTCGGGCACGCCGGTCGTGACCGGGGACACCCTGACCCTCAGCTTCACCGAGCGGCTGCGTACCGGCACGGCCCCCCCGACTACGGCCTTCGCGGTTCTCGTAGGTGACGCCGACCCCGTCCACCCGACGGCCGTCGCGGTCTCCGGCCGGGCCGTGACCCTGACCCTCGCCACCTCAATCGCCCCCGGCGACACCGTCGAGGTGCGCTATACCCGGCCCGACGCCACCGGCGACCGGCTCCGCGACGGCGCGGGCAATCCGGTGCGGACCTTCACCCGGATGGTGACCAACGACAGCCCGGCCGGGCAGCCAAGGGCTGACCCCGGCATGGACCTCGCCGTGGACCCGGGCGTAGCGGTCACGCTGGACGGCGCCGGGAGCCTCGACCCCGACGGCGACACCCTCACCTTCGCCTGGACCCAAGTGCCGGATGCGACGGTGATGCTGACGGGTGCGGACACGGCCATGCCCTCCTTCACCGCGCCCGAACAAGCCGGCGTCCTGACCTTCCGGCTCACGGTCACCGACCCGGACGGGATCATGGCTGCCGACACGGTGACGGTGATGGTGCGCGACGCGCCCCCACGTTTTGACGAAGCCCCGGCGGACCTGATGCTGAACCTGGACCGGGCGACGGACGTCGTCCTGCCCGCGGCCTCGGGCGGCAACGGGGCCCTCACCTACAGTCTGACCTCCGACCCCGCGGGCCTGGCGGGGCTCACCTTTGATCCGGCCTCGCGGACACTCACGGGCACCCCAACGACGGTGGGAAGTTGGACGTTCACCTACCGGGCCGAGGACGCCGACGACAACCGGGATGACGCGGACGCCGCGAGGCTGACCTTCACGGTGACGGTCGTGGATACGACGCCCGCGCGCAAGCGGTTCCTGACCCGCACCCTGGCGGTGATGGGGGCGCAGACCCTATCCAACGCCCTGGATACCCTCGGGGCCCGGTTCACGGAGACCGACCCCGCGTCAAGCCTGACGGTGGGCGGCCAGCGGCTGGTGCTCGGCACCACCGGCGCGGCCGCGACCACGCCGGTCGGCCGGGACCGGACCTGTGCTGACGCGGGCCTGTCACTCACGGGAGCCCTAGCGTGCGACCGGGACGAGACCTTACGTCGCGCGTCCAATGCTCCAAGTCCTTCATTGGGCCAAATCCTCCAGGCCAGTTCTTTCACCCTGGCCCTGGGAGCCGACGGTGAAGCCGGGGCCGGGATGCCCGCCTGGACCCTCTGGGGCCGGGGCGGCGCCGGGGCCTTTGCCGGCCGGCCCGAGGCCGGGTCCCACTTCAAGGGCCAGACCCGCACCGGCTGGCTCGGGCTCGATGCCCGGGCCGGGGCCTGGGTCGCGGGCCTCGCCGTCTCCTACGACCGCACCGAGGCCGACTATACCTTCGCCGGCGGCGCCTCCCCCCACGACCGGGGGGACCTGGAAACCACCCTGACCACGCTCTATCCGTATGGCCGCTGGGCCCTCTCCGACTCCCTGGACGTCCGGACCATCCTGGGCGCGGGCCGCGGCACGGCCCGCCATCGCCTCGCCACGGGCGGCCCGCCCGAGACGAGTGATCTCTCCCTGTGGCTGGGCTCCGTGGGCCTGCGGCAACAACTCCCCCCCGTGGCCGGGTTTACCCTGGCCGCGCGCGCCGACGCCAGCCTGGTGCAGCTGGACACCGACGCCGGGGAGCAGGCCCTTGACGGCCTGACCGCCCGGAGTTGGCGGGCCCGCCTGGGCCTGGACGCCACGCAAGCGTTCCTGCTGGACGACGGCACGGCCCTGGCGCCCTTTGTGACCCTGGTGGGCCGCTATGACGGCGGGGACGGTTTTGTCGGGGCCGGGCTCGAGGTGGCCGGCGGGCTGCGCTATACCGCGGACCGGTTCCAAGTGGAGGCCCGGGGCCGGCTCCTGGTGGTGCATGCCCAGACCGGGGCCGAGGAGCGGGGCCTGAGCGTGACCGCGCGGTATCGTCCCGAGTTGAATGGGGAGGGACTCTCCCTGGCCCTGGCGCCCCGCTGGGGCGCGGCTACGGGGGATGCCACGACCCTGTGGCAGCACGCCTTGCCGCAGACCCCCGGGCTGCCGGGAACCGAGGTCGCGGCCTTGGATGCGCAGATCGGCTACGGGGTGGCCCTGGCGCGTGGGGTGCTGACGCCTTTTGCCGAAGCCGGCTTGGCCGGGAATGCGAGTCGCCGGATGCGCCTGGGCACCCGCTATGCGGTCAGCCGGACGGCCTTGGCCCTGGAACTCGCCGGGACCCGCCAGGAGCGGGCCGGCGCTGCGCCTGTCCACGGGGTCCGGCTGGACCTCACCTTCCGGTTCTGAAGAGGGACCACCGATCGTGGGGCCCTACGCCAGGGGATGACCCTTCTCTCACGCCGGTCCACGGATCAAACCATGCGGGCCGGCACGCAGGCCGTCCCCTACGTCAGCCTCGCGCACGCGCGGCCCAGCCCTCCCGTTCACCCAGGCCCGCTATCCTTCCTGGCAACAACTGGTAGTTTTCCCCACTGTACGACCGGGAATTATCCATTTCATTTGACAGCTTGAGCTTTCTTCTACACAACACAGAAACGCGCATCACAATCGATGCACGCAGCAGTCAGGGCTCGTTTCCCGCTTCGGTGACAACGAAATGGTCGCCAAGCCAAACCCAATTTGTACTGATGTTCAACGGAATTCATTTTGCAAAGTGAAGTGGATAATTCCCGAAATTATCCATTTCATTTGACAGCTTGAGCTTTCTTCCACACAACACAGAAACGCGCATCACAATCGATGCACGCAGCCGTCAGGGCTCGTTTCCCGTAGCGGTGACAACGAAATGGTCGCCAAGCCAAACCCAATTTGTGCTGATGTTCAACGGAATTCATTTTGCAAAGTTAAGTGGATAATTCCCCTTCGCCTCCAGGTGAAAGGGTGGGTCGTCGCTTCATCCTGTCAACGAATGACTGAACATTGACGAGAATACCAGAAAGAGGTGAGTCATCCGGAGGACTTCTCTCAATCCACCTCGCCCAGCAGCATCGGGATTCCCAAGCGCTTGCGGACGGTCTCGCCTTTCAACAGGAGGCCTTTGCGTTGCGGCGCATCGCCGCGCTCGCCCACGTGCTGCGTAAACGTCTGCGCCGTGAGGCTCGCCCCGAGAAACACCGTGTGCTTCCCATACCGCCGGCGTAAGGTATCGATGGTGTGGTAGATCCGCTGGAACTTCTCGATCCGTAACGGCGGATCAAACAGATTGAGTTGCAGATTCGCATCGTCCTGCAACTTCCCCAACGTCACGCCCGTTGACCGGTACTGCACCCTCGGGGAAAACAACCGGTCGAACAGGGGCCGAAGCGCATTGATCACCTCGTGGGAAAAGGCGGTCGGCCGGTTGAAACCGACCTCGAGCCCCACGTCCCGAAAATCCTGCGTCCGCAGGACACACATCGCACTCCCGGCCACGAGCCGGTACCGCCGCACTTTCATACACCCGTTTTCAATGTTTTTCGCCAACTGGGCAAACACGAACTCGCGGTCGTTCGAGGGCGGCGAGAACGTCTTGAATTTCTGGACGGACTGATAGTCCTCCTTCGCGTGGGTCTCTAAGGCCAACACACTTGTGCCCCGTAACTCCTGCCAAATTTCGTAAAAGGGTTTGGGCAAATGCTGGAGAATCCAGCGTTCCGGCAGCGTGGCGAACGCCAACGCGGTGTGAATCCCGTGTTTGGCCAGATACGCCGTGGTCTTCGCCCCGATGCCCCACACCTGTTCAACCGGCAGGCGCTCCAGATACCGGTGAATGGTCCAGCCGGGAATGCAGGTGAGCCCCGAGGGCTTGTTCCACTTGGAGCCGATCTTCGCCACGACTTTCGTCGGCGCCAGGCCCACGGAAAACGTAAACCCCAGTTCCACGTCGAGCGCCTGTTTGATCCGGGCCGCAATCTGGGGATAGGAGCCCTTGAGCGGGCGTTGCAGCCCGGTGAGATCCGCGAAACATTCATCAATACTGTATTCCTCCACGTCCGGGGTATAGCGGCGCACGATCGCAAACATCCGTTTCGACAGCAGGCTGTAGGTTTCATAATCGGACGGCAGGAGGACCACCTGCGGACAGCAGCGTTTGATCTCCGAAAGCCGCATACCCCGCGTGACCCCGCAGGCCTTGGCTTCATAGCTCATCGAGGCGGCAATCCCCCGTTCTTTCCCGGTGACCACCGGTTTCCCTTTCAGAGAGGGGTTCCGTGACTGTTCACAGGCCGCAAAAAACGCATCGGCGTCGATATGCAGAATGGCCCGGGGCAGATGCTGAATCGTGAGCGGTGACGCCATCTCAGTATTTCCGGATGACGGCCTTCACGACGGCCACAATGCGAATCGCTTCCTTCGGCACGATGGGGGGATACTTCTTGTTCGCCGGTTCCAGTGTGACTGCTCGGCCCCGTTTGCGGTAGGTCTTCATCGTCCATTCACCATCTACCTCCGCGACGACAATCTCGCCCGACCGGGCGGTGTCGCGCCGTTCGACCAGGACCAGGTCGCCGGGCAGAATGCCTGCCTCACTCATGGAATCCCCGGTGACCCGTAGCAGATACGTGGCGTCCTTGTTGTGCCCCAGATAGTCCTCCAGACTCATGGTGTCCAGGAGTTCTTCTTCGGCCGGGGAGGGATAGCCCGCAATGACGGAGCCGAGCCAGGGGATCTCGTGAAAATAGTGTGTGGGGAGTAACCGGCCCCGGGCGTCCCGGGCCACCCGGCCTTGGGCGATCAGCCGCTGCACGAGTTTCCAGACCGCGTTCTTGGAGCGATAGCGAAGAAGTTGCGCAATTTCCTGATACGAGGGCATCCGCTTGTGCCGGTGATGGAAGGCGACAATTTTCTCGAATGCGGAAACAAGAGTTGGCATGACACGAGGATCATAAGTGAACGATCGTTCACCTGTCAAGCCAGGATGTCATTTCCCAAATTCTTCATCGGGGTTCGCTTACAGAGGTCAGAAAATCGCTGGTTGCGTGGACCAAAGATCGGGGACCCCTCACCCGCGCCTTGGTCCCAAAATCAAATGAGGGGCGAGGGCTATCTGAGCGTAGCGAGTTCCGTAGCCCAAGAAATCGGGACTGGGGCAAAGGCTCTCCCCTGAGCACGAAGGGTTTTGGCTCCTTTTGCCGAAACAAAAGAACCTCGCCGTGTTGGCCGAAACCACGCAAATCTTCATTTTTGCTCTCATTCCAGCGATTTTTGTCGAAATACAGCGTATTGTATTGAACAAAACAGGACTGAAGAATTAATAGTCAACAAAATAGTTGACACGTTAAACGTTGAATGTTTAAATTCAACAATAATGTTGAATAATTGCGAAGCGAATTACTGAAGGAGGTGCCGTGAAATCAGCAACAGGCCGTTCGGTAAGCGGCGACGACTTTTTCGATCGTGAGGGCGAGTTACGGATGCTGGAAACGCGGGTCAGAGACCGCAACCACGTCTTGCTGACGGGACAACGGCGCATGGGAAAGACCAGCGTCCTCCTAGAGCTCGGACGACGGCTTCAAGCCGAGGGGTGGGTTTTTCTCTTCACCGACGTCGAAGGAGCGACCTGCGCCGAGGACGCGATCGCTGATATCGCAGAGGCCGTGCACCCGGTTCGTTCGATTGCGTCGCGTTTCGCTACAGGGATGAAGCGCTGGTTCGACGACAATGTCGAGGAGGTCAGTGCGAGCGAGTTTCGCGTCAAGATCCGGGCCGGATTGGATGCGGGAAGCTGGCGGCGACACGGGGAGCAATTGCTTCGCGATTGCGCCCAGCACGACCATCCCGTGCTCCTGGTTATCGACGAACTGCCGATCTTCCTCAAGCGGATGCTCCATCACGACGGCGAGCCGCAACGGGTCGATCAGTTCCTGAGCTGGTTGCGCGCCGTGCTTCAGGCTCTCGGAGACGGTTCCTTGGTCCTCATGGTATCCGGCAGCATCGGGATCGAACCTCTCGTGAAGCGGCTCGGCATACCCGACCGGATCAACCATCTCTATCCTGTTCGCCTGGGGCCGTGGGACCGCGACGCCAGCGTCGCGTGTTTCAATCGTCTTGCGGCGAGTCACGAATTGCAGGTCGAAGACGGCGTCGCACACGCGGTGTACGAGAAGCTGGGCATTGGTATTCCTCACCACGTGCAATCCTTCTTCGCCCGTCTTCAAGATTTCGCCGTGATGCAGGAACGTGACCGGGTGACGGTGGAAGACGTCGAGGAGGTCTATCGCACCAGACTGCTCGGTCCTGCTGGACAAAATGATCTCGTCCACTACGAGACGCGCCTCAAAGAGGGGCTGGAAGACGAGAGCCACACTATCGCCATGGAGATTCTTGCCGAAGCGGCCACCCTGAAGGTGTTCACTGCCGGCGCGCGGCGTTGCCTCGAACGGCTCTACGCCAAGGTGGTTGACGAGGTACCCAAGCGCATCGCGGATATACTCGAAATCCTGGTTCACGATGGCTATCTCGCAGACGGCGACGATGGTCATTGCTTCCAGTCGCGCTTGCTGGAGGACTGGTGGTCGGCGCGCTTTCGCGATCACCACACGCCTCTGGAACGCCGCTGTTCTGACGACGAATCACCGAGAGGCGGACAATGACCGAACTCCGCAACCCGTCAATCCGCAAGTTCAATCCGGGGACGCTTCAGACCGATGAAGAAGTCATCGAACAGTTCGTGGTCAGGAAACACGAACTCGATATCGTACTCGACGTCATCCGTGGGAACGTGAAATCGTCATCATGCCAACATGTCCTGGTTGTCGCTCCTCGCGGTCGAGGGAAGACCATGCTGCTGGCCCGTGTGGCTGCGGAGTTGCGTGCCGATGACGAACTCTCCGAGCACCTATTGCCGGTCCGGTTCATGGAAGAGAGCCAGGAAATTTTCAATCTGACCGATTTCTGGCTTGAAACCCTCTTCCATCTCGCCAGGGAAAGCGCTACGCACGACCCCGAGTTCGCACGTGCATTGCGAGAGACGCACGAGGATCTGACTGGTCGCTGGCGTGAGCAGTTACTTGAAGGGCACGCGCGTGCTGCCGTCCTGGATGCGGCGGACCGGCTGGGCAAAAAGCTCGTCCTCATGGTCGAGAACCTGCAAACGCTGTGCGAGAACGTGGACGACGATTTCGGCTGGAAGCTTCGCCAGGTGCTGCAAGTGGAACCCCAGATCATGCTGCTGGCCACCGCCACCGGTCGCTTCGAGGGATTGGACGACGTGACACAGCCCTTCTTCGAGGTGTTCCGGATCGTTGATCTGCAACGGTTGAGTACCGAGGAGTGCCGTCGCCTGTGGCAAGTGGTGAGCGGCGACGAGGTGAGTGGGCGCGAGATCAGGCCCCTGGAAATCCTGACTGGCGGCAACCCCCGCCTCTTGGTCATCATCGCCGGGTTTTCGCAACACCGGTCCTTGCGCCAGTTGATGGAAGAGTTGGTGAAGCTGATCGACGAGCACACTGAGTATTTCCGTAGCCAACTGGAAGTCTTGGCCAAAACTGAACGCCGGGTTTACGTGGCGGTGATCGATCTCTGGCGAGCGTCAAGCACCGGCGAGATCGCAGCCCGGGCCCGCATGGACGTTCGGACTGTATCGACGTTGCTGGGCCGGCTGGTCAACCGGGGTGTGGTGCTCATGGAAGGGAGCGGAAAAAAGCGGCTGTACGCCGCTGAACGTCTCTATAGCATCTACTACAAGCTACGGCGCGAACACAATGAAACGGCCGTTGTCGAAAATCTGATCCGTTTCATGGTCACGTTTTACAGCGAAGCCGAACTGGCTAAGGTGTCCGGCATGCTGATGGCCGAGGCGGCTCAATCAAAGGTCATTCGCGAAGGAATTGATCGGGTGACTGCCGAACTGCCGAATGTTGGCAACATCTTCGCTGGCATGGCGCGGCCAGGAATTGAAGGGTCATCCAACCAACTCACGGCTATCGACAACGAGAGGTTCAAACGACTGTGTAAAGAAGTCAAGGCAACGCTTGAGGCGGGAACCTTCGAGAAGGTCATCGAGATAGTGGACGAGTTTTTCGCTTCCCACAGTGCAAATTGGTCGCACGTGCCGGGGCCGCGGATCGCTGCCGTATCTCTTGCGAAAGCGTTTGCACACGAAAGGCTGGGGGATTTCGAGGCGGCGATTGCGGCCTACGACAAGACGGTCGAATGGTGTGGCGCCCTCGACACACCAGAGGTCCAGGTTATGGTCGCCAACGCGCTGCTCAACAAAGGAGTTGCACGAGGACAGCTGGGCGATTTCGAGGCGGCGCTCGCAGCCTGTGAAGAGGTGATTGCGCGTTTTGGGGCTAGCGAAGTACCGGCGATGCAGATCTCCGTTGCCAGGGCATTGCTTAACAAAGGGGTTGCGCGAAGACAGCTGGGCGATTTCGAGGCGGCGCTCGCAGCCTGTGAAGAAGTGATTGCGCGTTTTGGAACCAGCGAAGTGCCGGCGATTCAGGTCGTGGTGGCCAACGCGGTGGCCGACAAGGGAGTTGCGCGAGGAGAACTGGGCGATCCTGAGGCGGCGCTCGCAGCCTGTGAAGAAGTGATTGCGCGTTTTGGGGCCAGTGAAGTACCGGAGATTCAGGTCTCCATTGCCAGGGCGTTGGTTAACAAAGGGGTTGCGCGAAGAGATCTGGGCGATTTCGAGGCGGCACTCGCAGCCTGTGAAGAGGTGACTGCGCGTTTTGGTGCCAGCGAAGTACCGGAGATTCAGGTCGTGGTTGCTAGGGCATTGCTTCACAAGGGCGTTGCGCGAGACCAACTTGGCTCGCCTGAACAGGCGATTGCGACTTGGGATGATTTGATCGAGCGTTTTGGTACCAGCAAATCGCTGGAGATCCAGGAGGCGGTTGCTGTGGCGTTGGCTCGCAAGGGTATGAGGCAAACTAAGATCGGTCGTGCGGAAGAGGCTCTGCACACCTGCGAAGAACTCGAACGTAGAATCGGTACGTTGACTGGCAATGAGGCAATGAAGCTCGCATGTTCAGCAATGCATGTGCGGGCGAGGGCGTTGCTGCTTCAAGGAAGACATCAGGCCGCCATAGACGAGTTCCGCTCTGCATATGCCGTGTTCGATCCTGGCAATCCAACGATCGTTCAAGGGATGATACGTGTGATGCAACAGCTTGTGCCCGGCTTGATCGCGGCTGGCGTCTCGGCGCATGACCTTGTCCAGATCCTGTCGAGCGACAAGGCAAAATCCGACACGTTGTGGCCCTTCATTGTCGCCTTGCGCCAGCATGCCGGCGAGGTGGTCCGCGCACCGGTTGAAGTGCTTGAGGTGGCTGCGGATATCCTCGCGCGCATCAAGGCAGCAACGGCGACGGAGACCCCATAGTTCAGTTGGATAAGACAGCGGGTTCCTCAACTGCGGGTTGGACGTTCAAAGTCCGAGACGTGCCTCGTGCCGTCAAGAGAAAAGGGAAATAAGATGGCGCGGCTACTAGAACACAAAAGTGTAACGGGTCAGGTTCGCGTAGCGCAATCCAATAGTATAACACGGTGTTTAATCGACCTTTAACGGGCCTTGAATGGGTGTTTGAATTCTCCACCTGGGCCTGAATTGGGAAGAAGATCATAGAGACTAACCCTGCGACCCCGCAACACTTAGGAGCTAAAGAGAAGTGGAAATCACGGCCATAAGCGGCGCTCTAAGAGTCCTGGCGCGTCTTATGTTGCCAGAAATACGACTGCTCCGCGCAGCGCGTCGTGCTGCCCAATCTCCTGTCTCTTTTCCCTATGAGAATGATTCCCTTGATCAGCAGTTGGAAAAGGCCTTAGCCCTCTTGGGTTCGAATGACGAAAATCCTGGATTTTGGCGGGGGTTATTAACAAAAATAGGTGCACCTGGTATTCGCCCAGATTATTTTAGATTACCTAAGATTCAAGAGTGGCTCAGCAACGGTCAAGTTAAGTGTGGTTTCAAGAGATTGGTGCGAGATCGTTTGATCGGCAAAGAAATTGACAGTCACGTGTTAGACAGCATTCGTAAGAAATACACAGAAGTAACTGGCGTGACTCCCTTTGGCGCTACCTATGCTATTGATGTTGTGTTGGCTGTACTTTATTCCTCCATAAGAGCCACTCTTGGTTCTGGTGAAAGTGTTATCGTTGACATTATCAAAGATACTCATCAAGACAGCGTTGAAAAAATCAGTGAACAGTCCCATGCAATAGAAGACGTAAAGGACGAGCTTCGTCGTTTTTTACCTCTCGAAGACCCCTTGTATGGTGAAGTTCTGCGTAAGGAACTTGCGAGAATCGTCGAGCGGCGCGCGTTCCGCGACGTCAACTCGGCTGATGAAATCGAGGAGTTGCTTGTCAAAATCCAGGGCGACGGCAGCTTGTCCCGGGCGCCGGTTTCTGACAAGGCTGAAGTCTATTATTGGGCCGCGCGGATTTTTGTTCCCGACAAGAGGAGAGTCGCTCAGGCCCAAAATTATCTGCGTTCATATAAGAATACTCTTCACCCTGACTCCGACAAGGTCGCTTTCATAGAGGCTTGGCTCTACCAAGCCGAAGGTCATACGCAAAAAGCAATCGATATCTTGTCGAATCTGAATAGCCCCGATGCCAGAACAAGTATCCTCACCTTTCTCGCCAACCGTGATGGCAACACCGCCGCGCTTAATTGGTTAGCCGAGAACGAACCATATACCCATACCTTGCTTAACCCTATTGGTTGGCAAAACGCTGTCGGAATGATGGTAGAAGAGGGGCGATGGCAAGCTGCCATCAATCTCCTAGAAAATTTGCCCGAGGACGTATCCGTATCTTTCCCTGATTTATTTTTTGTAAAGGGACTACTTCACGCAAGTTTCCTATTACCTGAGCCGGTTCGCCCTAGCTATTTCCGGCAATCCTACGTTGATTTCAAAGGAGAAGTTCAAGAAGGCGAGGTCGCTACCAGACATCGACCGCAATCGATTCAGGCTTTCCTCCAGGCGCGGAAACTTTTACTGGAGCTTGGTGCGCAAGAACGTGCACGCGCATGTGATTACAATCTCATGTGGATTCGACTTACAGATCCGCAAGTACGGGACGAGGCGCTCTCCGAACTGACAGAAAAAATGAAAGATGAAAAACATGCGTTATTCTTGCTGGATATCGCCCTCAATTTTGAAGTCGCTTTTGATCCAGATCCACTTAGGCGATATCTGCGTCGCCGTGCGCTCGAAGGCCGGCAGGACTCGCAGGACTCCGTTGCAAAATTTCTGCTTCTTCGACGTTTTGGTACGTCGAGTGAAGTACTCTCATACCTTGAAGACGAGAAAAACACGCTCAAAGAGATGCTATCTTCGACAACGCTCGCATCTGCAAAAATACGCGCACTCGTTGAGAACAAGCAGGTCGCTGATGCCGAAAAGGAACTAGAAGGATGTGTTGACATTTTCTCGGTAGATGACCGTGTGCGTCATCAAATGATGATTGCCGATCTAAAAGGAGAAGATCTGAAACAGATTGAGACGTTGTATCAACGGACAGGGCAATATGAAGATTTAGTAAACTTGGTTCGCTATCTAGAACGCACCCATCAATGGGTATCACTCCTTCCTTACGCGAAGGAATTACTGGAAACACGTCGATCCGCCATTAACTTACGGAGCCTTATCCAGGCCATGCAGGAAACCGGCTCGGCAGCTGCGGATATTGTTGCGTGTCTTGATGAACATTGGGACCTTGTAGTTTCCCGCACGCCGACAGGCGATGAACTCTTGCTCCGTAGAGGTTTAGCATTATTCGGCCTTGGAAGATTCCCTGAGGCACAGAGGATCGCCAATGATGTCGCGGTAAATTCTCATGCGCCGACTGCCATCTCACTAGAAATAAATATCGCGCTCCGAACCGGACAATGGGAACATTTTACAGCCATTATTGATCGCGAATTTCCAAGGCTTGAAGAACTCCCTCCACGGGTTTTACTCCAAATGGCATCAGTTATAGCGGATTGGGATCAAGACCGGGCCATGAAAATTACCAGCATTGCAGCGGAGAAAAGCCCAGAAAATGGTGAAGTCCAAGCGAATGCCTATGGGCTGGCCTGTCAAATAGGCAGGGAGATTGATGCAACGGCATGGCTTGAACGGACGACACGCCTTGCCCAACAAGGGGAGGGTCCTGTTCAGCTATTTACAATACGGGAACTAGCCGAAAGGATACCAGTACACGCCGAACAACGGCGAGAATGGGGACAGCAGTACTACACAGGCGAGATTGGCTTACATCAGATATCGGGGATGCTCAATATTCCTATGACTCAGATCCTTGTTGGGGCCCTTCTCAATAATGAGAAGGAATCCGATCCAAGGCGAAGAACCATTATACCCATCAGACACGGTGGACGTGGCCTGATTGAACTTTCCGCGGTACATAGCATTGCGTTCGATTTGTCGTCACTTTTATTGCTGGAGTCGCTCGAAATCTTGCAGGCAACTTTTAACAGCTTGGAGAAAGTTTATCTTTCACCCCGGTTAATGGATGTTCTATTCGCCGAGCACCGGCAGGTACGCTTCCATCAACCTTCCCGCGTTGAAGAGGCTAAGCGCATTCTAAAGTTGATTAATGAAGGCGTGATACAATTACTGCGAGAGGTGCAGCCACCCGATGATCTTGTTAGGGAAGTGGGCCTGGAAATGGCAAGCCTGCTTCATATGGCTCAAATCAATGGTGGACGTGTGCTTTCTACGTTGCCCATACACAAAGCTGGATCGCTTGGCGAAGAAATAGCAGATCTCCGGGAATACGGCCCTCTGCTACTAAAAACGACACAACTACTCCCTCATATCGAGCATCATGTCTCTCCGGTAGACTACACTCGCGGACGGTCTTTTCTTACTTCGGTTGATCGCGGAGAACCACTTGGGGAAAATGGTCTGGGGGACGGGTCATTATACGTTGATGACTTGGCACTGCGCTACCTGGATACAGCTGGGATTCTGCAGCACCTCCATCGTTTGGGCCGTAACTTTATTGTCGCTGATTCTGTGAAAGGGGACAACAAAGCGCTGATCGACGCTGCCGAACACGGCGATGAAATTGCCAGCGTCATTGATCGGTTAAGAAAACGTGTCCACGATGGCGTTCAATCGGGCAAAGTACTATTTTTGCCTGCATCGAGTCATGGAGAAAGTCGAAAAGTCATTCGACACCTTGATGCCCTTCTAGACCTAGTCATGCCGTCTGGCTTTGTTGACGTCATCTGTCTTGATGATCGGACATTTGGCAAGTACGCCGCCCTTCAGCATGACCGTAGTGTTCCAATTGTCAGCAGCCTTGATGTTTTGGAACACCTTTCCGCACAAGGTTCGATCACAGAAGAGTGGAAACGCACATGTGACTTTCGCCTGCGCAAGGGCGGAGTTGCTTTTTTGCCTTTGAATGTTGGTGGCCTGCTTGCAGATCTCAAGGATTCCATTGATCCGTCGCAGACTCAGTTTACGGAGAACAGAGACCTTGCAGCATTTCGCGAGAATCTTCAAAGAATTCGGTCGATGAAGCTTCTCCGCGTCCCGGAGGAGGGTGAGTGGCTTTCCCAAATGATTTATGCTGCACGACAGATATTGGATAAGATTTGGGGCGACTCCACCATCGCAATCGAGATGGCCGAGAAGATATCTGATTGGGTTTTTGATGTGCTTGCTCCGTTACCGGTGGATTGGAGGGAATCGATCGTTCAAGTCAATGAAGAGAATATTGCAGAGCTAACCAAATCGGTTCTTCTGTTATTCCTCAACAGAAGTACAACCTTCACGGACGCGACTCGAATGCAAGCATACGCAACCTGGGCCGAGCAGCGTTTAATCAGACCGCTACTCCAGGCAAACGCCTCGCTGGTGGACGAGGTGAGCAATAGAATTCAGCCTGTTGCGTCTAAATTTGCGAAGGAGGTGGCCAATGGTTCGAACTGACACGGCAGCGCTTTTTTACTTGAAATTACTGCCGCCGTCCATTCGGGACCGTCTGCTCCATAACCCCGAATTTCAGAAAGATGTTGGCGTCAGTGGAATAGCTGTACCATGCGCCGATGCAGGCCCTATTTGGCTTGGCAACCTGCTTGATGCTGCGCGGAAAGTTTATGATACTGAGCAGGAACAGACTATCAGGAGTCTGGCCGGCAAGGAAGTACAAATTAGCTTTGACGACGCCCGCGTAACGATGTCGAGCATCGGTGACAACGCACGCGACACAACTCCCGAACGATTTGAGTTTGCATTGCTGTCCCCAGACAGGAAAATACGCTTGGAGCAATTTGGAGCAATTTTGCATCAGTTCGGCGTTACTGGCCCTTCAGCATTCGACTGGGTGTCCATTCTTGAAGGTCGCCCGCTATCGAACAGTGAGGTAGCGCAGATTCATGGTGCTATCAGGAGGAGTGTCCCAAAATGGGAGGCTATCACCCAGAACAAAATCTCAATTCATACAGTGACGCCGGCCGACTTTGTGCCACAACTCGGAGAGTATTTCACGGCCCTTTGTGGACCCTTTCCAAACGGTATGAGTGTGAACGAATACATTCGTGGTCCTTTGGCGACTCACCGCCAGCAACTTATATCAAAAAATATGCCAGAGGGTATGTCACTGTTGTTGCCTGGCTATCTTCGATTCGATGCATCAGTGGCCTCTCTATTATCGCAATTCACTGATGACGAAATTTGGAATGCGGTTGAACATCTCCAAGGTGTACCCGATCCATTCACTTTGCTTGGGCTTGTAGAAATCGCATTGGCGCGCCGAGCGACGAAACCAGAGTTTGAAGTCTTGGCAAGTAATCTGGTCGAGAAGCTATGTGGTGAAAAACTTAATCGCCGTGACGGCTCAGATGTTTACGATTTGTTCCCGGCGTTAGTGCAATTAAGTCTCTATCACATGCGTCGCATTGATGGCATGATGAGGCAGCCACCCTACTGGCATCGGCTCTGCGCCTTTACACATGCGGGGCTGCTAATCCGCTTAATGGATGGTCTTGCGTTTGACCCATCGGCAATGACGCAGTGGCTAGAATCAACGCGGCTCGTAAGTGACGGGCTGGCTGATATTTTGGCTCTTCGTAGCGAGCCATTATGGCACTTGGATCATCTGACTCGTGAAGACCTGCAAGCAGCAGTCATCGGCCGACTAAAAATGCTTGAGAGCCATGAAGAGAAGGAGGGTAGACAATTTCCCCACAGTGAAATCCTCAATAGACGTATCGAAACCTTTATGGCCGAGGGGATTTCACCTTTTAGCCCAGGCCCTTTAGAAGGTGGTATTCGTCCCATTGATCGCCAATCTAAACGAACGCTTCCCGATCAGACTGTTAGTGAACTTATTGCAAAGCTAAATGATGCGCCTGGAGAATTCCCGTGGTATTGGGTTGCGAGGCTATCGGCGGAATTCTTTTTGCCGGATAGCCTGCGAAACAGACTTGCTGAAATCCTAAAGACACTTGAGTTACCAGAGGCTCCGTTTGTAGCTCGTATGGATCTATTGTCATCTGTAGGCTTGATAGCCGCCATGCACAAAGATCGGGATATGGCCGAGTCAGTAGCCGAGAGGCTTTTTAGAGAGTTTGATGGAGAGAAGGACATCCAACCAATATTTGTAGCACTCCTTGTTGCCAGCACCGCTATTGATGAAACCGAGTGGATCGAGTGGCTTAAAGCAAAACTCCATCGATTGGCATTGGAAGTTTCTCCCACTTGCCCATTGGAGATACTTGGTCTACTTATCGATGAACTAAGACTTTTGCTGCCAATTTCTCAGTGGAAATTCGGGCAGATTGAAGCGCTGTGTAAGATGAGCTTTAAATACCAAAGAAATTAAGTGGCCTAGAGTCCCGTCAGACCTGCTTTGCATGGCCTCGCAATGGAACGGTCTGCTCGCACAGATGAGCCTGGCGGTTAGAGAGATCGCCGCAAACTATTTCAACTCGAAACCCTGTAATCCCCATGCGCCTGTCCTGGAACGAAATTCGCACCCGTGCCGCAAAATTTGCCGACGACTGGCGCGATGCGGCCTACGAAAAAGGCGAGACGCAGAGCTTCTACAACGACTTCTTCGGAATCTTCGATGTCAAACGCCGCTCCGTCGCACGATACGAAGAGCAGGTGCAGAAGCTGGACAACCGTTCCGGGTTCATCGACCTGTTCTGGCCAGGACTCTTGATCGTTGAGCAGAAGAGCGCGGGACGGGATTTGACCCGCGCCTACGGGCAGGCCCAGGAGTATTTCGACGCCCTTCCAGAGCGGGACAGGCCTCGCTACATTCTGGTCAGCGATTTTCAGAGTTTCGAGCTTCATGATCTTGACGAGCGCGAGCACCGCACCTTCGCGCTGGCGGACGTGCCGGCCCATGTCGAGAAGTTTGGGTTCATCTTGGGCGTGCAGCGCCGCACCTTCCGCGATCAGGACCCCGTTAACATTGAAGCCGCGGAGTTGATGGGAAGGCTGCATGACGCGCTTGAGGCGTCCGGGTACCGTGGCCATGACCTGGAAATGTTCCTGGTCCGTGTAGTGTTCTGCCTGTTCGCCGATGATACCGGCATTTTCGAGCCCCGTGACATCTTCCTCGAACTGTTGGAAATCCGGACGAGGGAAGATGGCTCTGACCTTGGTGGCTGGCTTGCACGGCTATTCCAGGTGCTGAATACGCCTGCGGATCAGCGCCAAGCCATGCTTGATGAAGACCTCGCCCGCTTTCCCTATGTCAACGGTGATCTGTTTGCGGGGCAACTCGCCATTCCCGATTTCAATGCCGCAATGCGGACGGCGCTGGTGGACGCCTGTCGTTTTGACTGGACGGCCATCTCCCCCGCCATCTTCGGCGCCCTCTTTCAGTCCGTGATGGAACCCGCCGAGCGCCGTGCCCTAGGTGCCCACTACACCACTGAGAAAAATATCCTGAAGGTGATCGAACCGTTGTTTCTCGACGACCTGAGAGCGGAGTTCAAACGGCTCCGGGCGCGCAAGGACAGTCATCGGCGAGCCGAACTGACGGCTTTCCACGAGCGGCTGGGCAAAATGAAATTCTTCGATCCGGCCTGCGGATGCGGTAATTTTCTGATCATCGCCTATCGGGAATTGCGCGAACTGGAGATTGAGCTGATCCGGGAATTGCGACGTGGCAGGTCCGGCGAAGTCCAACAGGTGCTGGACACCGCCGTTCTGTCACGGGTGACCGTGGACCAGTTTTACGGCATCGAACTCGGCGAGTTCGCGGCGCGTATTGCGGAAACCGCCTTGTGGATGATGGATCACATCATGAATAACCGGCTCAGCTTGGCATTCGGGCAGAGCTACGTCCGCATTCCGCTTGAAGGTTCGCCGCCCATCCGGAATGCTGATGCACTCGAAGTGGATTGGGAAGATGTTCTGTCGCCGGAAAAATGTTCATTCGTCTTTGGCAACCCGCCGTTTGGCGGAGCGATGTTCCAGAGCGAAAAACAGCGCGGGCAGGTGCGCCGCATCGCCGCATTGGGCAAGACCGGTGGAACACTTGACTATGTGACGGCATGGTTTATCAAAGCCGGAAAATACGTCCAAAAGAGATCGGCACGGATCGGTTTCGTTGCCACCAATTCGATCACTCAAGGCGAGCAGGTGGCGCAACTCTGGCCGATTCTCTTCGAGCGTTGCGGCTTGGAGATCGCCTTAGCGCATCGCACGTTCGCCTGGGGCTCGGATGCACGCGGCAAGGCCCATGTGCACGTCGTTATTATCGGACTCGACGCCAAAGAGCGCCAGCGGGCGGACATACGCCTGTTCAGTTATCCCGACATCAACGGCGAACCGGAGGAAACCCGGCATGCCGTACTCTCTCCCTATCTGTTCGACGCCAGCGGACTCACCGACTCGCATCTGGCGGTGAGAAAGGAAAGTCGGCCGATCAATGGATTGCCGCAACTCAAAACGGGAGTCCAGATGATCGACAATGGAATCTTGACGTTCACGCAGGAAGAGTATGAAGATTTTGTGGCACATGAACCGGGCTCACAGAGGTTCTTCCGAAAGTATATCGGTGGTGACGAATACATAAACGGCTTTCATCGCTGGATACTCTATCTGGCTGATGCGTCACCGTCGGACCTTCGAAATCTCCCTCATGTCCGAGAACGTGTCCGACAGGTACGCGAATATCGCGCTTCCAGCCGTCGCCCAAGCACGGTTAAGATGTCAGCCTACCCGACGAGTGTTGGTGTCGACGAAAGGCTATCTAAACCCTTTCTCGTTCTTCCAAATACGAGCTCCGAGCGGCGGGAATACGTCCCGATTGGTTGGTTAACGCCTGAGGTAATTGCAAACCAGAAATTGCGAATTCTTCCCAATGCCACTCTCACAGACTTTGCCTTGCTGACTTCTGCCATGCACATGGCCTGGATGCGGGCCGTGACCGGGCGAATGAAGAGCGATTACATGTACTCCGTCGGCGTCGTGTACAACACCTTCCCGTTGCCACCTAAAGACGCCGATCTGTCGAAATTGGAGTCGCTGGTACAGGCCGTACTTGACGCCCGTGCCGCCCACCAGGACGCCACGCTGGCCGACCTCTACGATCCCAACCTCATGCCACCCGATCTTCGCAAGGCCCACCAAGCTCTCGACCGCGCCGTCGACAAGCTCTATCGCCGCCCCGGGTTCTCTTCCGAACGCGAGCGGGTCGAGCACCTGTTCATGCTCTATGAGAAAATGAGTGCACCCCTGAAAGCCGTGATGCAGACGAAACCAAAACGGCGGCGGGCAAAGGGCAAGTCCACTAGAGCGGTGCAGTGATGCGATTATTATCAGTTTGTCTTGCCCAATATACGTGGACCAAAATCGTCTGTGGTTAGATTCAGGTTGAAATGTGGGCAGTGGCTAACTGGCAGGAAGGATGTTTGTGACTAAAGCCTCAGCAAGCGTCCCTCATGCTCGGCGGACCGGTTCCACCACTAAACATTGAGAAGTTGATAATTAGACATTAAGAACTTGAACTTCCCATTTCACCGTCTATTCATACTTGGGGCTGGCTTTTCAGTCCCTGCAGGTCTCCCGCTTGCCAAAGGCCTATTGGAACGCGTCCGCGAGAACATCCGCCGGGACTTCCGTCCCTATGGTTGGGAAGGCCCTCTGGAACAAGAGATCGAAGAGTGGACCAAGCTGTATCCAGGTCAGCCGATCGACTTGGAACGCGTACTGGCGTACAGCCATCGAAAGCACTACCTGCGTCTGATAGGCTCCCAAGAGTACTTCGAGCATGGCAGCCGATCGATAGATGCTGCGCGAACAGCGATCCAACAGATACTCATCCATGCAACGCCAAGCGACATTCCTACTCTGTATCGGAATCTTGCTACGATGCTATGTCCGAATGACGTTGTGCTTACCTTCAACTACGACACCCTCTTGGAGCAAGCTCTGGACGACATCGGTAAGCCGTATTCCCTGACTCCTGAGTGGTGGCTAAAAAAGGACCTGAGTAAATCTGAACCAAAGTATGTTGACCTGATCAAACTACACGGGTCGATTGACTGGTACGATCGTCACTACCATGACGACGTTATGCGCTGGCACAAAGAGGAAGGGCACGCTGTACCGGACCGGGATCCAATCTTCGGCCCAATCCCGTCAATTCCATCAGAGCCTCTTTCACGGGGGCCGACGGAAGCGTTCGGGGATCGCATCCTAACGCGCGTCTTTCGTGTTCCCAATCTTGCAAAGTATTTTCCCATAAAGGGCGAACTCGGATCTTGTGTGGTCCCCTTTATTCTCCCTCCAGCCTATGACAAACTCCTTGGATACGACGCCATCTTAGACCTCTGGGAAAATCGTCACCGAACGTACGATGTCTTTTCGTCTATAGTCGTCATCGGCTACTCATTACCGTCGTATGACAGCTACGCATATGAGGCGTTGGGCCGGCTTTTCGTTGCCTATCAACAGGGCGGTGATACAACATCCTGGCAACACCGACGAGTGCCCATTCAGCTAGTCACCTTGGCTGATTCGGAGCAGCATGCTCTTGAGAGCATTCCGTTTCTAGAGCCTGGCAAGACGCGCGTCTGGCATCAAGGTTTCTCGGCTGATTCCCTAAACTGGATCGATTGGGGGGATGGTCAACACAACAATGGGTCGTCATCGCAGTGAGCACTCATTCATGCTCTATGAGAAAATGGGTGCACCGTTGTAAGTTGTGATGAAGGCGAAATGCAGGAAATTCACAGCGATTTGGCCTGCAACAAATAAATAATAGCAGAGCACGTACAATACAAATGACGCATCAATGAGTCCCGTTGAGCCAAGAAGGCAGCATTACATTCCTAAGGTCCTGTTAAAGAACTTTCTTAATGATGGCGGATATCTTTGGATAGGGAACAAACACGAACGGAAAATTTACAAGGCTTCGCCGACGGATGTGTTTGTAAAAAGGGATCTCTACACAAAATACGATATTGTCCGATCAAGTAAGAGCTATGAGTATGAAAAACGTTTTTCCGAAACGGAGCGTATCGCTACACCTGTTATTAATAAAATTATTGAAATGGCTAGGAATGAAAAATGGTCGATCCTTTCCCCAGACGATTATAGAATCTGGAAAGAGTTCTTCATAACGATTGCCCGAAGGACACCCGAATCTCAAGCGCGCGTGTCAAAAGCTGGAGGCCGTGATGTATTCTGGCTAGCCCTTAAGGATCGGGCAGATAAAGAGAATTTTGCCCTAGGGGACCGTGAAACTTTGTATCAAGATCCCCGTATATTAGAAATCAAAAAGCAAGTTGAATCCAATGTTGATGCACGATTTGCTGTTGGAGATAGTGACAGAGTAAAGAAAGAGACAAATCGTTTCTCGCTGGAGACCGGCTTGCATATTGCGCGAATACGAAATCCACGAAGAAGCTTCTGTATTGGAAGCCATGGTCTTTCCATTGTTTGCGCTAGTCATCAGAAAGATTCTGAACAGGTTGGCTGGCTTCCGATTGCCCATGATGTTGCAGTTTCGGCCACGGCTTTCCCCGATAGAGATTTACTCACAATTTTGGACAACAACGCTACTGATGATGAGGTAATCAGCAGCATCAATTTTGCAGCCGCTTCACAAAGCCATACCATTGCTGCGCGCTCCGAAAAGCTTATCAAGTCACTGATGCGGCGTGTTAATAGAGTAACTTAAGGAATGAGAATATCCGATTGTAGGGCAGCTGTGCAGAACAATCACTTGTGTAGTCGGGGGCCATCCCTCATTTCTTTGTTACACGTGGTCGTCGCCACGTCGTCTTTGGCGTGAAAATCCGAAACGAAAGCCCAACGAAGATTTCTGAAATCGCATTCAATTCTTTTCTCCTTGAGGGAAAGCGGATAGTGTCCAAGTGCTAATGTAGGTGTTAGAGCAAATCGCATTGAGATGGGGTCAAAGGTATATGGAGAAAAACCCGCAACAGGTCCTGAATAAAAATCCCCACGAAATTATAGACCAAACACAACTCAAGCGAATTGAGTCTGTGCATCGCGGTTTTCTCTATCAGCATCTCTTCGCCGTTGGGTGTCTCTTCAGACTCTCTGGTCAAGAGACAGGCACAGTCGCCGTCGAGCGTGACGAAGACGTTGAAATAACGACTAATGACGGGACAATCTATGTCCAGGTCAAGTACCGATCAAGCCTGCTATGCCGCTCTGACATAAGAACGACTCTTGAGCGATTTGATCGCATCCGTTCCGAGCATGAGGGCAAACGGCTCCAGTCCCTCATCGTCTCTAGCTCTGAACTTGGGCCGCAACTGACCATAAATATGAAAGACCAGACATGGCCCATCGATGTGGCGATTCTGACACCGACAACCAGGAACGCATTTTCTGACAGAGTGCCACCTGTCTGGTCTTCGCTAGAAGAGGCTCTCGTATGGTGCCATGACGCCGCAGGAAATTTGCCATTTGCAACCCTTCATCCTGAGACGCTGGTTTGGAAACTCGCCGCTCTTGTTCAGTTCGTAGCGACAGGCGATGATGCCTCCCGCCGCGATCACATCTTCGTCAGAGAAGACTTGCCGGCATTGTTCGAACAATTGGTCGAACAGCTACAGGAATTCCCATCGACGCCGCTGGATTATAGGCCACAGGTCGATGAACCTGTTTTTTATAGCGACGCCCTGACACGATTAATTGTCGGCTTTTCGGGCGCAGGAAAAACCGCGTGGGCGTCTTGGCAAGCGCAGCATAGCTCCGGAACGTGCGCCTATTTCGATGTTGTCGATCTACATGGAGGTGCGCTGGTAAATGCGCTCGCACGCGAGTTGGTTGCGCGATTTCTGCGTTGTCAGCCTGAAGGCTCTGCATTGTTGCCCGCGTTTTCGGGCATTGAGGCTTTGCAATGTCTCAATGGGCGTTTGCGGCCGGATAGAGCGCCAGTTGTTGTCATGGATAATGTGCATCGAGTTGACCCTGAAGAGATTAAGCGAGTCCTTGGCGCTTGTTCTAATATCCGCTTCATTCTACTTGCCCAACCGGGGTCGAACGCGACTCGTCTTGCAGCTATTTTGGAAATTGAAGCTGAATGTTTGAAGGGCTGGGACGCAGATACGGTCGCCGCAGTGTTTGCCGCTGAGGGTGCCGTTCTTGGGCCTGGGATCGCGGAAAATTGGCGACTAACTACTGGAGGCCTACCACTGTATGTAAAGAACAGCGCGCGGCTTTGCAAGCAACGCTACGAAGGAAATGCCGAAGTCTTTTGGAAAGAAGTCGCACATGGCAACCATCTTGACGAACTCGCGCAAGAGTCCATCCTTCGAATGACCCTTGAGGATCTCTCTGACGACGAGGCATCTCTTGTCGCCGCCATGAGCTTAGCCAGTCCACGAATGACCCCGAGTGAAATCGAAGCCCTTGCCGATGCGCTACCATCGCTTCCGCAGCGACTTGCTTCTATTCATCGTTCCCTACAAAGCAAGGGTCTCATCCAAATCTATGCTAATGGCGACCGCAAACTTCACGATGCTTTGCGATTGCCCGCGTTAGGGCTCCTCGACGGGTACTCTAATGATCAGCTGCACGACTTGCGGGTCAAGTTACGCGATGTGCTGTTCGCAAGTTTGTTGGAGAAATGGGATGTAGCCCGTTTCGGTGCTTGGCTACGATTGCTAGCACCGACCGGGCAGATAGAGACGCTCGTTGATCTTGCGACCATGGATATGTTTCACCAGATTGGCGATCCGTCCGATCTAAAAGCCGCTTTGATCGCTACGGCAGATGATGAAACGATTGATGACACGCTTCGTTACTGGTCACTCGATGCGCTCGCCTTCTGGGAATTGCAGCGAGACAAACACGAGCGCAACCCCGCGCCCTATCTCGAACGCCTATCGCAATTGCTTGCCCGTAACCCTCTTGGTATACGCGAACAAACCGGCTTTCGCATGAAGCAGATGCTATATGCTGGCATGCAAGGAGACCGAAAGACGGTCGATTCGGTCTTTGGTGTTGCTTCCAATTTACCTGAGGTTGATGCGCTCAGGTCGCGCCTTTTGCGCTACAATTATGCGGTAGCGCTTTTCCACTGCGGCCACCTGCAAGATTCGCTTCATTTAGCAGAAGCTTTGTCTGCCGAGTATTTCGCCCACTTCGATCTTCACCCTGAGGCTCTAATTGGTATCAACGGGCAACGGCTTATCCGTTTGCTACCCGGCGCTTTAGCTGATCATCAGGATGATTTGAAGCGATTGGGCGACTGTTTGGACCTTGCCGCAAGGTGTTTGAGACAGTTGAGGCGCAATCCTATAGTCATCGCTATTCAAGCGGCGAAGTTCTATCAAATTTCTGGATCGTACCGTTCAGAAATGAAAGTTGCGCAGGATGTTGCGGACGATATGTTAGTTATGGGTGATGCGATTGGCGCTCGGCAAATGCTGGAAACACATGTTCTGCCGCTGCTTCTTCATTGTGACTTCAATTCGAGCTCTTTGGATGTACGCGGGCAGTACGCCGTCATTCTTGCCCATTGTGGCGAACACGAACGCGCGCGATCAGAGATAGAGAATCTCGCGCCTTACATGCCCCATTTGCCCATTCACCAGCAAACCGCGTTCGGTGAGCTATGTAACCGTATCGAAGACATTGCCGCTGGGCGCATCCGACTTCCTTCGCCGCCAGTGCAACTCACACCCAATCAGTCGCTTCAACAGGGGCACAAACAGAGAGTTAGACGCAATGCCCCGTGTCCATGTGGTTCTGGGCGGAAATACAAAAAGTGTTGTGGGCAGTAGAATGCAACAGTATTCTACATTCGCGGATTTGCGTTACAGTATCGAGCGGGCCGGTTTGGCCCACCTCGCGATCCTGTCAAGTGCCCCGCCAATCGCATCGCGATTGGTCGCGGTGTGCCACAGGCTACCAGTCATGGTGGCACAAGAATCGTCATAATTTCGGATTCCACACGATATCGTTGACGAATTCCAGAATCCTTTTCTAATTCATCTTTCAATAGATGCCTTTGTAGGGACCACTTACGTCATACCGCGCTAGAGAGCTTTCATCAGCGCTGCATCGAGGCCCTTGCCATTTCAGCACAGCGCGCCAAATGAGGCTATTCGCAGGAGCACCACCATGCTGTGTTGTCGTACGGCGTTCCCTCTTCCGCCCTTCGCTTCTTGTTTTCGCGCCGGGTTTTGTTTGAGTCATTCTTCGAGTCGAGGTCTCCCTGCGTCGTAATCCGGTGCAGGGGGACCTTCGTGTCGTGGGTCAATAACCCATAGAGTTTCATTCGCAGTTTTGCAATGGCCCGGTGGGCTTTGGGGCTGTAGTTTCTATGACGTTGTGCAGCGATCTTGGCGAGGCACCCGTACGTGACTAGTCTGCCGAGCGGGACATCGAGTATGATTTGCGCCACATTCCGCTCCCACTCCGTGAGTTGCCCTTCGATAACTCTCAGTTCCTCTTGAGCCGATTCCATTCCGAGGCCCTCCATGTGATATTGTCCTTTTCGGTCCAAATTCCGATAGGGTCGAACGTGGGTTTGAGACAGCAGGACAAATTGCCAGTTATTATCGGGTGTTGCGCGAGTGCGTGAGGGCTGTGTCCTACATTTTGTCCACCCGCCATCCTACGTACGCAACGGTCCTCCCCGCGGCGTCAAGCCAGTGACGGTTGTTGTGCGCCCTGATAGAGAGTTTCCTCTCCAATGGTCGATGCGGACGACCCGTACTATACTTCCTCATTATAAACTTGACACCTGTGTGCCCACAATTATAACGTGTATGGTATTCTTGTGCGTTCAGGTGTTGGTCCCACCTCTCAGCCGCCTTTTCCCTTCCCTCTCCATATGGGGCAATTTCGTGGGAAAAATCGTGGGTCTCTGTGACGACGCTTGAATGAAAGCCGCATGAAGAGAGGCGATTCGCGGGCGTGTGGCTTCTGCCCGAGGAGCCAATCTTCTAGCCGCTGAACTTAGCGGCTTGTTCAGGAAAGCGAGACCCCGAAGGGTGACCCTCGTCGGGGTTTTCTGGAGGTAAACCTCGCCGGCGACGATTTCCGTTGCCGCCTGCTCGACGCCCTGCTGCATGGCGCGGGTGCTAGAATATCGATGCCTTGAGAAATGCCAGGTTTCGCCAAGCCTGCACGGTTGTAACCGCCTGTTGATTTCAGACCAGGATACAGTCGTACGAGATTAACCTCCACGAGGTTAACCACTTGAGTGGCCGGTAGGCGACTATCAGGCAAGTTCTCAGGGTGTCACTAACCAATAACTAAGGAGTTTGTTTCTTATGCCTTTTGAATCTCTATCAACTCATCCACGTCCATCTCACCGGACACGGCGTCACCAGGCCGTTTGCGCTACTTGCGATACGTCTACAACCGTCCCCTTCCAGCCAAGCCCGGACAGGCCGGTGTACTGCCCCCCGTGCTTCAAAGCTCATCGCAACGGTATTTCCCCTGCGGTCAACGCACCGGTGAGTGAATCACGTGTTGCCAATCATATCCCTGCCGATAGCGCTCACGACGATGTTGCCGTATTTCCTGGAATGGCATTGAATCGTGCGACCAGAGCGGCACTTTCCAGGATGGATATATCAGCACCCACGCCCATTCAAGAGCAGTCGATCCCCCATCTCCTGGCGGGTCAGGACTTGATTGGGCAGGCGCGTACCGGGTCCGGAAAGACGCTGGCGTTTGCCGTGCCCCTGGCAGAGCAATGCGACCCATCGCTCCGGCAGGTCCAGGCGCTTGTGCTGGTGCCTACCCGTGAGCTGGCCATTCAGGTCTCCGGAGTCATGAAGGCCCTGGCTTCATCACAGCGGCTGCGCGTGACGTTACTGTACGGCGGCCGGTCGTTGAGGCCGGAGTACTCGGCGTTGAGGAACGGAGCCCAGATCATCATTGGCACGCCGGGCCGTACGCTGGACCATCTACGGCAGGGCACACTCGACCTGCAATCAGTGCGATTCCTGGTGCTGGACGAAGCGGATGAAATGCTCGATAGAGGGTTTGCCCACGACGTTGAAACCATCCTGAGCCGGACACCTTCCGGTCGGCAGACGGCGCTTCTCTCTGCCACGATGCCTGAGTGGGTGGCGAAGACGGCCAGGAAATACCTGCGCAACCCCGTCACGGTGGAAGTGGATGCAGGCATGCAGGCGCTGCCCACTGTGGAGCACCTGATCTATAGTATCCAGAAGAGCGACAAGATGGAGGCCCTCAAAACGCTGTTGAACCAGCGTGATGGCGCGCCGATTATCGTCTTTGGCAAGACCAAGCACGGCGTCAATAAGCTGGCAAAACAGCTCGACACGTTGGGCTATGCGGTAGGGGCGCTCCAAGGCAATCTGAGCCAAAACGCACGTGAGCGCGTGATGCTGAACTTTCGTTCCGGCGCCGCGCCGATTCTGGTAGCGACAAACGTGGCTGCTCGAGGCCTGGACGTTGAAGGCATTGGCCAGGTCATCAACTATGACCTGCCGGACTCGGGACAACTTTTCACGCACCGGGTCGGACGGACCGGACGCATGGGCCGCTCCGGGGAGGCGGTCACGTTCATTACAGCGGAAGAAGAGCGGAAGTGGCGTGAGATCGAGCGGGGCCTGGGCCGCCGGTTCGTCCGCAAGTTATGGAGTACCGCCCGTAAGGCAGAGCCGCGTCGAGAGAGGCTTCAGTCCTAAAGAGAGGTAGTCTATCCTCGGGAGTCGGTCGAGCCGGTGTCGGAGGGCTATTCGTCGGAGCCGGCGTCGGCTGCCTGGCGGGCGGCTTGATGCTTTCTTTCGTTCTGGTCGAGATGGCGTTTTCGCAGCCGGAGATTATGCGGCGTGACCTCGACCAGCTCATCGTGGCGGATGAACTCGATTGACTGCTCCAAAGACAGACGCAGTGGAGGGACGATTTTTTCATAGGAATCGGACCCGGCCGCGCGCATGTTCGTCTGCTTCTTCTCCTTCGTGATATTCACGTCCAGGTCCGTGTCGCGGCTGTTCTCTCCGACGAGCATGCCCCCGTACACTGTTTCGGTCGGTGCGACGAACAGTTGCCCTCTTGCCTGCAAGTTGATCATCGCGTACCCGGTAACGCGGCCGTGGCGGTCGGAGACCAGCGCGCCGGTCGTCCGATGGACGATGTCGCCCGCCCAGGGCCGGTATCCCGTGAACATGTGCGTGAGAATTCCCGTGCCTTTCGTATCGGTGAGGAACTCGGTCCGGTAGCCGATCAACCCACGGCTGGGCACCTCGAACTCCAGGCGCACCCTTCCCGAGCCGTGGTTCACCATCTTGACCATGACGCCCCTGCGCGTGCCGAGTTTCTGAACGACGATGCCCATGTACTCTTCAGCCGCGTCGATGAGCGCCAGTTCGTAGGGTTCGTGGGTCGCGCCGTCAACGGAGCGGGTCAACACCCGCGGCATGCCGACTGAAAATTCACATCCTTCCCGCCGCATCTGTTCGATCAGGATGGCCATCTGCAGTTCTCCCCGGCCGTACACCATGAAGCGATCGGGAGATTCGGTCGACTCCACCCGCATCGAGAGGTTGTGCCGTGCCTCTTTGAGCAGTCGTTCCCGAAGGTGGCGTGAGGTCACGTACTGGCCGTCCTTTCCGCTGAAAGGGGAATCGTTGACGGAAAACTCCATCGACAACGTGGGTTCGTCCACGTTGAGCGTGGGCAGGGGTTTGGGGGTTTCACCGCCGGCGATGCTTTCCCCCAGCCCGATGCCGCTCATCCCCGCCAGCGCAACGATCTCTCCGGGACCCACCGAGGAGACCGCGATTCGCCCGAGGCCTTTGTAGACGAACAGCTCCGTGACGGCGGCCGACGTCTGAGACCCGTCACGCCGGCATAAGGTGACCGCCTGCCGGTTCCGCACCGTCCCGGCCACGACGCGGCCGATGGCCAGCGGCCCGAGGTAGTCGTCGGGCTCGACGTTGGTGACCAGAATCTGTAAAGGATGGTCCGGGTCCCCTGATGGTGGCGGAATGTGCTCGATGATCATCTCGAACAACGGTTGCAGATTGGTGAGCTCCCCGTCCGGTGATCGAGTACATTTTCCTTCACGGGCGACGGAGTAGATGACCGGAAACTCGATCTGGTCCTCGGTGGCGTCCAGGTCGATGAACAAGTCGTAGACTTCGTTCAGGACTTCCGTTGCGCGCGCATCCTGACGGTCGATCTTGTTGATCACCACGATCGGGGGCAGTCCCAGCTCGAGCGCCTTGGACAACACGAATCGCGTCTGGGGAAGCGGTCCTTCTGCGGCGTCGACGAGCAACATGATGCCGTCGACCATCCGCAGGGTGCGTTCGACCTCGCCACCGAAATCGGCGTGACCCGGCGTGTCGACGATATTGATCTTCACGTCGCCGTAAATGATGGCGGTGTTCTTCGCCATGATCGTGATGCCCTTCTCGCGCTCGAGATCCATCGAGTCCAGAATCCGTACACCGACGTCCTGGTTTTCACGGAACGTTCCACTCTGCCACAACATCGCGTCCACGAGCGTGGTCTTGCCGTGGTCGACGTGCGCAACAATGGCGATATTGCGAAGATTCATCATGATACGAAAAGAAAGACGCCCATCAGGCATGTTCTCCTTGTTCGACGCACTCCAGCATCTCAACGAGGTCGGTCAACGGCACAACCTCGCCTTCTTGTGGCGATGCTTGATCCGCGCAGAAGAGGTTGGTTTTTCCAGACTGACGTGGTCCGGTCACGGTGACAGAGGGTCTTGTTCAAACAGCTTGAACAAGCAGGGTATCATCTCGCGTTTGCTCCTGTCACCTAACCTCACGAAAATACCCAATGACGCAAACAAAACTTTCACATGCATCCCAGCGAGGGACACGTACATTGGTAGCTTCTTTCCCTCCCGTCACTGTCCGGTCCCGACCAACGGCTGGGGTGACTCCACGGAGGCTTTATCGTTCTATTGTCATTGCGAGATTGCCACAGGCCGTGGCAATCTGAAGTTGTGACCAAGCGGGGCGTGGCGGTAGCCGTGCTCGTTCCCGTTGACCAGTAGCAGCGATTGGAGAAGATGGCCAGACTGAACCTCAAGGAACTGCTGCTCGCGCCGGAAGCGCGCACGGATACGCTAACACCGCCGCGTGAAAAGCATCGCCATCGGGTGTCACCGTCTTTCGAGTAGATATCTATAACTGAATTGCGATGTGCGTCGGGCCATTCGAATTGCGGCGATAGACGGGAGTCCCGGCGACGGTACGGCACTGGGTACTCTTGACTGGCTGCAAGCCTCGCTACGGTTGCGCAAGGTCAACCTCGCACAATGGGAACGGGATTGAAGGCCGAGCGTCGTGCGACTGCTCGGCGGCCGGCTCCCAAGACCCCATGATTCATCTGGATACGAGTTTTCTGATTCGGGCGCTAAATTTGGGGACGCCCGAGGATCCCATGTTGTGAGATTGCCGCGCTCGCTTAGCTCGCCCGCAATGACAGGGGAGGATGGCTCCGACCGGCGGGGGCCTAGTGCCCTTCCTTTACCAGGTTTTTATTCCATTCGGGGATTTCGACGACGAGGTTGGTTGATCCGTCGGGGACGCATTGGCAGGCCAGGCGGGATTGCAGCGTAATCGCAGGGGCTTCGTCCAACTGGTCCAATTCATCGTCCGTGGCTTCGTTGCACGTATCCAATCCTTCCTTCACAACGACGTGACAGGTCGAGCAGGCGCAGACGCCGCCGCAGGCATGTTCGACATCGAGTCCCGCGCCCATCGCAATGTCCAAAAGGCTGCCGGGTTGGCCGGTTGGTCCGTACGGGATTTTCTCCGGATCAACCTGAACCTCCAGCGTTTCATCCGGCATGTGAAAGGTCACGGTGAAAGGTTCCGTGGCTGTTTTGACTTCGATTTGTTCAATATATGGATTACTGCCTCCCATCTGATCTCCTTTTTACCTCGGCTATGGAAAGAAAAATGAACGAATTCATTCGTATTTTCAATAAGATAACTATTCTAAATGGCTTTTGGCTCCATCTCCGACTGTTTTAATCTCCGACTAGAATACTCTTGACTACGAAGGAATGTCAATGCTAGGATTTACTCCGATGGTTTTGGTCGGAGATTCATTCACTCCACGTTTTGTGTGAGAAGTCATGTTGAAACTTTCAAAAAGAGCCGATTATGCCTTGCTGGCCCTTCAGTACATGGCCACGATTCAAAGCGGAATCGATGCCCACCCGCGTGTGGTGAATACCAAGGAAATTGCCGAAGAGCATCATATCCCCGTGGAATTATTGGCGAAAGTGCTTCAGACCCTTGCCAGGCATCAACTGATCGAAAGTCATCATAATGGACCCAAGGGTGGCTACGTGTTGGGGCGGGAGCCCAAAGACATTACCATGGCACAAGTGCTCGAAGCCATAGAAGGTCCCTTGGGATTGACGGATTGTTCTCATGAAAGAAATGATCATTCCCAGTGCGAGCAGATGAATCACTGCAATATTCGAACGCCCCTTTTCAAAATTCAGGAAAGTATCTTCCAATTGCTGAACAGCATGTCCATTGAAGATTTATTGGTTGAGGAAACACCCCTGATTATCGTCGAATCTTTAAAGCCACAAGGAGTGCCATTATGAAGTTACCCATTTATATGGACAACCATTCGACCACGCCCTGCGATCCTCGCGTGGTGGATGCGATGCTCCCGTATTTCACCGAAAAATTCGGCAATTCCGCGAGCCGGAATCATTCCTTCGGCTGGGAAGCCGAAGAGGGTGTGGATCAGGCGCGCAAACTCATTGCCAATCTCATTCACGCCGACGCCAAGGAAATCGTCTTTACGAGCGGAGCCACCGAGTCCAATAATTTGGCGCTGAGAGGCGTGGTCGAAATGTATAAGGAGAAAGGTGATCATATCATCACCACGTCGACCGAACACCGCGCGGTGATCGATCCGGCGAAGTCATTGGAGAAAAAGGGCATTAAGGTAACGTATTTGCCCGTCGATAAAACCGGCAGGGTCGATCCGGACGACGTGCGGAACGCCATCACGGATAAAACCATTTTGATTTCGATCATGCTGGCGAATAATGAAATCGGCACGATTCATCCCATCGCGGCGATCGGCAAGATCGCGAAGGAAAAGGGCGTGCTCTTTCATTGCGACGCCACGCAAGGCGTCGGGAAAATTCCGGTGGACGTCCAGGAACTGGGTGTTGACCTGATGTCGTTTACCGCTCACAAGATTTACGGACCAAAGGGCATCGGCGCGCTGTACGTGAGACGGAAAGCTCCGCGAGTCCGGTTGGCGCCGATGATCGACGGGGGCGGTCATGAGCGGGGCATGCGGTCGGGTACTCTTCCGGTTCCGCTCGTTGTCGGTTTTGGAAAAGCCATCGAACTGTGTGCGCAAGAGATGCCGGCGGAGTCCGTTCGCACGATGGCCCTTCGTGATCGTCTGCAGGACGGCATCATGGATGCCCTGGAAGAAGTCTATCTCAACGGACACCCAACGGAGCGTCTCCCGGGGAATCTGAACATCAGTTTTGCGTACGTCGAAGGGGAAGCCTTGTTGATGGGAGTCAAAGAAATCGCCTTGTCGTCGGGCTCTGCTTGCACGTCGGCCACCCTTGAGCCATCATACGTCCTTCGGGCCTTGGGGGTCGGATCCGATCTGGCGCATTCCTCCATTCGATTCGGAATCGGGCGGTTTACGACGCCGGAAGAAGTGGAATATACTATCGACCGGATGATTAAGGCGGTCAATCATCTTCGCGAAATGTCGCCCTTGTATGAAATGGCGAAGGAAGGGGTTGACCTCAAGACAGTCCAATGGGCGGCACATTGAACGGAACATGCGATGAATACAATGTTTTTATAATTTTCCGGGGAGAAGGAGGGTGGTACCATGGCATACAGTGAAAAAGTGATCGACCATTACAACAATCCGCGCAACATGGGGTCTTTCAAGAAAGAGGAAGACGGCGTGGGGACCGGAATCGTCGGGGCCCCCGAATGCGGCGACGTGATGAAACTGCAGATCAAAGTGGAAAACGACACGATCGTGGATGCGAAATTCAAAACCTTCGGGTGCGGGTCGGCTATTGCCAGCTCCAGTTTGGCAACGGAGTGGTTGAAAGGCAAAACCGTGGATGAAGCGGGAGAAATTAAAAATACCGAGATCGTGCAGGAGTTAAACCTCCCACCGGTCAAAATCCACTGTTCCGTGTTGGCGGAAGATGCGATTAAAGCCGCCTTGAATGATTACAAAAAGAAAGCGGAGACTGAAGAGAAGACCGAAGAACCGGCCGCATCGGCCGGTGCCTGACCCACGGAGGTGCAAGGAGCAACACGATGGAGACGACACAAACGACTGAATCCTCACCAACCACTCAGTCCTCCCTCGTCACGTTGACGGAGGCGGCGGTTGTGGAAGTGAGACGGCTCATGGACGTTCAGGATCTGACCGAAGGAGGCCTTCGCCTGGGAGTCAAAGGAGGAGGGTGTTCCGGTTTAAGTTATACGATCAATTTTGACGACAAGATCGGCGAGTTCGATACGGTGTGTGAGCAGGATGGCGTGAAAGTCCTTGTCGATGCGAAGAGCGCCATTTATCTCGAAGGCATGCAGCTTGACTATCAAAAGGATCTGGTCAGCGGGGGATTCAAATTTATCAATCCCAACGCGTCCAAGACCTGTGGGTGCGGAGAATCGTTTTCAGCGTAAAACGTTGACGGGGTTGCGTGACAATCAGGGAGCAAGCAGACGGGCATGGTGAAGTCCTACCATGCCCGTTGTGCGAGTGAGGGAGATGAGCGAGCATACACATCAACCGGATTCAGGACGGACCCGCGAACTGCCGATGGCCCGCAGTATGTGCTGGCATTGTCAATCTGAAATGTCCGGTGAGTACTTTTGTGGCCGGTGCGTCAAGGTGCAGCCGCTTTCCAAGGAACTCGACTATTTTACCTGCCTGAACCTGCCTCGCAAATTGAACATCGACGAAAAGGCGCTTGAAGAAACCTTCTACGCCTTGAGCCGGAGCTTTCATCCCGACTATTTCGCGACGAAAGACGAAGGTGAAAAGGCGATCAGTCTGGGAAATACCGCGTTATTGAACACGGCGTATCGAACGTTGAAGGATCCCATGCAACGAGCCGAGTACCTCATTCGTCTCGAAGCAGGGTCGGCCAAGGATATTCGGACGTCGCCCCCGGCAGACCTGTTCGATGAAATCCTGGAGCTGCAAGAGGATTTGGACGAGTTTCGGTCACTCTCCACCGAGGCGTCCGCCGAACGCCGGCAGGGACTTCTGGAGAAATTGCAAGCCGACCGCCGGACGCTCGAAGCGAGAAAAGCGCAAATGGAAGATCGACTGCGTGAGCAGTTCAGCCGATGGGATGCCCTCCAAACCGAAGCCGAAGGTGATTCCACCGTTCAGGTACAGAAAGACGCGCTCCTCACGGGCATGCAGGAAATCTTATCGAACCGTACGTACGTCAAGAATATCGTGAATGATCTGGTGGCGGCGACCAGCCCGACAGCCGAACCCGGAAGGAGTGCATGGCATTGATAGTCGGCATTGACCTCGGAACAACGAATTCATTGGTCGCGTACATGGCCGGAGACGGCCCGCGGGTCATACTCGGAACACGCGGCCAAGCCAAAGTCCCTTCGATCGTCGGCCTCACGGATAACGGACTCCTGGTCGGAGACCCCGCCAAGGAGTATCTCGTCCGCGATCCGTCCCGAACGATTTATTCCGTGAAACGGTTCATGGGAAAATCCGTGGCGGACGTGGCGGAAGAATTGAAATATTTCCCGTATACCTTGCAGGAAAAGGGCGGAGTGATTCGAATCCAGGTCGGAGAGAAAACCTATTCCCCCCCGCAAGTCTCCGCCATGATTTTGAAAGAACTCAAGCTCCGGGCGGAGGCGCACCTGGGCGAGGACATTACCAAAGCCGTCATTACGGTCCCGGCATATTTTAATGACAGCCAGCGACAGGCGACGAAAGATGCCGGCCTCATTGCCGGCCTGGAAGTGCTGCGCATCATCAATGAACCGACCGCGGCGTCGTTGGCCTATGGGCTTCAAAAGAACACACAGGGGTTGGTGGCGGTCTATGACCTCGGAGGGGGAACCTTCGATATCTCCATCCTGAAACTCAAGGATGGCATCTTCGAGGTGCTGGCGACCAATGGGAATACGCATCTCGGCGGGGATGATTTCGACAGACGTTTGGTTGATGCGGTCGTACGGGACATCGACGCCCGGCATGGCGTGAAAGTGGAAGATTCACTGGAACTGATGCAAACCGTCAGGCTTGAGGCCGAGAACACCAAAATCCGATTGTCGGACGAACCGCAGGCGCATATGGCCTTCTCCCTTCCTGATGGGAAAGGGACCTATGAACGAACGTGGTCGCGTGATGAATTCGAAGCCTTGATCCAGGACCTGGCCGAACAAACCATGGCTCCCTGCCGCCACGCGTTGAGCGACGCGGGCTTGGAGACCGGTCAAATCGACGAAGTGGTCCTGGTCGGCGGCAGCACCAGGATGCCGTTGATTCGATCCCGCGTGCAAGAGCTTTTCGGGAAGACGCCCCACAGCGACATGAATCCCGATGAAGTCGTGGCGCTCGGGGCCGCGGTCCAGGCCGGCATTCTGGCCGGTGAAAACAAGGACATGCTCCTGCTCGACGTGACCCCGCTGTCCCTGGGCATTGAAACCATGGGCAACGTCATGAGCACCTTGATTCGCCGGAATACCACCATCCCGACGAGTGCCAAAGAAATGTTCACCACCTACATGGACGGCCAAACCGCCGTGGACATTCATATTTTGCAAGGTGAACGCGAGCTGGTGAAAGACAACAGGAGCCTGGCCCGGTTTCAACTCAAGGTGCCGCCGCTGCCCGCGGCCGTTCCTCGCATTGAAGTGACGTTTCTGATCGATGCGAACGGCATTCTCAACGTCACGGCGTCGGATATCCGGACCGGCGAATCGCAATCCGTTCAAGTCAAACCTTCCTACGGGCTGACGGATGACGAAGTCGAAACCATGATTCGGGAATCATTCCAATTCGCGGCGGAGGATATTCAGGCCCGTCAGGTGATCGAGGCGAGGACGGAGGCCGATGCCATCATGATGGCCACCGAAAAGGCGCTGAAACGGGCAACGGACCTGATCACGACGGAAGAAATCCAATCCATTCGCAATGCCATCGAGGAACTGCGCGTCGCCAACACTCAGGAAGACCATCGACTGATCCGGGCCAAGCTTACCGACGTGGAAAAAGTGACCCATCATCTGGCCGAAGTCTTGATGGATGCCACGCTCAAAGAAGCACTCGAAAGCAAAAAACTATCCGAAGTCACGGATTGACCGTGAGGCTACCCGCCTGAGGAGTACCACATGTCTCAAGAATTAACGTGGGATATGGCCGAAGACATCGCGATTCGGCTTCACGAAGAACATCCGGACCTTGACCCGCTGACGGTCCGCTTTACCGATCTGCACGCGTGGGTCGTGGCGTGGCCGGAATTCACGGATGACCCCAAGGGGTCCAACGAAAAGAAACTCGAAGCCATTCAGATGGCCTGGCACGAAGAATATCAGGACGCGCAATAGCAGAAGAGTTTTTCCCCCCGTCCTGAGCGATACCGACTTCACACACCATTCAGATATCCCAGCCGACCGGCAATGCCGGTGCAAACCGGCCGTCCTTCTCTTCTCCTGCTGTCATCCCCGATCCCCGATTACAAACGTCGAGGACAGGCTCTGATCGGGGATCCAGGGTCTTTGCTTTTTCCTTCGTCCGTGAAGACGCGGGACGGCACGCAGGCCGTCCCCTACAGGATTCCGCGGGAATGCCGCATTTTGGGCGTTTTTAGCCTCGTTGTCGGGTTACGCTGGGATTTTCTCCCTCTCCCCGTCGTGGGAGAGGGTTGGGGTGAGGGGGAAGTGGTCAACGAATGAGCCCCTTGGAGGATTACCACTGATGGCTACCAACGGCATCAAAGTAAACATGACCCCCTCCCATCCAGGGGACTTCATCCGCACGGAGGTTATCGAGGAGTTGGGTCTAAACGTCACGAGGGCGGCCGAGATTCTGGGGGTTCGCCGTGCGACGCTTTCAGACCTGCTGAACGGCAACGCCGCGCTATCGCCAGAGATGGCATTGCGTATTGAGAAGGCCTTCGATGTGAGCATGGACATGCTGCTCAGGATGCAGGCCTGGTATGATGCTTCGCAAATGCGGGCTCGCGCAAGCGAGATCGCCGTCCAGCGCTACGAGCCCGCCTAGCGCTCGACGCGATCGGGGATCCAGGGTCGTTGTAGTTGGTATTTGTAGCCGCGCGATCCCGGCGGGACGGCACACAGGCCGTCTCCTACAATGACAATGACGTAGGGACAGGCTCCTGTGCCTGTCCGGCCCCATGTAGGGACAGACCTGCGTGTCTGTCCGAGGGGAGCCTTGGGCTTGCCCCGGACTTGATCCGGGGTAGAGGTATTCGTAGGCCCGCCTCTGATGCGGCCAACGGAAAGCGCCATGAGATGGCGCCGCTACATAAGAGGGGGAAGATAGTCAGCCCTGCTTCTGTCAACGAATGACTGAACATCTACAATCCCCGACGCTTACCGGATAAAATTAGGCTATCTCAAACTTCAATTTTGATCTAGCGGGTTTCAACGGCTGGGTCGAGTTGATCGAACTCGTAAAAATCTAAAGGATCGGCTGGTTGGCTGGTCTGACGTTGGGGGATCGTTCCGTCTGCAAAGACTTCCGTCGTGGTGCCTTTTGAGGGCCCGTCGACAAGGGATCCGGTTTGTTGGTCGACTTCGACGAACTGGATCCCCTCCGGAACCGAGAAGGTCCGGACGGGGAGCATGTTGAGTGCCTTCTTCATGAAATCCGTCCAAATGGGAAGGGCGGCATGGGCGCCTGACTCCACTTTGCCGAGTGTCTCCACGCTGTCGAATCCTATCCAGACGCCGGTGGCGAGATTCGGAGCATAGCCGACGAACCATGCGTCGCGGTAGCTGTTCGTGGTACCGGTTTTGCCGGCCAGGGGGCGCCCGATCGAGCGGGCGCGTTTGCCGGTTCCGCTTTGAATGACGTCCATCATCATGTGTGTAATCAAATAGGCGGTTTCTTTGGAGACCACTTGCCGGGGTTTGAACACGTGTTGCTCCAGGATGTGGTCATGCTGATCTTTGACCAGGGAAATGGTGTAGGGTTCCAACGCAAGTCCCTGGTTGGCAAATACACCATACGTCGCCGTGAGCTCTTGAAGCGTCACGCCCGACGAGCCGAGCGCCAATGACAGGTCCGGGCTTAATGAACTCCGAATGCCGAGTGCGCGTGAAAATTTGATGACGCGGGAAACGCCTATCTGTTCGAGCAAGCGGACCGTTGCCGCGTTTCTGGAATGACGTAAGGCTTCTCGCAAGGTGATAGGGCCGAAAAAGCGTTTTTCATAGTTTTCCGGTTTCCAGGTTTTGCCGGGCTCTTCCTCCTCGTAGACCACGGGAGCATCGAGGATGAGCGTGGCGGGTGTCAGCCCCTGATTGATGGCCGTGGCGTAAATGATCGGTTTGAAAGCAGACCCGGGTTGCCGGAGGGCCAATAAGGCGCGGTTGAATTGACTCCGTTCGAAATTGTACCCACCGACCATCGCTCGAATTGCGCCAGTCCTGGGATCAATCGCAATGAGCGCGCCTTCGACCAGTGGGGTCTGATCCAGCCGGAACCGGATCGTGTCGTTGCGGGTCGATTTCAACGAGACTTCGATCACGTCTCCCGGTTCGACCAATTGCCGAGCCGAGACAATGGGAGTCACCTCCGCTTCGGTGACGGACATTCCTTCGGAGAGCCGGCGTTCGGCCCAGAGCATATCCGGTAAGGTGATAGTGCCGACCAGATCATGCGCCAGGACCGTCACTTCCTCTTCGGAGACGTTCAGGACAAGTCCTTCCATGATTTCCCCAAATGCAGGAAAGGCAAGAGGTGGTTCTTCGGGAAGCGTTGCCGGCGGCTCCTCATGACGGAGCGGCCCGTGCCAGCCCTGTCGTTTATCGAGTTCGCGCAGCCCCTTCCTGATGGCCTCCTCGGCCAGGTGTTGCATTTGAATGTTCAAGGTGGTGGCAATCTGTAACCCGCCTTTATACGCCATGGCCTCTCCGTATTCGTTGACCAGGTGTTGGCGGACGTCTTCAAGAAAATACGGGGCCACGCGTTCGAAGGATTGACGAGTAAAGGGCAGTGGGGTCTCGCTCGCCTCCTGGGCGAGGGGCTCCGTCAGAAAACCGGCCTGGACCATCCGTCCCAACACGTGTTCCTGTCGTTGCTTCGCGAGGTCGTAGTTTTTGTAAGGAGAATAGGTATTGGGGGCCTTCAGCAGTCCGGCGAGAAATGCCGACTCGTGTAGCTGTAATTCGGATAACGCTTTTCCAAAATACGTTAAGGATGCGGTGCCGACCCCATAGGCCCCATGGCCGAAGTAGATCTGATTGAGATACATCTCGAGGATTTGTTCTTTCGTCAGAATAAATTCCATCTTCAGGGCAAGGAAGAGTTCTCGTATCTTGCGCCGGAAAGTCCGTTCCGGGGTTAAGAACAGGGATCGGGCCAGTTGTTGGGTGATCGTGCTGGCGCCTTCAACTTTTCCTCCACGCTTGAAATTCGTCCACGTGGCTCGAAGGATACCCCAGATGTCCAATCCCGGGTGCTCGAAAAACCGGGTATCTTCAACCGCAAGGACGGCGTCGATCAAATGTCGGGGAACCTCAGGAAGGGGAGTCAAAATTCTGCGTTCCACGTAGAATTGTCCTATGACCTGGCGGTTATCCGCCTTTACTTTTGTAATCAGGCTAGGCTGGTAATCCCGGAGCCCCCCGAGCGAGGGAAGTCCGGTTGCCATATACCAGGCCACCGCCGCCGTTCCCCCGACCGCCAGCCCGCCGACAATCAAGACGGGCCACAGGAGGCGTTTTGTCAGACGGTGAGGCTCCGAAACGTGGAGACGAGACAGCAACGTGCGCATGGTCAGGGTTAGGTATCTAGTGGATAAGGCTTATATACAATGACGATACCCTTGGTTGACCCAAAAGACAAGCTTCTCGCGTCTGATTTTCTGATGGAGGCTTTCACGGCATCGGTTTTTGGTGGGGGTGAGCGGAGAAGCTCTCATTGGTCTTGGTGTATAGAATTTTTGTCTGGTTGACAAACTTTGAAAGGGCATGCTACGAAAAAAGTCCTGCAAACAACGAAGTTTCGCGTTCTACTCATTTCTATCATAACGGAGGTTAGTTCATGTCTGATGTTGCTTCAGAAATAAAAGTGGGCGACGTTGCCCCGGATTTCACCCTGAAAAACCAGGATGGAAACGAAGTCACGTTAAGTGGTTTTAAAGGCCAAAAGAACGTGGTCCTGGCCTTTTACCCCCTCGATTGGAGTCCGGTCTGTACGGGTGAAAACAAATGTTTGACGGACGATTTCCCGAGCTTTTCAGATGCCAACGCCGAAGTGTTCGGTATCAGCACGGATAGCTTTTTTTCTCACAAGGCCTGGGCCGACTCACTCGATCTGAAACACACCTTGTTGGCCGATATGCATCGGACGGTCTGCAAGGCGTATGGCTTGTATTTTCCGGATCTCAATTGTTCCAAACGAGCCACGGTGATTGTGGATAAGGCAGGCAAGGTCGCCTACGCCAAAGTGCAGGAAATCAAAACGGCTCGGGATGACCAGGAAATTCTGGAAGCGTTGAAACAGTTGAACTGACGGTAGCGTCGAGGCACATTGAAGGGGGATTCCACGAACATGGGGTCCCCCTGATTTTTGACGAACGGGAAGGGAATGCAGGATGGCCGGCACCGTAGAAAACGTCACTGACGAAAATTACGAAGAGTTAAAAGAGGCGCAAGCGACCGTGGTCGCCTATGGCATTGCCTCCTGCGAACCCTGTGCGGCCTACGATCCCATCCTGGAAGAGGTTGCCCGGAAGCTTCCCGATGTTCGCATCGGCAAAGCCAAGATGCACGTGCCGGGCCGGTGCCGCGCAATCAAAAAACAACACCAGTTCGAAACGTACCCCACCACGCATCTCTATTCGCGAGGGACTCTCCTGCTCACCCGCGAAGGCAAAGTCGAAGAAGACGAACTGCTCGCCCTCATCAAGCAATACCTGCCCGATTCCTGATCCCATTCATCTCCGCTCAACGCGTGCGGCCCGAAATATGCAGGAGCTTGGCTGGGAGGGAAGATCGGCTTGGTCCGGATACGGCCACATCGAACTTTCAGATTGCCTGGATTCCGTGGGAGTTCATGGTTTCCAAAGGCCTTGGTTGAGGAGCACCACAGATTCTCGACTCATATAAACATTTGATGCATAGTGAATTTGTGTCCCAAATCTCCACATAAGTAATATTGGACAGCCATCATCAATAGAGATTCCGCATGGCAACACGTACCCGCCGGGAAATTGATGGAGGTGGCGATCGATGGCAAACCCGGCGATGTGCTGGAGGTCGAGGAGAAAAAAGCTGATTGATCCGGAACAGCCTACCCCCCCCACAACCGGTTATGAGACAACAATCCCTTCCCTGGCACACGCTGCCCGAGCAGGACGTTTTGACCAAATGGGAGACGACCAGGGAGGGGTTAACCTCAGCCGAGGTTCGGCATCGACAAGGCCTCTTCGGTCCGAATCGCTTGCCTGTCAAGCCGCCCCCTTCTGTTTTCACGATTTTCCTGCATCAGTTTCTGAGCCCTCTGATTTATATCCTCCTGGTCGCCGCGGTGATCTCGCTGATCATTGGTGAGCACACCGATGCCACGTTTATCTTTACTGTTCTCTTCCTGAACGCCGTCCTTGGAGGATTTCAGGAATGGAAGGCCGAGCAAAGCGCCGCGGCCCTCCAAACGCTCCTCAAAGTCCATGCGCGCGTTCGTCGAAATGGAAGTGAGCAGGAAATCCCATCAGACGAACTCGTCCCGGGCGATCTGTGTCTTCTGGAATCCGGCAATCGAGTCCCGGCCGACATTAGATTACTTGATACCAAAAACCTGGCCATTGATGAATCACTGCTCACCGGCGAATCTCTCGCCGTAGCGAAATCCCCTGCCACGCTCTCGGACCCTGACGCCCCGATCAGCGACCGCACCAACGTGGCGTATGGCGGCACGACCGTCATGGTTGGCCGTGGAGCAGGCGTGGTGGTGGCAACCGGTCTCCACACCGAAGTCGCCACCATCGCGAAAACCGTCACCGAAACCGCCGAAACCAAACCGCCCCTCGTTGTACGCATGGATCAGTTCGCTCGCTACATTAGTGGAGGAGTGGTCGTGGCCTGTGGCTTGCTCGCCGCGGTGGCCGTGAGTCGAGGGATCCCGTTGACGGAAGTATTTTTCATGGCCGTGGCATTAGCGGTTTCAGCCATTCCCGAGGGACTCCCCGTCGCCATGACGGTGGCGCTGTCGGTGGCCTCCTTTCGAATGGCCAAACGCCACGTGATCGTTCGGAGACTGACCGCGGTTGAAGGATTGGGAAGTTGCACGTACATCGCCAGTGATAAAACCGGGACCCTCACGGTGAACCAACAAACCGTCAAAAAAATCGTGCTTCCCTCCGGCGACCATTTCTCGGTCACCGGTGAAGGGTACACGGGTGAGGGAGAAGTCGTTCCTGAATCTGAAGGGAGCCTTTCTTCAGACACGATCGCTCCGCTACGCAGATTGGGCACGGCCGGCGTCTTGTGCAATGAAGCGCACCTCACGTGCGAAAACGGAGAATGGACCCACCATGGTGATGCGGTCGACGTTGCGCTTTTGGCTCTGGGCTATAAACTGGGTCTTGACCCGACCGGGCTGAAGCGATCGGTCAACGTCCTGGGCAGGATTCCATTTGAATCAGAAAGAAAATTCGCGGCACTGTGTTATGAAGAACCGCGGAACAACAAAGTTGCCGTGAAAGGGGCGGTAGAAGAAATCCTTGCCCGGTGTGACGCGATGTTCATCGGGGGAAAAGCGAAACCCATCGAGAAAAATATGATCGAAAGAGAAGCCGTCACGTTAGCCAACCGGGGATACCGGGTGTTGGCTTTGGCCGAAGGCATCTTGCCCGCTCAAGACGGGAAATGTTCGTTCGAGGAGCATCATCTTCCCACCCTCACGCTTTTAGGCGTCATTGGCACCATTGATCCATTACGACCGGAGGTCAAAGAGGCCGTCACGGAATGTCAAAATGCCGGCGTTCACGTGGCTATGGTGACGGGGGATCATCCAGCCACGGCGTTGTCCATTTCCCGGGAGTTAGGCATTGCCGAATCAGATGGAGAGGTGGCAACGGGTCGACAATTAGCGGAAATCGGCTCCAGTCAGGTTCCGCAGTTTATGGATCTCATCAAGCGCGTGCGCGTCTTTGCGCGCGTCACGCCCATCCAGAAATATCAAATCGTGGAGGCGTTGGTAAAAATGGGCCACTTTGTGGCCGTGACCGGAGATGGAGTGAACGATGCCCCGGCTTTGAAAAAAGCTCACCTTGGGGTCGCCATGGGTTCCGGGACCGACGTGGCCAAAGACAGCGCGGCCATGATCATTACGGACGATCAGTTTCCCTCGATCGTCGCGGGAATAGAGGAGGGTCGGTTTGCCTACGACAACGTGCGCAAGGTGATTGCACTGCTCATTTCCTGCGGCGTTGCGGAAATTTTGCTGTTCACGGTTTCCCTGTTAGTCGGCCTGCCCTTGCCTCTGACTGCCGTCCAACTGCTGTGGCTCAATCTGGTCACGAACGGCCCACAAGTCGTGCCGCTCGCGTTTGAAGCGGGAGAACCCGATACCATGACCCGAAAGCCACGCAAGCCCACGGAAGGCATTTTTGACTCCCTGCTGATTCAACAGACCATCGTCTCCGGGCTCGCCATGGGATTGGTCGCCTTTGCCGCCTGGTATTGGTGGTTGAGCACAGGGGTCGAAGAAGGGCAGGCACGAAACCTGTTGTTGCTCCTGATGGTGTTCCTCGAAAACGTCCACGTGTTCAATTGCCGGTCGGAACGACGATCCGCTTTTAATGTTCCGTTGCGAAACAGCCGGCTTCTCATTTTTGGCGTCTTGGCGGCTCAAGGGATTCATATCCTGTCAATGTACGTGCCGGCGACCCAACGTGCGCTGAAAGTCTCTCCGGTGTCTTTGGAAGAATGGGGCGCCCTTCTTCTCTTTGCGTCAATCATTCTCGTCACCATGGAGATTTTCAAAGTGGTGAAAAAGAAAGCTGCCTTCAGCCAAGCCTAAGCAACGAATCCTGACCCAAAGCCGATAAAATTTTTTCACATCGCCTTTCATTTACAATACGCGGGACCATGCTTGCTTATGAGGGAAATATCCCAAATGCTGCACGGTAAGGGCCTCGGTCGCCGGGACGAATCCCGGCTAAGGAAAGATTACCTCCCCCGCCATTTCCAGTTTCGAATTTCAGGCAGATCTTCGCCGTATGTTCTGATGTATTCCTTATGCTCGATGAGTTTATCCCGCATGGCCTGTTTCACGGAGGCCGCGACATACCCCAACTGCGGAACGCGGTCGATCACGTCGTCGACCAGGTGAAAGCGATCCAGATCATTGAGCACCGTCATGTCGAACGGCGTGGTGGTCGTCCCTTCTTCTTTGTAGCCTCGAACGTGGAGATTATGATGATTGGTGCGGCGATAGGTCAGACGGTGAATCAGCCAGGGGTACCCGTGAAACGCAAAGATCACGGGTTTGTCCGTGGTAAAGAGCACGTCGAACTCCTGGTCGGACAACCCGTGAGGATGGATCGTTGGCGGTTGGAGTTTCATGAGATTCGTGACGTTGACGACGCGCACCTTGAGGGCCGGGAGATAGTCGCGAAGCAGATCCACGGCCGCCAACGTTTCCAACGTGGGGGTATCCCCGGCACAGGCCATCACCACGTCTGGTTCCGAGCCGTTGTCGTTGCCGGCCCACTCCCACATGCCGATACCGGCCGAACAATGTTTGATCGCGGCGTCCATGTTCAGGAACTGCAATTGCGGTTGTTTCCCGGCGACGATGACGTTGATGAGATTGCGGCTCCGGAGACAGCGATCGGTCACCCACAACAGGCTGTTGGCATCCGGGGGCAGGTACACGCGAATGACCTCGGCTTTTTTGTTCGTCACGTGATCGATAAACCCCGGATCCTGGTGCGAGAACCCGTTGTGATCCTGTCGCCAGACGTGAGACGACAGGAGATAGTTGAGGGAGGCAATCGGAAGACGCCAGGGAATTTCCATGCTCGTGACCTTGAGCCATTTGGCGTGTTGATTGAACATCGAATCCACGATGTGCACGAACGCTTCATAGGTATTGAAGAACCCGTGTCGCCCGGTCAGCAGATAGCCTTCCAGCCACCCCTGGCAGGTGTGTTCACTCAGGATTTCCATCACGCGACCGTCCGCGGCCAAGTGGTCGTCACCGGGCACGGTCTCCGCCAGCCACGTTCGATTCGTGACTTCAAACACCGCCCCCAATCGATTCGAGGCTGTCTCGTCCGGTCCAAAGATGCGAAAATTTCTTTGATCGAGGTTGCGTCTCATGACGTCTCGCAGAAATTGCCCCATGACTCGCGTCCCTTCACCGCTCACGTGTCCGGGTTGCGGCACGGGGACGGCATAGTCCCGGAAATCCGGCATGTTCAAGGCCTTGAGTAACGAACCACCGTTGGTATGTGGATTCGCCCCCATGCGCCGAAGGCCATTCGGCGCCAGTGCAGCCAGTTCACGGTTCAGCCTGCCGTCTTCGTCAAACAGGCGTTCCGGCTCGTAACTCTTCAACCAGGTTTCCAGGAGCTTGAGGTGCGAGGGCTTGGCCGCGATTCCCGAGAACGGGACTTGATGGGAGCGCCAATGTCCTTCAGTTTTTTGCCCGTCGACTTCGGCCGGTCCCGTCCATCCTTTCGTGGTCCGCAAGATGATCATGGGCCACGGCGGCCGCTTGGGATCACGTTTGATCCGGGCGTTACGCTGAATGCGATGGATTCGGTTGATCGCCTGATCCAGCGTGTTCGCCATCAAGCCATGCATCGTCATGGGATCGGACCCTTCCACGAAGAGCGGGCTATAGCCGTACCCGACGAACAGGCTCTCCAACTCCTTCCGGGAGATCCGTGCCAGAACGGTGGGATTGGCGATCTTGTACTCGTTGAGATGAAGGATGGGCAGCACGGCTCCGTCCGTCCCAGGATTCAAAAATTTGTTCGAATGCCAGGCCGTGGCCAGCGGGCCGGTTTCCGCTTCGCCGTCACCGACCACGCAGACGACGATCAGGTTCGGGTTGTCGAATGCGGCGCCGAACGCATGAGACAAGGCGTATCCCAATTCCCCGCCCTCGTGGATGGATCCGGGCGTTTCGGGCGCCGCGTGGCTGGGAACGCCCCCGGGAAACGAAAATTGCTTGAACAGTCTTTTCATCCCGTCGACATCCTGCGACACGTCGGGATAGATTTCGCTGTAGGTGCCTTCGAGATACGTATTGGCGACGACCGCGGGTCCTCCGTGGCCGGGACCGGCAATGAAGATCATGTTCAGATCGAATTTCATAATCACGCGATTGAGATGGACGTAGATGAAATTCAGGCCGGGGGTGGTTCCCCAATGCCCCAGGAGTCGCGGTTTCACGTGTTCGATCTGCAGCGGCTTGCGCAGAAGCGGATTGTCGAGCAGGTAGATCTGACCCACGGACAGATAATTCGCCGCTCGCCAATAGTCGTGCATGAGGGCGAGATACGTGGGAGAGATGAATTGGTTGGCTTGACGTCGGGAAACCGGCATAACCTCCTCCAACAAGAATGAATAGACGGGATCAACTGCCGATGCGTTTCTGAAATCCAGTCAGGCAATCCATGGTTTGCCAAGCGATGGTCGTTTCTTCATCAACCGCCACGACGTACGCCGGCAGTGCGGTCTCAGTGGGACTGATGCAGTCGGCCTTGCCGGGAGCCAGACCGACGGCCCGTCGGTTGCGCGCGGGGTCGAGGTGCAACCCGCACCACGCCATGTTCGTGCAGATGCGCTGCCGGACCTCCGGTGAGGATTCTCCGATCCCGCCCCCGAAGATCACGGCATCCGCTCCGCCGAGGGCGGCCAGATACGCGCCTACGTATTTCCGTGCCCGATAGCAGAACAGCTCAATGGCCAACGCGGCCCGCTCGTCGTGCTCCTGATTCATGGCGTCGAAGAGGATGCGCATGTCCGCGGATTTGCCGGACACGCCCAGGAGTCCCGATCGCTGATGAAGCCACTCCACCACTTCGGCACAAGCTACGCCTTCCTTTTCGGCAAGATAGGGCACAACGGCCGGATCCAGGTCCCCGGACCGGGTTCCCATGACCAACCCTTCCAAGGGAGTCCAGCCCATCGACGTATCGACGGATCGCCCCCCGGCCACAGCGGTGATGGAACACCCGCTCCCCAAGTGGAGAAGAATCAGGCGGTCCTGCCAGTGCGCGGAGCCTACGAAGTCGAGGTAGCCCTGCACGAGCGACGCGTGGGCGATGCCGTGAAACCCGTACCGTTTCATGCGGTGGCGACTTGCCAGTTCATGCGGAATCGCGTACGTCGATGCCACGGGTGGCATGGTCTGATGAAAGGTTGTATCAAAAATACAAACCATCGGCACCTGTTCTCCAAGCAGGGTTCGCGTTTCTCGAATGCCCTTGAGGGCAAGAGGATTGTGAATTGGAGCGAGGTTGCTCATCTCCTCCAACGCAGAGAGGATTTTCTCATCCACAACGACGGGATGGGTCAAGGCATCCCCGCCATGGACGAACCGATGACCGGCCGCCTCGAGAGTCGAGGGGGTCAGCTCTTTATACTGATCAAGAAGATCGAAAATTTTCCGCATGCCTTGACGGTGATCTGTAATCGCAAGGTGTTCGTGAAGGGGAGAATTTTGCGGTCGGGTGAATCGAATGGCTGACTGAGGAGAACCAATGCCGTCAATATGGCCTCGTGCCAGAGGTTTAGGGTCGATATGGCCCGGGCTTGTTTCCGTTACGAGAAATTTTATGGAGGAACTGCCGTAATTTAAGGCCAGGACTTTCATGGGCAATCTTTACATGTGTTCCTACACTCCATCAACAAGATTTCTCCTCCCATGCCCTCGACTACCCGTTGCCGGCCTTTTTTTATCCTTCCTTGAGCACCTGGTTTTGGGCAGGGCCTGACCGTTCAGCGGCCAGCGGTTTCTATGCCCTCGCCGCCGAAACGTGTCGCGAAATAGCCGATGATGAGCCCAGCGACAGCACCCTCGGCCACGAACCAGAAGGGCGAGTTGAGGATACCATCCAGACCGAAGAAAGCCTCCATCGCCTGTTTCAACGTGTCATAGGCGAAGAACGTCAGGACGAAATTCATCCAGGCTCCAATCAGCGGGGCGCGAAACCACCAAGGCAGAGGCACCTTCAACACGGGGTGCCAGGAGAACACACCGTACACCCCGATGATCGCTCCCAGAGTGGTATACCAAAGCAAAAATCCCCATCGGGGCAGCCAACCTACTTCGGGCATCAACCAGGGAAGCCCAACAAACCCGGCGAGGCCTATCAAGAAGCCGATGGCCTTGCCGATCGCAATTCGTGTGACCAACGATGGATTACCAAACATCCTTGCATCTCCTTTTTGCGTCGTGAATGCAAAGGGCCTTCCTCGTTTCCGTTCATGCCATGACAGTTTGCGCAGGTGCCTTTTCCCTCGCACAACGTTTTTCCCCGGGCGACGACTTCAAGGGAGTGTGCCAGAGTTTAATTATTGAAAAGAATTGTGAAAAGAAAATTCTATTTTTACGTACGAAAATCCGGATCTTGCCATCCGCAGACAATACACCTGTGCAGTTCCTGCAGCGTTCTCTTTTTTCTCCCACTTCCGTCAAGCGACAAATCGTGGCGGCAATGCGGACACGTGGGATTGATCCCGTCGTACGCGGCCAAACAGCCCCACGAATGCACAACCGCTTTGCCCACCTCGATCACCGAGCCGTCGGCCAGCAAAAAGACTTCGGAGGGGCCGAGAAGCGAATCACAGGCGTCTATGCGCGCCCTGCGGGGCAACATCGGGATGTCGTAAGCGGGGGCCTGTTTCGACTTCGCTCGAATGTGTTGGACCAGCATGTCCGCTTGGGTCTGTTTCATCGTCGCTTCCTTCGTTATGGATTGAAGTACCCTTCTGAAAAATCTTTCCATTGAAAAGACAAAGCAATAAGTGTGCCAGAGAAAAAGCATGGTCAGACAATGGCTGGAAAAATGGAATCATTGGGAGGTGCGAACCCAAGTGCGGATGGAGGTTGAGGATCTCTACCTCACTCCTCGATTTTTCTATGTAGCAGATGGCGACAATGGCACCCGGGCAGAGAAAAAAAGACTCAAGTTTGGAGAAGCTGGAGCCGGAGTCTGGAACAGCAAGGTCAACTCTGGAATAGTCAACTCGGAGAGAGGCTGGGGCGATGCTCTCATCCGAAGCGATTCTCAGGTTTCTCCATGCCTGGATTGCCGGACGACCAGAACCGGAGCGGGCGCTTGATGAACCAGGCTATGCGAAACACTTCCGAGCAGAAACCTGGATAACCCGCGTCGCCCATGCGACCCAACCATGATCAGGTCCGGCTTGATTATTTTGGCCTGCTCCAGAATCGCAAACGCCGGATCGCCTAATCCCACGATTGCCTGACTCGAAAAATGCTTGGCTTTCGCCTGTTGCGCTATTTCTTCGGCCATGTCACGAACGTGTGCCCATGCTCGCTCTTCCAATAATTTGCTTTGTGACAACGTCTCCGGCCAAGGCAACTGCGGTTGAGGCCATACCGACATGACACTAATTCGTGGCCTCGTCACAAAGGGAAGAGAAAACAAATAGTGAAGCAGGCATTCTGCATCTTCCTTTCCTTCGATTGGCATCAAAACGTGTTGGAGTGCGGGTAAGGGGTTTTTCACGGTGAGGGTGGAACATGGGGCATGTAAAAGGACCCTGTGGGAAACGCTGCCCAGGACCAGTTCTTTGATAGGTCCGAGGCCTCGGGATCCCATCATGATGAGATCCGGTTCAACGGAGTTGACAGTATCTAAAATGACCATCGCCGGGAAGCCAATTTGATGGATCCGAGTCACAGTCCTCACCCCCTTGGGTAGTTTGGATTGGATCTGCTCCAATAATGCCTCACCTTTCGGCCTGATGGTGTTTTCCATTTCTTGAATCGCTTGATCTCTCATTTCCGGAGTAATCATGGGGTGATCAAGGTCCGGAAGGTGGAGAGCGTGAACCAGAGTGATCTCATCAAGTGGCCCGAAATGTGCAAGGGCTTGGATAGCGTATAAGGACTGCGGTGATCCATCTATGGCTAAGAGGATTTTCATGAGGGCTCTCCTTTAAAGAAAAAGAGGTCTTTTTTCGAGGCACAGATCATAGCTAGCTAGCAAGAAAAATGCCATTTTCCAGGAACATGATTCGATGCATGACAGGCATAGGCAATTCTAGAGAGAAGGACCGCCAACAGATTTCGCCCTCATCGCCTTTTGTTGTAGAAATTGACGACAGATAAAGATTTTCGGATTTATCCCTTTAACTTGACAAACCTTCTCTATCGTGCTAGTATGCTTTCAGTATTCACGAAGGGAGAAGACGATGCCGACACACAAAGCCAAGACCTTAAGCCTGTTTGAAATCAATGAGTTATATCCGACGGTCGAGAGTGCCATTCAGTACTTCGAGCGGGTCCGGTGGCACGGACAGCCGGTCTGTGCGAAGTGCGACAAGACTGACAAGATTACGCCTCAAAAGAAGGCAGGCACCTATTGGTGTGGGATGTGTCGGGCCTACTTCACGGTCTTCACCAATACGCCACTTGAACGCAACAAGATCGACGCGCGCAAATGGCTGATGGCCGCGTATCTGTTCTTGACGGATCGGAAGGGCATTTCCTCCATGGAGTTAAGCAAAAAGATCAAGATCAAACAACCGCATGCCTGGTATATGCTGCATCGGCTTCGGAAAGCCTGTGATTCGCAGTCGATTTTGCTTTCCGGCATTGTGGAGATTGACGAGACGTACATCGGGGGCAAAGAGCGCAACAAACGTCTGAAAAAAGGCACGAAGCCTCAAGGCGGTGGATCGACCGGGAAACAAGCCGTTATGGGCATGCGCGCACGGGACGGCAAGACGATTGCCAAGTCGGTGACAGGGACGGATCGGCTGACCTTGTGGACGGAGATCCAGCGACACGTCGAACAGGGGTCACAAGTCTATACCGATAATCATGGAGCCTATCGTGGGCTGACCCGCAAAGGGTATCAGCATGAAACCCTGAACCATTCAGCGAATGAGTACGTGAGGGGGATGGCGCATACGAACGGGATTGAAAGCGTGTGGGCCAATTTGAAACGCGGGCTGGAAGGCACCTTCCATCAAGTGAGCGTGAAGCACCTGGATCGGTATGTTGACGAGTTCACCTTCCGGCTAAATGAAGGGAACTGTCAGGTAGATACGGTAGACCGGATGCAGGCTCTCTTTGGAGCCATGCCAGGGAAGCCGATGACCTATCGGGAATTGGTCGGCAAAACGTGACCAGTCTCCTGCTCTAATTCTTCAAGGTCTTGTTCGGTTAACGGTTTGCCCGTTGAGCGAATCTTGGCGCGTAGCTCTTCGACGAGTGATTGCCGTTCTTCCTTGTACCGTCGTTCACGTCGTTCCTTGATCCAGGATTCAACAAACATGGCGACCTCCACTAGGATAATACTCCATCCGGCACTCACGAGCAGGACGGAGACCAGATCAGATAAGACATGCGACACGGAACAAGCCGCACTCTCGTAACACTCGAAATATAGCACAACAAGCGTGCCGACTACGACCAGCATCACAAACGCGATCAGGTGCTGTGGGGTCGGTGGCACCAATTCCTGCATAATGAAAGCATGCTATCAAATGCCAAGGCTTGCCATAGCCTACCAACATCAATACACTCCCAGTATTCCGTTCTCCGAGGGGCACCCTTGTCGGGTCGCCTGCTCAATACAAGAGCCTATCACCGAACATGGCGACTAGCTATCGTCAGGGTTGGTGATCATGAACAGGTAAATACGCAGGGTCATCCAGTCTCCTTGGAGGACGGAATCGGCCCGACCATGTCCGGTCGGTGGCTGATGGTCCATCTTTCCAAGAAAGACTGCCATGCCGCCCACGATCCCCGTCTTTGTGGTGTCCCTATTAGATTGCACCGAACGGCGTGAAGCTATTTCAGAGGCCCTGTGCAATCTCGGTATCGACTTTGAGTTTGTCGATGCCGTGGACGGTCGCCATGGACTCGATCCTCAGTATGAAGACCAGATTGACCGTGTTGCCACGCGACGAGCTGGAAGAATCCTGTCCCATGCCGAGTTTGCCTGTGCCTTGTCACATATCAAGGTCTATCGGCGAATTGTCTCTGAGAATATAGCCTATGCCCTGATCTTGGAGGATGATGCCGTTCCCTCTCCCCAACTAGTTGAGTTCCTGACTGGCCGGTATTACCACGATGCTGAACTCACGCAACTCTATTCTTCAAGGGCCTATGTTCGTCGGCAGGGCGTCATTGGCCTGTTTGACCATTACCTGTCCCATCTTCGCGCTCCCGGTCTGAAAGGGACAGGAGCGTCAGGAGCGGTTGCTTATACCATGTCTTATCGAGCAGCCCTCCACTTTGTCAGACATGCCGTTCCTGTCACGAGGGTCACGGATTGGCCTCGCTGCATTGAAGACGTAATCACGAAACGGCAGTGTCGGGTCATTCATCCTCCACTGGTTTGGTACTCATCAGTTGAGTCCCTCATCGACAATTACGGACGAACAGAAAACAGGAGACAGCGAAGATTTCTTGGCATGTATATCCCGCCGTTCCGCAGGATGGTGGAGTCGTGCGCCCGTGCGCCTTACAAACTGCTGGCAAAACGCTTGCCGCAGCCCGTCAATTTAAAGGGATAAATCCCCGACTTCTTGTCTTGCGAGGTTGTCGGGATTGTGCTACTTTTTCTTGAAACCTGAGTGAATGCCATGGCTGATATTTCAGAATCAGAATTTGTAGTCCGCGACAAACGCGGCCAAGCGAGAGAAGAAGCGGCTTTCGAGTCCGTTGAAAAAGCAGCCCCTGCCACGGCACCTTCGTCATCAGACTCAAAGCCTTCCCACACAGGATCGCCACTCTCCTTTTCGACGTTTATTCTTTCGTTGGGTACGTCAGCCCTCATGTTGATGGGCGAGCAACTATCGCCGGAGAATCCCGCCCTTCCGGTCAATCTGCCGCAAGCCAAGGAAATCATCGATATTCTTCTCATACTGGAAGAGAAAACGAAGGGCAATCTTACCGAAGAAGAGATGAACGTGATGCGCGACATGTTGTACACGTTGCAGATGAAGTACGTTGAGTTGGCTTCGGATTCCCCTTCGTCCACATAATTTTCGTTGTTCCCGCCTTTTCTTTCCCGTACACTTGGGCATTGTCTGAGCTCTTTCAATCCGTGAGATTTCTGCTGGCCATGAGAAACAGAAGGCGAGAAGCCCCTTCTACCTCCGTTCATGCATTGATCACGCGTGCGACCTCCATTTTGAGATAGCCTTCCGGTCTCGTTATGGCGACTTCCAAATCGACCCCGCGTTACTTTCCTCCATCGAAATTGAAGGGACGGCTTATCCTTGAGGATGAGCCAGGCTCCAAAGCCCGAAGCCTTCATTTGAAACCGATCTTGATTGTCCTGTTTCTCCTGGTCCCCTGTTTACTCTTGACGATGTACTATGCACAGTATGGACGTTTCGGAGGACGGTCGACAGACTCACTACTTCCAAGCGCCAGTTATGCGTTAGTTCTGCTCCTCGTCTATTTGGACGTCGTCGGATTGGTCGTCCTGACCCTTCTCTTATCCCGTAATTTAATTAAAGCCTACTTCGAACGACGACACCGGCTGTGGGGGTCGGGGTTTCGCACGAAATTGATCGCCGCATTCATAGGGTTTTCATTGATCCCAACCGTGTTGCTGGCGGTTATGGCCAGTGGAGTGATCAATGAGGTGATGAAAGTCTGGTTTAATAAGCAGATCGAAGAAGTCCTGAAAGATTCCGAAGAATTATCCAGAATGTATCATGAAGGACATCTGGCTTTGGCCGCGCAGAGTGCCAGGGCCATCAGCAGGGAAATTTATCGGGAAGATTTTTTGCAGCCGGACCGCCGTGAATTATTGATTGCCGCCATGGCCCGAAAGCGTGCGGAATTCAACGTCACGGACGTAGAAGTCTTTTCGTCAAAATTGGAATTGCTCGTTCGCAAGACCGCCCCGGAGGCAACGGACAGGATGTTCCATTTGCCGGTAGGGCAACTTGTTCGTCAGGTCTTGGATTCGCAAGACGAAGTGGCCTCGGTGCAAGTCGCACAAACAGGACGACTGATCCGCGCAGCGGTGCCGATTGTCTCCAACACCCAACCCGGAGGGATTGACGGAGTGGTTGTCGTCAACACCTACGTCTCGGAATCGATCTTGGCGAAAATGCAGGGGATTGCCAGACAATATACCGATTATCGGCAGATGAAGGCGTTGGAAAATCCCATTAGAGCCGGGGCTTATTTGTTTGTTGCGGTCGTCACGGTCCTGTTGTTGTTCAGCGCCACATGGTTTGGATTTTACGTGGCGAGAGGCATTACCGTGCCCATTCAGAAATTGGCTGAAGGAACCAAGGCCGTAGCCCGTGGGGACCTCAACGTGAGAATTAAGGTCAATGCCACCGATGAAATCGGGACGTTGATCGACTCGTTTAATCGAATGACCGAAGATTTGTCAAACAACAAGGTCGAACTTGAAGAAGCCAATCAATCTCTCATGCAGTCGAACGTTGAAACCGATCGCCGGCGGGCGTATACGGAAGCCGTGGTGGACACGATTGCTTCAGGCGTGATGTCCATTGATACTCAGCACACGATTACCACGTTCAACCATTCGGCTGAACGGATCTTGGGGGTCAGGGGTGACGCCGTCCGCAGGCGCTTGGCGTTTGACGTCTTCAAATCCCATCAATTCCCGTTGTTCCAAGAGGCCTATGACCGGATTTTACGCGATCGCCAGGATAGTCTGACTCTCGAAGGTCAAATGGAGGCGCAAGGGAAGCTCCTCACCATGGGGTTGAATCTTTCCCGCATGAGAAACGAGGCCGGCAAGGACTTGGGGTTCGTGTTTGTCTTCGAGGATCGGACCGAATTGATCAAGGCGCAGAAAACGGCGGCCTGGCAGGAAGTGGCCCAACGGGTGGCGCATGAAATCAAGAATCCCCTGACGCCCATTCAGCTTGCGGCCCAGCGGTTACGAAAAAAGTTTTTTGAAGGGTCCGCTGATTTTAAAGACATTTTTGATCAATCGACCAACGTCATTGTGAACGAAGTGGGAAGTTTAAAGCGAATGGTGGACGAATTTTCGAAATTTGCCAGGATGCCCGCTCCGCATATGGCCAGGGAATCGTTACACGACATCATTGAAAAGGTGAGTGACCTGTATCGTGGCGGACACCGTGACGTCGAGTTTATTCCAACCTTTGATTCCTTGGTCCCGGAAATCAATCTCGACCGGGAACAGATGCGTCGCGTCTTCGTCAATTTGTTTGACAATGCCATCCAGGCCATGAAGCAAAAAGGGCGCATCTGGGTTTCCACGAAAATGGATTGGAAGCATAAACGGGTTCAAATCACGGTGGCCGACGAAGGGTCGGGTATTCCTCAAGAAGATCAGGAACAATTATTTGTCCCGTATTTTTCGCGAAAACGAACGGGAACCGGACTCGGGTTGGCGATTGTTCATCGAATCGTGACGGATCACAACGGGACGATCCAAGCCTCCAATCGCCACCCCCAAGGGGCCTTGTTTGTTATCGAACTCCCCGTCGCTTGATACCGGCAGGCGGTGCATGGAACACCAAGACGGCGGATTCGCCAAAGATTTTTCATGACGTTCCGGCTTACGATCTGGTCATAACTTGGAGGAATAGGCATGTCCGGTAGCATCTGTATCGTCGATGATGAACCTTCCATCTTGAATACCTTGAGAAGTATTTTGGAAGACGAAAGGTATCAGGTCACGGTCGCGAAAACCGGTGGGGAGGCCCTGAAAGTCATTCAAATGGAGGTGCCGGACGTCGTGCTTCTCGACATTTGGATGCCGGAGTTGGATGGCTTGGAGGTGTTAAAACGCGTCCGTGAGCAATTTCCACACATCATGGTCATTATGATGTCCGGTCATGGATCCGTCAAAACCGCGGTGAAAGCCACAAAATTGGGCGCGTATGATTACCTGGAAAAACCGTTGGATCTTGAAAAAGTCACCATCCTGGTCCGCAATGCTCTGAACCAGCGTAAGCTGGAAGAAGAAAATATCAACCTCCGCGTGAAGGTCGAGCGGCATTCGAAACTCGTCGGGGCCTCTTCCGCTATGGAGACGCTTCGACAGCAAATCGCGGCTGCGGCGCCGGCCCATAGTCGGGTCCTGATTTCCGGGGAAAACGGCACGGGTAAGGAATTGGTGGCACGGGCCATCCATCTTCAAAGCCCTCGCCATCATCGTCCGTTTATCGAAGTCAATTGTGCGGCGATCCCCGAAACGTTGATTGAGACGGAGCTCTTCGGGCATGAACGCGGGGCGTTTACGGGAGCCGTTTCTCAAAAACGCGGGAAATTTGATTTTGCGGACGGCGGCACCCTGTTTCTCGACGAAATCGGCGATATGAGTTTAGCCACTCAAGCGAAAGTGCTTCGCGTATTGGCGGAACAACAGTTTACCCGGGTAGGAGGGGAGAAACTGATTAAGGTCAACGTCCGCGTCATCGCGGCATCCAATAAGGATTTTAGCCAGGAAATTGAAAAAGGGAACTTTCGCGATGATCTGTTTTATCGGTTAAACGTTTTGCCGATAGAAGTCCCGCCGCTTCGCGCCCGACGTGAGGATATTCCGGCTCTCACCTGGCATTTTTTGAAGATTCATGCAGAAGAGCAGGGGGTCAAGTTAAAAGAGATCACTCCGGAGGCCTTGGATGCACTGGCGCGTCATGAGTGGCCGGGCAACATTCGAGAACTTCGCAATCAAGTCGAGCGCCTGATGATTATGGTACCCAAAACCACCATAGAGGTGGGCGACGTCTTACCGTTTATGCCGAGGGGTTTCAGCCGGATCAATCCCCTGGACGCATACGATTCCTTGCGGGATGCCCGGCATGCGTTTGAACGTGAGTATATTACCATCCGTTTGCGGGAGAATGGTGGGAACGTCTCGAAGACCGCCGATGACCTGAAAATCGAACGAAGTCACTTGCATCGCAGAATTAAAGATCTCAACGTGGAATTCCGTTCGGGAAACTGATGTCCCAGTCTCTTACTATTGAACGCGTGGTTGCCGGTGGATGGGGATTATCCCGTTCAGGCTCCATGGTCACGTTCGTCCGGGGCGGATTGCCCGGCGAGGTCGTTACCGTTATCCCCAACGAACGGCATTCCGATTATGAGTTCGCAACCCTTCATGAAGTTCACGTTGCGTCACCGCATCGCATTCAGGCTCCGTGTTCCGTCTATGAAGACTGTGGGGGCTGTCAATTTCAGCATGTTCGCTATGAGGCGCAATTGCAGTATAAACAAGACGTGCTGGAGGAAACGTTCTCCCGTATCGGCCGGACCGAGCAAGCAATATTCAACGATCCCGTTCCTTCACCCTTGCCCTATGAATACCGGCGAAGAGTTCGCTTCAGGGTGTTTCAGCATCACGGTACGTTTCACCTCGGATTCGTACGGGAACGATCGCACAGCCCGGTCAAGGGAGTGGGCTGCCTGTTGGTTTCAAAGCCCATGGGAAAGGTGATCGAAAACATCGAAGGACAATTGGCTCGCCTGCGCAAGTTGCCCGCGTTTCTCTCACACGTGGAAATTCGCTCCTCGGACGCGTTCGGAACGCACCTGATTCTGTGCACGGTCCCCCGTGCTTCGCACAACCAGGCGCGAGAACTCTTGGCATTGTTTGAGGGGATTCCTACCGTGGTCGGGTGCGTCCTGACCTCCTCTTCCGCGACAGCGTCTCAAAAAAGACACCTGCGGCGAGTCGTCCGGGGTGAACCCCATTTGTTTGAACGATTTCAGGATATGGTCATTCGGGTCAGCGACCGATCGTTTATGCAGGCGAATTGGACGGTCTATTCGCTTATTTTTCAAACGTTGGCGGATTGGATGAACGTACGGGATCGGCAAACTCGCGTGCTTGAGTTATATGCCGGAGTCGGATGCGTGGGATTGGGTTTGGCAAAAAACGGAGCACTGGTCACGGAAGTCGAGGAGAATCCCTATGCCGTGGCTGATGCCAAACAATCGGCCTCTCAAAACCATATCGGGCGTTATCGTACACGCGCGGCAAAGGTCGAGGACTTTTTGGAGACGGTGGCCGACGCCGAATACGACGTGATCGTGATGGATCCGCCGCGAACAGGATTGAGCCGGCGTTGCGTCGAATCCCTGGAGCGTATCCGGACACCCCACATGTTTTATCTTTCGTGTGACGCTTCCTCCCTGGCTCGTGACCTCAACCGGCTTTGTACGACCCGGTACCACATCAGGCGAGTGCAGGTGTTTGACATGTTCCCACAAACCGCGCATATCGAAACCCTGGTGGAACTCGTCCGTGCATAGTTTTGGTTTTCAAATCGAGAATTCGTCATGCCTTGAGATGCCGCAATGAGTATGCTCCGGCTGGGCGTTCTTGTTTCAGGCAGAGGGTCCAATCTTCAAGCCATTATGAATGAGATTGAAGCTGGAACCGTCAAGGCCGAGATTGCAGTCGTGATCAGTAACAAACAGGGGGTCCCGGCCTTGGAGCGCGCGGAACGCCACGGGTTGACAACCGTTTTTCTCGATCCAAAGTCAGTGGCGGATACGCCGAACCCCCGGCAGGCGTATGACCAAAAACTTTTGGAGACGTTGCAGCATCATCAGGTGCAGTTGGTGGTATTGGCGGGATATATGAAAATTGTCACTTCGGTCCTTATCGATTCATATGAATCGCGCATCATGAACATTCATCCTGCACTTCTTCCGAGTTTTCCCGGCTTGGATGCCCAACGGCAGGCCTTGGACCATGGGGTGAAAGTATCCGGCTGCACGGTTCATTTTGTGACCGAAGGCATGGATACGGGCCCTATCATCCTGCAACGAGCCGTGCCCGTGGAAGAAGGTGATTCCGCAGATACCTTGGCCGAACGAATTCTGAAAGAAGAGCATGGACTTTTGCCAAGGGCCATCCAGTTATTCGCTGAGGGGCGACTGACGGTTGAAGGGCGGGCCGTCCACATACGCGATGCTTGATTTGATTGCAGGGCGTCGGTCCTTTTGATAGAGTGCCAGACGTGGGGGGCTAGCTCAGTTGGGAGAGCACAACGTTCGCAACGTTGGGGTCGGGGGTTCAAGTCCCCTGCCCTCCACCAAACCTTGTCTTTGTTTGCGGAACTTCATGGTGCCGTGACAACGGTAAGGAGGGGGTTGGTTAAGAAAGAAAATTTTTTGCCATAATCCTTAATAAGTTTTCTTAACATTATTAAGAATATGAGACTGTCCAAAAAAAGCGAATACGGATTGCGGGCCTTGATTGAATTGACCAAGGCTTACGATCAGTCTGCGTTGCGACGGTCCGACATTGCAGAATCCCAACAAATTCCCGTGGGCTTTTTGGAAACCATTCTGTTGGAATTAAAGCGGGCGGGGATCTTAGGGAGTCGTCCCGGCGTCCAGGGCGGATACCGCTTGATTAAACCCCCGGAAGACGTGTCACTCGGACAGGTCATTCGTATTTTAGACGGTCCCCTCGCACCAATTGCCTGTGTGAGTCAGACAGCCTATCAAACGTGTCAGGATTGTCCGTATTCCGAAGACCGGGAATGTCCGATTCAAAGCGTGATGTTCGAGGTCAGGAACGCCGTTGCCAACGTGTTGGACCGGTATACGTTGAGAGCCTTTTACGACCAAGGTCGGAATCGTCGCCTCCGGAAATCTTCGAAACACCGAAGGGGCAGCACCCGAGTTTAATAAGGAGTGGGCTATGGATACAAATCTTCGGAGTCTGGTCAAAGGCATCAGTTGGAGAGTCTTGGCGACCATGGTGACCACAATTGTCGTTTTTCTGTATTCGGGTGAGTTGGCGGCAGCGGCTATTGTCGGCACTTTCGATGCTCTGGCTAAAATCGTCCTGTACTGGGGACATGAACGAGTATGGCAATGGATCACGTGGGGCCGTATTCTGCCGACGGTCTTCTCGCCCTAGTCGTCTTCCGCCAATTCTTTTCTTCTTCGCGATCTTTCATTGTGCTATCGCCCAATCTCTCCCAGGGGTTGCTCGGTGACGATACAGGCTCCTCGTGGATTTTCATTAAGAGCGTTGCAGGATAGAAGCTGATCGAGTTCAGGCGTCGATCGGCAGTCGGGTGTCATGACGAGGCCCCAGTGAAAATTGTCGTGACATTCATTCTCCAGGATAAATGCCTGAGCCCCGTAAAACAGGAGTATGCCGCTGAGCATATTGTGACGGCAGATATTTTTAATCAAATCCGGTCGCGTCCCATCATCCCGAACCGCCAGGCCGAAATGGTGATTGTGGAAACACACGTTCCTGGCTAAGTAGGGTTGCGCCCCGGCAAAACAGAAAATGCCTGATTCGCGATTCTGACACACCTCGTTTTCTATAAGGGACGGCCTGCAGTTCGGGCCGTAAATGACAATTCCCGAGAGCAGGCCTTCGGTTGCCCGGCATTGCGTAATCGTACAAGTAGAATCAAAAACGTTGATCGCAGAGTGCTGGTCGCTTCCCACGTAACGGAAGGTGATGCCGGAAATGCGCCCGCCGGGAACCTGTTGCAGATACAGGGGGCCACTCCGGCGGCTGAAGATTTGGACGTGGTCCCGCCCGGCTCCGATTAATTGTATGGGTTGCTGCGTGCCGAACAAACGGTCTTCATAGATTCCCGGACGAACAAAAATCTGGTCATTGGATCCCGCATCTTTAAGGGCCGCGCTCGGGCGGGGATAACAGGCGGCATCGGCGTGGTCCACAATGAGGGTCTTGCCGCCCTCGGGATTCGGAGGGGGTTCGTTGAGCGCGGGAGGGTTCCGGAAGGAATCCGAAGGTGAGGAGGGATCTTCAGGCATGACGGTGAATTCTATAACACAGCCTGCTGGTCAGGTTCAGCATATAGTTCCAACAATTTCGGATTTATCCCTTTAACTTGACAAACCTTCTCTATCGTGCTAGTATGCTTTCAGTATTCACGAAGGGAGAAGACGATGCCGACACACAAAGCCAAGACCTTAAGCCTGTTTGAAATCAATGAGTTATATCCGACGGTCGAGAGTGCCATTCAGTACTTCGAGCGGGTCCGGTGGCACGGACAGCCGGTCTGTGCGAAGTGCGACAAGACTGACAAGATTACGCCTCAAAAGAAGGCAGGCACCTATTGGTGTGGGATGTGTCGGGCCTACTTCACGGTCTTCACCAATACGCCACTTGAACGCAACAAGATCGACGCGCGCAAATGGCTGATGGCCGCGTATCTGTTCTTGACGGATCGGAAGGGCATTTCCTCCATGGAGTTAAGCAAAAAGATCAAGATCAAACAACCGCATGCCTGGTATATGCTGCATCGGCTTCGGAAAGCCTGTGATTCGCAGTCGATTTTGCTTTCCGGCATTGTGGAGATTGACGAGACGTACATCGGGGGCAAAGAGCGCAACAAACGTCTGAAAAAAGGCACGAAGCCTCAAGGCGGTGGATCGACCGGGAAACAAGCCGTTATGGGCATGCGCGCACGGGACGGCAAGACGATTGCCAAGTCGGTGACAGGGACGGATCGGCTGACCTTGTGGACGGAGATCCAGCGACACGTCGAACAGGGGTCACAAGTCTATACCGATAATCATGGAGCCTATCGTGGGCTGACCCGCAAAGGGTATCAGCATGAAACCCTGAACCATTCAGCGAATGAGTACGTGAGGGGGATGGCGCATACGAACGGGATTGAAAGCGTGTGGGCCAATTTGAAACGCGGGCTGGAAGGCACCTTCCATCAAGTGAGCGTGAAGCACCTGGATCGGTATGTTGACGAGTTCACCTTCCGGCTAAATGAAGGGAACTGTCAGGTAGATACGGTAGACCGGATGCAGGCTCTCTTTGGAGCCATGCCAGGGAAGCCGATGACCTATCGGGAATTGGTCGGCAAAACGTGACCAGTCTCCTGCTCTAATTCTTCAAGGTCTTGTTCGGTTAACGGTTTGCCCGTTGAGCGAATCTTGGCGCGTAGCTCTTCGACGAGTGATTGCCGTTCTTCCTTGTACCGTCGTTCACGTCGTTCCTTGATCCAGGATTCAACAAACATGGCGACCTCCACTAGGATAATACTCCATCCGGCACTCACGAGCAGGACGGAGACCAGATCAGATAAGACATGCGACACGGAACAAGCCGCACTCTCGTAACACTCGAAATATAGCACAACAAGCGTGCCGACTACGACCAGCATCACAAACGCGATCAGGTGCTGTGGGGTCGGTGGCACCAATTCCTGCATAATGAAAGCATGCTATCAAATGCCAAGGCTTGCCATAGCCTACCAACATCAATACACTCCCAGTATTCCGTTCTCCGAGGGGCACCCTTGTCGGGTCGCCTGCTCAATACAAGAGCCTATCACCGAACATGGCGACTAGCTATCGTCAGGGTTGGTGATCATGAACAGGTAAATACGCAGGGTCATCCAGTCTCCTTGGAGGACGGAATCGGCCCGACCATGTCCGGTCGGTGGCTGATGGTCCATCTTTCCAAGAAAGACTGCCATGCCGCCCACGATCCCCGTCTTTGTGGTGTCCCTATTAGATTGCACCGAACGGCGTGAAGCTATTTCAGAGGCCCTGTGCAATCTCGGTATCGACTTTGAGTTTGTCGATGCCGTGGACGGTCGCCATGGACTCGATCCTCAGTATGAAGACCAGATTGACCGTGTTGCCACGCGACGAGCTGGAAGAATCCTGTCCCATGCCGAGTTTGCCTGTGCCTTGTCACATATCAAGGTCTATCGGCGAATTGTCTCTGAGAATATAGCCTATGCCCTGATCTTGGAGGATGATGCCGTTCCCTCTCCCCAACTAGTTGAGTTCCTGACTGGCCGGTATTACCACGATGCTGAACTCACGCAACTCTATTCTTCAAGGGCCTATGTTCGTCGGCAGGGCGTCATTGGCCTGTTTGACCATTACCTGTCCCATCTTCGCGCTCCCGGTCTGAAAGGGACAGGAGCGTCAGGAGCGGTTGCTTATACCATGTCTTATCGAGCAGCCCTCCACTTTGTCAGACATGCCGTTCCTGTCACGAGGGTCACGGATTGGCCTCGCTGCATTGAAGACGTAATCACGAAACGGCAGTGTCGGGTCATTCATCCTCCACTGGTTTGGTACTCATCAGTTGAGTCCCTCATCGACAATTACGGACGAACAGAAAACAGGAGACAGCGAAGATTTCTTGGCATGTATATCCCGCCGTTCCGCAGGATGGTGGAGTCGTGCGCCCGTGCGCCTTACAAACTGCTGGCAAAACGCTTGCCGCAGCCCGTCAATTTAAAGGGATAAATCCCCACATATTTACATTGACACGTCTTTTTTGATGTGGTTGACCAAAGTTGGTTCCACTTCTCGTCGCGAACTGACCGAATGGTTTAAGAAATATTGCCCTGGCAGAGTACACGTACCAGTATGGGCCGCCCACGAATATCTCAAACATCATGTGGCTGACACAATCGTATCTGAATTAACAACTAAGGCCAAAGAGGTCTCCCGTCTGGCCGAAAATACATATGCCTATTTCCGACCTTTCCTTGATGAACCGTTTGGCCAAGGGATGGGCGACCCCGCTGCCATTCGCACTGACACAAGAATGGCACTCACTAAGTTGTCTGCGTTTGCGTCTACGGTCCGCCAATGGAAAAACTCCTACCCTGAGCACGCCTCAGAGGTAATCTCCTTCATTAACACTGCCACACCTGAACAAACGGTGATATACGATCAAATGGATGATATGGCGCCAATTGCACAGACCCGCTTCACAGGGTCTGTGCCACCCGGTTACAAGGACCGATGGAAGAAAGGGCGCAATTCACGTCCGGCAGCGTCTGCTGAAAATGGGCTAGATGCAAGTAATCGGTACGGTGACCTCCATTTTTGGCGGGAAATATTGGCTCATGCCAAATTTAAGAACGCCTCCGCGATGGTGATTGTTACAAACGACCGAAAAAACGACTGGCATCTAGGTAATAGACACTCTGACAAAATCGATCCCACGCTTCGCGCGCTTAAGAAAAAGTGGCCTCCGGTCCCCAAGCCACATCCCATGCTTGTCACAGAAGCCAAGGTCGTCGCCAATGTTGACTGCCTGGAGCTCTTGGATGCCGCCTATCTGGCCGCCCTCTTGAGAGATATTGAGCTTGATGCCGTCAAAGCCTTTGCAGATGTTGCCATCATTCCGGATATCTCGGACACCAAAACTCCACGCTTCACAGAGACCACGCTTCCTGAACAACGTCGCACGCATGATGCCGAGGGTGCAGATGCACCGCCTTCTGTCGCAAATTATCTATTCGCGGACCCGCCAAATTTGAGCAGTTCACGCTTGCGGTTGGCGCGTGCACTGTTGCAGAGCAGAGGCGCGCTAGACGAAGAATTTGAGGAACGATTGTCTGACTGGACCGAATGCATTCAAGAGCAGACTCCTCTTTCCGAAGTAGTTAATGCGGGCACTTTTGCCGGTTTTGATAACTCCAAATTGGTTATTTTTGGTCGTGAATTGCATGATCGAGTTTTGACGAAAACGCCTGGTTATCTCGAATTGGCATCGGACCTTTTGTCGCTTCTCGACCGGTTGCCTCCAAACCTTGCAGCGTCGTTGTTTCTTGGCATGCTGTCATCTATGTACCTCTTGCGATCAAGCAATAACTCCCGGGTCCCACCGTTCAGCCCTTTAGCGGGACATTTCTTCGAACGCCAATCTTGCGTCTATGCTGCCACTCCAATTGATGTTGTTCGCACCCGGATATTGGATAATGAATACGCACCTTTATACGTACCTAGTAAAGATTGCCCGACGCTGCAAGTTTCTTTCGACATTCAACCGGATGCCTTCAGCCTTAATCGGTTGTGTAGCTTAAAAGTCTCTAATATTGAGATTCTCACGCCTACACAGATTAGGGATGAACTAAGGCTAACTGCGCTTTTTGATGGCGCTGAGAAAATCAAGGGCGAGGCGGTTCTTCGCAAGGCCTGTGAACTCTTTGCCATTCCGTTCGCTCAGGTCGAACGGCTCAGTGCCTTCGATCATAATTTTACACTGACCAACACAGTAGGCTTTAAGCGTCCGCGTGACGTCGCACTGCCGCATGAGGTATCTGATGACGAGTGAAAAGACCGTTGTTACCTTCGAGCCCTTTTTGGGCGGCTTTGTTCTGGAAACCTTAACTGTTGGTATGTACGGAGAGGCACGTAACGCGATTAGAGAGTATATCCAAAATGGCTTCGATTCAATTTGCTTCGCCATTGAAGAGATGCAAATTTTAGCGCCAGGTGAGGGATTAATTGAGATAGAGTTCGCAGCCGACTGTAACAGCCTAACAATACGTGATAATGGTGCTGGGCTTCGCGCGAAAAGTGCTGCGACTGTTCTTACTAGGGTTGGTGCTTCCACCAAGAATCACCGGAAACATGCGGGGTTTCGTGGGATAGGTCGGTTAGCGGGCATTGTCTTTAGCGATACAGTTATATTTACAACAAAGGCCAAAGGCGAATGTGAGCTGACAACCGTGATTTTTGACGGCAAGGCACTGCGCGCGGCCATGGCTCCAGGTAGTACAAAAAGCAATAGGTCGGCCGTCGACTTGCTGAACGAACGTGTCAAGGCTTTTCGGATGCCTGTGGATAATGCCAATGCGCATTTTTTTGAGGTAAAACTGCAAGGTTTTACTAATCCCCCTTCTGAGTGTGTATCGATTGAAGAAATGTACAACTTTGTTAGCCAAGTAGCGCCCGTCCCATATTCAGAGGACTTCCCGTTCCGCGATAAATTAGATAAGGGTGTTGCGACTTCGGGTATGCGGGTCGAGGCGGTCAAAATAATAATCAAGGACGGTGACCGAAACAAGATACCTGTTACCAAGAGATATGGCAGACATTATTCAGTCGCCTCTGAAGACATCGTTCTCAAAAATTGCGACCTATACTTCTCAGAAACCGACGACTGGTGGGCGTGGGTGGGGAAAAAGAAAGAATCCGGCGCATATAACGATACACGCGTAGGTGGTCTACGGATTCGCGTACGTAACATCCAAATTGACGGCACTGCAATTGTGCGCGAACTGTTTCAGGACTTGGGGCAATCTCATGGCCGGTTTCAGGATTATTTTGTGGGCGAAATATTTGTCAAACCGGGCACCCTTGTGCCGAACGCTCGCCGTGATGGTTTCGAGGATGACGTTACGTGGAGACGGATTAGGAAACAAATTATACAGGTTGTTGTAAAGGTACTAATTAAAGAGGTACATGCTGTTTCCAAGAAGGGGCTCCATTCAGTCGACACTTTACGCAAAAACCTACAGGCAGTGAAACGTGACCTCGGGAAACTTCGGAAGTCGAAATTTGCTGATGTGAACTGTGTCATAACATTATCCAAGACCATCACAACCTATCAGAAGCGTATTGCCAAAGCATCACTCGACGCGGGATTGGAAACATCTGCGGAATTGCAAGCCATCAGTTCGGAACTTTCTGATATAAAGCAGATGGTACTAACCCAAATAACAGGTGATACGCATACATTCGATAGAGAACAAGTACAACAAGAAGCGCAGGAAGAGATGCTGAAGGATATTTTGGTTGCCCTTGAAGATAATTTATCGCCAGATTGTTATTCAGAGGCACGGGCGGCGCTTCTCGAAGAGTTTGGCGATAACGGGACGCGTCCGGCTGCCGGCGACTAACGCTCGGAGAAATCGCTCCGATACTACTTTGCTAGCGCTTATCACTGGGTGCTGGGCACATTGTCGATCATTTCATAGTGCAGCCGCCTGCGGTTAGTCTCGACCTGATCTTCACGTACGCTTCCCCATAAAAGAAAGAGCCCCTTTAAAAGTAGAATATTCGGTGTTTAGGTTCATGCCCTTGTCCATGACCATCCCCCAATGTAAATCCGGCTGAAAGTAAAACCAGCCAGTAAACCCCCGTAAAACGAGTCGTCATTTGTTTCCAAAACAAGGGAGCAACTCTCTTCTCCTCCTCCCGTAGCCGCGACATCCCGGGTCAAAGCCCGAGACCTGCCTCATGACGCCTTCTGTGCTGCGACAGCCACCACCGAACGTCCGGGGCATCACCACCAAAGAAATCAGGGTAGGGGATCGGGAATCAGCGCGGCCAGGGTTTGGACGAGTTCCTGGGCTTTTTTGACGCCGCGGGTGGTGAGTCGATACCGGCTGCCTTTTCCGACTCCTGAACGTAGCACCAGCTTGGCCTTCAGATAAGGCGCCATTTCCTGGTCCAGGCGGTAGTCGTCGAAGCCTGCGGATTCGAGTCCCTGATTCAGAAGAAGCGCGGAGATCTGACTGAGCCCTCGGAGTTCACGGTATCCCAATAAGAGTAACAGAACCGTATCAGCTATTCTCGTCGGGCCATCCGGGAGGATCGTACTCTTTACCCGTTGGGTCCGATCATCCCAAACCAACAATTTCTGAAAAGATTTGACCGGGGACCTTCCTGGAACATCTGTCTTGTCGCCGGGCAGGGGAGGCACCTGCGATTCACGTGACGACGGACTATCAATTTTCTCCCGCGATTTGGACACAACCGGTTTTTGCGTCACGTCTTCAAGGAGCTGCTTGAAGGCCTCATATTGCTCGTTGAGAAAATCCCGGGAGCCCTCGGCCTCAAGCTCATAATCAGAGGCTTTTACGCGAAGCTTTAATTTATCCATCGTCGTTCGTGAGATTGACATTAAATTGACATTAATTCTTCGGGTAATTAGGGCGTTTCGTAACCAATGTGTGGTAGAAAACCAGCATGGTTACAGGACGACATACGGTTTTTAGTTGTGCGGCCAACTTTCTGCGCGGTCGCAAGTGCATTTTCTGCGGTTCCTTTCAGGTCTTGCACACCAGCCGCGGCTACGTGAAATGTGGGCGTTGCGGGAAAAGCAAGAGCCTCCGGCGGCTGCGCCGGGAGATCCGGATCCTGCAAGGCTTTTATCAATTGCAACCCGCCTATCGGTTGAGCCAGGATCTGAGCCTGGACCTGAAAGTCGTCACCCGCGTCTATCACCGTGTGCGCGAAGCGTTGTATCATGTCACTGAACTGGAAGCCGGCAAACTGAAGGGCGAGATCGAACTCGATGAGGCCTATTTCGGTGGCCGGCGCAAAGGCCAACGGGGCCGCGCCCCCGCGGGCAAAAGCGTCGTCTTCGGGCTCCTGGAGCGGGACGGCCGCGTGTATACGAAAGTCGTCGAGTCGGTCAGTGCGGAGGAATTGATGCGGCATATTCAAGCGCACACCCGAAAAGGGTCGGTCTATTTCACGGATGCCTTTCGCGGGTATCAATCCTTAAAACGCTATGGCCACCATCATACGGTCAATCATGCGAAAGCGTTGGTGAGCCCGCGGACGAAGAATCACATTAACGGCATTGAAGGCTTTTGGAGTTACGCCAAACATATCTTGTATCAGTATCGCGGGGTCTCGAAATATCATTGCCCCATGTATCTGAAAGAAGTAGAGTATCGCTTTAATCACCGTCGGGAGAATGTGTTTAAACAGTTTCTGAAGATCTATTTTGGTTACGTTTCGCCCTAATTACCATTCTTCGCAATATGACAGAAAATTAAATAAAGTCAATATTGTGACGGTAATGTGACGGTATTATTCGTAGGGAAATCAATAAATTGCGAAACTTGGTGTTTTCATTCGAAGGACAGGCCAAGCCTTCCTTGCGGAAATTTCGCTTACCGCGTGCAGTCCAAACTGCTTCAGGCTATAGATCGTGCTTGGAATGAAGTATGAGTCTAGAGTGCAGGAGAAAGAAATATGGTGCCGAGGGGCAGAATCGAACTGCCGACACCAGCCTTTTCAGGGCTGTGCTCTGCCAACTGAGCTACCTCGGCACAAGGTCAGATCGCGATGGGGAGGCAGGAATCTATGTTTGCTGAAGTAACAGCGCCGACATGTGTAACAGGATTGAATGCGGAAAATCAAGGAAACGGTATGGAGAAAGACGCTCGTTTTCCTGAATGCGTCTGAAATTGGACTTTAGCCTTGGCTATTTCCTGCTTTGCTTGACCTAGTTCATGAGGCATGGGTATTCTCGAATCCAAGATAAACTCGTCATATTGTAAAGGCTGGAGAACATGAGCATGGAAGACACCAAAGAAGAACTGAACGAAGAAGATATAGAAGAGTCGACAGCAGACGTCGATACTCCACCGGAAGAGGTTGTCGAAGAAGAGATTGTTGATACCCCGACGTATCTTCGCATGCTTCTGGAACAGGCACGCGCTGCCTCTCCCCAATTGAGTCGTCTGGCGGCGTCAGTCAAAAATGAGGCCCTGGTGGCTATGGCCAAAGGACTGGAAGAAGCCACCGAGACCATTCTGGAAGAAAATGCAAAAGACCTGGAAGCCTTTGACTCCAATAACGGACGGGAGGCCATGGCCGACCGGCTTCGACTCACTCCCGAGCGCATTCAGGAAATGGCGGATGGACTTCGTCAAATTGCCAAATTGCGCGATCCCGTTGGTCAATCATCAGGTATGCAGGAACGGCCCAACGGCATGAAGGTCGGGCGGGTCCGCGTGCCCATTGGGGTCATCGGGATCATTTACGAGTCCCGCCCGAACGTGACGGCCGATGCCGCGGCGTTGTGTCTCAAATCAGGGAACGTCTGCGTACTACGAGGAGGCTCGGAAGCCATTCATTCCAATATGGCCATCGCCCGCGTGTTATCCGAAGCCGCACAAGAGGCCGGCATTCCCGAAGGGGCCATCTCCCTGGTTGAACGCACTGAACGCGAGGCGGTTTTGGAGTTGCTGAAACAGGACCGGTTCGTCGACTTGATTATCCCACGGGGCGGGGAGTCCCTGATGCAACTCGTCACCGAGCATTCGACCATTCCGGTGATCAAGCATGATAAAGGGGTCTGTCACACCTACATCGATGCCGATGCCGATCTCACGATGGCTGAAGCCATCAGTGTGAATGCCAAGGTCCAACGGCCTTCGACGTGTAACGCCATGGAGACCTTATTGGTTCATAACAACATTGCCAGAACTTTTTTGCCGAAGCTGGGCAAGGCCCTGACCGAGGCCAAGGTGGACATCCGTGGCTGTGAAAAAACCCGGCAATATATTCCCGATGCCCACGTCGCAACGGAAGAAGATTATGGCCAGGAGTTTCTCGCGCTGACGTTGGCCGTCAAAGTCGTCAAGGACATGGACGAGGCCATGAATCATATCCGGACGTATGGATCCCGGCATACCGAAGTCATTGTGACCAAGGACTATGCTCGTGCCATGAGGTTCCTGCAGGAAGTCGATGCCGGGGCGGTGATGGTCAATGCTTCCTCGCGCCTCAATGACGGCTACCAATTCGGTCTTGGCGCGGAAATCGGCATCAGTACGACGCGGATTCACGCTCGAGGCCCCATGGGGCTCGAAGACCTGACCTGCTCCAAATATGTGGTGTACGGCTCAGGGCAACTTCGCGAGTGAGAAGAAGGGAGTTATCGGGGCTAGAGGGCCTAGAACTTGAATTGCCACCCCGCCAAGAAGCGCACTGCCGGGTCCGTGTTCGCATTATGGCCCGGGTTGTGCATCCAGGCGGCATCGAAGCGCAGTTCGCCATTGACTAGCGGGTAATACCATTGCGCCGAAACGTCGATCTGTCGGCCGGAGGGCGCAACATCGGCTGACACCGCTTGGCGCAGCACAGCCCCGTCCTTGGTACGGCCGATCGGAACGGAGAGCGCCGCCCGGCCTCCCTCCACGCGCAAAGGCTGTGAGAGCACAATCCGTATCAGGCCGCCATTTGCCAATCGACGCGTGGCGTTGAAGGCAAATGCGCTGGTGGTCAAAGAGGACATACGGGTAATGATGCCGCCGCGAACTTGCGGGTGTGCCTTACCGATCTCGGCATCAGCGGCAAGGTGCCAACGGCCTATCTCGAAACTTGTCTCAAGGCCCGTCACCGCGGCATCTGCCGAGAGTTGCCCAAAAGCACCGGTTGCCATAGTCCCCAACATGGTTGCCTGCTCGGCCAGCCAGCCAGCCCGGAAGCCGACCGGAACGTCAAGCGGCCGCCATGCAAGCGCAACGCCCGAGGTCGGCGATCTGCCCGCAAACCCGGAGGCGGTAAATGTCGAGAACGACATGCCGTTGGATCCGGTGAAGGTCAACGTCGTGGCGTTGTCCGCCAATGTAAAATGCCCGCCGTTGGCACCGGCAGGTCTCTCCCTGTAGCCGAACCGCAGCATCCCATACCCCAGATCCTGTTCGATTGAACCACCGGCTCGGGCCGGCGTGAACGTCATCAGTCGCCCGGCGGTGCGTCGCGTGATGGGGGACTGCGCCGTCAATTCGCGAAGCCGCACCAGTGAAGACGGCCCACGGGTCGCACCGGTGAAATTGGAAAGGTTGAACCAGAACGGGGCGCCCAAACTGTCGAACGCGGCGATTTCCCGCCCCGCCAGTGACTGTCCCAGTCCGTCGCCGAGTGCGCCGCCGAGTCGGAGGCCGGTTGTTTGGATATTGATGCCTGGACTGCCGACCGTGTTCCCGAGGGCGATACTGGTTGTCCGGACCGGTGACGTCGCTGACCCGAGATCAAGCATGCCCTGTCCGTAGATTGCTCTATTGGCGTACCTGCCGCTCTTATCGGCGGTGGCGAAAAGCCGGGTCACCAGTGCCGTGTTTGACAGTTGATCTCGAAAGAGTTGTTTCATCACCGCCAGCGAGCCGGAGACCATCGGTGCGGCCAAGGACGTGCCTCCGCTCGTGCCGATTCCCCGTCTTCCAGGGATACCGTTATCGGGTCCGAAATAGGCCACCGAAACATCGACACCGGGTGCCGCGAGGCACCAATTGGCGGCGATGCCGCAGCGATTGGAAAACCCGGCAATGTCGCCGTTCCGGTCCACGGCGGCGACGGCCAGGGAATGTCCTTGCAATTCCGCAATCCGCGCCACCATGCCGACGTATATCTCAGGCGAATCCGCATCCAGCATATTATCCATTTGATTGCAATTGACAGTTCCCGGCGTACAAGCCCGGTCATTCGCATTGCCTGCGGCCCAGACAAGGATCGTTTTGTCTTGAACGCCTGTCTGTGCCAATGCGGCAATGGTTTGACGAAAATTGAAACGGATGTCTTGTTCGGTGTAGTCCTTGATAAGGCCCGGTGTCGTAAAACTCAAATTCAGAATGTCCATGTTTTGTCTCAGGACGTACTGATAGAGCATGGCATCTTCTGCATCGCCACTTCCCAAGGAGCCCGGTGCTGTCGGTCTATAGAGAGTCTCCGGCGGCGGCGGATCTGCCAACGGAATCGCGAACATCTTCAGGTCAGCGCCCCAGGCGACACCATGAAAGCCATTCGCTCGCCCCGTGGGCTGCGCCCCGATGACACTGGCAACTGCCGTACCGTGAGAAGCCTTCACGCCCCGTTCATTAATCGCCCCGGCGCGGAATTCTTCCGATATGGTTGTGCCTGCGAATAAGGGATGCTCCGGATCAATGCCCGTATCGATCAAGCCGACGGTTACTCCTTCGCCCGGCTCCACGTTTGCTCCTTTGGCCAGTTCGAGATGCGCATATGCCCGATCCGCGTTGATGGCACCCAGTCCCCATTGATTGGCAAAATCCGTTGGGTTCCCGTGGGTCTGCCTGAGCCTTTCCACTTCCTGATTGTATCGTGATGACGAAATGCACCCGAAGTCGGAAGTCTGGATGCATGGGTCGGCCGGCATCATGGGACTGGGACCGACGTTGCCCCCGCCTCCACCGCCGCAACCGGGCAACGCCACTGTACAAGCCACCATGAAACAGAAGAAGAGTCTTTTTGTATTCACCGTTTGTTTTTTCGCTATGACCGAACGATGAAGTGAATAAGGAGCCCAAGAAATCCACCTACTCTTAAGCGTCAGAGAATCGTGAGTCAAGCATTCATGTGAAGAACTATCAAGTCAGGTGAAAGGCTCGACATCTGCACGCACTTCTGACAAAAGACACGCACTCACTGAAACCCGTAGTTCAGAAACTGAAGAAGTCGCTTTCCCATGTTGTCTTCGTTATGATGTGAAGGGTATTTCCACGATTGTTCATACAACCGGTATTTTCGCGCGAGTCGGAATTTGAAAGCCAATTCCAGGATTTTTTCCTCCATTCTTCACAATCCGGCGAGTTTTACGCTTAAAGGCAACCTGGCGCTTGTTGCGAACGCGTCGCCGGACAACGTGACGTACACCCAACTCGCGACCGGCCACGTCGTGGTGTATGGCACGCTGGGGCGACGAATCCTGATGACCGATCCCGACGGTCACCCGCTGCATGAATGTGAGTGGGAGGAACACAACGACGGCACGGTGCATCTGGTATCGGCCCGGCTCTATCTGGATTGGGGGCAATGGGTGGGCCTGAAACCCGGCGGGTTGGTGAACGCCATGAATCTGGATCTGACGACTCGCCCCGATTGGCAAAGCCTGACCCGGCAGGACCTCCGCATGATGGCTTCACGGGCCATGGGCGTGGCCGTCGAAGAAGTGGAGTTCTTTTATGCCGATGACGATCTGGTGCTCGATCAGGCAGGGCAAGCCACGATCCGTCAACGGAAAGACGCGTTCTATGTGTTGGAGGATGGCACCTGGGATCGGGCGCGGTTCATGTCCTGCATGAGTGCGATGCATTGGGCGGCCATTGATTACTTGCCGGTGGTGGAATTGTTCAAGTCATTGTTGCCGGGGACGGGCAGCGCCGCGTTTGAATTGATCCGCGGCCTGTATGACGATCAAAACCCTCGTAACCCACGGTCCTTGCAATACCGGGGCATTCCAACCTATCCGTCGGCGGCGGCGTTCGGGCTGTTCAGCAATTTTTTTACGGCCACGCACCGGGGCGGGGAAAATCCTTTTGCCGTATTCCTGGATCCACCCCGGTCGCATGAGGTCGATTGGGTGCCGAATCCGCATCCGCCCGTGCGTTATGTTGACCCGCGCCATCGGATTTGCCTGACGGTCAAAGAAGGAAAACTGCTCAAGGTCACGAAGACGGATGACACCAGCGGTCTCGCCTTTGCGCCTCCGAATCAACAAGGGTTCGCTCCCTGTGGAAAACGGATTGCCGTGGACTCCGAGCAACTTGTTTTGTCTGACCATAAGACCTCATCCGAGATTGCTTTGCAGCCAAGTTGGGGCATTACGCACCAGTTGGCACATCAGGAAGGAGATCAGGCTGCTGCGAACAGGGAACGTTCCTGGGAAAGGTTTTTCCCTGATGGCGTTCCCGTGGTATCGCCTCAAGAGGCGTATTCGGCCGTACTGCTCTATCCGGAAGATGACGCGCCGATCAGTGACCTTGCGAGCCAACCCTTTGTGGCTGATTTTTTGAACGACTTCATCGAGCAGGATCAACGCCTGGCCGTCCAAGTCGGGCAATCCGGCCAAACCCTCATTCATGGGTTTGACGGAGTCATCGGCACCTTGCTGGCTGACCAACCCCGGTCTGCGACCATCGTCTATTCACGTGGAGCCTATGCTCAAAAACACGCCCAAGCGGCATGGAACCAATTGGCTCGGAACAACCAACTCAACCGGCAAGGGTGCTATCGTTTCCTGAGTGAAGGCGCTTTCCATGATGACGTGTCCATGTACGATCTCATGTACGTCTGGCTGCCGTTTGCGTCGTATGATGATATGGCGACATTACAGGATCATCTGTCCCGGATCAGCGGGGCACTTCGGCCCAACGCATTGGCGTGTCTTGCCGGGCCGGATTCGCTGTCTTCCATCGTCTCTGGGCTCCCGTTGGACATAGTGTTTGGCGACCTCGTTGCAAATTCTCAGCCTTTCCGCTTGCACAAGTCGATTTTGCCCAAGGCGACGCTGAACCCTCGCCTGTCCGTGTGGATTTTCAGGAAATCGTAACCCTGGGCTACAAAGACAACAGAAACGACCCTGGATCCCCGATCGGGGTCGGGGATTGTAAAGGTTCAGTCATTCGTTGACAGAACGAGGGGCTGCCTACAAGAAGGGAGGGCGGACACGCAGGGCCGCCCCTACTGAACCCCCCTGCCCTCCTTATCAGGGGGGAGAGGAGTGCTGCCGTCCCCCTGAGAAGGGGGAGTGAGGGGGTTGTCTTTCAAAGGCGAGGGAAAGAAAAAACGGAAATTGTCAACGAATGACTGAACACATACAGGGATGACAGACAAATACAATAGAAAGAAGAAAGCATCATTTCCCGGCGCCTGCGGGCGTGGCTGCGCCCCAGTCCCGAAACCACTATTTGGGGGCGAGGACTGTCTGAGCGAAGCGAGTTCCGCAGCCCATGCAAGCGGGGCTGGGGCAAAGGAACCCGGAGGGCCACGCCCGGGCGCCGATGGTTTTGGGTCCTTTTGCCGAAACAAAAGGACCTCGTCGTGCGGGGGCGAAACCCCGCAAAGAATTCTTTTCTGTGATCCCAAGACTCGATCGAGTCAAGAACAGGCTCTGATGAGGAGTGGCGGACTTCGACAAGTGCTCGGATTTATCCCTTTAACTTGACAAACCTTCTCTATCGTGCTAGTATGCTTTCAGTATTCACGAAGGGAGAAGACGATGCCGACACACAAAGCCAAGACCTTAAGCCTGTTTGAAATCAATGAGTTATATCCGACGGTCGAGAGTGCCATTCAGTACTTCGAGCGGGTCCGGTGGCACGGACAGCCGGTCTGTGCGAAGTGCGACAAGACTGACAAGATTACGCCTCAAAAGAAGGCAGGCACCTATTGGTGTGGGATGTGTCGGGCCTACTTCACGGTCTTCACCAATACGCCACTTGAACGCAACAAGATCGACGCGCGCAAATGGCTGATGGCCGCGTATCTGTTCTTGACGGATCGGAAGGGCATTTCCTCCATGGAGTTAAGCAAAAAGATCAAGATCAAACAACCGCATGCCTGGTATATGCTGCATCGGCTTCGGAAAGCCTGTGATTCGCAGTCGATTTTGCTTTCCGGCATTGTGGAGATTGACGAGACGTACATCGGGGGCAAAGAGCGCAACAAACGTCTGAAAAAAGGCACGAAGCCTCAAGGCGGTGGATCGACCGGGAAACAAGCCGTTATGGGCATGCGCGCACGGGACGGCAAGACGATTGCCAAGTCGGTGACAGGGACGGATCGGCTGACCTTGTGGACGGAGATCCAGCGACACGTCGAACAGGGGTCACAAGTCTATACCGATAATCATGGAGCCTATCGTGGGCTGACCCGCAAAGGGTATCAGCATGAAACCCTGAACCATTCAGCGAATGAGTACGTGAGGGGGATGGCGCATACGAACGGGATTGAAAGCGTGTGGGCCAATTTGAAACGCGGGCTGGAAGGCACCTTCCATCAAGTGAGCGTGAAGCACCTGGATCGGTATGTTGACGAGTTCACCTTCCGGCTAAATGAAGGGAACTGTCAGGTAGATACGGTAGACCGGATGCAGGCTCTCTTTGGAGCCATGCCAGGGAAGCCGATGACCTATCGGGAATTGGTCGGCAAAACGTGACCAGTCTCCTGCTCTAATTCTTCAAGGTCTTGTTCGGTTAACGGTTTGCCCGTTGAGCGAATCTTGGCGCGTAGCTCTTCGACGAGTGATTGCCGTTCTTCCTTGTACCGTCGTTCACGTCGTTCCTTGATCCAGGATTCAACAAACATGGCGACCTCCACTAGGATAATACTCCATCCGGCACTCACGAGCAGGACGGAGACCAGATCAGATAAGACATGCGACACGGAACAAGCCGCACTCTCGTAACACTCGAAATATAGCACAACAAGCGTGCCGACTACGACCAGCATCACAAACGCGATCAGGTGCTGTGGGGTCGGTGGCACCAATTCCTGCATAATGAAAGCATGCTATCAAATGCCAAGGCTTGCCATAGCCTACCAACATCAATACACTCCCAGTATTCCGTTCTCCGAGGGGCACCCTTGTCGGGTCGCCTGCTCAATACAAGAGCCTATCACCGAACATGGCGACTAGCTATCGTCAGGGTTGGTGATCATGAACAGGTAAATACGCAGGGTCATCCAGTCTCCTTGGAGGACGGAATCGGCCCGACCATGTCCGGTCGGTGGCTGATGGTCCATCTTTCCAAGAAAGACTGCCATGCCGCCCACGATCCCCGTCTTTGTGGTGTCCCTATTAGATTGCACCGAACGGCGTGAAGCTATTTCAGAGGCCCTGTGCAATCTCGGTATCGACTTTGAGTTTGTCGATGCCGTGGACGGTCGCCATGGACTCGATCCTCAGTATGAAGACCAGATTGACCGTGTTGCCACGCGACGAGCGGGAAGAATCCTGTCCCATGCCGAGTTTGCCTGTGCCTTGTCACATATCAAGGTCTATCGGCGAATTGTCTCTGAGAATATAGCCTATGCCCTGATCTTGGAGGATGATGCCGTTCCCTCTCCCCAACTAGTTGAGTTCCTGACTGGCCGGTATTACCACGATGCTGAACTCACGCAACTCTATTCTTCAAGGGCCTATGTTCGTCGGCAGGGCGTCATTGGCCTGTTTGACCATTACCTGTCCCATCTTCGCGCTCCCGGTCTGAAAGGGACAGGAGCGTCAGGAGCGGTTGCTTATACCATGTCTTATCGAGCAGCCCTCCACTTTGTCAGACATGCCGTTCCTGTCACGAGGGTCACGGATTGGCCTCGCTGCATTGAAGACGTAATCACGAAACGGCAGTGTCGGGTCATTCATCCTCCACTGGTTTGGTACTCATCAGTTGAGTCCCTCATCGACAATTACGGACGAACAGAAAACAGGAGACAGCGAAGATTTCTTGGCATGTATATCCCGCCGTTCCGCAGGATGGTGGAGTCGTGCGCCCGTGCGCCTTACAAACTGCTGGCAAAACGCTTGCCGCAGCCCGTCAATTTAAAGGGATAAATCCCAAGATTTTTGTGTACCAAATATCCACACAGAGCGTAAAATAGAACGTTCATCATCAATGTAGGTGACCTATGGCAGTCCAGACCAATTCCATTCTGATTGTTGATGACGACCAGGAAATGCGGGATCTTCTCAAAGATATCCTGGAAGATCACGGCTATCCGGTCGGCGTGGCGCGAGAGGGGCGGGAAGCCCTTGATCATCTGGAGCGTGACGAATATCTCGTCGTCCTGACGGACTTCCGGATGAAGGGAATAGATGGAGCCGAACTCCTGCACGAGCTTGTCCAACATCATCCCGCCTGTAACACCATCATGATGACGGCCTTCGGCACCGTCGAGTCGGCCGTCGATGCGATGAAACGGGGCGCCTTCGATTATCTGACGAAACCCATCAAAACGGATGAACTGTTGGTGACGGTTGAGAAAGCTCTCCGTGAGGCTTCCCTCCGCCGGGAAGTCGCACATCTGCGGAAGCAGGTCAATCGGGAATACGCTTTCGATCAAATTCTCGGAAAGAGTAAACCCATGCGAGAGGTCTTCGCTCTCATTCGTCGCGTGGCCGACTCCCAGGCGAATATTCTCATTACCGGCGAAAGCGGAACGGGAAAAGAATTGGTGGCCAAGGCCATTCATTATAATAGTAGCCGCAAGAATGCGCCGTTTATTCCGGTGAATTGCGCGGCGATTCCCGAACAGCTTCTGGAAAGCGAATTGTTCGGGCACGTGAAAGGGGCCTTTACGGATGCCAGGTCGGATAAACGCGGATTGTTCGAAGAGGCTCAAAAGGGCACGTTGTTCTTGGATGAGATCAGTGACATGCCCATGCTGCTGCAGGCGAAATTATTGCGGGCCGTCCAGGAACGGGAAATTCGTCGGGTAGGCGCGACGCAATCCATTCCCGTGAACGTCCGGATCATCGCGGCCACGAATTTGGTGTTGGCGGAGGAAGTGGAAGCCAAACGGTTTCGGGAAGATTTGTACTACCGTCTGAACGTCATTGAAATTCGGCTGCCTCCCCTGCGCGAACGCAAAGAAGATATTCCTCTGCTGTGCACCATGTTGCTGCACAAGATGGCGAGCACAATGGGCAAGCCGTCTGCGGGAATCACCGAATCGGCACTCGGGTTGTTGATCGATTACCATTGGCCCGGCAACGTGCGGGAGTTGGAAAACGTGATTGAGCGCTCCGTCACCTTGGCCCCGGGAGATATCGTGACCGTGGAGGCGTTACCCGTCACGATTCGCGAGGCGAACGGAGAAGGGCGGTTGATCGAGGAGGGAAGTGAGCGGTCGCTTTCGATGGAAGAAGTCGAGCGTCTGTACATCAAAAGGATTTTGGAGAAGACTCGAGGCAACAAACTGCAGGCGGCGCAGATCTTGAAAATCGACCGCAAGACCCTCTACCGGAAATTGGGAGAAATGGAGCGATCGGCTACCTGATGAATCCATTTGTGGAGCATGGCATGGCGCCTCCCCCCTCCAAAGCTCAACTTGTCAAAGAAATCGAGACCCTTCGACGCGAACTCGCCGAACTTCGATCTCAGGAAGGCGTCCGTCGGCGGACTTCAAAGGGGTTGCAGGCCGTTGAGCTTCAACTGGCCGGCGTCATTCAGTCGGCCATGGATGCCATTATCACGATTAATGAGAAACAGCACGTGGTGCAATTCAACGCGGCCGCGGAAACCATGTTCGGCTGTTCAGCCAAGGACGCCATGGGGAACCCGATCGACCGGTTTCTTCCGGAGCGGTTTCGCGCCAATCATCGTCAACACGTGAAGAATTTTGGGGAAACCCAAGTGACCAATCGGCGCATGGGTGCCTTGGGGGCGGTATCGGGGCTGCGGTCCAATGGGGAAGAATTTCCCATCGAGGCTTCGATTTCTCAATTCAAGAAAGGCAAACAGCGATTGTTTACCGTGATCCTTCGGGATATCACGGAACGGAAGAGATTGGAAAGCCAACTCTGGCAGGCCGAACGATTGGCTGAATTGGGGACGCTGGCCACCGGCATGGCTCACGAGATCGGAACGCCCATGAACGTGATTCTCGGACGGGCCGAGTACTTGATGCGAAAGACTTCCGATGAATCGACCAAGAAAGGACTCACCACCATTGTGGCCCAAGTCGAGCGCATTACGAAGATTATGAATCAGTTGCTGAGTTTTGCCAGGCAGAGACCCATTGAGCGCCATCCGCTCGCCATGTCGCTGGTGGTACAGGATATCGTGGACGTGATTCAGGAACGGCTGGAAAAGCGAAGAATCCGACTTGAAGTGGACATGGAGTCGAACTGTCCGAAAATTTTTGCCGACCGGGATCATGTGGGGCAAGTCCTCTTGAATTTGATCGTCAATGCCATTCAGGCGATGCCCGAGGGAGGGATCCTTTCCCTCAGCCTTCGTTGTCGCAACGATCACGTGCGTCTGTCGGTCTCCGATACGGGATGCGGTATCCCCGCTGAAGACGTTCCGAAACTCTTCACCCCCTTTTTTTCCACCAAAGAGGTGGGGGAAGGGACAGGGTTGGGACTCACGGTCGTTCACGGCATTATCGAGGACCATCAGGGCTCCATTACGGTAGACAGCGAACCCGGACAAGGCACGACGTTTCATATTGACCTGCCCGCGCATCGGTCAAACACGCCATAGCCGGTTGCATCCGTTTCCCCTGTTCAGCCGTTGACGCCTGCTGGTCACGGATGTCCTTTCCTGCCACACCCGCTTTTCCGTGGCTGACGCGTTTGGCCACAGGCACCTTCCCGTTCATCCAGCCATTTCTGTTTACATTCAGCGTGTTGCAGAAAGCGCCTCGAAAAAGAGCTTCAGGCATCATCCTTGCAGAGTATTCCTGGGTAAGGGCGAACCTGTGTGTTCGCTCTAACCATCTCTATCTACCTGTGAGGAATGAAGTTCTTATTCACTTCGTTGTGTAAGGAGACCGAACGATGAGTTACGCAACACGGTCCATATTCACCATAACGGCAGCCTTGGCGTTTTGGGGAGGAGCCATGCTGTTCGGCATGAACGCTTCGGCCAATGCGCAGGAAGCGTCTCATTCCGTCCATCAGGTGTCCATGTCTTCCCAGTCACCGGAGTGGGCTGAACGGCTCAAAGGCCAAACCATCATGGAGAACGCAGTGGAAGGACGCGCTGAACGCGCCGCGCTGGTTGAGTTGCAACACCAGCGTTTGATGCAGCAGATGCAAGAAGAGATGCAGCATCAGGGCGACAAGTCGGGCGCCTTCAATACCATGTCGATGATGCACCAGTACGGGGCCGGGCCGGCCAACGGCTTGCTGGCCTCCAATTCCGACGTCGAGCCGGTTTCGATGAAGGGAGGATTGTGCCCCAAAACCGCACCGGTGAGGCACTACGACGTCTCCGCCGTCAACGTGGAGATCACCTTGAATCAATGGTTGGATTTCTATCCCGGCTATATGTACGCCCTGACCGAAGACATTCCCAAGATTCGTGAAGAAGAAGCGAAGAACGCGGCGGCCCGGGAGAAAGAAGGCCATCATGATCCCGGCGGCGTGAAAAACGGGATCCAGGATCAATGGATACAGCCCTTGGTGATTCGTGCCAACCAGGGCGATTGCGTGAAAATCACGCTGCGGAACGCGTTGGAATTCGGCGAGGAGGTCAGCCTCCACATCAACGGGTCCGACATGGTCATGAGTCAAACCGGGCAACCGGCGACCACGACCAATCCCGATTCCGTGGCGGCCGGGCCTCCCGAAGAATGTGAAGAGAACTGCGTCGGAGAGGCCATCGAGATGGAATGGTACATCCATCCGGAGACCCAGGAGGGCGGGCGGCAGTTCCATACCTATAGTAATGACCGGGAACTGACGGTCATGGGGTTGTTCGGGGTGTTTGTCGTCGAGCCGCGCGGGTCGGAGTATTATGATCCGTTGGGAACGGGTCCGGCCATGAAGGACAGAAGCGGGTGGCAGACGATGATCAAAAACGGCACGGGTCCGGATTTTCGTGAGTTCGTGCTGATTTATCATGAGGTGGGTGATGAAGCGTTTCGTCCGGTGAACAAGCACGGCGACTTCCTGCCTCAACGCGACCCGCTGACGGACGCCTATCGTCCGGGAGCTCGTGCCTTGAACTATCGCAGCGAACCGTTCGGCATCAACAACATGCACGTGCAACACGAATATTTCGGGTTCGAAGATGAATCCATGGCGTACAGTTCCTATACGTTCGGCGATGCGGCGCCGACGATTCCGCGAAGCTATTTGGGGGATCCCGCGAAGTTCCGCATCGTGCATGGCGGATCGGAAGTGTTCCATTCCCACCATCCTCATGGTGGATCCATTCGTTGGCAGCGCAGCCCACGGGCCACACAAATGCCCATGTGGAGCACCGGCCAGAATGGGCCCGTGAAGTATCCGATCGTTCGCACCAAATCGGATCGAGTGGACGTGGAAGTGATCGGCCCCTCCGAAGCCTTGGATCTGGAAACGGAATGCGGGTCAGGGTTGTGTCAGTGGCTGGCCGGGGACTTCCTGTTCCACTGCCACGTCGCCCATCACTACGTCGCGGGGATGTGGGGATATTGGAGAGTCTATAACACCCTGCAAATGCCCGGAATTCAAAATGACGTGATGGCGCCGTTGCGGGAATTGCCGGACCGGGTCGGACGCATCAACAAGCCCGTGACGTCGGATCAATTGGTCGGAACGACCGTGAATTGGTTCGGCAGTCAATTCAAGATCGTGGAGAGCGGCAAGACCGATTGGAAAGCCGAGCCTCCGGTGGTGACGCTGAAAGACTGGGTGTCCATGCAGCTCAGCAACCAGGGCAAACCGGGCCATCAGGACGACGAACTCGGTCAGCTCAAGGCCTATGATGCCACGGTGGTCGATTGGGTATGGGATAAAAATCGCGCGATGAGTGAAAAGGAGCCTTCCATCGGCGACAATCCGAAATATCAGCCCGAATGGCAAGGCTATGAACCTGGAAAACGGCGCCCCATCCGGTTCGAGCCGGCCACCGGGAAAGTGGCGTGGCCCTGGTTGACGCCGCATTTTGGAAAACGTGCGCCGTTTTCCAACGATCATAATCCGGCTCCGTGGCTGGAGATGATTCGACTCAACGACGACGGAACCCGGTCGGTGGGACCGGCCGAGCCGGGAGAAAACGGGAACTGGAGCCTGTGTCCGGACCGGGCGGGTTCCCAGGATTACAACATTCATTTCATCAAACTGCCCATTGAATTGTCCGCGGCACAGGGCAAGGAGCCGGCTATCGTCGATCCCAACGGGTTGCTCTACGTGGTTCATGAAGAAGAAGCGGACGTTCGAGCCGACAACGACAAGAAGTTTCCACTGGTCGTCCGAGCGAACGTGTACGATTGTATCGATTGGACGTTGACCAGCGAGTGGTTGGATGACGACATTACCAATTTCCAATCCTCCAAGATCAACACGCATTTCCATTTTTTCCAGTTTGACAATCAGGCCTCCGACGGTGTGATTTCGGGCATGTCGTACGAGCAATCGATGCGACCCTTTACGCAGTTTACGAAAGACACCGAGAAGGGGTTGCCGGTGCCGATGAACGCCAAAATCACCAAGGCGGCGAAGATGGGAGACAAGACCATCCACGTGACGAATGCGAGTCAGTATCACGTGGGCATTCCCATTTTAGTCGGAGCGGATAACGTGGAGGGGAAGGAAGTGCTGCGTATCGTTGCGATCGGCGACAAGACCCTCACGTTTGACGCGCCGCTGGAACATGCGCATCCGGCCGGCGACATCGTGACGGTGGAATACGTCCGGCAACGGTTCTGGGTGGATGCGGACGTGGGCAGTGTGTTCTGGCACGATCACGCCTTTGGCGGCACGACTTGGCCGCATGGTGCCGTGGGCACGATGATTGCCGAGCCGTTCAACTCCACGTGGCATGATCCCAAGACGGGCAAACGGATCAGGACCGGCCCGGTGGCGGATATTCATGCGACGGAGCGGGTCGGCCATGACGTCGCGGGCAGTTTCCGTGAATTGATGGTGCACATCATGGACACCGTCCCGCATACGGTGAACGTGGTCACGGCAGGGAATCCTCCCGGGCAACCGGTGGAAGTCGCGTTGGAAGCGGGCCGGACCGTGTCGTTCCAAATGCCGCCCAACGAGACGATCAAAATGACCCCCATGCCCTTCCTCAACGGAGGCACGCATACCACGGGAGGTGCCCTGAATTTCCGGGCCGAGCCGTTTGCCCAGCGTTTGGCCAACGACCCGGATCCGTCAAAGCTATTCAGCAGCCGCGTGCATGGCGATCCGAGTACGGCGATGCTGCGCGCGTATCTGGGTGACGCCATCGTGTTCCGGTTACTGGATGTCACGATGAACGAAAGCAACGTGTTTACGATCTCCGGGCATACGTTCTGGTCTGAACGGTATGCGCAGGAAGCCAATCGCAAAAATGCCCTGCACGTCGGCATCGCCGAGCGGTATGACCTGGTGATTCCCGAAGCCGGCGGACCACGCCATCGACCGGGGGATTACATGTTCTTCAATGGGCGGAATTCCAAGTTCTCGGAGGGGGCGTGGGGTCTCATCAGAGTGTTGGATGCCCCGGTCTCCGATCTTCAACCGCTGCCCAACAAGGCGTACGGCAAAGAAGGTATGCCGGAGCCGCTTCCGGTGTGTCCATCGGATGCACCGGTCAAGCAGTTTAACGTGGTGGCGATGGATCATCCGGACATGAGCTTCAATGTCAATGCGCCGGAGGCGATTGAGGTCGACTTTGAACGCAAGATCAAACTGCGCAATCCGGAAGCCAAGATTTACGTGCTCGAGGAGGATGTCAAGCGGGTGTCCGGGGATGCGCAACCCATGCCGTTGACCCTGCGGGCCAGCGTGGGCGATTGTCTCAAAATCAAACTCACGAATAAGCTCAAGGACGGGCGGGCGTCGTTCTCGGCCTTCGGGTTGGCGTTCGATCCGAAGGACTCCCAGGGGGTCAACCTCGGCAACAACCCCGGAGATCAAACCGTGGCTCCCGGGAAGTCCCGCACCTATACCTACTATGCCGATCCCTTTAACGGCGAGGGGCAAACGTTGGTGTGGGACTGGGGGAACGTGGCCACCAATCCCCGGAACGGGTTGTTCGGCGGAGTCATTATCGGCCCCAAAGGCTCGACGTATCGTGACCCCAAGACCGGGAAAGACGTTTCACTGAAAAATAGTTGGACTGTCGACGTCATGGTTGATCGCACCCTGCCGGGCAATGAGGGTCGCGAAAACTATCGTGACGTGGCGTTGTATTTCCAGGACGAGGACAACATCATCGGGACCAGCTTCATGCCCTACGTGCAGAATGTGGCCGGGTTGACGGGGGTGAACTACCGGGCGGAGCCGTATCTGTATCGTGAAGAAGCCGGGTGCTCACTCGGTCGCATGTTCCAACCCTGTGAAGTCGAGAGTCCGCAGGATCCCGTCACGCCGATTATCGAGGCGCATGCGGGAGATCAAGTCCGTATCCACGTGTTCGGCGCCAGCAGCGAACAGAACGGAATGTTTACTGTGGAAAAACACGAATGGCCCATTGAACCCTTCCTCCCGGGAGCCGATATGATCAGTACCGTGGAGTTTGCCGGTTCGGAAGGCTTGGATGTGTTCCTGCCGTCGGCCGGAGGGAAATGGGCGTTGGCCGGGGATTATGTGTGGAGCAACGGCCGGCTGCCCTATTCGCAATCGGGTCAATGGGGGTACCTCAGAGTACTCCCTGCCAATGACCAGCGGGTCCTGCCGCTCGGCGGCGGGTCGTCAAGCCTGCGACAGGTAGAGGCTGAGCCCCCTGCGAGCCTCAAAGCCGCACCGGCGTCCTTCAAGTAACGGAGGGTGGATCAATGGGAAAGGGGGGAGCCTGACCGGCTCCCCCCTGTTTTTTCGACACGTCTTCTCTGAACATCCCCGCTTCTTCCTTCTGTCATCCCCGTATGTGTTCAATAATTCGCTGACAGAATGAAATGCTGACCACACCAGAATGGTCATTCCGAGCCAAGCGAGGAATCTGTTCTTCTTTTTTGCTGTCATCCTCGACCTGATCGAGGATCCAGTGTCTTTTGCTTTGGTAGTTGTAGCCGCGCGATCCCTGCTCGGAGGTAGGGACTGCCTCATTTCCCGATGATCTTGGCTGTGTCCCGCCAATGTAATACACTTAGTTTCACGACGCCTCCGTTCCTTCGTTGAGGATGGAAAGATATTGCTCATAGACGAACAGCCGGTCACGGCGCTTGCCGGTGATCTCCCGGGCTATCCCGTGCTCGACGAGCAGTTCCATTGCTGAGGCGGCCGTCTGAAAAGACAACTTGGTGCCCCGGCACGCGACGGGCAGTGATAGAATCGGCTGTGCCTTGAGGGCGTCGTGTACGCGCAACGTCGATCCGGTTCTCCGGCCGCCGGCTGATGCGATCCGGTCGCGGTCATCCTGGAACATCCGGGAGAGGCGTTGGGCAGTCGAGACCGCGCCCTCGGCTGTCAGCTTCACTCCTTCGATGAAGAAGGCGAGCCATGCCTCCCAATCGCCGGTGAGCCGCACGTGATTCAGCAGGTCATAGTAGATCTCTCTATGTTGTTTGAAGTACAGGCTCAGGTATAGCAGCGGCTGGCGCAGCACACCGGCGTGGCACAGCAGCAACGTGATAAGCAATCGTCCAACGCGTCCATTCCCATCCAGAAAGGGGTGAATGGTTTCGAACTGCACGTGTGCAAGTCCCGACCGTAGCAGTACCGGCATTCCGTCGGTCTCGGCGTGCAGGAAGTTTTCGAACGACGTCATACAGTCCGGTACGGCGGTATGTGGCGGTGGGACAAAGAGGGCATTGCCGGGCCGGGTTCCGCCAATCCAGTTCTGCGAAAGGCGAAATTCACCGGGTGCCTTGGTGCTACCCCGTCCGCCCGACAACAGCACACCGTGTATCTCACGGATCAGGCGATTCGATAGAGGAAAATTTCCCCGCAGGCGGTGCAAACCGTGTTCAAGCGCGGCCACGTAGTTCGAGACTTCGCGCACGTCGTCAAGCGGAACTCCTGGTGCTTCATCCAGTTCAAAGAGCAAGAGGTCAGACAACGACGACTGCGTGCCCTCGATCTGAGAGGAAAGCACCGCTTCCTTACGCACGTATGTGTACAGAAAAAGCGCCTCGTCCGGTAGGAGGGTCGCGACGCCGTCAAGCCGACCAAGGGCAAGCACCGCCGATTCGAGCATCTGTTGCAGCGGGCCGTCCAGATCTAGGGTGGGTTTCGGCGGAAGCGGTGCTGGTATAAAGGCATGAATGCGCTCACCGCCGATGCTTGTTACCTCATATCTGCCACTTTCCCCGCGTTGCATGACGGACAATCCTTATTCAGATTTTCGTAATAAGAAACTTCACTACTTAACTTTAATAGCTAAATTACAATAACGAGAGGGTTTTGTGCAAGCGTAGATGGGGATTCGCGCCGCTACAATCGACCAACAGGGCTACTTATCCCGAATAGTCCAGGGTCAGGTTGTGATGATCCGTGAGCCGGAGGCGTTCGAGACGCGTATCGGCAACGTCTAGCAATCGGGGCCAGAGGACTTTGGCCAGGGTAGGGAGGGTAGCCGGCCGGGCAGCCAATTCCGGGTGTTGCGACACATTCGTTTCCGTCAGGTGGTTGAGGACCTGGTTTTGTACCCGCTCGTCCAACGCCATGATATTCGTGACGCGACCCGTGATGGGATCAATCGGGCCGCGAAGCGTGACGTCCAGGGTAAGTGGCCACATCTCCACGTGGGAAGAATCGGCATTTCGCTTCACCGTCAGGGAATACCGGCGAGTCAGCAGGGCCTCGGTCGGTTCCGCATGGTCCGGTGATGCTGGGCCGGTCGGCGGATAGAGTTCGGCCCACAGGTTTTCTCCCTCGCACAGCCGTATCGATTCGATGTCCCGGGTCTCGGAACGCTCGCGGAATTTCCTCCACAGTACCAGTGCCAGATTTTCAGCGGTGGGCACGAGCCGTTCAAAGTAGGGCATATCGAAGTTGAGATGTTTATGGTCGAACTCTTCGAGCACGTCCGTCACGATTTCTTTCAGGTCGTACAGATTGATGATCATGCCCGTGACGGGATCGACCCTCCCGCCAAGGGTCACTTCAAGGAGATAATTGTGCCCATGCTCCTGAGAACAAGGGCCGAAGACCTCTTTATTGCGTGCCTCGTCCCACTCGGCTTTGAAATACCGGTGGGAAGCGGAAAATTCTATCCGTTTCGTGAGGGTCGATCGCGCCATACTCGATGAAAGGAAACCGGCTCTGAAGAAAAAGGCCAGGAATTCCGCCTGTGAGAGAGGCAAGAACCCTGGCCTTGTTGAGGTCGAATTCGATGGGGTCAGGTACTAAAGGAACTGCCGCAGCCGCACGTGCTTTTCGCTTGCGGGTTTTTAATCGCAAACCCGGAGCCTTGCAGGCTGTCGACGTAATCGACTTCCGCGCCGCTCAGCATGGGAGCACTTTGCGAGTCCACGATGACTTTGACCTCGCCTTTTTCAATCACCGTGTCATCCTCATCCATTTTGGATTCAAAGGACATCCCATATTGATAGCCGCTGCAACCGCCGCCTTTGACGTAGATACGCAATCCGATAACGTCCTCTTCTTCGTCGTGTATCAACTCTTTGATTTTTTCTTCGGCAAGTGGGCTGATAGTGACCATGACTTCCTCCGCTTAAATATGAGATGAATAGGTATCGTGTTTCCCGGATTCTCGACAATCCAGAACATTCTTTTCCTGGAGATTAATAATAACCACCCCCCAGGCAGTTGTCAATTTGTATCGAAAGAAAAATCTGAAAAACGATCAGGCTCCCAGGTCCTTCAGCCACTCTTCTCGCAGGGCAGGGGGGACTTTCGCCTCTGCCCTGTAGTGCTCATGGGTAATCCGGATGCCGGCATGAGCCCCATCCTCTCCAAGCGCTTTCAGAAAAGACGAGGGAACCGGAAAGCGCACAAAATGCACCGCGCTGATTTTGTCTTCTTTGCTGTGACCGGCTTCAAAGTCGGCAAAGACGGCTTGGTCCTTGACGGTGAGAGCCAGGGTGTCTGATCGATCGAAATGCTGGAAGGAATCCAGGATTTCCTTGATGCGCTCCTGAGTCGTAATTTCAATCATCAGGGTGGCACTGAGCTCGCCCGTTCCGGGAAGCAGGGCATTGTACACGTCAAGCTCCTCCTGGATTTTCGACGGCTCGAAAATGCGTTCGACGCGAATCATCTCCTGAATTTGAAAAAGCAGCGTCCGTCGATTCTCAAAGACCAGCGTGACCAAGGGACCGACCTCAATCCGGCGTCGTTTTTTGAGGGCGATAATCTCCTGTCGAAACGTGGCGCGTTGCGCTTCGTAGTCCGCGGGGGAGAGGAGATCGGATTGGGTTAGACGGTTCATGAGGGCAGGTTGTACGCGTCGCGAACGATTTGAATGGGATGTCGAGTCGCCGGCATGTTTTCGGACGGCGTCGCCCCGGCCTGATCGAGTTGCAGCGCCGAAAGAGGACAATCCGACGCCACCAAGTCAGGCTCGCAATCGGAAACGGCGCGGACGGCTTTTTGGGCGATCTTCATGGAACGATCGAAAAATTCGACCTTGGCGCTCCAGGAGCCGTCGTGGCCGGAACATTTTTCAATCACCTCGACCCGGGCGCCCGTGAGTTCCATGAGTTCTTTGGATTTAAAGCCGATGTTCTGATCGCGCAAATGACAGGGAACCTGGTACGCGATGCGCTGTTGCGTGTGCCTGAACTCCGTGGACAACGCCCCGTCTTTTTTGAGCCGCATCAGGTATTCACAGATATCGAACGTGCGTTCGGCCAACGTGGTCATGTCGCGCGTCGGCACCAGATACGGATATTCCCGTTTGAACATGAGACTGCAACTGGGGGTGGGCACGACGAGGTCATATCCCTGTTTGAGATAAGGCAGAAACAGTCGGAGATGATGCGTGGCCGTCTGCGCCATGGTCTCGGTATCGCCGAGATCAAAGGACGGCATGCTGCAACAGCGTTGTCCCTTGGGCACGACGACCTCCACGTTATTTTTGACGAGCACCTGCACCGTCGCTTTGCCGATATCGGTAGCCTGATAGTTGACCATGCAACTCGGGAACAGCACGACTTTATGCTTGGCGACCGCGGGTTGCAGCGCCGGGCCGCGTTTGCGCCACCACGCAGGAAAGTTTTCTCGAGAAAAGGCAAGCACCTGCCGGTCGCGGTGCAGCCCGATGATCGGTTCCAACAGGGTCCGGATCCACGGCGTCGCAAGAACCCGGTTGGTCAGCGAGGCCGTCAGGCCTCCCAGTTTCCCGATCAGGTCCGTTTTGATCAGCAGGCGATCGCGCCAGGACGCGCCCTGTTCCTTGACCCGTTGCTTTTTCCATGCGGCCATGAGACGCGGGAAATCGATCCCGTAATCATGGGGTGGCGTATACGGGCAGTGGTTGTAACAGAGCTTGCAGTAATAACATTCCTTCTCGACCCGTTCGTAATCCGCGGCGGTCAGACGGGAGACGTCGCTCTCATACTCGTCGATGCGGTCCAACAGCGTGTTGAAGGAAGGACAGAGGTTGAAACAGCGACGACAGCCGTCGCAGACGTCGAATATGCGATTCGTCTCCTCTACGAGATCGTCTCGCGTCCAGTCAGGGGAAATGAGGTGAATATTTTTCAACGAAGATCGTCACGTAGAAAACCACGTGAGGCGGAGTCGTGCAACACGGCGACTCCGCTCCATGGTTGTGAAGCAGAAATTACGCGTTGTTCAAAGATTCCAGCCCTTTGGTGAAACGGTTGGCGTGGGACCGTTCCGCTTTGGCCAGGGTCTCGAACCATTCGGCCAATTCTTCAAAGCCTTCTTCCCGCGCGGTTTTGGCCATGCCCGGGTACATTTGCGTGTACTCGTAGGTTTCTCCTTCGATGGCTGCCTTCAGGTTCGATTCGGTGTTCCCGATGGGTTCACCCGTGGCGGGGTCGCCGACTTCCTTCAGAAAATCCAAATGACCGAAGGCATGGCCGGTTTCGGCTTCTGACGTATCACGGAACAAACCGCCGACGTCCGGGTACCCTTCGATATCGGCACGGCGTGCAAAATACAGATACCGGCGATTGGCCTGGGATTCTCCGGCAAAGGCGGCTTTCAGATTGTCATGGCTTTGAGTGCCCTTGAGAGTCTTGCTCATGGTTTCCTCTTTGGTAAGAAATGTTATGAAGAAATGAACCGGAGCCGACAACGGCTGACCGGCTCGGATAATAGTTATTCAACCTCGATATTGTATTGCGCGTAGGGGCCGGCCTGCGTGCCGGCCCTCTTTCCTTACATGCCCAGGGTAAACGATCGGGTGTAGCCCAGGGAGATGGCGACTTCGTCAACGTCGAAATCCTGCGGCACATAGGCCGAATCGGCTTTCGACCCGTCACCCGCGGCGTAATCCATGCTCCAATTGGAATAGTGGATGCGCACGTCAAAGCGATTCGTACTGCTGCCGAACTCCACGCCGCCTCCAATGAGCCACGGGACCGCATGGCGTTTTTTACGGTCCACGCCGCTAATCGCCTCCTCGCCAACCCCGAAGTTGTCAAAAGAGGCTTCAAAGGTCGCGCTCAACCACTTCACTCCGGAAATCAAGTACACCGAGCGGCCTTCGCCCAGGAAGTTCAGGCCCTCGGGCACGTACCCCAAACGCGCGTTGAACCCGAGGCTGTGGTTCTTGTCCACTTTCCAGGCTCCGGGAAAGACGTGTTGCGAGGGAATGGGCCTGTCGTCACCCGTGTACGTGCCTTCGAAAAAGCCTTGCACGGCATTGGAGTACACCGCACCCTCGACCTCGCCGGAGAGATACACCCGGTCGGACAGGAACGCGCGATAACCCATGTTCGCCGAGAACGCGTTGAATCCGTCATTGGCGCTGTCCTCACCCGTCATTGACGTTCCATCCGGATTTGCGGCGGGAACGCCGATGGCATTCGGGTTGTAGTGCACGCTCTTCGTGTAATTCGCCTCGGCAAGTTCATGGCCGAACCGGACCCCCACAAACAAGCCTTCCGTATCGTTGGCCCATGCGCCCGGCGCGAAAATCCACGACGACGCGATAAGCCAGAATAGACAACTCTTATTGCACAACCGCATCAGGTACATTCCTGCTTCACGTTTCTTTCCTCAAATCAATCCGCTCAAAACAAACCGGACGCATGCCCGGACGATGCCATGAAGAACAACATGGGAATGGACAGCATCGTGTTGGTCCGTGAAGCCATGAGGGCCATACGGGCGGACCGTTTCTTTTCATCCGCCGAGGCTTCTTTGAGCCCCAGCACCTTTTTCTGGTTGGGCCAGATAATGCCCCAGACGTTGAGGAGCATAATGGTCCCGAGCCAAGCCCCCATCCCGATGACGGCATCCTGTCCCTGCAGGGCGAAGGCCGACCCGAACCGGGCCTGGTTCATCAGGAGCGCAGCACCGAACACCCACGTGGCCAAGGCACCCCAACGGAACCACCAGAGCGCATTCGGGACCAGATGTTGAAAGGCCTCCGCCTTGGTTTCAGGGGTGACTTTTCCCAGAAAGGGAACTTGAATGAAATTGAAGTAATACAAAATACCGATCCAGGTGATACCCGTCAGATAATGTCCCCATGCCAGTAAGGTTTCCATTGTATATCCTCTTTGGGTTGATTGCAGGTAAGTGGGAAACGTTCAAGAAGGTCTAGACAAGCATCTTCACCACAAAATACAGAACGACAGTCAGCACGAATCCTGCAGCTATCGTTCCGGGGATCGAGTCGAGTGGATTCATGGTGTCCTCCTTTATATTGGGCGATTTTGTGTCTGAAGAGCGGGGCTTCGCTCATCGCAGAAGCGATGAAGCGATGCCGCCTTGGCTGGCGAATAGCCTATCCTATTCCATGGCCGGACTGCAAGAGAGCGGCTCGTTCCGTGCTTCATGGCGCCCTCAGGTTTCCCCTCCTTTGCCTGCCCCGCCTGTCCTGAGCGTAGCCGAAGGCGAAGGGGGCTGGGGTGAGGGGGGAAGGGTGGTCTCCCAGACGGACAAGCACGGGGGTTGTCCCTACACGATGATGAGAGTGGTCTTGTAGGGGACAGCCCCCGCCTGCCCTGAGCGAAGTCGAAGGGTGCCGTCCCGCCTGAACCGCTCAGAAGCTCCAGCCAGCTTCGAGCCGCAGGCCCTGGTTCAGCGGCTGGGGCCCGGCGGGTTCCTGGCGCAGGCCTTCCAGGGTCAGGGTCAACCCGGTCGCGCGCCCGCCGGTCATTTGCAGGCGGGCGCCCACGCGATAGGTGCGGTCCGCGCCGTCCGTCAGCACCGTGCCCGCATAGGGGGTTAGGAGTCCGGTGTCGAACGGAGTCAGGCCGTAACTCACCTCCGCGTTCAGCCGGCCGGCCGGGGTTTGTCGTTGGCCCGATGGGGCCAGACCCGCGGTGGTCTGCCGGGTCCACAGGCCCTGGACCCCGCTGGCCGTCGCGCCCCAGGTCGGGGAGAGGGTCAGCGACAGGCCGTGGCCTTGGGCGTCCGGCGCGAGCCGCACCGTGCCGCTGGCGCCCCATTCGTCATAATCGGCGTCTTCGTGCGCCAGCAAGCCCCGCACCGCGCCTTCCACGGTCAGGCCCAGGCCCGGGTGCGCGTACTGCACCCGGCCGCCCAGTTCCACGCCGAACCCGGTCTCCGCGTCGCCCCAATCATGCCGCAGGCCGAGTTCCACGGTGGGCGTGAACGTCTGCCCCGCGGCGCCGGTCCAGCCCCGGCTGCCTTCCAGGATCACCCGCACCCGGTGAGCGTCCGCGTCCGTCGCCGCGGAATTCGCCGCGGCGTCCGAAGACGTGCGCGTGAACATCGCGTCCGTGCGCGTGGCGAGTTGAAAGCCGCCGGTGGCCTCAGGGGCCAGCAGGAGGCCCCGGCCGCCGAAGGCCCCCAGCATCAGGCTCGTGTCCGTCTCGATCGTGCCGCCGCCGGCCTGCGTCATTTCCAGCTCGCCCCAGCCGTAGCCGACCAGGCCCCAGACGTCCAGGCGGTCGGTGACGGCATAGCGCAGGTAGGGATGGAGACTGGTCAGGGTCTGCTCCAGGTCCCCGTTGACGTTGGCGCCGTTCGCCAGCGGCATCGTGTAGGTGCCGTCCCCTCGGCTATGGGCCACGGCCAAGCCTCCGAGCCAGCGCCCCGCGGCCGCGTCCAGGCCCACGGTGCCCGTGAACACGTCGCCGTCCAGGGATAAGTCTCCGTCCGTGCCCTGGAAGGTGGTGCCGGCAAAGCGGCCCCACGCCGTCAGGCGCGGCCCGGCCCCGGCATCCGTCCCGCCTGTCCTGAGCGTAGCCGAAGGCGAAGGCGAAGGAAGCGTAGCCGAAGGGGTCAGGTTCAAGCGGAAGGAACTGCCCAAAAGCACTTGCCGGAGATCGAACTGTACCGTCTGGCTCTGGCCCAGGCGGGGGTCGACCCCGCGCCCGTCGCCGGCCTCGCCCGCCATCCCGTTGGTGTCGATCCCACCCGGCCCCAGGCCCAACAACTGCGCCACGCCCTGCAAGAGGGCCGAGCCGGATTCGGGCTGGTCCCCCTCACCCTGCCCTCTCCCTCCAGGGGTGAGGGGGCGAAGTCAGGTGGCAGGCAGGAGGGGAAGGGAAATCGTAAAACAGGAACCCTGGCCGAAGGTGCTGGTGACCTCGATGGTCCCGTGGTGTGCTTCGGTAATCCATTTGCAAATCGACAGGCCAAGGCCGGTGCCTTTTTGCGCGTGCGCCCGTGCGGCATCGGTTCGGTAAAACCGGTCGAAGACGAGACGTTGTTCATCCGGAGTCATGCCGATTCCGTGATCCTGAACAAGAATCCGGGCCATTCCGTGGTGTTGCGTGACACCGATTTGCACGATGCCCCGTGGCGATGAATATTTGACGGCGTTGTCGACCACGTTCAGGATCAGCTCTCGAAGCCGCCATTCGTCTCCCAATACCCGGAGCGGTTCAACCTGCCCCAAGGTTGTTTCGATCTGCTGGTCTTTTCCGAGGACCATGGCTTGCAGTTGAATTTCCTGGACTAACGTATCGAGTTGCACGGGATCCGACGCGACTTGCACCTCCCCGAGATCGGCTCGTGAGAGGAACAGGAGTTCTTCCACGATGCGACTCATCCGATCAATCTCTTCCAGGTTACTTTCCAGGGCCTCACGGTAGACCTCAGGCGAACGGGGTTTTCGCAAAGCCAATTCTGTTTCACCTTTCGTGATCGTCAAGGGGGTGCGTAACTCGTGCGACGCATCGGCGCTGAATTGACGGATTTGTCGAATCGAGGCCTCAAGCCTGCCGATCATGTTGTTAAACGTGGATGCCAGACGGCCGATTTCATCTTTCGACGTCGTTTCAATGCGCTGGGTGAGATCGCCTCCGGCAATTCGTTGGGCGGTCAGGGTGATGGCGTCCACGGGTCGCAACGCTCGCCCGGCCAGAAACCAGCCGCCCAACACGCTGACCACCACTGCCAGCGGAGAGCCGACGAGCAGGACGAACACCAGGCGAGCCAGCATTTCTTCCTCGGGCTGGAGGGACGTGCCGACCCGTAATATGTTGACGAGGGTGTCTCCGTGTCGAATGGGATACGAGAGGAGTCGAATCGTGATTTCATTTTGGAACCGGACGGTTTCGAAGATGGCGTGGCCTTGCAGGGTCGATTGGAGGGCGGTTTGACTGAGAGGAATATTCCGCGTTTTGATATTGGCGGACTGGAGGGTGATTTGACCTTGCGGGCCGAAGATCTGGAAGAATTTGTCAATGAGGGCCAACTCGGGAAACGCCTGCGCCAGGTCGTCCAACAACAGAAATGGGCCGAAGCGGTGTTCTTCGAGAGTCCGGGTGGCCGCGACGGCCGCTTCCTCCAGCGACCGGTCGATGTGATCCTGTAACGCGCGTGACATGACGACGTACAGCGCGCTCGCGAAGAGGATCATGATCAAGGCCAAGCCCCCGCCATACCAGATGGTCAACCGGACGCGGATGGAGGTATTAGCCCGCATTTCTCACCAGGCTTCGTCGCGGCGCCCACAGCAGGAGGATGGTGAAAAATGTGGGCTAGGCATCGGTCAACTTCAGGGTATAGCCACTGCCCCGGACGGTGTGGATGAGTCCGCGGTCATGGCCTCGATCGATTTTGTTCCGGAGATAATTGATATAGACGTCGATGACGTTCGTGAAGGTGTCAAAATCAAGGTCCCACACGTGCTCGGCAATCATCGGGCGCGTGAGCACGCGTCCCGTGTTCCGCATCATATATTCCAGCAACGCGTATTCCTTCGAGGTCAGGTCGATCCGCTGACCGCCTCGCGTGACTTCATGGCTGGTGGGGTTCAAGATGAGATCGTCGATTTGCAAAATACCTGCCGTGTCGCCAGTCGCTCGACGCAAGAGGGCCCTTGCCCTAGCGATCAGTTCTTCAATGGCAAAGGGTTTGGTGAGATAGTCGTCCGCGCCGGCATTCAGCCCTTTCACGCGTTGGTCCACTCTCGAGCGGGCGGTCAAAATGAGGATCGGGGTGGCCACCTTGGCGTCCCGTACGGCTTTCAGGACGTCGATGCCTGGCAGGCCGGGCAGCATGAGATCGAGGATGATCAGGTCATAGTCGACTTCCGAGGCCAGGTCTCGACCCTGAATGCCGTCGGGGCATACGTCCACCGCGTAACTTTCTTCTTCCAACGCGCGGCGAATGAACGAGGCGACTTTGGGTTCGTCTTCGACGATCAGGATACGCACGGTGAGATTATTATAGCATGGATGGCGAAAAGGACAGGAATGGCACAGATTCACTCATCTTATAGAACCCTCGCCCCTGGAGGGAGAGGGCAGGCTTTGTTATCTCTCCCTCTCCCCTGGTGGGAGAGGGCTGGGGTGAGGGGGAATGGTCAACAGACTGAACGCGTTGACCCCTATTCTGCCTGTTTCAGCCGGAATCCGTATTGCCGGCTTGTCAGTGCGACGATGTTGCCGGTCGTGTTGTCATAGTAGGCGGCTTGCCACGTGGGTTGTCCCCGGTCATCGAGCGTCGTCGCGGCGCAACGGACCACTTTGTCGAGCGCGTGTTTCTCTGCAAGCGGAAGGGCGTGCCATTGAGGACCGATATGGACCCACAGCAGGTTGGATAGGCTCGGCGGACGGCTTGTGCCGTGGATGCCCTGATCGGCATACGTGGTCAACGTGGCTTCAGCCTCTTGCGGGTCACATTGCGGAGACCCTGACCGGTAGACCAAAATAGCCAGGAGCACAAGGCTCGCGGCCACCAGGATGATCGGCAGGATCCGGGATCGGAAGGATGAACCAGTCATTGTGGCCATGGAAATCAGAAGCAAAAAGACGTCATCAGACAATTTTTTAGTAGACCCATGATGCCTTGGGGGATATTATCAAAATTATGAGCAACGGTCCGCAACATTCTGATCCCCTGAACCACCATGAACGGGTCGATGGGCCCCTGAGGTAGTCGGACATGCCAAAAGCTATACGTGACATGCTTGAAGTCGATCTCGTGTGTATTGGAAGCGGACCGGCCGGCCAGCGGGCCGCGGTGCAAGCGGCCAAGCTGGGCAAGCGCGTGGCCGTGATCGAAAAACGGCGGGTGATCGGCGGGGTCTGTCTGGATACGGGCACCATCCCCAGTAAGACCTTTCGAGAAGCCGTCCTGGCCTTTGGCCGGCAAGCGGAACACTTTCGTAAACGTCATGGGTTTGCCGCCCCAGCCCGACCCGGGGTTGATCAGTTGTTTTCGAGAGTGAACGAAGTGGTGGAACGAGAAGGGGAGGTGGTGGAACGCCAACTGCAACGCAATGACATCATGGTGATTCGGGGCGAAGCGTCCTTCATTGACGCCCACACGGTCCAAGTCATCGGAGACGAAGCCCTGCAATGGATTCAAGCGGAATACATCGTGATTGCCGTGGGGACCGTGCCGACACCGCCGCTCGGGATGAAAAGCGAGAATCCTCAGATTATCACGAGTGATAAAGTGATGAGTTTGGAACGCCTTCCGCGAACCATGGTCGTCGTGGGCGCGGGGGTCATCGGTCTCGAATATGCCTCGATGTTTGCGTCCCTTGGCGTCGACGTGACGTTGGTGGATACACGCGGGCGGCCATTGGAATTCTTGGATGGCGAGATCGTGGATGAACTCATTCATGCGATGCGGAATTACGGAGTGGCCTTTCGATTTGGGGAAACGGTTGAACATCTGGAATGTTCCGAGGGGACTTCGCCGAAGGCCGTCATTCGTCTGGTCTCGGGGAAAAAGCTCGTCTCCGATCTGGTGCTGTTTTCAGTCGGCCGAATCGGAGCGACCGAATCACTGGACTTGGCACGGGCGGGACTCGAAGCCGACGCGCGGGGCCGGCTGAAGGTGAATGAACGATTTCAGACCGCCGTGCCCCATATCTTTGCGGCCGGTGACGTGATCGGCTATCCCAGTTTAGCCGCCACGTCGTCCGAGCAAGGTCGTCTTGCGGCCTGTTGCGCCTTCGGGGTGAAGGCGGAGCCCATGACGGCGTACTTCCCCATCGGCATTTACGCCATTCCGGAAATTTCCATGGTGGGCGAAAACGAGCAGGACCTCACCAAGAAGAAAATTCCCTATGAAATCGGCATGGCCCGCTATCGGGAAATCGCCAGAGGGCACATCATGGGAGACGACAACGGACTCCTGAAACTGCTGTTTCATCGGAAGAATCGCAAACTGCTGGGGGTGCACGTCATTGGAGTGGGCGCCACGGAATTGGTGCACATCGGCCAAGCCGTCTTGGGCTTGGGCGGCGGGTTGGAGTACTTCATGAGCACCGTCTTCAATTACCCGACCATGGCTGAATGCTACAAAGTGGCCTCCCTGGACGCCTTCAACAAGCTATCCCAGTAAACATGATTCGCTATATCTTGGGCGAACGCGCATCCATGATGCCAGTCGCCGGATAACCCGAACCCGCCATACATGAAATGAAACGTTTCCGTTTTGGACCGGCGTTGGTGCTGTTGTCATTCGTATTGCTGCAACCGGCCTATGCTCTCGACTGGAGCAGGACCGAGTTGCACTTCCAATACGGCAACCTGGCCGTGCCGACCTTCGCCGGCGGGGGCGACGCGGAACATTTTGTCTATACGCTGCAACATGCCAGTGGCTGGGAATACGGGGACAATTATTTTTTTGTCGACACGCTAGACGCCCAGGATTCGGAGTTTCAGGATTTCGACACCTATGGCGAGTGGTACGCGAACCTGAGTCTCGGCAAGATCACGGGCCGGAAGATCGGCGCCGGGCTTGTTTCAGACGTCGGTGTGATTCTCGGCTTCAACTGGGCTCGCAAGCCCGGTATCAAGAAGTATCTCCCCGGCCTGCGACTGTCCCTGGACCTTGACGGATTCGCGTTCGCCAATCTCGATTTCACGGCGTATATTGACGACAGCGACGGCGTATCCTCCGGAGGGGCGCCGAGCGAAAGCGACTCATTCATGATCGACTTCAATTTTAGGCGGCCCTTCACGATCGGCGATGCCCATTTCAGCATCGAAGGGCACGCGGAATATATCGGCTGGCGGACGAACGAGTTCGGCGGCACGGTCGAGCCATGGATTCTCGCGCAGCCCCAATTGCGATGGAATGCGCACGACCGGTTTTCCCTGGGAATCGAATACCAGTTTTGGATGAACAAGCTGGGCGACCGAGCCACGGATGAGAGTGTTGTGCAGACGTTGTTTGTCTGGAAGTTCTAGCGTTGTGATGTGGATAGGGCTGGCTTGATGAACGGAAGGATCACCAGACTCATCATTACGGGGCACGTTGTTTTGCTGCTTTGCGTTGCCTTGAACGCGACAGCGCAACAAGCCGTCGTTGACCCACCGGTGTCTCAGGCATCCGATTCAAAGCAGGCCGAGGCTCCCCTTTCACGAGTATCTCCGACGGAGGTCCTTCTGACCACAGGTCTAGTTCTGGCGTTTCATGATTGGCCTGACGAGGAGGAAAAAGCCTCCATTCTCCGAGACGCGGAAGAAGCGGGTCTGCAAAAAGAGGAAGAAGAACTTCAATATACGAAGGTATGGTTCTTTACATGGAGAGATCAAGAGCCACGAAATTTCATAGAGGCGCACATGATTTGCCAAACATTTACCGGCTTGTCCACGTTACGGTACTGTCGGCCGATGTATGTGGGCAGACCTAGAGAATAGTGCAGGGCGCGCCATGAAACCAAAGGAGAACACCTGATGTCACGTCCGCCATTCCCTCCTTTCACCGAAGAGACGGCCAGGCAAAAGGTTCGCATGGCCGAGGACGCATGGAACGGCCGCGACCCCGCCAAGGTCGCCCTTGCGTACACCCCGGACAGCACATGGCGTAACCGCGCCGAGTCTCTCGAAGGGCGTGCCGAGATCGAGTCCTTCCTGACCAGGAAATGGAACAGGGAACTCGAGTATCGACTGATCAAGGAACTCTGGACGTTTGGCGGGAATCGTATCGCCGTTCGCTTCGCCTACGAATATCATGACGACAGCGGCAACTGGTTCCGCGCCTACGGCAATGAGAACTGGGAGTTCGATGAAAACGGCTTGATGCGCCGACGGATCGCCAGCATCAATGACCTGCCCATAGCCGAAAACGATCGCAAATTCCGATGGCCCTCGGGCCGCCGTCCCGACGACCATCCCGGCCTGAGCGACCTTGGATTGTGAGGGCACGTCCAACCAGGGTCGGCTTGCTTCCCCCTCACCCTGCCCTCTCCCACGATGGGGAGAGGGTTCGGAGGTATGCCTAGCCCTCGGAGGTCTCTTTGAAACGCAGGGAAAGGGAATTGATGCAGAACCGTTGGCCCGTCGGGGCCGGGCCGTCGTCAAAGACGTGTCCCAGGTGGGCATTGCAGCGGTTGCAGGTGACTTCCACCCGCGTCATCCCGTAGCTGTGGTCGGTTTTGGTTTCCAGGGCCTCTTCATTCGAAGGTTGCGTGAAACTCGGCCATCCCGTCCCGGATTCAAACTTGTTTTCTGACTGGAACAAGGGGTTCTCACAACAAATGCAATGATACGTCCCTTTGGCTTTGTGGTGGTAGTCGGCGCCACTGAAGGCCGGCTCGGTTCCTGCTTGTCGGGTCACGTAATATTGTTCCGGGGTGAGTTGTTGTTTCCATTCATCCTCGGATTTGTGAATTTTCTCAGTCATGTCCCCTCACCCTGGTCCTCTCCCGGAAGGCGAGGGAGATGTTGATAACATGGCCACTTTTTTCTCCACGGCGTCCAGGATCAGCCGATCGTCAGCGCCGGCGTTCCACACGGTCTTCAGGAATTCAGCCGGCTCCATGTTTACGCTTCGCAAAAACGGCCGGTCGGCGCCGCAGCCGAACATGATATCCGGTGCGAGTTCCCCGCGCAGCTTGGCACGGGCTTTGGCGATAATGCGGGGGAGCCATCGATACCCACCCAACTCGGCATAGCCGGACGGAAGGGTCGCCGAAGGGATCACCGTGTCCGAGGGCTTCCCCTCTTGCACCGTCAGAAAGTACGTGCGGCGGACGTCGGTCATTGCCGCTACGGTATCGAAATCCGGCTCGCCGTCTTCAACCCAATCCTCCACAAAATCGTACAGTTCCTGGGCGGAGGTGCCGATCGAATCGAGAAACGCCAGGGCCTCACGGCCAACGACCGTTTCAGGACCTCGATGCCCCTCTTCAAAGCGATGGACGGCCCGGTCATAAAGATCGCGCAGTTGGGAAAGCCAGTCTTGAGAATCTTCCGCTATCGTGTGTTCGCTCATGTCTTCATTGTCCTGGCAAAGTGGGGGTATCGTCAAGCCCCTCAATCCCCCTTATCAGGGGGACGGCAGAGTTCCTCGCCCCCCTGATAAGGGGGGCACGGGGGGTTCCTTTATTGGAGGCAATCCCTTCATTCTGTCAACGAATGACTGAACACATACGGGAATGACCCATTCGCGGTGCCGTCAGGTCTTATCGTCCCAACGGTCAGTTGCGTTCTGAAGAAAGCGCCGCGGTGAGGGAGTCGGCCGAGTTTGCAAGCCGGTGAAAGGTCAGGTTGTCCATGGCGTTCTGACGCACGGTGATCCCTCTGGCGAGGAGTTCGCGGTAGGCACGGGGTGTGGGCTTGCCCGCAAGCCACAACTCCACGTTCTCAACTTGCCGGGCGGATTGCCAGTTTGTGACGCTTTCCATGGCTTCGGCGAGTTCGGCTCTCCAAGAAAGATACCCGGTGGGAAGCATGCCGACCAACGTGTGATCACGTGTCAACCCCATTAACACCCTGTGTTCGATCGCAACGAGTCGCTCTAGCGGTTTCACGTTCCGATGGTACGAGAGTAACATTTCAGCCGTTCGTTGGAAAAACAGGGCCTCCTCTTCGAACCCTGCCGACGTGGCGACTTCAAAAAACGCTTTTCGGTTGTTGACAGTATTCATTTCGAACAGCGCCTGGACCAGAACCGTTTCATGACGGGGAGAGTACCAGGGGTGCGTGAGAAAGGCTTCGATGCGCGAGTCGTCAATTTTCATGATCTCAAGTTTTTCACGGTTGAGGCGTCGAAGTTCTTCAGGCGTATGATCTCGCAGGAGTTCGATCACCGTGGTGCTGAACGACGTCCCGGTCAACACGGCCCCGGCTGGGCCTCCAAGCGGTATGGTTGCGAGTCGTATGACCGCGTCCCCGGCGTATCCTGCCCAACTCAAGCTATTGAGCTTTTCCTGCAGGACCCGGTTGGAGGAATACGCGTCTACCCCAAAGTGACTCGCGACTTGTCGTTTGACCGTTGAAAGACCCAGCAGTTCCTGGTTCTCGTGGTCTTCGAGATTTCCCCGTTCACCGGTCGCCATTTCGCCAATTCGTGTCGCCATGTGCCACATGCCTTTGGGTACGGCCAAAATGGTTTCCGTGGGTTCGTTGAACAGGCCCAGCATAAATTTAAAAGGGCTCAGGATCGCATGCTGTGCCCCTGCTGCCAAGCTCTGGAGGTGATTCACTTCTTCGTCCATGGTTGCGATAGCCTGAATCTCCTGAATACGGATGCTCAGCATGTCTGCCCCGTAGGCCTCGAATTGGCCATGCTGTGAGGTGATCCTGAAACGGTGCGTGTAGCGAAAGGGAACGACTTCATCCAAGACGGTATGGTACTCCCCTTTACGTACGTCAGGAGAGAGGAGGGTTCTCGCGTCAAGGATGGATGGGGTTTCATATTCCGCGGTGGCCGATGAATGGGTGAAAAGTGAAACGGCTGTGGCAAAATTTGCACACAGCAGTGAGAAAAAGGCAATGGTCACCAGGGTAAGGGACCATAGACGTCCCGAATGCCCGTGCCCTGTATGGGAAGCGTGATCCCCGTGTGTTCGCATGAAGTTGCCCTCAAGTTGGATGAGACTTTCCAAGGTAATTGCTGCAAGTATCGTTCCAAATATGCCGCTCCCGAGAGTAACCGGGGGTTGGGGCGGGGGCTGGGGTTACGGGAGGCTCCTTTTTCCCCCTCTTTTGTCTGTCCTGCCTGTCCTGAGCGAAGTCGAAGAAAGCGGAGCGAAGGGTAAGGAGGGGTGAGGGGCACTAGGCTTGCCCCGGACTTGGTCCGGGGTAGAGGTTTTTGTAGGGCCTAGAGCGGGATAAAAAAAGAGGAGCAAGGTTCAAAACCCTGCCCCCCTGAACGGATGATCAACCGGGATTACGGCTTGATGTAGATATAGCCTTGTTGTTGAAGATCGGCAATGCGTTTCACCGCGACAGGATGTTCGGTCGGTATAAAGCCCGCCACGAGTTTTTCAAGTGGCGTGCCGAACAGTTTCATCGACACCTGGCACATTTCGGCTGAGGCGCCCTTGTCCATTGCGGACTTGAGTTTGGCTTTGAGTTTCGGGTCAACGCTGTCTTCCTTGAAGAGCTCGAGGGCCGGACCATGGACCACGACCTTTATGTCGATATTTTCCGGACCACCTTCGGCTTCGATGTGTTTGTTGATGAGTGCCATCGCGTACGTGGCGGTAGCCAGGTCGCTTCCGTCGATGTGATACAGCACCTTTATTTTCTCTTTGGCCATGGCGGGGGCTGAATCAAAGACAAGCCCGATTCCAACGGCTAAGGCCAAGCTGACTACGAGAGAGCAGAGCAGTGATGGTTTATGAGAGGACATGGTTTCCTCCTTTGAAGAAATGGTAAAGCAACTCGAAATTTTTCTTGCATAGCAACATTATCACAGCTCTCATCAGGAATAGGCAAGAAAACACAATGGAAGGGTGAAAACAAAACCTCTTGCCCCCTTTGATGGTACCCGCTAAGCTTTGCCGGACTATCCTGGAACGATTCATGTCATTCATCGCCGATCTCCATATTCATTCCCGCTATTCCCGTGCCGTCAGCAAAGACATGGTTCCGGAGAGTCTCTATCGCTGGGCGCAGCTCAAGGGGATTACCGTCGTCGGAACCGGGGATTTCACGCATCCTGCCTGGTTCGCCGAACTCCAGGAGAAACTCGAACCGGCCGAACCGGGCCTCTATCGCCTGAGGCCGGAACTTGCTGGTCCGGTGGATGCCGAGATCCCCGCGTCATGCCGGGCTGACGTCCGGTTCATGCTGACGTCCGAGATCAGCAGTATTTATAAGCGCCATGAACGCACGCGCAAAGTACACAACCTGATCTTTGCGCCAAGTTTCAGCGCCGTGGCGAACATGACGGACAGGCTGGCGCGTATCGGCAATCTCCATTCGGACGGACGGCCCATCCTGGGGTTGGACAGTGAGGAGTTGCTGCGCATCATGCTGGAGCGTGCCCCGGAGGCCCTGTTTGTTCCCGCCCATGCCTGGACCCCGCATTTTTCGGTGTTCGGGGCCAACTCGGGTTTTGATTCCTTGGAAGAATGTTTTGGAGAACTGACTCCACATATCCACGTGATTGAAACCGGACTGTCTTCTGACCCGCCCATGAACTGGCGGCTGAGCCAACTCGACGGCATTAGCTTGATCTCGAACTCCGATGCTCATTCGCCGAGTAAACTTGGCCGTGAAGCCAACGTGTTGAACGGCGACTTGTCGTTCAATGGCATCAAGACGGCTTTTACGAGTTGCGATCCCGCGCTGTTTCTGGGGACGATCGAGTTTTTTCCGGAAGAAGGCAAATACCATTACGACGGGCACCGAAACTGTCAGGTCCGCCTGTCCCCGGAGAAAGCCAGGACCCACGAGAACGTCTGTCCGGAATGCGGAAAGCCCGTGACGCGCGGGGTCATGCATCGCGTCGAAATGCTGGCCGATCATCCCACCGGACACCGCTCCCGCAGGGCGTTGCCCTACCGGAGCCTGATTCCGCTCGTCGAATTGATTGCCGAGGTCCGCGGCGCCGGAGTGAATACCAAAGGAGTGACCGAGGCCTACCGGCAGTTGCTGGCGAATCTGGGTAATGAATTCGAGATCCTGATGAACGTGCCCATTGCGGATATCGAAGAGAATGGGGGAGGTCTTCTCGCCATTGCAATCCAACGCATGCGGGAGGGCAACGTGACCATTGCCCCTGGCTACGACGGGGAGTACGGGACTGTGTGTGTGCTGTCTCAAGAAGACCGGCACTCCCATTCCTCTCAGATACCGTTATTCTGACGGGCTTCACTGTTGCCGTCGTCACTTTGAAGAGTGATGCATCCATGAACGTCGAGACCAACCTGTTGCTCGAAGGGCTCAATGACCGGCAGCGGGAAGCCGTGCTTGCCGGTGATGGTCCGGTGCTCGTTGTCGCGGGGCCCGGTACCGGCAAGACCAAAACCTTGACGGTTCGTCTCGCGTACCTGCTGGCCGAGCGGCACGTCGCACCCGAGGCATTACTGGCCGTGACCTTTACCACGCGGGCTGCGAGAGAAATGCGTGAGCGGTTGGAACGGCTTGTCGGGTCTCAGGCGGACAGGGTGTGCCTGGGGACTTTCCATAGCTTTTGTTTACAATTTCTGCGAGCGGAAGGGCATCGGCTTGACCTTCCTCAGGACTTCGGCGTGGCTGATCGGCGTGCTCAGGTGACGATGATGCAGCGGGCCTTGCGGCGACTGGGGCAGCCGGACACTCGAACCGCCACCCAACGGATGCTCCATGACGTGTCCGCGTTCCGCAATCGACGGGCCAATGTCGATCCGCCTTCGGACGACGCGGGCCTGGCGGAAATTTCCGAAGCCTATCAACGACAATTACGAAAATGTGACTTGCTGGATTTCGATGAGCTGTTGCTCCTCGGCGTACGGTTGCTCGAACGCTTTGCAGACGTCCGGGAAAGCATCCAACAACGATTGACCCACGTGTTGGTTGATGAATATCAGGACGTCGATCCTGTGCAACAGCAACTGCTACGGTTCCTGGCCGGCGATCGAAACCACCTCTGGGCCGTGGGAGACGGCGATCAGGCGATCTACGCGTTTCGAGGCGCGGAGTCCGAACACCTGTTACGGTTTGAGCAGAGTTATCCGAATGGGAGAGTCATCACGCTGGAACAGAGCTATCGCTTCACGCCGCAGATTGCGGCCGTGGCTTCACAAGTCATCCGGCGGAACGCATCCCGACGGCCCTTGACCCTGAACACCGTGAATGCGTCCGGGTTGCCGGTTCACGTCGTGAGCTTTCCCGACGAGCAGGCCGAGGCCGCCTGGATCGTCAGGCAGATTGAGGAACGCGTGGGTGGCACCAGTCACTATCAACATTACAAGGGGAAGGTGGCCGATACGGTGAGCCGGCGGGATCAAAGCTTCAGGGATTTTGCGGTGTTGTGCCGGCTTCATGCCCTGACGAAGCCGCTTCAAGAGGCCCTGCGAAACTCAGGCATTCCCCATCGGGTCGTGGGAGAAGCCCGATTCTTTGACAAGAAAATCGTCAGGGACGTGTTGGCGTACCTGCGGGTTATCCAAAATTCGCACGATGACGGCAGCTTTGCGCACGTGCTCAATTGTCCGCCACGTGGAATCGGCGGGCAGACGCAAACGGCCCTTGAAGCCGAGGCCGAGCAACAGGGTCTCTCGCTGTGGGCTGCCTTGGGAAGAGCCGTGCTCCTTTCGTCGTCTCAAATGAGAGCGGCCAAGTCGCTCGTCAAGCTCATTGAAGAGGGGCAGCGTAACAAGGAAGAGAAAACCCTTTCGCAGTTCATTGCGTACGTGGCCGACGTCACGGGACTCCGGCAATGGCGGATGGAACAGGACCCACGTCATGAGAACGACCTGTTGCTGCTTCGCTCGATTGCCGCGAAATACGACGAGGTGAACACGGTAACGGCCCTCCCGAAATTCCTGGAAGAGGCCACCTTGGCCGTCGAGGTCGATGACTATGACGCCTCCATCGATGCGGTGAGCCTGATGACCATCCATGCCGCCAAGGGATTGGAGTTTACCGAAGTGATGATGTGCGGGATCGAAGAAGGGAGCCTGCCACGCGAAAATGGAGACCTCGAAGAAGAACGCCGGCTGTTTTACGTCGGCCTGACTCGCGCCAAAGAACGAGTGTCTCTCCTCCACTGCCGCAGCCGGTTTTTGTTCGGGGACCGCAGTGACCGTGAACCCTCGCGATTTCTTCTGGAATGTGACGAGGGCCTGAAAGAAACCACCGTCATTCCCAACCGGCCTCGACGGTCAAAACAGGAACCGGAACAACTCTCTCTATTGGGGTGATTGTTCCCCTCCTTTGCCTGTCCCGAGCGTAGCGAAGGATCAGGACGGACAACGGGAGGTAGAAGCATTTTCCCGGCGCCTGCGGGCGTGGCTGAGCCCCGGTCCCGGAACCGATGTGGGGGCGAGGACTGTCTGAGCGAAGCGAGTTCCGCAGCCCAAGCAAACGGGACTGGGGCAAAGGCACCGATAGGGCCACGCCTGGGCGCCAATGGTTTTGGGTCCTTTTGCCGAAACAAAAGGACCTCGTCGTGTGGGGGCGAAACCCCATCTACCCGGGGACCGCTCTTTGCAAATGGGGCCGGTTGGGTAGTAATGTACAGCGCTCGCGCAATGCTTGTCCTGAGCCTGTCGAAGGGATTGATTGCCTGGCTCCACCGCCCACTGTCTCGTCTGAATGTAAAACTAAAGTCATGCCCCCTCCGGTTGTCGAAAAAATCAACATGGTCAATGCTATCGGTTGTGCGAAAATCATCGCCTTGGGCTTCGCACTCACGTTCGTGAGTGGAATGGGTGCCGGTTCGGCCTGGGGTGATGAAGGGCCGAACGCCACCACAAAGAAAACCTTGTATCTGGCGAATCCGTATGGGTTCTCCGCCCAGCAGCGCGAGGGGCCGTTACCGGCGCTCGAAGGGGCTCTTGAGGCCATGGGCGCCGAGGTTTGGGAGCCATTCAGCCGCAATAACCAGATCGACCGGACAACCCCAGGTTGGGCTTACCGGATCGGACAGGCCGATCTTCGAGACGTGCGGGACGCCGACGGGCTGTTTGCGGTCGTCAACGGCTGTCCGCCGGACGAAGGCGTGATGGTGGAGTTGGGTCTGGCGGTCGCCTGGGACAAGCCCGTGTTCCTGTTCCGTGACGACTTTCGTCGTTGTACCGACAGCGAGGCCTATCCGCTGAACCTGATGGTGTTCACCGGTCTGCCGGAAGCCGGCTGGCAGGCCTATTGGTACGGCTCAATCCACGAGATTGCCGATCCCGACAAGGCGCTCGCCCGATGGTTGAAGGACGGCACACTGCCCTGAGCGTCTCCAGCAGTCCTGACTTGGAATACAGCGCCGCATCATCCTGAAACCCTGCATAGGGATCCATTATGAGTTCAAGAAAAAAGACGGGTATGCAATACGCGGGTTGGCTCGTCATGGTGTTGGGGATCCTGTTTCAGGTGCTGGTCCCGCTTGGTGTCCTGGGAAGGCCCACGGGACGATGGTTGGGCATGCCGGCCGAAATCGCCGCGTTGTTTTTCGCCACGTGGACGATTGTCATCGGGATGATTATCGTCTATCTCACGTGGTTGAGGCCATACGCGGCACGCCTGGACAAGGATATCAAGCAATAGCCATGGTAATGTCACGATTGTCGCTTATCTGTGCGTTCTTACGAATTCCCCCTCACCCCACCCCTCTCCCTCCAGGGGAGAGGGAAGTATAGGAGCCGGCGGGAAGCAACGATCATGAGCGTGGCGGAATTTACCATTCTTCTGTTGTTTGTCTATCTCGTGGGAATAAAGTGCATTTCGTATTTTGCCTATAGGATTTCCAGAAGCGATGCCGAAGATTATTTTTTAGCCGGTCGCAATATCGGCATGCTTGCCCTGACGGGGACGATCATGGCGAGTATCTTTTCGACCGGGACGATCGTGGCAGCACCCTCCGAGTTTTTCAGACAGGGAGCGGGATATTTCTGGTTCTTTTTCTTCGCGCCCATGCCCGTCATCTATTTTTTCCTTGCGACCAAGATGTGGAAGCTCGGGAAAGTGAAGGGCTACGTCACGCCGGGAGATATGCTCGGCGACTTTTTTCAAAGTCACTCCGTCAAGTTTTGGGCGGGAGCGGTCGGGCTTCTTGCGTTATTGCCGTATGCCGTGGCCCAACTCGTGGCCATCGGGAAGACGTTTGAGGCACTCACCGATGGCAACGTGACCTATTTCTGGGGCGTGACGATTGCCTCGGCGTCGATTGCCGCGTACCTGTACTTTGGCGGCGCGCGCGCGGTGGTATGGACGGATATGGCCCAGGGTTTTCTGTTGGCCTTTCTGCTGATTCTCGCCGGTCTTTTCTCGGTGAAGTGGGCCGGCGGGTGGGAGTCGATGATCGATGCCTTGATGACCCATGCGCCCGAGAATGCGACCTTTGCCGGGAAAATCTCGTGGACGGGGTATTACGAATTCGGGTTGCTGACGCTGTCGTTCCCGTTTTTGCCCTACATCTGGCAGCGCATGTACATGGCGCGTTCGGCGTCGGCCGTGGCCTTCAGTCTGTGCTCCTACCCCGTCATCTTCATCATTCTGTTTTTTTCCGCCTGGGTGATCGGGACGTCGGCCTTTTCCCTCTTTCCGGACGGTTTGCAGGATGCCGATACGGTAGTGGGGGCGATTTTTCGCGAAAACGCGCCCTATTTTGGGGCGATGGTGCTCGTGGCGGCCTTTGCCGCCGGGATGTCGACGGTCGATAGCCAGATGCTCTCGGCCGGGTCGTTGTTCGTCCGTGACCTCGTCCCGCTCGTGGTGACGTGCGTCGATCAGCGCCGCAACTACCTGATCGGTCGCTGGGCCACCATGGGTCTGTTGGTGCTCCTGTACCTCTGGAGCCTGACGCTGCAATCGGAGCCGGTCCTGGGTCTGATCGTGTTCGGCATGAGCCTGACGGTCATCTTTATCCCGTGCGTCTTTGGCATGTTCTACTGGAGACAAGCCACGTCCCTGGGGGCATCCTGGTCAATGAGTCTGGGGCTGCTGGTGTTTTTGGTGAAGCAGTTTCAGCTGTTCGGCTTGGATGTGTACTTGCCTGTCATGGGTCCCATTACCTGGGCTTTGCTGACGGCGGCAATGACGTTCGTGGTGGTCAGTCTGTTGACCAGTTCCGAGGGGATTGCGGCGAAACGGCGCGAGTATGACGAACTCCTGGGAGTGGTTTCGAATAAGGATCGACTCTCTGGTACCATGGACTCGCGTTGACTTCAACACCTTGGGGGATCATTCAGTGAGCAACGGCGAACGTCATCGAACCCCTTCTCCTCTTCGTGGCCTTCTTATTGCCCAGTTTTTCGGGGCGTTCAATGACAACGCGTGGAAGTTGATGGTCGCATTGTTGGCCATCAAGCAGTTGTCCTCGCACATGGGAGTGGGCCAGGAATTCGAGGCTGCGTCCCAAGCCCAAACGACCCTCACCTTTGTCGTCTTCACCTTGCCGCTGATGCTCGTGTCCATCTTTGCCGGTGTTTTTTCGGATCGCTTCAGCAAGCGGTCCGTGATTGTGGTCATGAAGGTCGTCGAAGTGGTGCTCATGGCCTTGGGGACCTTGGCTCTCTACCACAATCCTTCGGGGGGGCTTCTGCCGCTCATCGTGTTGGGCGGCATGGCCGTCCAAAGTGCGCTCTTCAGTCCGGCCAAGTACGGCATCCTGCCGGAACTGCTTCCTCACGAACGATTGGCCATGGGGAATGCGCAACTGGAATTATGGACCTTTTTAGCCATTATCGGCGGAACGGGGATAGGGGGAATCCTGCTCCAAATGTCTGGCTCTTCCCCCTGGTTGGGCGGGGTGGTGCTGGTGGTGTTTTCGGTCGTGGGGTTCGCCGCTTCCCTGATGGTGCCTGCCGTCCCGCGTGCTCGCGAGGAAGGCGGGTTGAGGTCAACGCTGCAAGGGGCCTGGCAAGCCGTGCAAGCGGATCGCGTGTTGCGATTGGGTATTTCCGGCAACGTCGGCTACTGGACCATCGCCAGTTTGGTGGGACAGGACGTGCTCGTGTATGCCAAGGCCGTGTTGGGGCTGTCGGATTCCTTATCGGGACTGCCCTTGGCGACGTTTGGGATTGGGGTCGGCTTTGGATCGGTGTTAGCCGGAAAACTCTCGCATGCCAAAGTCGAAGTCGGACAGATCCCCTTGGGCGCGGTTGGGTTGATGCTGGGGTTGCTCCTGCTGGGCACGCTGTCTCCGGGATTGACGGGGACGTTGCTGGGTATGGGGTGGCTGGGGTTCTCGAGCGGGTTTATTCTGGTTCCGATCAACGCCCTGATTCAATGGCGTGCGCCCCATGATCGACGAGGCGCCGTGATCGCGTTCGGGAATATCTTTGTGTTCGGCGGCGTGGTGGTGGGGTCCCTGGGTGCCGGGACATTGTCGTTCGCCGGCCTCAACGCCAGTGAAATTCTGATCGCCGCCGGGGTGGCGGCGACAGCCTTGGCGGCGTGGGTTGTGTGGCTCATGCCTGAAACCTTCATTCGAATGGTGTTGTTTCTTGTCACCCACACCCTCTATCGGCTTCGGGTCATCGGACTGGAGCACGTGCCCGAACGTGGAGGCGCGTTATTGCTGCCGAACCACGTGTCGTTTGTGGATGGGGTGTTGCTGTTGGCGAGTATCGATCGTCCGATTCGGTTTCTCGTCGACCGGCACTACTATGAGCTCCCTCTGTTGCATTGGGCGGCACGTATCATGGGAGCCATTCCCGTTTCTGCCGGCGGGTCGCCGCGAGACATTCTCCATGCCCTCCGCGAGGCCGGTCGCCGGCTGGATGAAGGTGAAGTCGTCTGTGTCTTTCCCGAAGGGCAAATTACCCGGACGGGAGGTCTCCTCTCGTTTCGCCAGGGATTCGAGCGCATCGTCAAAGGGCGGGAGGTTCCCGTGATCCCCGTTCACCTCGATCGGGTATGGGGCAGCATCTTCAGTTTTATCGGCGGAAAATTTCTGATGAAACGGCCTGAACGTATTCCGTATCCCGTCACGGTGTCTTATGGGGCGCCCATGCCGTCAACCGTGACGGCGGCCGAGGTCCGGCAACGTGTCCAAGAACTGGGCGAGGAAGCCTGGCGCTATCGAAAATCCGACCGGCGGCTCCTCCATCATTCCTTTATTCGTGCGGCCCGTCGCCATCCCTTGCGGTTTGCTTTTGCCGACGCGACCCGGCCCAGAGTTTCGTGCCTGGAATCGCTCGCCGGCGCCATTGCATTGGCCCGGGCGCTCCGCCCGCACTGGATGAACCAGTTCACCGTGGGCATCCTGTTGCCGCCCAGTGTCGGCGGAGCATTGGTCAACCTGGCCGCCACGCTGTCGGGACGCACCGTCGTCAATCTCAATTACACGGTCGGGCGAAGTGGGATTGAGTCGATGGCCAGGCAAGCCGGTCTCGAAACGATCGTGACGAGTCGTGTGTTCCTTGAAAAGGCCAATCTTGAAATGCCCGAGGGCGTCAAGATCATTTGGGCCGAAGAGGTTCGCAAGACCATCGGGACAGCCGAACGGTTGAAGGCGTTTGCCATGGCTCTGTTTGCGCCCATCGGCATGCTGGAGCGGCGCGTCGGTGCGGTCCATCGTCCGCAACTCGACGATCTCGCGACGATTATTTTCAGCAGCGGCAGCACGGGAGAGCCGAAGGGGGTGATGCTCAGTCACTTCAACGTCGATTCCAACGTCGAGAGCGTGGCGCAGGTCTTCTATCTGGGCCCCGCCGATCGGGTGCTGGGCATCCTGCCGTTTTTTCATTCCTTCGGCTACCTTGGGACGTTGTGGTTGACCGTCACCCACGGCGTGGGTGTGGTGTATCATCCCACGCCGTTGGATGCGGGAGCGATCGGCGAACTCATTGAAAAGAAGCAGGTCACGATTCTTATTGCGACACCAACCTTTCTGCAACTCTATTGGCGGCGGTGTATGCCGGAGCAATTCGGGTCGGTTCGCGTTGTGCTGACCGGTGCCGAGAAATTATCGGAACGCCTTGCCACCGCGTTTGAGGAAAAGTTCGGGATTCGTCCCATCGAAGGATACGGGGTAACGGAATGTGCCCCCGTGATTTCCGTGAATTGTCCGGACTTTCGTGCGGCGGGATTTTACCAGCCCGCCTCGCGTCGTGGGACGGTCGGCCAGCCCTTGCCGGGCGTGTCCGTCCGCATTGTCGACCCCGATTCTTTTGAACCCGTACCCGTCGGAACGGCCGGCATGCTGCTCGTCAAGGGGCCCAATGTCATGCAGGGCTACCTGAACCGTCCAGACCTGACGGCCGAGGCCATTCATGACGGGTGGTACGTGACGGGGGATATTGCCGTCCTGGATGAAGACGGATTCCTCTCCATTACGGACCGGCTGTCCCGTTTTGCCAAAATCGGCGGGGAGATGGTGCCGCATGGAAAGGTCGAAGAAGCGTTACATCAAGCCGCCGAGTCCGACGTGCAAGTGTTTGCCGTGACGTCCATCCCTGATGAAAAAAAAGGTGAACAATTGGCCGTGCTTCACACGCTCGATGAAGCCGTCATTCCCGGTCTGTTGGAAAAAATCGCAGCGAGCGGGTTGCCGAATTTATTCATTCCCCGAAAAGACGCCTTTGTCAAGGTCGATCAGCTTCCGGTGCTGGGGACGGGGAAATTGAATCTCCGTGCTTTGAAACGAGTCGCATTGGAGCAGCGATCAGCCGGTTAGCCCGGCGCGATCGGTATCCGGGAACAACGGCATGATCGATTCCTCTGAAACAACGCCGTCTTCCAAAAACATGATCGATTGTCACGTGCACCTGGCCGCGCTCCCTGAAGGGAACAATGGTTGTTACGTTTCTTCGAAACTGTTGAAAAGCTCACTATTCAGGTTTTTGATATGGAAACATGGGCTGGACGTGAATAGGCCGCGCGCCGCCAACCAAAAATACGTGGATGATCTACTCAACGAGCTCCGTCAGTCGCTCCACGTGGGGAAGGCGGTGTTGTTGGGAATGGATGGGGTCTATGATGGCGGCGGATATCCGGATCAAGCGGCGACCGAATTGTTGGTGGGAAACGATTACGTCCTGAAACTGGCCCACCAGTTGGTAATTAGGGCGAAACGTAACCAAAATAGATCTTCAGAAACTGTTTAAACACATTCTCCCGACGGTGATTAAAGCGATACTCTACTTCTTTCAGATACATGGGGCAATGATATTTCGAGACCCCGCGATACTGATACAAGATATGTTTGGCGTAACTCCAAAAGCCTTCAATGCCGTTAATGTGATTCTTCGTCCGCGGGCTCACCAACGCTTTCGCATGATTGACCGTATGATGGTGGCCATAGCGTTTTAAGGATTGATACCCGCGAAAGGCATCCGTGAAATAGACCGACCCTTTTCGGGTGTGCGCTTGAATATGCCGCATCAATTCCTCCGCACTGACCGACTCGACGACTTTCGTATACACGCGGCCGTCCCGCTCCAGGAGCCCGAAGACGACGCTTTTGCCCGCGGGGGCGCGGCCCCGTTGGCCTTTGCGCCGGCCACCGAAATAGGCCTCATCGAGTTCGATCTCGCCCTTCAGTTTGCCGGCTTCCAGTTCAGTGACATGATACAACGCTTCGCGCACACGGTGATAGACGCGGGTGACGACTTTCAGGTCCAGGCTCAGATCCTGGCTCAACCGATAGGCGGGTTGCAATTGATAAAAGCCTTGCAGGATCCGGATCTCCCGGCGCAGCCGCCGGAGGCTCTTGCTTTTCCCGCAACGCCCACATTTCACGTAGCCGCGGCTGGTGTGCAAGACCTGAAAGGAACCGCAGAAAATGCACTTGCGACCGCGCAGAAAGTTGGCCGCACAACTAAAAACCGTATGTCGTCCTGTAACCATGCTGGTTTTCTACCACACATTGGTTACGAAACGCCCTAATTACCCACCAGTTTCCCGAGACGTTTTTGGCCGGTGTGTCCATCAATCCGCAACGACGTGATGCAATTGAGGAATTACACCGATGCGCCGATAAGGGCGGCACGTTGGTCAAAGTGCTTCCCAATACCCAGCAATTCGATCCGGCGAATAGCCGATACAGGGCATTTTATCGGGCGATGGCTCAACGACACGTTCCTTTGCTGAGCCACGTGGGATACGAGTTCAGCCTGATCGGCAAAGATCAATCCGTCGGTGATCCGAACCGGCTTCGGATGGCCCTGGATGAAGGCGTCACGGTGATCGCCGCTCATGCCTGTAGTTACGGCTTGATGCTCTATGAAAAATTTTATCCCACGTTGTTGGAACTGGTCGAGACGTATCCGAACTTCTATGCGGATATTTCCGCGCTGACGCTTCCCAATCGGTTCAGGATGCTCCTGCGCCTGCGTGAGAATCCTGAGGTGCATCATCGCCTTCTGTTTGGCACGGATTATCCGCTGTCGGTCTTTCACCTGCCGGCATGGGGCCGGATAGCGAGGGGCACGTTGTGGGACATCATGAACACGACGAACCGGTTTGATCGGCAGTTCAAGGTGTGTGAATCGCTGGGTATTCGATTCCAGTCCTTCGAACAGGTCGTGGGAGCCTGAACGCCATGGGCCTGCAACGAATCAGGCCAACAGCGGGCGATCACTTCCGCATTTCCAGCACGAGGTGAAATCTTTCTCGTGTGATTCTTTGCAACGAAAGCAGGTCCAACTCGTCGATTCATAGGGTTGGGCGGTGCGCCAATTTTCTAAAAATTGCTGAGCCGCGGCATAGTCGGCGTCGTTAACCACCCAGAGTTCGGGAAAGACTTCGGCGAACGGGACTTCACCGGCCAAGGAGGAACCTCGTTGGTTCTTTATCCAGGATTGAATGCCCGCTTGATCGAGCATGTCTTTCAGCGATTCGACTTCGACCAAGTTCGATGAGACGAATAATTTTTGCATTGTCGGGGTTATCGCAAGAAACGCGGCGCTTTGCCTTCCTTCTGCATGAGAATCTCAGGTGGAGAAGATGAGCACCAGCCCCGTTAGTGCCAGTCCGAGAGCGACAACACCGATGATCAGCGTGCGCCAAAGAATCGTCTGCAAGGCATCGACCTGTTTCGTCAATTTCTCGATGAGTTCGAGATGTTGAGCCAACCTTTGCTCCATTTCCGCAATGCGTGCCTGGAAAGGCTCCTCGCGTGGTTGGGGCTCTGCTTGCTGTTTTTTGAGGGTCGCAACGGTGGAGACGATGTCGGGAATGTTGGGGGCAACTAATTGAAACAAAAATTTGGCAATGGGCCACGCAGCAGGCATGCTGCGATTGTATCGTTCTTCAGGCAAAAAGAGAAGTCGTTTTTGCTTAGCCCGGGTTAGCTCCGCTTCGCCAGCCGGCGGACCAACCGGCGCTCGTCGGCTTCGGTCTCCACTTCTCCATTCAATCGTGCATCCAAAAGCCGGTTTAGGATCTTGTTGTACGAGGGACCCGGTTTGAGACCCATCGCTTTCAAATCGTTCCCTGTTAAGATTGGTCTCATTCGTCGATAGACGGTGAACATGTCGAAAATGTTTTGTTTCGCCTTTTCCGATCGGGTTTTGGCCATAAGAAAAACAAGGGTCTCATCAGGGAGGTCGCAGAGCGACCGGAACGTTTCGGACGGGTTGACGTTCCGGTCGAGGGTTCGCAACAGACGAGCGTTTTCTTGAGCCACCCATAACATGGATTGGGTCTGACGCCGGGGAAACGTCAACCGGGCCAGGGTTTCTTGAACAACCGGTTGAGGGAGAAGATCCAGCATGGCCATACCATAAACGACCCATGAAGACGCGAGGTGCCCGAGAGAGAGTGCGGCATGCCATGCGATGGCTTGTTCGACGGCGTTCAGGAGTTGAGCGAGGCCGGAAGACCATTTCAGTCGTGGCTGAATGCATTGAAGCAGATTGAAGTCTGCCAGCCTCGCGAGGGTTTTGACGGGTTTACGTTCCGACAACACGTGAAGGAGTTCAGCCGAGAGTCGAGACGGGGAGAGGCGGTGTACGAGTCCCATTTTCACGGCTTCCGTCATCAGAACAGTCGTGTTCCGATCCAGTTGAAAATCCAGGCGTTGCTCAAACCTGATGGCGCGAAACACGCGAGTCGGGTCGTCGATGAAGCTGAGACCGTGCAGCACGCGAATGGTTTTGTTCTGCAAGTCCCGCCGGCCGCCGTAGAGGTCGATCAATTCACCGAAACGAGGAGCATTGAGTCGGATGGCCAGGGTGTTGATCGTGAAATCCCGGCGGCGGATGTCTTCCCTGATGGAACTCCGTTGCACCGTTGGGAGCGCGGCCGGAGAGTCATACGATTCCGTTCGAGCCGTGGCAAAGTCGAATGTGTGCCCGTCCGCGAACGTGACGACGGCCGTACCGAATCGTTCATGGATGGTGATGCGAGCCTTGTATCGTTGGGCGAAGGCTTGTGCAAAACGAATCCCATTGCCTTCGACGACCAGGTCCAGGTCAAGGCTCGGTACACCAAGGAGGAGATCTCTGACGAATCCGCCTACGGCATACACGTGGACGTCGCGTTTTTCAGCGAATTCGCCGGTTTTTTGTAAGAGAGAAAAAAGCGGTGCGGACAACCGGTCCTTCATGAAGGAATAAACGAAATCCACGCTGTATGCCACGTTTCTTCTTATTACGGTTGTCGGTTCAATGCAAACGCATGATAGATGGTGGGGACGTCGTGCTGCCACTCGCGCAGAATGATCGACGCCCAGAGGCCTTCCAGGTTGGTCAGGATCCCTAGGGTCAAGGCTCCAAGAAAGCCGATTCCTGCAACCTCAAACACTAAGATTTCCGTGAATCCGACAAACAGGAAAAGCCCCCAGGCTTTTGCGCTCCACATGTGATACGCCGCCGACCGGCCGAATTTGATTTGGTCGAAAATGTGACGTCCGATCTCCAACAGAAAAAAGCAGGCTAAAGGAAGCCAGAAGGGCATGAGGAGTTGAGGATGCTTCAGTGCGGCGACAAGAAAGACGCCAACGTAGAAAATCGTGTCTGCCGTGCTGTCCAGGGAACGTAACTTCTCCGTCGCGACCCCCAATTTTCTCGCAAGAATTCCGTCAAAGATATCGGAAAGAAGTCCGACTCCCAAGACGACGCCGTACCAGACGGATGCGACGTTGAAGCCGTACATGAGGAGCAGCACGGGCGCCAACAGGATCCTGAGGCCGATGAGAGACAATGGAATCTGATGGAACATTGACGATTCTTTTTGCGGGCATTCTTGGCCTGGGTGTCGGGAAAACGTAAACGGAGTCGTCTTGTTCGACCGCAAGGCAACCGGGGGGAAATATTATCCCCGAGAGCCCAGGGCCCGGTCCAGGTTGAACGCGGCACTGATCAGCGCCAGGTGCGTAAACGCCTGTGGGAAGTTCCCGAGGCCTTCGCCGTGATGGCCGGTTTCTTCGGCGTAGAGTCCGACGTGATTGGCATAACCCAGCATTTGTTCGAACATCAGCCGGGCATCGTCGATCCGGCCCGCGCGGGTCAGCGCCTCGACTAACCAAAACGTACAAATGTTGAATGTGCCTTCTTCGCCTTTAAGCCCATCCTGCGTTTCGTTGACGTTATACCGGTACACCAGGGCATTCGCGACCAATCCCCCTTTCTCCGGAGACTGGTTGATCGCTTCCAGTGTTCTGAGCATCCGGGGATCGGTCGGGGAGACAAAAAAGACCAGGGGCATCATGAGGTTCGCCGCGTCAAGGGCTTCGCTGCCGTACCGCTGAACGAAGGCGTTTCTGGTCTCGCTCCATCCTTTTTCCATAATTTCTTCATAAATGGTATCGCGGACTTTCAGCCACCGGTCACGATCCGCGGGAAACGAGCGCCTGTCGGCGAGGCGCAAGCCCCGATCGACGGCGACCCAGCACATGAGTTTCGAATACAGGAAATGTTGCTGGCTGCCCCGAACTTCCCACACTCCTTCATCCGGACGCATCCAGTTGTCACACACCCAGTTCACCAAGCGGCGTAAATGGTTCCAGAGGTCGTAAGAAATGGGGCTGCCGTATTTGTTGTAGAGATACACCGAATCCAATAATTCCCCGTAAATATCCAATTGAAGTTGATCGTAGGCACCATTTCCGACGCGCACGGGGCGCGATCCCTTATACCCGTCGAGATGAGACAAGGTTTCTTCATTCAATGCATGCCTGCCATCGATGCCATACATGATTTGCAACGACCCGTCAGGATTGAGTTCATGGCAGCGAGCTTCGAGCCAGTGCATGAATTTTTCCGCTTCTTCCGTGAACCCGATGCGCAGAAGGGCATAGATGGTAAAGGCCGCATCGCGAATCCAGGTGTAACGATAATCCCAATTGCGTTCTCCCCCGATACTTTCCGGCAGGCTGCACGTCGGAGCGGCGACGATCGCTCCCGTCGGCTCAAAGGTGAGCAGTTTGAGGGTCAAGGCCGAGCGTTGCACCATTTCGCGCCATCGACCTCGATAGGTACATTGGGAAAGCCATTGTCGCCAGTAGGCGACGGTCTGGCGGAAGAGTTTATCGGCCTGATCTTCGGAGATGGCCTTGCCACAGGCATCGATCTGCTCCACTTGTTGCAGGGAAAACGTCAATTCATGACCTTCCTGTATCACAAATTCAGCGACAACGCCGTTGCCTTCCTGTTGTAAGGGAATGGTCGATCCCAACCACAAACTCAGGCCTGGGGCTTCGAAATAGGCACCGTCGGCGGTCAGGGTCGTCGTGTGGGAGTCTCGAGCGTAATTGAAGGCGGGAAAACACTCCAAGCGAAACGTCACGTTTCCGCGAATCGCCTGTACGCGGCGAATGATGCCATGATGGCCCGCTTCGGTGGCCTTAAGACCGACCGGCATAAAGTCGATGACTTGTCCCACGCCTTGTTCGGAAAGAAATCGCGTGACGAGAACGTTCGTGTCCGGCCAGTAGTACTGCTTGTGCGTGACCTCATTCCCTTGGAGTGCAATCTTACACCACCCGCCTTTGCGATCATCCAGGACGGCGCCGAACACGCTGGGAGAATCGAAGTAAGGAAAACAGAACCAGTCGATTGAGCCGTTCACGCCAACCAACGCACTGGTTCGCATGTTGCCGATCAAGCCGTATTCTTCAATTGGGAGGTAGGGCATACGTCACTCTTGAGAAGAATTTTCCTGATGATTCGTTGGATCCCTTGATCAGGCTATCAGTTATTCTCCCTGAATCCGTAAAACGGAAGTCGTCTTTGGAGTCGATTTACCCAAGATACGAACGGGCAGTCAAGCAAAAAATCAAAGGCTATCCCATTGTATGTGTAGGGCAGCATTCCAGGTCAAGGCCCGGGATGCCGTCCCTCCTTTGACGGTGCCTTCCAACCGTTGCCTGTTTCGTTTACACTGTTTCTCACTCATGAACAAGTCAAACGACCCCCATATCGCCACGCGGCCTAAAGAGCCACCGACGCGTCGAGCCTTTTTGGTCGGGGCCACATCGGTGTTGGGGACGGCCGCGGCGCACGTCCTGCTTGCGCCTTTCCTTGGACACGCGGCCAACGTTCCCGACGATCCCACCCGGGTGCCCGGGGGGCTGGCGACGGAATATGGTCGACGCTCACCCTTCGAACGTGCCAAGCGGTTGCCCAAGCCACAGCGTTCGAGAACGCCATTACAGGACTTGCATGGCATCATCACCCCGTCAGCCCTGCATTTCGAACGCCATCATAACGGCGTGCCCCTCATCGATCCCGCGAGGCATCGGCTCCTGGTGCATGGCCTGGTGGAACAGCCGTTGCTCTTTACCATCGACGAGTTGAAACGGTTCCCGGCGACCTCACGGATTGTCTTTGTCGAGTGTTCGGGCAACAGCGGAAAAGAATGGAAAGGGCCGAAGGGCAAGACCGCTCAAGAGATTCATGGCCTGACCAGCACCAGTGAGTGGACGGGTGTTCGACTTTCGACGGTCCTGGCGGAAGCGGGTCTCACCGTCGGGGCTACATGGATGTTGGCCGAGGGCAGTGATGCCGCTGCGATGACGCGGAGTCTTCCGTTGCAGCGGGTGTTGGATGAAGCCCTGTTGTGCTATGCGCAAAACGGGGAACCACTCCGTCCGGAGCAGGGCTATCCCCTGCGCTTGTTATTGCCGGGCCTGGAAGGCAACACGTGCATTAAATGGTTGCGACGTCTGAAACTTGTTTCCGCGCCAGTGATGACTCGTGAAGAAACGTCGAAATATACAGACTTGATGCCGGATGGGACCGCGCGTCAATTTACTTTTGACATGGAAGCCAAGTCGGTGATCACGGTGCCGTCCGGGGGACAGCGATTAAAAAAGCCGGGCTACGTTGAAATCCGGGGTTTGGCGTGGAGCGGGCGTGGCCGGGTCGAGAAAGTGGAAGTCAGCGTGGATGGGGGAACCAGTTGGCGAACTGCGGGGCTACAAGCCCCTGTTTTGCCGAAATGCCACACCAGATTTTGTCTCGATTGGTGGTGGGATGGTGGGGATGCCATTCTTCAAAGCCGCTGTACCGATGAAACCGGGTACCGGCAACCGACGCGCCAGGAGTTGGTTGACGTTCGTGGCACCAATTCGTACTACCATTACAATGCCATCCAGAGCTGGAAGATCGACGAAAAGGGGAGTGTGCGGAATGTGCAGGTATGAGAGCAATGGAAGACCTCTAACGGTGGCCGTTCTTCAAAAAAGTATTTTTCTCGTTTTTCTCGTTCTTCTCGTGATTCCGCTGGCTGCCGTGTGGAGTGAGGCAAAGAGCGATACTTTTCATCTTGGGCGTGTCGCAACCCCGGATGAGATTCAAGCCTGGGATATTGCCGTCGCGCCGGACGGCAAAGGGCTGCCGGCGGGCAGGGGTACGGTGAAGGAAGGCGCGGGCGTGTATGCCGAACGCTGTGCGAGTTGTCATGGCGCGACCGGTATGGAAGGTCCCAACCCAAAGTTGGTCGGTGGGCAGGGGGCGCTTGCGAGCGCTCACCCTTTGAAAACGGTCGGCAGTTATTGGCCGTATGCCACGACCGTGTTCGATTATATTTATCGGGCGATGCCGTTTGTGGCCCCGCAGTCCCTGACGCCCGACCAGGTGTATGCCGTGACGGCCTGGATTCTGTTTCAAAACGGGCTGCTGGACAAAGACGCCGTGCTCGACCGGGAGACGCTTCCCGAGGTTCGGATGGTGAATCGCAATGGATTTGTCTCCGACCCCCGTCCCGACGTGAAGCGGGCGGGTTCTCGCACAACACCCGCTTCCTCACTGGGAGAGATTGCTTTTCCCACCTCGGGTTCTCCGGAGGCCCAACAACCGTTTCTTCGTGGGGTGTTGTTGTTACACAACTTTGAATACGACGACGCCCAAGTGGCCTTCCAGCGGGCGCAGAAATTTGACCCTGATTTTGCGATGGCCTACTGGGGAGAGGCCATGACGATGACGCATCCCCTGTGGAGAGAGCAGGACGTTCACGGGGCCTTGGATGTGTTACGGCGATTGGCTCCCACGCCAACCAAGCGAGTGGCCGCGGCTCCCACCAAACGGGAACAAGGGTATCTGCGAGCGGTCGAGGCGTTGTATGGGGAGGGTGATAAGAAACAACGCGATCAGGCGTACATGGCTGCCATGCAGGCCCTTGCCCGGCAATTTCCTGAAGATGATAACGCCCAAGTCTTCTATGCGCTGTCGATATTGGGTTCCGCGCAGGGCAAACGAGACGAGAAACTCTACCTAGATGCCGCTTCCATTGCCCAAGCCGTTTTTAAAAGAAGTCCACGCCATCCCGGTGCCGTTCACTATTTGATTCACGCGCTGGACGATCCGGCTCATGCGCACGGGGCCTTGGAAGCGGCACACGTCTACGCCGGCCTTGCCTCCGCGGCCCCTCATGCCCAGCATATGCCCTCGCACATTTTTATGGCGTTAGGCCTGTGGGATGACGTGATTCAAGCCAATGAAAGGAGTTGGGCGGCAGGTGAGCAACGGCGAATCCGTCAAGCGTTGAGCGTGGCGGAGCGTTCCTATCACGTGGCCCATTGGCTGATGTATGCCTTGCTCCAGCGGGGTCGCATGGAAGAAGCCAAACCCTTTCTCCGTATGGTTGAAGAAGATGCCGAACGGGTCAAGTCTCGGGCCGTGCAGCGGTACCGGGCGGCCATGCGTGCGACGTATATCATTGAGACAGGGGAGTGGGACGTGACCGGACTCGATCGTGATCTGTCGAGTGTGCGGGTATCCGCGGCAATGAGTGAATTGTTCGCTATCGGATTGAGCGCATTTAAAACCGGACACGGGGAAGTGGCCGACCGGGTGCTGGATCAGTTCAGCCGGCAAACGGATCATGCGGAAAGTACGACGACTCACGGACGACAGGTGCAGGTGATGAGAAACCAACTGGCCGCCATGAAGTTGATTGCGGATGGAAACGTTGACGAGGGGCTCGCGCTGTTACGGGAAACGGCTGCTTTGGAAGATGCCACTCCTTTTATCGCCGGTCCGGTGTTTCCGGTCAAGCCGACGCATGAGTTATTCGGTGAGGTGCTCTTGAGCCTGGGGAAACGAGACGAGGCGCGGCGCCAGTTTACATTGGCATTGGAACGTGCGCCCAACAGGAGGCTGTCGCTTGCGGGGTTGACGCGGACGACAACTCGCTGAATGGGTTTGGAAAACGGGATCAGGGGCTTTTCGAAGAAACCGAGGGCTTGCTCGTTGGCAGAAAACGTTTTTTGATGCTGCCCCACGTGGGGAGATTGAAGGACTTCAGATAGACACAAATTTTGTGTACAGGGAAATTGATGGACGTCACAGAGGCTCGAATTCTGTGCGCCATGCGTGCGCACAGGGGCAGCACGGCGCGAATGACGCGAGACATTCGCTCGTACAGGGGGCGGATCAGTTCGTTCCAACCCGCGCGAATGGATGGCAATCCCTTGAGCTTCGGGCGCCACTCGATTGCGCCATACACGCCCAAGCCCGCCAGAAGTCCGGCCAGGATTGCGGTGCTTTTTTGTGTCGTCATGGCGTCGTCCAAATAGCCCATGACGCTGAAAAACCCAAAACACACACACCACAAAAAAACGATCACGAAGCGAAGAGCATTTTCCATCCAGCTTCCCTTTTCTTCATTGTCCGGCTTTTGTGCCCGGCGTGCAAGTCAGGGGAAGAAGACCCCTCTCCCTTGGCGGGAGAGGGCTGGGGTGAGGGGGAATTGTCAACGAATGAGGAACACATACAGAAATAATTGAAGGACTCCCCCGTTTCATGACTCTTTCTCGATGGCGGCGATGCGGGCTTCGAATTCCTTCGCGTCTTGTTCCCGATTTGTTTTCTTCAACAGCGCGATGTAGTTCTTGAGCGTGCGGGCGACGACCGGGTGCTCCTTGCCCAAAGCCTGTTCATTGATCGCAAGTGCCCGGGTGAAGAGCGGTTCGGCTTTCGCGTACTTGTCCTGCAAAAAATAGAGCAGCGCCAGATTGTTGGCGACGCTGGCGACTTTTTCGTGCTCCGGGCCGAATTTCTTCTCGTTGATGTCCAGGGCGTCGACCAGCAGAGGTTCGGCTTTCTCGAATCGCCCCTGCAGGCGATAGAAGTCGGCAAGCTTGGTCAGGCTGGACACCAATCGCGGGTTTTCCGGACCAAACGATGTTTCCGTGATGGCGAGCGCCTGCTTCAGAAGCCCTTCGGCTTTGTCGTGGGCTCCTTCGGCTACGTGCATGAACGCGAGGTTATTGAGGCTACCGAGTAGACCCGGGCTCGCGTCTCCAAATTGTTTTGTATTGATGGCCAGCGCGCGTTCCAGCAACGGGATGGCTTGCGCATAATCCTCCCGGACCCGGTACAGGAGCGCAAGATTGTTGAGCCGTTCCACCATCGCCGGGTCGTCCGGACCCGTGGCGGTTTCCGTAATGGCCAGGGCCCGGAGTAAATGCGTCTCCGCCTGGGTATAGTGTTCTTGCGCGGCCAACACGCCGGCCAAGTTCTCGAGATCCAGGGTCAAATCAAGATGATCCGCGCCGAGTGCCTGTTCACGGACGTGCAAGGCCCGTTCAAAAAGCGGGAGGGCTTTCTCATAGTGTCGTTGCGCGTAGTACACGGCCGCGAGGTTGCTCAGGCTGGCGGCGAATTGGGGATCGCGGTCACCAAGTATCGTTTCATTCAGGCTGGCGGCGCGACTCAAGAGCGGTTCGGCCTGTTCATAGTCGCCCTGTGCGTCATGGAGCCCGGCCAGTTTCGTCAGCGTTCGGGGCAGCCGGGGATCCTGTTCCCCGAAGGCTTCGGCTTCCTTGAGCGCGGCGGTGTACTGTTCCTTGGCCTCATTGAAGCGGCCCTGTTGGAAGAGAAGATCACCACGATCCACGTACCGGTCCCACGGAGCTTGTGCGTCCTCGCATCCCGTGAGGCCGATCACCCCAACCATGCATACGACCACCAACCCTTTCCAACAACCATTCAGCATATCGTCCACCTTTTTCCGGATTTGTAAGAAGAGAGAGGAGAACCCTCTCACGATTCGTAGCCCGTCAGAACCCTCGCTCTCTGATTGTAAAGAGAGAACCGACCTCATGCCAACTGTAAAACGTGGCTGGATCGGGATTCTTCAAAACAGATTAAGTTGAGCCTTTGTTGGTCTGGTGAAGGTGGCGGGAACGGCATCATCCTGTTCGAATTGGTGAAAGCCTTCTTTACGAAACGCCAAATCGAATAGTTGTTCGATGGTGTGCCACGTCGAGCCTCGTCCTTGATGGCGGGCGAAGAACCGCTTTTCTTCCAACGTACCACCCCTGGTCTCTTTCAGGCGATTGGTGATTTTCTTGATCCGGTCGGGAAAGGCTTCGGCCATGCGTTCCAGAAACACCGGTTGCACGTTGTCGTTGAGCCGTAACAGCGTATAGGCGGCGCGTGTGGCGCCGGCCTGTCTCGCAAGGTGAAGAATCTGCGGAATGTCCTGTTCATTGAGCCCCGGAATGACGGGGCTGATCATCACGGCCGTGGGGATGCCGGCTGAAGACAGGGCGGCCATGGCCTCCAATCGTTTGGTGATGGAGGGCGTTTGCGGCTCCACTTTTCGGGCGACCTCGTTGTCGGCAAAGGGGATACTGAAATACACGCGGATCCAGGCCCGTTCATGGAGGGTTTGCAGAAGATCGAGATCGCGTTGAATGAGCGCGGCTTTGGTAATGATGGTGACGGGGTTGCGAAATTCGGCGCACACCGCCAAACAGGCGCGGGTGAGTTCATGCGTCGCTTCCAGCGGTTGATAGCAGTCGGTGTTGCCGGAAAAGACCACGAGTTCGCCTTTCCATGAGGGTTTCAAAAATGCCGTGCGAAGCGCAGCCGCCGCGTTGGGCTTCACGATGAGTTTGGATTCGAAATCCGTTCCTGCGCCGAATCCCCAATATTGGTGACTCGGTCGTGCATAGCAATAGGCACAGGCATGAAAGCAGCCACGATACGGATTCACGCTCCACCGAAAAGGCAGGTCGGGGCTGTCGTTTCGACTCAGGATCGCCCCTGTATTTTCCTCAAACACTTGAGTCTCGACGTGGGGCGCCGGTTCAAGAAGTTCCCGGTGGTGAGAGTCAAACGGGTTTGGCGGATTGGCGATGGGCTTCACGGGTTCATCTTTCGACGGGGCAATCGATCGGCTCGACTCCCACGTCAATCATACCGCTCCACGGCACCTCGAACCAACCATCTCTCCCGGGTCCCGACCCGTTGTCTCGTCTCGATCATTGCGGTAAACTTTAATCTTTCGACTTATTCTCTCCTGAACAACATATCGTTGGCTGCCCCCGTAGCTCAGGTGGATAGAGCAACGGTTTCCTAAACCGCAGGTCGGACGTTCAAATCGTCTCGGGGGCACCATGTTTTGGTAATGGGATATGAATGAATCCCGCCTCTTCCGATAAATCAGACCAAACCGGTACACACGGTTGGTGGTGGACCAACCGGATGGGCATTGTCCGGAAAACGAAGGAGACCATACCATGTTTCGTCATGTTCGTCTGTTCGGCATTCTTGTTGTCATCCTTGGGTTCACCGGTTACGCCTGGGGCCAGAACTTCAGCGACGTCGTCGTATTCGGCGACAGCCTGAGCGACTCCGGCAATGCAGGAAGCCTGCTACCGCTGCCTCCGGGCAGCAGCTTCACCACCAATCCCGATCCGGTCTGGTCAGAGATCGTGGCGGAAACCTTCGGCGCGTCGGGCATGAACGATCTCGCCGGCGGGGCGAACTATGCTTTCGCCGGGGCGTGTGTGAACCCGGCTACGCCCTGTGATGCCGATCAATCCCCGACGGTGACGGAGCAGATCACAAAGTACTTCTTTAAATCGGGCGAGACAGCCGCCCCGAACGCGCTCTACGCCATCTGGGGCGGTTCGAACGACGTTGCCGATTCTTTGTTGAATGATCCGGCCAATGCTGCGCTCCACACGTTGTCGGCCGCAGGCGTCAATGTCGCGCAGATACGGCGTCTCCAGAACGCCGGCGCTCGAAATATCGTGGTATACAACCTGCCCGACGTCAGCAAGTCACCTTATGCCGTGAACCTGGGTCCGCTGGCCCAGGGACCATTGACCCAACTGGTCACCGCCTATAACGAGGTGCTGTACGCCGGCATTCGCGAGAACGAGGATGGCATCATTCCCGTCAATATCCATGCCTTCTTCAATGAAATCGTCGAAAACCCCGGGACGTATGGCTTGACGGACGCCACCAGTACGGCCTGCGGGGAGCCGGACGCTGCAAGTGCGGTCTCGATCTTGTGCGGTCCGCAGGGCTCCGGTTATCCCGTAACCGATAAATCCAGCGAAAACCAACAATATCTGTTCGCGGACCGGAGCCATCCCAGCGGCGCGATGCACGCGATGATCGCGAGCATGGTCACCTCCACGCTCGCGGCGCCGGTCCAGGTGTCGCTTGCCGGCGAAGGCGGCGTCGAGATGGCGGGGATTCACCGGAGCGCCGTGTCCGCGGAGCGGATGACGGATCTCGGGCTTGACCGTTCGGTCGGGAGTTGGCGGGCCTACGTGACCGGCCGCATCGGTAAATATGAGCTGGATGCCCTGCCGCGGCTCGGCGCAACGCAGGCCGACGTGCAGGTGTTTACCCTGGGGGCCAACCACCGGGCGGGAACTAACCTGTGGTGGGGCGCTGCCTTGAGCCTTGGCACCTATAACAATGATGCCTCGGGTGCGAGTCTCGAGAGCAGTGCGGTGATCGGGTCGCTGCACGGCACGTGGCGTCGCGGCGGCTTCTACGTGAGCGGCGCCCTGAGCGCGGGCAGTACGTCGGTGGACGTCAAGCGCTCGATTCCCCTCGGCCCCGCAGTGCGTGCCGAGCAGGGCTCCACCAGCGCCGGTCAGTTCGGGGCGGAATTCGACGCCGGCTGGATGCTCGGTGATCCCGATGACCTCCAACACGGTCCCTTCCTGGGTCTGGCCTGGCTGAATCAGTCGATTGACGGGTACCGGGAAAACGGAAGTCGCTCCACCGCGATGAACTTCTCCGGGTTCGACCGCGATTCCCTCATCGCGCGTGCAGGCTACCGCGTCACGAAAACGCTGGCCTTGGACCGTGTGGGACTTCGTCCCTATGCCAACGTCGCCGTGGCGAAGGAATTCAAGGACGATCCTATTTCGGTCACCGCGGGCTCCAATACCATGCCCGGACGCTTCACCCTTTCGGGCTTCACGCCGCCGCGCCATTGGGCCAGCACCGACCTTGGTTTGATCGTAAGCCTGTATGAAAAAGTGAGTGTCATTGCCGGGTACACCGGACGACTGGGCAGCGAGTCGCGTCAGGACCACCGGCTGAACCTCGGCCTGGGCATCACCTTCTGACCGGGGTTTTGACAAAATCAGAAGCTGATCACACCATACTGGACTTTTGAGATCAGGGCGTTTGGATTTGGTGGGTGGGTTGGATGTTGATGCGTTCCCCGAAGGTGTCGAGCGTCCCGATTCCGAAGTGGGGATTTTCAACCATTTTGGTATGGGCCATACGACGATCCGTGGCGTTTTCGAATTCGAACCTGACTTCCAGGGTATCGTTGGAAAGGACCACGGCTTTCATATCGAGAATCCCGCCCATGCCCGGGTGCCAGGCGATGAGGGTGTAGACGCCTTCCGGGATGTCCGAGATGGTGAACCGGCCCTGGGCATCCGTCACGGCATAATAGGGATTCGTCACGGCCACGCCCCACGTCTGCATGAACTCATGGAAGCCACATTCCAGGTAAAAGACGCGCCGCCCTTTGGTGAAGGCAATCGTATCGACGAGCGGGATTCACGGGAGATGGTCGTGGGCCCCGGCGTCGGTCTTGGGGTGATGGGGGTTCATGCGCAACGGGCGATGAAACATCACTTCGGAATCGAAGGGAGCGACTTCATACACCTGGATATCATGGATAATGGGGTCCATGTTCACGATGCGGACGTCCTGGTGGTTCCGTACGGCCATCACCGGTGGAGCGAGCGTACAGTCCCGGGCTTCTATGGTGGGTGAGGAAGCAGGAAACGGCTTCCCCCGGTGAACGCCCTCCAACATGACCACGGCATTGTGTAGTCCTCCGTCAGGCGTGACGCGAAACTGGTCGAGCAGGCGCCAAACCGTACCGGTGGAAATCCTGCCGCAAAAAACGGGTTCGGGATAGGTAATGAGATTAAAAGCTTTCGGGGGCGGCGGGGGACCGTTCAGGATGACCTTGCCGGAAACGTGGCCGCCGTTGACCATGGGCTGTTCGGTATAGGCCCAACCCGGAGAAGCCAGGAGTACGATGATGAGGACGCTGAGCGGTTTCATCGGGACGGCCCTCATCGGAGACCGGGGTTCACGAATGCTGAAGACACAACTTGTTGGGTTATGGATCGTGCTGGATGCGCGTTCTTGCCACGGCGGAAAGGTCTTGGACCCGTCTGATCCTCAAGGATTCGTAATCGGGGATCAGACGGGTCCCTTTATTTTACGCTCACCCGAACAGCATCCTTCTTGGGGCGTCCCTGTTTGGCTCGGGTTCGGGCGCGAGTATTTAACGTCGTGTCGTCCGTCAGATAAAAGAATTGATCATCCACCGACAGCTTGTCGGACCAAGCCCGGCAGGCGTCGCACATCCGGATTTTGCGTCGGTCCGGACTCCAAAAGCATTTTTCGCAATGACAGGCTTTTCCGCAAAGACAGCTAACCCAGCCGGCATAGGGAGACAGCTCGGGTTCGGGAATTTCTTGCTGATCCACCAGTTCCCGCGCTTTTTCGACGGCACGAGCCCATGACCCCCAATGCCGGACGAAAAATTGAACCGAGTAAGCTTTTTCTTCGGCGAGATCGTATTCCAACTGTGTCAGATGAGTCCGCCCTTCTTGTCCCATAAAACGTGCCAATTCCTGCAAGGCTTGGTGTCGTTTCCAAGCACTGAGCGGTTCCAACGACCCTCGGCCTCCTCCTACGGTTTTACTTTTTGCCATTGTTTAACCCCTTATGTATCTATACCATACAACTGGTTTTCTAAAGTACAGGCTGATTCTTTCCCGTTTCGAATCGCATGTACAAAGACGGCTTATTCTCTTGCATACCTCATTATTATTATATAAACACATCCTGGCCCAAAAAGTAAGATCGAGCCCTAAAGCATGGAAAAACACGATGTGTCAGGTATGTTTGGCTTGCCCGATTGAAGGCCCTTAATTTTTATATCTGCATAGGATAACATGGATTTTCTAATAAAGCTAGGAAAAATCAGAAAAAAATCACGAGGCCCCAAGGGAAAAGCAAGAAGTTGGTCGTCCGTGACAAGGGTCTGGTTGAAATGCCAGGGCCGTCCCGTTGGAGAATGGACGGTGCCCAATTGAGTCAGGCAACGGCCGGGGAGTGGACGGACCCCAAAGCCCGGGACGTGGGCACGACGGTTGAAGAATTTCTGGCGCGACTGGGCGGCCCAACGTGGATCGTTCTGTCCGGGCAGGATCCGTCTCGAACGCGGGCCGTGACGACCTTGTTGCACGGCAATGAACCGTCCGGGGTGCACGCGATCTTTCAGTGGCTCCGTTCTGGGACCCGGCCCCAGGTCAATCTCATCTGTTTCATCGGCGCCGTCGAGGCTGCGTTGGCGGAACCGGGATTCGCCCACCGGCATTTGCCGGACTGCCGTGACCTGAACCGCTGTTTTCGGATGCCGTTCGAGGGACGTGAAGGCCGGATGGCGGCCGGAGTCCTCGACCGGTTGCGCGGGATCAACCCTGAAGCCTTGGTGGATTTTCACAATACATCCGGACGCAGTCCCGCGTATGGTGTGACGACGCGATTGGGGGAACCGCAAAAAGCCTTGACCGCCCTGGTCTCGGACTATTTGATCGTGACGGATCTGCGGCTGGGGACCCTGATGGAAGCCACGGAAGACGATTTCCCCACCATTACGGCCGAATGTGGCGGCGCAGGCGATGCCCTATCCGATCAAACCGCGATGACGGCGCTCAGGTCCTATGCCATGGCCAAAACGTTATGGGACGCTCCTCACCGGTATGCCCACGTGAAAACCTTTCATCATCCCATACGGGTGTCACTCGAGGTGGGGAAACAGGTGGCGTATGGCGCCGCGTCCTTGCCCGGCGCTGATCTGACGTTACGGCAGGATGCCGATCAATTCAATTTCGGTGTGCTGAATCAAGGGGAGACGCTGGGCTGGGTCCGAGATGCCTCTCTCAGCGTCGTGGCCGCCCGCGATGCCAAGGGGCGCGACCGAACACGGGAGATGTTTGCCATGGTCGAGGGCCGGCTCGTGGTGGCGCAGCCCTCTCGAATCATGATGATGACGACGAATCCGCACATCGCCGTGAGCGATTGTCTCTTTTATTGTCTGCCCGTGTCATCCTCCGAATTGTGAATGTTCACGCCTATCCCCTCTCCCCACTGCGGGAGAGGGCTAGGGTGAGGGGGCCTTTATGGCCGGACCTTCCGAACACCACGATGCCGAAGCCAAACGGAATGCGTTGATTCCCGTGGGCTTGACCGTCCTGGCCGTCCTGGTGATCCCTCTCTGTATCTATTCGTTCGGTCCCGAAGGCCCGATTAAAAAAAGTCACGTGGTTTTTTCCACCGGGCAGCATCGTGTCCATTTCGCAGACGAAACTTTGTATGACGACTACCGCGGGTACTGTATCCTCCAGGCTCGCGACCAGTTGCTGGTTGTGGAAAGTGCGGAGGCTCGGTCGGATGGGACCTATCTGGCCCAAACACTCGGGACCATGAAACAAGAGTTCCCTTCCTGTCCCTCGCAATCACACGTGATTCTGCACGAGCACCAGATCACCCTGCGCCCCGACACCTGGGGCGGGCTGCAGGATGCCCTAGACCGGTTCTTTTCGCCGGAATAAGGCCGTCGAATTTTCCTTCTGTCATCCCCGACTATGAGGTGGGTTTCAGTTTTGAGACGAATTGCTGGCGGAATTTTGCGAGTTTGGGGGCGATGAGGTAGGCGCAGTAGGGTTGGGCGGGATTACGAATGAAGTAGTCCTGGTGATAGGCCTCCGCCGCGTAAAACGGTTGTGCGGGAGAGACTTCCGTCACGATCGGAGAAGGGAACGCGTTGTCTGCGGTTAGGGCAGCCATGACGGCCTTTGCCGTGGCGGCTTGTTCCGGGGAATGATAAAAAATCACGGATCGATACTGCGTGCCGGCGTCGTTGCCCTGGCGGTTGAGCGTCGTGGGATCATGAACGGCAAAAAAGATTTCCAACACTGCACGGTAAGCAATGACGGTAGGATCAAAAGTCACCTGCACGACTTCGGCATGGCCGCTCATGCCGGTGCAGACCGCTTCATACGAGGGGTTGGGGTGTTTCCCTCCCATGTAGCCTGATTCCACCGATCCCACGCCCTGCACGTGCTGGAACACGGCTTCAATGCACCAGAAACAGCCACCTCCGAGGGTGGCAACGTCTTTCCCGTTATCGGTCATATCGGTCATGAGTCTTTCCTCCGAGTGAAGTGCCGGAACGTAAAAAATCATTATACCGTTTTCCGACCATTCGATGCGACTGTCACGGATATGTGTTTGAATAGTGCAGAGAAGTTTTCTGCCGGCCGGTTTCTTCTTTTTTCTTGCGTCGGCTCGTGCGTTTATTTACGGTACTATCCCAGAGAATTTCTGCGGCCTGGGACCGGGACTCCTGAGGGAGAAACGTTGTGAGTTCACTTCTGCTCCGATTGTATAGAGCGCTCGTTATTGACCGGCCGGTCATGGCATTGGCGCTGGTCTTTGTCCCGGTGGCGTTTTTCGCGTCGTACATTCCGGATTTCAAACTCGACGCGTCCTCTGAATCGATCATCCTGGAACATGAAGAAGCGCTGAAATATTATCGAGCCAGCCGGCACATCTACGGCTCGGATGATTTTCTCATCGTCGTGTATACGCCGCACGACGATTTGTTTGCTCCCTCTTCGCTCGCCCACCTAAAAAAACTCCGCGATGAATTGGCCCGGATCGATTCGGTCCAGACGGTCCACTCCATTCTGGATGTACCACTCGTGAATAGTCCCAGATTGTCCCTTACGGAATTGAAAGGCGGGGATGGGATACGGACGCTGGAGACGCCGGGGATCGATAGGGATCTGGCCAGGAAAGAATTGCTGGAAAGTCCCATCTATCGAAATAATCTCATCAATTCGGACGGCCGCAAGACGGCGCTGCAAGTCATCTTCAAGGAAGACGCGACCTACAATGCGATGCTGAACAAGCGAAACCGGTTGAGAGAGAAGGAAGCCGAGTCGGGACTCACCCCGGAAGAAGCAGCAGCCTTGCAGTCGGTCGAGCAGACCTTTCACCAATATCATGCCATCGTGATCGCGGCCGAAAACAAGGATACCGAAGTCGTCCGCGGCATTCTCGATACGTATCGTGACAAAGCCCAATTGTACTTGGGGGGAGCGCGGATGATCGTCGCCGACATGATCAGTTTCATCGAGCACGACCTGACAACGTTCGGCGTCGGCATTCTCGTGTTCTTGCTCGCGGCGTTGGTCTACTTTTTTCGGGCGGTACGCTGGGTGCTGTTGCCCATGTCCTGCTGCCTGATTTCCGTCGTCGTGATGACGGGCTACCTGGGCTTCATGGATTGGAGGGTGACGGTGATTTCCTCCAATTTCGTGTCGTTGTTGCTCATCATCACCATGTCCTTAACCATCCACCTCATCGTGCGCTACCGCATTTTAAATGAGGTGCGCTACCGGATTCTGAAAGAAGAAGCCCCGAAGGTGGACCAGAAAACGTTGGTCTTTCACACGATGAAAGACATGACGAAACCCTGCTTTTATACGGCCATTACGACGATTGTGGCGTTCTGTTCCCTGATAGTCAGTGACATCCGGCCCGTTATTGATTTCGGCTGGATGATGACGATCGGCATTGCCCTGGCGTTCGCGCTGAATGTCATTTATTTCCCGGCGGTGCTGGTGCTGCTCAAGCCGGAGAAGGTCAACCTGCGCACGGATGCCACCAAAGCGTTTACCATGGGGGTGGCCGCCTTCACGCTCCAGTACGCCAAGCCGATCGTGGCGGCCTCTCTGCTGGTGGCCGTGTTGGGCGGAATGGGCATCGCGCAACTGGAGGTGGAAAACCGGTTTATCGATCATTTCAAAAGCAGCACGGAAATTTACCAGGGCATGGAATTGATTGATACGGAGTTGGGCGGAACTATTCCGTTGGACTTCGTGATTGACGCCGATGAAACGGATGCCGCCTCCCCGGAAGAGACCGGCGACCCGTTCGACGATCCGTTCGGCCAGGAAGAGGGAGCGAGCGACGAGACGTCCTATTGGTTCAATGGATACAGGTTAACGCAGCTTGAAACGATTCACGATTACCTCGAATCGTTACCGGAAGTGGGCAAGGTCCTGTCCCTGGCCACGGGCATAAAAGTGATCAAGCCATTGAATGACGGTCTGATGCCGGATGATTATGAATTGGCGTTGCTGAGAAAGTACGTGCCCGAGGACGTGAAGGAAGCGCTGCTCGATCCGTATCTGTCTCCCGATGGCGACCAAACGCGTCTGACGATGCGCCTGATCGAATCCGCACCGACGCTCAAACGAAAAGAATTGATCGAGCGTATCCAAACGTACCTGGTCGACGAAATGGGATTTGCCGAAAGGACCGTGCATCCCACCGGCATGGCGCTCCTCTACAGCCATTTACTGCACAGTCTCTACAAGTCTCAGATTTTGACGATGGGCATGGTCTTCGTGAGTATTCTGCTGATGTTCATCGTGCTCTTTCGCAGGGTGTCGTTGTCGATTGTGGCGATTCTGCCGAACCTGTTGGCGGCCTGTGCCGTGCTTGGACTCATGGGGTGGTGGGGGATTCCCCTGGACATCATGACGATTACGATCGCGGCGATCACGGTGGGCATCGCCGTGGATCACGCCATTCACTACATTCACCGGTTTCAGGTGGAATTCGTGAGACATCAAACGTATCGGGAAACCGTCGTGGCGTGTCACGGGAGTATCGGCCGCGCCATTTATTACACGGCGCTCACGATTACCGTGGGGTTCAGCATTCTCGCCTTCTCCGACTTTATCCCGACCATCTACTTCGGGTTGCTCACTGGTTTTGCCATGATGGTGGCCCTCATGAGCAACCTCACCCTCCTGGCCGCGTTACTCATGATCGTCAAGCCGCTGGGTCCGGAAACAAGATAGCCCGACCTTCACCTTCTCTCCTATTTCCCGCATCAAGCGAGAAATAGGAGAGGGCTAGGTGAGAAGGCTCCTATGTCGAGAGATGCGTAATGATGATGTGCTCTTTGGATTTGGGCACCGCGTGGATTTCGCTGCGGCCGAACCCGGCGTTTTGAAACATGGAGTCCCATTCCTTGAACGTGTACGCGTCGCCCCCGGGTGTGGTGACGAGCATGATGAGGGCGAAATCCGCGGACGCGGGACTGATCCGGTCGTCATTCGGGACAAACTCTAACGTGATGACCCGGCCACCCGGCGCCATCGAGGCCCGGACCTTTCGGAGAAAGTCCTCACATTCCGGGATCGCGAAGTGGTGCAGAAAGTTGGTGAGCAGAACCAGGTCATGCCCCTCACCCAAGTCGACGTCGAAGGCGCTGCCGGCAATCGTTTTATAGCGGTTTCCCAAGGACGCGGCGTCCGCGTTTTCCCGGGCCACTGTCAGGACGTTCGGCCAATCGACGGCGGTGATTTCCGCGTCCGGATACCGTTTCGCGATCTCGATTCCGAATATTCCATGCCCCGCGGCCAGGTCCAGTACCTTGCGGATCGTCCCGCCCGCGGACACCAGATGCTCGGCGATCCAGTTGGCCGGTCCGATCATCATGGGCACCATCGCGCGGGCGAAGGTGACCCACTCCGGAAATTCCTTGGCGATGGTCCCCTGGTCATCCATCGCCGTCCCGCCTTTGCGCACGGCCTCGGTGAGGTCGCAGAAACCATCAAAAAGCGTTGGGCTGAGGAGGAAATCCAGCGTCCCGCCGAGGTAGGCCGGCGAGGTCTTGACCAGAAACACCGCCGAATCCTGCGTCAGGGCGTAGGCGTTGTCCGTTTTCGTGAGAAAACCGAGCATTGCCAGATAGTCGACCAGCATGCGCAGGCCCCGCTCCGAGGCGTTGCACCGGTCCGCCAAGGCCGCAGTGGTGTTGTGCCCTTCATTGATGGCCGTGAAAACTTCCAGGTCGACAGCGGCTCTGATGGAGCAGGTGCGTTGAATCGCAAACGCCGTTTCAAGAAACAAGATCGGAGACGGAGATGGTGATTGAGTCATGGTTTTACCTTCTTGCTGTGAGATGGTTGAAAAATGTGTATGTCACCAAAGATTGCTGCGTCCATTGTACCATGTTCTGAAATCCGGTTCGCCAAGGCCGGTGGCATAATGGAAATCCCGGCGGACTTTATTTATAATCACCTCTTTACGTTGGGCCTAAACTCCATGCATTCATCCTAAAGATCTTCAGGGGGATTCTCGATGAAATTGTTCACGCTCAGGTTGTGCATTGTCGGTGCGATCGTGATGGGCTTCGTCGCGTCGGGCGAAGTAGGCGCGGAGCCGGGACGATCCGGGTGGTACATCGGTGGAGGGATCGGGGCGAATTGGACGAACCAGCTCGATCAGGAAGGGTGGAACCGGGACACCTACTGCTATCCGGACTCTGATTCCTGTGCCGTGCCGGGTCCCAGTGCGGACATACCCGGCTACCGATGGGCGTACAACATTGACTCGGATGCCGGCACCGCATTCGAAATCTCGGTCGGCCGCCTATTCAACCGCTGGCGCCTGGAATTTTCAGCAGCGCAACGCAACAACGCCGTTGAACAGAAGTTCAAGGGTATCACCTTCCTGGATGGAAGGGTTGACACCCCGCCATCGGGCAATACGGTCACGTCCAATTCCGTGACCAGGATCGACGATCTCACGACGCGTACGCTGTCGGTCAACGCGTATTACGACTTCACGGATGTGTTCGAGCGGATCACGCCCTACGTGGGCGTGGGGTTGGGGGTCGCGTTCGTTGAGATATCCGGCGTCCATTTTTCCACTCGCTATGAGGATACGGCGGATCCGGCCAGGGATCTGTCACGGTTCGACAGCCGGCAGGACGCCGATCTGTCCGATACCGTGTTTGTCGGAAATGTCTACGCCGGTGCGGATTACAGCCTGACTGCTGAGACCTTATTGGGTGTGAAGCTGACGTATGCCCTGATGGGTGATATCGAACACACGGGCGGCTACCAGATGCATCCGATGCATGCACAGGATCCCGCCTTCACCAACAACAACACGTTCAGCGGTCCGCGTCAATTCTCGGCGATGTTCACGGTCAAATACCTGTTCGGTGACTGAGGCTATCCCGGTTGAGAATCCGGTGGGGCTAAGCCGGTGTCCCGGGCGGCCTGGTATACGGCGTTGGCCACCGCCGGCACGACCCGCGGATCGAACACGCTCGGGATGATGCAGTGCCCGCTCAAGGAACCGGCGGGTACGAGATCGGCCAGGGCGGACGCAACGGCCAAGTGCATGGGTTCGTTGAACGCGGTGGCCCGGGCATCCAGTATGCCGCGAAACATGCCGGGAAACGCCAACAGGTTATTGATTTGGTTCGGATAATCCGAACGTCCGGTGGCATAGATCCGGCAATGCCGATGTCCGAGTTCCGGCGGCAACTCGGGATCGGGGTTGGCCAGGGCAAAGACAATGGGGTCCGGGGCCATGAGTGTCAGCTCATTCAGGGTCAGCACGTTGCCGGCGGACAAACCGATAAACACGTGTGCGCCCTGTAGCGCGTCTCGGAGCGTTCCCACCGGGCGATCGTATCGGATGCTGTCCGGAAAAAGCTCACGGGAACGGCGCAAGGCCTGCGGCCGGCCGGTGAGCACCAAGCCCTGTTTGTCGCACCCTCGAAGAGACGCGGCTCCTGCCGCGAGTAAGAGTTGACAACAGGCGATGCCCGCGGCGCCCAGTCCGTTGACGACAATGGTGACCTGATCCAACCGGCGCCCGGTGACTTTCAGCGCATTGAGCAGGGCGGCCAGGACGACAACGGCCGTGCCGTGTTGATCGTCGTGCACCACAGGGATATCGAGTTTTTCCTGCAGACGACGCTCGATATCAAAACAGCGTGGCGCGCCGATGTCTTCCAGGTTGATCCCGCCGAAGCCCGGTGCGATCGCCGCTACGGTGCGCACGATCTCGTCAGGGTCCTGCGTATCGAGACAGATGGGCCAGGCATCGATCCCGGCCAGTTGCCGGAAGAGCATGGCCTTGCCTTCCATCACGGGTAGCGCGGCCTGTGGCCCCAAATTCCCCAACCCCAACACGGCCGACCCATCCGTTACGACGGCCACGCTGTTGCCCTTGCCGGTCACCCGGTAGGCCAGGGCCGGATCAGCAGCGACTGCTTGGCACACGCGGCCGACGCCTGGCGTATAGGTCAGGGCGAGCGTATCGGAGTTCTCGATTTGAAATTTGCCGGCGACCCGGATTTTCCCTCCCCTGTGCGCCCTGAAAATGCGGTCGGTCAGGGAGAGGGATCGGTTGCCTTCAGGATGTTCGATGCATGGCAGATTCGTGTTGGCGGGTCGTTCGGCGGTTTTATCAATGACAGCCATCGCTGGTCCGGGTCTCCTCCTATTGATATTGTACACCCGATAGCCGCCCGCTCCAGTCGTCAAGTGTAAAGCCCTCGCCCCACCTTCCTTTCTGTCATCCTCGACGCTTGTCTCCGATCCTTGATTACGAACGTCAAGGACAGGCTCTGATCGGGGATCCACTCAAGTAAAGGACCCAGGGTCTTTGTTTTTTCTTTGGTCGTTCAGTAGGTCGGGTTAGCCGCAGGCGTAACCCGATGACGCAGTAGGCCCATGTCGGATGACACTACGCTAATCCGACCTGCTGGAGCGAAATATTACAAAATCTTACAAAGTTTACATATTTTGTACATGGTAATTAGGGCGTTTCGTAACCAATGTGTGGTAGAAAACCAGCATGGTTACAGGACGACATACGGTTTTTAGTTGTGCGGCCAACTTTCTGCGCGGTCGCAAGTGCATTTTCTGCGGTTCCTTTCAGGTCTTGCACACCAGCCGCGGCTACGTGAAATGTGGGCGTTGCGGGAAAAGCAAGAGCCTCCGGCGGCTGCGCCGGGAGATCCGGATCCTGCAAGGCTTTTATCAATTGCAACCCGCCTATCGGTTGAGCCAGGATCTGAGCCTGGACCTGAAAGTCGTCACCCGCGTCTATCACCGTGTGCGCGAAGCGTTGTATCATGTCACTGAACTGGAAGCCGGCAAACTGAAGGGCGAGATCGAACTCGATGAGGCCTATTTCGGTGGCCGGCGCAAAGGCCAACGGGGCCGCGCCCCCGCGGGCAAAAGCGTCGTCTTCGGGCTCCTGGAGCGGGACGGCCGCGTGTATACGAAAGTCGTCGAGTCGGTCAGTGCGGAGGAATTGATGCGGCATATTCAAGCGCACACCCGAAAAGGGTCGGTCTATTTCACGGATGCCTTTCGCGGGTATCAATCCTTAAAACGCTATGGCCACCATCATACGGTCAATCATGCGAAAGCGTTGGTGAGCCCGCGGACGAAGAATCACATTAACGGCATTGAAGGCTTTTGGAGTTACGCCAAACATATCTTGTATCAGTATCGCGGGGTCTCGAAATATCATTGCCCCATGTATCTGAAAGAAGTAGAGTATCGCTTTAATCACCGTCGGGAGAATGTGTTTAAACAGTTTCTGAAGATCTATTTTGGTTACGTTTCGCCCTAATTACCTTGTACATTTTGTACGTTTAGCCATGAACTGTACAAATTGTAAACTTTGTACAACGAGGACGTCGGGTTACGCTTCGCTAATCCGACTCTACGGGGCTTCAGCGTCTTTCCAGAGGTCTTCGACGACGCTGAAATATTCTCGGATGGCGGCTTCAATATTCGCGAGGACCTCTGCTTCGGTTTTGCCCTGGGACCAACACCCGGGCAAGCCGGGCACTGACACGCTGTAGCCTTCGTCAGAGTGGTGCAGGGCAATTTTGTACTTCATGCGGTCCTCCTTGCGGTTGATCATCCAAGAGCTTCATGACAACGGCTTCTCGACTTACTTTCAACCCGTGTCCAATCGAGCGTTGTGGTAGCGGTTTCCGACCGGCATCGTCACGATGTGCTGATCACCAGCAAACTGCCATGCCGTCTACAGGGCAAATTCTCACGAGGATGAAAGAGGGAAGAAGCGCCATGAGGCATGTCCCTGCCCTTGAGCAGGGATGATCCGATTATAAAGATAAAGACTCTGGATTTCCGGATTCGAGTTCGGTGAGAGCCGCGAAGAGGTCAGGATGTTTGAGTCGGTAGTTGAAATCGGACAGGATTTTTCGAGGCGAGAGTCGTTTCCCCACTTCGCGGGTGGTGGTGGCCGGTGGAACGGCGATCTGAAAGTCCTCGGTGGCAAAGTGGCAGATTTCCGCCAAATGTCGTGGTTGGCCGTCGCTGACGATATACGTTGAACCGGGCGAGGCGTATTGCAGCGCGAGCAGGCACAGTTCGGCCACGTCTTCCACGTGGATCAGGTTGACGTATTTGTTGGAATTTTTGATTTTTCCTCTCCGGATCCAATCGAACACGTGTCGTCCGGGTCCATAGATTCCGGACAGTCTCAGAACCATCGCTCTAAACGCGGTGCGTAAATGTTCTTCACTGGCTACGCGGGGAATGGCGAGATTGACCGGCACGCGTTCGTCTACGAGGCCGGGGAGTCCTGCCGGAAAGGCGGATGTACTGCCCAGAAGGATCAACCGGCTGTTCCGGTCGATCGCATGTTGCGCGAAGGTCCCGGCGACGTCCTGGGGAAGTGCCGGAAAGCACCAGATGATGTCCGACTGCGGGGGAATCTGCGCCCACGTGTCGGGTTGTTGTAAATCAAAAAAGATACGGTGGTCGGGTTCTGCAAAGGACAGATGGGCCTTCGGGGTACGGCTGGTTGCGAATACCGGACGGCGGTGTTGCCTGGCGGTGTGGTAGATGAAGCGTCCGGTATACCCGGCGCCGAGGATCACGAGCGGAGCATGTGCGATACGACTCATGGGGTACGCGGGTCCCGGTCTGGAAAAGATGAGGAGGTTACTCGGTCATATAGCTGCGAGCATATCGGACGTAGTTTTGAGCCGATTCCTTGAGCCAAGTTATCTCGGTATCCCGTAAGGGACGCTTGACGCGGGCCGGCGCGCCGATCACCAGGCTGCCCGGCGGGATTTTGGTGTGTTCGGTGACCAATGCCCCGGCCCCGATGATACAGTCGTCTCCGACCACGACTCCGTCCATCAGCACGGCACCCATGCCGATCAGGACGCGATTGTGAAGGGTACAGCCGTGGAGCACGACGTGGTGACCGACCGTGACGTCGTCACCGATGATCAGGGGATACGTGTCGTGCGTCACGTGGAGCAGCGAGAGGTCCTGGATGTTGGTACGATGGCCGATCCGAATATAGTTGACGTCGCCGCGGACGACACTGTGGAACCACACGCTGGATTCGGATTCGATGACCACGTCGCCGACGATCACCGCAGTATCTTCGATGAAGACGGTATCCGCGATGGTCGGGGTGACGCCTCGATAGGGTTTAATCATGGTGGGTGTTCCGCACTTCCGGATCGCAAGCCCGTCAGCCTTTGCTTAAGATCGAAGCCACGACGAGAATCGTCAAGGCCGTAAGCACGGCAACGTAAACGGTCACGCTGCGGTCATTCAACCAGGCGGTTTGCCAATCTTTCGGGTAGAGGGCTTTCCCTACCAGATAGAGGCCTTCTTCGTACAGGCCGAGTACCTGTTCCATTTCGATCAGGGTCTGTTTGGCCACGCGGTGGCGGTCGCGTTGCTGCAAAATAAGGTAGACGAACAATGCCGAGAACAGGGCGGTGCCGGTAATGGCAAAGACCTTGATGGTGAGATGCACGGGACCCGGCGGGGAAAGCGCGAGAATCGTGATGAGGAGCAGCACCAGAAACGCGCTGCCGAAGGCCGTCAGGCGCATCATCTGTTCCCTGCGGCGGAACACCTCTTCCTTAAACCAGGGATAGAGCACCCGAAAGACTTCCAACTGTTCCTCGGTCAATTTGATGGGCGGCTCGGTCATGGCAGGTTTGTCGTCAGGAGATGGGTCTGCATCCAGTTTGCCAGTCGAACGGTCATGTGACGAAAATCTTCCGGCCTTCCGAACTGGTGGTCGGCCTCGGGCAACAGCACGAGTTCCTTGTCGCCGGGCAAGGCGTCCTCCAATTGCCGGATCTGGTGGAACGGGACCAATTCATCTTGTTGCCCATGCACGATCAGGACGGGGGCGTTGATGTTGCGAGCGGCCTCATAGGCATTGTCGGTCCGGCAGCTCTCGTAAAAGGCGAAATCCAGCGCAACCGGCGCTGCTCCACCTGACACGTCGGGAATATAATTGGTGCGTTTCCATTCTTCAATACCATCGGACCCGAATTCGTGTTCCAGCATTTCGGGAAAATCCGGGACCGGACACTTGAGGCCGACGGCACGCAGTTCCGCATGGTGCTGACCTACCAGGATGGCCAGGAGTCCGCCGAAACTCGATCCGATGAGTCCCAGTTCATGATACTCGCGTTCGCGCATCAGGCTGATGGCGCGTTCCAATTGGTCGCAACACGTGGCCACCGTGATGCGACTGAAGTCACCCTCCGATTCTCCCATCCCGAACCAGTCGAATCGAAAGGTGCTGATCCCTTGGGCGACCAGGAGTTGAGTCAGGCGGACGTTGGTTCGACTCTCTTTAGTCGAGAGAAATCCATGGCAGAGGATGACGGCTCGATCACTCTTCTGCGCGGGTTCCGCCAGGATTGCCGAGACGGTATTGCCGGCGCCGTCCTGAAAGGGGAGGGGGGTCTCTTCCATGGCCGAATCCTGAAGAAGAGCACGCAATGCTGTCAATCGGCACGCGTTTTTTCTCGATGCGGTGGCTTCTTCAATTCCCCTCCTTTGTTGTAGGGACAGGCCTGCGTGCCTGTCCGAGCGGAGGTAGAGGCATTGAGAGCAGCATGATCATCTGTCCCCCAGCGGCCTCCCCGCAGTTGTAGCCGCGGCTGGGAAGAAGCGCCATGAGATGGCGCTGCTACGAATGCAAAAGAGGGAATGAGAAGCCGGGTAGGTCGGGTTAGCGTAGCGTAACCCGACAAGGAACCGCCCTTTAGGACAGGCACGCAGGCCTGTCCCTACGAGAGAAAATAGAAATGATTGGTCGGCCCCCGGCCCTGACCGATGGCCAGACTATGGCGAATCGCTTCCGTGACGTATTGTTTGGCCGCGTCGACCGCGTCAGGGAGAGGTTTGCCCAACGCCAGGTGAGCTGAAAGAGCCGAGGCGAAGGTACAGCCCGTCCCGTGGGTATGAGGCGTGTCGATCCATTCTCCTTTATACATTCGAAAAAAACGGCCGTCATACAACAAATCGGTGGCAGGCGATTCCAGTAAATGCCCGCCCTTGATCAGGACGTGTTGGCATCCAAGCTGGTGAAGCGCCTTCGCCGCCTGCCGGGCTTCGGGCAGCGTCCGGATCGTCAGGCCGGTCAACCGTTCGGCTTCATGGATATTGGGCGTGATGACGGAAGCCAAGGGAATCAGGGCTTGTTTGACCGCATCAATCGCATCGGCATGTAAGAGGTCGTGTCCGCTTTTTGAGACCATGACGGGATCGACGACAATCCAGGGCACATGGTACTGTTGCAGCTTCCGGCTGACCAGGGAAGCGAGTGCGGCGGAGGACAACATCCCTGTCTTGACCGCGGCCACGTCGAAATCGGCAAAGATCGCGTCGATTTGCGCTTCCACGATGGATTCGGGGAGATCGTGAATGGCCGTGACGCCTGTGGTATTCTGTGCGGTAATCGACGTAATCACCGACATGGCATAGGTGCCGTTGGCGGACATGGCTTTCAGGTCCGCTTGGACTCCGGCGCCGCCACCAGAGTCGGAACCGGCGATGGTCAGGACTTGTTTCAGCATGGGACGAGAGAATAGAAGAGAATGGAAGTCTGGAAGCCTTGTCGTCGCGTCACGGGCTTCGACTCTAGCATGGGGTCGGGGAGTGGTCAAATTTCTGTCGGTCCTCGTGCTAGGCTTGGTTGCCTGCTCCTCCGAGTATCAGGAAGTGAGGATCGTCATTGACGATTTTCGCTTCTCTCCGGCTCGGGTTGACGTGCAGGCCGGACAACCCGTGCGCCTGATGGTGAGGAATCAAGGCTGGGAAACACACCGGTTTCAAAGTCCCCTGTTTGCCCAACCCCGCGTCGAGGTCGTGGCGGATTCCGGCCGGCAGATCAACTCACTTGAGAACGGAGTTCCCCTTGCCGCCGGCCAACGCCTTGAACTCGTTATGACCCTGCCGCCGGGGGTCTATCACTATCGGTGTCCCATCAAAGGCCATCGCGGGATGACCGGGATGATCGTGGTTCAAACGCCCGCCCGCGCCTGACCCGGGGCTCCTTTTTTGTTTTTGCGGTCCCCCTCCGTCATCCCTGACCCGATCGGGGATCCAGCGTCTTTGGCTTTAGTATTTCACCCTCTCCCCAGCCTGACGATCCCATACCGGGGCATCCGGCGTTACCGGAAACCCAACACGGTATAATCGCCGTCAACAATCAATCGAATCGAAACATACAGTCCCAGCAGCGGGAACAATAACCAAGTGGCATTGGATCCCCAAATATAGATGGCCACATCGGCCCGGCTGATCAGCTTGTGTCGTTCTGCGACATAAAAGCTGACCATGTACACGGAGGTGGCGTATTCCCATTGCCAAAACAGCATGACCCCGAGAATCCCGGCGACATGCGCCGGCAAAAATGCAACCGTGAAAGCCGCATACAGGACCAGTGTCGGCACCAACGTGAAAAAGCCATTGGCGATATCGATATTGAAGCCGTACGTGCGCCTGTCGGTGTATGACCCGTCGTAAAGGGAGTAGAACGCCCACATATCAGCCCCTGCCTGGGGGGACAAAATCTTTGTCAACGGAATCTTGGTCGTCAGAAACTCGACGACCGGGGACCGGCCGGTTTCATCCCGCCGCGCACGCCAATACTCGGCGCGTTGCCGAATGAGGTCCAGGTGCAGGATGAGACAGGTTTCCCAATAGCAAATCAGCAGGTTGGTCGAGAAAAACAGGCTCAACAGACAAAAGGATGCATTCAGGTGTCCGTTCACCCAATACCGGCCACCAATGCCCGCAGCAAGCAGCACCATAATTACGCCGATCGCCAACGAACCCAGCCGTATCGTCATGCCCCTCTCCTCTTGAGATCAAGAAACTGAACCACGACAGAGTGTAGGTGTTCAGTCAGTCAATGACAAGATACGTTGATGAGTTTGGGGGGTAGCGTGAAGGGGCGCGTCATCCTGAGCCACAGCCGAAGGATCTCGTAGTATCTCCTTTCCCCTTGGTGTCATCCCCGACCTGATCGGGGATCCAGCGTCGTTGTCTTTGCATCTCCATTCGTACTCTGCCCACCCGTGGCAGAGCATCTAGTAGTGACACTTCCTGAAGAGGATATTACAATGAGGCTCCAATCCACGGCAGGCGGGGCTGCGGCCGATGGGCAGGTGCATCGTCGGTGCATAGCTACCGCCGAAGATGCCGTGTGGCTCCCCAAGCGGGAACTCGGACAAGGCGAGGTAAGGGCATATGGACAAGCCGACGGATAACGACGCGGCCGAGAAAGACGGGGGCGATCAAACCGATCCAAACGACAGGTCTGTGTTGCCGGCCTCCTTCGAAGTTGAACTCCAACGTCGTTTCAACGAATTTAGACAAGAGGTACTTACTGAGCGGGCGGCGTCTATCGATCGCTGGCTGTCTGCCACCGCCATAGTCCTCACATTCTTTGGCATTGTTGTTGTTGTGGCGGGCTACCTAGGTTACCAACGATTTTGGGAAATCGAAAATCGGGCCAATAAGAGCGTCGAAAAGACCGAACGGTATGGCGAAGAGGCCAAGCGGTCCGGGGAAGAGGCCAAGCAGTTCGGCGAAGAGGCCAAGCGGTCCGGGGAAGAGGCCAAGCAGTTCGGCGAAGAGGCCAAGCGGTCCGGGGAAGAGGCCAAGCAGTTCGGGGAAGAGGCCAAGCGGTCCGGGGAAGAGGCCAAGCAGTTCGGGGAAGAGGCCAAGCGGTCCGGGGAAGAGGCCAAGCAGTTCGGGGAAGAGGCCAAGCGGTCCGGGGAAGAGGCCAAGCAGTTCGGCGAAGAGGCCAAGCAGTCCGCCGAGGAGGCTAAGCGCCTCGTCGAAGAGACTAGGGGGCATCGAGATGTAGCCGAAAAAGAAGCCAAGAAGGCACGGAAGGTTACCGCAGAGATTGTTGCTAATTTCCCTGAAAAAGCGAAACAGGCCGTCGCAAATATCCGAAAAAATCCTAAAGCCTCGCTGTTGGATAAGGCAATTGAGAAATGGCGCGCCGTTGCGCACGTTGCGGAAGGAAACGATGACGATCAAGCCGGGAGAGCGTGGTTTTCGATCGGATATTTGCGTCAGGACCCGGAAGCCAAGATAGTGGCCTATGGTAAAGCGATCCACCTAAAGCCGGATATGGCCGAAGCTCACAACAACCGGGGCAACGCGAAGAACAACTTGGGGCAGTACAAGGAGGCTATCGTTGATTATAACGAGGCGATTCGCCTGAAACCGGGCTACGCCGAAGCCCACAGCAACCGCGGCAACGCGAAGAACAACTTGGGGCAGTACAAGGAGGCTATCGTTGATTATAACGAGGCGATTCGCCTGAAGTCGGACTACGCGGAAGCCTACAGCAACCGCGGCAACGCGAAGAACAACTTGGGGCAGTACAAGGAGGCTATCGTTGATCATAACGAGGCGATTCACCTGAAGTCGGACTACGCGGAAGCCTACAGCAACCGCGGCAACGCGAAGAACAACTTGGGGCAGTAAAAGGAGGCTATCGTTGATCATAACGAGGCGATTCACCTGAAACCAGACCTTGCTGGAGCCTATTCCAACCGTGGTGTGGCGAAAAAAGCATTAGGTCTCAAGGAGGAAGCACGGACAGACTTCAAAACTGCGCTCGAACTGGCAAAGGAAGCGAAAAATGCAAAAGTGGAGGCTCTAGCCAAACAATTACTTCGCGATTTAGGGCCAGACGAAGGCTCGTGAGCTTCATCACCTCGGCCTCCCTCACCCCGACCCTCTCCCAGAGGGAGAGGGAGAAATGCGCCATCTAATGGCGCGGCTACAAATGCGAAAGGCAAAGGCCCTGGATCCTCGATTAAAAATGTCGAGGATGACGGCACTTTTCCTTTTCGAGCCAGTTTGCTAACATCTTGCCCGTTGAGTCTAGTCTACGTAATAATTATGATATAGTCTCGCCAGGTCATGAAAAGAGGAGAGCCTGCGGACCGCTATTCGGGAGGGAGTGAACGTGAAGAAAGAGACAGTTTTGTGGAGAGGGGGCGCGGTGTGGGCGGCATTTCTGCTGGCTACAGTCGCCGTGCCGGTTTTTGCTGCGGATGAGGAATCGTCGAAGGTTGAAGTTGACGAAGCGCCGGTGCGATTGGAAGAAGTGGTGGTGACCGGTAGCCGTATCCACATGCCCAATCTGTCCAGCGCCAGCCCGATCTACCACATTGACTCGGAGGCCCTGTCGTTCCAGGGCAATGCCCGGGTGGAGGATACGTTGCGCCTCCTGCCGCAGGTGTTCTCCGGCCAAAATGCTTTCATTTCCAATTCCTCTACCGGGACAGCCACCTTGAATCTGCGTAACCTGGGCACGAAGCGGACGTTGGTGCTGATCAACGGCCGGCGCCTTCCGGCCGGTTCACCCGTCCAAGGCGGGGTCGGCGCCGATATCAACCAAATCCCCGGCACGTTGATCAAGAGCGTCGAGGTGCTGACCGGCGGCTCCTCGGCGACCTACGGGGCCGACGCGGTGGCCGGGGTGGTCAATTTTCTGATGATCGATGACTTCGAGGGCGTCAGGTTCGATTACCAGTTCAGCCAGTATCAGCACAACAACGACAACGGCAGGGTGCAGGGGATTGTCCGGGACGCCGGGTATTCAGCACCTGCCGGCTCGACGTGGGACGGCGATATCTCGAATGCCTCCCTGGTCATGGGGAAGAATCTGGGACGGCGCGGCAACGTGACGGTCTATGGGACCTATCGCAACATCGCCTCGGTGTTCCACGGGGACCGTGATTTCAGCTCCTGTGACCTGGAACAGGGCCTGGCGTCGTGCGGCGGTTCGGGCACGACACCGCAGGGGACCTTCTCCGACTTCGGTGCGCTGCGTACCCGGGGGCTGGAGAGTTTTGATTACAAAGTGGAGGGCGACCGGTTCGTGCCCCGGGAAGGCACGTTGTTCAACTATGCGCCGACGAACTATTTCCAGCGTCCCGACCGGCGCTGGACCGCCGGCCTGTTTGCGCATTATGACGTGCACGACAAGGTCCAGGCTTTCACCGAGTTCATGTTCATGGACGACCGGTCGGTGGCCCAGATCGCCCCCTCCGGGGCGTTCTTCGTCACCGACACGCTGAACTGCGGCAATCCTTTACTGTCCCCGCAACAGTTCGAAGCGTTATGCGGCGCCTATGGCTTGAGCAAGGACGATAGCCAGACGGTAAACATCGGCCGGCGCAACGTCGAGGGCGGCAGCCGGCAAAACGATCTGCGTCACACTTCCTATCGGAGCGTGTTCGGGCTGCGCGGCGACCTGAGTGATCGCTGGCGCTACGAACTGCACTATCAATACTCCAAGGTGAACATGAAGAACACCTACCTGAACGACCTGTCGATCACCCGGATCAGGCGCTCGCTGGACGCGGTGGAACACCCGGGGACCGGTCAAGCCGTGTGCCGGTCCGCGCTGGATGGCTCCGACCCGGGCTGTGTGCCCTGGAACATCTTTCGGGAAGGCGGGGTGACGCCGGACATGGTCAACTACCTGACGTTGCCGTTGACCGCCGAGGGATCGACGGACCAGACGGTGGTATCCGGGTACCTCACCGGTCATCTCGGCCAATACGGCGTCACGTCGCCCTTCGCCGACACCAGCGTGGACGTGGTGCTGGGCGGCGAATACCGCAAGGAGAGCCTCACGTTCAATCCCGACGAGGCCTACCGCAGCGGAGAGGGCGCCGGCCAGGGTGGCGCCACCCCTCCGGTCAGCGGAGCATTCGACGTGACGGAGTTCTTCTTCGAAGCCGGCATCCCGCTGGTCGAAGGCGCCCCGTTTGCGGAAGAACTGGGGCTCGACGTGGGCTATCGCTTTTCCGACTACGATTACGATTTGCAAACCAATACCTTCGGCGTCCGCTCGGGTTGGCACGTCAATTCCGGCATCAAGCTGCGGGCCAGTTTTCAACGGGCGATTCGCGGACCGAACGTGCGGGAACGGTTCCGGCCGCCGGGTTTCAGCCTGTTCGAAATGCCAGCCGATCCCTGCGGTGGTGCCGTGACCGATGGTCGAACGGCCGCGGGCCGTACCCTTGAAGAATGTGCGCGGAGCGGGGTCACGGCTGCCCAGTTCGGCAATATCGCCCACTCTCCGGCTAAACAGTACAACGTGCTGCAAGGGGGGAACCAGGACCTGGTGGCGGAGGACGCCGACACCTATTCCTTCGGTCTGGTGTGGACGCCCGGCTTCATCGATGGGTTCAACTTCAGCGTGGACTACTATTCGATGAGAATCAGCAAAGGGATCAGGAGTTTGACCCCGCAGCTCATCCTGGATCTATGCCTGGACGGTGATGCTGTCCAATGCGCCAAGGTCCGGCGCGGGCAGGGCGGTGATCTGTGGATCGGGTCCGACGTGGACCGCAGCGGCCGCATCGTGTCCCGGTTGGACAACCTGGCCATCGAAAAGGTGCAGGGGTATGACATCACCGCGCTCTATGATTATGACGTGGGCGAGTGGGGGCGGCTGCACGTCAGCGATATCCTCTCGATCACCTCCACGTGGGACCAGCAGGAGTTGGAAGGCGCGCCCACGATCGACTGCCTTGGCAAATGGGGGCTCACGTGCGGTTCGCCGACCCCGGAGATGCGCAACAATCTGCGGGCCACCTGGATCACGCCCTGGGGGGTGCGGCCCAGCCTCATGTGGCGGTACGTCAGCGGCGTCGAAGCCCTGAGCGACGGCGGGGCGGATCTCGCGGAACGGCATTACATCGATCTGGCCGCGATTTGGGATTTCAGGGACAACGCCAGCCTCCGGATCGGCATCAACAACCTGTTCGACCGGGAGCCGCCGATCGCCGGCCAGGAGGCCGGGCCCAGCCTCTCCGGCAATGGCGGCGTCTTTCCCGGCCTCTACGACGTCCTGGGCCGGTACCTGTTCATCGGGGTGACGGCCAATTTCCTCTAGCGGGGCAGATCGGTTAGTGTAGCGTAACCCGACCTCAGTAGCCCTTATCTGTCATCCCCGACCCCGATCGGGGATCCAGTGTCTTTCTCCTCACAAATGAAAAAAGAAAAGACGCTGGATTCCCGATTAAAGATGTCGGGAATGACGGCAAGAGAGAAAGGCAAGTAGTTCCTTCGCTACGTTCAGGACAAGCGCTTTACTCGGAACGACACTGCGGTGTTGAGTGACGGCTTGTGTCCCAACCTTGACACTCTCGGGGCTTGTTGCTAGGTTTCATTATTTAGGCCTTTTTTTGCCGGTCAGGTCGAACGGCTATCGGAGCCTGGCGGCAACTATTGCCGTGACCGTTCAAAATCTTATCCTCTCGCTTCATCAGTTCTGGGCACATCACAACTGTATCATTTGCCAGCCGTATGATTTGGAAAAGGGTGCCGGCACCTTCAATCCGGCCACCTTTCTGCGTGCCTTGGGGCCGGAGCCCTGGCGCGCGGCCTACGTCGAGCCCTGCCGCCGTCCTACCGACGGCCGGTACGGAGAAAATCCCAACCGGTTGCAGCATTATTATCAGTACCAGGTGGTCATCAAGCCTTGCGTGGATACGATCCAGTCGTTGTATCTGGAGAGTCTCTCGACGCTGGGGATTGATCTTCGAAAACATGATATCCAGTTCATCCAGGATGATTGGGAATCTCCGACGTTGGGCGCGTGGGGGCTGGGGTGGGAAGTCCGGCTCGACGGCATGGAGATTACTCAATTTACCTATTTCCAGGAAGCCGGCGGGCACACCCTCGATCCGGTGACCGTGGAACTCACCTATGGGACGGAGCGGATTGCCATGTATTTGCAGGGGGTCGATAACGTGTACGATCTCCGGTGGTCCGAAGACGTCAGCTACGGAGATTTATTCCACGATTCGGAAGTCCAGTTCTCGCAGTATCATTTCGAGGTCGCGGATATTGACATGATTCGTACGATGTTTGCGTCCTGTGAGAAAGAATGTCGCACGTTGTTACAGCAAGGGCTCGTTCTACCGGCCTACGATTATTGTATGAAAACTTCTCACTTGTTCAACGTCCTGGATGCGCGGGGTGCGCTGAGCGTGGCTGAACGAACGGGGTTTATCGGGCGCGTGCGCGGGCTTGCGAGGGGCTGTGCTGATGCCTACGTCGAACGAAGAAAAAGCCTGGGGTTCCCGTTACTGGCCGGGTCAGGGGCGATGCCTGCCGCGTCTTCCAAAGGAAAGCCGAAGCGTCTTCCATCATAATTTTCCATAGCCTGCCTTATGCCATCCCGACGGTCCACTTCAAACCAAGTGCCCACGAAAGACCCCAAACGAAGCCGTCTTCCCACCACGTCCTTCCTGTTGGAAATCGGGTCCGAGGAGTTGCCGTGGCAGATGATTCAACCGGCCATGACGCAACTCGCTCAATTGCTGGAAGGCTTTTTGGCGAATCACCGTCTCTCCCATGACTCTCTCCGGACGTTCGGGACCCCGCGGCGTCTCGCGGTCCTCGTCCAGGGATTGGCTGCGAAGCAAACACCGGTCCTGCAGGAAACACTGGGTCCCTCCAAATCCGTGGCGTTCGATGCCCAGGGGCACCCGACCAAAGCCGCGGAAGGTTTTGCGAAGTCTCAAGGCGTGGTCGTCGGCACATTGGAGACTCGGGAAACGCCCAAAGGGGTCTACCTCTGTGCGGTCAAACGGGAGAAGGGGTTGCCCTCGGCCCAGGTCTTGACCGAGCATCTTCCCGGTCTTCTTCGACAACTCACCTTTTCGAAAACCATGCGATGGAATGCGTCGGGGGTCCGGTATCCACGGCCTATCCGCTGGTTGGTCGCAGTCGTGGGCAGCCGGGCCTTGTGCTTCGACTTCGCCGGAGTCCGGTCGGGCGGCCATTCTTGGGGCCATCGGTTCTTGTCGCGTGAGAAACCCGGCGTGGCGAGCAAGGGTATCAGGATCCGTCGGCCGGATATGTATGAAGCGGCATTGGCCCGTGGGAGCGTGATGGTTGATCCGGTCCGGCGGCGCGAGGTGATTGCCGGACAACTCAAACAGCTTGCCCGTTCGGTCAACGGACGGGTGTACCAGGCGAATCATGAAGAACTCCTCGACCAGGCGGTGTTTTCATTGGAATGCCCCAACGTTCTTAGCGGGACGTTCGATCAAACCTATCTGGCCTTGCCTCCGGAAGTGCTGATTACTTCCATGAAAGAGCATCAGGGATTTTTCTCGGTCGTCAACCGGAAAGGGGAACTCCTGCACCGGTTTTTCGCTCCTACCAACATGAATGTGAAAAACATGGAGTTGATTACCAAAGGCAACGAGCGAGTCCTGGCCGCTCGTCTGGCGGACGCCCGGTATTTTTTTGACGAGGATCGCAAGGGGAAACTGGCCGATCGCGTGTCTCAACTGCATGGTGTCGTGTTTCACAAGCAACTGGGCTCCTTGTATCAGAAAACCGAACGGACGATTTCACTGGCGGGAGCCCTGGCCGATGCTGCCGGTGTCCCGGAGGTAAAGGAGTCGTGCCAGCGCGCGGCGTTTTTGAGCAAGGCCGATCTGGTGACGGGGATGGTCGGGGAATTTCCCACGCTCCAAGGCGCGATGGGAGAAAAATATGCGGCGCATGACGGAGAATCCATCGAGGTTTGTAAAGCCATAGGGGAATACTATCAACCCCGAACACCGGATGATGCCGTCCCCGAGACCACGGTGGGCCGGTTGCTGGCGTTGGCCGACCGGTTGGATACCCTGGCGGCGTTTTTCTATGCCGGGATTGTCCCGTCCGGCTCGGAAGATCCCTTTGGTCTGCGCCGCAGTGCGTTCGGCGTGATTCGGATCGTGATCGAAGCCGGGTTGAATATCAACCTGGGTGACATTGTGAAGGAGGCGGCACTTCTGCTTGATAAGCAAGGCGTCAAAGCGGGCGGACACGCAGGTTCGCAAACGGGCGGACACACAGGTCCGCCCCTACATCAATTTTTGGAGGAGCGGCTGCGTTATTATGGCCGGACCGTGCCGGGCTATCGTGAAGACGTGATGGAGAGTGTCTTGGGACGTGCCGATGGTGCCGAATGTGATCTCCGTGATTTGTTTTTTCGCATGGATGCATTGCAGGCCATTACGAGTCAACAGGATTTTGAGTCGCTGATTGTCGGATTCAAGCGGGCGCACAGGATTGTGAAAAAAGAGGCCTGGACGGCCAGAACCGTTGAAGTCGCGCTTTTGACTCACCCGACGGAGCGGACGTTACATCAGGCCGTGGAAACGGCCAAACGTGCGGTTGGGCAATCGCTTGAGGCCCATGATTATCACGGCGCCCTGAAACATCTCATTGGGTTGAAAAGCCCCATCGACCAGTTTTTCGATGGGGTGCTGGTGAACGCCCCGGAACCCGAGGTGCGAGCGAACCGGTTGTCGTTGTTGCGCCAGGTCGATGACCTGTTCTCGGCCTTCGGGGATTTGTCGCAAATCCAGGTGCAAGGGCAGTAGGGGGTAGTATGTGGTTTGTCGACATTCCCCCTCACCCCAGCCCTCTCCCGCCAGGGGAGAGGGAGTGAAGAGAATTTCCTCTCCCTTGATGGGAGAGGATGAAGGTGAGGGTGGTAAAAGCCTTTAACTTTGCTGTCATCCCCGGCTCGATCGGGGATCTAGGCCTTTGTCTTCGTGGCGGAGGAAAAAGAAAAGACACTGGATGCCCGATTAAAAATGTCGGGCATGACAGAAGGAGGCAGTATCCTACAGTAGGTCGGGTTAGCCGAAGGCGTAACCCGACAAACAACTGAATGCAGAAAATGATAAGAGGCATAGCGTACACAAAAAAGAGCAAAAAAGCACCAAAATAGAGCAGAAATGACGCTAAATCGGCGTATTTTGTATGCAAAAATGCACCATTTTGCATCAATTTGGAGACTTGGATGTTTCTCTGTTGAGCCGGAGACGTGAGCGTCCATGACTTTTTCCGAGTCCGGATTCCGATGGTTTCGCCGTGGGGTGACGTTGAGTTTGATCATCGTCTGTAATCTGGTGCTGTTGGTGGCGTTGTGGGTCTCTGGTCTTGATTTGGATTTCGTCCTGACCAATTCCGAGCTCTACCATCCGGAATCGGGGCATTGCGTGGGGGTGGCCTGGACCGAGGTGTCGGGCGTCGAGGGGCCGGTCCGGGTGTGTTCGGAATGGTTGGATACGACCGACCCCACCGGGCGGGTCCATTCATTACGGTCCGGAGAGCCGTTGGCCATGAGCGTCGAGGGGAATCTGTATTATGAAAACGCCAGAGATGCCGACCATTGGGTGTTGGGACTGTTGCTCTTTACCGTTGCGGTCATCTATCTCGGCATGCGGACCAAACGGGTGCTGTTGACCTGGTATGAGACGCGCCTTCGACAAAATGAGCGTTGAATAAATTTTTGAGGGGAATTCGATGGTTATGCTAAATTTTCATTTCGGAGGTTCACCGGCAGGAACGAAGGAGTCGTCTTGTGCCGGTCAAGGGGGAGAACTTATGCATGCGTAACAAGAAGTACGTCTATTCTTTTGGGGACGGCAAAGCCGAAGGCACCGGTACCATGAAGACGCTGCTCGGGGGGAAGGGTGCCGGCCTCGCGGAAATGACCAATCTGAAGATTTGCGTCCCTCCTGGATTCACCATTACGACCGACGCCTGCCTCGAATATTTCAGCGCCAGAAAACGGTACCCGGCCGGCATGTGGGATCAGACCCTGAAAGGGCTGAAGCGGGTGGAGCGGTTGATGAAAGCGGGGTTCGGGGATCCTCGAAACCCGTTGTTGGTGTCCGTGCGGTCCGGCGCGCGCGCCTCCATGCCCGGGATGATGGATACGGTGTTGAACCTCGGCTTGAACTCGGAGACCGTCAAGGGGTTGGCCGACAAGACCAACAATACACGCTTTGCCATGGATTCGTATCGCCGGTTCATCACGATGTTCGGCGCCGTGGTGATGGACGTGCCGCGTGAAAAGTTTGACGAGGTCCTGGAACACAAAAAGCAGGAGGTTGGAGCCGCGACCGATACCGACCTGTCCGCAGAAGCTCTCGGCGAGTTGGTTGTCACGTATCAACGCGTCGTCAAGCAGGAAACCGGCCGGGCGTTTCCCGAGGATCCGCTCGAGCAGCTCAACATGGCGGTCCGGGCGGTGTTTGCATCCTGGTTCGGTGACCGGGCGGTGACCTATCGAAAGATTTACGGCATCCCGGATGCGTGGGGTACCGCGGTGAACGTCGTGGCCATGGTGTTCGGCAACATGGGCGAGACCAGCGGGACCGGCGTCATGTTTTCTCGAAACCCTTCCACGGGCGAGCGAGCGGTTTTCGGGGAATGTCTCTTGAATGCCCAGGGTGAAGACGTGGTGGCGGGTCTTCGTACCCCCCTTTCCGTGTCCGCCCTGAAGGACGCGTTGCCCGTTGCCTATAAATCTCTTATGACCACCCAAAAGATTCTGGAGAAACATTATCGTGACATGCAGGACATGGAGTTTACGATTCAGGAAGGTACGCTCTATATGCTGCAAACGCGGGCCGGTAAGCGAACGGGGATCGCCGCGGTGCGGATTGCCGTGGATATGGTCAAAGAACGGCTGATCGATAAAAAAGAAGCCGTGCGCCGGGTCGAACCGGAACAGTTGGCTCAGTACCTGTATCCCATTTTTGAACAAGCCGAAGAAAAGAAGTTTCAACCGATCGGCAAGGGGCTGCCGGCCGGGCCGGGAGCCGCCTGTGGGAAGATTGCCCTCACTCCGGAGCATGCCGTGGCTCTCAAGGCGCGGGGAGAAAAAGCCGTGCTGGTCCGGAAAGAAACCAGCCCGGACGATATTCACGGCATGCACGCTGCCGAAGGCTTCCTGACCGCCACGGGAGGGATGACCTCCCATGCCGCGGTGGTCGCCCGGCAAATGGGCAAGGTGTGTGTCGCCGGGTGTGAAGACGTGGAAGTCTTCGAGGAGGAAGCCAAGGTCCGCATCGGCCCTTCGGTTTTTAAAGAAGGAGATTATATTTCCATCAACGGATTTTCCGGCTGTGTCTACGGCGGGATGTTGTCCGTGGTCGACTCGGAAGTGATCCAGGTGCTCCAAGGCACACGTGCGGCTGTTCAATCGGACAAGATCCGCTATTTTTTCACCATCCTGAAATGGGCGGATGAGATCCGGCATCTCAACGTTCGGGCGAATGCCGATGACCCGGATCAGGCCAGAATCGCTCGCGGGTTCGGTGCGGAAGGGATCGGTCTTTGTCGAACGGAACACATGTTCTTTTCGGAAGATCGTGCGCCGATCATGCAAGCGATGATTCTGGCCTCGAACCGAAAAAAGCGCGAGCAGTATCTTGAGCAACTGCTTCCCCTCCAGAAACGGGATTTCATCGGGCTCTATCGGGAAATGAAAGGGTACCCGGTCACCATCCGGCTGTTGGATCCGCCCTTGCACGAGTTTTTGCCGAAACGCGAACAACTCATGGTCGAGATCGCGCGAGCCGACGCCGTGAACGCAAATTCACCGGAAATCGAGGAAAAACGGAAAATGTTGTCGCGGGTTGAAGAGTTGCATGAATTCAATCCCATGCTCGGACTTCGGGGCTGTCGCCTGGGCATTACCATGCCTGAAATCACGCGCATGCAGGTCCGAGCGATTATGGAAGCGGCTTGCGAGGTGGCTAAGGAAGGGAAAAAGATCGTGCCGGAAATCATGATCCCCCTGGTGGGCATGTCATCGGAAATGAAGGCGCAAAAAGCCTTGATCAAAGAGGTTGCCGACGAAACCATGCAACGTTGCGGGAAGACCTTGACCTATTTGGTCGGAACCATGATTGAGTTGCCGCGGGCCGCGGTCACGGCCGGGCAGATCGCCGAAGATGCCGAGTTCTTTTCGTTCGGCACGAATGACCTGACCCAAACCACGTATGGATTTTCCAGGGACGATGCCGCTAAATTTACGAGCTTTTATCGCGAGAACGACCTGTTGGCGTTCGATCCTTTTGCCGTGCTCGACCGGGAAGGGGTGGGCGCGGTCATGCGGTTGGCCATGCGTGAAGGGCGAGCGACTCGTCCTGATATCAAACTCGGGATATGCGGGGAACACGGCGGGGAACCCAGTTCCGTTGAATTTTGCCATCACCTCGGTCTCGACTACGTGAGCTGTTCTCCCTATCGGGTTGCCATCGCCCGGTTAGCCGCCGCCCAGGCCGCATTGGATGACGAAGGTGAACGCCCGGAGCCGAAGAACAAAGCGGCGAAGGTTTCGGCAAAACCCCGCGCACGTCGCGTGACTGCCGCGCCGTCTTCGTCCAAGTCGAAAGCCCGAGGGCGGTCGCGCAAAACCAGATCCCGCCGGTGAACGACGTCGAGCAAGACGTCCAATTCATGAACCAGGCTCTCAGGCTTGCGGCTCGAGGCCGTGGGACGGTTCGCCCGAACCCCATGGTCGGCGCCGTGGTCGTGGCGAACGGGACGGTCGTGGGATCTGGTTATCACAAACGAGCCGGTGGCCCCCACGCGGAAATCGTCGCGTTACGACAAGCCCGTGGCCGGGCGCGTGACGCGACTCTCTATACCACGCTCGAACCCTGTTGCCATACGGACAAACGTACTCCACCCTGCGTGCCGGAAATTTTGCAAGCGGGGATTCGTCGCGTCGTCGTCGCGATGCGCGACCCCAACCCTCAAGTGGCGGGTCGCGGTATCCGGCAACTCCGGCGGGCGGAAATTACCGTGGACGTTGGTTGTCTCGGCAACGAAGCGGCAGCGCTCAATGAGGGCTATCTTCATTGGATCAAGACCGGCCGGCCCTTTGTCGTACTCAAGGCGGCGATGACGCTGGACGGCAAGATTGCCACGGCTACCGGCGAATCGCAATGGATCACGGGAACCAGGGCGCGAGCACACGTCCATCAACTGAGAAGCCAATTCGACGTGATTGCCGTGGGAGTGGAGACGGTTCTCAAAGACGATCCGCAATTGACTGTCAGGGTTGCCGTGGGTAAAAAGTCCGCGGCCGGCATCCGTCAACCGGTTCGGATGATCTTTGACAGCCGTCTGCGGATTCCCTTCGGGGCGCGCGTGCTTCAGGGGATCGAACAGGCCCCCACGTTCATTGCCACGACGAACATGGCCGGCCATCGAAAAGTCGAACGATTACGAAAGATGGGTGTGCAGGTCCTGGTGCTGCCTCGAAAAGGAACCCGCGTCTCTCTTGGCAAGTGTCTTCAAGCCCTTGGGAACATGGGGGTCACCAGTATGCTGGTGGAAGGGGGGAGTGAGTTGCACGCCGGGTTTCTGCGTGAAGGTCTGGTGAGCCGGGTGGCTCTTTACGTGGCGCCGGCCTTGTTGGGGGGGCAAAAGGCCAAAGGTCTGTTGGGAGGCCGCTCACCTCGACGTTTGGCCGAAACCGTCCCGGTGTCCAATCTTTCCATTCAATCTCTGGGAGAAGACGTGTTCATCACGGGAGACGTATAAAAAAATATCAGCCCGTTATCGGGGTTAAAGAAAAAATGCGGGCATAACGACTTGCCGTGGAGGTATCTCCCTTTTTAAGAGCATCACGGACGTCATCGAGTTTAGAGGCATCATCAATTGAGAGGTAAGGAGACCATTGATCATCAGTGACGATTAACGTGACGTCGACTTCTGCGAGATACTGTCCTTCGTGGATCAGCTTGGTTCGCTGGCATGTATTCATGCACGCCTCCTCAGAAAATCATTTTCCCAGTAGTCCGGGCTTGGTCTGTAGGCAGTGACTACCACGGCGGGTTCTGAAGACCATTTTGGAATGCCCCAAACAACGTGGATTGGATTTCCATTTCGATCGTTTTGTAACACCAACACACATGGGCCTTTGGGGTAATCTGGATATTCTTCAACAACGACCCCATTTGTGATGCCGTCGACAACGTCACGAGCATAGATATTATCCGCAGCTAATTCGTCGTATCCGTGATCAGAAATGCGGATAGATAAAGTTTCTACGAGACGCTGAATTCGCTGAAAAAGCTCAGTCACCCTCCAATTTTACTCTTTATGGCAAAGTTCACAATATTTTTGAGTATCTGATAGATAGTGGGGTCGCGTGGGTGATATTATTTCATGGCTGTGCGGACAGTGCAATGAAGTGAAGGAAAAGAGATTTGTCATGTTGTAACTTGAGAAAGTTCATCATGAATATACGGAACAGCACTCAAGGGAGGGTGTCATGAAAAAAGTCGCTGTCATTTTATCGGGTTGTGGGTTCTTGGATGGAGCGGAGATCACCGAAGCGATCAGTACGCTGGTGGCGATCGGACAACACGGTGCGGAGTATGCGTGTTTCGCGCCGGATAAGGACGCGGCTGAAACGAACCATCTGACGCAACAGGCCACCGGCCAAACGAGAAACGTGTTGCAGGAAGCGGCCCGGATTGCACGAGGAGACATTCACCCCCTCGAGGGACTCAAGGCGCAGGATTTCGACGCCCTGGCGTTTCCCGGCGGGTTTGGGGCGGCGTTGCATTTGTGCGACTTTGCGCAAAAGGGGAGCGGGGGACAGATTGATCCGCAAGTCCTGCGTATCGTGAAAGAATTTCACGAGGGCCGGAAACCCATTGCCGCGATTTGTATTGCCCCGGCTATCATGGCCTTGGCGTTCGGGGATAAGGGCGTGAACGTCACGATCGGCGAGGATCAGGGAACGGCTTCGGAGGTCGAAAAAACCGGGGCCAAGCATACCAATTGCGAGGTCGAGAAGTTCGTGGTCGATTCCGCCAATAAAGTGATCACCACTCCGGCCTATATGTACGGAACAGCCAAGCCGCATCAAATCTTTGAAGGCGTAAGCGGAGCCATCGCCGAATTGATGAAGATGGCGTAAGGACTTCAGCGCAGACCTTCAAGAGGTTGTCCACCGTATTGACCTTCCTCCCACTGTAAGTCTGGGTCGAGCGTGGGGGAGTGGTGGGATTGACCGTTACCCACGTGATCGTGGCTGGGCAGGGACTCAGCGAAAACACGCAATGGAACTTCTCCGATCCACCGACGAGCCTCTTCGTCTTCTCCGGACCGTCTTCGGGCATTCTTCTTTTCGCTTACGTCAGAATGAAGTGATTGATGACCTGCTGGCCGGCAGGGACGCCATGGTCCTGATGCCGACGGGCGGCGGGAAGTCGTTGTGTTACCAGGTGCCGGCCATGATGCGTGACGGGGTGGGCGTCGTGGTGTCGCCCCTGATTGCGTTGATGAAGGACCAGGTGGACGCGCTCTGCCAGTGCGGGGTGCGGGCGGCCTGTCTGAATTCCACCCTGGACTTTGAGGAGGTCCGGGCGGTGGAAGCGGCGGTGAACGGCGGGAATCTGGATTTGCTCTACGTCGCGCCGGAGCGTCTGCTGCAGGAACGTACCCTGGAGTGGCTGGACGCACAAACCATCGCCTTGTTCGCCATTGACGAAGCGCACTGTGTGTCGCGCTGGGGGCACGACTTCCGCGAGGAGTATTTGCAGTTGTCGGTGCTGCACGAACGGTATCCCTCGGTCCCGCGCATCGCCTTGACGGCCACCGCCGATCACGCGACACGCCGCGAAATCATCACCCAACTGCAACTGGAAAAAGCCAACGTCTACGTCCACAGTTGTGACCGTCCCAACATCCGTTATGCCATCTCGGACGACGATAACGGGCGCGAGCGTCTGTGGCGTTTTCTGCAAAGCGAGCACCCTGCGGACGCCGGCATCGTCTATTGCCTGACGCGCAAAAAAGTGGAGGAGGTCGCCGAGTGGCTGCGTGCCCGTGGGCGTGACGCACTGCCCTACCACGCGGGCCTTTCGGATCACACTCGGCGCCGGCACCAGGAACGATTTCTGCGCGAAGAGGGTGTGGTGATTGTCGCCACGATCGCGTTCGGCATGGGTATCGATAAACCCGACGTGCGCTTTGTCGCCCACCTCAGCCTGCCGAAGAGTATTGAGGCCTATTACCAGGAAACGGGGCGTGCGGGCCGCGACGGCCTGCCGTCCAGCGCGTGGATGAATTACGGCCTGCGGGAGATCATCATCTTTCGTCAGTGGCTGTCCGAGTCCGAGTCCGAAGCCGACGCGGCGCACAAGCGGGTGGAGCACCAGAAACTGGAAGCCATGGTGGGCCTGTGCGAACTCACCACCTGCCGTCGTCGCGCCATTCGCGCTTACTTCGGCGAAGAGCCGGGAGAGTCCTGCGGCAATTGCGACAACTGCGTGAGCCCGCCGCAGACCTGGGACGGCACCGAGGCTGCGCGGAAGGCCATGACCTGCGTCTCCCGCACCGGCGAACGCTTCGGCGTGAATTACCTGGTCGACGTGCTCATCGGTAAGGACAATACACGTATCCGCGAGTGGCGCCACGACCGGCTGGAAGTGTTCGGCACCGGCGCGGAACACAGCGCCGTGGAGTGGCGATCCATTTTTCGCCAGCTCATTGCCCAGGGCTGTCTCCGTGTGGACGCTGAGCGTTTCGATGCCCTGCGCCTGACGGAAGAGTCGTTCCCGGTGTTGCTCGGCGAGCGTGGGTTGACCCTGCGTCAATTGCGGCGTGCCGCCACGGTGAAGAAAGGAAAGGTTGCCGTGCCCCCTGTCCCGATGACGCCAAGCGACGAGATCCTGTGGCAGGCTTTGCGGAAGGCGCGTACGGCCCTGGCCAAGGAGCAGGGAGTGCCGCCTTACGTCGTGTTTCACGACACGACCCTGCGTGAGTTGGTGCGGCTCAAGCCTCTAAAGCGGGAAGCCATGGAACAAATCCAAGGTGTTGGCGAGCATAAACTGAGGAAGTATGGTGAAGCTTTTTTATTGGTCGTGCGGGAACACGTGCCGGAGCATGACGGTGAATAGAGGGCCCCTTGTCCGCCGCAGCTTGGTTCTGCTGCCGCGATTCGTGGTGTTTGTCGCCTTGCTGGCCGTTGTGACCCTGTCTGCCGATCAGGGTGCCTGGAGTCAAGAGACGCAGTTCGGTTCAGTGGCCGTGGAACCTCAGACGTTCGGCCAATCCTTGGCGACGCTCGTTCCGCAGTATCTGACGAACGAAGGTCATGAAGAGGCCGAGTCGTTGTTGCAAGCGATTCTGGCGAATCCTCAAGCGAATCTTGAACGAGTGAGCGAGTTACTTCGCACGCGCCCGATCTACGCGGCGGTTCCGGTGGGCATGCTCCCGAGCCAGCCGGTTCGGGTTCGAGGGAAAACCTTGTCGTACGGGTTGTTCGTGCCTCCTGCCTATGATCCGGAGGTCGCGTTGCCTTTGGTGGTGTGTCTCCATGGGGCCGGGTTTACGGGAGATTCGTACCTGGAACGATGGGCCACGCGGTTGGGTGAGTCCCATATTCTTGCCTGTCCGACGTCCTTGGCGGGGACGTGGTGGACCAGGTCGAGCGAGGAGTTGGTATTCGCGACCATCAAAACCGTCCGTGCGCAGTATCGCATCGATCCCGATCGCGTTTACCTGACGGGCATGTCGAACGGCGGCATCGGCGCATGGATTATCGGGATGCATCACGCGCCGCGGTTTGCGGCGGTGGCGCCGATGGCAAGTGGCATTGATGATGTCTTGTATCCCTTTCTGGAAAATCTCCGACACACGTCGTTGTACGTGATCCATGGGGCCAGGGATCAGATCATGCCGGTTTGGCTGAGTCGAAACGTGACCAATGAGTTGGCCAAGCTCGGTATCGCGTTCACGTATCGTGAACATGAATGGTCGCATCCACATGCCGGGGGCCATTTTTTCCCTCGGCAGGAGTTGCCGGCCCTGGTGAAGTGGTTTGATCATCAACGCCGTGATCCGTATCCGCGGAAATTGACCGTGGTTCGTGACGCGAGTCACTTGACGGATTTCGGGTGGGTGCGCATCGATGCCACCGACCGGATTGCCATGTTTTCAGAGCAATTGATCGATCAGCACGGTGACCTGATCAAGAACAAGGTCTATGCGAGGCTGGCTGTTGAAGTGAGAGGCGGGAATCATCTTGAGGTCAGAACCGACCGGGTCCGGCGATATACCCTCTTTTTGAACGATGCGTTGGTCGATTTTTCCATGCCCGTGACCGTGGTGACCGACGGCCGAACCAGTTTTCAGGGCATGGTGACACCCCGGGTCGAGACGCTGCTCCGCGACGTGCGCCGCCGCGGTGACGTTGACGGCCTCTTCTCCGCCCAATTGACCATTGATGTTCCGCGATAATTTTTCTAAAGTGATCTCTCTGCCAAGCCGTGCAACCCTTCCCAAAGACGAACCGGTTGCAACAGGCGAGCGTCTTTCATGATCGGGGAAACCATCAAATCCACTTGGAAAATGTTGGAGCCAATATACAACGTCACACGTGGTCTCTAGTCCCGTTCAAACCGGCGGATACACGTGCACGAGAAAGGCGTCGGCCATGAAAGACACCCTTCTTCAACAAAAGACGACTCCCCCCCATTATCTCTTCCAAAGGCCATGGAGAGATTGGTTGGGAATCTTCATAGTGGCCTTAACCGTGTTCTCCTCCGGATCCGCTCTGGCCAAAACCGAAAAAGATTTTTATGTCAATATCAGGGGCAGTATATCCAGTGCCCAAGACGCATTCTTCGCCCTCAATGTGGGCAAGGGAACCCGAACCAAAATCGACTCCTCATATGGAGTCGGGATTGATCTCGGGTACCATCCCTATGAAAATGTTCGCATTGAAGGGGGGCTGACCTATCAAGGAGAGCGCGATATCTACCAGGCAACCCACTCCCATTTTGCCCCCTACCAAGGGGACGAAGTTGAGGTCATCGGAGAAGTTTTCGGAACGCTCAACCAACTAAGCTTCCATGGAAATCTATGGTACGACATCACTCAGGCCGCCTTGGTGGATGGCCGCTTGGTTCCCTATGTCGGCGGCGGGTTTTCTGCCAACCGTGTCAATGTTGCACTGCACCATGAATATTCCAATGACATTCCCGATGAGTTATCCAATTGGGGTTCCCTTGATGATACCGATTGGGTGTGGGGTTATATGGTCGGAGGTGGACTCTTCTACGCCGTCTCGGATTCCGTCAAAGTGGACCTGGGCTATCGCTTTCAGGATCAACGCAATGCTGAATTTGATACAGCGATTCCTCAAGGATCCGTTGTCAAAGTCGATAGCTTAAAGACCCATGCATTTCTATTGGGAATACGAATTCACTTTTGAGGTACGAGGCGAGAATCATCTTGTGGTCAGAACCGAATGGGTTCGGCGCTACGGCCTCTTTCCCGCACAATTGACGATCGATGTGTCGCCGTGAACGTTTCGGACACGTGTCCCACCCTGTAGTCAACCATGGTTAAAGCCCTTGCAATTCTTGGAACGGGTTCCGACGTTGGAAAGAGCCTCGTTACGGCGGGACTCGGACGGATTTTTCATCGCTCCGGCATCAGGGTGGCTCCGTTCAAATCCCAAAACATGTCCCTGAATTCGTTCGTGACCGTGGAGGGTGGAGAGATGGGCCGCGCCCAAGTCCTTCAAGCGCAGGCATGTGGACTTTCTCCACACGTGGACATGAATCCCATTCTGCTGAAACCTGAAGCCGATCGGCGCTCGCAGGTCATCGTGCATGGGAAAGTGTGGCGAAGTCAGGATGCCGGAGATTATTTCGACTCGAAACCGGAGCTGTTTGACTTCGTACGGCAGAGTTATGAACGGTTGGCTTCGCAATACGAGTTGATCGTTATTGAAGGGGCAGGCAGCGCGGCTGAGGTGAATTTACGCGATCGGGACATCGTCAATTGGCCGGTGGTTCAGATGGCCGATGCCAAGGTGATTCTCGTGGCGGATATTGATCGGGGTGGGGTTTTCGCCCAGGTCATCGGCACATTGGATTTGTTGGAGTCTCACGAACGGGAACGGGTGCTTGGAGTCGTGATCAATAAATTTCGCGGAGATCGACGTCTCTTCGATGACGGCGTGTCGATTCTCGAACAACGAACGAGGACCCCCGTTCTCGGCGTGCTTCCCTTTTTACGCGACCTCGTGCTTGATCAGGAAGATAGCGTGACAATCGAATCGGGTTCGACCGGGATGTCCTTTTCACCGGAGACGGTGAACGTTGCGGTGATCCTGTTGCCTCGCATGAGCAACTTTACGGATTTTAACGCGTTGGCCGCTGAATCCGACGTCGCGTTGCGGTATGCCAAGGGTCCCCAGGACGTGGTCGACGCGGACGTGATTATCCTTCCCGGCAGTAAACAGACGATTCAGGATCTTCACTACGTCAAAGAGAAAGGCTTCGGGCCGGTCGTGGCCTTGCACGTTCGTGCCGGACGGGAGATCGTCGGCCTATGCGGAGGGTTTCAGATGCTGGGAGATCGGATTGACGACCCTCATGCGGTCGAGGGTGGCGGGCAAACGGAAGGCTTCCGGCTGTTGCCGATCGACACCGAATTGCATCATGAAAAAAAGACCGTGCAGGTGCGGGCGAATCCCTTGATGCCCGGAGTGTCTGACGCGGAAATGGTCCGAGGGTATGAAATTCACGTGGGGCTGACCTCTCGTCGTCAGGGCGGCCCGTGTTTTCGAATTCTTGATGAGGGAGGAGACAGAGAAGACGGTACCGTTTCCTCGGATGGGTTGGTGTGGGGTACCTATATTCACGGCGTGTTCGATGATCCATCCTTTCGTCGTGCCTGGATCAATCGTGTTCGGATCAGAAAAGGGTTGGCTCCGAATGATAGTGCGGATTCCAGGAACGTGACCCGACGACTGACGTCGGAGCTTGATCATTGGGCCGATCACGTTGCGCGCCATGTTGATATGCAGCGCGTCTTTCAGGCGTTACCGTTGCTTGACAAACGAATCCCGGGTTCCCTATAAGTCTTTGCAACATCAGATATGGTACGCACGGGTGCAGGGAAGAAGGTGCAACTCCTTCGCGGTCCCGCCGCTGTAACCGGAAACGAACCCCGCGGATGCCACTGTCAAAGATTGATTTTGACGGGAAGGTGCGGGAAGTAGGTTAGGATCCGGAAGCCAGAAGACCTACCCGAGCTGAGAGTCCTGTTTTCGTCGTTCTGAATCGAATTGGCGGCCAGGATTCACGACTTTCGATCCCTCGTGGGCTGGGGAGCGGGTGAGGATGAAGACGCGGGAACAATCCTCAGGGTCGTTTAGGCCTTGGGGATTTTTTATTTTGTCAGGCGTTCAGCGTGTCCGAGCTTGTCGGCAGACGCAAGGGAGGAAATGGTCCCTTCGTGTTGCCTGTATCCTGACGATGACCGTTCTGGTTGTCCCAGTCTGTGAACCGCTATTTGGTTTTTCCGATCACTCCACGACCATGAAACGCCGCCAACAAGGAATTCTCACCGGCATGCCGTTTATGGCCAACGTGGCCCCTCGCACCTTCGTCGATGACCTTGGCCGTAAGCTCTATCTTGCCCAACCACCGAAGCGCATCGTGTCGCTGGCTCCGAGTATCACGGAAATGTTATTTGCTCTTGGCCTGGATCAGGAAATTGTCGGCGTGACGGAATTTTGCAACTATCCTCCTGCTGCATTGGAAAAACCGAAAGTCGGGTATGCCCAACCAAATTTGGAATCCATTGTTGCGCTACAGCCGGAACTCATTGTCGCGCCGAAATCTTTTTTGAGAGTCGACTTGCTCAATCGGTTGGAGCAATTGAAGATCCCGACGCTGCTTCTCGATCCTCAAACCGTTGAAGATATTTTGCGCCACATTCAACTGTTGGGCCGCATGGTGGGGCGAGTCCCCGAATCCATCAAGGTGACGGAAACGATTCGAAAAAAAATGACCATGCTTACCGCTCGATTGGCCGGTCTGCCACGTCCCACGCTGTTATTCGTGATCAATACCGATCCACTCATTACAGTCGGCCCGGGGAGCTATATTCATCAATTGATCGAACTGGCAGGGGCAAGAAATGCCGCTGAACACGCGGGGACTGCTTATCCACGTCTCAGCATCGAGGAAGTACTTCGGCAAAACCCCGAGTTTTTGCTGTTCCCGATGGGTCGTTTCGAGGGAGTTCCACAAGCCGAGCAGGATCAATGGCGGAGGTGGACGTCTCTTGAAGCGGTCAAACGGGATCAATTCGCGCAGATCGACAGTGACATCCTCAATAGACCGGGGCCGCGAGTGATCGAAGCCTTGGAAGCTCTCATTACCATACTCCACCCTGGTGCGGTTCCATCCGCAGCAGGGCAGGAGGAATGAGCGCACGGTTATGGCTTCTGTCACGTCTCAATCAGGAAAATCCCATGCCGGAAGTTCGTCAGTCGTGCCGGCGCCGGCTTTTCTTTCCCGGGCCGAACCTGCCACTTCTGCAGAAGGGTTTCGGCCTGCGCAAACGATTGCCACGCTTTCACCCATAAAATGGATTGGGGTGTCCGGCGGGTTGGGGGCGTTGGCCCTCGTGGCCTTCATGGCTTGCCTGGGATTCGGGACCGAGACGATTTCGTTTGCGAACGTTGCGGCGCTCTTGGCTCAGGGGCCGTTTGCCGAAGGAGCGACGCAGAACGTGCCTCACTACATTATTCTCTGGCAGATCAGGGTCCCCAGGGTCCTGCTTGCCTTTATGGTCGGCGGAAGCCTGGCTGCCGTGGGGGCGTCGCTTCAGGCGTTGCTTCGGAACCCCTTGGCCGATCCCTACGTCATCGGCATTTCGAGCGGGGCCGCACTCGGTGCGGCCGTGGCTGTCCTGTTCGGCGTCGGTTTTTCCATGCTGAGTTTGTCTATTTTGCCGTTTTCCGCCTTTCTTGGGGCGTTGATTGCTCTCCTCATTGTCTATCGCATTGCCGTGTCCTATGGGAGTTTTTCGATTCATACGCTTTTGTTGGGCGGGGTGGTCCTGAATGCGATTTTTTCGGCCCTCATCCTGTTTCTCACGAGCTTGGCCGGTCCGTATAAGGCCTCGGGGATGTATGCGTGGCTGATGGGCTCATTAACGGGTCCGGATTTCCAAACCGTATTGGTCCTGGCCGTGTATCTGCTCTTTGGGGTGGCTGTCCTGGTTTCCCAGGCGTCCGCCTTGAACCTGCTCACCCTTGGAGAAGAGGCGGCTCGTTCGCTGGGGGTCGAGGTCGAACGAGTGAAGCGCGTCCTCTTTGCCGCGGCCGCGCTATTAACGGGATCGGTCGTGGCCTTCAGCGGCCTGATCGGATTTGTCGGACTCATCGTGCCCCATGGGGTTCGCTTGGTGTTTGGTGCCGACCATCGGCTGTTGTTGATTGCATCGGGCATGGTCGGAGGCATCTTCCTCATGCTGGCGGATACCTTGGCCAGGACGCTGTTGAGTCCGACGGAAATTCCCGTGGGCGTCGTGACGGCTTTGGTCGGAGGACCGATCTTCTTATATCTACTGGTTCAGCAACGACGAAGGATTGTCTCGTGAACCACTATCAAGAAACGCTAAACCGCCAACTGCCCTTTGTGGTCGATGATCTGACTTTTGGGTTTGGACGAAAGGAAGCAGCCGCTCAATCTCCGGTTTTAAGAAATATCTCATTGAAGATTTCTTCCGGGGAGGTGCTGGGAATCTTAGGCCCCAATGGGTCAGGGAAAAGCACCTTGCTGAAAATACTCATGAGAATCCTGATTCCTCAACGGGGGAGAGTTGAACTGTTTGGGCAACCGCATGCTGCGTTTTCCCAGGCCGAGATTTCCCGTCACGTGGCCTTCGTTCCTCAAGAAACCCAGCAGGCCTTTTCCTTTACGATCAACGAAATGGTGTTGATGGGTCGATATCCCCACCACAATCGAACGTGGGGATTGGGATGGGAAGGAGCACAGGATCGTGCCGTCGCGATGCAAGCGATGAGAGATCTGGACGTATCCCACCTGGGGGCCCGGCTGATTACCAACGTCTCAGGCGGAGAGCGACAACGAGCCGTGATCGCCCGGGCATTAGCCCAGGAACCGGAGATCCTGCTGTTGGATGAGCCGACGGCCTTTCTGGACCTCCATCACCAATTGGAGATTGCGCGAATCATTCGTCGTTTGAATCGAGAACGTGGGTTGACCGTCGTGCTTGTGTCTCATGATCTGAACTTGGCCAGTCAATACTGCGACCGGTTGGTGCTGTTACGGGAAGGAGAGATTGTGACCATGGGTTCACCGGAAGAAGTCATTGCCGGGGAATCTCTGGAACCGGTCTATGGCTGTCCCGTTCTCCTTGACCAACACCCGCAAACCGGCAAGCCAAGAGTCACCTTGCCGGTGTAACAAGGAACAGCGAAGACGAGATCACCCAACGGATTTTTTAAAGGCGGCCGACGTGGTGACGGCCTCGACACGTTCACCGCAGGTATTTCACATTCAACCATTCAGGAGGCGTTCCTAAGGACAAAACAACGACAGCGACGGGGAAGATGGTGCAAATCCATCACGGTGCCGCCACTGTAAGCGGGGAGTGAATCTGCATAAGACCACTGTGAACGGAACGTTCATGGGAAGGCGCAGGGGAATGATGAGCCGCGAGTCAGGAGACCCAACTGTTGTTGACCTCTGGACCCACCCTTCGAGTCAAAGGGAGGTAACGCATGTTTCATCGGTTCGTATTCATCTATCTTTTTCTCCTCGTTTTTCTACTCCCCGCATTCTCTTTCGGTGAATCAATCGAGACTTCTCCGGACGTCCAGACCCTGGACACTATAATCGTGAGCGCCACGAAAACGCCGGTTCCCCTTCGTCAGGTCACGAGTGCGGTTGAGGTCCTGACCGAAAAAGATCTCAAACGCCGGCAAGTCAAGACGTTGGTGGAGGCCCTGCGTCTGACGCAAGGCACGGCGGTATTGCAAAACGGTGGTCCGGGTGGCATTGCAAACGTACGGATTCGAGGTGGAACCAGCAGTCAGACCTTGGTCTTGGTCGATGGAGCGATCGTGAATAGTGCGACGTTGGGGCAGTTCAACTTTGCACACCTCACCACCGACAATATTGAAAAAATCGAAATCGTTCGGGGTGCCCAGAGTACGCTATGGGGTGCCGATGCCATTGGTGGAGTGATCAACATCACGACGAAACGGGGGCGTGGTCCCCTGAAGGCAGGTGGGTTTTTCGAATACGGCTCGTTCAATACGTTGCGGGAGGGCGGGCATCTGTCCGGCAGCAAGGGGCCGGTTGATTTTTCGCTCGCGCTTTCCCGGTGGGACACCACGGGTATCTCGCAGATCAATTCTCGAAGAGGGGCTACCGAACGTGATGCGTATCGGAATTGGCAGGCTTCTTCCCGAGTAGGGTTAGCCCTGCCTTCCGATGGCCGGCTCGACTTCACGTTTCGTTGGGCGCAGGGCTCGATCAATATCGACAATAGTTTCGGTCCCTCGGACGTCATCAAGGCCATAAATGACAGCGAGCGATTTATCTTTAGCGGACAATACCGCCAACCCTGGACCGATTGGTGGACTCACGCGTTGACGCTTTCGCGCTCTCAAGATGCAGGCCTGTTCGATCCAGGAACTTTGCAGCGCAATTTGTCGACCGGAATGACGAGAGTTCCCTTTGGTGGTCCTAATGAAACGCGTGTGCTGGCGAACCGGATCGAAAGCCAACACGACTTTCGCCTCAATCAATACGTCACGTTGACGGCCGGCTATCAATTTCGCGAGCAGATTGGAGAGAATGACACGGGCCTATCGGAGAAGATCATTTCGTCCCATGGGTGGTTCGGCCAATTGCAACTCGATCTGTTTGATCGATTCTTTGCCACGACCGGGGTTCGGCACGACAGTTTCAACACCGTTGGCGATGCCACGACGTATCGTGTCACCGGAGGATACCTGATCGAGGAAACGAACACGAAGATACGCAGCAGCTATGCCACGGGATTTCGGGCTCCAACGATCAATGAATTGTTTTGGCCGGACTTCGGCAATCCCGATTTGCAGCCGGAGAAAAGTCAAAGTTTCGACGTGGGTGTCGATCAAACCTTGTTTGCCGATAGGGTGACCATCAGCGGTGGCTATTTTTGGAATCGGTATCGCGATCTCATTCAGACCATTCAGAGTGCCGCGGTTTGTGGGACAGGCCCATTTGGAGCCAATTATTGTCCCATCAACGTGGTTTCGGCTAAATCGCAAGGTTGGGAGGGTATGGTGAACGTTGTCGTGGTCCAGGAACACCCGTGGGTTAAACGGTTGGAACTGAAAGGGCAATACACCATGACCCTGACCCGCGATCTTATGACCGGCAACAGGTTGCGTCGTTGGCCAATCGATCAGGCCAGTATCAGTGTGTTGTATGAACCGGTTGACCGCCTCAGTACTATCGTCGACTTTCGTTTTGCGGCTTCGCAGTTTAATGATCAAGGCAATACACAGCGTGTCAGTTCGTTTAACGTGGTGAATTTGGCAGTGAATTATGATCTTTCCGATCAATTGCAAGCTTACGTTCGCGTGGATAATGTCTTTGACGAAGAATATGAAGAAATATTGTTTTTCGGTACCCCCGGGCGCTCGGTTTTCGGCGGAGTCCGTGCGAATTTCGATCTGCCGTTTGGGTCGAGTATGCAGTAGTATGCTATTCTCCACGACAGGGACGATACCAATGGACGTTTCAACCCGCACGTCCAAGAGATGAAAATGGTGAAGCACCCGTTTCGACAAGGCATTAAAGCGCAAAAAGGCGTCGAGTTTTAGATCGTTCAGGCTGAGCGGACGTTTGGAAGAAAGAGCATGACTCCATGAGAATCAGCAAGGTTTATACCAGATCCGGCGATGCCGGAAAAACCCGCCTCGCCGGAGGGCAGGAAGTGTGGAAGGACTCCTTGCGTGTGGAAGCCTATGGCACGGTCGATGAGCTGAATTCCGTGATCGGCATTGCCAGGGCGTTGAATGCCGAACAGCCACGGACGGTTGCGACCAGGGAGAAACTCGAAGAGACCCTGCGGTGGATCCAAAACAAGTTGTTCGATTTGGGAGGGATCCTTGCCACGGCTCCGGGAGAGACCTTCAAGAATATGCCGACGGTGACGGCCGACCACGTCGTCCGGTTGGAACGTCTTATTGATACCTGTCAGGAAGACCTGGAGCCGTTAAAAGAGTTTATTTTGCCGGGAGGCGGAAAGGTGTCCGGGTTTTTGCACCAGGCCCGAACCATTTGCCGGCGGGCCGAACGTCTCTGTGTGAGCTTGTCTCGTGAAGAAGACGTTCCCGCTGAGCTCGTGCGGTTCTTAAACCGGTTGAGTGACGCCCTGTTTGTGTTGGCGCGCTGGACCGCGAAAACGCAAGGGGAACCCGAGTATTTATGGGAACGGGAAACCTGAGATACGTTGTGAATATTTCAAGTCTGGTTCTCATTTGTTTTCCGTCCTTCGTCGTGTTCCATGACTGCCGGTGACGGTTCTACCCATCTGTGTCTTGTCCTTGGAGGGGCCCGTTCAGGGAAGAGCCGGTTAGCCTTGACGTTGGCGGGACAGGCCTTGCCCAAGGCTTTTGTCGCGACTGCAGAACCCGGTGATGAGGAGATGGCCGCGCGCATTCGGAAACATCGACAGGACCGTGACCCATCCTGGGAAACCCGGGAAATTCCCATTGACGTGAGCGGGTGGCTGAAAACCTATGGGGCGACGTATAAGACGGTTGTGATCGATTGCCTGACCTTGTGGTTGTCGAATCTTATGGGTAGCGGCATTCAGACGGCCAAAATTCTTGCCTGTACGGATGAACTGATGCGGTCGGCTCGAATGGTTCCGGGCACGGTGGTGTTGGTGAGTAATGAAGTGGGCCTGGGCATTGTGCCCGGTGACGCCATGACGCGGCAATTTCGAGACCTGGCGGGAACCATGAATCAACGCGTCGCCGCGGCGGCCGACGCCGTATATTTGTCCGTAAGCGGTCTCCCCATGCAATTAAAATAAAGGTTTTATTGCACATGCGCGAAGTCAACATTGATCTGATCCTTCCGGCCTTGAAGCTTCCCGACGAAGACGTTCGGAGTCAAGCGCAAGCCCGGCTCGATTCACTCACCAAACCCATTGGGAGTCTGGGCCGACTCGAGGAAGTTGCCGCGCACTATCTTGCGATTACCGGAAATGCCGCTGTTCCACGGCTCGATCCCGTTGTGTTTACGCTGGCGGCCGATCACGGTGTAACGATTGAGGGAGTGAGCGCGTATCCGCAATCCGTGACTGCGCAAATGGTCAAGAATTTCATCCATGGCGGGGCCGGAGTGAACGTGCTGGCTCGTCATGCCGGAGCATCCGTGTGCGTGGTCGACATGGGAGTGGCTGAGGATCTCGGCGCCTATGCAGGCCTCCTGAATCATAAGATCGCCTATGGTACACGCAATTTTGTTCGTGAACCTGCGATGTCCCGCGAACAGGCGTTGCAATCGATTCAGATTGGGATGAACCTGGCAAAAGCCGCTTGCGCGGACGGGAAAAATCTTATTGCCGTCGGGGAAATGGGCATTGGCAATACAACGTCGAGTGCTGCCATCGTGTCGGTGCTGACCGGACAAAGCGTGGAACGGGTCACGGGTCGAGGAACCGGTGTCGATGATCAACACCTGAAACGTAAGATTTCCGTCATTGAACAGGCTCTTCATTTGCACCATCCGTCTTCCTCCGATGCCATTGAGGTCTTGACGACGGTTGGGGGATTTGAAATCGGCGGGATGGCAGGGCTGATGCTCGGGGCTGCCGCCTCTCATGTACCGGTGGTGCTGGATGGATTTATTACCGGAGCGAGTGCGTTGCTCGCCGTGACGCTGGAGCCCCGGTGCCGGGATTATCTTTTTGCGTCACACCTGTCACAGGAACCCGGACACCGGTTCGTACTCGATCACCTGCGACTTGAGCCGTTGTTGGATTTGCGAATGCGGCTTGGGGAGGGGACCGGTGCCTGTCTGGCCGTGACGCTCATTCACGCCGCCTTGAACATCTATAGTGAAATGGCTACGTTTGAGGAAGCCAAGGTTTCCGGTGCGTTACCGCCAACATAACCAGGAGCCTGGACGCTCATGATCAGATCCGCCCTGTTGGCGTGGCATTTTCTCACGATCCTCCCGCTTTGCAGGTCGTCGCACGTTCAGCCTGCCCCGCGAGAACTGGCGTTCTCCATGCAATGGTACCCTGCAGTGGGTCTGGTTGTCGGAGGAGTACTCTGTGCCGGTGAGGCCTTATTCAGCATGGTCCTGTCTCCGGACGTGACGGCGCTGCTGGTGCTGTGTGTCCTGGTTGTGCTGACCGGAGGATTACATCAGGACGGATTGGCCGATACTATTGACGGGTTGGGTAAGCGAGGCAGTCCGGCGGAGCGGTTGGCGGTCATGAGAGACGGGAGCATCGGCGCCTTGGGTGCGACCGGTTTGATGCTGGTGTTGGCGTTGCGATTCGCAGGCATCCTGCACCTGCCTTCTCCTGAGCGAACGGGACTGCTGTTGTGCATGCCGATGTTCGGGAAATGGGCCATGGTGGTCAGTACGTTCGGCAGTTCGCATGCTCGGGCGGACGGCGGTCTCGCCTCTGACTTTTTGAACGAAATCCGGTTGAGGGACGTGCTATGGGCGACCATCTGGGCCGGAGTATTTCTCTGCGCAATCCTGGGATGGCAAGCGGGCGGGTTGCTCCTGGGTCTCGGTGCAGTCGTGGCACGTGGGATGGTTTTTCTGTGCTCTCGTGTCTTCGGCGGGATTACGGGAGACGTGCTGGGCTCGATCAATGAAGCCACGGAAATCCTGTTTCTGTTTGCAGCTCCGCTGATCCTGATGCTGGTGGTTTTCTGATTCGTGAAACGACATCTCAAGAAAACGTGCGGGCGATGCGGCTGTGCGTTCACGTGCGGGCTATATGGGTGCTGGTGCGCCGACGTGCCGGTTTCTGACGCCCAATACGCGGTCATTGCCGAACGGTTCGCGGATTGTCTCTGCCCGTCATGCTTGAAGGCTCTGTGCGCGGGGGACCCTGATCGCAACGTCGGCTGATTGTTGAGCTTATGATCGCCGTCAATCTTTTGGTAGCTTGTGCCCTTGACGGGTTACTGGGAGATCCCCGGTGGATGCCGCATCCGGTCAGGTTGATGGGTGCGCTCATCAGCCGTTGCGAGCCGACGATCAGAACCCGGTTCAGCTCCGCTACGAGCCGGCGCATGGCAGGACTTCTTCTTGCCGTGTTCGTCCCGGGGTTCAGCTTTCTGGCGGCATGGGGTTTATTGAAACTTGCCTTTCTGGTGCATCCGTGGCTTGGAAATCTTCTGTGGATTGTGCTGGGATACACGACGTTGGCGGCGAAAGATTTGGCGAAGCACGCGTGGGAAGTTTATCATCGTCTTCACGCCGGATCATTGCAGGAGGCCCGTCAAGCTGTTTCGCTCATGGTCGGAAGGGATACCGACCAGTTGACGAAAACCGGGATCGCCAGAGCCACCATCGAGAGCGTGGCCGAGAACACCTCAGATGGCGTCATTGCGCCGTTGTTCTATCTTGTCATTGGTGGACCGCCGTTGGCGTTAGCCTATAAGGCCATTAATACCTTGGATTCCATGATCGGGTATCAGGACGCATTGTATCGCGACATTGGATGGGCCTCAGCCAAACTCGATGATCTCGCCAATATCATTCCATCGCGATTGAGCGCAGGGTTGCTGCTGGTGTCGTCTTACTTTCGCTTTGCCGCGGCAGCCAATGCATGGAGCATCTATCGACGAGATTGCGCCAAGCATGCCAGTCCCAACAGCGGTCATCCCGAGGCGGCCATGGCCGGTGCGTTAGGAGTTCTATTGGGCGGGTCGAGTGTCTACAATGGCATTCAAGTCGAACACCCTCAATTAGGTGATCCGACGAATGTGCCGCAATCCCGACATATTCCCATGGCGATTGAATTGATGTGGATTTCATTCGGACTGGCCACCGTGCTCGGTGTGGGCTTCACGACGTTATGGAACGCTCTTTGAGCCACGGCGGGAACGTGTATCACGCAGCCCGAGCGTCATCTCGGGACGCGTTGGATTTTTGTGATTTCAGCGCCAGCATCAACCCCCTCGGCGTTCCTCTTGCCGCACGACGCGTCTTACAAACCGCCATCGGCAGGATTCAACATTATCCGGACCCCGAAGGTCTGGCCTTAGTCCACGCCATAGCCGGACGCCATCGCATTGCACCCGACAACGTGTTGCTGGGCAATGGAACGGTCGAACTGATTTATGCCATTCCTGCCGCCTTGAACATCCGGCATGGGTTAATCATTGGTCCGACCTTTTCCGAATATGAACGGGTCTTGACGTTGGCACATGCTCGCGTGACGTCCGTCCTGGCACACTCGAAAGACCAGTATCGTCCGCCTGTCCGCGAAGCGCTGGAAAGAGTGGAACACCCACGATCCTTCGGTTCCAGCAAGAGCCGTCTGCCTCTTGATGCCGTGTTTCTCTGCAATCCGAACAGCCCGACCGGGCAGGGTATCTCACGAAACAGCGTCTATCGCATGTTGGAGGCCGTCAAACGACAACGTGGATGCCTGATCGTCGATGAGACGTTTGTGGAATTCTGCGAGGAAAAGTCCGTGATCCGCCGGGCCGTTTGCGATGATGCGCTGCTGGTGCTCAGAAGTTTCACCAAATTCTACGGGATTCCTGGCCTTCGGATCGGGTATGCCGTCGGGACGGAAAAGAGGCTTCAAGCTATCAGGAATCGGCTTCCACCCTGGTCCGTGAATACGTTGGCCCAGGAAGCTGCCCTGGCCTGTTTGCAGGACCATCGTTACAGAAAAAGGACTTTGTTGTTTTTCCAAAAGGAACGTCCGGTTTTCAGACGGGCGCTTGAGCGGATTCGAGGGTTTCGGGTATATCCTTCATCTGCAAATTATTTTCTGGTAGAGTTGTCCAGGCCGCTGACGAGTCATAAGGTACAGGCTGCGTTAATGGAACACGGCTTCCTTGTAAGAGATTGCTCGAATTATCCTGGGCTTGATGAACGAATGCTTCGTTTCGCCGTGAGAACGTCAAACGAAAATGCTCGGTTGGTGAAACACTTGCAGCACGTGGTGAATGCGCAACAATGAAAATTCGAAGCCTGATCGGAATTGGCATTCTTGGCGTGCTGATCGTTGTGGGTTTCGTGTTTTCCCGTCCCCAAGGAGGAACGCCCGATGTTCCGGACGATCCCGAGGCGCACGAAGCGCTGGAATTGGTGCGTTCCCATCCTGCTCGAAATGCTCCGACGTTGGAGGACGCGATCAATCAGTACGTCGAAGAGTTGAAAGCGCAGGGAACGTCCCTGCATCAAGGCGAGTGGCAGGTGGGAAAAGAACGCCCAGGCGTCTATGCGGTCAGGATGCTGGTTCGTGAGAAAGGGTTTAATGAATGGATCGAACGGGAGTTTGCCTGGCGGGTCACGTTAAAGGATAAAACCATCAGGGTGATTTCTCTGGCCGCCATTCACTTTATGCCGTTTCATGAGTTGCCGCCGTTGCCGCACCAGGACCAGATATCGGGGCCATTCATGGAGTCTCCGGTGGAAAGGCGACTTGGATGACGCCGTTTTCCACGCGTGTTTGGAAACAGGGCACGGCCCACTCCGGTGTGGGATTTTCAATGCATTGTCCCGTGCGTACGTTGAATTCCCATCCGTGCCACGGGCATTCGACGACCTCTCCTTCCAGCGTCCCTTCCCCGAGCGGGCCTCCCGCGTGAGGGCACGTATTATCCAGCGCCAGAATTTCCCCATCGACGTTAAATAATGCCACGCCGGGAGCGTTGTCGAGTTCAACCGACAGGCACGTTCCGGGTTCGAGGTCTTCGAGTTTGGCAACGTCGAGATATTTCATAACGGTAAATTTTTTCTGAAAGACCGCGAACATTACCAAGGCATTCGTCCCGGTGCAAGCCATGAATGACGAACCGTTGTTGCTTCGGCATCGTTCCTGATGCTATACAAGCGTTCAAACTCCGGGGCAGTCGATGACGCTTTTGTTAAACGCCACATATGAACCCTTGCGGGTCGTGCAATGGCAGAAGGCCATTACCCTGCTTTGCCAAGGGAAGGTTGAGGTCCTCGAATTCTATGATCGGGACATTCGAGGGGTGTCGATCAGTTTCAAACTGCCCTCGGTGATGCGGCTTCTGAAAATCGTCAAGTTGAAGTCCAATCATCGAGCCGTCAAGTTTTCCCGGATTAATATTTTTACGCGCGATAAATATTCATGCCAGTACTGTTGCAAACGGTTTCGCACGGAAGAACTCACGTTTGACCACGTGGTGCCGATTGCCAAAGGCGGGACAAAGACCTGGGAAAATATCGTGACGGCGTGTTGGCGCTGTAATAATAAAAAGAGCGGACGAACCCCGGAAGAAGCCTCTATGCGCTTGAAGAAGAAACCACAAAAGCCGAGATGGAATCCGACCCTCACCATCATGGTCGGCATTCGGAACGCGCCGGAAAGTTGGCGGGATTATCTCTATTGGCACATGGAGTTGGACTCTGATGAATAATGCCGGTTTTCAAATTTCGTTGGACCTGTATGGCCGCTTATGCGTGGTGATTGGTGGTGGAGACGAAGCGGCACACAAAACCGCCCTGTTGTTGGACGTTGGGGCCAAAGTGACCGTGGTGAATCCCACCTTGAACGGGCCTCTGCGGAAGCTCACGGCTGCCGGAAAAGTCCTGCATCGGGGACGACGTTTTCGATCGTCGGATACCCAGGGAGCTTTTGTCGTCCTCAATACCCTGCCGGATGATACGGATCTTGCAAAATCGTTACGTGCCTTATCGGAAGATGAACGGTTTCTGGTGTGGTCGATTGATCAGCCGGAGTTGTCGAATTTCATGATGCCCGCCTTGGTCCACCGTGGGGCTCTTCGCGTGGCGATCAGTACGGGTGGGGCGTCTCCCGCCCTTGCCGGTACCTTGCGGCGGAACGGGGAAGAGATCTTTGATGAAGAATTTGAAAAGTTTTTGGATTGGCTGGGCGCGTTACGTCAAGACGTCCAGGCCAATGAACCGAGCATGGAAAAAAGGAGAGCGCGCTTGAAAGAGGCGGTCGAAGGGTTCCGGTTGACCGGGAACGTCGAGTATCCCGCTGCCTGGATCGCTCAGAAAGCCTCTTCCGATTCATAACGAGGATGGTGCGGTATGATCTTATTGGAATTCAGCATGTCTCCCCTGGGAAAAGGCGAAAGCGTGGGGAAATATGTCTCCCGATCTTTAAAGATTATCGACAAAAGCGGAGTCGATTACCGGCTGAATCCTATGGGGACGGTGCTCGAAGGAGAATGGGATGAGGTGCTAGACGTGGTTCGTCAATGTTATGAGCGGATGAAGAAGGATTGTCCCCGCATCTCCTGTACGATGAAAGTTGATTATCGGAAAGGACACACGGGGCGCCTGAGCGGGAAAGTGGCCAGTGTGGAAAAACGGCTTAAGAAGAAATTGAAGACGTGAAGTCCGTCAGAGGTTCATACACGCGAGTCACTTTTGCCCCAAGATTGCAGAGCACCTCATAGGGAATCGAGTCCTGCCAGTTCGCCAGATCGTAGGCCGTGATCTCCTGATTTTCCGATTTGCCCATCAAAATCACGTCGTCACCCGGTTTGATCGCGGGGCCGTCGGTGACGTCGACGACGGTCATATCCATACAGATTCGCCCGACAATCGGGAATCGTCGGTCGTGAATAATGACCTCTCCCGTGTTGGAAAACCGTCGATTGTACCCGTGGGCATAGCCGATGGGAAGAATCGCCAAACGGGAATCCCGCCGCGTGCGATAGAGGTCACCGTAACTCACGGATTCTCCTTTTCCAGCCGTTTTCAGGTGTACGACTTTGGTCTTCAGGGACATGACCGGCTGAAGGGAAACAGGTGCGTCCCTGTCGGGCACGGGTGTGTACCCGTATAGCAACAGTCCGGGGCGAACCATATCCAATTGAGCCTGAGGGTGCCAGAGTATCCCCGCGGTGTTGGCAGCATGCCGGCAGGGACGAGGCCCATTGACGGCACGCAGGCTCGAAACGGATTCGTGAAATCGATCGAGTTGGTGAAGGGTAAATGTCGAGTCAGGGTTGTCGGCATCGGCCAGATGAGTCATGAGCCCCTGACAAACGAGGGTGTGGGAAAAGAGGGGAGATTGCAAGAGGGGGAGCACCTCTTTGGAGGCGAATCCCAAGCGTCTCATGCCGGTGTCCACCTCGACGTGAACGGGGTAGGGGCGAAGGTTTTGTGAAACTTCTCGGCTCAGGGCATGCACGGTGTCGGCATCGGAGAGCGTGGGAATCAGGTTGGCCTGAACGAGATCCTTGACTTGCCCTGGTAAGATGCCACCCATCACGATAATGTCTTCGAGTATTCCGGCTTTTCGCAGGAGAACGCCTTCTTGTACCGTGGCCACGCCGAACCGTCGGACGCCGAGTTGCGACAGGGCTTCGGCGACGGCGATGCCACCATGGCCGTAGCCATCGGCTTTGATCACCGCTAAAATTTCGACGTGTGGTGCGAGAACGCGACGAAGTTCACGGAGATTGTGAGCAACGGCGTGAAGATGAATGGTAGCCAGAGTCGGTGACAGCGTGGAAGAAGTGGTCACGGAGGTTGGAGAAGAGGGAGAGGACATTAAATCTCTAAGATTTCTTCCTCCTTTTTCTTGAGAAGCTCATCGACCAGCTTGATCTTGTCGTCCACGATTTTTTGAATATTCGCCTCGCCGCGTCGCAGGTCGTCTTCGGTAATCGTTGAGTCTTTTTGGAGGCGCTTGAGTTCATCATTCCCCTCTCGACGAATGCCCCGAATGTGGATTTTCGTCTCTTCCCCGTATTTTCGACATACTTTCACGAATTCCTTTCGACGTTCCTCGCTTAAGGCGGGAATCGGAATGCGAAGCACCTTTCCGTCGTTGGACGGATTCAAGCCGAGATCAGAGGAAAGAATGGCCTTTTCAATGTCTTTGATGCTGGCGGGGTCCCACGGCTGGACCATGATTAATCGGCTGTCCGGCATCGAGAGGTTTCCGACCTGTTGCAAGGGGGTCGGTGTCCCATAGTAATCAACTTTAATATGATCGAGGAGCGACAAGGAAGCCCGACTGCCTCTGATCGAGGCGAGTTCTTTCTTAAGGTGCTCGAGGGCTCCATCCATCTTTTGCGTGAGCGCGTCAATCGCTGTCTGATACGGCATGTTGAACCCCGGTTACGTGAGGACCGCGTCTTGTTTCACGAGGGTCCCGATTTTCTCTCCCAGGACCACGCGTTTCAAATTGCCCGGTTCGGTGAGATTGAACACGATCAAGGGAAGATAATTATCCATGCACAGCGTAATGGCCGTGGCATCCATGACTTTCAAGTTTTTGTTGAGTATGGAAAGGAATGGCAGTTCATCAAACATTGTTGCCGACGGGTTATTCAGCGGATCGGAATCATAAATTCCGTTGACCTTGGTTCCCTTCAAGATCACGTCGGCCTTTATTTCCATTGCTCGCAGGGCCGCGGCCGTGTCCGTCGTAAAATACGGGTTCCCGGTGCCGGCGGCAAAAATCACGACCCGTTTTTTTTCAAGGTGCCGGATGGCCCGTCGCCGGATGTAGCTCTCGGCTAACTGCCTCATTTCAATGGCCGATAACACACGCGTGGAGACTCCGGCTTTCTCAAGCGCGTTTTGTAACGCAAGGGCATTCAGCATGGTTGCGAGCATGCCCATGTAGTCGGCAGCCGCGCGTTCCATCCCGTCTGCGCTGGCGGCGATGCCTCGAAAAATATTCCCGCCACCGATAACCAACGCGACCTCGACTTCCATATTCACGACCTCGCGAATCTCATCGGCGAGCGTTGTGAGGATATCGGGGGTAATGCCGTAGGTTTGTTCCCCTGCAAGCATTTCCCCACTGATTTTGAGGAGAATGCGGTGGTACTGAATAGGCATCAGTCCTGGCCTAGTTGGTATCGCGTAAAACGGGCAATGCTAATGTTTTCGCCAAGCTTGGCAATTTTTTGCGTGAGGATTTCGGTGATCGTGACGTTGGGATCTTTGATGAAACTTTGCTCGATGAGGCATTGTTCCTGGTAGAACTTCTCCAATTTGCCTTGCACGATTTTTTCGATGGCGGCGGCAGGTTTCCCGAGTTCTTTCGCCTGTGCCAGGTAAATGGCCTTTTCCCGTTCGACTTGCTCGGTGGGGACTTGGTCGCGTTTGACGTAGGCAGGACTGGCGGCGGCAATTTGCAGGGCGACGTCTTTGACCAAATCCTGAAATTCGTCATTTCGAGCGACAAAGTCCGTTTCACAATTGACTTCGACAAGGACGCCGATTTTGCTTCCGGCGTGGATATAGGATGAGACGACGCCTTCCTTGGTTTCCCGCCCGGCTTTCTTTTGAGCCGCGGCCAGACCGCGTTGACGAAGGAGGTCAATGGCTTTTTCAATATCCGAATCGGTTTCTTTCAGCGCGTTTTGACAATCAAGGATTCCGGCTCCTGTTTTGCCGCGTAGTTCTTTCACCAAGGTACCCATGCTGGACATCGCGTATCCTTCTCCCTTATTTGGCTAAGATGAAAAATATTGCCGACGGCGTTCTATGAGGAAGGCGCTTGAACGCTTTCCACCTGACTCTCGGTTGAACGGGCAGAGATCAAGTCGGTCATAATGGTGTCTTCTTCGCCTCCACTCGAATCCTCTTGCTTGTTTCGAAGGGCCTGGCCCTCCAGACAGGCGTCTGCAATCTGAGCGGTAAAGAGTTTCAATGAGCGGATGGCATCGTCATTTCCGGGGATTGGAAAATCAATCCGGGTGGGATCACAATTGGTATCCACAATGGCGACAACGGGAATGCCCAAACGATTGGCTTCCTTGACGGTCGTGTGTTGAATACGCGTGTCGAGGATGTAGATACATCCGGGCAAACTCTCCATTGTCTTGATGCCGCCCAAGTATTTCTCCAGTTTGCCCCGATCTTTTTCCATCAGCAACACTTCTTTTTTCTTCAGCCGTTCATGGGTTCCATCGGTTTGAGCGGCTTCGAGTTTCTTGAGTTGGCGGATGCTTTTTCTGATCGTTTCGAAATTGGTGAGCATGCCCCCCAGCCAGCGTTGGGTGACGTAATACATCCCACACCGCATGGCTTCTTCTTCAACGATGTCGATGGCTTGACGCTTGGTGCCCACGAAGAGGACCGATTCCCCGGCCGCAACGGTATCCCGGACAAACGTATAGGCGTCGAGAAAGAATTTAGCGGTTTGTTGTAAATCAATGAGATAGATGCCGTTTCTTTCTCCGAAGAGATACGACTTCATTTTGGGATTCCAACGATTGGTTTGATGTCCAAAATGTACGCCTGCTTCTAGCATGTCTTTGATGGATACCATATTGGGGTTTTTCGCCTCCACTCAAGTAGGGATATTAGGAAACTTCGCCATCGTTTCAAAAGGGACTCTGATGAGAGTCGTACCGCACGGCCCAGGGCGAGTCCGCCCAATCACTAAACCAAAAAGATTTAACATGCCCCTTGTTTTTAATGCAAGGTCAATTGCCATGCTTTCCTGCAAAAGAGTAAAACGACGTAAGACCCGGCGCAATCACTTAACCCGCATTTCTCACCAGCCTCCTGCTACGGGCGCCGGTCCACTCGCTGTGCCGGGGCGTACTCCCGCAAGCCACTTCGACATAGTGTCAACTATGCCTTCAGCGTCTTCCAGTCCGTGCGCCACGGCACAGCGGCGTCTCGATGTCCTCGCCGACGGAGCCTGGTGAGAAATGCGGGTTAGGGGGGCTTGGAGTTTTGACGGGGATTCCTGAATGTCGGTACAGTGATTTTTGGGATGACCTCTGTGTGCCGGATGAGAGGTTCACACTATAATCCCTAGCGACAATTGTCAGCGAATGAGTGAACACATACCGGAATGGCAAAAAAAGTTGGGCTTCTGGTGTGAAAACTTTTGAATAGTCAACAAAATCATACGTTATTCACGATTTTTGAAATGAGGGTTTAAGAATGGTTGAAGTTCCTATCAAACTATATCTTCAGAGTCTTGCCAAACAAGCCAATGCCGCGACTCGTGCCCTGTCGTTGATGACGGGGCGTGACCGTGCCTTGGCCCTGAGGGCCATGGCGGAACAGTTGGAAGCGAGCATGGAAGACGTGTTGGCGGCCAATCAACAGGACCTTGATGCCATTTCCAAGGAACAGGGGATGGAGGAGTATCGGAAAGCGAGAAAACAGATTGCCGTGACGGAAGAAAATCTTCTCGATCTCGTCGCCTTTATTCGTAGGATTGCGGAGGAACCTGATCCCACGGGTGACGTATCCCAGGTCTGGGTGACGCAGGAAGGTTTGCAGATTCATCGGGTTCGTGTCCCTATCGGAGTGATTGCCGTCATTTCCGAATATGGCCCGTCCGTGGTTGCCGAATCGTTTGCGATGTGTCTCCGGTCGGGAAACGTGTGTGTGGTGCGGGGCGGCAAAGAATGGTTTGAGACCAATTCTGCAGTGGCCAAAGTCTTGCGTGATACGGCGGAACAACACGGCGTCCCTCAAGCGGCGCTCACGTTTGTAGATCGCCCCGACCGTGATGGCGTGCTTGAATTGACCCGATTGCGAAACATGGTTCACGGCGTCGTTCCCAGGGGAAAAGTGAGCCTGCGCAAAGCCGTGATGGAGCAGTCCCGGGTGCCGGTCTTGGGATATGACGGCGGAGTGTGTCACGTCTACGTCGATAAAGAGGCGGACGTGCCGTTGGCTCAAGGGATCGTGGTGAATTCCAAGATTCAGGATCCGTTTGCCACCAATGCCGCCGATACGGTGTTAGTCCATCAGGCCATCGCACGGCAGTTGCTGCCGGGCCTGCTCCGGCGATTGCTCAGTGAATTTACGGTGGATCTCATCGGCTGTCCGAAAACCATCTCCATGATGGGAATCATGGCCATGACCGGGCATAAGGGGATTCGAACAGCCACGGACGAGGATTGGGAACAAAAGAGGCAGTCCCTGACCCTGGGAATTAAAGTCGTCAAGGATCTCGACGAAGGCATTGCACACATTGCGGCCTTCGGGCCGGGGCATACCGATACCATCGTGACCCGTCAATATGAAACCGCGATGCGATTCGTCCGGGAAGTGGATTCCGGCTCGGTGTTGGTGAATGCCTCGACCCGCTTGCATTCAGGGCCGCAAATGGATTTGGGCGAGGAACTGGGAGTGAATACAGCTCATTTCCACGTGAGAGGGCCGTTGACGCTCCGATCCCTGACGACCGAAAAATACGTTGGGTTTGGATCGGGCCAATTACGACAGCCTCATCCCGTTCCTCAGGCTTACGAAGACGCGATGATGTTATCGGCGAAATTCTAGGAATTTCGCCGAATTCTCTGTTCCAACGGGGCCCACGGCCCGGTTTCGCGCTCATGGCCAAATTGGACATTGCCCGGCATCTTGCCGCATGGGGACTTCGCGGGTTTTCCGATGAAGATTCCTATTATGCCTGGCAACGGCAATCCTTATCCGGAGCGCAACTTCGGCTTCTTCAGCAAGCAGTTCAAATCCGTCACGAAGGAGGGGACGCGGATCAGGAATTTTATGATCTGGCGTCATCCCCCGACGTTCTTCCCGTTTTATACAGCCAGCGATACGGCTACTATCACGTGCTCGGCCCCGCGATCGCGGACGTGCTGGAAGGCGGGCAGCAGGTTTTGGACGTCGGGTGCGGGGTCGGGATTCTCACGACCTGGTACGCAACCTGTTTCCCTGACGTGACGTTTCTGGGTATTGATCGGTCTCTGAAATCGATTGAAGTGGCGCGGCAGTTTGCTCAATCGGTTCATCTGGAGAACGTGAGCTTTCGCCATTGCGAAATGCCTCAACACGAGATTCCCGGAACATTTGATACCATCGTGTCCACTCAGGCTCTTTTTCAATCAGAATCCGATCCGGGGCTTCCGAGCCGGAACTGGAAGAGCTTTGAACGCGACCGGGATACACGGCAACAACGGAGTCTGGAAGAACGGACGGGCATCGGTCCTCGTTTGGACTGGCTGTTGCCAGTGCTGGCTCCCTCGGGCCGGTTCGTGTTCTTTGAAAAAGCCGTTCACCTAGGAAGACGCGTGTTGTTCCAGCGGGCCTTGGAATCGAGAGGGTGTGTTCCCATGACGGATCCGCGGCTGCTGACGTATTCGGAACTCGGGGAGCCGGTTGAGGAGGGGCCTTTGTACGTGATGAAACGAGGTGCCGCTTTTCCTGCCGTGGCGTTACGGGAGGACGTGCGACCCGATCCGCAACAGGGGTTGTATCGTTGCCAAGGCACCCATGCGGATTTCGTGTATGCCAAGTTGACGAAAAATGACGCGCATTCGGAAAAGGTGGCTGCGAAGTTCGGAGACAAGAATGGCTGGTACGAAACGGGCCGAACGGGCGGGGGGTTGGGCTATGTCCGTCTCATGATTCATGAGACGTTTTCGGGTCTTTTGGTTGCAATGATGGAATTGCAACCCCTGATGGTCGAACTTGTCAGGCATGAGCTGCAACAGGGGCTAGGACTCACGCGTATCTGGTCGGAACAGGAGAGCGGTCCGCCCGAAGAGTCTCCTCTTTACGAAAACCATTTTCCTGTGGCCGAACAGGTGTGGCGGCAGCTTCCGAGCCGGGTGGTTTTGCGACAGCGGACCGACGAGGAGGCGGAGGGGCGACAACGTCACATCGAATACGGGCGCTGTGCCGGAAATCTCCATTACCTGTATTGGGCGAATACCTTTGATCAACGGCAAATCGTCATCATGGAGCAGGAGCGAAGCGCCCTCTTGGAGACCTATTATTCCGAAGCAACCGGTGAGTGATAGAGAATGGTTCAGGAGGGAAGACGGGCTTTTTCAGGATTCTGCCGGAAGAATGGTGGCGGTGGAGGGTTTCGAACCCCCGGCCCGCGGCTTATGAGTCCGCTGCTCTACCACCTGAGCTACACCGCCACGTGTCGTTCCATGATGGATATACCACATGGCATGATGCTTCGACAATTCCCCCGTTCGAGAACGCCCTGGCCTTATGCCACGAATCCGAAGTCTAAAGGACCTGTGATCCCCGATAGATCCCCGCTAAAGCCTGCGGGGACAAGCGTCGAGGACAGGTTTATTGTGATAGCGGGATACAGGGCAAGGCGTCCCGCAGCGAAGCCCGAGGCTTATCAATAAAGATAGGTGAGGGGTGAGCGAGGACACAACGCCGCCCTGCGCCCGATAGCGCAATAAATCTACGACGTGCGTTTGTCGTCGATCTCGCCGGCCAACGCATTCAAAACCCCGAGTGCCTGTTCACTGAGTTCGGCTGTTTGCTCATCGGGTTGGTGGGCGGGGAGTGCATCGTCTTTGGATTTTGGTCTTGTGGTTATGAGGAGTTCCTCTTCGAGCTCATCCAGCGTCGGTTCGGAGTCGGATTGAATGGCAAACAACCGTTGCAGGGCAAAGATGGCCCGGGCGTGGCTGTGCCAGGGCCCACTATGTTCACTGTCATGAACGCGAGTGATCAGTTGCCAAAAGCCTGATTCGGCTGCTTCGGGTATGGTGCCGTCCGCCAAGGTTTTGAGTTTTTCAAGCAACGCTTCTTCCGTTCGCTCAATGCCGGGGATGAAGGTGACAATCGAACGCTGAGTGGGCCTTCTGGAAAGAACTCGTAGCGTCTCTCTCCAGAGATCCGGGTACGCTTGCTGAGAGCCTGATGACGCCGATTCTTCATCGAGTTTTGTCTGGAGAGCCGTGATGTATTGGGTCAACGCCTTGACCTTTCTAGCAGAAAGGCTTCCCAGCGGAATTCCCCAAATATGAGCGACTTCGTGATCTTGCAGGGAGGAGATCCCCGAGAATTCATACTCCTGCTCGGCATTTTTCAGTCGCCGTCGTTGCCGTTCGCGTCGTCGGAGCAGGGTCTGATATTCAACCAGCAGCCGTTCGCGTTGGAAGTCGTCTTCAGAGATTTCTTCTTGTTCCAGGGTGCGGTCCAATCGTCGGATTTCCGGTTTCGGGAGTGCGGATACGGCCGTTTTTTTGCGTTCCTTCAACTCCGTCAGGTCAACCTGAAATTTCGAAGTGAGCAATCCTTCAGCCGCCAGAATGGTTAAATCGGCCAGAGCTATTTGCTTTTTCAGGCATTCGACCTGGAGCCAGGGACGTTCTCGTTTTTGACGAAGAAACCCGCTGTATTGTCCGATGCGCCCGGTGACCTCATGGATAGCAGCCACAAGCGAGGTTCTTTTCTTGGGTTGATCCCCGGCCATAAAACGAGAGTCCGGCTGATCCTCCACGATAAAGTGAATATCCTCTTCAGACGGTTCCAGGTACTGAAGCAGGAGCAGGCGAACCATGATCCGGCTTTGGGTGGGAAGCGTCTCAATGATGGTTTCGATGTGTTCAAACGTGAGCGGCGAATGAGTGATGGCTGTGGTCATGTTCGTCAAGCTTCGTCTTTCGTTTCCAAATATTGTGCAACGTATTCACGGACGTCTTGAATCGTTCCTTCGGCGTACAACTTTCGAGGAATTTTCACGACGTGCAGGTCTTCCAGTTTCATGCCTCGCTCGAGAGCCCATTCTTCATCGGAATACAGCGTGATGGCGCCGTCCGGATGACGGTACACGAACAGGATGTCATTTTCTTGATCACGAGTCTCTTCCATAGGCCTAACGAAGCGCGATGCTTTCGGGATAGCACACCACACTAAACTCTGTCAAAAAATACCTCATGCAGGGCGGACACGCAGGTCCGCCCCTACGTAGGGGTGAACCTGTGTGTTCACCCGCCCGCCTCATTTCATCTTGGCGTGACGCGGTAAAAACAGGAACGACGCCAAAACACGTAAAGGGTAAACGCCACCAGCGAGAGAAAAAACACCGTGCGAATGCGTCCGTACCCGAAACAGGCGAAATTGGCCACGGCATTGCACAAGCCGAACCCCGCATAGGCCATGTACACCAGCAACGCCCATGGACGAAGCGTCAGAAACCCATAGCCAATGGCAAGATGCAGGGCGGGGGATTGGGCTTTGGCCAGGAGGCCGGGCACTCCATCGGGTTTTGAACAGAACAGCGTGAGACTGTATTCGGGATTCGCCAAAATAATGTAGAGGTCCGTGAACGCGGTAAAGAGAAACAAGCCACCCAGGTATCGAATGTCGTGGGCACGACGCCAAGCCGTTTTCAGGGCCTCCACCTGACCCGGTGGGTTGGGGAAAGAGGCCTCATAGGCTTGAAGACACCACCAGGGCACGATGATCAGCAGGGCAAAAAAGAACCCCGCGCCGGTTCCGCCAAGATGACTCAGTCCCCAGGTGATGACCCCCAGGAATCCGCCAGTGGCGAGGACCCGGGCCGCGTGGAGGGGATAGCCTCGCACCCCTTGTCCGAGACCCGGGACCAGGGAAGACAGGATCGCCCCTTTGATGGATGATTCGGGAAAGAGCGTTGCTGGCGAATCCGGTTGCTGCATGGGCTTCTCACCGGGCCGTCAGGAAAAACGTTGCCTGGGCGAGGAGAAAAACGGCCGATTCGCAGTGAAAGTCGAGTGGAAACTCCGTCGGGATTACCCGCCGAGGGTATCGAGGGCCTCTTTGAGGCTCTTCATGACACAGGTAAAGATGGGGATGTCCCGCTTTGTGTATCGACTTCCTTCCGCCTCGCGAAGGTGCATGACAAGATCAAGAAAATCTTGAGGCTCGTCGGTTTCGAACGCCACCACGAATTCCTGATCGTCCAGTCCGAAGGAGTACGTCGTGTTGAGTTTCACCGAGGGGTATTTGTGGCCGATTTCAATATGCTCGTCCATCATCCCTTGCCGGGCGGCCTTGGTCAGGAGGTACCACTCACGGGTTTTCTCGAAGGGATAGATGAAAATGTATTTGCTGCGACCGGGCGTAATCTTCAGCCGGCGGCTTTCTTGGCCCTCGTGCACGTGGTGGTCCACGTACACCGAGCGTTTCGTCATCGAGAGGTAGGAATAAGGGTTCGTCAGGTATTGCCCAAGACCGGTGGCTAACGCCTTGGACATTTGCTCCTGGAAGAGTTCGAGTTCATAGGTAATGCGCCAGAGCAGAAAATCACAGTCGCCACGAATGCCGACCGTCGAATACGGGACAATAATAATTTTTCCGGAGAATTCCTCAATGGCCCGGATGAATTCTTGCTTGCCGGCTTGCCGCTCGTCATGCGGGAGTCTCCGCCACGCCGGATCGACCTTGAAAAAGCTGAAATTGACGTATTGCCGTTTGGCCGGTTGTTCTCCTGCAGCCATACGAATTCCTCCCCTAACAGGCTGAACATAAAGCGATCGTATAAAGTTGGATATCTATCAATTTTTCGTCGGCATTGTCAACGCAGTGTGCGTATCGCCTTTTCTTCTTCCTCTGTTGTAGCGGCGCCATCTATTTGGAACGGCACGGCGGCCGTCCCCTACGGAGAAGGGGCATGCCTTATGGCGCTTTCTTTTCCTTCTTTTGCAGTTGTAGTGGCGTCATTTCATGACGCCTTCTTCTCTTGGCGGCGTCTCCAAGCGGCATAAGGCATGTCCCGGGCCTTGACCCGGGATCCCGCAGCTAAAAATGCGGAGAGGCTGCGTATCCCGAGATGCGTCTCTATATGCTCCGGAGGTTAGGCCATCACTTCGGGAGCGGAGGATTGAACATTTACAATGCCCTGATGTCCGGCTTGAATCCGTATCAAAAGCCGTATACGGTGAGTGCCGGTGATAGGGGGGTGCCGTTGCCGAAATTCCGTTTCCATCCAGCACACGTTGTAGGGGCCATCCCTATGTGGCGGCCCAATATGTCTCTTGCGAGCTTTTGTCTCTTCTGTATCGGGGCAGGGCTTGGTGTTCCGGCGATGGAAAGCCGGGCGATCGAGGTGTCGCCGACGAAAGCCCAGATCGAGCAGGCCGTGAAGCAAGGGCTCCGGGCGGCCAAGGATCGCGTCCTGCCGAATCGACTCTATACGTGGTTCGGGTCGGATCGGGAATTTCGCCCTAAGGGGTTCTTGATGACCAAAATGAACGGCCTGGCCGTGATGGCCAGTCATTTCGGGCTGCGCGGGGAAACTCCCTCCGAAACGGAAATCCAGCGCATTCTTGCCGAAGAAACCATGCTCGTGAGCGTGACGATCTTCGGCGAAACCTCAAGGTTTGCCGACAACAGTTACATCGTGTTGAAGCAGGGCGAGAAACTGGTGAAGCCCCTGAACGTGCGATTCGACGGCGTGGCTCAGCGGACGAAGGTCTGGCCCAAGGCTCCGCGCTACAAGGCCAAGGTGATCGGTTCCTTTCAATACGACGCCTTCGACCCGAACGCGAAGACCACGATCATGGTGTTCCCGAGCGAGGGGGGCGAGGTCTCGTTCGACGTGGAGTTTTCGGGCATTCCGTAGGGATAAAGGTTTTTCTCCTGAGCGCGCGAGAAATAATTTTCTACCGTGCATTCCACAATAAAATTCATGGCACTATTGACATAATTATGCTATTCGTTTATACTTAACCGTTCTTTTCCTAAATCCTGAAAAAAAAAGGAGAAGCCAATGAAGAAATTCAGTTCTCTACTCTTGATGCTCGTCCTCGCCACCTTTGTGATGGCCCCGGGCTGGGCGCAGGCCGACTCCGGGTTCTACGTGAGCGGCGACCTGGGAGCCAACTTTTCTAAAAGTGTGGGATTCACGGGAGATAGCAACGACGTCGCCAGCCATTGTGATGCCTTGACCAATCCTGGCCTCAACGGCTGTAACACCGGCGATTTCGCATACACCAACACGTTTATCCCGGACTGGGCGGTCGATTTTGACGGTGGGCAGGGCATTCTCCTCGGGACGGCCATTGGTTATAGCATTGGCGATAATAATCCCCAGCACATCTTCAGCGGGCTCCGCATGGAGGTGGAATATTTCTATCGGCAATCGCGCCATAATCAGAGCAGCCAGGTTCGTGGGCTCTCCGGGGCGACCCAGCAGAAGATTGACCGTGGCGAATTTGCAGACGGGCCGTATGAAACCTTGGGCAGCGTCGTTTCCCACAACCTGTTCGCCAACATGTATTACGATTTCGACAACGACACCCGGTTTACGCCCTACCTCGGGGTTGGCGGGGGCCTAGGCATCACCACGGCGGACTGGGGTAGCAACTGGACCCGGACGTTGGATAAAGAAGCGATCCGGCAGGGCCTGATCAAGGATGGCCGCCAGGACTTGGCCGATAATGCCATGTATGTGGATCGCTTGACCGGCTCGTCCAGTGCCGCGCATACGGCGCTGGACGACGTCCTCTGGGGGTTCCAGATACTCTTCGGGGTGGATTATACCCTAAGCGAGCGGACCTCACTGGGCCTCAAGGGACGGTGGGTTAAATTTGCTGACTTCAGCGACGGTATTGTTTGGGATCCGTTGCGAAGCCACGCACCCTACGTGGGAGCAAATAATACCGATCCGGTATCAGGGAATATGAGCACGTCGGACATCGAATTTTTCGGTATCAGCTTGAACATGAAGTATCATTTTTAAGAACCTGTGCTCGTTCTTTCGCCGGCCCGGGGGCAAGAACGACCGGGCCGGCTGAGTGTATTAACCCGCCGTACGTGCCTCTCATCGTTTTGTATCGCTCCTGAAAAAAAGGAAAAAGGTGATGAAATACACTTCTCCCTTTTTGGTGTTTGTTATCGCTACGTTGGCCGCCTGGATGGTAGCACCAGTTTGGGCGCAGGCGGGCTCGGGGTTCTACGTCAGTGGCGACCTGGGCGTCAATATCGCCAGTGGCCTGGATACCACCGGAACGAGCAACGACCGCGCCAGCGTGTGCGATGAATACATCAATCCTCGGTACCGGGAAATGGAGCGCTGCACGGGCCCCGACCGTAGCGTGGGTGGAAGATGGGAGAACGAGTTCGACGGGGCCACGGGAATTCTGGCCGGAGCGGCGGCAGGCTACAGTTTTGCGGGTCACAACCCAAATCAACCCTTGGGCGGTCTTCGCGTGGAACTGGAATATTTTTACCGGCAATCGAACTATGATCAGACAGCCGATATTCCTCTCGGGGTGGGCACACAAGGGCAGAAACTCAGGGATGAAATTGTGCAAGCCACGGATCGCATAGGCAGCATGACCTCGCACAACCTGTTCGGGAACCTGTTTTACGATTTCGTCAACACCAGCAGGTTTACGCCTTATCTCGGGATTGGCGGTGGCGTCGGGTTCACCGATATGGAGTATGGAAGCGTGTGGGCAAGAAACGATGATCCGACCAACATCTCGACGGGCGTGGGGTTACCCAATGAGGACGAAGTCCGCCGGAATCTGGCCAAAACAGTCAGCGTCGGGCAAGCCACGCTCAGCGACGTACTCTTGGGGTTCCAGGTCCTGTTTGGAGTGGATTACGCGGTGACGGAGTCCACGTCGCTGGGACTCAAGGGGCGCTGGGTCAGGTTCGGTTCCTTCAGTGACGACTTCATTTGGGACCCGCTACGGAGTCACGCGCCGAATCTACGACTGGACGGAAGCGAACCGGTATCGGGCAGGCTCAAGACCGACGACGTCGAATTTTTCGGCGTTAGCGTGAACCTGAAGTATCATTTCTAGAGAGCCCGTGCTCGTTCTTTCGCCGGCCCGGCGCAACAACAACCGGGCCGGCTGAGTGCTTCAACCCGCCGTGCGCCCTCCGAGTCACGCGGTCTTTCCGCATTTGTAGCTGCGGCATCCCGAGTCAATGCCCGGGACATGCCTTATGCCGCTTGGAAAGGCCGCCAAGAGAAGAAGGCGTCATGAGATGACGCCGCTACAACTGCAAAAGAAGGCACAGAAGGCACCATAAGGCATGTCCCTGTCTCTGAGGGGGGTCCTGTTGCGATCGTAGGTCGGGTTAGCGTAGCGTAACCCGACAACGGGGCTGAATAATATGCAGACAACAATGAAGTACATCCCTCCATTTTTGGTATTCGTCATTGCTTCGTGGGTGCTGGTCCCAGGCTGGGCGCAGGCGGGTTCGGGGTTTTATATCAGCGGCGAGGTTGGAGCCAATTTCGCTGGTGGCCTGGATACGACCGGGACCAGTAACGACCGGGCCAGCGTGTGCGATGAATACATCAATCCCGGCTATGGTGAAGTCGAGACAAGTAACGCAGTCGATTCTGGTGGGAAGCAGTACAGCACATATAACTGCACTGGCCCCAATCGCGGTTCGGGCAGCGGCTGGCAGAACGAGTTCGATGGGGCAACAGGCATTCTGGCCGGAGCGGCGGTGGGTTATAGTTTTACTGGTCAACCTCAGAACAGTCCTTGGGGCGGTCTCCGCGTGGAAGTGGAATACTTCTACCGGCAGTCGAACTATGATCAGACATCAGAGATTCGCACGGAATCGGGTGAGAGCAGAGATAAGCTCAGAGATGAAATTGTGCAAGCCACGGATCGGATCGGTAGTGTGACCTCACACAACCTGTTCGGGAACCTGTTTTACGATTTCCACAACGCCAGCCGGTTTACTCCTTATCTCGGGATTGGAGGTGGGGTCGGGTTTACTGATGTCGCGTATGGAGGCCTCTGGGCACGGAATTCTGACCCCGACAGAATCCAGGCGGGTTCGGGATTGCCCAATGCGGACGAAATCCGGCGGAATCTCGCTGGAACGGTAAGCGTGGCCCAAACCACGCTCAGTGACACGCTCGTTGGATTTCAGGTGTTGTTCGGGGTAGATTACGCCATCACGGAGACTACGTCTCTTGGTCTCAAGGGGCGCTGGGTCAACTTCAGTTCCTTCAGTGATGATCGTGTCGATTGGGAACTGCTACGGAGTCACCCGCTGAATCTGCGGAAAGACGGAAGCGAACCGGTCTGGAGCCGGTTCAAGACCGACGATATCGAGTTTTTTGGGATCAGCCTGAACCTGAAGTATCATTTCTAGACCATTCTGTTTTTCGTTGCCTTCCCCTTTGTATTCATGCCAACGGCTGAAATCATTGCGGTCGGATCCGAACTGCTGCTCGGCGGACGGGTCGATACCAATTCGCTTTTTCTCAGCGAGTCGCTGGCGGAGCATGGGATCGAAGTCCGATTCAAGTCCGTGGTCGGGGACGACGTCGATGACATCGGCGTGGCCGTTACGAATGCGGCCAAGCGGACGAAGCTTGTGCTGATCACCGGTGGCCTTGGTCCAACCGTGGATGACGTCACCCGTGAAGCCGTGGCCCGGGTGACGGGACATCCGTTACGCCTCCGTCCCCGTGCCCTGGAATCCATAACGATGCGCTTGCAATCGGCGGGAAGGCCTGTTTCTGAAAACCAGCGCCGGCAGGCGTTCCTGCCAACCGGCGCTGTCCTGCTTCAAAATGCTGCCGGGATCGCGCCCGGCTTTGCCGTGCTATGGAAGCGTTGTCGGATCTTTTGTCTGCCCGGGGTGAGCCACGAGGCCCGCAGGATGTGCGCGGAATCGCTCCTGCCGATTCTCAGGCGGGAAGGGTTGTTGTCGTCGGCTATCGAGACCCGGACAATTCATACCTTCGGGCTTCTTGAGGGAGAGATCGATAATCGATTAAGAGGGATCATCCCTACTGCAAGCCCTTTCCGTCTCGGTCTTCTCGCCTCTCCGCTCGGGGTCTCGGTGTCACTCACGCTGTCGGAGAAACTGGAAAGACGCCGGGCTGGGAAGGGATCCATGATACAATCCGCTGCGTCACTCGATAGCCTGATGGATGAGGTGATCGCCAGGTTGGGGCAGCACGTCTTCTCCGTCAATGGACGGACCATGGAAGAAGTGGTGGGACGGCATCTCCGTGATCGAGGATTCACCATTGCCTTGGCCGAGAGCTGTACGGGCGGGTTGATTGCGCATCGTTTGACTCAGGTGGCCGGAAGTTCGGCATACGTGGATCGGGGGGTGGTGTGTTATGACAATCGTGCGAAAATCGAACTGCTCGGGGTTTCCGAATCGTCGCTGAAAAAATATGGGGCGGTGAGCGCGCAAGTCGCCAAGGCCATGGCTCAGGGTATTCGGACGAAAAGTAAGGTGGACGTGGGGTTGAGCGTGACGGGCATTGCCGGCCCCGGAGGCGGGACTGCACACAAGCCCGTCGGCCTGGTCTACGCCGGGCTGGCCACGGCAACGGAATCCTATACAAAAAAAATCCAGTTTCATGGAGAACGGGAAACGATTAAACTCCGGTCGTCGCAAGCAGCACTCGACGTGTTGCGGCGATGGTTGTGCCATGCTTCTCTTGACGATGCCTGATGGGATTACGAACGTTTTTGGCGATTGATCTGCCTTCCTCTCTGCAATTGGCCATAGGCCAGAACATACGAACGGTCAAACGAGAACTTCCCAGACTTTCATGGAGTAAACCTGAAAATCTCCATATTAACTTGAAGTTTCTCGGTGACACGACGGACAGCCAGGTCGATCAAATCCGCCAGGTGGTGGAGACGGCGGTCTCCCATGTTTCTCCCTTCGATCTTGAACTCAAGGGGTTCGGGGTGTTTCCGGATAACCGGTCGCCCCGCGTGTTGTGGATTGGTCTTGGCGGAGCCTTCGATAGCCTGACCACGTTGGCCGAATGCGTCGGTCGTGCAATGGTCCCCTTGGGGTTTCCTCAGGAAGACAGACCGTTTCGACCTCATCTGACCGTGGCCCGCGTCAAAAAGGATCATCGTGAAGTCGGGCGAACGCTGGATGCCTTGGGCGTGTTTACGGACCCCTTTCTCTGCGGGCAGTTACCCGTTGAACGCGTGACCTTGTTTAAAAGCGAACTCCGGCCGGGCGGAGCCGTCTATACAAAATTATGGAACGTCTCCTTGAATGCGTAGGGGGGATGATTTTTCTTTGCGAAGGATGGTTGGCCTCCTTCCGTGTTTTCAGTATGATATTCAATATGATAAAGACGTGATGGCTTGAATCGAGGAGGCGTTATGAGCGACCGCAATGCGGACAATCAGGGGAAAATGAAAGCATTGGAACTGGCCGTGACCCAAATTGAAAAGCAGTTTGGGAAAGGCTCGATCATGAAATTGGGAAAGGACGACGTGTTGGATGACGTGCAAGCCGTGTCCACGGGGTCGTTGTCCCTGGATTTGGCCTTGGGGGTCGGCGGGTTGCCGCGCGGGCGAGTGGTGGAAATTTTTGGTCCGGAATCCTCGGGGAAAACCACCTTGTGTCTCCATGTCATTGCGGAAACGCAGAAAATCGGTGGGTCCGCGGCGTTCATCGATGCAGAACACGCCCTGGACGTTACCTATGCGAAAAAATTAGGGGTGCAAATCGACGATTTGCTGGTGGCCCAACCCGACACCGGGGAACAAGCTCTGGAGATTACCGAGACATTGGTCAGAAGCGGGGCCATCGATCTGGTGGTCGTGGACTCCGTCGCCGCCTTGGTGCCCCGTGCTGAAATCGAAGGTGAAATGGGCGATTCGCACATGGGGCTCCAGGCGCGTCTGATGTCCCAGGCCCTCCGCAAATTGACGGGGGCCATTTCCAAATCCATGACCACGGTGATCTTCATCAACCAGATCCGGATGAAGATCGGGGTGATGTTCGGCAATCCCGAAACCACAACCGGCGGGAACGCCTTGAAATTTTATTCTTCGGTGCGGCTGGACATCCGGCGAATCGAGTCCATCAAGGAGGGGCAGGAGGTGATGGGGAGCCGGGTCCGCGTCAAAGTGGTGAAGAACAAGACGGCGCCTCCTTTTAAGCAAGCCGAGTTTGACATTATGTTCGCCGCGGGCGTGTCCAAAGTCGGAGAACTTGTCGACCTGGGGGTTGAAAAGAAAATCATTGATAAAGCCGGAGCGTGGTATTCGTTTCGTGAGGAGCGGTTGGGCCAGGGCCGTGAGGCGGCGAAAACGTTTCTGAAGGAGAACCCCGGGACCGCCGCAGAAATTGAAACGAAGATTCGGGAACAGGCCGGATTGGCTGCGATGCCGAAAGACGCGGGTTCGGCTGAAGCGGAACCGGGAAAGAAATCGCCACGGGGATTGTAGATGTTCACTAATTCGTTGACAGAATGTAGGGTAACTCACCCAATCATCTGGAGGCGAACTCATGCGACACAATACCCAAGACAAGACCCTTTATCGCAACTATGTCCGGAAGTGGAAATTCCTGATCCAGGAATACGAGTTGGTCAAACAGAAACGGCACCCCAAATTCCGGTTTGCCGCCGATTTCTACCGGTTTCATCAGACCCATCGGCAGACCTTCTTCAAGTATTATCATCGGTTCCGCCGGAGTGGGGACGACCAAGCTCTCGTCCCTGAGAAGCGGGGGCCGAAGTGGAAAAGCCGGCGGGTCTACGGGTATATTGAGCAGCAGGTCTTGCAGCATCGGCAGTTGGGTGTCAATCGCTATGAGATTTGCCAGCTGCTGGCCCCCAAACTCAAGCACCTGATGCCGTCCCCGAGTACGGTCTATCGGATCACGTACCGACATGGGCTGAACCGGTTAACGCCCAAGCTACGAGAGGAGAAACGCCGCATTGTGAAGCAGAAAGCCGGGGAATTGGGGCATCTGGACTGCCATTACTTGAGCAAGGATCTCATTGCGACCGATCCCACCCGCTACTATCTGGTGTGCGTGATCGACGCCTGTACCCGCCTGGCCTGGGCGGAGGTGGTGACCGATCTGAAGAGTCTGACGGTGATGTTCAGCGCCCTGAAGAGCTTCAATCTGCTCCACCAGCGCTACCACCTCCAGTTTGCCGAGGTCTTGACAGACAATGGGTCGGAGTTCGCGGCCCCGCGCACCAAAGACACGCACCCGTTTGAACGGATGCTGCTGGAGTTGGGGATCAAGCATCGGTATACGCGGCCCTATCGGCCGCAGACCAATGGGAAGGTGGAGCGGTTCTGGCGGACCCTGAACGACGACCTGATCGACGGCACCACGTTTGCGTCCTTAGCAGAGTTCCGGGACGAATTGGAGCAATATCTCCTCTACTACAATGAGGTGCGCCCGCATCAGGCGCTGGAGGGGCAAACTCCGAAACAGATCAACGAATCTTGTCAACGAATTACTGAACACATACAGGGATGACAATTATGGTGTGGTCAGCCCCTTATGCTGTCAACGAATGGGTGCACACGTACAAATGACAAGAGAAACCTTCATAAGGATCCTGCCCTCCCCATGTCCCTGACTGCCAATGAACTCCGCCAGTCGTTTCTGGATTTTTTCCATGCGGCGGACCATGCCGTGGTTCCCAGCGCGTCGCTGCTTCCCCAGGCCGACCCCACGCTCCTGTTCACGAACGCGGGCATGAACCAGTTCAAGCGGGTATTCCTGGGTGAAGAACCGCGTTCCTATTCCCGGGCCGTTTCCGTGCAACGGTGCATGCGAGCCGGGGGCAAACACAATGATCTGGAAAACGTCGGATATACCCGACGTCATCATACGTTTTTTGAAATGCTCGGCAATTTCTCGTTCGGCGACTATTTCAAAAAAGACGCCGTCCAGTATGGCTGGGACTATCTGACGAAAACGCTGGGCCTGCCCGCGGACCAATTGTGGATCACGGTCTTTCAGGACGATGATGAAGCCTTTGAATTGTGGGAGAACAACGTGGGCGTGCCCGCGGCCCGAATCGTGCGGCTCGGGTACAAGGATAATTTTTGGCAAATGGGGGAAACCGGGCCCTGCGGACCTTGTTCTGAAATCTACATCGATCAGGGCGCGGTCCTCGGGTGTGGCCGGGATTCGTGTGCGGTGGGGTGCGACTGCGACCGGTATCTGGAAATTTGGAACCTCGTGTTCATGCAGTTCGACCGCGATGCCGAAGGCAACCTTCATCCGCTGCCGAAACCCAGTATCGACACCGGCATGGGCCTCGAGCGGCTGGCCGCCGTGGTCCAGGGCGTAGACAGCAATTATGCGACCGACCTGTTCATGCCGTTGCTCTCGGCGATTGCCGGCCGGACGGGTTGCGGGTACGGCAAGGATGAATCCTCTGATCGTTCCCTGCGGGTCATTGCGGATCATTTGCGTGCCATTACGTTTATGATCGTGGACGGGATTCTTCCTTCCAACGAAGGCCGGGGATACGTGTTGCGACGTATTTTACGGAGAGCTTCACGGCACGGCCGGCTCTTGGGCGTGACCGAACCCTTTCTGTATGAGTTGACCGGCACGGTAGCGACTGAAATGGAAGGAGCGTATCCCGAACTGGCCCAGGCGGGTGAGACGTGTCGCAAGGTCGTCGAAGGTGAAGAAGAACGCTTTATCGGCACGTTGGATCAGGGGTTGCCCATCATGAATCGCATGGTTGCCGAAGCCACGGCCGGGGCTTTGGACGGCGAGAGCGTCTTTAAACTGTACGATACGTATGGCTTTCCATTGGATTTGATCGAAGAAGCCGCTCGTGAACACGGGCTGGTCACCGACCTTGAAGGCTTTCAACACGCGTTGGAAGCGCAACGTGATCGGGCGCGCAAGTCGGCCGTCTTCGTCGCGGAACAGGAGAAGCCCCTCATCACCGAACTTGCCCAACGGCTTCATCCCACGGAGTTCCTCGGGTATCAGGCGCTTCAATCCGAGAGTGTGGTGCAGGCCCTGCTCAAGGGAGACGCCTTGGCGGACGAAGTCGTGGAAGGGGATGACGTGGAACTGGTTCTGGACGCCACCCCCTTCTATCCCGAAGGTGGCGGCCAGGTTGGGGATCAGGGGACGTTGACGGGGCGGGAGGGCCGGATACACGTCCGGGAAACCACCAAGGTCGGCGGCAAACTCTTTCTTCACAAAGGAAAGGTCGTGTCCGGGCGTGTTCGCAAGGGCGAGCCGCTGGCTGCGACGGTGAATTCGACGACCCGCCACGGCGCGGCTCGAAATCATACCGCCACCCATCTCCTCCACGCGGCGCTTCGTGACGTGTTGGGCGCTCACGTGAAACAGTATGGCTCGTTGGTTGCCCCGAACCGGTTGCGTTTCGATTTTTCATACTTCAAGCCTCTGCGTACCCGAGACCTTGAAGAAATCGAGGCGATGGTCAATTTTCACGTGTTAGGCAACACGCTTGTCCGGACCGACGTCATGGGTATTCAGGAGGCGGTCCACGCCGGAGCCCTGGCGTTTTTTGGTGATAAATATGGTGAACGGGTGCGGGTCGTGGGTATTGGCGAGTTCAGTAAGGAACTGTGCGGGGGAACGCATTGCCAACATACGGGAGAGATCGGCTCGTTCCGTATTATCTCCGAAGGCGGTATCGCGTCCGGGGTGCGGCGAGTCGAAGCGCTGACCGGGACAGGGGCGTTGGAGCACGGGAAAAAATTGGAATCCGACGTCAGGGAATTGGCGGAGTTGTTGAAAAGCAGCCAGTCGGAAGTCGTCCCGAAAACCCGGAAACTCGTTTCCCTGTTGAAGGAAAAGGAGCGGGAAGTCGAGCAGCTCAAATTGAAACTGATGGACCGGAGCGCCGGCAGTGACGATGCCCGGGTTCGAGAGATCCGGGGCATTCCCGTTTACGTTCAGGAGGCTCAGGGTTTGTCCATGCAGGAACTTCGGCTGCTTTCCGACAAAGTGCGGCATAAGGTCCCCAAGGGCGTGATGGCCTTGGGTTCGGTCGCGGATGAGAAGGTTTCGTTATTGGTGATCGTGTCTCCCGACCTGACCCACACCTTGCAGGCAGGGAAGTTGATCAAGGAAATGGCTCACGAAATCGGCGGATCGGGCGGAGGACGACCCGAGATGGCTCAAGCCGGTGGAAAGCATCCTGAAAAATTGGGCCAGGCCCTTGAAAAAGTGTTTCACCTGATCGAAGCGCAGGTGTCGGGACAGTCGTGAGCCCGTCGAGTTGTTTCCTGGTTTCATGCGTCCTCCCGTTGAATCATTGATGGTCAAAAAAAGCCTTATCATCATCTCGTGCTTTCTCCTCCTGGGGTTCGGCTGCGGATTCGCGGTGCTGAATCAACTCCAACCAGTCGGCAATTCCTCCCGGGTTACGGTTTTGGATATTGCCGAAGGGGCCTCCTTGTCCGAAGTGGCAGAGCGGCTTCGCCGAAAGAATCTTATCAAGAGCGATTGGGCGTTTGTGTGGATGGGCCGTCTGGCGGGCTCGGACCGGAAAATCATTCCGGGGGAATATGAATTGCGTGGAGGTATGGACCCCTCGGCCATTCTGGAGAAGATCGTCAAGGGCGAGGTGATCCAGTATACGGTCACGATTCCCGAAGGCTTTTCAGTGCGTCAGATTGCCGATGTGTTGCACGAGCAACGCCTGGCCGATCGTGAAAAATTTCTCCGGTGCGCCGGGGACCCGGTTTTCATTCAAACCCTGTCGCTGTCCGTCGATAACCTGGAAGGCTATCTTTTTCCCGATACCTACCAGTTCGCTCGTCACGTGAAACCGGAACGGTTGATTGCGACGATGGTGTCCCGGTTCAAGCAAACCGTGACGGAGGAACACCAGCGGCGGGCCGTGGAATTGGGCTTGTCCATGCACCAGGTGGTCACGTTGGCGTCGGTGATCGAAAAAGAAACGGCCCGGCCCGATGAACGCACCTTGATTTCCGGAGTGTTTCATAATCGGCTGCAAAAGAAAATTCCGCTGCAAAGCGATCCGACGGTCATCTACGCCTTGAATGCATTCGATGGGAATCTCCGCAAAAAGGACCTGTCGATCAAGAGTCCTTACAATACCTACCGTGTCGTCGGGTTGCCCCCAGGTCCGATTGCCAATCCCGGAAACGCCGCGATCCATGCGGCCCTCTATCCTGCCCCGACCGAGTATCTGTATTTCGTCTCCCGCAACGACGGAAGCCATGAGTTCTCGGCAACGCTTGCCGAACATAACCGGGCCGTGAAGAAATATCAGTTGCGTCACCGTCGTCGTTCCTCGTAATCTTTCCGGACCATGTCTTTTGAACAACGCGTCACGTCCCTGGGCCTGACCTTGCCGGCGCCTCCCCAACCCGTGGCCACGTACGTGCCCTCCGTTCGAGTCGGCGCCCTGCTTTTCATCAGCGGCGTGGTGCCCAGCCGCGACGGGCAGATCGTCTTTCAGGGAAAGGTGGGTCGCGATCTCTCCAAGGAAGAAGGCTATGAAGCGGCAAAGGTGTCGCTGCTCAATGCCTTGGCCAATGTCCGCCAGGCCGCGGGTTCTCTCGATCGGGTAAAACGAATCGTCAAAATGACGGGATACGTGGCCTCTCATGAAGGGTTCAGGGAGCAGCCCTACGTGATCAACGGAGCGTCTGATTTGCTGGTGGAGATCTTCGGCGAGGCCGGACGGCACGCTCGCGCAGCCGTGGGAGTAGCCGAATTACCTCTGGGAGTTCCCGTCGAACTCGAATTGATCGTCCAACTTTTGTCCGATGACGCGTAGGCCGCTGGTTCTTGGGATAAGGGTGAAAACGCAAACACGAGCGCAAACACGATGGGTGCTCACGGTTGTCATGATGTGCACGGTCTGCCTGACCGTATCGGACGGTGCCCTGGCGAACGTGGAGTATTTGGCCGAGTTGGACGTTTTTCCCATGCGAACGGCCAAGACAATATACGTGGACGTGCAGGTCTCGACCTGGAAGACGCGCGGCAGGTTGTTGTGGGATGCTCCAGCGGACATTCGAGCCAAATTGATTGCGGTGGGTTTCGAGATCGTGCGGGAGAAGAATCAACCACACGCGTTGACCTTGTCCGGCTCGTATGAAGAAACCAGGGGCAGGCAGTTTGGCATCAATCGATACGGCACGGTGCTTTCGGGAACCTTCAGGATCGAACACCACGCGAAAGGCCCGTTGTTCGAAATTACGATTCAGGAAAAAGCCACGCTCACGCCTTCGGGAACCTTGCCCTACCTGGACTCGCTGCATAATTTTCTTACCAATCCCTATTACCATTTTCTCGGGGAAATCGTAGACGGGCAGATTCATCGGAACCAGGACGCCCATCGCGTCTTCCTGAAAGAGTTACGCGCCAAAGTTGCTCACGATGCTGCTCCAAAAGTATCCGACAACCCTGACTGGATTCCCGAAGGCATACACAGCATGCAACAAGCCCATACGCTGTATGAACCGGTAGCCGCCAGACGGACGATCTGGGAATTTGTGCAGGCGAAGGACAACAGAATTGTCGACATCTTGCCTGATCTGTTGAACCATCCTGACGTATACGTGAAGGTACGCAGTGTCCAGGCCTTCGGCGATTTCGGCGTCATGGATGCCCTTCCCTTGTTGCGGGACCTCGAAAAAAACGCGAAAGAAGTCGAAGTCAGAAACGCGGCTTCCGACACGATTGCTCGCCTGACCGCGATCTCGCCATAAGTATTCGCCGGTTTCTACCCAGGTTCACGGACTGGGAGAGGCCTCATGCGGCTCAACGGCCTCTTCGCATTTGTAGCGGCGGCATCTCATGCCGCCAAGAGATGCTGTCTAGACGACAGCCCATAAGATGGTGCAGCTACAAGAGAGATAGAGCATGTCGTGCCATGAAAGACGGGTCACAACCGTGCCATCCTGGGTTGTTTTCGATCTAGAGATCTCATACGTCCCGAACAAGTCCCACTTATTGACGACAAAAAGGCCCTGTTATAAAATCTGCTGCACTAGAAGACAGTCAACCCAAAAGCATGCGGAGATATTTTTAAAGAGAGAGGTGACATCATGAAAAAAATCTTATTTGTGCTGCTGGTCATGGGGTTGGCGCTCTCCTCAGGCCCGGTATGGGCCAAGGACGGGTTTTATATAGGAGGGGACTTGGGTATCGCGGTGGCTCCTGGCCTGGCTGTCGATGCCTGGGATAATGATGTTTCAACTCGATGCGACGGGTTCATTAATAATGACGAGTCAGGTAATCACGTGGTGCCGCCGCTAACCGGTGATTGTGATCAGTCTAGTAGAGATAAGGGCTTCTGGACTCAGCAGTTTGATGGAGGCTCCGGGATTTTGGCGGGAGCGTCTTTGGGGTATCGCATGGGGAGCTTCAGGGCCGAGGCGGAATATTTTTATCGGGGTACGACCTATGATGACTTGGACGATACAATCGATTTCGTCACACCGAGCGGGACGACAGAGTTTCAGGGTGGTAAGACTGGTCAAGAACTCTCCATAATAGAAGGCGGAGTGGATGACGTGCTGTCGCACAATTTCTTTGCCAACCTGTACTATGACTACAGTTCGGATTCGAAGTTTACGCCGTACGTGGGGGTTGGCGTAGGGTTTGCCCGAGTGTCGCTGGATTTCTTTAACCGATGGGGGAGGAATCCTGATCCCGAAGCGATCTCGACATTCAACAATACTACGGGTACTGATGAGCAAAAAGACATGCTGCATCAACGGCTCGCCGGCACGACGACCATCGGCAGGGCCAAGCTCTCGGATACGCTGTTCGGGTATCAGGTGCTCGCGGGCGTGGATTATCAGGTCAGCGAGCCGGTGAGCATCGGGCTCAAGTTCCGGTGGGCGGATTTCGGTGAATTCGAGGGTGGTGACGAGTGGGATCAACTCCGCACTCACGACTCCGCGGTTGGACCGGAAGCGGGCAGTCCACGGGTTCGATACAACGTAGTGACAGATGACATTCAATTCTGGGGCGTGAGCCTCAATATGAAGTATCAGTTCTGACCGGTATCGATGCAACGGTCGGGCGTTGTATTCTCGACGTTTTTTGGGTTGGACGGAACTTTACTCTGATCATTGCCGTTGGTTGACGGCCAAAAGTGTCTCGTTATAAAGTATAAAGTGGCCGCGTCATCTACTGTGGCGTGGCCACTTTCTATTTCAAACCTTGGGACGTGAATATGCGTCTGGATATGAAATATCAGTTCTGATCATGGAAAGGGTCATTGCGGTATGAGACACGTGTTTCTTGCTTTACTGATTGTTTGTGGAACGACTTCGTTTGCCCAGGCTGAATTGTTTCCGGATTCCGGACCTCCGGGAGCCACGGTGACGATCGGCGGAGCCGCGTTCGGGGAGTTTGTTTCGACTGCGGAGAATCGGGTGGACTTTAACGGCGTGCCTGCGTTGATTCAACTCTGGGAGCCGGATCTGGTGATGGTCAAGGTGCCGCTGGACGCCAAGAGTGGCGACGTCACGGTTTCAGGACCACAAGGAATCACGGTCGCAGGCCGATTTGCCATTCAACAAGTGAAGATTACCAAACTGGTCCCGCCGGAGGCGGAACCGGGATCGGTGCTCATGATCGAGGGTGAGCATTTCGGCAATACGGCAGGGTCGCGTGATCCCAATACCATGTTCGGTGTGAACCGGGTGTTGATCAACGGCATCCTGGCGGAAATCCGGAAATGGCGGCCTTCGAAGATCGAGGTCAAGATCCCGGCCAATGCCGAGTCCGGTGACGTGGTTGTGCAACTCGCTTCCTCCGATCCGCTGCCGGATGGGTCCTGCTGTGCGCCGGTCGCGTATGCCGAGAGTAAGCCCGTGCCAGTCTCTCTTATTCCCAGTGTGTCGTTCTCTCCGAATAGGGGTCCCATCGGGACCAAGATCGTGTTGAGCGGGCAACAATTCGGCGAGGCCAAAGGGCCGCAGGACGCGATTTCTATCGGGGGTAAACCGGTGACGATCTCGAAATGGTCTCCGCGCACCATCGTGGTCCACCTACCGTTAAACGCCGTCAGCGGGCCTGTGACGTTTCAACACAATGGTCGCACGAGGACCCTGGGCCAATTCGAGTTGGTCGAACCTCAATTCGAACGATTGTTCCCTGCCGAGGGCCCCATCGGTACCCTGGTCTACATTAAAGGGGAAAATTTCGGAGTGTTCTCCGAAGCGGGGAGTACGGCGTACGCGTTTGATTTCGATCCGGGCCAAAACCGGGTGGAGATCGGCGGAGTGCCTGCTATTATCCACCGGTGGCAGGATAATGAAATCAACGTGTGGGTGCCCTACAGCGCCAAGTCCGGCCCGGTTGTCGTGAAACGGGGAGGCACGATTCCCAAGCCCGATGGGACTTGTTGTGCCAAGAAGGACGTGATGGCCTTCGAAGTAGGCTCGTTCACCGTGAAGACGCCGAAGGTGACCTCCTATTCGCCGACGGAAGCCGGGATCGATGAAATTGTGACGCTGAAAGGCGAGGGATTCGGCGAATTCCTGAAAATCGCGGAGGCGACGCGTTTGGAATTGAATACCGAAGCCCACGATTGGAAGAGCTATCGCCTGGGTCCCGACGTCTCACGAACAGAAGTTCTGGTGAATGGGGTCGCGGCCGTCGTCGTTTCCTGGACGGATCAGGAAATCAAGATTCAAGTGCCCAGGCGGCACGTGTTCGGGTTCGGTCATCCCGAAGGGTTTTACGTGGATCCCACCAAAGGGGAAATCGTCGTGCGTCGCGGGTCCTGGAATTTACTCAAAAACGGCCGGTGTTGTTCCCGGAAACAGTGGTTGAGTGCCGTGGCAGGCGAATTCAAGATTCTCCCACGGGGATTGCCGCATAAGGAATTTTTCTACGATTACACGCAAGAGAACTGGAGAACTGACCAGACACCGTGAAAGTCGTTTTTCCTTCCTCTCATTCTCTTCTTCGGTTGATGGTCGTGGGGTTGGTCTGTCTCCTGGGCTTTGCCGGTCAGGTCGAAGCCGGAGAGAACGTGGTCTCGACCATTCAGCACAGTGGAACCAAGTCCACGCTTCTCGGCACTTTTTTCGTGAGCGCACAACACGGCTGGGCCGTTGGGGCCGGGGGAACGGTCTTGAAAACGGAGGACGCGGGGGCAACGTGGCAGGCGGTGACTCGTCGCACGGCGGCCCTGCTGACGAGCATCTATTTTACGGATGCTCAACACGGCTGGATCGTCGGACAGACCGGAACCATTCTGCATACGAACGATCACGGGAAAACGTGGCGCCGCCAGCTTGCCGGAGTTGGTGGCGCACTTTATGACGTGTATTTCCTGGACCCCTTGCAGGGCTGGATCGTCGGAAACCGGGGAACCATCCTGCGAACCGTGGACGGCGGCGTGACCTGGGAGGATCAAAGCAGTTCGACCTCTGTTGATTTGTTCGGGGTGCAGTTCATTGATGCACAAAACGGGTGGGCGGTCGGCGCGATCGGGACGATCCTCTTCACGCAGGACGGAGGGCAAAACTGGATTCAGCAGGAGACCGGTAGTGCCACGACGTTCTTCGATCTGTACTTTACGGATCCCCAAGGCGGTTGGGTCGTCGGATCCCAGGGTGCGATTTTTCAAACGATTACCAGTGGGGAAAAATGGGTTGACCGCACCCTTCCGTGCGGGTCTCCCTGTATCAGACCACCGGATTTTTTGAAAGTCCAGTTTGCCGGGTTTCGTGCCGGGTGGATCATTGGAGAGCGTGGCGCGTTCCTTCAAACGACGGACGCCGGCTTCACGTGGGACGAGCCGGAACTCCCGGAACCGTTCAGCTTTTACGGGTTATCCTTTCCCGTTCCCAACGTCGGATGGGCCGTGGGGGACGGTGGAACCATCCTGAAAATCGCCCCCCCTTCCTCCTGATTTTCCCCCACTCGGTTATCCCAAATTTCCCAGGGAATCCCCAGATTTATTGTGATAGCGGGATGCAGGGCAAGGCGTCCCGCAGCGAGCGCCGAGGCTTATCAAACCAGATAGGCGAGGGGTGAGCGAGGACACAACGCCGCCATGCGCCCGATAGTGCAATAAATCAGAGATATCCCAAACGGTGTTGCAGGATGCTCAGCGCCACCAGTGGCGCGGTTTCGCTCCGAAGGATGCTCTCGCCCAGTGAGATGGCTTGAAATCGTTGGTCGAGAAGTTCCTGCATTTCCTCCGGCGTCCAGCCACCCTCGGGGCCGACGGCCAGCACAATGGTGCCTCTGAACGTGTGATCGATGGAAAGGGAACCGATGCGTTGCTCGGCACCCCGTTCGAACAGGGCACAGTAGAGCCCCGCATGAGGAACGTGCTTGAGCAATTCGGCCAGGTCCATGGGTTGGGTGACGCGGGGGAATTCCCAGTGCTCCGATTGCTGGGCTGCGTCGACTGCGATCCGTTGCCACCGTTCCCGTGCCGTTCGGATCCGGGCGGCCGGTGGGCGGGCGATCACCCTCGAGGTGAGTAATGGAATAATGGCGGCGACTCCAAGCTCCGTGGCTTTTTGGATCACCCAGTTCATGCGATCCCCTTTCAGGATGGCCTGGGCCAGGACAACTTGGGCTGGTGTCGCTGGAGGACCGGCCACCGTTTCAATGATGGAGGCCCGCAACGAATTTGAATCCAGGTGATCGACCCGCACGCGGTATCGAACCCGGTGCTCGTCTCCGACCCAAATTTTCTCGCCTTCGCGAATGCGGAGGCTCTTTGAAAGATGGGAGAGGAGTGGATCGTCAATCGTGACGGTCTGGTTGGAAATCCGGGTTGACTGAATGAAAAAGACCGGCATGGGACGGGAGGACGTGAAAAGGGTAGGGAAGGTAAAAGACGATCGCGTTACTCGAAAATGTTTTTGACCTTGTCAAACAGCCCATCCCCTTGTTCTTTTGACGAGGTCCTTCTTTCCTCGGCAAAGGCGGCCAGCAGTTCCCGTTGTTTTGCCGACAGTTTGGTGGGAATGGTGATGTTGATCCGAACGAGTTGATCACCGGTGGTCCGACCTTTCAAGGCGGGCGCTCCCAGTCCTTTGAGTCGAAGAACCTGACCGTGTTGGGTGCCTTCGGGAATTTTGACGCTGGTTTTTCCCTTGAGGGTCGGCACGTCGACCTTGCCACCCAGGGTTGCCGTGATCATATCAAGAGGCCAATCAATGACGATGTCATTGTCTTTCCGGGTAAAGACCGGATGTGGTTTGACGGCGACCGCAACGTAGAGATCGCCCGGCGGGCCGCCATTCACGCCGTGCTCGCCTTCGTGGGCCAAGCGAAAGCGCATGCCGGTCTCGATTCCCGCGGGGATGGTCACCGATAAGGTGCGTTCCCGATACACCCGTCTTTGACCGCGGCACGCAGGACAGGGGTCCGTAATAATCTGCCCGGCCCCCTGACATTGCCCGCAGGCCCGGTTGATCGTAAAGAATCCCTGCTGCAGTCGAATCTGTCCGGTGCCCTGGCAGCCGCGACATTGTTGGACGGCATCGGCCGATTTGGCTCCCGTGCCTTTGCAGGAATCACAGCCTTCCCATCTCGGGATTTTGAGCTTGGCGTCTTTCCCCTCGATCGCTTCTTCAAAGGAAAGTTCCAAATTATATTGCAGGTCATTGCCCTGCTCCGGGCGACTTCGGCCTCCTCTCCCTCCTCCGAAGAAGTCTTCAAAAATATCGCCGAAAACATCGCCGAATCCTCGACCAAAATCGAAACCCTCGGCCCCTCCGAATCCTTGCGGTCCCGCCGAATGCCCGAACGCATCGTATCGCTTTCGCGATTCCGGATTGTTCAGGACTTCATAGGCTTCATTGGCCTCTTTGAATTTTTCTTCGGCTTTTTTCTTGTGTTGCGGGTCGCTCTGCAAGTCGGGGTGGTGTTGACGGGCAAGCCGACGAAAGGCCTTCTTGATCTCGTCATCAGAGGCGGCTCGATCGATTCCGAGCACTTCATAATAATCCCGTTTGGTCACTGCAGCCATCTTTTCCGTTCTAAGCTTGTGATTGATACGAAAATAGTTAATACAACCTGAACTGTCATTCCAGATATCTTTAATCGGGAATCCAGGGTCTTTCTCGTCGTTTTCATTCCTTCGTATACAGGCGGCAAGTCTGCCGGGACGGTCCCTGCTCTTGCTCCCACTCCTTTGCCTTGCTTTGCCCGTCCTGAGCGAAGTCGAAGGACGTATAGCGAAGGGTAGGGAGGAGGAGGGAAGGTAGAAAAGAAGAAGCGCTGGTTTTTCAGACAGTTCCAGCCCTTAATCCTTCCGTACTGGCTTCCCCTGTTTGGCCTGTTCCTGCTCCCATTTCAGTGCGGCTTCGCGAGTCGTACGGAGACCTACCTGTTTGATATGTCCTTTGCTCCATCCCGACTCGCTCTGGTGTTCTGCCTCACGGCGATCTATGTCGTTGGTAATACCCGTGTGGACAATGTTATTTCCCTTCTTGAAATGGTATTTGTAGGTGTCTCTACCCGTCGGCATAGTTGGCCTCCTCTAAAAGAGTTGATAGCTCGTATGCTATCCGCACAAACCTTCTCTTCTTTGCTTCAGAAGTCCCACATCATCTCATCTGCACACTCTGGGCACGAGAACTTAATGTCTTGACGTCCATTGCCTTGAACATAAATAGGACAATTGCGGCTTGCTTTTCGCTGACACGACCCTAGCGTATGGTCGTGCATTGTGTCCTTGCATTGACACTTGTCACTCGCAAGCATGAAAGCGTCAGCAAGATCATCAAAGTTAAAATGTGGCACAAACACCTCCTTGGTTTGGTTGTTAATAATCTGAGAACAACTTAACAGACACCAAAGAAAGAAAACCGCACACATTATCCACCGGTTGGAAAGCAAGCCGCTTTGTGCCCCGTTGTGGCCTTGTTGTTTTGTATAGAACTCTCTAAGTTATTTTTCCTTATCAACCTCTTCAAATTCGGCATCGACGACTTTTTCGTCTTCTCCTTTTCCGTTCATCTCTTCACCGTTGGCGCCTGTGCCGTCTCCGGTGTTGCCGGCTTCAGCCGACGTCTTTTTGTACATTTCTTCCGCGAGTTTGTGCGAAGCGGTCGTGAGGGTTTGCATGGCCGCTTTCATGGCTTCGACGTCGTCTCCCTCCATGGCTTTTTTCATGCCGTCAATCGCTTCTTGAATGTTGGTTTTCTCTTCCTCGGGAATTTTATCTCCGTGCTCATGGAGATTTTTTTCCGTTCCATAGATCAAAGAATCGGCCTGATTTCGGATTTCCACGGTTTCGCGGCGTGTTTTATCCTCTTCGGAATGCGCCTCGGCATCTTTCACCAATTGATCGACTTCTTCTTTGCTCAGGCCGCTCGACGCCGTGATCTTGATGGACTGTTCTTTTTGGGTGGCCATGTCTTTGGCCGACACGTGAACGATCCCGTTCGCGTCGATGTCGAATGCGACTTCAATTTGCGGCATCCCTCTCGGGGCTGGAGGAATGCCCACCAGATCGAACTGGCCGAGCAGTTTGTTGTTATCGGCCATTTCCCGTTCGCCCTGGAAGACCCGAATGGTGACGGCGGTCTGACTGTCGGCGGCGGTGGAGAAAATTTGACTCTTTTTGGTCGGAATCGTCGTATTGCGATCGATCAGACGCGTGAAGACGCCTCCCAACGTTTCAATGCCCAGGGATAAGGGGGTGACGTCCAGCAGCAGCACGTCCTTGACGTCGCCTCTGAGGACTCCGCCTTGGATGGCGGCTCCAATCGCCACGACCTCGTCGGGATTCACGCCCTTATGGGGTTCCTTGCCGAAGAAGGCTTTCACCCGTTCAATGACTTTTGGCATCCGCGTCATTCCCCCGACGAGCACTACTTCATTGATGTCACTGGGGGACAGGCCGGAATCGGCTATGGCCTTTTTGCAGGGTTCGATGGAGCGGGTGATCAGGTCGTCAACGAGTTGCTCCAATTTGGACCGGGAGAGTTTGAGCACCAGATGCTTGGGCCCGCTGGCGTCGGCGGTGATAAAGGGAAGATTGATTTCAGTCTCCTGGGCCGATGAGAGTTCGATCTTGGCACGTTCCGCCGCTTCTTTCAGACGTTGAAGCGCCATACGGTCGTTTTTCAGATCAATGCCCTGATTTTTTTTGAATTCGTCCACCAACCAATCGATGACTCGAAGGTCGAAGTCGTCACCACCCAGGAAGGTGTCGCCGTTGGTGGATTTCACTTCGAAGACCCCATCCCCGATTTCGAGGATCGAAATATCGAAGGTTCCACCGCCAAGATCGTACACGGCGATTCGTTCTTCTTTCTTTTTCTCCAGGCCATACGCCAATGAGGCCGCCGTGGGTTCATTGATAATGCGAAGGACATTGAGCCCCGCAATTTGGCCGGCATCTTTTGTGGCTTGGCGCTGGCTGTCGTCGAAGTACGCAGGTACGGTAATCACGGCCTCAGTTACTTTTTCACCTAAATAATCTTCAGCCGTCTGTTTGATTTTCTGAAGAATCATCGCCGACACTTCAGGGGGACTGTATTGTTTGCTTCGAATTTCCACATGAGCATCCCCATTCGAAGCGTCAAGAATTTTATAAGGCAACCGCTGGGTCGCCGTATGGGCTTCTTTGGAATTGAACTTTCTTCCCATTAAGCGTTTGACGGAAAAAATGGTGTTTTCGGGGTTTGTAATGGCTTGACGCTTGGCAATTTGGCCAACTAAACGCTCATTCTTATCCGTCACCGCCACCACTGACGGCGTGGTTCGACCGCCCTCCGAGTTGGTAATCACTTCCGGGTCGCCACCGTTCATGATAGCGATACACGAGTTTGTCGTTCCAAGGTCAATTCCAATAATCTTACTCATGCTTCGACTCCTTCCTTCGATTGCTGTGCTTCTCCATCGTCTGGTTCTGTTTGGGCCTTGGCAACTGTCACCATCGCCGGCCGTAATATCCGATCGTGGAGAAAATACCCTTTCTGATATTCATCGACGATTTCGTTTTCAGGGACGGTTAACGATTCGACCTGCCCCACGGCTTGATGTTTGGCCGGATCAAAAAGTTCTCCCACACTCGCGACTTGTTTCATGCCCATTTTTTGAAGGGTAGCAAGAAAATGTTTATACGTAAGCTCAACCCCTTCCAGCAGCCCTTCGATCAGGGCTTGCTCGCGCCCGGATTGCAGGGCTCGTTCCAGGTTGTCCAACGTGGGCAGTAAGTCCTTGAACAACCGTTCGTTTGCAAACCGGATGGTGTCACTTTGATCGCGTTGAACCCGTCGCTTGTAGTTGTCGAATTCCGCTGCCAGGCGCAAATATTTGTCATTGAGGGCGTGCAGTTCCTCGTTTTTTTCGAAAAGCTGGTGGCTCAGTCCTGTAACCTCTTCATTTTGTTGAGAGTTTTCATCAGATTCTTCTGTTTCCTGGTCGGTGGAAGGGGTTTCGGGTTGATCGGCAGGTGACGCAAGTGCCGTGTCCTCGCCCTGTGCTTCTTCCGGTAGTGGATGATTTTTTGTCATTTTGTGTCTCGGGTATCAGGTTCAGATAGTCATCAAGACGGGGGAAGTCAACCCAAAAGGTGAAAAAAACGATGGAAAAACTCGAAAGGAAGGCAGGGTCCCGGTTAACGCCGGAATCCTTATTTGGATGGGGTTTCCTGGTCGTTCTTCCGGCGATAGAGTAATTCCAGACCCTCCAACGTTAACGTCGGCCGGATTTCGTGAATGGTTCGAGAAATCGGCGCAAGAATCGAAGCAAAGCCGCCGGTTGCGATGATCTTGGTCGAATGACCGATTTCCTGTTCGATTCTGGCGACCAGTTCATCGACCAGACCCGCGTAACCGAAAATCAATCCTGATTGGATGCTGCTCGTCGTATCGGTTCCGATGACACTTTTCGGACGGGTCAGCTCCACGTTGGGTAATTTGGCGGTATGGCTATGAAGCGCATCGGCGGCGCTTTTCACCCCAGGAGCGATCGCGCCTCCTAAATAGCGTCCGTCTTTGGTCACGGCACAAACTGTCGTGGCGGTGCCAAAATCCACGATGATAAGATTTGTCCGATAGCATGCGAACGCCGCTGCCGCGTTGACCAGCCGGTCGGTCCCGATTTCCTGCGGGTTGGCATATTCGAGGGTCAATCCAAAGGGAAAGTCGGAGGAGACGATGAGCGGGGCATGATGAAAAAAGGTTTCGACCATGGATTCAATCGTCGAGGTCAGGGGAGGGACCACGCTGGAAATAATGGTTCCTCGGATATCCCCGACCGGAATCCCGGATTCCCGTATGAGCGACGCGAAGACGATGCCGTATTCGTCAGCCGTTTTCGTATGGTCCGTGGACAGGCGCCAGGAACTTCGCAGGGTGTGCCGGTCGAACACACCGAAGACGATTTGGGTATTTCCAACGTCAATTGTCAGGAGCATGTGAGTTACCGAAGATGTTGAACGTCCCCGGATCGAATTTCCAGGGTGTGGGTCTTGCCTTCTTGCACGGTGGATACCAGTAACGCTCCATCTTTCCCGATGTTGGTGGCCGTTCCGTGAATGGTTTGTCCTGAAAGACAGGAAACCTCCACTTCTCGTCCGAGCGTCGCACACGATGCCTCATACGATTTTCGCACGTGTTCGAACCGTTCGGATTCCAGACAATCATACCAACTTTCCAAATGGTTGAACATATCGGCGATCAGGCCGTTTCGATCATGGAATTGCCGGGTGGCCCGGTGACACGAGGTGGTGAGGGCGCGAAGTTCTTCGGGGAAATCCGTCTCCCGGCTATTGACGTTCATGCCGAATCCCACGACGCACGTCGACAATTGAGAACCCTGGCTCGAGCTTTCACATAAAATGCCTCCAATTTTTTTTTCGCCGCACAGCAGATCATTGGGCCATTTCAATGAAATCTCGATACCGCAGGAACGTCGGGTTGCTTCGGCAAGGGCGAGTCCCGTGACAAGAGGGATCCAGGAGACGTGACGCGAAAGTTCTGGATTTTTGAGTATCAGGGAGCAATAGATGTTGAGATGGGGCGGTGAGATCCAATGCCGTCCCAATCGCCCTTTCCCGGCCGTTTGAACCTCGGCGAGAATCGCCGTTCCATGGGCTGCCTCGGAGCCGGACAGCGTCAAGGCCGTGGCATTGGTCGAGGCGAGTTCCTCAAACAGATGAAGCGGGCGACCCAGGCTTCGCGTCGTCAACCGTTGCCGAATGGTTTCGGTTTCCAGTTTGGCGGATGGCATAGGCGAGACACGCTCAAGAGACGTTATCGGGAGAACACAGGAAGCACGTCCAGACTGATATCGACCGCCGGTGCGGAATGGGTGAGGGCCCCGATTGAAATAGAATCGACGCCTGTGGCGGCGTATTCTCGGACGTTCTCGATCGTAATGCCTCCCGAGACTTCGGTTTGCGCCCGCCCTTTGATGAGGCCCACGGCTTCCCGGACGAGAGATGGAGACATGTTGTCCAGGAGCAGTACGTCGGCTCCGCCGTTCAGGGCCTGGTCAATTTGTTCAAGGGTCTCGACTTCCACGCAAATCCTGAAATGATGGGAGAGTCGTTCCTTGGCTTTCCGGCAAGCTTCCCGGATGGTTGTGCCTTGGGCTTCCAACAGCACCAGGTGATTGTCTTTGATGAGAACGCCGTCGCTGAGCGACGTGCGATGGTTGGTCCCGCCGCCGAGTGCAACCGCCCATTTTTCAAGCCGCCGAAGGCCGGGAATGGTTTTTCTGGTATCGACGAGAATGGTGGGATAGTGCCGGATCTCGGCACAGAATCGGGAGGTCAGGGTGGCAATGCCGGAAAGATGTTGTAAAAAATTCAGCGCCACTCGTTCCCCTCCCAAAATGGAATGGGCCGGTCCTTGAAGGGTTGCGAACGTCTGCCTTGCTTCAAGAGTTGCTCCATCCTCGAATAGTGCAGTCGCCACGACGGCGGGGTCCAAGGCCCGATACACGGCGTGGAGAACCGCAACGCCGGCGAGGGTCAGGTCCTGCTTGGCTACGACGTTGGCTTGAGCATGAAGATCCGGATCAAGAAGCGCGCGTGTGGTGATATCGCCATGTGGCGCGTCTTCTCGCAGGGCCGCCTTGACCAGCGATTCGAGTTCAAACGGAGGCAGAGGAGTGAATGACATGGGATGTTATGACACCATTTTCCGGAGTTGTTGTTCGCTGCTGGCAAAAAGCGAGAGTTCGGCGGTCAGTAGGGCCAGACGATCCTTTGATTCTTGAATCACGTCGGGCGAAGCCTTGGCCGCAAAGTCCGGGGAAGCCAGGCGTCCCTGGAGGCGCGTGGCTTCCTTTTGTTTGGTTTGCATTTGTTTGTTGATGCGCGCCAATGCGTTGTTGAGGTCTACCTCGCCCTCAATCGTCATGCCGATCATGAAATTTCCCACCGCGAGATGCAGAATGCGATCGGCCGGCCATGTATCCTGATCCGCAATGGAGACCGTTCCTCGACAGAGGTGCGCGACGTGGTGTCGTGTTTCGTTCAAACGTGCGATCTCTTCAGGGTCTTTCGCCGTAGCCAGGATCGTCAGGGATTTTGATGGTCCGTAATCCAGGAGGGCACGCCCGGTTCGGACCGTGGTGACGATTTGTTCAATGGTGGTGAAGGTCTGCTCCGCCTCGGAATTCTCCCATTCCCTGGTCGCAACAGGGAAGGGCTGGCGGACGAGGGTCTCGCCCTGGTGCGGCATCGTTTGCCAGATTTCTTCGGTCAAAAACGGCATAAAGGGATGGAGCAGGCGTTGAAGATGTTCGAACGTTTGCAGCAGCGTGGCGCGTGTTGATCGGGCAGCGGGCGAGTCTCCGTTTTGCAGCACGGGTTTGATGAGTTCCAGATACCAATCACAGTATTCGTGCCAGATATGCTGATAGAGTTGCCCGGCGGCCTGATCGAACCGGTATTCTTCGAGACGGACGGTCACGGCGTTGGTGACGTGGTTGAGGCGGCTCAATATCCATTGATCCACGAATGGCCTGTCGGCAACCGGCCGTGCTTCAGACGGCCCATCCGCGTGCATCAGGATGAAACGGGCGGCATTCCAGATCTTATTGGCAAAGTTTCGATAGCCTTCGATGCGGTTTTCGGAGAGTTTGATATCACGGCCCGGCGAAGCCATCGAGGCTAAGGTGAAACGTAGCGCGTCGGTCCCGTACTGCGACATTTTGGTCAAGGGGTCGATGACGTTCCCCTTGGATTTACTCATTTTTTCGCCTTCGGCATCGCGCACCAGGGCGTGAATATAGACGTCACGGAATGGGGGCTTGCCGGTAAACTTGATGCCCATCATGATCATGCGTGCCACCCAGAAGAACAGGATATCCAACCCCGTGACCAATGTGGACGTCGGGTAATAGGTCTCGAGATCCTTGGTATTTGCGGGCCAGCCCAAGGTGGAAAAGGGCCAGAGGGCCGATGAAAACCACGTGTCGAGCACGTCGGGATCCTGAACGAACCGATCCTGACCACAGGTGGCGCAGGTGGTTGGAGCGGTCTCGGAGACCATGGGCTCGGCGTGCGTGGGAATCAGGTGACTGCCTTCGCCTTCGAGAATCCTGCGGGCCTCAGGACAGCACGTGGTGCAATACCAGGCCGGGATGCGGTGCCCCCACCAGATTTGCCGGGAAATACACCAGTCTTTGATTCCGCGCATCCAGCCCAAATAATTGTTCGACCATTCTTCCGGAATGATGCGGACGTGCCCCTGTTCCACCGCTGCAATCGCCGGGTCGGCCAGCGGTTGAATCTTGACAAACCATTGAGGTGAGAGGAACGGCTCCACAACGGTTTTGCAGCGATAGCATTTCCCCAGGGCCATTTGGTGATCTTCGACTTTGGCCAGGAGTTCCTGATGCTTCAGCGCTTCGACGACAATGGGGCGGGCCTTGGTTGCCGAAAGGTCGGCAATGCTGTCCAGGACGCCCGGCTCGACCCCCGCGTCCCGAAGCGCATCGGGATTCAAGAGGGCCTGATGGGTCAGCAGGGCAATACGAGGGAGTTGGTGTCGCTCGCCCGCCTCGAAATCATTGAAGTCATGAGCGGGGGTGATTTTGACGGCACCGGTTCCGAATTCGCGATCCACCAGGATCGAATCGCCCACGATCGGAATGGTCCTGTTGGTGAGCGGAAGCTTGATCGATTTTCCTATATGCCGGTTGTATCGGGGATCCTCGGGATGAACGGCAACCGCAGTATCGCCGAGTAACGTCTCCGGTCTCGTGGTGGCGATGATGAGGGACGTCCCGTCGTCATCGGCCAGCGGATAGGAAACGTGGTACATGGTGCCGCGAACCGGCTCGTGCTCGACCTCAACGTCGGACAGGGCGGTGAGACAGCGGGGACACCAATTAATCAACCGGTGCCCCCGATAAATGAGGCCCTCTCGATGCAGGCGAACGAAGACTGCTCGAACGGCTTCGGACAACCCCTCATCCATGGTAAAACGCAGGCGAGACCAATCGCAGGACGCCCCGAGTCGTTTCAGTTGTTCGAGTATCGTATCGCCGGATTGCTGTTTCCATGACCAGACCCGTTCAATGAACGCGTCTCGCCCGAGTTGCTCTCGTTGGGTGCCTTCTTCCAAAAGCTGACGTTCCACCACGTTTTGCGTGGCGATGCCGGCATGGTCGGTTCCGGGAAGCCAGAGGGTATTACGCCCTTGCATGCGGCGCCAGCGAATCAGAATATCCTGAAGCGTATTGTTCAGCGCGTGGCCGATGTGCAGCGAGCCCGTGACGTTGGGGGGAGGAATGACGATCGTATAGGGTTGCCCCGTCGAGTCGGCGGTGGCGCCGAAGTATCCCCGGTCGATCCAATACTGGCCCCACCGAGCCTCAACGGCTTGAGGTTCATACGTTTTATTGAGTTGCCGGGATGCCATAAGGATGAAACTCGTGCTGACAAAGCCAAAAATCTTAGCATGGAGAGGGTATATCCTCGCAAGCAAAGCCCTGCTTGTTTCCACGGGAATGAATATGCTAAAACTTGCTCATGGTTTTACAGAGAATTCTACTGAGTTATTGACGATCACACCAAGGCAGGACCAGGGAGAAATTCGGATGCCAAGAGGACGAGAAAAAGATCGAGAACTTCGTCGCAAACACCGAAAGAATCAAGAACGCTTGAAGGCACTTGAGCAAGCACAACGCAAAACCGGCACCAAAAAATAAGCGCCTGCATTTTTCTCGCTTGTAGCGGCGCGATTCCTCGATGAGATCCCCGCTCCGGTCAGGGACAAGCCTGCTCTTCCCTAACTCCATCGACATGCCGGTATCGCGCATAAAAGTCGTGTTTTTTGATGCCGTTGGAACCCTGTTTCACGTCAAGGGGTCCGTCGGGGACGTCTATCTCCGGCATGCGGAAAAGTATGGCGTGCCGCGTTCGGTTGATATGGTGGCCAAGGTGAACCAGGCGTTCAAGGACGCCTTTCGCCAAGCTCCCCCCCCGATTTTTGCCGTAGAGCAACCGGAAAAATTAAAGCAATGCGAACGACTCTGGTGGTTTGACATTGTGCACGCAACGTTCTATCGCGTTGGGATGTTTGACGGGTTCGATGACTACTTCGATGAAGTCTATGAAGCCTTCAGCACGGCAGATGCATGGGAAATTTATTCTGAAGTGCCGGACGTTCTTCAGCAGTTGCGCTCGCAAGGATATGAGCTTGGGGTGATCTCCAATTTCGATACGCGGTTTTTTGAAATTTTCCGGGAGTTAGGATTGGAGCGCTTTTTTGATTCCATCACGATTTCCAGTCTCGCCGGGTCGGCCAAACCGTCTCCGAAGATCTTTCGGCATGCCTTGGATCAACACGTGGTTGAGCCGGAAGAGGCCATGCACGTGGGTGATGATCCCAAGGAAGACTTTGAGGGAGCCACCAATGCCAACTTATCGGGGGTGCTCCTTGATCGAAGCGGGACAGGAAACAGTGAAACCATACCGCGCATTGCCCATCTTCAGGGTTTGTCGTGCGTTCTTCATTAAATCAATGCCTGGGTCTCCATGGGATCATGTGCAGGCATTCAGGAAAACACTGCGTTCCACAATAACGGACTTGTCACTCTTCTTGACTTCGGGAATAGCGGCTTGTTAGAATTTTTTTCGCAACTATTTGGTTTTATTTGAAAATTTTATTTCTGCATCAAAATAAATACGCAAAATCAACTAGCTATTGAACAAACCTTTAGTATGACTTGAATATTATGAGGGGTGTCATGAAGGATTTTTTTGAGTTAGATCGTGATCTGATTCCGCAGTGGGGTCAGTGTGTTTCAAGAGTCGAAGGTCTGGAAGATGACTGGGGCGCAGGCGAAGACGCCGATCAGGAGAAACTGCCCGATCCGCCCTCTGGCGTCAAGGTCGTTGCAGGAAATGGATTTATTACCCTGAGTTGGGATGCCGTGCCCGATGCGATGTACTACAACATTTACTATCAGACCTCTCCGGGGGTCAAAATCAAGCCGAATGAACTGACTCGTCCGATTGCGAGTCAGGACGATTTTAATCCTGTTCTCGGGGTGACCAAGGAAAAAGGGAATTGTATCGAAGGTCCTTCCTGTCCCTACACGCATAACGACCTAGCCAATGGTTTGTGTTACCACTACGTGGTCACCGTCGTGACCGCCGATGGAGAAAGTCGTGAATCGGAAGAAGTCATGTCGATCCCTTCACCGTATTTGCCCGTGCTGCAGTTCGGGCAGGAAGGCGTCGATGACGGGGAATTTCGCTCACCGACGGGAATTGCCCTCGATAGCGATGGCAATATCTACGTGGCGGATACCGATAATCATGCCATTCAACAGTTTGATAAGGACGGTAAATTTTTGGCTCGATGGGGCGGGGAAGCCGATTCGGAAGAAGGCACATTCTATTATCCCAGAGGGTTGGCGACTTCTTCCGAAGGGCACGTGTACGTGGCGGACAGCGGAAACAACCGCGTCCAGAAGTTTGATCCTGACGGGAATTTTTTGCGTGCCTGGGGCAAATTCGGTTTTGCCTGGCGAGGCGCCGAGGCCGGACAGTTTGACGTGCCCTGGGGGGTGGCCACGGATCAGCAAGGGAATCTCTACGTCTCGGACACGAGTAACGCTCGTATCCAAAAATTCCAGTCGGACGGCACTCCCTTGATCAAATGGGGAAAAGACGGGAGCTTCGATGGCGCCTTTTTCTATCCACGAGGCCTGACGATCGATTTTGCCGGTCATATTTACGTTGCCGATGAAGGCAATCATCGCATTCAAAAATTCGATTCCCGTGGAAATTTCCTTGCGAAATGGGGGAGAGAAGGGAACGGAATCGGACAATTCAAAGCTCCCTGGGGCGTGGCCTGCGACGCCTTGGGCAACGTGTACGTCGTGGATAACGGGAACCACCGGATTCAAAAGTTCGATTCGAACGGAACCTATTTGTGTTCCTGGGGCAACCGTGGGCTCACGGAAGCCCAGGTGAATTTTCCTTCCGGCATCGCGGTGGATAAAGAAGGGTATGTCTACGTGGTGGATAGTGGGAACTATCGGGTCCTGAAGTTTGCTCCCACGGAGGAAGAACTTGCCAGGGGGACGGAAAAATCCGACAAGGTTTCACAGTCGGAGAGTGGCCTGCTTGCCGCGCCGTTGGTGGGGAAACCCGGAGATACGGAGGCGATGCTCAGTTGGATGGAGGTGCCCGGCGCCGTGTCCTACAACCTCTATTTCAGTACCGCTCCCGATGTGTCCAAAGAGACGGCTACTCGAATCGAAGGGGTGACGAGTCCCTATATCCATTCCGGATTGACGAACAATACGGCCTATTACTATGTGCTCACGAGCGTTGATGAGAATGACGCCGAGGGCCCCCTGTCGGAAGAACAGGAAGTCATGCCCGTGTTGATCGACGTGGCTGCCCCGCAGAATCCGGATATCGTCCTGAATCACTGGGCGTACATGACGAATTCGTTGGACGTGGTGGCGACCATTTCAGCCAGGGACGTCGATACCGGCGTGACGGGATATTTCATTTCCGAGAATCCCATGACTCCAGGTGCGACCTTGCCGGGTTGGATCGAAGTTGAACCTGAACAAAAATTCGGGGCAACGATTCCCCTGACGTTATCGCCGGGTGACGGCCCCAAAACGGTCTACGTTTGGTTTAAAGATGCCGGCAATAATATTTCGGTTCCGGCCAGTGCGAATATTTTGCTGAATACCTCGGGGTACGTGTGTACGGCGAAATGGGGAAAACCCGGTCGTGGTGCCTCGTTGTTGCACGGCGGTGAATTTATGGCGCCGCTCTATGGATTGGCTATCGATCAACAGGGCTCCCTGTTCGCGATCGACAACGGCAACACCCGTGTTCAAAAATTCGACAGAAATGGCAACTTCATCCTGCTGTGGGGGAATTTCGGCACGGCCAATGGGAATTTCAACAACCCTACGGGGATTGCATGCGATGGAAAAGGTGACGTGTACGTGTGCGATACCAGTAACCATCGCGTGCAGAAATTCGATGGGAAACTGGGCCAATACCTCGCGAAAATCGGTAGTCGCGGGAATGGGGAAGGACAGTTTAATGCCCCCTGGGACGTGGCGGTCGACCGGGTGCGTGGGTACCTGTATGTCGTCGATAGTGCCAATTTCCGCGTCCAGAAGTTCGATGAAGAGGGTGAGTTCGTGATGCAGTGGGGAAGTTTCGGGAATAATGACGGGCAATTCTATTTTGCCCGGGGCGTGGCCGTCGATCAGAATGACGGGATGGTCTACGTCGTGGATATGGGGAATCATCGAATCCAGAAGTTCGATACCAGTACGAACGTCCTTCCGCAACTCGTCGCCAAATGGGGCGGTGGGACCAGTCCGGGCCACGCGAGTAGCGCCCAAGCCCAGGAGCCGGGCCAATTCCGTTCACCCTGGGGGATCACGGTGGACGGCGCGGGCGACGTCTACATATCGGACACGGGAAACCAGAGGATTCAAAAACTCGATCGGGATGGAAACTTCATCACCCAATGGGGTGGATTCGGTAATGCCGAGGGGCAATTCAACTTTCCCTATGGGCTCGCGGTTGATCACAAAGGGCATGTCTTCGTGGTCGATAGCGGCAATATGCGCGTGCAACATTTCATGCCGGCTGAAGACGCCGAAGACTTTCTGCGAGACGAAGCGGAAACAGTGGCAGCCTTACCGGAAGGAGAGGCGTCATAGCGTCTTGACCTCCATGGATTGAGTAAAGCTCCCGTGATTGCGGCATGCCCCATCAGGGAGCCCTGTTTTTTCAGTTTTGGCCGTTAAGCCCGTCGATTTTTTGGGAAAATCTTGGTAAGCTAGTTTCGCATTTTTTTCTCACCGGTTTTTGTTCATCGACACCTTTACGGTTTCTCCCATGATGACTCGTTCATAGGGGTGTATATTTTCTGAGGAACACGCAGATGGCACTCTGGGATAAAACACGAATCGGGTTGACCTTTGACGACGTGGTCTTGGTGCCCGCCAAATCGGAGGTGATGCCGAGCGACGTGGATTGTTCCACACACGTCTCGCGCCACATTACGATCAATATCCCGATTCTGAGTGCCGCCATGGATACCGTGACGGAAGGTCGTTTGGCCATTGCGTTGGCGCGGGAGGGAGGCATCGGGGTTCTCCATCGGGCCATGTCGCCTGAACAGCAAGCCCTTGAAGTCGATAAGGTGAAAAAATCAGAGAGTGGCATGATTCTCGATCCCATTACGATCGCACTGGATCAGACCATTCGTGATGCCCATGAGATTATGGCGACTTATCGGATCTCCGGTATCCCGGTCACGAGAGAAAAAAAGCTGGTGGGTATTCTGACCAATCGGGATTTGCGATTCGAGTCTCGTTTTGATTTGCCGGTGTCTCAGGTGATGACTCAAGAACAGTTGGTGACGGTGCCGGAGGGGACGAGTCTCGCCAAGGCCCGGGAAATCCTGCACGAGCATCGGATTGAAAAATTGCCGGTCGTCAACGACGAATTCGAGCTCAAAGGGCTCATCACGATCAAGGACATTCAAAAACAGATTAAATACCCGAACGCCTGCAAAGATACCCACGGCCGGCTACGAGTCGCCGCGGCCGTCGGCGTGGGAGAGGACGTGCCGGAACGCGTCGAGCGACTGGTCAAGGCCGGCGTGGATATGATCGTCGTGGATACGGCGCACGGTCATTCCCAGAGCGTCATTGATGCCGTGAAAACGATCAAACAACGCTACGCGTCGTTGGAAGTGATAGCCGGGAACATCGGCACGGCGGAAGCGGCCAAAGATCTTCTGGACGTGGGCGTGGACGCGGTGAAGGTCGGTGTGGGACCTGGCTCGATTTGTACGACGCGGATCGTCTCGGGAGCCGGCATCCCCCAACTGACGGCCATTGCCGATTGCGCCGAAGCCTTGAGCGGGACCGGCGTTCCTGTTCTTGCCGACGGGGGCATTAAATACTCGGGCGATATCTCCAAAGCCTTGGCTGCGGGAGCATCTGCCGTGATGATCGGATCCCTGTTTGCCGGAACCGAAGAATCACCGGGGGAAACGGTCTTGTATCAGGGCCGCACCTATAAGGAGTATCGAGGCATGGGTTCGCTTGGAGCCTTGGAACGATGGGGCCGGGACCGCTATCGGCAGGAAGGACAGGCCGCGGCAAAGCTGGTGCCGGAGGGAATCGAAGGCCGTGTGCCCTACAAAGGTCTGCTGTCCAATATGGTGTATCAATTGGTGGGTGGCCTGAAGGCCGGAATGGGATATTGCGGATGCCGGTCCATTTCCGAGTTGCAACAAAATGCCAGGTTCATTCGTTTAACCAATGCCGGATTGAGAGAGGGTCACGTTCATGACGTGGTTATAACCAAGGAGGCACCCAACTATAGGGCTGACGTTGACTAACGTGAGCCAGGACCCGACTTCGACAACGCTGTCGTCATCCATGGTGTCCTGTCACGATACGATCGTCGTTCTTGATTTCGGGTCACAATATACCCAACTGATTGCTCGCCGGATTCGCGAATCCCACGTTCATTCCATTATCCTGCCTTCCTCTGCTTCTCTGGAAACGATTCGAGCGAATCGTCCCAAAGGCATTATTTTGTCCGGCGGACCGGCCAGTGTGACGAGTACCGGGCGTCCGGAATGGTCGAAAGCGATTATGAAGGAAGGGGTGCCGGTTCTCGGCATTTGCTACGGCATGCAATTGATTGCGCAGTCCATGGGGGGGCGAGTCGGCCGGGCGAAACACAGGGAATTCGGTCGCGCGGAACTCCTCGTTCGGGATAGAACGGATTTATTCAGAGGGCTGGGCGAAAAGGCCCCCTTTTCGGTCTGGATGTCGCACGGAGACCGGATTGAAACGTTGCCGTCCGGCTTCAGGGCCATTGCGCGGACGACGAATTCTCCCATTGCCGCGATGAAATCGGCCAATGGGAGACATCGCCTCTACGGTCTGCAATTTCACCCCGAAGTCGCCCATACCACATACGGCGCACGGATTCTGAAAAATTTCGTTCGTCATATTTGTGGGGCAAGGCCAACCTGGACCATGGGATCGTTCCTGCACGATTCTATCGACCGGATTCGCGGACAAGTGGGGAGTGAGAAGGTGCTCTGTGCCCTGAGCGGGGGAGTCGATAGTATGGTGGCGGCGGCCATGGCTCATCGGGCGATCGGGAAGCAGCTGACCTGTGTGTTTATCGATAACGGCGTGATGCGGAAAGATGAAGTCAAACAGCTTAAGCAGACGTTCAGGTCGTTTCACTTCAACTACCGTATGGTCGATGCCTCCAAGCAATTCTTACAGGCATTGGGTCGAACGACCGATCCGGAAAAAAAGCGCAAGATCATCGGGCGTCAATTCATCAAGGCGTTTGAACGCGAAGCGCGGAACATCGGCAACGTGCGTTACCTGGTCCAGGGTACGCTCTATCCCGACGTGATTGAAAGTGTCAGCCACAAAGGGCCGTCCGCGACGATCAAGTCGCACCACAACGTTGGAGGCCTTCCCGCACGGATGAAACTCCGATTGATCGAACCGCTTCGGGAATTGTTCAAGGATGAAGTCCGAGTTCTGGGTAAGGAACTGGGTTTGCCGGACGACGTGGTGCATCGTCATCCGTTTCCGGGACCTGGCTTAGCCATTCGCATTCTCGGCGCGGTGACGCCTGCTCGCGCAGACATGCTCCGTGAAGCAGATGCCGTGTTTATCGATGAATTAAAGGCGCAGGGATTGTACCGGAAAACGTGGCAGGCGTTTGCCGTGTTGTTGCCGATTCGTACCGTGGGGGTGATGGGTGATCAACGGACGTATGAGCACGTTATCGGGTTACGAGCCGTGACCAGTGTGGACGGCATGACCGCGGATTGGGCGCCGTTGCCGCAATCCTTTCTGGCACACGTGGCGAACCGGATCATCAACGAAGTATCGGGGGTGAATCGCGTTGTGTATGACATCAGTTCCAAACCACCGAGTACGATTGAATGGGAATAACTGACATCGGTTCGACTTGGTTGTGCCCCCCCCCTTGGGAGGAAGGGCCAGTGAAAGAGATGCCGTTGGAATCCATGATGGTTCGATTACAAAAAGTCATTGCCGCCAGTGGGATAGCGTCACGGCGCGCGGCAGAAACCATGATTAGGGACGGTCACGTGACGGTAAACGGGAAAGTCGTGCGTGTCCTCGGAACGTGTATCGATCCGTCGAAAGATCACGTGAAGATCGATGGTCGTCACGTGCAACCGTCCGAGCCCGAAGTCTTCGTTCTCCTGCATAAACCACCCGGTTACGTGACGACGATGGACGATCCGTATGGCCGGCCTACGATCGCGGATTTGGTGGCGAAAGTGAAAGTGCGGGTTTTTCCGGTCGGCCGGCTGGACTATGACACCGAAGGCCTGTTGCTGTTGACGAATAATGGAAATGTGGCGCAAGCATGCGTCCATCCCCGGTACCACGTACCGAAGACGTATTTGGTCAAAGTCTCGGGGGTCTGTACGGAAGAGGAAATCCAAAATCTTGAAGAGGGTATCGCCTTGGACGACGGGATGACCGCTCCCGCCGTGATCAGGAAATCCGGAAAGGCCAAGGCCAATTCATGGTTGGAGATCACGATTCACGAAGGCAGGAAGCATCAGATCAAGCGCATGCTCGAAGCCTTGGGCCATCGGGTCATGCGCATCATAAGAATTCGTTTCGGCCCGCTTGACCTGGGAGATTTGCCCGCAGGCGTGTCCCGGTTTGCAACCGACGTCGAAGCCAATGCGTTGCGGGAGATCCTTCATCGAACGACCAAGCCCCGGAACGTCCGTGCGCAGGCCCCACGGTCCGAATTGCAAAGGTCGAGACCGGCTAGGGATACTGGGCCGCCGCGCGTACGGACAACGAGTCCTCCGGCAAAGAAGGATTCACGCAGCAAGGGCAGCAAGGCTCGTCCGGTGACCAAGCCCCGGAACGTCCGTGCGCAGGCCCCACGGCCCGAATTGCAAAGGTCGAGGCCGGCTAGAGATACTGGGCCGCCGCGCGTACGGACAACGAGTCCTCCGGCAAAGAAGGATTCACGCAGCAAGGGCAGCAAGGCTCGTCCGGCGACCAAGCCCCGGAACGTCCGTGCGCAGGCCCCACGGCCCGAATTGCAAAGGTCGAGGCCGGCTAGAGATACTGGGCCGCCGCGCGTACGGACAACGAGTCCTCCGGCAAAGAAGGATTCACGCAGCAAGGGCAGCAAGGCTCGTCCGGTGACCAAGCCCCGGAACGTCCGTGCGCAGGCGCCACAGTCCGACTTGCAAAGGTCGAGGCCGGATAGGGATACTGTGCCGCCGCGTGTACGGACAACGAGTCCTCCGGCAAAGAAGGATTCACACAGCAAGGGCAGCAAGGCTCGTCCGGCTCCCGGCAGTGCCCGGCAGCCAGGGCGGGTCGTGAAAGGACGGGGTCGCACACGGACGCGGAAAGGGTAAGCAGCAGGGTGAAGCGGACACACCATTGTGGAGAATTAACGCGTGAACAGGATGGCCACACCGTCACGTTGATGGGATGGGTACATGGCCGTCGTGATCACGGGGGCGTGTTGTTTATCGACGTGCGTGACCGGTTCGGGGTGACGCAACTCGTGTTTGACGTGGAGGCCGACAAGGCCATTCATGAGCAGGCCAATGAACTCCGCAACGAGTTTGTGATTGCCGCCACGGGAACTGTGCGGCTCAGGCCCGAGGAATCGGTAAATCCCCACATCACGACCGGGGAAATCGAAATCCAAGTCGGCACCTTGGACGTGTTGAATCGAGCCCACACCCCGCCCTTTTTAATCGAAGACGACAGTCAGGCCACGGAAGCCCTTCGTTTGAAACACCGGTATTTGGATTTACGCAGGCCGCCCATGCAGCGGTTACTCACGTTGCGCCATGACGTGGCTTACCGGACCAGGCAGTTTCTCCATGAACGGCGGTTTCTGGAAATTGAGACCCCGATCCTTACGAAAAGTACCCCGGAAGGGGCCAGAGATTATCTGGTGCCGAGTCGCGTCAATCAGGGTGCCTTTTTTGCCTTGCCGCAATCGCCGCAACTGTTCAAACAGATTCTGATGGTCGGCGGAACCGACCGGTATTTTCAGATCGCCCGATGCTTCCGCGATGAAGATCTTCGACTCGACCGGCAACCCGAGTTTACGCAAATCGATCTTGAGATGTCGTTTGTGGAACGTGACGACGTCATGAATCTGACGGAAGAGTTGTTGCGACTCGTGTGCAAGGAAGCCGCGGGTATTTCCTTGCCGTCTCCCTTCCCGAGGCTGACCTATCAGGAAGCCATGTCGCGCTATGGGACCGACAAGCCCGATCGTCGATTCGGGTTGGAACTTCGTGACTTGAACGAAGTCGCCAAACACGTGGAGTTTAAGGTGTTTCGAGATACGGTCGAGAAAGGTGGGCAGGTTTCCGGTCTCGTGGTCAAAGGCGGCGCGGACATTGCGCGCAGCCGGATCGACCGGCTCATTGAAGTCGCCAAAGAGTTTGGGGCCAAAGGCCTCGCGTGGGTCAAGATTACCCAAGAGTGGGAGCTTGAATCGACCATTGCCAAGTTCCTTGATGCCAAGCTGTTTCAACAAGCGCTTCCGGACGCCGGGCCTGGTGATCTCATGCTGTTTGTCGCGGACAAACCGGCCGTGACGTATGAGGTGTTGGGCCGGCTTCGATCATACCTTGGCGTCGAATTGGAGTTGATCGAACATGACAAATGGGAGCCGCTCTGGGTGACGGATTTTCCCATGTTCGAATACGATGCCGCGGAACAACGGTACGTGGCGCTGCATCATCCCTTTACGTCGCCTCGTATGGATGATCTTCCCAATCTGGATTCCGCCCCGTTGGACGTTCACGCGCAAGCTTATGACGTGGTCCTCAACGGGTTTGAAATCGGCGGGGGCAGTATTCGTATCCACGGGAGTGAGTTGCAGCACAAGGTATTCAACCTGCTGGGGATTTCCAAGGAGGCCGCTCAGGAAAAGTTCGGGTTTTTGCTGGACGCGCTGGAGTATGGCGCCCCTCCCCACGGTGGGATTGCCCTGGGCCTGGATCGCCTGATCATGTTGCTCGGGAAAACCGAGTCCATTCGAGAAGTGATTCCCTTCCCCAAAACGCAAAAAGTTCAATGCCTGATGACCGAAGCACCGTCGGACGTGGGGCAGACCCAACTCAAAGAACTCGGCATCAAACTCGACGTTGAAATTTAAAGAACCTCTGCTTTATTGCACTATCGGGCGCATGGCGGCGTTGTGTCCTCGCTCACCCCTCGCCTATCTATCTGATAAGCCTCGGGTTTCGCTGCGGGACGCCTTGCCCTGCATCCCACTATCACATTAAATCAGAGGTTCTTTGCACCGCGTAGCGGCGCGGAGCCAGTTTCTCAGGCCTTGAACACGTTCACCACGATGCTGTGCAGGCCCGTGGCGCCGTTGGGTTGGGGGCGAGTGATGGCTGAGGTTTGCACGGTGCCGGTGGTATCGACAGCGCGAACGGAGACCATGCTCTTGCCGTCCGGCATATCGGGCCGCTGATAGTTCCAGACCACCCAGGACCAGGGGGAGTGGGGTGGTTCGATGGTGGCTTCGCTCCAGGTTTTCTCCTGATCGAAACTCAGTTGCACCTGTTTGATGGAATTGGGCCCGCCGAATGCAACGCCGCGGAACTGCACGTTTGGCCCGCGGACGTCCTGATAATGTCCCGGACTATCGATTCGGGAAAAAACATGGATCGTCCCCTCGTCGGTCCATCCTTTGCGTTGCCAATATCCCTGATAGTCGCCGTTGTACACTTCAATTTCCGTAATCCATTTGACGTTCTTGATGCCGTATAACCCGGGCACGATCAGACGGAGCGGAAATCCATGGGCCTTCGGGAGTTTTTCCCCGTTCATGAGATAGGCCAACATCACTTCATCGTGCATGGCCCGTTCAAAGGGAATGCTGTCATGATAGGCGTCGGCTCCTCGAAAAATGACGTCCCGTGCGGTTTCAGGGTCGGCACCGGCTTCGACGAGTAACTCTTTCAGAGAAATCCCCCGCCAAATCGCATTACCCAGACTCGTCCCTCCCGGGAGGGTATCGATGCAGATGAGCGTGGAAACCTGGTCGAACGGTTTGCGATTCAGGATGTCTCGCCACGTGAGCACCATGTGGTTGGCGACTGCGCCTTTGACCACCATTTGCCATTGCTCCTGGTCGACATCGCGCGAGAGGTTGTACGGAGAGTCCATATAATTGACGGTATAAAATTTGTCATTGGGCGTGAAATACCGTGTTTCTCTTGAGGGGACTGCAAACATGCTGCCAAGGTCGCACCCGCTGGTGAGGCTGCCGAGGCCTGCCAGGGTTCCCAGGCTGCTCAGTTGAAACAATTTGCGACGGGTGATGTCCATGATTGAGGTGGGCACGTCTTTGAAGATCGTCGTCCCCTTGCAATTACTATAGTACAGTGCCGGACCCCCTGCAAGAGGGGCCCTTGTAGCCGCGCCATCGCATGGCGCTTTTTCTTGATCGCATAAGGCGCGTCTTTACATTCTCATGAACGCTGGGGGACAGGGATCAACGGAACGGGCTCCCATAACCGGCCCCCGTTGTTCGTCCTGAAAAGACCGGCTCGATTCGTCCCGACGTACAAGGTCGAAGGATCCGTCGGACTGATGACTAAAGCCCGAATATTCAGATTGGTCAACCCTTCATTCACCGCGTCCCAGGTTCGGCCACCGTCCCGGCTTGTATGGACTCCGGCTCGGCTGGCCACAAAGACGACTCCCGGGGTCCTCGGGTCGAGAATGAGGTCGCTGAAAAATTGGTCGGGCAGGGCTTCACCGATCCGTTGCCAGGATTCTCCGCCATCGGTGGTTTTATAGAGTCCTTTCAATGTGGCCGTATACACGGTGTGGGGCGCATGCGGGTTGATCTTGATTTTGACCACGCTGAGTGCGCGGGACGATTTCAACACGTCTGGCGGCACCAGGCCGTTGTTGACTTTTGTCCAGGTTTTGGCTCCGTTGAGAGACCGATAGACTCCCCCGCTGGTGCCGGCATACAGGGTCTGCGGCTGGTTGGGGTCGACGTCGATGGTGACGACCATGAGGACTTCGATCATGCCGTCCATGCGTTTGGCCCAGGTTTCTCCGGTATTGTCCGTTTCGAAGACTCCCATCGACGTTGCGGCAAAAATATGTTGGCTCGATCCCGGAACGAATTTGATTTCGTGGACCACCGAGGTAATGGTCACCCCTTCCAGGCCCTTGCGTTGCGATATCCACTGGTGGCCGCCGTTGAAGCTTTTAAAGACCGCATCGCCTTTGGTGCCGGCGTACACGTTGGCGGGAAGCAGGGGATCGACGGCAAGCGAAATCACGCGAGAATGAGTCATGCCTTTTGACACGTTTTTCCAGGTTTTGCCTGCATCACGTGTCTTGTAGATGTAATCGTTTGTGGCGATGTAGAGCAGGTTGGGCTTGGTCGGGTGCGACGCAATCTCGACGACCGGTTCGCCGCTTCCTCCGCAAGCCGAGAGGGTCAGACAAGAAATGAGAATTGATAGGAAACGTGTCAACGTGGATTCGTGATTTGGGTTACGTTGGTTTGTCTTTGTGTTCCGTCAGCCGAAGCTGGCGTTCACTGCGCCATATACGCACAATCCGCACGGTATTTGGATCGCGCCGATACACGATGCGAAACGGGGGGTAGATGATTTCTCTCAAAACGGTTTGACCGAATTCCGGAACGACACGCCCCACGTCGGGATGATCGGCAAGGCGTTCAATCCGTTTGACGATGTCGCCAACCAGACGAGCGCCTACATCCGGCACTCCCTGTTCGGCGTACCAAGTTTGGATGGTCTGGAGGTCGGTCAACGCGGATTTGGCAAAGCGGACCTGGACGGGCATGCGTTACTTGATGCCCAGCTTGGCCTTGACTTTGTGCAGCGATACTTCATGGCCTCTCTCAAGATCGGAGAGTCCTTCAACCACGGCCCGCATGAAGGCCCGTTCCTCCTCGGCACTCTCAAATTCGGTGACGGATTGGACGATTGCGACGCCTCGTCCTCGGCTGGTCAGTAGCACCGGGCGGTGCGTTTCGGCTACCTGTTTCACTACGCGGCCGGGATTGGTCTTCAGATTTGTCAACGGCACGACGTCCTGAGAGAACTTCACGGCCATGATTCAGCCTCCTGATGAGATGATCGAAAGAAGGCTTATTATAGGACCATTATAGTAGGCTTTCAACAGGTCTTTTAAAAAGCATGAATCCCAAAGAAATCATCGCTTCTTTTGGAAGCGGTCCCGCGCCCAGCGAGTGCTGCGGAAGGGATTTACATGTCAAAAAAGTACTTGAGATTCAACGAAATGCCCCAGAAGCTCAAATCATCGGCTTGAATATCATAACGAATGGGCAGATTGCCGCCCGTGGTTCCGGGTGGTCCCACCGTGGAAGCGTGGCCCCTCAATGGCTTCCATGCATGATCGCCGTCCTCGAAATCACTGAAGGAGTCACCGTAGCGGAATTTCAATCCTATTGAAAATCGTTGACTCCATGCGTAATCCAGGCGTGCTATCCATTGGTACCCGAACAACGTGTCGGACAGTACTTCGTCGGCTAACGAGGCCAGCCCTGCCGCGTTGCTATTGCGGCCCAATGTGTGGAGTGTCTCTCGGTTATTTGTTCGGATGGACGTTCCCGAATAATCCATTTGCACGTGCATGAGCCCTAACCCGACACCCAGGTAGGGAGTGAACTTGGTCGATAGCATATCGTGAAAATCATAGTAGACGTTGGCAAAAAAAGGTAATTAGGGCGAAACGTAACCAAAATAGATCTTCAGAAACTGTTTAAACACATTCTCCCGACGGTGATTAAAGCGATACTCTACTTCTTTCAGATACATGGGGCAATGATATTTCGAGACCCCGCGATACTGATACAAGATATGTTTGGCGTAACTCCAAAAGCCTTCAATGCCGTTAATGTGATTCTTCGTCCGCGGGCTCACCAACGCTTTCGCATGATTGACCGTATGATGGTGGCCATAGCGTTTTAAGGATTGATACCCGCGAAAGGCATCCGTGAAATAGACCGACCCTTTTCGGGTGTGCGCTTGAATATGCCGCATCAATTCCTCCGCACTGACCGACTCGACGACTTTCGTATACACGCGGCCGTCCCGCTCCAGGATCCCGAAGACGACGCTTTTGCCCGCGGGGGCGCGGCCCCGTTGGCCTTTGCGCCGGCCACCGAAATAGGCCTCATCGAGTTCGATCTCGCCCTTCAGTTTGCCGGCTTCCAGTTCAGTGACATGATACAACGCTTCGCGCACACGGTGATAGACGCGGGTGACGACTTTCAGGTCCAGGCTCAGATCCTGGCTCAACCGATAGGCGGGTTGCAATTGATAAAAGCCTTGCAGGATCCGGATCTCCCGGCGCAGCCGCCGGAGGCTCTTGCTTTTCCCGCAACGCCCACATTTCACGTAGCCGCGGCTGGTGTGCAAGACCTGAAAGGAACCGCAGAAAATGCACTTGCGACCGCGCAGAAAGTTGGCCGCACAACTAAAAACCGTATGTCGTCCTGTAACCATGCTGGTTTTCTACCACACATTGGTTACGAAACGCCCTAATTACCCAAAAAAATTATCGGCGCGGAAATCGCTGATTTTTTCACTTCGTTCGACAAATTCGGCTTGTTTGGGATCGCCGGGAACGTTGAGTGCTGAACGTTCACCGCTTTGCTCGCGACGAAAGTACTCGGCTTCAAGTCGAAAGTCGTCCAAGGCATAGCCTAAGTTGACCCCGGCCAGAACACCCGTGCCAAGATCAAAACCGGTTGTTTTTTTTGGCAGGGCTGAGGGTGAACATTGCTCCAGTGGAAATGGGACTGTCCTGCCGTCATTCAGCGTGTCCGTCCCCAACCATTGATCGCAGTTTGTCTCAATGCCGTTATTCGTGCGAGTGGACTCGAGATCGTTCGGGACGGAGACTCCTATGTCCGCGCCGACATAGAATCCCTGGCGAGCGGTTATCTCTGCAGCGCCCGCGTCCGTGATCGCGAGCAGGACGATCATCATGAAAACCGGTGCAATCGAACGACGTGCTATCTGATTCATCGATAATCCTCCATGTCGTTTCGAATTACACCAGACCGGAACAGTGTTATTCAATGGAGGGAAGGGTTGAGGCAGGTGCTTTCGGGGCACGTTCGTAACGCGCCATGGCCTCGGGCATCCATTTCCGAAGGTCTTGAATGCGCGTGTCGTGGGCAGGATGAGTGGACAGAAATTCCGGGTGGCCGCCCTTAGAAGACTCGGCCATGCGTTCCCATAGCAGCACGGCTTCCCTTGGATCGTATCCGGCATCGGCGGCCAGGAGTAACCCGATATAGTCCGCTTCCGATTCATGACCCCGACTGAAGGGCAGTAAGACGCCGGTCCCCAACGCCTGCATGGCCAGTGTCTGAGCAATGGGCTTCATGTCCAAGGCTGCCGCGGCGATCTGCATCCCCAAGTTGGCCGCCGTATGCTGGCTGACTCGTTCGGCGCCATGCCGGGCCAAGGCGTGAACCACTTCATGTCCCATGATCGCCGCCAATCCGTTTTCGTTTTTCGCCTCAGGGAAAATGCCGGTGTACACGGCGATTTTGCCGCCGGGCAGGGCCCAGGCATTTTTGGTCTTGTCATTCTTGATCACCGTGACTTCCCATTGAAACGACTTCGCGCGTTCGGCGTATTTGGATTGTTTGGCCGCGGCAATAATCCGTTCGGCCACGCGCGTCACGGGTTCCACTTCGGCCGGGTTCTTGGAGATGGCGACTTTTGGATCATTGATGGCTTGGGCGTAGGCCTGGTTGCCCATGTGGACTTCCTGACTTTCCGGGATCAGCAGAAACTGCGACCGGTTCGTGTACGGGTTGGTCGCACACCCCGCAACGTTGATGAAGACAAGAAACAGGGTCAGTGTTCGGATCGCGCGTTTGGCCGTCTTTCGGAAGTACATCAGCGTTCCTTTGCCTGACTCAATGTGTGAAGTCGTCTATTATTACGATTCAGGGATGGAAATGTCGAGTTCTTCGACTGTTTCATATCGCGCCAAGGCAGGTGCCGTGCCTTGGCGGGGCCCCATGATGAAGATCACGAACTGGTCCGGTTTGATGTGCGTGTGAGCCGCTTTCCGAACTTGTGATCCGGTCGCTTGTTCGATGCCTGTTCTGAATCTGACGAGCCAATCAGCAGGATACCCGAAATATTCATAGGTGAGAAATTTCCCAAGAACTTTCCCTGGAGAATCGACTGAAAAGACAAAAGAATTCAGGAGACTGGCCTTAGCCTTGTTGATTTCTTTTTCAGTTGGGGGTTCCGTCTCCATGATTTTACGGGCTTCCTCCAATAAGGCGTCAATACCCGCCTGTGTGGTGACCGTTTTGGTGGACATTGAAAAACTGGCGGTTGCCGGATAATCCCACCCGAACCCGACCCCACCGTTTACGTCATAGGCCAACCCTTTTTGAGAACGAATACTGGAAAAGAGCCGGGAACCGAAAGAGCCGGATAGTATTTGGTTGATGATAACCACCGGATGGTAGTCCGGATGGTTGCGCATGAGACCCAAATGTCCAATGACAATCTTGGCTTGGGTCATGTCGGATTTTTCCACGTAATAGACCTTTCTGGTCGTGGAAGGCTGGTAGGGGACAATCGGGTCGTCAAATCTCTCCCCTTGTGGCCACGTCCCGAACGTACGTTTCACCATGTCTAGCGCCTGCTCCGTTTGAAAATCCCCGACCAGTCCCAGGATGATGCGATTCGGGGTAAAATATTTCGCATGCCAATCGATAAGATCCTGTCGGGAAATACTGTTGATGGTGGCATAGGACTCGACCCGGGCATAGGGTGAATCCTTGCCGTATACCAACTTCGCAAATTCTCGTGACAGAATGCTGTCGGGGTCGTCATTTTGCCTGGCAATACCCGCCATGACCTGGTTTTTGGCGATGGCCAGTTTCCCCGGATCGAATCGTGGGTTTCGCAGGACGTCGCCGAAGACGGCAAAGACTTCGGGAAAGTCTTCGCTCAAACACGTCATCGAGGCCGAGCCCGCGGTCACGCCGATGCCGGTTTCAATGGAAGCGGCTTTGCGTTCCAGGTAGTCATCAAGCCTGTCTCCGGTGCGCGTTGCCGTGCCCCCGCTTCGCATGACGGTCCCCGTGAGCGAGGCCAATCCCACCTTGTCGGCCGGTTCCAGGCGGGAGCCGGTCCTGATGCGCGCCGAAACGTGAACGGTCGGGAGTTCGTGATCTTCCAGGAGAAACACCACCATGCCGTTGTCCAGGACGACCCGGGTCGGTTGGGGAATGTGAAGATCCGGCAGAGGGGGGTACGCCAGTTGCTCAACCGTGTCCACCTGACCGGGCACCTGCGTGGCCAGCGAGAGAGAGAGCACGAGACACGTGATCAAGAACGGCAGGGAACGTCGTAGCCCGTGGGCCGGCCGGAACCGGAGAGATCGGAACGCGGAATGTTTCACGTCATGGTCCTTCTTGGGGTGCCGTCGGCATGGGCGTAGCGGGCGGTGTCCTGGTTTCGATTTGTGCCACGACTCGATTGGGTGCAATAAACGTTTGCCGGGCGATACGCCGGATGTCCGCTTTCGTCACTCCGTCAAAGCGTTGGATATAACGAAACAGTTCGCGCCAATCATCAAAAAGGGTATGGTAGTCCGTGAGCTTCATGGCCAACCCGAGATTGCTTTTCAAGGAATAGATCAAGCTGGCTTTGGCCCGTGTTCGGAATTTGGCCAGCTCTTCGTCCGTGACGTCTTCGGTCTTCAGGCGATCCAATTCTTCACGGATAGCTTGCTGAACCGTTTCGTTGGCAACTCCACGCGCGGGTACCGCATATGCCACCCACAGATGCGGATATTTTTCTCCCGGGTAGGCTCCATAGGCGCCAGCGTTGACTGCAATTTGTTTGTCTCGAACCAAAGAGCGGTAGAACCGGGAGGTCCGTCCGTTCGTCAAAATGTCGTCGATGGCGTCGAATACGGGTTGATCGGGATGCGTGGCTGCGGGTTTATGGTATCCCTCCAGATAAAATGGTTGAGACGGATCTTGAATCCTCACCACTTTTTCCGCGATTGACGGGGGTTCCACGGTTCTCAAGGGCGGAGGTTTCGGCCCGCCGGGGATCCGGCCGAAATACGTTTCGAGAAGAGGGATGAGGGTTTCCGGGTGAATGTCTCCGACAATCGCCGTGACCATATTGGACGGGACGTAGTAGGTTTCGAAAAACGTTTCGGCATCGGTCATGGTATAGGATTGAATATCGCTGGCATGGCCGATCACTGGATGGTGATAGGGGTGGGCCGTAAAGGCAGTAGCCACAAACTGTTCAATGAGCCGGCCGAAGGGCCGGCTTTCCGTGCGCATCCGGCGCTCTTCCATGACCACGTCCCGTTCTTCGTAGAACTCACGAAACACCGGGTGTAAAAATCGTTCTGATTCCAGATAACAAAAGAGCTCGATTTTATTGGCGGGGAGTGCGTAAAAATATCCGGTGACATCGGCACTGGTAAAGGCGTTCACGGCAACTCCGCCTTCTCGTTCAACGACGTCGGAGAATTCGTTTTTCTTCACGAACGTCGCGGCAGCCCGTTGCTTGCTTTTATAGACGTCCCACAGGTGTTTGAGGCGTTCAGCGTCGGACGGGGAACCCAACCTGGCTTCCTGATGAGCCAGATAAGCCCGTTCCAACTCCTCCAAGGCTTTTTTCTCTTCTTTGTAGTTCCTGGTGCCGAGGCGAGGCGTGCCTTTAAAGGCCATGTGTTCGAACATGTGCGCGAGCCCGGTCCTGCCAGCGTCTTCTTGCGCCGACCCCACGTTCACGGCCGTCATAAAAGCAAAAACCGGGGCCACGGGTCGCTCGACGAGAATAAACGTCCAACCGTTTTTGACGGTGTATTCCGTGACCTTCTGCTCGAATGACGCAAGGTCTATTCCTTGAGAAATCGAGGGAAAACAGAAGATGCAGAACAGAAGCAGGGTGAAAAGGTGTCGTGGCGGTCGCTGTGTGGGAATTGAAAGCATAGGCAGGTTTGCGCAAGAGTGCTTTCTGATATCCTAACCAGTTCAATGGTGCCTTGCAAGTGAAGGGCAAATCGACTGTATGAGGCTGGAACGGCCAACAGGTCAGAGACTGCGGTCAAGGGGGTCCGGGAACCATGTTCTCTTTGAGAAGGAAAGCGGGAGGCGCAACACTACGGCAGAGTCACGTGAAATCAGCCTTTCACGCGTCACTCTGCATAAGCGAAGTTGGTATGGACTTTACGGCCATTGCGCTTGACGGAAATGGGGGCTGGGGCGGGCAGGGGTGTATGCTCCCCAGGGGGCAAAATGGTTTCTAACTGCATCTTGAATGAGTTCAGCAAGGCCTTGTCTGGCTGGTTGCGGGAAAGCACCCGTAAGCCGATCAACAGACTTAGTAAGGTGCGAGAGGCTGTGCTCGGAATCACCTCGATGGAAATCTCTCCGCTGGCTTGGCCTTGTTCGATCATTTTGCGAAAAAATTTTTTTTCTACGTAGGCGAAAGTTCGATTGACGATTTTTGACACCTTTGCGTCATGCGGGGACATCTCCAAGGCCGTGTTGATGATATAACATCCGTTTTGTTCCTCACCCTTCGATATTCCATCACAAATTTCGTTGAATAAGGTGATGATAGCCTGGCGGGGTGAATTCGTCTTTCTGAGCCTTGTGAAAAAGGGCTTCGCGTAGGTGTCATTATAGTTGTGCAAGGTTTCGATAAAGAGAGCGTACTTATCGCCGAACGTGTCATACAGACTGGCGCGGTTGATACCCATGGTTTCCACGAGATCCTGCAGGGATGTCCTTCTGTAACCTTGATCCCAGAAGACCAGCATCGCTTTTTGCTTGACATCATCAATGGCGAATTGTTTTCTTCTCGGCATAACTGCAGTTCTCCTTTTTTTGATCTTCGATCTAAGGATAAGATACGGTTTGTATATACCAAAATATAACAAAAATTTCAAGTATGCTGGAAAAAGAAATTGAACTGATATGGCAGCTCGAAAAGAAGGAATATCGAGATCGAGCCCTGGGCCGTGCCACGGTTGAAGGAGGGGGCCTTCGTACGAATATCCACCAATAACCGGATCAGTTTCCAACAACAACGGCGTGTCGAGATCCAGGACGGAACACCCGCCGATACCCAAGGCGATGCTGTAAGAGCACCCCATGGCAACTCGGGTCTCCATCATTCCGCCCAGCATCACGCGAAGACCGGCGGCTTTAGCCGTGGTTGCCATGGCAATTCCTTCCAATAAGCCACTCTTCGTAATTTTGATATTGACGTAATCCGCTGCGTCGTGCCGGATTACAGCTTGGAGGTCGTGCAGGGATTGCGCTGATTCGTCTGCGGCAATGGGAACGTGGAAGTCGCGCCGGAGTTTGGCATGGCCTTCGAGGTCGTCCTTGGCCAGCGGTTGTTCAAGGAGGAGAATGTTCCCATCGAACCGCTTGACACCTTTAATCAAGGTTGCGGCCTCCTCGCGCGTGTACCCCTGATTGGCATCAATCACGAACGCCACGCCGGGACAATGACGATGCAGGGTTTCCACTCGACGAACGTCTTCGTCCACGTCATGACCGACTTTTAGTTTGAAGAGACGAAAGCCCCGTTCATGCCATTGTCGGGCGAGTTCCTTGGTTCGTTCCAAAGAGGCGATGGGAATGGTGACGTCCGTTTCACGCGCACGCACGTCCGCTCCACCCCACAGGGCCCACAGGGGGACGTGAAGCGTGCGTGTCAGGGCATCGAGGAGCGAGGTTTCCAATCCACACCGGGCCGCGGGCGCGTCGGGTGCGCGTTCGGACAGTTCGTGGCCGAGCCGTTGATACTGAAGCGTTGATTGTCCGAGCAGGTGTTCTCCCAATAACCGGGCGTTCTTCAGACTGCTCTCGCGATCTTCCCCGGTAATGGCGGGAAAGGGGGCAATCTCGCCGTATCCGACGGTTCCATCATGCAGGGTAAGCCGTACGAAGGCATTGTGCGCCACCTGGAGTTGGCCCGTTGCGACGACAAAGGGATCGGTGATGGGAAGATCCAGCGGACAGAGTTCGATTTTCGTGATGGTGAAGGAGGTGGAGACGCCCATTCTATAAGATGAATCCGGAGGAGGAGAAAGGTAGGGTCTGGAGGGAAACGGTCATACCAATCGATCACCCATACCGATCATTCTCCCACGGCAGGGCGGTGTTGGAATACCCACGCACTTCCCAGAACCCTTTTTGATCTTTTTCCACGAAGGTGATGGTTCTGATCCATTTGGCTCCTTTCCATGCGTAGCGTTTCGGGATAATCATGCGAACCGGTCCTCCGTGATCTTTAGACAGCGGTTTGTGATTCCAGGAATGGACAAGGAAGACGTCCTCGTCGTCGCAGACCGAAAGAGGCAAGTTGGTCGTATAGTCGTCATACGACTCAAAGAGCACGTATCTGGCCTCCGGCTTGGGGTGCACCAAGCTGAGTAGATGCCGAAAACTTACTCCGACCCATTCCATCTCAAGCTGGCTCCAGGAGGTCACGCAATGGAAATTGGACATAAACGGCTGCTGTGGCTGAGCCTGATAATCCTCCCAGGTCCACGTGATGGGACGTTCAACCAACCCATCCACCGTAAGCTTCCATTCTTCAAGTGAAATTTGAGGTTTGTACCCAAGGTCCAGCACTGGCCAATTATTGACGATATGTTGCCCGGGAGGGAGGCGATCATCTTGATACTCCTCGTCAACTTCACGCCCGGAGATCTCACGGCGGTGTTGAGCCATTTTCTGTTTGGCTTGAATGGTTTTTTCGTTAAATTCCATATGATGCTCTTCGTTCACCATGGCTGGCGATATAAGATTTCAGGCTTCGTTGTTACTCTTTCCAGGTGAAGCCGGCGGCACCGGCGAGTGTTCGAGGGGTTTGCAACCCGGTGAAGCGCTGGTCGTCGATGATCCAGGTCGGGTAACTGCGAATGTCGTTTGCCAGGCACGGTGCGGTGAGTGGGCTGCCGCGACCGCCTGAACTGCATTCAACGTAAGGCAGCCGGTCCGAGGACGCCTTGAACAGGGCTTTCTGTTCCTGGCAACGGGGACACCAATAGGCGCCGTAAAACTTGACTCCCGTCTCGGTCAGGTGAATGGCCAACGCCTGGAGTTGCGGATCTTCGGGGCCGGCCGCTTCGTCGAACACCCCGCTGTAGTGCATATGGAGTCCGCCGATAATGAGCACGGCGACCACGCTCGCTTCTTTCAATGACGTTGACCAGTCGGGCGGTCGTTGCACGAGGGTCAGGATCATAATGGCCGTGATGGTGGCGAATGAGGCGAGACAGTAGGAACAGGTCGCTTCGATTTCCACGATTGAAATCACGGTCAGGTAGGCACTGACGCCGAATCCGTCGATGGCGACGAAGAGCAGGGGAGTCCAACTCTTGGGCTTTGTCCTGGCTCGCCACGCCAACGACGCGAGCACGATGTAGGTGAAGAGGCCCCACGTGGCCATCGGCATTCCCAGAAACGTCGCCCAACGACTGCTTTGAACCAGGTCGCATCCCGACCCCTCGCTGCAGAAGGCCGGGTGCGTCCCGAACGAGGCGACATAGCTGAGGTACGTCGTCAACACAATTCCGAAAAAGGTCAGCACGAGCAGGACGATGGTCAGTGGGGCGCCGAGGTTCGGTGCGCGAGTCGGAGGAGAGTGCGAAACACGCTGTGTGCCTCCGGCACTTGCGGCTTTTTGCCCTTTACGATGTTTTGCCATTGTCACGTCCTTTGTGACCGGAAACCTGATGCAAGGCTTTTGTTTTGATCACGTTAAAGCGTGGTGCATGATACCCGTTGCCGCGCGTGCGACGCAAAGGTTGCGTGAGGGACAAAAGGGTCGTTTCTCTCAGGCTTTCCCTAAAATCACCCGTATCAATTTTTCTTTGTGGTTCCGCAGGATTCGAATGCTGACCGGCTGAAAGGGCCGTGTCTGTTCGATCAGATAGGTTTTCAATTGACTGGCCGAGTCGACCGGCTGGTTGTCGATGGACAGAAGGACATCGCCTTTTTTGAAGCCTGCCCGTCGTGCCGGCCCCGTGGCTTGCGCCACGGCCATGTGCCATTGTTGTCCGATTTTGATGGAGGTGAGTTGCAGCCCGAGTTTTGAAAAGTGGAAAGGTTTCCCCTGTATGAGAGCCGTGACGATCTTGTGGACCAACGGTCCCGGGACGGCAAACGCAAATCGGCTGCAACGACGTTCCTCCCTGGTCGTTTCGGTTTGAATGATCGCGTGGAGAAGGCCGACGATTTCCCCTTGTGTATTGAACAATCCTCCGCCGGAATTGCCACTGCATGCTGAAAGATCGACTTGCAAGAGACGCGATTGAATCGTTTGCAAAAACGTATGGGGATTGCCGATGTATCCGTAGCTGATGGCAGGCCCCCAACCCAGCGGGTAGCCTACGGTGAATACCTGCTCTCCAGGCAGGACCTCAACCCGACTGAACGTCCTGGCGGAAAGCCCGGGAGGCAACATCTCCCGGGGGATGTGATACAGGGCAACGTCCAAGAATAGATTCACGCCGATTAACGTGGCGGATGCTTCTTTCAACGTGCTCGAAATAACGGAAATGTGCGGAGGATCGACGGTTGCTCCACCTCCCAGGCGCTTCGTGGCGTGACGAGCGGTCAGGATATACCCGTCTCCCAGATAAATCCCCGACCCTCTCACGGAGAAAGAATCCCGGTCTGGCGAAGTCGATTGAGTGAGAACACCCACGGTCCCGTGCTTGGCTTGCTCGACAATTTCGGCAAAATCAGATGCGTTTGCCAAAAGCAGCGAAGGGGTGAGCAGGCACGTGCCCCAAATAAGGCACGTTGCGATGGTTTTAAACACGGCGTGTCTCTCGTGGATGGCTGGTCAATCGGGCATCTCGTGATTTGGGAACCCTCATCGGTGTTTCCGGCTCTTTTGAAATTCTTGCTTGAATCTTCTCCCGCGCATGGGTCCGTTTTACGAGCCAGTCCCGACCGGGTTGTCCTGCATTTCAATGCTATCCTCGAACCGTCCATTACTCAAGTCAACCTTGTCGATCTGCAGGAAGTCCTCACGGAGAGGAAGTGTGAGAGGCTGGGCAATCTGGACACGGCCTTTTTTACGTGTAGAATAAAGAAAGAACCGTACAGCCGGTGCTTGTCCCGAGCATAGCGAAGGGCCTCGCTAAGGAATGAAGTGAAGAGAAGGAGACGCCGTCATGAAAATCTACAAATTGTTTCTCTTGCTCGTGTTGGGAGGAGGGCTGCTGGTCGGCATGAACAGCCCGTCGATCAGTGAAACGGCCGAAGGCGATCATGCCGTCGCCACGTTCGCCGGAGGGTGTTTCTGGTGCATGGAAGGCCCGTTCGATGAACTCGATGGCGTGATTTCCACGACGTCGGGATATACGGGTGGACAGACGGAGAACCCGACCTATGAAGAGGTTTCTGCCGGGGGAACCGGGCACACCGAGGCCGTTCAGGTGGTGTATGATCCTCAAAAAATCAGTTATCGGGAGTTGTTGGCCGTGTATTGGCCGAATACTGACCCCACGACGTCGGATGCCCAGTTCTGTGATCATGGTGACCAATATCGTCCCGCGATTTTCTATCACGATGACGAACAGCGTGCATTGGCGGAAGCCTCGAAAAAGGAAATCGAACGTACCAAAACCTTCAGCGCTCCGGTGGTGACGGAACTGACCCAAGCCACGGCGTTTTATCCGGCAGAGGAATACCACCAGGATTTTTATATGAAGAACCCCATCAGGTATAAATTTTACCGTTTCACCTGTGGAAGAGACGCCCGGCTGGCAACCCTGTGGGGAGACGAACACGACCGCCATGGATAGAGGTAACGATCATGGTCTGCACTCCAGCCCAACGTAGTTTCCCGACAGAGACACCGGATGAGATTCCTTGCCTGTACATGCAGAAATTTGCATCTGAAATGGCCCCATCTTTAATGGAGAAAGCATGAAACTTATCACGGTGATTTGTGGTCTTTGCCTCTTACTCGCGGCTGCGCCAGCCATTGGCGCAGATTGCAATGCCTGGAACACCAAGGCATTTTTCGAAACCGCCACGATGGAGGTTGTGACTAACTGCATTCGGTCCGGTGCCGATCCGAACGCGCGAGACGAACTCGACCGTACTCCTTTGCACTTCGCGGCTTCATGGAACCAGAATCCCGCCGTAATAGTCGGTCTCCTAGATGTGGGAGCCGATCTGAATGCACGGAGCAAAGTCCAGGGTGCTACTCCTCTGCATTTCGCGGCTGCAAGGAACCAAAATTCCGACATCATAACGGTTTTGTTAAGCGCGGGTGCCGATCCAAACGGTCGTGACGAAGGCGGCGAAACTGTCTTGCATTGGGCTGGGTATAATGAGAATCCAGTCGTTATCGCCATGTTACTTGACAACGGGGTTGACCCAAACGTGCGGAATTTAGATGGCAATTCTCCTTTGCACAAGGCCGCTGGTTTCAACAAAAATCCAGCGGTTGTCAGCGCGTTGCTTAGTGCCGGGCTTGATCCGACAGTGCGTAACTTAGACGGTGCTACCCCATTACATCACGCCGCATCGTCTAATGAAAATCCAGCGATTGTGGCCACCTTACTTGCTGTTGGAGTCAATCCGAACATACGTTCCGAAGGCGGCGATGCCCCTCTGCATAGGGCCGCCGGTTTCAACAAAAATCCGGCGATTGTTGCTGCGTTGCTCGATGCTGGGGCCGACCTGAACACATGGGGTGCGTTCCAGAGAGGTTCCTTACGCACTACTCCTCTCCATAACGCTGCTAGATACAATGAGAACCCAGCGGTCATTGGCGTATTGCTTGACGCTGGTGCCAATCCTAACACGCTTGGTGGTGAGGGCGTCGGTGCTCCGCTACATCAGGCCGCAGGGTTTAACCAGAATCCGGCAGTCATCGCCGCATTGCTTGACGCTGGGGCTATCCTGAATGCACGGGATAATGAGTTTTTCGGTAAAACCCCTCTCCATTGGGCTGCCATCCATAATAAGAATCCGGAGGTCGTCGGTGCATTGCTTGACGTCGGAGCCAATCCAAACCTACGGGCACGTTACAGTATGACTCCGTTGCATTATGCTGCCGAATACAACAAGAATCCCGCCATTATCGAGGCGTTATTGATAGCGGGTGCCGATCCGCAAGCGCGCAACAAGGATGGCAAGACTCCTTGGGACCTCGCAAAGGAAAACAACGCACTCAAGGACTCAGACGTCTATTGGCGGCTGAACGAAGGACGGTTCTAGATTCGGCGTTTTAGAGCAGCCGCCATGGAGTAGACGCCGTGTGGACACGTTGTGCGGCAACGACGGGCCTCTAGCGTAATTGCAAGTGAGGTGTGCTGATATGCATCGATATGCAATACATCGTCGCATAGACACGATGCTGATGCTATGTAACCCTTTTGAGATAAATGGCTTTAAGTTCGAGTTATGGGAGAATGATAATTGGACGGGAAAAGGTGGTTGGGTTGTAAGAAAGGAAGTGGAAGCGCCAACGGCACTGGACGCATTTCGGGAGTTCTACGAGCAATTATCGCCGGTTGTTGACCGGATCGCGATCGCTGGTCAGTGTTATACTTCGATCCATCAACAAACTATGGCTATTATTCGGGACAATGACGACCGTTTTTTTGGCAGATACTCCAAAAACATAGATTCTGCACGTTTGTCGTTCGGCGAGGAACAGGTCAGATCCCTACGATCATTAGTCGAAATTTCTCCACCAGGTAGCGCATTTCCTTATTTGCACGAGGCCATTAACACAACGTCATTCTATAGCCAGCTTGCGATGCTATGCTCATCTCTTGAGGGATTGGCTGGTGAAGTAGAAGAAAATAAGACGAATCACGATTACATCAAAGACGAGATATTACAGGAGCCAAAATTGCATGAGCGCCTTTTTAAGCATGGCGCTGGAGTCAGGAATCAAGCACTTCATGGAAAATATATTGATGACGAACTTCACTCCGACGAAGACTACAATGAAGAGATATACAAAAAGATTGTTAACTATCTGAATCGAAAATATGGTGCGGGGATTGATGAAATGGCGGTACGCGTTCCGAGAACAAGATTGGGGGAAGTCGAGTTTAGCTCTGGATTTTTTAGGTGGGTTAGTAGGGAGAACAAATTTTCGCTTCGACTATTCCATTCCGCGCTTGAATCGCGGCAGCCCTCCCCTTACTTCGAAGAGATCCACTGTCAGGACTCAATAAATTACGATCAGCTATTGGATTCAGATGGCTGAGCCAGATGAAATGGTAGGTCGGTGAGTGGAGCGTAACCCGACACTCTTGTTGAGACGCCAGTCATTCCTGTCCCACAGACAACAATGCCCGCTTGACGGCCTCCGGCTCCCTTTCGATGACGCGCAAAAGGGTTGCGGCCGGGCCGCTGACCCGACGCGTTCCCTGTTCCCACTTCCGATAACCGGAAAGGCTCATGCCCATCAACGGGGCCATCTGCGCCTGTGTGAGTTTTGCTTGCTTCCGAACCTCGCGCGGCGCTACGTGGACGATGGCGGGGCCTTCGCCCTTTGCATGGGCTAGGGCTTCAGTGAGGGATTGGATCAGATCGTCGCCAAAAGTGTTCATTTGATCTCCTTCCATGTGGCCTTGAGCGCGGCTGCAAGGGCCGAAACCACATGTTTTTCATTCGGCGTCAGATCGGTTTTCGTTGCCTTCGTATAGACGAGTAGCGCGTAGACCGGCATTGTTTCGTCGAGATAGTAATAAATCACCCGTGCGCCGCCGCGTTTGCCTCGTCCGGAGGTCGAGAAGCGCAGTTTGCGAACACCGCTCGTCCCTGGAATTTTGTCACCCGCCAGAGGGTTTTTCGCCAAAAAGTCGATCAGTTCTCGTTTTTCATCCTCGCTGAAGAGCTTGTCGGCCTGCCGCATGAATGTCGGGGTCTCGACGACTGTCTGCATCGCACAAATATACCCCAATGGGGCATAGATAGCAAGGCCGGTCGGAACCATATGGCTGTTGAACCGTCATTTATCACCCGTTACACGGCGTGGTTGGAATAAACATATATGTTCGCTCATTCGCTGACTATTTCTTTCTTCGTTCTGTTCTGCACGGCCTCCTGTGTTGGTGTGATGAAGTGTGCAGAGTGCTTGCCGATCCCGAAAAGTTGAGATAAGGTTAGGCGAATCTTCTTGCTGGAGTACAATCGAGATTGGCGTTGAAATGACCATGCGACTCTCAGGACGACAAATCGGGCTCTTGAAAGAGTATATGCATGATTTGGTCGAACAGGCCAAACAGGAAGAAGCCACCACGGAGGCATTCGGGTATTCTTCCAAGCCGTATCGGGCCGATCAGGCTATTTCAGACCTGTTGGCCATCCTGGATGATCGCATTGAATCGGAAGGGGTTCAGGTTGGATTGTCGGTAGAGTTTCTTCATCACATGTGGACCCTGTGCAATCAGGCGAACGCCCAAGTGCAGGATACGGTCTGGCTGAAACGCAGTTTGGATGGAGAGCCGGCGACGAAAGCCAGAGTCCGCGAACTGACGTATCGAGCCTTAATCGAATATTTGGAAAGCCTGCCCGAGAACCTGCGGTTGTCTTCCGACTAACCTGTCTCCTCTCTCCTCACCCGTATTCACAGAGGCGAATAGTACACTGAAAGGGTACTCATGTGTGGTGACGCATCTTTTTACACGGATCGTCATTGGCCGGCATCATGGATGATAAACGGCACAAACGCGACGGCTTGATCACTCGCGGCAGTGAACGAGGCACCCGCCTTCTTCAAAAAGGGCGGCGTGTCAGTTTGGTGATGAGCCGCATCCGTATGGGACTCGTACTTCTCGGGATTCTGGTTTGCGCCGCGTTGTACGAACTTGGATGGTTCGTCACGGGAAATTGGGCGCTTTTGGGGTTTCTTCTTTGCTTTCTGGGGGTGGCTCACGTTCATAACCGATTGGAAAGCCGGCTGCATCGCCTTGGAGTGTGGGTTGAGATCCAGGAAGATAATCTGGCTCGTCTTCGTGTGGATTGGAGAGGCATCCCGGAATCAACGATGAGTCTGCCCTCCGATCACCCGTACGGTGCGGATCTTGATCTTGTCGGGAGGTATTCTTTGTTCCGTCTGTTGGACACGACGGTATCACGAGAAGGGCAGACACGGCTGATGGCCCGGGTGGCGTATCAACATGATCCCTCGCTTTCTTTCGACCAATGGGAAAGTCGCCGGAAACTCGTTCAGGCCCTTACCTCGTTGCCGGGATTGCGGAATCGGATTCGACTCGTGGCGAAATGCATGAGTCCCAAACCGATCAATGCCGATCGCCTGTGGAGCCTGTTGGACAATCCCCTGTCCGTGGCGCAATCGGGTCCGCTGTTGCTGGCGGCCAGTGCTCTGGCCGGATTCAATATTGTCCTGTTTGGTTTCTGGGTCGGCGGCGGAGGGCCCGGATATTGGATCGTTTCCTTTCTGTGCTACGCGTTCTTGATGCTCGTCATCGGCGGGCGATTGAGTCACGTGTTTGAACGGACTCTCGATCTGCACCTGGAGTTGGACAAACTCGCCGCGGTTATCGGCATTTTTGAGAAGCGGTCGTTTCGACCTTTTCCCGCGATTCAAGCCGTGACCGAACCGTTGAGAGCCTGGGCCAGGCAACCTTCGGTGGCTATCGAACAACTGGCGAGAATCTGCAGCGGACTCAGTCTGAAAGCGCATCCGTTCTTGCATATTGCGATGCACGTCGTGGTCCCCTGGGATCTGGCGTGGACGTGGTATTTGCAGAAGGTCTGTGGCCGGCTGCGACCCGTTCTGCCGGATTGGATCGAGCGACTGGCGACCATTGACGCGGCGATGGCCCTTGCCACGTTTGCCTACGTGAATCCATCCTACGCGTGGCCCCACCGGCGGCCGGAGGGGAACGCTGCCGGCATCGGCCTTTCCGGGACGGCTATCGGGCATCCCCTGATTGCCCATCAACAACGGATCAACAATGATTTGACACTCGGAGGTTTGGGCCGGGTCTTCCTGGTGACCGGTTCCAACATGTCCGGAAAGAGCACGTTCTTACGAACGGTTGGGATCAACGTGTGTCTGGCGCAGGCCGGGGGACCGGTGTGTGCCGAATCCTGGGAATGGTCGTGGCTGCGGATGCACTCCTGTATCAGGGTTGGGGATATCCTCGAAGAGGGATTGTCGTATTTTTACGTTGAAGTCAAACGCCTGAAAAACCTGCTGGTGGCGATGAGCGATCATCGTGAACCGCCGGTGTTGTTTCTCATCGATGAAATTTTCAAAGGAACGAACAACCGGGAACGATTATTGGGAAGTGAAGCGTTTATTCGCGAACTGACTGCCGGACGGGGATTGGGCCTCGTCACGACGCACGACCTGGAGTTGGCCAACCTGGAAAAGGAATTGGCAAGTCTCGTCAACGTTCATTTTCAGGAAACGGTCGGTGACAAGGAATTGACGTTCGACTACCGGCTTCGTCCCGGGCCTTGTCCCACCACCAATGCGCTTCGCATCATGGCCATGGAAGGCTTGCCGGTTCCCGAAACAACCTCCGGACCGTGAGACGATTTTTAAAGAAGTCAGGGAATGATTAACGTGGGGGCCTGGTGGTCTTGGTCGATTTTTTCACCGGTCGAGGTTCCGCAGTAGGAGCATACGTATTCGTATTTGTTGCCTGACGGCAGGACGAGCAACAGCCGTTCCCGTGCCGGTGTCGCCTCCTTGCAATTCGGACAAAACAAGAGGGTGGCATTCAGCGAACGAAATTGGGCGGCGGGATCAGCCTGAGAAGGACCGCCGGGTCGGGGGCGCATGGAACCCGAGGAGCGAGGATCAAACGGAATTCGTGCCATAGCCGGATCTTACCCGTGGTGAATCCGGTGGTCAAGATGAGAAAGATTCAGGTTTCGTGCCACCCGCCACAGGGTGTGTTGTGCTCCCATCGCTCTCTCCCGAATCTGTTTTCTGCCGGTTTACTCATGAGGAAGGGAAAGTTGATTTGTCGTTCGAAGAGCCTCCACTTGGCGATCGACAACTTGTGCTTCCTCTTCACGATCCGCTTGGCGCAGGAATGACGCATAGCGTTCATAGAGGGGAATCAGGCTGGGATGGTCGTCACCCAGGGCACGTTTGCCGATTTCAATGGCGCGAAGATAGTAGGGCTCCGCTTGATGAAACTTTTTTTGTGCCTGCGTGACGAGTCCCAAGGTGAGCAGGGTTTGGATCAGATGGGGGTGCGCGTCTCCCAAAAAACTTTCACTGATGGAGAGCCCTCTTTGCCAAAGGGGCACTGCCTTGTCGAACGCTCTTTGTGAAAAATACAAAGACGCCAGATTGTTTAACCCTACCACGATGTCAGGATGATCGGGGCCCTGGATCGTTTCGATCATCGTGAGCGCGTGACGATAACGGAGTTCTGCTTGTTCGTACTCTCCTAACGCTTCGTGGGTGGCGCCCAGATTGTTCAGGGTCGTGGCGATGCGAGGATCGAGTTCGGTGGTTCCTTCGAAGACTTGCAAGGCCCGGTGAAACATCTCTCGCGCCATGGAAAAATTGCGTTCTTTGTAGGCCAACATGCCGGCGGTATTGAGTGTCTTCCATGATTCCGTCTCCGCTTTCACGGGGGAGGACGCCAAGATCATTCCTAAAATCAGTATCAAAGCATACATTGGTGAGTCCCGGGCTGTAGGGCACGTGAGGGTCGAGCAATTTTTACCACATCGCCGTGAATACGTTACGCTGCATGCACGCAGAGATCAAGACGTGGTATTCTGATGTTGACCGCGTGGCGAAACGTCAATCGAGGGGAGGGCGTTATGGACGTGCAGGATCAGTCTCGAAAAATGTACCTCAGTCTTCTGGTGTTGTTTCTCGGATGGTGTCTGACGGGAACCAGTGTGTCGGTTGCGGACGCAGGAGACGCCCCCCGTGCCGAGCATCCCTTGGCACGGGCCAAAGTGTATCTGGCTGCCGGGGATTACCGTCGTGCGGTCGAAGCCTGCCAGATGAATATCGATCAATCGCCATCCGTCGAAAGTTACGTGTACCTCATTTACGTGTATCATGCGCTGGACGGGTATTTGGAGTCGTTGGCCGAACGCGACGAGTGGGTCAAGGTGGGGCAGTTGTCCCTTTCCATGGTCAACCGCGGGACCATGGATCTTGTCGATCCTCCCGACATGCTTGCCAGGATGGCCAAAGAAATGCTGCATGAGGGGATCCGACAGCAATATGACGTGGTGGCCGGCATGGCCAACCGGCTCGATAGGACTCGTGCCGATGAAATATGGTTGGAAATGAAAGCCTGGAAAAAGACACACCCTGAAAATTGGTGGGCCGGAGTGCCTGAACCATGGCAATGGTAATGGCAAGGCGATGCTGCGCGATGACGCGGGGCTGAAGTTGACACTCTTTCGACTGCACGGTTAGGATTCTTTCCATCGTTTGTGGAAAGAGATCGTGTCGTCATATTTGAAAAAAGGGGGATGCCGTGTCCGAACTTGTCGCGCAAGCAACGACCGTTAATTGGGAAGCTGAAGTGGATCAGACCGATGCATTGGTGATGGTTGATTTTTGGGCCGTCTGGTGTGGTCCCTGTCAGATGGTCGCCCCGACCGTCGAAGAATTGGCCAAAGAATATGAGGGAAAATTAAAGGTCATGAAACTCAATACGGATGAAGTGCCCGAGATTGCAGGCAAGTTTCAAATCATGAGCATTCCCACGATTCTCTTTTTTAAAAATGGACAACCGGTTGAAAAGATAGTGGGGGCAAGACCCAAACCCCAATTCAAACAAGTCATTGATTCGCTGCTCGCACAACACTCCGCTCCTGCCTAGGGTGATGAGTATGCGCCGTGATTATGCTCACTGAGCTGCGCATTTCCCATTTTGCTCTTATCGACTACCTCGAACTTGAGTTCTCGCCTGGCTTCCAGGTGTTTACGGGAGAGACCGGAGCCGGAAAGTCTCTCCTGGTTGACGCCTTGATCCTGTTGCTGGGCGGCCGCGCCTCCGGCGAGCATATTCGAAGCGGGGCAAAGGAAGCCACGTTGGAAGCGGTGTTCTCCTTATCAGACCACCCGCCGATTCTCACGAAATTGAAAGAATGGGATCTGCTGCCGGATGGGATGCAGGATCTCCTGCTTCGCCGGATTCTTTCCCGGGAAGGACGGAGCCGGATGTACGTGAACGGGACGCTGGTTCCGTTGCACCAGATGGTGGAATTGGGCGGTTGGTTGGTCGATATTCACGGGCAGCATGAACAGCAATCGCTTCTTTCATCAAAAGTGCAAATGCGTGTCCTTGATGCCTTTGGATGCCTGCCGGCGTTACGTGATGAATACACCACCCACTATCATCAATGGCAAGAACTGGTCCAGTCCATGGAGGACGTCACCCGGCGGTCCAAGGAGCGGCAGGAACGCGAGGAGTTTTTGCGTTTTCAATGCGAGGAATTGGGCAAGGCCCAATTAACTCCCGGAGAAGATGAGGCGCTCATACGAGAACACCGCAAATTGCAGAATGGTGGCCGGTTGTTGGAAATCGTCAATCAGGCCTATGACCTGTTGTATCACAATCAGGCGTCGATCCTGTCCCAATTAACGGAAGTCAGGAAACTGGTGCATGAGCTGGGGACCATCGATGAGACGACTCGTCATTGGAGCGAGTTGACCGATGGCGGCATCGCCCAGGTTGAAGAACTGATTTTGGCCGCCAGAAGTTATAAAGATGGTTTTGAGCACGACCCGGCAAGACTCGCACAGATCGACGAACGCTTGGCGTTACTGCAACGGTTGAAAAAGAAATACCGTGAGTCGCTGGAAGACTTACTCGCTCGTCAAACCCGGATTCAATCCGAATTGGAGGAATTCGAGAACCTCGAAGAACACATGCAGCAGCTTCAGCAAAAAGTCTCACAGGCCTATCAGGACACGTGGGCCTTGGGGCGGAAGCTGTCCGAATCCCGCCAGGCCGTGGCCAAAAAGCTTGAAAAACGAATCGCGACCGAGTTGGCCCAATTAATGATGGAAAAATCACGATTCCACATCGGGATCACTGCGGCCTCTCAAGCAGAACACATCGGACCAAACGGCATCGATCAGATCGAGTTCGCGTTTTGCGCCAATCCCGGAGAAAGTCTGCAACCCTTAGCGCGTGTCGCATCAGGCGGAGAGCTCTCACGGCTGATGCTGGCGATGAAAACGGTGCTGGCGGGCGTGGATCAAGTCCCGGTGTTGATTTTCGATGAAGTGGACGCGGGGATCGGAGGGAACGTGGCCTCGACCATGGGGCAACGTCTCAAAGCATTGGGGCAAACACACCAGGTGATGTGCATCACCCATCTACCGCAAATTGCAGCCCAGGCCCACCATCATTATCTGGTCAAAAAAGAGAGTGTGGATAAGCGGACCGTTGCAACGGTCGCCTGTCTCCACGCCGATGATCGGGAAGAAGAAATTGCGCGAATGTTGGGAGGAACGACGATTACACAAACAGTCAGGAAGGCTGCCGGAGAAATGCTCAACGCGACGAACTGAATCCTCACCGGGCAGGCATTTCGCCCCGTTCTGTCATCCTTGTATGTGTTCAGTCATTCGTTGACACTTTCCGTTTTTTCTTTCCCTCGCCTTTGAAAGACAACCCCCTCAATCCCCCTTCTCAGGGGGACGGCAGAATTCCTCTCCCCCCGATAAGGGGGCAGTAGGGGCGGACCTGCGTGTCCGCCCTCCCTGCTTGTAGGCAGTCCCTCATGCTGTCAACGAATTAGTGAACATCTACAATCCTCGACGTTTGCCATCGAGGGTCCAGGGCCTTTTTTCCTTCCGTTCGCGGAGATAACGACACTGGATTCCCGCTAGATCCCCGATTACGAACGTCGGGGACAAGCTTGCGGGAATGACATCCCTCCTCCCCTTCCTTACCGGACTTTCCAGAAAAACACCACGGCCATCCGTTTTGAAGCGAGTTCGGTGCCCCACCCAAAATATGAAGTGGCAGAATGAATCAGGTCGGATTTGTAGGCCAGGAGTCGATTGAACACGTAAGGCACCTCCAAAATTTCCTCAAAGAGCGTGGGGTCCATTTCTTGAGGCATCCCGGGAACGTCCCGCAAACTTTCATGTTCTCGTGGGCAGACGTTGCCTCCGGGTTCTTCTCCCGGCACGTGGAGCCGGTAAAACGACGTCCCGGCATGAGGGGTCGGAGGATTGGGGTGGAGGTACAGGACCGCCGCGTAATCGCAAATGGCTGCGGAATCGACGTGAGGACGTGCCACGCCTTCGGCCCCGCCACACAGTTGTATATGATTATGGCCGGAAATCCCCATGTCCGAATCGGTTTGCGGTTGCAAAGCCGGGATGCCGAGTCGTCGTGTGACGCACTCCTCGATGTGACGCAATTCCCCGGGCAGAAGGGCATTGGGGGCCCTCATGCCGGGCCAGGGTTCCGGACGCCACGGTGAGCCCAACGTCCAGGTACTGTTTGCAATGCACCGTTGCGCCACTTCAAGGGCATTGGGAAGAATATGATCTTCGATCCAATAATCCTGTCCCAACCGTGGTTCACGAAAGGGAAGGGCAACAGTCATGAGCCGCTCTGTGAGGTTCGCATTTTGCCTGCGTCGTCAATGAAGAATTGAAAACAGATCAACAGGATAGCGAGCATAGTGACTGCATGACTCGGGGGTCAAGAGAGACTCTCGTGGGGTTGGCGGAAATCCTTCATGCCGTGTATCAATGAGAGAGCCATTGCGGCAGGGTACGGCCGGGAATCGGGAACATACAGATGACGCAGACTTCACTTAATGTTTGCCTTTGCGTACTTCGGCTTACCGGTCCTCTTCCGGCAGTTGGGCTCACGTTCCTGAACGACATAAATGCATTCTGGTTTTTTTGAATTTGTCCGTGTTGTCATCTTGTGAGGAATCTTCTACCGTAGAAGGAAGAAGAGGGATATTAATGATTGCTCAAAAAAGAGAAGAATTTTGTCGGCAATAACCATGTCTTGGCTGGAGACCCAGGTCGACATTGAAGTCACGGTTCGCGTCAGAACGTTTTGGAAGTCGCTTGACAAGGTATCTGACATAGACGGTTTTTGGGCTGACCGCCTCAAGCAATATCCGGACGAGCCATGTAAACGACTCCGTATCGCCTTGGACAACCTCCCACTGCCTAGTGCATTCAAGGAAGCGGTCCTTGCGCTCAGAGCGGTGATTCGAGCGAAGCGCAAAAAGAAAGAAGATTATGCCGAGGAATTGGACGTCTTGTACTGGTTAGTCGTTGTTCGCTCCTTCATGCTTGAGTACGCGCCACGATTACAACAACCAGGATTTAACGTTTTTGAATCAATCCCGGCGGAGTGCATTCAGGCACTGCCCTTTTCCTATCAAGAGATTGGATATGCAAAACTGGCTCTCCTCAACAAAACGGACTGCAAATGGCTCACCGAGGTCTGGGGGGAGCCACAGACCCATACGACCTTGCATGCTTTGCACAAATCGGTGTGGGATGAATACGAAACCAGGCTTATCGAGAAGAGAAGCGAAGACACTCGTGAAGGCTGGTCGAAAATTTTGCAGCATCTCCCTGAAGAAAAGAGACAACGGATATTGGCTGCGATAGAAGGCGCCACCGACAAGAGAAGAAAATGAAAGGTGGTAGAGAATTGAACGACTAGGACAGCACTGGTCCGAAATAAGAAGGCCTAGCCTTAGGAGGCGAGTCTCATGATCGATAATTTTACAATAAAACAAAAAGGCTGCCGAGTAAACGCTCTCGGCGTATTTCTGATTTTATTTTTCCTCAGTGTCCTGTCCGGATGTTATTCAATAAAAGCACTCAAAGAGCAGGAACCCCACCTTGCTTATGAGGTCGAGGGGGACTCGAGACTTAGCTGAATGCACGATAAACCTACTAGACAATGAGCCAACCTTTCGATCCAGCAGAATGCGCGAACGACGCCGACCACCACGATCCATTGAAGTGTTTGAGGATTGGGGGAATTTGTTTGAAGGAGTGATGACATCAGTTATCTTCTATGAAAAAGAGCCCAATCGAACGCTAATCGAGTTTCGTGGTCGCAATAACATTCTTAACTATGGGGATTCTCTTGCCAAAAGACTAGAAGAGAAATTTGTGAAACCATGTCTGCGTGGAACGGAAGAATAAATTCCTCTTGTCCCTTTAATGTGGCACTGCTCAAGTTTTTGCCAGTCGCGCGTTCAGTAGCCGATTCAAACTGACACCGGCTTCTGCCGCCTGGATCGCCAGTGCTCGGTGTGTTTCGGGTGGCATGCGTGCCACGACTTTTCTGCTGTACGTATGGGTGGCGAGCGGTGATAAGGCTGTGGTGCCCTTGGCCCGCATGTCCGTGAGGATGTTGCGCGCTCTATTTTGAATCTCCGAGAGAGCCCTGACGGGAGTGGGGGCAGCCAGTTCAATGCGGAAATTTAGGCAGAGCCTTATGCGCCCTGCCGTTGTGGTGGACTGGATTTACGTGGTGCCCACGTGCATGGGCGATTGTTTCGCCAGCGTCTCCGCCAGTTCGTACAACAGGGTTTCCGTATCTTCCCAACCGATGCAGGCATCGGTGATCGAGATCCCGTATTCCAATGGTTTGTCTATCTTCCAGGATTGCTTGCCGGGTTTCAGATTGCTTTCCAACAAAAGTCCTAAGATATATCGTTGCCCCTCGGAATATTGTTTCACGACTGAGTGAGCGACTGGAATTTGGCGAGTGTGATCTTTGTCGGAATTTCCATGTGAGCAATCAACCATAATGGGTCTTGCAATTTCTTCATCCACTAACCCGTCCCGGGCTTGAAGAATGTGTTCCCGGCTGTAATTCGTCTTTCCGCCGCCGCCGCGTAACACGATGTGTCGATCGGGATTTCCATTGGTCTTAATCATGGATGTGACGCCATCGAGACTAATCCCGACAAAACTGTGAGGCTGCCGCGCTGCCACCATGGCATTGAGTGCGACTTGCAGACTGCCGTCTGTTCCGTTTTTGAAGCCGACCGGCATGGATAATCCACTCGCCATTTCCCGATGGGTCTGGCTTTCGGTGGTCCGTGCCCCGATGGCTGACCAACTGATGAGGTCGGAAAGATATTGGGGAGTGACCGGGTCGAGCAATTCGGTGGCGCAGGGCACACCGCGATCATTCAGGTTCAGGAGAATGGTTCGGGCTTGCCTGAATCCTTCGGCAATGTCACAACTGCCGTCCAGATGAGGATCATTGATCAGCCCTTTCCACCCGACCGTTGTTCGCGGTTTTTCAAAGTAGGTCCGCATGACGATCAGCAGATGGTCTTTGGTAGCCTCACCCACCTTTTTGAGTGCGGACCCGTAGGCATAGGCCGCTTCAGAGTCATGAATGGAGCACGGCCCGATGACCACGAGGAGCCTATGTTGGTCTCGTCCATAAAGGATATCTCTGATGGCCTGACGGGTTTGCAGGACCGTGGCTTCTGCGGCCGCGGTGATCGGAAGTTGTTCCTTGATCTGCCGGGGGGTCACCAGTTCTTTGACTTCAATGACGTGTCGATTATTGAGAGGTTCTGTCATGAAAACGACCTTCCTGAGAAATGCGAGAGGCTCCTAAAAGAAAATAACGCTCGTACAATTGCCTACATAGGGTAGCGGAAATGAAAATTCCTCGCAAGCGACGGTATGGGGGCACCACGTTTGTACTCGGGTTTGTTGTTGAAGCAGGAATGGTCACGCAGATTGCCGGTCAAGGCTTTGGTGAGGCGGGACGGTGTTGGTGAATGTTGTTGATGGCAGTTGGCGAATTCCCTTCAGCTTTCTATACTGTGTGAGACAAGGGACGGACAGATGGCAATGGCGCCCTCAGAAACCTGAATGCCGGAAGGGAAGGGGTGAGGTGGATGAACCGACCGCGTGAGCTCTTTATTCCTGCGAAGATCACCGACGTGTATACCTACGACCCGGGCGAGATGAGAAAAGTCGTCCTCACGTTGCCGGAGACTTTCGAGGTCGATGGACGGCCCGTTCCTGTTCGTGATCGCATGCGTCCCGGGGCGGCGTTTTTGGTGAAACCGTTTGGCGTTCGGACGCAAAAGTATCGCCGTCGAATGTATACGCGCTCCAATTGTTCGGAGGAAAGCCCGCGCGTGTTGGAAACGATTATCAATGATACTCATAAGGAAAAGGCCGATACCTCTCCCTGGTGGCAGACCGATGATCCCGTGCAACGTTGCCGTACGGGTGGATCGATCGACGTGTGCGTGCATTATGATGACACCCGTTCGGAACTGGTGGTTTATCAGAACAGTCAGACGGTTGATCCGACGACCCTGGTTTTGGAAGCCGATCACGAATGGCGTTCCATACGGATCGTGGCATTGGCGCTTTCGACGGGCATTACGCCGTTTTTGTCGTATCTGCAGTATATGAAAGCCAGAGCGTTCGGAGCCGTGGACGGAGCCACAGGGGGACATTTCAGCATTATTCTGAGTGTCAAAACGCCTCGTCAATTGATGGACCACCAGGCATTGCTGGATTTGGCCCATGAGGTTCCTCAACACTTTTCGTATTATCCCGTATTAACCCGGGAATGGCCGGAGGATTGGTCTCATGGGAAGGGGCGCATCATACAAGTCCGGACGAACGGGGGACAGGAAGAGTGCGTGGACCTTGCGCCGCTCATTGCGTTGGAGCCCAATCTGCAGCAATGTCACGTTCGGTTTTGTGGAAATCCGTTGGCACGGGATCAACTCGTCCTGGGGCTGGAGCAGGCGCAATTGGCTCCGCTCAGTTTTCGGGCTGAAGCGTGGTGACGATCGTGTTTCTCGCGTCAAAAGCTCGCAAGAAGAGGCGCAAGGGCGGCTTGATCCGGGGTGAGCGGAGGATGGAACGTGACCCGATTGGCTTCGATATTGTTGAATAACCTGTAGCCATTGGCCTCTCGTTCTTGCCAGAAGATGCCCTGAACCTCAACGGTTCGACCGGTGGTCATCTGGATGTCGCCCACGGTGCGATCATGTCGCCCGAAAACCAGCACGCGGTCGGGTCCTGTTTTGAGGTGGAACACAAAATCGATGAAATGTTTTGAGTCGTCGAGGTGAAGTTCCAGGCGCGTGACGGTTCCCCGGATTCGAATCAGTTTTTGATGGTATCGGATTGGCGTCTGAAGCAGTTGCGGGATGGTGACAATTTCAATAATCTTTGTGTTTTCAATTGGTTGTGATAAGCATGGAGCGGGCAAATGGCTGGGGATCACCTGTCCTGACAGACCTGATACGATGAGCCCCAACCAGAGGATACACATACTTTACGGTACCTTCACGGATTCGACGTACTGTCTCATGTATTCTTCTCCCGAGCAAGACCGGGCTATCTTGAAGAGGATTGGGCCGGCGGTATAGAGTAAAAGCAGGAACGAGTTTTCCCTTAAATATAACTCACCCAACATCGGTAGAGTATTCCTATGACACGGCAAGAACGGTATCAGCGGCGTCACAAAGAAGCAGGCCTGTGCATCTATTGTCCCAGAAAAGCCGTCAGCCAGTGGTTTTGTGCTATGCACTTGAAAAAACGGCGGACATTGATGCGGGTGCGTAAGGGCAGTCGTCCCTGGCATCCCGGCGGGCCGGGGCGTCCGCCTCTCACCAGACAATCTCTCAAGTCTGAGGGATAGATAGGGCTTTCCGGGCTACGTGCTCCTGCCTGTCAGGTATGCGCCTTCCGTCTTTCCTGCAAGGAATTGTCGTGACGGCATGCGGGCAATCCTTCGTCAGGTTTGGGTTCCCAACATTTCCTGCAACCAGTCGAATGCTTCATGATATATGCCCGGGTAGGTACTTTCCCGGGGTCCGGCCACGTTCAGAACGGTCATGCCCGTATGGGAAATCCACGAGGCGACAGCACGGGGGTCCGGTTTTGTTGTCAAGTCGATGACGCGATAGGGCTTGTCAAGGCGCCGGGCGGTGTGGATCGTCAGGGCTGTGCCACCCGTGGGGTCGTTGCGGGTCAGGATTAAGGTTCCATCCGCATCGCGGACATTCCACCGTGTTCGTTGGGAATACTGCGGCGAAGGCGTTTCCTGCAACGGATACGTCATCGGGATCATGCCATCTTCGGCCTGACGTCCCCTCGGGCACCAGCCTCCAATTTGCAGACCCATGGCCAGGGCGACGTCGAGGGCTGCCCGATCAACGCCTGTTTGACCGCCTGAGATCAATTTGGCAAGAAGAATGTGTGACACAATGGCAGATACCCCAATGCGTGAGCGTAGAGTAAATGGATGACGGATTCCCCGTGCATGAAGCGGGAGCCGTCGCCGCTTGTTCTGCAAGCCCGCCCCCCGCTATGATCTAGGCCTAAGGAGTCGATGAGAACCGATGGCACGAATCCATCTTGATTACTATACCACCCTGGGGGTGACCCCAGAGGCGTCGGATGAAGAGATTAAGCGATCCTATCGCAAACTTGCGCTCAAATATCATCCTGATCGCAATCAGGGCAACCAGAGCGCCGAAGACAAAATTCGGGAAATCAATGCCGCGTATGAAGTGCTCGGTGATCCTGAAACCCGGAAATCCTACGAACGGCTTCGGTTTGGAGGCTATGGCCGGAAATCCGATTTTGCCGCTGAGGAGCCCGCCGAAACGATCGATCCTGGGGTTGTCCTCGAAGCCATGGAGAAAAAGTTGTGGGAGGAAGGGCGGTTGGAGATTTTTCGGAAATTGATGCAAGACCTTCCCCTGGTGAAACAGGAACTGGCCAACATTCGCAAAGCCACGGTCGCCAAATTGGGCTATGACAAATTTCATGAAGATATTGTGAAGGTGTATGCCAAACACGCGATCGATGAAATCATCACTCCTGAGATGGAAGAGCGAAAAGAACGGTTGATTGACGTGGGCTTACACATGCTGTTGTCTCAAGGCGTCGATGGCCGCGGTGGCCATGAAGGCGAGGAGTGGGTCAGACGGCAATTGGCCGCGGCGTTTCGCCGGGGTCGGGTGGATGGCTATTGCGAAGCCTGTGAGTTGCTCTACGTCCGGCGGTAGCCTGCCTACAGTGGGGCAGTCAGGCAAATTTCATCGCACGCGCTCTCCCTCCTCCTGTCATCCCCGACATCCTTCATCGGGGATCCAGAGTCCTTGCCGTTCGTAGTTGTCCCCGCTCCACCTTATGCCGTTATTCCTCTTCGTTGTACAAAGTGTACAAAAGTGTACATATTGTACAGGGTAATTAGGGCGTTTCGTAACCAATGTGTGGTAGAAAACCAGCATGGTTACAGGACGACATACGGTTTTTAGTTGTGCGGCCAACTTTCTGCGCGGTCGCAAGTGCATTTTCTGCGGTTCCTTTCAGGTCTTGCACACCAGCCGCGGCTACGTGAAATGTGGGCGTTGCGGGAAAAGCAAGAGCCTCCGGCGGCTGCGCCGGGAGATCCGGATCCTGCAAGGCTTTTATCAATTGCAACCCGCCTATCGGTTGAGCCAGGATCTGAGCCTGGACCTGAAAGTCGTCACCCGCGTCTATCACCGTGTGCGCGAAGCGTTGTATCATGTCACTGAACTGGAAGCCGGCAAACTGAAGGGCGAGATCGAACTCGATGAGGCCTATTTCGGTGGCCGGCGCAAAGGCCAACGGGGCCGCGCCCCCGCGGGCAAAAGCGTCGTCTTCGGGCTCCTGGAGCGGGACGGCCGCGTGTATACGAAAGTCGTCGAGTCGGTCAGTGCGGAGGAATTGATGCGGCATATTCAAGCGCACACCCGAAAAGGGTCGGTCTATTTCACGGATGCCTTTCGCGGGTATCAATCCTTAAAACGCTATGGCCACCATCATACGGTCAATCATGCGAAAGCGTTGGTGATCCCGCGGACGAAGAATCACATTAACGGCATTGAAGGCTTTTGGAGTTACGCCAAACATATCTTGTATCAGTATCGCGGGGTCTCGAAATATCATTGCCCCATGTATCTGAAAGAAGTAGAGTATCGCTTTAATCACCGTCGGGAGAATGTGTTTAAACAGTTTCTGAAGATCTATTTTGGTTACGTTTCGCCCTAATTACCTTGTACAGTTCATGGCAAACTGTACAATATGTACAGAATATGTAAACTTTGTATGATTTTGTAATATATCGCTCCCGTAGCTCCCGTTAGCGAAGCGTAACCCGAGCTACGGAACTTCACCCCGGTCCCGAAACCCCGCATCTCCTTCTCTGTTTCTGAAACCCTCTCCCCTCGGGAGAGGGTAGGGGCGTCCTCGGCTTAGGCTTACTAAAACCGGTATTCAAACGCGGCGTAGTAGAACCCGCCGTTGAAGCCGAAGGGCGCAGAACGGCGCGAATACGTGAACACGTCCGGGGAATCCACGATGAGATTGCCCTGGTTGTCGATGATCGTACCACCTCTCGCTCCATCAATCGTGTCTTCATCCGGTGTCACGTCGAACAGGTTGTTGGCTCCCAGCTTGAGGATCCCGAATGGTCCGAAGTTGTAGCTGAGCTGAACGTCGGTCACGTATTGGGGGTCGAATTTCTGTTTTGGGGGATTATTCCCGTCGCCACTCACCGTGTACGAGCCGTAGCGGTGTACCATGACCGAGGCCGACAATTGATCCAATTGATACAAGCCGGACAACGTAAAGCGGCTCTTGGGCTGCCATTCTTCTATGATGGAGCGCTCCCGGTCATCGAACAGCGAAGAAGGAAGACCGGCGGGAAGTTTCACGTCTCTGATTCGGGTTTGCATGAGGGCTCCCAGGAAATTCAGATCCAGGTTTCCGCGGTCGATGAAGGGTACGTGCCATGAGGCAACGATTTCTCCGCCTCGGGTCTCGGTGTCCGCCGCATTCATGAAGAACTGAGCGCTGCCGGCTCCCGCATTATTCAACGCCGCAATGACGCCGTCTGAAAGCGCCGGGTCCGTTGGCTTGAGAAATCCGCTCAGGATGATCCTGTCCTTCACTTCGATACGGTAGACATCCGCAGTGAGAGTGAACGAAGAGGTCGGATGGTACACGACCCCGACGCTCAGGTTGGTTGCGATTTCCTGCTTGAGTTCGGGGATGCCGATCGCCTTTGCGATGGCGCTGTCGTTTCTGAAGGTCCCTACCTGTATGGACTCTGCCTGCCCGGTGACAAATTGTGTGCTGAGGTTGTTGAAGTACAGTTGCTGCATGGATGGCGCACGGAATCCGCTGCTCATGGAGCCTCTGACGGCCAGTGCTCCGGAGAAATCCAGTTTCGTGGCGAGTTTGCCGTTGATGGTATGGCCGAAGTCGCTGTAATGCTCGTAACGGATCGCGGGGCTGACCATAACCTGATCGAAGACACCGAGATTGTCGACGAACATCTCCGCGTCCGCGTAGAAGGAAATTGCGTGTCGTGACTCGTTGACTTCGTTTTCAGGTTTGAATCCCGTGAAAACCTCAATGCCTGCGTCGCCCCCTCCCGGCCCATCATAGTCTGCGTACGAGTATTCTTCTCCGGATTGGATCTGGTAGTTGTCACGCTTGTATGCCGCTCCCCAAGCCAGGTTCATGTTCTTGTCGGGTATCGGCAAGGAAAAATCCAGGTTCACGGTGGTGAGGTAGAGTTCCAGGGTTCCGGCATCCGCGGACGTGGCCCCGGGCTGCTGATTGGTTGCAACCCATGAGGCATTATGAGAGTTGGAAACGTTGAAATTGAACGTGTTCCCGCCGTGCACCACTCCCAGGTCAGCCCTGAGGCCGTTGTTGAACTCTTTGACGATACCCGCGCCGAAGGAATAGTCCCAGATCGTCGAATTGATCAGTGGGAGAAATCCGTCGGGATAGACACGGACAGGTGGGTTCCCAAAAGGAGGGTTGTCTTTGTCGGAATTTCCCTGTCTCCAAAAACCGCCGCTGTCGTTCGCGCGCCGAGACACGTCGGCCAAGGAATAGAATTCGAGTCCTTTCCCGAGTGACTTGTCGAAGTTCAGGGCGCCGCTGAATTGTTCCGAGTCGGAATCCCCGACGCGGAAGTTGCGACGGTTGAAATTCCTCTCTCTGTCGCCGGGGTCATTCGTAATGACTTTGGCGTCTCCTCCGTATGTCTCCAGGGCCGATTGCTTCCATGATGCCCCGGACGCACAGTGACTGTCACTCAGGGTACAGGTCGTGCCGGGGTAATTGGGGATTCCGAACAGCCCCGCCCGGTTGGTCCGTTGCCGGTTACGATACTCGAACGTCGCGTGCAACGTGCCGTCTTCTCCGACCTTGAAGCCTTTGTCCAGGCTGGCGACGAACTGATCGCCGTCTCCCTTGTAGGTCGTTCCATAGTTTGTCCTGAATCCTCCCTCGTAGTCGTCCTTGAGGATGACGTTGATGACGCCGGCGATGGCGTCAGAGCCGTACTGCGCGGAGGCTCCGTCCCGCAGGACCTCGATCCGCTTGATGGCGCCCATGGGGATCGCGTTCATGTCAGTTCCTGCCGTACCACGGCCCACTGATCTGTTGACGTGGATAAGTGCGCTGCCGTGACGCCGTTTCCCGTTCAACAGCACGAGCACCTGATCCGGTCCCATTCCCCGCAACGTGGCCGGGCGCACAGAGTCCGTTCCGTCACTGCCCGACGAACTCGAGAAATTGAACGAGGGAATCAATCGCTGGATGGCCCTGCCCACTTCCAGTTGTCCCGTGTTACGCATGTCCTCCTGTTTGATGAGATCCACCGGTACGGGAGAATCCGTGATGCTTCTGCCCTCGATCCTGCTGCCGATTACGACGATTTCCTCGAGCCTGGTCGGTGCTTCCGTGGGATCGGTCTCCTGGGCGGACACCCCGGGCGCCAACACACAGATAATCAAGAGGTTGAGCAGCAGTTTTCTGTATGACATGCCTCGTTCTCCTTGCCTTTTAATTGATATAAAAAACGGAAACCGGTAGCAGAAACGTCGAAAAAAACTGAAGAATCAAAAATTTATTGGCGGAGGGGGTGGGCATTCGAAGTCGCCCGACGGAAACCGCCGTGCTCCCGCCAGGGGGCGCATTGGAAAGAGCTTCCTGCAGCAGGAACACAATAAGCCGAGGGACGTCCTCACAGATTCGGCAGGTAAGGCACACTCACGCAACAGTCATTTATCGACCGATTCTGGAGGCCAGGGCATAATGGTAGAAATACCGATCGAGATCGATCAGGTCGCTTTTGTAAGCGTTCCCTCCCAACATCGCATCACAGAGAAACTCTCGAGCACGGGTCAGTTCCTTCCGACGACCCTTCCAGCGTGGATCTTGTATGGTCAAGTCAAGCAATTCCAGCGCCCGTATAAAAGCCTTTTCACAGTCCTGTGGATTTTTCTCCTTCCAACGGAGAATGCGTCCGACCTCACTGCCAACATGGGCCAATTGCTCCACCAATGGCATGGTGAACCATCTCCCTCCCGCCAGGCTTGTATGCTGATAGGACATGCCGCTCAATCTGCTACGAACCGTTGAACTATCTGAGTGACAGCTTCGCGAATCTCCCCACTTTCCACAAAACGAGAGCGATTTCCTTGGGATGGACGCACGTTAATCATCGAATCAAATTCGATCCATTCTTCGGACGGCTTTTCCGGATACAAGTTGATTCCCCAGAGATTTGATTGGCGCGAACCTGCATCAAGAAGAATGGCCTCTTCATCCGAATGGAGTTCACCGCCAATCGCCATAATGCCCGCTTCGACATCCACAACCGCCTTGACCATATCCCCGAACTGCAGGCTGGCCATGTCTCGCAACATGGCCCTGCCTATGGTATCTCGAACAATGATGATTTCCACAGTAGGCCCCAACTCGTACAAGAGAGTTCTGAAAAGACGATTGCGGATTCCTGGAAACGTTGTCAACTGCGTGGCTTGGCTCTTTGTCTGATGGCTTTTGATGCTATGGCGGAGGGGGTGGGCATTCGAAGTCGCACGGAGGTTGCCTCCGTGCTCCCGCCAGGGGGCCAGCCCCCTCGCGCCGTCGCGTGGCGCCGGTCACCCCATGAAGGGGGCCCACCCCCTTCAAAACCCCCGTTCGAATCCCACCCCCTTCTACAGCTATTGGTGGACATTGTGGCTCCGTTCTCTATCTTATGGCTATTGTTGTCATGGCGGAGGGGGTGGGATTCGAACCCACGGTCCCGTGAAGGACTCCGGTTTTCAAGACCGGCCTGTTCGTCCACTCCAGCACCCCTCCGGATTGTGCCCCTCGTTACATGGACTCTTCTATGAGAAACCAGCCGTGCTTTTTCATGCAGACCTGATAACTTGCGTAACCTTTGAGCCCGGCCATGCCCGGGTCCTCTTCACACTTGGTGCTTACGCGCTCAAACTCACCCGGAGCTGCGCCGGGTTTTGACCATGATGTCTTCACTTCGGGCATCGCACACCCGCTCATGACACCGAGGACGGCCAGCGTACAAGCCGATAGCCTGATCACGTTTCCCATACCCACTGAAGACCTCCTTGTTAGGCATACAATATGGTCGTAGGGCAGGACCTGTGTCTGCCCGAACTCTGGCTCATTGGCAACGTCAGGGTGTCGAGTTCAAGGTGATTCGTTCGACCCCGTTCATATACGGATGCAACGCCTCGGGAATGATGACCGAACCGTCTTCCTGTTGATAGTTTTCCAGAATGGCGACGACTGTCCGGCCTACGGCCACGCCGGATCCATTGAGCGTATGAAGATAGGCCGGCTTGCCGCCCTTGGGCCGAAATCGAATATTGGCTCTCCGCGCTTGAAAGGCTTCGAAATTGCTGCACGACGAAATTTCCCTGTACGCGTGTTGCGAGGGGACCCAGACTTCAAGGTCATAAGTCTTGGCGGCAGCAAATCCCAGATCCCCGCTGCACAGGCTGACGACCCGGTAAGGCAATTCGAGCGCTTGCAGAATCGCTTCGGCCGCGTTGGTGAGGCGCTCAAGTTCGTCATACGATTCCTCCGGGGTGGTGAAGGCCACGAGTTCGACCTTGTGAAACTGGTGTAGGCGAATCAGGCCTCGTGTGTCTTGTCCGTATGAGCCGGCCTCTCGACGGAAACAGGGTGTCGAAGCCACGTGCCGGATCGGCAAGACGGTATCCGGAAGAATTTCGTCCCGGTACATGTTGGTGACCGGCACTTCGGCTGTCGGGATTAAGATGTATTCGTCATCGCGGAGGTGAAACAGGTCGCCTTCGAATTTCGGGAGCTGTCCCGTGCCGATCATGGCCTCTCGATTGACGAGATAGGGTGGGAGCACTTCGGTATAGCCATGCGTCCGGGTATGGGTATCGAGCATGAACGTGGTTAACGCGCGTTCGAGTTGAGCACCCGTGCCTAGCGCCATGGAAAAGCGCGCCCCCGCGATTTTGCCTGCCCGTTTAAAGTCCAGAATGCCCAGGGATTCTCCTACTTCCCAATGCGGTTTCGGTGGAAAGGCAAAGGAGCGCGGCTCACCCCATCGACGAATTTCGACGTTCTGCGACGCATCGGCTCCTTGTGGGACCGTGTCATGTGGGACGTTGGGAATGCCCAGCGCATGTTCTTCGAGTCGGGTCTCAATCGTCCGCAAGTGTTCTTCATGGATGGCAATGTTGTCGCCCAGTGCCCGCATGGCGGCCATGGCTTCTTCTGCCGGTTGGTTCGCGCGCTTTAATCGAGCAACGTCCTCGGAGCCTTTTTTGAGTTGATGCCGGAGGGCTTCGACTTGGGAGAGCCGGTCGCGGCGGTCCTGTAGGAGCTTTTCGACTTCTTCCCATGCCACGTCTGCTCCACGGGGCCCGAGTCGGTCGCGAATGGCGGGTAACTGTTCTCTGAGCGATCGAAGATCATACATGGAGTAAATCCCAACTTGTTGAAACTATGGATGAAAGTTAGCATGCCTCTCGGAGCCCGTCAACGAAGAGGCGACGAGGCGTTATACTTGCGGTCGCGTGCGGTTTCTCCTACTCTGAGTCTATGCCGTATCTGTTTCCGTACGAAGATCTTTTTGTCGGGGGTGTAGTCTTCATGATTCTCGGGCTTTTGCTCGTGCGAGCGGTCGTGGCGAAGAAACAGAGGAGAAAAAATGTTCATCGGAAGGACCTCTAGTCAGCTCCGGTTTGATCTTTGTTGGCTTGAGTTACTATAATCCCGCCTTTTGTCCCACACTTTACTCAGAAAGATACGCCTATGAATGACCTGTCACGATTGCAACGACCGGATGGCCGCCGATCCGATGAAATCCGTCTCGTCAAGGTGACTCGACCGTTTATCAAGTATGCGGATGGGTCCGTCCTGCTGGAAATGGGCGAAACCAAAGTCATTTGCACGGCGTCGGTTGAAGAAAAGCTCCCGCCGTTTTTACGGGATAAAGGGCAAGGCTGGGTGACGGCTGAATATGCCATGTTGCCACGGGCCACGCATGATCGCATGCCCCGCGAAGCCTCGCGAGGAAAGCAAAGCGGCCGGACCCTGGAAATTCAACGGCTTGTGGGCCGAGCGTTACGCGCGGTGACGGATTTACCTGCGATGGGGGAGCGCACGATTTGGATCGATTGTGACGTGATTCAAGCCGACGGCGGCACGCGTACGGCCTCGATTACCGGAGCCTTTATCGCGCTCGCCGATGCGTTTGCCTCATTGAAAGAGAAGAAAATGCTGAAGAAGACGCCGCTGGTGGATTATCTGGCCGCCATCAGTGTCGGAAGAGTCGGAGGGGTCGCCTTGGCGGACCTGTGCTACGAAGAAGATTCCATGGCTGAGGTGGATATGAATCTCGTGATGACCGGCAATGGGCGCTTGGTCGAGGTGCAAGGGACAGCCGAACGCGGTTCGTTCGGCAAAGAGGAGTTGGATCAATTCCTGGCTTTGGGGTGGAACGGCATTCAGCAATTGATCAAGCTGCAAAAAGACTGTATCGGCAATCTCGCATAGAACGTCATGGAGCTTGTGTTAGCGACGGGGAATCGGGATAAACAGCAGGAGATGAAGGCGCTCCTGCAGGATCTTGGTTTGACCATTCGGACGCTGGATGAGTTTCCCGCCGCTCCGGTCGTGGTTGAGGATGGCGAGACGTGCCAGGAGAATGCCGGCAAAAAGGCCAGGGAGATTGCGCAGTTCACCGGCGCGCTGACCCTTGCCGATGATACCGGCTTGGAAGTCGACGCCTTAGGAGGGCGGCCGGGTGTGTTTGCCGCTCGATATGCCGGAGCCCATGCCACGTATGCAGACAATTGTCGAAAATTGTTGGACGAACTCACGGGAGTCCCGGCGGATCAACGGGGGGCTCGTTTTTTGACGGTCGTGGCGATTGCCGATCCTGTTTCTTCCGTCGAGTTCGTGGAAGGTGTGTTACAGGGACGGATCGCGGACCACTGCTCCGGAGGCCACGGGTTTGGGTATGATCCGGTCTTTTTTGTCCCGGAACTGGGAAAAACTCTGGCGGAGTTGACGCTTGACCGGAAGAACCGAATCAGTCATCGTGGACAAGCGTTGGATAAAGCCAAAGACGTGTTGAAACGCAAACTTCGGAGAGACGTCGGGGCGTAGCGCAGCCCGGTAGCGCGCCTGCTTTGGGAGCAGGATGTCGGAGGTTCAAATCCTCTCGCCCCGACCAGTCTCAATACACCACCTCGCATCACCTGGTGAAGAGTAAGGTCGAGCGCCCGTAGCTCAGTGGATAGAGCATCGGCCTTCTAAGCCGAGGGTCGCAGGTTCGACCCCTGCCGGGCGCGCCAATCTATCCTGGATGAATCTCAAATCGCGCAGGTTTGTCAAAGATTACTCCCATCTTGTTACTCCCACCTTGACATTCTGTAGCTGATTGGCTACAACTAAAGCAATGGTCAGAGTAGTCCATTACGTCACAGAAGATGGGAGAGACTACTTCGACGAATGGCTACAGTGCCAGGATGCCGAGATCAGAGCCCGGGTCCAGACGCGCATTGACCGAATAGAACTTGGAAATTTTGGCGATCACAAAGGAGTGGGCGACGGCGTTTTTGAGCTTCGGATCGACTTTGGCCCTGGATACCGTGTCTACTATGGCCTAGACAGTAAGACATTTGTGATCCTTCTGGTGGGGGGAACGAAAAAACAGCAGGCCCGTGACGTTAAAATGGCTCAGACCCACTGGAAGACGTATAAGGAGGAGAAGCGTCATGCCCGTAAAAGAACATAAAGCCAGCGATTACCTCAAAACCCGGAAGATATTGCAGCCTATCTGAACGCGGCGATTGATGAATTCGACGGCAACACTCGACTGTTGATGAAGGCGTTTCGTAACGTGGCAGCGGCGCAGGGCGGCGTCTCTGAACTCGCACGTCGGGCCGACGTCAATCGCGTGGGCCTTTCCCTCGGCTTATCGGGCAACCGGGATCCTCGGCTCGGGACGGTCGCCAAAATCGCCGCCGCGTGCGGAGTGAAACTTCAATTTGTGGCGTAAACCGGCATCAGGTTTAGGAGACAGTTAGCTGTCGGGTTACGCTACGCTAACCCGACCTACGGTCTGCTGGCGTTTCAGTGTCTTCAAGGAGAAGGATGCGTTTTCACAAAAAGGTAAAGTTGTGATGGGGCATAATCCCGGATTCGAGCGGCTGGTTGAGACACGAAAGAGCGAAATTCGTGAGTGCAGGCCGGATGAGGTCATGGCTCGCCTCGAGCGTGGTGACGCCTTTCATTTTATCGATGTTCGGGAAGATCGTGAAGTGGCTCAAGGTCATGCCCGGGGGGCTATTCACAAAGGCCGGGGGATTCTCGAACGTGATATTGAGGAGATGATTCCTGATAAAAACGCGGAAATTATTCTCTATTGCGGTGGAGGCTATCGATCGGTCTTGTCGGCTGCCAACTTGCAAGAGATGGGCTATACGCAGGTCTTGTCCATGGCAGGAGGCATCAAGGCGTGGCGACAGGCGGGGTTTCCTCTGGAGCCAGGCCCTGATGCTCGAGACTAGCCTGCACACGTCCCGTCACTCTTTTCTCGCATGAAGGCTGAGCCATTTATTTGTGGGTTTTATTAAACTCCTTCACGACCTCATCGGTAATATCCATACCCTTGGTGGAGTAGATCACAATTTGCATGATGGCCTCATTGCCCTTATCAATGACCAATGAAAAGCCACGCCGTTCGGCTACAGCCTTGGTCGCTCCTTCGATTTTCTTCATGTAATCCACCATCAACGTTTTTTGCTTTTCCTGCACTTCTTGCTGGAACGTTTGTCGCCGCCGCTGGTAATCCTGGATTTTGCCTTGTAACTCTTCCTGTAGGACTTGGGTTTCGGTTTCACTGCGACCCGTACCGCCTTGAAACTGTTGTTCGAGTTTCTGTATTTCTTCTTCGTCCGTTTCCAACAGTTTTTGACGAACCATCACGTGTTCTTTTAAGGTCGCCAGCGCCTTTTGCCCCGCGTTGGAATTTTCCAGGACCGCTTGCGGATCAATGATGGCTATTTGAAACGCTTCCTCTGCCAAGGCGTAGGGGAGGCTGCACAACAGGCTTTGGATCATGAACCATCCGAGCAGGGAGAGGATCACGTTGCCGCGTTTATGTGAAGTATGCTGATGACGTCCTTGCATAAGACAGAACTCCTTCCTCAAAACAGATCGTGAGTGATGATGGGTAACGGAATACGAGTGTTGTTCTGGAGACGAATAGTCTCGATCGGTCTATCTTTGAATTTATAAGGCTATTCATTGAGACTGGGCGATGTCAAGAGGAGGGTGTTCGGCAATGTCTATACGTTTCAAGTCGCACGCTGATTCTTCTCCGCTACTCGTCTGTTTCGGTGATAGTCTCACCGCGGGGTATCACGTTCAGGCTGAGACGGGGATGCCTCTGCCGGATGTTCCCTACGGCGGATTTCTCCAGGAATGGTTAGGCGCACGAGGGCGGGTCTCCGTCAAAGGAATTTGCGGCGAAACCACGTCCGACATGGTGACGCGATTCCCTCGCGACGCTGTTGACGTGCTTCCTTTTTCTACCGTGATTTTAGGCGGAACGAACGATTTGGGATGGGGCGTTGCCACCTCCACGATTATCACGTATCTGGACCGTTTCTATACATTGGCGTTGGCCGCGGGCGTGCAACCCGTTGGCGTGACGGTCCCTTCCATCAGGGCGGAGGATCCCGGCGCCGGCCTGCTGCCTGACTGGCTTCACTCACATCTTCACTCTCGGTTGGAATTGAATCGCCTGATTGCCGAACGATGTGCACGTCATCACATGCCGTGTGTGGATTTGTTTCAGGCGACTGCGGAAGGCCCCTCTTTTCTCCTGGCCTCGCACTTTTCCAGTGATGGCCTGCATCTCAATGCCGCGGGTTATCGGACGTTTGCCCGGTTGGTATGGAACGCATTATTCGCGGATCGTTTCGGCGCCTGCCCCGATTCTTCTAAACCCCTCTCCCCACCGCGGGAGAGGGCAGGGTGAGGGGGGCATGACCGGGACAGGCTATTTTCATACCAATGAGCGAAGAGGGAAAACCGGCGATGACAGATTCGCGGTGCCGTCGGCTGAGAGGACTCAAGTCGTGGAGTCCGAAGACGATCCTGAGTTTGACGGCGCCGGACTCGACGGAGGAGACGTGGGCGTGGATGACGACGTGTCAGGGGTGGAGCCGGATTCGCTTTTCGCGGGGGGCTTTTCCGATCCACTGCCTGCTCCGTCCTTGGCCTGGCTCTCACTGTGTTTCGCTTGGCTGGGATCTTTCATCTTATTTGAGTAATCCGTCACGTACCAGCCGGTCCCTTTGAACATGATGCCGGACGCCGATATGAGTTTTCGGACCGCGTGCCCGCATTGTATGCATTTGTCGATCACCGGGTCGGAAATTTTTTGCCGGACTTCGAATTGATGGTGACAGGTCTCACATTGATATTCGTATAGTGGCATCGTTATCCCCTCGTTTCATGGTCTTTCTATTTTCAATACTCTTTTTATCGGCAAAGTCAAGGATCTTCGGGGATCAGGCAAGGGCCTGAATGGCCTTTTCGACCCTTTTGAGTCCTCGTTCGATCGAGTCGAGCGTGGGGGTATAGGTCAACCGCAGATGGTGCGGACTTCCAAACGGTTCACCGGGCACACATGCCACCTGCGCTTCACGTAATAAGTAGGTGGCCAGGTCTCCCGAGGTCGTGATGGTTCCATTTGCATGCCGTTTGCCCAAGATTCCCGACACGTTGGGAAATGCGTAAAAGGCTCCGGCAGGGGTTGGACAGGTCATGCCGGGGATCGTGTTCAACGTGTCAATCATGAGGCGACGCTTGGGACTGAGATCCGCAAGCAACTCCTCGAAAAATGGGGTTCCGTCCCGGAGGGCCGCCACCGCGGCTTTTTGCGAAATCGACGTTGGATTGGACGTGCTTTGGCTTTGAATCATCGCCATTGCGGCGATCAATGCTTTCGGTCCCCCTGCGTAGCCGATACGCCATCCCGTCATGGAAAACGCTTTGGAAACACCGTTCACCACGAGAGTCTGATCCGCAATCTCGGGTGCGGCGGATACGATACTCAAGAACGGCGTTTCTCCATAGACGAGTTGTTCATAAATTTCGTCGGAGATCACGAGAAAGCCGTGACGTTTGGCCACGTCGGCCACGGCTTCAAGCGTCTCTCGTGTATACAGCGTCCCTGTCGGGTTGCACGGGCTGTTCAAGATCAGTGCCCTGGTGCGGGGGGTGATGCCGGCTTCCAATTGTTTCGGATCAATGGCATACCCTTGGCTTTCCTTTGTTTCCAGAATAACGGGTTGTCCATCGGCCAGTCGCACGATATCCGGGTAGGACACCCAATACGGAGCGGGGATCATGACTTCGTCCCCGGGATCCAAAAGGGCTTGCGCGACGTTATACAAGGTATGCTTGGCCCCGCAGGACACCAGGATTTGCGATTTCTCGTAGTGGATACCCTGGTCTCGTGAAAATTTCTCAACGATGGCCTGTTTGAGTTCATCGGTGCCCGAGGCGGGCGTGTATTTCGTAAACCCGTCCGTGATGGCCGCCTTCGCGGCCGCTTTCACCACCTCAGGTGTGTCACATGCCGGTTCCCCTGCGGAAAAATCAATGACGTCCACGCCTTGGGCCGCCATGGATTTGGCCGTTGCCGAAATGTTCAAGGTCGGGGATGGGACGATGCGCGTGGTACGGGTGGCCAGTTTCATGGTGAGTGATGCCCATACTTTTCACGAAGATGTTTGGCTACCTCAGGGATGAGAAAGGCTTCCAATTCACCTCCGAACAGGGCGAGTTCTTTGACGATGCTGGAAGTCAGATACGAATATTCTTCGCTTGGCATCAGAAAAACCGTTTCCAACTGTTCATCGAGCTTACGATTGAGTAGCGCCATTTGAAACTCGTGTTCAAAGTCGGAAACCGCTCGTAATCCTCGAATAATGGCATGGGCTTCCCGCTGTCGAACGTATTCCACTAACAGGCCGTTGAACGAGTCCACTTCCACGTTGGGGAATCCCTTTGTGGCGATTTTCGCAAGTTCAACTCGTTCCTCGATAGACAAAAGCGCTCCTTTTCGCGGATTGGGAGCGATGGCCACGACCAGCCGGTCGAAGATGCTGAGACTGCGACTGACAATATCCGTGTGCCCACGGGTAATGGGATCGAAGGTGCCCGGATAGATGGCTAGTCGCATGTGTCCTCCGTAGCACGTTGATAGAAGGTGAGCATGGTATCGCCATACCGCGACTGACGCGTTTGCGTGAGCGCTTCGATTCGGTCCGGGACGGGATGCTTGAAGAAATGTTCAAGAATGATCATCCCTTGAGAAGCGATTTTCCCACTCCGGCTCAAGCGTTCGAGCAACCCGGTCAGGTCGGTGGTATGATAGGGCGGATCAGCAAAGACAATATCGAACGCAGGTGGTTCGCCAAACGATGGGGGTGCGGTTAAAAACGTCTCGGCGTCTTGCGTGATGACCACGCATCGTTCGTCGTGGCCGCACCGGGTGACGTTTTCCCGAAGGATTCGTGCCGAGGCGACGTGGTTTTCCACAAAGACGACCTGGTGTGCCCCACGACTCAAGGACTCGAGGCCCAATGCCCCGGTTCCGGCATAGAGATCCAAGACGCGTGCGTCTTCTGTGCGATGGGCCAGGATCGACAATAAGGCTTCGCGCACTCGGGCCGAGGTCGGACGAAGGTCTCGCCCTTCGGGTTCCTTGAGACGACGCCCTTTTTGGCTGCCGGCAACAACTCGCACCGCTTGCTCCTTTCAGACGAGAAAAAGTAGCATACTGGTTCGTGAGCGGCAAGATACGCCCGTCAGAAGGAGTCTCCGCTTTGGTGCGGTGTGACCTTGCGGCCGACTGGATTACTCTCGCGGCATTGGTCGTCGAGAGCTTTCGATAAGAGACGAGGAGGGGATGGACGAAAAACCTTCTAAAGCGATCCTGCATTGGCCAAAAGGTGAACGGCCGCGCGAGCGACTGCTGGAAGAAGGTCCGGAGTCCCTGACCGATGCGCAACTGCTGGCCATTGTACTTCGGGTGGGCCGGCATAAGACGTCGGCTGTCCAGGTCGGTATGGATCTTCTTGAGCATTTGGGAGGCTTACAGGGATTAGCCAATCGAGGCGTCCATGAGCTCTGTGCCGTGCCGGGTATCGGCCCGACCAAGGTGGCTCAGATCAAGGCGGCCATTGAGCTGGGCAAACGGGTGTTGTCCGCTCCGCTGACCACCGGGACGGTGATTACCCAAAGTCGAACGGTGTTTGATCATTACTATCCGCTGTTGCGGGACTTGCGGCGTGAACTCTTTAAGGTGATCCTCCTCGATGCCAAGCATGCGGTCATCCGGGAAAAGACTGTCTCCGAAGGGACCTTGACGAGCAGTCTGGTTCATCCGAGGGAAGTGTTCAATGAAGCCGTCCGCGAGTCGGCGGCGGCCGTGATCTTTCTGCATAATCATCCGAGCGGTGATCCCAAGCCCAGTAAAGAAGACCGGGCGTTGACCGCACGCTTGCAGGAAGCCGGTGACATTCTCGGTGTGCAGGTGCTTGACCACGTCATCATTGGTGACGGACGCTATGTCTCTTTTGCCGATGAAGGGTGGATGTCGCCGCCGATGGCTGCGTTGTCGAGTAAATATGTGCGTTGACGAAACATCGTTCGCCCCGAAAGTCCGTCGTATGGTGACGGTCTTCCGTAGCTTTCCAACGCCCGTCATGATAAAATTGTAAATTCTTTGTAGTCTTTCGGCCCTAATGGTATAATCCTTTCCTGGAGCGGCAGGAAAGACCAACCCGAAGAGGAGAAGGTCCTCGTTGATGAGCATCGAGATAGGTCAAGTGGAACACGTGGCGGATCTTGCGCGACTTCAACTGAGCCGTGAGGAATTGGAGCGATTGAGCACCCAACTGAGTCGTATTTTGACCTCTATGGAAGAGTTGAACGCCGTTGATACGACGGGTATTCCCGGAACGACGTCGGTGGTCGCGGGTGACGCCAACGTGTTGCGTGACGATGAGAGACAACCCTCCCTGTCGCAAGTGCACGCGTTGAGCAACGCGCCGAAAGCGGTGGATGGCTTGTTTCAGGTTCCGCAAATTATCAGTGATCGGTGAATCCGAGGAAGTCGAGGTAGCGATGTTACGGCATATGTTACGGGCGAAAATCCACCGGGCGATCGTCACGGATGCCTGTCTGGAATATGAGGGCAGTTTGACAGTGGATGAAGATTTGTTGGATGCAGCCGGAATTTTGCCCTATGAACTCGTGATGGTCTCGAATTTGAATAATGGGGAGCGGTTCACGACCTATGCCATCAATGGAAAACGGGGATCAGGCGAAGTCGTGCTCAATGGACCCACGGCCAGAAAAGGGGTGACTGGGGATCGGGTCATCATTTTTTGTTATGAATATTACAATGACGACGAAGCAAAGCACCATTGCCCTCGAATCATTCAAGTAGACGACGACAATCGAATCGCCAATTGCCCCTGATGCCGACGGCGGCTTCTGATCGTCGTTGCTTCCTTCACTCGTAAGCCCATTTCATAGCCATGTCACTTGTTAAATGTACCCTGAAAGAGCTTCAGGATCGCTTTACGCGCGGAGACGTCAGTGCCGTGGAGATTGCCCGCGCCTACTTTCTGCGGATCAGCGTCGTGGAGTCGAAGGTCAAAGCCTATATTACGCTGAACGACAAAGAGACCATTTTGTCTCAGGCCCAGGCACTGGATGAGTCGTTAAGCGCCTGGAGAAAAACCGAGCCCCTGATGGCGATGCCGATTGCCATCAAGGATAATATTTGCACGGAAGGCCTTCCCACGACGTGTGGGTCCCGCGTTCTTGGGGGCTTCACCCCGCCGTATTCCGCCACCGTGGTGAACGCGCTGCGGGCGCAGCAGTGTTTACTGATCGGAAAAACCAATCTGGATGAATTCGGGATGGGGTCTTCCACCGAATATTCGGCTTTTGGCCCGAGTCGAAATCCCTGGAAACTCTCCTCTGTGCCCGGTGGCTCGAGTGGCGGCTCGGCTGCGGCCGTGGCTGCCGATGAGTGCGTGGCGGCGCTGGGGACGGATACGGGAGGGTCTATCCGCCAACCGGCCGCGTGTTGTGGGGTCGTGGGCCTGAAACCGACGTATGGACGCGTGTCCCGTTATGGACTCATTGCGTTTGCCTCTTCTCTGGATCAAATCGGGCCTATTACCAAGGACGTCATGGATGCCGCGTTGATGTTGAACGTGCTTGCCGGGCATGATCCGCGGGATTCGACCTCGGCGGACACACTGGTTCCCGACTTTACGCGGGCTTTCAAAAAGAAAGACGTCAAAAAACTGAAAATCGGGGTCCCACTTGAATTTTTTGCGGAAGGTCTGGATCCGGAAGTCAGCGACGCCGTGGGCGAAGCCCTCGCCGTTCTGGAAGAATTGGGCGGTACGCTTCACGAGGTCTCGCTCCCGCACACGGGGGTTGCGGTGGCAACCTATTATATCGTGGCAACGGCGGAGGCGAGTTCCAACCTGGCCCGCTATGATGGCGTCAAATATGGATTCCGGGCCAAAGAAAGCGCTGATCTTCTGGAGATGTATCGGAGTACCAGGCAAGAGGGGTTTGGCCCGGAGGTGAAACGGCGGATTATGTTGGGCACCTATGCCTTGAGTAGCGGCTACTATGATGCCTATTATGCCAAAGCTCAAGCGGTGCGGACCCTTATTCGACAGGATTTTGATCGGGTCTTTCAGGACGTCGATCTGCTCGTGACCCCCGTCATGCCGACTCCGGCGTTTCAACTCGGTGAAAAAATCGAAGATCCCCTGCAGATGTATTTGTCGGATCTGTATACCATTTCCGCAAGTTTGGCCGGGATTCCGGCGATTTCCTTGCCTTGCGGGTTGAGCCGGAAGAAGTTGCCGATCGGCATGCAAATTTTGGGTCGTCCCTTTGAAGAAGACGTCGTTCTTCGGGCCGCACGTGCGTATGAGTTGGCCACGGACTGGCACAAAAAACGACCACTTATTCGATAAGGAAGGTGACGTATGATCGAGGTTGCTGCCGTGATAATTGCCGTAGCCTTTGTGGTGCTTGTGGGCTACGTCGTTCCGACCGTGATTCAGGTGCGGAAGACCGCGACTCAAGCCGAACGATTACTATCGCAGATCAATGCCGAATTGCCGGAGATCCTGACAGAGATCAAGCAGACGAATGAGAACGTCCGAGTCATGTCCACGCAAGCTCGGGAAGGAGTGGGCCGGGCGTCGGTGTTGATGGATGCCATTGGCGACGTGGGTGAGACGGTCAATCAAGTCCATGGAGTTTTTCGTGCACAAGGTACGACGCTCATGAAGAATGTGGTCAGCGTGCTGGTTGGTATGAGGGCCGTGGCACTGACCATAAAAAATCGTGCACAAAAAAGGGAGGGTAGGTAAATGGGAAACAAGAGTTCTGGCGCATCAGCCAGCAGCGTGATGGTGGCGTTTTTGAGCGGGATGGCGTTTGGCGCCGTTGCCGCCTTGTTATTGGCTCCGCAAGCCGGACGGGAATCGCGGGAGACCTTGTTCCGTACGGTGCGACAGGCGGGCGATGACGTTCGAGATTTTTCGGAAAGAGCCACGGATACCTGGGACGACGTGATGAACAAGAGCCGGGAGTTTCTGAATGAAGCCGGGACGGTCGTCAAGGATGCGGTGGATGCGGGGCGGGAGTCGGTGCAGCAAATGCGGCGTCCTTCTTCAGAAGAATCCGATCCGACGCGGTGACGTTCGAAACCATCATCGGGTTGGAGGTTCACGCCCAACTCCAAACGCAGTCGAAACTGTTTTGCGGCTGTGCGACGGAGTTCGGGGCGCCAGCCAACACTCGGACCTGTCCCGTCTGCCTGGGATTGCCGGGTTCTCTGCCGGTTGTGAACAAGCGTGCAGTGGAAATGGCGATTCGGACGGGATTGGCTTTGAATTGTACCGTTGGGACAACAAACCAATTTGCCCGAAAGAATTATTTTTACCCGGACCTGCCGAAAGGCTATCAAATCTCCCAGTATGACCGGCCCATTTGCGAGAATGGCTGGCTTGAGTTCAAGGCAAACGGGACGTCCGGAAGGGTGAGAATCCGTCGAGCGCATTTGGAAGAAGACGCGGGGAAAAATATTCACGCGAGTGAAGATGCCGGCAGTTTCGTTGATCTGAATCGAGCGGGAACACCGTTGATAGAGATCGTGACCGAGCCCGATATGCGCTCGGCAGAGGAAGTCGTCTCGTATTTGAAGTCCTTGCGGGACGTCTTGATGTATATAGACGTGTGTGACGGCAACATGGAACAGGGCAGCCTTCGCTGTGAACCCAACCTTTCGCTGCGGCCTGCGGGATCCGACGCATTTGGCACCAAGGTGGAACTCAAGAATATCAACTCGTTCAAGTTTGTCAAAGACGCCATCGAATATGAAATCAAACGGCAAACCAAAGTCCTTACGGAGGGAGGAACGGTCTATCAGGAAACCCGATTGTGGGATATTGAGCGTAGCCAGACCGTTGTCATGAGAAGCAAGGAAGAAGCCCATGACTATCGCTATTTTCCCGATCCCGATCTCGTTCCGCTTGTGATTCCCGACGAGTGGGTTGAGGAATTGCGATCCACGATTCAGGAATTACCCCAGGATCGCCATCATCGATTTCTGAAGGACTACGGATTGCCGGACTACGATGCCGGTGTGCTCACGAGCTCTCGTGCCTTGGCCGATTACTTTGAAGCCTGCGTGACGTTGTTTGCCGAACCCAAAACCATCAGCAACTTCATGATGAGTGAATTATTGCGGGAGCTGCATCAATCCGGGACGACCGTTGAGGCTTCCCCCGTGTCTCCGGAACGGTTGGTGGGATTGTTGAAGCTCGTGCATGATGAAACCATCAGTTTGAAAGTCGCCAAGGAGATTTTCCCCGAACTCTACGCCGGAGACAAATCGGCCGCGCAACTCGTAGAGGAAAAGGGGCTCCGGCAACTGTCTGATGAAGGGGAGTTGTCGGCCTTGGTCGACGCCGTCATCGAGCGGCACCCTGCGCAGGTGGCCCAATATCGAGAGGGAAAAGAGACGGTGATCGGGTTCCTGGTCGGCCAGGTCATGAAAAACTCCGGGGGCAAAGCCAATCCCCAAAAAGTGAATGCCTTGTTCAAGACGCGGCTTTCGCCATAACATGCGGTGCCCTGCCGCATCTGTCATTCCGAGCGTAGCGAGGAATCTCGTAGTTAGGACAACCGAGTGGGTGTAAGAGCAGATAGTTCCTTCGCTTCCTCAGATGACCATTTCGATGTACAAGCGCCAAGCCTGCATGAGCCGTTCCTCTTTGTGAAAAGCGACGTGTGAATGAGCAAAATTAAAGAAATCAAAGCAAGAGCCATACTTGATTCTCGCGGGACTCCCACGGTGGAGGTGGACGTTCTGCTGACCAGTGGTGCATGGGGACGGGCAGCCGTGCCTTCCGGTGCGTCGACGGGGACACGAGAAGCGCTTGAATTACGGGACAACGATCCTCAACGGTGGATGGGGAAAGGGGTCACGAAGGCCATTCGGAACATTACGAAAACCCTGGCCCCCAAACTTCGGGGGGTGAATGCCCTGGATCAAACGTTGGTCGATTCCACAATGCTTGCGTTGGACGGGACTCCGGGAAAGTCCCGACTCGGGGCGAATGCCGTCCTGGGGGTGTCGCTTGCCGTGGCCCGTGCTGCGTCGGCGGAAACGCGGCAACCCCTCTATCGATACATTGGCGGAGCCAAGGCCCGTGAATTACCGGTACCCATGATGAATATTATCAATGGTGGCGTTCACGCGAATAACGGATTGGATCTGCAAGAGTTCATGATCATGCCCGTCGGCGCGACGCGGTTTCGCGAAGGGCTGCGGATGGGCGCGGAGGTGTTTCATCATTTGCGGGCCGTGCTGAAGGCCAAGGGCTTGAGTACGGCCGTGGGCGACGAGGGCGGATTTGCGCCGGCCCTGCAGTCGAATGAAGAGGCGTTGGCCGTGATTAGTCAAGCCGTTCGCAAGGCAGGGTACCGGCTCGGCTCGGATATTGTGTTGGCGATTGATGCGGCGGCCAATGAATTTTACGGTAAAAAGGGGTATGTGCTTCGCGCGGAAAAGCGTGCTGCGCGAAGTTCTGCCCGGATGATCGATTTTTATGAAGGGTTGGTCGAGCGGTATCCCATTGTGTCGATTGAAGATGGACTTCATGAAGACGACTGGAAAGGCTGGAAACTCCTGACCGACCGGCTCGGCACACGGGTCCAGTTGGTCGGAGATGACTTATTTGTGACCAACGTCGAATATTTGTCAAGGGGTATTCAAGAACACGTCGGAACTGCTATTCTGATAAAGGTCAACCAGATCGGCACCTTGACCGAAACCCTCGAGACGGTTGAACTCGCCAAGCGTGCGGGGTTCGGTGTCGTGATCTCCCATCGTTCCGGAGAAACGGAGGACACGACCATTGCCGACTTGGCCGTGGCATTGAACGCCGGACAGATCAAGACGGGTTCGTTGTCTCGAACGGACCGGTTGGCCAAGTACAATCAACTCCTCAGAATCGAAGAAGAGTTGGGGAAAGCGGCGGTGTATAAAGGAAGAAAGGTGCTTCGAACCCGGAAGGCATAAGGTGGTCCGCCAGAATCGAAAACTGGAGAAACCGAGTCGATGGTCCATCCCACGATCGGTGGTCTATCCACTGAGTGTCAGCATTGGGATCGTGCTGTGCCTGGTTTGGATGTTGCAGGGAACGGGGTTACCCCAGTATTGGAAGATGACTCAAGAACTTGATAGGACTCAAGAAGAGATTGCCTCCTTGGAGCAGGCGAACACTGTTCTTCGAGAGAACATCGATCTTCTGGAATCCGATCTCTTTACCTTGGAACAAGTGGCACGGGAGCGGTTAGGGTACGTGAAGGAAGGAGAGACGGTGTATCAATTTGTTGAGTCGCCGTAGACGACAATGAGCGAAACCGGTATTGACACAATGACGGAGAGGGGGACAGCCCTGCATCGTCCCTCTTGTCGTTGTTGCTCCACTCGATAAAGGCTCTCTGCCTCCCCTCACCCCTCCTTTCAAATGAGGAGAAGAAAGAAAGGCGCTTTTTCCTTCAGGGGAGAGGGCGCATACGGATAAACCCCGTTGGATTGGTTACGTGATGAAATTCGGTACGATGGCTGTCGTGGGCTGTTCCAACGTGGGGAAATCCACCCTCGTCAACACGTTGGTCAATCAAAAAATTTCCATTGTTTCCGACAAACCCCAGACCACGCGTTCCCGGATTCTCGGAGTGGCGCATTTCCCGCAAGGTCAATTGGCGTTGTTGGATACACCTGGGCTGCATCGGCCTTGGCATCGACTCAATAAACTCATGGTGCGAACGGCGTTGGATGCCGTTCACGATGCCGACGTGCTTGCGGTCATGGTCGATGGACGAAATTTGCCTAGCCCTGCCGATCGATTTGTGGTAGATCAAATATTCTCGATGCACGGGCGATCGCAAGGGGTACCTGTTTTTTTGTTGGTGAATAAAATCGATTTGATTCGTAAACGTCACGTGTTGTCGGTGATCGAGGCGTATCGTACGTTGGGGGAGTGGACGGAAATTGTTCCATTATCGGCTAAAACCGGTCTGAACGTTGACCGGTTGGCGTCGTTGGCCTTTGATCGAGTCGTCGAGCAGGACGAAGCCTTCGATGAAAGTTTTGTGACGGACCAGTCATGGCGTCATTTGGCGGCGGAGACCATACGTGAAAAAGTCATTGAATCGACCAGGGCGGAACTGCCCTATGCCGTAGCCGTGAGGGTGGACGAGTTTCAGGAAGAAAAGCGCGTCACCAAGATTGCCGCGTCTATTTTCGTTGAAAAACCCGGCCAGAAGGCGATTGTGATCGGAAAATCCGGGGCGCGGTTAAAAGCGATTGGCACCGCCGCCCGCTTGGAGTTGGCGGAGGCCTTGGCAGGCAAGGTTTTTTTGGAACTCCACGTGAAAGTGAAAGAGGCCTGGCGCGATGATGATCGTTTGTTGGTAGAATTAGGATACGAAACACAACCATGACGGATCCGGTAAAGATCATGACTCAAAGTGCCTCCGTGCCCGCTAAGGATGCCGTCGCTTCGGCGTCCACCAATAGTCAAAGCAAATTTGACGTGGTGCGGCTCTCAACGCGCCGTCTCTTGAAGCGTGGCGCCATTTCAAACCTGACGAATTTGATCGCCAGGTTGCATCCCGCGGACATTGCCCGGGTGATTATGAATTTGGATACCCCTCAAGAACGGCGGACGATTTTTGAATTGGTCGAAGGAGTGGCGGAGCAGGGAAAAGTTGTGAGCGAGTTGAGTGACGAGATGATCCTGGAACTGCTTGAGGATCGAAATGCCGACGATATTGCCTGGATGTTACGGACCGTGCCGGCTGATGACGCCGCGGATATTTTGGGCGTCCTGCCCGAGGACATGGCGCAGAATATTTTGCCGCTGATGAAAGCCGAAGAGTCTCAAGAGGTGGCCAATCTGATGGCGTACCCCAAGGGAACGGCCGGGAGCATCATGACAACGGAGTTCTTCTCTCTGCCCGAAGAAACCACTGCTCGGGAAGCGATCCAGCGCCTGCAACAGGCCACCAAGGCCGAGACGGTGTTTTACATTTATGCGACGGACCGTCAAAGGCGGCTTACGGGTGTGGTGTCGTTGCGAGAATTGCTGGTGGTGGCCCCGACGACTCCCTTGAAAAGCATGCTCTTCCGCGACGTCATTAGTGTGAGCGTGGACATCGCACAAAAAGAAGTCGCCCGTCAGGTGGCGAATTACAACCTGTTGGCGATTCCGGTCGTCGATGCCGAACATCGGCTCGTGGGGATTATTACGGTCGACGACGTGGTGGACGTCATTCGAGATGAAGACACCAAGGATATGTTGAAGATGGCCGGAGCCGCCGAAGAAGACGCTCAGATGCGCATCCCCAGTCTTCTGGCCGCGGGCCTGCGGTTCCCGTGGTTGTTTACCAATTTGGCCGGAAGCCTTGTGTCGGGACTCATCCTGTGGTGGTTCCGGTTTACGATTCAGGAGGTCGTGGCCGTGGTGATCTTTATTCCCGTGATTGCGGCGATGGGCGGGAACCTGGGGCTTCAATCTTCGACGCTGATCATTCGGGGGCTTGCGACGGGTCATGTTGAGCACAGTGATATTTGGAAAGTCGTGTTTCGAGAAATGCGTATCGGGTTACTCTTGGGTGTGTGATCTGTGGAACGTTACTTTTTCTGACGGGATGGATGTGGCAGGGAAACGGATATTTAGGATTAGTGGTTGGGGGGGCCTTACTGCTTACGTTTCTTATTTCGTCGAGTATGGCCACGGTGACCCCGTTACTCTTACGAAAATTTCATGTTGACCCGGCCGTGGCGGCAGGACCGTTTATCACCACGGCCATGGACATCACGGGGGTCAGCATCTACCTTGGATTCGCCACCCTCATGCTGGAGTATCTGAAATAACCGCCCCGTCTCCTTACTCCCTCGCCCCTTGAGGGAGAGGGCTGGGGTGAGGGGGGAACGGGATCATGGTCATGACCCTCTGAATCCGACGAGTGACGTCCTTGTATGGCTCTTGTCACCACCAATGCGATCGTGCTCAAAAGCATGCGCTGGGGAGAAGCTGACCGTATTCTCACGTTTTTTTCTCTTCGACTCGGGAAGGTGCGAGGCATTGCACTCGGCGCGCGCCGGATGAAAAGTCGATTCGGCGGCATGCTCGAACCTTTTTCGTCGGTCAATCTCACACTTTTTGACAAGCGCAATGACGGCCTTGCATCGGTCAGCCAAGTTGATAGCCTCGAGTCCTTCATCTCGTTGCGAGAGAACTTGGACCATATCTGGGCGGCTTCTTGTATGGTGGCTTTGGTTGACGGCGTGACGGCGGACCGTGATCCGAGTCCCACGATTTTTCACACGCTGCTGGAGGGATTGCGCTCGTTGGCCCGAACGGATGATCCGGGGTTACTCACGGTGATTTTTCAGATTCAGGTCCTGGGACAATCAGGGTTTCAACCACAGATCGATCAATGTGCATCCTGTGGCCGGGATGTTGCCGCGCAGTCCTCCGGGTTTTCTCCTTCGGCCGGAGGGAGATTGTGTGGACCGTGCAATCAGGGCAGTTGGGACTATTGTTTGCCGATGTCTCAGGGAAGCACGGCATTTCTCCGCCAAGCTCGGCGCATCCCATTTGCGCTTGCGGCGCGGCTGAAGGCGACAGGCCAAGTACGGAGAGAAGTCGAAGACATTGTCGAAACCTATGCGAGAACCGTTGTCGGCAAACGGTTGCCGGAAAAAGAGTTGTTGGCCGCGGAACCGGAACCGGTGCCGTATGGTCTCGTGTAGAAAGATGTGACAGCGGGAAAGGCGTCGATACATGGGCACGGAGATCATTCACCCCGAAGATATGAAGTGGCTTGAGAAGGGCGTGTTCGGCATTGCGTGGAGCGATGGGCACCAAGGCGTCTATCCGATTCGGTATCTGCGGTTACACTGCCCCTGTGCGGCCTGTACGGATGAATGGACAGGCGAGTTGAAACTGAAACCCGATGACGTCCCGATGCTGATCATGCTGAAGGATATCCAGCCGGTGGGACATTATGCCTTACGCCTGCTTTGGAGTGACGGGCATGATACCGGGTTGTATGCATTAGGCAAGCTCCGCCAGATGTGTCAATGCGACATCTGCCAGCCCGATAAAGATCCGGCCGCGGAGAAGAAATCCTCTCGCCGACTCCTGTAAGCAGCGTTCGTTTCCTCTCTCTCGTCTCTCCGGGCTTCAGCGTTTGCGCGGACCGAGGGTTTGCTCTTCGTAGTTCGCAAACAGGCGCTTGGTTTCGGGGTGGATGGCAAAGCCCTTGCCGTGTGCAATGTCTCGCGTGCGAAAGAAGGGTGCGAGTTTTCCGGAAGGATCGAGATACGCGGCACGAAGCGGGACGGAGCGATTTCGATGATGGATCAGGTGACAGGCCGTGGAACGAATCGAGCTGATCCATGCGGCGACTTCGTCAGGGTTCCCGATGGAGGCCGACAGCAGCAGTAATCGCGATTGCGCGGGAGCGAAAATAATCGTTTCTTCCCAGACCACTCCACGTTCCCGATCTGCCAGAAACTGCGATTCATCCAAAATGATCAAGCCCAAGGTATCCAACCGCATGTCGATCTCACCGCTTGCGGCATCGTACAGTAAATTCCGCAGGATCTCCGTGGTCATGATCAGAATGGGAGCCTGCGGATTGTCGCGACGATCGCCCGTGAGAATGCCGACCTGATCAGAACCGAACATCTGCGAAAACTCCGTCAACTTTGTGTTTGAGAGCGCCTTCAAGGGTGACGTGTAAATAATCGTTTGCTCGGCTTCGATAGCCCGTCGCATGGCTTCTACCGCCACGTAGGTTTTGCCGCTGCCGGTGGGTACGCTCAAGATGACGTCATTGGTCGCCAAGTGGTTGATCGCTTCCTGTTGCCAGTCGTCAGGCGTGAAAGGCCGTTGCGGAGGAACGCCGATCCCTTCAAAAAGCTCCTTCGTGCTGATAGCCGGTGCCGGTTCCACCGGTACGTTGTGCCGGGGCGGGGAGGGTCGGGACGGCGTGTCCGGTGGCTTGGGAGGGTCGGGAGGGCGTGCAGGTTCTTGCGGGAGGGACGCGAGGCTGGTTTTGATTTCTGCCTGCTGATCGGGTGACAGGGACAAGAGCGTTTGAATCAGTCGGTTCTTCCCCATTCGGAAATGTCTCGGTACCCGTTTCCTCGCCAGATGGTGAAGCAGTTTGACGGGCAGGTCGGCCAATTGTTTTGCCAATACGTCGTTGGTCATGTGTTTGCTCGATGCGCGTTCGGCCGTTCTCTCCATGGCCTTTTCCCGTACATCCTGAGAGTCGCCGGGTGGTGGTTGTTCACCGCTTCGTTTCTCATGGCAATTCTTGCAGCACGTCCCGGCGCATGCGGTCCATTGCGTCCCTCGCGCTATCGGCCAGCCCGGGATGAGTCGATCTTAATCCATGCAGTTGCGAGAGATATTCCAAGGTCCTGGCCAGGAGTCGATAGATATCCCCTTCCGCCATGGTGGTCGAGCGAATGAATTCGCTCCAGGGCAGGGTGGGCTCGCCGATCCACAGGTCGGCTATCGCTGCGATGTCCCACCTCAGGAGGGGTGGCTCTTCATACGCGGACAACGAGTGGGCTACCTTCCGGACCTGTCCGATGGTGGAGATCAGCGCCGGATGACGTCCGGGAAAGGAGGCCGGCCGGTCGTCGTCATGTGCGATGCTCGCCAACACACCTGCCAATAGAGAAGGGCTGATTCCTTCAAACGCCCCCATCCGTATCAATTCCGTGATGAGTAACGAATGATTGATGCGAATCAGGCGTGCCCAGTCACCCTCGGGGGTCAACTGGCAGGTGGGGGTCAGGTAGCCGAATTTCTGTAACACTTCCACGTGTTGCTGGAAGCGATGCCAGAGTTCGGTACGCAAGGCATGAATGGTTTTCGTCAGTCGATGATCTTCCTGGCGCAGCTTCAGCGCTTGCGGGTGGTCCTTTTGACAAGCAGGACGGGCCGGGCAGGTTGGGCAAGGGAACTCGTGGCTGAGCATCTCGGTCAGGACCGGGCTGTCGGTGCCGTCCTGGTCCACCCGAATGGGGAGGCGTCGTAATCGAGTGGGAAAATTTTCCAAGGTTTCGATCGCGTGCTTCAGGCTATGAGGCGTGCACCATGGAAATTTTCTGGCCTCTGCGACGTCAATGATTTCATCGATCACGGCGGTGATCGTGTTTGCGGGATATTCCACAATGTGTCCGCCACTTCGCATCACGGTCAACATGGCGTACCCTTGTCCGCGGCTTCGATATTGACGCAGGACGATGGCGTGATCCTTGGAGAGTTCGACGACGCGACCCGGTGTCAGGAAAGCCAATTGGGCCGAAACTTCCGGCGGGTCGTGCCGCGTTTTCAGGCGATGGTGTGAGCGGTGTTTTTTGGCAAGGGAGAAGGATTGCCATTGCGTAATCCAATCGGCGCATTCACGCTGGCCATAGGCTTCCAGTTGCGTTTCCACTTCATCCAGTTTGGTTTCATACCTGTCGGCTCGTTGGTTGATCTGAAATTGCGCAAAGCTCTTTTCCAGAATGGGTTGAATATGATCGACGGTATGGGCTTTCAAGAGATTCAGGACCATGGGATAGGAGAGGAGAAATTGACTGTCGATAGGCTCCGGGTGGTTCGTGAGTCCATTCGCGATAGGGCCGATGTCGATATACGGCGACGGCGTGACCACGACGAAGCCCACGTAATCTTTTCCTCGTCTCCCGCCGCGGCCGGCGAGTTGTTGAATTTCGTTGACGGTCAGTTCCATGATGTCGCGGTCCTTGCGGACACTCGATTGGGTAATCACGACGGTGCGGGCGGGAAAGTCCACACCGGCGGCCAAGGTCGTGGTGGCAAAGACCGCATCCAAACACCCCTGACGCATGAGTTCTTCAACGGCAATTTTCCAGGACGGCAGATGTCCGGCGTGATGGGCCGCCACTCCATAGTGTTGAACCGTAGGAATCAGGTGGTGGTTGGTGATACTGGGATATTCGGCAGTCATCTTTTCCAGCACTTGTGTGATGGCGGCCGATCGCGTGGCTGGAATGGAGACATGGCGATGTTCGAAGCTATCAATAGCCTCATCACAAGCTCGCCGGGAAGTCAAAAAGACAATGGCCGGGGTCAGACGTTGCTGTCGAAGGGCTTGGAGAAGATCGACTGGGTGAATGGCAGGCGGCATGAATGAAAAAAATTGTAACAGGATCTTGTCGGAAGCACAAAGAAGACCGCCGCTGATCGTGGCTGGATGGAATGACGGTTATTCGTCGGAAGAATCACGCGAGGACGATTTGCCGAAGAACATTTTCGTGAACGTCGAGCGTCGGGACTTGATGGCCCACGTGACCCTTTCGATTTCCTGTTGCGACGCGAGTGCAAACGACGGGGACTTGGATTCGTGCAGGAGTTGCGTGGGAATGACGCTTCGATGACCCGTGAGCAGGTAACTTATGGCGCAACTCGTGGCCGCGTACGGCGCAATGGCGGGGCCGAATAATTCCATGGCCAGGACAATGCCGGTGATGGGTGTATTGGTGGCACCGGCCAACACGCTGACGAGTCCCAGTGCGGCAAAGGTGGCGGGATCCAACCCCAAGCCATGGGCCAGGGTCGACCCCAGGGCGGCCCCGTAAAAACAGAGGGGAAGAAGAATGCCGCCGCTGCCGCCGAAGTTCAACGTCACGCTGGTGGTGACGGCCTTGATTGCAAAGGCGTACCAGGGAAGGTCGTCGCCCTTGAGCGCTTGCGAAACCGTCGTCCAGCCCAGCCCGAGGTAGTCGTCTGAAAAAAGAAAGGTCACGGCGATGAGGATCAACCCGCCGATCACGCCGGTCAGCACGGTGGAGGTTTTGGTCAAAATGGCAAGTCGTTTTCCGAGTCCCATCATTTCCACGAAGATAAACGCCGCCACGCCGAACGTGACTCCCGCCAAGCCTACGCTGAGGAAAAAGGGAATAGTCAACGACGGAACCGATGGTGAGACGGGCGAGAGATACGCGACCCCCAAGTTTGCGGCAACCTGATACCCGACAAACGCCGAAACCAGGGAAGGGAACAGTGCCCCGTAGGAAAGTCGCCCGATCCAGAGTGCCTCAATAGCAAACAGGGCCCCGGCGACCGGGGTGCCGAACACGGCGGCGAAGCCCGCGCTGATTCCGCAGACGACGAGTCGTACTCGATCGATGTCCTCCAGGCGGATGAATTGTCCGAATGTCGAGCACAACGCTCCGCCGATTTGTGCACAGGGCCCGACGTTGCCTGCTGAACCTCCGCTCGCAATCGTGACGATCGTGGCGATGAATTTGACGGGAATCACGCGAGGATGGATTTTCCCGCCTTCTTGATGAATGGCACGAATCACTTGTTCCGTGCCGTACCCTCGAGCTCTGAAAGCGAATCTGGCCGTGATGACCCCGGAGAGCGCGAGGCTGACTGGCAGGAGAAGAAAGATGTACGGGTATGATTGCGTAAGAGCGATGCTGCTCTGGAGCACGATGAGAAACAGGGTGGAGGAGAGCCCGACGAGCAAGCCCACGATACTGGCCAGGAGAAACCATTTGACCAGGCTGAGAAACAGAATGGACAGTTCCGTCAGACGCGTCGTCATGAATCGTCAAGCCTTCGGAATGGTTGCAAGAGGCGAAACGCCAAAAACGTATAGTACATCTTGAAGACGAAAACAACAAAAGTGGTGCCCTTGATGCTTCTGTTGGTTTTCCACTAGGCCGCGTTCCTTGCAAAATGTCCATGGCATGGATAAAAACCAATGCTGCGCACCCGATCCTGACCCCATCACTCCCTCTCCTGTCATCCTCGACATTTTTAATCGAGGATCCAGGGGTTTTTTCTTGTGTCGTTTGTGAATAGAAAGGCACTGGATTTCTGCTTTCGCGGGAATGACAGTTCGGGGTGTCAGGGTTATTTTTGGTTTCAATTGTCAATGCATGAGTGAATGCGTACGCGAATGACCGGCACTCCGATTTTCGTTCTGTTGTGTGGCGTGGGATTTTGTTCCTTCGTCAGCTACAACCTGGTCCGCATGCCGGCCCTGGCTCCGTTCGCTGAAACGTTGGGTGCCGGACCGGTCACGGTGGGGTTCATCGTCGCCGCTTCGACCATGACGGGCATCCTTCTGAAGCTCCCGGTTGGCACGTTATCCGACCTGGTGAACCGGCCACGCTTGATGTTGATTGGCGTCTTGGCGTTTGCATTGCCCCCCTTTGTTTATCCGTTGGTGCCCAACCTGGAAGTCCTGACGGTGTTGCGGGTGGTCCATGGATTGGCCACGGCCGTCTTTACGCCGTTGGCCCTCGCCATGGTTGCAGACCTGTATCCCGCGACAAGAGGTGCAGCATTGGGTTGGTATACCTCTGCCGCGCAAGGTGGAGCACTGTTAGGCCCGATGCTGGGTGGATGGATCATCGATACGGCCGGATATACCGAAACGTTTCTCACCGGTGGTGGGTTCGGGCTGGCCGCGCTTGCGTTTTATCTGGCGCTTTGGTGGCGCTATCCCGCTCCGTCGCGCACCGTGAAGCTGGAGCCCAAGGTTCTTCTCTCGAACGTGCTGCAAGGGTTGCGGACCGTGTTGCGACATCTCCAGATGCTGGCCGCGAGTGTTGCGGAAGCCTCGAAGATGATGGCCAACGGCACCCTGATGGCGTTTTTGCCGTTATACGGGCTTTCCATCGGGCTGAGTCTGGCAGAGAGTGGATTGTTATTTGGAATGCAAGGACTCACGTCGTTTCTCTCCAAGCCGGTGATGGGCCGCGTATCGGATCACGTCGGGCGACGGCCGTTGATCGCACTGGGCCTTCTGATTTGCGGCGTTGCCATCACGGCCGTTCCTCACACGACCGACTTGGGTTGGTTGCTCCTGTGCGCGGCAGGGTTTGGCTTTGGTGAAGCGATCATTACGTTGTCATCGGCCGCGATGATCGCGGATCTGGGAAAAGCCGAGAATGTCGGAGCCGGTATGGGGCTGCGCGGCACTATCATGGATATCGGGCATGCCGGCGGGCCGATCGTAGCAGGTGTGCTCGTCGCCGCAATCAGTTATACTGGGGCATTTGCCATAATCGGTTGCCTGCAATTGATGACGGCAGCGGGTTTTTGGGTGGCGACGAGCCGGCGGTTCGGGCGTCTCTAACGGGACCGCCGCGCATCGACGGAAAGGATACACAAACATGGAAGAAGCGATGACAACGGGCGACGTCGTCATTGGTGTGTTGGCCGGGGCGGGAGTCGTCGTGTTGATCGTGGTGTTTATCATCGTGTTTCGCATGGTTTTTTTTAGCGACGATAAGGATCAGTAACATGTTCAGCGGGATTGTCGAAGAAATGGGCGTGGTGAAATCCTTTGAGCCAGGCCTTGCCGGTGCGCGTTTGTCGATTTTGGCGCGTACCATTCTCAAGGATCTTCAGCTTGGTGAAAGCGTGAGTGTCTCGGGGGCCTGCTTGACGGTCTCTGACGTTGGTGAAACGGATTTTTCAGTTGACGTCTCGGTGGAAACCGTAAGCGTCACCACGCTAGGCACCTTCTCGGCAGGCGCGGCCGTGAACCTGGAACGGGCCTTGAAACTGAACGACCGTATGGGGGGGCATCTCGTGACGGGTCACGTGGATGGAACCGGCATCCTTCGAGAGCGAACGCAAACGGGCAACACCTTACTGCTGACGGTTGAAGTGCCGGACCCCGTTCTCCGGTATTGTATTCCCAAAGGATCGATTACCGTGGATGGTGTCAGTTTGACGGTCAATAGCGTGTTGGAGAACGGTGTGTCCGTGGCAATTATTCCCCACACGGCCAAGGTCACCACACTCGGGATCAAGCAGCCCGGGGATGCCGTCAACCTGGAGTCGGACTTGATCGGCAAATATGTCGAGCGCTTGCTGCAACACAGCGGCAAGCTGCCGGAAAAAGCTGCTCCGGTCATCGACCGCGACTATCTGCAAAAACACGGGCTGACGTAGGCCAACGATAATCGATGGTTTCCTCGCTGATCAAAAAGCTTTCAGTTCCCGTTCGCGTCCTGTTGTTTGCCATGCTTGTGGCGATTACGATCCCATTGCTGTTGTGGCTGCTCATACAATTCTACGAATGGAGTTGCGCAACTTGGCTCACGTGCCAGCCCATGGGCAAGCAGTACTGACTTATAAAACCCTCGCCCCTGGCGGGAGAGGGTAGGGTGAGGGGGACAGGAAGATACCCAGGTAGGTCGGGGTTAGCCGAGGGCATAATCCGACAATTCCTTCCGTCATCCCCGACCCCGATCGGGGATCCAGTGTCTTTGCCTTTCGAAAGCGAATAAAAGAAACGACTCTGGATCCTATAAATCGCCTGGATCCCCGATCAAGTCGGGGACAAGCGTCGAGGATGACAGGAGGAGAAGGCGGGTTAGCGTGGTCCTGAAATCAGGATCACGGTCGTATTGTCGAGGCCTCCCCGAACATTAGCTTGGTCGACGAGTGCTCGGCATTTGTGTTCCGGTGTTTGCGGGTTCGTCGTCGTCAGGATGTCCATAATGTCTTCATCATTCAACATTTTGTTCAGGCCGTCGCTAAACATAAGAATCTCATCTGTTAGTTGAAGTTTTATGGTCGAGACGTCTGGCTCGATCGTAGGGCTGACTCCAACGCCTCGGGTAAGCCTGTGCGCGAACGGATGACTGGCCGGCGTTGATCTCGGCAGTAATCCTTGCTGAATACGTTCTTCGAGCACGGTGTGATCTCTGGTCAATGCGGAAATCCGTTGATCCCGAATGAGATACGCCCGGCTGTCACCTGCATGGGCGACCCACGCGAGAGGGGAGGAGGGTGCAGGCAGATAGAGAAGGACCAGGGTCGTTCCCATCTCGCTGAATTCGGGGTTGTCTTCGGCATGGGCACGAACTATTTCGTTGGCGTACCCGATCGCCGACCGTAAAAACGAGGGGATCTCCTCCGGCCTGGTCGCTTGGTCTTGTCCCGCACGTTCCGCGATGTAGTCGTGAATCGCTTCGACGGCTTTTTGGCTGGCCACGTCGCCTCCTGCATGCCCGCCCATGCCGTCGGCAACAATCCATAACCCCAGTTCATCTGAAACCAGGAAGGTGTCCTGGTTCGTGGGACGTACGAAGCCGACGTGCGTCACGCCGACTCCATGCCATTGTGTCGTGCGGTCCATGGTCAATCGTGAACGGGACCGTGCCGCTCTCGAAGGGCTTGATACAGATATTCGGCAAGCGGCTCGAGATTGCGGACGTCCGCCTCATTGTACTCACGCAGGATCTCGCCGGCCCGCTCATCTCCGGCTTGCCAGGCATGCCATAGATTGACGGCATCCCAGCCATCCAAGCCTTGAACGCCGGCGGAACGAGCCAGCCCGAGTTCCGCTTCGATGTGTTTTAACCCGCCTCGCAGTCCCAATCGTCTGGCTGCGAAACACAGGTCGAAATGGGCGTGGGAGAGATCCAATTGAGGGTAACTCGCCCGCAAATACGGCAGATCAAACCCCGATCCGAAAAACGTCACGATCAAGTCGTAGTTGGAAAGTTCTTCTTCTAAACGATCCAGGGTCAGGTTCTGATGGCGAACCAGCGTGGTCATCGTGTGATTGCCGTACAAGCCCACCATGGTGATTTCACCTTCTCCGGCAGGGTATCCGTTGGTTTCGATGTCCAGGAACACCGTCCGCGTGCGAAAGGCTTCGAGCAGTCGCCAATGATGGGCTGCCTTGAACCGCTTGGCCACCCTGCGCCATTGCGCACGTTGGAAATCGTCTCATGCTTGCTCCACTTCACGATCATACAGCGCTTTTCGTGAAGGACCGATGCCCAAGGCGGTTGAGGTCTCCAGGAATTGCCGCCAGTGGGTCATGCCATCGTCCCACAAACGCCGTTCCGTGGTTTCTCCAATACCATTCAGAAAAATAAACGAACATTCAAGCATGATGGAGTCGTGCGGCCCCTGATTCTTGTGTTTGCGTTTCGGAACACGCTACAGTTGGTTTCCGGGAAATTCAAGGAAATGGGGCACTTATTCATGGGAGAAGGAGTGGTGCGCGGATATGGAAGAGAAACCGAAGCGGATTAAAATTACGATCGGTGGCGTTGCCGTGGAAGTCGAGTTAAAGCCGACACGTACGGCGCAGGACATCTACGACGCCTTGCCGGTTGAAGCCAGGGTGAACCAATGGGGAGAGGAATTTTATTGCCAGCTTCCCGGAGTCAAGGACCACCGTGAAACCGCGACGACGAACGTGAAAGTGGGCGACGTCGCGTTTTGGGGGCTTGGTGGAATGTTGGCTGTTTTTTTTGGACGGACCCCCATGAGTATCGGAGAAGATCCCGTGCCTGCTGATCGGGTGAACGTTGTTGGACGATTGATCGGAGATCCAACGGTGCTTCATGGAGCCGTCGGTGCCACGATGATGAAAGTCGAAAAGGTTGCTTCCTAACAGAATGCGAGTGACCGAAGAACGCATTCAATCGCTGGCAACGGCTGTCGTGGAGCGCTTGCAGGAGCAAGGGCTTTTGGAGGTTGCCGGGTCGAAGGAACGTTTGATCGATGCCGTCAGGAAAGCCATTACCGACGAGCTTTTCGTGGAAGACCGGCTTCATGCCGAAATTCGGGCGCTGTTGAAACAATATGACGCGGAGTTTCAAAGCGGTCGATCGGATTATCAAAAGATGTTCGCGATGGTGAAAAACAAGTTGGTCAAAGAGCGAGAGTTGGTCCTGTAAGCTCAAGCAACTGCGCTACGTTATCGTATGGGTCCCCTCCTATCTGACGACAAGCAGACGCATCTTTCTCACGTGATTCTTCAGGCTCTTCAAGGGACGCCTGAAGGGACGCTTCGTGGTGCTTCCGCTCAAGCGTTGAAAGAAATCAAACGCATCCTGACGGATTCGATGAAAGCCGAGGAGCACATTCATCAGTTGGTCCGATCCCGCCTGAACTCCTACTCCCGCCGGATTCCGGAGGGTTCCTCGGAATGGGACGTACTGTACCGGAAGACGTATGAGGAAGAATTGCGCAAGCGTCAACTTGGCTAGTGGCGGCGGGGGAAGCTATGTCTGATTTGCACAGACATGGGATTCGGTCCTACGTCTTCAGACTCTACCTCCCCTTGCCCCTCCTTACAAAAGAGGGGAATGAAGAGCAGTGTAGAGTCGAATGAACGGTGTGAGAAATCCCGGCTGGATCTACCCAAGATCGGCGTGCTACATTATCTCGTTGAAAGTGGTTTCGAGTCTGACAGGCCTCCGGTTCGACGTTCTTTAGGAATTCCCTCGTGAACGGTGTTTTTCCCTTCCGATTCGTCTTGTCGATTTTCATCGGCTTTCTTTTCATTCCCGGTACGATTGCGGCACAGGATAAAGTAAAGGGGCATCTGATTGTCGAGGACGTGTTGGCTCGACCGGGGACCTCCGTCATGTTGAAGGCCACGTTGATTGAAAAAGGGTTATTGGGCAATAAGGGTTTGGGAGGAGAAACCATTACCTTTACGGTTCAGGGCCAGCATGCCGGTACGGGGCTCACTGGTGGAGACGGCCGGGTCTTTTTTGAATTCAAGACCCACATGCGGGGTAATCACAAGATTGTGGCCACCGTTGAATCCAGCCCGCGTGTCGAATCCGTGGAAGGGACAGGGAATCTGGCATCCTGGGAACGCCGGCGTCCGATTTTATTGGTGGACTTTTCCACTCTTGTTCAAGGAGATGGTTCGATCCCGTTGCCCGTTCTTCCCGTTGTCGGGAGCCTTGGTGCATTGGGAAAGCCCCAGGAGAATGCCGCGCATGCGCTGTCGAAGTTGACCGAATTCTATTACAACGTGATCTATTTGCATGAACATCAAGGCACGGCTTTGCACGAAACCCGTGAGTGGTTGAGGCAGCACGAATTTCCCGTCGGGATTACCAGAATGGTTCCCCAGGACCCCAAGGCTTTGTTGGCGTTTATGGAAAAGTTGAAGGAAGGTGGGTGGGACAACCTGGAAGCTGCTATCGGACGAACGTGGGAGTTTGCACAAACGTTGGTAAAAAATCGGGTCAAGACGGTGATCTTTCCTGATCCCAGGGAAAAGAAGAAATATCCACGACGTGCGAAGATCGTCACCTCATGGAAAGAAGTGCGGAAACAGTTATAGCCTCCAACGATTCTCCTGCTGCGCAAACGTCTTATGAAGACCGGTAAAGCCCGCACGATTTTCGTCTGCCAGGAATGTGGGGGCCAAACGCCACGGTGGGCCGGGCGTTGTCCGGATTGCGGACAGTGGAATTCCCTGAAAGAGGAAAGCGTGGTTCGGCCCCGATCCCATGGACAGAGGACGGTTGGCGACAAAGAGTCTGCGATGCCGATCAATGAAGTGGCCGTCACCAAGGAATTTCGCTTTGCCACCGGGTTAACCGAACTCGATCGTGTCTTGGGTGGTGGCGTCGTCCCCGGGTCGATCGTCCTGGTCGGCGGCGATCCCGGCATTGGAAAAACCACCTTGCTGCTTCAGGCCTTGCATGGGCTGGAGCAACGAAATCCGCCGGTACTCTACGTCACGGGTGAAGAATCCGCTCAACAAATCAAAATGCGCGGGGATCGCCTGGGCGTCTTGAGTTCCTCGTTGTATATTTTAACGGAAACCTCTCTTGAAGAGATGCTCAAAGTCGCAAGCACTCTTTGTCCTACGGCCCTGGTCGTGGATTCCGTTCAGACCGTCTATACCGACCAGATCACGTCCGCTCCCGGAACGATCAGCCAGGTGCAGGAAGTGGCGTGCCAACTCATGTGGTATGCCAAACGAACGGGTGTGCCGGTATTTCTCATCGGGCACGTGACGAAGGAGGGCATGATTGCCGGTCCCAAATTGCTTGAGCATATCGTGGATACCGTCCTGTATTTCGAAGGCGACAAGAGCCATGCCTACCGTATCCTGCGGGCCGTGAAGAATCGGTTCGGGGCGGCCAATGAAATCGGCGTGTTTGAAATGAACGATGAAGGGTTACAGGAGGTGGCCAATCCGTCAGAATTGTTCTTGGCGGGACGGCCCGCCAGGAGCACGGGGTCGGTCGTGGTGTCGAGCCTGGAAGGCAGTCGGCCGATTCTGGTCGAACTGCAAGCCCTGGTCACGGCCACGGGGTATGCGATGCCCAAGCGTATGGCGAATGGTATAGAATTGAATCGTGTGGCCCTCTTGCTCGCCGTGGTGGAAAAACGATTGGGGTTGCACCTGTCCGGATATGACGTATATCTCAACGTGGTGGGTGGGCTTCGACTCGACGAGCCCGCGATTGACGTTGGCATCGTCGCGGCCATCGTCTCCAGTTTTCGTGACCATGCGCTTGACAGTCAGACGTGCTGCATTGGGGAAGTCGGCTTGGGAGGGGAGATTCGTCCCGTCAGTCAAGTCGATTTACGAATTCGTGAAGCCATGAAATTGGGTTTTCAACGGTGCGTGTTGCCTCAGGGGAATCTGACCAAGCATTTAAGTAACCCGGGGATTGAACTGTATGGAGTTCATGAAGTCGGTGAAGTGTTCGATCACGTGGTGACGTCAGGAACCTCGTAGCCGTAGCTTGGAGGTACGCGTACGTGTCTTATTTCAGGCGCCCTTTTTTCGCGTGGGTTGCCGGCGGGGTGTTGGTTCTCAGTCTTGGTGCGTGCGCCGGTCGTGCTCCTTCACCGCCGGTCTCACCACCGGTCGCGCCGGGTCCCTCGCTGACTCCTCAGGAAGTCCTGGAAACCATTCGCGCACGCGAAGCGAGCGTGACCACTTTAAAGGGGTTGTTTCAGGCCGACGTTCAAGGGTCGTTTTCCCCTTTTTCGTACGGCATTCACGGGACACTGCTTTACCAACGACCGCAAGCGATCCGCATTAAAGGGTTCACACGATTTGGTGGAACGCTCTTCGATTTCCTGCTGCATGGACAATCCTATTCCCTGAGCACACCCGATCGTTTGTACCCCGTGGTTGGACGAGTGCCGGATTTTCGTCGGCTCGGAAATCTGAGCATTCCGGTTCAATTGAGTTTACGCGCCATAGACGTTCTGCTTGGCAAACTCCGATGGACCGCAGAGCAGTTTCGCGAAGTTCGGGCTGCGAAAACAGCCTATCGATATACCATAGCCTTGTCTTCCGGAAATGCCCGGAATGCTTCCTTCTTGCAACATATATGGGTGGACCGGTCCTCGGCTCTGATTCAAGCCGTTGAATATCTGACGTCGAAGGGGAAAAGGCTGATCACGCTCACGGCCGGGGATTTTCGCAACGTGGGGTCGAAGGAGCAACCGGTGGTGCTTCCTTTTTTGGTTGAAGTGAAAGATTACGCGACGTCAGGATCAGTCACATTGGAGTTTTCAGAGCTTGCACCAAATGTGCCGGTGCCCGAAAAGGAGTTCGAATTCCAGTGATACGGGTATCTCATCCTCCGGGTGTCATGAAACGTTGGAGCCACCATGAAACTGCTCGCCGTTGAAACCGCCACACGATATCAAAGTGTGGCTCTCATGGACGGGACGGTCCTGTTGGCTGAAAAGAGTCAGGACAACTGTTCCTCTCACGCCAGTTCTCTGATTCCTGCCATTCAAGCCCTTCTGGCCTCGCGGCGATGCCCGTTCTCGGTTATTGAGGGATTTGCCGTTTCCGCAGGCCCCGGGTCTTTTACGGGTTTGCGCGTAGGCCTTTCGACTATGGTAGGATTCCGAACCGTCACGGGGTTGCCCCTTGTCACCGTGCCGACGTTGGAAGCGATGGCATGGAGTCACCGAAGTTCCGTGCACCCCGTCTGTCCCATGCTGATTGCGCGAACCAATGAAGTGTATTGGGCACAGTTTCAATGGAAAGACGGGCGCGTGGTTCGGTTATTGGAAGATCGAGTTGGCACGATTCGGGACATGATGGATTCGATTCGCCAACCCACGGTCTTCTTTGGAGAAGGGTGGTTGCGTCATCAGCGCGTGATCATGGACGCGTTGGGAGATGTTGCCATCTGCGGTGCGTCGGAGTCGATGAACCCGTCTGCCTACCACGTTGGGCTGGCGAGTTTGGACGCTTTTCAAACCGGACAATTTGCCGGCTCTCATCTCTCGCCGCATTATGTTCAACGTCCGGAAGCGGAAGTCCAATGGGACCTCAAAAGACGGCGCACGTCGCCCTGAGCATCGCACGATGGTGACCCGAACCTCATCCCGTCTCGACTTTCACGTTCACCCGTTTCACTCCAGGGATTTGGACGACGTCCTCGCCATTGAGCAGGAATCGTTCTCGGAACCTTGGACGCGGGGGATGTTTGAAGCGGAATTGCTGGGGAATCCCTTCGGCCGGTTCCGCGGAGCCTTTTGTGATAGCGAGATGCCTCCCGCGAAGCGGCTCCTGGGGTATATCTGTTACTGGGTGGTCTTTGACGAGTTACGCCTGATGAACCTGGCTGTGCGACTGGGTCACCGGCGCCAGGGAATCGCGAGCCATCTGGTCCGGCATGCCGTAGAGGAGGGGGTTGCTCAAGGAACGACACGGGCCTTCCTGGAAGTCCGGGCAAGCAATCACCTGGCGCAGAAGCTGTATCAGACGTTGGGCTTTCAGCAATACGGCCGGCGCCGGTCCTACTATACGAACCCGGGTGAGGATGCTATTCTTATGCAATTGCAATTGGCGGAACATATTCAACCGTAACATTCATTTTTTGACAAAGGAGGGGCATCATGCTGACTGATGACCAAATCGCCGAACACCTCCGGACGACCAATGCCGATTTTCGCGAACTCCAAGAGACGCATCATCAATTGGACGAGCAACTCCAGGAATTACTGAAGAATCACATTTTAACTCCTGAAGAAGAAGTGCTCAAAAAACAGATTCAGAAGGAAAAGTTGGATAAGAAAGACCGAATGGCAATGTTTATCCGCGAATACCGGAATGAGCAACAAAAAACCGCAGCCTCGTAACTCGTGACTTCGGGTTAACGTTCCGCAAGAGACAATGGCCACACTAGCACATCCTTTTTCTCGCCATATCCGTGACGTGAAACGCCGGCTGATTATCGTCGGGGCGACGATGATGGTGGCGTTTATCATGATGTTTTCGATTTCTGCAGATTTGATTGAATGGTTCAAGCGACCCTTTGCGGATGATCTTATATTTTATGGGCCGGCTGAAGCCTTGTTTGCGTCGATCAAGATCTCGTTTCTCGCCGCGGTCGTGGCCAGCCTGCCCGTCATTCTTTATCAATTCTGGAAATTCGTTCAACCGGCCTTGTTACCGGGAGAACAAGGCTGGGGCATTCCCCTGTTCTTGCTCGCTACCGGCTTTTTCGTGCTGGGCCTGGGTTTTTGCAATTTGGTGATCCTCCCACTGGTGATTGATTTTTTCGTTTCATTCGGGCTGGAGCGCGAGCTCAAGCCTGAATTGGCCGTCGGCATCTACGTCGACTTCAACGTGAAGTTTTTGGTGGCGTTCGGGTTTGCGTTTGAAATTCCGTTGGTGCTTTCTCTCCTGGCGCGGGTGGGATTGGTGTCTCACACGCACCTGGCTCAATACCGCCGGCACGCGGCCATGTTGGCGCTTATCCTGTCGGCGGTCATCACGCCCGATGCGACCCTTTTTACGATGCTCCTCATGGCCATCCCCCTGATCGTGTTATATGAAATCGGCGTGTGGGGCGCCAAGATTTTTGGCCGGACTCCTCCTAAACCGTCCGAAGAAAAAGAAGAGAACGATGACCAGGAAGAAGAGACGTCCTTGCCAAGCGGAACGGCGGGTCATCGTGTGTCCTAATCAAACGTACCGGTTGCTTGCCGGGCAGGTCGCCTCGTGACGCCGCACGGTTCATTCCGCATAGTCTCTCTGCTTGTCCTCATCATTTCGTGTGGAGGAATTCCCTGTTTCGCTGAAGACAAGGTGCATCCCAATCCATTGGAACGCGACGGTGGCGTACCGCCGAGTATCCAAGCCCTGGCGACGACGGGCGGAGGAGTACTCTATGCCGGTTCGTTCGGTTTCGGGGTGTTTTTCAGTGACGATTACGGCGGAACGTGGGAATCGATCAACAATGGTTTGGAAAATCGCTTTATTCTGTGTTTGAGTGCGGATGAGAACGGGACGGTGTACGCAGGGACGGTACGCGGTGGCGTCTTTCGCACAAAAGAAGATGGAAAAACCTGGGAATCGATCAAGGCCGGATTGAGACGCGTGGAGGTCAAATCCCTCCTGGCTCACCACGGGACGATTTATGCGGGTACGGGGAAGGGCGTGTACCAATGGGATGAAGCCGCTCAACAATGGTCTGCCGTGGCACCCGGTCTTGAGCAAACGCTCATCGCAAGCCTGGCGATGACGAACACGTCTCAATTATTCGCCGGCACCGCCGGCAAAGGACTGTATCAGATCGACGCGACCAAACACGGCACGGTCCGATGGCAAAGAGTAGGTGACTCCCTGGTGGATCCCAAGGAACATCTGACCCATACGTTTATTCGTGTGACGACGGTGAGTCCTCAACAACATCTGTACGTGGGCACACAAGATGGGGGCATTTATCGAAGCAAGGATTCAGGGAAGACGTGGCAACCGTTTGGTCGTTCGCTGCCGAATGATTCGATTCGTGGCATCGTTGCCACGAGGGCGGCCTTATACGTCGCGACGGGTCGAGGGATCTTCAAGAATAATTTTCAAAATTCCAAATGGGTGCCGGTGAATAATGGGTTGACCGAGTTATCGATTCAGGTCTTGATGGCCTCTTCAGAGGGTGAGTTTTACGCCGGAACCAACGCAGGCGCCTTTCGCAGTCAGGACGCCGGCAATCATTGGGTCAATATCAGTGAACAGTTGGGCATTCATACCACGATGCCCCGGCCTTATTTTTGAAAGGAGAACGTATGTCCGACATGATCGAGGTCACCACCAACACCCGTGCCACCATTGCCGTGTCTTCTCAAGGGGAGTCCTGGGGAGACATTGTCCTGAAATTTTATCCGGACGTGGCGCCTGGTCACGCCAAGAATTTTTGCAAACTCGCGGCGCAGAATTTCTACGATGGAACTACGTTTCATCGAGTCATACCCGGATTCATGGTCCAAGGTGGCGACCCGAACAGCAAAAATACCGATCGCTCCAATCATGGGATGGGCGGGCCCGGGTATCACATCAAGGCTGAGTTCAACAATAGCCAACACAAACGGGGCGTGCTCTCGATGGCTCGGGCTCAGGACCCGGACAGCGCAGGATCACAGTTTTTTATCTGTGTGGCCGATTCGCCGTTTCTCGATGGCCAATACACGGCATTCGGAGAAGTCGTCAGCGGCCTGGACCTCGTTGATCGCGTCGTCGCCGCCAAGCGCGACGGCCGCGACAATCCCCTCGAACGCATCGAAATGACCGTGACGCTTTCGTCATAAAACGGGCGTGACGGCATAAAAAGCCGATCGGATCTGTTATCCCTGTCTTTCCTTCTGTCATCCTCGACATTTGTAATCGAGGATCCAGGGTCTTTCCCCTTGTCTTTCGTACCGCGCCATCTCATGGCGCGGTCTTCACCCTCTCCCCAAGGCGGGAGAGGGCTGGGGTGAGGAGCAACGAAAAAATGTGGATGGAAAAATTGATGAACTAAAGAAGTCTCAATAGGCAAAGGAAGAAAAATGGAGCTGGCGAGAGGAATCGAACCTCCAACCAGCGGTTTACAAAACCGCTGCTCTGCCATTGAGCTACGCCAGCCCGTCTCGGAGTGAAATCCTAACATAGGATTGCATGTTGGCAAAGAGGCCGCTGTTAAGAAAACGCCGCTTGCAACACATCTTCTAGGTCATTTCCAGCAACACCTTCAACACGCCCTTGGTTGCCGCGTAGGCAAAGGCGTCCGTCCCCTGTTCAATCAGAAAGCGTTTGTGGATGAGCGATTGCACGTCGATGGCGTTTTCCCGAAGTAGCGCAATCGCCGGCGGGAACGGGCCGCACCGCGATCCCACCACGGTTATTTCATGAACCACGAGCGAGGTCATGTCCACGGCGGTTTGTCCATGGTAGGTTGATTTGAGCACGATGGTTCCCCTGGGTCGTATGTATTCACGGGCCAAGGCGAATCCATCGGGTGTGCCGGTTGCCTCGACCACGATATCGAATCCGGGAGAGAGCGATGCAGGATCTTCACTCGTGTCAATGCCGCGAGCAGCAAGGGTCTGCAATTTTTCCTGATGACGTCCCAGGACTGTTAAGCGGCATCGGGTGCGATGCAGGACTTGAGCGCATAACAGCCCCAGTTTTCCATCACCGATGACCAGAACCCGATCCGTTGCGTCGATAGGTACCTGTTCGAGAATTTGACAGGCCGCAGCAAGGGGCTCCGTAAAGACGGCTTGATCGTTGGTGATCTCGTCTGGAAGGGGATAGAGATTTTCGGGAGGCAGGGATAGAAAATCGGCAAAGGCTCCATCCCGGCGGTCGATACCCAAGGTCGTTCGACGCGGGCAATGGGTCGGTCGTCCGGCCTGACAGACCGGACAGACCCGACAGGCTGCATTGATTTCACCGACGACACGCTTTCCGACGAGGTCAGGATGGTGCGGGGCCTCTTGGACGATTCCGACGAATTCATGGCCCGGCACTCCTTGAAATCCCATGTAGCCTTGCACCAATTGCAGATCCGTGGCGCAGATTCCCGCCTGGATGACCCGAACGACGGCTTCTCCGTCGACCGGCGCCGTGGCGGGGTACTGCTCGCAATATTCCAAACCTGAACGTAAGGTCAGCGCGCGCATAGGGTCAAAGGAGCCAACCGCGTATGGATCATGGCAAGAGGCCTGATTCTGTTTTTCAGGCTCCCTTTCAAGGCGTTCTCGATTTGCCTTTGAACAGCCGAAAGGGATTAGTGTAAAATCGGTTAATTAGGCGTAATGGTCTTTCCGGGAAACGGCGAGGGGTTCCCGAGGCGGTCTGTTCCCTGCGTTGGTGCTGACTTGAGCCATTAACTTTAAAGGATAAACTTTATGATTATGGAAACTTTACAGGGATGTCGCAAGGAGAAATTTTCATTTGGTTTTATCGTACTGGCTTTTGTGGGGGTCCTGGCCGTTTTTTCGCCCCAGCCGACGTCGGCAACGGTACCCGAGGCCTTTAGCAGAGGATTCTCCGACATCGTTGCGACAGTGCAACCCGCCGTGGTGAACGTCGCGGTCATAGAACCAGCCAGCCCCCGAGGACCCAGACGGTTACCCCCGGGCCCCTTTGGTGGTCCGCCAGGACCTCCCGGAAGACCGCCGTTCGGCCCCCCCGGCATGAGTGCCGGTTCCGGAGTCGTCATCAGTCCGGAAGGGTACATCGTGACCAACAACCACGTCGTGGAAGATTCCACGAACATTACGGTGACAACTTTCGATGGCAAAGAATTTGCGGCGAACGTCGTGGGGACTGATCCGAAAACGGACTTGGCCGTGATCAAGATTGAAGGAGAAAATCTCCCGTTCATTCCATGGAGTGCGCACGAGACAATCAGGGTAGGTGATCTGGTCCTGGCCGTGGGGAGCCCCTTCGGCCTGAAGTCGTCCGTGACGATGGGGATTATCAGCGCGATGGGCCGTGGAAACGTCGGAATCACGGAATACGAGGATTTTATCCAGACCGATGCGCCGATCAATCCCGGTAATTCCGGTGGCCCCCTCGTGAACATGGCGGGTGAGATTGTCGGCATCAACACCGCCATTTTCTCGCGTACCGGCGGCTCGGAAGGAATTGGGTTCGCCATTCCCGTTGATATTGTCAGGGATATTACCAGCAGCCTGATCAAGAGTGGACGAGTCGTGCGAGGATGGATGGGGATTGCGATTCAAGAGTTGAGCCCGGCCCTGGCGCAGTCTTTTCAGTTGCCGGAATCCCATCAGGGTGGGGTGCTGATCAGTAAAGTGAATGAAAAAGGTCCATCCGCGGGAGGAATATTGCAACGGGGAGACGTGTTGCTCAAATATCGCGGTCAAAAGATTCGAGACGTCAATCACCTCCGAAATATTGTCGCACGGACGCCAGTCGACTCCGAGGTTGAAATCACCGTGTTACGCAACGGCGAAGAACAGACGTTGACCATGAAAGTGGGAGAACGGCCAACGGATGAAATGCTTGCCAGCAAAGGAGGCGTCGCTCCTCCCACGTCAATGGAAAAGCTCGACAATGTTCTTGCCGGCTTGGACGTCGGACCATTGACGGATGAACGAAGGAAACAACTGAGCCTCCCTGAAGAGGTTGCCGGCGTCGTGGTGAATGAAGTGAAGCCCGGGAGTGCGGCGGAAGCAGCAGGCTTACAACAGGGTGACATCATTCAGGAAGTGAATCGGGAAGTCGTGAAGAGTCTGGCCGATTACCAACGGGTGGCCCCCATGATTAAAAAAGAGGAGTTGGCCGTTCTCTTTTTAAGCCGGAGAGGGAACAATCTCTTTGTGGCGGTCAATCCCCAATAAGGTGCTTGTCATGCCGGGTCGCGGCCCGGGCCATGGCTATTGTTGACGGGTCTCCCGAGCGGAAATAAAGAGTCGTACTGAGACATGGCGGAACAATCGAAAATTACAAAGTGGCTGCAGGACAAGGTCTTTAATCCTCTCGAGGACAAAAAGATGCCGGTCATGCAGCACTTGTTTGAATTTCAGGCAAAGCTGACGAAAGTGGTGGTGGTCGTGGCCTTGTTTTTCATCGGGACGTTTTTCTACGCCGATATCCTGGTGCAGTGGTTGCGGATTCCACTGCAGAACATGTTCGTTCCCGGAAACCTGGAATGGGTTCCGACCGACCTGCCGAAGATTCCCTTTATCTTTTTGTCGCCGGCCGAAGCTTTATGGCAGAACCTCAAAGTGGCGGCTCTTTTTGCCCTGGTGCTCGCAACGCCCTATATCCTGTGGGAAATATGGTCTTTCGTGGTTCCCGGCTTGCACGCACAGGAACGCCGGTTCGTGGCGCCGTTTGTCATGACGAGTGCCGTCGCTTTTTATTTGGGATTGGGATTCTGTTTCTTTTTCGTGTTGCCGTTTGCCCTGAACTTTTTGATTTCCTACGGCGTTCAGGCGGGATTCATTCCGCAATTGTCGATTGCCAGTTACGTGGGATTCGCGCTGTGGTTACTGGTGGTCTTCGGCCTGATTTTTGAAGTGCCGCTGGCGCTGACGCTCATGGCCAAATTGGGGTGGGTCGATGCGCCATTTCTGAAAAAGTACCGAAAATGGGCGTTTTTGGGGTCGTTTCTTTTTGCCGCACTGTTAACGCCGACGCCGGATCCCTTTAATCAATGTATCATGGCGTTGCCGATGTACTTTTTCTATGAAGTCGGCATCATCAGCGCCGGATTTTTCAAGAAAAAACCGGAAGCCACCGAAGAAGAAGAAACGGCTGCCGCCAGTCCTGCATCAAAGGGCACCGGCGCGTTGCAACCTCAAGCGGCCACCAGCGGTCATGATGACGATTACGTGGGTGTGCCCTGATGCCTTTACGTTTTCGTCCAATACATTTATTCAAATAAAATCAGCAGAGAAATGGCAAGAATCAATGAAAAAACTTAGCATGTTTTTTATCACGATAGCTTTCTTGTCAGGGTGTGCAACTCCTCATGTTGTGGATGAGAAAAAAGTGTCCGACAAGGATTTAAGTTGTGATTCGCTGGTCAAAGAAATTGCCGAAGCCAAACGTTTTGAAAAAGAAGCTCGTGACGAAAAAGGTGTTACCGGCACTAATGTCACGGCAGCGATTTTCTTCTGGCCCGCCATTCTTGGCACTTACTCGAATGCCAATGATGCGATAGAAGCTGCTAAAGAAAGGCAAGACCACTTGGAAGCTTTGTATAAAGAGAAAGAATGCTGAGCGACTGCAATAAAGAGAGGATGTAGCGATTAGGGATTATGATGATCGACGTTGCGGTATTGGTCATCAACGGTAAAATCTGTTCCGGAGAAGCGGAAGATCGAGGAAAAGAAAGCCTGTGTCGATATTTACAGGACCACGCGCTTCATCTGGCCGGGTATGAAGTTGTGCCGGATGACCGTGAGGTCATTCGCAAGCGTCTGGTGAGCCTGTGTGAAAAACAGGATCTCCAAGTGATTTTTACCGTAGGTGGAACCGGGGTGCGGTCCACGGATTGGGCTCCCGAAGCCACACGGGACGTCATTGAGAAAGAAATCCCCGGTATCGGGGAGGCCATGCGGGCGGAGAGCCTGAAAAAAATGAGGACGGCCATGCTGTCCAGGGGAACGGCTGGTATTCGAGGGAAAACCATGGTGGTCAATCTTCCGGGCAGTCCGAAAGGCGTGATCGACAATTTAGCCACGCTGCTTCCGATTCTCGATCACACCGTCGGGAAGGTAGCTGGTGTGTCCTCTGGAAAGACGTGAGAAGGCTCAAGCAGGATGACAGGTTGTCATCCTGAACGCAGTGAAGGATCTTGTTTTTGAAGTGGGAAGTCGTTGAGTGAGAGATTCTTCGCTACGCTCAGAATGACAGTAGCATTGATCGAAGTGGGAAGACTTGGAGGCGTTCATGAGTCCTGAATTGAAAATGTTTCAACCTTCGGCAACAGAAGGCGATGCCTGTACGTACATGTGGGCATGCGCCATTTGTGACGAAAATGAAACGTGTCAAAAAGATAAGGAAGGTCACAGCCGGTGGCTGGTGAACAAACGCATGGAGCGGATCGACTACAAGATCCTCGTCATGAGCAACAAGGGCGGAGTCGGGAAGAGCACCCTCTCCACGAACCTGGCCGTCAGCCTGGCCTTGAAAGGCTACGAGGTGGGGATCTGCGACATGGATATTCACGGCCCCAATATTCCCAAGATGGTCGGAGCCGAGGGAGAACGTCTCAAGATCAGCACGGGCGGCGGGATCATTCCCCATCAGGCGTACAATATGAAAATTGCCTCGATGGCGTTCCTGCTCCAGAACTCGGATGACCCCATTATCTGGCGGGACGCCTATAAATTCGAATTTATCAATCAATTGCTCGGTGGCGTCGAATGGCAGGATTTGAATTTTCTCATCGTGGATTTGCCGCCCGGAACGGGAAACGAGTCGGTCACGACGATCGACCTGATCGGGGAGGTGACCGGGTGCGTGATCGTTTCGACCCCGCAAGAGGTGGCCCTGCTCGATGCCCGGAAGTCCGTCACCTTCGCAAGGGATAGTGAATTGCCGATCATCGGCATCGTGGAGAACATGAGCGGCCTCGATTGTCCGCATTGTCACCAGCACATTGAAGTCTTTCGTTTGGGTGGAGGAGAAGCGTCCGCCCATGATATGGGCGTGCCCTTTTTAGGAAGGATTCCGCTTGATCCCGAGGTGGTCAAGCAGAGTGACTACGGCGAACCGTATGCCTTGTTCCATTCGGATTTGCCGACGGCCGACGCGTATCACGGCATAGCCAATAAAGTTGATGAGTTTTGCAAGAAAAAAGGGTCGCTGGTGGAAATCGCGAGCAAGAGCCCATTCAAGAAAAAGTAGAGACGCATGGACGGGTTAACCTCTCTCACAGAAGCTCAAGAGATCGTGCTGGATGCCGCCGCCCCGTTGTGGTGCGAGAAAGTCGGATTGCTGGATGCATTGGGCCGGGTCCTTGGCGAGGATATCGTGGCGCCACGGGATAATCCCCCGTGGAACAATTCGGCCATGGACGGGTTTGCCGTCCGGTGGGAAGATATCAGGAAAGAGCATGAAATCATCAAGCCGGCGGAATTGACGATCGTCGAAGACGTGCAGGCCGGCCAGGTTGCCACGAAATCCGTGGGACCCGGCGAAGCCATTCGCATCATGACCGGCGCCCCGGTTCCCGAGGGAGCCGATACCGTGGTCCGGGTCGAATTCACGGAACCATCCGCAACCCACGTTCGGATTTTTCAACCGGAACCCCAGGGTGCCAATATTCGTCCAAAGGGCGAAGACGTCAAGGAAGGCGAATGCATCATTCCCAAGGGCACCCAACTGCGTCCGGCGGAAATCGGCATGCTCGCGATTTTGGCGAAATCGTTTGTGTTGGTGCATCAACGTCCCCGAGTGGCCATCCTTTCGACGGGTGATGAACTCGCCGATCTCGATGAGAAATTCGACGAGAATAAAATCGTCAACTCGAACAGCTATGGCATTGCGGCGGCGGTTCAGGAAGCGGGTGGGATGCCGCTCTTGTTGGGCATTGCCAGGGATACACCCGAATCCCTCAAGGAAAAGATCTCGCAGGGATTGGGCTGTGATATTATCGTGCTCTCGGGCGGCGTGTCCATGGGCGACTACGACTTCACCAAGGTCGTGTTCGCGGAACTTGGCGCCGACATGCATTTCTGGAAACTGGCGATTCGCCCGGGACAACCCCTGGCCTTCGGCAAGATCCAGGGTAAATTGGCTTTCGGGCTGCCGGGGAATCCCGTGTCGTCCATGGTCACATTTGAACAGTTGGTCCGGTTGGCGGTCATGAAGATGGGAGGCTGCCGGCACCTGATGCGTCCGGTGGTCGAAGCCGAGTTTCAGGAAAAGTTTTCCAAACATCCTGATCGCCGGCATTTCCTTCGAGGGATCCTGGAACAAGAAAACGGAAAGCTCACCGTTCGGACGACAGGGCCGCAAGGTTCAGGGATTTTGACCTCCATGGTCAAGGCCAACGGGTTGATTGATATTCCGGAAGAAGTGGAAAAAATCAATCCCGGCGATACCGTTCGCGTACAAGTACTCAGCAAGAATTTTTAACCCATGGCGCCACCTATCCTATCCTTTGTCGGTCGTTCGAACAGCGGGAAAACCACGTTGATTGAACGGGTCATTCCCGAACTCACCAGCGCAGGGTATCGGGTGGCAACCGTCAAGCACGCGGGACACGGGTTCGAGTTGGACACGGAGGGCAAGGACAGTTGGCGACACAAACAAGCCGGGGCGCATGCGGTCATCGTGATCTCCAAGGGAAGCCTTGCCATGTTTGCCGACGTCTCAGAAGAGTTGAAAGTGGAAGAAGTACGGGACCGGTTTCTGGATAGCCAAACGGATTTGATCATTGCCGAGGGCTGGAAGAGCGAGGGCTATCCAAAAATCGCCGTCGTGCGTGAACAACTGGAAGAAGTGAACGTGGCCGTGGACGGGTTGTTGGCCATCGTCTCGATGAAACCCATAGAATCATCCGTTCCGTGCATCGATCGCGACGATATCGCGGCGCTGGCCAAGCTGATTATTCAGCACTACCCCAAGCCCCCTTCCACCTGACATGAACCGCGGGACCGTCATCGTCCTCCTGGTCGCTGTCGTGGTCCTCTTGGTAGCCGGGACGGCAGCCATTCCAATCACCAACGATCCCGAGTTTTGCGCGTCCTGTCATACCATTCGTCCCTCGGCCGACAGTTGGAAAACGTCATCCCACAAAGACGTCACCTGCGTGGCGTGCCACGTTCGCCCGGGCCTGCAAGGATTTGTCGAAGATAAAGTGTATGCCGGCCTGAAGGACGTGGCGATCACGTGGTTCGGAACGCCGACCGAACCCCATGACTTGCAAGCGCAGGTGGATTCAAATGTCTGTTTGAGTTGTCATCGTGCGATACTCAGGGTGTCGGAAGTTTCAACGAGAGACCTGCCGAAGCCCGTCAATGATATCGGATTGATCATGAGTCACCGGAAACACATGGAAGCCTTCCAGAAACGCGGGGAAGGGGAGGGCTGTACCACCTGTCACGCGCGAGTGGTCCACGGCAAGCCCGTTAAAGGCTACCCCATCGTGATACCACGAGGTCACGTCAAGTTGGACATGCAGCCGTACCATCCCGATCATCCCGAAGGTTCGGCATTATGGAAATCTTCATTGGCCGATTGTGTGCGGTGCCACGACAACAAGACCGCATATGAAGGCAAGGTGCTCAGCAAAGATTGTGAAGTCTGTCATCTCCCGGACAAAATCGGAGTTTTTTTGTTTTAACCCTACGTAAACGTCACCGATGTCGGCACCAATCCTTCGCGTTCAGAACCTGACCAAACGATTCGGCGATTTCACCGCGGTGGATCACGTGTCGTTCGAGATCCAACACGGAGAAACCATTGGCCTGCTCGGACCCAACGGCGCTGGGAAGACCACGACCTTTCAAATGCTCCTGGGGGTGGTTACCCCCACGCATGGGACGATCGAGATGTTTGGACTCGATCTTCTGCACCATCGGGAAACGATTCTCCGGCAGGTCAATTTTTCGTCCACCTACATCTCGATGCCCTATGCCCTGACCTCGGAAGAAAATCTCCGGGTAACGGGTCGATTATATGGTGTATCGAATATCGACAGGCGAATCGATGACGTGATCAAAAAACTCGAGATGGAAGACATGCGCCATAAAGTGACCCGCAAATTGTCGTCCGGACAAATGACGCGGCTGACGTTGGCAAAGGCGGTCCTGACCGAACCGAAAATCCTGTTTCTCGACGAGCCTACGGCCAGTCTGGACCCGGATATCGCCCACAAAGTGAAAGGGTTTTTAAAAGAATATCGTGAGACGTCCGGCCTGAGCATGCTGTACACCTCGCACAACATGCGAGAAATAGAAGAAATGTCCGACCGGATCGTGTTCCTGCAACGGGGAAAAATCATCGCCGAGGGAACCGCCAAAGAAGTCATCGCGCAATACGACGAAGACGACCTTGAACAAGTCTTCCTCAAAGTCGCCCGTGAAAGTTGATGGCCGACTCTATCTCCCCTAGCCTGCCCCGTGAAAGCGGGGTTGGGGTAGACAGACGGAAAGGGACACACGGCGTCAGGCCAGCAACTTGCCACGCAGGACTGTGACCGCTTGACCCGACAGTGTGACGCGGTTGCCACGCACGGCAACCTTGACCAGTCCTCCACGCTTCGACGCCTGCCGGGCCGTGAACGTGTCCCGGCCGAGGCGGCGCTGCCAGTAGGGTCCCAGGCAGCAGTGCGCCGATCCGGTGACGGGATCTTCGTCGATGCCGCTGTTCGGGGCGAAGAAACGCGACACGAAATCGAAGCCCTCCATTTCCGCTCGCGCGGTGATAATGATCCCGCGTGCGTCAATTTCCCGAAGACGCTGGAAGTTAGGGGTGAGCCGCTGCACGCTCGCGTGTGTGTCGACTTCGACGAGATAGTCGAAGCGGTTTCGGCCGACATAAGTCGGATCGGCATTGAGGGCCTCGGCCAGTCGGTCGGGAGCGGGTGTCGGCTCGTCCGGTTCCGCCGGAAAATCCATCTCGATCCACCCACTGCGCAGTGCCGCCGACAACCGGCCAGAGCGGGTGTGGAAGATGGCCGGTGCATTCAGTGGCAAGTGTCCTTCCTCCCATAGCACGTGGGCACTTGCCAGCGTAGCGTGGCCGCAGAGGTCGACCTTGACTGTGGGTGTGAACCAGCGCAGGTCGAACTCGCCGGTTTCACGACGAACGAGGAAGGCGGTTTCTGACAGGTTCATCTCGCACGCAACCTTCTGCATCCATAAGGTGTCCACCGGAGTGGGCAAGAGGCACACGGCGGCCGGGTTGCCGCCGAACGGCTCGCTGGTGAAAGCGTCGACTTGAGTGATGGGCAGCGCCATGGTCGTTCCTCTGATTTTCAGGATGCGTCAACTGGCTGGTCAGGGAGATCAATGCGGAAACCTTATGAACCCTTGAATGTCGTTATATCACCGTGAATTTAGCGTTAACAAACGTACGGCAGAATCAGAGCCCTACGCACATCCTGATTGGACGCCGTGGCGGAGAAAGGCGATCCCAGCGCATTGATGATTCCAAGATGGGCTGTGCTCTCGTGCGAACGGCCCTGGAGATGGTGACCTTAGTGGCTACTCGTTGTAACGCGGTCATCCGATCTATGTATCAGAACTCTAGGGAGTTGCTTGCAAAGAAGGGGAGTGAGATAGTACGTCAACGTGACGATGAAGAAGGTATGCGGCCATGGCAAGAAAGAGTAGCGAAATATCCCAATCTGAGCATAATGAAACCCGGATGAGACGGGCTTGGAGTTGGTTGCATCTGAGTGAAAAATCCAAGTCCCATGATGAAAAATTCATCTTTCTTTGGATTGCGTTCAACTCGGCTTATGGAACGGAACTCCCTGACAGGAGCGACGACGACGGAGTTACCGAAAGAGACCGGTTTGCGGATTTTGTGAACAAGATTGTGGAACGGGATCATGTAAGAAGCATTAAAAAGACTCTTTGGGACACATTCTCTGGACCGGTCCGTGTTCTGCTGAATAATGAATTTGTATTTGGTCCATTTTGGAAGTGGGTTGGAGAGAGACCGCAAGGTAAAGCTTGGGAGTCAAAATTCAAGGAGCGGAATCGTCGGGTGTTTGAAACTTTGGGAGCTGACAACGTTCCTGGTGTTCTCGAAGAGGTTTTGGAGAGGCTGTATCAGTTACGCAATCAGATTATCCATGGCGGCACGACTTTTGCCGTAGGCAAAGGTCGAGACCAGATTGAGGACGGCAGCAGAATCATGGAAGCCCTCATGCCAGAGATTTTGAAGATCATGCAGGCCGATATTGAAAAGGATCGTGACTCCGAAGTTTGGGGAAGACTCAACTACCCAAGAGTTGGAGATTCATAGGGTCTGGAGTAAAACCATCTCATGAACATCGGCCGTATCACCGCACTGATATACAGGCATCTCTTTCTCTATCGCCGGAGTTTTCCCCGGTTGCTGGAGATCTTCTACTGGCCCTTGTTGGATCTGGTGGTGTGGGGCTTCATTACGATGTACCTGGCTCAGGAAGGAAAAGAACTGCACGGAGCCGTCGTTTTTTTTCTGGGCGCGCTCATTTTCTGGGACATTCTTTTTCGGGCGCAGCAAGGGATCACCATCTCCTTTCTCGAAGAAATCTGGTCGCGAAATCTCATGAATTTGTTCGCGAGCCCGCTCACCGCCGGAGAATTTCTGGCGGCGATGATGGCCATGAGTATCTTCAAGGTGGCCGCCGTTTCCGTCATTATGGCGTTTGCCGCCCTGTTCTTTTATTCCTACAACGTCTTCATCATGGGACTGACTCTTATTCCATTCATCCTGAACCTGATTGCCTCCGGGTGGCTCATCGGGATCTTGACCACGTCGGTGATCATGCGATTCGGCCAACAAGCCGAAGTCCTCGCTTGGGGGCTGGTGTTTCTGTTCCAACCGATCTCCTGCGTGTTCTATCCGCTGTCCGTGCTGCCGGGTTGGCTGCAACCGCTCGCCCTGGCCAATCCGGCCGCGCACGTGTTTGAAGGGATGCGGGAGGTCCTACTGAATCAGGTCGTGCCGTGGTCCCATCTGTGGTGGGCGATGGGTTTGAACGGCCTGTATCTGCTGCTCATGATCGCAGTCTATCAATATACGTTTTCCGTGTGTAAGGATCGTGGCATGCTGGTCAGGGTCGGGGAGTAGCAGGCTGTTGTTTCCCTAATAGCGTCGCAGGGAAGGGGGCGCCGTATTCCACAAGCCCATTCGAGCGACACGCCAAAGCTGTTCCAGCACGGAAGTGAGATCAGGTGCGGACCGCGTCAGTACTTTCACCACCAAGCCCGGTACCGAAGGTTCTGATACTCCTCCCAGGACGTCGCCGGAATGGTTTTCGAGTACCGTCGTCACACCTTGCTTGATTCGTTCCCAGGTCGGCGATGAAACCTTGTCGCTCACGATGAAGAACGATCCCATGTAGTTCCACGTCTGGGTGAACGGCAGACATGGATTGTCGTGGGTTGGCGAAAGGCAATACCGCTCTTCGAGTGATTTCCCGTCAGCAAGCAGGATCGTAATCCGATTCGCAAAAGAGGAAAACTGCCATCGCTCTCCTCGAACGACTCGCCCGGCTGCCAGGGCATCCCAGAGAATAAGGGAAGCGCCCGTCTCGAGCCATACGGTTATCGTTTGTTCAAAGCGTGAACCTGAAAATGGGATGGTGAGTTCGGGCATCCATTCACAGATGGCGTTGGCCCCGACGCGCACGTCGATCGATTGGATCGCGGGTTTGTCCAGCGTGTGATAGACCTTGGTGGCCGATGGGGTTGTAAAAAGGACATGCGAGTCTTTTTCCAATGTGGCAAGAAGGGAGCACGTGTCTCCGCCGACCAATCCTCCTGATGGATTCGTAAGGAACGTCGTCGCACAACCCGTCTGGTCAAGGTACAGGGGCTGGAACACATACCAGGGGTAAGAAAATCGTGAACGGGTAAAGACGGTCTTGCCGTTTTGCTTTGCACATTCAAGGAAGAGTTCACCTTTTCGAGTCTGAGAAGAACCCGTATCGGGAAATGGGCTTGGCTGAAACGGTCCAGCATGCTTTTCAGTCTGAATGACGCATTCTTGGCGCATGAGCAATCAGTTTGAGGAGCGTGATTGAACGAGGTGTTCCACCCATTCTTCCACCTGGCCGAGTCCTTCCCCCGAGTGCAGGTTGGTGAACACGAACGGTCCTTCGCCTCGCATATGACGGCTGTCCCGATCCATAATGGCGAGATCGGCACCAACGTGCTGAGCCAAGTCGATTTTGTTGATGACGAGCAGTCCGGACCGTGTGATGGCAGGGCCACCCTTTCGAGGAATTTTATCTCCGGCGGCTACGTCGATGACGTAGATGACTTCATCCACCAGGTCAGGGCTGAAGGTGGCTGCCAAATTATCGCCGCCACTTTCCAGAAACACCAATTCCAGACCGGGGAGTCGGTTGATCAGTTCCTCAATGGCGCTTTGATTGTGGGAGGCATCTTCCCGTACGGCCGTATGGGGGCAACCGCCGGTTTCGACGCCAAGAATCCGTTCCGCGGGCAACACGCCGCGTCTGGTCAGAAACTCGGCGTCTTCTTTTGTGAAAATGTCATTCGTGACCACGGCGATTTGAATGCGGGCTTGCAGCGTACGGGACAAGGCTTCGACCAGGGCGGTTTTGCCGGAGCCTACCGGTCCCCCGATGCCGATGACCGTGACGTTCCCCGGTCGTGTGACAGGTGTTCCACCGCCGGAGAGATGTTCAATAAGATGCATGACGTTACGACCTGAACATTCTGGACGTCAATTGTGAATGCCGCATGGCATAGATTTCCTGGATAGGAGTCCAGGCCATCAGCGGCGCGCCGGCCTCGACGGTCCGGCTGAGTTCCTCTATCAAAGGGATCCACGTCTCCAGCAATCGCTGGCCTTCCCGCTGGCCGATCGGAAGTAATTTGTATGAAGCCGAGACGAAGCCGACGCCGGCTTGATACAGAAAACCGGCGATCGTCTGTTGTTGATCCCACCCGATCGCGTGAAACACGACCCCGAAGGTCACGGCTAGGTGGCCGGGGGAATGTCCCGAAAACACAGACGCACAAAACTCTTCAAGGATGCTTTGGCCCTCTTGCGGGGGAATGGCATGGTGCAACAGACTCCGTCCCATTTGACGACTGGCGGCCCGTGTTTCGCGGCATACTTTCATCGACTCCAGGGCGCAATCGGCTCGCATCACGCCGTTGAGATCTCTCTTCATGGAAGCCTGGTAGGCTTGGGCCAGGGCAACGGCTTCGCATGTGCCCAATCCCCACCGGAAAAAATCGACGACGTACCGGTTCAGGTCTTCCGCCGTTTGGACGGTTCCTTCCTGAATGGCCGTTTCCAAACCCGAGGAAAAGGCGAATCCGCCCGATGGGAAGAACGTGTCGAGATAGCGGAACCCTTTGAGGAGTAGACGAGTGTCCATGATTGCTTGCGTTAACCAGTCGTCATGGGCGAACCGCTAGAATAAAAAATATCGTTGCGCCATCGGCAGAACCGCCATGGGTTCACAGGTCAAACGTTGACCGTCGGCTGTCACGACGTAGGTTTCAGGATCCACTTCGATGTTGGGCGTGGCGTCATTCAGCTTCAGGTCGCGTTTGCCGATACGGCGACAGTGCCGAACGGCCACGACTCGTTTTTGCAAACCGAGCAGTTCGGGGATCCGGCGATCGATCCCGGCTTGTGAAAGAAACGTCACGCTCGTGCTGAACGGAGCCTTCCCCCAAGCGCCGAACATGGGACGACTCAGCACCGGTTGCGGCGTGGGAATGGAGGCATTGGGATCGCCCATGGCGGCTTCCACCAAGAACCCTCCCTTGATGACGAGATCCGGCTTGACCCCGAAGAAGGCGGGGTTCCATACCACCAGGTCGGCTAATTTCCCCACTTCCACCGATCCGACTTCAGGCGCAATCCCGTGCGTGATAGCCGGATTAATGGTGTATTTGGCGACGTAGCGTTTTGCCCGGAAATTGTCGTGCCGTTCCGTTGCCGGGTGAACGCCCGGCTGGCTCAGGTGTCCTCGCTGGATTTTCATCTTGTGGGCGGTCTGCCACGTTCGCGTAATCACTTCGCCGATGCGGCCCATGGCTTGAGAGTCCGACGACATGATGCTGATTGCGCCCATGTCATGAAGGATGTCTTCCGCTGCAATGGTTTCTCCACGAATGCGTGATTCCGCAAACGCAATGTCTTCGGGGACACGAGGGCTTAAATGATGACACACCATTAACATATCGAGGTGTTCGTCAATGGTATTCACCGTAAAGGGCATACTCGGGTTGGTGGAGGACGGCAGGACGTTTGATTCCCCGCAAACGCGGATGATGTCGGGGGCATGGCCGCCTCCCGCCCCTTCGGTGTGAAAGGTGTGAATCGTTCGTCCTCCGAATGCCCGAATGCTGTCGTCCACAAAGCCCGCCTCGTTCAACGTGTCGGTATGAATGGCGACTTGCACGTCGTATTCGTCCGCAACGTCGAGACACGTTGAGATGGCCGCTGGCGTCGTGCCCCAATCTTCGTGCAATTTCAAGCCGATGGCACCCGCTTGGACCTGCTCGATCAATGCGTCGGGAAGAGAGGCGTTGCCTTTTCCCAGAAATCCAAGGTTGACCGGAAAGCCGTCCGCACTCTCCAACATGCGACCGATGTTCCAGGAACCGGGTGTGCAGGTCGTGGCATTCGTGCCCGTTGCCGGTCCCGTTCCGCCGCCCAGCAAGGTCGTCATTCCCGAAGACAAGGCTTCCCGAATCAATTGCGGGCAAATGAAGTGGACGTGGCTTTCGACGCCACCGGCCGTCACAATTTTTCCTTCTCCTGCAATGACTTCGGTTCCTGGTCCGATAGCCATGCCCGGTGAAACGCCTGACATGAGGTCCGGGTTGCCGGCTTTCCCAATGGCGATAATGCGCCCGTCGCGAATGCCGATATCCGCTTTGACGATCCCACAATAGTCGAGAATGACCGCGTTTGTCACGACGACGTCCAATGAACCGTTGGCTCGTGTGGCAGTCGGGGATTGTCCCATTCCATCACGAATGACCTTTCCGCCACCAAACTTGGCTTCCTCGCCGGGTGTCGTCAGGTCCTTCTCGACTTCCACGAGAAGCTCGGTATCGGCCAGGCGGATTCGATCTCCCACGGTGGGGCCGAATAAATCCACATATTGACGGCGTGGTATGTTCATCGGACGTTCCCCTCTTCACAAAATCCCTGTTTGACGGCGCGCTTCAGCGCTTGGGCTTTGACCCGGGCATCATCGAGTGCGCCATTGGTCAAGCCGTTGATGCCATGGGCAATCCGGTTTCCTCCAAAGGCAACGAGCGAGACACGTTTCTCTTCTCCCGGTTCGAATCGTACGGCGGTGCCTGCCGGGATTTTCAGTCGAAAGCCAAAAGCCTGAGCCCGGGAGAATCGCAAGGCACGATTCACTTCGAAAAAATGACAATGAGAGCCCACCTGAATGGGCCGGTCACCATGGTTCGTCACCATCAGCGTTATGGTCGGACGATCGGCAAAGGCGACGATGTCACCCGTCCCCAACAACACTTCACCGGGAATGAGAGGCGCGCGTTTGGCCGCACGAACGGCCTGCTGTTTGTGCTTGCTGGTGGCTTTTGTGCCCGTTGCCTTGGCCGGGGTACGGGATCGTTGCGGTTTCTTCGGAGAGGAAGCCGGTTTTTCGGGGGGTTGTTTTTTCGCCATCATTGAATCTCCATCAGTAACACATTCGCCTGGTACTCGCGAAGAGAGCATTCGTCGAAGACATGCACGTGGCCTGGGTTTTTGGTGCTCGCATCGGGGTGTAACGGTGCTGCCTTATCGAATGGGATTATGGACGGTGACCAGCTTTGTCCCATCGGGAAAGGTGCCTTCCACCTGAATTTCCGGCAACATTTCCGGCACGCCCTCCATGACGTCCTTTCGGTTCAACAGGGTTGCCCCGTAACTCATCAAATCGGAGACCGAGCGTCCATCCCGAATGCCTTCCAGTATCGAGGCGGTAATGTACGCCACCGCCTCGGGGTGATTTAATTTCAGGCCACGAGTTTTTCGGTCTTTCGCCAGTTGTCCTGCGACGTAGATAAGGAGTTTCTCTTGTTCTCTCGGGCTTAGATGCATGAGCTTATACCACCAAATGTTGTTTGACTGTTTCTTCCGTTAATTCAGAGACGGGGCCTGATGCCACCGCGGCGCCTTTGGCCATGAGCACGAAGGTATCCGCCAGGCGGGCTGCAAATTCAAAATATTGTTCAACCAACAGAATAGCGAACCGGCGTTGAGCTTTAAATCCTTCGATGACTCGCTCGATTTCGATGACGATTGACGGCTGGATGCCTTCCGTCGGTTCATCCAACAGCAATAGTTTGGGTTGCGTCAGCAAGGCCCTGGCAATGGCGGCCTGTTGCTGTTGCCCGCCGCTGAGGACTCCTCCGGGCCGGGCAAGAAGTGCGGGTAAGGCCGGGAAAAGTGTGTAGATCTCGTCATAGGCCGACTCCGCGGTTTTGGCATCTTGGGGGCCTTGCCGGGCTTCAAAACCCAACCGGAGATTTTCTTCGACCGTCAAATGTGGAAACAGTTCCCGGCCCTGAGGTACGTACGCAAGGCCCCGAGCCACCCGTTGATCGGGGGATTTCCCGGTGACGTCTTCATCATGAAAGTACACGTGTCCGGTCTGCGGTTTGAGCAACCCCATGACGGTTTTTAGCAGCGTCGTTTTTCCCACTCCGTTTCGGCCCATGAGGCAGAGAACCTGCCCCTCCGGGACGTCCAGTGAAATATCCCGCAGGATATGACTTTCCCCATAAAAGACATTGAGTGTTTCACACCGAAGCATTGGCTTCTTTTTGTCGTCCGAGATAAATTTCGATCACGCGAGGATCGTTTTGGATGTTCTCGACGAATCCTTCGCACAGCACGCTTCCTTCATGCAGGACCGTGACCGTCTTCGCAATTTGTCTGACAAATTCCATATCATGTTCAATGACGATAAGTGAATGCTTATCCGTGAGCGATTGAAGGAGTTCGCCGGTTTTTTCTGTTTCCTGCTCAGTCATTCCCGCAACGGGTTCATCGATGAGGAGCAGTTCGGGGTCCTGAAGGAGGACCATGCCGATTTCCAGCCATTGCTTTTCTCCGTGCGACAGTTGGCCTGCAAGCACGTGGGTTTTGCTCATCAGTCCAATGGTCTCCAGGGTCTGAGCAATGGTATCCGACTCTTCAGAATTTAACCTGGAGAACAAGGTGGCAAAGACACCTTTGTTCTTTCGACGGAGCGAGAGGTCGAGGTTGTCCCACACGGGGAGGGTGGTATAGACCGAAGGAGTCTGAAATTTTCGGCCAATGCCCAACGCGGCGATTTCATTTTCCCGGAGGCCGATCAGGTCAGTCGCCTGACCAAACACGACGCGACCGGATACCGGCTGTACTTTTCCGGAGATCACGTCCAAGAACGTGCTCTTGCCGGCCCCATTGGGTCCGATCACGACTCGAAGCTCGTGATAGTCTACGATCAGGTTGAGTTTATTCAAGGCTTTAAACCCGTCAAAATCAACCGTCACGTTGTCGAGATACACAATCGAACGTTGATGTCGGGAGCCGATGACTTTTCGTTCACCGGCTATTTCTCTCGAGGCTGAAGTGCTTTCGTCCATGGCGTGAGGCAAATGATTAGTCGGTGATTGGCGTTTTTTCGACTTTCGATTTCCCGAAAGAAATCATGGCATAGGCCTTTTGGAGTAACCCCATGATTCCCTTGGGGAAGAACATGACGACGGCGATAAAAAGCCCGCCCAGGAAAAATGGCCAGAGTTCGGGAAAATGGTTGGTCAACGTGCTGCGCATGAAGTTGACTCCCGCCGCTCCGATGATGGCGCCCGAGAGTGTTCCGCGTCCTCCCACGGCCACCCAGATCACCATCTCGATAGAGGGCAGGACGCCTATCTGGTTGGGTGTGATAATCCCGACCTGCGGGACGTAGAGCGCGCCGGCGAGGCCGGCCAATCCGGCAGAGATCACAAAGACGAACAATTTGTAGCTCGCGGGGGAGTATCCGGAAAAAAATACGCGCTGTTCACAATCACGAATAGCGATCAACACGCGTCCCGTCCGGGATTGGGTAATCCACCGGCAGAGCAAGTAAGCCAAGCCCAGGAACAGGATGGTCACCATGTACATGATGAGCTGGGTTGTGGGGTCATTCAACGAAAATCCCCGAATGTGCTTGAAGTCGGTCAACCCGTTCGTCCCGCCCAGGTTGGTTTCATTGCGATTGAAGACCAGCCAGGCGACGAGCGCGAGCGCTTGCGTGATAATGGAAAAATAGACGCCGCGAATCCGGCTGCGGAAGACGAAAAAACCAAAAATCGCCGCGGCGGTCATCGGGACCAGGACGACTGCGGCCAGCGAAAATCCAAGGCTGTAAAACGGCTTCCAAAACCAGGGAAGCTCCGTGACCTGGTTCCACACCATAAAGTCGGGAAGGGCATTGCCATAGACGCCCTCCGTTCCGATTCCCAACATCAGGTGCATCCCCATGGCATAGGCCCCTAACCCGAAAAAAACGCCATGCCCCAGACTTAAGACGCCAGTATATCCCCAAATCAAATCAATCCCCAGTGCTAAAATGGCAAACGCAAAAAATTTCCCCAACAGGTTCAATGTAAAATCGGAAACGTGAAAAAAAGAATCACCGGGAAGGACATTGAGGAGAGGCACACCCGCGAACAGGATCGCCCCTATGATCCAGAACGAAGGACCCGCACCCACGTGAGAAGCCACGGTTGCGAGGTGCGTCTTGAAGGTGGCTTGCCGACCTTCAGGAATCAAGGTGTCGTCCCTTCAACGCAAAGAGTCCGGACGGCCGGATTTGAAGGAAAAGAATGATGAGCACGAGAATAATCACCTTCCCGTACACGGCGCCGAAATTGGGTTCCAACAATTTATTGAGTGTCCCGATGCCGAACGCGGCCGTAATCGTCCCGGCCAGTTTTCCGACTCCACCGGCGACGACGACCATAAAAGAATCCACAATGTAATTCCGCCCGAGTTCGGGATCGACGTTTCCAACCATCGTGAGGGCGCTACCGGCCAATCCTGCCAGGCCGGAGCCGAAAGCAAAGGTATAGGCGTCCAATTTTCTGGTCGGAATGCCCAGGCAGGCGCTCATGTCGCGATTTTGCAAAACGGCGCGTACTCGAAGGCCGAGTCCCGTTCGAAACAACAGTAAATAGATGCCTGCTACGCAGAAAAGGGCCAGGAAGATGATGAAGAGCCGATTATAGGGTACTTGAACGCCTACGACAACCTGTGCGCTACCCCTGAGCCAGCTTGGCGCCTGGACCGCAGTGAGATCGCCAAAGATGACGCGGGCGGTCTGGATCAGGACGAGCCCGACTCCCCATGTGGCGAGTAACGTCTCAAGAGGTCTTCCATAGAGGAATCGAATTAACACGCCCTCTAATATCCATCCAATGAAAGCCGCCACGAAAAAGGCACAGGGGAGGGCAAAGAAGAAATAATAATCAAAGAAGTGTTCGCCGAGGTACGCTCTGAACGTTTCCTGAACGACGAACGTGGCATAGGCTCCGATCATCATCATTTCTCCATGTGCCATATTGATGACGCCCATGAGACCGAACACAATGGCAAGCCCCAGTGCCATGAGGAGGAGTATGGAACCAAGGCTCAGGCCTTGCAGGAGCGTTTCGATGCCCCGCGTGACGTCCTGCCATTTCTGGATCCGGCGACTCGCGGTTTCCGCTGCGTCCTTCAAGGTTTGCTGCTCGAGGTTGTTGGCCGGCTGTTTCGCCATTTCCTGTAAAATCGGAAGGGCCGCGGGACTACGCAGGTCGCCCAGTTTCTGAATGGCCGAGAACTTCACTTGCGGGTCGGCACTTTCCAGGTTGAGTAAATGAATCGCCTCTTCCAGGTCGTATCGGACCCAATGATCTTTTTCATCGGACAAGGCTTTGTTGAGGATCGGCAAAGCCGCCGGGGTTCCTCGTGCACCAAAATCTCTGGCCGCGGCGCGGCGGGTCTCCTGATCCGGGCTGGTGAGACCGGCTTTATTCTTGAGGAGATTGATGACGGGCTTTATCAGTCTGCGAACCCGCCGGTTCGTATTCGAGCGAAGTTCTTCGAGTTGAGGAAGCAGGGTGGGGTCGCCGTTCTCCAAAAGGTAGGCGACCGCAAGTTTTTTTTCAGGCCACGTGCCTTCAACGAGCGTGGTCATTGCCTCCTGAATCTCCACGACTGACGTTGACGGTGATTCTTGAGCCGTTGCAAGGCTCAACGAGGAACAGAAAAAGAGGACAAGCCACGTGGACAACACGTGTATGAGCGATCGATTGATGATGCGACGTCTCGGGAATCGGGTAAACATTGTGCTTGACTTGTACGGATCGGTAATCATGGGAGCGGGCTCGGGATCGCGAACCAATCCCGAGCCCGCCACGTCTCAGGCTTTCTTATAGGTGCCTTTGTGGTTGACCCAATCACACCCTTTATCAGGGCTGGTATATTCACTCCAGGGCTCGGGCCGCACCAGGTCCGTTTGAGAAATCACCGTAAATTGTCCGTCCTTGCGAATCTCACCAATGAGCACCGGCTTGTGGGTATGATGATTCACGGCGTCCATTTTTTTCTTGCCTCCGGGCGCATCGAATTCCAACCCATACACGGCTTTTCGTACGGCGTCTACGCTGACCGCCCCAGCCTTTTCCACGGCCTGTTTCCAGACGTGGACGCCGAAATACGCGGCTTCGATCGGATCGTCGGTGACTCGTGCGTTCCCACCGGGCAGTCCGTTTTTCTGACAATAGGATTTAAAGTCGGACACGAATTTCTTGTTCCCCGGCGTGTCGACGCTCTGATAATAATTCCAGGCAGCCAGATGTCCGATTAACGCGGTCGTGTCCATGCTGCGAAGCTCGTCTTCGGCCACACTGAAAGCCATGATCGGCACGTCTTCGGACCGGAGTCCCTGATTGGCGAATTCCTTGTAGAACGGCACGTTGCTGTCCCCGTTGATCGTACTGATCACTGCCGCGTCTCCGCGGCGGGAAAATTGCCGGACGTTGCTGACGATGGTCTGGTAATCCTGGTGGTGAAACGGGGTATATTCTTCACCGATATGTGAAGCGGGAACGCCCTTGGCGAGCAACATCGCCCGCAAAATTTTGTTCGTCGTCCTGGGATACACGTAATCCGTTCCCAAGAGGTAGAATTTTTTGTAGCCTCCCCCTTCTTCGCTCATCAAATAATCAACGGCAGGCACGGCCTGTTGATTGACGGCGGCCCCGGTATAGAACACGTTACGCGAACATTCTTCCCCCTCATATTGCACGGGATAAAACAGCAACCCATTATTACTTTCGAACACGGGCAGCACGGATTTGCGACTCACAGACGTCCAACAACCAAACACGGCGGCCACCTTATTGACCAGGAGAAGTTGTTTGGCCTTTTCGGCAAACAAATCCCAATTCGAAGCGGGATCGACGATAACCGGTTGAATCATTCTCCCGAGGACTCCTCCCGCTGCATTGATTTCTTCAACCGCCATCAGCACCACGTCTCTCAGGGAAACCTCGCTGATGGCCATCGTACCACTCAAGGAATGCAGGATGCCTATTTTAATGGGTTCTTTATCGGCGGCATACGAAAGCGCGTAATTTCCCAGGTTACCTAAAAGCGCTGCGATGCCGAATCCCGCTGCGGTTTTTCCGGCATCCGTGAAAAGTTGGCGCCGGCTTTTTTTACGTACCTGGTCGGATGGATTCTCTGTCGTCTTGTTCACGTTCTCCGGAATGAACTCTTTTGGGGTATTCATGTGATGCCTCTCTGTAAATGTGTCGTTGAAATGTTGGTGTGCCACGTTATCAAAAGGTTGGTCGATCGCTAGATCTGCCACTGAAGAGCCAGTTTGAATACGCCGACGTCGTCACCGGTGACGTCCGGCGTCCACGTGCGTCCTTTCGTGGCAATATCGCCATATTGATAAAACAGTGAGATCTTGGCGTTATGCCCATCGATGATGTAATTCGTTCCGACCTCGAATTCACTCCGAGAGGTGCTGTTGTCGGGATTGTTGGCCGTATACCGGACGTAGGGCTGTAATTGTCCGATTCCCAATTTTTCGGGGAACAGGTATAACCCCGTTGCCGTCCAGGAATTTCCGTCGAACAGGCAAAAACAGTTCGGGTCATCAAGAGCGGCCGCAGTCAGCTCAGTCTCGAAGACCTTATATTCTCCTTCCAGCGTCAGAACACCTTTGTTCGGCAACACTTTTTCCATGAGGAGGTCGGTGCTGTATCCAAGGAAATCCGATTGCTCGTCAGTCGTGCCGGCCCCATCGGCGTGGTGTTGCAGCGCAAAAGCAAGGGTCAGGATATCCCCTCCTTTCCCATAGTATGTGCTGCTGGTGTAATAGCCGGGGTTCTGTTCGACATTCCAGAAGTTGTAGCTGACTCGACCGGCCCAGAGCAGGTTGTCGCTCGTATTCGGGCGGCCCAGATCCTTATTATGATCGATGCCGTCAAAAACACCGACGACGTAGGTCAGCCGCTTGTCTTCGAAAAAAGCCCCCCAGAGGTTCACACCATCGTCACGGCCGAACCGCCCGGCCACGAAGTTACCGAAATCCGACGGGTAAAACGGGGTCTTGTTGAAGTCGAAAGTGTTTTGGAAATAGGGACCGTCGAGTTCGGCGCGATCCGACGGGACCAATTGCCGGCCGGCCCAGATGTTCACGTATTGATTGAACTCGAATTTGCCGATGGCATCGAGGACGATCATCGAGCCTCTGCTGTTGGTGCCGAGACAATCCGTACAGTCCGTGTTGAACTCGATTTTCATGTACTTGTGAATTTGCCCGTTCACGTAAAGCCGCATATTCTCCAGCCCAAAACTCTTGCTCCAATTTTCCCCGTCTGCTGCATTATCCTCCTGCGCGACGAAATGTACCCGTGCTCCGGCACCGACACTAATCCACTTGGTATCATCGATTTTGAGTTTCGGCCCGGCAAATGCAGGCAATGTGATCAACAGCATCGCGAAGAAAACGATAGTGAACGTACTGTGTTTGAATCTATTCATGGACATATTCCCTTTTCGTTTACAGAATCAATGTTGCAAGGTCGTCTTTTACAAACACCCAAAAACTCTCCGGCTTCGGCAATGCGGGAAACACCGTTGTTTCCTTTGGATCGACGGAACGCAATGTTCATCCGTTTGTAGATCTCTTTTTGCCGTCATCAATGAGATGGACAAAAAAAACGCCCTTCTGGTTCAAATCACAAACCAAAAGGACGTCAATGTCCTTGCTCACTGTTCGAGGGACGGTAAGGAAAACGTCTTCGTTTCCCGCCGTGCCATTTTATGGTTAAAGGCTTATATCGGAATAGATTTTAAATGTCAAGGTAAAGGCGAAAAAACAAATCTCCTTTCCGGGAAGCGAACAAGTCTTATGGATTGTGTTCTTTTCCAAACCGTCCGGCCACAATGATTTCGTCCAACGGCCGCCGGTCGTTCGGACGTTCCATCTCTTGAAGCTGAGGGGGCAAGGATTCCTTGGGCGCACGCTTTCCAATGGCGACCATGGCCAGGACTTCGTAGTCTTCGGGCACGTGCAGTTCTCTTCTGGCCTTCTCGTAATCGAATCCCTGCATGCCGTGTACGACCAGTCCTCGTCGTGTCCCTTCCAACGCCAGATTTTCCCACGCCGCACCTGCATCGAAAGCAAACGTGGCGGCGGGTTTGTCATTACGTTCAAAGAACTTTCTGGCCGTGACGACGACTAGCACGGCAGCCTGAGGAGCCCAGGCTTTATTTCCCTCTGCCAGCAAATCCACGAACGTCTCCCAGAACTTCGTCTGGCGTTTCGCATAGACGAATCGCCACAGTTGCCCATTATACGATGACGGAGCCCAGCGAGCCGCTTCAAACAGCGGCATGAGCGCATCGTCGGACAATTCCTCACCGGTCATCGAACGGGGAGACCATCGGTTGAGGATAAGGGGATGAATGTCATAGTTCGGCTTTCGTTGCTCTCGCACTTCTTCAGTGAGTGAATCGTTCATGACGTGCTCCTCATGCTTTGAACAATGATACTTGGTCAACAGATTCTTTCAGTCGATCCAAACGTGCCTGGTCCACGAAAACCCACAAGCTTTTTTCCTGGGTCACTGTGACAGCTCCCGGTTTCGCGCCCTTGGGTTTTCTGACGTTTTTTCTCAAGGTATGGATGACTTCGCCTTTTCCGCTTTTTCGCAAGTCGCTGTAAAACAAGGCCAGGGTCGCGGCATCCTTCAAGGTTTCAGGCGGCACCTGCTGTTTCTTTTCCAGTTTGACGACCACGTGCGACCCCGGTGTGCCCATGGCGTGCAGCCAAAGATCGTCTGGTTTGGATACCTTGAAGGTGACGGCGTCATTATCTTTGGCGGTTTTTCCGACCAGGATGGCATGTCCTTCCTGGGAGTAAAACTGCCGGTAGGGTATGGCCGTTTGTCTTTTGAGCCCGGAACGTTGGGGATCTTGCGGCGGCGGCACAGACTGCGCTGCCCCCTGATCATCCTCCTGCTCGGATGCGTCCGTCATTTTTCCACTTTCCAATTCCTTCAATTCGTTTTGAAGTTTACCCAGTTCGTTTTTCGTCTCCTCGAGACGAGGCACCAGGTTCTTTTGCGCTCCGGTAAATTTACCATGTTTTGTGAAATAATCTTTCAGGTTCCCGGGCCCGTCTTTTTCAGGGTTCAACGGAAGCGTCAGTTCGGGCAGCCTTTCATCAAAATAATCGACCACGGTCATTTGATCCTGTCCTTTTCGCAGGGTAGAGACGTGGCTTTTCAACAGCTCGCCGTACAGGCCATACTCACGATAGGCACTGACTTTTTCAAGATCCTGGGTCAATTTCATTATCCGTCGCTGTATTTTTTTCACATGTTTGCGTAATTGAGCGATTTGTTGATGACGTTGATCCTCGATCCACGCATTCCGTTCGGATAGGGAGTGAGATGCTTCGATGCGTTCGGAAACGGGGAAATGTATCCCCTCGGCATCATGAACGGGCGTGAGTGATTCCTGGGGCATTTCGGCGTCCCAAGGGCAAGGGGCGATGGTAAACGCTTGCCCTACGAGTTGACGGCTGGCTTTGAGGGACCGTAGCACCGTGGTCCGGTCATCCAAGACGAAGATATTGGCCGAACGTCCGATAAGCGCGACGACCAGAAAGAACACCTGCTCGCTTTTTTTCAGCTCGAACCACACGATGCGGTCCTGAGGTGTTTGGGCGAGACGATGAATTCTTGCTCCTGAGAGATGAGCGCGTAAATATTGACAGAACGATGGCGGAGTTTGAGCGGATGAGACTTTTTGACTCAGGATATGCAACCGTCCGTATTGGGAATGAGCTGAGAGTAAAATCGAAAGAGAACGCCCCGGTCGGCGAAGAAAAAGAATGATGGTATCGGGTGTCGGCTGCTGGATTTTTTGGATAAATCCATCGACGCAAACCGGTGCCATTTCTGTGAGAACGGCATTCATGTCATCGAGATTTAACACGATTCTTGCTCTTGAGATTTCATCCGGACGAAGTGGCGAACATCACTCTACCCCACCTGACCTCCGCTTACAAAGGGGAGGGAAAGACTGGGGCAGGGAAGGGTTACTCGACGCCGTTAGGGGAGAGGGCGGCTTTCAGGCTGGCCGTGAAGCGGCTGACTCCGTGAATCAAATCAGGGGAGTGTTGGAGCTCTTCTATTTTGCGGACGAGGGCGCTGCCTACGATGACGCCGTCGGAAAAGGCCGCGATTTGGCGGGCATCGTCGGGTGTGGCAATGCCGAATCCCACGGCCACGGGCTTCCTGGCCTTCTTTTGGAGCGCGCGCACGTTGCGTTCAATGGAATCTGTTTCTCGCAGTTTTGCCCCGGTGATCCCGGTAATGGACACATAATAAATGAATCCGTTGGTGCGTTTGATCACTTCGGCTTTTCTCGCCGCGGTACTCGTCGGCGCGAGAAGAAAGATCAGGCAAGGGCCTTTCGCCGCGGAGGCTTGTTGCAACGGGCCGGCTTCTTCCGGAGGCATGTCCGGAATAATGACTCCATCCACCCCGGCTTGAACCGCTTCATCACAGAATTCCTGTTCCCCCATTGCCATAATGGTGTTGTAATAGGCCATCAGAATGAGTGGTACCTGGGTTTTGGTTCGAAGGGATTTGACGGTCTGTAAAATACCGCGAAGCGAAGTGCCTGCTCGCAACGCCCGTTCGGCCGCTTTTTGGATCACGGGGCCATCGGCAATGGGATCGGAAAACGGGACACCGATTTCAATCAGGTCGGCCCCGGCTTTTTCCAATGCCACCACCAAGGCTTCCGTCTCAGCCAATGAAGGATCCCCGGCCATGAGATAGGGGATCAGCGCTTTTTCCCCTTGTCGGCGAAGACGGTCAAAGGCGGCGGTTATGCGATTTGAAGGAGTAAGCATGGTTTATAATTGGATGCCCCGCATCTGAGCAATCTGGGTGACGTCTTTATCTCCGCGTCCCGACAGGTTCATGATCAGGATTTGGTTTTTTTTCATCTTTGGTGCTCGCTTCATGACTTCGACAACGGCATGGGCGCTTTCCAAGGCGGGGATAATCCCTTCTTCCCGAGACAACAGATCGAAGGCTTCCAGGGCTTCTTGATCCGTCGCCGAAGTGTACTCAATGCGACCCGAGTCATGGTGCATGGCGTGTTCTGGGCCGACCGCGGCATAATCGAGCCCGGCTGACACCGAGTGTGTGCTGCTGACCTGGCCGTGCCGGTCCTGCAGCAGATAGGTCATGGTTCCATGAAGTACGCCCGGCGCACCACCGGCAAATCGAGCGGCATGTTTGCCACTGGCCAGACCCATGCCACCGGCTTCCACCCCTACCATTTGAATCCGGGTATCCTTGATAAACGGGTAGAACAGGCCGATGCTGTTGCTGCCACCTCCCACGCAAGCCACCAGGCAATGGGGGAGCGTGCCCTCTGCGGACAGGATTTGTCGTCGCGTTTCCCGACCGATCACCGATTGAAAATCACGGATCATCATCGGATACGGATGGGCCCCCAGCACGGAACCCAGCAGGTAATGCGTGGTCCGCACGTTCGTGGTCCAGTCACGCATGGCCTCACTGATGGCGTCTTTGAGCGTCCGGCTGCCCGCGTCCACGCCGGTGACTTTCGATCCGAGTAATCGCATGCGAAAAACGTTGAGCGCCTGGCGCGCCATGTCTTCCGTCCCCATATACACTTCCGCTTCCAGCCCGAACATGGCGGCGATGGTCGCAACCGCGACGCCGTGTTGTCCTGCACCGGTTTCCGCGACGATTCGCCGTTTCTTCATGCGTTTCGTGAGCAACGCCTGGCCCACGGTGTTATTGATTTTGTGCGCGCCGGTATGACAGAGGTCCTCGCGCTTGAGATAGATCTTGGCTCCGCCCAACGTCCTGGTGAGTTGTTTGGCGAAGTAGAGGGGAGTCGGACGCCCCACGTATTGTCGTAAACAGTCGTGAAATTCTTTTTGAAATCCGCGGTCTTGCCGCAGTGCCGCATAGACCTTTTCCAGTTCCAGGATAGCCGGCATGAGGGTTTCGGGAACGTATTGTCCCCCGTATTTGCCGAACCGGCTTTTTTTAGCGGGAATTCGTGCCATGGCGCTTTATTGCCGTTTCAAAGAAAGAACCCTTCCTCGATGTCCCCTCCTTTGTAAGGAGGGGTAGGGGAGGTAGAGACGTTGCCTGAGCGACAGGTTCTGGATCGAAATATACCGGCTTGATTATGACGACACAAGTTTGACGGCCCTGATGAAGGCCGTCACTTTGGCCGGATCCTTCTTGCCCGGACTGGCTTCGACGCCGCTACTGACGTCTACGCCGTAAGGCCGCACTTTCCGGATCGCCTCTTGAACGTTATCCGAAGTGAGCCCCCCTGCAAGCAAAAAGGAAAAAGATTGAGCGGCTTCCTCGGCAAGGGCCCAGTCCGCGGTTTTGCCGGTTCCTCCATAGGCTGTCGTTGAAAAGGCATCCAGGATGAATCCTCGAACGCGGGACCGGCCCTTGTACTCGGCCATGGCGAATAGAGTGTGACGGTCACGAAGTCTGATCCCTCGGATAACCGGACGTCCCAGGGCTTCACAATACTCCGCCGATTCGTCTCCATGAATTTGCGCGAGCGCCAACCCACATTCATCCATGGTCTTGCGGACGGTCTCGGGTTTCGCATTGACGAATACTCCGATGGGCAACACGAACGGCGGCAAATTGACCACGATGGACTTGACCACGTTCACACTGACGTTGCGCGGGCTTTTCCTGTAGAAGACAAAACCGAGCGCATCGGCCCCGGCGTCGATGGCCTGCAAGGCGTCGATGGGGTTCGTGATCCCACAGATTTTGATTTTCGGCAGAGCCATGGTGTGATAAACGGGGAGAAGTTGTTAAATCCAGCGGGTTCCTTGCGCAGGCTGTTGGGCTTCGTTCTCCTGTCCGGCCGTTCCTCGTAGGTCTTGAATCCTGGCGCCGATATTCTCGGCTCGAACCAGAGATTCACCCACCAGCATGGCCTTGGCTCCGGCTTCCAAAATCTGCAAGACGTCCTCGCGTTTGTGGATTCCACTTTCACTCACGATGATTTTCTCGGAAGGAATCCGTGGGGCCAGTCGCCGGGTCACCGAGAGATCAGTCGAGAAGGTTGTCAGGTCCCGATTGTTGATGCCGATCAATGCCGCGTCGGGAATACGTTCCAGGACCGTATCGATTTCCGATTCGTCGTGCGTTTCAACCAGCACGTCGAGCGCCAGACCCTTGGCCATCGTATAGAAGTCTTCGAGCTGAATCCGATCCAGGGCCGCCACGATGAGCAGGACGGCATCGGCTCCATAGGCGCGTGCTTCATAGAATTGGACGTCTTCGATCATGAATTCCTTGTTCAAGGCTGGCAGCCCCACGTGGTCCTTGACGCGGGCCAGGTGGTCCAAATGCCCTTGAAAAAATTCCTGATCCGTCAACACCGACACCGCTGCCGCTCCGTGTTCTTTATACGTGCAGGCAATCTCGACCGGGTCGAATCGGTCCTTAAACTCCGGACGCATCAAGCCCTGGCTGGGTGAGGCCTTCTTGACTTCCGTAATCAGGGCCGGGCAGTCCGGTGTACGGGCCTCCTCCAGGGCTTTGATAAAGCCAGTCGGTTCAGGCCGATCGGCGATTTTCCCTTTCAGGCCGGTCAGGTATCCGCGGCTTTTTTTTCGGCGGAGTTCCGACTTCTTATGTTCCAGGATTCGATCCAGGATCATACGGCGGCCCCATTCGAAAACCGGACAAGTTTCTGAAATTTCTCGTAAGCGGCACCGCTATCCAATGCATTCCCGGCTTGGCCATACCCCTCCTTCAGGTTTTTAGCTTTCCCGCAGGCCATGAACGCCGGCGCGGCATTCATGAGCACCACGTCCCGCTTGGCGTTACGATGCCCCTTGAGAATCTCCTGGATGATGGCCGCATTGTCTTCGGGAGTCCCCCCTTGAAGGTCTTTCGGATTCACCCTGGTTAACCCGAAATCTTCCGGCGCCAGGTGATAACTGGAAATCCGTCCGGCCTTTCCTTCGGAAACGTAAGTGAAATCGGTCAACGTGATTTCGTCCAATCCGTCCTTGCCGTGCAGGACGAAACAATGTTGGGTGCCCAAGCGGATGAGGACCTGGGCCAACTTTTCCGTCAATGCCTGATCATAGACTCCTAAAATCTGGACGCCGGCGCCCGCGGGGTTGGATAGGGGGCCCATGATGTTCATCAACGTTCGGACGCCCATTTCGGAACGAGGCTTGGCGCAATGCTTCATCGCCCCGTGGTAGAGCGGCGCGAACAAAAAGCCGATCCCGATTTCATTGACGCAGGCTTCCACCCGTTCCGGAGGAAGATCGATTTTGACACCCATGGCGGCTAACACGTCCGCACTCCCGGACCGGGAAGAAACCGAACGGTTTCCATGCTTGGCAACGGTGATGCCTCCTCCGGCCACCACGAACGCCGTCGCGGTGGAGATATTAAAGGTATTGGATCGATCGCCACCGGTTCCGCAGGTGTCCACGACCTGGGGATTTCCCACGTGGATACGCACGGCCATTTCACGCATGGCTTTGACCGACCCCGTGATTTCTTCGACGGTCTCGCCTTTCATACGAAGGCCCATGAGGTATGCGGCAATTTGGGGTTCGGACGTGGCCCCCTGCATGATCTCAAGCATGACGTCATAGGCTTCTTTTTCCGTGAGGTTGATGCCGTCAACCAGTTTTGTGAGAGCGTCTTTGATCATGCCGCCTTCCCTTCACCATGACCGGAGTCCAGTTCAAGGAAGTTTCGCAATAAATCCATGCCGGATTTCGTGAGGATCGATTCCGGATGGAACTGCACGCCTTCCGCACCGGTCGGAAGATGCCGGAGCCCCATGATTTCGCCTTCTTCCGTTACGGCTGAAATTTCAAAGTCGTCGGGCAGGGTTTCCTTATTGACGATCAGCGAATGATACCGCGTGGCTTCAAACGGGTTGGGCAGGCCTTCAAAAATCGTTTGATTGTCGTGTTTGACCAACGACGTTTTGCCGTGCATCAGACGATCGGCGCGGATGATTTCACCGCCGAAGGCAAAGGCCAGGGACTGATGCCCGAGACAGACGCCCAACAGCGGAATGCGTCCGGCAAAACGTTGAATCACTTCCACGGAAATTCCCGCCTCGTTGGGCGTACAAGGACCGGGAGAGATCACGATGCGTTTCGGATTCAGTTCCGTTATCTCATCCACCGTGACTTTGTCGTTTCGATACACGTCAATATCGGCTCCCAGTTCCCCGAGGTACTGAACCAGGTTGTACGTAAAAGAGTCGTAATTGTCGATCATGAGCAACATAACATTATCAGCAAAATCAGGTGGCAGTCGTTATTCCAACCCTTGTTCGGCCATTTCGATGCCTCGCATCATGGCGCGGGCTTTGTTGCAGGTCTCTTCGTATTCTTTAGTCGGGTCTGAATCGGCGACGATCCCCGCTCCGGCCTGAACAAAGGCAGCTCGGCCCTTAATGACAATGGTTCGAATATTGATACAGGTATCCATATTGCCCGAGAAACTGAAATAGCCCACGGCGCCGGCATAGGGTCCTCGTTGCGTGGGTTCGAGTTCTTCGATGATCTGCATGGCTCGAATCTTCGGCGCACCCGAGACCGTGCCGGCCGGGAAACACGCCTTCATGACGTCATACGCGTCCTGTCCGGGATTCAACGTGCCCGTCACCTGCGAGACAATGTGCATGACGTGAGAGTATCGTTCGATTTTCATGAACGGATCAAGCGCGACGGTGCCCGTTCGAGCCACGCGTCCGACGTCGTTCCGGCCCAGATCGACCAGCATGACGTGTTCGGCGCGTTCCTTCGTATCGGCCAACAACTCGTCGGCCAACGCCTGGTCCTCGGCGACCGTGCCCCCGCGCTTTCGCGTGCCCGCGATCGGCCGAACGACAACCTGGTCGTCTTCGCACCGGACCAGGATTTCCGGTGAGGATCCGACCAATTCGACTCCCGCCACCCGGAGATAGAACATGTACGGTGAAGGATTGATCACCCGTAACGCGCGATAAATTTCCAGGGGGGACGTGTGAATCCTGGTCTGCCAACGTTGGGAGACGACGGCCTGCACAATATCGCCGGCCTGGATATATTCTTTGGTCCGCAGGACCATTTTTTCAAAGTTGGCTTGGGTCATATTGGAGGTGAAGCGCGGAACGTAACGGCGTGCTGAGACAGAATGGTGCCGCAGGGGGGTCTTGAGCTTTGCAATCATTTTTTCAATTCTGGCCGTGGCATCCACGTATGCGGCTCTGATGTCCGATTTCGTGGAAGACGCAATATGCGCATTGGCTACGACTTTGATCGTATGTCGCACGTTATCAAAAATCAAAAGCGTATCCGTGACGAAGAAGGCAAGCAGGGGTAAGTGGGCGGAATCCTTGGGATACACGGGAATCGGCTCGAAAAATCGCACCACGTCATACCCCAGATAGCCAACGGCTCCCCCGACAAAACGAGGGAGGTCGGGTGCCTGCACCGGCTGAAACTCGTCCAGTATGGTCCGGATATGGGCCAAAGGATTGTGCCCTAACGGACGTGTTTCCGTTTTTCGACCTTTTTTGACACGGAGGTTTCCGTTTTCTTCCCACAGCACTTGCGTGGCGCTGCTGCCCAAAAAGGAATACCGCGCCCAGTTCTCGCCGCCTTCGATACTTTCAAACAGGAACGCCGTATTGCCGGAGTCGATTTTCGAAAACGCGCTGACCGGCGTTTCCCGATCCGCCAGAATTTCTCGATACACCGGCACCAGGTTCCCCAGCCGGGCCAATTGGCGAAATTGATCGAAACTTATTGAATAACAAGGCTTTTTCATGACCGGCACGGTATCATGCGGCTTCAAAACAAGTCAATGAAACGTAGCGGGGAGTCTGTTTTCCTCCTCTTTCCGCCTCCTTCTGTCATCCCTGTCTGTGTTCAGTCATTCGTTGACAGTTTTCTCGCTTCCTTTTGTGCCCCAGTGCCCCGCCTTTGTCAGACAACCCCCTCAATCCCCCTTATCAGGGGGACGGCAGCAAGCCTCTCCCCCCTGAGCAGAGAGTCGGTAGCAAGTCTTGCCCCCCTGATAAGGGGGGAAGGGGGGTTCAGTAGGGGCGGACCTGCGTGTCCGCCCTCCCTTCTTGTAGGCAGATCCTCATTCTGTCAACGAATGACTGAACATCTACAATCCCCGACTTGATCGGGGATCCAGTGTCTTTGTCGTTGCAGCCGTGCGATCTCATCGCGCCTGCTTCATTCGTGGCCTTTATGGGAGAGCAACCTATTTCAGGCCGTGATTGATGTCCATCTTTCATTACTTTGACATGAACATGCTCAGACGACAGAATTGTAAACGGGTGCTCATGCCCCCTCACCCCAACCCTCTCCCGCCAGGGGAGAGGGGTATTGGGTGGCGGAAATTTTCGTAAGGGAGAACGTATCGTGTCGTTATTAAAAATTACCAGGCTGGGGCACCCGAAAATTCGACAAGGGACGGAACCGGTTTCTTCGGAAGAATTGCATTCGCAGGACATCCAGCGACTCATTGACAATATGGTCGAAACCATGCGAGATGCCAATGGCGTGGGCATTGCCGCATCGCAGGTCCACGTGTCGAAGCAGATCATCGTGATCGAAGTATCGCCGGAAAACCCGCGTTATCCGAACCAACCGGCCGTTCCGCTCACGGTGTTGCTCAACCCCACAATCACGGATCACGCGGAGACCACGGAAGAGGGGTGGGAAGGATGTTTGAGCGTGCCGGATATGCGCGGGCTCGTGCCGCGTTGGACCCGAGTCAACGTTACTGGCCTCGATCGTGAAGGCCATGCCGTGCAATTGGACGCCGAAGGGTTTTTCGCTCGCGTGATCCAGCATGAAGTGGATCACTTGCATGGCCGGGTCTTTTTGGACCGGTTGCCGGACCTGAGTACACTCACGCACTTACGCGAATATGAACAATTCTGGAAGAGCTAAGAGAATTGTTGGATGATGCCCACCGTTGGGAATGTGGACAGGCACGGGGGCCTGTCCCTACAACCCGCCGCGGATGCTTCGTTCTTGGGGAGCCCGGCCGGCGAGGGCTTGGAGGAGAGCCGCCCTTGCCTCAATCATGAGGGGGTTGCGTTTCGACCGGGTGGGGCAAGGATGATGTATGGCCCCGAAATAACCCTCTCATTGCTCAAAAGTCGATTCCGATATCCCTAACGTTTCCGAACCCAGAGACTGTTGCTGGACCGGCTTATTGAAGCCCTTTGTAGATCTCGGGTTTCTTTCCCCCTTTCACCTTCAGCAGACCCAGCGCGCCTTTCTCGATGCGAAAGATCGAATGGTCCACCGAAATATACGTGCCGGGCACTTCCACGGTAAATTCTACGATCGTAGATCCCGCAGCAGGCACCAGCGTGGTCTGTACGTTTTCCAGAGGTGCGGTTGTAAGAGAACCTTCCGACCAGACCTTGTCGAAGATTTCGCCGATGATGTGCCACGACGACACCAGGTTGGGACCGGCATTGCCGAAGAAAATACGAATCTTGTCCCCGACATTGGCCGTGAGCGGCGTTTTGATGAGTGAGCCGGCCCTCCCGTTAAAGACGACGTAGGTGGGGTGTTCGGCCGACCCTTTTTCATGATCGAACTCCAGGACGCCGCCTTTGCCCTCCTTGGTGTAGAAATCGCTCTGGAGGAGATAGAATTCCTTATCCACGGGAGGCAGGCCGCCCTCCGGTTCCACGAGGACCATGCCATACATGCCGTTTGCAATGTGTGCCGGGATCGACGGCGATGCAGTGGCGCAATGATACACGTAGAGCCCTGGATTGATCGCCTTGAAGACCAAACCGGTTGTCTCCCCCGGTTCGGCATTCAGCATCGCGGCACCGCCACCCGGTCCGTTGACCGCATGGAAGTCGATATTGTGACTTTCGGTGCTGTCCTTGGCGTTGGTCAAATGAATTTCTACGATATCGCCAACCCGAACGCGGATCATGGGACCGGGCACCGTGCCGTTGAAACTCCAGAATTTATATTGCTTCCCTTCTGCGATCGTGCCTACGTATTCCTTGGCTTCCATGTTCGCCACGACTCTCGCCGGCTTGGTACGGGTAATGGGCGGAGGAACGTTCGGTGCCGTTGCGAGATCAGCCACCACGACTTCCCAGCTGTATGGTGGTTGCTTTTTTGTATCCGGTGCCTGGCCCTTCATGGTTTTCGCGGACGCCATGACCGGACTGCCGGCCAGGCACAGGGCGACTACCCAGGCGCTACAAATCCATGTCTTGCGAGAAAATTCCTGCTGCATTACTTCAACCTCCTTGACGTGATGAATGAAAAATTTACAGATTGTCCTCCGGCTTTCGGGATGAATGCCTTTTCCAGGATATTTCAACAGCGGAAAGACGAGGGTACAGGTACATTACCCGGTGCATCCTTCCGCACCGGATAACAACTATGACAGCTTTACGAGTGAAAAAGATTGATATGGATCAACCCATGCAACTTTTTCACGTCCCTGCAAGAGAACTCCTCTCCTCCTGTCATCCTCGCCTCCTCTCCTTCTGTCATCCTCGACATTAGTAATCGAGGATCCAGTGTCTTTTCCTTCTCCGTCTTACACGCCACAGAAAACCAAGCCTGGATTCCTGCCTTCGCAGGAATGACAGAAAAGGAGCAGTCCGAGTAGGTCGGATTAGCCCTGCGTAATCCGACAGATTCCGTGCTTATCGAACAGCGAAGATGTCAGGTTACGCCTTCGGCTAACCTGACCTACGGGACGACTGCAAGAGAGGCAGGGGATGGAGAGAGGAGAGAAGGGGGAGGGAAAGGAAAAAACCGGAAAATTCAAGAAGCGAGCTTCCTCAAGGCGTCCATGTCGGAAATGATGAGTTTCTTGCCGGGCTGGGTGAGGAGAATGCCCTGTTCTTTCAACCTGGTCAAAATACGAACCGTGGTCTCCTCCGTGACGGCAATCATATGTGCAATTTCCTGTCGGGTGAGTTGGAGCCCGATATAGACGCCTTCGGGTTCCTTCTCGCCGAGTTTTTCGGCAAGCCGAAATAATAGCGCGGCCAGCCGGGTTTCAGCCGGATCAAGGGCGAGGCTTTTGGCGAGGTCTTGCGATTCCTTGAGGCGGTTTCCGAGATAACTGATGACTTGAATCGTCACGGGGGGGTGCTGGTGAAGGCACTCGAAATAGCTCGCCCTGTTGAGTTTCAGAACGGTGGTTGGGCCAAGGGATTGGGCATTGCCGGGATGAACCGTATCTCCCTCAAAAGTGACCGACTCACAGCAGAACATCTCCCCGGGTAGCAGGATTTTGAGAATCAGTTCATCTCCTTGGGGGGCGAATTTCAAACATTTGTTCGCACCCTGTTTCAGGAAATAAAACCATTCAGCCTTGTCGCCTTCCCGAAAAATGAACTCGCCTTTCTCATAGTGCTGTTCGACCAGCTTGGTCTTGATGTCTTCAAGGCTATCATCGGGAAGAAAGGAAAGAAGCGGGACGGTTTTCAGAAGATCGAGTTCATCCATGTTGGTGCTTTCACGGGATCGCGTTGAAGGTACGCTTCACGGGTACTCCAAGCCCTCACATGCAACTTTATGCCTGCCCGGGGAATGTCTCCGGCGAGCATGATATAATCATTTTGTTTTAGGTAATTAGGGCGTTTCGTAACCAATGTGTGGTAGAAAACCAGCATGGTTACAGGACGACATACGGTTTTTAGTTGTGCGGCCAACTTTCTGCGCGGTCGCAAGTGCATTTTCTGCGGTTCCTTTCAGGTCTTGCACACCAGCCGCGGCTACGTGAAATGTGGGCGTTGCGGGAAAAGCAAGAGCCTCCGGCGGCTGCGCCGGGAGATCCGGATCCTGCAAGGCTTTTATCAATTGCAACCCGCCTATCGGTTGAGCCAGGATCTGAGCCTGGACCTGAAAGTCGTCACCCGCGTCTATCACCGTGTGCGCGAAGCGTTGTATCATGTCACTGAACTGGAAGCCGGCAAACTGAAGGGCGAGATCGAACTCGATGAGGCCTATTTCGGTGGCCGGCGCAAAGGCCAACGGGGCCGCGCCCCCGCGGGCAAAAGCGTCGTCTTCGGGCTCCTGGAGCGGGACGGCCGCGTGTATACGAAAGTCGTCGAGTCGGTCAGTGCGGAGGAATTGATGCGGCATATTCAAGCGCACACCCGAAAAGGGTCGGTCTATTTCACGGATGCCTTTCGCGGGTATCAATCCTTAAAACGCTATGGCCACCATCATACGGTCAATCATGCGAAAGCGTTGGTGAGCCCGCGGACGAAGAATCACATTAACGGCATTGAAGGCTTTTGGAGTTACGCCAAACATATCTTGTATCAGTATCGCGGGGTCTCGAAATATCATTTCCCCATGTATCTGAAAGAAGTAGAGTATCGCTTTAATCACCGTCGGGAGAATGTGTTTAAACAGTTTCTGAAGATCTATTTTGGTTACGTTTCGCCCTAATTACCTTGTTTTATTATACTCTTTCTCATTATACTTTGTCTCACTAAGGCAATTCGGCCGGCAAACACCAGAGTGGTCATTCTGAGCCGGAGGCGCCTGTCCTGAACGTAGTGAAAGAAAGAATCTCGTTGTTGCAACAACAAGCGCCTATAAAAGCAGATCCTTCGCTTCGCTCAGGATGACAGATTGGGCGCGTTGAGCTTGATGAAAATCATCCGGTTTCAAGACAGTGCGGGTCACGTCCATTATGGCGAGTGGGTGGACGAGGGATCGGCTCGACTCATCGAGGGAACGATCTTCGAAACCTACCGGGTCACGGACCGGGTTGTGCGGATTGAAAAGCTTCTTGCTCCGGTTGAACCTCGGAGTATCCTTTGTGTGGGCTTAAATTACCGGCGGCACGCGGAAGAGACGGGCGCAACGATACCGGACTATCCGGTGTTGTTCATCAAAGCGGTCAATGCGCTCAATAATCCAGGTGATCCCGTCGTCATTCCCAAAGTCGCCCCCGGGCAGGTCGATTACGAATGCGAATTGGCAGTGGTCATTGGAAAGCCCGGGAAGAATATTGAACGGCACCAAGCTCTCGATTACGTGTTCGGGTATACGTGCGCCAACGACGTGAGTGCGCGGCGCTGGCAAAAAGAAGGTGGAGGTAAACAGTGGTGCCGGGGAAAATCCTTTGACACGTTTTGTCCTCTCGGTCCCTGCCTGGTCACCACCGACGAAATCCCGGATCCCAACAATCTCAAGATCAAAACCACGCTCAATGACGAGATTATGCAGGATTCGAACACCTCGGACATGATTTTCGACGTTCCATCCCTGGTCAGTTTCTTGAGCGAAGGGACGACGTTGTTGCCGGGGACGGTTATTTTGACGGGGACACCACAGGGTGTCGGGTTTGCACGAAACCCGCCGGTCTTTCTCAAAAAAGGAGACCGGGTCACCATTGAAATCGAACGAATCGGGACGCTTGCCAGTCCCGTTTCCGAGGAAGTGTGACGTTGTTCATTGACGGGTTTTCGACCGCATCTCATTACCTGTTCGTTGTGGTGGGCGGGTCCAAATAATTTCGTGCTTGCCAAATAAGTGCGAGTACGGGCAATCCCAGCAAGGCGGTCAGCATGAAGAAACTCGGGTAGCCCAGGCTGTCCACGATGGTGCCTGAGTAGCCCCCCAGGATTTTGGGGAATAAGGTCATGAGCGAGCTGAAGATGGCATATTGCATGGCGGTAAATTGGATATTGGTGAGGCTGGAGAGGAAGGCGACAAAGGCGGCGCTGGCCAATCCCGCCGACAAGTTATCGACGGAGATCACCAGATAGAGCATGCCGAGATCGTGTCCCGTGGCGGCCAACGCGATAAACAGGAGATTGGTGGCGGCAGACAAAAGTGCCCCGAGCAAGAGAATGCGGATCACTCCGTAGCGGACGGACAGGAGGCCTCCCAGAAACCCGCCGGCAATGGTCATGAACAGCCCAAAGGTTTTCACGACACCGGCAATTTCGGGCTTGGTGAATCCTATGTCCTGGTAGAACACGTTGGCGATCACACCCAACACAATGTCGGAAATACGGTAAACTCCGACCAGCAGCAAAAGCAGTAAAGCGGATCGCATCCCATAGCGCCTGAAGAAGTCTTGCAGCGGGGCGATATACGTGTCCTGCATCATGGTCCGGCTCACGACTCCGGCGCGGATCATGAAGGTGGCGACCAGCCATGCCGCCGCCACGCCCATGCCCAGTCGTGCCGTTTCGACCACAAACCCCGCGATTGCCTTGGCACCGAACATCTCGGTCAGTGTGCGTTTGAGTTCGGCCGCCAACTCGGATGAATAGTAGAAGATCAGGATAAAGCCGGTGACGGCCGAGACAAACATGAACAGAAACCCCGCATAATCCCCGGTTGAACGGGGAGGCGTGCGTGTCGCGCGGGTGGGTGGTTCGGAAATGACGAGGGTCGTGAGTACCCCCACTAACATGGTCATGGCCATGATGAGATAGGCCCACTGCCAAGCCTGGTAGTCATAGGTGTCCTTGGTCGACCCGAAATCACTGGCTAGGAACAGAACTCCCGCCCCCGCGACCAGCATCCCGATACGATACCCCGCGATATAGGTGGACGACATCAGGGCTTGGAGCGAGACGTCTGCGGATTCGATTCGGTAGGCGTCGATCACGATATCCTGGGTGGCGGATGAAAATCCCAACAGCACGGCGGCCAACGCCATCATGGTCAGACTGCTTTGTCCCTGGGCCGGATCAATCAGAGCCATGCCGACAATCGCCGCAATGATGGAACCTTGTGCGAGCAGCATCCACCCGCGTCGCCGCCCTAACCGCCGGGTCAGGAGAGGGATGGGTAATTTGTCTACGAGTGGCGCCCAGACGAATTTGAAGGAATAGCCCAATGCGGCCCAACTGAAGAAAGTGACGGCCGAACGCTCGACTCCGGCTTCACGCAACCACAAGGAGAGTGAGGAAAAAATCAACAGGAGGGGAAGCCCGGCCGAGAAGCCGAGAAACAACATGGTGATGACCCGTGGGTGCCCGAACGACTGCAAGGTGTGCCGCCAGGGGTGCGAGGTCGCGCTCATCGTTCTTCAATAAAATCCGTATGCGGTGAAGTCCGGTGTTGACCGGGGAGTCTTGCCGGGTAGTCTGCCATGCTCTACTATTAGGCGTCCATCAAATACCGAGGCAGGATGCGGCAACGTTGGTGCCGGGAGGCAACAAGACCGTCCTTGCGGATATTGCGACCCGATTCATCCTCAATGAAGTGACCCTGGCGTTCTTTTTCAATGGAGAAAGGGAGTGATGACGAAATACACCGACTTCATCAATTATCACCTGTCGATGTTGGTTGATGAGACGCGGACGGGTGCCTACCATCAAGCGATTTCCCATGTCGTGAAACCGGGTGACGTGGTCGTGGACGTGGGCTGCGGATCGGGCATTCTCTCCTTCTTCGCGTGCCGTGCCGGTGCCCGTCACGTGTATGCCATGGAGAGCGAAGCCGTTATTGAAATTGCCAAACTCGTTGCGGCGAAAAATGGGTTTCAGGATCGAATCACGTTTTACAACGATCTGTCTTTCAACGTGGAGTTGCCTGAATCCGCGGACGTGATCGTCACGGAGACGATGGGCACGTTCGGGTTTGAGGAAGGCATTCTCGGATCCCTGACCGATGCCCGGGATCGTTTTCTCAAAAAAGGCGGGAGACTCGTCCCTCACGGCGTGGACCTGTTCCTTGTCCCCGTCGAACTGCCGCAATTTTATGAACACGTGGTCGATTTTTGGGTAAACCGGTGTCAGGGGTTCGACTTCTCACCCGTTCGTCACTTGACGGTGAACAACTTTCATCCGCTGAAGCTGCATGAAGGAACGTTTCTTGGTGATCCCATGCGCGTGCAAGAAGTCGAATTCGGGAAGACGACGCAGGCGGAAGTCAAAGCGACCTTTTCCGTCTCTGCCAAACGCCGTGGATGGTTTCATGGACTGGCGGGGTGGTTCAACGCCGAATTGATCCCAACGCTTTCCATCTCCAATGGTCCTCAGGATAAAGCCTCTCATTGGGGGCTGGCCTTTTTCCCCGTCGACCGGCCCGTTTCCGTGGAACGCGGCAACCGTATCGAGGTGGAAATGTCCTCAACGCAAAATGGGGAGTACTGGCATTGGAACGTCACGGTGAACGGGCTGCGGTTTGAACACTCCACCTCTAAGGGGTCTCTGGTTCCAGAACGCCCAACCCCGTTAGCCGGTTAACGGGGATTCCTTCACTGAATGGGAAACGAAATCACGATCCCACCCATCACGTCCCCCAGCTTGTAATCTTTTTTGTACGAGAGAACGTGTCCATTGTGGCAACTGATGCAGGAAACGGACACGGCATGGTCGGCGTAAACGGCTTTGAAAATTTTTTGCGTTCCTCGTTGGATGACACCGGTATAGGGTCGGCTCGGATCTTCCAGCACGGCAGCCAATCCGGATTTTTCAAAATCCGTGGTGGGTCCGTTTTTCTCATAAATGGGGTGCAGGCTGGCCAACCGGAATTGGAGCCCCAACCCCTGTTGTTCCACCTGCAAGCCTGACAGCAACAACATTTGAGCGGGAAGGGGCAACGATTTGGTTTGCTGCCAATATTCCTGTGATGTCACGACCTTGTGTGTTTCCATTCGTTCAACCACGTGGGTCGTATAGAGCGTGCGGTCGGCTTGAATAATGGCGTGAATATAGTCGGCCACCACTTGCGGAGGAACGCCACCGGCTGTGGTTTGTTCACCGGATCCTGCGTGGAGGGGAAAGACGAGAAACGCGAAGAAGGCGATTCCGAGCAACGTTCTCATTGGTGATCTGTTCATGGCCACACCTCCTTTGATGAGAACATGATGGGTCGCTTATTCGTATCATCCTCCTTTTGACTGAATAAACTCAATCAAAAAAAAGAATCGGGGCGGCATCTGGGGCCACGGCCAGACAGAGCCCGAGGTCCTCGGGAGGTAGAGGGTTGTGAGAGGGGCGATTACGGCTGGCTGACGATCAATCGTTGACCGATAGAAATGATATTGTCGGTCAGATGATTCCACTGCTTCAATTGAGCAACGGTCACACCATACGTGCGAGAAATCCGGTAGAGGGTGTCTCCCTGAATAACCGTGTAATAGGTCGGTGTTCCAAAGCCGCCGACATTGGTTTTTCCCATGTCCATGCCGGTGGCATCGGTGTTCTCCATGCCCAAGTCGTTGAAATCCGACTCATCGAACGAAAAATCACTCAGCTCGAATTCTGAGAGTGAAGGGTCAGAAAAAGACAGATCCGGCGACATGTCCATATCGCTTGAAGTGCCGGGCATATCACTGGCTGGAGCATGTTGTTGCTGGCGCCCGACTTTATCACGAAGGGAGTCACGCTCAACGGCCAGTTCACGGTTTTGAGAGTCTAACGATGTAATTTCCTGTTGCGCCTCCTGCAAACGGTTGTCGAGTTCTCCGGTCCGTTGTTCTTCTTGTGCCAACAGACGTTGGAAGTTCAAGGCCCGAGCCTTTTCTGCCTCATATTCACCCGAACTCACACAGCCAGACACCAGGGCTGCGCTCATCAGGCAAAGCATTCCAAACTGAAGCGTCAATCTGGTTGAGGATGAGCGAAGGTGTTGTTGGTGCTGTGCTCCGGGCTGAGGGTTCAAGGTCATCGTCAGGCTCTCTTTCTGGTTTTATCCATGCAGGTTTGTGAGGAAAACGTACCTGTAGATGGTTAGGCTGAAATAGACGTCGGGTCTGTTCTAAGAATAAAAGGAGAGCCCGGAAATGTCAAATGCCGCTGAACGCAATCAAGGTCACTTCGTCTCTCCTCTATCGAGCATGTCCATCAGTTCTTCTTCGCTCATAAAAGGATCGGAAAGCGATGTGTCGGAAAGCGATGTGTCGGAAAGCGGCTTGTCCTTGGAGGAGCCGGGATCTTTTGAGAGGGCAGGGGAGTCCGGAACAGGTTCCTGTTCCTGCCGGAGACGGCCTTGTTCTTTAAGGGCATTGAGTTCAACGGTCAGAGCGCGGTTTTGCGATTCCAACGACGCGACTTTATCCTTCGTCTCTTTCAATTGGCCATTGAGTTCATTGATTTCCTTGTCCTTGACCGCCAATTGGGCAGTCAATTTGTTTGCACGCTTTTCTTCTTGTGCCAACAAGCGTTGAAAGTTCAAGCCCCGAATCTTTTCCGCTTCATATTTTTCGGTATTGACGCATCCCGTTGCCAGGACGGTGCTCAACAAGAAGAGCATGACCATCTGAGACGCCAATTTTGTCGAAAATGAGCGAGGAGCAGATTGGCGCGGCCTTCCGGACTGAAGTTTTGGAATCATTCTCAGGCTCTCTTTCGAATTGCAGTGTCGGCTAGGGATGAGAATCGATCGATTCTCATGAATGACTTGGGAAATAAGAATAGAGAGAGACGTTCAGGAAAGTCAAATGCCGGCACCGGGTCATGCCTGATGGCGTTTCCCTCCCTCGCCCCTGGCGGGAGAGGGTCGGGGTGAGGGGTACCGTGAATGTCTATCAAGCACAGCAGCTTGTCGTTCGTTGAGTAGGAGCCGGTTTTGTTACCCTCAGTCAAGCTCCAGGAAACCACGAAACTAGCGTTTCGCTCCGAACGCCCCCGCAATTTGGTTTCGTTCAAAAATCCCGCCGACTTCTTCATGGTTCGGACCGTAGAACCGACCATCAATGGAATTCCCGCTAAACCCTGTTGAAAACGAACCTGACGTCACCGGAATATTCTGCCAAGTGATATGCCCATGCAGACGTCCCGCATCAATGTCACGGATATTCGTAAAAGTAACATCAATGTCACTTTGAGATAGATCAAAGGTGAGGGTTGCGTCACCCATAATTCGATTGCCTCGATTCGCAGTCAAACTCGTATCACCGCCGACCATCGTTCCAGTCCACGTCGCATTGCCGAATGCCGGCGTTGTTCCAGTGGCATCACCAAGCGAGTACGCCCCGCCAAAAACAGTGCCTCTCAAATCCTCCTCAACGCCACTGACAAGAGAATTTACTTCTACGGCAAAAGCACTATATTCAAGCCACCCGCTGAGAGTCTTGAAGTCCGTTGCTACTCCGGCTTCTTCATTTCTTCCTTGCACATCGACCATCTTGATACCCCTAATAGTGTTAAAGAAGCGATGGTCGTCCGTAGGATTTGAAAGCTGAAAATCCAACAAAGAAATATCAACCAGCCTGTAGCCCGAATAATATGCCTGGCATCGTCCGGATGCGCACAATGTCTGAATGCGCGCCCCTTGGGGGAGGCCGGGATGAGTGAGAAAAACATCGGTCATCAATAACGAATCGGAAGCTCTTCGAATCGCAGAGACATCAGCAACCATAGAAATGTAAGTGCCTGAGGATGGAATCGTTGGAGGTAATGTCCCTGACCCACCCCCTCCACCTCCACAGGCAGTCAACACGGCTGCCAAACTGAATGATATGATTCCCAGACGTAATGGGTTCATGGAACACCCCGTTTGGAAAGGCGAGTGAATGGTTGCCGCCGACCTCCAATGGTCAGCTTCGGCTAATAGCATATAGCAAGAGAGTTGGCTGTCAAGATCTCAAGAGGCGTAGAAGAATAATGAGTCTCACGCATCGCCGTCTCACGAGTCATGACACTGCCACCGATTCGTGCTCTGCCCTGTGCAGCCGACCTGCAGCAAAGGCCTTCGTCGTTCGTTGAGCGGAAGCCGGTTTATTGACCCTCGAAAACGCCTGTGCTAGCTTGTGTTGGATTGCAAACTCGGGTTTTCCCAAAGGAAGCGTACCATGTCTCATAGCTCCGAACGACCCCCTGAGCAGCAGAGAATGATGCAGATCGAAGGCATTTCCTTGCGCCTAGCCCAGCCCGATCCTTCGCAGCAGGAGTGGATCGGCGATCGTGAAATCCTTCAACAACTCCTTGCGTGCTGGCTTGTCATCGCTGAAAAAGATCTTCCTCTGTGTCCGCGAATTATCGGCCAGCCCGGTATCGGAAAGACGACCTTGGCCACGTCCGCGGCGCGGGAGCGGAAACAGGACTTCTATATTTATCAATGTACGGCCGATACGAGGCCCGAAGACTTATTGACTACGCCGGTGATTGCGGAAGGGAACACGATTCAATACCAGGCCTCTCCGTTGGTCACCGCGATGTTGACCGGTGGGGTCTGTCTGTTGGACGAAGGCAACCGGATGAATGAAAAAAGTTGGGCGTCCCTCGCGCCGTTGCTCGACCACCGGCGCTCGGTGGAATCCGTGGTGGCCGGCATCCAGGTCAAAGCCCATGCGGACTTCCGATGTTGCGTGACCATGAATGAAGATGCCTCTACCTATGAGGTCCCGGATTATATTCTTTCGCGATTACAACCCAGTTTAAAACTCGAGTTTCCGGACCGTGACCACGAGTTGGCCATCCTCCAATATCATTTGCCTTTTTCTCCGCAAGAGATTCTGACCATCACCGTGGAATTCCTGCAAAAGGCGCATCAACTCGATCTTGGATTTTCGGTGAGGGATGGCATTCACCTGGTGCAGTATGCGCTCAAACGGTTGGCTCAGGATCCGTCACATCCCCTGTCCCGCGATGAGATCTGGCGGGAAGCGCTCATCAAAGTGCTTGGCGAGGACGCGCTGGATTTGGAGGCGCTTGGGCAACAGAGAAAACGAGCCATCGGCGAACAAGCGTTTCCCAGAGGATTGGGTGATTTCTTTTTTGAACCCGATGATCCGCTCCATCCCGATAATTAAGCGTCCATGAGTCCTTTGTCGCAACAGGACAACGCGGTGTTTTGTCTTTCTCCTCGCGTGCACGTTGTCCCGATCCCTCACGGCAGCGCCGACGTGGCCCTGGCCATTCGAGAGTTTTGGCTGGAGCATCGGTTCGATTGTGTCGCCTTGCCGTTACCGGCTTCCGTTGAGAACCCGGTTGAAGAAGGGATCAGGCGGTTGCCCGTCGTCAGCGTGGTGGTCATGCCGGAACCGGACCACAACGAACGTCCTGCATGCAGTTACATCCCGCTTGACCCCTGCCAACCCGTCATTTCCACAATTCGGACGGCCATGGAAGAGGGGATCAATCGGGCCTATATCGACCGGGACGTGACCGTCTATGAACCGGTGGAATATCCAGCTCCCGATCCCTATGCGTTGAAAAGCGTCTCCCTGGCCTCCTTCTCCGGGGCCGCGCTGCCCTTTCTCCCGTATCCCAAACCGCAAAGCCAACGCTGGTCGCGTATCAAATGGATGGCTTTTAAACTGCACGAACTTGAGTTGGACTATCGATCGATCCTGTGTGTGTGTCCCGTTGAAGATTGGCCCTGGCTGCGCGATGCGTACCAGAACCGATGGCCGTATGAACTTCCCGAACCCCTGGCGGGCCATCCGATGCTTCATCTTGTGGAACCCCATACGTTGTACTTCCTGCTCTGTGAATTGCCTTTTCTCACGGAACTGTTCGAGCAGAGACGAGCCGAGGCGCGTTCTGACGCCCATTTATCCGTCGATGGGATCAAGGAACTGCTGCTTGAGACCCGGCTGCGATGGCTTGCCACTCGACCGGCCCAGTTACGGCAGGAATCTAATTGGGTGACGCCCCAGCTACTCCAGATGTATCTGCGATACGTGCGGAATCTTGCGTTGGGCGAACGCCGGCTGACGCCGGATCTGTATACCTTGACCCTGGCGGCCAAACAATTCGCCGGAGACGAGTTCGCCGTGACTTTGCTTGAAACCGCGAAGAGGTATCGCTATGAGCCGGACGAAGCATTTTGCGCGGCGTCACCGCCGTATTCGTTAGGCCTTGGCCTGCTCGAATCTCCGGAAGGCCACCTCTCCATCGCCAAGAACCGGTTGGGCGGCGCACCGGTATCGTGGCGAACGTTGTCGCTCAAGCCGCGGCAGGACCTGCGCAAACGACGTCAATGGGCTTATCGATGGAACCCGTTGGGCCAATGTTCCTGGCCGCCGGAAGATAATCGTATCGAAGGGTTTACGGCCCACGTTCGTGAACAAAGCAAAGCGTTACTCGGGGAAGATCTTGCCCGTGTCGATAAATTCACGACCTCGATTCGCGACGGCATCGACATGCGGGAAACGCTACGTCATTGGAATCCCCGGAAGAAGTCGCCCCACATTTACGTCAAAGAAATCCCGCCGTCCCGCGGCGCCGTGGAAATGGTCGTGTTCATATTCGAGGTGCCTGCGGACCCCGACAAATTTTCATGGCAGGCGACGTGGTACGCGGAACACGTCGAAGAATCCACGCTCTGTTTTTACGCCACTCCGTTTTTGGAAAACATGGTCGGTCCGGGGATCGGACAGTCACAATACGGGGGAACGCTGTTCCAATTTCCACCCAGGCCGATTCCGGATATTTGGGAAGATCCCCGGCTCGACTTTTCGCAAACCCTGGAGGAGCGACTGATAGCCGGCGCAGCCCTCCATTCCCTGGAAAAGCACATTACGCTTGTGAGTCCCATTCCGCCCTTGGCCAAGTGGAAACAGATTGCCAGAAGATTCGAGCGCAAACTCATTCCGGTGTCTCTGTCGCGGTTTTCCGGGCAGACCGTGGCCCGCTTGCGACGATTTCACGTGCTCAACGGGCACGAGATCCGCAGTTTCGCCGGTCAATTCATTCAAGGGTAGGTGAAGGCCCGGAAGGTCCCGGGCTTTTGCGTGCAGACATGTCTCTATCCGACGCTCCCTCTCAGATTCAGGATCGAATCGCCGAATTGCGCGAGCAGATTCTCCATCACGACAACCTCTACTATGGTCTCGGCACGATGGAAATTTCCGATTCGGAATACGACACACTGTTCAAAGAGCTTCAGGATCTGGAAGAGCTATATCCCGACTTGGTCACACCGGAGTCGCCGACGCAACAAGTGGGGGCCGCACGTCTTGAACGATTCGAACATTTTTTGAAAATACCCCACGATCGTCCGTTGTTGAGTCTCGATTCGGTCCTGGTCCCGGATGACGTGTATGCGTTTGACAAACGCGTGAAAAAGGAACTCGACGTCGACCGGATCGAGTACGTTGTCGAGCCGAAATACGATGGGTTGTCGGTGGTCATTGTGTATGAAAATGGGACGTTCACCAGTGGTGCAACAAGAGGAGACGGAAAAACCGGAGAATTGATCACGCCGAATCTTCGAGCAATTCTTTCCCGGTCTCGTTGCCTGACGATTAACGGGGACGTGCCGCAGCGAATCGTGGTCCGGGGAGAAGTGTATCTGCGCCTTTCCGATTTTCAGGCGCTCAATCGCCGATTAACCGAGCGGGATGAAAAGACGTTTGCGAATCCACGCAACGCCGCTTCCGGCTCGCTCCGGCAACTCGATTCCCGGATCACTGCATCCAGACCCCTGGTTCTCACCTGTTACGACCTGATGGTCTCATCCGATCCGTTACTGCCGACGCATTGGGAGACCGTTTCCGTACTCGAAACGTGGGGCTTGCCCGTTCCCGAGCAACGCCGGGTGTGTCACGGCATTGAAGAGGTCATAGGCTTTCATCAAAGCATGATGGAACAACGTGAGCGCTTACCCTTTGAAATCGACGGCATTGTGGTGAAGCTCAACTCCCTGGCTCACCAACAGCAACTTGGCGAAAAGTCCAGAAGCCCGCGTTGGGCGATTGCCTTTAAATTTCCCCCGCGAAAGGAATTGACGACCGTCCAGGATATTGTGGTGTCGGTGGGGCGGACCGGGGCGTTGACGCCCATTGCCTTATTGGCGCCGGTGGAAGTCGGTGGCGTCACGATCAGCCGGGCCACGCTGCACAACGTGGAAGAAGTCGCGCGAAAGGACGTGCGGGTGGGGGATACGGTCAAGGTCGAACGGGCAGGGGACGTCATCCCCGATATTGTCGAGCGGGTGGTGATTCCCGGCGAACAACGTGCGGCTTCGTTCGAGGTCCCTGCTTCCTGCCCGGTGTGTCAATCGGCCGTGGTGCAGGAAGGCCCCGTCTATTATTGCACGGGGCAAACGGTGTGCTCCGCACAGTTGAAAGGCGGCGTTCAACATTTTGCTTCCAAAGGCGCCCTCAATATTGAAGGTTTGGGGGAGAAAACCGTCGCGCAACTTGTCGACAAAACTTATGTGAAGGATTTGTCGGACCTGTACCGCTTAACCAAGGACCAACTCTTGAGCCTGGACGGATTCGCGGAAAAATCGGCCGCACAATTGCTTTCGGCCATTGCACAAAGTAAAACCCCGTCATTGGAACGTTTTCTCTTTGGCCTTGGCATTCATCACGTCGGGCATCACGTCACGCAGATTCTGGCTTCGCAGTTCGGTTCTTTGGAGACGTTGCTGGCCGTTACGCAAGAGGAACTCCTGGAGATTTACGATATCGGACCTGAAATTGCGCAGAGTGTCGTGCACTTTTTTGCCGAACCGCGAAACGTGGTTGTGCTCGACAGCATGAAAACATTGGGTGTGGACGTGCAAGCCGTTCCCCGTGAGACGAGTGGACAGGCCGCACCATTAAAAGGAAACAGCTTTGTGTTCACCGGCGGGCTTGAGAGTCTGAGCAGGCAGGAAGCCGGACAACGCCTTGAAGCACTGGGAGGACGGGTCACCTCCAGTGTCAGCAAACACACCTCGTACGTGGTCGTCGGAAAGGCCCCGGGGTCGAAATTAGCGGAGGCCAAGCGTTTGGGTGTCGCCGTTCTCGATGAAGCCGGATTGCTTGAGTTGATTCGGGCCGCCGGCGTCGATTGATGACAAAGACGAACCGGCCGGCGTTATTCGGAAGAAACGGCTTGGGCGGGCTCCCGTTTTTCTTGAGCCACGTCCTCCAGTTTGTGGATCTGGACACTCTTGATGGATTTGTTATCGGCATCCCGAATGGTCAGCAAACAACCGGCCACCTGGACTTCCTCGCCGACAGAAGGAATATGGCCGAGGTGCTGCTGGATGAGCCCGCTGATGGTATAGAAGAGAATATCTTCTTCTTTATCCAATTCCACTTTCATAAATTCATTAATTTTTCGAACTTCCGTTCGTCCACTCACCAAAATCTCATTCTTGCCAAGCCGCTTGATCAGTTCCTTGGTGACGTCCGTCTCATCAAGAATATCACCCACGACCTCTTCCAGCAGGTCTTCCGTGGTGACTAATCCCATGATCCCGCCGAATTCGTTCACGACGATCGCAATGTGGCGTTTCTCCTGCTGGAATTGCTTCAGCAGATTACCCACCGGTTTGGAAATCGGAATGAAGAGCGGCGAGAGGGCTAATTCCTTGAGCCGGCTGGTGCGATTTCCTTGAGCCAGTTCGATCAAGGCAAGAGTACGATACAGAATGCCCGTGATGTTATCGCGGCTGCCGTCATAGATGGGAATCCGTGAATGTTTGACATTGAATAAGTCCTCTTTGGCTTCGTCCAAAGACAGATTGCCGTCCATGACGAACGTATCGATTCTCGGTGTCATCACGTCTCTAGCCGTGAGGTTGGTGAACTCGAAGACGTTTTTGATCATCTCCACCTTTTCGGTCTCGAGCACCCCGGCTTTGCCTCCGGCCTCGATCATGCTCTTCAGTTCTTCTTTCGTCACGAACGGAACAGACAGCCCCCGCCCCCCGGTCAACTTCAGAATCAGCGGTTCCAACAGGAATAAAGCCGGAGCAAAGAGCTTTTCCGCCCAATAGATGAGATACGCGAAAAATTGGACGGCGGAAGCCGCGTGTTTGGCGCACAGGGTTTTGGGAACGATTTCCCCGAAGATCAGCACAAACACCGTCAGCGCCCCCGTGGCAATCGCGACCGCTTCTGAGCCGAAATGTTTAAGGGTGACAATGGAAATCAACGCGGCGGCCGTCAGGTTGACGACGTTGTTCCCGATCAGGATGGTCGAAAGAAGTCGCTGGGGGTTTTGCCTGAGAGAAAGCGCCAGTTTCGCTGCCCGGCGGCCTTCCTCTTTCATGGTTTGAAACCGGCTTTCGGGAAGGGAAAAAAACGCAATTTCCGCTCCTGAAAACAAGCCGGAGAACACCAGACAAATCAAAATGACGATGTATTCCATGGGATCAGATCAGAGTGAACCCCGAATCCTGGGCAGAAGGGCCGGAAAGCATAGAGAAATCAACCCTTTTGCTTGGCAGCGCACATGTGTTGAGAAACGGGCAAAGAAAAACCGGAAGGGGAGGCAAAGATGCTTGCTCTGGTGACGGGAGTATCGTCTGGGACCGTCGTCATCCATCGGGTGCAAAATCCTACCACAGGAGTTCATTCCGTATCAACCGGATTCTCGGTTTTTTTCTGAAAACCCAAACAACCAAAAGAATGGCGCAGTTACAGATAAAGAGGGAAGAGGGCGTTCTCTCTAATTTCCCTTCCTTTGTAAGAAGGGGTGAGGGGGCATTAGGCTTGCCCCGGACTTGATCCGGGGTAGAGGCATTTCCATCTCCGACTTCCGCCATCCTATTGAGAGGATAACCGGTCGAACTTGTAGCTTTGCTTGCTGAGAACGGGAAAAACCGTGAAGATCGGCGTGCTGTGGGGAATAACGCCCGTGTCCGTTCCCGGGCTCAAGGTCAGATGGAGATTCACGAAATTGAAACTCAGCCCTTCCTGCCAGGGTTGAGATTGGGCTTCCGCATAGGTGGGGACCTTGTCCGAGGCGTATGAACGGGTCATTAGCCCCGCCCCTCCCTGAAACCCGTATTCGTACAAGTCCGGTGCGCCTTGGATCAGGATGGACACCTTGGAGGCATCGAACCAGATTTTAAAATTGCAACTGACCTGAATGAACGGGCCCAGGCTGCCGGTATGTTCGAGCACGGCGAGCGGGTAGGCATATTCCGGAGGCGCGTCCCCAGAAGCAGGAATGGACTCGGCGGGAAACTCGGTATCCTTGATACCGGAGACGGACACGAATAAGAGATGCGGGTCATCCAGGGCAATGTCGTAGACCTGCCCGTCATGGTAACTGCACAGTTTGCCCATCTCATACCGGAGAGGATACGAATACCCCATTTTCGCGTAAAAAATCCGGATGCCAGCTTCGAGCGGATCATCGGGACGGCGGCTGATCTTCAGGTCGAAGGGGAGCGTCATATGAAACCCGTTTGTCCGAACGGCCATGAAGGGAGCACAGGCGCCGGGAAACTCCTTGTGCAAGGTCTCATTCTCCGGTTCGAATCGTTTGGGTGTGCCGCCGAAATGCTGCGCGGTCTTGGCCTCCTTGGTCAGGCGATACTTGTTTTGGTAATACGCACCGGCACGCTTCTGCGCCAGATCCAAGAAATAGTCGGGGAGGTCCGTCTCGACGATCAACGTGTGACGGTCGACGGAGGCAGTCCGGGACGATTTCATGGCGTCGTTGTAGATGGCCAATTCGGCAGTGGTCTTCTGAACGTCATGCTCCAATTCCCTGTCAAACTCGGGATCGAAGAACCGCGTGGTCGAGAGAAGCTGGCGAGCCTTTTGCAACAATTCCAATTTGAGTGAATACCGTTTGGGTTCCGCGGCAATGGCCTGGGTCGTCGCGATAATCAAACTGAACTGTTCTTCCGGAGCAATGCCGAGTGCCGTCAAGTCCTGTTCGCGAAGGAACGCGATCGCCAATGGACCAAACGCCTCTTCGCGGCGGAGACCGAGCGTCAGCAGATAATTAAGATAAGAACGGGCTTCATCCTGGGTCATAGTCTGAACCTGTGGTTATGCCTTCCTGTTTCCCCTCCTTTGTAAGGGGCGCATTTCCGAAGAGGGAATGCGGGGAAGGTAGAGGCTGTGCCCCGTAGGTCAGGTTAGCGAAGCGTAACCTGACATCTTTGCTGTTGGACGAAATCAGCAATTGTCGGATTACGCTATGCTAATCCGACCTACTTGCTGCCAATGAACCACCGAACATGCGCAATTCTAAGGAAACAGGGTCTGTCAGGACAAGGGGAAGACCGAACTTCATCAAGTACCTCCTCTTTGTGTGAAGCCTCAGCCATACGACAGGATAGAGCCTCCGGCCTGCACCAGCACCATTGTGCCGAGTACAATCGTGGCGAGTCCCACGGCGGCCTGCAGGCTGTGATGCGCCCGGGTGAAAGCCTGCGCCGTCCAGGCCAGGGGCACGGCCAGCAACGACGAAAGCACGAGCATGCCGGCGATTGAGCCAAGGCCGAACAACGCGACGTAGAGCAGACCGATGACCGGGTCCTGTACGGTCGAGGCGGTCAGGATCACCAGGGCCGTTGATCCGGCCAGACCGTGAACCATGCCCACCAGCAGCGTCCGCACGGGCAACCCGCTGGCATGGGCATGAACGTGATGGTCGGGATCATGGGCGGTATCCTCGCCGGGATGACGATGGACGTGCAAATGGGTCCGGCCGTCAGCGTGCCGGTGACGATGGAAATGAAAGCCGGCGCGCCACAGGCGAACGAGCACCTGTCCGCCCAGCAGGACCAGCATGACGCCGACGACGCCTTCCAGCACTTGGGCGAGGGTCTCACCGAAGCGCAAATCCAATAAGACAGCCGCACCGGCGAAGATCAACAACGTCAACGAATGGCCCAAGCCCCAGACGGCGCCATGGGCGGCGATCCGGCGAACCGATCGCGTGCCCGTGCAAAGCGACGACACGGCCGCCACGTGATCCGCCTCCAAGGCATGCTGCATCCCGAGCAAAAGCCCCAATAGAAGAATGCTCGTCATAAGGCTTGGCCCCGGAAGTTCATGTGAGACATCATGCTCTTTATATCCCTCAAATCAAGCATCCCAAGGTGGCTACTCTACTGTCGTTCAGTTTTTCTGACAAGAGGCGGGAAACGCCCCCTTTCGTTTCGCCTGCGACTTCGTTACTCTTACCTGAGTAAGCAAGGAAGTACGGAAACCCTCAATCCACCAATCCCTCGTGTCTGACCACATTTCCGAAACGCAACAAGTCCTTGAATGGCCGCAGGTGCTGGAGGTGTTGGCCGCACAGGCGCATTCTGCGTTGGGTGCCGAGTTGTGCCGGCGGTTGCCGTTGGAGGACACGCTTGAACTCGCGCAGCGACGCATGCAGGAAACCACGGATATGCTGGAACTGCACCATGCGCCCGTGCCGTTTCCCGCCGTACAATTCGAAGACTCGTCACAAGCCTTGGATAAGGCGGAAAAGGGCGGGGTCCTGGACCTCCATACGTTGAGAGCCCTCTCCGTTATGATCCACGTGGCCGTAGCGGTGCGACGCTGTCTTGCGGTGAATCAACAAACTGCGCCCGCCCTGTTTTCTTATTATGCCTCCCTGCCGGATTTGTCCGAACTGCGACAGGAGATCGATCGTTGCGTGAGCGCGGAAGGAGAAATGCTCGGCCAAGCCTCACCGGCCCTGCACGACGCGCTTCGTCTGGCTCAAGGGTTGAAACAGCGCATACGCCGGCGCGTGGAGGACATGGTGGCGTCCACACGCTACCGGGAGTTGTTGCAGGAACCGTACTATGCCCAACGGGAGAACCGGTACGTCCTGCCGATCAAAGCCGAGCGCCAGCACGACCTTCCCGGGATCGTCCATGATATGTCGGCCAGCGGCGCCACGGTGTTTCTGGAACCCCGCGAACTCATCGACCTGAACAACGAGATCAAAGTCGCCGAGCTTCGAGTCACCCGTGAAATCAACAGGATTCTGCAAGAACTCACGGACCGGGTCGTGGCGCACCTGCAAGACCTGCGGAGCCTGTTGCACGTCCTGACCACCCTGGACGGTATCGGAGCCAAGGCGCGTCTGAGTGTCCGCATGAACGGCACGCCGGTCGGTCTCAATACGGACGGGCACGTGCGTCTGTGGAGCGCGCGGCATCCCTTGTTGCCGTTGACCAAGGAACAGGTGGTGCCCAACGACGTCATGTTTGAAAAGGATTCCGCGGTATTGGTGATTTCCGGGCCCAATACCGGCGGCAAGACCGTGCTGCTGAAGTTGTTGGGCCTCTGTAGTCTGATGGTGCGGGGCGGGCTCCATTTGCCTTGCGGAGACGGCTCGGAAATGGCGTTTTTCGAGGACACCTTCGCGGACATCGGCGATGCGCAGGACCTGACCAAAGACCTGTCCAGTTTTTCCGCGCATATCAGAAAACTGATCGGTCTGCTCAAGAATATCGAGCACCGCACCGGCGGCGGGTCTCCGCACACGCTGGTGCTCCTGGACGAAGTCATCAGTTCGACGGACCCCGCCGAGGGCGCAGCCCTGGCCGAAGCACTCCTCCGCCGGTTTGCCGATCTCAACCTCAAGGTCGTCGTGACCACGCATTACAATTCCTTGAAGACCTTGGCCCTGTCGACTCCCGGATTTCTGAACGCGAGCCTCGAATTCGACGTGAACACGCTGGCCCCGACGTATCGGTTCATCCCCGGAATCCCCGGCGGGTCCTCCGCGCTCGATATCGCCGGTCGTTTAGGGATGGACCCGTCGATTCTGGACCATGCCCTGAGCCTGGTCCATCAGGAAGATCGCCAACTCGATCATATCTTCGCGGACCTGCAACACACGCATCAGGAATTGAAGGAAGAACGGGAAGAAGCCCGGACCCAACGCGAGAGTGCCGACCGTGACGCGACGGAGGCCCATGCGATTACCGAACGATTGCGCTCGGTCGAACGCGAAGAAATCAAAAAAATGAAAAAGAAGTTTCGCGAAGAACTGGCGGCGGCCCGTGCGGAGATTCGCCGGATCACCGAGTCGTTGAACCGGCAACGGACGTGGACGCACGCGCAGGAAGCGCAACACCAGTTACAACGTGTCGAGGATTCCGTCAGCCAACACACCAGGGCATCGCTCGAAACCGTGCCGGTCGAATCGCTCGAGGAAGGCGATATTGTGGAGATCGCCAACCTGGACACGTTGGGGCGGTTGCTGGAAAAGCCCGAAGGCAAGAAATCCGTGCGCGTGCAGGTGGGGGAATCCGAGATGTCCGTGCACGTAGACCGACTTGTGGGGCTCGGAAAAGGGGAGGGGATACCGGATGCGGTTTCGCGTCCGGCGCCATCCGCACCGCGTTCATCGAAACCCGGCCAATCCTTGTCCAACAAGAACGTCGCGACGGGCTCGACGTCGTCGGGTTTCGCCGGCATTGATCTGCGGGGGCAAACCGCGGAAGAGGCGCTTGAACAACTGACATCTCAGTTGGATCAGGCCTTGCTGCGCAATGCCAAGTCCGTCCGGATCATTCATGGGCATGGGACAGGAAAGCTCAAGGTCGCGATTCGAGAATTTCTGGCGCAGTCGGCCTACGTGACGGCGTTTCGACCGGGAGCAAAGGATGAAGGCGGCGACGGCGTGACGATGGCGGAGTTGACGTAGTTCGTGATGACGTTCAAGACCCGGGTTCATTCGTCAGGGCAATGGCGACGTTGCGCTGAAATCCTGAAAATTTCGCGCGCCGGATAGGGGAGTGCGCGAAGGTTCGGGAAAATTCCTCCTCGCTCAAGGCCGAGAGCCGGGACAGATTCGGGCCCTGCGTCAGGTCGGTGGGATGGACGGCCGGCTCGTCCGTCGCCGGAGCAAAGGCATTATACGGGCACACGTCCAAACAATCATCGCAGCCGAAGATGCGGTTGCCCATGCGGGTTTGAAGATCCCGGTCCAACGAAGGCCGGTCTCCGCGGTATTCGATCGTGACGTACGACAGACATTTCGTGGCATCGACCACGTAAGGATCGACAATGGCGCCGGTCGGACAGGCGCGAATGCACAGCGTGCACGTCCCGCACAGGTCGGCCCCGGGTTCATCAGGCTCCAACTCCGCGGTGGTTAAAATTTCTCCCAGCAGCAGCCACGAGCCGAAGGCAGGGGAGACGAGGTTGGAATGTTTGCCGATCCACCCCAAACCGGCCTGCTGCGCCCAGAATTTCTCCATCACCGGACCCGTGTCCGCATAACTGCGCGCGTGACAATCCGGCTCAAGAGACGTGAGTGTCCGTTCAAGGGCTTTGAGTTTTTTCTTGAACACGCGATGGTAATCCTCACCCCAGGCATACCGGGCAATCCGCCCGTTACCCCGCCGCTCATCCGGATGAACGTCAGTCCAGTAATTGAGGCCGACGGCAAGAATTGAACGGCAGTTCGGCAAGACCTGCGCGGGGTCGGCACGCCGTTCGGGATTGCGTTCCATCCACGCCATTGTGCCGTGATAGCCTTGGGTCAACCAATGTTGCAGGCGTTCGAAAAGAGTTGGATGCGGATAGCTCGCCGAAGAGGAGCCCTGATCCGAATGCGACGCCGGGATGCGGGCAATACCCACCGCGTGAAACCCCTGCTCAAGGGCGGCTTGTTTAAGAAGATGGGTAGTCGACGACACGAAAGAGACCCCTCTTTTTCTTCTGTCATCCCTGTCTGTGTTCAGTCATTCCCTTTGACAAGCTCAGGACAGGCCCTTCACACCCTCTCCCCTGGCGGGAGAGGGCTGGGGTGAGGGGGGGATTGTATGTGTGCACTCATTTGTTGACAATTTCTGCTTTGCCTGCCCCGCCTTCGTAAAACAACCCCCTCACTCCCCCTTATCAGGGGGACAGGAAGGAGGGCGGACCTGCAGGTCCGCCCTCCTTCCTGTCCCCGACTTAATCGGGGATCCAGTGTCTTTAGGGTCTTTGTGTTCCTTCTTGTTCCCCTCCTTTGTAAGGAGGGGCTAGGGGCGGTAGAGGCTTTGGCGCTTCCCGCTTAATCCTTATAGACTTTTCTCGGTTGGGTCGTCATGGGGCTGTCGCCGCACGCAAACATGACGCTGAACCGGGCCGAACAGTTATCGGTACCGCACGGGCCACAGGAGCCCACGATTTTGGTTTTCCAGTCGGTTTTGTCTTCATCGATGGCGCAACTGGTCTTGCCGCCCTTGGAAACGTCGATCCACGGATCGTCATAGCCGGGATAGTTGGCGACCGTGCACCCCGATGGAATCGGCACCTCGCACGTGCGGCCCTGCTCTCCTTTGACCATGCCCAGGTTGCAGATCGATTCAGTCCGGGGTTCGGCAAAGGCCACGACGCCACCCATGAACAGGATTCCGTTTAAAACGAGTGCCAGAGACAGTGCCAAGTATTTCATCATCCAAGTCCTTTTGCGAATGTTCTCATTCCGGAAACAGCAGACGTTCTTCCTACAATAGAATGCTGCGAGCACAAGAGCAAGCCCTCTTTCCGAGGAAAGGGTCGGGGTGACGGCGGGGCTTTCTATTCCCCTCCTTTGTAAGGAGGGGCAAGGGGAGGTAGAGCGGCTTTTGCACTCTCTCTCGGCGGCGAGGGTGGGGGAGAGGGGATCTTCGTTACGTGACGTCCATCGTTTCCCGGATGATCAGGTCGGCAACGGACCGCAACGCGTCCTCTATGCCGTCGCCTTCGAGCCGGCGCAGCCGGAAGTGGTCGAGCTGCCGGTCCGCGCCGGTGCCGTTACGGATAATGGTGAGAGAATGGCGCAATTCCGCCTCGCAGCCGAGTGCCCTGGCGTCCTCGGCGAGATCCTCGACGAGCGCGGACAGGTAGTCGTCGATGTCGATGCGTTCGCCCAACGCGACGTCGCCGAAAAACGCCAGCACGCCGTAGCGTGCCGCCAACCAGCGATTCTCGGCGATGAGTGCGGTTGCCGGTTCCGGTGGCAGTGCGTCTTCGGCGTCCCGGCGAAGTAGCTTGCGGATCAGAGAGGCATACACCGCCGCAACGGCCAAGGCGTCGTCAAGGTTGGTACAGATATCGCAGATGCGCAACTCGATCGTGGGATACTTCGGTGACGGACGGAGGTCCCACCACAACTCGCAGCCGTCCTCGATGAACTTGAGCGATTGGTACCCTTCCAGCAGGGTTTCGTAGTCGCGTCGCGAGGCAAATGCCGGCGGGAGCCCGAACCGCGGCATCACACTCAGGAGGTTCAGCCGATAGGATTTGAACCCGGTCTCCCGTCCCGAGCTGAACGGTGACGATGCCGACAGGGCATTCAGCAACGGGAGATGAGGTCGCAGGGCGGTCATCACCCGTATGCGCGAGTCGGGGTCGCCGAACCCGGCGTGAATATGCATGCTGCCCACGAGAAGGGACCGTATCTCCCGAAGCGTCATCGCCAATCGCTGATACCGCCCCTTCGGCGTCGGCAATTGTCCCCGCCAGTCGGCGAACGGATGCGTGGATGACGCGATCACGGCGACCTTATGCTGCCGCGCGGCATCAATGACGATTCGACGCGTCTCGGTCAGTGCCTGGCGCAAGTCGGCGAAGTTCACGCAGACTTTGGTGTTCGTCTCGATTTGAGAGCGCAGGAATTCATGCACCACGCTGTGCGGCCCGCTGGCACGTTCGCAGCTTTCGAAGATCGCCGGGTCCGGGTCGGCGATCAGGTCCCGCGACTCCGGGTCGACCAGGAAAAACTCCTCTTCGACCCCAAGCGTGATGTTCAAGTCGGTGTCTGGCATCCCGGCAACATACCGCACAGACCTCTCAAGGAACAAGACACGAATAACACTCTTTCCTTTTCCGTCATCCCTGTATGTGTTCAGTCATTCGTTGACAATTCCCGTCTTTTCCTTCCCCTCCTTTGCAATTGTAGCGGCGGCATCTCATGCCGCTGTTTTACCATCTCCCCACTGCGGGAGATGGTGTTGGTGGGTACAGACCGGGCACATTGTTTACATTTTAAACCGGGGACATGGTTTACACTGGTAGACTCCACGGCAAAGGAGGGCCTGCGCATGCCGTGGAAGGAGTGGAAGATCATGGATCAACGAGAACAGTTTGTACGTGACTGGTTAAGTGGGGAGTATACGAAGGTCGATTTGTGCACCGGGTATGGGATCAGCCGCCCCACGGGGGACAAGTGGCTGGCGCGGTATCGCGCGCACGGGGTGGCGGGGTTAGCGGACGGGGCGCGGCGGCCGCATACGCAGCCACACCAGACCCCGGAGGCGGTCATCGAGGCCATTCTCGCGATGAAGCACCGCCATCCGAGTTTTGGGCCGAAGAAGATTCGGGATCGGTTACGGGCGGTGGCGCCGGACGAGGCGTGGCCGGTGGATAGCACGGTGGGGGTGATCTTGAAACGGGCGGGGTTGGTGCGGCCGCGGCGGATGCGGCGACGCGTGCCTGCGGATCCCCAGCGCCTGAGCCGAGGCACGGCCACGGCGCCCACCTGGAGTGCGGACTTCAAGGGGGATTTTCCGTTGGGCACAGGGCAGCGCTGTTATCCGCTCACCGTCATGGATCACGCCAGCCGGTATGTGCTGCGGTGTGAGGGGTTGCTCCAGCCGACGCGGGCCGCGGTGCAGCCGTGGTTGGCGTGGGTGTTTCACGAGTATGGGCTGCCGGCGACGATTCGGACGGACAACGGCCCCCCTTTTGCCTCCACCGCGCTCGGGGGCCTGAGTCGGTTGGCGGCGTGGTGGGTGCGGTTAGGCATTCGGCCCGAACGGATTCGGCCGGGCACGCCGAGTGAGAATGGCTGCCATGAGCGGATGCATCGGGCGCTCAAAGCGGCGGTGGGGCCGCCCGCGGCGACTTTGGCGGCGCAACAACGGCGGTTGGCGGCGTTTGTGGACGAATATAATTGGGCCCGCTCGCATGAGGCGTTAAACCGACAGACTCCCGGCCAGGTGTATCAGCCGTCGCCGCGGCCGTATCCGGCGAAGCTCCCGCCGATCGCGTATGCCCCGGGGACGCGCGTGCGGCAGGTTCGGCAGAACGGCGAAGTCCGCTGGCGGGGGCACGTGCTATACCTCTCGGAGGTGCTGGCGCAGGAGCCGGTGGGCTTCACACAGATCGGGGAAAGCACGTGGGCGATCCATTATAGTTTTCATCGACTGGGGACCCTGGATGACCGGACGTTGACGATTATCCCGGTCCGGCAGTGGCATCAACCGGAAACCCTGCAGGCGATGTAAACCATGTGTCCGGTTTAGTTTGTAAACCATGTCCGGCTTGTACATGAGGGGGCATGAGGCATGTCCCGGGCTTTGACCCAGGGTAGAGGTATTCGTAGGGCCGCATCTCATGCGGCCCGGAAGAAGCGCCATGAGATGGCGCCGCTACAGAAGAAGGGAAAGAGAGTCAGCCCTGATTCTGTCAATGAATGAGTGAACATTGACAATCCTCGAGGCTTGTCCCCGACGCCTGTCCTCGACGTTAGTAATCGAGGATCTAATCGGGGATCCAGTCAGAGAAAGGATCCAGTGTCGTTGTAGTTGGTCTTTGCCTTTGCAGCCGCGCGGTTCCTACATCTGCGTAGAAAGTGTCGAATGCCCCATGCCGGTCATCCACTCGCCATCCCACAGTCGAGCAAGGAACTGTTGCCATGGCAGAATATCAATGCCGTCCACTTGACGAGCCGTCGGTTCCATGGACACCAGCACATAGTGTGTCATCAGGGCCTCTTCGCGGAGCGCCATCAATCCTTTCAGGTCCCGATGTGCTATGGCCTTCTTGGCTTTCACTTCGATGGCAAGTCTGCCGACGACAAAATCCACTTCAAATTGGGACTTGGAACGCCAGTACCTGGGCGGGCCGAGCAGGTGGTAATCGCAGAACGCCTTGATCTCCTGCAACACAAAAGTCTCGAACGCCTCGCCGTACTCGACTGTGCCCAAGGCCAGACCACGACGCCCCTGCAGGTGCCGCGCCAGGCCGACGTCAAACAGATAGTACTTGGAGGTCGAGATCGCCTTGCGTTTGCGGGTTTCGGTATAGGCGGGGACTTCGTGCGCGATGAACGTGTCTTGAAGAATCCCGTAATACTCTCGCACTGTGGAGGCTGGCACCTGGGCGTCACTCGCAACCTGCGTGAAATTGATCATCTGGCCGTGGGACAGCGCCGCCACTTCAAGGAACCGGCTGAATGCGCCGATATTGCGGACCAAGGCCTCGGCCGCGACTTCCTCCTTGAGGTAATCGCCCGAGTAGGCGGCCAGATCTTCTTCCGGTGCGTCGGAAAAATAAATCGACGGCAGCAAGCCGAATTCAAGCGCCCTTTCCAAATGAAAGTGATCACCGAGTTCGGCACTCACAAATGGATGCAGCACGCGGGAGCGCGCCCGGCCGCCGAGTAAATTGACGCCTTTGCGGCGTAACGTACGCGCGCTCGACCCGGTCAGAAAGAAGCGAATGCCGTGCTCTTCGATCATGAGTTGGACCTCGTTCAACAGCGCCGGCATCTTTTGAATTTCGTCGATCACGATGAGCCGCGTGTCCGGGGTGAGCGCCTCTCTGATCAACGCCGGATTTCTGGAGAGACGGATGAAAAGCCTCTGATCGAGCAGGTTATACGTGCGGACGCCCGTAAGCTGCTGACGGATCAAGGTGGATTTTCCGGTCTGCCGTGGACCGAACAGAAAACAGGACTTCTGTTGCAGAAGGTCCCGAACGTCCAGATAGCGTGCAATGATTGGAGCAGGCATAGTGATAACAACCCCTAAGTTACTTGCTGATTATCATGACAATTAGCGATATATTTGTCAATATCGATGGTTATTGAACTTCCAGGAAAGCAGGAATCCCATGTTTTTGTATTGTCTCTGCATAGCTGCGCTATCTTATGGCGCTATTCTCTCTCTCAGGATGAGGAGAAATGTCAATACAGTCCCAGAGACATGATGGAAGCCACTCTGAGACAGCTTGATTTAATGGCAAATGTGGTCTATATTGGACTATCATGAACAAATAGGAGGGCGTATGACCACCAAACATGCCAAGCCTGACCGGACATGGACCGTTGCCGAAGCTAAGGCGCGACTGTCCGAAATCCTGCGTCTCGCCGAAGAAGAAGGGCCGCAGCGTATCGGCACCCGTCGATCATTCGTGGTCGTACCCGCTGCCACGTGGGATGCGACATCGCCGCCACGTAAGCCGCTGGGCCAATGGCTGGTCGAGAACATGCCGCGTGGGATAGAGCTTGAAGTGCCGAGCCGCCGCGAACCTGAACGGGAAATTCCGTTCAGCACACGGGAAGATGGATGAGAGGCTTCCTGCTGGACACTAACGTCGTCTCGGAACTTGTTAAAGCCGTCCCCGAACAACGCGTCATCATGTTCTTGATCGATAAGCCCGATCTGTGGCTTTCGACTATTGTGTTGCATGAGATGGACTTTGGGCTGAATTTGCTCCCGCCTGGGCATCGTCGCGACAGCCTTAGTACGGTATTGTCAGGTTTCGTATCCAAATATGACAACCGGATTGTGTCAGTAGGTCGCCCGGAAGCACAGCAGGCAGCGATGCTGAGAGCGCAAGCCCGTCGGTTGGGCCGCGTGTTGCATTTGGCCGACGCGCTTATCGCCGGGACCGCCAAGGCCCATGACTTTGCTGTCGTAACAAGGAATGCCGTGGACTTTGAGGATCTGGACGTGAACGTGGTCAATCCGTGGGAGACGCCGTGACTCTCTGCCGCCATCTGTGCCCTGCCTTTCCCTAAGCCCCCGCTCTCTTCCGTCATTCCCGACCCGATCGGGAATCCAGGGTCGTTGTCTTGAGTCTTTGCCTTCGCCGCCGTGCCATCTCATGCCGCCGTCTTTCTGAATTGTCATTCCACGCGAAAACCTCTCCCGAGCGTACCGCCAGAAAGGCTCTCATGTAAAAGTGTGTATGGATATCACATAATTACACATCTTGACGCACATCAATATACACATTACAATGCATGTTGCCATTCTGGAAAAGGAGAAACCATGGCTCGGATCAACATGATGATGCAAGACGACATGTTGCAAGCGGTCGATCACGCGGCAACGGAAGAACACCTGACGCGCAGTGCGTTCCTCCAGAAAGCCGCACGCCGGTATCTGGAGGCGAAACGGTTGGAACAGGAAGCCGTCGCACGCAAGCAACGGATGCAAAAAGCCGCCGCCAAGATGGACAAGCTGGCCGACAAGTTCGGCAAGTGGGACGGGGTGGGCACTATCCGCCAGTTTCGTGACCGGCGGACCGGGGCCACCCGATGATTGCCGCGTATCATGCCGGCTACGTGGTGGATGCCTCCGTGGGGGTGAAATGGTTCGTGCGCGAACGGGAAGCCGACCGTGAGGCCGCCCTGGCTTTGCGACAACGGCATATCGAGGGAAAAACGCAATTGATTGTGCCGGAGTTATTTGTCCTGGAAGTGCCCAACGCCATCAAAGCCGGTCGAAAGGGCACGGAAAAAGAATTAGCCGACGTCCTGACGACGCTGGATGATCTGGAGATGCGAATCGAACGACACACGGGCCACGTGTTGCGGAAAACCAATGCGGTCGCCTGGGCCTACAAACTCACGTGGTACGACGCCGTCTACGTCGCCCTCGCCGAGATCCTGGGCTTCCCCTGCGTAACGGCGGATGACGCCATGCTCCGGAAAATGAAAGGCCACAGCATCGTCCTCCGCCTCCGCGACCTGACGTTTGAATAACCCTGTAATCCCTATGCGTCTCTCCTGGAACGAAATTCGCACCCGTGCCGATCAATTCGCCCGTGAGTGGCAGGACGCGGCCTACGAAAAAGGCGAGACGCAGAGCTTCTACAACGACTTCTTCGGGATTTTCGGGGTCCAACGTCGTTCCGTCGCACGGTACGAGCACCACGTGCGCAAGCTGGACAACCAATACGGGTTCATCGACCTGTTCTGGCCGGGTGTCCTGCTTGTCGAGCAGAAGAGTGCCGGCCGTGACCTGACGAAAGCCTACGGGCAGGCAGGGGAGTATTTCGACGCCCTGCCTGAGAAGGACCGGCCGCGTTACATCCTGATCAGCGATTTTCAGAACTTCGAGCTTCACGATCTTGACGAACGCGAGCAGACGACGTTCACGCTGGTGGAGCTGCGGGCCCACGTCGAGAAGTTCGGCTTCATCCTCGGCGTGCAGCGTCGCACTTTCCGCGACCAGGAGTCAAAGCCTCAGAGTTGGTGGGACGGCTGCACGACGCGCTCAAGGCATCCGGGTACGACGGCCATGATCTGGAAGTGTTCCTGGTGCGGACGGTGTTCTGCCTGTTCGCCGATGACACCGGCATCTTCGAGCCACGCGACATCTTCCTGGACCTGTTGGAGACCCGGACAAGGGAAGACGGCTCCGACATCGGCGGCTGGCTTGCGCGACTATTTCAGGTGCTGAATACGCCTGTAGACCTGCGCCAAACCAAGCTTGATGAAGACCTTGCCCGCTTCCCCTATGTCAACGGCAATCTGTTCTTGGCCCAGTTGAGAATTCCCGATTTCGACGCGGACATGCGCGCGGTACTGCTCGACGCCTGTCGTTTCGACTGGACGGCAATCTCGCCCGCCATTTTCGGTGCACTCTTTCAATCCGTGCTGGAACCTGTCGAACGCCGAGCTCAGGGCGCCCATTACACCACCGAGAAAAACATTCTGAAGGTGATCGAACCGCTGTTCCTCGACGATCTGAGAGCGGAGTTTGAACGGCTCAAAAAGCGCAAAGATCATCGTCGCCGTACCGCATTGGAAGCCTTTCACAAGCGGCTGGGTGAAATGACGTTCTTCGATCCGGCCTGCGGGTGCGGCAACTTCCTGATCATCGCCTACCGGGAATTGCGCGAATTGGAAATCGAACTGATCCGGGAATTGCACCGCGACAAGGCCGATGAAACGCAACGGGTGCTCGATACCGCCGATCTCTCACAGATCAACGTCGATCAGTTTTACGGCATCGAGATCGGCGAGTTCCCGGCCCGTATCGCCGAGACCGCCCTGTGGATGATGGATCATATCATGAATAGCCGGTTGAGCCTGGAGTTCGGGCAGAGCCACGTCCGCATTCCGCCTGAAGATGCGCCCCACATTCTGAACGCCGATGCCCTGGAAACGGATTGGGCGGACGTGCTGCCGCCGGAAGACTGCTCCTTCGTGTTCGGCAATCCGCCATTTGTCGGAGCGAAGTACCAGAGCGAACAGCAACGCGCTCAAGTGCGCCGTATCGCCGCCTTGGGCAAAACCGGTGGAACCCTCGACTATGTGACCGCCTGGTTCATCGAGGCTGGACAATACATCCAAAAAGGATCGGCGCGGATCGGCTTCGTCGCCACCAATTCGATCACCCAAGGCGAGCAGGTGGCACAGCTTTGGCCGCTCCTCTTCGAGCGTTGCGGCTTGGAGATCGCCTTCGCGCACCGCACCTTCGCCTGGGGTTCGGACGCGCGCGGCAAGGCCCACGTGCACGTCGTCATTATCGGACTGGACGTCAGGGATCGCCAGCAGGCAGACAAACGCCTGTTCAGCTATCCCGACATCAACGGTGAACCGGAAGAAACCCGGCACGCCGCGCTCTCGCCCTATTTGTTCGACGCCGGCGGACTTGCCGACCCGCATCTGACGGTGCGCGAAGAAAGCGGTCCCATTAATGGGATGAGAACGCTGATAATCGGTTCCAAACCTATTGATGGGGGTAAGTACATCTTCGATGAAGAAGAACGCGCTACGTTTCTAAGAACGGAGCCGGATGCCGAACCTTTTCTACGCCCTTTTGTTGGTGCTCGCGAATATCTACAAGGCGGTGAACGCTGGATTCTAGCTTTGCATGAGGCAACGCCGGGAACGCTGGCGCGGCTTCCGCGCGTACGAGAGCGTATTGCGGCTGTTCGTGCATACCGGCAAGCCAGCCATAGCAAACCCACACAAAAATTGTCGGAAACGCCGACGCTCTATCATGTGAACGTTGTTCCCACTACACCGTTTCTGGTTATCCCCGAGGTCAGTTCCGAACGGCGCGAGTATGTGCCCATCGGTTGGCTGAGCCCACCGGTAATTCCGAGCAATCTCGTTCGAGTCTTAGAGAACGCGACCCTCGCCGATTTTGCACTGCTCACGTCTGCCATGCACATGGCATGGCTACGCCACGTCGGCGGTCGTCTGAAAAGCGATTATCGTTATTCCATCGGCCTCGTGTACAACACCTTTCCGATGCCACCCGAGAAACCAGACCTGTCAAAACTGGAACCGTTGGCACAGGCCGTCCTCGACGCCCGTGCCGCCCATCAGGACGCAACGCTGGCCGACCTCTACGATCCCAACTCCATGCCACCCGATCTCCGTAAGGCCCACCAAGCCCTCGACCGCGCCGTGGACAAGCTCTATCGCCGCACCGGGTTCGCATCCGAACGCGAGCGGGTAGAGCACCTGTTCATGCTCTACGAGAAAATGAGTGCACCTCTGAAAACCGCAATGCAAGCGAAGCCAAAACAACAGCGAAGACGACAAAAAGAGAGAAATGGATAAGAACAGTATGCTGAACATTTGACGATGTAAGAGTGACCTTGGAGAATTGTACAGATTGTTTCGGTAAACGGTTCTATTAGAAGTTGCTATACAGGAGGCTGAGGATTGTACTGATGAAAATAGAGAAATCTAAAGGTGTCACTCCTACAGAAAAACGGCTCTCAAACTTGTGCGAGAGAACCTTTTTGAAGTTATGGAGTTGGCCAAATCCATACAAACAGGACGGGAAGGAACTCTGTGACCTCATCGCCGTGTTTGACGATCACGTCTTTGTCTTTTTTGATCGTGAAAGCAACACCATTCAGGATGCAGAGAAGGACATAAATGTGACGTGGTCCCGCTGGAAGAAGGAGGTCATTGACAAGCAAATGAAGACTGCAAAAGGCGCGGAACGATATATCAAGAATTGTCAGCCAATCTACCTCGACAGTAAATGTCAACAACCATTTCCAGTAACAATGCCTGAAAACCCCATTATTCACAAAATCATAGTTGCCCATGGAGCCAAGGATGTCTGCAAATCGTTCGCGGAGGATAATGTGTATGGGAGTCTCGGGATGTTTTACGGTGATTTTAGGCCCGACCAGTTTCTGCCATTCTGCACCCCATTTTTTGTCCAATTGGAAAAGGACAATCCAATCCATATCCTGGATAGTAGCAATTTGGAAATCCTGTTGACGGAACTTGACACGTTCTCTGATTTCGTTTCGTTCCTGAGCGAGAAAGAAAAAGCTATCAGTAAGTATGATGGGCTTGTGTATTGTGGCGAGGAAGATCTCCTCGCTCACTATTTTTTGAACTATGATGAAAACCTGAAGAGATACCGTATAGAAGAAGATAGCCCGAATATCAACACTTTATGGATAGAGGAAGGCAAATGGAAAAACTTTAAGGAAAACGGACACGCAGAGCGAAGAACAAAAGCAAATAAAGAGTCCTATTTCTGGGACGAACTTGTCCAGGACACCTATCAGAATGCGCTTGATGGGACTGCCAGCGGCGTCAACTTGTGGAGCAATAACGACCCGCTTCACGAAATGGCCAAAGAGCCCCGTATGGCACGTCGAGACCTATCAAGGATCATGTTGCAAGCAATAACTGACTTCCCATCGACCGACAACGATATATTCTATATGCCTCGTTATATGCAATCTCTATCAGATCGCAGCAAGATGTACGTATTTTTGCAACTTAAGTGTCCTGAAGCAAATCTCGACAAGAATCGCGAGCGCAGGCGACATGTGTTGGTGGTTGCGTGTGGGGTAGTCCGAAACAATTTTTCAGACATCAAGACCGTGATCGGCATCGCAATGGAGCCGCCCAAGTATGCACGCAGCAATGCGGAGGATTTTGTCCTTCTCAAGTGTGAGCAGTGGAGTGAAGAACAGCGTGCATATTTTGATCGCGAGAATGAAAAATTTGGTTTTTTAAAGAATGCACGGAAGTTAGAAAGACGGGTAGTTGATTTTGAGCAAGATTTATCATGATTGATGATGGTGCCGATTTATAGACTATTTCAAAACAGATCAGTCAACCTATTCTTGACAATTTCAATCAGGCATCCAGCGTCTTTGGCTTTTTGTATTTGTAGCCGCGCGATCTTATCGCGCTTCCTTCCTCGTCTCTAGGCGTGCTACCGGGTGGATCGCTTGAAAAACAGTCATGCTCCGTCTAACTTAAATTGGCAGGAAGTTCAGTCCCGGTCAATTCCGTTGACCAGCCAAGCATTCACATACTAGATTGGCATTTATGAAACGTGATCTATCGGCTAGGGAAATGGCGAATATTATGGTGAAGCACCTTGATTCATTCGATTAGGAGGCCCAGTACGGCCTAGTGCTGGTTCCACCGATGTCTACCGTACAGTTCCAAGACTCGTGGGACCGGATCGAATCCGCCTACACGGAGTACGACGAGTTCCTTGCCGAGGTAGACAAGGCCATGCACTCGCAGATGCAGCGCATGATCCGTTGGTCGCCCGACAAACCCAATGACACGATTATCCGGCTCCTGACACCGAAGGAACTGATCGAACTGACGAACCGGCCTCGCGTTCTTGCCGGACAGATTTCGGAGAACCTGAGAAGCGCCCTGGACTACATCGTGTTTCGGCTGTCTGAACGGAACGACCCGAACATGAATGAGCGGCTCCCGGCGTTCGTGATAGCCGATGACTCGGCGTCGTTTCAAGGGGTTAGCGGTACGGGGCTCAGATACCTGACGCAGGAGCAAAAGGGTATCGTAGAGGGGCTGCAGCCGTATCACGGACATGACTACTTGCAACTCATACGCGACGCGTCGAATAGCTCCAAGCATCGCGGCCTGTTGACGCTCCGCAATTTCACAGGCGCTGACATTGTTGTGGACAGCACAGACAATGCCAGCAAGTACGATGGCTCATGGCAGTTCCCTCAACCAAATGGGAATACGGTGTACGTGAAGCGGTACGACCACGATGTCGCATTTCTGGAAGAATTTAACGCGGTGTTTGCGTTGAAATACATGCTTGAAGGGACAAAGGCGGTGGTGTGGGCGTTTGAACGCTATTTGTTCACGGGCAAGTTTCCCACAATCGACACTTCGCGGAAGTACACCGGGCGAGCCGAGGACTATGCCGTAACCGTCGACGTCACTAACACTTGACTAGCACTGTCGTGGGAGACGCAGTGATGTTATGTCACCGGGGAAATAGCCGTTTATGGCCTTACGATTGCGACGAGATTCCTCGCCTCGCTCGGAATGACAACTTCTTAGAAGAAGACGCCATGAGATGGCGCCGCTACAACTGCAAAAGAGAAAGACGCTGGATCTCCGATCAGGTCGGGGATGACAGCATGGGAGAAGCCGGTTCTTGACTTCGCTCGCGGTGAGGGAATCGGCACTTTCACTTCGGCATCTCCTTAAAAAAAACGAAGGCCCGAGGGAACAGTCCCTCGGGCCTTCGACAAGAAGCGGCAGTGCTTCGGACTTTCTTACATCATGCCGCCCATGCCGCCCATGCCGTGGTCGTGGCCGCCCATGCCGCCGGCGGGTTCTTTCTTCTCTTCCGGCAGATCGGTCACGGTGACCTCGGTGGTCAGCATCAATCCCGCGACACTCGATGCATTTTGTAAGGCGCATCGCGTGACTTTGGTCGGGTCGATGACGCCGGCCTCGACCAGGTCCACGTATTCGTCCGTGGCCGCGTTGTACCCGTTGCTTCCCTTGGAATTGCGGACTTTGTCCACCACGATCGAGCCTTCGACGCCGGCGTTCTCCGCGATCAGCCGGATTGGCTCTTCGCATGCCCGCCGCACGATGTTGACGCCGAATTGTTGATCGCCTTCCAATTTCATTTTTTCCAAAGCGGGAACGACCCGAAGCAACGCCACGCCGCCGCCGGGGACAATCCCTTCTTCCACGGCTGCTTTCGTCGCGTGCAACGCGTCTTCGACGCGGGCTTTCTTTTCTTTCATTTCGGTTTCCGTCGCGGCCCCGACGTTGATAACCGCCACACCGCCCACGATTTTCGCCAACCGCTCTTGCAGTTTCTCGCCGTCGTATTCCGACGTGGTTTCCGCGATTTGCGCTTTGATTTGCTTGACCCGGGCTTCGATCTTTTTGGGATCGCCGGCGCCTTCCACCACCGTGGTGTTATCCTTGTCGATGGTCACTCGCTTGGCGCGACCGAGGTCCGTGAGTTTCACGTTCTCCAGTTTCACGCCCACTTCCTCGGAAATCACCTGGCCACCGGTCAGGATGGCGATGTCTTCGAGCATGGCTTTCCGGCGATCCCCGAACCCTGGGGCTTTGACCGCCGCGATGTTCAAGGTGCCGCGTAGTTTGTTCACCACCAGGGTCGCCAGGGCTTCACCCTCGACGTCCTCGGCCACGATGACGAGCGGTTTCCCCATTTTGGCCACTTGCTCCAGGATCGGGAGCAGGTCTTTCATGGCGCTGATTTTCTTTTCGTGGATGAGCAGGAACGCATCTTCGAGGGCAGCTTCCATGCGTTCGGCGTTGGTGACGAAGTAGGGGGAGATGTACCCGCGATCGAATTGCATGCCTTCGACCACGTCCAGTGAGGTGGTCATGGACTTGGCTTCTTCAACGGTAATGACGCCGTCTTTGCCGACCTTGTCCATGGCCTCGGCAATCAGGTCGCCGATGGTGGAGTCGTTGTTGGCGGAAATGGAGCCGATTTGCCCGATCTCTTTCTTGTTCTGACAGGGCTTGCTGACGCCCTGCAACTCCGTGGTGGCCACTTCAACCGCCTTGTCGATCCCACGCTTCAATTCCATGGGGTTCGCACCGGCGCTGAGGTGTTTGACCCCTTCGCGGAAAATGGCTTGTGCCAACACCGTGGCGGTCGTGGTGCCGTCACCGGCCACGTCACTGGTTTTGCTGGCCACTTCCTTGACCAATTGGGCCCCCATGTTTTGATAGGGGTCTTTCAGATCGATTTCTTTTGCGACGGTCACGCCGTCTTTGGTAATCGTGGGTGCGCCGAATTTCTTATCCAAAATGGCGTTCCGGCCCTTTGGACCCAACGTGGCTTTGACGGCATTGGCCAATTGGTTCACGCCTTGGAGAATCGCGCTCCTGGCTTGATCACTATACAATAGCTGCTTTGCCATAATCTTAATCTTCCTCCATCAAATTAAAGTAATTCTTGAGTTTTTGTTCTGTGGTATGGGTCAAATCGTTAGGAATCGATGAAGATGCCCAGGATGTCTTCTTCCCGGAGGATCAGGCAATCATCGTTTTCGATCCTGATTTTGGTTCCGGAATACTTGTCGAACAGGACTTGATCGCCGACTTTCAGGTTCTTGACGTCTTGTCCGGCACCTTCAACCGTCCCCCGTTGGGGCTTTTCCCTGGCGGAGTCAGGCACGTAAATGCCTCCGGCCGTGCGTTCGAGTTCTTCCGTATACGTCACAAAGATGCGGTCGCCAAGGGGCAAAAAACCTTTGGCCGCTGTGCCTTTGGTTGTTTCTTTTTCCTTTGTTTGTGTGGCCATGTGACAACTTCCTCCTTTGGTTAAGAGTCTCGGCTCTCGATGTGCGATAAATGTATGATCGTATTTGGAAATCCTCAGGATTCGAGGATTTCATACAATGCTTAGATCAACAGGTAAGGCCTGCTTGACGAAAGTCAAGGTCTGAACGTGAAAAAATGTGGGGGGGGGGGGGGGGGGGGGGGGGGGGGGGGGGGGGGGGGATCAGGGCATTTCGGCGGGATTACCCTCGCAAGGCATCGAAATCCTTCAATTCGGCTTTCATATAGTCGCGTAATCGCTTGATGATTCTGGCTTCCAACTGTCTCGACCGTTCCTTGGTAATCGAATACTTCCGGCCGATTTCCTCAAGTGTCAACGGCGTTTCTGAAAGAAGCCGGTTCCGCAGGATATCCTCGTCTCGCTCCTCGAGGGTCTTTGAAAATTCCCCGAGCTTTTTCCGGAATAACAGCTTCAGTTCCTTTTTGGCGAGGGCATCGTCGATTCGGGGCGTGGGGGAGGGGAGCAAGTCGAGAAACGTCCCGTCGTCCTTGTCTTGGCCGATGGGTTGGTCAAGGGAGAGTTCCCAGCTTCCCAACCGCTGATCCATTTCCAGCACGTCCCGTTCTCGAACCTGGAGACGATCTGCCAGGAGTTTGGCATCCGGCACGAACCCCTCTCGTTCAAGTTTGGCCTTTTCTTTTTTTAAGTTGTAGAAGAGTTTTCGCTGTTCCTGGGTCGTGCCGATCTTCACGAGTCGATGCGACTGTAACAGGTACCGGAGGATATAGGCCCTGACCCACCAGGCGGCATACGCGTAAAAGCGGACGTTGCGGGACACGTCGAATTTTTTCATGGCCTGCATCAGGCCGACGTTCCCTTCCTGGATGAGGTCCATCTGGTCGGCGCCGGTATGCGCGTACTCTTTTGCGATGGCGACCGACACGCGCAGGTTGGACAGGATCAGCTTGACGGCTGCATCTCGACTGCCCGTCACCCGATATTCGTGAAAAAGTGCTAATTCTTCTTCCTTGGACAGAAAAGGGTAGCGACGGACCTCAACCAGGTAACGGCTCAAGGTGGTCGTGGGAACAAGGTCCGTGGTCTCGGACTGTTCCGGCCGGGTCTTGTCGCCGGCAGATCCCGCGCCGCCGGAAAGATCTTCCGTTTCCTCGGGCTCGACTAAGAGTTCAGCCTCGATAGAAGCAGAAACGTCATCCTCTTCGAGTTGGCTCTCGTTTTCTTTATGAGAAGAAGGCATCAGCTTTTCCTCTTCTGTCATTCCTGTATGTGTTCACTCATTCGTTGACAATTTTCCCGCTTCCTTTTGTGCCCCACTGCCCTGCCTTTGGAAGACAACCCCCTCAATCCCCCTTATCAGGGGGACGGTAGAGTTTCTTGCCCCCCTGATAAGGGGGGTAGGGGGGTTCAGTAGGGGCGAACCTGCGTGTCCGCCCTCCCTTCTTGTGGACAGAGCCTCATTCTGTCAACGAATGACTGAACATGTACAATCCCGACGCTTGTCCCCGATCCTCGATTACAAACGTCGAGGATCGGCTCTGATCGGGGGTCCAGCAATCTACAAGAATCCAGTGTCTTTACTTTTGTAGTCAGGCGTCCCGGAAAAAATTATAAACCCTGGGAAGAGGAATCACAAAAGAAGACTTCGATTGCGACGGGTTGTTTCGGTGCTCTATAGTCACGACGCACGCATTTTTCGAAAACGTTACGTTACCTTCATGCAATTTTTTTGATGCGTTTTTGCCCATGAACCCGTATGCGCTGAAGCATGCCCTGAAAAGCGGCCACTGGCCTTCTTTATTGGGAGCATGGCTCCACTTCGAAGTGAGTTTTGTCGTCTGGCTGTTGATCGGCGCATTGGGTATCGCCATTGCCCAGGACTTCGCCTTAAGTGCCACACAGAAAGGGCTGTTGGTCGCCATCCCCTTACTTGGCGGGGCCCTGTTACGCATCGTGGTCGGGCCGTTCACCGATCAGTTCGGCGCGAAACGGGTGGGACTCGGCATTCTCGGGATAGAAGTGGTGGCGCTGTCGTTGGGATGGCTGTTCGGTCACAGCTACGCCCAAATGTTGGGGATCGGTCTTTTGCTGGGGGCGGCGGGTGCGAGTTTTGCCGTGGCGCTTCCCGTGGCGAGCCGCGCCTATCCATCGCAACATCAGGGGCTGGCCATGGGCATCGCCGCGACCGGAAACAGCGGGGTTTTCCTGGCAACGTTTTTCGCCCCACATCTTGCCGCCCACGTCGGATGGCACGGGGTGTTCGGCCTGATGATTGGGCCGGTCCTGCTCGCGGTCGTGGTGTTTTCGTTGTTCGTCCATGAGACCCCTTTGCACCACCAACCACGAAAGAGCCTGGCAGCCTCTTTCCGCATGGTGTTCCAGGAACGATTCATGCAATGGTTATGTTTCTTCTATGGGGTGACGTTCGGAGGGTTTGTCGGGTTTTCCAGCTTTTTGCCGCTTTTCTTTCATGATCAATATGGCCTGGATATGGTTGCTGCCGGGACCCTGACGGCGGCATGCGGGCTTGCGGGAAGCATCGCCAGGCCGGTCGGAGGCCACTTGGCCGATCGGGTCGGAGGGTTCAGCCTGCTCCAGGTGGGGTTTCCCGCTATCGGGGGGCTGTGCATTCTCCTGGCGTGGTTGCCGCCACTGTACTGGACCTTTTCCTTAACTGTCACAACCCTCCTTCTCTTGGGCTTCGGCAACGGGGTTGTTTTTCAGGTGGCGTCACTGCGCTACCGGAACATGATGGGGACGGCTTCGGGATTTATTGGCGCAGCCGGTGGTCTCGGCGGATTCTTCCTCCCGTTCTGGTTTGGTCTTTTCAAGGATGTGACAGGGACATACGCGAGCGGATTTCTCGTCTTTGTCGTCCTGACGGGAATTGCCACCGGTAGCGTGATCTACATTCAACGGTCCCTACCACTCTCGATCAAAGAGGAAGCCTCGTAATCCCGCGCCATTGACAAGGCGAGTAGAAACCCCATATAAAATGTAGGGGTTGATTGTCAGGTTACGCCTTCGGCTAACCCGACCTACAGTCTCTACCTCCCCTTGCCCCTCCTTACAAAGGAGGGGAATCAGGAAAGAGTGCCTGTCGTTTCCTTCCCTTTGTCAATGGGCGCATTTCCGAAGAGGGAATGCGGGTGGGGTAGAGGCATTCACTTTCTTTCCCTCTCCCCTGGAGGGAGAGGGCTGGGGTGAGGGGGCAAAAGAACTGCATCCATGACGACCAACTTCAATACCATCGACGAGGCCCTTGAGGACATTCGTTCCGGGAAAATCGTCATCCTGGTCGACGATGAAGATCGTGAAAACGAGGGCGACTTGGTGATGGCCGCCGAATCCGTCACCCCGGAAGCCATCAATTTTATGGCCAAACATGCCCGTGGCCTCATCTGTCTGACCCTCACGGCCGACCGGACAGAGCAACTTAATTTGCATCCCCAGACAGTGGACAATACCGCGCCGTTCGGCACCGCCTTTACCGTGTCCATCGATGCCGCACGAGACGTCACCACGGGAATTTCGGCTGCCGACCGGGCGACCACAATCCGCATGGCCGTCGATCTCTCCTGCAAACCTTCCGATTTCACGAAGCCGGGACACATTTTCCCCCTGCGGGCTCATAATGGCGGAGTGCTTAAGCGGGCCGGCCAAACCGAGGGCTCCGTCGATCTGGCGCGTATGGCCGGCAGGTATCCGGCCGGGGTCATTTGTGAAATCATGAATGAGGATGGAACCATGGCACGGGTTCCCGACCTCATGGAATTTGCCAAGCGGCACGGCCTCAAGCTCATTACCATCAAAGACCTCATTCAATATCGGTTGTCACGCGAGACCTTTGTCAAGAAATCCGTGAGCGCCGAATTGCCGACGATTTTCGGAAATTTCGAGGCCTGGGTCTTCGAGAATGAACTGGATAGTGGAACGCATATCGCCTTGGTCAAGGGCCTCATTGACGAAGCACCCGCCCTCGTCCGCGTGCATTCCGGCTGTCTCACGTCGGACGTCTTCGGCTCCCTGCGTTGCGACTGTCGCGATCAGCTCCACCGCGCCATGGCCGTTATTGAAAAAGAAGGCAAAGGGGTGCTGTTGTATTTGAATCAGGAGGGGCGAGGCATCGGGTTGCTGAATAAAATAAAAGCCTACCACCTCCAGGACCAGGGCAGCGACACCGTCGAGGCCAATCTCAAGTTGGGATTTAAACCGGACTTGCGGAATTACGGGATCGGCGCGCAAATTTTAGTGAGTTTGGGACTCAGGCAGATCCGTCTCATGACGAATAATCCACGAAAGATCGTGGGGATTGAGGGATATGGCTTGACGGTTGTCGAACGCGTCCCCCTTGAAATTGACCCCCAGGAAACGAACGTCCATTACCTTCGAACGAAAAAGAGCAAACTGGGTCATCTTTTAAACAACGTCTGAACAGCATCTTACGGGCGGACACGCAGGTCCGCCCCTACAACCCCCCTACCCCCCTTATCAGGGGGGCAAGAAGTTCTACCGTCCCCCTGATAAGGGGGAGTGAGGGGGTTGTCTTTCAAAGGCGGAGGTGTCCGTCCATTCCCATGAAAACCATTGAAGGAAATTTGAATGCCCGGGACCTGCGATTCGGCATCGTGGTGAGTCAATTCAATGAATTTGTCACCAGCCGCCTGGAAGCCGCTGCGCTCGAGACTCTGAAAACACACGGTGCCTCTGAGGACAACCTTCAAATCGTTCGTGTCCCCGGAGCATTTGAAATCCCGTTGGTGGCCAGGCAGTTGGCCCAATCCAAACAGTTCGATGCCGTCATTTGTTTGGGAGCGGTCATCAGGGGCGAGACCCCGCATTTCGATTTTATCAGTGCAGAAATGAGCCGGGGCATTGCCCAGGCCTCCTGGGATACGGGCATTCCCATTATTTTCGGGGTCCTGACGACCAATACCGGCGAAGAAGCGCTGGCCAGGGCAGGCACGACTGAAGTCAACCGCGGCGCGCAAGCCGCTAGTACCGCTATTGAAATGGCAACCCTGATGCAGGACTTGCACGAAATTGATCGAAAGCCGACCGGCTTCCAACACGGTTAATCACGAATGTCTGCGAATACGACAGAAGAACGAGACTCTTCGCCCGAACCTCGACGCGGGTATACACGGCATGATGCACGTGAATTGGCCCTCCAAATTCTTTTTCAATGCGATTTTCACAGTTCTACCGAATTTTGGCTGGAGCAATTTTGGGCACAACGAGAAGCGTCGGAAGCGGTCCGAACGTTTGCGTCCGAGTTGGTCACCGGCGTCCGGACCCATCAAGTCGAACTCGATGAACTCATTACCGCCTATGCACGAAACTGGACCATCGATCGTATGCCCGTGGTGGATCGAAATATTTTACGACAGGCGATGTACGAATTGCTCTGGATCCCCGACGTGCCGGCGAAAGTGACGGTGGATGAAGCCCTCGAATTGGCAAAAAACTTTGCGGACGATGAAACCAGACGATTCGTCAATGGCATATTGGATCAACTCATCAAACACGATGCGCGCCTGGAGCCAAAACGCGGCGATCTTGCTCACTGAATAGTTATTCCCAGGATGATCACTTTGATATTTTGTGCTATGATGCGCCACGTGAAACAACCAATCGACACAGTGAGGGATGGCAGATGAGACACGTTCCTGCTCACTACGATGGAACAAAAGTGGTTCTGGACGAACCCGTCACGCTTCCCGTCAACACACCCCTTGAAGTAGTGGTTCCTGATGCCCCGGAAGAGAGTAGCCAGCTCAGAGAAGGAACATTCCTCGCGTCCTTGCCGGTCTTGACCAGGATCTGGACAAACTCGGCCGATGCCGAATATGACAAGTTATGATCAGGGAGACATCGTCCTGGCCAGCTTGCCTTTCTCCGACCTGTCAGGCATAAAAAAACGACCGGCGGTGGTCGTCAGCGCCCCACATCCTTCCGTAGATCTGCCGTTACTTCCTCTTACTTCCCAAACTCAGAATCTTCAGCTTGGAGAGTTCGTGCTACAAGAATGGCAAGAGGCGGGGCTGCTCTTTCCCTTCTGTCATTCCTGTATGTGTTCACTTATTTGTTGACAATGTTGGGCTTTTCCTTCCTCTCCTTTGTAAGGAGGGGAACTTTTTCCGAAGAGGGTAAAGTTGGGAGGTAGCGAGCATTTGTAGAGCAACATCCCATGCCATGACTTTTGTAGGGGCCGCATCTTATGCGGCCCGGAAGAAGCGCCATGAGATGGCGACGCTGCAGAAGCGGGGGGAGATAGTCAGCCCTGATTCTGTCAACGCCTGTCCTGAGCCTGTCGAAGGAAATTACTGAACATTTACAATTCCCGACAATTTTAATCGGGAATCCAGTGTCTTTGTCTCTTGCATTTGCAGCCGCGTCATCTTATGACGCTTTCTGTCAAGCCACATGAGGCACCTAGCATTTTCATCTTGAACGAAAACCTGATGAATTTTCTTGAAACCTCGGATTTATCCCTTTAACTTGACAAACCTTCTCTATCGTGCTAGTATGCTTTCAGTATTCACGAAGGGAGAAGACGATGCCGACACACAAAGCCAAGACCTTAAGCCTGTTTGAAATCAATGAGTTATATCCGACGGTCGAGAGTGCCATTCAGTACTTCGAGCGGGTCCGGTGGCACGGACAGCCGGTCTGTGCGAAGTGCGACAAGACTGACAAGATTACGCCTCAAAAGAAGGCAGGCACCTATTGGTGTGGGATGTGTCGGGCCTACTTCACGGTCTTCACCAATACGCCACTTGAACGCAACAAGATCGACGCGCGCAAATGGCTGATGGCCGCGTATCTGTTCTTGACGGATCGGAAGGGCATTTCCTCCATGGAGTTAAGCAAAAAGATCAAGATCAAACAACCGCATGCCTGGTATATGCTGCATCGGCTTCGGAAAGCCTGTGATTCGCAGTCGATTTTGCTTTCCGGCATTGTGGAGATTGACGAGACGTACATCGGGGGCAAAGAGCGCAACAAACGTCTGAAAAAAGGCACGAAGCCTCAAGGCGGTGGATCGACCGGGAAACAAGCCGTTATGGGCATGCGCGCACGGGACGGCAAGACGATTGCCAAGTCGGTGACAGGGACGGATCGGCTGACCTTGTGGACGGAGATCCAGCGACACGTCGAACAGGGGTCACAAGTCTATACCGATAATCATGGAGCCTATCGTGGGCTGACCCGCAAAGGGTATCAGCATGAAACCCTGAACCATTCAGCGAATGAGTACGTGAGGGGGATGGCGCATACGAACGGGATTGAAAGCGTGTGGGCCAATTTGAAACGCGGGCTGGAAGGCACCTTCCATCAAGTGAGCGTGAAGCACCTGGATCGGTATGTTGACGAGTTCACCTTCCGGCTAAATGAAGGGAACTGTCAGGTAGATACGGTAGACCGGATGCAGGCTCTCTTTGGAGCCATGCCAGGGAAGCCGATGACCTATCGGGAATTGGTCGGCAAAACGTGACCAGTCTCCTGCTCTAATTCTTCAAGGTCTTGTTCGGTTAACGGTTTGCCCGTTGAGCGAATCTTGGCGCGTAGCTCTTCGACGAGTGATTGCCGTTCTTCCTTGTACCGTCGTTCACGTCGTTCCTTGATCCAGGATTCAACAAACATGGCGACCTCCACTAGGATAATACTCCATCCGGCACTCACGAGCAGGACGGAGACCAGATCAGATAAGACATGCGACACGGAACAAGCCGCACTCTCGTAACACTCGAAATATAGCACAACAAGCGTGCCGACTACGACCAGCATCACAAACGCGATCAGGTGCTGTGGGGTCGGTGGCACCAATTCCTGCATAATGAAAGCATGCTATCAAATGCCAAGGCTTGCCATAGCCTACCAACATCAATACACTCCCAGTATTCCGTTCTCCGAGGGGCACCCTTGTCGGGTCGCCTGCTCAATACAAGAGCCTATCACCGAACATGGCGACTAGCTATCGTCAGGGTTGGTGATCATGAACAGGTAAATACGCAGGGTCATCCAGTCTCCTTGGAGGACGGAATCGGCCCGACCATGTCCGGTCGGTGGCTGATGGTCCATCTTTCCAAGAAAGACTGCCATGCCGCCCACGATCCCCGTCTTTGTGGTGTCCCTATTAGATTGCACCGAACGGCGTGAAGCTATTTCAGAGGCCCTGTGCAATCTCGGTATCGACTTTGAGTTTGTCGATGCCGTGGACGGTCGCCATGGACTCGATCCTCAGTATGAAGACCAGATTGACCGTGTTGCCACGCGACGAGCGGGAAGAATCCTGTCCCATGCCGAGTTTGCCTGTGCCTTGTCACATATCAAGGTCTATCGGCGAATTGTCTCTGAGAATATAGCCTATGCCCTGATCTTGGAGGATGATGCCGTTCCCTCTCCCCAACTAGTTGAGTTCCTGACTGGCCGGTATTACCACGATGCTGAACTCACGCAACTCTATTCTTCAAGGGCCTATGTTCGTCGGCAGGGCGTCATTGGCCTGTTTGACCATTACCTGTCCCATCTTCGCGCTCCCGGTCTGAAAGGGACAGGAGCGTCAGGAGCGGTTGCTTATACCATGTCTTATCGAGCAGCCCTCCACTTTGTCAGACATGCCGTTCCTGTCACGAGGGTCACGGATTGGCCTCGCTGCATTGAAGACGTAATCACGAAACGGCAGTGTCGGGTCATTCATCCTCCACTGGTTTGGTACTCATCAGTTGAGTCCCTCATCGACAATTACGGACGAACAGAAAACAGGAGACAGCGAAGATTTCTTGGCATGTATATCCCGCCGTTCCGCAGGATGGTGGAGTCGTGCGCCCGTGCGCCTTACAAACTGCTGGCAAAACGCTTGCCGCAGCCCGTCAATTTAAAGGGATAAATCCCTGAAACCTCTACTTGACACCTGTTTCCTTGATTGGGAAGTTTATAGAACCTAGGATGAATCGAATTAAAAGTTTTTGAATCTGTGTTTAAGCCTATTTCATCCATCAATTTCCGCGTTGGTTTCTGGTGAATTATTTGACTGGCCTGATAAGATGCGGTTGCAAGGCAGGAAAGATCAAAGAACTTGAGACAGATTGAATGAACGACGAAATTGAAAAGGACGGCAATCGAATAACCGTCAAGGGGCATGTGAGGTACGGCGATTTGCGGTCTTTATGTTCGGTGCTTCATAAGACGATAAAAGGGCAGGGATGGCCTGATGTCATATTGGATTTTTCAATGTGCGGCGGAGTTACGGAAGCCGTGATGCTGCCGCTGATGCCTGTCATTGCGGATTACAGGAAAAAGGGTGTCGTTTTCCAATTGATCGAACCGAAAGACGACAATTTGCAAAGGCTTTTTTCCAATACCAATTGGGCGCACTATATCGACCCCGACAAATATGACCAAAACCAACACGAAGGCGGCCATGTTCCCGCCCTTCGTTTCGGCGATGATGGAACGAGTGCCGCGGGCGAGATTCTCGGCAAAGTCATGAACTTGATCCTGGGTCAGTTGGAAACGGATAGGACAACCTTAAAAGCCGTCGAATGGTCGTTGGGGGAGATCATGGACAATGTTGTCAATCACTCCCAATCGCCGGTCGGCGGGTTCGTGCAGGCGACGGCATATAAAAACTCTAATCGGGTCGAGTTTGTCGTGGCCGACGCCGGCATCGGCATTCCCGGTAGCATGAACATATCCGATCATGCGCAAGCGATTCGACAAGCGATTAACGAAGGCGTCACGAGAGACAAGAACCAAAACGCCGGTAACGGGCTCTACGGAAGCTACCGGGTCGCAACTCTTTCAGGCGGCCAATTCGAGATTAATTCCTTAAAAGGCTCGCTTTTTTGTAAAGAAAATGAAGGAAAAATCGTAAATCGCGGGAACCTTGTTCTTTATCGCGGAACATCGGTTCGATGTGGGATTGATGTCAGCGATTCTGAATTGCTAGGTAAAGCCCTCCAGTTCAAGGGCCGGTCGCACGATCCGCCCGGCGATTATATTGAACGTAAATTCGAGAACGAGGAGGGCGAATTGATTTTCAGCGTCAAAGATGAGGCGCAACGCGATACAGGCTCTCGCCAAGGCGGAAAGCGGATTCGAGGCATGATCGAGAATCTGCTGCGTGAGCATCGTCCGTTTATTATCGACTTTGACGGTGTGGGGGTTATCTCAAGCAGCTTCGCCGATGAAGTCTTTGGCCGTCTGTTCGTGGAGATGGGACCGCGCACTTTCATGACCCGAATTCAAATGCGTAACGTCGATCCGACGGTTGAGGGTCTGATTGACCGCGCCATCATGCAACGAACCAGACTTGGCAATGGAGACGTCTGATTTTCGATCAGGATTTTGAAAAGGCATTGGCTGAAGAAGGATTTGCCGAGGAGCGCTGATGATTGAACGCTACACCTTGCCCCGCATGGGGGCCGTCTGGACCGCGAAGCGGAAGTATGAAACCTGGCTGCAAGTCGAGCTGGCCGTGTGTGAAGCGCGTGAAGAGAAGGGTGAAGTCCCCAGGGGCGTGGCGCGACGGGTCGGACGAAAGGTTGCCCTCGATCCGGAGCGGATCGAGGAAATCGAACGGATTACCAAACACGACGTGATCGCGTTTTTGGAATCCGTTGCCGAGCAGGCCGGTCCCCAAGCCAGGCATTTGCACGCGGGGCTGACGTCTTCCGACGTGCTCGACACTGGGCTGGCGATTCAACTGGTCGAGGCGGTGGGCATCATCCTGGAGGACCTGGACGCTTTATTGCCGGTGCTGCGGGAGCAAGCCTTGCAGCACCGGAAGACGATGATGGTGGGCCGGTCGCACGGCATCCACGGCGAACCCATTTCCCTGGGCTTCAAGTTTGCCATCTGGTACGAGGAATTCATCCGGCAACGCCGGCGGTTGATCGCCGCCGGTGAGGATATTGCCGTTGGCAAGTTGTCGGGGGCCATGGGCACGTTTGCGCACCTGCCGCCGCGGATCGAAAGAATCACGTGTGCGAAGCTGGGATTGAAGCCGGCTCCGGTGTCGAATCAGGTGGTGCAACGGGACCGGCACGCCGCGTTTGTGACTACCTTGGCCCTCATTGCCGCCAGCATTGAAAAAGTGGCGACTGAAATCCGCCATCTCCAACGGACCGAAGTGCTGGAAGCCGAGGAGTATTTCAGCGCCGGGCAAAAAGGGTCATCCGCGATGCCGCATAAACGGAATCCGGTCGGGTCCGAAAATCTCTGCGGCCTGGCCCGGGTCATTCGAGCCAATAGTCTTGCCGCGTTGGAAAACGTCGCGTTGTGGCATGAACGTGACATCAGCCACTCTTCGGTCGAGCGTATCATTATCCCGGACAGCACGATTCTGATTGATTACATGGTCGTGCGCTTGACCAAACTTTTAAAAAACCTGGTGGTGTATCCGGAACGGATGTTGAAAAATTTAAACCTGACGGGCGGGTTGGTGTACTCCCAGCGTGTGTTGTTGGCGTTGGTGGATCGCGGGATCGAACGCAAGGCCGCCTACGAAGCGGTGCAACGTAACGCCATGGAAGCCTGGGAAGGGCAGGGGGCCTTTCATGACCTCGTGTCTCAGGATCCGTGGATCTCGAAAAAGTTGACACCGGCCGAAATCAAAGCCTGCTTCGAGCCTGAATGGTACGTTCGTCACCTCGATGAAGTATACCGTCGAGTCTTTGGCTCCAAAGCCATTCCCCCAAAAGTGAAGCGCGCACAGGGCAGGACAAACAGGACTCGCTCATGATCAGGGCAAGAATTCACGTCACCTTGAAATCGGGCATTTTGGATCCGCAGGGCCGGGCCATCCAACAATCGTTGGAGACCCTGGGGTTTTCCAGCGTGAACGACGTCCGGGTGGGAAAGTTTTTGGAAATCGAATTGAACGAAGACGATCCTGCCCAAGCGGAACAGCAACTCAAAGCCATGTGTGAAACACTGCTCGCCAACACGGTTATTGAAGAATATCGATACGAACTGGAACTCCAACCGTCACGGCCTCCCTCATGAAATGGGGCGTCATCGTCTTTCCCGGGTCCAATTGCGATCGCGATTGCGCGCATGCCCTGGCGGATGCGCTGGAGCAGGACGTCAGCCTCATCTGGCATGGCGAAACGTCCCTGGGTGAGATCGATGCCGTGGTCCTGCCCGGCGGATTCTCGTACGGGGATTACCTTCGTACGGGTGCCATTGCGCAACTGTCGCCCATTATGCCCGCGGTCAAGGAATTCGCCCGGGCAGGCGGGTTGGTCCTGGGAATCTGCAATGGCTTCCAGATCCTGCTCGAGGCGGGGTTGTTGCCCGGAGCCATGCTGCCCAACATCGGCCTGTCCTTTATTTGCGATGACGTTTGGGTGAAGGTCGAAAATGCCGAGACCCCGTTTACCCGGCGCTATGCATCCGGGTACGTGATGCGCTTTCCCATTGCCCACGCCGAGGGCAATTACCATACCGATCCGGTGACCCTGGCCGCCCTCCAGGCCAATGCCCAAATCGTGTTCCGGTATTGCCGGGCAGACGGAACCGTGACGGACCAGGCCAATCCCAACGGCTCCCTCGATAACATTGCCGGAATTCGCAATGCGGCAGGCAACGTCTTGGGTCTCATGCCGCATCCGGAACGCTGCGCCGAATCCGTGTTAGGCAACGAGGACGGCCAACTCCTGTTCCGCTCCATGATCGACGCGGTCATGGCCGGGCAAGACAAAAAGCAGACAACCACCTGACCCGGCGTAGCGCTTGGGAGGATGTTCAGAAGTCATGAAAGGCGCACGGACAGGCCTGGTCATCGGAATCGCACTGATGCTGGCGGCATGCGGCGGAGGTGGAAACCCCGGCCCGTCGATCCCGGAAGGGCCGGACCTGCCACTGCAGATACCACGACAAGCGCACCATGCGCCACGCGTGGATCTTCACGGCAGGGTGCAGATCGGAGCGGATGTCGCAGCATCGCCCAACCTGCTCGCGCCGGGCCCCGATCACGGCGAGATTCGCGTGGCCTATGGAATGGTCCGGGACGGCGTTGGCGCGCAGCAACTGACTGCCTACCTCCAGGCGGACGCCGCCGCGTTCCAGGACGCCGGCCAAGACACCACGGATGTCCAACTCCTTTCCGACGGGCTGATCCTGCGCTTCGGGAGGACGCCGCCGACCATTCGCCTCGCCGCGGGTACCTCGCCGGCATTCATCGACGAGACGCTACGCGTCGTGCAGGCCATCAACGCCGCACTGCCCCGGGACTGGCAACTAGAGGTCGCGGCTGAAGCTGCCCTAGCCGGTGCGTCCCGCCCGCCGGACGGCGAGATCCTGGTCACGTTCGCGCCGCAGGCAGAATGGCCGGACGAAGCCATGATCGACGAAGCCATTGGGCTTGCGGAGTCACGCTACGCCCTCGTCCCCACCACTGACCCGAACGTGCAGTTGAGAATCGAGACCATCGCGGGCAGGATCTGGGTTGACCCGTCGCTGACCGCGGGACACGAGCGGCTTGGTGTCATCGCGCACGAGATCATCCATGTGCTCGGCCGCAACCACGTGGATGCCAGGCAATTCCCGAAAACACTCATGGTGGCCGGCGGCAGCGAAGAGGTCCCTGCGGACATACTCCACCCGCTCGACCGCGAAGCGCTACTCGCCATATACGCCCACCTGGAGCCGGGGGTCACCCCGGCCCAACTCGCTGAAGCGTTGGGGCCGTGGGCCGACACCTCGCTGCACGTGCGCGGCGAACTGGACATCCCGGGCGGCGACATAGCGTTCGGCACCGCGCTGAGAAATGGCCTGTCGCAACCGTGGGCCGTCGGGCCGACGCCGCAGACGGATCTCGCAGACAACAGCGCGCTTTCCGGAAGCGTCAGTTGGAGCGGTCGGCTCTTGGGGCTCACGCCGCACGCCGAGACTGTCAGCGGCGGCGCCAACCTGACCCTCGAACTGGCTACGCTCACTGGAACTATGGACTTTGCCCAACTCGAGCAATGGGGCGAGAACACCGCACCGGGCATAATCGGAACCGGAACCATGTGGCTCGATGGCGACCTGAGCTATCGGATTGAAGTGCAGGGCAATGCCTTCATTCGCACGGGAGGCGACGTGGGAACGGTGACCGGCGCGTTCTTCGGCCCCGCGCACGAAGGCATGGGTGGGGTCCTTCAACGCGACGACCTCAGCGCCGGATTCGGCGGCAAACGGTGAGCCCCGGAGTAGGCTCCGGCTCACACCCTCGTCCTCTGGGAGAAGGTGAGGTGAGGCAGAGAGCATTAGTAGAGCAACATCCTATGCCATGACTTTTGTAGGGGCCGCATCTTATGCGGCCCGGAAGAAGCGCCATGAGATGGCGCCGCTACAGAAGAGGGGGAAGAGAGTCAGCCCTCATTCTGTCAACGAATGACTGAACCTTTACAATCCCCGTCCCACTTCTGTCATTCCAGGAATAACTGCCAAGAAGTGTTGGTTTTTATTGTGGGCAGAAAATGTCTTGACCAAATTCCCGTAATTATGGGAATATGGGTAGATGAAAACAACCGTCGAACTCCCTGATTCCACGTTCCGGCAGGCCAAAGCCCTTGCCGCCGGCCGCGGCATGACCTTGAAGCGGTTCTTTACCGAAGCGCTTGAGGAACAGCTTCGCCGTTGCGCCAGCGAAACCCAGGCGCCATGGATGGCCGGGTTCGGCGTGCTTTCCGATCTCTCCGATGAAAACCGCCGCGTCCTTACTGTCATCGAGCAGGAATTCGAGACCCTCTCCCCCGAAGACGTCGCATGATTCTCGACACCAATGCCTTATCCGCATGGGTGGAAGGCCTTACGACGGTGGAGGCCGCCTTTCGGTCCGCCGACCGGCTTGTCGTGCCGAGCGTTGTCCTTGGTGAATATTATTTCGGCATTCGCCAATCGCGGCATCGCAGCCGCTACGAGGACTGGCTGCGTCGCTATTTGCCCTTAGCCGAAATCGCCGTCGTGATCTCGGCCACGGCCGATGCCTACGCCGACATCCGTCTGGAATTGAAACGACTGGGTCATCCCATCCCGCCAAATGACGCCTGGATCGCGGCACTTGCCCGCCAGCACGCGCTCCCGGTGTTGAGCAACGATACCCATTTTGACGTGGTCGCCGGTGTCCGGCGGATCGCGTTCTGAACCCGGTGCCATTCGAGCGGAAAACGGAAAAGGCAGGTAAATGACCAGAAGAGAATATGCAATCTGGTCTAATCGGGATGGCTGCCAGGCCAATCAGGGTAGGGGATCGGGAATCCAACTTTCTCCTGGATATCCACTTGACATGGCAATACTTTGTAGCTACATTAAAGCTACAACACAGGAGGATGCCAAGATGAATGCCGATACCGTCGTGCGCGCTCGGATCGCCAGCAAGACCAAAATACAAGCCACGGAAGTACTCCAGTCCATGGGCCTATCAGTATCCGATGCCATTCGCCTGTTGTTGGTGCGCGTGGCAGATGAAAAGCGACTGCCATTCGCCGTCCAAGTGCCGAACGTCACGACCCTCAAAGCTATGAAGGAATTGAACGAGGGCAAGGGCAAGCGTTTCGGCAAGCCCGAAGAACTGTTCCGGGATCTGGGCATCTGAGTGCTGACCCCGGTTCGATCCACGCAGTTCAAACGCGACGTAAAAAGAGCCCGGAAACAAGGGAAAGACCTGACGAGGTTGCGGGCGGTGCTGGCAGCATTGATCCGGCAAGAACCGCTAGCCGCACGGCAACGCGATCATCCATTGCGAGGAATCTGGAAAGGGTATCGGGAGACACACATAGAGCCGGACTGGCTTCTGATATACCGGGTCGAAGGAAACGAATTGCACCTCGTCCGTATCGGCTCGCACTCGGATCTCTTCACGGAATAAGACATGTGAGCATCACTCCCTCCCGACACCTGCGGGCGAGGGTAGGGTGAGAGGGCAGTAGAACCATCGGCGTTGTTGGGCCGCAAACGGCTCTTTATATACTCGCAAATGTATGATAAATATCCACCTCTAGAGGCTTCTGCACCACATCCTCATGCTCTTTTGGCTTCTAACGGTGCCGAAATTGGCGGGCCCGCCCATAACGATAGCGCCGATTTATTCGTCGACAGTTCGCAATCCGTTCAAAACTGACTAGGCATCTCTGGTGTTAACGAAGAAATAGTAGGCGTTATTCAGGAGGAAATAATGGTAGAAAAACACACAGTGCTGAATGTTGAAGCGGTTTCCTTCGACACTGATAACCCTAGAATAAAAAAGGCATTGGAGAAGTATGGCGGTCAGCTAAATGCTGAGCGCATTCACTTTGCTCTACGCTCGGCAACAGATGGGAACAAGGGTGCTTCCTCTTACTCCCAGCTTAAAGATGCAATCCTCGCCAGCGGTGGGGTGATATTCCCAATTACTGTCATAGTTAAAGGGAATGGATATGTCTGTATCGATGGAAACACCCGGCTTGCTATCTATAAACAATTTCTCAAAGAGAGTGTAGACGGGTCTTGGTCTGAGATCAAAGCAGTCGTGCTAGACAATGCAGACCAACGCGTTATTGAGATAGTTCGCGTTTCGGCTCACCTAGTTGGTGCCCGGGAATGGCCCGCCTACGAAAAGGCAAGGTATCTTCATTATCTACGTAACAGCAAATTCATGGAATATGGTGAATTGATAGCGCTCTGTGGCGGTAACAAGCTCGGCATCGAACGCCAGATTGATGCTTACCATGACATGAACGAATATTATCGTGACGTGGTTGATGATACAGCGTTTCATATCGACCGATTTAGTGGTTTTGTTGAACTCCAGAAACCAAGGATCAAGGAAGCCATATTCGAAGCCGGTCTGGACCTGAAAGATTTTGGGGAATGGATTCGTGACGGGAAAATATACAGATTGGAAGATGTACGACAGTTACCCAAAGTTCTTCGTGACGATAAAGCGAAAGAAACATTCCTGGCCGGAGGCCCTCGCTCCATCGAAACGGCCGTCAGGCTACTTGACCAACAAGCAGAAAAAGCTCTTGATCAAAAAGATAGCGAGATTACGCTGGAAACCGCATCTGTGTATCAGCTAGCGGAGGTTCTTGCGCGGCGTATCAATGATTTGCCTTATTCTGAGGTGCGAGCGTTAAAAGATAAGGAACGCGACAACGTTGCTGAGCAGATAAGCACATTGGAAGATTTGTCGGCGCGCCTGCACGGTCTGCTTGAAGATGTCTCAGAGTGATCTGCACAGGCATCTGGTAATTCAGGTGGTGAACGCCCTTGAGGCCCGGTGTCCCTTACTTTCGTTCGTTGCTGACGTGCAACAGAAGCCTGGTGACGCCGTGCCTCCCTTAATTGATGGATTTCGCCCTGATGTGTATGCCAGCAAAGAGTCCAGCCGTTCGATTGTCATTGCTGAAGCCAAGACGGATGGTGATCTGAAAAGAAAACACACCGGCAACCAGATAGTGTGTTTTGTCGAGTATCTTGAGCAAAAAAGGAATGGTTTCTTTGTCCTCTCAGTCACTGGTTGCGGAGCTAATCGCGCCAAGACCTTATTGCGGTTTGTACGTCAAGTAACGCATGCAACGACTACAGCTATTGCGGTATTCGACGGCTGTGACTTTTGGTTGCTGGACTCAAGTGACGGTGCGACATGGCATTTAAGCTAAGAACCCCCCCCTCGTTGGGCGCCAAACATGACGCTTATCCATATCAGCTTGATGCTGTCAGGGCGGTGAAATCTCTGCCCTACGCTGCGATATTCCACGAGCAGGGGCTCGGCAAAACTAAGATCGCAACCGATCTGATGTTGCTGTGGCTAAGTGAAGATGTCATCGATACTGTATTCGTAGTCACGAAAAAGATGTTGGTTCAAAATTGGGTCGATGAGTTGGCGTCTCACTCGCACGTCACGCCTAGAGTTCTGTCCGATAACCGACAAGAAAACAGCATTTCCCTAAACTCACCTGTACTGATTTACATTATGAACTACGAGGTAATATCTACAAACCTGGATCTTTTACTTGCGTTCCTGGGCACTTGCCAGGTCGGGGCAATCCTGGACGAAAGTCAGAAGATTAAGAATCCAGAATCAAAGCTCTCTGTCTGCTTTCATTCCATCGCCGACAAATTCGCGCGTCGCATCATCATGACCGGCACTCCTGTAGCGAATCGCCCCTACGACATCTGGTCACAGATCAAGTTTCTTGATAATGGTAAATCGCTTGGGGCTTCGTTTTCCGAATTCAAGAGTGCACTTGATTTGCCACTTAAATCTGTCTCGGTGTCGGAGTATGGCTTGCAACTAGCTGATGTGATGGACAAGATCAAGCATTTCTCAATACGCGAAACCAAGCGCACAGCAGGGATCGAACTTCCTGATAAAACCATTCTAACTCATTTTGTCGAACTGGCGCCTTGCCAATCTGCAATTTATGCTGCGTACAGAGACGAGATGGCTTATGAGTTGCAGGGAGCCGAGGGTCTTGTCATTGATGACGCAGAAGACATTTTGAAACGCCTGTTGCGTCTGGTGCAATGCGCGTCGAACCCCGCTCTTGTGGACAAAACATACAACGAACTTCCTGGGAAATATCCAAAGTTGCTCGAGTTGCTTGAGGGAATCGATCTTCAGAAGAACAAGGCGATTATATGGACAGGATTTATCGACAATGTCGAATGGTTGAGTGGCAAACTAAATCAGTTCATGCCACAAAAGTTGCATGGCTCTATGTCCATTTCCGATCGAAACGAATCAATCAGAAAATTCAAGATGGATACTGGCTGCAGAGTATTGTTGGCTACTCCGGGCGCAGCAAAGGAAGGCTTGACCTTGACAGTTGCGAATCACGCAATATTCTATGATCGCGGATTCAGCCTCGATGACTACCTTCAAGCACAGGACCGCATCCATCGAATTTCACAAGCTGACGAATGTTTTGTTCACAATCTCATCGCTCAAGGCACGATTGATGAGTGGGTGGATCTGTTGCTGAATGCCAAGTATCAAGCCGCTCAGTTAACGCAGGGAGATATATCGCGCGATGAGTTTGCTGCCACGTTTATGTGTGATCTGTCCGGGGCATTGACACAAATACTCTCGCCCCACGGCCACTCATAACCTTTGATAGGACGGTCACAAAATATGAGAGAGAAAAGTATGAAAATTCTTGGTGAAACTATCCCGCTCAGCAATGATTACCTTCATATAGATGAACTCAAATTCCTGAAAGACAACCCTCGGGTATATGCCTGTACACATGGTGAACCCAATTTCGATGGACGGACCTCGGAAGAACAACAGGAATTAATATTCAAAAAGCTCCTGCAAGAACCGAGCGTCAAGAATTTGGAGCCCGAAGTGAAACGGCATGGCGGTCTTATGGAGCCAATATTGGTTCGCCACGATACTATGGAAGTCATAGAGGGTAACTCCCGATTGGCCGTTTATCGACACTTTCACCAAAAGAAAACAGAAGGTGAATGGGAGTACATTCCTTGTGAAATAGTAAGTCGTCTGACAGATGACCAGCAGGCAGCCTTCCTAAATCAGATTCATGTCAAAGGCAAAACATCCTGGTCTGCTTATGAAAAGGCTAATTTCGCCTATGTGCGCCAGGAGCGCGGATGGAGTTTGGAAAACATCGCAGAAGTGTTTGGCGAATCCATAGGGACAATACGCACTAGAGTTAAAGTTATCGAAACGATGAAGAAAAATGAAGATAACGAACGGTCCCATTTCAGCTATTACGACGTGCTGGTCCGCAGCGCAGAAATTTCTGAGGCAATACAAAAGGAAGGTGTGAGAGGCTTCCTTTTAACAAAAATTCAGAATTTTGGTCCCAAGGATGAAGACGGCGACTTTACGGCGCAAGAACTTAGAAAAAAACTCCCGGTGATTCTAAAGAAACCCAAAGTGCTGACTAAGTATCTCGAAGGCAAGATTGATCTAGACGAGGGATATCAAATCGCTAAGGTCAGCCAAGTGGAAGAGAAAGTGCAACAGGCGATGAACCTTCTTAATGAAGTCTCACAGAAGGATATGGTACAACTGGACACAAGCCGTTTTAACGCGTTCAAACAAGACGTCAGAAAATTGACTCGGGAAGTTGCGCGACTAAACAAAATGATCGAGCGTATTGGTGAACAATGACGCCCAAAAACATCTTACTCGTTGAACCGGGGTATCCGAATAAGTACCCACCGCTCGGCTTGATGAAGTTGGCTGCGTACCATCGTCTTCGAGGTGATAACGTCAAATTTGTGAAGGGTTCATCTTCAGAAATACTGTGTCGGGCTTGGGACCGCGTTTACGTGACCACGTTGTTCAGCTTTGAATGGGCACGGACCGCCACGGCGATCGACTTCGCTATTCAGGCGGCAGGTAATCAGTCGGAGCGGGTCTTTGTCGGAGGCATTGCCGCCTCACTGATGTATGACGAGTTTGTGAAAGAGTCTCGGTGGGCAGGCGTGCGCTTTATCAAGGGCCTGCTTGATGGTCCGCCGGCTTTGGCGCTCACCTTGTCAAAGGACAATTGTGACTTCGGCGCTGATGATCTCAGCGGTGCGCCGGTCGAGGAGATGATCCCTGATTACAGCATTCTCGACCAGATTAATTATCGCTATCCCGTGCATGACGCCTATTTCGGCTATGCTTCGCGCGGTTGCGTGCGGAGCTGTGCGTTCTGCGGTGTGCCCCAACTGGAGGGCGCCCAACGCGAAATGCCGCCGCTTTCTAAACTCGTCGCTGGCGTTGACGCGGCGCATGGGTCGAAGAAAGACCTCGTGTTGATGGACAACAACATCACGGCGTCTGCACGGTACAGAGAGGTCATCGCCGAAATTCGTGACCTTGGTTTTACGCTTGGCGCAAAACTTAAGCGCGACGGCAGAGTGCCTGTCAAACGCCGCGTCGATTTTAATCAAGGCGTCGATGCGCGCATTCTCGCCAAATCTCCAATGTTCTTGCGGGAGATGGCTGCCATCTGCATCAGTCCGCTACGCATTGCCTTTGACCACCTCGGCGTCCGTAGGGTCTATGAGACTTCTATCCGCATGGCAGCGGACAACGGTATTACTTCATTGTCAAACTACATGCTTTATAACTTCATGGATACACCGGCAGACTTATACGCGCGGATGCAACTCAACATCGTCCTGAACGAAGCATTGGGCATCCGTATTTGGTCATTCCCGATGCGGTATCAACCCGTGACCTTGAAAGACCGCTCGCATGTTGGGAATAATTGGAGCCGGTATTATTTGCGCTCGTTCCAGATCATGCTTCAGGCGACTCGTGGCATCGTCAGCGGAAATCCGTCCTTCTTTATGCGTGCCTACGGGGAAGACTGTCAGGCGTTCAAACGGTTGTTACGCCTTCCCCATGCATTCATTTTTGACCGGGAGTACTACGAGAACGGTCCAGGGCGTCCCATGCGTGATGAATACGAGGCCATCTGTAAACGCTTTTCGGAGCGCCAAAAACGGGAATTGGTCCATCTTCTTGCTGGCCCAACAGACGCGAAAGGGCTCCGACGGGACCATTACCGTCGGCTGGCAAACGACCGTTCCGTCGACCCACTACTTCGAAAGGTGATGCCCTTCCATATGCTGGACATGAGGGAGAAATCGAAGGATGACAGCCGTCAGGCGACGATGCTATTCCCAGCGTTGAACCCCGACCCGGTCATGCCCGAAGCGGATGAAATGGTTGAGGATGCTGGCCTGTTCGACCACGAACCCACGCTAGAACGGAACACCACACGCCTCGCGAAGACGGCGAACTGACCATAATTTTAAGGAAACAAAATGCCAGACACAGACACGCCGCCGTCGCTGGTGGGCCGAAATATTTTTAGCCTCGTCACCGCTGGCATGTATGACAATCCGCTCGCCATTTATCGCGAATACATCCAGAATGCGGCAGACGCCCTCGCCGCCGCAAGGGGAACCGCGAATGGGACTGTCGAGATCAATATCAACCTGCCTGCCTTGCGTGTGAAGGTCCGCGACAACGGGCCTGGGTTGAATCATGAAGCAGCGGTCCAGGCCTTACTACCGATTGCTCACAGCCAGAAGCGGCTAGGAACCGACAGAGGATTTCGCGGGATCGGACGCCTGTCTGGCCTCGCCTTCGCCGAGTCAGTTACGTTCCTGACGCGCTCACAGGGCAACCAACCCGTCACCCGCATTGTCTGGGATGGCCTCAAACTCCGAAAACGCATCCTTGAGACCACACAGACGGAATGCGCGATTAGGGAATGCGTCAGCGTCGAGACCTTGCCCGGGCAAGGATATCCTGACCATTTCTTCGAGGTCGAGGTCAGCGGTGTTGGTCGGCACGCCGCAGGGTTGATACTTAATAGGGAAGCCGTCCGAAACTACATAGGGGAAGTTTGTCCTGTTCCGATGCCGCCAACTTTCCCATTCGCTTCAGAAATCGAAAACCTCTTCGGAGAAAATGAGTCGCCGCTGGCGCTGGAGGTCATTCTGGATGGTGACCTCGCGCCCGTAACGCGGCCCTATGGAGAGACAATTCGATTTTCGGAGCACAGGGTAGATCACTTCATGGAACTCGAAGAGATCCATATTCCCTCCGTGGACGGAAACGGAAGCGCCGCCGTCGGCTGGGTCGGCCATTCCTTCTACCGAGGCGCTATACCGAAAGAAGCCGGGGTCCGCGGAATTCGGGCGCGTACGGGAAACATCCAGGTCGGTGATGAGACCGTATTCGACCACCTCTTCCCAGAGGAGCGGTTCAACCGCTGGTGCGTGGGCGAGATTCACATCGTGGACCCGCGTATTGTTCCGAACGGACGGCGCGACTACTTCGAACCGGGACCACATACGCGAAACCTCGAAAACCGGCTTGGTGTGGTTCTCCACGGAATAGTGACTCGATGCAGGAAGGCATCGACAACGCGGAACAAAGAGCGAAAATTTCTGGCTATGCTTTACCAAATGGAAGAAACCTATGATCTTGCCGTATCCGGCTATCTTTCCCCTGAAGATGCGAAAACCCTAGTCTTGCAAGCCTTGAACCGTATCCCGGCTATTCGGGAGAACATCGTTGCGATGAATGCTCACGCAACCTCGGATCTGAAGAAGCTGGCCGCGGTGGAGATGAAGCTTAGTAACTTCCAGGCTCGGCGTGGTCGTCCGCCGTTCGGAGCTCTGCCAGCATCGGAGGTAGCTGCCTACCGTAAGGTCTTCCAAGCCATGACAGCAATGTCGCAGTCACCACGTGCCGTAAAGGAAATGATCAAAGCCGTCCTGACGCATACTTAATCTTGCAGTTACACATTCGTGTCGTTGTCACCTCTAACGAAGTCGCTTCTTCAAGCTGCTCGTCTTGCCATCAAAGTAGCGCAGGAGTGGACACTCGGCCGTTCGTCAGCCCGATTGCCTCACTCTTTACCTGCACCTAAATTGGGGGTATGTTTAGACGGCCGGTTAAATAAGCGAGAAACTCTACCTCTTAACTGTCTCCTTGACGGGGAAGTATACGATACGATTTTATTCTCAGCCGACAATTTGCCTATATAGCCGTACAGGATTGCCGATGGCCCCGAGACTCACGCTCTCAATAGACGTAGAAGATTCCGCGACTTTTCGAACTCGCCTTGCAAATCTTATCATTGACCAAGGCACACATATTCGGATTTATCCCTTTAACTTGACAAACCTTCTCTATCGTGCTAGTATGCTTTCAGTATTCACGAAGGGAGAAGACGATGCCGACACACAAAGCCAAGACCTTAAGCCTGTTTGAAATCAATGAGTTATATCCGACGGTCGAGAGTGCCATTCAGTACTTCGAGCGGGTCCGGTGGCACGGACAGCCGGTCTGTGCGAAGTGCGACAAGACTGACAAGATTACGCCTCAAAAGAAGGCAGGCACCTATTGGTGTGGGATGTGTCGGGCCTACTTCACGGTCTTCACCAATACGCCACTTGAACGCAACAAGATCGACGCGCGCAAATGGCTGATGGCCGCGTATCTGTTCTTGACGGATCGGAAGGGCATTTCCTCCATGGAGTTAAGCAAAAAGATCAAGATCAAACAACCGCATGCCTGGTATATGCTGCATCGGCTTCGGAAAGCCTGTGATTCGCAGTCGATTTTGCTTTCCGGCATTGTGGAGATTGACGAGACGTACATCGGGGGCAAAGAGCGCAACAAACGTCTGAAAAAAGGCACGAAGCCTCAAGGCGGTGGATCGACCGGGAAACAAGCCGTTATGGGCATGCGCGCACGGGACGGCAAGACGATTGCCAAGTCGGTGACAGGGACGGATCGGCTGACCTTGTGGACGGAGATCCAGCGACACGTCGAACAGGGGTCACAAGTCTATACCGATAATCATGGAGCCTATCGTGGGCTGACCCGCAAAGGGTATCAGCATGAAACCCTGAACCATTCAGCGAATGAGTACGTGAGGGGGATGGCGCATACGAACGGGATTGAAAGCGTGTGGGCCAATTTGAAACGCGGGCTGGAAGGCACCTTCCATCAAGTGAGCGTGAAGCACCTGGATCGGTATGTTGACGAGTTCACCTTCCGGCTAAATGAAGGGAACTGTCAGGTAGATACGGTAGACCGGATGCAGGCTCTCTTTGGAGCCATGCCAGGGAAGCCGATGACCTATCGGGAATTGGTCGGCAAAACGTGACCAGTCTCCTGCTCTAATTCTTCAAGGTCTTGTTCGGTTAACGGTTTGCCCGTTGAGCGAATCTTGGCGCGTAGCTCTTCGACGAGTGATTGCCGTTCTTCCTTGTACCGTCGTTCACGTCGTTCCTTGATCCAGGATTCAACAAACATGGCGACCTCCACTAGGATAATACTCCATCCGGCACTCACGAGCAGGACGGAGACCAGATCAGATAAGACATGCGACACGGAACAAGCCGCACTCTCGTAACACTCGAAATATAGCACAACAAGCGTGCCGACTACGACCAGCATCACAAACGCGATCAGGTGCTGTGGGGTCGGTGGCACCAATTCCTGCATAATGAAAGCATGCTATCAAATGCCAAGGCTTGCCATAGCCTACCAACATCAATACACTCCCAGTATTCCGTTCTCCGAGGGGCACCCTTGTCGGGTCGCCTGCTCAATACAAGAGCCTATCACCGAACATGGCGACTAGCTATCGTCAGGGTTGGTGATCATGAACAGGTAAATACGCAGGGTCATCCAGTCTCCTTGGAGGACGGAATCGGCCCGACCATGTCCGGTCGGTGGCTGATGGTCCATCTTTCCAAGAAAGACTGCCATGCCGCCCACGATCCCCGTCTTTGTGGTGTCCCTATTAGATTGCACCGAACGGCGTGAAGCTATTTCAGAGGCCCTGTGCAATCTCGGTATCGACTTTGAGTTTGTCGATGCCGTGGACGGTCGCCATGGACTCGATCCTCAGTATGAAGACCAGATTGACCGTGTTGCCACGCGACGAGCTGGAAGAATCCTGTCCCATGCCGAGTTTGCCTGTGCCTTGTCACATATCAAGGTCTATCGGCGAATTGTCTCTGAGAATATAGCCTATGCCCTGATCTTGGAGGATGATGCCGTTCCCTCTCCCCAACTAGTTGAGTTCCTGACTGGCCGGTATTACCACGATGCTGAACTCACGCAACTCTATTCTTCAAGGGCCTATGTTCGTCGGCAGGGCGTCATTGGCCTGTTTGACCATTACCTGTCCCATCTTCGCGCTCCCGGTCTGAAAGGGACAGGAGCGTCAGGAGCGGTTGCTTATACCATGTCTTATCGAGCAGCCCTCCACTTTGTCAGACATGCCGTTCCTGTCACGAGGGTCACGGATTGGCCTCGCTGCATTGAAGACGTAATCACGAAACGGCAGTGTCGGGTCATTCATCCTCCACTGGTTTGGTACTCATCAGTTGAGTCCCTCATCGACAATTACGGACGAACAGAAAACAGGAGACAGCGAAGATTTCTTGGCATGTATATCCCGCCGTTCCGCAGGATGGTGGAGTCGTGCGCCCGTGCGCCTTACAAACTGCTGGCAAAACGCTTGCCGCAGCCCGTCAATTTAAAGGGATAAATCCCCAAGTGCTTGACTAAACCCTTCCGACCTTCTAGGATAATCTCACCTTTAATACTCATCCCGTGAGGTGAGGAAGGAGTTCATTCATGATCACGTGTTCGGGCAAGGATTGCCCCCAATCTGGTTAACCTTCTTCTCGTTGCGAGGGGAAGGTTTTTTTTTGCGCTCGTGAACGTCATGGCACAGACGAATCCTGACCACCACCACGAATCCGTCATCATGGACAGCCATGAAATGACGCGTGCCTTGACCAGGATTGCCCATGAGATTTTAGAGCGGAACAAGGGCTGCCACGACGTCGGCCTGGTCGGCATCCGCACCGGCGGGGTTTATCTGGCTCAACGGTTAAAACACCTGATTGCGCAAATTGAGCAAACGGAGGTTGTCCTGGGGGAGTTGGACATTACGTTGTATCGGGATGATTTGTCCATTCGCAAAGATCAACCCGTTCTCAAGAAAACGGACATTCCTTTTCATATTTCGGATCTCAAGATCATCCTGGTCGATGACGTATTGTTTACCGGAAGAACCATTCGGGCAGCCATGGATGGACTCATGGATTTAGGCCGGCCGGCTGAAATTCAATTGGCGGTGTTAGTTGATCGGGGACACCGGCAACTTCCCATTCGAGCCAATTACGTGGGGAAAAATATTCCAACCGCAAGAGACGAAAATATTCGAGTATTCCTTGAGGAATTGGGCGAGGAGGATCGTGTGGCTAGGCTCATCAACGCGGAGGGCACGGTATGAGCTTCAAACGAAAAGATCTTCTTGGTCTTGCCGCATTGTCGTCTGAAGAAATAGCACTTATCCTGGAGGCGGCGGAACCCTTTAAGGAAGTGAGCGGACGAGAGATCAAAAAAGTTCCGGCTCTTCGAGGAAAAACCGTGGTGAATTTGTTTTTCGAGCCGAGCACTCGGACCCGAACCTCGTTTGAGTTGGCTGCAAAACGGCTGAGCGCCGACGTGGTGAATTTTTCACCGTCCTCAAGCAGCGTGGTGAAAGGGGAAACGTTACTCGATACCGCGAGAAATATCGAGTCCATGCAGGCCGACATTCTTGTGATTCGACACTCGTCGGCGGGAGCCGCGGAGATCCTGGCTAAAGATAGCCGGTTGTCCGTCATTAATGCCGGTGATGGATGGCACGAGCATCCCACGCAAGCCCTTTCTGACTTGTTTACGATTCAAGAAAAGAAAGGGCAAGTTCGAGATCTGCAAGTGGCTATTGTGGGAGATCTGGCTCACAGTCGTGTGGCGCGATCCAATATTCACGCGTTGACGAAAATGGGAGCGAACGTGCGCGTCGTCGGACCTCCAACCATGATCCCCCCGTTTCTCCATCGGCTTGGGGTCGAGGTTTATCACGATTTTGATAAAGCGATTTCCGGAGTCGACGTCGTCATCATGTTGCGACTCCAACTCGAACGACAGGGCCGCTCACTGTTCCCTTCCATCAGGGAATACGCCCGGTTGTACGGCCTGACTGCGGAGCGTGTGCAACGGGCAGCCAAAGACGTACTTGTCATGCATCCCGGTCCGGTGAATCGAGGCGTTGAAATCTCCCATGACGTGGTTGATAGCGGGTCCGCCGTTATTTTGGATCAGGTGTCGAACGGCGTGGCCGTGCGCATGGGTCTCATGTATCTGCTCTCTCAACGAAATTGACCGTGATTGACATGAAAAAAGCGAGCAACACCACGAATCTGTTATTCCCCCTCACCCCAACCCTCTCCCGCAAGGGGCGAGGGAGTGTATGGAATTTCCTCTCCCTTGATGGGAGAGGATGAAGGTGAGGGTGATAAGTCTCGTAGGTTGGGTTAGCCAAAGGCGTAACCCGACGGGATGGCGGTAAACCAGCATGGCGAATGATATGAAGATTCTTATAACTGAAGGACAGGTCGTCGATCCCGGTCGATGGAACGGCGTGGCCGACGTGTTGATCGAAGAGGGAAAAATCAGCGCGGTGGAGCCGAACCTGCAACAAAAGGTTCAAGGGTTGAAGGCGCTGACGACGATCGACGCCAAGGGTTTGCTCGTGTGTCCCGGGTTTGTGGATTTGCACGTCCACTTTCGAGAACCCGGATTCGAGCATAAGGAAACGATTGCCACGGGAAGTGCGGCGGCCGTCGCCGGCGGTTTTACGTCGGTGTGTTGCATGCCCAATACCATGCCCGTCAACGATTCCCGGTCGGTCACGGAATTCATTCTTGCTCAAGCCGCGGCTGCCCGGAAAGCCAGGGTCTTTCCCATCGGGGCCATTACCAAAGGATCGAAAGGGGAGGAACTTGCGGAAATCGGGGAACTCTTCGGTGCCGGTTGCGTGGCCATTTCCGATGATGGGTTTCCGGTTATGAATAGTCTGGTCATGCGTCGAGCCATGGAATATGCTTCGGCCTTTCATCTTCCGGTTATCGATCACTGCGAAGATTCGTTGCTTTCACACGGCGGCAGTATGCATGAGGGCGCGGTGTCTACCGAACTGGGCATTCCCGGGATCCCGAAAGCCGCCGAAGAAGTCATGGTGGCACGGAATATTTCCCTGGCCGAGCTAACCGGTGCACGGTTGCATCTGCCTCACGTGAGTACGGTGGGATCGGTTCGGATGGTGCGTGAAGCCAAGGCACGCGGGGTCCCCGTTACTGCCGAAGCCTGCCCGCATCACTTTTCGCTAACGGATGAAGCCGTTCGATCCTTTGACGCCAATGCCAAAATGAATCCTCCGTTACGGACAGATGAGGACGTGCAGGCCATCAAGGAAGGGTTGCGCGATAACACCATCGATATCGTGGCCACCGATCATGCGCCCCATGCCGTTCAGGAAAAACAATTGGAATTCGATGCAGCCCCCTTTGGCATCATCGGTTTGGAAACGGCGTTCCCGCTCACCCTGAATCTTGTCGAGGAGGGGATACTGACGCTGGAGCAAGCCATTGCCAAACTGACACGGGAACCGGCCCGCGTGTTTGATCTGTCGCATGGCACCCTTGCACCGGGAGTCGAGGCCGATATCACGTTGATCGACCCGAATGCCGCATGGGTTGTGGATCCCGCCCGGCTTCATTCTCGCAGCCGCAATACGCCGTTTGCAGGTTGGACCATGAAGGGGAGAGTGGTCAAAACATTGGTGGGCGGAGAAGTGGTGTATGACCGCGAATCCGTGATCAAAGCACAGCGATGAGCAAGATAATTCAAGCTCTACCTCCCGACTTTTCCCTCTTCGGAAAAAGTCCCCGTCCTTACAAAAGAGGGGGATCAAGAATGAGAGTCCGGCTTTATCCGGGACATCCGGCACGGCGGGAGAGATGAATGGCTCGACGCACTTCAGGATGGCTACTCTCCTGTTCCCTGCTGGAATTGTTCGGCCTCATGATGTGGACCGGCAGCCTGGCCGCCCTCCTGACGATGGTCATCCCCGCGGTGTTCAATACCCTGGGCATGGAAACAGGCGGCCGTTTTTTGCGTCGAGTCTTTGACGGGTATAATGCCCTGACGAGCGGCGTTGTCGTTGTGTTGATCGGGACGGCTTTTTTTCGGTATTGGAAGCACCGGCAGGAGCCGAGCGGGAGTCTTCCGTTAAGACGAACCGAAGTCGGCCTGTTGGCGGCCCTGGCGTTTGTGACGTGTTTGGTTGTTGTGGTATTGGGACCAAAGGCCGTTGCCTTACAGGAGGCGGCGTTTGCCGCGGACTCGCAGGAAGCCAAGAAAGCGGCCCTTGAGGCCTTTTTCCGCATGCATATGATCGTGCGGGCCCTCCATCTGATCAATGCCGGGCTTGCCGTCAGTTTGCTTGTGGTCAAGTTCCGTCACTGGGTTCGGAACAGAGGCGCATTCGGTTTTGAATGACGGTCAGGCACCCTCTCCCTTGGCGGGAGAGGGCTGGGGTGAGGGGGAGAAAGAAAGAGACAAGAAAAGACACTGGATCCCCGATCAAGTCGGGGATGACAGGAGGGGAGTCAAGGGTGATAGAAGGAGAGACTCAGGGATGACGGGAGGTTGTCTGCGGAGATGCTAACGTGAAAAAAGCAATTCTCGCATTAGCCGACGGGACCGTGCTTGAAGGACGGGCTTTGGGATTTGAGGGTGAAGCGTCCGGTGAGGTGGTGTTCAATACCGCGATGACGGGATATCAGGAAATCCTCACGGATCCGTCCTACAAGGGACAGATGGTCCTGATGACTTGCCCGCATATCGGCAATTATGGCATTTCGCCGGAGGATAATGAATCCCGGCGCACGTGGGCCGAGGGCTTTATCGTGAATGAAGCGGCTCGTCGTCCCAGCAATTGGCGCTCGGCGCTTTCGTTACACGAGTATTTGGTGCATCATCGAATCGTGGGCATTGAAGGCATCGATACCCGGTACCTTACGCGCCATTTGCGCACGCATGGTTCGCAGGCAGGGGTCATTTCCCACGTTGCCCGCGCTAACGGTTCCCCGGACGAATTGGTCGCAAAAGCAAACGCTCTGCCCTCCATTTCCCAACAGGATCTGGTCGGGGCCGTGACCTGCGCATCCGCCTATCAATGGGAAGAAGGCACCGGGGCCTGGCCGCAGCGTTTGAATGCGAACGGGCAAGTCAGTCCGACTCCGACAAAACAATTCCAGGTTGTGGTCTACGACTTTGGGGTGAAACAGAACATTTTACGGCGGCTGGTGGATGAAGGGTGTGCCGTCACCGTGGTTCCCGCATCCACGACTGCCGAGACGGTTCGAACGATGAATCCGGACGGCATTTTTTTGTCCAATGGTCCGGGGGATCCCGAAGGCGCGTCGTATGCGGTTCCTCATATTCAGGATTTGATCGGGTGGCGGCCGCTCATGGGAATCTGCCTCGGCCACCAGATGTTGGGGCTGGCCTTGGGACTCTCCGCGTATAAATTAAAATTCGGTCATCATGGCGCCAACCATCCGGTGCTGGATGTCCGGTCCGGAAGAGTGGAAATTACGTCGCAAAATCATAACTTTGCCGTTCGCCTGTCCTCGACGGAACAGGCCAATGGCCTGTTGGATACGCCCTGGGGGCAATTCGAACCAACGCACGTGAGCCTCAATGATCAATGTTTGGAGGGGCTTGTTGGAAAAACTGCGCCGGTTCTCTCGGTCCAATATCATCCGGAAGCCTCACCCGGGCCGCATGATTCTTCATACTTGTTCAGTCAATTTCGAGCCATGATGGAACACCCCCATGTTTAGCCCGCATTGCCCACCAGCCTCCTGCTGTGGGCGCCGGTCCGCTCGCTATGGCGGGGCGTACTCCCGCAAGCCACTTCGACATAGTGTCAACTATGCCTTCAGCGTCTTGCAGTCCGTGCGCCCCACCATAGCGGCGTCTCGACTCCCTCGCGACGGAGCCTGGTGGGCAATGCGGGCTAGATTCTTGCTGTTCGGCCTTGTGTTGCTGACGCTAACGGGCTGTATGACCATGTCCTTTATTCCCAAAACAAGCCCGTTACAGGAAGTCGTGCTTTCAGGTGAAGCACGGGATAAGATTGTGCTGATCGAAATTTCCGGGATTTTAACCTCGGCCAAACCGAGCGGTGTGCTTGATCGGTTCTTCGATCGGCTCAGTTTGCCCGCGCGATTCAAGGAAGAACTCACCAAGGCCGCTGATGACGAGGACGTCAAGGCGATCGTATTCCGGATCAACACGCCGGGCGGGACGGTCACGGCTTCGGATATTTTGTATCATGAAATTCAGGAATTGAAAAAAACCCGGGAAGTCCCGGTCATTGCTTCCATCATGGACCTGGGCACCTCGGGTGGCTATTACGTGGCGATGGCCGCCGATCGCGTCGTGGCGCATCCATCGTCGGTGACGGGCAGCCTCGGTGTCATTATGCTGACACTTAATGCGTCGGGTCTGATGGAAAAAATAGGCGTCCGGGCCGATGCGGTCATGTCAGGGCCTCATAAGGACATGGGGTCGCCGTTCCGTACCATGACCGATCAGGACCGTGCCATTTTTCAAGGCGTGATCGATTCCCTTTATGCCCGGTTCCTTCGCGTCATTGAACAAGGGAGACCGAATCTGAAACCCGAAACCATACGCCAGTTGGCCGATGGTCGAATTTATTCGGCGACCCAGGCCAAAGACCATGGATTGGTTGATATGATAGGCTATGTGGATGACGCGCTTGCTCTTGCGAAAAAAGAAGCGGGGATCGAAGAGGCTCGAGTTGTCATGTATCAACGTGCAGGCGGATATCAGCCGAATATTTATGCTCAAGGCCCCGGAGGCCTGGGCCGGACTGATTGGGTTTTCCCAAAACTCGATCCGGTTTCACTGCTGTTAACGGGAGGCACTCCGGCTTTCATGTATCTCTGGCTTCCGTAGGATTTTCTCATGCAGATTTGCAGCTGTACACTAAGGGATGAAACTAACCCCCCTTCCCCCCTTATCAGGGGGGCAAGAAACTCTCCTGTCCCCCTGATCAGGGGGAGTGAGGGGTTGTCTTCCAAAGGCGGGGCAGTGGGTTCGGAACAGAGGCGCGTTCGGTTTTGAATGAGGGGCATCTCTAGCACCCTCTCCCTATTTCCCGCTTTATGCGGGAAATAGGGAGAGGGCTGGGGTGAGGGGGATAAAGAAAGAGAAGAGAAGAAACCATGGATCCTTATAGATCGCCTGGACCCCCGATCAAGTCGGGGACAAGCGTCGAGGATGACAGAAGGGGGAAAATGCGGACTCGTGACGACATGAAGTGCTTTATGCCCCTATCCATGCTCTGGAAAATCGCCATCCTCTGCGGGCTCCTGCTTGTGGCCGGCTGTATCAAGGCCCCGGGGACCGCGCGCGACCAGGTCATCTTTCTTTCGGAGGAAAAGGAAATCGCGTTGGGGATCAGTGCCTTTCGAGACGTGCTGCGACAGGCCCGGCTCAGCAACAATCCCGACATCAATGAACTGGTCAACCGCGTCGGCCGGCGCATCGCCGCCGCAGCCAACAAACCGGAATATCATTGGGAATTTGCGGTGATTCAAGACGATAGCATGATCAATGCCTTTGCCCTGCCGGGAGGAAAGGTTGCGATTTTTACGGGTATCCTGAAACACACGAAGAACGAAGATGGGCTGGCCACGGTCATGGCCCATGAGGTCGCGCATGCCCTTCAGCGCCATGGCGCTGAACGCATGAGCCGCGGCATTCTCGATCAGATTGCCCAAATAGGCATCCTTGCCGGGGCGGCCACCGGCGCCGTCAACCCGCAGCTTGCCATGGTGGCCATGAGCGCGTACGGCGTGGGCGTCACGCTGCCGCATAATCGGAGGCAGGAATCGGAAGCGGATTTCATCGGCCTGAAACTGATGGCGAAGGCCGGGTATGATCCGCGTGAGGCTGTCGGGTTTTGGGAACGAATGAGTGGATGCCCACGACAAATGATCGGGAAGTTTTGTTTTCGATCAAATGCAGCCGTCCCCGAATTTCTTTCGACTCATCCTTCGGACGTCACACGGATTCGACAGATCCAGGCGTGGATTCCCGATGCCATGAAGCATTATCGACCTCGCGGTGATGATGCCGGACAGGGAACGGATATTCCCGAGCCTTCGGCGCCGGCTCAGGTTTCAACTTTGTCGAACTGACATCCCATGCCGAAACGAAACGACTTACGCCGCATTTTACTCATTGGCTCTGGACCCATTGTGATCGGCCAAGCCTGTGAATTCGATTATTCCGGCACCCAGGCCTGCAAGACCCTGAAACAGGAAGGGTATGAAGTGGTGCTCATCAACAGTAATCCCGCGACGATCATGACCGATCCCGATTTGGCTGATCGGACGTATATCGAGCCCATTACGGTTGAGGTGGTGGAACGTATTCTCGAGCAGGAACGTCCCGATGCGTTGCTGCCCACGATGGGTGGCCAAACGGCGCTGAATGTGACCATGAGTCTTCAGGAACGGGGCCTTCTCGAAAAGTACAACGTGCAACTCATCGGGGCCAGTTACGAAGCCATCAACAAGGCTGAAGATCGTGAGGCCTTTAAACAGGCCATGGAACACATCGGTGTGGCCACACCGCTGAGCCGGTTGATTCGAAACAGGGAAGATGCCATGAGTTTTTTGGAAATCGTCGGATTTCCGGCCATCGTCCGTCCCTCCTTCACGTTAGGGGGAACCGGGGGAAATATCGCCTACAATCGTGAAGAGTTCGAGCAGGACGTCGATTGGGCGTTGCTCATGAGTCCGGTCGGGGAGGCGCTGATCGAACGGTCGTTGATCGGATGGAAGGAATATGAACTCGAGGTCATGCGAGACCTGAACGATAACGTCGTGATTGTCTGTCCTATAGAAAACTTTGACGCCATGGGCATTCATACCGGTGACAGTATCACGGTTGCTCCGGCCATGACCCTGACGGATAAAGAGTATCAACGCATGCGGGATGCGGCGATTCGCATTATCCAGGAAATCGGCGTTGATACCGGCGGCTCAAATATTCAATTCGCCCTCAACCCCGAAAACGGGGAGATGATTGTCATTGAGATGAACCCGCGTGTATCACGGAGTTCGGCCTTGGCCTCCAAGGCTACCGGCTTTCCGATTGCGAAGATCGCGGCGAAATTGGCCGTCGGGTATACCTTGGATGAAATTGCCAATGACATTACCAAGGTGACTCAAGCATCCTTTGAACCCACGATCGACTACGTCGTCGTCAAAATTCCGCGATTTGCCTTTGAAAAATTTCATGGCTCCAATCCCACGCTCACGACCCAGATGAAATCCGTCGGCGAGGCGATGGCATTGGGGCGAACGTTTAAAGAAGCGTTTCAAAAAGCTTTACGGTCCCTGGAAACGGACCGCTGCGGCTTGATCTCCCTCAATGCCTTGGACCATTACCTGCCGGAAGATGACCTCGATCCGTCCGTTTTGGAGCGCGTTCGTGCCGCCATTCGAGCGTCCCATCCCGACCGTCCGTGGCACATCGCAGATGGACTGCGAACCGGCATCTCCAAGGAAGAAATCTTTACGGCGACGCACGTTGATCCCTGGTTTTTGGATCAAATCGAGGAACTCGTGCTGTTCGAGCAGCGATTGCTGGCTCGAGCCCGTGCATGCGCTCGAAAGACAACGGGTGAAGCTGCTGTGATGCTGAATGCCCTGTTCGATGATCCTGATGCTCTTGAACTGCTCAAAGAGGCAAAGCGTGTAGGGTTTTCAGATCAACGATTGGCCCAATTACTCGACACGACGACCGCCGCCGTACGGACGTTTCGAAAGACTCATTTGCCTTCCCACCACGTCACGTATTCAAGGGTCGATACCTGCGCCGCCGAATTCGAAGCCTTAACGCCCTATTTGTATTCCACTTATGGCCAGGAGTGTGAAGCACGTCCGACAAACCGGGAGAAAGTCGTTATTTTGGGTAGCGGGCCGAATCGGATCGGGCAGGGGATTGAATTCGATTATTGTTGTGTCCATGCCACCCTGGCCTTACGGGAATTGGGCATTGAAACCATCATGGTGAATTGCAACCCCGAAACGGTGAGCACGGATTATGACACGTCTGATCGACTCTATTTTGAACCACTTGTCGAGGAAGACGTGTTGAACGTCATAGAAGTGGAACGGCCCATGGGCGTCGTTGTCCAATTCGGTGGGCAAACGCCGCTCAAGTTGGCGCTTCCCCTGGCCCGGGCGGGGATTCCAATTTTGGGCACAAGTCCGGACGCGATCGACCGGGCCGAAGATCGCGAGCGGTTCAGTGAATTAATCACCGCGTTGGGTCTCCGGCAACCACGAAACGGCCTTGCACGCTCCGGAGAGGAAGTTTTTGCCATTGCCTCGCACATTGGGTATCCGGTCATTGTCCGCCCATCGTACGTCCTGGGCGGGCGGGCGATGCAGATCGTCTACGATGAACCCTCGCTTCGGTCGTACGTCAAAAACACGGTCATGACCACCGATCAATATCCACTCCTGATCGATCAATATTTAACCGATGCCATTGAGATTGACGTGGATGCGGTTTCCGACGGGGACGACGTCGTCGTGGCCGGCATCATGGAACACGTGGAAGAAGCCGGCATTCATTCTGGAGATTCCGCCTGCTCCCTTCCTCCGCACTCGTTGACACCGGAGTTGATCGATCGGATTCGCATCCAGACCATGGCATTGGCCCGTGAGCTCCAGGTCGTCGGTCTCATGAACGTGCAATTTGCCGTTCAGGGGAATGAGGTGTCTATCCTGGAAGTGAACCCCAGGGCTTCCCGTACGGTCCCATTCGTGAGCAAAACCATTGGAGTCCCATTGGCCAAACTCGCCATGAAAGTCATGGTTGGGCATTCACTCCGGGACCTGAATTTTACCACGGTTCCCGTGGCGCGACATATCGCGGTCAAGGAATCGGTTTTCCCCTTTACGAAACTGGGAAACGTTGATGTATTATTGGGTCCTGAAATGCGTTCGACCGGGGAAGTGATGGGGATCGATCAGGATTTCGGATGGGCGTTTGCAAAGTCCCAGGCGGCGGCGGGCTTGAGCCTGCCTCATACGGGCACGATCATCATGAGCGTGAGAAACGGCGACAAACCAGGGACGGTGGACGTCGCCGAACGGTTGCAGGCGTTGGGGTTCAAGCTCCAGGCCACCCGGGGAACCGCCGCGTATTTACTCGAACGGGGTCTTAACGTGGAAGCCGTCAATAAAGTCAAAGAAGGACGCCCCCATCTCGTGGATCACATTAAAAACCGCCAGGCTCAGTTGGTCGTCAATACCGTGGGCACCGCCTCCTCACATAATGATTCGCTGCCGATTCGACGAGAGGCTCTGCAACAGAACATTCCGTATTTCACGACGATCCAGGGCATTCAAGCGGCGGTGACGGCCATTGAGGCCATGAGGAAATCTTCACTCACGATAAAACCCTTGCAAGACTATCATCCGACCTGACGACACGAAATTGTTTCCAGTACGCGTTTTCTCATTATTCCGTGACTCAAGTTTGAGTGCGAGGCATAGGAATGGAACTTTGCGTAGCATTTGATGTGGAGGAATTATGGCTGTTCCGATGACAAAAAAAGGATATGAGGCTCTCAAAGCCGAATTGGACCGGTTGCGGAAAGTCGATCGTCCGCAAAACATTCAGGACATCGCCGAAGCGCGGGAACATGGGGATTTGCGGGAGAATGCCGAATTCAAAGCCGCGAAGGAGCGACAGCAATTTATTGACACGCGGATGAGTGAGCTCGAGCATAAATTGGGCGACGCGCAGATCATTGAATCCGGCACCGGGCCCAGTGAAACCGTGGTGTTCGGCACCACCGTCCGACTTCTGGACGTCGAATCGGAAGAACAGAAAACCTACACCCTCGTCGGGCAGGAAGAAGCCGATCTCAAAAACGGCTCGATTTCCGTGCAATCTCCCATTGGACGTGCGTTAATCGGGCATCGCATTGGGGACGTCGTGCAAGTGAACCGGCCGGCGGGGATGATCGAGTACGAAATTCAAGAAATCTTTTTTACGGAGTAACCACATGCCTTCAGCCATATCCGTTCTGACGTTACTGACCGACTTCGGTGCCCGCGACCATTTTGTTGCCAGCATGAAAGGGGTGATCCTGGGTATTAACAACCAGGCCCGCATCATCGATATCTCGCATAACGTGGCACCATACTCAATTGAAGAAGCCGCTTTCCTGTTGAACTCCTGTTATCACTATTTCCCCGATGGGACCGTGCACGTCGTCGTTGTCGATCCGGGAGTCGGCTCGGCGCGTCGAGGGTTACTCGTCACGACTTCGAGGTTTTTCTTTGTCGCACCCGACAATGGCGTGTTGACCTATATTTTCGAAAACGAACTCTCTGTAGAGGTTCGGCAAATCGAAAATCGCCAATTTCGCTTGGATTCGGAAGGTGCCACTTTTGAAGGCCGGGATGTATTTGCGCCGGCCGCCGCTTGGTTGACGCGAGGACAAACGCCCGGAGCCTATGGTCGCCTGGTGGCTGACTATGAAAAATTAACGATTCAAAAGCCCGAGGTGCGAGACGGGTCCCTCCACGGTCGTGTGGCCTATATCGACCGGTTCGGCAATATTATTACCGATATCACGCCCGCCGACGTTCAAGCACTCCAGACCATCACCAAACATAAAAACATTTCTTTTGAAATCGGCGGTGCCACCATCGACAATCTCAAAACGCATTACGAGCAAGGATCTTCGGAAAAACCGGACGCCTTGATCAACAGCAATGGCTATCTCGAAGTGTTTATGAAGGAAGGCAGCGCCGCGGAAAGATTGGGCGTCAAGACCGGAACGCCTCTGGAAATACGGTAATATATCAGCCGTTTCTTAAGCGTCTTGATACAAAAACAGTCCATTCCGTCATCCCTGTATGTGTTCACTTATTCGTTGACAGAATGAGGCTCTGTCCACAAGCAGGGAGGGCGGACACGCAGGTCCGCCCCTACTGAACCCCCCGTCCCCCCCTTATCAGGGGGGCAAGAAACGCTACAGTCCCCCTGATCAGGGGGACTGTAGCGCCTGTCCTCTCCCTTGATGGGAGAGGATAAAGGTGAGGGTGAGGAGTCTTGTCAGAGCCGAAGGCGTAACCTGACAATTCGTGACTTATTTGTGAACTATTCACTGTGCAACAAACGTGTCGGATTACGCTACGCTAATCCAACCTGCGACTGTGTTCATGAAGAGAACGACCCTGGATTCCTGCTTTCGCAGGAATGACAGAAAGGGAGAAAGTCGCCATTTTCATTCCTTGGGGTGCAAGCGGCAAGCCTGCATGAGAGATCCCCATGCAAGCTTGCATGGTCAATCGCCGCCATGAAACGCATCCCGATCGTACTCGTCCTGTATTGATTCACTGCGGTCGCCCAACCCTTGTTTAAAAGACTGTCGAATCGCGACGATACGCTCGTACACGTCGGTCCCTTGAAGGTGAGAGCCGAATCGTTCAAGAAATTGCCCGGTGAGCTGAACGCCCTTCTGGAAATGGCGAGGAATGGTTTCCTCCGTGACTTGTTGCCAGGTAATGAAAATCAGAAATTCCTGAAAAGCTCGGGCATCAGGCAGGGTTTCACCGATGGCAATCAGGGTTTCATACGCCTGTCTGGCTTCCAAGCCCATTTCAGAAGAAAACGTTTCTTCTGCCTCTTCAATATCCGGTTGAGAATCGCCCAGGTCATCGTGGACGTATGCCCGAGTCAAGGCTTCTCGTGCGACAATGGCAGGGTCAAAATTCATCGTTGTTGTTTGCCAACGTGAGAATTAACGTCGGTGTTGCGAGTGACCTTCTCTCCATAAAACGGTCCACTTCGAGGGTGAGCTTTCTGGTACATGGCTCTACACTTGGAACAAGATGAGAGGGTAGGGTGTCCGAACAGACCCCGGAATCAACTGTTGTCAAATCTTTCGGCTATGCAGCACGTGCGGCAATCACCAATCGCTTTCCGAATATCTTGAGAGCCGCTTCTATCTGGCCAATGTGTGAACGGTGATCGAGGTCAAGCAGACGCCGGACGGTTCCTTCCATGAACCCAAGTTGTTTGGCCAGCGCCACATTGCTGACACCTTGTTCGCGCATTGCTTGGTAAAGGGCAAGTTTGGCGGCCACTAACGCCGGAAGTATGACGACAGGGCCTGCGCGTGCCGGCGATGGGCACGGAATGTTGCGCCGTTCGTTGACGTATCCACCAAGAGCGGCAATAAGACAATCTTCTGCCTCAGCCAGTGCCTCTCGTTCGGTCGTACCTTCTGTCAGTGCCTCGGGGACATCCGGAAACGATACGAATATTGTGCCTTCTTCTTCTGTGACCAACTTGACCGGATACGCCAATTGCATTGACTTCGCCATATTCTGTATCTCCCTTTAGTTCTCAGAGATCCTTAAAGGACAAGCCAAGTTGTGCGAGCATTGAAGCAAGGAGCCCCTTCCCAATTTCTTTTCGGCGGTCTTTGACTGTTGTAAAACGATCTCCATAGTAGATGCGTCCGTGGCTTCCTTTGCCTTTCCGGGATTCGAAGCGTACATGGATGCCACGCTTACGACCAAGTTTTCCCACGCATCGGATAAAATCTCCACCCGTCATAGTATATCGCACATAAATGTACGAGGCAATGCCGGAATCATGGTCTGTCTCTGTGGGAGCATGTCACACCCTGCTCTCTCAACAACCTCGACTCGCGCTGAAGTGACTATGGTACTATTGCAACCAAAGTCATGGCCACGACAAAATCCGTCGTTGTTTTTTGCGAACACGAGAAATTCCGGTCAGCATAAGGTTCGGCAGGATTTCGTTACGATAGTGACCATCTGCCGCAATTCTCGCTCGCTCGTTGCCAGTGGGGGAACGAGGACGACAATATTGCCGATTGGCCGGATAAGGAGTCCGCGACGACGACATTCCGCTGCAACCCTATAGCCCCTGCGTTCGGATAATGGAAAGGGTTCACGGGTCTCCTTGTTTTTGACTAATTCAATGCCTGCCATCAGCCCGCATTGACGAACGTCTCCCACGATCGGCAACTCAGCCAGTGGTTTGAGCAGGGTTTGAAGCAGCCTGGAGCGTTTCTTGACTTGAACGAGTGTTTTTTCTTTTTTGAAAATTGCGAGGTTCGCCAGGGCCGCGGCACAGCCGAGCGCGTTGCCCGTGTAGCTGTGGCCGTGAAAAAATGTTTTTTCGGGGTCTCCAAGAAACGCCTCATACATGTTTTCCGTGGTCAGGGTTGCTGCGAGAGGCAAATATCCTCCGGTCAGTCCCTTGGCGACGCACAGGAGGTCCGGTGTCACGCGTTCATGATGGCAGGCAAACATCGTTCCGGTTCGGCCGAAGCCGGTGGCGACTTCATCTGCGATCAGCAGCACGTTGTACTTGGTGCATAAGGCTCGAACGCGTGAGAGATACCCGGGTGGCTGGGTAATCATCCCTGCGACTGCTTGCACCATGGGCTCGATGATGACTCCGGCGATTTGCTCGTGTCGCTTGGTCAGGACGTCTTCCAGGGGATCGAGACACGCCGTCTGACACGAAGGGAAGCGTAAATGCAGAGGGCATCGATAACAATAGGGAGCATCGAGCGCGATCGTTGAAAACAGAAGAGGTCGAAATCGTTCATGAAACAGGGGGAGCCCACCGACACTCATGCTGCCCATCGTATCGCCGTGATAGGCCGCATCCAGGCGAACGAACATTTTTTTCTTTTTTTGCGGGGGATTTTGCTGTTGCCAATATTGAATTGCCATTTTCAAAGCCACTTCCACGGCCGTCGAGCCGTCGTCCGAGTAGAATACGCGCGTCAGGCCTTTCGGGGCGATTTTGACGAGTTCCTTGGCTAAGATAATGGAGGGAGGACTGGCGGCGCCCAACAACGTGCTGTGGGCAATGTTGCCGAGTTGTTCTTGAATGGCCGTATCCAGCGTGCGGTGTCGATGTCCGTGAAGATTGACCCAAATGGATGAGGAGCCATCCAGATATTTATTGCCGTGTATATCGTAAAGGTAGACGCCGTTGCCTTTTTCGATGATCAACGGGTCTTCCTGTTCCCACTCCTGCATTTGTGTAAACGGGTGCCAAACATATTGCCGATCCCATTTTGAGAGCTTTGCCGGCGAAGTCGATGTATTTTTTTTCTTAAATGAGTTCATTGATAACTTATTGTAAAACTTAAACTGTTATGAGTTGCAAATTCCCTGTTCTTGTTTTCCCATTTGCCGAAATTAAGCAGGAATCTCTCATGCAGGCTTGCCGCAAGAAAACCTAGTCGTCATCCTGGGCGAAGCGCCTGTCCTGAGTCTTTCGAAGGAAAGGATCTCGTAATTGAGGCGCTCAGTTGTTCAGTGAGAGATTGCTCGCTTCGCTCGGAATGACAGATTCGCCCCTTTTTTATGGCAATGCAATTTTTTGAGCCGGTCGCGTGACCAGCAGGATTATAAGAATGCATTCTTTCTTTGACAAGATGAGGAAACCCTAATAGAATCAACAAATTGTGCTTTCCCAATGAAGACTCTTTCCTCTATCCGCAATTTTTCCATTATCGCCCATATCGACCACGGAAAATCCACCCTCGCTGATCGTTTATTGGAGTTGACGGGAGCGATCACGCCGAGGGAATTTCGTGAGCAGATCCTGGATGATATGGATTTGGAACGTGAGCGTGGGATTACCATTAAGGCTCACGCCGTCACGACGTCGTATAAGGCGCATGACGGACATACGTATCAATTGAATCTCATCGACACTCCTGGGCACGTGGATTTCACTTATGAGGTCTCTCGCAGTTTAGCCGCTTGTGAAGGCGCTTTGTTGTTGGTCGATGCCACACAAGGCGTGGAAGCGCAGACCATTGCCAACGTGTATCTTGCCATGGCGAACGATCTCGTGATCCTGCCCGTCATTAACAAGATCGACCTGGCCAGCGCGGATATTGAAGGCGTGAAGCACCAGATCGAAGAGATCCTGGGCCTGCCAATGGACGATGCCCTCCTGGTCAGTGCCAAACAGGGGATTGGGGTCGATGACGTTCTGAATGCCATGGTCCGGCAAGTGCCGCCGCCCACGGGGTCCATCAATGCCTCTTTGAAGGCGCTGATCTTTGATTCCTGGTTCGACAGTTACCAAGGCGCGATTGTGTTGGTTCGCATTTTCGACGGCGTGGTCAAACCGGGCATGAAAATCAAGCTCATGTCGACTGGGCGGATCTTTGAAATCTCTGAAGTCGGAATTTTTTCTCCCAAGCGCACAAAAACCAATGAGCTGAAGGCCGGTGCGGTCGGCTACGTCGTCGCCGGCATGAAAGACCTATCGGACACAAAAGTCGGCGACACGCTTACCGATGCCGATCGACCCACGATGACGCCGTTACCCGGTTATCGTGAAGTGAAGCCGCTGGTCTTTTGCGGGCTCTATACCATGGATAATGCGGATTACGAGGATCTTCGAGATTCGCTCGACAAGCTCAGCCTCAATGATTCTTCGTTTGTCTATGAACCGGAGTCTTCCTTGGCCCTGGGTTTCGGCTTCCGGTGTGGGTTCCTGGGCCTGCTGCATATGGAAATCATTCGTGAACGCTTGCATCGTGAATATGGGTTGGAGCTCATCAGCACGGCCCCCACCGTGATTTATCGGGTCAGGACGCTACGCGGGGAGGTGCTGAATATTGAAAATCCTTCCAAAATGCCTGACCCCGAAGCCATCGAAAGCCTGGAGGAACCGTTTATCCAAGCCACGATCATTGCACCGGAACGCTATGCCGGTAATATCCTCGCCTTGTGCCAGGAGCGGCGTGGCGTCCAAACGAGCTTGCAGTATTTGGATACGACGCGAATCATGCTGGTCTATGCCTTGCCCTTGAACGAAATGGTGCTGGATTTTTACGACAAATTGAAATCCCGCACCCAGGGCTATGCCTCATTGGATTACGAATTGACGGACTATCGGGAAGCGGATTTGGTGAAACTCGATGTGTTGCTGAACGGCGAAACCATCGACGCGCTGTCTTTTATCACTCATAAGGAGAAATCCTATCATCGTGGCCGCCAGTTAGTGGAAAAAATGAAGGAGTTGATCCCGAAGCAAATGTTCGAGGTTGCGATTCAAGCCGCGATCGGCAAACGCGTGATTGCGCGCGAGACGGTTTCCGCCATCAAAAAGAACGTCACCGCCAAGTGTTATGGAGGAGACATCACGCGAAAACGCAAGCTTTGGGAAAAACAAAAAGAGGGCAAGAAGCGGATGAAGCAACTCGGACGAGTCGAAGTCCCGCAAGAAGCCTTTCTGGCCCTCCTGAAGGTAAAGGATGAGTAATGAGCGATTATAAGCCGGACCCGGTGCTGCCGCCTGATTCCTCGTCCGGTGATCCCGGGTTTTCCTCCTCCCAAGAAGAAATCCGGCAGGAGACGGCCCGGAGCAAACCATTGTGGCGGGAATACGCCGAAGCCATCATCATTGCGTTAGTCCTGGCTCTGACCATCCGCGTGTTTCTGGTCCAGGCGTTTAAGATTCCCTCGGGCTCCATGATTCCCAGTTTGCAGATCGGTGATCATATTCTGGTCAACAAACTCGCGTATGGGTTACAAATTCCCCAGGATTGCGAATTTGAGGCCGCTCTGCTTCCGGTCACCTGCTATTCCTCTTCCATGCTTTTTGAGTTTGAAAAACCGGAACGGGGAGACATTGTCGTGTTTCGATACCCGGAAGATGAGCATAAGGATTTCATTAAACGCATCATCGGCCTGCCCGGTGACACCATTCACATTCACAAAAAAATCGTCTATATCAACGGTGAGCCGTTTCGGGATGAACCGTTTACCCAACGCGTGGATCCCGGCGTTATCGATGGTCGGATCAACCCCCGCGACAATCTCGGGCCCATTAGGGTTCCCCCGAACTCCTATTTTGTCATGGGCGACAACCGCGACCAAAGCCTGGACAGTCGTTTTTGGGGATACGTGCAAGAACACAAAATCAAAGGCCGGGCTTTTCTCGTCTATTGGTCCTGGTATGGTCAGGGTTCGTTGATGGAATGGGTTCGATGGAATCGAATCGGAAAAATGATTGAATGACTCGCATGGGACGGCAGGTTGTGGTTTCGTCGGCAAAGACCTCCCTTTCACCCCAAAAGAGGACTGCGGCCATTCCCAGAACGCAACTGAAAGAGGCCCTTCGCCATGCCGGCAGATAATCCCCATGTCACGATTGTCATTCCTGCTCGCTATGCCTCCTCCAGATTTCCCGGCAAACCCTTGGCGCTCCTGGCGGGGAAACCTTTAATCCGTCACGTCTATGAACAAGCCACCCGCGTCCCGAAGGTTGCCCGGGTTCTTGTGGCAACGGATGACGTTCGCATTCACGAGAGCGTAGAAAATTTCGGTGGCCGTTCCACGATGGTGACCGGGCCTTGCCGCACGGGGACCGACCGCGTGGCCGAGGCGATCCGGGAGCTTCCCTGTGAGATCGTCGTGAACCTCCAGGCTGATGAAATCCTGTTGTCTCCCGATCTCCTGCTGGATTTAATCGATCCGTTTCTTGCCAGTGACGCAGAAATGGGCACCCTGCGTCGCCCGCTCGAGCGCCGGGAGGAATTTGCGCAATCTTCCGTCGTGAAGGTCGTCACGGACCGGCAGGGGAGGGCCCTCTATTTTTCCCGAGCCCCGATTCCGCACGTGCGCGATCACGTCCGCGAAGACGTTGATTCACCCTTTGCCTCGCTTCATGTAGGAGTGTATATTTTTCGTCGACACACCTTGAATCGATTTGCCTCATTGTCGAGCGGGGAGTTGGAGGAAGCGGAAAAACTCGAACAATTACGGGCACTGGAACATGGCATTCCCATTCACGTGTGGGAGACGACCCATGCCTCACTTCGGATCGATACCGAAGAGGATTTGGAAAGGGCGAATACTTCATGGGACGAACTTGTGGCCAGGCAGGTACATGGCTGAGAACGGCTCTGAAGAATGGGGAAACGGTTCGCAATCATCATGAGAGAAACCGATGAGTAAATTCATTTTCGTGACCGGCGGCGTGGTGTCCTCATTGGGAAAGGGATTGGCTTCGGCTTCCATCGGTCATCTCCTGGAGAGCCGGGGGTTAAGGATTTCCTTTCTCAAACTCGATCCCTACATCAACGTCGATCCCGGCACCATGAATCCCTACCAGCATGGCGAAGTCTACGTCACGGACGATGGCGCCGAGACCGATCTCGATCTTGGGCACTATGAACGATTTACCAACCTCACCCTTTCACAGAACAATAATTGTACGACGGGACGAATTTACGACTCGGTCATCAAGAAAGAGCGGCGGGGGGATTATCTGGGAAGCACGGTTCAGGTTGTCCCGCATATTACCGACGAGATTAAACAGACGATTCTACGCGTGGCACACGGCACGGACGTCGTGATCGTGGAAATAGGGGGGACGGTCGGGGACATCGAAAGTTTGCCCTTTCTCGAAGCTATCCGGCAGATGCCGTTCGACGCGGGCCGCGAAAACGTCCTGTATATTCATCTCACCCTGGTGCCGTTTATTGAAGCCGCGGGAGAGTTGAAAACCAAACCCACCCAACATTCCGTCAACAAACTTCGTGAAATCGGCATCCAACCCCATATCCTGTTGTGCCGGACCGACCGGTTCCTGGCGCCGTCGTTGAAAGACAAAATCGCATTGTTTTGCAACGTGGACAAAGGTGCGGTGATTACGGCGAAAAACGTCGAGACCGTGTACGAAGTGCCCATCGTGTTGCGAAAAGAAGGACTCGATGAGTTGATCGTGCGCTTCCTGCGCTTGGAGCCTGGTCCGCCCAACCTCCGTGATTGGGACGCCATGGTCCAAAAACTCAAACGCCCGACGCATGAAGTGACCATTGGGATAGTTGGAAAATACATGGCGTTTAAAGAGTCCTACAAAAGTTTGTTGGAGGCACTCGTACATGGCGGGCTCCCCAATGACGCCGGCGTCAATGTTCGATTGATCGAATCGGAGGAACTTGAACGGGGCAGTCCCGAGCAATTTTTGAGCGAAGCCGACGGAATTCTGATTCCGGGCGGGTTCGGCACCAGAGGGATCGAAGGGAAGGTGACGACGATTCGCTACGCCAGGGAGAAGGGGATTCCTTTTCTCGGACTCTGCTTGGGGATGCAGTGTGCGGTCGTGGAATTTGCTCGTCACGTTGCCGGACTGGAAGGGGCCAACAGTGGTGAATTCGATTCGGCAACGGATTATAAAGTGATCGACTTGCTCCCGGAACAGCAGACAGTGGAGGAAAAGGGAGGGTCCATGCGACTCGGTGGCTATGCTTGTCGTCTTCAAGAAGGTTCTCTTGCCGAACAAATCTATGGAACGGCGGAGGTTCAGGAACGACACCGGCATCGATACGAATTCAATAATGATTTCCGCGAGATCCTGACGTCAAAGGGTTTGGTGCTGAGTGGCACGTCACCCGACGGCCGACTCGTTGAAATCATTGAATTGCAAAACCATCCCTGGTTTTTAGGGACCCAATTTCATCCTGAATACCGATCACGCCCGCATGCCCCGCATCCTGTTTTTCGAGCGTTCATTCACGCGGCCCTGAAACGAAAATTCGGCCGATAACGGGTGATCGGCATAACAAAATTTCCTCTCCCTTGATGGGAGAGGATCAAGGTGAGGGTGATGACCGATCCAGCAAAGGCCCAAAACCTCCGACAGCATTCAACCGATGCCGAGCATTATGGAGGAGCCTTCGAAACCGTCAACTGGCAGGCTGCAAGTTTCGCCGACAAGTGCCTATGGGCAAGTATATCGTCGACTTTGTTTGCTTTGAAAGAAAAGTGGTGATTGAGGTTGATGGCGGTCACCATCAAGAGCAAGTCCCGTCCGACACTGCCAGGACCACTTGGCTGGAATCGCAAGGCTTTCAGGTGCTACGATTCTGGAATCACGAAGTCCTGACTGATGTGGAGGCCGTCCAAGAGGCGCTGCTGGTGGTCTTGCAGGGAGATTCTCCTTCTCCTAACGCACCCTCACCATAGCCCTCTCCCATCAAGGGAGAGGGGATATGGGAAAGGGACGCGATTTCGCAAAGGTCTCTGATGGAAAAAGATACCATGATGCGGGAAGTGACGTTAGGGGATTTCCCGGGTGGAGGAGCGCAGCCTCATTTCCTGATTGCGGGGCCCTGCGTGATCGAGAATGAGCAGATTGTTTTGGAAACGGCGTTTCAACTGGCCGAGGTTGCCAAGTCGGTAGGATTTCCCTATCTCTTCAAATCGTCCTACGACAAAGCGAATCGAAGCTCCATTCATTCTTACCGGGGGCCCGGGATTCAAGAGGGGCTGGCCATTCTCCAAAAAGTGAGAGAACAGGTTCGCGTGCCCGTCCTGACGGACGTCCATAGTGTCGAGGAAGTCCGGCAAGCCGCGCAGGTCGTGGACGTGGTGCAGATTCCCGCGTTTTTGTGCAGGCAGACCGATTTGCTCGTTGCCGCGGCGCAAACCGGCAAAACCGTCAACGTCAAGAAAGGGCAGTTTCTTTCTCCATGGGATATGAGTAATGTCGTCAAAAAGCTGGAAGAAAGCGGGACTCGCCGGATCGTCCTCACTGAAAGAGGGTTCTCCTTCGGCTATAATAATTTAGCGGTCGATATGCGAGCCCTTCCGGTCCTGAAGGGGTTGGGCTATCCCGTGGTCTTTGACGTCACGCACAGCGTGCAACTTCCAGGAGGAGGGGGAACACACTCATCAGGTCAACGCGAATTTATCGCCCCCCTGGCTCGTGCAGCCGCTGCAGCAGGATGTGACGGGTTTTTTATGGAAGTGCACCCGAATCCGGACAAGGCCCTATCGGACGGGCCTACAATGGTTCCGCTCAATAAACTCAAAGCGTTGCTTGAAGAATTGAAACAGATTTGCCAAGTTTCCGGAAAAGGCTCGAATGTCACGCTCTAACCATGCCGCAAGCTCACGTCGCCAAAGCCCAACCCAAAGCCGTCCCTGAAAACAAAAGCGTCGCGCAGACGTTCAATCTGCCGAATACGCTCACGTTTTTACGAATCTTATTGGTACCGGTGTATATCGGACTTTTTTCAACGCCAACGGTAGGGAGGTCCATCGCTGCTGCGGCAGTCTTCGGTTTTGCGGCCTTAACGGACTTACTGGACGGGTATATTGCACGACAACTGGCGCAAGTCACCAAAGTCGGCCGCCTGATCGATCCGCTTGCCGATAAATTTCTTGTGATCTCCGGTTTGGTGTTGCTCGTGCAATTCCAACGAGTCGCAGCCTGGCTGGCGATTGCGCTCATTGTCCGTGACCTCGCCGTGACCGGAATCCGAGCCGTTGCCGCGAGTCGAGGCCTGATCATCGCCGCCGGGACATTCGGGAAATATAAAGTTACACTTCAGATTGTCGCGATCATTCTTTTGACCCTGGAGGGAGCGGTTTCCATGTCCGTTTTGAACGTGCATCTGGTCGGAACCCTGATCCTCTATATGGCCCTGATCTTTTCTCTGGTCTCTGCCGGACAATATATTCTTGAAGCATGGAATGAGTTTTCCAAAAAAGGGTGACACCCATAACGTCGTTGCAGGCCATGTCTCCTGAAATTCTCGGGCTACTTTCCTGCTTCGGAGCCTATTTGCTTGGCTCTATTCCATTTGGACTCGTTTTTTCACATATGCTGGGAGCGCCTGATCCTCGGCAAGCCGGTAGTCGAAACATCGGCTTTACGAACGTTTTTCGAGTATCAGGCAAAATGGTTGGAATTCTCACCCTATTTGGTGACTTGGGAAAAGGGTGGCTGGTGGGGTGGATCGCCAGTTTGGGATTTTTTCCGAATCTATGGGCATTGCTGGCCGTGCTTTCTGTCGTACTTGGGCATCTTTTTCCAGTTTTTTTAAAATTTCGTGGAGGAAAAGGGGTTGCCACTGGCTTGGGAGGCATTCTTGGCCTACATTTTCCCATCGGGCTTGTTCTTGGTGTGATTTGGGTAGCTACTGTCGGAATTTGGAAATATTCATCAGGTGGAGCACTTATGGCCTTCGGTTTATTTCCGGTCGTAAGCTGGTTTATGACGTCTGATCTGCAATTCATGATATTCAGCCTTTTCCTGAGTGTCCTCGTCATTGGGAAACATAAGAGCAATATCGTCCGTTTGCTTCATGGAACCGAGCCATCGATAGGGCGGGTTTGAGGTAAATTCATGATTTGACATAATTATTATTATGCGACATTACGGATTTGCTCAACACCTCAGGGATTATCCGACATTACGGATTTATTCATTTTCCCCAGGATTATGCGATATATAATTGATCAGCCTTTTTTTTGACGAGAACGAATGCCATCTCAGCCAACCATGTCTTTGCCCCGAGTTTTTCCATCCTGTCTTCTGCTCATCGTGACCATCAGCCTTGTTGGTCCAGTTTGTGCTCCGGCTTTTGCTGCTCCTGTAGAGTCCAAGGGGCTCCAACTTCTGGAAGAGATTCAGGAGGCTATTTCGCAACTGGCCGAAGACGTCACTCCAACGGTTGTGGGCGTGTCTACTATCCGACAACTTTCTTCACCCGGAAGCATTCCGCGTCAGGGTCGCTTTAAGGTGCCGGGGTCGGGTTCGGGTGTGGTGATCCATGAAGATGGCTATATTGTGACCAATAACCACGTCATCAGTAATGGCGTGGAAGCCGAAATCCACTTTTCCGATGAATCGACGCTTGTCGCGGAAATCGTGGCGCAGGATCCCGATACCGATCTTGCCCTTCTGAAAGTCGAGACAGACCGCAAACTGCCGAGTGCCACGTTTGGGGATTCCAGCGCGGTGAAGGTCGGACAATGGGTGTTGGCCGTAGGCAACCCGTTCGGGTTGGATCGAACTGTTACCTTGGGGGTCGTCAGTGGAATCGGCCGGGAAAACATGAATCTGTCCCGTTATGAAAATTTTATTCAAACCGATGCGTCGATCAATCCGGGAAATTCCGGTGGGCCACTCTTTAATTTACGAGGCGAGGTCATCGGGATCAACACGGCCATTATCAATCTCGCTCAAGGAATCGGCTTTGCGATTCCATCCAATATGGCGAGCCGTATTGTCGACCAGCTCAAAACCGGCGGTAAAGTGGTTCGGGGTTGGCTTGGGGTGGGGATTCAGCCGCTGACGCCCCAACTCGGGGAGAAATTCGGCGTCCCTGACGGCAAAGGCATTCTGGTAAATGAAGTGTTTGCCGACGATCCGGCGGATCAGGCAGGCATTCAATCCGGGGACATCATTACCCGAATCGGCAATGAACGCCTGGAGTCTCCAAACCAGTTATCCCGGGTAGTCGCAGGTTTTTCTCCTGGCGAAAAGGTGTTGGTCCACGTTATCCGGGATGGAACGTTACTCCAACTCCCCGTTTTGTTGGGAGTGAAAAAAGATACGCCTATCGTGGCTTCACTGCCCCCGACCGCGGCGGAAGTCGATTTGGGCATCGACGTATCTCCCATTACCGAGGAGTTGGCCAAAAAGTTTTCCCTCGAACAAACGACGGGCATCCTGGTGGTTCAGGTTGTTCAGGGAAGTGTCGCGTATGCGGAAGGATTACGAAAAGGAGACATTATCCGTGAAGTCAATCGGGTCGAGGTGCCAGCCATGAGGGAATTTCGCGAAATTCTCGAAGCGATTCATCCCGGCGAGACGATTCTCCTTCGGATCCTTCGAGAGTCGAAAGCGTTTTTCGTCGTGTTGAAACCTTAGCGCTTGACTTTTTTCCCTCATCCTACCCTCTCCCGATTTCCCGCATTAAGCGGGAAATCGGGAGAGGGCTCTATAAGGCATAAGGAGAGGAAATTCTATCACGACGAAGCAGCCTCCTTTTCGGCTTTGTGTTCTTCGACGACTTTATTGACGACCTCACGAGGGGCCTGCTCATAGCCTGAAAATTCCATGGCATAAGAACCCTTCCCGGCGGTAATGGAGGTCAGGACGGGCGCATACTTCAGAATTTCGGCCAACGGGACCACGGCTTTCACGATTTGATTATGCCCTTTGACATCCATTCCCAGAATTCGACCTCGCCGGCTGTTTAAATCTCCAATCACTGCGCCCACCATGTCGTCCGGCGCCGTCACTTCCACCTTCATGATCGGTTCGAGGAGAACGGGCTGTGCCGATTCCATGGCTTTTTTGAATCCCATCGAGGCCGCGACCTTAAAGGCCATTTCCGAAGAGTCAACGGGATGATGGGACCCGTCATAGACCTTCACTTGCACGTCCACGACCGGGAAGCCCGCGAGAATGCCTTCGTGCATGGCTTCCAACACGCCCTTTTCCACCGCGGGAATGAAATTCCGGGGAATGGCCCCTCCAACGATTTTGTTGAGAAATTCAAATCCGGCATTGCGTGGCAATGGGTCGATCTGAAGCCAGCAGTCGCCGTATTGCCCGTGGCCACCCGTTTGTTTTTTGTGTTTTCCCTGGGCCTGGGCCATTTTTTGAATGGTCTCGCGATAGGCGACTTTCGGGGTATGCAGGTTGACGTCCACTCCGTATTTCCGGTGGAGTTTTTCCAGGGTCAGCTCGATATGAGTCTGCCCGACTCCACTCAACAACATTTCCTTGGTCTCCTCATTGCGGATAAATTCCAATGACGCATCTTCTTCCACAAGCTTGTGCAGACCCATGCTCACCTTATCGATGTCCCCCTTCGATTTCGGTTCAAGCGCAAAGGACATCACGGGCCGGCGAAGTTGCACCGCGGGAAAGACGATGGGAGCTTTGTCGGTGCAAATCGTCTCACCCGTGTGGGTTTCCTTTAATTTTCCCATGACCACAATCTCACCTGCCGTCGCTCGTTGCGTCTGCGTGCTTTTCTTCCCCTGCAGATAATACAGATGCCCCCCTTTTTCTTTCACGTTTTTCACGGGATTGAAAAAGGTTGAATCGGCTTCGAGCACTCCCGAACAGACCTTGAGATACGTGAGCCAGCCCATAAAGGGATCGATGGTGGTCTTGAACACGTAGCCGGAGAAGGGCTCTTCCGCGCTCATGGGTCGCGCAAGTTCTTCATTCGTGTCGGGATGCGATCCGGCCAGCGAAAAGGTTTCGGCTCGCTCTTCGGGAGAAGGCAGGCATTGAATGATCGCATCGTGCAGCACCGTGGTACCGAGATTCATGATCGCCGAACCGCACAACACCGGAATATACTGGCGGGTTTTCGTGCCCGAGACCAACGCTTGGAGGACTTCTTCCTGCGTCAGATCCCCGTCGCTCAAATATTTTTCCACCAGGTCATCGCTGGCTTCAGCCACGGTTTCAACCAATTGTTTCCGCAACTCGGAAATTTTATCCTTCAGGTCCGTGGGGATTTCTTCTTCCTGCACCTTATGACTGTTGGGTATTGGGATAATGGCTTTTTGTGTCACGAGATCCACCACGCCTCGAAGATTCGCTTCCTCGCCGATCGGATACGCAATTGGTATACATTTGGTCTCAAGCGTCTTCTGAATCTCTTCCAGAACGGATTCAAAATTCGCTCGTTCTTTATCCAGTTCGTTGATAAACATAAGGCAGGGAAGTTCCCGTGTTTGAATATAATCCCAGACCCGATCCAATTCCGATCGTATGCCCGAAGCACCGACGACCAATACGGCGCCGTCTGCCACGTGTATCGTATTTTTGGTATCGGCAAAAAAGTCCAGCGATCCCGGAGTGTCGAGCAGGTTCAGGAAGGTCTCTTTGTGTTCATACTGAAGAAGGGCCGTACTCATGGAATGACGATGCTGAACCTCTTCTGCTTCGAAATCGGCCACGGTATTTCCGTTGGCGCTCGTACCCATTGACGACGTCACACCGGCGGAAAACAACAGGGCTTCAACGAGAGAAGTTTTTCCGGCACCGACATACGACGTCACAACAACGTTTCGAATAGCTTGAGAATGTGTCATACGCCCTCCCCTTGTAATTTCGGCCATTCTAGGCTTGGTCGAATTGAGTGTCAATAAATTGCAGGGCGGAGGGCAGGCACAAGGGGCTGTCCCTGCAAATCATTCAGGACGAGCGACCTTGACTTTACGACTGGCAAAATGTTTTTGGATCAGAGGGGGAGCCTGCTCGCGTGAAGAATTCCACGGAAACGAACAAACGTGACAACGTGCCAGTCATGGACTTCTCATGATCAGGACCGGAGCAGGAAGCCAGATGTCTCGCCTGATGGCAGCGCTTTGTGTCGGGCTTTTCGTCAGCGCCATGGCCTCCGATGCCCTTCAACCTGAGAGAGCCTTTACTTCGGATCTTCATCGATCCATCTGGTACGGGTTTCAATTCGGAGTTCCCTTGCTCGTCGGGGGAATTTGCCTGACCGGAAAACGATGGGCTGCCATGGCTGGGGTGATGTATGGAACGATCGGCTTGGCCTTGGACATTGCCACATTTGTACAGAGCATGACTTCTGAAACGGATTCACTGCACTTTGTCAGCCTGATTCTCGTGACCGCCCTATTCAACTTCCTACTCATTGTGATCGGCGGACGACAGGTTGTCACCGTATAAATTGAGATGCGGCCGCTACGATACTCTCCCCTCGATGATGACCCCGTCCCAATCGCCGGTTCCTTTTTTTAACTGAAGACACCGGGGTTTTTTGAGTCCGCTGGCCTTGAGCCACTCTTGAACGGCTTGGGCGCTGTAGGTATTTCCCGTCGGGGTGAATAAGAGCATCGTGATCGCAAACAGATTGGTGTCTAGAGTATCAAACCCCGGTTTGTTCATGAGGAACGTATCTTGAATCAGAATGCGTCCGCCGGGATTGAGCGCGCGTTTGAGTTTTCGGAACAGGGTCTTATTTTCAGCCGGCGAAAAAATGTGCAGCACGTTCGACACCCACATCACGTCAAATTTTCCGGGAACCGGATTTTCGAAAAGATCGCCGGGGTAATAGGACAGTCGCTTGGCGTGTCGTAAAGGTTTGGCTATTTCCCTGGCGACTTCAAGCGCCGGGTGCCGATCCCAGATGCCCGCCCGTAACGCGGAATTTTTCTTCAGGAATTCCAACGCATACGTGCCTGGCCCTCCTCCGACGTCCAACAACGTTTTCGCATCGGTCAGATCGAGTTGTGCGGCCACTTGTTTTGCGGGGTTCAAGGAGCGCTGATGCATCGCCCAGGTAAAGGATCGCCGACATTCAGAATCGTCCGGCCCGTCATTTTCAACCGGCTTGCCTGTTCGAACGGAATCGGTGAGCTGTGCCCAATTCTCCCACTGGCGATGGACCAGATCCAAATAGGCCCCCTCATACGCAGGGCTGTTCCGATTCAGAAACGTGCGTCCGAGTTTCTCCACGCCATAGGATGTTCCACGTTGTTTGAGCAAACCGGCGGTTGTCAGGTTGCGAAGGAGAATCTCGACTCCCCGTTCACTGGCCTTCAACGTCCCGGCCAAGGCTTTGGGCGTCCAGAACCGGTGCCCCATATGGGTAAAGAGGTCGAGATCCAGTGCCGTGGCGAACACACGTGACAAGCGAAAGGTATAGACGGCATCACGAAAGTCATCCATCGTACGAATGGGAAGTTGCGCGTTCATAAGAATCCTTTTTGAAGCTGAGGTGAAGAATCATTCAGGTGGCGGCAAATTGTCGTCGATAGCGTGCGATCAATTGCTCAAGTTCCGACAGGTTGTCGAAATCGACCTGACGCTCGAAAAATACCGCGACGTAGTCGTCGTTCATTTCGACGCGTTCGCTGAAGCCGTCCTTTATGAGCCGATCACGATATTTCGAGACGACTTGCTGAATGTAAAATTTGGCTTGTTTGGCGAGTTCATCGCTTCCAAGGTCTTCGGCCGTACCGTCCGACAGCAGGCTCTGCATGTCTTCCAGGGCATACCCCGCCTGACACACAAAAAATCCGGCCGGTGTGATTTCGAGTTGCCAGTCCTCATCATCCAATTCGAGAGTCAAGGCCCCATCGGGTTGATATTGGATAAAGTCTGCGTTGGCTTGCTTCAGGTGGTCCTGGACGTGTTGCCAGCGGGTTCCGTCAATCATGAAGCGTCCTCCCCTGCCATTGATTTCGTGCGCTTCTGCAGTAGCCTCGTCCGAAGCGCCTCGAGTCGCCTGGTGTTTTCTTCCAGCTTGGGCAACCCGTATTTCTGATCCACCCGAACCACGCAATGAAGGAATCGGGCTTCTTGCTCCTCACAGCTCTTCGCTCTATGGCAATCAGCCATCACGTACCAAGCCCCACCCATGCGCAGTTCATCACGAAGCCGCCTGGCAATGGCTAAACTCGTTTGCGCACAAGCCATGGCGTCATCATAACGCTCCCATGCCAAGTACATCCGCGCCATCATCTTAAAGACGTCGGCCTGACCGGCGTCATTGCCCACTCGCTTCATCAAGCCAATGGACTCCGAATAATAGTCCATAGCTTGCTTGAAGTGTCGGGTTTCCTTCGCAACCAAACCCAAATCGGAGAGCAACACCGCCTTGGCTGCGTGGTCTTCAAACAGCTCCATTCTGTCCAGGGCCTCGAGATAATACGCGCGGCCTCGTTCCCATTCGCCGGCGTCTACGTGCAAGTTGCCAAGGTTGGCAAGTGTCGCACTGATCCCGCGGTTGTCCCCGACTGTCTTCTGCAGTTCCAATACCTCCTGATAATATTCCTGGGCTTGTTGGCGTTTACCGCTGACGGCACAGATATTCCCGAGATTGCCCAACGTCGCCGACAGGGCCCTGGGATCGCCGCTTTTTCGATCAACTTCCAATGCCCTGGCATAACACTCGTAGGCCTCCATGTAGAAGCCCCGCGAAAAATGGGCATTGCCACGTTGGTTGAGTTGTGCCGAATGAGACTGTCGCACGGTTATTTTACTTCGACATGTTTCCGGAGAGTGTCAGCGCTGCACCCTAAGAGATAAAAATGGTCCAAGTTGTCATCCTGAGCGAAGCGCCTATCCTGAGTACGCCCTGAGTTTCACGAAGGGTCTTTCGAAGGAAAGGATCTGCTTTTCCACGAATTCAATTGTTGATGGAGAGATTCCTCTCTTCGCTCGGAATGACAGATTCGGGCTATTCTTGTAGCAGTCAGGTCATGACCTTCGTTTATTCCAACGCCTGCGCAACAACGGCTTTGGCGCCGGCCAAAATAGAGGTCCCGTCCCCGACCAGGAGCGAATCAAAATTGTATTTGAGCAATCGACGCAATCCTTCACGCGCCTTGGCGGGATCGGCGTACTTCTCGGCAGGCAGCATACTCACCGACCCTTCAGGCTTGCTCAGCAAGGCATCACCGACAATAAGAATGCCCCGTCCTTGTTGGAGAAACAGGGCCGATTCGCCGGGTGACTTTTGATTGGAGAGGTGTATGACCCAAATCCCGCCGGGCAGCAGTTCTCCGTCGACAAAGGTCTTGTCGGGCGTGACCGACATTTCCGGGGCATCGGCCTGCGGGACGTACACGCGAGTGTTCAAGGCGTCTTTGTACGTCGCGCTTTCACGTTGATGATCCCGATTGGTGAGAAGAATGTAATCGACTTGCCCCGCATCCTTCAGTTGCGACAAATCGGTATCGGAGAGAGGCGGAGGATCGACCAGGATTCGATGTTCGCCCACGTCCAACAGGTGGCCGTTAAAATTAATCTGTTTTTCCTCGGAAAACCACGACCACGTGGCTATCCCTGGCAGAATCGGCTTCATAGTTCGGCGATCGCCTCCTGTAGCATGGCCGTTGTTTTGGAAAGAACGTTCTCTTCCGAAGGCAGGTCAAGAATATCGTCTTCCGGCACCGTGATAAATTTTCGATTGGCTCCCTTGGTCAGAGAAATCAAAAACCGGCCCTGGGAAGGAGTGGTCGGAATGACCACCTCGACCGTATTTTCAATACCCTTCACCAGTTCAAGGAACTTTGCTTTCCCCTCTTCAAACTCATCCATTTCGTTTTTGAATCCTTTCGCTCAAATAGGAGAACTGACGACGGGCCTGATGTTCGCCCCGGCCAAGCTCGTCGTCCGGCAAGATTTCAAGAGACGGCGTGGCGCACAATCTCATAAGGCGGTCGATCCGGAAGATGTCCCCAACAATTTATTCACCTCATCCAGAATCGCCGTATGGTTCGCCAAATCCATGTTGCCGACTCGTTGCCACCGGATCACGCCGTTTTGATCCAGGATATACACGTTCGGAATAAAACGTCCTCCACCATACAGTTTATCGGTAATCTGGTCCGGGTCCGTGAGATAGGGATACGTGATTTTCATGGGAAAGACGCTGAGAAATTCCAGAACGTCGGCTTGGGAATCACCCGAGGAGTTCACGCCGATCACCGCGACGTTCTGGCCGCGCGTGGCTTCATATACTTTTTGTAAATTCGTACTTTGAATGAGGCAGGGTTCACAAATGTGAAAAAGTCCAAGCACCACGACTTTGCCTTGCAAGTCCTGCAGCGAGACGGGTTCCCCCGTGACCGAGGTGAGCGAGAAGGTTGGTGCCGTCTCCCCGACTTTAAAAAACCCACCGGCCCAGGCGATTGTCACCATGGCTATGGAAAGCGCAACCGGTAAAAAGATTTGGCGTTTCATGGCATCCTCCACTTTGATAAGCAATGCAGGCAAGCGACAGCAGGCCTCTACGGAATCTTAACACACGATTTTTCAGGCGGGCAATTAATGGAAACTATGCAGTTGCCTGAAAATAGCAACCACATCACGAATCTGTCATTCCGAGCGAAGCGAGGAATCTCTCCATCAACAATTGAATTCGTGGAAAAGCAAATCCTTCGCTTCGCTCAGGATGACAACTTGGACCATTTTTATCTCTTAGGATGCAGGCGGTAAGCCTGCACGAGCGATTCCCAAAGACAAACAATCGGCTACTTGGAAGAATTGGCATCAAACAAGCCGAGTTGCAGTTCTTCGGCTTTGGTGAAGGATATGGGATATTGTTCGGTGAAGCAGGCATGGCAGTAATGGTCGTTTCGACCAGGGGCAGCGGTCAGCATGCCTTCCAGACTCAAGTATTGAAGGCTGTCGGCGGTGATGTATTTGCGGATTTCCTCGATGGAATGACTCGAACCGATCAGTTCTTTTTGGGTAGGCGTGTCAATGCCGTAAAAACACGGAGCGATCGTCGGCGGAGAACTGATGCGCACGTGCACTTCCTTGACTCCGGCGTTCCGGATCATTTTGATGATTTTTCGGCTTGTCGTGCCACGCACGATGGAATCGTCCACCACCACGACGCGGCGTCCTTTCAGGACGTCGGGCACCACGTTTAATTTCAACTTTACGCCAAAGTGCCGAATGGATTGTTCGGGTTCGATAAAGGTCCGGCCGATATAATGGTTGCGAGTGAGCCCGATTTCAAACGGAATCCCCGACCCTTCCGCATACCCTAATGCCGCCGGCACACCGGAGTCCGGGACGGGAATGACCACGTCGGCCGGCACGTGCGCTTCTTTGGCCAGTTGCCGGCCCAAGGCTTTTCGAATGGGATAGACGGTGTGGTCGCCGAATATTTTGGAATCCGGCCTCGCAAAATAGACGTACTCAAAGACGCATTTTGCAGGACGTTCGGGAAGGATAAACGGGTGATGTGAGGTCATCCCCTCGTCGTTGATGACGATGAGTTCTCCGGGCTCGACTTCCCGTATAAACTCGCCTCCCATGAGATCAAACGCACAGGTCTCTGACGCGACCACCCAGGCGTCTTTGAACTTTCCCAAACACAATGGCCGGAACCCATAGGGGTCCCGCACGGCGATCAGGTCCTGATCGGTCAGCAGCACCAGTGAATAGGCTCCTCGAACCAGGGAGAGCGCTTCAGTCAAGCGTTCGAGCAAGGTATCTCCTTTGGAATGGGCCATCAGATGGATGATCACTTCCGTATCGGAATCGGATTGAAAAATGGCGCCATAGGCTTCGAGTTCGCTCCTGAGCATCCAGGCATTGGTGAGATTGCCGTTGTGTGACACGGCCAGGTTTCCGAATGCGAAATTGACGGTGAGCGGTTGGACGTTGCGAAGGTGGCCGTCTCCGGCGGTGGAATACCGATTGTGACCGATGGCTTTGTTTCCACGCAGGCGGCGAATTTCTTTTTTTGTGAAAATCTCCGAGACCAGCCCGATGCCTTTTTCCACGTAAAAATTTCGTTCATCCGACGAGACGATTCCCGATCCTTCCTGCCCGCGATGCTGTAGCGCATACAACCCCAGATAGGTGAAATTCGCGGCTTCCCGATGTCCGTAAATGCCGAACACCGCACATTCATCATGAAACTTGTCCGGGGTAATCAAAGGGAAAGAGGTTCGTGCTTTTTTTGGCGGATTCTTCATAATCTCAAGCATTCAGTCTCTACCGCCACTCAGGCTGACAATTTTAATTCCAAACTTCGGCTCCATTGTTCGAATAATATGGTAACCGGCAAATCGATTGTTGGGCGCTCATGAACATGAACGATCAAACGGTCGTCGCCGACCGTGCCAATATCCCGGGCGGGCACCTCATGCTCACGGGCAATGTCCAGCACTCGTTCGGCTTGTGCGGGCGATACCGATAGAATGATGCGTGAAGGGCTTTCCCCAAAGAGCAATTCGTCCGTCCGAAGCCCGTTCGAATCAAGCCGGATTGTTGCGCCCAACGGGTTGCCTTGGGCCACCCGAGGTGAAAGGCAACATTCCGCCACTGTCACGGCCAATCCCCCGTCCGAACAATCGTGCGCCGATTGCACCAAGCCTTCCGCAATCAATTGGAGCGTGCAATCGTGCAAGGCTTTTTCCGTCTCGAGATTGATCCATGGAGGAGCCCCCTGCTCCCGATAATGTACGACTTTCAAATATTCAGTTCCACCTAAATCTTCCTTGGTCTCTCCTAAAAGAATAATCCGATCTCCGGGATTTTTAAACCATTGAGTGGTCACGTGTTCGGCCGGCTCGATGAGCCCGACCATGCCTATGATGGGCGTGGGATAAATGGACAGGCCGTTAGTTTCGTTATACAGGCTGACGTTACCGCTGACAACGGGGATGTGAAAGGTCCGACACGCATCGGCAATGCCTTCGACGGCCAACACGAACTGCCACATGATATCCGGTCGCTCGGGGTTTCCAAAATTCAGGCAATCCGTCACCCCAATGGGCTGCGCGCCCGAGCACACTAAATTCCGGGCTGCTTCCGCCACGGCCAGCGTGCCGCCGATGTATGGGTTCAGGAGGCAGTACCGGCTGTTGCCGTCCGTTGTGACGGCCAAGGCCTTGTTCGTGTCTTTGATACGCACCACCGCCGCATCCGAACCCGGGCGGACAATGGTATTGAGGCCCACCATGTGATCGTATTGTCGATAGACCCAGGCTTTGCTGGCAATCGTCGGCGAATCCAGTAACCGGAGCAGGACGTTCCCGGCATCCTGTACATCAGGCAGATTTTCAACCGTCAGGGATTGCAGGAGTTCCTGGTACTCGGGAGGCTTAGCCGGGCGCTCATACTTGGGACTTTCATCCACCAGAGCCTTGGCGGGAATCTCAGCCACCACTCTCCCCTGCTCCTTGATGCGCACGAACCCGTCGTCCGTGACCTTCCCGATCACCGCCGCGTCAATCCCCCATTTTTGGCAAACGGCAATAACCCGGTCTTCTTTTCCGGCTTCGGCCACGAGTAACATGCGTTCCTGGGATTCCGAAAGCATCAATTCATAGGGCGTCATATTCGGCTCGCGGCGGGGCACGGCGGCCAATTCCAGTTCGATGCCTGTTCCAGCCCGTGAGGCCATTTCACATGATGAACTCGTGAGCCCGGCCGCGCCCATGTCCTGAATGCCGACCAGGAGACGTTGATCCAGGAATTCCAGGCAGGCTTCCAGGAGCAATTTTTCCAGAAAAGGATCGCCGACCTGCACGTTCGGTCGCTTCTGTTCCGACGCATCGTCAAAACTGTCCGAAGCCATCGTGGCGCCGTGGATACCGTCACGCCCGGTTTTTGCGCCGATATACAACACCGGGTTGCCGACACCGCCGGCATGGCCCCGAAGCAATTGATCGGTTTTCACAATGCCCAGACAAAAGACGTTCACCAGGGGGTTTTTGGCGTAGATATCGTTAAAGGCGATTTCGCCACCGACCGTGGGAACTCCAATACAGTTGCCGTACCAGGAGATGCCGGAAACCACGCCTTTCAACAGATGACGATTCTTCGGAAGATCCAATTCGCCGAACCGGAGGGAGTCCAGCAAGGCGATCGGTCTGGCGCCCATCGTGAAAATGTCGCGCAGGATCCCGCCGACTCCGGTCGCGGCGCCCTGAAAGGGTTCGATAAACGAAGGATGATTATGGGATTCCATTTTGAAGACCGCGGAGAGCCCCTCGCCGATATCCACGGCTCCGGCATTCTCTCCAGGTCCCTGGACCACCCGCTCTCCTTCGGTGGGAAATCGCTTCAAATGGATCCGGGAACTTTTGTAGGAACAATGCTCGCTCCACATCACCGAAAAAATCCCGAGTTCCGTCAGGTTCGGCTCACGACCCAGATGCGTGAGGATCTGCTCGAATTCCTCCTCCGTCAGACCGTGCCGTTGAATCACTTCCGGTGTCATGTGGGGCTGTGCATGCTCCATGAAACTTAAAGTATAACTTTAACGATGTGTTCGACGGTAAAGCCAGAAGCCGGTGGTAGAGCGGGAGATACTCTCAATCCGCATTGGGATTGACGCCTACGATATACGTCACCCACGCCAAATCGGCTTCACCCTTTTCGACACGATGATAGGTGCCGGTTCCTTCGTTGGTCTTTCGGTTGGTGCCTTCCCACAGGAAATGCACGTCCTGGAACCCGGCCTCGTTCATTAATTCCATGACTTCGGGCATGGTCCACATGCGCCAGTCATAGACGAAGGCATTACGCATTTCACTGCCGTCCTGAAAGGTGAAATGCATGCGCATCGTACAGAAGTACGTTGCAGGGTCGAAGGCGTCCTGATCCCAAATGAAGGTAAAATCGCCGATACCGTCATCTTCGGAATTGTCGATGTCACGGGGTTCTTCCTGCAGGACCTGGCTTTCGCTGCCTCCCCAAATGTCCAATATGAACATGCCGCCGGGCTGAAGCGATTCTTTCGCTCTTTTGAAATATTGCCGGAGCGTGGAGCGATCCTTGAAGATCATGTAGCTGAAATTCAACGCCACTGCCAATTGAACGTGCGAGGAATGAGGGTCCAAAACGTTGCCATGGATGAGCGTCAGGCGGTTTTGCTGATCCACGGGCAAGGACGACACGTGATGTTTTATGCCCCAATTAAGCGTCGGCCAGTCCAGATCGACGCCGATGGCGTGGTTTTCGGGGTGTTGAGTCACGAAATACGCGGACAACGCGGCCGTGCCACAGAAGTCTTCACGCAGCAAGCACAGGGGACGGCCCGTATAGTTCTCAAAGTACTCGGTAAAAAACGGAATATCATAATCCGGACTTTGCACGCTTTTTTCATACAGAGCATGAGGATCGGCCCGTTCAGCCATAAGCGGACGTTTGCCGGCATTCTTGCGAGATCTTTTCATAAAAGGAGCCTTTTGCTTCCGTGCGAATGGCTTTGTCGTGGACTACTGGGTAGATGGATTTGACCTTGAGAACAAACTTGTATCATAAAGGAAAGACAGAGCTTGATGCTAGGGGCAGGGAACATTCCCACGCAATGCCCGATGTTATTCGTTTGCGGTAAGACAGGCTCACTTAAGGAGGAGAATCAGTTGGCCTGTCCTGAGCTTGTCGAAGGGAGAGTTTTCTGTTTATCCATGTCCAATTTTCTTATAACGAAGGAGCGTAACGATGGAAACGTATACACGTGAAGAAGCCACAACCGAAACCACCGATGACCCCAAGGCTCGGGAACTCTTACGACGGGCGTTTGCGAAAACCTCACGGTGGCCCGATACCTTTGGAGGATTCGAAGCCGATCTTTGCATCAACGTGAATGGTGAGGAAACCACCGGGAAAGTCACGGTCAAGTCCTCAAAAGAAGTCGATGTGTCTCTTCCGAACGAAGAACTTCAAAAGTGGGCTCAAGGTCAAATTTCAATGATCGCCGAGCATCGTGGGCCGCGAACCTTCGAGGAATCCGATGGGAAATATCATTTGTCTTTTGAGGGTGAAGAGAATCATCCCCAGGGCCCCCGCATCGGTTTGGGCGATTCCATGGGTTCCACTTATCGGGTCAAGGATGACCGCCTCACCCAGATTAACCGGAAAATGCCGCACGTAGCCTTTACGATTAACGTCGAAGACAGCGCGTTGACACAGGACGAGAAACATCTCACGACCCGCTATACCGTGTATTACTACTCGCCCAAGGATGGCTCACTGACAAACGTGGAGAGCTTCTCGGATTCTCACACCAGGGTGGGGAATGCGGATCTGCCTGCAACCCGCCGCATTATTTCGTATGAAAAAGGCGCCACGGTGACGCGCACCATGACGTTTGAGAACCATAAGCCGCTGTAAGCGCAGTGGTTTCCCTTGTAGGGGCGGGCCTATGTGCCCGCCCAAAAAGTTTTTCCAGGCTGTATCAACCTGTCCCTGGCCCTGATCGGGAACTACCGCCGCTACAACGTGTCGCCCCCTCACCCTACCCTCTCCCTCCAGGGAAGAGGGTTTTATGGCCCTACGACTCCCCAATATGGTCGTCCGCAAGGGACACTCCCGTTACGATAACCCCTGCCCGCTCGTGCTCCCGCCAAACCCTCCGAAGTTCCCGCGAAACCCACCTTGGCCGGTGCTCCAATATCCACCCCGTCGCCAACGTTGAAAAGGATGTCGCCGTTCCGGGCGGGTAAAACGCCAAAGGGCAAACAGCATGGCCAACGCTGCGGCAACGTTCATCCAGAACCCGGCACTCGAAGAGCCTTTGGTTTTTGCGGTCGCCTGGACCGCGCTGCCCGCGGTTGAAGCCAATCCTACTGCCATACGAGACAAGGATTCTCCGTACCGGGCATTTTGGAACATGGGGATGAGATACTGCGTGGATAATTCATCCAACTGCGGTTTTCCGATCAACGGGAGCAAAGTTCGTCCGAGTACAACCACCGCTTGTCGTTCCTTCAACGAAGCGAGCAATAACATTCCCCGCTCTTGTTGTGCCGCGCCAATGTGCCATTCCTTATACAAGCCCTGCGCATAGTCCCGTGCATGCGAATGAGGGCTGGCTGTCTCAATCGTCACGACGATCATTTCGATACCCGTCCGATCTTCCAGTTCTTTGCAGACTTCACGGATTCGGCGTTGCCAATCGGGTTCAATCAAATCCGCATAATCACTGACATAGCCGAGTGGTGTCGGAAAAACGGGTTTCTTTTCTGCTCCGGCGGCATCAGCCAGCCAAGGAGACACCCATACAAACAGAACGAAGATAAAAAATATAGGGACTGAACGCCACAGTGCTTTGTCAGCCAGCAATTTTCTCATTTGAAACCAAAAGAAAAGCGTTTCAGGTGGAGCATCCGCTCCAGGACCAAGTTAGTCTAACGCCACTTGTCCTGCACGAAAATCGATATTCAAATTCCACCCACGAAAAAAATCGAGTCCAAGAAGACCATCAATGCCGGTACTCGGCGGTAAAGTATGGCCCAATACTGGAAAGTCGGCATGCGTCTGCCTCAGAGCCACGATTTTATTGAGTGGCACGCGTGGCACAAATTCGACGCCGCTGCCTGTAGTCACTTGGATACGGTCTGATAGCAATGCTGGGTCGTAACCGAGGGCAACCAGCATCCCTATGTTCACCACCGTGAACGTCGCTCCAGTGTCGAGCGCGAGGCGGAGGACGGCACTGCCGCTCGGTCCCCACAACTCTGCTGATACAAAGATCAAGCCCTGTTGCGGGTCGAAGGAGAAACTCATAGGACGATCGCCGTGTCTTCGGGCATTCTCCCTGTGTACAGAACGGCGAACCGTTTAGGGCGCAAGGTCACGGCTTGGCGATAAACTTCCTCCCGGTCCTTGCTGTGCCAACGCACCTTGCCGCTTTGCACTTCCAAGGCGTCATTGACCTGTGGGTCTTCGATGAGAATCCATTCTGAGGAAAACTGCGCTTCGATTTGGGCTATAGTTAGGAGATCATCCATCAGTCTGATCCTCCTGATTACAGTTTGAGTCTGAAATCAGATGGTTTGCCCATCACCGCGTTATCAGATCATCTAACCATTAATTAAGCAGCAATTCCGCTTCATTATACGGTATTGGGCATGATCCGTCATGTGCAATATCCCGGCTTAACACTAGATATGAGCCAAGCATGGAAATGGGAGCGAGATGCGCGCGTACGCTTTAAAGCGTCGATTCGATCACTTTGTTGGTTGGATTCTCTCTGTCTTTGAGCCATAGCTTTGCTTCCAAGTCTCCCGCCTCGTTAAGCCAATACTCTCCACCGCACTTCAGAAAACCATGAGGCAATGGATTTGTTGCTCGTGGGTTGCGAACGATACAGTAGTCGTCACCAATCATATACTTATTGTGATCGAACCAAGGCTCACAACTATTGAATGGCTCCGTCTCAGATGAAAGAACGGCGCTGAGGCCCTCATAACCTACATAATCAGGATGATCGGATTGCTCATGATCCAGAAATATCCTGGTAGATACTGACGCGGAAGATTTTTTGAGTACCTGGGCCTGTTGTTGGTATCGCCAATTCGAAAGCTCTCCAGAATTCACGTTCATCGATACTTCTAGGGAGCCAAAACCAAACACGGCTCGGACAATCCGCGGTGTATGAAGATCGGATATGTGAGAGATCTTCCCAATATTTACTGCAACCACGTAGCAGTCAGTGTGATCAATCCAGCCCTTCTCTATAAAATGCAACCGTTGCTTGGCCTTGTCACGTATGGCCTGAAGAATCCGAAGTTTCAATTGGTCATCCGGCACATCACGAACTACACCAAATTCAGCTTCCGGCACAGCGTCTTCTCCGGCACCAGGCCCAACAGTGGTAGCCTCCAGCCAGAAAGGATGCGGTGCAATTATCTTGAAATCAGGACCTTGGTCTGGTGAGCCCCAGCGCTCTTTTCGTTTCTCTCTCGGTTCAATCTGCATATTCTGACGCAGCAGAGAACATCCTACATACATCTCCCAGTAACGGGCTTGGAAGTCATCGTTCTGTGCACTCTGAGGAAAATCTTTGTCTGCGTAAGGCCGGTATGCTTCCCACATCTCTTCAATGAAATCACGAATATTCTGATGATCAGAATTAGAACGCAGATTCTCATGCTTTGGATGGTTTCCCTGAGCAGCAAAGAAACTTTCAGGCTTCATGACGGTACGATTTGCCTCTGCAGCTCATATTTACACAACCTGACGTTACAAATGGCTAGATCGCAAAGCCACTCGGGTTTTGCGTGTCCGCTTGAATGACGCACTAGGGCAGCATAGCGAGTTACAGGTCGGCTTGTTAACATTCATTTGAAAACATTCTTACGGTGAAATGCCAAATACTTTTTGTGCTTCGGCTCGATTCGGCGCAGGCGCATTTTGGAGTTAATCCCCAGGGCTTTCGCGTCATCTACTGTAAGACTTTCTGAAATCAATATTCCGCCCTCATCATCAAAACTCACGTATCCTGAGTCAAAGCACGCATCAAGCGCGGGAGACAGCAGCAAGCCATTATAAAGATCAATTTTCTCCTCCAACGTAGCTTTGCTCCATGGCTTGATGTGAGAGGCGCGAAGCAGGTTCTCTTCCTTGCAGTCCGTGACTGCGCAAGTAGACCAGTATTTAATCAGACTCTGCCGGAATTGGTCCTGGCCGATCCGAGCCTTGACAATAGCTTCGCGCTCCGAAGATGGAAGGGTGAGGCATGCCTGAGTATCGGCAGTTTTGTTTGCCTTCCACATCTGCGCAGCCAGTATCCACGCAAACGAGTGAGCATCCAACAAGGTCGTCTCAGGATCAAGGCTTTCAGCAAGCATAGTTTTAAGTTTGCGGATAAGGGAGATATAGACGAGATAGTTCTCCCAAGAACATTGATGACTCGTCTTGAACTCAACACCCAACAGTTCGAAGGCACGATCAAAGAATGTCGGCGCTATTGGAAGATATCGGGAGTAGTCTTTCAGGAAGAACAGATAGGCAAGCAGTGGATAAGTTTTGCCGAATATATCGATCAATTCGTCAAAGGAGGACTTTTCTTGTTGCTCTCGATAGAGCGCAAACAACCACCCTTCGACTCTTAACAAGGTGTCTTGCTGTTTCTCGGCTTCGTAGAGCGGTTGATGTGGACGGGCTGTCTCGCCATAACGAGCTTGCCAACGAACAAGATTGTTCTCCGGTATCTCAATGGCTTTGACCACCGCCTGAGCGATCTTTCCGCTTCCAATTGCCGATTTCTTCCATTTATCAAGCGCGAGTGCGTCTCGACCGTCATAATAGATCTTAGGCTTGTAGCCTTCTTTTTTCTGGATATAAGTGTTAGATGCGAAGGACACAAAGGGGCTGCCGGACTGTTCTTCGATGAATTTTCTAAACGCTTCGCATTGGCATTCAAAGCGATAAAGATCAATTTGCGGTGTATCGAGTGTCATGAAACTCTCCGTGAAAGCTTGCCATTGATTCTCAAGAAATCTGGCTCATTGAAACCGTGCCTCGTGTTTCATCGAGTCGATCCGATCTGCCAATTGACTCAACCCGGCCAGGTACCGCTCGAACAACTTTGGCAGTTCATGTTTTCCCGGGGTACTGAGGCCGCGTTTCAAGCGCCAGACTTCGATAAACACAGAAGGGTCCAGGTCTAACGTGGTCTTCAACTCATCCAACACTTCCGGGGATTTCATGTTCGACGGACGGTCCAGCAGGCGATAGATTCCACGAAGACATGGCAGTAGCGAGGTCAATGAGAGGGGTAACAGGGTTTGAATCGCTTCAACCTTCCCCCACCCTTCGACGTAGCATTGGCGAACTCGCAGAAGGTTCGCGTGCACTTCCTGCCGGCATTGGAGAAACAGGTTCGTGGAGTTGACGTGTAATTCAGGGAACGGATCACGTCCTTCAAGCAGGATGTGCCGTTCCTTGATATCCAGAAATTCCAACGGAAACACATCCAGGGATTGCTGGAGATCCTTGTGCGTGAGAAACAACGGGGCAACAATTTTTTCCCTGGCCCATTGTTTTTGAATGCCGCTCCACTCTTGAAGAACGGGCTGCGTGATGTGTTCAAGCAGGATCAATATGTTGATGTTGGAGTATCCTTGCAGAAACTCACCACGCGCTGCACTTCCATAGACGAGGATGGCTTGAGACGTGAGGTGTTTTTTTATGGAACGGAGGAAGCCGCGTAACGGGGCATGCGTGTCTTCCTGAAGCTGGGACCAGGGCGGATTAGGGGTCATTCTTATTGCCTCGTGCGTAACGTGTCGTGGAAATTGATCTTACGAAAGGACATGAGGGGGTCGTTGATCGGCACGGGGATCCGGCACCAGTCCCAGGGCCAGGAAGCGATCCAGCATCCCCAATGGTGGAGTCTCACGAAGTCCGGCGGTCGCAGTCAGGACTTGATATTTGAGCCGCCGGTTTTGATCGATGGTGGAAAAGACCCGGTTGCGCAGCCAGGCGAGCGCGGGGTTCCCCGTATTCCAAAAAAATGCCTCTTCATCGGCAAGCCTCTGCAACATTTCGACTTTCGGGCGACGCTGCTTTTCATACACTTTCAAGCGCGGTCCCTCAAAATTGTCTTCTGCCAAACACGAAGGAATTAATTCTGCCAATACCGTGGCGTCGACCATGGCCTGCATGCGTCCTTGAGAGGCATGGGGATTCATTCCATGGGCGGCATCCCCGATCAGCACGGCCCCATCGGTGACCCACGTTTGCGCACGGGTTCGACCCGTGGGCATCACCGTTGATTGCTCCCAGCTTGTGAAGCCTCGAAACGTGGCCGATAGCTCCGGATAAATGGCGGACCAGCGTTTCTGAAGGGGTTCGATTCCGGCTGCGTGTATCGCGTTCCGGGATTTGGCGTCGATCAAGTAGACGAGATAAATTTTTTCTTTTGCGGCCGGGAATACACCCAGAATTTCTTTTTTCCCGAGAAAGTATTGCGCTTCATCCAATCTTTCGGGACAGTCCAGTATGGCGACAAGATAGCTTTCGGGGTACCGATACAGTTTGGTTGGAATGTTGAGAGCTTCACGAACTTTGGAGGTCGGTCCATCGGCCCCGACGACTAATCTGGCGGAAATGTGTACGGGCCTGCCTTGAACGTCCGCTTGTACCCCAATGATTTTTTCGTCTTTTTTCAAGACATTGGTAAAAGACGCGTTGTACCACAAGCCTCCGGGATTCTGTTTCTCCAAGGCTCCCAGCACCGTCCGATGAGCGGCATGCGGTAAGGTGACGAGGGCGTGATTATAGGGAGGAGGCAGTTCGCCGTAGTCAATCGAACACAACCGACCCCCACCAATTTGCCGAAAATGAAAATGTCGAACGGGCTGCACCGCGTCTTTCGGCAGTTGAGCCAACAGACCCAGATCGTCCAGGATTTTTTGACCGTTTGGCTGAAGAATTTCTCCTCGTATGCCGTGGGGAGGACCCGAGGCTTGTTCGAGCACGAGGGTTCGAATTCCTTTATTGGCGAGCAAAAGGCCCAGGACCGCTCCGCCACCTCCGGCACCGACCACAACGACATCAACGTGCATATCCATACAAAACGAGGGGAAAGGAGCGAAACGAAGGGCTCAGGGCATAGTTCCCGGGAAAAACCGTCTACTCGGATTCAAATATTTTTTGAAAATACTCGTCGGCTTCTTCCCATGCCGTGGGGTTTGTGTTTTTCAGCCAATCTTTCAAAAATGCTTTCTGTTCAGGAGAGAGCATTTGTCTGATCTGGTGGGAACGGCCTTGCAGGGGCTGCAAAAACCCAACCTTTTTAACAGGGTCGAGCGTGGCGGTCCGTACGTAGACGTTGGTATAGGCCAAGGGCTCATCGTCTTCTCCCTCCCCTTGGAGCCAGACCGAGATATACCTGTCCATGGTTAAGCCCGAGCTGTCTAGCGCTGGATCCGTTTCATGAAACACGTCATTCTCCGTTTCAGGTAACGGGACGGCTTCATGAGCCCGAAAGAGAAAATTTCGATTCCACATGAGGAAAAATAAAGGGATGAAAGAACGGCACCTCATAGTGTCAAGGAGCCGTCATGAAAGTCAAATGCTACAGTTTATACCTTATTGTGCAAGATTACGCTTGTATTTTCTTGTTGGCTTATCATAGTGTTATCGGATAACTATTGGGTAAAGAATTGAGTGCCGAAATCGTTATCGAAAAAGCACTATTGACGTGTAGCATCATTTGTCGAACTACATAGAAAAAAGGAGTGTCGTCTCATGAAACCATTGTGTCTTGCAGGATTCCTCTTGGCAGCTCTGTTCATTTCCGGATGTCAAGGGACTGGAGAAATTGTCAAATTGCGTGTCCAGCACGTGGAGTCCGCAGTTGATTCCAAAGGCTCCCCCCTTACCGTTTCGGTTTCTCCATTCGATGATCGACGACAGTCATCCGAACACTTGGGCATGCGGGCACGTGGAGGAGGAGCCCAAACGTATTTTGACGTGATGGACGGCACTCTCAGTCAACGCGTCACGAGTTCTTTCGTCGATTTTTTGAATCAAGCGGGACTTTCTGCCTCACCGGCCAATGGCGCAGGACCAGCCGGTGTCAGCATTGAGCCGACCATCCAAAAGTTCACGGTACGGGCTACCGATAGACCTCTTTCCACCTTCCTCGAAGTCGACACAGTCATGGCATTTACGGTCCATAACGCAGCCGACGAAAGCACCGTCCGGATCGCTATCGGGGTTGGCGGAACGGACAATGAAGTGTTCTTCTCTGAAGAGGATCTGGAAAAACTTATCGGAGAAGTGCTCGCGGAGGGCTTCGAGGAATTTCTGGAAAAAGTCGAAGTCCAAGGACAGGTGCTCAAGTTTCGCCTTCCTGAGGAATCCTCCTGAGATTGCCCCGGCTATCAACAGGGGGGTTCGATCATTAACTAGGATTTCTCACTCACACCAAACCAACGATAGCGATGCTTGGCCACAAATTCATATAGTGCAATCGTGATCTGACGCCATGCGCGGAACCTCCAGAAAAACATGAAGATTTTTCCGCCCGTCAGTCGATGAAGAAACGGAAGAAACGCTTCCAGCCCACCAACAACCGCTCCCTTCTCATCGACCCAATAGGCCATGGAAGGCCGACATCCGGGTTGATGGCTTTTTCCCAGACATTCGGCAGCTTTTTGACTTTCATAGGGTACAAACTGAATATCTTCGGAACACTGCTCTAATTTTTGCTTCACTGTCACGCAAAGACGACAATGGGAGTCATAAATAAGGAATCCGGACCGTGGCTTAATGGGAATTTCGTTTCTCATGTTCCACCTTGCGCCCAGAGGTTCCTTAGGCGAAGCCGGATCTTCCTTTAGCGTTTAAACTGTTCTGCAATCCGGTCCGGAGTCACGATTCCCTGCTCCGTAATGATCCCGGTGACATACTCGGCAGGAGTCACGTCAAAGGCCGGATTAAAGACTGTCACGCCTTTTGGGGCAATCCATGTCTCCCCATTGATGGTCGTCACTTCATGACCGGGGCGTTCTTCAATAGGAATAGCGGAACCGGATGGCGTCGAAACGTCGATGGTAGAAGAAGGTGCCGCAACGTAAAAGGGGATGCCATGGGCCTTGGCGAGGACCGCGACGGCATACGTCCCGATTTTATTCGCCACGTCGCCGTTGGCAGCAATCCGGTCGGCACCGACCACGCACAGATCGATTTTCCCTTGCTGCATGACGACTCCGGCCATACTGTCCGTGATCAGGGTGACGGGAATGCCGTCTTCCATCAGCTCCCAAGCCGTCAACCGGGCTCCCTGGAGGACGGGCCGGGTTTCATTCGCAAAGACGTGCACCTTTTTCCCCTGCTCCGACGCTGCCCGAATGACTCCTAAGGCCGTGCCATATCCCGCGGTTGCCAAGGCTCCCGCATTGCAATGCGTCAAAATGTTGTGCCCATCCTTGATGAGATGGGCTCCTTTTTGGCCCATGGCCTTACACATGGCAATATCTTCCCGTTGAATCGCCAACGCTTCCTGTACGAGTCGAGATTGGATTTCAGGCACCGAGCGATCGCAGTTTTCCTTTAATACGTCCTTCATGCGCGCAAGAGCCCAAAAAAGATTCACGGCCGTGGGTCGAGTTGCAGCTAATTGATCGCAAATGGCCAGGACTTTTCGTTCAAACGTCGAGACATCGGTCTCTAATACGGATTGCGCTCCCAATGCGACCCCCATGGCTGCGGTTACGCCAATGGCAGGTGCCCCTCGCACTTTCAGCTCTTGAATGGCGGCTGCCACTGCATCAACGTCTTTGCATTCGATCAGTTTGGTGTGGCCGGGCAACTGACTTTGATCGAGGAGCCACACGCCCCCCTCTTTCCATTCCACAGTGGGAATCATTTCCAAAACCTTTTATCGATTTCGAGAGACATGCCGGTTTCCGGTTTCTTATCCTTTAATATTACCTATTGGTAGCAATTCAGCCACTTTTCTGGTGATTCCGGCAGTATCCACCGATTCCACGACGTCGGCAATGTTTTTATACGCGATTCCTGCTTCTTCGGCCAATCCCGACATCGAGACCGCTTTCACCAGGATGCCCCGTTGGGCCATGTCTTGTTGAAGGGTCGCTCCACGGACCGTTCGCTTTGCTTGCGCCCGAGACATCGTCCGGCCGGCGCCATGCATCGTAGACCCGAAGGATTCCGTATTGGCTTGCACCGTACCCACCAGCAGGTACGACCCCGTTTCCATGGAACCGCCGCAGATCACCGGTTGGCCGACTTTTCGGAATGGTTCCGGCACGTCGGGACTTCCCGGACCAAACGCCCGGGTCGCGCCTTTACGATGGACCAGGAATTGCGTCTTTTCGTAACGTTCCACTTTGGCGATATTATGGGCCACGTCATAGACTTGACGCATGCCGAGCCTCTCGGGGGATTGTTGGAACACCGTCCGAAAGGCTTCGCGAATTTGATGGGCAATAACCTGCCGATTGGCAAAGGCCGTGTTTGCCGCACAGTTCATGGCCGAAAAATAGTTCTGACCCTCAGGCGACTGATAAGGCGCACAGGCCAATTGTTGATCCTTCACGGTGATGCCATAGCGTTTCATGGCCTTTTCAAAGATCCGTACATAATCGGTGCCGACTTGGTGCCCAAGGCCTCGAGACCCACAATGAACCATGATCACAATTTGGTCATCCCCATGAATGCCGAATTGTTCAGCCACGTGTCGATCGTAAATGCGGTCATTCCGGACCACCTGGACTTCAAGGTAATGATTCCCCGATCCCAATGTGCCCAATTGTCCCATTCCCCGCTGGCAGGCATGTTCAGAAACGTGTTCGGGGTCGGCTCCCGTCAGACAGCCTTCTTCTTCCGTATGGGTGAGATCACTCTCCCATCCATACCCTTGTTCCACGCTCCAGCGTGCTCCTTTCCGCATCACGTCTCGAAATGTACGGCGGGACAGATTCACGAAGCCTTTCGACCCGACCCCGGCAGGGACCGTGCGAAACAACTCCGTCATCAGGGCATCCAGCCTCGGGTTCACGTCGGCCAGCGTCAAATCCGTACGGATCAGCCGCATCCCGCAATTGATATCATAGCCCACGCCCCCCGGAGAAATAATGCCCTTCTCAACGTCGAATGCCGCAACGCCCCCGATGGGAAATCCATAGCCCCAATGTCCATCCGGCATGCACAGGGCATACCGCTGAATACCGGGCAAACACGCCACGTTCGTCACTTGCTCAAACACGCCGGCATCCATTGCCCTGAGAATCTTTTCCGTTCCATAAATTCTGGCGGGAACCAGCATGCCCGGCTTTTCCGCCTTGGGAATTTCCCATACGACGTCGGTAAGCCGATTGACTTTCATTGCAGTGGCGAGTTTCATGAAACGCAAAACCTCAATAAGTATTTTTGGTTGCCGTTCAAGCTATTCATGCAAAAGTCGAGTCCGGCAAACTCATTGAATCGTGTTACACGTCTAGAACCACGTGAGCATACCAGGCACCTTCTTCTTGTTGTCTGACTTCATATAAATGTTTGGTCACCGCCTTGACGTCGGTTCGTAAATCCTGTCGGGTTGCATCAACCCGGTCACCGATGAGTACGGCCTCAAGATGCCACAGGTTCTTCTCTGAATCACGGCTTACTGCGGCACGGACGTCATGAAACACAACCCCTTCCGTATCCTTGATAAACACGATGGTGTTCAACCATTCGAAAAGCAAATCTTCTATTTCAGCTTCGGAAAGCCGAACCTCTTGCGTCCAACTCGTCTCCACGCTCAGGGGATCCACCATTGATTCGATCACGGCCAATGCCGCAGCCGCAAACAACTCGGACACCGAATCGCCGGTGGCTTCAAAAGCAAGATCGCCCAGGACGATCTCATCACGAAACCTGTATGCTTTTCCCATATCGTCTACAATGGAAATCAGAGAGAGGCCTTTCTGCTTTTCAGCCTTTTGGGGAGAGAGCAGACAGGATAATGATGGAAAGTCCGTTGTTGACGGACCGGAAAGTCCTGTGATGAGAACCGTTCAGTAACTTTCCATGTCCGTATCCTCAGACTTTTGTTCATTGGGATCATTCAATTGGGAACCGGGTTCTGTATTTTCATCAGGGAACAATATTTTTTGTGGCAAAGTGAGCGTATTTTTCAAAATTGTCAGGGCCAATCTGGCAAATCCCGTTATTCCGGTCGCCACGGATTCCACGGCCATCGGCTCGATCGCCGGAGCATGAAGCGAGCCTTTGACTGAAAACATGGCCAAGTCGACTCCCCGTTCTTCACCGTCAAGCAACAGATGCAATATCGGAATTTTTTGAAAAAACTCGAAATACGGGCCTAAAGGGCTGGCCGCGGCCACGACGTCCAACTCATCGTTCACCAGGTCGTACTGCCCCGCGGCCGTCATTTTCAGGATGGGTCCATCCATGACAATGTCTTTCGAGACAATCCGGCCATCGGCTATGGCAAAGGTTCCGGCTTGTCGGTCAAAGGGATAGCCGTCTTTCTCAAGGTCAACCGTCCCCTGCAACATGCTCGGTAGGTTCATGAGGGACAATATTTTTGGAATCACGATACCTCTTTTGATCCGGCCATCTACGATTGAGAGTTTCAGCGTTCCCTTGAGGGTCGGGAGGACGCCGAGGGGATTCTTGCCATGTCCTTGAAGTGTGCCTTCCGCGGACAACAGGCCCGTCATCAATCGTTTGTCGAGCGTTTTCTCATCAAAAAATGTTCGTTCCAGGGCTAACAGGGGAATCGAATGTGCCTTAAACCACGTTTGCATCGTGGCAGGCTGTTGAACGGGCAGATGGATTAAAAGGCGTCCTTGAATGGTCCCGTCGTCGGCTTTCCCCCGAATGCGATCGACGCGAATTATACCGTTCTCTATTCGCAATTGGCCGGTTAATTTCTGAAAATGCAAGTTGTGGTACAACGCACGATCGAATCGCAGAGCGCCAACAATTTTGGCTGTGTTGGCGATTTTCCCCAAAAACTCTCGAAGAGGAGATTCTTGTTTTTTGGGTAGCAGAAGATCGATATCGAATAGAGGCGCAGTCAGTGCCAGGTTCATTTTCGGCTTACTGTCCCACGTGCGGACAATTCCCGTGACCTGAACTTGACTTTCCTCCAAATTCCATCGAAGCTGCTTCAACTCAGCGGTATGTCCATCCAGTTTCACCTGAAGTGCCAGCTGGGAAATCGGTGAGCTTATGCCCTCGACTTTGACGACTCCATTCGTTAACGCCACCCGTCCTGATTTGCTCCATGATTTCCAATCGGTCCCCGTCCCCCGAAGATTGACGAAACCCTCCATGGTCCCGGAGGCAATCGTTTTATCAAATAATTCAAGTCCTGACGGCAACAACTCGAAGCGTATCGGTTCAGCCTTCAGCGAAGCATTGAAGGTCAACGTTTGATCGTAATGAAACTCTCCCTGCCCTGCGAAGCGGACAGAGGGAAGAGTCAGGATCATGCGTTCAAACATGAATCGATTGTTTTTACCTACCTGAACGTGAAAATCCAGATTGCCGGCAAGGGTCGAGGGTTTGTGCAGGATGCCCGGCAGAAGAATCTCCAATCCTTGGAGTGTCACTCTTCCTCGCAAGGTAGGATTTTGCAGTTTGCCGTTGACTATGACGAGGTAATCCGTCTTGCCCGAAATAATTTTTTGCGCTGAAAGAGTTGGGCTGGGAAAAAGATTCAACAAATCGTTGTCACTGAAACGACCCTGAATTCTCACGTCCTCAAGGGAGAGTTGTTCTTCAAATTTCATCTTTCCTTCGATTTGAAAATCGCTTTGTCCGTAGAGCCCCATGACATTCTCAAAGCGAAGATGCTTTTTGGAAAAAACAAGCGTTCCCTCGACTTGGGTAAGAGGTGCCCGTAATCCGGGAAGTTGTACGGCGATACGTTCAGGATGATACTCGGCACCTTGAAACGTTATGGCTTGAGGATCCTTGAGAGGCCCCTCAAATCGTAGAGTCAGCAATCCACTCCCCGCCTTGCCTTGCAAAGACTGTATCTTGTGCTGTGACGTGTCCAACGCAAGTACGGTTTGCATGAGACCGACGAATTTTCTTGAGGGCACCTTCCCACCGAATTCCGTTGTTAGCCATGGCCCCTGTTCGGTAAAAACAATCGTTCCGTCGCCTTGAGTCACGGGAATTTCCTCATATTGGCCATAAAAGTCAGACAGCTGAATCTGACCTGGTTCGATATGAATGGTACATGCGCTCTCTTCGATTTTTCCCAGCTTAGGTCCCAAGCCCACTGTTCCTTCCGAAAATTGGAACTTTCCCGTTAGAGAATACCCGACTTCCGGACGGGCAGAACCGGTAAACGTTGCTGAAATCGCCTGTATTTTTCCACTGATGGTTTGACGATGAATGGCATCATATAGTTCTGAGGGGACAAGTTCTGCCGGAAGCAAATGTGGTAGATGCTGAATAGCCACGTGGCCACTCGTCCATTGACCGGAGAAAGTTGGAGGCTCAGGCCGCAATAAACCCGTGACGCTCACTTCCGCATTGAGGTCAATGCTGTCCGTCAGAACCACAAGATCGGACAAGACCAAATCATATCCCTCAAGGCCCGGAGCAAAATGGATATGCCCTTGGGCCTTGGTCCGACCTTGGAACCCGACCGGCACTCCACGTACTTCAAAAAGATCGGCCAGCTGTAGAAGCGTTTTCCGATCAAGGTCCATACGGGTGTGGAGATCGAATTGAGGAGAAGCGTTACGCCCTGCCGTTGCTCCGACCCCGAGAAACCCGCCGATATGCTGGAGGGTCCCGTAGGAAGAGATGACGGGTCCCGCGTCCCGTTCGGAAAATCGTGCGGAAAGAAACACTTCCGTGGGACCATCCAGCACGAGTTGCTCCACTTGCAATTCCACTTCTTCCGTATGGACGATGAACGCGGATTCGCGGCGGTATCGATCCTCCAGATGGACTGATCCGTTGGTTAATTTTAATGAACGCCCCGAGAGCCAGGGCCCTATCCCCACCTGATCGGTTGTTTCCTGTTGAAGAATGTTCCGGTAGTTCCATTGCCCTTTTTCATTTCGTTTTAGATCAAGAAAGGCATTTTCGATAATCAATGCATTCGGCATGAGCGTATCCAGCATCAGTGACAAAAAACTTAAATCCAGTTGAATATGAGAGGCCTGAAAAATCGGGGTGCCCTGTTTGGGATCATTGATACTGATGCCCGTCAGTTCCAACTGAGGATACGGGAAAAAGCTTACTTGCATTTGGTCGACAACGACGTGTTCGCCAAAAGATCTTACGATGAGCTCTCGAACCATTCGTTGCAGGTCCTCCATGTGGAACGTCGCAACGTACACGACACCCACGACACAGAGAATTATGACGAGAAACAGGCTGGAAATCAGACGCTTGCGCTTGGAAGGCATTCGTTTATGCTTGGCTTTGACGGTCACGGATTTCAGGGGGCGAACCAATCGGCGTTTTCGCAAAGATGCCGCTTTGGTTTACACAGCGTCACCTCAGCGTTTTCTTGACAGTCTGAGGATTTCACCGTTATGGTCCTTCCCCATTCTAACGAAAGTTCATTCGTTATTCTATCGGCAGTTCACGGGCCATGAGATCGACTTCTCGAACCACGCCTGCCTTGCAATCTTCATACGCGTATCTTCTTGTGTCGCCATCCTTAGCCGGTACGCTGCTGAAATGTTATGACTACCCTCACCCGCTTAAACCTCATGCCATTATCAGAGGATATGACAAGGCACATGCCTTTCGAACGGCGAAAATGTGTGCGGTTGTTGCCCAATACCTCTCGTATGAACACTCACGAGTCCGTCAATTTCAAATCGCCTGCCTGCTTCATGATTTGGGAAGAGCCGGGCTTGACCGCCAGCTTTTTGGTAAAATATGGTCCTGGGCACGTAGCCGGAATATTCCGACGAGACCCGCCGAATGGCGGTCGCGGCACCCCCATTCGAGTTATGGCAGAGAGACCGAAGCATTTGTAAAGACGTATCGACAGTCATTGTCCGAAGAAGGATTGCCGCTCACGGAGTGGGCATGCGAGCAAGTCGAAATGCGTTTGGGATTTGCACGTCGCCATCGCCGGCAACTCAAAAGGGTCAAACCCCTGTTGGAAAGCCTGGGAATTCGTTGGTTGCCGTGGATGGAGCAGGTGACGTTGTATTATTATTACCCTGAAAAACTGGCAAAATCTCCGGAATGGGTCAGGGAACTCGGGGAAATTCTTGTCGCTTGTGAACAGTTGGAAGCCTACAGTAACCGCCGACGAGGAGCAGACTATTATGTTCGCTCCAAAGAAAGCTTTCGTGAGGCCTTTCGCTACCTTGACTCATTAAAACGGCAAGGCCGCTTACGCGCAAAGGTGGTCAAAGCCGTTCGGCAATTGACAGCCTCGGGGCTCTTCGACCCCATTCTCAAAGTAGCCCGAGGCGGGATATTATCACGACACGAACGACAATTTCTTCGATCCCTTCAATAGATAAAAACCCGATGCCCGTCCTCACTCACCATTTTTCGGTCACGATGCAAGGCCATTCGCAGATTGAGAACATCTCCGAACCCGTTCGGCAGTTTCTTGCCTCTACGCCCATGCAAGCCGGCATTGTCACGATATTCGTGCAACATACCACCGCCTCAGTCCTGATCATCGAGGATGAGCCGGGCTTGCGCGCCGATACCAAAGCTGTCTGGGACAGCCTGATTCCTGCAGACTCCACCTGGCAGCATAACACCAGGAACTCAGGAGAAAACAACGGGCATAGCCATTTGCGAGGCCAAATCCAGGGGCAATCCCTCACTATTCCTTTTGCCGACCACCAATTGCTTTTAGGGACGTGGCAGGAAATCGTCATTCTCGATTTCGATACACGGGCACGCTCTCGAGAGATTGTCGTACAAGTCATGGGGGAATGAGCCTGGTTGCATTCCGGTTCAAAGACGTGCCCTTGTCGGCTGTTTGGGTTGTGACGTGTTTTGTAAGAATCCGTTCGTTCATAAAGCCCGAGACATTCATTTGACCACAGGCTGATGGATCTTTCTTGCTTTTTTTCGAAAAAGCGGGACAATAGATTATATCGTTCTTTTCATTGTGGGTTCACGGAGGGACAATCCATGACACAGAAAACCCAGTCCGACATACAACGCCACGCAAAAAAGAAACCGTTATTCTTGTGGATGACGACACTTCTTTTCATTTGCTTCTGTTGGACCCCTGCCTGGGCCAATGGCCTGGATGAGCAACAACTCGTGGAAAAAGCCACGCACACCGTTGAAAGCTTCATGAAGGATCCGAATTTCACCTGGTTTCAGGATCACGTCAAAGACGCCAAAGCCCTCTTGATTATTCCTCAACAATTGAAGGCTGCCTTCTGGTTTGGGCTGGATGGAGGAAGCGGGGTATTAGTCGCCCGTGACGAACAGGCGGGTGAGTGGAGCGAACCGGCCTTTTATGACTTAGGGGGAATCAGCTTTGGATTTCAATTCGGTGGCGAAGCCTCGGAAGTCATCATCTTGGCCATGACCCAAGGGGCGGTCGAAAAACTCTATGCCTCATCCTTTAAAGTTGGCGGGGATGCTTCCATTGCAGCCGGACCCTATGGAGCCGGAGCCGACGGCTCCACCTCGGCAAATTTGAACGCTGACTTTCTTTCGTTTTCGCGTTCCAAAGGGGCCTATGCGGGTGTCTCATTGGAAGGATCCCTTATCTATGTAAACGATGAGGCCAATGAAGCCTATTACGGGAAAAAAGTTCGGCCCGTTGATATTCTGGTGACCAAATCCGTCAAGAACAAGCATTCGGCCGGTCTTCGCCAAGCCATTATGACGGTAACCAAATAAGCAGTAACGCCAATGCTTGTGTGAGAAAAAGACTCGGGCTGTTTGGGTGAAAAGGCACGCTTATTCTCGAATCATGGGGACGATAACCACCTGCCCGTCTTTACAATCGACCGTCACCGCATCGCCGTCTTTCAGCTCCCCTTTGACCAGCAGCTTCGACAAGGGTGTTTCCACGTCATGTTGGATCAATCGTTTCAATGGCCGAGCACCATACGTGGCGCTATAGCCTCGCGTTCCCAAATTCGACAACGCCTCGTCGGTTACCTCTAAACGAATTCTCCGGTCCTCCAATCTGGCTCTTAAGCGAGCCAGTTGAATTTCTGCGATTAGACCGACTTCATCCGTGCTCAGCGGATGAAATACAACGGTTTCATCGATGCGATTCAAAAATTCAGGACGGAAATGGTGTTTGACCTCATTGAAAACAAGAGTCTGCAATTCTTCATAGGTTTGTTCACGTTGTTGCGCTTCCAGAATGTCCTGACTGCCGAGATTCGACGTCATAATCAATACCGTATTTTTGAAATCGACGGTACGCCCTTGGGAATCGGTCAACCGGCCGTCATCAAGCACCTGCAGCAAAATATTGAACACGTCATGATGGGCTTTCTCGATCTCATCCAACAGAATAACGCAAAAAGGACGGCGCCTCACGGCTTCAGTCAATTGCCCGCCCTCTTCGTATCCGACGTATCCAGGCGGGGCGCCGATGAGTCGCGCCACGGCATGTTTTTCCATATATTCCGACAGATCAATCCGTATGAGGTTGGCTTCGTCATCAAAGAGGATATGCGCCAGGGCTCGAGCCAGTTCGGTTTTTCCGACGCCGGTCGGGCCAAGAAATAAAAACGATCCGATTGGCCGATTGGGGTCCTTGATGCCTGATCGAGCCCGAAGGACGGCATCGGCTACGGCTTGAACCCCTTCATCCTGGCCGACCACGCGTTGATGCAGCAGTTCTCCCAATTGCAAAAGTTTTTCCATTTCTCCCTGGAGGAGCCGGCTAATCGGAATGCCCGTCCATCGGCTGACGACTTCCGCAATATCTTCTTCATCGACTTCCTCTTTCAGAAGACGTGACTCCCCCTCTTGTCGATCAAGGTGTGCTTCTTCAGCCTGGAGTTCTCTTTCCAGCCGGGGCATCGTTCCATAGCGGAGTTCCGCAACGCGATTGAGATCATATTCACGTTCGGCTTTTTCGATCTGATGCCTCAAGTCTTCAATATGTTGACGGATCTGTTGCAATCGCCCGACGGCAGATTTTTCCGCTTCCCATTGTTGTTTTAACTCAGTCAATTCTCGACGCTTGCCTTCAAGCTCATTTTCCAACGTTTTCAGTCTTGCTTGACTGCCAGGATCCTCTTCCTTTTTAAGGGCTTCCCGTTCAATTTCGAGTTGCAGAACTTTTCGGGATACCTCGTCCAATTCGGCGGGCATGCTATCGATCTCCGTACGAAGTCGCGCGGCGGATTCATCGACGAGATCAATAGCCTTGTCCGGAAGAAATCGGTCGCCGATATATCGATGGGAGAGCCGTGCGGCCGCAACCAAGGCCGCGTCTTTGATGCGGACCCCATGATGAACCTCGTATCGTTCCTTGAGTCCCCGCAGAATCGAAATCGTGTTTTCCACCGATGGTTGTTCCACGAGCACGGGCTGGAAACGACGCTCAAGAGCCGCGTCTTTTTCTATATGCTTGCGATATTCATCCAAGGTCGTTGCCCCGATCAGATGGAGTTCTCCCCTCGCAAGCATCGGTTTGAGCAGATTGGCGGCGTCCATGGCTCCTTCCGCCGCTCCCGTGCCCACGACGGTGTGCAGTTCGTCGATAAACAAGAGAATGTCACCCTGCGCCGACTGAATTTCTTTTAAGACGGCCTTCAACCGTTCCTCAAACTCTCCCCGGAATTTAGCTCCTGCCACCAATGCTCCCATGTCCAGAACAACCACGCGTTTCCGTTTCAACCCTTCAGGGACGTCTCCTTTGACAATCCGTTGGGCCAGTCCTTCGACAATGGCTGTTTTTCCGACTCCGGGTTCACCAATGAGTACAGGATTGTTTTTTGTTCGTCTGGATAAAATCTGAATCGTCCGCCGGATTTCCTCATCACGACCGATAACCGGATCCAGCTTTCCCTGCCCGGCCAACCCGGTCAAATCCCGGCCATATTTTTCCAGTGCCTGAAACGTCCCTTCGGGGTCCTGACTGGTCACTCGTTGATTCCCGCGAATGTTTTGCAGCCCAGCCAACAGTCTATCGCGTGTCACCCCCAGGTCTTTTAACACGCCTTCCTGGGCCACCATGGCAAGCAAGAGATGCTCGACACTGATGTACTCGTCTTTCAAAGCCTGTTTTTCATCTTCGGCACGAGAAAGAAGCGTTGCCGTTCGTTGGGTTAAGTGAAGCTGGCCGGGTGCCGCTCCTGTCCCGCGGACCTGCGGAATTTTTGCCAGTCGTTGCTCGACTGTAGCTTTGGCGGCGGAACTTGCTACCCCGGCCTGTTCCAGGATCGGGCCGGCGGACCCGTCAGGTTGTTCCAGTAATGCCGCCAGCACGTGTTCGACGTCGATGCCCTGGTGACTCCGGTGCATGGCGAGGGCAGACGCGGCTTGCAGGGCCTCTTGCACTTTTAGCGTCATACGATTCATATCCATGATTTCCGATTCCTCTTTCTTCACAGGTTTGCTGAATACCACCAGATAACCACCATTCCTTAAAAATCAAGGAGTAGAGTCTGAAAGGTCGGAAAAAGGAAGTTGGGAATGTCTGTATTTCTCGAACGATCAGTTTGGTAAAGAAAAGATCCGTTCGTAGATGGTTTGTACCCTGGTCGTGACGGACCTGTAGCGGGCAAGAAATTTCGTGGTCGCAGAGGAAGGAAGTTGTTCTGCGTCCCCCATGCGGATTGCACATTTGGTCAATTCGGAAGGTTGAACCGGCAAGGTATGGGTTTGCAGTTCATGAACCATTTGCAGTTTATGTTCGACGTCACGCAAAAACACATAGGCTTCCTCCAGGAATTTGCCATCAGCGGCTTGTAAGAGGTTGAGGGTGCGGAGCCGTTGCAGACTCGTGGTCGTACTCGACTCAAGCAATTGCGGATACGTGGCAACGTGCAGTAATTGAAGCGTCTGGACAATGAATTCAATGTCGCGAATTCCTCCGGGACTGAGTTTGACGTTGCGCTCATACTCCTTTCTTCTTCGCACGTTTCGATGAATTCGTACCCTGAGTTCATGAACCGTATCCATCACGTTTCGGGTTCCCTGTTCTTCTCGCCCTACGACAAATGGCCGAATTTTCCTGAGAAAGGCCTGTCCCAATGACCGTTGCCCTGCGATCGGGCGAGCTTTTAACAGTGCCAGCCGTTCCCAAGTTCTCCCCCGTGTTTGGTAATATTTCACGGCTTCACGGCTCGCCCAGGCCAATGATCCGACTCCTCCCTCGGGTCGCAATCGCAAATCCACTCGAAATAAACGCCCTTCCGAAGTGGAAGCCGACAGTACTCGAGTGAGCTCTCTTGCAATGAGCTGAAAAAAAACTTCATTGCTGATCGGCTCCTTTGCGGTCTTTGTCTGCCCTTCACTTGATGTATATAAATAGACGAGATCGACGTCGGAGCTGTAATTCAGTTCGCGTCCGCCCAACTTTCCCATTCCCAACACCACAAAACCCGTTTCCTTGGTTGTCCCTCTGGAATCTTGATGACGGGGAATCCCGTATTGTTTTTGCAGTTCTTTGTTCACAAGTTGATAGGCAGTGTGGATCACGATTTCCGCGAGTCGCGACATGGACTGAACAGTCTCCTTCACGGACGAAACATGAAAGAGGTCACGCGCGCCGATGCGCAACATTTCGCGGCGATGAAAGCGCCGGAGAGCATCGAGTTTGCGTTCGTAAGTTTGCACGAGATCAAGGGTCTCATATAAGACAGCTTGAAGGCGTTTGGAAGTGGGACAACATTTCAGGACACGCTCATTCTCGATCCAGTAAATCAGCATGTGGTCTCGAATAAGCGTTTCCGCCATCGCGGGACTGTTCCCGAACAGTACGCAAAGCAATTGCAGTACGTGGGGCACTTGCGCTAAAAAGCTGAACACCTGCTCTCTTGAAGTACCGGCGTCGAGATATCGTTCCCATTCGCGTAGCGCCTGATCCGGGTCGGCCGTGACTGAAACCGCGTGTAACAGGTCGGAAAGGATGTTGGCCAGTAGTTTTCGACTTTGAGGATCACCAGCCATAAGCTGAAGGTTGGCGTCGGCTTGCTTCCAATCATGGAACCCGTACGGACCCAACAGCCGTACGACTTCCGAAGGGGCCAAATTCGGAGAAAGTAGCAGAGGGCGAGGGTCGCAGCCTGAAAACCGGTCGCTAATGATAGGCATCGGGACTAACTCTGAGGAACGTTCGAGGCTCAATGGGTAAATTGCCTCTGCAATGGTAACACGTTAAGGTATACTGCCCTGCCATGAAAGATACGTTCAATTCAACGGAATTGGAACAACTATCTCCCCAGGTCGACCCGACGGTTATCAAAGACTTTCTGGATCGCATGGACCCGGATTATTTCTCCAAATTTCCGCCACGGACCGTTGCAAAACACGTGGCGTTGGCCAACGCCCTGACCCCGGAAAATCCCTGCACGCTCCAGGTCCGACCGGCAAACGATGCGGGCCAGTATCGGCTCACGGTTGTCGCCTACGATTATTTTGCGGAATTTGCCACAATTTGCGGGTTGTTGTCTGCCTATGGCTTCGATATACGCGAAGCCCATGTTTTTACGTACCAGGAAGGCCCCGCTCCTTCGCCCCCGTCGCAAGCTTTACGTCGCATACAAGCACCGAAATGGCCGATCCGCCGGCAACTCCAACGGCCAGGATTATCAAGAAAAAAGGTCGTGGACGTCTTTCAGGTTCGCCTTCTCCCAGGCACTGTATTCAATGCGGAAATCGTAAAAGAACTGGGTCGTGAATTGACGGAAATGATCCGATTGCTCGAGTCCCGGAAAATCCAGGAGGTCCGGAATGGTGTGAACCGAAAATTGGTCGAAACGCTTGGCCAAAGAAAAGCGGCTGCTTCCGCTCTTGTGCATCCGGCAGACATTCTCTTTAACAATGCGCTTTCCTCACGCGAAACAGTCATAGACATCAGGGGCACGGATTCCCCGGCTTTTTTGTACGCCTTTACGAATGCGTTGGCCATGAGAGGGCTCTATTTATCAAAAGCCACGATCGAAGGAGACGGGCTAAGAGTCCGCAACCGATTTTTTGTCAGAGATCGACATGGAAAGAAAATCGTCTCGACACAGGAACATCAAGAGCTGACCGTGGCTGCGGCCCTCATCAAGGAATTTACCCATTACCTTGCCTGGGCCCCGGACCCCGGCAGGGCGTTGAATCACTTTGGTCACTTCCTGGATCAGTTACTGGAAAATCCTCTCAGCAAGAAACAAATCAACTGGCTCGCCAGAAAAGATTCATTGTCCAACCTCGCCCGGTTATTCGGCACAAGCGATTTCTTGTGGGAAGATTTTCTTCGCCGACAACACGTCAACCTTCTGCCCATTATTGAAAAGTTTCATCAACCCCAGGTCCGTTCGTCAAAAACCTCTCTCGCGCAAGAGTTGGAGGCCAGACTCGGAAAGCGTAAAAACCCCGAAGTTCGAAAAATGATCTTGAATCAGTTTAAAGATCAGGAGTTATTTCGTATCGACATGCATCATATTCTCAACAAGACGTCTCTCCCCGCATTCTCCAAGTCTCTCACGACCTTGGCAGAAGTGATCTTAGCACAAGCCCTCGTCGAGGCCCAGGCCGTGGTCAATCGGAAACACTCGCCACCGTCCACGCTGAAGAGGAGCCCTCTGCCCTTCAGTATTTGCGGATTGGGCAAGTTGGGAGGGCGTGAGTTGGGCTACGCCTCCGATATCGAGCTCGTCTTTGTCTATGGGACGAGCGCTTCCGGCATTCCCAATCCCGTCATCGGTGAATACTACGAACGACTCGTGCAGGAATTTCTTCATTGGATCGAAGCGAAACAGGAAGGAATTTTTCAACTCGACCTCCGACTGCGACCTCACGGAGAAAAAGGCCTGCTGGCTCATTCATTTGAAGACATCACACGCTATTACCGAACGGGAGGCGCCGCTGCGCCTTTTGAACGACAAGCCTGGATTAAGCTTCGCCACGTCGCGGGGAATGCCGCGCTTGGTCGGCGCATAGAACGTTACCGTGACGACTTCGTGTACAGCCGGTCCCCCTGGCCGCTGGACACCGCGTTGCACTTGCGCCGCAGGCAGATACGGGAGTTGATTCCCCGGGGAACCATTCACGTGAAATACAGCCCGGGCGGGCTTATCGATATTGAATATACCGTGCAATACCTCCAAGTACAGTATGGCCACCGTAAGCCTTCACTCCATACACCCAACACCCTGCAAGCGCTCAAGGCCCTGCAAGCGACAAAGCTTCTCTCACCTTACGATGCCACGATCCTGACGGAAGATTATCTGTTTCTGAAAAAGGTCATCGATGGATTGCGCATCGTTCGGGGAAATGCCAAGGACCTGGTGCTGCCGGAATCGGGGTCCGACGCCATGACGTATCTTGCAAGAAGATTGGGGTATATGACCGACGTCTGGCAAGAAGGAGCACGGGCGTTTGAACGCGAGTTACAAAAACGAATGAACCGGTCACACGCGATCTTTGTCAAATTGTTTTGCCGAAAGCAATCCAGGAAAGGAAAATGACAGTAGAAAACAAGAACTGGAGAGAGCGAAACAGCAAAGTTTTTTCCGGAGGCGCTACGGAGGAAAAAGGCGCATTTCCGATTGAACCGGAAATGCGCCTTTTTGTCTGAACGAATCTTTATGTCCCAAGCACGGCTGAATTAAATATCGTAGTACAAAAAGAATTCGTGCGGATGGGGTCGAATTCTGACTTGATCAACTTCATTTTCCCGTTTATAGCCGATCCAGGCTTCCACCAGGTCTTCACTGAAGACGCCGCCTTTTAACAGGAACTGATAGTCGTTTTCCAAGCTATCGAGCGCTTCATCCAAACTTGCGGGCACGGTTGGAATATCACCGGCCTCTTCCGGTGCCAAATCGTAGAGGTTTTTATCCATGGCCTCCCCGGGATCAATTTTATTTTGAATGCCGTCGAGTCCCGCCATCAGCATCGCGCTGAACGCCAAATAACAATTGGCCGAGGGGTCGGGAAATCTGACTTCGATCCGTTTGGCCTTCGGATTGGGAGAATACATTGGAATCCGAATGCCGGCTGACCGGTTCCGGCTGGAATACGCCAACAACACGGGAGCCTCGAAGCCCGGCGTCAACCGCTTATAAGAATTGGTTGTCGGATTCGTGAACGCCGCCAAGGCTTGAGCGTGTTTCAGAATGCCGCCGATGTAATGCAAGCACGTTTTGGAAACCCCCGCGTATTCTTTGCCGGCAAACGTCGGTTTCCCATCCTTCCAAATACTTTGATGGGTGTGCATACCCGTGCCGTTATCCTGGAATAACGGTTTGGGCATAAACGTTGCGGTTTTGTTGTGACGCCGTGCCACGTTTTTGACAATGTACTTATACATCATCATTTTGTCGGCCATACTCAGTAAAGTATCAAAGCGAAGATCGATTTCAGCTTGTCCCGCCGTTGCCACTTCGTGGTGATGTTTTTCAACGCGAATGCCTGCTTTTTCCATTTCCCGGACCATTTCGGAGCGGATATCCTGTTGCGTATCCGTTGGGGCGACGGGGAAATAGCCTTCCTTGTGCCGAGGCCGTGATCCTAAATTGTGACCGTCGTCGCCTGAATTCCAAATGCCCTCCTCGGAGTCGATAAAATAATATCCCGAGTTGCTGGTTTGGTCATAACTGGCATGATCAAAAACAAAGAACTCGGCTTCAGGCCCCCAATAGGAGAGATCGCCGATTCTGGTGCTCTTCAGGTATTGCTCCGCCCGTTGAGCGACGCCTCGCGGGTCACGCTCATAGACGGCGCGCGTGATCGGATCTTGCACGTTACAGACCATGCTGAGAGTGGGCAGTTCGGTAAACGGATCCAACCGGGCGGTGTTCGGATCAGGAAAAATCAGCATGTCGCTGTTCTGAATCGCTTTCCACCCGCGGATGGACGACCCGTCAAAGCCCGAGCCATCTTTAAACAAATCGAGGTTCAGTTCCGATGTCGGGATAGAAAAATGTTGCCACGTCCCCACCAGGTCCACAAATTTGAGATCGACCATTTCCACTTTGTTCTTTTTGGCAAAATCCAATACCTCACGCGGAGTCATTCCATACCTCCTTCTTCACAAAATAGGGTTTACAACACTGACACGAACGCTTTTCAAGAATAGGCGCGCTCATCATGCTGGCTCAAATCGAGCCCGACTTCTTCGTCTTCCGATGAGACCCGTAGGCCGACCAGGAGGTCGACGACTTTCAAAATGATAAAGGTTCCGACCACGACAAACACAAGCGTGGAAACGGCCAGCACAAGCTGGATCACGAATTGGCCGGGGTTCCCGAAAAACAACCCCTGGGCGCCTACGGATGCGAATAACCCGGTTGCCAGAATTCCGGTAAACCCTCCTACTCCGTGAATGGCGACCACGTCGAGCGAATCATCGTACCCGAGTCTGATTTTCAAGACAACTGCAGCGTAACAGATTGCGCCTGCCACGAGTCCAATCACTAAAGCCGACAGGGGCGAAACGAATCCGGCTCCCGGGGTAATGGTGGCCAGTCCCGCGATGATTCCACTTGCCACTCCAAGCATGGTTGGTTTGCCGGTCCGTAGCCATTCCGCACCCATCCAACTGATCCCGCCGGCGCAAGCGGCAATATGCGTGGCGACAAAAGCTGAAGCCGCGCCCCCGTTGGCGCCCAGGGCACTCCCCGCGTTGAATCCAAACCACCCGAACCATAACAGGCCCGTCCCTAAAACCGTCATGGGAAGGTTGTGCGGCAGCATGGACTCAACCCCATAGCCTTTCCGTTGTCCCAACATCAGCGCGCAGACGAGGGCGGCAAATCCTGAACTGATATGCACGACGGCTCCTCCGGCAAAGTCCAATGCGCCCATCTCCGCCAGCCAGCCTCCCCCCCACACCCAATGGGCAAGAGGCGAATAAATCAAGACCGACCAGAGCACGGCAAAAAGCAGCAACGCCGAGAATTTCATCCGCTCGGCAAAACTGCCGGTGATCAGGGCCACCGTAATAGCGGCGAACATGAGTTGAAACACCATAAAGGCCAAATGTGGAATGCCCGTGCCGGGATAGGCGTCCTGTCCCACGCCCAGCGAGCCGAGAAATTCGAGACTGCCGATCATCCCACCCACGTCCGTGCCGAATGCCAATGTATAGCCAAGCAACACCCACACGATGCTGATCATGCACAGAATGATGGCGGTATGCATCAGCGTCCCGAGTACGTTTTTGCTCCGGACAAGCCCGCCATAAAAGAGCGCCAACCCGGGCAAGGTCATACATAACACGAGTGCGGACGACACCAGGATCCACGCCGTATCACCCGTATCAATGGCTCCCGGGGTCCCTTCCTGGGCCCATACGGTTGCCGGCCCGCACCATACGCTCAGAATCACAAACAATAGCCACGTGAATGAGAAGGTCGAGTGCTTCACGGTTCCACCTCTGGTTAAGGGTTAGATGAACCGGCGTATCCGGTCGGCCGGATACGCAAACAATCAGAAACAATCCGTTGCCGGAAAGTGCCTCAGTGCTCCTGGAGCCGTTCCGACGACTGGCCCTGATTTCTTACAGGGTTTTCATGGTGTTCAAGGTGGGGAAAGAACCGGTCACAGCGCCCCCTCACCCGTCTCTCCGGTACGAATGCGAATCACACTATTCAAATCTGAAACAAAAATCTTCCCATCGCCGATACTCCCTGTTTTGGCGGCGGTTCTCAGGGTTTCCATGACCTTTTCTTCCATGCTATCGGCAACGGCGAGTTCAATCTTGACTTTCGGCACGAAATCAATTTGGTACTCCGTGCCGCGGTAGGTTTCTTTATGGCCTTTTTGTCGGCCAAACCCTTTGACTTCCGAGACCGTCATTCCCTGAATGCCTGCTTCAGTCAGGGCATCTTTCACTTCATCGAGTTTAAAAGGCTTGACTATGGCTGTCACAAGTTTCATGGGTTTCCCCCCTCTCAAAATTGAAAGTGTCGGCGGAAAAGCATAAACGATCCACATCGTTCATGGCTGACGTGATCCCGTCTCATGAATCGATTTGCAATTTACGTATATGCGCGTTCGCTATGTTCGCTCAGATCAAGTCCAACGATCTCCTCTTCTTTCCCTACGCGAAGGCCTATGACCATATCCAACACTTTCAAAATAATAAAGGTCCCTACAAACGAAAACACCCAAGTGGCTCCCACACCCACGGCCTGAATGATCACTTGCCCCGGATTTCCGAAAAACAAGCCGGTTGCCCCCACGCTGGCAAAGAGTCCCGTGGCTATCGCTCCCCAAGTCCCTCCGATGCCGTGAATGCCCAGAACGTCAAGGGCATCATCATAGCCGAATTTGGATTTCCATACCACGGCTAAATAACACAAGATTCCGGCGCCGAGACCGATCCAAATCGAGGAAATCGGGCCGACAAAACCCGCCGCGGGAGTAATCGCCACCAACCCGGCAATGGCGCCGCTTGCTCCGCCCAAGACCGTCGGTTTGCCGCGATACATCCATTCGATCGCGAGCCATCCCAAGACACCGGCAGATGTGGCCACCTGGGTGGCGACAAAAGCCCCCGCGGCAATCCCATCGGCCGCCAGGGCGCTACCCGCGTTAAATCCAAACCACCCCACCCATAATAAGGCCGCACCAACCACGGTAAACGGCAGATTATGGGGAGCCATCTTTTCGGACCCGTAGCCGTGCCGTTTCCCCAGGACCAACGCCGCAGCCAAGGCAGCCACACCCGAACTGATGTGAACGACGGTTCCGCCGGCAAAATCCAGGGCTCCCAATTCGCCCAACCATCCGCCGCCCCAGACCCAATGGGCCAACGGTGCATAGATCAGGGTCACCCACAGGATCGCAAACAGCACGAAAGCGCTGAACTTCATGCGTTCCGCAATGGCCCCGCTGATCAGCGCCACCGTAATCCCTGCGAACATGAGTTGAAATACCATGAAGGCAAGATGAGGGACGGCCGTACCGGGAAAGGCTTCCGGCCCGACGCCATTCGACCACAGAAACTCGAAACTGCCGACGATGCCGCCCACGTCCGTGCCAAAGGCAATGGTATAACCCCACAACACCCAGACCACGCTGACCACGCACACGGAGATAAAACTGTACATCATGGTGCTCAACACGTTTTTGTCGCGTACCATCCCTCCGTAAAAGAGAGCCAGGCCCGGAATGATCATGGCGAGCACCAAGGCGGAAGAAGTCAGGAGCCATCCCGTGTCCCCCGCACTGATCGCCGCACTCCCTTCGTCAGCCAGGGCCGATCCGGCAAGGATAGAAAGTAGTAATACTGAGAATAATATACTTATATTCTTGAATGACATTCTCTTGTTTTCCATTTTCTCCCTCCTCATACGCGTTTAAGAATTTCCCTAAAAGAGGAAGATCATTTCTCCCGCCAACGTTGATTGGCTGTCGCTTACACCGTCGCCATCGCTGAACGTCTCCCTGTCGGATTTGTCGTAGCGGAATTCCGCCCGGGTAATGAGATTGGGAGTCGGCTTGTATTGCAAAGTCCACGTGGTTTCCCACAATGTCTGATTGAAAGTTCCGGCATCTTGTGCGGCCGAGACCCAGTCAGGACACAAATGGGCATTACCTAAAGCGCCGTAATCATCCGAATCTGACCCGAAGCACGAGAATGCACCCGCCGCATCTTCAAAGACTTCCGCGCGGACGTGGAGTCCCCACTGGTCGTTGAAGTCATAAATGGCGTAGCCTGCCACGCCGTTCCACCGGGCATTGGTACTTCCAGGTATTGCCTGGTTCCCATAGTAGCCCTCCAACACCAGTTCCAGTTGATCGGTGGCCTGCACGTCCACGATCCCTCCGACTTGCATACGGTCCGCAGTTTCTTCTCCTCGAGCGTTGCCCTCAGGTCCCCAGAACCCGAATATCGAAACGCCCAGGTTATCCGTGGGCGCGAGAGAAAGAAGCGCTTCGATGGATTTACTGTTATTGTCATCCGCTTGCAGCCCGGTAAAGGAATTGATGGCGCTGACGGCCAATGAGGCGGAATCCGAGAAATCAAACGAGGCGCGGAACCCCGTCACCGTGAACGGTTCCCCGATACCGAACAGAAACGAACGGGAAAAATTGGGGTTGAGCGGGCTTTCGATCACTTCATACCCGATCAGCGTGTTCATGCGTCCTGCTTGTAACGTGAGATTATCCACCGGCATATATTGGACATAGGCTTCCTGAAAGTCGAAATCGTCAGCCCCTGTTCCACCGGTAAATTTGGCATCTTCCCCAAAGTTCAGCTTGAGACGGAATCCCGCCCGGTCGGCCAACGCCCCTCCCGGACTCGCGGCTTTTTCCAGGACGAGTTGCGCCATATTGGGTCGAAAGGAATTCGCCTCGCCGTCAAAACTCCTGCTGTTGTTTACGCCGGTCGAAGGGTTATTGAAATTCTGCGTATACGACGTTTCCACGTAGCCGTACAGCGAAAGATCGAGTTTCTTCGCCAACGTGTCGTCTTCGGCAAGCGCCACGGAACTCACAAGCGGCACGGGAAGCCACCCAACAACCGCAATGCCAAAAACAAACAAAAACATTCTGGTCATCATGCGTTTGGTCATGTTCGGTTCTCCTTAGTCGAAATTCGTTTTTGGGAAAATATAGTCAATTTGGCACACTCCCTTGTGCGCGATTCGTCGTGAATGAAGGAGCACTTGACTCCTTCTTTAATGCCCTCTCCCTGACCCCCAAAAAAAAGTCCTCAACCCCTTCTTACGTGGTTGAGGACTCCGTCGTCCTTTGAATATAAAGGATACAAGCCAAGACAACGATGTCTCAGCAGATTTTCTGCTTTTACATCAGTCCTCTGTAACAGTCAAGACAAAATTGTTGGGATTTATCCCTTTAAATTGACGGGCTGCGGCAAGCGTTTTGCCAGCAGTTTGTAAGGCGCACGGGCGCACGACTCCACCATCCTGCGGAACGGCGGGATATACATGCCAAGAAATCTTCGCTGTCTCCTGTTTTCTGTTCGTCCGTAATTGTCGATGAGGGACTCAACTGATGAGTACCAAACCAGTGGAGGATGAATGACCCGACACTGCCGTTTCGTGATTACGTCTTCAATGCAGCGAGGCCAATCCGTGACCCTCGTGACAGGAACGGCATGTCTGACAAAGTGGAGGGCTGCTCGATAAGACATGGTATAAGCAACCGCTCCTGACGCTCCTGTCCCTTTCAGACCGGGAGCGCGAAGATGGGACAGGTAATGGTCAAACAGGCCAATGACGCCCTGCCGACGAACATAGGCCCTTGAAGAATAGAGTTGCGTGAGTTCAGCATCGTGGTAATACCGGCCAGTCAGGAACTCAACTAGTTGGGGAGAGGGAACGGCATCATCCTCCAAGATCAGGGCATAGGCTATATTCTCAGAGACAATTCGCCGATAGACCTTGATATGTGACAAGGCACAGGCAAACTCGGCATGGGACAGGATTCTTCCAGCTCGTCGCGTGGCAACACGGTCAATCTGGTCTTCATACTGAGGATCGAGTCCATGGCGACCGTCCACGGCATCGACAAACTCAAAGTCGATACCGAGATTGCACAGGGCCTCTGAAATAGCTTCACGCCGTTCGGTGCAATCTAATAGGGACACCACAAAGACGGGGATCGTGGGCGGCATGGCAGTCTTTCTTGGAAAGATGGACCATCAGCCACCGACCGGACATGGTCGGGCCGATTCCGTCCTCCAAGGAGACTGGATGACCCTGCGTATTTACCTGTTCATGATCACCAACCCTGACGATAGCTAGTCGCCATGTTCGGTGATAGGCTCTTGTATTGAGCAGGCGACCCGACAAGGGTGCCCCTCGGAGAACGGAATACTGGGAGTGTATTGATGTTGGTAGGCTATGGCAAGCCTTGGCATTTGATAGCATGCTTTCATTATGCAGGAATTGGTGCCACCGACCCCACAGCACCTGATCGCGTTTGTGATGCTGGTCGTAGTCGGCACGCTTGTTGTGCTATATTTCGAGTGTTACGAGAGTGCGGCTTGTTCCGTGTCGCATGTCTTATCTGATCTGGTCTCCGTCCTGCTCGTGAGTGCCGGATGGAGTATTATCCTAGTGGAGGTCGCCATGTTTGTTGAATCCTGGATCAAGGAACGACGTGAACGACGGTACAAGGAAGAACGGCAATCACTCGTCGAAGAGCTACGCGCCAAGATTCGCTCAACGGGCAAACCGTTAACCGAACAAGACCTTGAAGAATTAGAGCAGGAGACTGGTCACGTTTTGCCGACCAATTCCCGATAGGTCATCGGCTTCCCTGGCATGGCTCCAAAGAGAGCCTGCATCCGGTCTACCGTATCTACCTGACAGTTCCCTTCATTTAGCCGGAAGGTGAACTCGTCAACATACCGATCCAGGTGCTTCACGCTCACTTGATGGAAGGTGCCTTCCAGCCCGCGTTTCAAATTGGCCCACACGCTTTCAATCCCGTTCGTATGCGCCATCCCCCTCACGTACTCATTCGCTGAATGGTTCAGGGTTTCATGCTGATACCCTTTGCGGGTCAGCCCACGATAGGCTCCATGATTATCGGTATAGACTTGTGACCCCTGTTCGACGTGTCGCTGGATCTCCGTCCACAAGGTCAGCCGATCCGTCCCTGTCACCGACTTGGCAATCGTCTTGCCGTCCCGTGCGCGCATGCCCATAACGGCTTGTTTCCCGGTCGATCCACCGCCTTGAGGCTTCGTGCCTTTTTTCAGACGTTTGTTGCGCTCTTTGCCCCCGATGTACGTCTCGTCAATCTCCACAATGCCGGAAAGCAAAATCGACTGCGAATCACAGGCTTTCCGAAGCCGATGCAGCATATACCAGGCATGCGGTTGTTTGATCTTGATCTTTTTGCTTAACTCCATGGAGGAAATGCCCTTCCGATCCGTCAAGAACAGATACGCGGCCATCAGCCATTTGCGCGCGTCGATCTTGTTGCGTTCAAGTGGCGTATTGGTGAAGACCGTGAAGTAGGCCCGACACATCCCACACCAATAGGTGCCTGCCTTCTTTTGAGGCGTAATCTTGTCAGTCTTGTCGCACTTCGCACAGACCGGCTGTCCGTGCCACCGGACCCGCTCGAAGTACTGAATGGCACTCTCGACCGTCGGATATAACTCATTGATTTCAAACAGGCTTAAGGTCTTGGCTTTGTGTGTCGGCATCGTCTTCTCCCTTCGTGAATACTGAAAGCATACTAGCACGATAGAGAAGGTTTGTCAAGTTAAAGGGATAAATCCGAGAAGTCGATTGAAGCAGTCGAGAAAACCGGTTATTCTAGCCAACGCGCAAACCCGAGGCGCGGCAATGGAGAATATGATGTCTCAAACTTTTCGCGATCTTGTCGGAGTGGTGGCTCGACTTCGTTCTCCCGAGGGATGTCCTTGGGACATCAAGCAGACCCACGAGTCGCTCAAGCCTTTTTTATTGGAAGAAGCGTATGAAGTACTCGAAGCGCTCGACACGCAAGATCCCCGACACCTGCGCGAAGAGCTTGGGGATCTTCTACTCCAGGTTCTGCTTCATGCCCAGATCAAATCCGAGGAGCAGACGTTCGACATTGAAGACGTGATCGCCGATTTGACGCATAAACTCATCAGGCGGCATCCTCACGTCTTTACGGCCCAATCCGATGAGGCCCCGAAGTTGGACTCCGAACAAGTCGTCAATCAATGGGAGGCGATCAAACGAGCTGAACGTTCGACTCAATCCGACTCGGTTTTGGCGGGAATCCCCGCCTCTCTTCCTTCCCTATTACGGGCTCAACAAATTCAAAAACGAGCTTCACGTACCGGTTTTGACTGGGAGACCTCCGAACAGGTTCTTGAAAAACTGGATGAAGAATTGGGGGAACTGCGAGCGGCAGCCGCCCACCTCCCCGTCTCCGAGCCGTCCGTCCAGCAACCGAACGCGGCGGTTGAACACGAGTTGGGGGACGTGTTATTCACCATTGTGAACATGGCGCGTTTTTTACGAATCAACCCGGAGGAAGCTCTTCGCAAGGCGAATAACCGTTTCACCGCGCGTTTCCAATATATGGAACGTCACGCGGCTCCGGAGGGAAGAGCCCTCCAGGAGATGACGGCGTTGGAATGGGATACGTTGTGGGAAGCAGCCAAGAGCCAGGAAACAATCGAATCTCGCCAGGCTTCCGTTCCTCTCGAAACCCAGGACCTGACCCAAGACCATGAATGACTCGGACCCCCCAGAGCAGAACAAACGCGTTGGCCTGCATCCGCTGATCGTGATCTTTGGAGTGATTATCGGGCTTTGGCTTTTTATCCAAGCGATTATTCCCAAATCCAAGGATATTCATCCCCCACAGGGGAATGAAGTTCGTTCGGAACAACTGGCACTCTTGCTCAAGGAAGCCGAATCGGCACCGGTGCCTTCGATTAAAGTCACGGCTCACGTGCAAGAAATCAATGCCCTGAGCCTGCTCGTTCCGCAACAAACCACCGACAGCCAAGTCGTGGCCTTACTCAATCACCTAAGACTGTCACGAAAGGATGGCTCTCTCGTTTCACAGATTCCTGCAACCACGCCGGGAAACAACCTGGGTGAATTTGCCGTCGCCGATATGTATATCTTTTCCGATCCGAAATACGCAGTTCCCGAGGCCGTTGAAATTTTATCCGTCGGGGCACATGCACCGGGCGATTTTTACCAAAGGACCATTCCGTACGAAATAGCCATGGAACAGGTTCGCGGACATTACGCCGTCAATCTCAACCGGAAAAGTCAACCTGAACACGCCTCCCTGGGATTCGGAGAAACAGCCACGGGCCTCTACTCACGACGGTATCAACCCCTGTTTTAGCCCTCCTTCTGTCATCCTCGACATTTTTAATCGAGGATCCAGTGTCTTTACTTCTTTTCTTGCGGGGTTTCGGCCCCGCACGACGAGGTCCTTTTGTTTCGGCAAAAGGACCAAAAACCATTGGCGCCCGGGCATGGCCCTCCGGGTGCCTTTGCCTCAGTCCCTATTGCGTGGGCTGCGGAACTCGCTTCGCTCAGACAGTCCTCGCCCCCACATCAGAAACGGGCCTGCGGCGCAGCCACGCCCGCAGGCGCCACGAGATGGCGCGGCTACGAAGGCTAAGACTAAAGACTCTGGATCCTCGTAGATTGCCTGGATCCCCGATCAAGTCGGGGACAAGCGTCGAGGATGACAGAGGGAGGGAACGTCGGGGATGACCGCCAGATCCTACAGGCCGACTTTTTCCTGAATTTCCTGTCGGAGTCTGTCGCGTTCCTGGTTCATCCAGGATTCGAGGCGGGGAAAGAGGTGGGACCATTCGCCCGTAAAGGGGTCGAGCATCACGTCCCGGCGGTCATTGAACAAACTTTCTTCATTGGCGATTTCAAGCTTGCGGTCTCCGATCGCGCGTCCGAGAAGTTGATTGATTCGAACTTGCTGGCCCGCCGTTCCTCCTGAAAGTTGTAAGATCTTCGTCTTCAGCAGATCCAATTCTTCTTCGAGACCAATCTTGACCCGAACCCCCTGTGGAGTCGCCCAATGCGGGCGTTGGACGGAATAATCAAAAGACAAGGCAGCCTCTCTCGGCTCACGATACGGCCCCATCACCTTCAGGATGGTATACGGTTCGGCCATTACGACTGCGCCCTTTCCCGGACGCCGTTGTTGTGCGGGGTCCTGGATTGAATTTGTACCAAGTCGAGACTCCCCGTGCCCAGAACCGGGCCCGTCCACTTTTGAAAACCATCCCGCATGGTCACAAGGGTCGTATACCCTTCCCGGCTCAGGAAATCACAAGCGAGCCGGCTTCGTTCACCTTGGGCACAATACACTAAAATTGTTTTTGTCTCCTTGGGGACTTCGGTCTGGAAACGCGTTTCCAGGTGTTCGAACGGAATATGTTTGGCCCCGGGCACGTGATTTGTGAGAAATTCTTTTTGGCTCCGAACGTCCACGACAACCAAGTCCGAATCTGTTCCCGCAGCACGGTCCTCCATCATTTGCCGTACTTCATCCGCACTTGCCTGGTGATACAGACTCCCCGTCCGGACCAGGGTGCCGTCAAGGTCTTTGCCCGCTGCCAACTGGGCGAGCTGCAATCGCAGGATTGCGAGCGCTTCGGACTGTTGCCGGGCCGTCTCCCTCAACTCGTTCTGGCCGTCATATTGTTGGCGCGTGACATCTTTGACTTTTTGCGTCAGCGACCTGAGGCGCCACCAGACCAGAACCATTCCGCCGGCTACGATTCCGATGACAATCAGAAAAGTCATCGAATCAGGTTCCCGATGCTGTGATGAACGGACAAGGATTCTGACGTGAGTTTGGGGAAATTTTGACCGCGGTCCCTCAAGACATGAAGCCATGGCTGGTCGGGGCGAGAGGATTTGAACCTCCGACCCCCGCGTCCCGAACGCGGTGCGCTACCTGTCTGCGCTACGCCCCGACGACCTTGCTTCTGTTTCCTATTTCCGGACAAGTGGTTCACAGGATAATCCATGCGCCTCGGCGACAGCCGGATAGGTGATCGCCCCATGACGAATATTGACGCCTCGGGCAATACCCGGATCAGCCCGGAGAGATGCTTCGATTCCCACGTTGGCCAACCGGACTATAAAAGGTAGAGCTGCGTGGGTCAAGGCATAGGTTGAAGTTTGTGGCACAATACCGGGAATATTTGTCACGCCGTAATGCCGGACTCCATCCACTTCGAAAATGGGATCGGCATGCGTCGTCGGCCTCGTGGTTTCAACACATCCTCCCTGGTCAACCGCAATATCCATGATCAACGTGCCTTTTTTCATCGTCGCCACCATGGACCGGGAAACCAGAACCGGGCTTTTCGCACCTTTGATCATGACGGCGCCAATCAACAAATCCGCGTTTTTCACGGTTTCCGCAATCGTGAGTCTTTGGGAGACCAAGGTCGTCAGGCTGGTTCCGAAGCGCTCCTGTAACCCTTGCAGTTGATTGATATCATTGCCGATGACGGTGACTCGCGCCCCGATCCCAAGAGCGACGCCCACGGCGGCTGAGCTCACTCCGCCGGCTCCGAGAATGACGACGTGTCCCCGGGGCACCCCCGGGACGCCGCCCAGGAGAATCCCCTTGCCGCCGTGCGTCCGCTCCAGAAAATGCGCGCCGATTTGAATCGCCAACTTTCCGGCAATCTGACTCATGGGTTGCAACATCGGCAGATGCCCCCATTCATTTTCCGTTGTTTCATACGCAATGGCCGTACTCCCCGATTGCATCAAGGCCTCGGTCAGAGACTTGGAAGAAGCCAAATGAAGAAACGTGAACAACGTATGGTGGGGCTGCAAGTACGCAACCTCCGCTAGAAGCGGATCTTTGACTTTCAGGACCAACTCGGCCCGGTCGAAGATCTCTTCTTCCGACGAGGCGATTCGAGCTCCCACGGCATGATACGAGTCATCAGGCAAATCCACTCCCTGCCCGGCATTGGTTTCAACCCACACCTCATGGCCGTTCCGGATGAGTTCATCCACTCCTTCCGGGGTTAAGGCTACCCGAAATTCATGGTCTTTGCGTTCTTTGGGAATTCCGATCTTCATCCCGGTTCAGCGGCAGTTGTTTCTGTTATCGGTGCCCGGCATACGCGAAGGACTGTCGCATCCCGCTCTCTCTATTCTCGCATAATACTGGACACGAGAAAGAGCCCTCCTGTACTATTTTTTTTGTGCTTCGCAACGAAATCTGCTAAGAAACGCAATCATGAGTGGATTCAAACATCATATTTTCATTTGCATTAATCAACGGCCCAAGGGCGACCCGAGAGGGTGCTGTGCCGATAACCGGTCCGTGGAACTTCACGCGTTCTTCAAACAGGAAGTCCAGCGGCTCGGGCTCAAAGGCATCGTCCGTGCCAATAAGGCAGGGTGTTTGGATCATTGTGAATATGGTCCCAGCGTCGTCATTTATCCGGAAGGCGTCTGGTATTGGGTCGGGAACGAGGCCGACGTCACTGAAATCATGGAACGGCACGTGGTCAAGGGTGAATTGGTCGAACGCCTGCTGATGCCGGGGCATGACGTTCCTCCGCAACAGATCGAATCTCGCGCTACCCTGATTTCCCCTTAGACGTTCAACCCCATGGCGTGACAAGCAAGCATACTCAACCTCAACCGTAGCGATCAAAGCACGCAAGCCCCACATGCCGGCAAACGAAGCCAAATGGAAAGCGAATCAGGAAAAAGTCGCGTTCCTCAAACAATTTCCCGGGTTACTCCGGACCTGGGATGAGGTGGCCGGCCACACCGTCACGTCCGTGACCTCGATTGAACAAAGCGAAGCAAAAGTACTCATGCTGGATAACGGTTCTTTTGCCATTGTACCACCTCTTGCGCCGGAACCTCAGCAACTCCGGGATGGGATCACTGCCGCTCAAACGCTTCTCCGCGCCCTCTACCCCGATGCCTATCGCGAATATGAAGCACTCGCCCAACGGGACAGGGAAGCGACCAGGACGGCACGAATGGAAAACATCCTTGGGGCCATTCACAATAACCTGGAAGCCATCCCCGAGTTAAAGGACCGTATTCGTTCGCTCGTCAAGAAGTGGAATTCTTAACATGCGGCGCCCCGAAAATATGCTGGATATGTTCTCCGGGGGGCTCTTTGAAGGAGTAAAACCCATGATGCTAACGCGGGACCATTTGGTTCGTCATCCTGATCGCTGCACGCATAAGGCTGTGTGTATTCCTGTCTGTCCCACCGGGGCCTGGTTATCGACCCCCCCGTATAAATTCGACGAATCACGGTGCATGGAAACGTGTCGGATGTGCCTCGATGCCTGTCCTTCACAAGCCATTTACGCGGTTTTTCGAAAAGGCGAAAAACTGCTCGTGCCCCAACCCGAGTAATCGTTTTTATCCGATTGTCTTGCGGAGGTGCCCCCAATAGGCCGTGCCCAGGGTTCGGCTGCCGCCGGTCAGTGTCGAGGCCGCCATCATCCGGTAGACCTCGAACCGTGAAATCTTCAATGGTTGGGCGGGGTCCAGAAGATTGTCGCACGTGGTCAGGAGATGCAGCGTTTTCAGGGCGATGAGGATCGGCCATATACAGGCCAAGCGAAGACGAACGTCGCGTCGCGGAATGGACGTGGCGTAGAGCCACCCTTGATCCAAATGGGCGAGCGCCGTCTTCACCAGCGTGTGCAGGATGGGGCTGAAGCCGACCATCGTGCGTTTATCCAATAGATCGCGTGGTTCCAAGCCTGCCTGCCCCAACAACTCCAAGGGAATGTAACAGCGCCCGCGGCGCAGATCCTTGGACAGATCTTTCAAAATGTTGGTCAATTGGAGCCCTTTGCCGAACCGGATGCCCGTGCGAATTTTGGATTCCCTGTCCCAGGTCCGGCGTATGCGCGGTAAATGGGCATACATGATATTGGTCCAAAACTCCCCGACGCAGCCCGCGATCTTATACGTATACAGGTCGAGATCTTCCAACGAAGACAGCGCGGCGAGTTCGGCCTCGGATTCCCCGGGGAAACGATCCAGATCCATTTCCATGCCACTGATAAGAATCGGCAAAACCTGACGGATCTCCGCCTGATCATCAGGTCCCAGGTTTTCGTACACCTCGAAACAGCGGTCCAGGTGTTCGAGTAACGTGCGTTCACCGGGATGCCCCTGTTGAGAGGCCGTCATGGCCTGAATGGCCTTGATTTCTTCACGATTGCAGCATGCCTGAACGAATTGGAGCTTGAGCTGCCGCAACAACGTTGCCCGGGTGCCCCGATCCATCCGGCCCGCATCCGCAATCGTATCGGCCGCGCGCGCGAACAGATACGCCAACCCCACCTGTCTGGCCACGCTCCCCGGCAACACGGCCAGGGTCAGATAAAACGAACGCGAAACCTGCTTTAAAACGTCATGCAGTAAATACCGCTCGACGTGTTTCGCACGCATCATCGACTCTCCGGCCGAACCTCGAGACGCCCCTCCATCCCCTCTTCGCGGTGGCTGGGGAAAAACAGCAATTGCTTATCGCAATAAAAGGTGTAGGTTCCCGGAGTCTGCACCGAAAACCGGATCGTGACGCTATCGCCGGCATCCACGCTGACGTCATGCCGCAAAGCCGCGTCCGGATAATCAAGGACGAAATTGTGTGGGGTGATAAAACTCTGGTTTTCAAGCTGGAATTCGATGGGCGCGCCCGCCTCGACGCTGATGTGCGGCGGCGTGTATTCATAACTGTCCAGTACGATGAAGGCCCGCTGTATCCCATCGGCATCCGGTTCAAGAACCAGAACCTCTTCCTCGGCATCCCCAAGAGCAACCCCCGAAGAAAAACCCAGCAATACACAACAGAGCAGCACGGCTAACCAAGGTTTATGTCCCATCAGTTTTTTTCGCCTTTCCTTTTCCTACCGGCCTACAGGCGGACAAATTGTTTCCCAATTCCCCTCTTTTGTAAGGACGGGAACTTTTTCCGAAGAGGGAAAAGTTGGGAGGTAGAGAACATTTGCAGGGCCTCATCCCGGTGAACATCCCGCCTTGACTCACAAAAAAATGGTATTACTATATCATGAGAAGAGAAATATAGAGGGGACTTCGTGAGGGTTTCAAGGAAAGTCCCTTTCATCCTGCCCGTCTCTAACGACCCGGTTGCCGGCGTTTCATGAAACAGTGTACGAGTTTATAGTTTACGGCTCATCAACAGGCAAAGTGTTTTTGCACAGGAGAAACGAATGAAAAAGCTGAAAGGCATCGGCTTGCTGCTGCTGTCCAACATCCTGATCTTTGTCACCCTGTCGATCACCTTCACCATTCTCGTGGAAATGGTCCTGCCCGCGTTCGGGATCGATCTCCGCGGATCGTTCATGCAACAAGACCTCTTGTGGGCCTTTGTTCTTGGATTCGGCGGAGCCTTTATCAGCCTGGCGTTTTCCAAGAAAATGGCGCGCATGATGTTGAATTGCGAGCAGATTACCCAACCCCGGAACGCCGCCGAATTGCTCGTGTATGAGACGGTACGGAAGATCGCCAATCGGCTGGACATTAAAACGCCGGAAGTCTGGCTGTACGACTCGCCGGACCCCAATGCCTTTGCCACGGGGCCGTCGAAGAACAACTCGATGGTTGCCGTGTCAACCGGCTTATTGACCAACCTGAACGAAGATGAAGTGCGGGCCGTCCTGGCTCATGAAATGGGGCACGTCTATAATGGCGACATGTTTACGACGACGATCCTGGCCGGCTTGATGAATACCTTCGTCTATTTTATCAGCAGAATCGTCTATCGCCAGGTGGCCGAACGCAATCCCATGCTGGGCATCGGCGTCTACTTTTTTCTCCAGATCGTTTTATCGATCCTCGCGATGATTCCCATCAGTTGGTGGTCACGACGCCGGGAATTTTCCGCCGACAAATTTGCAGCCAATACGGTCGGCAAAGAGCACATGATTTCGGCGCTGCAAGCAATTGACCGATGGGTCAAACAGGTCGAATACCAGTATCAGACGGAAGATGCCCTGGCGACCATGAAAATCTCCGGGCAGTCTCGAAGTTTCATGCAGATCTTCTCGACGCATCCGCCGATCGAAGCCCGCGTCGCCGCCTTGCGGAAGCTGTAAACGTCAGAAAAGTTGCATTGATGTTCGCGGGATGGGAATACGGGCAAGCCCGGTGACGCGACGCGCTACTTGGTGTTGCACGCTTTTTCATGCCAGGGACTTTTCACGATAAGGTACCCGACCGTCACGCCCAGTAGACCGCCGAGACACCATCCCGCGAGCACGTCCGTTGGATAATGGGCTCCGAGATAGACCCGGGAGAGGCCACCAATCGCCACAAGGATCCCCAGGGGCCAGCGGGTCCTGGGGAACAGCACCGCAAGCAACGCCGCCGCCGCCGCCGCATTCACGGCGTGATTGGAAGGCAGGCTGAACATTTTCCCGCACCCGGCCAGTTCATGGACGTCCGGCAGAACGTGGCACGGCCGCGGGCGGGCTACCCAGGACTTGATCAGCGTGCCGATGAAATCCCCCACGCCGACCGAAGCACCAAGGGCCGCCGTCACCAGGATGCCGTGACGCCAATCGAGCCACGCGCGCCAGGCCAGCAACGCCGCGACCAGCACGATGAAATTTGTCTCCGACGAACATTGCCGCATCAACCAATCCAAGGCTGATGACTGGCCGGCCCACCCATTGACGGCGTAAAACAGTGCCGTATCCCAATCCATTGACTCCCCCGGCTTCTTTGGTGACGGATGATGTGCTAGGATTCCCCGCTAACGTGAATACGGAGAGTTGTTATGCTCATCGACAGCCATGCTCATTTGGATGATCTGAGATACGATACCGATCGGGACAACGTCCTTCAACGTGCCGAAGCTGCCGGCATTGAAGCCATTGTGACGATTGGCTGTGATTTAGCCACTAGCCAGGCCGCCGTTGCCTTGGCACATGCGCACCCGAACATTCTTGCCACCATCGGCGTGCACCCGCACGAAGCCAAGGAAATCGGAGAAGGCTGGTATGAGTCGTTTCGGTCATTGGCCCAACACCCGAAAGTCGTGGCCTACGGCGAAATCGGGTTGGACTATCATTATGACCATTCTCCACGGGAAATCCAACGCCAACGGTTTCGTGAACAGATTCGCCTGGCTCGCGAACTGGCCTTGCCTCTGATCATTCATACGCGTGAAGCCCAGGACGATACCGTGACGATCCTTCGGGAAGAAGGCGCGGCGGACGTCGGCGGCGTCTTCCATTGTTTCTCAGGAGACGCGTGGCTTGCCAAGGACGCGCTGGAACTGGGCTTCTATCTTTCCTTTTCCGGGGTGCTGACGTTCAAGAATGCGACGATGCTGCGCGACATCGCGAAGACCATTCCCTTGGACCGTCTCATGGTCGAAACAGATAGTCCCTATCTGACCCCTGTTCCCTATCGCGGGAAACGGAATGAACCCGCCTACGTACAATACGTGGCGGAAACATTGGCGGAGATCCGTGGAAACGAGTCCGTTGAATCCATTGCACGGTCCACCGTCGACAATACAAAACGCGTCTTCAGAATCCCCTGAGCTGGCGTTTCCTGGCCCGGACGGCTTTTGGTAACTTACGAGGATTGCCTTTTTTATTGGGGCGTCCCGGAGGTTTCTCGTCTTCGATCTTTGCCCCGCTTTGCGTCAAGGAAATGGCTTGGGGCTTCATGGTAAGGGGTGTTTTACCTCCAGAAAGTTCTAGTTTTACTTGAAATTCTTGAGACTTCATCACAAAGGCCCCATGGGCTTTAGCCGTCTGGATAATCTCCAAATCCGAAGAAACCACGGCACAAGCTCGACCATACTGCCGGGCCAAACGTTGGATGACCTGATCGGCACGCTCTCCCCGTTTGGTAAACACCACCTGCACCCCCGTCCGGCGTTCATAATGCTCAAGCCCTGTTTGCTCCCGCCAAGCATCGAACACCACGGTCACGGGATGCCCCTTGGCTTGGCTATACAACGAAAGCTGCCGGATGAGGGCTTCTCGCGTCCCGGCACGGTCGGTTGGCTCCTCCGACTTTTTCTTGCCGAGAGCTCCCAGTAAATTGTATCCGTCTATGATGATAGAGAGTGGCATACGGCGAGACACGCTATCCCAGTGTTCTTATAGTGTCAATGACAGAACACGAAGAGTTTGTTATTCTGAAACAACGTCATCTCCTTTTCGTTAACTCTCATGAAAAACGTTTTTGCTCTTGCCCTGATATGTTACGTGGCCTTTTGGGGAGCTGTTGCGGAGCCGGTATCGGCATCTGAATCGTCCTCTCGCCCCGTCTTGTCCAATAAGGCATTCCCGGCGCACGTTCTGTTGGCAAAAAAGGGAACCTCGACTGCCGGAACCACCTCTACGCTCACCCTCAACAACGTCCGGCATCATGCTCATAAAAAATATACCCGGGTTGTGTTTGACCTGACCGGTCTGGTCGAAATCAAAGAACGCAAGAACCAACGCATAGCGACGATTTCCCTGCCCAATGTCACGCTGAGCAAGCACGTCCAGCAACAAATTAAAGGAAAAGATTTTCCATCAGCCATTACCCTATCTCCGGAAAAACCTCGAACCGTCAGTATCGTTCTGGACTTACAAACCCTCCGGACGTATAGAGTCTTCACCCTCCGTCGCCCCGACAGGGTGGTCGTGGATCTCTTTTATGCGAAAAAACCACCTGAAATCGCGGCAAAACCTGAAACGAGTACAAATAAACCTTCCAAGCCGGCTCGGCAAGACCACCCTCGTGGCGGACAATCGGAAGACTCCCTCTCGAAAACTCAAAACAACGTTCTCGTCGTCATCGACCCGGGGCACGGGGGAAAGGACCCCGGCACCACCGGGCGAAAAGGCACCAAAGAAAAAGCTATCGTCTTGCAGGTCTCGAAATATTTACGCGAACTGATTCAAGACCGGCACAAAGCCAAAGTGCTGTTGACTCGATCGAAAGACGTGTTTCTCGATTTGGAAAAGCGCGTGAAATTTGCCAATAAGAAAAAGTTGGAATGGTGTGGGAAGGACACGGGTTCAAACGTTGATGCAAATAAAAAGTCACGGATCTGTTTGTTTATTTCCATTCACGTCAATTCTCATCCCCGGAAATCCATTCAGGGATTGGAGATATACCATTTTGGAAAGGCCAGTGACCCCCGTGCCCTGGAAGTCGCCGCCCGAGAAAACGGCATGAAATTGGAAAGTGATACTCCACCCTGGCAGTTCATTATTACTGATAGCTTGAATGACCATAAGATCAAAGAATCCCAGACCTTTGCCGAGAGCACGAATGACAAGCTCGTCACAGCGTTACGCAAAAATTACAAAATCAGAAATCATGGGGTAAAAACAGCCCCGTTTTACGTCCTGCGTTTCACGACTATGCCGAGTATCCTGGCTGAAGTGGGGTTTGTGTCCAATTCGATGGAAGAAAAGCGACTGAAGACGACAACGTTTCAGAAAAAACTGGCCGAGGGAATCTATCAAGGCATTCAAGCATACCTCAAGAAACTGTAAATAGATGAGTAAACACATCCGATCCGGCACCGATTTATGACCACATACAAGCTACTGCTTGAATATGACGGGACAACGTACGCCGGCTGGCAACGGCAACCCGACCAACCTACCGTCCAAGCGGCGCTTGAAGACGCGTTGCGCCAAATTACCCGATCCTCTATCTCGACGATAGCGGCCAGTCGAACGGACGCGGGCGTTCACGCCCTCGGACAAGTCGTCGGTTTTCAATCGGAGAGACCGTTACGGCCCCATGAGTGGACTCGCGCCTTGAACGGAGTGCTCCCGAAAAACATCAGCGTGCGCCAAACGGAGGTCGTGGCCGAGGACTTTCATGCACGGTACGACGCGCACTCCAAAACGTACGAATATCGAATTCTCAATCAGTCGACACGGCCGGCGTTGGATCGTCTCCGTGTGTGGCAGATTGCCAAACCCCTTGACGTGAACCTCATGCGCGAGGCCTCACGTCACATCCTGGGCCAACACGACTGCACGTCCTTTCAAGGACCGGCTGCCGGCACGAAAAATCCCGTCTGTACCATCCACCGGATCGATTGGGGGCAGGACGGCCCGTTGATCCGTTTTACGATCCAGGCCGACCGGTTCCTGAAACAAATGGTTCGGGCATTAGTCGGAACCCTGGTCGAAATCGGTCATGGGAAAAGGGGGCCTGATGCGTTGATGACCATCCTCCAAGCCAGGGATCGCCGAAAGGCGGGCCCCACGGCCCCCCCTCAGGGGCTCTACCTTCTTCGCGTCCATTACAAAACGGAAGACCCGTAAGCCGGCGCTCAATGCCCGGCCCCCTTCGTCATCCCTGTAAAGGTTCAGTCATTCGTTGACAGTTTCCGCCCCGCCTTTCCCTCCTCTGTAGTGGCGGCATCTCATGCCGCCTTCCGGGCCTATCCCTCTCTTCCGCAGCCGCGCCGTCTCATGGCGCTGTCCGTTTCTTGCGGCCTCTTCGGGCGGCATGAGATGCCGCCCCTACAACTGCACAACGACCCTGGATCCTTTCCTTGACTGGATCCCCGACTTGACCGGAGATCCCGACGGAAAGACAGACTACAATTCTGTGACGCTGTGGTTTGGTACGATCCGCTTCACCTGAATGCGACCGCGCATGAACGGATGGATCTCGCAATGATAGGAATAGGTTCCCGGAGACAAGCTGTTCACGCTGAAACGTTCACCGGGATGAAGGTGTTCTGAGGCAAAGGCGCATTGCCCTCCCCGCCCACACCCGTCGTGGGTCACGGTATGCGGCTGCATCGACTGATTGTGCCACTGCACCGCCTGCCCCGGGAGAATCGTCATCGTCGAGGGCGCATAAAAAGGCGTCCGATCCAAAAGGATGATTTGAGAACCCCCTGCCTGACCCGAGCCAAGCGGAAGGACAACGACAAGCATTATCCAGCCAAGAAAGGGATATAAATGGTTCAACGCCGAGATTGCCCTTTTCCAGGGACGACACATAGGTCGTCCCCTACAGGATCATGGTTCAATCTGGTAGGGGCAGGCCTGTGTGCCTGCCCTTCGAGCTTTATGGTCGTTGCAACCGCACCTTCTAGCGCCGGAACCTCTTTTGTCAACAAATGAGCTACTCCGCCGGTTCCCAAGTGACATTGCCATGCTCAAGGAGTAAAATTTTATCAGAAGGTAGGCAACCGGCCTTCCTATGAAAGCGAGACCATGATTCCAGAATTGGACCACCCCACTTTTCGTCTGGCCGTTGCTCAATTCGACCAGGTGGCGGAAGCCATGAACCTGGACACCAATCTGCGAGAGCGGCTGAAGACTCCGCAGCGGTCGTTGATCGTCGCGCTCCCGATCCGAATGGACAACGGCCACGTGCGCGTTTTTCAAGGATACCGGGTCCAGCACGATTCCGCACGCGGGCCATCCAAGGGCGGGTTGCGGTACCACCAGGACGTGGCCCTGGGAGAAGTGGCGGCATTAGCCATGTGGATGACCTGGAAAACCGCCCTGGCCGGACTTCCATATGGAGGAGCAAAGGGTGGCATTCAAGTCAATCCTCATATGCTGTCACTCTCCGAATTGGAACGTCTCACCCGGCGGTATGCGGCTGAAATCTTTCCGCTGATCGGCCCGGACAAAGATATTCCGGCAATGGACATCGGCACGAACCAGCAAGTCATGGCCTGGTTCATGGACACCTACAGCCAGCAGGTCGGATTCTCCGTCCCCGGCGCCGTCACGGGCAAACCTCTTGCAATCGGAGGGAGTCTGGGTCGCGAAGAAGCCACCGGACGAGGGGTAGTGAACGTCACGATCGAAGCACTCCGCCATAAGGGAATTAACCTGGAGGATACGAGCGTGGTAATCCAGGGATTCGGCAACGTGGGTTCACACACCGCCAAAATCTTCGACGAAGCCGGGGCTCGAGTGATTGGCATCAGTGACGTCACGGGTGGCGTCTTCAATCCGAAAGGGTTGCCGATAGACGAGATCTTGCAACACCATCGGCTCGGTTTGCCCGTTCAAGACATGAAAGTCGGTGATCACCTGACCAACGATGAGTTTCTTGCCCTGGATTGTACGGTACTGATTCCCGCCGCGCTCTCTGAACAAATTACCGTTAAAAACGCCGACCACCTCCGCTGCCGCATTCTGGCGGAAGCGGCGAACGGGCCGACCACGTTGGAAGCAGACGCTATTTTAAACGATCGGGACGTCTTCATCATTCCCGATATTTTAGCCAATTCAGGCGGAGTGATCGTCTCGTATTTCGAGTGGGTCCAGGACGTTCAGCGCTTTTTCTGGAATGAGCGTGACATCAGGCAACGACTTCATGAAATCATCGCCACAGCCTTTCACCGTACACTGCACTCTGCCAAAGAGAAAAAAATCACGATGCGGATGGCCGCCCTCATGAACGGAATCGATCAAGTAGCCCAGGCCCATACCGCCCGAGGCCTCTATCCGTAATAGACCAAAATTTCTCACGCAGGCATGCAGTCTTCCTACCAGGTGAAGCGAATGAGACACCTCGCCCCCTCCTGTCATCCTTGTATGTGTTCAGTAATTCGTTGACAAGATTCGTTGATCTGTTTCGGAGTTTGCCCCTCCAGCGCCTGATGCGGGCGCACCTCATTGTAGTAGAGGAGATATTGCTCCAATTCGTCCCGGAACTCTGCTAAGGACGCAAACGTGGTGCCGTCGATCAGGTCGTCGTTCAGGGTCCGCCAGAACCGCTCCACCTTCCCATTGGTCTGCGGCCGATAGGGCCGCGTATACCGATGCTTGATCCCCAACTCCAGCAGCATCCGTTCAAACGGGTGCGTGTCTTTGGTGCGCGGGGCCGCGAACTCCGACCCATTGTCTGTCAAGACCTCGGCAAACTGGAGGTGGTAGCGCTGGTGGAGCAGATTGAAGCTCTTCAGGGCGCTGAACATCACCGTCAGACTCTTCAGATCGGTCACCACCTCCGCCCAGGCCAGGCGGGTACAGGCGTCGATCACGCACACCAGATAGTAGCGGGTGGGATCGGTCGCAATGAGATCCTTGCTCAAGTAATGGCAGTCCAGATGCCCCAATTCCCCGGCTTTCTGCTTCACAATGCGGCGTTTCTCCTCTCGTAGCTTGGGCGTTAACCGGTTCAGCCCATGTCGGTACGTGATCCGATAGACCGTACTCGGGGACGGCATCAGGTGCTTGAGTTTGGGGGCCAGCAGCTGGCAAATCTCATAGCGATTGACACCCAACTGCCGATGCTGCAAGACCTGCTGCTCAATATACCCGTAGACCCGCCGGCTTTTCCACTTCGGCCCCCGCTTCTCAGGGACGAGAGCTTGGTCGTCCCCACTCCGGCGGAACCGATGATAATACTTGAAGAAGGTCTGCCGATGGGTCTGATGAAACCGGTAGAAATCGGCGGCAAACCGGAATTTGGGGTGCCGTTTCTGTTTGACCAACTCGTATTCCTGGATCAGGAATTTCCACTTCCGGACATAGTTGCGATAAAGGGTCTTGTCTTGGGTATTGTGTCGCATGAGTTCGCCTCCAGATGATTGGGTGAGTTACCCTACATTCTGTCAACGAATTAGTGAACATCTACAATCCCCGACCTGATCGGGGATCCAGGGTTGTTTCTTATGAGGATAAAGACACTGGATCCCCGATCAGGCCGGGGATGACAGACAAAGACAAAAGCAAGACTGGATTCCCGATTACAAACGTCGGGAATGACAGATTGGGGATGATGCTTATGCCAATGACAGAAGGGAAAGACTTACGCCACGTCACCGGCATAAATTTTCATGCAGGCGTCCAAAAACGTTACGGCATCGGGTTTCGGACGCTGGAACGAATTCCGGCCGATAATCGAACCGAACCCTCCCCCATCGCGAATCGCCCGCACCTCGTCGAAAATGGTCTTGTCCGTACCCTTGGCGCCGCCGGAGAAAATGACGATGCGTCTCCCGTTGAACGCACTTTGCACCACGTGACGGATTCGCTCGACCGGGGTACTGATCGGAATGTTCTCGGCTTCATAGACCTTTTGGGCTTCCGGTTGAAAAATCTGATCCGTCGGCACTTTGACCTTGATGATGTGCGCGCCCAGTTGGGCTGCAATCTGGGCGGCATAGGACACCACGTCGATAGCCGTCTCTCCCGCCTTGGTTAATTTTCCGCCACGGGGATACGACCAGACCACGACGGCGAGTCCGACGGACTTGGCTTCCTCGGCAATCTCCTGCAAATTTTCATACATCTCCTGGCTGTACGACGACCCGGGGTAAATCGTGTATCCGACCGCACAACATCCCAAACGAAGAGCATCCTGCACGCTGCCCGTCACGGCTTGGCTGTAGTCGTCGCCGCCGAAAAGAGAGTCACTGTTGTTGAGCTTGAGGATCAATGGAATGTGGCCGGCATATTCCGCTGCGCCGGTCTCCAGGAATCCCAAAGGAGCCGCACAGGCATTACATCCGGCATCAATGGCCAGTTCAAAGTGGTAAAGGGGATCATACCCGGCAGGATTGGCTGCAAAGCTTCTGGCAGGACCATGTTCAAAACCTTGATCCACCGGCAGGATCAAGAGCTTACCGGTTCCCGCCAACCTGCCGCTCATCAATAACCTGGCTAAATTCGCCCGAATGCTCGGCGCGTCACTTTGATAGTACCCGAGGATTTCTTGTACACGTTTGGTGATTCTGGGACCTTCGCTCACAAGCCATTCCTCCTGTGCTGAATGGTGACGATCAGTCGTTCTCCAATTTTTTTCGCAGGTCGATGAGTTCCCGCTCCATGGCATCAAACCGTTCGGCGATCGGGTCGGGAATATTCGCATGGTCCATGGATTCTTCCGGTACCCGGACCCCGGTCGATTTGACGATTCGACCCGGAATACCGGTGACCGTGGAATTGGATGGAACTGACCGTAAGACCACCGAATTGGCTCCGATTTTCACCGAATCCCCGATTCGAATATTCCCTAACACCTTGGCGCCCGAACCTACGACCACGTGACTTCCCAACGTCGGGTGTCGTTTCCCTTTTTCTTTCCCCGTTCCACCCAGCGTCACCCCTTGAAACAACGTGACGTAATCGCCGATTTCCGTGGTCTCGCCAATCACTACGCCCATGCCGTGATCGATGAAAAACCCATGTCCGATCGAAGCCCCGGGATGAATTTCGACACCCGTGACCCAACGGGCGGCTTGTGAAACCAGCCGGCCCAATAATCGAAGCCGCATCTTCCATAGCCGGTGAGCCACCCGATGTGCCAGCAATGCCTGAAACCCGGCATAGGTCAAAAACACTTCAAGCGTGGTCCTGGCGGCGGGATCGCGATCAAAAACGGCTCGAAGATCCTGTTGAATCATGTTGAACATCGTTCAAATCGATTTCTTATCCGATGGCCCGTGAGCAATAAAACAGACGGCTTGGGCGGCAATCCCTTCTTGTCTGCCAAGCGTCCCGAGATGATCATGGCTTTTGACCTTCACGTTGACGAGTGACGGTTCAACCCGTAAAACCCGGGCCAGTTGCTTGCTCATTTCAGCTAGATGGCTTCCCAACCGAGGAGCCTGAGCCACGACGACCGTATCGAGATTAACCAGACGAAACCCCCGCTCCACGAGTTTGGCGTGAATGCCTTTCAGCATATCCAGACTCTTCATATTGGCAAATTGCGGATCACTGCTGGGATAATAGCGGCCCAAATCGCCTTCTCCCATGGCTCCCAAGAGCGCATCACACACAGCATGCGTGAGCGCATCCGCATCGGAATGGCCATCCAGCCCGTGAGTATGCGGAATATGAACCCCGCCCAGGATAAGCGGTCTTCCTTCTTTCAGTTGATGAATATCGTACCCGATTCCAACCCGCATGCGCCGGCTCGTCCTTTTCTATCCGAACCCTCAAACCAATAAGGATACAGGAAAAAACCAACAAGTGAAAAGAGCGGACGTTAAACCTGTCTCCGACCCCCGATCAGGTCGAGGACAGACCTCGTCAGGGATCGAATCGGAGAATGGCTTCTCCCATCACCAAGTCTTCCGGGCGGGTTACTTTAATGTTGTCCATGCTTCCATTGACGATGGAAACCCGATGCCCGGCCCGCTCGACCAAAAACGCGTCATCCGTTGCCTCCACGCCGTCTTCTCGGCTTGACCGGTGCGCTTCCCGTAGCAACTCGATTCTAAAGGCTTGCGGCGTTTGGGCCAGCCAGAGCCGTTGCCGATCAAGGGTCGTTTCGATCATCCCGTCCGGAGCCACCCGCTTCACCGTATCATGGAGAGGAATCGCCACGATAGCCGCACCATGGGTCCTGGCCCCATCAATCACGCTTTCGACCATGATGTCCGTCACGAACGGCCGTACGGCATCATGGACCAATACGATCTTTGTACGCTCATCGACTGCCTGCAATCCATTCCACACCGAATCCTGTCGCCGTGCTCCACCACCGATGATTTTGCTGATCTTGGAAAAAGCGAATTGCGGCAGGAGCTCGTTTTGACAATAGGTCACCGCGTCATGGGGAACGACCACGATGATTTCAGCAATTGTCCTGCTCGACTCGAACACCCGAAGGGCGTGGACGAAAAGCGGAACGTCACCCAATTGAAGAAACTGCTTGGGGGTCTCGTTCCCCATTCGAGTACCGCACCCTCCGGCCGGTACGACCGCGGCAACCCACTCATCCACGTGCGAAACTCAACACATCCCGATCGGTTTCTTCCCGCAGGCGGGTAAAGATCATCCTGCCCGCACTCGTTTGCAATATGCTCGTGACGACGACGTCCACGTTTTTGCCGATACAGCGTTTAGCATTATCGACGACCACCATCGTCCCGTCATCCAGGTACGCCACGCCCTGCCCGGATTCTTTTCCTTCTTTCAACACGAAGACCCGCATCGTTTCGCCGGGCAGGACGATCGGCTTGAGCGCGTTGGATAATTCATTGATGTTCAGCACGTGTACACCCTGCAGTTCGGCGACCTTATTCAGGTTCAAATCATTGGTTAAAATTTTGGCGTTCAGTTTCTTGCCCAATTCCACCAACTTGGCGTCAACTTCTTTGATGTTGGGAAAATCGTCTTCAATAATCTTCACCACGACGTCGTTATTTTTTTGAATATGGTTAAGAATATCGAGTCCCCGGCGACCCCGTACGCGTTTTAACGAATCGGCTGAATCGGAAATATGTTGCAGCTCCTGCAAAATAAATTGAGGAATGATGAAATCACCTTCCATAAACCCGGTTTCACACAGGTCGGCAATACGGCCGTCGATAATCACGCTCGTATCCAGTAATTTGGGCATGAGAAATCGTCCCGCCGGATTCAAGCCGGTGACGGCCGTGTCCTCCTTATCGTCGCCCTTGCCATAACGAACGCCCAACGTGAGTCCGAGATACGGAAATATCAGAAGCGTTGCGAAAGTGCCCCACCGGATAATCGGGTGTGGGCCTAGAAAGAACGTTAAGAAAATAAACATCCCCGAGAGGAGCAGTCCCAAACTGAAGCCGATACCGCCGTAAGCGAGCGTACGGGCAGGGAGAAATTCCATTAAGGAAATCTCCAGGAACACCAGCGTTCCACTGAGCAAGGCTCCGAATCCCGCACCGGCTGCCGCATTGAGCACCTTCCCGTCTCCCGTCATGTAACCCACCAGGAGCCCGAGCAGAACGCTGATGACAACAAAACCGGCTCGCAGAGCCATATGGTCCCCTCTTACGTGGTGCATGCCCGGACATGAACAATACTCCTAGTATTCCAGGCAGTTACTGCTGAAATGATCCAAACAGGTGTTACTCTCGACTCAAAAATTGTTCTGCGACTTCAACGTCTTTGCGACTACCGATGATAAGCGGCACGCACTGGTGGGGCGTCTTGGGGTGAATCGTGGAAATCCGTTCCACGCCCGTGCTTCCGAACCCTCCGGCCTGCTCCACCACGAAACTCAAGGGAGCGGCTTCATACATCAAACGAAGTTTTCCCTCGGGCTTCTTCACTTCACCGGGATACAAGTAGAGCCCACCCTTCAAAAGAATCCGATGAACGTCCGCCACGAGACACCCCGTGTACCTGGAGGAATATGGCCGTCCGGTTTCTTCATCATCATCCTGAAAGTAATCTACAATATTTCTCATGTCTTTTGACCATTTAGAGCTATTTCCTTCATTGACACTATAAATTTTTCCGCGGGCTGGAATCTGCACGTTCGAGGCGGACAGGAAAAACTCGCCGGCCACCGAATCAAGCGTAAATTGATGGACTCCCTCTCCGCACGTATACACAAGAATGGTGCTGGCTCCATACAACAGATACCCGCCGGCTACTTGCTCACACCCCGGCTTCAGAAAATTTCCATTGGGGTCCAACCGATGGATGGAAAAAACCGACCCGAGGGGAGCATTGACGTCGATATTCGAGGAACCGTCCAGGGGATCGAAAAACACGGCATATTTCCCCGACTCTTCGGCATGCGCCACGACAAACGGTTCATCCATTTCTTCGGACACCACGATTTGCACAAGGGCACAATCCTGAAAGGCCTCCACAAAAATCTGGTTGGCCCGTGCATCCATTCGTTGCACCTGTTCGCCATGGACGTTCGTCGTGTCGGTGGTGCCGAGACTATCCGTCAGTCCCGCTTCCATCAGGTCCCGGGCAATCCTTTTTCCGCCCGAGACAATCCGGTTTATGATGGTGGAGAATTCTTCCGCACTATCAGGCTGGAGTCGGCGCTGTTCGACAATATGGTGGGTGAGGGAGACCATGATCGGATTAAGTAGATTAAAGGATCTATTATAAGATCTTTCTTGAAAAAGTCGAGAATCATTTCTGTGGCGGAACCCATTTTTCAATCATTGCCGTGGCCGACCCGACGATCACACGGGCTTCCATCATGACGGGAACCCGCTCTTCCGTATTGGTCACCCAGATTCTGATGTTGCCTTCATTCAAAAAAATCCCCCGAAACGGCATGATCGCCAACAGGCGAATCGCTTCGACCTCGCCCCAGGGCCCGCTGATCGATTCGACGGCCTCGACTTTAACCTCAACGTTGTAGTTTTTTTGGTCGTGATGAATATTTAAGTATACTGAAGAGCCCGGTTCAAGATTCGGCAGCGTGCGCAAAAAATATAAACACGATAAGGGACCATGTGTGCCGGGAGGAATGTCATGAACCGAGGACTTACCGTCTTTCACCACCGTGACCTGGTTGGCCACGTGATCGAACGTGACGTCAAACTGTTCATGGCGACCGCCCTCCCGACGTTTAAAAAATAAATGCCGGGGAAGCATGGTCCGGGAATCGACCAGCGAATCCACGTGGTTTTTGACGGGAAAAAAGAAAGAAATGAAATCATTCGATCGAATCGTCGTCACCAGATGTCGGGCCGAACGCCCGTCCTCATCAACCAGCGTTTCGTTTTTCATGTATGCATGCCCGGCTGGAACACCCCACAGGGAGATGCCATAGCGATAATCTTCTTTCTCCTGAACGGCCAGAGCAAAAGGTGGCAGAGCCATCCCCCACAGCAATCCCAGGATCAGGCCGCTCACAGCGATCACAAACAGTTTATGTCGAATCAATCCGGCACGCATAAATTTATGTTGAGATTGTACACTACGGACAAGCAACGGGCACATGCTGTCGATCATTCCCGACCCCCTCCGTCATCCTCGACATTTTTAATCGAGGATCCAGGGCCTTTTGTATTGTGTCTTTCCCCCTCTCCCCCTGGGAGAGGGCCGGGGTGAGGGCGGGAAGGTCAATTGTGACCTTCTCGAATTATCGCACTATTTATTGCCAGAGGAGAGATCGATCAGGCTAGGCAGAAGCTCACAGCAACTCTGCCAACGTGACAGCACAGAACGCGCACCCTCCTTTCCCGCCGACGTACGGCCACGTCAAACCGTGCGCTAGGAGAAACTCGCTCAGGTTCGCCCCGTCGGTCACCACTCCCGCCACAAACCAGAAGTACTTGTCGTTCGTCCCCGCTGTCATACGCAACGCAATCAAGGTGCCAGGTCCCTGGCTCGCATATGGCAAAAAATGAACAAGAAGTGACATAAAACAGTTGGTAATTAGGGCGAAACGTAACCAAAATAGATCTTCAGAAACTGTTTAAACACATTCTCCCGACGGTGATTAAAGCGATACTCTACTTCTTTCAGATACATGGGGCAATGATATTTCGAGACCCCGCGATACTGATACAAGATATGTTTGGCGTAACTCCAAAAGCCTTCAATGCCGTTAATGTGATTCTTCGTCCGCGGGCTCACCAACGCTTTCGCATGATTGACCGTATGATGGTGGCCATAGCGTTTTAAGGATTGATACCCGCGAAAGGCATCCGTGAAATAGACCGACCCTTTTCGGGTGTGCGCTTGAATATGCCGCATCAATTCCTCCGCACTGACCGACTCGACGACTTTCGTATACACGCGGCCGTCCCGCTCCAGGAGCCCGAAGACGACGCTTTTGCCCGCGGGGGCGCGGCCCCGTTGGCCTTTGCGCCGGCCACCGAAATAGGCCTCATCGAGTTCGATCTCGCCCTTCAGTTTGCCGGCTTCCAGTTCAGTGACATGATACAACGCTTCGCGCACACGGTGATAGACGCGGGTGACGACTTTCAGGTCCAGGCTCAGATCCTGGCTCAACCGATAGGCGGGTTGCAATTGATAAAAGCCTTGCAGGATCCGGATCTCCCGGCGCAGCCGCCGGAGGCTCTTGCTTTTCCCGCAACGCCCACATTTCACGTAGCCGCGGCTGGTGTGCAAGACCTGAAAGGAACCGCAGAAAATGCACTTGCGACCGCGCAGAAAGTTGGCCGCACAACTAAAAACCGTATGTCGTCCTGTAACCATGCTGGTTTTCTACCACACATTGGTTACGAAACGCCCTAATTACCAAACAGTTTTCTGCCGATTTATTGACACTAATGTGACACTATTTAGCTGCTTTTTGTCTTCTTGGTTATTCCCAGCGCGGGTCATGCATGTATGACTGACGTTTTTTGTCACAACGGCAATTCTCCCCCTCACCCTACCCTCTCCCAGTGGGAGAGGGAATAAGCGCGATAAGATCGCGCGGCCACAAAGAAAAGACTCTGGATCCTTTACTTGACTGGATCCCCGATTACCAACGTCGGGGACAAGCGTCGAGGATGACAGGAAACGGCAAGCCCCTGGATTCCCATAGATCATCTGGATCCCCGATCAGGTCGGGGACAAGCGTCGGGAAGGACAGAAGGCGGATGCGCGGGGTTTCATGGCGCGACGGATCGGGTGCAGGCTTCCAACTCCCCTTCCAGATAGGCGCGAATGGATTGCAACCGTTCGGCCGAGGTGGCTTCAAAGCGGAGGACCAACGCGGGTTGCGTGTTGGAGGCCCGGATGAGGCCCCAGCCGTCATCGAAGCAGACACGAACTCCGTCAATCGTGATCACTTCACGGATCTCAGGACCCGGATGATGTGCGTTCGGCGAAGTGTGCCGACTTGCCGCCTCGACAAGCCGGTTTCGTACTGCCTCGACCACCTGGAATTTCACGTCGTCCGGACACTCTAAACGAATCTCCGGGGTGACCTGAGTAGGCGGTAGATCCGCGAGAAGGGAAGAGAACGGCGACTGCGTTTTCAACAGGATTTCAATCAACCGGCATGAGGCATAGATGGCGTCGTCGTACCCGAAATAGCGATCGGCAAAAAACATATGCCCTGATATTTCTCCGGCCAGCGCGGCTTGTTCTTCCTTCATCTTGGCTTTCATCACGGAATGGCCCGTCTTCCACATGACGCCGTTCCCGCCCCGTTTCCGAATATCTTCGTACAGGCATTGGGAAGCTTTGGCATCGGAAATCACCGTGCTCCCGGGTCTGTCCTTCAAGAGATCCCGTGCGAAAATCAGGAGCAGTCGATCTCCCCAGACGATCGTTTCCTGTTCGTCGATTGTCCCGATTCGATCCGCGTCGCCGTCGTAGGCAAACCCGACGTCCGCGCGATGGTGCTTCACGGCTTGAATGAGATCTTGGAGGTTTTCGACAACGGTGGGATCCGGATGATGGTTGGGGAAACGGCCGTCGAGGTCGTCATACAACCCTGTGACGCGACACCCTAGTTGCTCCAGGGCCGCTTTCGCCACCAGACTCGCGGCGCCGTTTCCGCAATCCACGACCACGTGCATTCCTTTTCCATCGACACCGGCAAAGTGTTCTTTGAGATAACGCAGGTAGGGAGGGATCACCGAGGTCGTGGACACGGTTCCCGATCCGGACGCATACGACCCGGTTTCGATCAGGCGTTTGAGTTCCTGAATGTCTTCGCCATACAGCGCCGCTTTATCCAGACACATTTTGAAACCGTTATATTCGGCCGCATTGTGGCTGCCGGTGACCATGACGCCTCCGTCAACGGGCAACTCATAGAGGGCGAAGTACAATAACGGCGTCGGACACACTCCGATGTCCACGACGTTCACCCCTGTGCTCGTGATGCCGGCAAGCACCCGATCCCGGAGATCCGGCGAGGTCAGGCGTCCGTCCCGCCCAAGGGCCACGGTTCGACATCCGCGTTGCCGGGCCATGGTCCCATAGGCACGGCCAATGGATTGCGCCACGTCGGGCGTCAGATCTTTCCCGATGATTCCACGAACGTCATATTCTCGAAAGATACTCACGAACGGGTCACGCTCCCACAGGAAAGAATGACCGCGTACCGGTGGAGGGGGAACTCACGAGTGAGCACCCTGGTCGCCTTTTGCCTGCTCGATTAAGAACATGGGGGAAAAGCCTTGCGCGGCCAAAATCAGGTCGGCCACTTCCCTGACCGCTCCTTCACCGCCTTTGGCCTTACACACGTACCGTACTTTTTTCCGGACAGACTCGCGTCCGTTCGCGGGAGCCGCGGAAAATCCCACGGCCTGAAGAGCGGGCAAATCCGTCACATCGTCTCCCACGTATGCGATTTCCTCAAGCTGGATTCCATATTTTGATGCAAGTTCTTTCAACACTGCCAGTTTGTCTTTGACTCCCTGGTGAATTTCGGAAATTCCGAGTTTGGCCGCCCGAACGCTCACCAACTGCGTTTGATCCATGGTGATGACAGCCGTCACAAGCCCGGCTTTCTTTAACAGGACCAACCCCAGACCGTCCCACGCGTTGAATTTTTTGCTCTGTTCACCCGAATCTGAATAATAGAGGCCGCCGTCGGTCAAGACCCCATCGACGTCGGTCGCGAACAGCCGGATCTTTTTGAGTCTTCGGGTATACCGATGAGCACGGGAAGGCGTGCGTCCTGAGCGAGCGTTCATTACCATGTCTTTTCAGCCGAATGGAGCGCCATTAAAACACACTCCACTCTTCAAGCAAAGAGGTTTTATGTTTCCTTCGAGCTATCCCCGGCATGATTGTAAATATTCAGTGATTCGTTGACAAAATCAGGGACTGACCACATCATGATCGACATCCTGAACCCCCAATGATGATCAACGAAAATGAGTGATGGCAGATCAGCATGACCATTCTCGATCGCTACATCTTAAAAGAGCTGTTCGTTCCTTTCTCCATCAGCCTCTGCATCCTTTGCTTTATCGTCTTGACCAAGGAGATGTTGCGGCTGGTTGAATTGTTGGTCACCAACGGGGTGGGCCTCCTGGCCGTTTTTAAAATTATCGTCAATCTCATGCCCTCTTTTTTGGTGTTGACGCTTCCCATGGCCTGCCTGATTTCCTCGATCACCACCTTCAGTCGATTTTCCTTCGACAAGGAACTGGTCGCCATGCAAGCGGCAGGGCTGAGCTTGCTCAGGATCGCGGTACCCGTTTTTGTCTTTTCGTTTCTCGTTTTCCTGGGAACCCTGTTCCTTTCCCAATGGGGACAACCCTGGTCGTCAATCTCCCTGAAAAAATTGGCCATTAGCCTGATCCAGGACCAATTGCACCTGGCGTTGGATCGAGGCGTGTTTAATGAACCGGCGGACGACTTGATGATTTTCGTTCCCAAGCCCGAGCTCGGAGAGAAAGCCAGGGGTATTTTCATCCTGGATCAGCGGGACCCGGCCAAAAAAGTCATTGTCACGGCTCAAACCTTCCAAATGCTAAAAAATCCGCAACGCAAGCAATTCGGCATTCGATTACATGAAGGGAAGATTCACCATATTTCCAAGGACGGCGACCAACATCATCTGGTGGCGTTTTCCACGTATGATCTCAAAATGGCTCCGTCTCCCGCTCTCAACGTCGAAAAACCCGAACGGCCGGATTATCAACACATGATGGCCGAATTGGAAAAATCCGACTGGCGGGACACCCGCATGCTTCGCCGCCTCATGGAATACTACAAAGACCTGGGGTTTCCCGTGGCCACGCTCATCCTCGGCGTCCTGGGCATGCCTGTGGGTATTGTCTCAAAACGAACCGGACGCATGAGAGGGTTCGTTTTGGGAATTTTCATCATGGTGGGCTATTATTTGCTCAACGTCCTGGGAGAATTTTCCGTCACGGCCTTGTTCCTTCATCCGTTTGCCGGAGCATGGCTCCCAAACATCCTCTTACTCCTGATGACGTGGATGCTGTTTTATCAAGCGAGCCGGCGCTGATCCGTCGACTTCGCTCAGGACAAACATGAGCATTTTATTCTGGTACATCGTTCGACATTATCTCGGGATTCTGGCCCTGTGTCTCACCGGGTTGACCACTATTTACCTGGTGATCGACTTTTTTGAAAAACTGCGGAAGTTTCTGCGACACGATGCGGAACTGACTTCCATGTTGCTGTATTTCGTCTGTAAAATCCCCGACATTACCTTTCAACTCGTGCCCTTTGCCGTTTTAATGGCTTCCCTCCTCGCCATCGGACTCCTGAACAAAAACCAGGAAATTACCGCGATGAGAAGTTGTGGGGTCAGCATCGTTCACGTTACCATGCCGTTTTTGGCGGTCGCAGGCCTCATCACGGTTATCCTGTTGGGATTGACGGCAGTCGTGATTCCCCTGGCCAATGCCAAGGCGGAATACATTCGAACAGTGGAGATCCAGAAAAAACCGCAACCGCTCTCTTTTACAAACGAAAATCTGTGGTTGAACATTCGCAACCATGCGCTTATGCACGTTCAACGAGTCGATCCCGATGGCACGCACCTCCACGAGGTCACGCTCTACCGGCTGAGCGATCAATTCTCTTTGGAGGAATTGCTGACGGCGGCCAGCGCCGAGTTCACGGATGGCCGATGGTTCTTGCACGACGTCACTCGACGGTTGGTCAAATCTGATGGGGAGGTCAAGATGACTCAAGAGACGACTCTTCCCCTGGTGTTATCCTTAACTCCCGATGACCTGATGACCTGGAACGCTCTCGAACCTGAACATATGACGTTGAACCAACTCGGCACGCACATCGAGCACTTACGGCAAGAAAAGCAGAATGCCACAAAATTTCTCGCCGATTATTGGAGGCGAGTGGCTTTTGCTTTCGTTCCTGTGATCATGACCATTCTTGGCGTGTCCATCGGACTCCTTGAAACCGGCACCCGGACGGCCAGCATTGGGAAAGGCATTGGTCAGGCCTTAAGCATCAGCTTTTTGTTCTGGGCCACCAATTCCGTTGGCATTACGTTGGGAAAAAGTGGAGCCCTGCTTCCCGTGGTTGCTGCCTGGATCGCGTGCGTGATGTTTTTCGTTGTCAGCCTCAACCTTTTTCTGAAAGTGCGATACTAAGAAACGAATCACAAGGCTTCACTCACACGTGCGACGTTTGCCAAATCCAAAGGAAAAAAGGCCATGACTCCCCGAACGCCTGACGGGTATCCATTAACCGAATTGGCCCGTGCCATCGATGCACAACTTCAGGGCCCGGCGGATCTTCGTATTACAGGCGTCAACAGTCTCGAACACGCAGCGCCAGGCGATCTGGCTTTGCTGGTCAGTCATCGATTGATGCAACAAGCCGTACAATCGAAGGCCTCGGCTTTCATCGTCCCCCAATATTATCCTGATTTAAACGGGGCCCAATTGGTCTCGGCGCAGCCTCAGTTCGATTTTGTCCGGTTGACCACCCGTTTTTTCACGAAAAACCTTTCTCCCACAGGGATCGCCCAACACGTTGTGCAGGGCGAGAACGTAAGCCTGGGCAACGATGTTTCCATCGGGCCGTTCGTCACGATCGGCCATCGCACGACCATCGGGGACCGGGTCACGATCTACCCGGGGGTCTTTTTGGGAGAAGACGTGACCATCGGTGATGATACCGTGCTTCATCCGAACGTGAGCGTGTTGGACGGATGCCGGATAGGCTCCCGGGTGATCATCCATGCGGGAGCCGTCATTGGGAGTGATGGCTTCGGGTACGTTCAACATGAAGGCCGCCATCATAAAATTCCTCAACGGGGAATCGTGGTCATTGAAGATGACGTTGAAATCGGGGCCAATGTGACTATTGACCGGGCCACGTTCGGACACACCCACGTCAAGCAAGGAACCAAAATCGACAATCTGGTTCAAATCGCCCACAACGTGACGGTAGGAGAACACGGCATCATCGTGGCACAGGTCGGCATTGCGGGCAGTACGTCGATCGGGAAACAGGTCATGATAGGAGGGCAAGCCGGCCTGATCGATCATCTCACGATCGGAGATCGAGTCATGATCGCGGCAGGAGCGGGAATCGAAAAAGACGTGGAACCCGGCGTCGCGATGTCCGGGCGGCCTGCGAAACAACGCGCGGTCTTTTTACGCACCCACGTCCTGGTGCAACACCTTCCCGAATTGTACAAACAGATCTCGACTCTGGAAAAACGTCTTGCCGCCATGGAAGACAAGAAATCCCCAACTCGCAAGACCAAGAAGTCGACCTGAGAGGGCACGAGGGAACGGGACGGTTTATTTTTTGCCCTTCATACCCGTCAAAGGAGGAATGACCGATCGCCAGGTAAACAACTTGCCCCAAAAAAAGCCCGCCCACGGCAAGGCAAAGGCTGCCATATAGTCCAAGGAACCTGAATTGAAACTCCATGCGGAGAGCCCGACCAAACACCCAATCCCCAACACGTAGGCAACCGGCACCAAACTCCGGCCGGCATGCTGCAACTCCACTTCGACCGAAGCTTTCGCTTTCTTGAGTCGTTGCACTCCGCGCGTATTGGAGGATTTCATTCGGCTTGCCCAAAATTCAGGAAAGGCTCGAAACAGATAACGATGATAGCGTGTTTGCCCCCACCCGAGCAGAATGCCGGCCAGCATCAGCCCCGAACTTTTGATAAACGTCCACTCATCATAGGTTTCGACAAATAGTTGATACACCAACGCGAGAATTCCGATGATCATGGCCAACAAGCCCAGCAGCCCCGATGGAAACAAAATATAGGTGCGGATGTAATTTTCGGCGAGTAGCGACTCATTCTCTTTTCGTTGAACCGTGATAATTTTTCCCATGAGATTCTTTGCTCCGAAAAACCGGGTTACGGATTTTCTGAGGCCGATTCCTCAACTGCAATTGACTCAGACTGTTGGGGATCTTCGGGAACCCGATACTCGGCGTTGAGCCACGCCCCGAGATCAACGACTCGACACCGTTCCGAGCAGAACGGATGAAATGGATTCGAATCCCGGGAAACAGGACGTCGACAGCCTGGACACCGTGTTGTCATGAAAAAAGTATATCAAGACGACGCTTGCAAGGGAACAAACAAGTAACACGATTCTTCAAAAAATTCGGGAGGAGTACCTTCACCCCTTCGCAAGAACCATGTATTCTCTTCCAGCACCATTGCAAACCAACGATGAAGAAGTGTACAAATCCTGAAAAGGAGATGCGACACCGGAAGAATCGTCGATTCACCCAATGAGGAGGGAGTCCGTACTCTTATGAAAAACGTCCAAATTGTTTTCAATATCCAAGTCCCCGATCACGTCTCGGAAGAAGAGGTGAATACTCGACTCCATCAAGTGATCGGCAGCCTCATGGCGCAAGAGTTTGGCGGAAATTCATTAATCGACCAGCAAGCGGGACTCCCCCCGGACGGTCATGACGGACAAGTGGGGCACGCCTGACTCTTCCATCCTCCCCTCGCTTTCCCAGGGTGCATTGAATCCGTTCCGGTCCGTTTTCAAGTGGCAGCATTTGCAGACCACCCTCCACCCAAAGCTTTATACAGTTGAACCACCGAAACCAAATGCAGGCGATGCGTTTCCGTGAGAGATAATTCCGCGTCGAAAAGATTCCGCTTGGCGATAAGCACGTCGATATAACTTGTCACGCCTCCACGGTAACGTAAATTGGCAAGCCGTAACGCCGCAACCTGTTCTATCTGAGCTTGGCGCTGTTCTCGCGCGGTTTGAACGGCCACCAACGCATCCTCGACTTCCTTGAAAGCGACAAGGATGGTTTGTTCGTATTGGGCAAGGGTCTGCCTGGCCTGCGCCTCGGCCACGTCTTGCTGAAAGCCCAACGCGTTGGCGTTCAGCAGCGGTGCGGCTAAATTGAAACCAGAGGCGCCGAACGTCCCTTCGGAGGTAAACAGATTCGATAACCGGGGACTGGCCACTCCAAGAATGCCCGTCAGGGTCACGCTTGGAAATCGGGCCGCTTTTGCGACCCCGATTCGGGCCGTTGCCGCAGCCAGCCCTTGCTCTGCCTGCAAAACGTCTGGACGGCGCTGAAGCAGCTCTGAAGGCAGGCCGGCCGGCACTTCAGGCGGGATCACTTGTTCCGTCAATAATGCTCCCCGTTTGATACTCGTTGGATTTCTTCCGAGTAACACGCTCAACTCATTTTCCTTTTGAATCTTCCTGCGCTCGAATTCAGCCACCCGCGCCGCGGCATTCGCCCGTTCGGATTCGAATTGGTCCGCATCCAACTTGGAGGTGATCCCTCCTCGAAGACGGGCCCTGGCAATTCTGACTGATTCCTCCCAGGATTGCAGAGTGCGTTTCGCAATATCCAATTGCATATCGAATTGCAGAAGATCGAAATAGGCCTGAGCCACCCCGCTCACCAATGCCAGGACCACCGCCCGCCGGTTTTCCTCCTGGGCCAGGAGGTCCGCGAGCGAGGCTTCCGTTGACCGGCGGATGCGGCCCCACACGTCAAGCTCCCAGGCCAAATTACCCAGTACGGAATAGCTGAAGTCACTGGGAAATCCGTCCAGAGCAAAGCCTCCGGTTCGGCCCAGTGCCGGAAATCTGGAGCTGCCCTCCACTTGCGGGATAAAGCTTGTTCGCGCGGCAGCTAGTCTCGCCTCAAATTCCTCAATGGCCGACACCGCTCGTTTCAGGTCTTTGTTTTCTGCCAGGGCGACGTTGATAAGTTCTTGAAGTGTTGGATCCTTTAACAACTCCCACCAGGGAAGATTCGCAATGGAAGGCAGGGACGTCGGCTCCTCACCCATGCGAAAATTCTCCGAGACTTGAACATCGGGTCGTGAGTAGTCAGGACCGAGTGCGCATGCGCTTACAAGGCCGGAGAGAAGGAGGGTGAGGAAAAAGCGCACGTCAGGATTCTCCCTGATCCGGCATGCCTGGATTTTCGACTCCTGCGTCATCAGGTAAAGACCGGCCGCCACGGTCAAGGAGTTTTCGAATCACCACAAAGAAAAGCGGCACGAAAAATATGGCCAAAAACGTCGCGGCCAGCATCCCGCCGAACACGCCGGTCCCTATTGAATGTCGACTTGCTGCCCCGGCTCCGGACGCGATCACAAGAGGAACCACGCCCAGGATAAACGCCATTGACGTCATCACGATAGGCCGAAAACGCAGGCGTGCCGCTTCGAGTGCCGCATCCGACAGAGAGCGTCCGTCTTCGTAGAGTTTATTGGCAAATTCGACGATCAAAATGGCATTCTTGGCGGCCAGGCCTATCAACGTCACTAAACCGATTTGAAAATAGATGTCATTGTCCAGGCCTCGAACCCAAACGGCGCTCAGTGCGCCGAGCACTCCAAATGGGACCGCAAATAACACCGCGAAAGGAATCGACCAGCTTTCGTATAAGGCAGCCAACACCAGGAACACCATGAGGAGTGCAACGCCGAACACCATGATGGTTTGTCCTCCCGCATAACGTTCTTGAAAAGACATGCCACTCCAGTCAATCGTATAACCCTGTGGAATCAAAATTTCATCCGCCACTTGTTCCAGTGCATCGAGCGCTTCCCACGAGCTGAAACCCGGCGCCGCGCCTCCCAACACCAGTGCCGTGTTAAAGCCGTTGAAATGGGTGACCGGATCAGGGCCGCTGGTAAATTCGGTGGTGACGACCGTACTCAGTGGGATCATGCTGCTTGCCGACTCATTCCCATTCTGCGCGCGAACGTAGATCTTACTGATATCTTCCGGCGTCGAACGGTATTGAGGGGGCGCTTCCGTCTGGACTCGATACACGCGACCGAATTTGACGAAATCATTGATGTACAAGTTTCCAAAGTAGGCCTGCATGGTATCGAACACGTCGGAAATCGGGACCCCGAGAGCCTTGGCATGGGCACGATCCACGTGGGCATAGAGTCGAGGAGCACTGACTCGAAAGCTGGTACCCGCAAAGGCGATGGCGGGATGCTGCATGGCTTTTGCCACGAATTCCTGCGCGACCCCGGCAAACTTGGCGAAATCGCCCCCACTGGGATCCTGGAGCTAGAGTGAAAAACCACCGGTGGCGCCCAATCCCATGATCGCCGGAGGATTGAACGCCAAAATCAGGGCTTCAGGGATTTCGGCAAACTTTTGAAAGGCCGCCCCGATCAAGGACTGGGCCCGTTGGCGGGCTTCCCGGCGTTTACCCCAATCGTGCAGCGGAATGAACATCGTGGCTTGATTCGTGCCCCGGGTATTGAACACAAAGTTTTGGCCGACCAGCGTATCGGTTGAATGCACTTCGGGAATCGTCTGAAAGTAGCGTTCTACTTTTTCAACCGCTTTGAGCGTTCGCTCTTTCGATGCCCCGTCAGGCAGGTGAACGATGGTAATGAAGTAGCCTTGATCTTCATCCGGCAGGAAACTTTCAGAGACGCGCTCAAATAACCCCCACGTGCAGAATATGAGAACGGCAAACATGCCGAGAAAAACGCCTGCTCGCGGAAGGATGCGTCCCACCGTTCCGACGTAGAAATTTTGCGTCCAATCGAACGATCGGTTGAAAAATCTCCAAACCCCTTTCTTCGCCTGATGCCCGGACTTTAACACCGTGGCGCAGAGGGCGGGGCTCAACGTCAGCGCCACGAGTCCGGAGATGATCACGGACAACGCAATGGTGACCGCAAATTGTTTGTATAATTCACCCGTGATTCCTCCAAGAAATCCAACGGGCACAAACACTGCGGACAGGACGAGCACGCTCGCGACCACCGGCCCAGTCACCTCGGTCATGGCCTGCTTGACGGCGTCTCTTCTTGAAAGGCCGCCTTGTGTCATGTGCCGTTCAACGTTTTCCACAACGATAATGGCGTCATCGACCACGATGCCGATCGCCAGGACCATGCCGAACAGGGTCAACGTGTTGATGGAAAAATCCAAAGCCGCCAGTCCGGCAAACGTGCCGATCAAGGAGACCGGAACGGCGATGGCCGGGATAAGAGTCGCGCGCCAATTTTGCAAGAACAGAAACACGACCAAAATCACCAGCGCCATCGCTTCCATGAGGGTTTTCACCACTTCCTTGATGGAGATCTCGATGAATTTCGTCGTATTATAAGGAATATCGTAGGACACGCCCGCCGGGAACTGCCGGGCGAGTCGTTCCATCTCCTTTTGCACCCGGTTCACCGTGTCCAGCGCATTCGCTCCCGGAGCAAGAAACGTGAGGAGAAACGTATTGGGCCTGCCGTTCCATCGTGCCTGAAGATTGTACGATTGAGCTCCCAGTTCGACGCGTGCGACGTCCCGCAAATAGACCATGGACCCGTCGGGATACGCTCGAACGATCATATTCTCGAAGTCCTCGACGGCGCTCATACGGCCTTGCGTAATAATCGGAATGGTGAGTTCAGTCCCTTGGGGCGCGGGTTCACGACCAATGCGTCCGGCCGGAAAATCGCGATTTTGCTCACGAACCACGTTTGCAATATCGGTAGGCGTCAGATCGAGTTGGGCCATACGGACGGGATCGAGAATGATACGCATGGAGTAGTTCTGACCGCCATAAACGAGGGCATCTCCCACTCCGGGTAATCGTTTGATACTATCGAGCATTCGCAGCAGAGCATAATTGGAAAGAAACACCGTATCATGTTTGGGATCGGTGGAACTTAATGCCACAACCGCCAACAGACTCGGTGAAGTCTTTTTGACCGTGACGCCTTGCCGAATGACTTCATCCGGCAATTGTGGTTCGGCAAGCCGTTGCCGGTTCTGCGTTTGGACCTGGGCGATATCCACGTCCGTCCCGATTTCAAACGTGAGTCGCATGGTCATATGACCGTCATTGGTACTCGTGGAATCGTAATACAACAGGTTGTCAATTCCCGGAAGTTGGACCTCTATGGGCCGGGCGACGGATTCGGCCACGACCTCGGCACTCGCCCCGGGATAGTCCGCGTCGATTTGCACCATTGGCGGCGTGATCTGCGGAAACTGCGCGATGGGCAAAATCCGTAACGACCCAAGACCGACCACGACGATGATGATGGACAACACCGACGCAAAGATCGGACGATCAATAAAAAAATGGGGACTCACGACTTCTCCCGAGAGACGACTTCGGAACCTTGAGCATCTGAAGACGGAGACGCCGATTGATAGGGAACGGATTTGACGCGCGTTCCCGGTCGAATACGATGAAACCCCTCGACGACAATTTGATCTCCCGGGTGAACCCCATCTTCAATGAGCCAGTCCCGTTCATGCCAGGCGCTGGCCGTGACCGGGCGGAGTTCCACTTTGTTTTCCCCATCCACGACGTACACAAAAAGACCCTTGGGACCTTGCTGAACGGCCCGCTGGGGAACCAATATCGCGTCTCTTCGCATGTACCCCCGGACTCGAATTTTAACGAACTGCCCGGGAAACAGGGAATAAAGAGGACGATTGTCCCGGTCTCCGGGAAACATGCGCTGGCGCGCATTGGGAAATTTGAAGCGTGCCGAAAGCGAACCCGTCTCGGATCGAAATCGTATCCCGGCAAAATCCAGCGTGCCTTCATGTGGATAGGTGGTCCCGTCGGCCATGATCATCATTCCTCTCAGTTGAAAAAGATCGGGCCGTTCCACGCGATGTGCGGCTAATTCCCGTTGCCGCCGAAGGATGTAACTTTCCGGCACGTTCACGTTGACGTAGATCGGGTCCATTTGATGGATGCTCGTGAGAAGGTCGCTTTGAGCCGATACCAACCGCCCCTCATACAATTGGCTTCGTTCTGGTCGTCCCGCCACCGGCGCGACAAAAAGGTGTTTCGCAGATCGAATTTTGCTTTTTCCCAGTCGCCCTTCGCCGTAACCAGCGCGGCTTCCGTCCCGAGTTTCTCCGCAATGGCGTCATCGACGTCTTTTTGACTCACGGCCTGTTCGGCAAGCAGCGGCATGACGCGCGCCAACTCCGCACGAGCCTGTGCCAATCGAGCGAGAGCCTGACCAACCCGACCCTTGGCACTTGCGACCGACGCCTTAAAAGGAACAGGATCGATCAGATACAGCTTCTCGCCTTTCCTGACGTCACGACCTTCGGTAAACAAGACTTTCTTAATAATTCCGGTGACCTGTGATCGAATCTCGACCGGACGGAAGGATGCCGTCTGGCCGATGAATTCCACTTCATCAGGTATGGTCTTGGCGACAATGGTCATGATCTTCACTTCAGGGGGCGGCGGTGCAGGCGCCGGCCCTCCCTCCTGTTGGCAGGCAGTCAACCCAAGCAGCAGAAGAAAAAGATTCGTTACTGCCAGTTTGGCAGCCGAACTGTTTTTACTGTGAAATGGCTTGTTCATGAAAAAGGCCTTCGATCGTTTCCCGGTTTATTGATGACATTCACTTCCGAAACTTCAGGAAGTTCACGAACAGGTATGCACATAACGCTTCTCATCGGTGCTTCTATATTTGACGACACACACTCAACTGTTTGCAGGCTGATTTCCACGTCACCGATCTGAGACTATAGACACATTTAGACCAATCTATCAATAATGGAGCATTTCATACATAAAACCTGTCATTGTGAACCTATAGATAGAGGCCCCTTCTTATTTTGTCGCCAACCCAATGCCGCTCGCAGTTGACTTTATAAAGCCAGTGGTTTGATGGGAGACAGGGCAAGCATGGGATTTTCTTCCCAATTGACTCCAGGAACATCGATATACAACTCCACTTCGTTCCCATCCGGATCATGGAGATAGAGACTTTGAGTCACGATATGGTCACTCATGCCGGAGACCGGGATGCCGTTGCGCTCTAACTCGTCCTTGGCGGATCGCAGTTCAACCGAACTTTCCCCAATATTGATGCCAATATGGTAAAGCCCACGCCGAACCCCTTGCGAAGGACCAGGTGCATCTCCCACTTCGATCAAGAGTAATTCATGATGAGTCCGACCGGAGGTCAAGCCCGCGGCTTTCCCCCCAAACGTCCGCCCGATTTCCTTGAACCCCAAGAGATCCCGATAAAATTCAAGCGACCGTGTCAGATCTTTCACATAAAACACCACATGTCCCAAGTGCCGTGCATTCATGGTGCCTCCTGTCCGGAACCATCAGCAAACCATGGATGGTCCCTTGTTACGTGATTAACGAATGGGAAATTTCAGGATGAACGTACTCCCTCTATCGGAAGAGCAGGATAAGACCGCTTCACCGCCGTGGGCCTCCATAATTTATTTTACCAAGTTGAGTCCCAACCCATAGCCCCCTGTTTCACGCGTGCGGGACGGGTCCACCCGATAGAATGGTTCAAAAATACGACTTTGCTCATCGAGAGGAATGCCAGGCCCGTGATCTCGAATCGCAACACAGACAAAATCGGTTTCGGCGGTGGTCCGAATCTCAATGGGTCCCTTTTCACGAGGGGAATATTTAATGGCATTCTCAAGGAGGTTCCGAAAAACGATATGAACGCGCTGACGATCCAGGGATAACACCAGACGCCCCGGGGATGCCGCCAGACGCACGCCAGCACCCTGTAAGGCATAGGCGCCAACTACCTCTTTCACAATCGAGACCAGATCCGTGGCCACCAGATTGAGTTGGCCGCCCTGACTTGTGAGTCGCTCGGATTCAAGAAGTTCGGCAACCATGGTTTCAAGTTCTCGAAGTTCCTGTTGCAGTTTCTCTTTTGACGATGGATCTTGAATGAATTCAATTGCCACTTTCATTCGTGTGAGAGGAGAACGGAGTTCATGGCTGACATCAACCAATAGCCGGTCACGGGCACGAATCATTTCTCGAACTTGTTGGGCCATATCATTAAACGACGCTGCCAACCGTCCGAACTCATCAGGAGAACGAACGGGAACTTGATGATCGAAATTTCCTTTGGCAATTTCTTTGGCTCCAACGTTTAACCAGCCCACCGGTCTTAAGAACCATCGCACGCCCCAATAACTACCGGTGAGCACCGCTACGATCATGCCGATGAGCAACATCAGCATCCAGGCATCCACGTTCCTCGAGGGCCGGTGAAGAAAAAACAAGGCCACGCGTTGAGCATCATCATTCGCAATGATGACCGGATGAAATCGGAAACGACTCGCCTGGAAGGGGGATTGAGCGTGGCTATCGTGAATACGCAGGGAAGGAATAGAAGGAAGACGGCTATCGGTGCTCCAACTCGCGCCAGACCCTTCAACTCGAATTTGAACGCCCCATTCTTCCGCGATACGCCTGGCTTTTTCAGGGTCGGGCGGCGATCCTATCTCGCCAAGCAAATAGTCGGCCTGATGAGCTAAAATGCGTCCCCACGGGGTCTGAAAAAAATTCCCTTCATCCAATGTCCAAAATTTGAACGCACGCAGTCCACCCAGTAACACCACTGCCGTGAGCAAATACACCACAAACAGCTTTAAAAAAATCGAGCGTCTAAAAAAGCCGTGGAACCGTTGCCAACTCTTAGTCATGGCAGGCGAGTTGCCTTATTTTCATTACAGAGGAACAGCAACCCAGTGAAAATCCGCATCAATGGTGTGCGATTGCATGAACATTGTTACGCCTCCCTGGGTTTCTCAAGAACCGACTGTACTTTGGGAAGAAACAGATACCCTGTTCCCCAGACGGTCTTGAGATAGCGTGGTTTTTTGGGATCATCCCGTAACTTTGTCCTTAGACGACTGACGGTGACGTCGATGGATCGATTGTACGCCTCCCAATCCATTCCTTTGATATGATCCATAATCTCGTCGCGGCTTAACACGGCACCGGGATTCAATAAAAAGAGCGCAAGGATTTCAAACTCCATGGTCGTGAATTCAATTGATTCTCCATTCAGCATCGCAGTGCGCTTGCGTAAATCCACGAACAGGTCTTCGGCTTGCACCAGCTCTTTCGCCGGCAGACGACCTGTCGTCTGACCAAAGCGACGCAATACCGTTTGAATGCGAGCCACCAACTCGCGAGGTTCAAACGGTTTGGCCAAGTAGTCATCCGCACCAAGCTCGAGGCCGGCCACCCGATCCGGCAGATCGCCACGCGCCGTCAACATGATGATGGGAACCTGACTTTCCGCGCGAATGTCTCGACAGACTGCAAACCCGTCCCGGCCCGGCAACATGAGATCCAAAATCACCAAGGAGGGTGAGTGAGAACGAAATAGCGTCAGACCTGAATCAGGATGGTCTGCTGTGAGCACCGTCATTCCAAACTGACTTAAATATGAACTGAGCATTTCGTTCAACTTGCGGTCATCATCAATGATTAAGACGGTGGCAGCCATGATAGTTCGGATGAAAAATTTGGGGGACGGGCAGCTAACAGGCCGTGGAATCGAGGCGTCTCCACGGCCTGCGCAGCATACCCTGCCACGGTAGTTAGTGCATCCGCTTTTCTTTGAACCACGTGAGGCGCTCCACGGCCTTAGCCTTTTGCTCCGGAGTCAAGGTGGCATGCAATTCGCTCACCTTGGCGATCACTTGGGGCGCCGTTTGCTTCATCAATGCATAATGCTGATCGAGGAGACTCAACACGGTTGCCTGGCTAATCCGGTCACTCTCAACCTGGGTGATGACTTCATTCAACATGGCTTGGCGTTCATCACGCATGGCGCTTCGGACTTGAAGAATTTCATTCTTCACTTCATTGAGTTTCCCCTGTTGTTGTTCCGTCAAATCAAGGTAATAACCGATGTGGTCCAGCTTGTGGGCAATTCGTTCCTCCGGCGACCGATGCCGACTACATCCCGTGAAGCCCAAAATGGTTGCCGCCAGCGTGATCACCGCTACCCCCATAAATACTTGTGACTTTCCCATGATATCCTCCTTTTGAGAAAGGGTTGCGAAATGTGCTTGAAGTCAGCATACCAAGGGAAACGCGAGCATTGGTTGCGTGATCGTAAGAATGTGTAACAAATTGTAACGGTGTCAATGAAGAGGGATACCAATTAAACGTTTTAGAAATCCTTCAGGTTCGTGTTGGGGGCCCCCTCTGTATTCGTGCGCGTGCAAGATCGAGGTAACTCAACGTTCCGACCGGCCGACCATGCTTATCCAGTACCGGCGCCTTTTTCACGCCTTTCAGGTAGAACACCTGCAAGGCCTCATGGATTAACTGACTGGACTGTAGTGATATGACTTCCCGGGAGACGTTGTCTTTCAGGATTCCAGAAAACTTCTGTTGTTTGGCTGCGGAACGGAATAAGTCGGTTTCTGTCAACAGGCCCGTCAACTTTCCGTCATCATCCACCACCACGAGTACGTTCTGATGGCTTTCAGTCAACTTCTGGATCGCTTCGGCTATTGTCGCCGACTCGGAAATCGATACCGGTGACGCATCCATGAGATCGGTCACCGGAGCATGAAGAAGTTCTTCCGACCAGGTGGATGGCCTTAAAAACTCTTCCAGCGGACCTCTGGTTGCCGTGGAGCTGAGCAATTGCCGAAGTGACTTGAACAGATCAACGAAAAATTTGAACTCTTTTGACGCAAACACGAGCAGCGTCACCTGCGTCTTTGCCGTCACCGTGACTCGTCGCGCCAGACCGTAGAGAAGAGCGCCTTCACCAAAATGGTCTCCCTGAACCAATTCATCTTTCCATAGAACGTGGCCATCGGCATCGTGTCTTGTCGCTTCCAGAACCCCGTCCTCGACGATGTAAAACCCATTGCTTCGCTCACCCTGATGAAAGACAACATCACCTGGTTCGATGTGAATTCGAGCCAATTTTTGTGTTTTCCGCAAATCCCAATAATTGAGATCCGGTGGGAAAAAGAGTTCGAACGTCCAATCAATAACCACCCGAAGCTTACGGTCCAGTCCGGGCAACTTTAACAGATGAATGGTCCGGGCAAGCCACCATGCGAACAGGCCGCTAAAACGAAACCCGAGAATCGAACAGACTCCCTTATGGTGGCCGACCGTGGCCATCTGCCCGAGCATCTTGAATCGAAACGGGCGAAGAGAGGCACGGGTGAACGTTGCGGCAATATTATCCGCTGCCTGTCTGCCCAACGGCGTTGCAAATTGGGCGGTCGGGGGACAGCGATGACCATATCCATCCGGATTAGCCGCTCCATCGCCGATCGCCCAGACATTCTCATATCCGTTGACCCTTAACCATTCATCCGTCAGAAGTTTACCTTTCTCATATTCAGCCTCCAGATCAGAGAGCACAGGATTAGGAGCATTCCCAATTGTACAGACGACATTTTGAGCGTCGAGACGCGTTCCATCTTTCAGTCGGATATAATCACTACTCACGGACGTCACACGTTGATTGATCAAGACGACCATGCCTCGCTTTTCCAGGGTTCTTTTGGTAAAACAGCCAAGATCTTCGCCGGGTTCCGGGAGTAAATGAGGGCCGGAATGAACTAAAGTAACTTGCAAGTCCGAGGCATCCAGGTTTCGATAAAAACGTCTCGCAGTGAGCAGCAAATCCAGGATTTCGCCAGCCGTTTCAACCCCACTATAGCCACCTCCGACAATGACAAAATGGAGAAGTCTTTTCCGGTGCTGCGGATTTGGCTCCAAACTCGCTTCTTCAAGTCGCCGGACAATGTGCTCGCGAAGAGACAGGGCATCCGCCAACGTTTTCAAAAAAAGCGCATGCTCCATCATTCCCGGCACCGCTCGAAGGTTTGTACTGGTTCCGAGAGCCAGAACTAAATGATTGGCATCAATAGGTTCTATTTCAGGCCCATCCGTGACATCAAATTCAACTCGCCGGTTATCGAGATGTATTTTCGAAACCTCCGCCCGCATCAGGGCACAATGGCGAAGGACGATTCGAATGGGGTTGGTCACATGTCGAGGTTCGATGCTGGCGCCAATGACTTCGGGCAAAAATGGTTGGAAGACGAAATAATTTTCAGCACTGACCAAAAGAATCCTTTGGGCAGACGCTTTGCCCCACAATTTTTCTAAACGCTTGGCACAGGTCAGTCCGGCAAAGCCACCCCCAAGAATCACCACGTCCCAATTCTTCTTCATGGAATCCCCATCTACTTCTTCCGGAGAACGATTTACGGAAATTTTACGCTAAATGGAAATTTGATTAAAGTTGGTGGGAAAGAGTCCGAGCGGGTGAGGGGTTAGCAACTTCTTTTAATTACGAGGGGTTAGAGGCTATAATGACTATTATCCCACACTATCACCCTCATTTTGTGGATAACTGGAAAGGTAATTAGGGCGTTTCGTAACCAATGTGTGGTAGAAAACCAGCATGGTTACAGGACGACATACGGTTTTTAGTTGTGCGGCCAACTTTCTGCGCGGTCGCAAGTGCATTTTCTGCGGTTCCTTTCAGGTCTTGCACACCAGCCGCGGCTACGTGAAATGTGGGCGTTGCGGGAAAAGCAAGAGCCTCCGGCGGCTGCGCCGGGAGATCCGGATCCTGCAAGGCTTTTATCAATTGCAACCCGCCTATCGGTTGAGCCAGGATCTGAGCCTGGACCTGAAAGTCGTCACCCGCGTCTATCACCGTGTGCGCGAAGCGTTGTATCATGTCACTGAACTGGAAGCCGGCAAACTGAAGGGCGAGATCGAACTCGATGAGGCCTATTTCGGTGGCCGGCGCAAAGGCCAACGGGGCCGCGCCCCCGCGGGCAAAAGCGTCGTCTTCGGGATCCTGGAGCGGGACGGCCGCGTGTATACGAAAGTCGTCGAGTCGGTCAGTGCGGAGGAATTGATGCGGCATATTCAAGCGCACACCCGAAAAGGGTCGGTCTATTTCACGGATGCCTTTCGCGGGTATCAATCCTTAAAACGCTATGGCCACCATCATACGGTCAATCATGCGAAAGCGTTGGTGAGCCCGCGGACGAAGAATCACATTAACGGCATTGAAGGCTTTTGGAGTTACGCCAAACATATCTTGTATCAGTATCGCGGGGTCTCGAAATATCATTGCCCCATGTATCTGAAAGAAGTAGAGTATCGCTTTAATCACCGTCGGGAGAATGTGTTTAAACAGTTTCTGAAGATCTATTTTGGTTACGTTTCGCCCTAATTACCACTGGAAAAGACGGAACAATTCTCATATTTTGGACTGGTTTGAATGTCCACACTGACTCAACGAATAATGATGGGGCTAGTCCTGTCTCAAGATTACCATGACCCTAGCTTTGCCATCCTCCCCGTCCGTCACCCCAAACAGAAGATGACGGGCTTTGAGACAGCTTGATAACAGTTAGAACATCGCCCGATGTGCGGCTGCTTGTCGGCTTGTGCCTCCGGCTAACCCGACCTACGTTTCTTTTCCCGGCTTTCACTTAGAATTGACTTCCCAAAAACCTCAACGCATCGTCATACGTGAAAAACTTTGGGGTTCCGTCTTCTTCCGTCACTATCGAGTGCGCCGACACGTCCCCCGTGTCAAGGTTGTAATCATGCGGCGTATACCCCTGCTCCGTCACGTCGTCACGTTGCCGCGTCACGGGTTGAAAGAAAATACCTTCCGGTTTGGCTTTGCGTTGTAAGTCATCATACTCACCTTGATTGATCATACCGGTTCCTCTGTGATGCATGAATGTCTACAAAAAAGCCGCGCACGGAATCATGGAAAGCGCGGTGAGATTGGAGCGGGTGAGGAGATTCGAACTCCCGACCAACGGCTTGGGAAGCCGATGCGCTACCACTGCGCTACACCCGCTCACTGTTCTTGTTCTGGAAGGAAATTCATTCTAGGCAGGGCGCGGAAAGTAAGTCAAGCGGACGGCGGGGCACCCTCACCCTAGCCCTCTCCCGTCAAGGGAGAGGGAGAAAAGAGGCTTCCTATTCGGCGTCAGTCTGCCCAGGCTATATCCGTACCTGCACCAGCGCATATTTCCGTTTGCCGATTTTCATTTGGTACGATTCGTTCGACTGTAACGGTAGAATCTCATTTATGTCTTGACAGCGTTCATCGTTTACGACCACCGCACCCTGCGCGATCAGGCGACGCGCCTCCCCTTTGCTGGGCAACAACCCCGTTCGCATGAGGAGATCCACCAACCCGATCGAGGGATTTTCCGGATCTGAAAAATCCGCTGCCGTCAACGTGACCGTGACATCGGGCTGTTCGGGAAATTCCCGCTTCCGAAACTTCTGCTCGAAGTCCTCCTTGGCTTGTCGTCCGGCATCCGCACCGTGATACCGCGTCACCATGGCTTCCGCCAAGTCCAGTTTCGCCTCCTTGGGATGGCGTTGCTTGACCGCATCGAGATCATCGGAAGTCAGCAACTCATAGTACCGGAGCATCAGATCATCGCTGATCGACATGATCTTGCCGAACATATCCGAGGGCTCGTCTTCCAGGGCAATGAAGTTCCCAAAACTTTTACTCATCTTTCGCACGCCATCCGTCCCTTCCAGTAACGGCATCGTGATGACCACTTGAGGGACTTGGCCCCAATTGCGCTGGAGATCCCGCCCCACGAGCAAGTTAAACGTTTGGTCGGTGCCGCCCAGTTCAACGTCGGCCTTGAGTACCACTGAATCATAGCCCTGTATCAACGGATATAAAAATTCATGGATGCCGATGGGCTTCTGATCTCGATATCGTTTGGAAAAGTCGTCTCGTTCCAACATGCGTGCCAGGTTATACTGCGAACATAATTCGATGACTTCGTTGGCACGCATGTCCTGCATCCAGTGGCTGTTAAACTCGACACGCGTTTTCTCCGGGTCCAACGTTTTGAAAATCTGTCGCTCATAGGTCTTGGCGTTGGCCAAAACCTGGTCTTTGGTCAGAACCTTTCTCGTTTCAGAAACACCGGTCGGGTCGCCGATCATGCCGGTAAAATCTCCGATCAAAAAGATAACCTCATGCCCAAGTTCCTGAAAATGACGCAGCTTCTGGATCAACACGATATGGCCAAGATGAAGGTCTGGTGCAGTGGGATCGAACCCGGCCTTTACCCGCAAGGGTCTCCCCTCCTTGAGTGAAGCCCGGACCCGATCCTCGAGTTCACGGTGCTGTATCACCTCAACGGTGCCGCGCGTGATAAGCTCAAGCTGCCGTTTCAATTCTCGATCTGACATCCAGATTCCTGCCTCCAAAAATTATTCGTCGGGCGAGGAGTGTTTCCGATCAATACGAATGTACGGTTCAAGTCGCGCAAACCGTTTCACGCCAATACCCTTCACGTTTTGAATGTCACGAATGGATGAGAAGTTTCCATTCTCCTGGCGATACCGAATGACACGCTCAGCCAGGACCGGCCCAATGCCCGGCACATGCTGTAGATCTTCTGTCGAACCGCGATTAATATCAACGCGAGCCACGTCTGCCACCGTCACGGATTGCCGCTCCGGGAGTCGTTCAAACGACGTGTCAACGCCGGCTTGCCGCATGGGCAAGGCTTCAGCTTGAGTAGACTGGAACGGGTTCTGCAATAAGCCCGCAAGAGACAGAAACCCCACGGTGCCGGCAAGGAGCAGGAGTTTGACTCCAAATGAGCACGCTGACGGACAATTTTTGATCGACCATCCTCTCATCAGGATCGTTTTCTGGCCAGATGGACAGCCATGCCCTCGACGTCCTCGTATGCCTCCATTAAGGCTTCGGAATGCGTGGGATGCGCGTGAATCATGTCGGCAACGTCCTGAGCCTTGGCATTCAACTGCATGGCCAGCGCCGCTTCATGAACCAGATCCGCTGCATGCGTTCCAACCAAATGCGCCCCCAGCACACGGTCCGTTTGAGGGTCGACCAGGATCTTCACGAACCCAACCGTGTCACCGACGGCATGAGCCTTGCCTAATGCACTATACCGAAAACGTCCGATGTTGGGGACGATTCCCCGTTCACGAACTTGCCGTTCGGTCAAGCCGACCCGCCCGATCTCCGGCAGCGTAAAGATGCCCGCGGGCACCACGTCATAGTTCATGGTTTTGGCATTTCCCATCATGTTGTCCACGGCGACTTTGCCTTGCGCAGACGCGAGGTGTGCCAACATCGCCTTCCCCACCACGTCACCGATGGCATACACCCCCGGCACGTTCGTTTCCAGATGATCGTCGACTTCAATCTCATCTTTGTTTCCAAGTTTTACGCCGACTTCTTCCAGCCCGATTCCTTTTGTATTACAGCGCCGTCCCACCGAGACCAAAATCGCATCACAAACCAAGCGTTCTCCATCGGCCAACTCAGCGATGATGCCCGTCTCCGTTTTGTCAACGGACTTCACCGAGTTTTCGACAATGATTCGCATTTTACGTTTTTTCAACTCACGTTCGATAAAAGCCGAGATCTCTTCATCTTCCGACGGCAACAAACGGGGCATCATTTCCACAACTGTCACTTGCGACCCCAATCCGGCGTACAGGGACGCCAATTCGCAACCTTCGACTCCCCCACCGATGATGAGCAATCGTTCGGGTATTCGTGGAATCTCCAGGGCTTCCTGACTTGTCATGATGTCGTGCCCATCTACGGGAAACATCGGAAGTGCCTGCGACGATGAACCCGTCGCAATGATAAGGCCATCCGCCTGGATGGACGTGTCAGTGCCATCGGCAAGGGACACCTGCACCGTCCGGTCATTCACCAGTCGTCCCGTTCCTTGGACGTGGGACACGCCCCACTGTTTCAACAACGTGGCAATGCCGTTGACCAGTCCACCGACGACCCGGTTCTTTCTCGCCACCATTTGTTCTGGGACATATGCCGGCAGATGGGAGAGTTGCAGCCCAAGATCATGCGCCTTCTTCAGTTTTTCGCCCAATTCGACGATCGACAGCAGCGCCTTGCTGGGGATACAGCCCCAATTCAGGCAGACTCCGCCCAGTGCCCGGTTTTCAATCACCGTCACCTTGGCCCCAAGTTGGGCCGCACGAATAGCGGCCACGTAACCACCGGGACCTGCACCGAGAATGGCAATATGTTTGGGGGAAGGCATTAAGGAACCTTTGATTTATTGTGATAGCGGGATGCAGGGCAAGGCGTCCCGGAGCGAAACCCGAGGCTTATCATAGAGATAGGTGAGGGTTGAGCGAGGACACAACGCAGCCATACGCCCGATAGTGCAATAAATCAGAGGTTCCCTAACTCTGCGAGGAAAGAAATTCCTCATACTGCGAGGCCGTCATCAAGGCGTCAACGTCGGCGGGATTGGCCAATTCGATCACTGCGATCCAGCCTTTCCCATAGGGATCCTGGTTCAGGTATTCAGGATGGCCTTCCAATTCGGCGTTCACTTCTACGATTTTTCCGCTGACCGGCGAGTAAAGGCTGGACGTGGCTTTGGTCGATTCCACTTCACCGATTTCCTGGTTCATAGTCAATTCTGTAGCGATTTTCGGCAAATCCACAAACACGACGTCACCCAAGGCATCTTGCGCAAAGTCGCTGATCCCCACTGTGACCCGCTGCCCGTCGAGTCGCACCCACTCATGTTCTTTGTGATACCGTAAATCTTCAGGAATCATTGCCGATGCTTTCTTCTCCCGCCAGCCGCCTTGCCAAAACTTTTTTTAAATGAGGGGCGGCCGTTTGTCAAGGAACTCCACGGTGATCATAGATGCGGCCGACTCCTTTGGGAAGAATGCGCGATTGTGTGCGCGCATGAACCGCCTGAGGCAGGATGATCCAGATTTGTTCAGGCTTCCCGAGATGCTGAATCATCTCCGTGACAGGAACGACGCCATTGTCGACCCACTCCCCGATCAAGTCGGGCACAGGCTCTTCTGAGAATCCCGTGGGTGAATCTTGAGAAGTGGGATGGACGACCACAGATTCCGGTTCTTCGATCGTTATCAGAAACCTGTCAAACGGACCACGCGCCACGTCGGCCCAATCTTCGGCAAAATAAACCAACCCTCCTATGGGATCGGTTATGCTTTGAGGTTGCAGCGTCATGCCGAACTCAAGATGAGGGAGACGAACGCGCAACGTCTGAACCAGGTTCCGAAGAATTCGGAGCCGTTCCCGGGCTTTCCACCCGGCCCATTTCCAGAACACGGCTGGAAGATGAACGCCGGAACTGGAATCAGTCGCGTGCACGGCTCGATCGTCGTTAAACATGTGAACCGGCTCGAAGTCCACACCGAATTCCCGGGCAAATAGCTGTACGGCCAAGGGACTGAACCCTTCATACAATCCCACGGGAACCGCGTTGCGAATCAACAGTCCCGTCAGCGGAAGGTCACGGAGTCGAGCCATCCAATCCACAAGGAACGCCCGGTAACCCCAAAAATGCAACGAATAATAGGAGGAGCGACGTAACGTTCCCGATTGTGGGTCATAGACCTGGTCTTTCCAATTTTCCAATTTCCGTTCACGGGCGAAATGTCCCATGCACCTCAAGGTCACCCCAAGATAGATCGCTGTCCCTCGATCGTGCATCTGCTGAATGGCGGAACGCATCGTATCAAAAGAGAACGGTTGTCCGTTATCCTGCAGGTTCCCGTCAACACTGCATGGGACATCCAGCAGAATCATGGATCCGTCGATTTTCCGATTCGCTGAGATCACGGAATCCACGTCGCCGGGCGTTTGAACGGATTCAAGGGAAATGACGATCCCCTTTATGGATCCACTCGCCATCGGCTCACCCGGCCGTTCTGCAAGTTGCGTCATGCGAAATCGGGCATCAGTCTGATACGAATTCGAAGACCGCGTATCGGACAAAAAGCGAAAATGTTCAAGGGCCAAAGACCGATTGCCCGTCTTTTGATACGCCCGAGCCAACCACCATCGCGCTTCCAGCGACCGGGAAGATTGGGGATGAGTGCGTAAGAACCCGTCCAGTAACAGAACAGCCGTCGAATAGTCGGCTCGAAGGAATGCGAGTTCGGCCTGCCGCAAGGAATGTTTCTCGGTTTGGTCGCGTAAGGCCCGGACTCCCAAGTCAGGCCCGGCAGAGCGAAAACACCCGCTCAACAAAAGGAGGGCGGAAAGCGTGATGACAATGAATCGCAAATGCGGAAAAGAAATCGACATGTGGCGAAGCGTGACTGTGGAATATCCGCCGGGAACAACGACCGTTGTTCCCGACATTTAAGACGGCACGGTACCGTTCAGTAACCGACTTGCAAATCCATATCCGGAAAAAAATATCCAATTTCGAATCTGGCTGTTTCAGAAGAATCCGATCCATGAACCGCATTGGCCTCGATCGAGGCCCCATGCGCCGCTCGAATCGTTCCGGCCTCTGCTTTTTGTGGATCAGTCGCTCCCATAAGCTCACGGTTTGCCTGGATCGCATTGTCCCCTTCAAGGACAAGGACAACTGAAGGCCCCGACGACATGAACGTGGTCAGATCATGAAAAAACGGACGTTCCCGGTGTACGGCATAAAATCCTTCAGCATTCGATTTGGACAAATTCGTCATTTTTATGGCAACCGGGGTAAGCCCGGCAGCTTCATATCTCTGAATAACGTCGCCCATAACCCGTTTTTTAACGGCATCAGGTTTAATAATCGCTAACGTTCTTTCCACCATCCTTCCTCATCCTTTCTTCATTGAATTATTCGGAATCTTTGACAAACGTTCAATCTCATCCAAAACCGGCTTTTCCTGAAAACAGTTCCTCTTTTGTTCCCGGTGCCTTCATACAAGGCTTCGACTAGACTAACACGTTCCCAAAGAGCAACACCAACTCGTTTATCTCAAAACTGCCTGTCCTAAACTTCACAAGGACACCGGAGATGACGCCGAACACGTTCCGGTTGTCCGCATTCTGCATCCCAACCACTCTCATTCATTAAAGAAAACGTGCTTGCGATTGGCATCGGATCCGTGTATAGATAAATGTTAACTATTTCTTGAGGGTAACCCTTCTTCAGCCACGAAAAATTCCATGATTCCTTTTTTATCGAAATACCGGCCAGGAAAGCCTGAATCCTTACAGGCGGCATCCATCATTGGAAAGAGTCTGGCTGCTTGTGCGATTCTCCTCCTCCTTGTTGCAGGGGCATGGTGGAACATTTCCGCCACTCAACCAATCCATTCATCCAAGTCTCAACCTAAAGCCGTGGAATACGTGCTGCCCCCGGTCAAACCCGATCTCGCCGGATGGGAGAAACTCCGTTTCCAGCACCATATCGAAACCCGCTTGCCACAATATCGGCGGCAATTTGAAGGATTCGCGCAGGCCTATGGAATTTCCTGGACGTTACTGGCGGCTCAAGCATATCAGGAATCACGTTGGGATCGACATGCCGTCAGTCCAACCGGAGTTCGGGGCATCATGATGCTGACCCGCAATACCGCTTCGTCTTTGGGCATTCAAAACCGGGAAGATCCCACCAAGAGCATCGAAGGTGGAGCCCGGTATTTTCAGAGGCTGGAGAAACGCCTTCCTCGCCGTATTGGAAAAGCCGACCGAATCTGGATTGCCCTGGCGGCCTATAACGTGGGCATGGGGCATATCAAGGATGCTCAACACCTGGCCCGCCGGATGGGCAAGAATCCAAATTCCTGGAAAGATCTCAAGACCATGCTGCCCCTCCTGGCCCAACAACCGTACTACGAAACCCTGCGATATGGGTACGCTCGCGGTTGGGAGCCCGTCCGGTACGTGAAACGCATCCGCGCCTACCACGCCCTGCTTGAGCAATACTTCCGCGAAATCTGACCCTCTCTCCTTTTCATCAGTCAACGTACTCAAAAAGCATCATTGTGATGATTTCGTCTGATACAATCATTATGAGCCCGGTTATTTCGAGTTGAAATCACTTTCTTATTTCCAGGACGCACACCTGTATCGGCCGTGCGTCTCTCAAGGAGAATGATATGTTCGGTCCCATTACCCTTCCGTTCGGGACAAAAATGCTCTTCAATACCATCAAGCTCAAACCCGGCGTCACGTTTGAACAGATCGAGCTTGCCGTTGGGGAACTGTGCATGATCATCAAGGAAACCTACGGCAACGAAAAGGGTGGATTTCTCGCCGGGCAGGTCTTCAAGTTTTCCGGTTTCATTTCCCGGGAAGGCTCGCTTGGTGGATCTACTGTGACGGATGATCATTTTGCGATCGTCACGTATTGGCGGTCGTTTGAGGATCATGAAAAATCCCATGCCGATGAAGTCTTCAACAAGACGTTCGCCGCGTTGTCAGACATGTGTTCTGAGACCAGTGAACTTGGATACGACATGTTGTGGCAAGGCGAAGCCAGGTCTGAATGAAGCCATGGCCATACCGTTGTCGTTTCTCGGCGATGCCTTCGATGTCTGTGCGTATTGTGGCCCGTGAGTTCTTCGCGTAAGATGATCGAACCGGTCCGGCTTCAAAATGTTTTTGATTGAACATGAACACTTCTCGCACGATTCACGACCTGAAGGCGAGGCTTGCCCAAGCCACCGCCGTCACGGTTCTGACCGGAGCCGGCATTTCCGCGGACAGCGGCGTGCCGACCTTTCGAGGTGCAGATGGGCTTTGGAAAGATCACCGGCCTGAAGAACTGGCCTCACCCGAGGCTTTCGCTCGCAATCCCAAGCTCGTGTGGGAATGGTACAATTGGCGCCGCGAACTCATTGCAACCAAGCAACCGAATCCGGCCCATACGGCCCTCGTGGAACTGGAACACAACGTCAACGATTTTTGGCTCATTACCCAAAACGTCGATGGGCTGCACCCTTTGGCGGGGTCTCAACGCCTGTCGGAAATTCACGGCAATATTTGGAAGGTGCGTTGCACGCAATGCGAACGGATAACAGTCAATCGCGACGTGCCCATCGCCATATTACCGGAATGTTCCACGTGCGCGGGACTTCTTCGTCCTCACATCGTCTGGTTTGGAGAGTCCCTGGACCCTCAAGATTTGCAAAAGAGTTTCGACGCGTTACGAAAGTGCGAAGTGCTCCTGATTATCGGAACGTCCGGGGTGGTATACCCGGCCGCGTCTTTCGGGCCCATTGCCAAAGAGAATGGGGCCTTTGTGGCGGAATTGAATCTGGACCCGACGCCCAATTCCGACCTCGTCGATATGGCTATCCAGGGTCATGCTAAAGACCTGGTGCCTCAACTTATTTCATAACCCCTTGTAATTTCACATTTTCTTGACGAAATTGTTATGAGTTTGTTACTTTTACCTGTTTATAGTCAGATCCCATACGGCGGAGAAAACAATGCAACTCACCATTAATGGTAAACCCGAAGAACTGCAGGCCGACACCATCATGGACGTCCTGAAACATAAGGACATCGACCCGCACATGGTTGCCGTTGAACTCAACACTCAAATTGTCGAACGAGACCAACTCGAAACCACGAACGTCCGGGACGGCGATAAGGTAGAATTTCTGTTCTATATGGGTGGAGGGTCGTGACCACCCGCTATTTATCAAAGATTACGGAGGGAATCGGCAAGACACCCCTGGTTCGATTGAATCGCCTTTCTGTGGAAGGCGGCGCCACTATTTTCGGAAAGGTGGAGTTTGCCAACCCCGGCGGGAGCGTCAAAGATCGGATCTGCCTCAATATGATCGATGAGGCGGAACGCACCGGCACACTCCAACCCGGAGGAACGATCGTCGAACCGACCAGCGGGAACACGGGGATTGGATTGGCTTTACTCTCTGCGGTTCGCGGCTATAAATTGATTCTGGTCATGCCGGAAAGCATGAGCCTCGAACGAGCAAGCCTTTTATCATCCTATGGTGCGCAATTGATTTTGACCCCGGCGTGGGAAGGCATGAAAGGTGCGATTCGAGAAGCCCAAAGCATTATTGCCCAAAACCCTGAATATTTTATGCCTGACCAATTTTCCAACCCGGCGAATCCCGCAATTCACCGGGCAACGACGGCGGTTGAGATCTGGGAGGCCTTGGACGGGAACATCGATGCCTTTGTCGCAGCCGTTGGGACAGGCGGGACCATTACCGGTTCTGGAGAGGTGCTGAAAGAACGTGCTCCGGCCATCAAAATCATTGCCGTAGAACCGGCGGGCTCTCCGGTGCTTTCCGGAGGCGCACCCGGGCCGCATAAGATTCAAGGCATCGGGGCCGGCTTTGTGCCAAAAGTACTGAATCGTTCCATCATTGATGATATTATTCGCGTTACCGACGACCAAGCGTACCAAACCACAAAGCTGTTGGCGAAAAAAGAAGGGCTGCTCGTAGGCATTTCCTCCGGAGCCAACGTCTTTGCAGCCCAGCAGGTCGCGAAAGACCTGAGACCGGACCAAAACGTGGTCACGGTGTTGTGCGACACGGGCGAACGGTATCTGAGTATCGAAAAGTATTTTAATATCTAGCAAAATAGAGCGACATGAGTTTCTCGGAAGAACAAATCAACCGATATAGCCGGCACATCCTGTTGCCCGAGGTCGGAGGGAAAGGGCAAAAGAAAATCGCCCAGGCGAAAGTGTTTGTGGTCGGGGCGGGAGGGCTCGGCTCGCCGGTGGCTCTCTATTTGGCCGCAGCCGGTGTCGGCACGATTGGATTGATTGACAGCGACGTGGTCGACCGGTCCAATCTTCAACGACAGGTGCTTCACCATACTCCCGACGTCGGCCGATCAAAGGTGCAATCGGCTAAAGAAAAAATCTTTCTCCTGAATCCCGACGTGACCGTTGAAACGTACGAAGATCGCTTTACCGCCTCCAATGCGATGGACTATATCGCGCCCTACGACGTGGTGATTGATGGGGTGGATACGTTTCCTGCGAAGTTTCTCATCAATGATGCGTGCTATTTCGCGGAAAAACCCCTTATCCACGGCGGAATCCTCCGGTTCGAGGGCCGGGTGTTCTCCATTGTGCCCAAGCAATCGGCCTGCTATCGATGCATTTTCAACCATCCACCGCCGCCCGGGCTCGTGCCCAGTTGCCAAGAGGCCGGCATCATCGGCGTCGTGGCCGGCATCATCGGGACCATTCAGGCCACGGAAGCGTTAAAATTGATCCTTGGGATCGGTGATCCGCTCACCGACCGCATTCTCGACTTTGATGCTCGAAAAACCGTATTTCGTGAAATAAAGACGAAACGAAATCCCAGGTGTCCCTTGTGTGGGGACCATCCGGACATTACCGAACTGTTTGAGCACGAACACGAGGCGTGCCAACTGCAAACGCCCGAAGCGTTCGGTATCTCCTAGTTTCCTGGCCGGATGCGGAAGGAGGTTGAACCATGGCGAAAATGAAAGCCCTCATTTGCCGGGAATGTGGGAAAGAATATCCCACGGAAGCCATTCACGTCTGTGAACTGTGCTTTGGGCCGCTGGAGGTCAAATATAACTACGACGAAATCAAGGAGACGATGTCGCGAGCATCGGTCGAGGCCGGCCCCAAGTCCCTGTGGCGGTACAAGGAATTGCTCCCGATTGAAGGCAGCCCGACAGTCGGGCTGTATGCAGGCATGACCCCACTTGTTCACGCAAAAAATTTAGGGGCTTTTTTAGGACTCGATGAGCTCTACATTAAAAACGACTGTGTCAATCATCCAACCCTGTCGTTTAAGGATCGTGTCGTTGCCGTAGCCCTGACGCGCGCCAGGGAACTGGGTTATGAAACCGCAGCCTGTGCTTCCACCGGCAATTTAGCCAACTCCGTCGCCGCGCATGCGGCGCAGTCCGGCATGCAATGTTACGTGTTTATTCCCGGCGACCTGGAAGCGGCGAAGGTTCTCGGCAACTTGATCTATCGGCCGAAAGTCGTGGAAATCGAAGGCAACTATGACGACGTCAATCGTCTATGCAGCGAAATTGCCGGCGAACGACGATGGGCCTTCGTCAACGTGAATATCCGTCCCTATTATGCCGAAGGCTCGAAGACCTTGGCATTTGAAGTCGTCGAACAACTGGGGTGGCGTGCCCCCGATCAAGTTGTCGTGCCCATGGCTTCGGGTTCGTTGTTGACCAAAATCTGGAAGGGACTCAACGAATTCAAGAAAATCGGTTTTCTCAGGGACGTGTCCACGAAGGTGAATGGAGCCCAGGCCGAAGGTTGCTCCCCGATTGCCACGGCGTTTAAAGATGGACGTGACTTCTTCAAACCGGTCAAGCCGAACACCATTGCCAAGTCCCTGGCCATTGGCAACCCTGCCGATGGATACTATGCCTTGAAAACTGCCGTGGAAAGCGGTGGGGCCATGGAAGCGGTCACCGACGACGAAGTCATAGAAGGCATTAAGCTCTTGGCCCAAACTGAAGGAATTTTTGCGGAAACCGCGGGAGGCGTGACCATCGGAGCCCTTCTCAAACTCGTGAAGCAAGGCGCAATCAAGAAGAACGACGTGACCGTCGCCTACATCACCGGCAACGGATTAAAAACACAGGAAGCCGTTGTGGATTCGGTTGGGCGTCCATTCCGAATCCCGGCCAGTCTGGCCAAATTTGAACAAATGTTTGGACAACAGGGGGTGGCATGATCACTGTACGAGTACCAACTCCCCTCCGCCCGATGACCGGAGGCAAGAGTGAGGTGGAGGGAACAGGCAACAGCATTGGCGAATTGATTGACCAATTGAATGTCACTCACCCCGGATTGAAAGACCGGATATGCGACGAACAGGGAGAAATTCGTCGGTTTATCAATATTTACCTGAATGAAGAAGACATCCGGTTCCTGACGGGAAAAGACACGCCCGTCAAGGATGGCGACGAGGTGTCGATCGTTCCCGCTATTGCCGGTGGCGCCATGACTAAACTGCGATTTCACATTCGGTTTCCCGAAGAAAAAGTTCCCGAACCCATCATTTATCAGATCGGGCATGAATACCAGGTCGTCACCAGCATCCGCCGGGCCGACGTGCGCGAAACCACCGGCTGGATGGACGTGGAATTTGCAGGTGAAATCGAAGAAATCGAACGCGCGATTGCGGGCCTGCGGACCAAGGGCGTACTCGTCGATCCCATTGAACTCAACGTGGTGGAATAATGCATTTTACCGAAGAACAAATCGAACGATACAGCCGGCAGATCATCCTTGAGCAGGTTGGTGGAAAAGGCCAACAAAAATTGAACCAGGCCAGGGTTCTTATCATTGGCGCCGGAGGCCTGGGCTCGCCGATCGCGCTGTATCTGGGAGCAGCGGGCGTCGGCACGATCGGATTGATTGACGGCGACGTGGTCGATCTCTCGAACCTGCAACGCCAGGTCCTCCACACCACGCCCCACGTGGGAGTCCCCAAGGTCGAGTCCGGACGCCGGCTTCTGGAGGCGTTGAATCCCGGCGTCCACGTGAAGACGTATCAAGAGCTGATCAGCGCCGAGAATATTATGACCTTATTGCCCGACTACGATCTGGTGCTCGACGGCTCCGACAACTTCGGCACCCGATTCCTGGTCAATGACGCCTGCTTCTTTGCGAGAAAGCCCCTGATCTCGGGAAGCATCTTTCGTTTTGAAGGGCAGCTTGCGACGATCAAACCGCATGAAGGGTATCCCTGCTATCGCTGTCTCTATCCCGAACCGCCTCCTGCCGGGTTGGTCCCCAATTGCCAGGAAGCGGGGGTGTTGGGGGTCCTCGCGGGCACCATCGGTATTTTACAGGCCAATGAAGCCGTCAAGGAAATTTTGGAGATAGGCGACACCCTCGCGGACCGCTTACTGATCTACGATGCACTCGAAATGAAGTTCCGCAACGTCGGTCGTCCCAAAGATCCCCGCTGCCCGCTCTGCAGCGCGACTCCAACGATCACCACGCTGGAAGAACATCACGTCTCGTGCAGCGTGTAACGGCAATGGATTCGCCTCGACCATTTATCGTCCCCGGTCCGGTCATGGCGTCACGAAAACCTGCGGCGGCAAGACCTCAAACACGCTGAGCAGCATCTTCATGCTTACCATTCCTTCAGACATTTGGGAAGATATGATCGAGCACGCCCGGGCCCTGGACCCTCATGAATGCTGCGGCATTTTAGCCGGCAGGGACAAAACCATTACCGGGCATTATCGAATTACCAACATCCTGGCCAAGATGAGTGAGGCCGAACTGGCCCGCTTCGACCAGGCAAAACTGTCCGACCTCAAACGGCTTTCTCCGGAAGAACGAGCCGATATCGCCTTCCAAATGGATGCACAGGAGATGTCACAAGCGCAAAAAGATATTCGTCAGAAAGGCATCACGCTGACGGCCTTTTATCACTCGCATACCTTCAGCCCTGCTCGCCCATCCATCACGGATATTAAAATCGCCATGGAATTTGAAAGCTACAGGGAAAAACTCAATATTCCCGAACCCCTCCACGTCATTATCTCCCTCCAGGATAAAACAAATCCCGTCATTCGCGCCTATCAGATTCAGGATTCGACGGCTACCGAAGTTCCCGTCGACCGCCGATAAGTCCCTCTAGCGCACGCTGTTCTAGACATCCCTCATCCAAGTTGCCATAATGCGCAAAATTTATTCTCCCCTTTTAACAAGGAGATCCGTCATGTTTCGTCCGTTTGCCTTCATCCTTCCGTTGCTTATCGTTCTTTTTGCGTCAGGGGCTACATTAGGGTGGGCTTTTACCGATGAACCCGGCAAAGAAGGAAGTTTTTACAGCCCGGTGATCCGTGTCGTCCCGGATAAAGGCTTTATCCTGATTAGTAGTGGAAGCGGCATTCTTTGGCTCAAAGCCAGCGAGGCTGCAATGCCTCATCTTTCAGAACTTCCCGTCGGTGGACTGGTTGACGTCGTCGTTGAATTTCAGGGAAAACCCAATCCGCCGATCATTAAGTCATGGAAAGTGACGAACGGTGATTCAGCCTGCCCCGTGTTTGACGGAGCACAATGCGTAGCTAAAAAGAAAAAGTAAACATCCATGAGCCGATACCCAGTGATTTTCACCTAAAGGGGGGGCTAGTTCAACGCCACGGCTTTGAAGGAGGCATGGACCTTTTGGCCGGGTTGCAACCGGAGTTGATGAAAAGATTTTCTCGTAATCATGGCTAACAACGGACAACCCACGTCTAGCTTCACTTCGACGGCATGCTGATCGTTCGGCGATTCACTGACCTCGACAATCGTCGCCTCCAGGGTATTCAGCACGCTGCTTGTCGCAGGAGGAGCGCCCACCACCAGGCTTACGTCACGGGACAGAATTTGCACCCGCAACGGTGCACCGTGAGGAAGAGCCTGCTGGGGGAGAAAAAGGGATTGTCCCAAAAATTCAACCCGTGTCAACCCGAATTGCGGTTCATGCTCCGCAATCCGGGTTTCAAGAATAGCCCCGACCATGTTTGATTCGACCAATCCCGGCAGATCCAACCGGGCAAAGACTTCCTGAATCGGCCCGGTAGCCACCACCCTCCCCTCTTTTATCAGAACCATATGATCGGCGAGCTGTAATATTTCGTTCAGATCGTGGCTCACGTACAGGACCGGGATACTCAATTCCCGAGTCAGTCTCTGGATAAAAGGAATGATTTCTTTTTTTCGTGGTTGATCGAGAGAGGCCAGGGGTTCATCCATCAACAGGAGTTGGGGGCTGGTCAGCAGCGCTCTTCCTATGGCCACGCGTTGCTGCTCCCCGCCCGATAAGTGGGAGACTCCTCGCTGAAAAAGCGGCTCAAGTTCCAACAACTCACTAACCTGATCAAAGGCAATGCGCCGCCGGGACGGGTGACTGCGCTTCATCCCATACTTGAGATTTTGCGTCACGGTGAGATGCGGAAACAGTCGCGCCTCTTGAAAGACAACCCCTACGTGTCGTTGTTCGACCGGGAGAAAAATTCCGTGAGCGTCGTCCTGCCAAACCGCTTCGTCAAATTGAAGAAACCCCGAAGGGACACGGGTTAAACCGGCGATACATCTCAACAGCGTGGTCTTACCGCTCCCGGACGATCCAAACACCGCAACCGTCCCGTCAAGCGGAACCGTGCAGGCCACGTCAAAACGAAACCCGGGATAATCGATGCGGAATCGTGCGTCGAGACGACTCATGAGACGTGAATGGGCAAACGCCGGTTGACCGTGTACACGATCGTCAGAATGAGAAAACTGAATATGAGGAGCACGGCTGAAAGAAAATGCGCCTGTGTATATTCAAGCACCTCAACGTGATCGTAGATTGCAATGGAGAGGACTTTGGTCACGCCTGGAATATTGCCGCCTACCATCAGAACCACTCCGAACTCGCCGAGCGTATGGGCAAAACCTAATACAACGGCGCTCAGATAGCCTCGAACCGCCATGGGTGACGCCACGGTAAAAAAAGCATCCAGCTTTGAGGCGCCCAGCGACCAGGCGGCTTCCAGCGGCTTTTTGCCGACGGCCTCGAAAGCCCCGTGCAGGGGTTGAACGACAAAAGGAAGCGAATAGAACGTCGAGGCGATGACCAACCCTGTAAAGGTAAACGAGAGTGCCGAGCCGGTGAGATCCTTCCACGGGCCGCCGATCCATCCATGGGGCCCGAGTGCCACCAGCAGATAAAAGCCAAGCACGGTTGGTGGAAGAACAATGGGAAGCGCCACGATGGCCTCTACCAGGGTCCTGAACCGCGAACGCGTGAAAGCCAACCACCACGCCAAAGGGGTGCCGACCAGCAACAACACGGCAACAGTCACCCATGCCAGTTGCATGGTCAACCATAACGGGCCCCAATCCATTTCCGGTACGTTCATCCGGTTCCTCTCCGGCTTCGATCATTCCAAGCCATAGCCAAACCGTTCAATGATGTTCCGGGACGTTGCCCCTTTCACGTAGTCCAGGAACGCGTGTGCAACTTCGTTATGTTGACCATTGTGGAGCAAAACCGCCTGTTGCCGGAGCAGGGCATGCAAATGCATCGGCACGTCCCATCGTCTCCCCGCCCCGTTGACCTTGTGACCCAAAACCTGCGAAAGGGCGACGAATCCCAGTTGGGCATTCTTCGAGAAAACGAAGTGGAACGTTTGTCCGATGTTTTCTCCCCGGACCAACCGATCCTGAATCGGTTCCCAAAGTCCCAGTGCCTGCAAGACTTCTTTTGCAGCAGCGCCATACGGTGCAGTCTTGGGATTCGCAATAGCCACGTGCTCGACATCGTCGTTCAACAACATGGCTTTTCCATTCCTCTCGATCATGGTGGAGCCGGGACTCCATAACGTCAGTCGTCCCACTGCGTATGTAAATCGACTCCCTTGAACCGCGAGCCCTTCCTCTTCCATCAGCTTCGGAAGCGTGACGTCGGCGGAAAAGAACACGTCGTACGGGGCACCGTTTTTGATCTGTGCATAGAGCCTGCCGCTCGAACCCGAACTGACAACGGCGACGTGTCCCGTGTCTTGCTCAAAAGTGGTCACGATTTCATTGAGTGTCCCTAAAAAATTGGATGCAACCGCAACTCGCACCTCTTCGGCGGCACTCGTGGCCGGACAAATCGTCAAAAAAAGAAGGAAGAGAACACCATGAATTTTGGCGATTATGGCATGCCTCTGAAACACCGCTTTTTCCTCATTGCTCACGTACCCTTACAGTCTGAACTTCGTCTGTATGTAAAAATAATCGCTGTCCTTATTTCCGCCGGGAGGCAGCCCTGCCGAATCGGGAAGCCGGTCCAAATAACTGCCTTTAAACCAATGCGTGTAGCCCAATTCGAATTCCAGGTTGTCGTTCCTTTTCCACTGAGCCCGCAGTTCAAGATCATGGCCGAGAAAATTTCCGGATCCTCCCGTCGCGTCATGCAATCCATTGCCTCCAAACGCACCTCGTGAGGTCGCGAGATACCACACCCGATGTTTCAGTTGCACTTCGCAACCCTGACACGGAACCGCAATCACCCGCCAACCCGGCGAACTGAAGTTCGTCCGAAAAAACGGCCCGAAATTGCCGGTGGGCATATAATCGAAACGTCGTGCGCCAAACAGCGTATCAAAGGCCGAATTCCGGCCATCCTGCGCGTTCCGGTCCCCGCTGGCATAGTCATAATGAATCAGAAATCGCGGCGACCAAGGGAGAGCCAACGTATACCCGATATCAATATGCTGAAAATGGGCAAAATGATTGACATTGCCTTTTTTCCCCGTCTGCAAGACGCTCTCGATTTCATAATCGATTCTTCCCCTTTTCGGATCGTCATAGAGGCGCGTTCCGAAAGTCGAAAAGGTTCTTTGCCTGTCGACGGTGGTACTTCGTTGGTCGTTCAATCCGAAATAATAGACATTGAGGCGCAATCGCGGCATGTGATCGGTTTCAATATAGCCCCCCCAAAAGACGCTCCGTTTCGACTGTTCGTCAGGCTGCACCTCATCCCGCAATACCGGTTCCACCAGAAACAGACGGACACGCCAACGCGTATCCCGTCCCAGTTGCCAATGCACGCCGTCAAACGCATTCGACGTGTTACGAAAGTCATTCCGGATGATCAAGCGGCCCCGGCCAAAGTCCATCGTCAGCCGTCCAACGTGCAGGTCGGTACGAAGCCCGGTCTCCAACATGTTGTTCACCGTGACGGATGCCATGAGCTGCAACACGTCCATTTCATTCCTGATGCCCGTGGTGACGTAACTTTCAACATCATCGAGATAAACCCTCGCATCCTGCCCTTCAAACAAGAATTTGAAATTCTTCCCGTTCAGACCCAACCGTACGCGCGACCGTTGTTGAATTTGGGAGTCTGTTTGACTCGCAGGTTGCGTGGGTCGCCAGGGATGGTCATACGTTTCGAAACGCGTCCGGTGTTCGAGTCCAAGGTCCAACCAGGCCGGGAGGTGCAAGGCGGCCTTCAGGTAACGATTCCACTTCCATTCCCTCGTTTGTACGAGTACGGCATCCGCAGGCTCCGGTACAGGCATCTCGGATACCGGTTCAAGCAACCCGATACCCATTTGATGGGAAACATCAGAGGAGCCGTGTGCGATGCCCCCCCATGCGATCAAGGCCAACCCACCAAACAGGACGAGAGCCAAGCCTGCGTTCCTTCTTCCTTCACGCATCATCAATACAATTCTTTCCATCAAGTGCCCGGCATTGGAAGAAATGATAGTAATGTATATTTTACTTTATGTCAATAATACTTTATATTCATAAGGCACCAGAGAATGAGTCGTACGGCTAAAGCAAAAACCTCTTTTGATGGGATCGTCGGATTGGGCAAACCTGCTATACGCCTAAACAAAACCAGAACGAAGGCCACCAAAGGGTCAGGTGTAAGATGGGATCGCTTTCGCGGTTACGTCCACGGCGCAACACGATTCAAAAGCCGTGCGGTTTGAGAAAAACTATTTTGCAGGGATGATCTTTCCGCTCTCTCTAGCGTCATACCCCCCCAAGGCTTCAATTTCCCGTTGAAACCTGCGCGTCACCAGCGTGTCCAAAAATATCTTCATTCCGGGATGCGAGTGTACGTACGCCGTCGGAATGACCAGGTCATACCGTTCTTCCTGCAACGGGATGAAATCAAAATTGTACAATTGGGCCACAGCCTGTGCCCCAATGCCGACGTCCGCCTTTCCTTCCGAAATACATCGCCCAAGGCCGATCTGGGAAGACGCCGTTGTGCCGTAGCCCCTCACGATTTGAGTCGGAATACGATGACGGGAGAGCAAATGATCCAAGAGCAGACGAGCGCCCGCCCCTTTTTCGCGATTGACCATCCGCACGTCAGACCTGGCCAGATCTTCAAGACCACGGACGTGTTTGGGATTCCCCTCCTTCAACAACAACCCTTCCTGCCACGTGGAAAAACGAACAACCGTCACGGTCTGCCCATGAAAATACTTCTTCAAAAACGGCAGGTTATACTCTCCGGAACGGGGGTCCCTCATATGAATCCCCGCAACGTGGACGTCTCCCCGTTTTAACGCGCGCAAGGCGGCAAGGCTTGTCATGTTCCACCCAACGAGCGAAGCGTTTCCTGCTTGCTGACGAACGTGTTCCCCGGCCAGATACATGGCGGGATCGCATCCCGCCACGAGGATTTGCCTTTCCACGTCCTTCTGACTTTTCAAGAGCTGTACGCAAACCGAACGTTTTCGCCGTGAGGTCGTCCCCAAAATCAGAGCATCTGCGGAAACCGTATAATTCAGGACGTCTCCCAGTTCCGTCACGGGCTTGGCCACCAGACGATTCCCTACAGCCGCCAACTTGACTCTGGTGGATTTCAAAACCCCGGAATGATCGGCAGGCAGTTCCGCCTCAAGAATTTCTCGACCGTCATGTAAAGAGAACAGGTCCTCAACCGACGTTCCCAACGTACGAGCGAGTTGCAACGCGACTTCGGTGCCCGGCAGATACTGGTCTTTTTCCACGGCATAGAGCGCCTGTCGCGTAATGCCCGCGTTCTGCGCCAGATCTCCTTGGGACAAACCGGCGGCGATCCGCATTTCACGTAAACGGTTCGTCACTCGTTGCCGGAGCTTTGGAATACGCATCATCTATGGTCAAACCAAATGAAATAACTACATGACATATGTCATGTATAATAGTATATTTGGAAAACCATAACAACCACCTTTCCCTGAAACTGCGGTTTTACCTATATTGGCAACGGGCTTTATGAAAATCATGGGTCCATGCCATTCCGCAATACCTTAACGAGGCCATGAGGAGTCAAACATGCCGCGTGTTTTTTCACGGACGAAGACAAGCCAGAAAACAACCGCCCTTCCCCAATGGAACCTGAAAGACCTGCTCCGGCATCCTGACAAGGATCTCGAAACCCGTTCTCGGGCTCTCAACGATCACGTGCGATCGCTGGAAAACCTTCGCAAACGTCTTTCCGCTACGCTCACACCCCGGACCTTTCTCAAAGGGCTGCAGCTTCGAGAAATGATTGCGGCGGAATCCTCCAGGCTGGATGCCTACGCCCAGTTGTGGTTCGCGCAAAATACCCAAAACCAGCGAGCGAGAGCATTCGACTCTCAAGTCAGGAAATACCTGCTTCCTTTTTCCAACCGGACAGTCTTTTTTGATTTGTGGTGGCAACGGCTCGGGGACCAAACGGCCAGGCGACTCCTGCGTCATGCAGGAAAATACCGCTACCATTTGGAATCACTCCGGCGAGTCAAACATCACACCTTGTCCGAAGCCGAAGAACAAATCATCAACGTCAAAAACACGACCGGACGGCAGGCCCTCGACAGCCTCTACGACGTCATCACCAATGGGTTGACGTTCCAATTGGATTCGCGCAACGGCTCACAGCCGTTGTCGCGCGAACAATTGACCGTGCATTTCCGCGATCCCTCCGCTCGCGTGCGTCAACGGGCTTACGATGAACTTTTTCAGGTTTATTCGAAACAGTCCAACTCCCTTGGGGACATCTATAAGACACTCGTGATGGATTGGAAAAACGAAGGGTTGGATCTTCGTGGATATTCCAGCCCAATTGCCGTTCGGAACCTTCACAACGACATTCCCGACAAAGCGGTCTCGACACTGCTTCAAACCTGTCGAGACAACCGGCACGTGTTTCAAGAATATTTTCGAATCAAAGCCAGGATCTGCGGTTTCCCGCGAATGACTCGTTACGACGTGTATGCACCGCCAAAAATCAAAAAAGCCTCCTATCCCTTCGACCAGGCAGTTAAACTGGTTCTCGAAGCATATCACCAATTTTCTCCAACCCTCGCAGATCACGCGCGCCGGGTCTTCGCCGAACGGCACATCGACGCGGCTCCAGCCTCCGGGAAAATGGCTGGGGCCTTTTGCTATAGCGTGTTGCCGTCTCTCACCCCGTACGTCCTGTTGAACTACTCCGGAGACGCCAGAGACGTCGCCACGTTAGCGCATGAACTCGGTCATGCCGTGCATAGTATGATGGCCCGGCATCATTCGGTATTCACGTTTCACGCGACACTGCCGCTTGCTGAAACCGCCTCCGTATTCGGGGAACAGCTTCTTTCCGATGCTCTGCTTGCAGACGCCGCCGGGGTAAAAGTGAAACAACGGTTGTTGTTGAGCCAACTCGATGACCTGTACGTAACGATTCTCCGGCAAGCGTATTTTGTAGAATTCGAAAACCAAGCCCATGCTCTCATCGCTCAAGGGACAACCATTGACGGGCTTGCCCAAACGTACTTTCATCTGCTCAAAGAACAATTCGGCCGTACCATGACCATCTCCAAGGCTTTTCAATGGGAATGGTTGACCATCCCCCATATTTTCCGAAGCCCGTTTTACTGCTATGCGTACAGTTTTGGAAATTTGCTGGTTCTCTCACTCTTTCAACGCTATAAAAAGGAAGGGAAGCCTTTCATTCCGCGGTACCTGGAATTGTTGAGCCACGGGGGTTCTCAGAGTCCCCAGGACATGCTGAAACCTCTGGGCATTGATCTCTGTAAAAAATCATTTTGGCAAGCAGGGTTCAACCGTATCCAGGAACTCGTTGAATCTCTTGAAAAAACCATGGACAAAAAAGGGTAATTAGGGCGAAACGTAACCAAAATAGATCTTCAGAAACTGTTTAAACACATTCTCCCGACGGTGATTAAAGCGATACTCTACTTCTTTCAGATACATGGGGAAATGATATTTCGAGACCCCGCGATACTGATACAAGATATGTTTGGCGTAACTCCAAAAGCCTTCAATGCCGTTAATGTGATTCTTCGTCCGCGGGCTCACCAACGCTTTCGCATGATTGACCGTATGATGGTGGCCATAGCGTTTTAAGGATTGATACCCGCGAAAGGCATCCGTGAAATAGACCGACCCTTTTCGGGTGTGCGCTTGAATATGCCGCATCAATTCCTCCGCACTGACCGACTCGACGACTTTCGTATACACGCGGCCGTCCCGCTCCAGGAGCCCGAAGACGACGCTTTTGCCCGCGGGGGCGCGGCCCCGTTGGCCTTTGCGCCGGCCACCGAAATAGGCCTCATCGAGTTCGATCTCGCCCTTCAGTTTGCCGGCTTCCAGTTCAGTGACATGATACAACGCTTCGCGCACACGGTGATAGACGCGGGTGACGACTTTCAGGTCCAGGCTCAGATCCTGGCTCAACCGATAGGCGGGTTGCAATTGATAAAAGCCTTGCAGGATCCGGATCTCCCGGCGCAGCCGCCGGAGGCTCTTGCTTTTCCCGCAACGCCCACATTTCACGTAGCCGCGGCTGGTGTGCAAGACCTGAAAGGAACCGCAGAAAATGCACTTGCGACCGCGCAGAAAGTTGGCCGCACAACTAAAAACCGTATGTCGTCCTGTAACCATGCTGGTTTTCTACCACACATTGGTTACGAAACGCCCTAATTACCCAAAAAAGGCTGAGAGAGAAGACGAACCACCCACCTGCTTACACGCGTAAAGCATCTTCCCTTGATTTGGAGATACTTATTGCGTTAGCCTATTTGGGGTTCGCTGCCGGATGATCTCGAAGTGCAGGATTTTGAAAAAGGGAGTTTGATACATGTCTGAAAGCGCTTATGTTCTCATCAACGTGCTGCCCGGACAAACTGCAAACGTGAAAAATTTATTGGCGCAAATCGAGGAAATTAAAACGATTGACGCCTGTTGGGGGAAACCCGATATTTTTGTCAAAGTGGAAGTGGCAAGCCAGGATGCCTTGACGCAATTGGTCCTCACCAAAATCCATGCCATTGAAGGCGTCGCCCAAACGGATACTCACCTGGTCTACACGCTCCACGAATAACCAGCTTCGACTCTACCCCACCGCCCCTCCCCTTACAAAGGGGAGGCAAGGCATGCCCCAAGAACACGGTAAAGATGAATCACAACGACGGGCATTCCCGCCTCTGATTCCCCTCCTTTGTAAGGGGATTTATATACTTAACGGCGTGAGTGGACTGCTCCATACCCTTACTATACTCAGGTTGGGAAATTATGGGGAGAGGAAACAGGGGGGATGTTACGGGAAGAGGTTTTCTGGTCTCAAGATTAGGCTATCAAGACTGCCTTCCTCGTCAAAGCGTTCGACCTCATGCTCGGAATGGCGATCTCGCAAGTCCTGCATTGTTTCTTCATTCACAGTCCGACACCTCATTGGGCTAAAATGATGGAACGGACTTCGACCGTCTTTCCATCATAGTGGAATGATGTCTGCTCGCTGACGGATGTGACTCCGGGGGTGTTGAACAATCGACGCACCACGTCATTGGGATTGATGGGGAGCCGTTCTCCTCGCTGAACACGGTACGTTATTCGAATAGGTCCTTTCATGATCTGGTCTCCTATTTGGTCAAGATCGTGGGGGTACTCGTCTTGATGCATGAAGTCTGGCAACATCGTCACAGAGACTGCCTTGAGGCCAGTGAGGGGCAACGAGCCCCTTCTGCTGATCGTGCCTCGCCCATAAAAGAATCTTGGCTTTCATGGAGCGTCTCGCTTGCACCTTTGTTCGTCCAGTAGAAACTAGGCCAAGCTCCCTGCAATAATATGTACAGCGTCCAGCTTTTGGGTCTTCCCAGACCTCGGACGTGAAAACCCTTTCGTCACGAGAAACAGCGTTCATTGGGTGCCTCCTTCCTGAGAGAGCAGCTTGCTTAGGCTAGAGATTTCTCCTCTTGGAAGCGTGTTTTCGAGTGTCGAAACAGATTCATAGTCAACCGGCACCACCATCCAATTTCAATCAGCTTTGCTGACGAGTCTCTTGAACGGTTGACCTCGTTGAAACAGTCATTGGCAAGAGCAGTGTAAACGGGAGGCTCGTCTGCTTCGAGGGCGATACGCTCCTTTTTCCACTTGGCATAGTTTTCTTCACTATCGCTGCCAGTTCGTAAGTCAACTGCCAAGGTGCTAAATCGTCTGAACAATTCTTTGTGATCTCTCGAATGATGAGAAGGCTTCCAGGCAAAATCGAGTGCTCCAAAGAAGGCGGCTAGTGCAGCAAAGTAGTTTGATAAGCCAGAAAATGCAGCAGATCCTGATATGATAATCAGGAACACAATAACGTGATAGTTCCCGTCGTAGAATGCTCGTCGGCGTTGATGATACCGCATGGACAACTCTATATCGAAGTTCAGCCTGTTGATTTTATTGCATAAGTCGCTGTTACCCATAACGATTACCTCTCAAGAGGTGGGGAAGGTTGTGGGTTTGGTATTTGCGGCTGGGGCTGGTCACGACGTTCCTCACGGCGTTCTGGCTCTTGTGTATCTGGTATAGGCCCTGGTTGCGGCTGAGGCGGTTCCTGTCGTGGTTTATCGGCCAGCACGACGCACTCTGTGTTCTCACGTTCATTCATGTTCATTGTACCCCCAAATACGTATGAAATAAAGGCCCACTCTGAGCCACGTCTCACGCTCTACGCTGACTGCATTTTTTACACCCCCATCCTCACAAAGTCACGTCTTTTCGTTTCTGTCTGAACAAGTCTTGACAAACAATTTTCCTGTTTGTCAACATGCTTACGCCAACATCTTGCAGGCTGTCCGAGTGTGTCGGGCCTCCTGCTGAATATAACAGCCCAGTCGTGATGGATAGGGTAGATCCCTCTCCAAATCGACTTTTTCCCAATGGTAAATAGGTAGGACCTCCCTCGCAGTCTGTGGGATGTTGGCAGGCCCGACCTTTGTGTAACGCGGGTCAATCATGAACTTATACCCTCATGAGGAGCCTGCCATGCCTCAGATCAGCGTCATTATCCCCACCCACAACGGAACGACTCGCTTCCTTGATCAAGCGTTAGACAGTGTTTTTGATCAGACCTATTCAGATTGGGAGTTAATCATCGTCGATGATGCCTCCACGGATGAGACTCCTGCCTATGTTCAAGATCGTGTGCACTCGTGTGATCGTCAGGTTCACTATATTCAACGATCAGTGAATGGTGGCCCCAGTGCGGCCCGCAATGATGGAGCACGAGTGGCTAAAGGAGACTTCCTTGCCTTCTTAGATCAAGATGACGTGTGGCACCCACGTTTCTGGAAGAGACCCTGGCACAGCTACGTGACACGCCACAGGATGTGGGAGCTATCCATACAGATCGGTGGGACATTTCTGCGAAAGGGAAACGACTCCGGTACAAGTGCAGCTACAGTTTGCGCTTTCGCTATACACGAATTACCCCAATCCTTTGTCAGGGAAATAACGCAATCATTGGCATGGTCGTAAAACGACATGCATTTGAAGCTCTTGGTGGATTTGATGAGAAGTTACGATCCGGGGAAGATGCAGATTTCTTAATACGACTTCATGAATCCTATACGATGAAACACATTCCGAAACCGTTGTATTCCTATCGGATTCGATACGGCACCAGTGCTCATAAATTACGGGCTCCCGTATTCGTCCAACAACAGAACAGGTTCTATTGGTTACAAAAACATGCTCATCGTTGTGTCGATGATGCCAGACTCAGACGGGCATTCCAAGCAGAATTGGCCCTAGGATACAGTACCTATGGGAAATATTTGATGGTCGTTCAACGGGATAGGCAGACAGCCCGTCATTACTTCCGCGCTGCCTTGCGCATGAAGATGACTCCAAAACACTTGTTACGTTATCTTTGGTCGTATCTCCCGCTGTTCTGATCGTTCCGTGGTCTGTGATGAGGACGGAACTTGGAAGACTTCTTCCAGTTCTTCCGGCGTCGGCTCGTAGTCATCTGATACCGCACCAGGACTCGGCTTCTTGAACAAGAGGCGTCTGACAGCATCCTTGAACTGCTTGTGCGTAATCGGTAACTGGTCAGACATAGGCTCACCCTCCTATCGTGAAGACGTTTCTAAACTACAAGCGAATCTTTACCCGTTGACTTGATTGCTTTCTCGCTCTCCTTCTAGGCTTGGGTAATATCTTTGCAGTCATCTTGAGAAAGTCTTTCACGGCACCAAAGACAAGTTCCGCTTCTGCTTGAGTATAGGTTCGTTGTGGGTGCATGGTGGGATTTCTCCAACAATTCTTGACCGCCGTAAGGCCCAAGAGCAGTTCGTCCCACAGACGGCGTTTATCATCGTCTTTCCAGCCTGCTATGCGGTCCCTCACTCTCTCAATGATCACTCCCCACATGAGAGGTTTCCCGTTTCTGTCAACTATGGTGATGCCCAAATGCTTGCCAACCCTCAATAGCACTATTTCCATCGCTCGCATCAAATGAAACACGCATGCAACAGGTCGATTAAAGGCTAGACACTGAGCAGCCTCTTTCAAGTCGTCTTTGGCAAGCGGTAGTTTGACAAGCACCTCATCTCCGAACTGCTCTTTCCATGCTTCAAGCAAGGCTGCTTCTTCAGTCGTCAGATAGTACGCTTTTCTATCCAGAAGTTCGTCCTTGATACGGTCTCTCAGCACCCGCAGTTCCTTGATAATCTCAGAAGCAAAGCCTCCAGGCACTGAGATTTCTGGATCACGAAGAACCATGGAGAGCTTTTTCTGAATGCCTCTCGCATAGATGAGAGAAAGGCGAAGATCAAGACGGGCTGGCTGTAGTTGACTCGTCAGTTCCATAAGGCTGTTATCAAGCCGGAATACTTCTTGGCACTCACTATGACTCCAATCATGGTCGTCGGTATTGTTGGCTTCCATGTCTGCCAAGTCATAGAGGACCAGAACAAGCTCGTAGAACTTAATGTCAACCATCTCCCAACTGCTCCAGAGTTTCGTCGGAATAACGAGTTCCGTCACTCTAGAATCAGCGCGGAGGCTTGTCAATGAAGACGGTGCGCAATAGCGCAGTCTGCGAGGAATCAGTTTTTGACAGACAGCCATACGGTTCCCAATCTTCAAATCTCTCTAAGACATCGCCTCGCCTCGAATCAGTCTCCGGTAAGTCAACCGCTTACCCGACAACCCTTGGCCCAATGTCCGCAAGCGATCAATTGTGTCAATCTGACAGTTCCCTTCGTGCAGCCGGAACGTGGCCTCGTTGAGATAGCGATGCAGGTGCTTGGTAGTCACGTGATGGTAGACTCCCAACAAGGACCGTCTCAAGACCGCCCAGACGCTCTCGATGCCGTTGGTATGTGCGCCGTGCTTCACGTACTCTCCGGCAGAATGTGCCACGGGTCGGTGCTGATAGCCTAACTGATTCAGGTTGCGATAGGCCCCGTGATCGTCCGTACACACGAACGTCCCTGGCTCCACATGCTGCTGAATCACAGGATAGAGTGTCGCCATATCTGTCTGATCTACCGGCAGAGCTTTCGTCGGTCTCCGTCGTTGATGGATGCCTAACACGGCCTGCTTCCCTGTCATACCTTGGCCGATCTTGGGACGGTCTTTCAGGTGACGGTTTTTGTTCCGGCCACCAATGTAGACTTCATCAATTTCGGCAATCAGGTCCACCTTGAACTCCTCACGTTGGCAGGCTTCACGAATACGCTGTAACAGGAACCACGCAGTCTTCTGCGTCACCTTGAGTTCCTTGCTAAGTTGCATGCTGCTAATGCCTTTTCTGGCAGTCAGCGTGTAGTACATCGCCACGGCCCACTTTTGGAGCGAGATCCTGGAGGATTCCATCACAGTGCCCATGCGGACGGTGAAGCGTTGCTGACAGGCAGGACACCAGAGGGCATCGGGCCTCGTCTTCGGTCGTGACAGGTTGTCCGTGTTTCCGCAATGCGTACAGGTCGGAGTGCCGTTCCAGCGGACTTCCTCGAACCATGTCACCGCGTCAGATTCCGTGGCAAACAGGGACAAGACTTCCATGATACTCAGTGTATTAGCGGTGCGTTTAGCCATGACTCATTCCTCCAAATCTCTCGTCAGATGTCTATGCTTATTTACGTAGCTAAATATACCTTATTTGAAGGAAGTTGTCAAGAGGTAATTTCGATGGATACACTAAAGGCGGCAGGGCACCCTTACACGATGCCCTGCCTGATCGACCGCTACTCATATTCACCTCTTGGAAAGGAACCATTATGAGCACCAGCCAACCTAACTCTATTGCCGATACGCGTCGTTTTAATCTTTTGAGTCATGATCCAGAAATGATCGCCATTCGCGCACTGCTCCAAATACTGGTAGCTTCTGGGGGCGAGCCCAATAAAGCTCTTGTCAGGAAAGTAGCACAACAGATATTTTCAGCAGAAAGAATATCTTCAATGATCCCTCTCCAATATGGAGAGGATAGAGATATGGAGAGATTTCTTGACACTATTCACCAATTTTTCGAGGCAGTCCTCATTGAAGACGGGAAGACTGTCTTCTGACGGCACGGTAGAGTGAGATTCTGCCACTCGCCCACCGAGATACTTAGGCGTGGTCATGACGCACCTCCCCCTGACGGCCCCACGCCGTTAAGTATATAATTCCCTTTGTAAGGAGGGGTGAGGGGAGGTAGAGCCCGAGGAGAGTCCTGCGAGTTGTTTCAATAAACCATGACGGAAGGTCTTTCCTTCAATAAATTCCCGCCTGGCGTTGCAACCACCGGACATAGGGGACGATCTTTGTCACATCATCAGACGTGGCTTCTGAAATTTTGGGCATATTTCCAAACTTCCAGTGGTGGGCTCGGACGCCCTGCATGGCCGCTCGCATAAACGCAAAGTCGGCATGATGGGAAGGCTCATAAATTTTATGCACCAACGGCGGCCCCATGTTCGTCCCCCGGCCTGCCATGCCATGACAGCGTGCGCAGAGGCCATTGAACCGTTCTTCCCCTGCTTGATATTCTTCCGGCACTGGCTGCGCAGAGCCTCGGGGCGCGGCAGTCTCCTGCACGACGTCGTCATGAGAGGCGTGGTTTGCACTCGTTTCGCCCTGCCCATCCGAGCAGCCGACAAAACAGGCCAACACGGCCATGCCGAGCCACACCCGTTTCATCTTGAAACGTCGTATCATCTGAGCGCGTTTCGTCACCGATCTTCCGGAGCGACGGTTAGAAACCAGGGGTTCTTGCCACATAAGATGCCGGATCCTGAAGGCCCGCATCCCGAAAACCCTGTAACCGAATCAGGCAACTGTCACATTGCCCACATGCCGAGCCATTCTCATGAGGATCATAGCAACTGTGGGTCAACTCAAAGGGAACTCCCAAGGTCCGTCCCTGTTGAATGATCTGGGTTTTACTTAAAAGCAGAAGCGGTGCGTGAATCTGAACCGTGTTGCCCTGTGCTCCCTTTTTCGTGCCGAGCCGGGCTACCTGTTCGAAAGCGCGCAGAAACTCGGGGCGACAATCCGGGTATCCGGAATAATCCAATACATTGGCCCCGATGAAAATGCAGGAAGCATCGACGACCTCGGCATAGGCTAAGGCCAACGACAGAAATATCGTGTTTCGTGCCGGAACATACGTGGCTGGAATGCCGCGCTGTCGTTCCTCGCCCGACCGATTCTTTGGGATGTCTCCCGCGCCGACCAGGGCCGAACCACCAAATTCATGCAGATCCAATTGAAGAATTTTATGCTCAGCGGCTCCCAGCCATGCTGCGATCTCTTGTGCCCTTTGAATTTCAGCATGATGGCGCTGTCCATACCCGACCGTGAGCAGATACAAGGCGTACCCTTCGTGACGAGCCATTGCGGCCGTCACGGTTGAATCAAGCCCTCCACTGGCCAGTACCACGGCTTTCATCGTAACCTGAAAAGATCGCCAACTTCTTTCACTTCGAGACGAGAATCTTTTTCTGTTGTCATGGGATTCAGGGAATTTGCCGCAGGCGGCCTAGCCAGCCAGGAAATTGATTCCGGAAAAAATGGGGTCGGCAAAAAAATCAAGAAAAGGCGGGATTCAGGGTCAAGTCGTTGGTCAGGTCAGACCCGTTGTTCCCCCCGTTCAATTTTTTCAAATAACTCGATTTTTTCCTGGCATTCGACGCAGAGCCTGGCGAACGGCATGACAGCCAGTCGTTTTTCGCTGATTTCAGTATTACACTCGACGCAGATACCGTACGTCCCTTCCTCCAAGCTCACCAACGCCTCATCAATCATTTGCCGTTCCCGGTTTCGTTTTTCTTGAAGGGAAATGCCCATTTCACGTTCCAAATCCAATAAAGCCTGGTCACCACTATCCATGGCCGATTCAAACCGCCGTTGCTGCTCTTCCGTCAATGATTGGCCTAGCTGGCCTTGAATTTCTTTCATGAGCTTGACCCGTTTCTCCAGCATAATCTTCCGTAACGTCGTCGATCGTGAAGAGGGCATCCGCCTGGGAGCTTTGGCTGTTGCCGGAGTCTTTTTTTTCACGCCTTTCCCCTCACCGGCTTTGAGTTTTGCCGAAGGAGCAGGCGCTTTTTCCGCTCGGCTCTGGGAAGACGCAGATGGTTTCGTCTTGGCAGTTTTGGATGAACGCTTGGCGACTGCAGCCGAACTTTTCTTCGTCGATTTCCCTGCCATTTCAGGTCTCCTTTTTTAACGCAACTGCAGTTCTTCGATTCCTGCTCAGACCGCTATACACAACGACCCTCATCACTCCACGACGTCAAGGCTGCCAAAGATAGCAGTTCAATTATAAGTCATCAAGGAATGAACCGCGCAATCCTCAATTTTTTGACGTCCCTGCAAAGACAGTAATTCAATCATAAACGCACACCCCACAATTTCCGCACCTAATTTCCGCAATAAGTCCACCGTTGCAGCCGCAGTCCCTCCGGTGGCCAGAAGATCATCCACTACCAACACCCGTTCTTCTATCGCCACGGCGTCTCGATGGATAGCCAACGAGCTTGCCCCGTACTCCAGGTTGTATTTCACCTCAAACACGTCGGCGGGAAGCTTGCCGGCTTTGCGGACCGGCACAAAGCCCGCCCCCAGGTTGTACGCCAACGGGCACCCCAATATGAACCCTCGAGACTCAATCCCCACAACTTTGCTGATATGTTCATTCCGGTAGCGCGCAGTGAAGTCGTCAATGACCGCTCGATACCCTTGGGGATTCTTCAACAACGTGGTAATGTCGTAAAACAGAATGCCGGGTTTTGGAAAATCGGGGATCTCGCGAATTAGTGATTTATAATCCATAGGTCAATCCTTTACGGCCGGGTTTCAGCGAGAAACCCTGCTACACACTGCCGGGGGTGATAATAAAATCGGATGAGCCCTGGGCATTCGGGTTGATCCATTCCACTTGAATGTTTTGAACCTGCGCTAAGGATGGCCCGCATTTGGCGGCCTGAATAAATTCATCGACGAAAACGTGGGCTCCTTCAACTTCCGTTTCTATTCGACCATCCGGCAAGTTCCTGACCCACCCGCTCAGACCACGCCTGGTCGCCTGAGATTGCAGAAACGCACGAAAACCGACGCCCTGCACGCGACCTTGGGCCACGACGTGAGCCCGAACACGAGTTTCTCCGGCTTCTCGATCCATTATCTTACCACAACCGATGCGCAACGCATTACGCAGCCTGATCCCACAAATAGGCACTCACTTTTTCAGACGTGTTCTCCGCGTCGCGAATGCAATCAGGGATTCCTATTCCGTCGTAGGCTGCACCCGTCACGTACAGTCCGTGGTGCCGGCCGACACGTTGGCGAATGTGTTGCACACGCTCCCGATGCCCACGGGTGTATTGGGGCATGGCTCGAGGCCATCGATACACTTCCACGTGGAGGGGCGAGCGTTGAATGCCGACCATCGACTCCAACTCACGACAGGCTCGTCCCGTCAATTCCGCATCATCCAAATCCACTAAATGCTCTCGTCCACGCCCGCCCAGGTAACACCGAATCAGACAGTGGCCCGAAGGCGCGCGTCCTGCCCACTTCATCGATGACCACGTCGCCGCGATCAATGAACGATTTTCAACGCGCGGGACCACAAACCCATAGCCGCGAAGCTGAGGTTGCACGTCCGGTTCGGGAAAGACCATCGAGATGGTCATCGTCGAGGCATACGGGATGCCGTCCAAGGCCGTCGCGGCTTCATCGTCGAACGAGCGGAGAACATTCGCGGAAACGTACGCGGGGGTCGCAAGAATCACGGCCTCCGCATCCAATCGTTCTCCCCCGTCCAACTCCACCCGATACGGAGTATGGAAATCAAGTGATCCAACCGCCCGCACGTTGGTGCCCCGCCGAAGGGATACGCCGGCACACGACAGCCTGTCTGTCAGGCTCGAAATCAAATCACCCAGCCCGCCTTGTAAAGTCGTGAACAGTGTTCGGGCGGTCGCATCCGGTTTATGCGAGGAGCGCGCCCGCTGCATGGTCAATGCGCCTTTGATCAGACTGCCGTGCTTGCGCTCCAATTCGACGAGTTGGGGAAAGGTCGCATCCACGCTCAACTCATTCGCGTCACCGGCGTAAATCCCCGCGACTAACGGCTCGATCAGGCGATCAAAGGCTTCGGAACCCAGGCGTCGGCTGAAGAACTCCGCCAAGGTTTCCTCACCTTTCGTTCGGGTCCGGGCAGGGATGATCCAATCAGCGCCCATTCGCACAATACCGGCCCAGGAAACCACCCCGCTGTGAAACAAGGGGCCCAACTTCGTGGGGACCATTGCAATAAGACCTTGCGGGAATTCACGCAATCGTCCTTTCGAATAGGTAAACGTTTGTGCGTTACCTGTATTCGTGTTGATCAATTGCGAAGTCAGCCCTAATTTTTCACAGAGTGCAAGAGCCGACGGTTTCGTCGTGAGGAACGAGTCAGGCCCTCCCTCCGTGACGAATCCATCTTGACGATTCGTGACGATTTTTCCGCCAAAATAATCCTGCGCCTCCACCACCGTACACTGAAGAGACTCATCCCTCTTCCCCGCTTGTTCCAGTAAGGCAAACGCGGCGGAAAGCCCCGAAATTCCTCCTCCGACAATCACAACTCGTTTGGGAGCCGCCATATTGAATCACGCGTTATGGGGAAGGAACAGTGAGCAAGCCGGGCCAAATTTATCGAGTACTGTATTTGTGAACAAATCCAATGGCAGCCTCAACGTGATCGACGGGAGTTTTGGGGAGAATTCCATGACCGAGGTTGAAAATGTGCCCGGCCCTGTTTCCGGCCCTGTCCAGAATATCCTTGATACGGCGCTCGATCTCCGGCAGGGGCGCAAACAAGATCACGGGGTCGAGGTTGCCCTGTACGGCGACGTCGAACCCGACCCGCGCCCACGCTTCATCGAGCTCGACGTGCCAATCCAACCCCAGGACGTCGCTGCCGGCACTGCGCATGAGAGGCAGGAGCGTCGACGTTCCCGTTCCGAAATAGATGATCGGAATCCCTTCAGGTTTCAAACGATCGATCACCGATTGAACGTGCGGCAAGACGTACTCGCCATAGTCAGCCGGAGACAGACACCCCACCCAACTGTCGAAAATTTGAACGACCTCGACGCCCGCCCGGATTTGGTTCTCCAAATACGTCATGACCACGTCCGACAGTTTGCGGAGTAACGCATGCCACTGGTCGGGCCGGCTGAACATCATGTGTTTGGTATTGAGATAGTTCCGCGAACTTCCGCCTTCGATCGCATAACTGGCGAGGGTAAACGGGGCTCCGGCAAAGCCAATGAGGGGGACGCGTCCGTCCAACGCTTTTTTTGCCAAACTGACGGCATCGAAGGAAAACCGAAAAGCGTCACTCTCCACTTGGCGTAACCGCGTCACGTCGTCCTGATGTCTGATCGGATTGAGAATGACCGGCCCTTCTTCTTCACGGAAGGTCAACTGCAACCCCATCGGCTCCAAGGGCAACAGGATATCCGCAAAAATGATGGCCGCATCCAAATCAAAGCGCTCGATGGGTTGGAGCGTCACCTCTGCGGCCAAGTCCGGAGTCTTACAGACTTCAAGAATACTATGCTTCGCCCGAATTCGCTGATATTCCGCCATGTAGCGACCGGCTTGTCGCATAAACCAGACCGGCGTTCGGTCCACGGGTTCCCGGCGGCAGGCTTTCAGAAAACGATCATTCGTCATAAGGGAAGGAATTGTACGGATGGAAAGAAAAGACTGTCAATGAAAGAGAAACGGTTTCCGCTGCCCGGGGCGAGATCGCCGGCTACGCGATGCTAGAACCATTCCTGATCAGAAGACCGGGTTTCCGCCGGAGGCTTATCGGATCGGCCGGCATAGGCTTGCCTGATTGTTCTGCTTTGCTCTTCATAGCATGAGGCTTCGGCAAGATCAAGAAGCCGTGCGTCACCTTCCTGTAATTCAATCCGATAATGATCGCCGTTGAGAGAAAACCATTCGATATAGGGATGCGGCGCAAGTAGAGGATGCGGGTCAAAGGAAATCGAACTCACGGTGCCGATCTGGGGATCGGCCAAATCGAGGAGGCGCGACGCAGAGTTGGGGTCATCGACGAATTGAGAGTTCTTAAAGGAAAAAATCCGGCCGGCAATGTCGGGTTTGAAATCCCCGTTCAAATAAAATTCTATCGGACCGAGGGAGGCAAAGGTCATCTTCCCGACCACGACTCCCCGTGTGCGATTATCGAGATAGCCCTCCTTGACCCATCGATATCCGCCGAACTTTTCCGCCATAGGCTTTTACCGCTTCTCTGAAGTTCCCCCCAACGCCCCAACCGGCGCCCCGTGAATCTGCCGGCAAGCACATCTGTCGGATTACGCTATGCTAATCCGACCTACGAGGACAAGGTCTCTTTTTGTGTAGATAGGTGAGGGTTGAGCGAGGACACAGCACCGCCCTGCGCCCGCTCGTGCAATACATCTAGGGCTTACACAGACGACACTTCACCTGACGCACGACTCCGGACTGTTCCAGCGCATCCAAGGCCGTATCTTTATCGGGATATTCAAACCAGCCACCTTCCCAAAAATCAGACCGTGTGGGAATCGAAGGGACTTCAATGCACCGTTCTTTATGCAAAACGGCCTCATCCACAGATCTTCGAATATTAATCCAAAGCGCCATATGGTACCCCTCAGGAATAAAAAATCGCGCAATTAATCTTCAAGAAGCTGCCATTCATCTTTTTCAATCTTGACCTTTGCCCCGGTCTGAATTTTTTTCAGATCGGCACGATCAAACAGTTTCATATACCGTTCAATGCGGTCCGGATCATCAATTCGTTCTACCTGTTGCAACCCGCTTGCCAACCGATACGTTCTCACCAAAACAGACATCTGCAATCCTCCAACCCGTTAGAATGAACAAAAACTATCAGAACTATAAGAATCTAAAGAAGAAAACCTTAAGGCGTCAAGAGCGGCTCCCGCACCTATCCCCCAGGATCGAGTCCAAGGCAGACTCTTTCCCGGCAGGAGGAGAGAGACAGAATAATTTCATTGAGTGATAGTCAAGGGCATTTTCAATCCTGTATAATGGACCCAATGTCGCAACACCTATATGAATCCGTAAAAAGGGAGTGACCCGATCCATGCCTGTGTATGAATATCAATGCAATACCTGTGACCATAAATTTGAACTGCTTCAATCCGTCAACGCGAGACCGGAAGAGACATCCTGTCCCCAATGCAAGGAAGTCAATGCCCAGCGACTCATGTCCGCTTTTGCTTCCCAAATCAAAGGCGATCATAAACCAGGATTTAATGAGATGAAAGCCTACGATATGTACAATGAGAGGATGGATAAATTTAAAAAGCTTCCACCCATCATGGGGGGAGCACGAGCGGCCCCCGGTACTCCCAGAATGACGCAACCGACGGATTCAGGTTCCGGAGAAAGTTAGCGCTCATTACCCTCACTTCTGTCACCCAGTGATTCTCTGCACGATCGGCAAAGAATTCGCATGGTGACTGCACCCATCCACATGAGACCTCTCCGTCTTTCAAGGCATACCGGTTGCGCTGAATAAGAGAATTCTAATGAGAAACTTTTTGGGAAATGCCACATTGACGAAAATCCACGTTCTCGTGGGATTCTGGCTGATGGCCTTGCTGCCGTTCGGTTTGCCGTTGGTTGGAGCAGCCGAAGAATTAACGGGCTCCGCCTTAATCGTGGGCAATGGGCCTGAACGGTATGCGATTGAAGCATTGGCAAAAAACTTTGAAGCCTTGCATCCCAAAACCTCCATTGATTTTTTCTGGCACCAAAATGCCAGGCCCATCGAAGAAGTTCGGGAAAATGCCGCCGATATCGCCATTACGGGTCAAGCGGAACACGATCTCCCATCAACCACCGTAGCTTGGGACGGCATCGCCGTGGTGACAAATTTTGCTAATGCCACTGAAGAAATCACTCGGGAGCAGTTAGCGAAAATTTTCGCAGGCAAAATAAAGTTTTGGTCGCAAGTGTACGAAGATGGACCGGAAGCCAGAATTTCGCTGATTCATCGAGCCTGGAATCAAAATATTCGCCAACCATTTGAAAAGTTCCTGGGCTTTGAAAATCACAGGGAACTCCAGGCCAACGTCGTCGAAAAAGAGAGTGAGACCTTCAAGGCCATCAACGGTGATATCTATTCCATTTCCTACGTCTCGATGGGACCCGCTTTGCAAGCGCGTAAAGACGGATATGGCGTGACCCTCCTGTTCGTCGATGACATTGAACCTGAATACCAAACGGTCCTGGATGGTACCTATCCCCTCCGTCGACCGGTGGTCTTCGTGATGAACCCCAATGCCTCTCCGGTGGCCCAGGCCTTTTTAGAGTACGTGCTGTCACCCCAAGGACAACGCGCCATAAAAATAGGTGCCAGCGGTCTTTTCCAGGACAAAACCAGTTCGGTCATTAAATATTACCCCCTCAACGGGGAGTAAGCCCGGTTCCCGGTCACAGTCCACTATTGACAGGAGCCTTGCTATCCGTGCTACATAGGCCCCTCGCCCACAACTCTCTATAGGCTCTCTGAGATGTCGGCTCTCAGGAACAATGGCTGAAAACTTTTCAAGTCAACCGGAGACACTTCTCTTCTTCAGGGCAGTCCATGTTCAAAAAAATCCTTGTAGCAAATCGTGGTGAAATCGCAATGCGGGTCTTCCGGGCCTGTCGCGAACTCAACATCGCCACGGCTGCAATCTACGCTGAATGCGAAGCCACGGCGATTTATGTCAAAAAGGCGAATGAAGCGTATCTGGTAGGCCCCGGTCCGGTCCAGGGATTCCTCGACGCCCGAGAAATCGTCAACTTGGCCAAACGCATCGGAGCCGATGCGATCCATCCGGGCTACGGGTTTCTGGCCGAAAACGCCCAATTTGCCCATTTCTGTCGAGAGGCGGACATCACGTTTATCGGCCCGACTCCCGAAGCCTTGGAACTGCTGGGCGACAAATTGCAAGCCCGGGAACTCGCCACACAAATCGGAATCCCCGTGGTTCCGGGGACGGAAGGCCGAGTCGAAAGCGTAGAAGAAGGCCTGAACTTTGCTCGATCCATCGGCTATCCGGTGATGGTCAAAGCCAGTGCCGGTGGAGGGGGACGTGGACTTCGTGTCGTCCGATCCGATGAAGAGTTGAAAGAGGCCATGGAGTCCGGGGCCCGGGAAGCGTTGGCGGCTTTCGGAAACGCCGATCTTTTTCTTGAAAAATACATCGAACGACCGCATCATATTGAGTTTCAGCTCCTCGCGGACAAAGAGGGGCACGTCGTGCATCTGGGTGAACGCGATTGTTCAATCCAGCGTCGCCACCAGAAAATAATCGAAATTGCCCCATCCTTAATCCTCACGCCCCAGCTGAGGGGCCAAATGGGCGACGCCGCGATTGAGTTGGCCCGTGCGGCCAAATTTCAAAATGCCGGCACCGTCGAATTCCTGTTGGATCAGGATGGCCGTTACTATTTCATGGAGATGAATCCAAGGATTCAGGTGGAACATACGGTCACGGAGCAGATCACCACCATCGATATCGTACAGGCCCAAATTGGGATTGCCGCGGGACGACCGCTCGCATTCGGACAACATGAAGTCAATCTTCAAGGCTATGCCATTCAATGCCGGATTAACGCCGAAGACCCTCAAAACGGGTTTCGTCCTTCTTCGGGAAAAATTACGGCGTATCTGTCCCCTGGTGGCATTGGGGTGCGGATCGACGGCGTCGTGTACAAAGATTATACCGTTCCCCCTTACTATGACGCGTTGTTGACCAAGATGACGGTACAGGGCCGGACGTGGGACGAAACGGTTCGGCGGACCCACCGATCACTGGAGGAGTTCTTGTTACGGGGAGTCAAAACGACCATTCCCTTTTTGAAAAACATTATGGAAGACCCCGATTTCCTGTCGGGAAAATTCGATACGTTTTACCTGGACTCGCACCCGGACCTCTATGAATACGACCATGCCTTGGTATCGGAAGATCTTGTGGTGGCGCTCTCTGCCGCCATTGCGGCGTATGAAGGACTATAACGCCTCATCGGCAACGAGTATCTTTAACGCAAAGGCACCTTATGGCAAAGAAACCAACATTCTGGGATAAGTTCAAAAGGCGCACCGGAGCATCATCCAAAAAGCGACGGAAGGGCAAACGTCCGGAGACGTTCGAATTGGAAGCCTCGCCCGGGCGAAAGCTTCACCTTACGGACGTCTCCTTACGAGACGGGCATCAATCGCTGTTGGCGACGCGCATGCGTACGGAAGATTTGATCCCCACGGCGGAACAACTGGATGCGGTAGGGTTCTGGTCACTGGAAGTCTGGGGAGGCGCAACCTTCGACGCCTGCTTGCGATTTCTGAAAGAAGATCCGTGGGAACGGTTACGCGCCTTCCGCCAAGCCGCTCCCAACACCAAGCTGCAAATGCTCCTGCGCGGGCAAAACCTGGTGGGATATCGACATTATGCCTACGACGTCCTGGAACAATTCATCGTCAAGTCCGCGGAACACGGCATCGACGTCTTTCGCGTATTCGACGCCTTGAATGACATTCGAAATCTTCAATCCGCCATCAGGGTGGTCCGGCAATGCAACAAACACGTGGAAGCCACGATTTGCTATACGGTCAGCCCGGTGCACAGCCTGCATCACTTCGTGGAACAAGCCAAACGACTGGAAGATCTTGGCACGGACAGCATCTGCATCAAGGATATGGCCGGACTTTTACCTCCTTTTGAAGCCTATGCACTCATCAAACGGTTGAAGGAAGCGGTTCGTGTCCCCATCCATCTCCATACGCATTATACGTCGGGAATGGCCTCGATGTCGTCACTCATGGCGGTCCTCGGCGGTCTCGATGTTTTGGATACGGCCCTGTCTCCACTCGCGGGCGGCACGTCGCATCCCCCCACGGAAACCTTTATTGCGGCCCTGAAAAAGACTCCATATGACACCGGATTGGATTTGTCCCAGTTCGCCCCCATAACGGAACAACTGCGAGCGGCAAGAAAAAAATATCACCAATTTGAAAGTGATTTCACGGGCGTCGATACGGACGTCCTGTTATCACAGGTGCCGGGCGGCATGATTTCAAACCTGGCATCCCAATTAGCGGAACAAAATGCCATAGAAAAAATGAAAGAAGTACTGGAGGAAATTCCGCGGGTTCGTAAAGACATGGGCTACCCGCCGTTGGTCACCCCCACCAGCCAAATCGTCGGCACCCAAGCCACGCTGAACGTCATAACCGGAGAGCGGTACAAAGTCATCACCAACGAAGCCAAAAATTACTTTTTGGGCCTCTACGGCGAACCGCCAGGCTCCTTGGATTCAGCCACAAAGGAAAAAGCCATTGCCAACGACACGCCTATTTCAAACAGACCGGCGGATAATCTTGCCGCTGAATTGAAAGAAGCCGCTAAAGAACTGAGCGAACATGACGTCTCGGAAGAAGACGTGCTGTCGTATGCCCTGTTCCCTTCCGTTGCGTTACAATTTCTCCACGAACGTGCAAGCGGGGAGCTGCGGCCCGAACCCCTCGAACCACCAGGAGGAGGAGGACAACAAGGAACTCCGGCGGCCCATGATTTACATCTCGCGCCGATTGAATTTACCGTCACCCTCCACGGTGAGTCGTATCACGTACGGGTTTCAGGATCCGGACGATCCATCGACGGGAAAAAGCCTTACTATATCAAGGTCGATGACAAACTCGAAGAGGTCTACCTGGAACCGCTTCATGAAGTGTTGGCCAGCGGCCCCGATGCACCCGTCTCAACCGGCACCGCCACAGGAGCGCGCCCCAAACCCAGTGGCCCGGGAGACGTGACGACTCCCATGCCGGGCCGTGTCGTGAAAGTCCTCGTCACGGAAGGCAGCAAGGTTGCCGCCGAAGATCCGGTGATCGTGATTGAAGCGATGAAAATGGAAAACCGGGTCACCGCACCGATTGAAGGAACGGTGAAGGCCATCTACGTCAACGAAGGCGATCTCGTCAATTGCGATGAAACCCTGATCCAACTCGAATAAATTCAGCGAAACGGATCGACTCTGCCGCCGTGTTAGTCTACCGTTGTGACAACCTCTTCCCCTCTTCGCATTCCCTCCCAGGTTGCCCTGCTCCATCGACACGCCGTTCATACCACCACCGTAAACGGATATCACGTAGCCTACCTGGACCACGGGAAAGGTCCTCCCGTCATTCTGATTCACGGATTGGGTGGCTCCATGTGGCATTGGGAACACCAACAAGTCGCGCTCGCCCGGTCATGCAGGCTCATTACACCTGATTTGTTGGGCTCGGGACTGTCCGAGAAACCTGAACGCATGTACTCTCCGGCCTTTCTCCTTGATACTTTCCTCACGTTCATGGATAACCTCCACATTCAAAAAGCCACATTGATCGGCAGTTCCATGGGGGCCGGTCTCGCAATCGGGATGAGCCTGAAACATCCGAACCGCGTCGCCAAACTCGCACTTATCGGGGGATTTCCCGCCGGGATTCTGGACAATCTTCAATCTCCAAGAACCAAGCACTTCATTGAGCACCGGCCGGCACTCTGGCTGTCAAAATTGGGAAGTTGGGTAACCGGCCGCTGGTCCATCAAACTCATTCTGAAAGAAATCATTCACGATCATGTCCTGATTTCCCCGATGGTCGTGGAACGTGGTCACCAACTCCGCGCTCAGCCAGGATTCTTCCAGGCCATGTATTCACAACTGGATCAGATCCCGGAATGGGAAACCACTTTTGCCCCGCGATTAACGGACATATCACACTCCACGCTCATTCTTTGGGGAGCATACGATAAAATCTTTCCTTCTTCGGTAGGGCAAACCCTGCAAACGACCATTCCCGGCAGTTCGTTCCTCGTCGCGCCGAATTCCGGACATCTCCCCCAATGGGAAAACCCCGGCTTCATCAACCCCGCCCTCGTGCAGTTCCTTGCCGACAAAGACGGTCCTGATTAAATCATCCCATCTCACCTTCATGCCGGGGTTCCTCGTGTCGTTCCTACAGAAAATTTCTCGGGTGTGCCATTTCTTGACAGCCCCCCAATCCTGCCGTATAAAATTTTCAACCGACAATCCTTCGATGCTCCGGTCGATCGAACCCAACAACAGGAAGGTCTTACTCATGAGACGTTTCATACGTTGCCCTCTCGTTTTCGTTAGCCTCATTGTTTTACTGACGCTCAGTGGATGTGCCTCACTCGACACCCAGGTGGATGCAGGCTTCTCCTATCAATCCATTCCTGTTGCCAAGGGCACGGCCGCTGCCGGTGCAGGATCCACCATTGCCTTTCGAGACTCTGCCCTCGCGTTGGCCGGCCCGGAGATTTCCACGGGAGAAGCGCTCCGTTCCGTGAAATTAGCCAAAGGGGATTTATCCCTCCAGGATATTACCGAGACGAGAGGCAACGTACGCATCATCAGCGTGGTTCCCTCCCTCGACACGAAAGTGTGCGAACAGCAAACCCATTACCTCAGTGAGAAAAACAAAGGCCTCGATGCGAAGATCACTCTCTATACCGTCAGCGTCGATACCCCATTCGCTCAAGACCGCTTTGCCAAAGAAGCAAAAATTGCCAACGTCACGTTTTTGTCCGACTACCGGGGCGGAAACTTTGGGCGCACCCATGGGCTTCTATTGGACGGCCCGCATTTACTCGCCCGGGCGGTGATGGTGGTGGATAAAAACAACATCATCCGCTATCTGCAAATTACCCCGAATCTTGCAAACATGCCGGACATGGAGGCGGCCTTCGCTGCCGCGCGAGCCTTACTCTAACGCATTGGAGGTACCGTGAGTTTCACCAAACGTCTACAACAATTGGCAAAGCCGATTTGGGACGCGCAACTCAAGCATCCCTTTGTGGTGGCCCTTGGGAAAGGCACCCTACCCCAACGCAAGTTCCAGTACTATATCCTGCAGGATGCCCGGTATCTCGAGGAACTCGCCCGAATATTCGCCTTGGGTGCACAAAAAGCCCACGACCCCGATACGGCTCTTCGCTTTGCCAAACTGGTTGAAGAAACCATCGTTGTCGAACGCGGGTTGCATGAAACCTACGGCAAGCAATGGAAGCTCTCAGCCGCTGATATGCGAAGCACGCCGCTCGCACCGACGAACTATGCCTACTGCCGGCACATGCGAAGCACGGCCCAAACCGGCACCCTGGCCGAACTCACGGTCGTGGCCCTTCCCTGCGCATGGATCTATTGTGCCGTGGGCCGACATCTGTTGCGCAAGGGGCCACCGTCACCCAAGCATCCCTATCGGGATTGGTTGCTGTTATACGGATCGCCGGAATTTGCCGAAGTCACCCGATGGATGCGCGCACTGCTCGACAAAGAAGCCAAACAGGCCGGCAAGGCCGAAAAAGAGCGGATGAGTGAAGCGTTTCTAACCAGTTCGCGCTATGAATGGATGTTTTGGGACATGGCCTGGCGTGAAGAACAATGGCCTGTCTAACCATCGACCTCGGTCCCGCTAGAAAACCGCTGAGGGGCCGTCTCGGTTTCTTTGAGCGTCACTCAAATCCCCCGTTGCGCCATCTACTCGTGTGCAGGAGCCAACGCACCCAGGTAAGGAAACTCGCCGATGTGCAGCAAAGGGGAATCGGCCTGCAATCGGTAATCCCCACGATGCGGCGCGACAAATTTGGGGGCGGCATAGACGTCCGAAAAGGCATGGGGCTTCAACGAAGCAGACACGGCTTGACCGTCGACCTGATAATTCACGTCGATATGATGCAATCCATTATGCGCTATGTTCACGGCATTCTTGACTGACCACGCAATTCCCACTTGGGCTTCGTCAATAATGTTGCCTGCAACCCTGCCCGTTGCATCGTCCTGAAACTTGACCCCTCCCCCATTCTTGACAAGGGTATTCCGAATCAACGTGGCTTGGCCCTGATCAGCCACGAGAACGCCTTCAAACAAGCTTCGCGTAATGACGTTCCGTTCGAGATGCACAACCGACGTTCCCCCAATCGACACGCCATGGTCATTATCGTGAATCAGATTGCCGATCAGCGTGGCTTGAGAATCCGCAAACGCGATGCCCGTGGTTTCACTACCGCCCACGACGCAATGCTCGATGCGCACGTTTTGGACTTGTTGACCGAAGACAAAGCCATTGACTTTGAGGTTCTTGAGGGTCACTCCTTCACCGTTAAAAATACCGACGCCCAACCCGCCGTGTTGTTGCACGGTCAATCCCCGAATTTCCACGTTCGTGGCCCCATAAGGCCATTTTCCGATATGCAACGTACCGACCCGTTTCAGGCCCGCGAGAAAGACTTTTTCCGGTCCTTCGCCAATGATCTTGAGCCCTTCTTTACTGTGGACCGTGACGTCCTCGACATAGCGCCCTGCCTTAATGAAGACGGTATCCCCATCCTGCGCTTGATCGATTGCCTCTTGAATGGACGTGAAGTGCCCGGACCCGTCCAGGGCCACGTCCCAGGTTGATCCTGTTGCGGACGTGCTTTCGCGAGTTCCGCCCGGCTCTTGAGCGAGCAACGCGCTTGTGCCGCACCAAACAAGCAACACACCAATGACAAAAATAAGTTTCGCCCAAAACCTCGGCATCAGGCCACGTTCCTTATTGTTGACTGTATTTCGTCTTTTTTCGTCTCTACCCCGTCCAAACTCTTTACCGGAGACATAGGGGACATACAGGAAGTGCCGTTTCTTGGTCAAGCTGACCACATTCTGATATGCCCAGATAGGGCAATTCCTGATTTTGTCAACGAATGAATGAACACATCCACGAATACCGATCTCCACGAGACTTTCGGAGATCAGAAAAATTTCCTATACTAGGAGGATGCTATTGGTAGGCGTAACAGGAGGGCTCGCTTCCGGAAAAACGACGGTGGCAGGCCTGTTTCAGGAATGCGGCGCGTTCGTCATTCAAGCCGACCAATTGGCCCGCACCGTGGTGGCTCCGGGCAAAACGGCCTGGAAAGAGATTGTCAAAACATTCGGGGCCCACGTTCTTCAAGCCGACCGCACGCTGGATCGAGTCACCTTGGCTAAACTGGTCTTTCATAATCCCCGGAAGCTGTCGGACCTGAATCGCATCGTGCATCCTCGCGTTGCACGCGAACAGGTCCGGCAAACAAACGCCATTGCCAGGCGCCATCCGAATGCCGTGATTATTTATGATGCGGCGCTCTTGATCGAAGCGCAGGCACATGAGCGAATGGATCGTGTTATTGTGGTCACAGCCAATCAGCCTATACAACTTCAACGAGCCCGGCAGCGGGACGGCCTGACAATAAAAGAAGCATTGGGACGAATTCGCAGGCAATTGCCCTTGCGTACCAAACGTCGATTTGCGGATTATGTCCTGGACGGCACGTTGCCGGTTACCCGGCTACGGACGCAAGTGCGGCAACTGTATCAAGAGTTCCTTCAAGAAGCTGCTTTGCCCCACCGGACACGATCAAGCAGGCTGCGTCACTCCTGATCATTTTCACTCTTCTCACTCATTGTTCTCACGAAGGATAGAAAATTATGCACAACATTGTCATTATCGGATCGGGCCCCGCCGGACTCACGGCCGCCCTTTATACGGCCCGGGCCAATCTTTCCCCGCTCATGATTGAAGGCTCGCAAGCCGGCGGGCAACTCACGTTGACGACTGACGTTGAAAATTATCCCGGCTTTCCTCAGGGCATTATGGGGCCGCAATTGATTCAGGACATGCGTGCCCAAGCGGAACGATTCGGCACGGTTTTTCAGACGGCCGACGTGACCAAGGTCGACCTCAGCCGCAGGCCTTTCGTTTTAACGATTAACGACGAAGAAACGATTCACGCTCGATCGCTGATTATTTCAACCGGTGCTTCGGCAAACCTCCTGGGACTGGATTCGGAAAGCCGACTCCTCGGGCACGGGGTTTCGACGTGTGCGACCTGTGACGGGTTTTTCTTTCGTGGTCAGCCTATTGCCGTCATCGGAGGCGGCGACAGTGCCATGGAGGAAGCCACGTTTTTGACCAAATTCGCTTCCCATGTGACCATCATTCACCGTCGAGACAAACTTCGGGCGTCCAAGATCATGCAGGATAAGGCCATGAACAATGAAAAGATTTCATTCCGCTGGAATTCGGCGGTGGAAGACATGTTGGGCGAGACAGTGGTCACCGGACTTCGCCTTCGGGACAGCGTCACCAATGACACGGCGACCCTGGATTGCAAGGGAGTGTTCGTGGCCATCGGACATACACCGAATACGCACATCTTCAGAGGACAAATCGAGATGGATGCCAACGGCTACATCCGCACGTCACATGGGACGGCGACCAGCGTGACCGGAGTCTTCGCTGCCGGCGACGTTCAGGACCCTCACTATCGACAGGCGATCACGGCCGCCGGCACCGGCTGTATGGCTGCGATGGACGCCGAACGGTTTTTGGAGGCTGAAGGGTAATGCCTTATGCCTTGGTTCACTATCACGAACTGGCGCTCAAGGGCCGCAACCGGGGATTTTTCGAACAACGCTTGATTCAACATCTCCAGAACTCTCTTAAAAAGACGAACGTCACCGAAGTCAAATCGCTTTCCGGTCGTATCCGTATCACCTTCACGAACGAATCAGCCTGGGAAGACGTTCAGGATCGCATTCGTCATACTTTCGGGGTGGCGAATTATTCCTTGGCCTATTCCCTGCCGATCGACTATGAAACGCCGGAGATCACACCGCTTTGCAAAGCCATTGAAGCCAGGCTTCAATCGACAACATTTGAGACCTTTCGCGTCACGACCAAACGCGCGGACAAACGGTTTGCAAAAACCTCCGTTGAACTGAACAGGGAAATCGGCGCGTACTTATGTGCCGCGACCGGCAAACGAGTCCGTCTGAACGGGGCAGACGTCAACGTTGTCGTCGAAGTCGTCGATCACACCGCGTACTTCTCGCTCGTCAAATACCCGGGGCCGGGAGGACTCCCTACCGGCATCAGTCGCAACGTGCTTTGCCTCATCTCGGGAGGTATCGACTCGCCGGTAGCCGCCTACCGGATGATGAAGCGAGGCTGTAAGGTCATCTTCGTTCATTTCCACAGCCGGCCCTATCTCTCGCGGACTTCCGAAGAAAAAGTGCGTGATCTCGTCTCCCTTCTCACGCGCTATCAATTGGCGGCTCGCTTATACCTTGTCCCGTTCGGGGAGATTCAACGCCAAATCGTCGTCGGTTCTCCCGCCCCTATTCGCGTCGTCCTGTACCGGCGGATGATGATGAGGATTGCGGAACAACTGGCCGAAAAAGAACAGTGCTGGGGGTTGGTCACCGGTGACAGTCTCGGACAAGTCGCCTCCCAAACCGCAGAAAACCTCCAAACCGTGAGCCAAGTGGCTCACCTCCCTATTCTTCGTCCGTTGATCGGTATGGACAAAATTGAAATCACCAATGAAGCACAACAAATCGGAACTTTTGAAACGTCCATTGAACCGGACCAGGATTGTTGTACGTTGTTTGTCCCACGTCATCCGAATACGCGCTGTCGGCTCGATGCCATTCAACAAGCCGAAAATGCCCTGCCCATCCAAGGGATGGCCAGGGAAGGGATGGAAACCGCCGAACTCGCCGAATTTTCTTTTCATGCTTCCCACCCCCCCCGCGCCTCCTTGCTTCGTTGACAAGACTTCAACCCGGTCGATATAGTTCTTTTCGCTTCTCAAACCTGAGTCATCTACGAAAGTCACCATGTCGGATCACCCCACACCATTTACCTTGAACCAAATCGGATATAGATCCGTTCGTTTTTCCAGCAAGGGGGTTTTCGATACCCATAAAGACAAAATGGTCGACCCCTATGCCGCGACAAGAATCCCAAAAGAACATCAAGTCCAAGCCCTTCAATTCTGGCCACAAGAAAAAGGGAAGTTCCCTTCTATTCTCCTGCTTCATGGAAAATGGGGGTTGACGCCGGACTCTAAAGAGATGGCCATGCGACTGGCCTGTGAAGGTTACGTGGTCATTGTCCCAAACTTGTACGGTCGGCAGGGCGGCATGGTCACGGCCAATGCCGAAGTTGCCGATGCGCTCTCGGAAAGAATCGACCTCACCACGGTCCTGAAGGACGTCAATGCCTCATGCGAATTTTTGAACGCGAATCTACCCGAAGACCCTAACCTGGAATTTACCCTACGAAACGCGCATGCCGCGGTCGGGTTGGGCTTGGGTGGAACGGTAGCCATCCTCTTTGCCCTCAAACGAAAGCGGTTGCGAGCCGCCGTCTCCTTTTACGGGAAACTTCCCGAGCCGCTGGATTCGATCAAGAACATGTATTGCCCGCTCCTGTACCATGCTCCTGAAAAGGATGATACCGTGACCGCCGAGGAACTTGCGCAACTGACGAAAATCGCACAAGAATCGGGGAAAACTGTAGAAATACGTCAATATCCCGGCACAAGCAACGGATTTTGTGATCAAGTGCAGCCTGACCTCTACAATGAATCAGCGGCCAAGCAAGCTTGGGACGACACCATCTCTTTTCTCAAAAAACAATTACCCGTTTAACGCTTCGTCGGGGCTCAATCGAAGCCAACGCGCACCTTGAGCATGTGTGCATCACATGGCATTCCGAACGTTCCTCGCGTTGTGGGATTTAAATCGCCCTGCTGGAGTCGTTATGCGTCCATAGGGGTTAAGGTTCTCATCCTCGCGGCTTTCCTGGTATGGCCACACCCTCTTTCAGCAAAAGACACTGACTTTGCAGGTTTCCTGCAGAAAACAGGCTCTCAAACACACGGCATTGTTTCTGATAAAGACGCCACTGCCTTTTTCCTGAAAACGTTCGGATCCTCCCTTGAATTGCCCAAAGGGCTGCGACAACGCAGACGGACCCAACCAGCCATCCCGAATGGGCTCACGCAACACCTGCCGCCCTTCATGGCGAATCTCACCATGTGGCATCTCACGAACGACCTCCTGACCGCTTTCGATCAGGGGAAGACGCCCATGATGCATTCGATTCTCGACAGCCGGCAACAACAACTCGAGTGGCTCAAGCAATTCCAACCGGACCTGCCTGATATCCTGGCCCTGGTCAGGACCATTGCACAATTGCAGCCTACGGAACCCGCCACGCCACCACTCTCTCCACATTACTCTTTATTCACGCAATTCCTTCATGAACAGTATCCGAACTGGATCGGCACGCCAAACAGTTGGCTGACTCTGGCACAAACCGAAGGCTCAGCAGGGGTGCGGAAACGATTACGGGAAGCCTGGGATCACCAGCCTGTTCAGGCTGGCCGGCACGAGAAGCACCTTCAGGGTGATTCTGTTCCATCCATCAATCGATTTCTCCGGCAGTCTTTTCTGCCGATGACGACAGCATACGTCCAAGCCACCCTCCTGCAATTACACGTCAGGAACGAGCAACAAGCATGGACCAAGTGGCAGGCGATCCAACAATGGAACAACGATCAAAAGAACGAAAAAGGTCTTCGACGACTGTGTGGGACGTGGCAATGGCTCATTCATAATCATCAGAACCATGGCGACCATAAAACGGTCATGGTCTACCCTCCTCCATCACAATACCACCGGATGGATCCCCAGCCGGCCACGATCCGGGTCCAAGGAGATACCGTCTACATCCGATGGGAATTTCCACGAGGCATCGTGCAAGAAGAAAGCCTTCTGCTGAGTGAAAAAGATCAACTCCTCTCAGGCACCTTTGTGAATAACCTGGGGCCCAATGGCAACATCACCGGCCGCCGCCTGAAACCGTGCCAGGTAAAGTGACCGCGATTGCTGAGAGACAGAGGAGTATAATGAAAGTACAAGGCTGCCATGTACGCGGAAGACCTCCTCGAACCATCCATCCAACGCATCGGCCGCTCGTTGGCCGAGCACTGTAAAGCCAGCACCCCGGCGGTACTGAGTCAACGCTGGTGGAATGACCTCCTCATGGACTGGGGCATGCAGGATGAGGATTTCAAAGTTCAACTCTTCCGCTTTGTGGACGTGCTCCCTACCCTCAAAACGGATGAACAATTTACTCGACTCCTTGCCGAATACTTCAGTCACACTCCCATTCTTCCCCAATCTCTCAAGTGGTCTCTGCAGAAGCTTCCCACCACCTGGATAGGCGCCCACGTCGGAGCCCTCTTGCTGCGCCGGCAATTCACGCGCATGGCCTATACGTTTATCGCCGGAGACTCCATACACGGCGCGATGCCGGTCCTGAAGCACCTGTGGCGATCAGGACGCGGTGCGTCGGTTGATCTGTTGGGTGAAACGACCGTCAGCGAAGCAGAAGCCGATGGGTATCGAGACCGGTGTTTAGATGCCCTTCGCACGTATCATGAACGGGCTCAAGGTTGGCCCGGCCGGCCGTTGCTCGAACGGGATCACCTTGGGTTGATTCCGCGCGTCAACCTGTCGGTTAAAATTTCCGACCTGTATTCACAGTTGGATCCGGCTGATCCCGATGGAAGTTTTGAAGGTGTGGCTTCACGACTTCGGCCTATTCTGAATGTGGCGTTGCAACTGCCGACGTCTCTTACCTTTGACATGGAACACTATGAACTCAAGGATTTGACCTATGACATTTTCATGCGGATTTTCACCGAACCCGCGTATCGGGACTACCCGTGGGCGGGTATTGCCCTCCAGGCCTATCTGCGGGATGCCGACCGCACCCTGGACCGCCTGGTGGATTGGGCCCGACAGCGCAACTCACCCATCACCATTCGGTTGGTCAAAGGCGCGTATTGGGATGCGGAAAACATTCAAAACACGCAACGTGGCTGGCCCATCCCCGTGTTGAGGCGGAAAACCGAGACGGACGCCAACTTTGAGTATCTCAGCAAAAAATTACTGGCCCACCCGTCGCTGCTCCGTCCGGCTTTTGGCACTCATAATGTGCGAAGTCTGGCCCATGCCGAGGCCGTAGCCCAATCCCAAGACCTCTCCCCGGAGACCTGCGAATACCAGTCGCTGTATGGCATGGCCGATTCGTTGCAACACGCCATTGTACAATGTGGGCGTCGCGTGAGAGTATACACGCCAGTCGGACAACTCCTTCCCGGCATGGCCTATCTCGTTCGACGGTTGTTGGAAAACACCTCCAACGAATCCTTCCTCTCACAACAACGAAAGCAGGAAACGCCTCTTGAGGCGTTACTCGCCCCGCCGGAGACAACGGTTGCCCAAGAGGCTCCTGCTTCTCAACCGGACGTACGTCCACATTTTCACAATGAACCACACAAGGATTTCTCACGTGACGCTTCGCGTCACGCGATGACTCAGGCTCTTGAACGGGTCAAACAACAACTTGGACGGACACCTTCCTTCCCGGTGCCTTCTACGGTTGGGCAGTTGAAAGACGAACTGATTTCAACCAATCCCAGCCGGCCGGAAGAGGTCATTGCCCGCATTCCTTGTTATTCCCCTGGTGAATTGGAACCGGTCATTCAAGCCGCACGTGAAGCATTCCAAGCCTGGCGCACCACGCCGGCCGGCACGCGCGCCGATTATCTCCGTAGCGTGGCGGAACTCATGAGACAACGCCGGTTCGACTTGGCCGCATGGGAAATTCTTGAAACGGGAAAACCCTGGAGAGAAGCGGATGCCGACGTTGCCGAAGCCATTGACTTTCTCGAATTCTACGCCCGCCAAATGCGGCACCTGGGTCGTCCGCAACTCTTGGGACATGAACCGGGTGAATTGAATCACCTCGAATGGCTGCCGCGCGGAGTGGCCGTGATCATTTCCCCGTGGAATTTTTCATTGGCCATTCCAACGGGAATGGTCTCCGCGGCCTTGGTGACGGGTAATACCGTTTTGTTCAAGCCTTCGGAACGCTCGCCGATGATGGGCTATCATTTGTTTGCCCTCTATAAGGAAGCCGGGCTCCCTGAGGGCGTACTGTATCTTCTCCCCGGCGGACCTGAAATCGGGAAAGCGCTCGTCGCCCATCCCCGGATTCACGTGATCGCCTTCACCGGGTCAAAAGAAGCCGGACTCCAAATTATCCAACAGGCCGCACAGGTGTCTCCTGGCCAATCTCACGTGAAACGTGCCATTGCGGAAATGGGTGGGAAAAACGCCATCATCGTCGATGAAACCGCAGATCTCGATGAAGCCGTGAGTGGGGTACTGTCCTCTTTCACCGGTTATCAAGGACAAAAATGTTCCGCCTGTTCTCGGGCCATCGTGCTCGAACCGGTGTATGAAGAGTTTGTCGAACGTTTGAGGCAAGCCGCGCAAAGCTTACACGTTGGTCCGCCGGAGAATCCAGCCCATCACATGGGACCGATGATCGACGAACGCGCCCTCCGGAAGATTCGGGCATACGTCGATATCGCCCAACAAGAAGGGACGGTACTACTGGACCGAAGAATGACCGGCGAGGGTTGGTTCCAGGGTCCGGTCATCGTGACGGGGATAGAGTCGCATCATCGACTGGCACGGGAAGAAATATTCGGTCCGGTGGTCGCGGTGTTGCGTTGCTCAACGTTCACGGAAGCCTTGCACGTCGCCATGCAATCGGATTTTGCGCTGACCGGCGGGATGTACTCTCGAAGCCCCTCCAACATTCACCAGGCTCGCGAAGCCTTCGACGTGGGAAATTTTTATATTAATCGCCCCATTACCGGATCGCTGGTCGGACGGCAACCCTTTGGTGGCCATCGCCTGTCTGGGGTCGGCATCAAGGCTGGAGGGGACGGGTATTTGGAACAATTCATGGTTCAACGGCTGACTTGCGAGAACACCATGCGTCGAGGGTTCGCGCCGGCTGAGCAGGACCGTACCACCTTGTAATCTGGCTTCTTCCAATTCCTCGGCAATTTCAATCAGCCGGTCCTTTCCGGCGCCGACCATCGGAACCATCTGACGCTCGATATACTTGACCAGTCCCACGCCTTTCACCAACCACAGCGTCATGGTGTCGAATCCGGAAATCCGTGTACCGTCCCCGGATAACCGCACCAACAACTCCATGTGCGCTTCCATGCGAATCGCCTTTTCATACGTCCCTAAGGGCACCGTCACGGCTTCCTGACCATCGATCCTCACTGTAGCCCGGATATCCACGGTTTCCGCCTGTCCATCACGATCGAGGTCCAAGCCCAGGTTGAGGGTTTTTCGATCCAATTGATGAAAGGAACTTGGCATTTCAAGAGGAAACCGCACAATTTGATAGGGAATCAACTGCTGTTCCAGGATCGTCCCGGGTTTGGAGCCGTAATAGCGAATCCCTGCGGCATCACGAAGATAGTAACTGTCGGTCGCCCCCTGGTCTCCAGGGTTGGTATCGTGAAACACCGTGACCATGACACCGTCCTTTTTTTCTCTTCCCGTAACCGTCGAGACGTTCACAAACGTTTTATCCTCGATCTGATTGACGACCCCTTCGGTTATACGACCCTGATACGTCCACTCATTTCCCGTTTGATCGGGAAAATAAACGCCCGCATCATGGATCTCGATTGGCGTAACCTGCCCCAACCCCTGACTGCTCCCGCCCACGACAAGGCCTAAAACCACCAGCGCTTTCAATCCGGTACCGACCACGGTTCCTCCCGCTTTTCCGTTTTCACACGAAGGCTCAAGACTCTTTCCACCGTACCATAGCCCCTTCAGCACGGCAAGACAGAGGCGTCACCATCTTTTTTTGAAGTTTGCCTTGCTGCATTTCGTTCGGGATAATCACCCCAACATGCCCTCAGCATCAAAATTTCTTCAGGGTCAAGGCTGCACGGCCCCCCCCATCCCAACGGTGCTCGTTCTCGGAGGCTCCGGGGTCATCGGTTCCGCGGTGTGTCTTCGATTCGCACAACATGGGTGGAACGTCGGCGTCCATTATCATGCCAATCACGACTCAGCCGCCGACATTGTTCAAAAGATCGAACAACTTGGCCGAGAGGGTAGATCCTTTCAAGGGGACATGAGTGACTCGCGTCAAATCCACGCCCTCTTTGATCAGGTGCAAACCGTCTGGCCCGAGATCGATGCGCTTGTGTGGTCAGTGGGCACAACCGTCAATTGCCTCACCGTCCGCATCACGCCATCAGAGTGGGAACAGATGCTGCACACCAACCTCACCGGCCTGTTTCTGTGTCTTCAAAGAGGGTTGCGGCTTTTTTCTGAACGACGTGGAGGTGCCGTCACCGTCATGAGTTCCCTAAGCAGCGCCTGGGGTGGAGCGGGTCAGGCAGCCTATGCGGCTTGTAAGGCCGGAACCTTGGGATTGGTCAAATCGGCGGCTCAGGAATTCGGCGATGCCAACGTCCGCGTCAACGCGGTCTTTCCGGGTTGGCATCGATCACCCCTGGCCGGAGACGCGTTTCCCGGTCCGGACCAACGTCACGCCCACGTACTGGGACGCACCCCCGCGCTCGATGATGTCACTGATTTCATCTACCGCTTGACCACGACTCGGGATATCTCCGGTCAAGTGTACAATATGGACAACCGGATCTGGTAGAGACATGCCCGACCAACCGCTGCAACTACCGAAAGGAGTCTTCATTGCCGGAACGGATACGAACGTAGGGAAAACCGTGGTGACTGCCGCCTTGGGTATGGCACTGCAACAAACCGGCGGTACGGTCGGTATCATGAAGCCCGTCGAGACGGGCACCGCGCCGGACGAACCGACTTCGGACGGGCACCGATTCAAGGAATTATTTGCGCCTTTCAAGAACGTGGACGTGCGCAGTCTCTATTGCTTTCCCCCACCCATGGCTCCACTTGAAGCAGCGCGAACCTCTCAACAACTCATCGACGTTGAAGCGATCCTCGATGCCTACCGAACCTTTGCCGTACACCATGATTATATGCTGGTAGAAGGCGTCGGCGGCATTCTTGTGCCCCTGACTCAAACACAAGACGTTCGCGACCTGATCAAGCTTCTGGGACTTCCCTGTCTTATCGTAAGTCGAACCGGCCTGGGTTCGATCAACCATACGCGATTAACCCTCATGGGGCTCCGGCAGGCAGGCATTCCGATTGTAGGAATTCTGCTCAATCACACGGACACAACCCGGGAAGAGCAGCAGGCGTCAACCGTCAGGCTGATCCGCGAACTCAGCGACGTGTCGGTTCTGGGTCCCCTCCCCTTTCAACCCCACCTGAGGGCGAACACACAGATTCGCCCCTACCAGTGGGAAGAGGGCATCATGAAACTCGCGAACCATTCAACTATTCGTGAAGTGGCGAGGATGGTGCGGGAAAGTGACTGACAAAGTCACGCATCGCCTGCTCGATGTTCGAGGAATCGAGTACGGCGGAAGCGACGGCGACACCATTCGCTCCTGAGTCGACGATCTCCTCAAGGGAATCCAAGGTGATCCCTCCGATCGCAAACACCGGCAGCGGGGGCAAAGAACGAATTTCTCGTAATCCGGCAAGACCCACGGGCGCCACTTGAACTTCTTTGGTCGTTGTGGGAAAGAGCGGGCCGTATCCGATGTAATCCGCGCCTCCCCGGGTCGCTTGCATCACCTCTTCGGGTCGATGGGTGGAGATGCCGATGATCTTATGGCGTCCCATGACTTTTCTCGCCAAATCCAGCGGAAGATCCTCCTGACCCAAGTGCACCCCGTCCGCATCCACCGCCAAGGCGACGTCGCACCGATCATTCACAATGAACAACGCACCTGATCGAGCGGCAGCCTCTCGCAATTCCTTGGCCTTGGCAAATACGTCCTGCATGGATCCGGTTTTATTTCGATATTGAAACAACCGGATACCGCACCCGGCTGCCAGTTCCAGGATGGACGACAGATTATGCCTGGGGGCCCACTGCTCATCCAACAACAGATACACGCCGGAAAGGGAAGGTTGTGACACGGGATATTGCTACAGCATACGGCCGGCTAACAACCGGTCGAGAAAATTCGTGGACACTCCACCTTTTTGAAAGTCGGGATCACGCAAGATGAGTCGTTGCAACGGAATCGTCGTTTTGATCCCTTCCACGGCAAACTCATCGAGTGCGCGTTGCGCCCGGGAAAGAGCGTCCGCGCGATCCTGGCCATGCGCAATCACCTTGGCAATCATGGAATCGTAGTGGGGATGGACTTGGTCCATCGCTTCCAAGGCCGTATCCACTCGAATCCCCGCCCCCCCGGGAACGTGAAATCGTGATACGACGCCGGGACTCGGGACGAAGGTCTCCGGACATTCGGCATTGATTCGACATTCGATACTATGGCCGTGCAACTGAATGTCCTTCTGTCGAAATCGTAACGGCATCCCGGCGGCTACGCGGATCTGTTCCTTGATGAGATCAATGCCGGTGACCATTTCAGTGACCGGATGTTCGACCTGGATCCGGGCATTGATCTCCATGAAATAAAACTTTCGATTTTGATCAAGCAAAAATTCCACGGTGCCCGCGTTCCGATACTGCACGGCTTTGACAACCTTGAGGGCAACGTTCCCCATCTCCCGTCTCAACGAGTCATCCACGACGGGAGACGGGGATTCCTCCACCAACTTCTGGTAGCGGCGCTGGATGGAGCAGTCTCGCTCTCCCAAATGAACCACGTGCCCGTGTTCATCGGCCAATACCTGAATTTCGACGTGCCGGGGTTCGGGAAAATACTTTTCAAGATAGACGCCGTCGTGGGCAAATCCCGTTCTCGCTTCCACTTGGGCCGACAAAATGGCCCTCCCCAACTCGGCTTCACGACTGACGACCCGCAGACCTCGTCCTCCGCCTCCGGCCGACGCTTTCACCATCACGGGGTATCCGAGCTCACCTGCGACCTGCACGGCATGATCAAGGTTACGCAATTCACCTTCACTGCCCGGCATGACGGGAATCCCATGCCGGAGCATGGTTTCTCGAGCCTTGGACTTGTCGCCCAACAGGGCGATATGCTCGGAGGTCGGCCCGATAAACGTGATGCCGATCGATTCGCAGACCTCGGCGAAATGCGCATTCTCCGCCAGAAACCCATATCCGGGATGGATGGCATCGGCCCCGGTGATCTCCGCCGCGCTCAACACGTTGGGAATGTTCAGGTAGCTCAAGGCACTGTCGGCCGGTCCGATGCACACGGACTCATCTGCGTGGCGCACGAACAGGGAATGCGCATCGACTTCAGAGAAGACGGCGACCGTCTTTATCCCCAGTTCTCGACAGGCACGGATAATTCGAAGGGCGATTTCCCCACGATTCGCAATCAGAATTTTTTTGAACACGGGTTTTCCTCGTGGAGCAAACGGGATTTACGGAAGAGGATCGATGACAAACAAGGGTTGTCCATATTCCACACCTGCCTCATTCTCGACCATGACCTTGACGACTCGACCATCGACTTCGGATTCGATTTCGTTCATCAGTTTCATGGCTTCGACGATGCACAGGACTTGCCCCCTGCTCACCAAATCTCCTTCTTCCACGTAGGACTCGACATCAGGCGACGATGACCGGTAGAACGTCCCGACAACGGGCGAAGTGACCGTCAAGAATCGGGACGAATCCTTTTCCCCGGAGTCTGTGAGCGTTTCAGGTACTTGACCGGATTCCGTAGAAGAAGGGGCCGGCACACTCACCGTGGCGGTGGATTCACGTCGGATCCGGATACGCACATCTCCGCGCTGGACCTCGATCTCGTTCAAATTCTGCTCGGTCAGAATTTCAACCAGTTCCTGAATCTCTTTTCGTTGTTCGCTGTTCATGCCTCACGCCCGGACGCGTTCGACGTACGCCCTGGTCCGAGTATCGACTTTAATCACCTCACCGGTCCCCAGGTATAACGGCACTTTAATGGTCGCTCCCGTCTCAACCGTCGCGGGCTTCGTTCCTCCCGAGGCGGTATCCCCTCGAATGCCCGGGTCTGTTTCTACGACCGCCAACTCCATAAACATCGGCAATACCATGGAGATGGGGCTTCCTTCGTAGACCACAATTTCCACGGTCGTGTTTTCTTTGAGAAGATCAGTGTCTTCTCCGAGTTGGTCTTTTTGATAGGTAAATTGCTCATAGGACGAGGTATCCATAAACGTGTAGGAATCACCGGCCGAATAGAGGAATTCCATTTCGCATTCCTCCAAATCCGGTTCATCAAATTTTTCACCTGACCGAAACGTCCTTTCCAGAACCTGTCCGGTTTTCAAATTCTTCAACTTAGTCCGAACAAACGCACCGCCCTTGCCGGGTTTCACGTGTTGAAATTCCACGATATAATACGGCGTGCCCTCCAACTCCATCCGGGCACCATTTCGAAATTCTGCAGTTGAAATCACGATTCACGTATCCTTTCTCTAACAACAAAAATTCAGTTTATCAACAAATGCATACGTTCATTCATTCGTAGCCAGGATTGTCGGATTACGCTTCGCTAATCCGACCTACCCGAACTACCCCGACTGCTTGTCCTGGGCCCTTCTGACGTGGTCAATGGCCGCCCGAACCCCGAGTTCATAACTCAATGCGCCAAACCCACTGATTTGGCCGATGGCCACTCCAGCCAGATAGGAACGTTGGCGAAATTCCTCACGTTGGTGAATATTCGACAAATGGACTTCAACCGTCGGCAAGGTGACACTCAATATGGCATCCCGAAGGGCAACACTGGTATGCGTATAAGCCGCAGGATTGATCACGATCGCATCGAACCGGCCTCGGGCTTCTTGAATCCACGATACCAGTTCTCCTTCGCTATTCGAGTGTTTTGCCTCAAGGGTCACGCCTTCGGCCTGCGCCAATTCCATGAGTTGGGCATTGATCGATTGAAGGGTCTGATCCCCGTACATCTCCTGCTCTCGTATACCGAGCATATTGAGATTGGGGCCATGCAACACTAAAATCCTGATCATGAAAAGGTGCCGTGAACGTGTAAGTAAGGAACACATGCTTGAGGGGAGGAAGGGACGGTCACACCAAAACTCAATCCCCCAGCACGCTCAAGTGATTGACATGCAAAGGAATTCTAACAAGGTGCGGGGGATCGGTCAACGAATAGTCTATGTTCTCTCATTCACGGCCGGAATTGCCGGGTGACGTTCCTGTCGGATTACGCTTCGCTAATCCGACCTACTCCAGCCTACAAGATAACTGCCGATTTCACTCTTTGAGACAGGACGCGCCGAAGTTCCACCATTCCCAACGTGTCCCGCGCGCAATAGGCATGAAGCGCCGATGCCAAACGTTGACGTTCAACCCAATCGGTCACGGTAAACATCATGCGATGGTACATGGCCGATGCGGTTGCGCCGTCCTTGATTTCCAGGTCTCCATAATCCAATGACGGGACGAGGGCCGGCAGCACGGATTTGATTGAAAACGACCCCTGAAAATCAGGATGGTAGTAATGGCTTTGAAGCACTTCCAAGAGATCCCAGAGGCGTTCCCCGACTCGAAGCAAGTCTTTCCGCAGGCGAGGCACGGCTTCGGCCAATGCCTTTACGATGTACTGTTCATACTCGGAGTAGACGCAGATACTGCCTTCTTCTCCGACGGATTCCAGCAGGCTCAGGGCGATTTCTTCACGCGGATCTTTCTGTTCAATATACAAATAGTCGGTATGCCGCAAAGACCCGTCTTCCGCCTCCGTATGATTCGACCACTGAATCGGTATGGGCTGATAGGGATGGGTATGTGCATACAGGGGAACGGCAGGCATCACCGTTTCGAAATCCAAATGATGGACCGGGTACCGGACCGATTGAAGCCTCTCCGCCAGCTTTGGCGAAATCCATTCCACGTTCTCCCGCATACGTTGTTGCAAGTGGGGCAGAGAAACCTGAGGAGGAATCTCGTCGATAGTCTCAATCCCTTGTCGGCGCAAGCGCCGCACGACGTCTTTACCACCGGGCAGATAATAGATCCACCGTGCCGGTTTGGAAGCCGTGCAATGAGACCAGAACGGGCATTCATAGGGAGAGTGACAATGGTGATCCGGCTCGACGTCGGGAGCCCGGCTTTCGCCGAGCATCGAACGCATCTCATCCAGGCGCGGGGGAATATCCGGCAATCTTTCATCAATCGCCTCGGTGAGGTCTTCGAGCACAAACAATCGTTGCAGATCCACGTCCCCTCCGGGATAGGCATACTGTCGATTCACGTGCATCAAAAAAACCCCGCTCAAGTCAAGGCCATTTCCTCGAAGCACGTGGGTTTGCACCGCCAGGTCGTGAAGGTGCACGGATTTCACACGTGAGGCGGCTTTCACTTCAATCAACCTCCATGAACCATCAATCCGTTCAAGCACGTCAGCCCGAATCAACGTCCCTTCAAATTGAAAGGCTCCTTCAAAAATAGTGGTCACATTCGGATCAGCCATCAGTGCGGCCGTTCGTTCCAAGGCAGCAGCCGAATGACGATGATTCTCGGCAACCAACACGCCCCCGGGAAAATACCGGTGCGCGATTTCATTCATTTCTTTCGCCATATCCAGCATGATCTGACGTCGGTCATCAACAACAGCAGCCAACTGCGGGGCATGGATCTCCAAATATAACCGTTTATGGCATTGAAGGCCGGAAAGAAACCTGGATTTGGAAAGACGCGTCGGGTCGCGAGGACTTGTCATGGATGAACGTTCTTCGAGGGCGGCCCTGCATGCGTGGTGAACGCCAGGACGGCCTGATTCTTTTCTGGTCTTGACAAACAGCCTGTTTTGTTAAAACATTTCCTTCAACTCATGAATTTTTCTTAAGATTCCATGACTGACGACCCTATTTTTCCTCAACAACCCCTGGAGCCCGTTCTCGACGACGAGCAGGAACGGCAACGAGAAGCGTTGCGCGATTCCGCTGATTCTATCGCTCGTCTTCTCGATTCAATCGTTCAAATCCCCGGGACTTCCATCCGCATCGGATTGGATGCCCTGTTGGGACTCATTCCAGGTCTGGGTGACTGGATCGCCAATTTCATCGGTTCCACGATTTTGTTCCTCGCCGTCAAACTCGAGGTGCCTAAAATCGTGCTGGTCCGGATGGCTTTCAACATGGGCATCAACACCATGATCGGTGCCATCCCGGGCATCGGCGACCTCTTTTCAATCTGGTTTCGAAGCAACCTGAAAAATGCCCGGTTGTTACGCCGTTATACCAGCAAACGAACAACCCGCGCGACTCCAGGTGACTGGCTGTTCGCCATTGGATTGCTGATCGGTACGTTTGCCGTCGCCATCGGAACGTTCGTTCTTATTCTATGGGGTGTCCGAACTCTATGGAACTTGGGTGCTCAATAAAAGATGCTCTTCTCAACTCATATGACATTGATGTTTATTGGTGATGTCGATAGTGTACAATCCGTATCATGACAAACTCCCCTTCATTACTGTGGATAATGTTCTCAAAATCCTAATAACCGCTTCAATCCTGTAGTTGAAACTTTCCGGACTCCCATCTCCTTTGCCAGTAATGGTTTTCTTGTTTTACTAGAATAATCAGCTTGATATATCAGTCTTTTCTTACCATTACCTAATCTAATACATTAGTTTTCTTGGGTCTGCCATGTTGCTTGAAATACGCTCGATTCTGTCCACAAATTTTGTTAATTACATGTGGACCACCATGTTCATAACATCCCTCAATTCAGAAACCATGGAACCTAAAGCGCATTGCCTGTTTTTTGTGCAGCCTGTGTGGTACAGAGGAATTGTCGGATTACGCTACGCCAATCCGACCTACTCTTTGTCACAGCAATGCCACAGCCACGGTATCAGCATAACGAATACCCAGATCGGTCAACTTCACTCGTTCCTGCCCTTCCACTTGCAACAACCCTTCATTCTTCAATTGGTGAATCATTTGGAGCAGGGCTCTGCCTTGAAGGTTCTCCATCGAATTCAGCCTGACGGACACCCCGGATAACATCCGCAACCCCCATATGACACGTTCACAATCTACCTGATCATGGGATAAACACGACATCTCATCCAATGGCAACGTTCCTTTCTTCAAGGAATCGGCATAACATTTCAGATTTGCCACGTTTCCAAACCGTGCATGGCCAAGGCAGGATTGCGCACTCGGACCAAGTCCGAGGTAAGCCTGCACTTGCCAATACCGCATATTATGACGACACTCATAGCCAGGCCGGCAATAATTGGAGATTTCATATCGCTCAAAGCCTGCGGCGGCCAAACGATCGACTGCTCTCTCTTCCAATATGACCTGAAATTCCTGGTCAGGCTCTGATCCCTTTCCCCGCATCACCTCCCGATAAAAAGGCGAACCTTCTTCCAAGGTGTAGGCGTAACAGGAGAGATGCGCTGGTGATACGGCAACGGCCTCGTCCAAGGTCCGTTGCCACGATTCTATCGACTGCCCGGGGAATCCAAACAACAGATCGAGCGAAATATTCGTAAAGCCCGCAGACCGAGCCCAGGAGATGGCTTGCCTCACCCCGCCACCGAAAGCCCGGCCTCCCAATTCCCGGAGTTCATTCTGATCAAACGATTGCCCTCCCACGCTCAGCCGCGTAAACCCGGCTTGCCGGAGTGTCGCAAGACTCTCGGGGGTGACCGTTCCCGGATGAACTTCTATGGAGACCTCAGCATCGTCTTCCACCGCAAACCAGTGCCGAATGGCATTCAACATCCGGATGAGTTGTTGCGAGGTCAGGGTCGTCGGGGTTCCTCCGCCAAAATAGATCGTGTGAACCGGGATAGTGCGGAGCCCTGCGTCACGCGCATACAGGCAGAGTTCATGATCCAACCCTTCCAGGAACGTTTGAATGCGGTCATCCCTGGACATTTCCATATAAAACGCGCAAAACCGGCAACGCACCCGACAAAAAGGGACGTGTACGTAAATGCCCAGATTCTCCACGTGAATTCGACCAAGAGTATTTTTAAACTCAGCGACTGCCGTCATGGCCCGAATCCTTCCTCCCGGAAGTGTAACCCTGAATCATACGGCACTCAACGACAAAAACCACGCCCTTCTCGATGTCCATCCAGGCTGGCCGGGCCATTCTTGATCCTTGCCACTCGTTCGCGATACAACGTCAGGTCATTGCAGAATCGAATGTCCCGCAGTGCTCGGCAACCACACCATATTCCATTTGGAGGCACACACATGAACCAACCCCCAACTCCTGAAAACATCATGCATCTGGGCATGGCATTTTGGGGATCCAAGACCTTACTGAGCGCCGTCGAACTCGAAGTATTCACTGTGCTGGCAAAACAGCCGATGGATGCGTCCACCCTGCAAAAGCACCTGGGCCTGCACGAGCGAAGCGCCCTGGATTTTTTCGACGCGTTGGTGGCCTTGGGCATGCTGGACCGGCAGGACGGGCTCTACTCCAACACCCCGGAAACGGACCTCTATCTCGATAAAGCCAAGCCGTCGTATATCGGCGGATTCCTGGCCATGGCCAACGACCGGCTGTATGGATTTTGGGGCTCCCTGACCGAGGGGTTGAAAACCGGCCAGCCTCAAAACGAAGTCAAGAACGGAGGAAACGTTTTTGACACCCTCTACAGCGACCCGGCCAAACTGGCGAGCTTCATGCAAGCCATGACCGGCGTCAGCATGGGCAGCAGCAAAGCCATCGCTCAAAAATTCCCATGGCAGGATTATCGAACGTTGATCGACATCGGCTCGGCTCAAGGTGGGTTGATCGCCGAAATCGGCAAGGCGCATCCGCATCTGACCGGCGGAGGCTTCGACCTCCCCGTCACCGGACCCATCTTTGAAAAATACCTGACGTCGTTCGGACTCGGCGATCGGTTCAAATTCATCCCCGGGGATTTCTTTTCCGATGTTCTGCCTTCCGCCGACGTGCTTTCCATGGGTCACATCCTGCACGATTGGGATTTGGGGCAGAAAAAGACGTTGATCCAAAAAGCCTACGACGCCCTGTCCGAGAACGGCGTCCTGCTGGTCTTCGAAGCGATTATTGACGACGAACGCCGGAAAAATGCTTTCGGGTTGCTATTGAGTCTCACGATGCTCATTGAAACGCCGGGAGGATTCGACTACACGGGCGCGGATTGCTGCGGTTGGATGAAGGAGGCCGGCTTCCGGGAAACACGCGTCGAACACCTGGCCGGTCCCGAATCCATGGTCATCGGAACGAAGTAACACCCTGGCAGGAAGGTGGTGCTGGAGGCCGGACTTGAACCGGCACGCTTCTTGCGAAGCACGGGATTTTAAGTCCCGGGTGTCTGCCTGTTTCACCACTCCAGCACGGGAAACTCACTCTATCATCACACTACCGGAGTGGCAAGAATCCGCACGCGGGCTGCGGTTTTCGTCAACCCAACACGTGCTTTTGATACCACGACCAGAACCGGCTGACCCCTTCGCGCACCGAGAATTGCGGATCATAGCCCAGTAACTCCCGCGCCCTGGAAATATCGGCACAGGTCGAAACGATATCAGCCTCAGGCATTGGGGCGGAAACGACCTTGGCCTTTTGTCCGACGCATTCTTCGATCACTTGAACGAACTCTGCCAATGAAACGGGCTCTCCTCTTCCGAGGTTCATAACTTCGTACCCCAACGGCCGGTCGACGGCATTGACCACGCCTTGGACAATATCACTTACGAACGTCCAATCCCGGTGCATGTTTCCTGAATTATAGAGTGGGACTTCATGACCGAAGAAGATATTGTCCAGCACCTTATAGGCCATCATGTCCGGGCGTCCCCTCGGTCCGTACACCGTGAAAAATCTGACTGCCGTAAACGGCAACCCATATAAGTGATGATACGAATAGCCCAACAACTCCCCGGCCTTCTTGCTGGCTGCATAAGGAGCCAAGGGTCGATTAGAGGGATCGTCTTCCCTAAAGGGGATGGCTTGAGCGTTACCATACACGGACGAAGTGGAAGCAAAGACAAAAGTGGGAAACGAGGAACGCCGGGCTTGGATCCCAATCCTTCCAACGGCCGCATCCAACAAATGCAGTGTCCCGTTTATATTGACGTCGCAATAGAGATGCGGATTCTCAATCGAGACACGAACGCCGGCCATCGCCGCCAAGTGGACGATTCCATCAATCTCATAAGATACGAAGATCTCTTCCACGGTTTGCCGGTCTCGAATGTCTCCCTGGATAAACGTAAAGGCTTCGCTTGCTCCACTCTCACTCAAGGCCTGGCGGACTTCGTCCAAATTGGCGCGTTTCCGGGCGGGGTCATAATAGTCGTTAAGGTTATCCAGTCCCACGACCCGATCGCCTCTGGTCACGAGCGCTTGGACGGTATGGCTCCCGATAAAGCCCGCTGCCCCCGTCACGAGGATGGTTCTACTCAAATGCCCTCTCCTTTCCGTCATCCAAGCGTGACGCAATGTTCAAAACAACGTTCTTGTGAGGTTTGGACGCCATAGATACAATGCGTTCCCGTATGAGCACTCTTCCCACGACAGAAGTGACGGAAGTCACGGAAAAAGAAACCGGTCCGGACGACGGCCGTGACTTTGAAGCTGAAGTGATCGTGTATAATTGCGACTGTCACACGTATCAACAAGTCATTGACTTGTTTTGCCGGCATATTCCCGGCATGACTTCATCCAAAGCCTTTGAGTTGGCTTGGCGAATCGATCATCATGGAAACGCCCAAGTCTATCAGGGAACTCAAAAGTCGGCTGAAACGATCGCAAATAAACTTGCAGCCGGAGGGTTGCGAGTAGCCGTTCGCTAAATATTCTTTTCTACACTCGCGTTGCTTTCTTTTGCGCCGAACCGAAATTCCACCCGGTTTCCAGCATAAAAAGTTGGATGGGGCTTTGTACAACGGCTGTCAAACGATCACCGTCAGCGAGATCGTTTAGCTTTTGAGGCTGGTCTAACCTTGGCCTTTCTCCTAACCTGAGTCCTAGCCTTGACCTTGGCAGCCTTGACCTTGGCAGCCTTGACCTTGGCAGCCTTGACCTTGGCAGCTTTGACCTTGGTAGCTTTGACCTTGGTAGCTTTGACCTTGGTGGCTTTGACCTTCGTAGCTTTTGCCTTGGATTTTTCTTGAGTACGCGGCTGCCCCTGAATCCTGGACGTCGGTTTGCGTGCCCCCCCCTTTTTCGCCACACCTTTAGAAGGAACGTTTCGAGAAATCTTTTTCGGGGAAGGTTGAGCCTTCAGGGTTGCCTTCGGTTTGCGAACGGGCTTGAGGCGCTTGGTCTGCTTTTTAGGAGAAACTTTTGTTTGAGTCGGCTTCGGTGATGCAGATTTGGCTGCTTGGACAGCCTTCGAAGCTGCAGGGCGAGTGACTTTCGGTGTGGCCTTAGGTTTTTTTGCCACAACTTTGTGTCTTTTGACAGGCTTCGGCTTGGAAGGAGAAGTCGTTTCTTTAGGCTTGGGCGGACTGAGTACCGGAAGCGATTTACGAATTTTCATGGATTTGAGACTGTCACCGCTATACACCCGAACCTGATACAATTCCATGAGCTGATTAACGGCCTTTTGGTCCCCTTTCCGAGCCAGCGCCAGCAAGTGCCGGCGCTGATTCATTTCCTCTTCCTCAGTATGAGATGTAACTCGTCTCTCCATACCTGCCCCACGATATTCTCACAATACGGCCTTTTACATAGAATACAGTCAACGCACCTCAAGGACGGTTCCGGATATGCCGTTATTTTTTCTGACTGAAGACCGCAGCATCACACGAAAAATATTTCAATTGTTTGAGGGGAATAATGATGACCTCCTTGGGAGTGTCAATTTCCAGGATTTCCATGTCATCGCTGATCGTATGACGAAGAGCATCGCTGACCATGAGTTCCTGGTTATCGGTAAACACCACTTTGACCCAATACTGCACAATGGACTCCTTTCTTCTCCTCGCGCTCCATTCAACTTCATCTGACCCAAGACGGTTCTCCGTCACATGCCTTGCCGTCAACGACCCGCTGCAGTTCGCTTCCCTCGCGGGGGTGCGACAGAGGATTCCCAGGAGACAATAGCCTGTTGTCTTAACTCCTGACAACGAAGGGTCGCGCTCTCAACGGCGCCTATCACCGTCCCCCGCAGTCGTCCTTTCTCGAGTCGGTGCAATCCGGCAATGGTCGTCCCGCCAGGTGACGCCACCTGGTCTTTTAACACGCCGGGATGTTCCTTCGTTTCGATCACCATCTTTGCCGCACCCAACACCGTTTGCGCCGCCAACAGTTGGGCTTGAGAGCGGGACAGCCCCATTTTTACGCCCCCATCGGCCAACGCCTCGATAAAGAGATACACGTACGCCGGCCCTCCTCCGCTCAGACCGGTCACGGCATCCAAGTGCGATTCATCAACCACAACCACTTGTCCCATTGCCTCAAATACCGCCTTGGCCATCTCTATTTGTTCCGCCGTTACCCCGGGTCCGCCAGCCAGAGCCGTGACGCCTTCCAAGACAACAGCCGGAGTGTTGGGCATGGCCCGGACCACACGAGCCTCCGGATGTAATCCTGAAATGATGGTCGCGATAGGAACCCCCGCCGCAATGGTGACAATAAGTTGATCGGCACCGGAAGATAAATCCAGGCCATCCAAAACTTTGTTCATGACTTGAGGTTTTATTGCCAACATAATGATATCACTGGATTTTGAAGATTTTTTGTTATCGTGAGACACACGGACTCTAAAGGTTTTCCGGAAATGCGCCAACCGTTGAGAATCCACGTCCGTCGCACAAATCTGGCCGGCATTAACCAAGCCCTTTTTCAACAAACCGGACACAATGGCTTCCGCCATGTTCCCCGCTCCGATGATTGAGATTTTCTTCCCTTTCAACATAATTCCGGGGAGTATATCGTGGATTGTAAGCCCATTCAACTCATTGCTGATTGCGGGCTTCGACCATCCTGCTTCACTGAAGCTTTTTCAAAGGCCTGTTGCTTTTTTGCGGACCGGGGTATAGTAGTAAAAATACGAAAAAGCCGCCATCCTCACTGCATGCCCAGCCCATGTAAAAAGAGGCTCCTTATGAAAAATTGGCCCGTTGTTCTCATACTCTGTGCGATCTTCAGTGTCTCAATCGTTCTTGTTCCTCAGAGTTCTGCTCGCCGAACCCACTTAACACCGGAGCAAAAGCAACAACTTCAAAAGGCTCAAACCGTCTTCGTGAATGCGCTCGCGCTGACCGAAAAAGGACGAACCAATTCTGAACAGCTTCAGGATCTTCTCTCTCAACGTCTCACAGAAGTCGGCTTTTCCGTAACCGTCGATCGCAAGCAAGCCCATGACGTTGAATTCAAGGTGAAGTGTGAAGAACGAAAAACATGGACCGGGACCACAGCAGAAGGGGGAGACGCCGAACTGCTTGATGCCCCATCGCGTCTCTGGAAAGGACCGGCGTGTTTATTGACCTATTCGCTCAAAGGGAAAAAACTCGGATGGTATAAAGAAGTCCGGACGTCCTTCCACGACGCCATGCAAGCCGCTAAATCGGCAGGCGCCAAAGATGCGGGAACCTATGCGCTCACCGAATTGGCCGAACGTCTCAAGCAATACGATTTTCCGGTATTGTTGGCCGCGGAATGGGGACAACCCGACCGGCTCATGACACTTCTGGACGCTCCGGATACGCCGAAAATCCGTAAACTCTTTATTCTCTCCATGTTGAACGAAATAGAAGCCGAATCGGCACTACCTCGTCTCACAAAGCTGATGCAAGATAAAGATCTGGCACAGGAAGCCGTGGAAGCGCTCACCGGCGTCGGAGAAGATTCCATCCCCTTTCTCACCGATTTATTTCAATCTTCAACACAACCCGAGATTCAAGCTGCAGCAGCCAAGGCCTTGGGTAGCGTGGCAGGGAGCAGTGGAAACCCAACGGCCATTCCTCCGCTTCTTGAATACCTCAAAGCCGCCTTGAAGAATTTCAATACGTCAGCCGATATTAATTTCTCCGTCTTAACCGAAGTCGTCTGGAGCCTCGGCAAACTGAGAGACGAGGACTCGCTCGAACCCATGGACGAGTTGAATCAGAGAGTCTGGTTAATCAGAGACAACTCGAAAGAAATGGCCGACCTTCGAGAGGCGGCGAATTGGACGTATAAGCAACTCGACCTGGACGGACACGTGAGTTGACGCCCCAAAATACGGCAACCACGTGTCGCATGATTCCACGAAACACGACATGAGAGAGTCCATGAGAGGGGGCTTGCCCCCTCTTTTCATTCATACCCATTATTCGGTACTATTCATATCCCAGTCACCGGTTTTCCAGATTCACCCTGATGCCTGTCAGGAGGATTCATAATGAGATACTTGTCCGGAATACTCGTCTGTTTATTTTTGTTGACGGCCACGACCGAAAGCATGGCACGTCGAACGCACATGACAAACGAGCAAAAGGCGCAATTAGCCAAGGCCGAAACCATCTACCTCAACGTTCTTGCCCTGACGGAAAACGGACGCGTTCCACCAGCCGATCTGCAGACGACGGCGAAGACACGGTTGGAGGCAATCGGATACAACATTGTGACCAACCGAAAAGAACCCCATGACGTAGAATTTCGAGTCAAATGCGAAGAACGGAAACGGTGGTCAGGCACGACGCGCTCGGGTGGAGACGCGGAATTGGCCGACGCCCCCGCCCGGCTGTGGACTGGGCCGGCCTGTCTCTTCAATTATCGACTCGAAGGCCGGGACTTGGGGTGGTATAAAGAAACGCGAACCGACTTCGTCGATGCCTATGCCGCAGCTCGAAAAGCCAAAGCCAAAAGCTCCGGACAGTACGCCATGGACCAATTGAACCTGAAATTACAGGAATTCGATTTTCCGGTCATGGTTGCCACGGAATGGGGACATACCGACCGCTTGGCTCAACTCTTGCAAGCTCCGGATACGGATAAGCGCCGCAAACTTCGCATTCTGTCCACGCTTTCACGGGTTCAATCAAAACACGCCTTTCCCCATTTAGTGAAACTGGCCAGAGACGAAAACGCCGAGTATGCCGAAGAAGCGATTATCGCCCTGGCCGGACTCGGAAGTTCGGCAACGCCCATCCTCACGGATATTTTTGTCACGACAAAAAAATCAAAAATTCAAGCCGCCGCGGCCAAAGGATTGGGACTGATCGGCGCCCTCACCGGCGATCCCAACATCACCCCACCGTTACTCGACTATCTCAATGAAAATTTGAAAGACATGGACGAGTCATCCGACATCGATTTTCCGGTACTGACTGAAGTGGTCTGGTCAATTGCTAAACTCCGAAACGAAAAATCCATTGAACCGATCGAACAACTCAACAGCAGGATCTGGCTCATTCGAGATACTTCAAAAGAAATGAAAGAACTTCGGGAAGCCGCCAACGTTGCCACGAAAATGGTGGACCTCGATTATCAGATCATGTAGCCAGGCCATCTGCTGGAACCCCTCCTTTGCCTGTCCTGAGCGAAGCCGAAGGATCAGGAGGGACGAAGGGAGGTAGAGGCATATGTCATCACCCGACGATCTGGCTCTACCTCACCCTGCCCTCCCCTTACAAAGGGGAGAAAACAGCCGCTCGACACCTTCACGTGATTCTTGCCGGATGACTTTGCGCTCATCCGACCTGCAACGACAACGACTTCCTTCGCTCCGGATGACCAGCGTTGTTACTCTACTCGTACTCGTTGTCTGCGTTCCATCCGTAGCGGCCCAAGCCACCAATGCCGAGAGAGAACTCTCGCGGCTCCAGGCGCAAGCGGAAGAGGCCATGGCGCAGGGAGATCCCCAGGGCGCGGCCATCAGTATCGGCCGGGCCGCTTTGCTGGCATCTCAGTTCAGCAAACAACAGAACCCTCAAACGGATCACCCTCCCTACCGGCTCATGGTCGATCTGTTCCGAACCCAGGAACAAGTATATCGTGCCATGGCCCTGTTTCAACAGAGCGGAGAGCGCACACCGGTTTCATCCGGAATCTGCTCGCTCCTCTCCCTGGGCGGGCACCATGCCGCCCGGGCACTGGAGAACAATGATGCCACAACAGCGGACCCGGTCTTGCATGAATCCCTTCATCAACAAACCGCAGAATGGCTGGAAACCGTTCGGGAATTGCAACAGGAATGGGATTGCAGGCAGTAGGCGTCACATTTTAAACTATTTCAACATCATGCATGATGATTTCGTTTCTCAGGAAGGCATCCAGAAAGGGATTTCGAATGAGCTGGTCACCACGCACTCAGCTGTCACGTCTACTGTACCGCGAGGGCAATCCCAAAGCGATACTGATCGTCGCCGCGATGGTCGTTGCGACAACCACGACAATGACGCCGCATGGAGAAGCCGCCGACTGGGTGCCATCCGTGGCCGGCCAAATCCCCACCACTCCGGGAGACGCGGTGCGCCCCCTGACCGTGATCGACCGCGAGGATATCGAACTGTCCGGCATGAGAAACGTCTATGACCTTCTGACGGGGCGATTATCCTACAACAACTTCGGCATCTTTCGACCGTTCGTGGCCGGAGGCGGCCGCGTCGCGATACTCATCAACGGCCGCCGGGTTTCCGATTCAATTGTCGATCTTCACACCCTGCCGATATCGGGCGTCGAGCGAATCGAGATCCTGGGTGACAGCGCCGCGGCCCTGCGGGGCGGACATGCCATCGGCGGCGCGGTCAATATCGTGCTGAAGCGCGATCTTGACGGCCTTCAGGTCCAGGCAAGCCCCGCCTGGACGACCCAAGCGGGCGGTGATTTCGGGCAGGGAAGCGTCTTGTGGGGAAGCGCACTCGGACGGGGGCATCTCACGATCGGTGCGGATCTGTTCCGGAGAGAGGAGATCCGCGACAGGGATCGTGGCTACAGCCGCGCCTCGTGGACTCCGGGCGGCTCGTTCGCCGACACGACCGGTGTTTCGGTAGGCGGCAACACCCTTTTGATCGCTACCGGTACCGGTGACGACAGAAAAACAGTCGGACGTTCCCTGGGCAACTGCGAAGGCAGCGCATACACCGGTGTGCTTGCCCAACCGCCAGGTGCCTCATCCGGTATAGGCTGCGGCTTTGCATACGCCGACATCGCTTGGCACCTGCAACCGAATGCTCGTTATAAGCGGGAGAGCCTGTTTTTCAATTTCGATCACCCGCTGGGCAAAGACACGGACATGTACCTCGACTTCCGGGCCGGATGGGACGATACGGCAGAGCGCTATGCTCCATCGGTCGGCACCTTCTCCTTCACTCCCTCCGAGACACTGACGCAGACATTGCGACAGGATCCCGAAATTGACACACTCCCGGACAAGGTCTTCGTAGCCCATCGATTCGTGGGCCACGGGAACCGCGATTGGCATGCGGACACGGATGAATATGATCTGACGCTGGGCTTCAGAGGCAAAATCTTCGACAATATCGGCTATAACACCTACATCCGATACTATCGTCACGATGTCGTTGTAATCGGCGATACCTTCGTGAGCGCGACTCTGGCCCAGCAAGCCATCGAAGAAGGGCGCTATGATATAGAAAACCCGTTCTCGTCTAACTCCGTACATCTGGCAGCCATCCGCGATACCGGACTCAGATTGACCCGCGATCAGGTCACGGATCATAAAACGGCCCGCATCGTCTTCGACGGTCCGGCATTTGCGCTCGACGGGGGCGACGTTATGTGGGCGGTGGGCGCCGCATTCGCCCGCGAGGAAAAAACAGATGTCTACGATTATCGGGACGTCGAGAACAGGTCCTACGAAGCCTCGGACGTGCTCGGCTCGAGTGGCAACTCGTTCTCGGGCGAGCGCCAGCGCTGGTCTGGGTTCACGGAAGTGTCCCTTCCATTGCGCAAGGATTGGGATGTCGTTTTGGCAGGCCGGCTGGATGCACACGACGACGTGGGCACGGCTTTTTCCCACCAGATCACCAGCCAATACCGGTTGCACAAAGCCCTCACGCTCCGCGGGTCCTGGAACCAGGCATCCAGGGCACCCGGCCTGTCTTCGCTACACCAACTCCAGGCAATCAGCTACCCATACATTTGCGACAAAAAAACGTTCACCGGCAACCTGCAAGATTGCCCCAGATACCAAGTGGAGCGCACGTTCGGTGGGAACCCGAACCTGAAGCCGGACGACGCCGAAAGTTTCAGCCTCGGAGCCGTGATGAGCCTGGGGCCGTTTTCCTTGAGCGCGGACTGGTTCAGGATCGGACTGTCCGACCTGCCAGCTCGATTGTCTGCGCAGTCCATCATCGATCTGGAAGCGGAGAGCCGGTTGCCCTCAGGCGTGACGATTCGACGCGATGGAGATTTCGTTGACCTGATCGAGAGCCCGTTGGTCAACGGCGGGGAAAGCGACGTGGCCGGATTCAACGTTCAAGGCAGCATGGACTGGAAGACCGATTGGGCGGACGTGGTCTTTGCCGCCTACTGGTCACATATCACCGAAAACGAATTTCGAGTGGCCGGGGAAATCCAGCCGGGAGACTACCCGCGCAATCGCGTCCATGCGTTGCTTCGCGCCAGCAGGGGCAGCGTCACCGCGAATTGGAGCGTGATTGGGGTTACGGGTTATTCAAACGTACTTGGAACCGCTAGCTACAAGGCGTGGATGGGGCACAACCTCACCATCCAATGGCGCGATGCATTGGGCGTGAAAGGGATGGACGTGGCGGGCGGCATCCTCAATATCGGCAATCGCGGTCCGTCCACGGCCACCCAACAGGAAGTGGACCTCACGCAGGATTCCGCCAGAGGACGCACGTTCTTCCTGACCGCCAAAATCTCGTTCGACCCGTAAAGCGGGTATCGAAAGCCGCACATCGACGCTGATACCCTTGAATCCTCCTTCACTTGAAGGCCCAAGCAGGCGGACGGTTTACGTATCTCGCTTTCAAGGCGGAACACGTCCAAACTCAGGCATGATTGAGAATCTGGCTCATGAACAGTTTGGTTCTGTCGTGTTGGGGGTTATCGAAAAATTCCTGCGGAGTATTCTCTTCGATAATTTCCCCACCATCGATGAAGATCACCCGGTCAGCCACTGTCTTGGCAAACCCCATTTCATGAGTCACACACAACATGGTAATGCCTTCACTCGCCAGTTCAATCATGACGTCAAGGACTTCCTTGATCATTTCCGGATCGAGAGCCGAAGTGGGTTCGTCGAACAGCATGATTTTGGGACGTCTGCACAGGCTCCGGGCAATCGCAACACGCTGTTGTTGTCCCCCTGAAAGCTGTCCAACGTACTTGCCGGCCTGGTCCGGAATCCGCACCCGTTCGAGACACTGCATGGCGAGGGCCTCGGCCTTTGCCTTGGGCATTTTTTTGACCCAGATCGGAGAAAGGGTACAGTTCTCCAGAACGGTGAGATGAGGAAAAAGGTTGAAATGCTGGAAGACCATTCCCACTTTACGCCGGACTGTCTGGATGACTTCGAGATCGTTGGTCAGTTCTGTTCCATCGACGATGACGTCACCTTCCTGATGTTCCTCCAGTCGATTGATACAACGAATCAAGGTGGATTTGCCGGACCCGGAAGGCCCACAAATCACGATTTTCTCCCCGCGGGCGACTTTCAGGTTCACATTCTTGAGAACGTGAAACTGGCCGTACCATTTATGCAGATTGCGAATCACGACGGCATAATCAGGACGGTCCGAGTGCGTGTCTTTGTGTACGTGTTCTGTCATGTTCCACCTCACCCCGTATGGGTTGCGAGTTATCGGCTGTGCTCCGTCTGAAGCTTGTTTTCCAGATACAATGAATATCGGGCCATTCCGAAACAGGATATGAAAAAGAAAACGGCGACGAACAGATAGACTTCAGTGGAAAGCCCCGTCCACTTGGTGTCGGCAAGAGAGGAACGTCCAATCCCGAGCGGATCAAGCAGCCCGATGATGATCACCAGTGTGGTGTCCTTGTACAGGCCGATGAAGGTGTTCACGATGCCGGGTATGGATATCTTTAATGCCTGGGGCAGGACGACCAGCCGCATGGACTGCCAATACTTCAATCCCAGGACGTCTGCCGCTTCGATCTGGCCCCTGGTTATGGCCTGCAGTCCCCCACGAATAACCTCCGCCATGTAAGCCGATGCAAACAATGTCACCATGATCAAGACACGCAACAACAAATCAAACGTGATGCCTTTCGGCAGGAAGTAATTGAGCATGATCGAGGCGACAAACAGGAGCGTGATCAACGGCACGCCACGCATAAATTCAATGAATACCACGCAGAATATCCTGATAATGGGGAGTTCGGATTGTCTGCCCAGCGCCAGAAGGATGCCGATCGGCAGTGAAAAAGCGATGCCGGTCACACCGATGACGAACGTCAGCATAAACCCACCGAATTTATCCGTCTCGACCGGTTCCAGCCCCAATCCTCCCAGCAACAACCAACCGGCAAGCAGCGGGAAGCTCGCGGAAAAATACAGTCCGAATTTCCTCAAGGGAAGTCCGTCATACAGGACAGGGATCAAGGCTGCGACCAAGAGGATGAATGAAAGATCCACTCTCCATCTCTCCTGGATCGGATAAAATCCATACGTGAACAGGCTGAATCTCTCATTGATGAAAGCCCAGCAGGCCCCACCGACCCGGGCTCGACACTCATTCCTGTTGGCACCGGTGAACGCCGCATCGAAAAACATCCAGTCCAGAACAGGCGGGATGATCGTGTACAGCAACCAGATCGAAACAGCCGTCATCACGATATTGGAAGGCGAGGACAACAGGTTCTGGCGAATCCATGCAATGGGGCCGATGGTGTTCGCAGGCGGCGGCAGATCGGGATGTTCGCCTGGCTTGTAGGGCGTTCCAGCCATTTCAGTCATCTTATCGCTCTACCAGTTTGATACGATTGTTGTACCAGTTCATCGTAGCGGATATCAGCAGCGACAGCACCAGATACAACAGCAGGACGATGATCATGCATTCCATCTCCCGACCGGTCTGGTTGAGCGAAATGCCACCGATGGTTGCCACGATATCCATATACCCGATCGCGATCGCCAAGGATGAGTTCTTGGTCAGGTTCAGATACTGGCTGGTCAGCGGGGGGACAATAATCCGAAGGGCCTGAGGGATGACCACCAGGCTCAACGTACGCCCACGACTGAGACCTAAAGCGCGGGCAGCCTCGGTTTGCCCGTAGTTCACGGCAGTGATCCCGGCACGAACGATCTCCCCGATGAATGAAGCCGTATAGAATGACAAGGCCAGCCACAGGGCCATGAATTCAGGGCGAACCACCAGTCCGCCCTTGAAGTTGAATCGTTGCAAGATCGGGACGTCCCAGGTGATCGGGCTTCCGAGCAGGAAGTACGCGAACAGAGGAGCCCCTATGATAGCCCCGAGTCCGACCCAGAACACGGGGTAATGTTTCCCCGTCTCGTCCTGCACTCTCCGGGCGTATTTTCTGAACCACAGCAAGAAGGCGAGGCCCGCGACGAACACGGCAATCACTCCCCAGAACAATGGCTCATACGTCGGCTTTGGGACAAAAAACCCCCTGTTGGTGAGGAAGGCACCGTCATTGAGATTGATAGCCTGCTTGGGTACGGGCAGCGAGTTCACAATGATCCCGTGGACCAGCAGGATGTGAAGCAGGACCGGGACATTGCGAACGTATTCGATGTACGTGTACGCGAGTTTGTTCGTCAGCCAGTTCTTTGACAACCGCAAGATACCCAACACAAACCCGACGATGGTTGACAGCACGATTCCGCAGACCGCAACGAGCAGGGTATTGAGAATCCCGACCAGCATGGCCCTGAAGTGCGACGACCGGGAGGAGTATTCTATAAAGTGCTGATTGATGTCGTAGGAGGACTGCTGCCACAGAAACGTATAGCTGAACCCCTTGCCAAGCGCTTCCAGGTTGATGAATGCGTTTCGAACAAGATAGGCAAGGAACCCGAAAATGAATACCGTGGCGATGATTTGTATCACGACGGAGCGAATGTCTTTGTCGTTCCATAATCTTGGGAGGAGGGTTCTCCCGGATAGGGGCGCTTCACTCATTGCGATGATTTCCGGGTTCGGCAGTTCAGGGTTATGCCGTCAGGCGTCTGTGCTTCGGCGTCGATTCTCTGGGTCGTGACGAATGGTTCATGATGAGCGATAAACCGGTCATCCTGACCCGTCAACAACTCCCGGAGCACCCAAGTCGGATGCGCGGATCTCCGGCTGAAAAAACGGGGCGCTTCACACAGTGCCGGCGCCCCGTTTCCTTTCTTTCGGAACAATTCGGCTAGCGAATCGGTGCCGCGTAAAGAATACCGCCGTCTTTCCAGGATGCGTTCAGGCCTCGTGCCAGGCCAAGCGGGGTAGCCGGACCGATAGTCGCATTGAAAATTTCAGCATAGTTTCCGGCCACTGAAATCGCCCGCACTGCCCATTGTGCATCAAGACCGATGATGGAGCCCATGGCGCCTTCGGTTCCGCACAGCCGATTGATGTTTGGGTTGTGACCCGGGGCTGCGCAAAGCTTACCGACGTTGGCTTTGGTGATCCCGAGCTCTTCTGCGATGATGATGGCATTGACCACCCATTTTGCGATGTCAGCCCAGTGGTCATCACCGTGGCGCACGGCACCGGCCAAGGGTTCCTTGGAAATGATTTCCGGGAGAATGACGTGCGCAGAAGGATCATCGAGCACGGCTCGGGTAGAGGCCAGGCCGGATACGTCAGTGGTGTAGGCATCGCAACGATTTCCGGAGTAGTTGGCAATGCTTTCCTCATTGGTCTCGTTGTTCACCGGCTCATATTTCATCCCGCTGGAACTGAAATAATCCGCCAGATTCAGTTCCGAGGTAGTACCGGTCTGGATACAGACGGAGGCTCCATCGAGTTGCGTCGCTGAAGTGATGCCCAGATCCTTACGAATCAGGAAGCCTTGCCCATCATAATAGTTGACGGGCAGGAAGGTCAGCTTGAGGTCCGCATCACGGCTCATGGTCTCGGTCGTGTTACGGAACAGGACGTCGCCTTCGCCTGAATTGAGTAAGGAAAACCGTGTTTTCGCGGTAGAAGGGATGAATTTGACTTTTTCACCGTCGCCCAGCACCGCCGCGGACACGGCACGGCAGAACGTCACATCGAACCCTTTCCAACGACCACTTTTGTCCGGAGCTGCAAAGCCTGCCAGCCCTGTTGTCACCACGCAGTTGACCACACCGCGGGCCTTGACATCTTCCAAGGTGCCCGCTTGAGCGGTAACCGTTGCGAGCGACACGACAGCTCCAATGATGACAAATTCGGTCATTCTCATTTCGACGTCTCCTTCACATTCGATATCTGCGTTGTTAAGTTTCATCACACCAATCAAGCCCGATCATCGGCAGCGTCACGCGACGGAAACAACTGGCAACTCATAGAGCTTCGTGTCGGAGTGTAAGCATTACCGGATCAGCCACAGTAAAGGGGTTGCGGAGCAGCAGCATATCAAGGGATCGAGAATTTCTGGAACCAGGCGAAGCGCCATTTACGCAAGTGTAACGGGGTCCCGAAAGCGCATTTTCACCTGTGTTTGAAAAATGTGAGGGGCGCTTTAACAACGGCGACCCCAAGCGTCAATTCAACCAATTGAAACAGTCGGTTAGAAGAGAAACAGGTTAGTTATCCAGGACAGCCCTTTTTGTTGACCATCCCATTTCCTCCTGGCAGATAGGTTTATTCTCCCGCACTCATGCGGACTTCTGCGCGTCAAAATATTCTCGAGTCACTTTGAACACCATCGGTGCCAGCAACAACAAGCCCACCAGATTGGGTACGGCCATCAAGCCATTGAGGGTGTCGGACAAATTCCAGACGAAATCCACCTTCAGGTTGGCAAAGCCCAGTGCCGCCACTATCCACAACACGCGGTAGACGATCAGGCTGTTTTCACTGAACAGATATTGCCAGCATCGCTCACCGTAATAGGACCAACCGAGAATGGTGGTGAACGCAAAGACGACCAACGCAATGGTGACGATATATTGGCCACCGGCAATGGACATGTGAAAGGCCGTGGACGTGAGTGCCGCGCCGGTCAGACCTCCGCCATCCGCACCCATCACGGTCCAGGCACCGGAGGTCAGAATCACCAGCGCGGTCATGGTACAGACGAGGATGGTATCGATAAAGGTGCCCAGCATGGCGATAAGGCCCTGCCGAACGGGGTTATTGGTCTTGGCGGCAGCATGGGCGATGGCTGCGGAACCCAAGCCGGACTCATTGGAAAACACCCCGCGGGCCACCCCGAAACGGACGGCCGCGGCCACGGCCGCCCCGGCAAAGCCGCCCGTTGCTGCCGCAGGAGTGAAGGCGTATTCGAAAATCAGGGCAATGGCCTCCGGCACTTCCGCAATATTGATGAGAATAATCAGCAGCCCGGCCCCGACGTAGAGCACGATCATGGCAGGTACCAATTTGCCGGCCACGTCGCCAATTCGTTTGATTCCGCCGATGATAACGAACCCCACCAGTGCGGCTACGATGATTCCCGTCAGGAACGTGGGAACACTGAAGCTCTCTCCCAGAGCAACCGCCATTGAGTTCACCTGGACCGCGTTACCGATACCGAAAGCGGCCACGGCCCCAAACGCGGCAAAAGCCAGCCCCAACCATTTGCCCAACTCCGGGGCGAATGCCCCCACGCCGTTACGCAAATAATACATGGGGCCACCCACGTATTTACCCGCCTTATCCACTTCACGATAGGTCACGGCACACACGGCTTCGGCGTACTTGGTGGCCATACCGAACAGCGCGATGAGCCACATATAAAAAATTGCACCGGGCCCGCCGAGGGCGATGGCCGTGGCGACGCCGGCAATGTTCCCGGTTCCGACCGTAGCCGATAATGCCGTCATGAGGGCATTGAAGGGTTTGACCTCCCCTTCTCCACCGGGATCACCCTTTTCAAACAGCAGCTTGAAGCTATAACCCACTTTTCGCCACGGCATGAAGACCAGGCCAAGGGTCAGTATCACACCCGTGACGCCCAACATGCCGAGCATGGGGGGACCCCATACAAACGCATTGACTTCATTGATGAACGTATTCAACTGTTCCATGGTATCCTCCCGATGCGTGCAACGCAGGGATTGACACGATGCTGAAATGATGTGTGTTCTTGTTTTCGACGCCAGAAAAAATGCGGGGCTATTCTAGCAAAGAATGGCTGATTTAGGTAGTATAAACTCGTACTGTCAATACAAAGACCGCTTGAGCACCAGGCAACGGGACTCATTAGTGGAAGATTTTAGGGAATAATTACTAATAGTTTTGAAGAAGGAGAAGAAACCGTGGCAGAAGTCAAAATTCAAGATGGGATACTCAAAGTGACTGAACTGGACGTCCAGGATCCTCGGGTCGTAAAAATTCTGGAGGAATATCCACCAAACCGTTGGTGCGAAATCACGCGTCGTGCCATTAAAATCGGGCTCGGATATTTGCAGGGAGGAGCTCAGGACTAGCCGGGCAATACGAAGCTCTCTTCCCTGAGAAAGATGCTCTAAAGGATCACCCTGTCAATAACCCGGACCGAAAGCCGGAGACCATCAACGTGTCATTGCCACTCGGAATCGAAACGAGACTGACGCCACAGGACCGCCGGCAACTCAAGGAACGAGGGATTTCCCTCCAAACGCTCGAGCAACAGATCGCAACGTTTCAACGCGGGATTCCCTTCACAAGGCTCAACAGACCATGTCGTCTTGACGACGGAATTCTCCGCCTCGGTTCGGTGGATGTGCCCGCCGTGACACGGGATTTTGAACGGGCCAAGGCCGCCGGCCGTGTCACAAAATTTGTGCCGGCTTCGGGTGCCGGCACGCGCATGTTCAAGTTTCTGGAGGTTTTTCGTTTTCAGAGAGAATCCGGTCGGGGTGCAGCGACAGAGCAACATGAGCTGGAACAATTTCTTTCCAATCTTCCGAAATTTGCCTTTTACCGTAACCTGAAAAATATGCTGTTACGTCAGGGGCACCAACTTGACCAATTAATTTTTGAGAAACATTGCCACCCCATCATCGATGCCCTTCTGGACTCCTATGCCAAACTGCCCAAGGGACTGATCGCGTTCCACGGATACCCCACCACGACGCGAACACCGATCGAAGAACATCTGGTAGAAGCCGCCGACTACGCCAAAGACGACAAAGGCCGTGCCCGCATCCATTTCACGGTTTCGCCGGACCATCAACACGCCATCCAGGAACATATCGAGCAAGCCCGTCATAGACTGGCGCAACGTACCGCCACGTGGGTCATCGACTGTTCCGTCCAAAACCCCTCGGCCTATACCGTCGCCGTTGCCATGGACAACCGCCCGTTTCATGATTCCCACGGCAATCTCCTGTTCCGGCCTGCGGGCCATGGAGCGTTGCTCTCGAATCTTCATGAACTCCAAGGCGACGTGGTCTTCATCAAAAACATCGACAACGTCGTGCCCGATCACCTGAAGAAAATGTCTTCCAAATATAAAACAATGCTTGGGGGGCTGCTCGTCGGCTTGCAAGACACCTTATTTTCATTTTTAACTCGGCTCGAATCCGACACGATGTCATCTGCTACCCTCGAACAGATAACGGAATGGGCCAGGCATTCGCTTGCCATGACGTTACCCGATGAGTGGAGCACGCGCACCAACTCACAAAAAACACGGTGGCTGTTCACATGGTTGAACCGACCCCTCCGAGTCTGCGGCATGGTCCCTAACATGAACCATCCTGGTGGCGGGCCTTTCTGGGTAGAACGGGAAGATAGCATCACCTCGTTGCAAATCGTGGAATCCTCCCAAGTCGATCCCGATTCCTCAACCCAACAGGACATCTTCGCGTCGTCAACTCACTTCAACCCGGTGGATATGGTTTGTGGCGTTCGAGACTACCAGGGGAATCCATTCAACCTGCATCAGTTCGTCGATCTCAATACGGGATTCATCACAACAAAATCCTACGAAGGCAGAGAGTTGAAGGCCCTGGAACTGCCCGGCTTGTGGAACGGGAGCATGGCCAAATGGCATTCCGTGTTTATCGAGGTGCCACGCCGGACGTTCAATCCGGTCAAAACTGTATTGGATTTGCTCTTGCCCGAACACCAACAGCCGGAACACTCCTGACAAATGAATCTTGCACCGTCAGGCGGACCTACGCATAATGCACCCATCGTCGTTTACAAATTCGCACGTTTTCCTCCCACGATTGACCCGCTAAAAGGATTCATCCATGGCAGAACAAATTGAAACCCTACTGAAGACATCGACCGTATACCACCCGACCGGTAAAACCCTGGACCAGGCGTATATCAAAGACTATGAAGCCGCTTACAAGGAGTCGATCGCCGATCCTGAAAAATTTTGGGACGGCGTTGCCAAGGAGTTGGAATGGTTCACGCCGTGGCACACGGTACTGGAGTGGAACTACCCATCGGCAAAATGGTTTTTGGGAGGGAGATGCAATATTTCTTATAATTGTTTGGATCGTCACGTGAACTCGTGGCGAAGAAACAAGGTCGCGGTCATTTGGGTGGGAGAGCACAACGAAGAACGGTTCTTTACCTATGCCGAGTTATACCGCCAGGTCAATCGCTGCGCCAATGCTCTCAAAGCCCTCGGCATGCAAAAAGGTGATCGCGTCACGATTTATCTTCCGAAAATTCCGGAACAAATCGTGGCCATGCTGGCCTGTGCGCGTCTCGGCCTGATTCATTCCGTGGTCTATTCGGGCTTCAGTGCTCCCGCGCTGGAATCCAGAATCAACGATGCCGAAGCCCGGCTCGTCATCACGGCGGACTACGGATACGATCGAGGCAAACACGTTCCCCTCAAGACGGTGGTGGATGCCGCAATTGCCAACTGCCCGACCATAGAGAAGACGATTGTGGTGCGACGAGAAAAACCCGGTGTCGACCTGGATGCCAAGAAAGAACTCGATTGGGAACACTGGCTCGACGGACAGTCAACGACCTGTGAAGCCGAGCATCTCGACGCCGAAACCCCACTCTATTTTCTCTACACCTCGGGCACCACGGGCAAACCCAAAGGCGTGGTCCACGTGCACGGCGGGTATATGGTCGGCACCTACATCACCACGAAATACGTGTTCGACCTGAAAGACGAAGACGTTTATTTTTGCGTGGCCGACCCGGGCTGGGTCACGGGGCACAGTTACATCGTGTACGGCCCGCTCCTCAATGGCGCGACCATCCTCACGGCTGAAGGCAAACCCGACTATCCCACCCCGGGCCGATGGTGGGATCTCATCGAGAAATATGGGGTGTCGATTTTCTATACCACCCCAACGGCCATCCGCCTCCTCATGAAGTACGGTGAAGACTGGCCCAAGAAGTATGACCTCTCCACCCTGCGCGTATTAGGCTCGGTAGGCGAGCCCATCAACCCCGAGGCATGGGAATGGTTTCACCGGGTCACCGGTGGAGACAAACCGATTATGGATACCTGGTGGCAAACAGAAACCGGATCGATTCTGGTAACTCCCCTCCCCTGTGTGCCCCTCAAGCCAGGGTCTGCCACACGCCCGTTTTTAGGAATCGAGGCGGACGTCGTGGATAAGAGTGGCAAGAGTATCGGCACCGGCGGAGGGTTCGCGGTCATTAAAAAACCGTGGCCTTCCATGATGCGGACCATCCACAAAGATCCCGACCGTTACTTGGGCTACTGGAACAACATTCCCGGCTGTTACACCGCAGGCGACGTCTGTCACAAAGATGAAGACGGCTATTTCTGGTTCATGGGCCGGGCCGACGACGTGGTCAAAGTCGCAGGCAATCGTATCGGTACCGCGGAGGTGGAAAGCGCGCTGGTCAGTCACGACGCGGTGGTTGAAGCGGCGGTGATCGGCAAACCGCATAAAACCGCAGGTGAGATGATCAAAGCCTTCGTCATCCTGAAACAGGGGCAAAGCGAAAGTGCGGAACTGGCCAAAGCCCTCAAGACTCACGTACAAACGGAGTTGGGCAAAATCGCGGTTCCACGAGAGATTGAAGTCGTGACCTCGCTCCCCAAGACCAGGTCGGGGAAGATCATGCGCCGCGTCCTGAAAGCCAAGGAACTCGGGCAGGATCCCGGCGATATTTCAACGTTGGAGGAATGAGAGAGGATCCAAGGGGCCTTACAGGAAGGCATCTTCGAGCAAGGCGCCTTTGAAATCCGTACTACTGCCGCACAAAATGCCCGCGTCGATTTTGCTGCCAGCAACTCGGTTCGGATTCCGCACAAAACGGTTTTTCTTTCCCGTAGCTGACAATTCGAATTCTGGATTCTTCGATTCCCAGATCAACCAAATAATCCTTCACGGATTGAGCCCGGCGTTTCCCTAGTTCCAGGTTATACTCCACAGTCCCCCGCTCGTCACAATGCCCTTCGATCAACACACTGAAATTCTTATAGGTATCTTTAAGAAGTCCGGCATTCTCCTCCAACACGGGCACGGCATCAGGACGAATGGCGTACTGATCAAAATCAAAGAAAATGTCGGCCAGACGTGACTCTGGCTTCGGCTCGGGGGCCGGTGGCGCAGGCTCCGGCTCCGGCGCCTCAGGAACGAAATCGGACGGATCGAGTTTGGCGATCTCCATCTTCGGTTCGGCAACAGGCTCTTCAGGGGGCACGGTTTCCTCTACAACCGGCTCGGGGGCCGGTGGCGCAGGCGTCGGCTCGGGGGCTGGTGGCGCAGGCGTCGGCTCGGGGGCTGGTGGCGCAGGCGTCGGCTCGGGGGCCGGTGGCGCAGGCGTCGGCTCGGGGGCCGGTGGCGCAGGCGTCGGCTCGGGGGCTGGTGGCGCAGGCGTCGGCTCGGGGGCTGGTGGCGCAGGCGTCGGCTCGGGGGCCGGTGGCGCAGGCGTCGGCTCGGGCGCTGGTGGCGCAGGCGTCGGCTCGGGGGCCGCCGGGCTGGGAGGAGGTTCCGGAGCAAAGACAAGTGGTTCTGACAAACCTGCTGACGGAACGGGTTTCCCCTCAAATGGAATGACACGTTGCTTACTCTCTGTATCAGTCTCGGCATCAGGAGCGGCCTCCATTTGAGCCTGTGCACGTAAATCTTCCGTGCTCATGATTTCAGCATGTTTCGATGTCTCACATGCCGATAATGTCACCAGAAGCCACGTGCCAATAAAAATTGCGGCAACAAAATTCTTGACCGTTCCCATCCTGAAATCTCCTTTCACCCCACTCGCTTCATCGGCACAAATTAATAGAAGACTCCCGAAATTATCGGTTTCTCATGTATCTCCACTTTTAACGGAAAAAGGGAATCGTGAGAACAACTGGAAGATTTGAAAGTTTGAGTCTGTCTCAAGACGCGTGAGTTTTTTCATTAAAAGATAATCCATCCCGCTTGTCAACAAAAAAATCACGTAGTATTTCTTATCGCTCGCTTGCTCTTGGCTCACCTTGACGAACATGTATCCGGCCAGTATGCTCTCTTATCCTGCCGTGCCTCCTATCCCGACACTCGACCTGATTGACGTTTTGTTCCGGGGAATACCCTCTTCTTTCCCTTTTGTGGTTTCATGATTACGGTACAACACGTTTCGAAGCACTATGGACACCACACGGCCCTCGATGACGTGACGTTTCACGTCAAGAAGGGCGAAATCCTGGCTTTCCTGGGCCCGAATGGAGCCGGGAAAACCACCACAATGCGCATTTTAACCTGTTTTATGCCTCAAAGTGAAGGCATGGCACAAGTTGCAGGGTTTGATTGTCTGGATCAGCCGATGGAAGTCAAACGGCACCTCGGCTACTTACCCGAAACACCGCCTCTGTACCCGGAGCTCACCGTTGATGAATATTTGACGTTTGTGGGTCGGCTAAAGAGATTAACGCCACGGCGTGTAGCGTCACGAAAGTCCGACGTGATCGACCAGGTTGGCCTGGGCTCCGTGCATCGCCGCGTGATCGGTCATCTGTCCAGGGGGTATCGCCAGCGGGTCGGTCTGGCGCAGGCCCTGATCCACGATCCGCCCGTGCTGATTCTGGATGAGCCCACCGTGGGACTCGATCCCAAACAAATTATTGAGATACGCGGGCTCATTAAGAGTCTGGCCGGATCACGTACCATCATCCTCAGCACCCATATTCTCCCCGAGGCCATGGCAACCTGTGATCGGGTCGTGATTATTCACCAGGGTCGCATTGTCGCGGAGGATGCTCCCGATCGGCTATCCAGCCGGTTGCGTCAATCCGAGAAAATGAGCCTCACCGTCAAACAGCCCCTGCCCGATTGGCTGGAACGGCTCAGGACGCTCCCCGGCGTACTCGACGTCCTGCCGACCGCCACCCCCAATACCTGTACCATCGACTGTCAACTGGGGCAGGACCTCCGTGAAAAACTTTCTCAATTTGTCGTGAGCCAGGGGTACGGACTTCTCGAACTCAAGCCTCTTTCCCTTTCCCTGGAAGAGGTCTTTCTCCAACTCACCCACCAGGAGGAGAATGCCGGGTTGGGTGAACCCAACCCCATCGATCCCATGGGGCAATCAAGCGAGCAACCGCCTACATGACACCGTTCCAGACCATACTCGCTAAAGAATTACGGTGTTTTTTCGTCTCACCTATTTTTTACGTCGTCGGAGCCGTCTTTATTTTTATCTCCGGCTTGATCGCCCACCTCATGACGGTGAACGCAGGCCAGCAGGCGGTTCGATTCTTGCAGATTCAAAATACCTACGCCCAACTCAACTTGAACGAGTTGGTCTTCCGCTCACTGTTTTACAGTTTGGATTTCGTCATCATGTTTCTCCTCCCGATTCTGACGATGCGGTTGTTTGCGGAAGAACGGAAACAACAGACGTTTGAACTCCTGCTCACCTCGCCCGTCGGAATGAACGAACTGATTTCGGCCAAATACATCAGTGTGCTCTTGATCTATTTGGGGCTGCTCTCCCTGACGAGCCTGACACCTCTTCTCCTGTCCTTTTACAGCAGCTTTCATTGGAATCCCATTGTGACCGGGTACATGGCCTTGGCACTGCAGGGTGGCTTGTTCCTGGCCTGTGGCGTCCTGGCCTCCGCCACGACCGAAAATCAGGTCGTCGCGGCGTTTTTGAGTTTCGGGATGATTCTGCTTATCTGGTTACTCGGAGGGCTGGGTTCATTAGTAGGCGACACGACGATCGGAAACGTCCTCTCCTATTTGTCGTTCAGCGAACATTATGACCGGCTCGTTCGCGGCATCCTGGAGGTGAAAGACATTGTGTATTACCTGTCCGGTATTGTGCTGATGTTATTCATTGCGCATCGAGTCGTCGATTCACACCGATGGACATAAAACACCTGTTACCCGTTCTGGGCATGTTGGGAGTCGGATTGGGATTGGGAGGGCTGGTCCTCCCTCAAACCGATGCCAAAAGCACGATACTGGAAGGGATCGCGTTACTGTGCCTCATTGTCTATTTCGCAGGGAACTGGACACGACTCAAAACCTTTTCGGGCTCACGATCAACGCGACTCGGATTGAACGGCATCCTGGCCATTCTCCTCATGGCCGGCATCCTGACCATCATCAATTTTTTGGTCATCAGGCACGGCGGCCGGTGGGACTTATCCGAAACGCAGCACTTTTCACTAGCCCCGCAAACCCTGCAAGTACTCGGGCAACTCAAAGAAAACGTCCGAGTCCTGGTGTTTTCTCATGAACGAAGTCCAGGGTTCCGGACATATCGTGACCTGTTGGAAGGATACGCCCATGCTAGCTCACGCATGTCCGTGACCTTTATCGATCCCGAAAAAGAACCGGGCAAGGCTCGTGAATATGATATTGCCAAAATCGATACGGCCGTGTTCAAAAGCGGCGAGCGGACCATCCACGTCCCCAAACCCAGCGAATCGAACCTGACAAGCGCGTTGATCCGTGTGACGAAAGAGCAAACCAAGCGCCTCGTCTTTTTGGAAGGGCATGGTGAACGTCAAATCACGGATCAGGAACGAGGAGGGCTGTCACTGGCCAGACAAAATCTCGAAGCACAAGGGTACCGGGTGGCACGAGGCTCCTTGCTGAAAAACGCGACCCTGCTCAAGGATACCACGGTCCTTGTTATTCCCGGACCTCGTGAATCCATCGGGCAGAAAGAATTGACGCGCATCACGAACTTCGTAGCCGAGGGCGGGCGACTCCTGTTACTGCTAGATCCGCAAACGTCAAGCGGTCTCGAAGAATGGATCTCGCAATGGGGTCTCACGCTCGGTCCGGGGAGCGTGGTCGATCCCGAGGATCGCGTGGCCCAAGGCAGCCCGACGGCCTTACTCGTCCGTCGATTCACCAACCACGACATTACTGAGGGATTTACCGCTCCGATTTTGCTGCCCGTCCTGCAACCGGTGTCGTTTGACCAACCCCCGGGCACCAATCTTAACTTTACGTCTCTTTTACAATCGTCGGAACAAAGCTGGGCCGAAACAACCTATGATGAGACCACTCCGGAATTTGAAGAAGGTTCCGACAAGAAAGGCCCCTTTACGCTCGCCGGCGCATTGGGACGGAAGAGCACCCCTTCGGACTCGACCATTCAACCTGCGCTGGTGATCATCGGAAATTCAGCGTTTGCCGGCAATGCCTATCTGCAGTTTCCAGGGAATACCGATTTTTTGTCCAACGCCATCGCTTGGTTGGCGGATGAGGAAACGTTGATTTCAGTCAGCCCAAAAGAATCTTCGTTCCCACCATTTATTCCGAATCCCACACAGGAGCATATGCTGTTTGCCGTACAAGTCTTTTCGGTTCCTTTCCTGCTGCTCTTGTCAGGCATAACGGTTTGGCGACGTCGAAACCGCCTCTGAGCATTCCCATGACGTCATATCGAACCACTCTTCTCCTCGCAGTGCTTTTTGTAGGGCTTGGAGTGTACGTCTATACTATCGAAGTTCCCACCATGGAAAACCAAACGATTCAACAAGCCGAAACGCAACGGCTCTTGCCTTTCGATTACCGGGACGTGACGCGCCTGGCGTATACCACGCGGACCGAACGAATCCTGATCAGCCGTGACGAACGGAATCGTTGGCGGATCCTTGAACCGGTTGAGGCCCGGGGTGACGCTCGTGAGATTGAAAGTGTTCTTCGTGCCCTGGAGATCGGAAAAATCTCTCGCGTTGTTCAAGAGGAAGGGCCGGAGAAAGGGGAGGCTGCCGAGCAATACGGGCTGAAATCACCGTACGTGACCATTGACCTGACGACGCGGGAGTACACGGAATCATTGGCCTTGGGTGACACGGGTCCCCTCTCGTCCACCCTGTATGCTCAACGGGGATCAGATCAAAAAATTCTGCTGACCACGCTCATGGTTGGGGATTTTCGGGCGAAAACCCTGGATAGCTTTCGCCTGAAGGATATCCTCTTGTTTGACCGGACGCATGTGGAACGCATCCAACTGCAGATCCCGAACCAAATCATCACGCTCCAACGTGGAGCCGGTTTCCATGGCCCTGTGTCCAGGTGGAATTTCACGTCTCCGGTGAACGCCCCGGCCGATAAAACCGCCGTCGGCATTCTGCTGATGACTCTCGAAGATCTGACCGCGACGGGATTTATCGATTCACAGGCCGAGAAAGAAGCCCTCCTGAAAAAACTCGACATCCCGTCGTTTACGGCGACCGTTCATACGAAACAACAGGGCCATCACGTCGCGTTCTTTAAACCGGTGGCTTCCGGTGAAGATGCGTACGCCGTCACTTCCTCGAAGGATCCCATGTATCGGATACCGGCCCACGTGCTGCGCAAGCTGCCGAGTGAAGTGTTTCACTTACAGGACAAACGCTTATTCGGCATGGAAGTCGGAGAGATCGCTCTCTTGACCGTCAAAACCAATGACGCGCGGTACACCCTGATTCAACAGCACGAGGAATGGTATCTCGAAGGGAAGGAGACAGCCCCGATCGACCAGCAGCAAATCAAAATGTTTGTCAGCCGTCTCGTTGATCTTCCCGCGGAATTGCCCGTCAATGAAACGAAAAAGAATCCGGAACACTATGGTCTCACGTCACCCGCTATTGAGATCGCAGGCATTGACCAAAAAGGCCGGCCCCGCGGGCGTCTGGCATTGGGAACGCGAGAGAAAGGCCTGGTCTATGCCACAGGAGCCGGATTGCCCGGCATTTATCAGACCCGCTCCCTGATCCTGACCCAGATTCCTTCTCCCGAGACCCTGCTGGTCCACTAGTGTTTACGAAGGATTGGGAGCCATAAAGACGAGCACTCGCAGTCTGGCGCCGGAATGATTGGTGACGGCGTGTTCTTCACCGGCTGGGGCTAACGTCCCCTGCCCGGGTCCCAGGACGCGTTCCTGATTGCCGACGCGAAAGGTCCCCTGCCCCTCCAACACCATGTAGACTTTATCTTCGTGGGCATGAACGTGCCCTTTCTGCACTTGATCCGGTTCAAAGCAATAGACGTCACAAAAGAATCGAGGCGTTTCAAACACGTTATGTTTCTTCATCTTTTCATTGGAAAATTCCTGAAAATCCGCCAGACTGATGACCTTCATCCTCCCCTCACCTCCCCTGCTTACTTGTTTGATAGAATCGTCCATTGAGCTATTCTACCAAAGGCCCGTCACGTTCCCAAGCCTGTCCTCGACGCTTGTCCCCGACCTGCTCGGTGATCCAAGCGGGAATTCTTCCGGTTTTGCCCTGTCTAGAACGCTCATGATACCGTGGCAACAACTTAACGGGTTTTCGCCTTCAGCAAAGGAGCGATAGATGAACGTCTTGCAAAAAGGAGGAATCATAGGTGGGATCGTGTTCCTCCATCTGCTATGCGCGGGTGTCCAGGCAGCAGAACGATTGCCGGGTGATTATCAGGTGATAAAGGGTGAACGCTCTCTTCATACACCGGGGAAGGTCCTGCTTCTGGAATTTGCCGATTTTTATTGCCCGCATTGCCACCTTTTCGAGAAGGTCGTGACTTCACAATTGCAAAAAGAATTCAGTGAACGACTGGAAGTCCGGTTGGTCGGATTTCCCGTAATTCGCGGGAAACTGCCGACGGCTTTTGAAATGTATGAGCAGGCCAGGGCGATGGGAAAAGGTTCCGAAATGAAGAAGGTCTTATTCCGTGCGATTCATAAAGAGAAGATTCAGGTTTTTGATCGAGGCCTTCGCTCACTGCTGCTTCGCGAGGTTGGGTTGGACGGCAACACCTTCGAAGCCGGACTGGCCAGTGGCAAGCCGTACAAGGCCCTGGAAAAAAGCACAGCCTGGGGTGAACGCATTCACGTCAAGCATACCCCTACTGTCGTTCTGGACGGGAACCTGCTGGTCTCGAATCTGAACATCGACAATCTCCGCATACTGATCAACGGCATTCTCAAGAAAGACAAAACCCCATAGGGTCATCGGCGTTATTCCCGCCTTTCCTTTCCCCTCCTTTGTAAGGAGGGCGAAGGGAGGTAGAGACTGAACAAGTTGTATAGGATGTACATTGATGGAATCTTCAATGTGTGAAGCAAACAGTGGCTCTTGAGGCCATGATGTGCAAATTATGCATACCGGAGGAACGTCCACATGAGCAAAAAAAAGTTACCAAAAGTCTCCTTTCCTGAATTAGAAGCCATGCTCAAAGACATGGAGGAATTACTCACTGACGAGTATGGGAATCCTCTTCCACCCGACCATCCACAGGTGAAAAAGCTCCAATTCCTTGCCGAACAGATGGGAGTCGACACGCCGCCTTTACCTGAAAACGAAGGCGGGGAATCATTGACAGGCCATGCATAAGTTGCTGTTTCCATGATTGTCCGCTGACTCGCCCGTTTTGGGACATCTTCCTATGCCATGTGGTCTCTTAAAACTAGACTTCTGCAGGGATTTCGCCTACAGTGAATCGTGTCGTTGACAGATTGAACGTAGAAGATTTAGATCAACATATTGGCTAATGACGTAATGCTGGAGAGGTGGCCGAGCGGCCGAAGGCAACGGTTTGCTAAACCGTCGTAGGCTAACCCCCTACCGCGGGTTCAAATCCCGCCCTCTCCGCCATTAACACAGGGGTAGCATCAGAAGGTTCTTTCACCATTTTCCCACCCATCTCCCAATACCGGACGGGATTTGAACGGGGGTTGGAAGGGGGTGTTCCCCCTTCCCGGGGTGACCGAAGCAACGCGGAGGCGCGAGGGGGCTGGCCCCCTAGCGGGAGCGCTGAAACACGTTTCAGCGCGACTTCATATCCCGCTCTCTCCGCCATTCTTAAATCTCTTCTGCCTTCCTTTTGCCTCAACCCCCAAGTAATGCACGGCCGCCCAAGGCACCATCCGCTTCTCTATTTCCTGCAGGAACGCTGTCATGCGTGAACAACGCTGGGAATCCCGTCAATCCCTGAGTTTCCCGCAGGTCCTCGACCTGCTCGATAGGCTGCAAGCCAGAGGATTACGTCCCGTTGATCCTGAAAAAGAAGTCATCTGTTATATCGAAGAATGGCCGATTCCATCGCCGGAGGCCATTCAACGACTCGATCAATGGCCACTTGAGGACGTGACGATGATTCACGTGCTCGACGCATGGAAGGACGATTTTTTTCTCCTGGCCGGACGCTACCATTCGATCTTCCAACGCTACCAATCCATCAGCTCGTATTGCTCGATCAGCCACCCTTGGCACCTTTCCGGCCATCTGGCCACACTTCAGCCCCTTGCCATGTTCTGGGTCGGCTTTCGCCATACGCACTCATTCATCAGAATCCGGTTCCATACTGCGACGATTATTGCCCAGGGTGAACCCTATGCCCAGCACCAACGGCCAATCTGGCTGGAGGAACGACAAACGGCGTTCCGTGAAGCGATTGAATTGCTTGATTTACCGATAGACGTTTCGATTCAAAAGGACCGGATCACGCTTCGCAACGCCTACGAAGAAGTGCCGTTTTTCTGTTCATGGCCGGACGCGTTCGGACCGTGCCAATTCGAATTCAATTCCTCGGATCCATTTGCCTTTCTCGTGCCGGCCAGCGGGTTGGCTTCGACGCATCGTCTGCCCACGTCCACGGTTCGCATCTATTTGACCGGCTTTTCCCGGGAAGCCTTGAATGAGTTCAAGGCAATTGAACCCGACGTCCGCACAGTCTACCGTTGTTCCGCGCATGCCTGCCTCACGGACCTCCCTGCCCTTTTGGACATTGCGGGCAAAGGAGGTCGGCTGTACACCACGGTTTCCGAGTTTCGAACGCAAGAACTTCTCCCCGATCAGCCGGATGCCGCTGCCATTATCGGAATTATGGGGACGGAACATCACTATCAACTGGAAGTCCGGTTGAATATGATGCCCTTGCCCATGAACGAGATGACCTCCTGGCTTGAAGATCTGTTCACCTATCCCATGACGTATGCCCCACTCTCCCCCTTTCCGTAAAAGGATCTTCAATCATACTGTTTTCCCATCACCTCGGAGACTCATTCATACTCTCACGGGGCTCCGCTCAGGACACCATGCGTTTTGCAAGAATCCCTTTCGCGCCTTGAAACACTTGATCAGTGGAGATTGACGTCATGCAACGATGATCTATGGGACATTCGCGAAGCAAACAAGGTGAACAGCGTACGGGATTTCTCACAATTGTATGCAGGGCATTATAGGGCGCCGTGGTCACGGGATCCGTCGGCCCGAAAATCGCCACGACGGGAACGCCGAGGGCATTGGCCACGTGCATCGGGCCCGTATCATTCGTCACAAAGAGATGACATCGTTTAATAATGGCTTTCAACTCGCCCAACGAGGTTCTTCCCGAAAGGACCAGCGGGTTTGCATCCATCCGCTGTGCAACGGCCTGACCCAATTCCTCTTCTCCCGGATTTCCGACGATCAGACATCGGACGGACCGGGTATCCTCTTGCCGCAACTCGACAATCAATCGATCAGCCACGGCGGCAAAACGTTCAGGCAACCAGCGCTTTGCTCCGCCATACACGGATCCCGGGTTCAGCCCAATGACGACCTCCGAAGTCTGAATGCCACCCTCTTGCAACAAGCGAGCCGCCCGAACCTGCTCTTCCGGAGACACGTGGAGCACCGGCTTCGAGGGGGAAGCCTCTTGCACAAGAGGCTTGAGCATGTCCATATAATAGTGCACTTGATGTACCGTAGATGCGCCATCCGGGGGAGCGACGGGATGCGTGAGCAACAGCCTCCGGCCATCCGTCGCATACCCGTATCGCAGGGGAATGCCGGCAAACACGTCCAACAATGCGGCTTCAAAGGCATTTTGAAACAACAGGGCCAGATCATATTGTTCCCGGCGAAGACTCGCGGCCAGCTTGAACTTTCCTCGCCAGCCTGCGTGCATGGCCCGATGTTCATACACGACAACACGATCCACGCCGGGATGCCCCACGAATAACTCGCCTACCGTGGGACGAACCAAAAGGGAAATTTCCGAATCGGGAAAGGCTCGACGGATCGTATCCAAGGCCGGGACGCACATCATCGCGTCACCCACCCAATTCGGCCCGTGAACCAGAATCTTCTTTACCCTGTCCGATTGGATCTTGAACGCTTGTACGGTCATGGTTCCTGGAACATTCGATTTATTCTTTCGACAACCCGCTACAAAGCCGATAATGCTTTTTCCAATCGACTCTGGCCATCCAAAAACTCCACCTCAAGGAAAAGGGCAAAGAGAGGCGTGGGAATCGACCAACTCGATTGCACTTTTATCAGATCTTTTTCCGTCGTGAGCACCACATCCGGTTTGCTCTGCTCAACACGTCGATGAATGTCTTTGACCCTGGAAGGGACATACGCTTCATGATCCCGAAAAACAAGTTCATCCACCATCTGCACGCCGAGCGCCTTCACCGTCCGGCAAAACTGGTTCGGATTGCCGATACCACTGAAGATCAGCGCCTTTTTTCCGCGGATATCGGAAGGCGACATGGCTTCCGATGCGCCGACCAATTTTTTGACCGTAAATCTCGTGGTGATGGGATCGATAATGGAACCCATGGCCGTCTCAATCGGTTCCAATACGTTGGGAATCATCGATTCATCTTCAACACGCGTCAAAATAATATCCGAAGCTCTTCCGGCTTCGCCAAGCGGTTCCCGTAGTCTCCCCACGGGAAGCAGTTCTCTCATTCCTGCAGGATCGGAACTGTCCACCAACAACAGATTCACGTCACGGTCGAGGCCTACATGTTGGAACCCATCATCCAAAATGAAACAGTCAATGGGCATGAGGCTCAACACCCAACGGCCCAAGGCATACCGATCGGACCCGACGGCCACGACGACACCCGGACATCGTGTCGCCATGAGATAAGGTTCGTCGCCCGCCTCATGGGGTCCGGCAAGGATCGACGTTCCATCGGATACCAGCAAAAATTTCTCTTGACTGTTTCGACGGTATCCCCGGCTAAGGATGCCCGGCTTTTTTCCTTCTTCCAACAGTTTTTCGGCCACCCACATTGCCATGGGGGTTTTGCCCGTTCCGCCAACCGTGAGGTTCCCCACGCTGACGACCGGACAGGGCAACCGGCGTCGCGTCAGCCACCCTCGTTCATACAACCACGTCCGAAAACACGTTGCGAATTGATACGGGCCGGTAAGCAGCGACTTCCATCCATCCATCATCGGTTCATTAACTCTCTACCTCCCCTCGCCCCTCCTGACAGAGGAGGGAAATGAGAGGGACAGAACTCAAGGACGAGAAGGACGTGGCTCACCAAAGCCGAAGAGTTGTTCGACCATATTCAAATTTCTCTCGACGACCCCTTGATTGTCGTCGATGGTCTTCCGCGCATTCAGCCCTACATGAGACACCCAATCCTGATCTTGCATTCCCTTTATAAAGGCTTCGGTCAATTCCTGCCCGTTCCGGACTCGGATGCCACCTCCGGATTCAATCAATAACTCCGCAATTTCCTGGCAGTGATCGGTATACGGACCAAAGCACACCGGCTTTCCCCAAGCCGGCGGTTCCAGAAGATTATGCCCTCCAACGGGAACCAACGTCCCTCCGACAAACGCCATGAACGCCAGCCCGTACACTTGGGCTAATTCTCCTCGGGTATCGAGAAGAATGATCCGGGGTCCCACGGGTTTCTGATGACCCTCTTCAGGCAACCGGCTTCGTCTCACCACGGGAAACCCAAACGACCGGATTGTTTGGGTCAACACGTCGCTTCGTTCAATATGTCGTGGAGCCAACAGCAGGACCACGTTGGGGAATGACTGGATCAAGCTGCGATAACTTTCCAAAAGGACTTCTTCCTCGGTGGGATGCGTGCTCCCTGCGACAATCAGCCGCTCATCTTCGGACACCCCGAATGTCGAACGCCGGATCGATGGTTGGGAAGCACAATCCCCATTCATCGTCAGATCAAATTTCATATTCCCCGTACGGTGCATCCGATCCGGCGAAGCCCCCAACTCGATGAACCGGCATTCATCCCTGTCGGACTGCAGAAGCCCCAATGATACGGTCGAGAGGATCTGTCGCATGAACGGCCTGATCCGCCGGTAGCGGAAAAAGGAACGGGACGACAAGCGTCCATTGACAATAACGGAAGGGATTCCCCGTCGAGAAAGCGCCCGCAACAGGCTCGGCCAAAGCTCGGTTTCGACGACGACAAACCCGATCGGGTTCAGAGATGTAATGAACCGGTTGACGATCCACGGATAATCCAACGGCAAAAAACAATGTGTTGCGATGCCGGCCAATCGTTGTCGCACGGCTTCTCGTCCGGTTTCCGTAATGGTCGATACGATGATCTTGACTGCAGGATATCGATGATGGAGCGTTGTCACAAACGGCACAATGGCCGAAACTTCTCCCAATGATACGGCATGAATCCAGAGCACTCTATCCTGAGAGCCCCACCCATCGGGCACAACCCATCCTATCCGTTGTAACAGGCCGGATCGACTCCGTTTTTTGAGAAGCAACGCGCAAAGAATGAATGGAAAACCGAGGATAAGGAGCACATGATATATGCCGTACCACATCTCAGCACGAACCCGGATCAAGATGAAATGCCAGGTCTCCCGTTTTCAACAAGTGGTATCAGGAATCGTCACGTCCGGCATTGGTCGGAGCCATGGCCGGCTATTCACCTGAATCATGACACATCGTTTCTGCTTCGGATGACAGTGACGAGAGGGTGATTTCCAACTCCAGCCGTATTCGTTCCATGGTCGCAGCATCGGCATCGCGGTCAACCCAAATCGGGTTGCCCCACAGAAAAATCCCGCGGGAAAACGGATACGGAACTATAAACCGATCCCAACTGGAAAAGATTTTTTTTTTGAACACGCAAATGCCAGGGGCATGATAGGCAGGCCCGTGAATTTGGCGAGAGCGACAACCCCTGGTTTCACACGGTGCCTGGGCCCTTTGGGACCATCGGGCGTGATGACGAGATCAATGCCCTGCCGGCTCAGGCGAATGAGTTGACGCAATGCCCCTTGCCCGCCCCTCGTGGTTGATCCGCGGACTGCTCTGAATCCGAATCGTTTGACAATTCGATAAATGATTTCCCCGTCCCGATGCCGGCTGATCAGAACCTGAGCCGGGCCAGGGTACCCTAACGGAATCATCAACTGTTGCCCGTGCCAGAATGCCACGATAATATGGCGGCCTTCCTGATAAAGCTGATTGACCGGCTCGAATCCATATGATTTCAAGGACATTGACTTGCCGATAAGCCGAATCATTGCCGCGCCGAGAAACGACAGGATATTCAATTTCAGCCGATTCATCATCAACGATATTGACCCTTCCTTGCCTACCGCAACGTGGATGTGGCCGGAACGTCGTGAAACTGGGTTTGATACAGTCGCGTGTACATCCCGTTTCGACGAAGCAACTCATGATGGATCCCTACTTCCACCATGCGGCCTTCATCCAGAACCACTATACGGTCCGCATGCTGAACGGTAGACAGGCGGTGGGCAATGACCAGCGTCGTCCGGTTTTTCATCAATTCAGCCAAGGCCGCCTGGACTTTTCGTTCAGATTCGGTATCCAACGCGGAGGTGGCCTCATCGAGAATGAGCAGTGGAGGATTCCGCAACATCGCGCGAGCGATGGCCAACCGTTGACGTTGCCCCCCGGATAGGTTGACGCCGTTTTCTCCTATCATCGTATCCAGCCCCTCGGGTAACTCTTCGATAAATTCCCACGCATGCCCTGCCCGTGCCGCCTGGACGATGTCTTCTTCAGACGCCTCCGGGCGTCCGTACGCAATGTTAGCCCGTACGGTTTCATCAAACAAGACCGTCTCTTGAGAGACGATGGCAATCTGTGCCCGCAGGGAGGTCAACGTCACGTCCCTGATGTCCCGACCGTCAATCAGAATGCAGCCTTCGGATGGATCATGAAACCTCGGGACCAAACTCATCAGGGTGGATTTGCCACTCCCGCTTTTCCCGACTAACGCAATGACTTCGCCGAACTCGATGGTGAGGCGAATGTGTTCGATTGCCGGTTCATCACTCCCTTCATAACGAAAGCTCACGTTTTGGAATTCCATGGAACGTGAGATGGCCGGCAATTCCACGCGCCCATGATCATGAACGAATTCATGATCCCGATCCAGCATTTCAAAGACTCGATACGCCGCGGCGATTGCCCTTTGAACCAGCACATTGGCACTCGCAAGTTTCTTGATCGGCGCATATGCCAAAAACATGGCCGCCAAAAAGGAAAAAAATTCGCCGGGTTTCATTTGTCCATCAATGACTAAGAATCCACCGTACCACACGACAAAGGCAATTGCGCCTATCCCGATCACTTCCAACAGGGGCGAACTCAGCGCAGCCAGTTGCGCCGACTTCATCACTGCCCGCAAATATGCGGCATTCCCTCTTGCAAACCGTTGTTGTTCAATAGGTTCCCCCCCGTACGCTTTGACAATGCGAATGCCGGCAAAGGCTTCTTTTAGCGTCGAGGCCATATCCCCCATCGACTCCTGCCCCCTGGCGGCCAACGTTCGCAACCGCTTGCCGATCTTGACGATGGCGTAGGTCGAAACCGGCATCACCAGGATCAACGCCGTGGCCAACTTCCAATTCTGGTAAAAGGCCACGCCGGTCAACGCAAGGCAGGTCAGTCCCTGTTGAAAAAAATCTCTAATCACGTTGGGAATGGCATTGGCCATTTCATTGACGTCGTTGATGACCCGCGCGACCAGGCGGCCACTCGAATGCTTGTGATGAAACGCCAACGACAGGCGAAGAAACTGCCCGAACAATTGCCGGCGGATTTCCGCCACCACGCGATGGGCCACGGAGCTCATCAGATAGGCTTGGCCATACGAAAAGAACCCTTTCAACACGGCCGCACCGAGGGTCACCAGGGGCAAGACCATCAGGAGCAGTTGATCTTTGGCAATAAAAATTTCATCCAGGACCGGTTGCACTAACCAGGCGTACAGTCCTGACATGCCCGCCACGCCCGCCGCACACGCGCAAGCCGCTATCAACCGGAGCCGGTACTCATGCAGATAAGACACAAGTCTGAGAAAAGCGGTCATGCCTGACATTCGGCCAACACCACCTCCGCTGCTCGCAGGGAAGCCCCGGGAGCTCCAAGCTGAGCGCGAATGCCGCCCAACGCTTCCCGCATTTGATCATACCTGATTCGATCCTTCAGAAGTTGAAGCGCCTCTTCGCTCAGTCGTTCCGCCGTCATGTCCGATTGCAATAATTCCGGAACAATACCGCGCCCGGCGACCAGGTTCACCAAACCAACGTGTTCGACAGTGAGGACCATCTTGGCAAAAAGAGAGGTCAACAGGGAAACACGATACGTCATGATCATGGGTGTGCCGACCAAGGCTGCCTGCAAGGTGGCAGTCCCCGAAGCCACCAACAGCAAATCCGCGGCTGCCATGACTTCGGATGGCTGATTCGGGACCACGGTCACGGGAAGTCTCTTTCGATCAATCACCTCGTTGACCCATTCCCCGGCTACCGTGGGCGCTTGTCCGATGACGCAATGAAGATCAGGAAACGATTCCCTGATGCGTCCCGCCGCCTCAATCATGGTCGGCAGGAGCGACTGGATTTCTGAATGGCGGCTTCCGGGAAGCACTCCAAGAATCACGCCTTGAGCCGGAAGCCCCAATTGTTGTCGTACACGAGCCGCATCATAGCGTGGGGCCACGTGATCGAGTAAGGGATGTCCCACGAAACTACAGGGCACACCGGCTTCACGGTACATTGGTTCCTCAAAGGGTAAAATCACGATCATCCGGCGTACCACACGCTTGATCAAATTGATCCGGTGCCGGCCCCATGCCCAAATCTGCGGAGCGATATAGTAGATCACGCGATGGCCGAGCTTGGCTGCAATCCTGGCCAGTCGGAGATTCATGGATGGATTATCCACAAAAACCACGCCGTCCAGGGATTCCCGTCTGAAAAACCGCTTCAGGGTCAAGATGTTGGCGATCCCCTTCCACATCATGACCGGTCCGGGTATTCCGACGACGTCCAGGCGATATAAGCCTTGCACCAGTTCCACCCCTGCGGCCCGCATGTGTTGCCCGCCTACCCCGACGAGTCTGATTTCAGGGTGAAGTTCTCTTAAGGCTTTTGCCAGATTCGCACCATGGAGGTCGCCCGACGCCTCACCGGTGACAATCATGATCGACAGACCCGCCATGCCCCCCCTCTAAGGCTCGATCTTTGACATCCCGGTTAGCGGATACGTTGTTCCGCTGATTGAATGAATGATCGCATGGACCAGCTCCAGGGCGGCCAAGCCTTCTTCACCGGAGACACCACCCGGATCACCCGTCTGCATGGCTTGCACAAAGGCTTGTAATTCCCGTTTCAGCGGTTCTTCATCCCCTGCCTGGATCGATTCTTCCTGCACGGATGATTCAGCGGTCGTGAGTTCCGTTTGTCGATACACGATGCCCTGGCGAGAGAGAAAATCAACGGAAAGATAGAGGTGCTCCTGAAAGAGACGCATTTTTCGCAAACGGCCGGCCGATATTCGGCTGGCCGTAAAATTGACGACGCACCCCTTGTCGAATTCGACTCTGGCATGCGCAAAATCAACATGCGGGGAGAGAACCGCGCTCCCTACGGCTTCCACCTTGTTGGCCTGCCCCAAACCAAAGGACAAAATCAAATCAACGTCATGAATCATCAGATCCAACACCACGTCGACGTCCGTTCCCCGTGGTTGAAAGGGGGCAAGCCGGTGACATTCGATAAACCTGGGATTCGAGATAAGATCCTGGACCAACTCCCTGACGGGATTGAACCGCTCAACGTGCCCCACGTGTAAAATCAGCCCATTCTGCTTCGCACGGTGGACCATCTGCCGCCCTTCTTCCGGCGTGGCGGCAATGGGTTTTTCAACCAGGACGTGCACGCCGGCTTCAAGGCAGTCCTGCACGACCTCCCGGTGTTGCAGGGTCGGCACGGCGACGCTCACCGCATCGACCTGGCCCAACAAACTTCGGTAATCCTCAAAATGGGCCACCCCAAAACGATTGCCGATCTCGGTGCGTCGGGTCTGGTCAATATCAGCCACACCCACCAAATGAGTCTGGGGTAATTCTGAATAGATACGAGCATGATGTTGCCCAAGATGTCCCACGCCGATGACGCCGACTTTGATAACTTCCATAGTTCGTCTTCTTACGCTTGAATCATGCTGCATGATAGAAGAAAGTCGAAACGGCGGCACGGCGAAGTCCGCCAAACCCGTCTACTTCAGCAGAAAGCTGAGAGGCAAAAGGCATGGAGACTGCAGAAACACGACAAGCCGGTTGCGGAATAATGCCCCCCAATTATCCCGGGACACCAATGATCGCTATGCCGGCCTGGGAAGCTTTTTCCAGCATCTCTTCCCGATCAAGCATAATGGTCTTGTAGGCCTCCAAGGCCAACACGGCAGCCTTCGCTTCATCCATCACGTCAATGGTTTGGGGACCGACCGCGGGCAAGTCAAATCGTAAATCCTGCTGCGGCTTGCAACACTTGACGACGACGGCCCCACTCCGAGCCAATCGACCGCCACGCCGGATGGTCTCATCCGTGCCTTCGACGGCTTCAACCGCGACAATCACACGATCTTTGACCACCACGCATTGGCCAATGTCCATTCGGCCGATCTCTTTCGCAATGTTCCACCCGTAGGACGCGTCCTCCTGCTCCTTCTTGGACGGCCGGCGACGGGTCAACGTTCCTTCCGGAACGACAAGATTTGAAAGCCCGAACGTGGACTCCCGAATCGTAATGCCTTCGTCTTTCAGGTCGTCGGCCATAGCCCTGAGAATATGATCATCCTTCCATGATTTCAGTTTGGCAAAGAACGCCATGGCCCGGAAATCCGGGCGAACGTCGGAAAAAAGATGCGTTTTTTTTATCCCCCCCAGCATGACGGCTTGCTCGACGCCGTCACATTTGAAGGCTCGAATGACTTTCCCGAATTGGCCGATACGCACCCAATGCATCCGGTCGACTACCTGCTCCAACTCGGGAGCCGTTTCACCGTAATGAGCAACGGCCGACACTCGAAACCCGAGTTTCCTGGCGTTTTCGGCAAAAATGATGGGAAACCGACCATTGCCTGCGATAAGGCCTATCCAGGCACCAGGGGAAGGAAGCGGTAGAGTTGACGCCGATATTTCTCGAGTCACCGCGTGTGGGACCACCTAAAATTCTTCCTGCTCACCTTGACTTTTTCGCGCAGAACGACACATCCCACGAGTCGAGGTTTCCAAAAACGTCAGCAGGACCAGGACGTCCTGGCTATCCTGGAATTGATGGCGCGCCAATTTAATGGAATCGGCCATGCGCTGGCTTTTTCTGAACAGCAGGCTGTAGGCTTGTTTCAATACACGGATGCGCTGGGCGGAAAACCCTCCCCGGCGAAGCCCGATGGCATTGACTCCATAGAGATTGGCCCGGTTTCCGACCGCACGTATGAACGGAGGGACGTCTCTTGTGACGGCGGAACACCCCCCGATCATGGCATAATCTCCGATCCGCACGTATTGATGCACGCCGACCAAACCACCAATCACCGCATCATTCCCGACCGAAACATGTCCGGCAAGCGTTGCGGCATTGGCCATGACCACGTCATTGCCGATGTGACAATCGTGCGCAACGTGCACGTAGGCCATCAAAAAATTATGCCGGCCAATCGTCGTGACGCCTCCACCAAATGCCGTCCCGCGGTTAATCGTGACATATTCCCGTAAGATATTTTCATCGCCGATACTCACGCGCGTCGGCTCATCATGATACTGCAGGTGCTGGGGTGGAGCCCCTATCGACACATAGGGAAAGATTTTACACCGTTGTCCGATTTCCGTATGGCCCTCCAAGCACACGTGTGAACACAGTTCAGTGCCCCGACCGATTTTCACGTGCTCGCCAATGACGCAAAACGGCCCCACGATCACGTCCTCATCGAGTTCGGATTTCGGATGCACGATCGCCGTGGGATGAATGGACATATTCGACATCATTCTCCTGAAAGGTTCGACTGCCCCGTTTCAGCATTCGTGGAGTCTGCATCTTCCGACTGCAACATCGCCGTTAATTCAGCCTCACAAACCAGATCCGGCCCGACGAAAGCCTTCCCTTGCATCTTCCAAAACGGTGGCCGGCGTTTGAGCACTTCGACCTCCAACCGTAACTGATCCCCGGGAATCACGGGTTTACGAAACTTTGCCTTGTCGATTCCCGTCAGGTAGACGATCGGGGATCCCTCAACGGACGACGATCGAATGGCCAACACTCCACCCAATTGAGCAAGGGCTTCTACAATTAACACGCCCGGAAAGATGGGACGGCCGGGGAAATGGCCTTGGAAGTATGGATCGTTGACCGTGACGTTTTTCAGCCCTACCGCCCTTCGACCGTCTTCAAACTCCACCACTCGATCCACGAGCAAGAACGGGTAACGATGAGGAAGGATGGATTGCACTTCAATGGCATCCATGATGATGTCCGGCTCAGCCATATGATCGTTCCTCTTAGCCAACACGCTCAAACACGAAAAATCCGAAACCCGGCGTCCATGACGTAATGCATGCGATGTTGTTCCTCAGCGGAACGTGGTTTGATCCAAGATTTCCAACACGTTGGACGAAAAATCCATGCTCTGGTCATAATACCGTGTCGAAGTATTCTTCCCTTTTTCCACGACCAACACCAACCCCTGTTGTTGAGCAATTTGCTTGACCACCAAATCGACCTGGTCGCGGAATTCGCCCAACAATTCGGCCTGTTTCGCCTGAAACTCTCGCGTCATATTACCGGCTTTTTGCTGGTAATCCAACATACGTTGTCGCAATTGCTCTTCTTTTTGTTGCTTGGCCGAAGGACTTAAGACGCTGCCTTGACGTAACAATTCATTCTCAAGATTCCGCAGTTCCTGTTGTTCGAGTTCGAGCAAAGCCTGTCGATCCTTCATGAACCCGTTGAGCGTATCATTGACCTGACGGCCAAGTTTTGATTCTTTCAATAACCATTGCGTATCCACCACTCCGATAGTCACACCGGACACAACTGGTCGTTCCGTACCGGAAATTTCTGAAATTCCGGAAGTTTCAGAAGCAGGCGTCGCGCAACCAGTCACGACGGACAACATGAGAGACGTACCCGCCAGGAGAGCGCATCCAGGGAACGACATCCTCTTCGAGCAGATCATTTTCCGCACGATTGTATCTTTAAAAGACGTTCCCAACGGAAAACTCAAAGACGCTTCCTTGCTCCTGGGGCTCAGCATCCAGTTTGAGACCCCACGCCGCGCGTAAAGGACCAAACGGTGAAATCCACCGTACCTCTATTCCCGTGGCCTTCCGCAAGTCGAAATTCAGGCCTTCGTCTTCGGCAAAGCCTTTCCCATAATCGAAAAAGAGCACACCATTCAATTTCGCGGCAGGCAGTACGGGAAAAATAAACTCGGTATTAAAAATCAACTGTTTATTCCCGCCCGCCAGCGTTCCGGACGCGGTAACGGGACCGGCTCGCCCGTATTGAAACCCACGCATCGTATTGATACCGCCAACAAAAAAGAGTTCCGTCAGGGGCACGGAGTCTCCTAGGTAACCTTGCGCCATGCCGAAACGACCACGGAACGCCATCCGAAGGTCCCATATGGGCAGCGGGATGTATTTCAACCCGTCAAGAGCGAACCGATAGAAATCGTTTGTCCCCCCTAACGCCGAGGTTCCAAACCCCAGGCGCAGACCCGTTCGCGATCCGGTGCGCGGGTCCTGAAAAAAATCGCGGGTATCGCGAAAGATACTCGCACGGAACCCCGTCGTGGATTGATCGCCGAGTTGGTTTTGAATGAACGACGTTGCGTCACTGGCCACGTTTGTAATTTTGATGGTCTCCCCGACGAGGGTCAAACTTCCAGACATATATTCGGAAAAGGCCCGTCCCCATTGGACCGTTCCGCCTTTTCGTTCTTCCTGGTACGTCAAGAAATTCGTTTGCGTGCTAAACCCGTCCGCTTGAAAGGACGTGGGGCCGTCAAACAATGCCGGGTTCCTGAACGTCAAGACCCCAATGGTTCGACGGACACCGACTTGTCCGCGAATACGAACCATGTACCCCAAGCCGAACAAATTGCCTTCAGTAATATTGGCAATGGCCGTAAATCGATCGAGCGTGCTGAACCCACCACCAATACTGAATTGTCCCGTGGGCTTCTCTTTGACTCGCACTTCAACGTCAACTTTATCTTCCTCCACTTGTTCGGGAAAAAGCTCGACCGTTTCAAAAAAATTCAGATTGTTGAGTCGTTGAAAACTTCGCCTGACTGCCGCGGAATCCAGGACCTCCTGTTCATCCACTCGCAACTCACGGCGAATGACGTTATCACGCGTCTTATCATTCCCCGTAATGTGAATCTCTCTCACCCGAATCAGCGATCCTTCTTTGACCGTAAAGGTAATCACCGTGGTCAGTGTTTCAGGATTCGGAGCCAGGTTCGGCGTGACTTCGGCAAAGGAATACCCCTCTGCGCCATACATATCCGTGACGCGAGTGATCTCTTCCCGGACCATCGTTCGTTGAAACACGTCGTCGGGACGGATGAACGAAAACCGTGCAAGGGCTTCGTCTTTAAAGACCGTATTGCCTTCATAACGAACCGTTTGCACCGTATAGGGCCGGCCTTCGCTGATTTGAAACGTCAGGTTGACGAATTCTTTATCCTCACTCAGTTCAATGGCCGGCGTGCCGACCTGGACGTCGAGATATCCCCTATTCGAATAATATTCCTTTATCCGTTCGATATCATTGGCGAGTTCTTCCTGGTGTAATATCCCGGCGTCCGTTATGAGGGAAAGGAAGCGAGTCCATTCCTGGTTGGCCATCACGCGCAACAAATCCTTCTTGTCGAAGACGGTCAGTCCCGTGAAATGAATCGAATCAATCTTGGCTCGCGCTCCTTCTTGAATAAAGAAGGTCACACGATTGCGACTCGCCTGTAACGCCTGAATAATAGGGATCACTTTGGCCGTATGGTACCCGCCCTTTTCATATTCAGCCCGAATCTTTTCCGCGCTCTGCTTGATCTCCTGTTGATCGAGAAATACCTGATTCTTCAGCGTGATGACCTCTTTCAATTTGTCGTCCGACAACGCGTCATTCCCGTCAAAGACAATGCCCGTCACAAAGGGTTTTTCTTGCACCACGAACGTCACCGCCACGCCCTTTGCTTTCGTCTCGGTCTGCACTTGCACGTCGTCAAAGAACCCCATATCGTAAATCCGTCGAATCTGCTCTTGCGTCACCTGCGTGGTCAACGGATCTCCCGTTTTCAGGGTCACGTTTCCCAGAATCGCCGCCGACTCAATTCGCTGATTCCCCTGAATGGTAAGACTTTCCACGATCACATCCTGCGGTTGGCTCAACACCGGCAAGGGCACACTCAGGAACATGAGCCCATACCCGAGGAGCACCCCCAGCACGCCATTGGTTATTGATCTCCGAGGAATGATGGAGTTGTGAATGGCAGAACGCTGTTCCTCTGAACCGAGTTGCATCATCGTCCGTTTGTGTTCGGGATAAGAAACGCCCTTCTTATGAGGCGGGAAAAGTACAATCACTCGTTACGTCCGGCACTCAACGATGAGAGGCACACGGTTTTTATCTGGGGACCTGCTTCAGACACTTCAACCTGAAAGGAAGCCAAGAAGGGTTTCGCCATTATAGATTGACTTGTGTTGCTTGTAAAGTTTTGGACGTTCGAAATGGCGTTTCCTTCCTTGACATTCATTTTTTTGTTCACCTACTATCAACTGGCCTGTCGGCAACAAATGGTTACAGGCGACAGTCACAACCCGTATGGGTCAAAAACGAACAATTCTTGCCCCCGGCCGTACAACCCAAAAAACTTTTTTCGATTCTTTGTCACTCGCAATGTTTACCGACTCGAGACATTCAAACGCATAATCAATGACTCAAGAACTTTATCCGGCTCCTCAACACGTTGATATTCCAGACGATTTGCCGTTGATTCCCGTCAGGGACATCGTCGTCTTTCCGTACATGGTTCTGCCTCTGTTTGTCGGGCGGGAAATGTCGATTAAAGCGATTGAGACAGCTCTCGCCGGCAATAGGATGGTCCTGCTGGCGGCTCAAAAGGCCCACGACACCGAATCGCCGAAACCGGCGGATATTTTCGAAACCGGGACCGTCGGCATGATCATGCGCATGCTGAAGCTCCCCGATGAACGGATCAAAATTCTGGTTCAGGGTCTGACGAAAGCGAAAATCATCGACTATCTCCAATCCGACCCTTTTTACTCCGTCCGCATTCAACCCTTCCCGGCTTCTCAAGAACAGGCCCCGTCCCTCGAGACCGAAGCCGTCATTCGTACCGCAAAAGAAGGGTTGGATCGTGTCGCGAGTCTTGGAAAAGTGCTCATGCCGGACGTCATGGTGGCCATCGAAAATATGGATGAACCTGGTCGCCTTGCAGACATCATTATCTCGAACCTCGGCTTGAAAGTGGACGTGACCCAGGAAATTTTAGAAATTGACGATCCGGTGACCCGATTAAAACGCGTCACGGAGATCCTCTCGAAAGAGGTCGACGTCTTATCGATGCAACAAAAAATCCAGGCCGACGCCAAGGGTGAGATTGATAAAACCCAGCGGGAATATTTTCTTCGGGAGCAGTTGAAAGCCATTCAGAAAGAGCTTGGAGAACTGGATGATCGGGCCGAAGAAGTGGCGGAATTTCGAAAACGCATTGAAGAATGCCGCATGCCGGAAAAGGTCTTGAAGGAAGCGGACAAGCAATTGAAACGTCTGGAAAAAATGCACCCCGACACGGCCGAAGCGGCGACCGTGCGCACCTACATGGAATGGATGGTGGAAATTCCGTGGAGTCATGCCTCCACGGACAATCTGGATATTCAAGTCGCCAAAAAGGTGCTCAACGAGGACCACTATGACCTGGAAAAAGTCAAAGAACGCATCCTCGAATATTTGGCCGTGCGCAAACTCAAAGAGAAACTCAAGGGCCCCATTCTTTGCTTTGTCGGTCCGCCCGGCGTGGGAAAAACGTCGTTGGGGAAATCCATTGCACGAGCCTTGGGTCGGGAATTCGTACGCATGAGTCTGGGCGGGGTGCGGGACGAAGCCGAAATCAGGGGACATCGCCGTACATACGTTGGGGCCTTGCCCGGACGTATCATGCAGGGTATCAAGCAGGCAGGAACCAATAATCCCGTGTTCATGCTGGATGAAGTCGATAAAGTCGGCATGGATTTTCGCGGCGATCCTTCAGCCGCGCTTTTGGAAGTGTTGGACCCCGAACAAAATCATGCGTTCACGGATCATTATTTGGGAGTTCCCTTCGATCTCAGCAACGTGATGTTCATCACGACGGCCAATCTCATGGATCCCATTCTTTCGGCTCTCCGGGACCGGATGGAGATTATTGAAATTCCCGGATATACCGAAGAAGAAAAACTCGGGATAGCCCGCCGCTTTCTCATCCCGCGGCAACTGGAAGAACATGGTATTTCGGAGAAACATTTTCGTATTACCGATCCTGCCGTTCAGAGAATCGTGACCCACTATACGCGCGAAGCCGGTGTCCGCAACCTTGAACGCTCACTCGCCAACGCCATGCGGAAAGTGGCCCGGCGCGTGGCCGAAGGCAAACCGAAACTCTCTACCATCACGCCGCATTCCCTCCGTACCTATATCGGTATTCCCAAATATCTGCCGGAAACCGAAAAGGAAAAAGACCAGGTCGGGTTGACCATCGGGCTGGCGTGGACGGAAACGGGCGGTGAGACGCTGCACATCGAAGCCACGGGGATGCAGGGCAAAGGCAACCTGACCTTAACGGGCCATCTCGGTGACGTCATGAAGGAATCCGCCCACGCCGCACTCAGCTACGTCCGCGCACAGGCCGGCACACTGGGCATCAAGGAAGAAACCTTCTCGACGACCGACATTCATATTCACGTTCCCGCGGGTGCCATCCCCAAGGATGGGCCTTCAGCGGGGATTACCATGGCCACGGCTCTCGCGTCGAGCCTAGCGAATAGGCCCGCCCGACACGACGTCGCCATGACGGGAGAAATCACCCTACGTGGGCGCATTCTCCCCATTGGCGGCTTGAAAGAAAAAATTCTTGCGGCGAAACGGGCCTTAATCCCTCGCATCATTCTTCCAAAACGAAACGAAAAGGATTTGGAAGAACTCCCCAAACATCTATTGAAAGGCATCAAGATCATTTTTGTGGAGACCGTGGACCAGGTCTTTGCGGCAGCGCTTCAACGACCGTCCCGCGCACATGTCACCCCCAAACCGTTAAAGCCCACACGCGCCAAAACCGTCTCTTCAAAGCGAAAAAAACGAGTAGCCGCGTTGCCTGCAAAAAAGGCGCGTCGGTGAACCGCTCGAACGCTCTCCCTCCCTCAGGGATGAGCACGTCTTCCAAGCGTGACTCCCTCGAGGCCATCGGAGAGTTCGGTCTCATCCGACAACTGAAGCAACAGTGGTCCACGTCCTCTCCATTGATCGTCAAGGGCATTGGCGATGACGCTGCCATCCTGAAGGCACGTCAAGGGCAACAGCTTCTTATCAGTACCGATCTCTTGATTGAGGGGGTTCATTTTGACCTTGCCTATCAAACCCCGAAGGACGTGGGATGGCGCGCGGGAGTGGCCAACCTCAGTGACATCGCGGCCATGGGGGGAACCCCCCTGTACCTGCTCGTCTCAATAGCCATGCCCGCCCGGATTCCGCCTCAACACATTCGAGAACTCTATCGAGGGCTCCAAGCCGCCTGTGGTCCCTACACCGTCGAATTGATCGGCGGAGATACCTCATCGTCTCCGTCTCATATTTTCCTCAGCCTGACCATTGTGGGATCCGTTCAAGCGAATCGTGCGCTCACCAGAAGCAGGGCTGAAGTCGGGGACCGCATTTACGTGACCGGGACACTCGGTGATTCCAACGCCGGCCTCCGCATCCTGCAAACCCAACATCTTCGAAGTTCCAGCCCGTCGGCCGTTGAAAAATTTTTAACCCGGCGTCACGTACGACCCACCCCACGCATTCACGTCGGGCAACTCCTGGCCGACCGAAAGCTCGCACATGCGGCCATCGATCTCTCCGACGGACTCTCTTCCGACGTGGGGCACGTTTGTGAAGAAAGTCAGGTGGGAGCCGAGATCCGGGGGAAGGCCCTTCCTCTCTCTTCCCAACTTCGTGCATTTGCTCAACGGAACAACCTGGATCCCATGGAGCTTGCTCTCCAAGGAGGGGAAGATTATGAACTCCTGTTTACCGCCCCTGCCAAACATCACCAAAAAGTGTTAGCCGTCTCCAAGCACACCAAGGTGCCGATTGCCTGCATTGGTGAAATACAACCGAAAATATTCGGTCAACAATTTGAGCTTCCCGAAGGACGGAAACAGAAACTGGCAAGAATGAGTTTTGCCCACTTCAGTAACCGGTAAATTTTCGTCGATTCCCTCGTCGTGATCACGCTCACATACTTTCGCGAGAAAATACGGGAAGCACTCCACCTTGGCGAAACGCCTCAACGAACAGCCGTGGCGTTTGCTCTCGGAGTCTTTATTGCGTTTACGCCGACCTATGGACTGCATTGTGCCAGTGCCGTTTTCCTGGCTTGGGCCTTCCGTCTGAATTTTCCCGCGCTCCTGGTCGGCACACTCATCAATAATCCCTGGACGATCGCTCCGATTTTAGGAGCCACGATGTGGACAGGCTTTTTTCTGTTGGGAAGGCCGGAAACTCCGGACGTTGCCTGGAAGAATCTTTCCATCATCACCCTCTACGAATCGATGGGGCCCTTCATTCTTCCGTTTACCCTTGGAGCACTCACCCTGAGCCTGCTGGGTGCCTTGCTGGCTTATCCTTTGGGATTGCTCGCAATCGCCCGCTACCGCAAAACAACCCGCAACTCAACCGGCCCCATCGCTCAAAAAAGGCCGACGTAACCGCGCTCCCACTTTATTCGAAGATGCGCTCGTTTCGTGGCGTCAGTTGTTCGTTCCATCACGCTACGGTAAGATTCGCCTGGAAGTCGTTCATCTCTTCCGACGCGATCCATGATGGCCGAACCAGTACCTCACGACGTTTCTCTTATTGCCGATCCTATTCATCACTACATTCAATTTACGGTTCCTCATGCCTCATCGGGCTCCGACGAAACAACTGAAAAAGATCTCATCGATTCTCCCTGGCTCCAACGCCTTCGGTATATCTATCAGTTACAAAGCGCACGATGGGTCTATCCTGCGGCGGAACACAGCCGATTTCAGCATTCCCTGGGAGCCATGCACCTTGCCGGACAATACGCGAAGCACGTGTATCCGACCCTGGCCCAAACGGTTCGGGACGTTCCCACCCTCCCGTACGTCGAAGCCTTACTCAGGATCACCGCACTGCTCCACGACGTAGGGCATGGCCCCTTTTGTCATTTTTTCGATCACCATTTTCTTCAACAATACGGGTTGTCCCACGAACACGTGAGTCAAGCCATTATTCGTCATGAAGTCGGCCCCCTGATCAAGCGCGTGCGGCGGAGTCCTTCCGGAAGGTTTGCGGACCATGAAACGCTCGACCCCGAGCATATTGCATTCCTGATTTTGAAAGATCCCAACAAGCGAAGCCGACACTATCCCCGGTGGCTTCAGCTTCTTCAACCGTTAATCGGAGGGCTGTTCACGGCGGACAACTTTGATTACGTCTTGCGCGACTCCTACATGTGTGGAGTCGCGATCGGGCCGGTGGATATTCCCCGACTGATACATTACACGTTGATCACCCCGAAGGGGTTGACCATTCATAAAAACGGCTTGCCCGCGCTCCAGATGTTCCTCAACGCCAGGCTCTATCTCTATGCCAACGTCTATTACCACCGTACCTCACGAGCCATTGATCTTCACCTCCTGGAGATTTTCCGCGAAACCATGGAATATATTTTCCCCCATAACCCGCTTCAACACATGAAGAAATATCTTCGGCTGACGGATTGGTTTCTCCTGGAAACGGTCCGCACCTGGGAGTCGTCATCGAATCGAAAAAAACAGCGAATCGGAAAAGAATGGGCCCGCGTGTTGGGGCGACAGGTCAAATGGAAAACGGCCTATAGTACAGTGCTGACTATTCGAGAGTGCCATCCACGAGGACCGGCGGCGACACCGGCAAAGCTTGAATCCCGTATTCGCCAAACATTGCCTCGCCGACTGCGGGGGCTGACCTTTCGAGTGGATATGGCCAGCAAGGATACACGACCCTTCAACGTTCTCAACATGGGTCAGTTTCAGTTTTATCTCTATGATCCGGCAACCCAGTCCGTTGAAAAAGAAAAACTGCAAGAACTGTTTGAATTTTTACCTTCGCAGATCGTCCAACTTCGGATTTTTGCCGAAGATCATCACGCCGATGCCGCATTGGCCGCGGCGGTCGAACAGGTGCTTCATGGCCGGTGATGATGCGAGTCCCCATAGGTCGGATTAGCGGAGCGTAATCCGACATTCCCGGCGTAATCCGACATTCCCGGCGTAATCCGACAGGAGTGCCGGGATCGTTCAATGGTGGAGGGAATTGTCGGGTTACGCCTACGGCTAACCCGACCGACTCAGGACCACGGCACGCCCGATTCATCCTGGAGAAGGGGACCTAAAATACTCTGGAGGATTTGAGTCCCTAATCCGGTGGTTCCCCCTACCCCACGTAACGTGAGGACAAAATTAAACTGGTTGCGTTCGGGGAGACCGTTTCCTCCGGACAAGCGAATATAATAAAGCCCAAGCGACCAACATTTGCAGGGGTTTTGATACAATCCCACGACGTCCAATTCAGGAGTTCGGCCCGTGACAAAATCATGGTAGGCCTTTGTCCCCACCGTCCACCCCAAAGGCAGACGAACGGCACCACCCGCCGTCAAAAAGTTAATTTCCGATTGAGCGGCCAATGTTTCATTAAACGACACCGGATTCCAGATATCTCCACGGCGGGGGACAAGGCCCGATCTCGTATAGCGATACCCCAATTGCACGTACGCCTGCTGGTGAGCCTGCACCGTCACGTCTGAATTGAATTGCGTCAATTCATCGTCGCCCGGATCATAGAACGTATCAAGACTCAGGCTGAGTCGACTCAGAGATTCCGGCAATTGTGTCACGGGCAGTCCGAACGTTGCCCTTCCCCATACATCGGAAAACGTATTCGCCGAACCCGGCGTCTCGCCCAGATGGTAACTTTGGGCGATCATCAAATCCACTAACGTCGCAGACCGTTTGCCGCTCCACTCATCCTGCAGCCGGGTTCTCAAGGAATAGGTCATCAAGTGTTTCTTCAACAGATTATCAGTGGCATCGATCTGCGGAAGGTCGGACTGCCTGGAAGCCGGCACGTATTCGTAGAACAATCGCGGCTCAATCGTATGACGCAGTCGATGCCCGGTTCCGATTTGAAAACCGCGTGACACGTTCGAGACCGCCTCCAAGCCCAACCAGAACGTCCCACGATCACGAGCATCATCTTGAACCCGTCCCCGAGAGTAAAGGACTTCTCTGATTTTGAATTGCGGACGAAGGCCGATCATGTGCCCAAGGTGTAACCCCTGGACGGCCAGAGTCGGCATGACGTCGACACGGCTGACGTTGAATCCTTCCTCACGAGCAAAGTGCACGAACGTCGAATCCATGCCGATATCGAGATTCAACGTCCCCTCTCCCACGGTCAATCGACGCCCATACCGGTGCCCGAGTTCCGGCAGCCGTTGAAACGTGCCTCGGCTTCCGGAATCCAGTGGCTGTAAATATTGGGCCCTGAGATAAGCCGCGCCTCCCGGCAATCGACGCGTCACGTTCAGCACGGACTCCTGGCTCGGCAGCGCACGGGAAATTCCGGAAGCACTCAGATCCCGTAACAGTCTCCGGTCAGTGGCATAGTTGACATTGGCTTGAATCAGAAGATCGTCATGTGCCTGATGAACGTGGGCACCCGAAATTTGTGCGCGAGCCTGATCGGCCTCGGTATCGTTAAACGCATTGATTAACCATTTCCCCCTTGATCGGCGACCTAGGGCGTAGCGATACTTCACGCCGCCCCCTTGTCCTCGTTTGGATAAAATTTGCGGTGCAATAATCAGGTCCTGACTGGGAGAAATCGCCCAATAGAACCCTTGTCGATATTGAACGCCCAATACATTATCGTACCCGATCGTCGGAACCAACAATCCGGACTTTCTGGCGCCCGGCATCGGATAGCTCAACGCGGGAATCGGGACAATCGGCTGATTGCGAATGTTCAGCCACGCATTTTCGGCCACCACACTATCGCCCCGTTCCACCTCTACGTCCTGAAACGAAAAACTCCAGTCGGGGATTGCCCCGTCATCCGCTTCGCAATTCGTAAACGTGCCGTCCTTCACGCGATAATGTGTTTCGGAAAACCGTTGCAGGAGACGGCCCTGGAACCACGTACCCGTCTCTTTCAGAAAAATCTTTCCATCGACGACGAGAACGGACTCCGTATTCACGTTGATGGTCAACTCTTCCGCCCACACGTCATGCACCCGGTCCCTGAGGTGAACACGACCCGTAGCCGTTAATCGGCCGGAAAGTTTATGAAGGACGGCTTGGTCGGCGGTCAACCGGACGGCACCCTGAGTCACCACCACTGAACCAACGGCTTTGAATTCCTCCGTGACTTGATCGAATTCGGTTCGTTCCGCCGTGAGGCGAAGCGAGGAAGGATCATCCGGTTCAATTCGTTCAGGCGTGACAGGAAGGGAGGAAGAGCGTTCCGACTCCGTGGGCTCAGACACGGGAAACATGGGCAGCGCATGGACCGCACTCGCCATCGTGAGCACAATCTGACCGGCAACCAGAAACGCAATCACCGATCCGTTGACCAAGCGGGGGGCACGTGAATGGCCTCGACTATCCCAGAACAGGTTCATAGGCATTTCCCGTCATGAGGCTTTTCACGTGCCCGACAAGAAACAATGATCCCGTAATACAGATCAGGTCGTTTTCACTCGCCAAACACGTTGCCAGGTCGATTGCCGCTCCAGGCGCGTCACGTTCATACAACGGACAATCCATGACCGGTAGTGCCTCTTTCAAGGCACGCAGGGTGGCTGACCGGTGAGAATTGATTGTGGTCAAAATCACCACGTCGGCCAGCGGGACCAACGTGTTCAAAAATACGGAAAGGTTCTTGTCCTGCATCATACCGACGACCACAATGAGACGACGCTCTCGTTGTTCGGACATGTTCCGTTGCAAATAGACCTTGAGGCATTCTGCCGCAGCCGGGTTGTGGGCTCCGTCACAGAGGATGAACGGATGGTGCCGAAGTCGTTCGAGCCGACCCGGCCAGGAAACCTCCTTCAGGCCCTGTCTGACGGCCCACTCGGGAATCCTGGTCCGGGGCATCACACTGGCCTCAAGGAGGGCTACGGCACAGGCCGCATTGACTGTTTGATGCTCACCTTCCAACGCGCAGCGAAGATTCACGTAGCTTCGATCTATCCCGGTGAAATCGAACTCCCCGGATGGATGGACAACACTCACAAACTCGCTGCCGAATTTGAACGTCCGACTCTGCTTTTGTCGCGCCTGTTCCTGCAAGACGCCGTCTACCGATTGCTCGACCGGCCCCATGACCAGCGGAACGTGTCGTTTCAGAATCCCCGCTTTCTCAAACGCAATGGCTTCCAGGGAAAAGCCCAGGTATTTCTCATGATCGAATGAAATGTTGGTAATGACCGTCCCGATCGACCGGCACACGTTCGTCGCGTCGAATCTCCCTCCCAGCCCGACTTCCAGCACGGCGATTTCCACCCGTTCTTCGGCAAAATACTGAAAGGCCATGGCGGTGGCCACTTCAAAAAACGTCGGCGGCAGGGCGAATGAAGGCAGCGTTTGGATTCTGTCGAACAGTTCAACGACTCGATCTTCGGGAATGCACGTCCCTCGAATCCGGATTCGTTCACGAAAATCAAGAAGATGCGGAGAGGTATACAACCCAACGCGGAATCCGGCAGCCTGCAGAATCGAAGCCGTGATGGCGGCCACGGACCCCTTCCCGTTGGTTCCGGCAACGTGCAGAACCGGGAAACGCTCCTGGGGATGTCCGAGTTCCGACAACAACGAGGAAATCGTGTTAAGTCCCAGGTTGATTCCGAATTGTTGCAACGCGTAGAGACGTTCTCGTGCGGCTTCGTAGGAACGCTTCATCAACGATCCCCATGACCGGCCTGCCAACGTCGGAGCGGAAACCACGGAGACGGGACGCGCGTTGGTCTTTGCTTCCTTCGTCCCCTCTTCGCAACACTCGGGACGGGATCGAGGCAGGAACGGCGGCCGTTCAACATACGGTTATGCACTGGCACCCAGGTGCCGTAACGCGGTGTGGAGCGTCGCTCGAAGATGGGGGCGACTCACAATGGCGTCAATCATACCATGTTCGAGTAAAAATTCCGCACGCTGAAACCCGTCCGGTAACCGCTGTTTGATGGTTTGTTCAATGACTCGTGGCCCTGCAAACCCGATCAAGGCTTTTGGTTCAGCCAGGATGATATCCCCTAACATCGCCACGCTCGCGGTGACGCCCCCGAAGGTTGGATCCGTCAGCAGAGAAATAAACGGTACGCCGGCTTCATGAAGCCGCGCCATGGCTGCCGCAGTCCTCGCCATTTGCATGAGAGAGAGGATGCCTTCCTGCATTCTCGCCCCACCCGACGTGGTCACGAGTATAAACGGTGTGTTTCCCTCCACGGCCCGGTCGGCGGCACGACAAATCTTTTCTCCAACCACGGACCCCATGCTGCCTCCCATAAATCCAAAATCAAAGATCCCCACCATGACCGGGCACGCATGGAGTCTCCCTTCTCCCGTGACGATGGCATCGCATCTGCCGGTTTTCTTCTGATAGGTCTCGATTCGTCCGAGATAGGGTTGCGTATCGACAAAGGTCAGGGGGTCGCCCGGTGACAATTCGGCATCCCACTCCTGGAAGCTGGCCGGGTCGAGCATGGCGTCAATCCGTTCCGGGACCGACAGGGGAAAGTGGTATCCGCACTTGGGACAGAGTTTGAAATTTTGATCGACTTCTTTCCGATAGACGACGGCGCGGCAAAAGGCACATTTGATCCACATGCCTTCAACAATGTTCAGCCTGCCCTTTTCCCGTTCTTCCGACGAGCCCTTCTTAAACCAACCCATCGAGACGTTTTCCTTCGAAAGGGGTACGCGCAAAACGGCGGCGGAGACAATCAGCCGCCGCGCGAGTGCATTTCCAAATGTGGATCCTGGCGAAGTTCTTCCACCTGAATAAATTGACCTCGCCTGCTTGAGGGCTCAAGCGCTTTGCGTTCTTCGGCGCCACGGTCGATCCGACCTTGCCATCCTGACTGAATACGTGCCCGCACGGTCGCGTCATCGTTCATCCGAAGAGGTTCCCGCAAGTCCAATCCGTGTCTGGCATACAGACACAGATACCACAGGCCGTCCGCCGTTAAACGACTCCGATCACACGTGGCACAAAATGGCGTTGTCGTGGAAGGAATAATGCCAAACGTGATCCCATCGGGCAGGCGAAACCGCTGGGCCGGAGCCGAACTGTTTTCCCGAATCGGCTCAATCGGGCCATACGCCTGCCGGAGTCTCTCCAGAATCTCGGCCTGAGAAAAGACTTTTTCCATACCCCAATCATTCGCGCCGCCCACGTCCATGTACTCGATGAATCGAACTTCCGCCTCGACGCTTTTTCCATATTCGATCAGATCGACGAGTTCATCGTCATTGAATCCTTTGATCGCGACGGTGTCGATTTTGAGCCCGGCCAATCCGACCGTCTTGACCTGCGCAATGCCCTGTAAGACTCGATCAAAGGAATCACGTTTGGTCAGTCGTTGAAACCTGTCGGGCTTTAAGGTATCGAGGCTGACCGTGATGCGATGCAAGCCGGCGTCACGGAGCGATTCCGCTTGCTCATCCAACAAAATTCCATTGGTGGTCAAGGCGATATCATGAATGGATGCCTGTTGTCTCAACAGACGAATCAGGGCGGGAAGGTCACGACGAAGCAGGGGTTCTCCACCCGTCAATCGGACTTTGTCCACGCCGAACTCCGCAAAGATCTCCACCAACCGGTTGATTTCTTCAAAACTCAGGAGGGTTTCACGGGGAAGCCAGGCATACTCATCTTCCGGCATACAATATCGACAACGCAGGTTACAGCGATCCGTCACCGACACGCGTAAACTCCGCAAGGGACGACCAAACGTGTCGAAAAGATCTGAACTTGGCATAGATCCGGCGTTCATGGATGTTGCTCGACCCACATTTGCCCGTCCGGCGTGTGTTCACATTTCCAGATTGGCGTAATCTGCTTCAATTCGTCGATGCACCATTTACAGGCCTTGAACGCATCCGCTCGATGCATGGCACCTACCACAATCAAGACAATATTTTCCCCGATGTCGATTTCTCCGTACCGGTGCAGAACAAGCACTTCGATGACGTCAAAATCCTGTAACGCGCGATCACGAATCTCCCGGAGTTTCTTTTGGGCCATCCCTTCATAATATTCAAACGTCATCCTGCTGACGTCCCGATCGTCCGAGCGATCTCGCGCGGTTCCGAGAAACGTTGCGATGCCGCCAATGCGCGTGGATCGATTCCTCACCCGGTTAATTTCCTCGTCAATCGAAAAATTCTCTCGTTGGACCCGGACCAACATGGCTTCTGTATCAACGGTAGACATAGGAAGGCATCTCCCCTGGGGTACACGATCCGCCGGAAAACGGCGGAAGCAACGCGATTTCATCAGCGCTGGTGAGTTCGGTTTCACCGTGAGCAATGTGATGGTTCACCGACACAAGAATTTTTCTTTTGAGCAACAAGTCCCCCACGTCGGGATTCATCGACTGGATCGCCACAATCAAATCATCGACCTTGCAGCCCTGGTCCAACCGCACCGTCAGTTCGGATTCATTGTGAAGCTGCGTTTTCAACATGCCGAACAATTTCACCGTGACCGTCATGACTGTGGCCCATGAGCCGGCGCCAACGCCTCGGCTCGTTGATAGGTCCCGGACTTTCCTCCGGATTTCGAGACCAAACACACGTCACCAAAACTCATGCCTTTATCAACGGCTTTACACATGTCGTAAATCGTCAACGCCGCAGTTGCCACGGCGGTCATGGCTTCCATTTCGACTCCGGTCTGACCGTTGGTTTTGACGGTGGCTTGGATGGCTATGGAACACTGTCCCCTCTCATCGGGCGTAAGATTTTCCTGGAAGTCAATATTCACGCTCGTGAGCATCAGCGGATGACACATGGGGACCAAGTCCGGTGTCCGTTTGGCACCCATGACCCCGGCCACCTGAGCCACGGCCAACACGTCGCCTTTAGCGATTTTCCCTTCCTGAATACGGCGTAGGGTTTCCGGGAGCATACACACCCGTCCGTGAGCCACTGCGATTCGTTCAGTCGAACCCTTGGCCGACACATCGACCATCCTCGCACGTCCGGATTCATTGAAATGCGTAAAATCAGCCATGGCCTCCCTCGCTCAGACGTTTCGCGCTATTATAGGAGCCCTCCGAAAAGCGGGTCAAGCAATAGAGTCCGGTTCTTGTCCCGGCTTTCTCACGCCCGGTCGGAGCGGGACGGGGCAACTCCCGAAGCTTGACACGTCTTCCCACCTTCCCGACAATGCCTGCATGCCTGAAGCCATCATCATTGAAAGAATACGTTTTCAGGCGAAGTGCGGGGTCACGCTTGACGAACGACAACGCCCGCAACCCCTGTTAGCTGATCTCGAAATCACCTGTTCGGCCGAAGACGCTATTCATTCCGACAGCCTTGCAAAAACCGTGGATTACGCAAGAGTCGTCCAACGGATGATTGACGTGGGGACAACCAATGAAAACGCATTGATCGAACGATTGGCGGACCAGATTGCTCAAATGCTCATGCTGGAATTTCCTATCCATCAATTAACGATCTGGCTTCGAAAAGCCGCTCCACCGCTCCCGGACGTGTCGGGTTCGGTCGGCGTACGCCTGACGTACCCTCGCACGCGAGCGGTTGATTCCCATTCCTTCTTCCAACCGTCCCCTTTTCTGCACGCCACAGCAGACATGATCCCTAAAGGTAAAGTCTTGGACGTGGCCGCCGGAGAAGGGCGACATGCCCTGCATATGGCGTCTCAAGGGTATGAAGTCATCGGTCTTGACCGTGACGAGCACGCACTCGACACCCTGACACGAACGGCCAAGGACCATCGCCTGTCAAACCTTTCGACGTGGCGCGTGGACCTGGAAAAAGACCCGGAGGCTCCCCCCTCACTGGGCCATCAGGAATACGACGGGATTCTGGTGTTTTTCTATCTCTTCCGGCCGCTCTTTCCCTCTATCCTGCAAGCCCTCAAGCCCGGCGGAGTCCTGATCTATGAAACGTTTTTGATCGACAACCACGTACAATTCCAGCATCCCCGAAGGAAAGAATTCTGTTTAGGGCATAACGAACTGCTTCACGTCACGCATCCGTTGCGAGTGTTACACTATGAGGAAGGACCACACCCCTCTCCTCATCAAGGGACGGCCATAACCGCACGGCTCGTGGCCCAAAAAGCCTGACCCGGGTTTGCCCCGGGGTCACGATACGACTCCGGAGACAATCGTTTTTTCATCGATGGCACGAATCGATCTTCATCTTCACACCACCTACTCCGACGGCAGTCTGCCACCGGCGGAAGTCGTGGCCTTGGCCCATCAAGCGGGAGTCACGGCCATGGCGATCACGGATCACGACATCGTGGACGGCATACCCCACGCCATGGAGGCGGCAACGAAGCTGGGCATCGAAGTCGTCCCCGGCGTCGAGTTGAGTTCACGCCATAACGGACAGGAACTCCACGTCCTCGGCTATTTCTTCGATTGGCAGGATCCGACCTTCCAGGACCACTTGGCTCAACAGCGCCTTTCACGACACGTCAGAAATCCGCAGACCATCGAACGGCTTCACGCATTAGGGCTTGAACTTTCAGAAGATGAAGTTAAGGCAAAGGCCGGCTCCGACTCCATTGGCCGTCCGCATATCGCTCAGGTTTTGGTTGACAAGGGGTACGTGAGTCATGTCCAGGAAGCCTTCGATCGCTACCTGGGCGAAGGAGCCGCGGCCTACGTGCCCCGGACGTTGGCCGACACTCCTGAAGTCATCACCTGGATTCGCAACGCGGGAGGCGTCCCGGTCCTGGCTCACCCGACGTGGACCCGGTGTCAGGGGGAGCCCCTGTATCGCTTGTGTGCCGGCTTAAAGGAGGCTGGGCTCTTGGGGTTGGAAGTGTTTTACGGCACCCATACCAAGCAACAAACGTCGCGGTATCTTGAATTGGCAAAGCGGTTGGACCTGTTAGTCACCGGCGGAAGCGATTTCCACGGTGCGGCGAACCCGGCCATTCAGGTCGGTCGAGGGAAGGGAACCTTAAAAGTCCCAGCTGCGTTATTGGAGCCCTTACGACGAGCCGCTCGATAGAGCGGCCTGCTAGTTTTCCGGCGCTTCGACGATGTGGTTTTCAAAGCGGGTACAGCCCTCGGCCAGCAGCCGGTTCGTCAGCATTTCCCCGGGCCATTCGATCGGCAGGTCCGCCGTGAAGACCCAGACGTCCGGCGAGGTCCAGATCGGGCCATGGTCTTCCGGTAAGTCAGGGTCGAACAGGTCCGTCCAGACGGGCATATAAACCCCGTTCCCACATTGCGTGTGCAAATGAACAATCGCTCGACTCCGAACCGGCGGGTCGAGATCATGCCAGACCGCTGCCGTTTCATCGGCCAATCGATGAAGTCTCACGGCATTCTGCGCGTCAAACATGCCATACGCGGCATACACCGGGACTTCCAACATGTTCGGCGCCAAGGCGATCTCAGGACATTGATCCATAAGACCCTGCAATAAGGTTTCCCGCTCTTTGTCGGGGATGGTCTCCGGGAGGGACGAATCCTTCGCACCAATTAATTCAAACAACAAAAAGGCCGTTGATTCGACGGGAGGATGCAGGCGGGCGGTAATGGGTTGCCGGCGCTGGGAACCGGCCATACAGGACAAATGTTCGTGGAGCTTCTGAAGGGTTAAGAAATCAAGCGTCGTATCAGTCAGCAATCGCGGTTCGACCGTTACCACGGTTCCGGGAGGAATTTGCAAACATTCTCGCAATAATTCCGCTGTTTTTTCCGGATTAAGTTTCAATCCAAGGGGCGCAGCCAAATTCGCCTGCAGAGACAACTCAATCGCGCCCAAAATGGCATAAGCCGGGTCGTCATCGTGATCACTCTCGATCAACACCGAGCACGCGGCCTCCGCCAACAGGTCAAACAACCACTCGGCCATTTCCTCATCCAACGCCGCCAGAACGGTGAGCACGTCATGCTCGCGTTTCTGTTCGAGCAATGCTTGCAGGACTTCGATGGCGAGTTCGGAATCACCATGATCGTGCCGGCGGGCATTGATCAGATGAATCAGGTCTCGGGTTAACGGGTCCGGGCGATACCAACTGGACATGTGCGGAGTTCGAACTCGACGTCTGCTAAAATTTGGTGCCCGCCACAACTCGGGAGTGAAGACGACATCAATTCGACGGGGCATCCTCTTGTTTCACCGTTTACAGAATGCATTCTGCATACGGCGAATCCGATATGCAACCCATTTTCGGCAACGACCGGAGGTCATGACGGCTCCGTCGTTTTTCAACGAACTGCACAATGCCGTTGCTCTCTCATACCTTCTTGAAACTGAAAGGTCCGATCCATGGCAAGCCGTCGCGTGCGTCGGCACTTTCATCTCAACCCTCACGTCCTTGCCTCGGTTTGACATGCCTGAAGACGAGTGGTATGAAAAGGACGAAGAAGGTACGTCGACGCCCGTCTGTTTTCCGAGCACTCTTTTCACGAAGCACTCATGACAGCGACAATGGATTCTCACGCGTGGTCATCCTTCTCTCCTCTTCTTTTTGCCCAGGACAATGACGAGGACCTTGAGTTCGACGACGAATTCGAAGATTTCGATGACCCTCGGTATAAACCCCCTCGCCGCCGATGGTTTAGGGTCATCCTGCTCATCCTGTTGGCTATAGGGATCTGGTACGTCGTGACGGATCCGGAGCGACGGTCTTTCATCATCCGAATGATGCCCGACACGGTGCGCACCGCTCTCGATTTACAGACTGAAGACCCGGCTCCCCAACGCGACCGCAACGTCTCTCCCCCGTCGAACGTGCCTCCCATTCCGGCCTTTCACGAAGGACAACGTGTCACCGTCGCGCTGAAGGAAGGTCGTCAGGCTCGCTTCCGGTTAGGCGATGAAGCCGGAGAGAAACGACTGGGTCCCGTGGTGAAAACGGGCGACGTCCTCACAATCATCGACGGGAGTCTTATCAAGAAGCAGTGGAGGTATTTCGTACAAACGAAATCCGGAGAGTCGGGATGGTTTAAGGAAATGTATCTTCAACCCCAATCATAAGTTGCAGCCAAGTTCCTACGCAGATGCCCACCGTCGCGGACGCTCATTCCTACTGCACCAAGAAGGCCAAGGACAGCGGGAGCAATTTTTACTATTCATTTCTCTTTTTACCCCGTCCCCGCCGGGAAGCCATCTATACCGTCTACACGTTGTGTCATGAGTTGGACGCGGCCGTGGATCACCCCCCTGACGGAGTGGATCCATACGACCAACTTGCGCAATGGCGCCGTGAAATCGAAGCGGCGTATCAAAGCACCCCGCAATATCCGGTGACCATCAGCCTTGCGGATCACGCCCGCAAGCTGGGTATTCCCCAGGACTATTTTCAAGAACTGATTGCCGGTATGGAAATGGATCTGACGATCAGGCGGTATGCCACCTTTGAAGATCTCTCTCTCTATTGCTATCGCGTGGCATCGATCGTCGGATTGATCTGTTTAAAAGTGTTCGGAACCCTGGACCCGCGCGCGCAAGCCTACGCCGTCAACTTGGGCACGGCCTTTCAACTGACCAACATCATGCGCGATGTTGGAGCCGATGCCGAACGCGACCGGATTTACGTGCCGCAAGAAGACCTGGCCAGGTTCGGCTGTTCCGAGGAACAGCTTTTAGCCAAGACCTCTTCGCCCCAGTTCATTCAACTCATGGAATTCCAGGCCGCCCGGGCTCACGACTACTACCAAAAAGCACAAACCGTATATGACACCCTTTCATCGGCTGATCGCCAATCGTTGCTCTCCGCGGAAATCATGCGCGTCATCTACTTCAACCTGTTGACCCGTATTGAAAAAACGCGATTCGCCGTGTTTGCCTCCCGCATTCGCGTCCCTCCCCTCCATCGTCTGACCCTGGCCCTGACGGCGTGGGTGCGCCGGTCGTTTCAAAACCGTGTGTCCCGCCGCAGGTAATGCGTCCCGGGTGGCCTGAGCCTCCCTGGTCACGTCGCCGCCGAATTGACAACGAAGGATCCTCTTCCTATGATGCCGATCTTATGTCGCTCGCTGACCTCTGCGAATCCTTACGCAACTGCCAGCAATGTCGCCTGGCTTCCGGACGAACCCAGGTCGTGTTCGGGAGCGGGAATCCGGAGGCTTCCATCATGTTCGTCGGAGAGGCCCCGGGGTTCCACGAGGACAAGCAAGGGGTGCCGTTTGTCGGCGCGGCGGGAAAACTCCTGACGGAATTATTGGAATCGGTCGGACTGTCCCGGTCACAGATTTATATTGCAAACGTCATCAAATGCCGTCCGCCTCAGAATCGCGACCCCGCCCCCGATGAAGTGGAAACCTGCAAACCTTTCCTGCTCCAGCAGATTCAATTGATCAAACCGCACCTGGTCTGTTCCATGGGTAACTTTGCCACTCAAACGCTGCTGGAAAGAAAAGTGGGGATCACCAAGGTACACGGGCAACCGATTCAATTACCGGAGTTTCAACTGTTTCCGCTGTTCCATCCCGCCGCGGCTCTTCACAACGACAATCTCCGCCCTCTGCTTCGGGAAGATTTCCAAAAATTAAAACGGCTCTTGGATACGATGGCGGTGCCACCTCAGGAGCCGGCAGTTCCGGCAAGTGCCAAACCCATCCAAATGGATTTGTTTTAGAATACCATGACGCCAAATGGCTGCATTTTGTGATATTTTTGGATACTTTTAGCACCAAAATGTATCTATTTTGACGCTATTTAGGAACCTTTTGGATTCTTAGTCTGGCAGGTCTGATTCGTAGGTCGGATTAGCGTAGCGTAATCCGACAGGTACGCACGGACGCTGGAGGGATTGTTGGGTTACGCCTTCGACTAACCCAACCTACAAAAAAAGACTACGGGCTCTCGGATTCCCCGGTTTGTTCCTCACTCGATGCCTCGGCTTCTGCCTCGGTTTCTTCATCGGTTTCTTCATCAGATTCTTCGTCGGTCTCTTCGAGCTCTTCTTCCGGAGTCTCGAACCACTTGACCAGCATTTCTTCCCACCATACTTCATCGACTTCCGCACCCGGATCGACGCCCAGAAAAGACACGTCGGCCTCCGTCATGTCAGGATCAATATCCGTCGGACGAAACCGGGCGCGATCGATCACTTCTTTGGTCGCATACCCGCCGACGATCCAGGACGGTGTATCGGCACGCCGGGACTTATACGCCTGGAGTTGAAGCTTGAGATAGACAAAAGTTTTCCGCTGCGCAGCATCCTCAAACCCGCGGGGCGTGAGGCTCAAGGTTTTTTCAATTTTTTTTCGCCATTCCCGTTGATCATAGCGCGAGGTGACCAACTGCAAGGCTTTGACTCCATCCTCAACGTCAAGTGGCATAACGACTCCTTCGGCTTTCGGGACACTCGCGCATTCAATCGCCTCCCACCATCATCTCACGTATGCGTATGGTGGGGCTCGCCAGTTTCCCTCGAAAGGCTAAATCATTCCCGATCGACTCAATATCCTGGAACATCTGTTTCAAATTACCGGCGATTGTCACTTCCTGAACCGGATAGGCCAATTCGCCGTTTTCAATCCAAAAGCCGGAGGCGCCGCGGGAATAGTCTCCCGTCACCATATTCACGCCGAATCCAATCAATTCGGTGACGTACAACCCTTGTGTGACGGACCGGATGATCTCGTCGGGCGACACGTCACCGGGATGGAAAAACAGATTCGTCGGAGAGACGGCAGGATTATCACCGATACTTCTGGAAGCGTTGCCGGTGGACGCCATCCCCAACTTTCTTCCGGAATACGTATCCAACAAATAGCTGGAAAGCACACCCTGGTCGAGGATCATCGTCTTTCTGGTCGGCAACCCCTCTCCGTCGAAAGGACGAGACCCGATCTTGCCGGGCAGACGACCGTTGTCTTCCACGTTCACGTGTGTCGGCGCGATGGGCTGTCCCAACTGCCCCAATAAAAACGAGGCCCCTTTATACAGTGAATACCCGGAGACCGCACTCGCGAGGTGCCCTAACAGACTGCACGCCATTTCCGGATCAAAAATCACGGGAACCCGTTGAGTCCCGATCTTTCGAGCCCCCAAGCGCCGGAGCGTCCGATCCGCCGCGATTCGTCCGACCGACTCCGGGTCCTCCAACTCATGCCGTTTACGCGAAACCGTATACCAGTAGTCCCGTTGCATGCCTTGGTCATCAGGGCCTTCAGCCACGGGTGCCACGGACAGGGAAAACCGGGAACTCCGATGGTACCCCAGAAACCCATGCGTGTTGGCCAACACCACCGCACCATAAGCCGAACCACACTCGGCTCCTTCAGAATTGGTGATGCGGGTATCGGCCTCCATGGCAGCCCGTTCCGCGCGTTGAGCCACCTGAATGGCTTCGTCCACGGGCATCGTGGTCGGATCATAGAGATCCAAATCGGGGATATCCGTCGCCAACGCCGCGTGTTCGGGAAGGCCAGACGTGTCATCTTCAGCCACTGCCTTGGCAAGGGCACAGGTATCGGCAACCAATTGCTTGAGCGACGTGTCGGAAAAATCCGAGGTGGACGCACTGGCCGACCGTTTCCCGAAAAAGGCCCGAATCCCCAGACTCTTTTCTCGTGCCTGACTCAAACGATCCACGGCCGATAACCGGACCTGAACCGACACGGAATTCCCTTCCGCGACCAGGACGTCGGCCTCCGTAGCCCCATGGGCCTTGACCCGGTCAACCAACTCGGCGGCAAACGACTTCAGGAAATCCGGGGAATCATGCATGATGCAGGCTGCTTAAAATTAAACTTGAGGTTTAAGTTTTGAAGGTTTCTACGCGACGGTGTTACGTGGAGGTTCCTCCCACCGTAATCTCGTCGATTCGAATCGTGGGCAACCCGACGCCGACCGGAACGGATTGGCCTTCTTTCCCGCAGGTCCCGATACCCGAATCCAATTGCAAATCGTGACCCACCATGGACACCTGCTTGAGGACGTCAGGCCCACTCCCGATAAGGGTCGCCCCTTTGACCGGTTTCGTGACCTTTCCATCTTCGATGAGATAGGCTTCACTCGCCGAAAAGACGAACTTGCCGTTCGTGATATCCACCTGCCCCCCCCCAAACGAAACGGCATACAAGCCTTTCTTGACGGACCGGAGAATATCCTCGGGTTCGGACGTACCGGCCAGCATAAAGGTATTGGTCATCCGTGGCATCACGATGCTTCGAAAATCCTCACGCCGGCCGTTGCCGGTCAAGGGAATGCCCATCAGCCGGGCATTGAGACGATCCGTAATGTACCCGCACAGGACTCCGTCTTCGATCAGAACGGTCCTGGTCGTGGGCGTGCCTTCATCGTCGATGTTGAGCGATCCCCGCCTGGAAGGCAACGTCCCGTCATCCACGATCGTACATTGGTCGGACGCCACGCGCTGACCGATCAGGTTGCTGAACGCCGACGTTTTCTTTCGATTGAAATCCGCCTCCAGACCGTGACCAACAGCCTCGTGCAACAGAATCCCCGGCCAACCGCCCGCCAACACCACCGGCAAAATTCCCGCCGGCGCGTCCACGGCACTGAGATTCAGGATAGCCTGCCTGGCGGCTTCCCGAGCATACGACCGCGCCCGGTCCTGTTCATGGTAAAAGGAAAAGCCGACGCGCCCACCTCCGCCGAAGGTTCCCACCTGTCGATTATTCCCCTCTTCGGCAATACACGTCACCTGGAGTCGGGATAAAGGCTGCACGTCGCCGGCTCGTAAGCCTTCGGTGGTCGCCACCAGCATCACTTTATGCTCGGTATTCAAGGAAGCCATCACCTTCGTAATACGAGGATCATAGCGACGCGCTTCCTGATCGATCAGGTTGAGCAACTCCACGCGCTCCTTCGTGGCGACGTCGGTCAGGGGTTGTTCAAGCGGATAGAGATTGTGCGTTCCGGCGGGACGGTGCGTAACGGGGATCGGGACGTCGCCCTTCGGAGAGTCGGCGATATACCGTGCTGTATCCGCGGCAATTTCCAAATCCCGTTTCGACAATTCATCGGAATAGGCAAACCCGGTTTTTTCCCCGGAGGTCGCCCTGACCCCGGCACCCTGAGAAATACTTTTGACGGCTCGTTTGACGATGCCTTCCTCCATGGACACGGATTCGGAAATCGTCGATTCAAAATAAATGTCCGCGTAATCCACGGCACGGACGTTGACTCGAGCCAAAGCCTGCTCGACCTCACGTTCTTCAAGGGCAAAATGTTCGAGTGCGACAACCTGCTGAGACATGGTTTCTACACTTAACACGACTGCTGAAACGTTCGCAAGAAATGAGCGCCGCCTTACCCGTAGCACGATAAGAGCATTCATCACAAAGGCATCGTCCTTTCGTTCAAGAACGCTCCGGAAGCACCAATCCCTCGCCTGTCACTGGTTTGACAAGGCCATGTTTCACGATTAGACTATTTTTGAGTGAATCGCCTCACTGTGCGATCGATTCCGCCACCAATACCGATGCCTCCCCATTCAACACGTTCCTTCGCGGAACTCACGGAAGACGATCTCTTCTCACAACTCGATCAGGAAACACTCCCCCGTCACGTGGCCGTGATTATGGATGGGAACGGTCGCTGGGCTTCTCATCGTGGGCTGCCACGTATTGCCGGACACCGGGAAGGACTGATTGCCGTCCGCCAAGTGCTCAATACCTTTTACCGGCTGGGGGTTCCAATCGTCACGGTGTATGCGTTCTCGCAGGAGAACTGGAATCGGCCCCAAGCCGAGATTGACCTACTCATGACACTCCTTGAAGAATTTCTTCTTCAGGAACGGCAGACTTTTCATGAACGCAAAACACGATTTTTCCCCATTGGCCTGTTGCATGAGCTACCTGCTTCCACTCAAGACCTCGTGCAAGCCATCGCCCGGGAGACCGAGCATTTCACCGACCGAACCGTGGCGGTCGCCCTCAGTTATGGGGGACGTTCCGAGATCATTGACGCCACGAATCGCCTGATTGACGATATTCAATGCGGAAAAACGTCGGGGCCCGTTCATGAAGCCCAATTCGAGCAGTACCTGTCCACGGCCGGTCTCCCGGACCCGGACCTTCTCATTCGAACGAGCGGGGAAGCGAGAATCAGCAATTTTCTGCTCTGGCAAATCGCGTATACGGAGCTCTATTTCACGAAAACCCTTTGGCCCGACTTCCGACGACGTGAAGTGTTGCTGGCCCTGCTTGATTACCAAGAACGGGATCGTCGTTTCGGTCGTCTTCCGCAGGCCGCCTCTCCTCAAAACAGGCTGTGAGCACGAATAATGTGGTTGACCCCGCCTCCAGGAACCCCTCGAATCCTCCGGATCCCCTCATAGCCCGCTCATCCGCATTGGGGTTTGACCCGAAGCGCGTGTATGCAGCCCTGGTGTTGCTTCCTCTCTTGTATGTTCTCACCCGGCACCTTCCGCCGTTGGCGTTCTTTGTTTTGATCGCCCTCACCGTCCTGCTGGCTCAATGGGAATTCCTGGGACTCTTCATTGAGAAGCGCCACCTGTCGCAACACGCCCTCGTTGGTTTTCCGGGAGCCGTGCTTCTCCTGATTGCCATGCAGTGGCCCACGGTTCTCAGTTTCTCTCTGGCCCTCTCGATGATCCTCGCTGGCCTCCTGTGTTACCAGATCAGCATGGCCCCTTCGGAATCCCGCCATCTTTCCATGTTCATTCTCCTGTTCGGGATTCTCTATATCGGATATACTCTGGGACACTTTCTCCGGCTGAGAAACCAACACGACGGGGCGTTGTTGGTGTTGTTCGTGCTGTTGGTGACCTGGGCGGGTGACACCGCCGCGTACTACGTCGGCAAAACATGGGGGTCACGGCCCCTGGCTTCCCGATTGAGCCCCAATAAAACCATCGAAGGGTTTCTTGGGGGCCTGGTTGTCGCCCCACTCATCGCCTGGATCGGTCATCTCTGGTTTCTCCCTGCCGTCACGCCGGTCGATTGTCTGATCCTGGGTTTGCTGTTCACCGTGCTGGGCCTCTTGGGCGATCTCTCCGAGTCGGCCCTAAAACGCCATGCCGGCGTCAAGGATTCCGGCTCCCTGATTCCCGGACATGGAGGTGTTTTGGACCGCGTCGACAGCCTGCTTCTCAACGCGCCGCTTTTTTATTACTATATGAAGTTTGTGCAATAGGCTCTTCTCAACCGAAACCGTACGATGAAACAGATCGTTCTACTTGGCTCAACGGGCTCCATTGGAGACAGCACCCTCGACATCGTCGCCAAATTTCCGGATCAATTTTCGATTTTGGGGTTGGCTGCTCGGCACAGTGACGAAAAGCTGGAAGAGCAGATTCGTTCGTTTCGTCCGAAATTCGTGGCCCTTGCCGATTCCGCCGCGGCGCAACGACTCCGTTCTCGCGTGAACGATCCGGCCCTACACGTCCTCGATGGCCCTGACGGCGTGACGGAAGTGGCCTCCCTTCCGGAGAGTGATCTGGTCATCTCCGCCATCGTGGGAGGAGCCGGCCTGGTCCCGACCATGGCCGCCATTCGCGCGGGTCGCCGAGTGGCCTTGGCCAACAAGGAGCCCATGGTGATGGCCGGGCAACTGATGCAAGAGGAAGCGCGCCGCCAAGGCGTCCCCATTTTCCCCGTTGACAGTGAACACAGTGCGATTTTTCAGTCGCTTGTCGGCCATCGACGCGAGGACGTCCGTCGCATTATCCTGACGGCCTCCGGCGGCCCGTTTTGGGACTGCACAAAAGAATATATGGAGACCGTCACACCCGAGCAGGCCCTCCAACATCCTAATTGGGAAATGGGCGCGAAGATTACCGTGGATTCGGCGACACTGATGAATAAAGGGCTGGAGGTCATCGAAGCCCGGTGGCTGTTTGATTGCCCGCCCGCTCAACTCGACGTGGTGATTCACCGGGAAAGTATCATCCATTCTCTGGTAGAATATCGAGACGGGTCAGTCATCGCCCAATTGGGATTGCCCGATATGCGAACCCCGATCAGTTACGCCATGGATTACCCTCGACGCGTGCCCCTGGATCCGCCTTCTTTGGATTTGTGGAAATTCGGCAAATTGACGTTTTATCAACCTGACCCCGTCCGGTTCCCCTGTCTGCGATTGGCCTACGAGGCATTGGACCGTGGTGGCACCTGTCCGGCGATTCTCAATGCCGCGAATGAAGCCGCCGTCGATGCGTTTCTGTATCATGGGCTCCCCTTCGGGAACATTGCCAACGTCATCGAGCGAACCGTACAATGTGCCGACGTGCAACCGCTCACGTCATTGGAGGATGCCTTGGAGGCTGATCGTTGGGCCAGAGAAAAAGCCTCGGCGTTCATCCTCAGTTTAGCCTGATATACACATTCGCTTCTTTGCATCGTCACGAGTTACGCAATGTCTCCTGATATCATTTACGTCGTCGTTCAAAAGATCTGGTGGTTTTTGGTGGTGTTGGGTGTCCTTGTGACCTTTCACGAGTTTGGACACTTTATCGTGGCACGTTGGTCAGGAGTTAAAGTCCTGAAGTTCTCCCTGGGCTTCGGGCCGAAAGTGCTGAGTCGTCAAATCGGGGATACCGAATATCTCGTTTCGGCCATTCCCCTTGGCGGGTACGTCAAAATGTTCGGGGAAGACGGCGGTGAACCCGTCCCGGCGGAGGAGCGGGAACGATCCTTTTCCCACAAACCTTTGTGGAAACGGACCCTCATCGTGGCGGCCGGGCCGGGATTCAATTTTTTCCTGAGCTACCTGATTTTTTCAGCCTGGCTGGCCGTGGGCGCTCCCCTGCCTATCCCGACTTTCGACGAGATCTTACCCACGATCGATGCCATCAGGGCGGACTCGCCGGCCGGCCAAGCCGGCATTCAAGTCGGTGACCGGGTCACGCGGATCGATGAACAGGAAATCACCACGAAAAACGAGGTCTATGCCGCGGTTGCCGAAAGCGGCGGACGTTCGCTCACCGTAGAAGTTCGCCGGGGCGACACACTGAAAGCGTTCCTCGTCACACCCGAGCTCTACGACCCGGAGAACGTCGAGCACCCGCTGTACGTCATCGGCATCGAAGAGGCGGCGCCCATCGTGACGGCCGTTATGCCGGATATGCCGGCCGCCGAAGCCGGGCTGAAGGAAAACGATCGCATCCTTGCGATTCAAGGGGAGACGATTCAGACCTGGTCACAGATGACCCGCATTATCAAGGCTCATCCGAACGACTCTCTCACCATGCAGGTTGATCGTGAAGGCGCGATTCTCACGCTCACGATCGTTCCCCAGCCCCATGAAGTCACGGACAAAGGAACGAGCACCACCGTCTGGAAAATCGGCATTATGGGGTCGGGACGATCCGTGATCCGCGCGTCCTCACCGCTCATGGCCGTGGTCCAGGGCGTGAAAGCCACGTGGGGATGGTCCGAACTCACCGTCGTCGGCATCTACAAAATGTTGACGGGAGAAATCTCCTCGAAAAATATCGGGGGGCCCATCATGATTGCCAGTGCCTCGGGGACGGCCGCCGAACGAGGCCTCCCCGACATCATGTTCTTCGTGGCCATCTTGAGCATCAACCTGGGCATTCTGAATCTCCTGCCCATTCCCGTGCTGGACGGCGGCCATCTGTTCTTCTTTGCCTGCGAAGCGATCCTGGGCCGTCCCCTTGCCGAACGCCAACGGGAATTCACCCAACAGGTGGGGATGTTACTCCTTTTCGGGATTATGATATTCGCGTTTTTCAATGACATCCAACGCTTGCTTCAATAATCGGACGATTTGTCGAATTACGCTGCGCTAATCCGACCTACGCGGACTTTGAAGACAACCCCCCTGGCCCCCCTTATCAGGGGGACTGCTGAGAGCCCTCCCCCTGATAAGGGGGGCCAAGGGGGTTCAGTAGGTCGGGTTAGCCGAAGGTGTAACCCGACAATCCGTTCATTGCCCGTGCGCGTGTTCGCTACCGATCCATGAAACCATCCTGGAGCATCGAAGAGAGTCTTGCCGACCGTCTTGTACGACCCTTCCAGATTTTTGCCGCTCACAAACTGTCGGGCGCCATCCTCCTCCTGACGGCCACGGTCGTTGCCGTCGCCTGGGCCAACTCGCCCTGGGCCGGATTCTATCACCACTGGCTGCACACAAAACTTGCCCTCTCCATCGGGCCGTTCGGCCTGAACAAATCCATCAGCCACTGGATCAACGACGGCCTGATGGGCCTCTTCTTTTTCGTGGTCGGTTTGGAAATCAAACGTGAATTGCTGGCCGGCGAATTGGCCAATCCCCGGAAAGCGGCCCTGCCGGTCCTCGCCGCGGTCGGCGGCATGGTCGTGCCGGCTCTCGTGTATGTCGCCTTCAACCACGACGGGGCGTTCGCCCGCGGATGGGGTATTCCGATGGCCACGGATATCGCGTTCGCCCTGGGCATTCTGGCCGTATTTCCGGTTCCGGTTTCACTCAAAATCTTCCTCACCGCGTTGGCCATCGTGGATGACATCGGAGCCATTATCGTGGTCGCGATTTTCTACACGGAGGCCATTGCGCCGGGAAGCCTGCTCATCGGCGGCTTGTTGCTGGGTGTGTCCATCGGCGCCAACGTCGCCGGCGTGCGCAACCCGATCTTTTACTTTCTCATCGGACTCGCAATCTGGGTGGCATTCTACAAGTCGGGCGTACACGCAACCCTCGCCGGAGTCCTGATGGCGTTCACCATTCCCGCGCGCACCGTCATCAACGCCCGGCAACTGCACGACTGGACCCGTGACCTGTTGGAGCAACTACGGAACACCGGACTGCCCGGGGACAGGAGCCTGCTGACCAACCGGCAGCACCAGATCGTGCACTCGATGGAGCAGTTGACGGAACACGCCACCGCCCCCCTGCAGAAACTCGAGCATGCGCTCATGCCGTTCGTGACGTTCGTTATCCTCCCCCTGTTCGCCCTGACAAACGCCGGCGTGAGTTTGGAGAGCGAGGCGTTCTCCCGGCTGGCCGAGCCGATGAGCCTGGGGATCATCCTGGGTCTTGTCGTTGGCAAGCCGCTGGGCGTTTGGCTGTTTGCTTGGGCGGGCGTGCGGCTTCGCATTGCGGAACTCCCCAAAGGCATCAGTCTTTTTCATGTCGCCTCGGTGGGCTGCCTGGCAGGGATCGGATTCACCATGTCCTTGTTTATTGCCACTCTCGCCTTCGACGAGGTGGCACTGGTCGAAGCCGCCAAGACCGCCGTGCTCGCCGGATCCCTGCTGGCAACCCTGACAGGATCGGTCATCCTGTTGCTGGCGACGAGCCCCGGACCGGAAGACGCTTGAATCCTCGAGCGGTACCCTTTATATATAGCCATTTTCCCCCTCTCCCCGACGAGGGAGAGGGCTGGGGTGAGGGGGAAATAGTCAACGAATGACCGAACACGGACGATAAGGAGCACCTCCAATATGCGAACAAGCCAAGTGTTCATTCCAACCCTCCGTCAGACCCCCGGTGAGGCTGAAGTCGTCAGCCACCGGCTCATGTTGCGCGCCGGCATGATTCGAAAAGTTGCGGCCGGGATCTACACCTATCTCCCGCTGGGCCTGCGCGTCCTCAAAAAAATCGAATGTATTATTCGCCAGGAAATGAATCGTGCCGGGGCACAGGAACTGTTGATGCCGATCCTTTCCCCGGCCGAATTGTGGCGTGAAACGGGACGATGGGATTTTTATGGCAAGGAATTACTTCGATGCCAGGACCGGCATGACCGCGATTTTTGCTTCGGCCCCACGCATGAAGAAGTCATCACCGATCTCTTTCGCCGTGAGATACGCTCTTATCGGCAACTTCCCATGAACTGCTACCAGATCCAAACCAAATTCCGCGATGAAATCCGTCCTCGTTTCGGCTTGATGCGCGGGCGCGAATTCATCATGAAAGACGCCTACAGTTTCGATGCCAACGAAGACAATGCACGTCTCAGCTATCAAAAAATGTATGACGCGTACGAGAAAATTTTCACACGGTGCGGGCTCACGTTCCGCGCAGTCGAAGCGGACACCGGCCTGATCGGCGGCAGCATGTCGCATGAATTTATGGTCTTGGCTGAGACCGGAGAAGAAACGATCGTCTACGACGAACATGGGGCCTATGCCGCGAACGTCGAGCGGGCGGAAGTGCCGCCCCCCCCGGAAGAAGACAACGCCACTCCCCTCGCACTCGAAGCCGTGGAGACCCCCGGAACAAAAACCGTCCAGGCGGTCTGTGCCTTTTTAAAGGTTTCACCCGATCGACTCGTCAAAACCCTGCTCTACCAAACGCCGGCGAATGACGTCATTGCCGTCCTGATGCGTGGAGACCACGAGGCGAATGAAATCAAAATCAATCGTTTCCTGGGAACGACGGAAATCACACTGGCAACCGCGGAGACCGTGAGCCACGTGTCGTCCGCCCCGGTAGGCTTCGCCGGTCCGGTGGGGCTCAAGGGTATCCGAATCATCGCGGACCACGCGGTCAAAGCGATGCGGAACTTCGTCGTCGGCGGAAACAAGAATGATACCCACCTGATCAATGCAAACTGGGATCGGGACTTTACCGTCGAAGCGTTCCTTGACTTGCGCCAAGCCCAAGCCGGCGACCGATCCCCCAGAAGCGACGGCCGTTTACAGGAGGCCAAGGGCATTGAAGTCGGCCACGTGTTCTTATTGGGGACAAAGTACAGCCAAGCCATGAAAGCGACGTTTCTCGATGCGGAAGGACAAGAAACATTGGCCATTATGGGGTGTTACGGCATCGGCGTGAGCCGGACCGCTGCCGCCGCCATTGAACAGAACCATGATGACAAAGGCATGGTGTGGCCCGTGCCCATTGCGCCCTTTCACGTCCATTTGTTGCCGGTCACGGCCTCAGAGCAGGTCATCAAGACCGCCGGCATGCTGTATGATTCATGTGTCCAAGCAGGCTTGGAAGTCTTATGGGATGATCGCGATGAACGTGCCGGGGTCAAATTCAACGACGCCGATTTGATCGGGGCCCCGTTTCATCTCACCATCGGCGACCGCGGCCTGGCACAAGGCATGGTGGAACTGAAACGGCGCGATACAGGGGAAGTGGTCCAACTCCCACCGGCTGACGTGATTCCCCACGTGCGGGACTTGCTTTCCTCCTACGATCTTCCGGTTGGGTAATCGTTCTCACACGGTCATTTGCTCCAGAAAAAAAACGCTCTTTCCGGGTAGTGTCTCAGTTTGAATTCTCTCTTGACATTGATAACGCCATGCGTTAATAGTGGGTGCGATTCATGAGACTCTTCGCGAATAAAGACACGGAGCGAGTCTTTCATGGACAGCACGCCGTGAGGTTGCCGGCGAATCTTCAGCGCCGAGCGCGGATGAGGCTTCAGCGAGTCATGGCGGCGACAAAGCTCTCTGATCTGCGGCTGCCGCCCTCCCATCACCTTGCGGCGTTGAAGGTCGACCGAAGAGGCCAGCACAGCATCCGTATCAACGATCAATGGCGTGTGTGCTTCCGCTGGACAGACCAAGGTGCCAGAACCATTGAAATCACAGACTACCATTGAGGAGACTGATTGATGACGAACATGCCGCCCATCCATCCCGGAGAACACTTGGCTGAGATGCTTGAGGAACTGGAAATCAGTCAGTACCGGCTGGCCAAAACGATGGGGACGCCTGCGAGACGGATTAACGAAATTATCCACGGTAACCGATCCATCACGGCCGACACAGCGCTGCGACTCGGGCAGGCCTTGGGAATGACGCCTGAATTCTGGTTGAATCTTCAGCGCATGTATGATCTTGATGTGGCCCGTTCTTCCACTGATGTCCGGGCCATCCCCTCCCTTGTCGCTCCATAGCGCCACCGGATGGCAGAGACGCCGTCCCTCTGAAGCGTTTCTCATCATGTCCTCCTTCCTCGCTGAGTGCCCCCTCACCCCAACCCTCTCCCACGGTGGGGCGAGGGGGCACTCCCCGTAGGTCGGATTAGCGGAGCGTAATCCGACAGGTTTGTCGCCCAGATACAGAGTGCTGTGTGTGGTTAAGCGAGGGTCGTCGGGTTACACCTTCGGCTAACCCGATCTACGCGCCTACGCCTCTCCATTGCTCCTCTTCCGGTGCTTTGCTATCATGCCGCCATGAACGACACCATTGCCCAAGCCATCCATGGACATGAAAGCGAACACCTGGCCACCAAAGCCGACTTGGCCAGACTGGAGGCCAAACTGGAGACCGGTCTCGCGCAACTACAAGTCAAGTTGATGACCTGGACCACGGTGCTGGCCGGGATCATTATTGCAGTGCTCAAGCTCACGTGAGTGCTCGTGAACGCTTGTCGGATGACGCTTCGCTAATCCGACAGGTCGTCAGATTCGGATTGTCGGGTTACGCCTTTGGCTACCCCGACTTTTTCTACCCCGACTTCTTCCGCATTTGAATTGACAATAGAAAGAATTGAATGATAGTTTTGTTCGGATTGACTGGTGTCTCTTGAGTGGCTTGCAGGTATGATTACACAAATGAACGTTCGGGGGCTTTTGTTCGACCCCTATAATAATGCCTATATCATCATCCTTCGGGACGAGCAAAATTCCGATATGCTTCCGATCTGGGTCGGGAAATCCGAAGCCAGTGCCATAAGTTTTGCTTTGGAGAACGTGGCTCCGCCCCGTCCCATGACACACGATTTGATGAAATCGATTTTGGACAACGTTGACGCCAAAGTCTTAAGCGCCGTGGTCACTGACTTAAAAGATAATACGTACTATGCCAAAATTCATCTATGGTACGGTGATTCGGAATACTCCATTGATTCAAGACCCAGCGATGCGATTGCGCTGGCTTTGCGTGCCGAAGCCCCGATTTTTACCAGAGAGGAAGTCCTGCAAAAACAGAGTTCCGAGGAATTGGAGCGGTGGCTAGAAAATTTAAAGCCTGAAGATTTCGGCAAATTCGAGACCTAGCGTTCGACGACGTTGTCTCGTTGAACCCAATCCGTTTGTCACAACATCCATGAGCGTGGAACAAAATACCGACCTCGTCCCGTTAAAAGTTCACGGAGTGCTGGTTGACCCCAATACGGATACCCAAATTGTGATCCTGCGAGACGAGATGAATGCCGATGTCCTTCCCATTTGGGTGGGCACGGCTGAAGGCACTTCCATTCGCTTGGCGTTGGAGGACGTTGTTCCGCCCAGACCGATGAGTCACGATCTGATTACGAGTCTCTCGACCCATCTAGGCATGAAAATCACTCAAGTCGTGGTAACGGACGTCCAAAACAACACGTACTATGCGACGGTTCACGTGTCTTTGAACGAACTCGAACGAACGGTGGACGCCCGGCCAAGCGATGCCATTGCCCTCGCCCTCAGGGCCAAGTGTCCGATTTACGTCACTCAAGACGTGCTCAAGAGAAGAGCCGGGGACAATTTAGAGGCTTGGCTCGCGAAACTCGATCCCCAGGAATCGGGATCATCCGAAGCATGATCGTAGACTGGAACATGGAGAATTTCTGATGCGTAGCTTTCAAGCAAAACCCAATGAGATCGATAGGAAATGGTATATTCTAGACGCCAAAGGGACCCCGCTCGGTCGGTTGGCCACTCAAGCCGCCACGCTTCTCCGCGGCAAGCATAAACCGACGTTCACGCCCAACGTCGATACGGGGGACCACGTGATTGTGATCAATGCCGAAGCGATTCGACTGACCGGGAATAAATTAAAGGCGAAAACGTATTATCACCACACCGGATATCCCGGGGGGATCAAATCCATTACCGCCGAACATCTCTTGAAAAAAGCCCCTACGGAAATCGTGTCCAAAGCCGTTCGGGGCATGCTTCCACACAGTCCCTTAGGGAAAAAAATGGCTAAAAAGTTGCGCGTCTACGTTGGGACGGATCACCCACATGCCGCACAATGTCCGGAGCCCTGGTCATAACGGTATCTTGCTAAACGTCTAGAGGAAAGGCTCTTACAGATGGTCAGTCAACGTCATTATGCTACGGGAAAACGCAAATATGCGATCGCACGCGCCTGGATCGAACCAGGCCCTCCGGACATTACGGTCAATGGCCGAACGCTTGACCATTATTTTACCCTTCTTTCACAGCGCATTCAGGTGGAAGCTCCGCTTGACGTGACGAACACACGGGGACAATTTCGCATTAAAGCCTCGGTCTGCGGTGGAGGCGGATCCGGGCAGGCCGGAGCCCTCCGCCACGCGATTGCCAAAGCCTTGGTGCAAATGAACCCGGACTTTCGCGGGGTCCTCAAAAAAGACGGCTTGCTGACACGTGATCCCCGTGTGAAAGAAAGGAAAAAATACGGACAAAAAGGCGCTCGAAGCCGATTCCAATATTCCAAGCGTTAAGCTCGCGGACTCTCCAAGATGGCGACGAAAAAGGGAAGGCTTCGATGCCTTCCCTTTTTTCGTCTTGCTCATGTATGACAAGGCAACAATCATAATCAATGCGTCGAACTCGATTAAAAGTAGCCGTACTGGGAGCTAGTGGGTACACGGGCGGAGAACTTCTTCGTTTATTGAGCTGTCACCCCTACGTCACGGTCACCAACGTGACGGCGGACAAATCCGTTGGTCTTCCGGTGACGTCCCTGTTCCCCCACCTCGAAACGTTGCATCGATTTCGTTTCACGCCACTGCACGTCAAGCCCATCCTGAAAAAAGTCGATCTGGTGTTTTCAGCTCTTCCACATACGAAATCCATGGAGCCGGTGACTGAGTGCGTCCAAGCCAAGAAACCCGTGATTGACCTGAGCGCCGACTTTCGGCTGATAGAGCGGGACACATATGAACGATGGTATGGCACGCCGCATGCGTCACCCGCACTGCTGAAAAAAGCGGTCTACGGGCTTCCGGAACTTCACCGGGCACGGATCCGCCGGGCTCGACTGGTTGCCGCGCCCGGCTGCTACCCGACGGCGGCTATTCTGCAGTTGGCTCCATTGCTGGCCCATCGGATGATCCAAACGGATACCATTGTCGTTGATTCGAAATCCGGCATTTCAGGGGCGGGCCGAAGCCCGGCCCTGCCTTACCATTTTCCGGAAGCTCATGATTCCACGACGGCCTACAACATTGCCCGACACCGGCACACCCCTGAAATCGAACAGGAACTGAACCGTCTCGTTGACAAAAAAGACCTGAAAGGAAAAGGGTCGAACGTGCACGTCGTATTTACTCCGCATCTCATCCCGATGAATCGCGGTCTCCTCAGCACGGCCTATGCCAAACTCCGGAACCCGCTCACAAACGATGCGGCAACGACGTTGTATAAGGATTTTTATGCAAACGAACGATTCATCAGAGTTCGGGAAGAATCAACGTCCATCAGTCCCACCTACGTTCGAGGATCGAATTTTTGCGACATCGGAGTTTTTGTGGATCAACGAACACACCACGTCATCACCGTGTCGGCCCTGGATAACCTGGTCAAAGGTGCGGCCGGGCAAGCCATTCAATCCATGAATTTGATGATGGGATTTCCCGAAGAGACGGGGCTGACGGCACCGGGGATTTTCCCGTAGAGCCCGAATCTGTCATTCCGAGCAAAGCGCTTGTCCTGAACGGAGTGAAGGAACTATCTCTCCCTCAACAACCGAGCGCCTCAACTACGAGATCCTTCGCTTCGCTCAGGATGACACACTGGGCCAGATTTCATCTCTTGATGTGCAGACTGCAAACCTGCATGGGAGTTCCCTGTGAACGTGAAAAAGATTAAAGGCGGCGTCACTGCCCCAATCGGCTTTCTCGCCGCCGGGATTCATGCCGGCATCAAACCCGCGCCCCTGCCGGACCTTGCCCTGCTGACGTCCACCCATCCCGGGATTATGGCAGGAGTCTTGACGCAAAATCGAATTGTGGCGCCCTCCGTCATTTTATGTCGGCGCCAACTCAAAAAACACATTGGACAGGCCATTCTCGTGAACAGTGGAAACGCCAATGCGCTAACCGGGACACAGGGAATGACGGACGCCCTGGAAATGCGCAAACTCGCGGCGACAGCCTTACGCCTTCCCGTCTCTTCGGTGTTTGTGGGATCGACGGGAGTCATAGGCCGCCCTTTGCCGATGCCCGTCATCCGTCAAGCCATTCCGCCTCTCACCCGCCTCCTGAGCCGGTCCGGTCACAAGCCGTCCGCGAAGGCCATCATGACGACGGACACTACACATAAAGAAATCGCCTTGCAGGCAACGATCGGGCAGCGGATTCTGACGATAGGGGGTATGGCCAAAGGCTCCGGCATGATTCATCCTGATATGGCGACCCTGTTGGCTTATCTCACCACCGACGCCTCGATTGCCCCACGGGCACTTCAAGCCGCATTGACCCGAGCCGTCAACGCAACCTTCAATTGCATCTCCGTCGATGGGGATACGAGCACGAATGATACGGTGTTATGCCTCGCCAATGGACGAGCCGGGAATCCGACTATTCAGATGAACACTCCCCAATGGGAAACATTCCATACTCTTCTCTACGAAGCCTGCCTGTCGCTTTCGCTTCAAATCTGCCGGGATGGAGAAGGGTGCACCAAAATCGTCGAGATCGTCGTCCGCGGGACAAAGACCAATCACGAAGCGAAGAAAATTGCTCAAACCATTGCCACTTCGTTGTTGGTGAAAACCGCCCTCTTTGGAGAAGATCCCAACTGGGGTCGAATCGTGGCTGCCGCCGGCCGGGCCGGAGTGCCCTTCAACCCTTCAACGCTTTGGTTGGCATTCAACGCAACTCGAGTGGTGGACAACGGCCAAGCGGTTGGAGGCCGGGCAACCGGCCAGGCGCAACGGATCATGCGGAAAAAACGATACGTCATGACGCTTTCACTGGGGAAGAAACCAGGGTATGCCAGACTCTGGACGACGGATCTTTCCTACGATTACGTGAAAATTAACGCCTCCTATACCACCTAGCCATCTTTTTCCGGTGCCGCTGTCGGAAGGGCTTGCGACACGCGCATGAACAACTTTCACCGCAAACGGATTCTCATCACGGGAGGTGCCGGATTTCTCGGATCGCACCTTTGTCGCACGCTCCTGGAAGAAGGACACGACGTGATCTGCGTCGACAACTTTTACACGGGGACAAAAACCAATCTCGCCCCATTCCGTGATCATCCGAATTTCGAGTGTGTCCGGCACGACATTACCTTTCCGCTCTATATCGAAGCCGATGAAATTTATAACCTGGCCTGTCCCGCATCCCCCGTTCATTACCAATTCGATCCCGTACAGACCACGAAGACCAACGTTCACGGAGCCATCAACGTGCTGGGACTTGCCAAAAGACTCCAGGCCCGCATCTTTCAGGCATCGACCAGCGAAGTCTATGGAGATCCGGAAACCCATCCGCAGAGTGAAGACTATTGGGGACACGTCAATCCCATCGGCTTGCGTTCCTGCTACGATGAAGGAAAACGCTGTGCGGAAACGTTGTTTTTCGACTACCACCGCCAGTATCGCCTGCACGTGAAGGTTGCCCGCATCTTCAATACCTATGGCCCGAACATGCATCCTCATGATGGACGAGTCGTTTCGAATTTCATTATGCAAGCCCTCACCAACGAATCCCTGACCGTTTTCGGTGACGGATCACAGACGCGTTCGTTTTGTTACGTGGATGATTTGATTCGAGGTTGTGTCCTGCTCATGAAAAGCCCGGAAGAATGCACGGGTCCCGTCAACCTGGGAAACCCCGGGGAATGTGCCATGCTGGAACTCGCGAAACAGGTGATTGATTTAACAGGGGCCAAATCAAAGATCGTGCACAAACCATTGCCAACCGACGATCCGACTCAACGCTGTCCTGATATTACACTTGCAAAAGGACGGCTTGGCTGGGAACCCAAAATCCCACTGCAAGAAGGGCTCAAAAAGACCATCGCATATTTCGAGGAATTCCTGCGCCGGGAAGCTTCTCCACGGAAGACCTGAACACCTGCCCTTCTCCGCCGTGATACCCCTTGATACGTGAACCAGCACGTGGGGTTGAAACCCTAGCAAAAAAGTGTACAATTGGAGCTTATTCTATATCTTGTAGGACGACTTCAATGCTTCTCGTTGTGAACACCTACAGGTTGTGGTCAAGCAGATAAACGTCAAGTATATAAATCACGTCGAATCCCATTGCACGTTTCTCGGAACAGCCGAACCATCTTATCACCATGCCAAAGATCTTGATTCCCTCACAAACGTTGCGGATCCGCCAACGCCTGAGCATTTTTCTTGTCCTCACCCTGCTCCCCGGCTGTGCAGTCGTGGAAACGACCTATGACATCGTGGCCGGAACCGTGAAAGGCGCATATTACCTGACGACCGGAACCGTCAAAACCGTCTACCACGTTGGCAAATTTACGTTCGAGGTCGTGCAGGCTCCGTTCGATTGGCCTCTGACGCATGATGAGATCGAAACGATCGACGGGTTACCGGTGAAAGAAGCCATTCGCCAGGGTCGAGTCAAATGGTCTCCCTACGTGGTGAAGGGCAGACGCTACGTGCCCATGAGCGTCCGACAGGCGCAACGCTATGAAGAGAAGGGTATCGCGTCATGGTATGGAGAAGAAACCCGGCGGCAAAAAGGAGGACACATGACCGCGAACGGCGAAGCGTTTAATCCTCTGGGCTTGACAGCCGCACACAAATACCTGCCGTTACCGATCAACGTCAGCGTAACGAACCTGGAAAACGGTCGATCCATTGTCGTCCGGGTCAACGACCGCGGTCCCTTCCCCAGTGTCAACAACCCGAACTCCGGAAGACGCATTATCGACTTGAGTTACGGGGCTGCCAAAAGACTGGGATTCCACAAAAAGGGATTAGCCCGAGTCCACGTCAAAGTCATCCCCGTCCAAGTCGGAACGTAGGTCGGGTTACGCCTTCGGCTAACCCGACCTACGAAGAAAAGTCACGGGCGTCCACTACGCTGGTCAGATCCCGTAAGGCGGAAGATATCTGTACGGGGATGGTGGCCCCCCGTCGGCACTGGCGCATCTCGTCAGACAACGTGGCGAGTTCGGCCGTTGCATGTTCACGGATTTGATTGAGTGAAGGGGACGTCTCACTGCGCTTACCGGATTCCATGACCGACCGGATCAGCGGTTTCCCTTCTTGGGTCTCGGCAACCGTCGTCACCACGTCATGATCAACACGTCCTCGTTGATCGTAGTGGCGGTAGACTTGTTTGGCACCCGGCCACGTTTCCTTGCCCTCTGATTTTTTGGTAATTAGGGCGAAACGTAACCAAAATAGATCTTCAGAAACTGTTTAAACACATTCTCCCGACGGTGATTAAAGCGATACTCTACTTCTTTCAGATACATGGGGAAATGATATTTCGAGACCCCGCGATACTGATACAAGATATGTTTGGCGTAACTCCAAAAGCCTTCAATGCCGTTAATGTGATTCTTCGTCCGCGGGCTCACCAACGCTTTCGCATGATTGACCGTATGATGGTGGCCATAGCGTTTTAAGGATTGATACCCGCGAAAGGCATCCGTGAAATAGACCGACCCTTTTCGGGTGTGCGCTTGAATATGCCGCATCAATTCCTCCGCACTGACCGACTCGACGACTTTCGTATACACGCGGCCGTCCCGCTCCAGGAGCCCGAAGACGACGCTTTTGCCCGCGGGGGCGCGGCCCCGTTGGCCTTTGCGCCGGCCACCGAAATAGGCCTCATCGAGTTCGATCTCGCCCTTCAGTTTGCCGGCTTCCAGTTCAGTGACATGATACAACGCTTCGCGCACACGGTGATAGACGCGGGTGACGACTTTCAGGTCCAGGCTCAGATCCTGGCTCAACCGATAGGCGGGTTGCAATTGATAAAAGCCTTGCAGGATCCGGATCTCCCGGCGCAGCCGCCGGAGGCTCTTGCTTTTCCCGCAACGCCCACATTTCACGTAGCCGCGGCTGGTGTGCAAGACCTGAAAGGAACCGCAGAAAATGCACTTGCGACCGCGCAGAAAGTTGGCCGCACAACTAAAAACCGTATGTCGTCCTGTAACCATGCTGGTTTTCTACCACACATTGGTTACGAAACGCCCTAATTACCGATTTTTTTCGTGACGGTTTCCCGGAATATTCCTGTAGCTTATAGACGCAATCCAAATAAGGCGCATCTGCCGAAGTCGCAAGCCTGGTCCCGACTGCAAACGAATCAACGGGAGCCTGAGCCGCAACAAGGTGTTGAATGGCGTCTTCGTCCAGGTTGCCGCTTGCCGTAATCTGCACGTCTCCCAACCCACCGTCATCCAGAATACGTCGTACCTGGCACGCCTGCTGCACCAGGTCTCCGCTATCAAGACGCACCCCTTTGATCGTAATACCTTTTTCCCGTAGACACGGGGCCAACGTCACCACTGTTTGGGCTCCTTTTCGAGTATCATAGGTATCAAGCAGGAGAACCACGTTATCAGGTTGTGCATCGGCAAAATGCTCAAAGGCGTGACGTTCGGATTGGTGGGCCTGCACGAAACTATGCCCCATCGTTCCAAACACCGGCACCTCAAACAAAGGCTCGGCCATGACCGTGGCCGAGCCCACAAATCCGGCCAGGTAACCGGCCCGGGCGGCAAACAAACCGGCCTCGGCCCCATGTGATCGCCGCAAACCGAAATCGATAACGGGTCTGCCGGCAGCGGCGAGCACGCATCGTGCGGCTTTGGATGCGATCAACGTCTGATAGTGGAGAAGGTTGACCAGCCGGGTCTCGATCAATTGCGCTTGAGGTAACGAGGCCGTGACCCGGACAATCGGTTCATTCGCGAAAAATACCGTGCCCTCAGGCATGGCATGAAGATCCCCCGCAAACCGAAACCCTTCCAGATAGTCGACAAAGGAACGACTGAACCGGCCACTGTCCGCCACCCACTCCAACTCGTCAGGAGTAAAACGTACGTTCTCTAAAAATTCCAGGAGTTGTGCCAACCCTGCGGCCATAAAAAACCCCCGTTGCGGGGGCATCGTCCTCACGAAACATTCAAAGACTGCGGTGTCCTCCATGCCCCGTTCGAGATAGCCTTGAAGCATGGTGAGTTGATAGAAGTCCGTCAATAAAACACTTGATCGAATGTCCATGCCAAATGACCGGCCCAACGTCCGTCAGGATTCGTCTCGAGATTCAAGTGCTTTACACGGTCCAAACACCGTCATCAGTATGATTCCCTGACGCGCGGCTTCTCGGCTGCGATATCGTAAACGTCCGGAGGCAGGCCGTTCCAGGCTCTTCCGGGTCACGATGCGTGAGGGGGGTATCTCCGGCCGTTCAGCCGCCACCTCTTCGGGCTGTAAGTACTCGGAATCCGGTGAAGGCGGAAATGCCTCGCGGGCATCGGATTCCTCTTGGTATTGTGCATAGCGCTCGATTTGCTGGCGCAACCAACTCCCGGTGGAGGCCAAAAACCAAACCAACAACACGATTCCAAGAAAGACAAATGCTTCGACATTCATACTATCGACTCACGCGATTACCGTGCTTCGGATTCCTCTTCGTCATGCCCAATAGCCTCTCTCATGGCGGTATCGGCTTGCACGTTCTTCATTCGGTAATAATCCATGATTCCCATGTTGCCTTTCCGAAACGCCTCGGCCATGGCACGCGGCACTTCCGCTTCGGCCTCGATCACGCGAGCCCGCATTTCCTGTTCCAACGCCACGGCCATGGCCCGACGTTCTTCGGCCTTGGCCTGCGCAATTTGCTTATCCGCATCGGCCTGGTCAATTTGCAACTTCGCACCAATGTTTTCGCCCACGTCCACGTCTGCGATATCAATGGATAAAATCTCAAAGGCAGTCCCTGCATCCAACCCTTTTTCGAGAATATGTTTCGAAATTTCATCGGGGTTTTCCAACACGTCCTTGTGCGTGTTCGACGAGCCGATGGTACTCACCATGCCTTCACCCACTCGGGCAATCACCGTCTCTTCTCCGGCGCCACCGACAAGCCGATCGATGTTCGCTCGAACAGTGACCCGTGACACGGCAATCAGCTGAATGCCGTCTTTCGCCACCGCCGTAATCCTCGGCGTTTCAATCACCTTCGGCAAAACGGACATCTGCACGGCTTCCAACACGTCGCGACCGGCCAGATCAATGGCCGCGGCACGTTTGAAGGGCATGGGGATGTTCGCCTTGTCGGCAGAGATCATCGCATTCACCACTTTCACGACGTCGCCGCCGGCAAGAAAATGGGCTTCGAGATCATTGGTGGGAATCTCCAGGCCGGCCTTGACCGCACTGATCCGCGCGGTGACCACGGTGCCGGGCGGCACCCGGCGCAACCGCATGCCAACCAACGTCAGGAGCCCCACGTACGCATTCGAGGCCCAGGCCGCAATCCATAATGGAATGGGGATGAGGTACAAGAACCCCACTAAGGCAATGCTGACGACCAGCAAAGCGGCGAGGGTGCCAAAGACCTGCATTTCTGCGCCCATGAAAAACCCCTCCTTTCGGCCCGTGTGAACCAAGGAAACGAATGCTGGGACTCTAACACAAATAGAGAAGGAATGGCTCGGAATTCAGAGCTTCTTCAATCAGATTTGCAGGTCGAGAGAGGACAGGCCGGAGGGAAATCGTCGTACCGTCAAAAGGCAGGGTGCCTTTGAACAAAGACGCTCAGCCGTCATCGGGAAAGAACCGTTAATTCATTTCCACGAGATCTTGCAGCAATTCCAGGCATTGCGGTTGACGCAACTTTCGAAGAGCGGAGGTTTCAATTTGGCGGATGCGTTCCCGCGTGACGCCAAAATCCTCGCTGATTTCTTCCAGGGTATGCCCTTTGGCGAATCCGATCCCGAATCGTTTTTTGATGATGTACTCTTCCTTCGGCGTCAACACACCCAGGGCCTTGCCCACTTGGCGTTGCGTGTCATACCGCAAGGCAGCCGCATAAGGAGGAGAGACGGTCCGGTCCTCAAGAAGGTCACCCAACCGCGTCTCTTCATTAACACCAACCGGGGTTTCCAACGACACGGGCTCCTTAAGATGCTCGAGCATTTCCCGGGCCTTCTCCTCGGACAAATCCATGTGTTCGGCCAACTCCTGAACGGTGGGCGGACGCCCGTAGCGTTGCCCCAACTGTCTCGACACCTTATTCAATTTCTGAATGGACTCACGCATATGAACCGGAACCCGGATCGTACGGGCTTGATCGGCTATGGCACGCGTCATTCGTTGTCTGATCCACCACGTCGCATAGGTGCTGAACTTGTACCCACGTTGATATTCAAATTTGTCAACGGCCTTCATCAACCCGATGTTGCCTTCTTGAACGAGATCCAAAAATTGGAGGCCCCGCCCCATATACTGTTTCGCAATACTCACCACTAATCGCAAATTGGCCTGAATGAGCCTGTTTTTCCCGTCTTCGATGTTTCGTTTGGCCCGTTCGATCCTGTCTGCATTTTCCAGGAACAGGGTGACGGGCATGGACAGGATGTTTTGCTCAATATGCTTCAAACGACTTCGGACTTCGCCAATCGAATCCGCCAACCCTTGGATCTCTTCCGTCCCCATGCTCAGCCGTTGACCAAGAGCGTCAATTTCTTGCCGATATGAACGAAGATCGTTCCCCAAGGCCTTTACCTCGGACAGCAATTGTCCCTGATACTCGTCGGTGAAATGCAACGCCCTGACCCGGTCGGCAATGCGCCGTTGAACAGACTCCACCTGTTTCAAGGTGTGAGAGGAGCCTTTTGCAGGCGGTTTGGCACTTGTTTCGCGGTAATAATCTTGCAGGGATTTTGCGGCCCGCCGGATGGCCGACAGTCCACTCATGGTTCGATTGCGTACATCCTCCTGGTCTGCATCCGCAGATTCAACGTTCTGCTCACCAGCCCCACGCTCAAGGCTCACGACCGTAGACACTGGAATCTCACGTCGCTGCAAAGAAGCACGGAGTGAATCCAAACGATCGAGCACCAGTGGGAGTCCATAGACGGTCCGTGCCAATTCAGCACTTCCTGTTTCGATCTGTTTGGCAAGCCGTACTTCCTCTTCACGCGTCAATAACGCAACCTTGCCCATCTCCTTCAAAAACACCTGGGTGGGGCCACCTGCCCCCTCTTCCTTCTGAGAAAGGACCCCGCTCACCGGCCGTGAAGAAGCTTGAGAAGATGGACCAAAGGCATCTTTGGCCGCCCTACCCAACACTGGTTGCTCAAAATCCGGTTCTACGACACCTGGCAACGTAGACTGACGCATGATACACCTCTACGGGCTCAACATTATCGATTCCCGCGACGGTTACGCAGCTTGAGAGGCAGGGTTCCCCTTGATTCGACCCGGCATCTCAGCCGACTTTTTTACAGCTTTCGGATAGACCGTTTCCCCACAATTCAAACACCGTAAGGTCTCCATACGAAGAAAAGGGCCATCCGGGTCATAAAAATGATCTCTGACCATCAAACCTTCACAACGTGGACATTTCATATGGCATCCCCCCTGTTCTCGACTGTTCCGGAATCTCCGACTTGGTAGACTTTTCCGCAACGTGCCGTTCGTGTTTTGCACTATAGCTCTATTCATAATCAGTATTTGCAGCAAATCAAGAGCGCGGGTCCATAAATAATAGAAAAGTTTTCCGATAGGTTCCTCCGTCTGAACACTTTTTCCTGTTTAACGTAACCATTTGATTATAAACGTAAAACAGGTTACAAAAAACCGGCAGGTTGCCAACGGCAGTGAATAATCGAATGGGTCAGGAGCCAAGACCGCGTTTCTCTTTTCTGTATTTCATTGCATCACTTCGTTATCCCACTAGCCGTGACCGGAACCGGTTTGCTAGTATGCGTCTCCTATGGAAATTGGCATTGTCGGGCTTCCCAACGTCGGCAAATCGACGATCTTTAACGCACTGACGTCAGGAGGCGCGGCCGCGTCGAGCTATCCCTTTACCACTATCGAAGCGAACCTCGGTGTTGTTCCCGTTCCCGACTCCAGGCTGACCCGCCTCACGGAAGTCTTCAAACCGAAAAAAACCATTCCCGCCTTCTGCCGGTTTGTCGACATCGCCGGCCTGGGCAAAGGCGCCGCACAAGGCGAGGGACTCGGCAACAAATTCCTGGCCACCATCCGGGAAGTCGACGCGATCCTGCACATGGTCCGTCTCTTTCAGGATGCAAATGTCACACACACGTTGGACGGAATCGACGCCAGGAGGGACATCGACGTGATCGAGACCGAACTCATGCTGGCCGATCTCGAAAGCGTCACGAAGCAATTCGACAAAATTTCGGGTAAGGCAAGATCCGGAGACACGGCGTCGAAAGATACGCTGGAATTGCTCAATATCCTGAAGAAGGGACTTGAGGAGGGAAAACCGGTACGGACACTCGGATTTGAACCCGAGAGTCTCAAGGGTTTCTTCCTGCTGACCGCAAAACCCGTCCTGTACGTCGGTAATGCCGACGAGAACACGGACCCGGCCGTCGTGGATGATTTTCAAGCGTTTGTCAAAAAACTTGAGGCGGAATCGGTCGTCCTCTGCGGCAAACTGGAAAGCGAATTAGGCGAGCTGTCAGGCGAGGACCGCTCTCTGTTCATGGCCGACCTGGGCATGGAACACAGCGGCCTGGAACGGGTCATCGTGGCCGCGTACACAACGCTGGGACTCTGCTCATATTTTACCGGAGGCCCCCAGGAAGTCCGGGCGTGGACGATCCCTGTGGGAGCCAAAGCACCCCAAGCCGCTGGCGTGATCCACTCGGACTTCGAAAAGGGGTTTATCAAAGCCGACGTGTACGGCTTCACGGATCTGGATCGATACCCGTCAGAGCACACGTTGCGAGAGAAAGGCCTCATCCGCTCAGAGGGCAGAGACTACGTGATGAAAGACGGTGACGTGTGTCATTTCAAATTCAACGTCTAAACACCCATGAACGCACTGTACTATCCCTTCCACTTGTGCCATGAGCGCACCCTGGAACGTTTCTTACAAGAATATACGGTTGTGCATTTTCGCGATTTCATGGCCCTGCAACTGACGCCATTCATGGGAACGACAGCCTTTCCCGATCGCATGGGTGACGACTATCCTCAACTTCTGGAAGCAGGTCGAATCATCCAAGGGCACAATGTCAGCGGCACCTTACATCCTGATGTGATTGCGGCCGTGGATTGGGATTTGGCCGACCCAACGTGGCGCGCCATGTTTCATGAAGCCTTGTCTGATGACTATCGTTTTCAGCGTACGTTGTTTGATGAATCAGCCATTCAAAAGCAATTCATGGAAATTTCGTTTTTCTCCGCGTTCAGGACACCTGATTGGCAAGCAACACCTTTTTCAGTCGAGTCGGTCAAAACCCTGAGTCGCACATCCCTTCCTCACAAAGACGACCCGGCTTTTGAGTACGGATGGGCACTGGTCAAAACCAGCGCAGCGTTGACCTATACCATTCAACTTTGTCACCAACTGCGCGTAGCGGCCGTAACGGATTCGGCCTCATATCATCGGCTGCTCACACAATCTTGTAGAAGACAACAGATCGAGATCGCTCATTCCTGCATCAAACGTGAAGGGTACTGACAGGAACGTGTTTAAGAGCATACGCCCTGCTTGAAACGGAAAGTGTCTCCCGACTACAACACCGTCTCCGGCCCCTTCGGTTTCCAGGCCCTGGCTAAGGCTTTGGCTTCTTCAATCTGAGCAGGCGTCATCTCATGTTCCAGCATGGACAAGGCTTCCAGCGCCGGGTCCATCCCCTGTTCCGCTGCAAGGAAGGCCCATTGATAGGCCTGGATGTAATTTTGTTCAACTCCTTCGCCCTTGTAGAACATCAACCCTACGTGATTTTGTCCTGCCGCGTTACCCTGTTCCGCAGCTCTTAGAAACCACCGGAAGGCTTTCGCGTAGTCTTTCGGAACACCCAAGCCATAACGATAGAGTAATCCCAAGTTGCTTTGCGCGGTCGGATGGCCTTGATCAGCCGCCAACCGGTACCAGTGTCGAGCTGCCTCAAAATCCTGTCCGACGCCCTGCCCCCATCGATACATGAACCCCACCATGTTTTGGGCCTCGGCATTCCCTTGGGAAGCAAGCGGGGCCCATTCCCGCATCGCGGTTTCGTAATCCTGTGCCAGATAGGCGTCTTCGCCCAGGCGGAAATCCGCCCAGGACGGACAAACACTGACCAGCAACCACCCAATGGTTAGCGCTATGATTTTCCAACAGAGTCTGTTCTTCATCGTAGTTGCTCCTCTCGGCCGGCATCCCTGTCTATCCAGGACACTCACCCCTTGTTCATCACAAACTACCGATTCCATTTTTTTATAGTATACTCCAAATTTTTCCTGCGACCTTTTGCTCTTTACTACCCGTGAAGGGAATAGCATAAAGAGAGAGACCCCCAAGGAGGCCCTATGTCCTTACGTATCCACGCCGAAGCACTGTACGATTCGCTGAAATCGCTGTTGGGAAGCCATAATCCCAACCAGGTGCAGGCAAAGATCGAGCGAGAGCTCGGTCACATGATCCCCAACTGGACCGACAAGACCCCGGATTGTCCGGGATGGTACTGGTTTAAACGACAAGGCATAGCTGAACCCCAGCTTCTCCTTGTGGAACACGGCCGTATCGACACCAAACTCATGGCCGATTTGGGTCCGCCGAATAATTTAGTGGACGTTCAACGCGTGAAAGGGCTTTGGGCAGGCCCACTGCTTCCCCCTACTTAATATGGAAGACCCACACGCCGATTCGAAAAGCAGCCCGTCAACCGCCTCCTGGGAATCGTTCTGTGAATCCCGACTCGACTACCTTTCCGCCTTGGCTGTCCCTATCTCCGAAGGCGTCACGCGCCAGGATACCACTCATCCTGCATTTCACGGTTGTGTTGACTGGCATTCCTGTATCCACGGACTCTATGCCTTATTCACCGTGTCCCGGTTAACGGGAGAACCCTACTGGAGCGACCTTGCCGAGTCCTTGCTCATCCCTGAAAAACTGGACCGGGAATTCGCGTGCATTCAGAATGGTGAATTGAATCATGAACTTCCCTATGGGTTTGCGTGGTTCCTGAGACTTGCGCAAGATCGCCAGCGATTTTTCCAAAAAGACGATTTGCGGGCAATCGCCGCGGAACTGGCCGGACGACTTGAAGCCTGGATCTTTTCCTTATCCAAGAGTGAAATTTTGACGTATGCACAACACCGCGCCTATGGCAACGTCTCCTGGGCCGTGTTGAATGTATGGGAGTGGGCGCAATGGAACAATGAGATGGGATTGGCTGAAGCATTATCTACGTTGACACGCGAACAATTACTTCCCCTCGATCAGGACCTCCCACCCTCCTTCGATCACCTGACCGATGAATTCTTCCCGGCCGCGCTGCAACGCACACGAGCGATTCTCACCATCCTTCCTCGCAACGAAACCGACACGTGGTTACGCACGTACCTTGCAGAAAACGTTCAATTGGAACCCGTCCACCGTCCGGCCTTTCCCCATTCCGCCGGCCTCAATTTCAGTCGTTGCTGGGGTTTGTGGGACCTTTTTCAATACACGAGGAATCCCCGGTATCGTGACCAATACGTTCGACACGTTGTCACGCAGATGAACCATCCCGAATACTGGCGTGACGACTACAAACACTACAGTCATTGGGTAGCCCAGTTCGGGGTCTATGCGCTCGCACTCAGTATAGACCACACCTAGCGTTCTTCGCGACACGTCCCGGTTGACAATTGGTTGTGCCGGTAGGTAGAAATTCGGCTTAGGAAAACGACGCCTTTCCCTCACGTTCATTGAGTATTTTCAATCAGGCCATTCACACTTCCTTGATCTGAGACCACCCTCTTCTCGCTTTTCATAGTTTGGAGTCTTTCTCATGCCAATCAACGCACTACGAAAACCGGGGGCCAAGATGAGCCTCAAGGAAGCGCTCGAACGGGTGGAAAAACTCAAACGCATGGCTGCGAGCAGCAACCCTCACGAAGCGGCCGTGGCCACGGCGCGACTCAAGGCCTTTGACGTCAATGCCGCACGCACCCCTCAAACGAAAGATGCTGAAACCGAACCGGAGACCATCACGGAACCCGGCGAGAGCGGGCCTTTCAATCAGAAGGTTGAAGTTCTCGATGAGTTGCCCGTCATTCCTTACAAGGAATTGGGGGAATTGGAAGTGGAACAGCCGCCTGAAACATCATCGATGAATTGGGACGTGCTACACGCTGAATTGCTGGAACGGGCTCAACAGATCGGCGCCAATGCCATTATCAATATTCAAATCAAGGGAACGATTCGGCAAAAAATCCTGACGGGGATGGCACTCAAATATCTTTCGCCGCAGGAAATCCTGGACATTCAGGCAGCCAACAAATTGGAAGAAGACGAGAAAGCGTACAAAGAAGCGCAAAAGGAACGACGTGATGAAGACTGGGCCCCTCCCGTTGGGTAAACGTTGAGTCGCCACCCTGCACCCTGCGAGTAGGTCGGATTAGCGAAGCGTAATCCGACACCTTCCGGCCTTATCGAACAGACACAGGGCTGCGGTGTTGGGTTACAACCCAACCTACGAGGGCTAATAAGCAATCGTTGTTAAAGCCGTGCTTGCCTGAGCTTGCCCCGAGGTGCATTCGTCCGGTCAAGTGTGGCAAGATAAAATCTCTGGGGGAGCGACGCTGGATGGAATTTCAATATCAGGAGATCTTCGAACACGGGCTGGATGAAACGACGTATCGCAAGTTGACGTCGGACCACGTCTCCACCACTGTCTTCGAAGGGCAGGAAATCCTCACCGTTCAACCCGAGGCCATCACTCGCCTGGCTCGTGAAGCCATGGATGACGTTGCGCATTTACTGCGAACGAATCACCTCAAACAATTGGGCGACATTCTGGACGATCCTGAAGCCTCGGATAACGATCGCTTCGTCGCGTTGGAACTGCTCAAGAATGCCAACATCGCCGCCGGGCGGGTGTTGCCGGGTTGCCAGGACACCGGCACGGCGATCGCCGTCGGGTACAAGGGGCAGCAGGTCTTCACCACCGGCAATGACGCCGAAGCGATCTCGCGCGGCATCTATGAAGCCTACGCGCAACGCCACCTGCGCTATTCGCAAATGGCCCCCCTCGATATGTACACCGAGAAAAATACCGGCACGAACCTCCCGGCTCAAATCGAGATCTACGCCAAATCCGGTGAGGAATACCGCTTCCTGTTTATCGCCAAAGGCGGAGGGTCGGCGAACAAAACCTTTCTCTATCAAGAGACCAGAGCCCTGCTGAATCCGAAATCCCTGCTCTCCTTTGTCGCGGAGAAAATCCGCACGATCGGGACCTCGGCCTGCCCACCCTATCACCTGGCCATCGTCATCGGAGGCCTGTCCGCAGAGTTCACGTTGAAGACCGTCAAACTCGCGAGTTGCCACTATCTCGACGATCTCCCTGCTTCCGGCAACCATTTGGGTCGCGCGTTTCGGGACCTCGACTTCGAAAAGGACATTTTACGACTCTGCGCCGAAACCGGCATCGGCGCCCAATTCGGCGGAAAATATTTCGCGCACGACGTACGGGTCATTCGCCTCCCTCGTCATGGCGCGTCCTGCCCCGTTGGCCTGGGTGTCTCATGCTCGGCCGACCGGCAAATCCTTGGCAAAATTACCAAAGACGGGATCTTCCTCGAACAACTCGAAACGAACCCCGCGCAATACCTCCCGGACGTCAGTGAAAAGGACCTGGACGAGAAAGTCGTCAAGATCGACCTGAACCGGCCGATGTCGGCAATCCTCTCGGAGTTGCGCGAACATCCGGTGGCCACCCGGTTGTCGCTCACCGGGCCTATTATCGTCGCTCGAGACATCGCCCACGCCCGGCTCAAAGAACAACTGGATGCCGGAAAAAGCCTCCCCGAGTATTTCAAAAATCACGTCGTGTATTACGCCGGCCCCGCCAAAAAACCCGAAGGCTATGCCTCAGGTTCCTTTGGCCCCACGACCGCCGGGCGCATGGACTCCTACGTGGACCAGTTTCAGGCCGTAGGGGCCAGCATGATCATGCTGGCAAAAGGCAACCGCTCCCAACAGGTACGCGAGGCCTGTCGGAAGCATGGGGGGTTCTATCTGGGCTCCATCGGTGGCCCGGCTGCACGGCTGGCTGAACACAGCATCAAAAAAGTCGAAGTCCTAGAATTCGAAGAGCTTGGCATGGAGGCGGTGTGGAAAATCGAAGTCGAAGACTTCCCGGCCTTCATCGTCATCAATCACGAAGGCCAGGACTTTTACGCCGACCTCGACGCCCAACGCCCGCTGGTTCAACTCGGCCATCAGGCGAAGCCTTAGCGACAGCACCGTAGCGCACCAGGTTAGACGGGTCGACCCTACCCAAAAGCCTGTTTGTGATTCTGTTGTCTTCTGGGAATAAATGTGCTATCGTCTTATGTGCAAAGAAGGTGGCCTGCGTTGAAGTTCAAGAACGCGGCCATTTATTAATCGAGGTTGCAATCGGAAATCTGATCGAAAGCTGACCAAGCCGGCCTTTCTTTAGTCGCGTCTTCGGCCCTCCTTTCCCGTTTTTCGAGTGTAAATCCCCAATACTTTCAAAGGAGTTGTTCTATGCCGTTTAAAATTTATGTGGGCGGATTGCCATATCCGACAACCGAAACGGAATTAACCGATCTGTTTGTCCAACATGGCAACGTGGATTCGGCAAAAATCATCACCGACAAATACACCGGACGATCCCGTGGTTTTGGTTTTGTCGAAATGCCCTCGGAAGACGAAGGTAAGGCAGCCATTACAGCGTTGAACGGCACCCAATTGGATGGCCGTACGTTAACCGTGAATCAAGCCCGGCCTCAAGAATCAAGGCCCGGAGGCGGAGGACGCGGTGGTGGCGGGGGTTTTGGCGGTGGCGGGGGTTTTGGCGGCGGCGGTGGCCGTGGCGGACGACACGACCGCTAGTCACGCAATCAGAGAAATAGGGGAGAAGGCAAGCCTTCTCCCCTATTCACCCTCCTCATAGTAGACCTGCAAGGCCGTTTCCAACGCCCGTAACGCAATCCTCAAATGTTGGCGTGCATCTTGGGTTGCGTTTTCGTAGATGAACGTCATCACCATCAGGCTCCACCACTTCTGCAGTCCCTTTTCTTGACACCCGGAGGGGTCTTGCCCTATGCTTACGCAAGGGTGATGATGTCATGACTCGTCTATCGCGCACATTCCTCATTCTCGGAGTTCTGGCTTGTTTCGTGGTCATGAGTGGGGTGGTCTCCAGCCAGGCTGCCGCCCATTCCCTTCACCACGTTCACCATAATGCGGCCACCCATTCGACGGTTCTGTGCTCCCTCATGTGTGCGGCGGGCCACGTGGTCAACGTTGCCGAGCCCGTGTTTGATGCCCCGCTCACTGTTTTACGCGCCTTAGAAGTCTCCATCGTTCATCCTGTCACGCTGACCGTTCCAACGCTTCGCTTTTCTCGCGGTCCTCCCAGTTTCTAAGTCTTTCCTTTACCAATTAAACATTGCTGCGTTTTTTCTGCCGGGGACAGGTCCTCGACGAAAAAACTGTTTGCTACTATTTCAAAGGGAAGGCTTTATGACTCACTCTGAAGGACTAGGGCTATCAGTTTCATTCATTTATTGCGAGAAGAGGTTTGCGCATGAACGGAATATGGAAACCGGGAATCATACTTGTATTATTTTTATTCAGCATGACGTGGGCCGGCACTCAAGAGGCTCACGCGGCATTACTGGACGGCCTGCTCAATGGCGTCGAGGAATCCTTGGCTGAAGGGTTGTCGAAAAAAGGAGAAAAACTGACCATAGGGAACTTTTATACCGACGATAAACCGAATGCGCATGGTCCGATCGGGATGATGGGAGATCACACGCACGAAGCAGGGGAAGTCATGTTCTCCTATCGTTTGATGCACATGTTCATGGAAGGCAATCGTTACGGGAACAATAGGATTACCAATGATGAAGTGACAAGACCGATGCGGCCCGTTCCATCAGGATATCTCGTGGCTCCGGAATCCATGCGCATGTGGATGCACATGTTCGGGTTCATGTATGGATGGAACGATACCGTCACCTTTACGGCCATGGTACCGTATCTGAACAACAGCATGAATCATGTTATGCGTAACGGAAGGAAATTTACGACCCGTTCCGAAGGGCTTGGAGACCTCAGGTTCGGATCGCTTTGGCGGCTCTGGGCAGTCGAAGCTCCAAGCATCGGGGCCCATCTGTTTCACTTCAACCTGTCGCTGAGTGTGCCGACGGGAAGCATCGAGCCGACGGATCAGACGCCAATGGGAAACATCAGACTACCCTATCCCATGCATCTTGGTTCAGGAACCGTCGATTTTTACCCCGGGATCACGTACGGAGGGGAAATGGGTCACGCCTCCTGGGGCATCCAGGCCATCGGTACCCTGCGGGCAGGCAGAAATTCCAATGATTTTTCCAAGGGTGATGCCTATGTCATCAACGTCCATGGTGCCTATGAGGTCATCGAAAATACGCTGAGCAGTTCGGTGCGGCTGAGTTGGAATCACTGGGAGGCCTATGACGGGATGGACCCGGCCATTCGAACGAACCACCCGATGAATCGAATGAGGATCGTTCAAACGGCGTTTCCTGACCTATTGGGTGGGCAATGCCTGGATATTTTGTTTGGGGTCAACGCCCTGTTACCGGATTTTATGGGTCTAGAAAATCGACTCGCAGTGGAAGGCGGATTCCCGATCTACCAATACCTGGACGGGCAGCTCGAGACCGATTCGGTTGTGACGTTCGGATGGCAGGCGGTCTATTAGTTCAAGCCGCTAGCCGGAGCAAAAAGATGGCCGACATATCTTTGCAAAGGAGACATCACATGTGGCCCCGCATCCGTACAATAAGCTGGCTCTCTCTTGTTGTATTGTCAATATTCGCCAGTGTGGGATCTGCCTACGACGTAATTGAGGTCGAAAACGGGGCAACCATCACGGGGAAGGTGGCCTTCACGGGCACCCTCCCCCATGCCCCAAGACGTTTTGAAGTCACGAACGGGCCTGAAGTTTGTGGACCGGAGCGAGTGTTGACCAAACTCGAAGCGCACGACGGCATGGTGAAAGGCGTCGTCATCGCACTGGAAGGCGTGGAAAAGGGTAAACCGTTTTCTTCGCATCACGACACAGCCACCGGACAGGGGCGCGGAGAATTTCAGTATGCCGGTGGTCACGCGTTGAACCTTGGCGTTCAGCTCGAAAAATGCAGCTTCGGCCCGTTCACCGGCGTGATTAAGGCGGATGAGACCGTCCGATTCGTCAATCACGACTCCATCAAACACACGCTTCATACGTATTCGTTAAAAGGCCGCAAAGCGAAAATCATGAGAACCATGCATACCCAGAGTTTGCGACCCCAGGGTCAGACGGAAAAAGACTTTCCCCCCAAGAAACTGCGTCGCGCCGTTGCCGTGGGCCTGACCTGTGACCGTCACGACTTTATGGAGAATTGGCTGTACGTGGTCAAGAATCCCTATTACGCCATTTCAGATGAATCAGGGAGCTTCCATATCGACCAAATACCGCCCGGCGATTATAATCTGGTGGCATGGCACCCCGTGCTCGGAATGAAAGAGCAGCGCGTGACGGTTACTCCGGATGGTCGTCTTCCGGTCGATTTCGGATTTATGAAGTAGCATCTCGGATGGGATTGTCGGGTTACGCGACGCCGACCCAACATACGCCGAATGCCCCCCTCACCCTACCCTCTCCCACGGTGGGGAGAGGGTTCTAAAAAGCTGTTTACGTATTAACGTAGGAAGGAGAACCCGTGGCAACCATCATGCCTTTTCGTGCCATAAGGCCCAAACCGGAATACGCCGACAGAGTGGCTGCGCCCCCCTATGATGTCGTCTCCCTGGACGAGGCACGAAACGTTGCCGATGGCAATCCTTACTCTTTTCTTCGGGTCGGCCGAGCCGAGTTGGAGTTGGCTGATGGGATCGACCCCTATTCAACGGAAGTCTACGAAAGAGGAGCCGCCAACCTTCGGACGTTTCTTGATGACGACATCCTGGCACAGGAAGCCCATCCCATGTTTGGCGTCTATCGCCAACGCTGGGGGACCCATCAACAGACCGGTCTGGTCACGCTCGCCTCGATCGACGAGTACGACCGTGGGACCATCAAGAAACACGAACTCACCAAGCCGGTCAAGGAAAGGGACCGCGTGCGAGTGATCGAAACGCACGAATCGCAGTCAGGGCCCGTCCTCTTGTTTTTCCGCCGTACGTCCCAATTCGAGAACTGGCTCACGGCCGTCACGGCCACGGTGCCGGACTTTCAGTTCACCGCCGACGATGGCGTGGAGCATACCGTCTGGAGCCTGCGTGACCACACGGCCGTTGAAAAAATGGTCGAAGATTTCAAGAACGTTGACGCGTTGTATATTGCCGACGGGCACCATCGCTCTGCCGCCGCCAGCCGGGTGCGAGCTGCACAAACCCAAAGTAACGCACGGACTTCACGGCATCACGAAGAAGGATTTTTGTGCGTCATCTTTCCGCACGACGAATTGCAAATCCTGCCCTATAACCGCGTGGTGCGCGACCTGAATGGGCACACCCCACGGAAATTTCTCGAGGCCTTGGCTGTGGACTATGAATTACAACCGACCACACAGCCGGGGCAGGCTCCGGTAGCCGGGTTTGACATGTATCTGGAGGGCCGATGGCATCGTGCGTTGCCAAAATTGACGCCGGAACACCGGACAGGGATGGAGCAGAATCCGGTGAACGCGTTGGCCGTTTCGGTGTTGACCGACCGCGTGTTAATGCCACTGCTGGGTATTACGGATCAACGCTCCGACCCGAGAATCGATTTCGTCGGAGGCATCAACCCGCCTAAAGTCCTGGCCTCGAAGGTGGATGAAGGAGAGTGGGCCGTGGCGTTCTGGTTGTACCCCACGACGGTTGACGAACTCATGGCTGTTTCCGATGCCCAAGGCCTGATGCCGCCCAAGAGCACGTGGTTTGAGCCCAAGCTGCGCGACGGCTTATTCGTGCATCTCCTGCGGGACAAGTAAGTTGCTCCCGGCTTACCCGTCGCCAACGTCCGGATACCGTGTGGAACCTGCCCGGAAATATTCCTGGGGTTCCCTCACGATCCAACCAAGTTCATCGACGGGCTCCAGGGCGGGGATGGCGGCATCCTGCTCCGACGGATTTTCTCCGGTATCATCCCGTTGACGAAGGTTGCTTGCTTGCCGGTCGTCCCACGTCTCTTCTCTATCGCACAAAAGAAAATCCGTATCCCAAAAATACACGTTGACCAGCGCCGCTTCATCCACCTCCCCAATGTTGTAATCGCCGACAGGTCTGGTGTGCTGGTCGAAATCATCGAGCAGATCATTATGGGTCGCGCAAAAATTTTTTAACGTTTCGTACAGCACGAGCCAGTGCAGATCGGTTAAGCGATACACTTGTGCATCATTCACGGCGGCCAACAGTTGGACCAACGCCCGCACCGCCTCATAAGGACAGAGACATCGTGAGGTTTCCGGATAGAGCCCCTCCCAGGAATCAATGGCCGCATCGTCCGACAGCAATTGGATTTCGGATGCTTCACTGATCAAGGCTTCTTTCAGAATGGCCTCAAATACGGCGTCGGGTTTGGTTTGAAAGTAAATCATCGCGACGATCTTTACGCTATCATGCAGAAATCCCGCCCAACAAAACAATGAATCTCAGGAGCATGCGTTCGGAAGCCAGGCTTTCAGAAAATCCAGGGAACGAGCCGCCACGTCCGCAACCGGTAGGCCTCATAGTCGTCAAAGACTTCCCTTAACAACCTCTCTTCATAGGAGAGTTTTACCACCAAATCCGCACTCAAAAGCAACCACCAGAACCCCCGCCAGTATGAAAACGACTCGCACACCAACGCCAGCATGATCATCAGCAACGCCGTGTACATGGGATGCCGTATCCATCGATACGGGCCATGGGTCACCAGCCGGCTTCCGGCCCTGACCTCGGGAAAAACATTCATATTCTGTAACTTCATGGAGAGGATCGCCCAAAGCCCCAACAGGCTTCCTAACAGTTCCAACGTGAAGAACCACTCATTCCTGGCGAACCATGGACCGGAAACCAGGATCGCTCCCATACAGGCAAATTGAACACCTACGAGCACGTAGGAAGACCCGGCAGAATGGAATCTCAATACCGGTAGCCTCCGCTCAGGTGCTTCTCAAGCGTCGAAGACAGACCGAGGTGGTTACGATAGGCTGGAGATTCCACGATTTCTGTATTCGTCGGAGCCAGCTCACTCGCTCTTTTGAAATGGATGGTAGCTTCCCGGTGATCGCCCAGCTTGTGAAGCGTCAGGGCCAGATTGAAATGGCCTTCCGCCAAATCGGGGTCGGCTCGAATCGCCGACTCAAAACGGCTCTTAGCCGCCTGCCACTTCCCGGCATCATACTCCTGAATCCCTTCAAGATTATGATGAGCCGCGGCAGGACTGGTCATGGGCAGAACGGCGAGAGGACCTGACGGCGTGGCACACCCCGTCACCATCGCCAAACATCCCAAGACGAGAAAACCCATTCTTATTCTTCGATGCATGCGTTTCCCTCCGATGATTTTCCTTCCAACTCTTCCCGCCTTTCCCTAAATTGTGTCACCATGCACGGACAGATAGCAATACGATGACGGGCTGGAATTCACCCATGAAAATTTCAACTGAAATGTAGAATTGTCGGCTTCAAGAGCATATAATATTCTTGCTGTTTTAATATTGGAATGGTCATTCCTGTATGTGTTCAGTAATTCGTTGACAAGATTCGTTGATCTGTTTCGGAGTTTGCCCCTCCAGCGCCTGATGCGGGCGCACCTCATTGTAGTAGAGGAGATATTGCTCCAATTCGTCCCGGAACTCTGCTAAGGACGCAAACGTGGTGCCGTCGATCAGGTCGTCGTTCAGGGTCCGCCAGAACCGCTCCACCTTCCCATTGGTCTGCGGCCGATAGGGCCGCGTATACCGATGCTTGATCCCCAACTCCAGCAGCATCCGTTCAAACGGGTGCGTGTCTTTGGTGCGCGGGGCCGCGAACTCCGACCCATTGTCTGTCAAGACCTCGGCAAACTGGAGGTGGTAGCGCTGGTGGAGCAGATTGAAGCTCTTCAGGGCGCTGAACATCACCGTCAGACTCTTCAGATCGGTCACCACCTCCGCCCAGGCCAGGCGGGTACAGGCGTCGATCACGCACACCAGATAGTAGCGGGTGGGATCGGTCGCAATGAGATCCTTGCTCAAGTAATGGCAGTCCAGATGCCCCAATTCCCCGGCTTTCTGCTTCACAATGCGGCGTTTCTCCTCTCGTAGCTTGGGCGTTAACCGGTTCAGCCCATGTCGGTACGTGATCCGATAGACCGTACTCGGGGACGGCATCAGGTGCTTGAGTTTGGGGGCCAGCAGCTGGCAAATCTCATAGCGATTGACACCCAACTGCCGATGCTGCAAGACCTGCTGCTCAATATACCCGTAGACCCGCCGGCTTTTCCACTTCGGCCCCCGCTTCTCAGGGACGAGAGCTTGGTCGTCCCCACTCCGGCGGAACCGATGATAATACTTGAAGAAGGTCTGCCGATGGGTCTGATGAAACCGGTAGAAATCGGCGGCAAACCGGAATTTGGGGTGCCGTTTCTGTTTGACCAACTCGTATTCCTGGATCAGGAATTTCCACTTCCGGACATAGTTGCGATAAAGGGTCTTGTCTTGGGTATTGTGTCGCATGAGTTCGCCTCCAGATGATTGGGTGAGTTACCCTACATTCTGTCAACGAATTAGTGAACATCTACAATCCCGTCACCTCACGACGCTCTTTTACTTTCTTCGGAGGAGTCACCAGATGAAACGAACGATCGGTTTTCTCACGTTGATGATCATTGCCGGTGGCCTCTTGCAGGCATCGGCATACGCATCCGGTTCCCTTTCAGGCGGCCAAGGTATCAGCGCCAGGAGCGCCTACGCCATGGGCAAGGCCCTCACGTTCCAGAAGCTCGTATGCCCGTCCTGTCCCCTGCAGGCGGGCGATCTGACCAAGGAACGCGCCATGAGTTTGAAAAACAGCCTCGAAGCCCGTGACACGGCAAACAAGCCGGGCACCGCGGACGACGAGCACATCGCCGTACTCTGCCCGGGCAGCCGTGCCGCCGGCTGCGAAGGGAAGCCGGACGAACAGGAACTCGTCCACTATTACCTGAAGCGCCGCTTCAAGATGTAACCACGTCAATTTCATTATGGATGTGAAAAACGAAGGAAAGTTATTATGTACAGAACACGATTGATTACCCTCGTGGTCGCGATGATGACCGCCATCGGATCATCCGCGTTCGCCGACGGGGTATCGCCCTGGCTCCCCGCGCCGGGCGCCGGATTCGTCAACCTTTCCTATGTCTCCCAGAACGCCACCCAGTTCTACGTCCAAGAGAACTTGAGAGGAACTCCTCCTCAGAATGCGATACCCGACGGCAAAGGCCCGAATCTCGGTCAGCACACCGTGTGGCTGAACGGCATGTACAGCTTGTCGGATGCAGTCGCAATCGACGTCCGCGTGGGGCTTGCCAGGAGCTACGCCTCGGCAGGACCGACGGGGGGGAGGGATAATTACTCGGGCGTGACTGACTCCAATATCGGCGTCACCTGGCGCATCGTTGACGAATTGGTGAATCCATCCATGCCGAGCATCGCCCTGCGCGGCGGGGCAATCATCGAAGGATCCTACACACCCGGCTACATCAATTCCATCGGCGACGGAGCGAGCGGCCTGGAAGTGTCGGCCCTGGCCGGAAAATACTTGGCTGATTGGTTGGCCGTATCCGGCGAAGTCGGGTACCGCGTCCGCGACGAGGACGTCCCGTCGGACCTCTTCTTGAACCTGTCGGGCGGCGTGTTGTTTGAGAACATCGGCTTGAGCGTCAACTACAAGATCGTTGACGCTCAGTCCGGCCTCCAGATCGGCGTTCCGCCATTCACTCCCGGTGGGCGTGTTTTCCCCAGGTTGGAGGAAGACATCCAGTTCCTCAGCGGGACGGTGAGCCTCAACGTGTCGGAACAAACGAACATTGGCCTGACTTACGGGGAGGTCATCGACGGCCGCAATACGTCCAAGTCCAAAGTGTTCAGTGTAACGATGGGTTATTTGTTCGATACCTTCTGATTCCCCGCGTGCAGGCGCGCCTCAAGGCCGGTTCAGGCTCCAGTCGTACTCGTAGTCCACTGAACCGGCAAACTTCCTCAGGCGCGCCGCGAGCGCCTTGTCCGCGTATTTGACGAGGTGTTCGATCACCGACTTCTCTGTACCCCCGAAGTCTGCCGCGTACCACTTATAGATGCTCGAAATGATAATGAAGTCGTCGTCCATGAACTCGACCCCCCGCGGATGGTTCACGTAGTCGCGCGCGCCGGCATCGAGCAGTTCCTCAGTATTGTCCGCAGTGAAGGCCGTCGGGCAGAGATTCGGACAGCCGTAGCTGGCACAGTTGGCCGCGTAGTGGATTCGGTTATCCTGCCAGATGGGTCGCAGAATGCCATGCTCGATGTTGTCCAGCGTCAAGTCCAGGCCGGCCACCTTGGCGTGCACGTCGTCCCAGGGCCCGCCGAAAATCCCCAAGCTTCCAAGTAGGCTCTCGCTGATATCCTTGATGGATTTCACGGGATAGGCGTCCGCCACGACCTGCACGGTCAGGGCATTGTAGAAATTGATCCAGTACGCTTTCTGTTCCGCTCGGGAATAATCCCGCGGATCGAGCGACTGCAAAGACGCCAGATACGAGGCCAGCTTGGCGAAGTCCCCTGCATTGGCCTTGAGCGCCCCGTAGTCGAAGCGATTCACGCCCGAGTCGTGGATGCGGAGATAGCCGTTCAGAATCTCCTGCCAGGCACTGTGATCGATGCGCGCGACGCTGTTTTCATCACTCGCGTTCCATACCGGAATCAGTTTTGCGGACTGGGCATGTGCTGCAGCGGCAAGCAACATCGCCACGAGCAGGCTTACGGCAATTCGCAAACAATGTCTCCCGCGTGTAGGGGCGAACCTGTGTGTTCGCCCTGTAATCAGGATTGACTTCATGGCCGTTTTTCCTCCTTGTTGTCACATGTTTTGCCGGAATCGGCACGCCGACATCGCAACCGTGCGATCATTCCGAGAATTCCGATGCTGGCGCCGATGACGCCCTTCAGGGTTCCCCCAATCTTCGATATGCCGAAACGCCGTCGAAAAGTATTCACCGGCGTCTCGACGAGCCTCATGTTCAATTGGATCGCCTTGACCTGCATTTCCACCGTCCACCCATAGGCGATATCGCGCATGTCCAGCCGGTGCAGTGCGTCCGCGCGAATGGCCCGAAAGGGACCCAGGTCGGTGACCACCCGCCCCCACAGCAGCCGGATCAGCAGGCCCGCCACGCGGTTGCCGACGATTTGCGGCATCGACAGGGCGCCCGGTTCCCTCCGTCCCAGCGTGCGGGAACCGATGGCCAAGTCGGCGCCGTCCGCGATAACCGCCAGCAGGCCAAGAGACTGCCGGACGTCGAACGATTGATCGCCGTCGACGAACAGGACGACGGCCACCGGGGGGAGGGCGGCAATGGCAGTCAGGCACGCCATGCCGTAGCCCGGCGTCTCCTCGACGACCACGCGAGCACCCGCCGCTCGCGCGCGCTGAGCCGTGGCGTCCGTCGATCCGTTGTCGCACACCACGAGGTCGTCGATGACGCGATGTCCGGCATCCGAGCGAAGATCCAGTAACGCGGTGACCACTGCGCCGATGTTGTCTTCTTCGTTGCATGCCGGAATTACGGCTCCGACGCTCAGGTTTTTATACATCGCATCCAACACCGTATCAATTGTTGATCCTGACGCCGAGGCGGGTCGCCCGCCGCCGGAACAGGTCATAGGCCAGCGCCAGCAGGATCAGGCCGAACTCCAGGGGCCGGACCCATGCCGGCTGCTGGTACGGTTGCAGATCGCCGTCGTTCAAGTTGAGTCCGGTCACGTAGCCGAGAAAAACCGCAATGGAGGCCATCCACGCAAAGGCGCTCGGCGCGATCGCCGCAAACGGAAGCAGCCAGAGCAGGTACCACGGATTGATCACCGGCGAGGCCACGAGTAACACGCCATAGAGCCAGTCGCCTCGCGGAATCTCACGCGCGCTGCTCCGGGAATATCGGAAATAGTAGCGTCCCCAGAAGGCGCCGCACAACAGGCCCAGCACGAGCTTGGCCTCGAACGGCCGCAAGACGGTGGTAAGCAGCCCGAATGCCGCCGAGTTGAACTCCCACTCCCGCACAAAGACCAGCAACGACTCGAAGTCCGTGCCGCCCTGCAGGGCGAACGGCGCATACAACGCCGCCAACGTAACGACGAACAGAACCCAAGGCCCGACACTCGCGCCGACCAGCACCAATGGCGCCAGCACCAGCGCGAATATCTTGGTCCCCACGGCCATCCCCAAGCAAACGGCGGCACTCCAGCGGTGATCCCGAACCAGCACGATCGCCGCCAGCAGCAGGCAGACACCGATGCCGTCCGGGTGCGCGGTAAAGGCGATTTCCTTGACGACCAGTGGACACCACGCGTAGAGCATGACGTTTCCGGCTGGCGCCAGGCGCAACAGCAACACGATGGTCGCGAGATCCACGATAATCAGGATCGACTGCAAAGCTGCGACGCTTCCCGGTTTCAACCAGTAGCCGAGCAGGAAAACAACCTGCGTGACCGGGGCGTAGATGGTCGGCAATTCGGGATTGTTGATACCGTCCAGAATTCCGTGAAACACCGCCGGGACGCCGGGGTTGGTGAAGAACGCTTCGGGGGCGGCGCCGTAGGGTGTGCCGGTCGTGGCGAAACGGTAGCCGTCCCACAGGTAACGATAGAAATCGTCTTCGAAAAGCGGCCCGCCTGCCAACCCACAGATCCGGAAGACTACCACCCAGAAGATCAGGCGCCCGAGCGGGAAAGGTTCATCACACCGGCGGAAGTACAGGAAGAGGCTGAAGACCGGCAAACTGGTCCACGCGACGAGGAAGAAGAACACCGGCAGGTCGGGGTCGCCGGGTTGCCGCGCCAGAAAGGCGAGAGCGACGTACCCCAACGCGCACCACAGACCGACCACGTCCACGTACCGGCACGCGCGCCCGTTTGCAATCGGTGTCATTGATCATCAACCAATCTCTTAAGGAAGAACGGCATTGTACACGGAAGGTGCTTCCGCTACCATGCCACATTATGGGGATGAGTCGAAACGTGCCATGCCATGACACATGACGTCGTCATCATCGGAGGCGGGTCCGCAGGGTATGCCGCGGCACGGACGGCGCACGATGAAGGTGCCGACGTCGGCATTATCGATCATGGGCCGCTGGGTGGACTCTGCATTTTACGCGGATGCATGCCGACCAAGACGATCCTGCGTTCCTCAGACGTCATGTCGCTCATGAACCGTGCGAAAGAATTCGGGTTAACGCCGGTTCCCGCACAAGCCGATCTCTCCGCAATCATCAATCGCAAGGCTCGCCTTATCGGTGAGTTTGCCGATGACCGCATTCAGGCACTGAAAGATTCCCGTTTCACCTTATACGAGGAACGCGCCACGTTCCTCTCTCCTCACGAAGTCCAGGCCGGCCCCCACAAGCTGACCGCCAAGGCGTTTATTATCTCCACGGGGTCCGTGGTCTCCCATGTCCCGATAGCCGGACTGGAGGAAGTCGGATATCTCACCAGCGATGAAGCCCTGGAACTACGCGACGTCCCCCAATCCATGATCGTGCTCGGCGGTGGGCCCGTAGCCCTGGAATTGGCTCAATTTTTCCAGCGTATCGGGACCCTCGTGACGCTGATCCAGCGGAGCGCTCACGTCATGTCACAAGGTGATGAAGACCTGGCTCTTCCGGTGGAAGCGCGGTTTCGGGAAGAGGGCATGACGGTGTTGACACACACGCAGCTTCATCGCTTTACTCAAGACGGTACGCTAAAGGTGGCTCACTTGACTCATGAAGGGAAAGAGCAAACCGTTTCCGCAGAGGTGATTCTCCAGGCTCTCGGAAGAAGGCCCAACATCAACGGTTTGAACGTGGAGTCTGCACGGGTCGAGGTTCGTCAAGGTAAAATCGCGGTCGACGACACGATGCGGACCAGCCAGCCGCACATTTATGCCGTGGGTGACGTGAACGGACTCCATGAAATCGTCCATATTGCGATCCAACAGGGAGAAATTGCAGGGTGGAACGCCATCCATTCTCAAGCCTCCCCCCGTCGATATGACGACCGGCTCAAAGCCCAAGTCGTCTTTACCGACCCCCAAGTCGCCGGCGTCGGTTTAAGCGAAAAAGAATGCAGGAGCCGGAAAATTCCCTATCGAGTCGCCTCGTATCCGTTTGCCGACCATGGGAAATCATTGACGTTGGGTGAGACACATGGTCACGTCAAGCTTCTGGCTTCGCCGGAGAACGGCAACATTCTGGGAGCCCATATTGTCGGACCGGAAGCCGCGGAACTGATTCATGAGCTCATTGCCGTGATGTATTACCATGGAACGGTTCATGATCTCGCTCGGATACCCCATTATCACCCCACCCTTGCCGAGATTATCACGTATCCTGCCGAGGAATTAACCGCTCAGATCAACCAAGAGGCTGCCGTCCAAGAGACGGAAAATGCGGCCGATCTTTCCACCGGCAACGTGCCTTCGTAATGGGCTCAGACCTTCATGCGGTATAATGTTGTAGAGAGTATATGACTTGCCAACATGAGCTAACGCCATCACAAAGGCAACAGCAATGGAGCCCACAATGACTGACGCTGCTGAATCCTCACCGCGATCTCTCGGAAAAATCGTTATTCTTGGAATCCTGGCACTAGGGCTTGGAGCATTCTTCTATTTCGACGTTGGACAGTATTTTTCTCTTGAAGCGGTCAAAGCCAACCGGGACGATTTGCTGGCTTACACCAACGCCAACTTTACCGCCGCGGTCATCCTCTACGTGGCAGTGTATATCCTGCAAACCGCGTTTTCGTTACCCGGCGGAGCCATCATGACTTTAACCGGGGGCTTTCTCTTCGGAAGCATCCTCGGGACGATCTTCGTCAACATTGGAGCCACCGCAGGCGCGACCTTGGCCTTTTTGGCTGCGCGATACATCTTACGCGATTGGGTCGAACGCAAATTCGGCGAACGGATCGAACCGATTCAAGCAGGATTCGCCCAAAACGCCTTCAGCTACTTGTTGACCCTACGGCTGATCCCGGCCTTTCCGTTTTTTCTCGTCAATCTCGTATCCGGTCTGACCCGGATACCTCTCGGCACCTACGTCATCGGAACCTCAATCGGCATTATCCCAGGCAGCTTTGTGTACGCGTTCGCGGGGAGACAACTCGGATCCATTAACTCGTTGGCGGAAATTGCCTCACCGCCCGTGTTGCTGGCGTTTACCTTCCTGGGTTTGCTGGCCCTTGTTCCCATTCTTCATCGTAAATTCGTGGGAAGGAAAACTTCATCGTAAGGAAGGAAGCATCATGCCGACAGACAATCATCGAGATGAACCCGTCACCATGGCCCCGATGGATGAGTTCAATCAGCAACTCATTCACAACGTCCATCCTCCAACCTGGATCAACCCCGCACCAACCGATCGATATAATATCGTTGTCATCGGGGCCGGCACCGCCGGGTTAGTCACCGCGGTAGTGGCCGCCGGGCTTGGCGCAAAGGCAGCCCTGGTCGAACGGCATTTGATGGGCGGGGATTGTCTGAACGTCGGATGCGTGCCGTCCAAAGGTGTCATTCGCGCGTCCAGGGCGTGGAGCGCGGTGAAGCAGGCCCGGGAATTCGGCGTGACCGTTCCGGATGGAATCACAACCGATTTCGGGGCCGCCATGGCAAGAATGCGAAAACTTCGAGCACGCATCAGCCGTGTCGATTCGGCTCATCGCTTTACCAGCCTCGGGGTTGACGTGTTCATGGGCGCGGGCCGTTTTACCGGAGCGGACACGATCGACGTGGGCGGTACCACGCTTCAATTTTCGAGAGCCGCCGTCTGTACCGGCGCACGCGCGGCAGCCCCACCGATTCAAGGACTGGAAGCGGCAGGCTATTTAACGAATGAAACCGTCTTCTCTCTCACCCAACTTCCCCCGCGCCTGGCCGTCATCGGCGCCGGTCCGATCGGCTGTGAGATGGCCCAGGCCTTCGCTCGATTCGGCAGCCGCGTGTGGCTGTTCGAACAAACCGGGCACATTCTTCCTCGTGAGGATGCGGATGCCGCGGAAATCGTCCAAACACAAATGACTGAAGACGGCGTCGTTTTTGTCTTTGATTCACAGATCACAACCGTCGAACGACGCGGACAAGAGAAAGTCCTGCATTACACCAGCCATGGTGAGCAGCACGAACTCGTGGTTGATGAGATACTTGTCGGCGTGGGACGCGCACCTAACGTAGAAGGACTCGGACTCGAAACAGCCGGAGTGGAGTATGATACACGCACCGGCGTGAAGGTGAACAATCGGTTACAAACGACCAATCCCAAGGTCTATGCCGCTGGGGACGTGTGTTTCCCGTTCAAATTCACCCATGCAGCGGATGCCATGGCTCAAATCGTCATTCAAAACGCCTTATTCCCACATCCCCTTGGGTTGGGGTACGCAAACACGGATTCGCTCATTATCCCCTGGGCTACCTATACGGACCCGGAAATCGCGCACGTCGGGCTGTATGAAGCCGAGGCGAAAAACAAGGGAATCGAGGTGGATACCTTTACGTTCAAACTCGACGAAGTGGATCGAGCGATATTAGACGGCGAGGATCAGGGCTTTGCTCGCGTGCACGTCAAAAAAGGAACCGATACCATTGTGGGTGCGACGATCGTCGCGGCCCATGCCGGTGACATGATCAGCGAATTCACGTTAGCCATGAAAGGGGGACTCGGGTTGGGGACGATCACCGGCACGATTCACCCTTACCCCACCCAGGCCGAGGTCATCAAAAAAGTCGCCAATGCCTGGAGAAAAACCACCTTCACCAAGAGCAAGAAGCGATTACTGGGGAAATTGTTTGCCTGGAGGCGATAGAAATCGATGAGGACAACCACGGGGGGTTGTCCCTACTTCCACTTGATGTTACACCCGGCACTGGGGCGTTGATCCTGACTCACGGGCTGCTCCGCCAGGACGGCATCGATCGCTGCCCGCAAATCTTTTCCCGTCACCGGCTTCCCGTTCCCGGGACGGCTTTCATCCAACTGACCTCGATAGACTAATTTCCTCGTCTCGTCGAACAAAAAGAAATCCGGTGTGCAGGCCGCCGTGAAGACCTTGGCCACGGCCTGGCTTTCGTCGTAACAGTAGGGAAACGGGAAATCGAATTCTCGGGCCATGGCTCGCAACCGTTCGGGATGATCATCCGGATAGTTGTCCACGTCGTTACTGCTGATTGCAATTACGCCAAGAGATTTCCCGGCATAATCCCGCCCCAATTGCCCCAGTTCCTGTTGCACGTGAATCACGTAAGGGCAATGCCGGCAAATGAACATCACCAGCAATCCTTTTTGTCCGGCAAATTGGCCGGGATTGATCATCTTGCCTGACACAACGTCAGGCAATTGAAAATCGGGAACAAAGGTTCCCAACGCCAACATGGTCGAATGGATCAATGCCATGCGCCGGCTCCTTCACAGAAATTCCTCATGCAGGCTTACCGCCCACACCAAAAGAGATGGAAATGGAACGTTTCACCCAATCTGTCATTTCTGTATGTGTTCAGTCATTGGTTGCAAATTTCCCCCTCACCCCAGCCCTCTCCCGCAAGGGGAGAGGGAGTGGAGAGCATTTCCTCTCCCTTGATGGGAGAGGATTAAGGTGAGGGTGAAGGGTCTCGTAGAAAGGTTCCTGAAACGCTTATGACATACATAACAAAAAGCCTTGAAAAGGAAAAGCCAAAATCCGGTTTTTCCCTCTCAAGGCTTGAACGAAACGCGTGATCGCTTAACTGCCTTCTTCGTGGATCTGTTCGCTCAGGTAATTTTCCAGCCCGACTTGCTTGATGGTTTCCAACTGCGTTTCAATCCAATCAATGTGCTCTTCTTCATCCTTCACCATGTCTTCGAGCATGTGACGCGAAGCAAAATCACCGACCTTTGTACAATGCCGGATGCCTTCGGTGAGCATTTTGACCATGGATTTTTCCTTGTCCAAATCCGCTTTCAACTGTTCCGGGACGGTTTCTCCGATTTTGACCGTTCCGAGCCGCTGCATGTTGGGAAGGCCCTCCAGATACAAAATGCGATCGATTACCTCTTTCGCATCTTTCATTTCCCCGTAGCTTCGATCCAACACGTGATGGTGCAATCGGTCATAGCCCCAGTTCTTGCACATTTTGGCGTGCAGAAAATACTGATTAATGACCGTCAACTCTTCGGTCAACAGCTTATTGAGAAGATCAATAACTCCCTCTTTGGCTTTCATAGCGATCCCCCTTTCTTTGAGTTCGACTTGTATTTGTCAGTAATGCTTTCTCATCCTGGAATCATTAAAATCCCGGAATTTCAATTCTCAACCTGCTTTCAAATTACTCCCCTTTTTTGCCTATGTCAATATAAAGTACTAGGTGTTCATGCCTAGCATTGATTCTCTTTATCAAAGTCGCCGATTCGGATTCTCAACGTCTTGGCGCGTCGGCGAAAAAGGTCTTAAGAACAAAGATCAAGAGACTCAAGTTGACCCCTCTTTTCGCCCGGTGCTACTGTCGGCTGCATGGCCGACCCTCACCCGACCCGTCCTCCGAACCGTCTCATTCACGAGACGAGCCCTTACTTACTGCAACACGCCTACAACCCGGTGGATTGGCATCCCTGGGGACAGGACGCTCTCGATCTGGCCAAGGAAAAGGATAAGCCCCTTCTCTTGTCCATTGGGTATTCCGCCTGTCATTGGTGCCACGTTATGGAGCGGGAATCGTTTGAGAACGACGAGATCGCCTCGCTCATGAATCGTTTTTACGTCTGCGTCAAGGTTGACCGTGAAGAACGCCCGGATCTCGATGAGATCTACATGCAAGCCACCATCGCCATGAATCAGGGCAACGGCGGCTGGCCCATGACGGTTTTTCTGACGCCGGACCAGCAACCGATTTTTGCCGGCACGTACTTTCCTCCGACCGACAAATGGGGCCGGCCCGGCTTCGGGACGGTCCTCAAAAAAATCGCCGAAGGCTGGGCACAGGATCGCGCCGCCATTGCCGAAAGCGCGACTCGTTTTACCGGTCGACTGCAAACGTCCATGCGCGTGCCCGCTCCCACGACGGTGGGGCAACAGGAGATCGACTCTGCGGTCGAACAATTTTCAGCGGACTTCGATCCGATCTATGGCGGGTTCGGCCAAGCTCCCAAATTCCCACCGGCCACCGGGCTCGCGTGTCTCCTCCGGCAATACCAACGAACCAAGACGGAACACGTCCTTCACATGGTTTGTAAAACGTTGGATGCCATGGCCACCGGCGGCATGTACGACCATATCGGTGGAGGGTTTGCCCGATATTCGACGGATGAACGCTGGCTCGTTCCCCATTTTGAAAAAATGCTCTACGACAATGCGTTACTCGCGAAGACGTATCTCGAAGCGTTCCAGGTGACCGGCAACCTCGATTACAAACGCGTGACCTGCGAAATTCTGGATTACATCATTCGAGAAATGACGTCACCCGAAGGCGGTTATTATTCCGCCACGGATGCCGACTCGGAGGGCGTCGAAGGGAAATTTTTCGTGTGGGATCCCGAACAAATCCGGGAAATCGTCCCATCGGAGCAGGACGCGGTCCGATTCTGCACGTATTACGATATCACCCCTGACGGCAATTGGGAACACCACAGTATTCCCAATACCCCCCACACGCTGGAACAAGCGGCCGAGAAACTTTCCTGTTCCCCTGAAGAGCTTCGACGGACGATAGACCGGGTCAAACCACTCGTGTATGACGCGCGACTGAAACGCGTGCCCCCGGGGTTGGACGACAAAATCATCACGGCCTGGAACGGGATGATGATCAGCGCCATGGCCGAGACGGCACGGGTCTTGAGACACGGCCCTTATTTGGAATCCGCCTGCCGTGCCGCGGACTTTCTGCTCAACGTGCTCTCCCGTCCAGATGGAGGCCTGTACCGCACCTATCGTGCAGGCAAAGCCCATCTCAACGCGTATCTGGAGGATTATGCCTATCTTACAGAGGCGCTCATCGACGTGTACGAAGCCGGCGGTGAGGAACGATACCTCACGGAGGCCGTGCGATTGGGTGAACGACTGTTGAGCGATTTTCTGGACAAGAATCACGGTGGATTTTTTACAACGGCCAACGATCACGAGGCCCTTATCCTGCGAGGACGTGAAGGACCTGACGGCGCCACTCCAAGCGGCAACGCCGTGGCGGCCATGGCCTTGGCCCGCCTCTCTTTTCACCATGACCGTGAAGATTTTCGAGAAGCCGCCACGCAGGCTATTCGGGCGTACGGACAACAGATCAGTCGCATACCCAGGGGGTTCGCCAAGACGATCATGGCGGCGGATTTCCTGTTGCGCGGCCCGGTAGAAATGGCATTCGTCGGAGCGCAGGCCGATCCGGGACATGACCGGTTACTCGACGAGGTGGCCCGTCATTTTGTCCCCTATCGCATCATTGCACACGGAAACCACGATGTCCGCGAGTCTCGGCATCCACTTCTGAAGGGCAAAGACCTCGTCGACGGACAAGCCGCCTTATACGTGTGTCGAAATTATACCTGTCGCGCTCCCCTCACGAATCCGAAAGACGTGGCACAGGCCTTGACCGACGCGCCTCAAGGAGGTTCGACGTCGCGTACCTTGGCCGTTCCCGGCATACCGGGAACGGCCACCGCTCATGGCACCGCTGCTTACGTGTCCCGGATCATGGCGCGTTCTTCCGACTCCGTAGCCCATGGCTACACCACCTTGGGATCCACGGGCCTCACCAATTCCAGGATTGGGTTCGGCGGCTACAGAACGGGGCTTGACCAGGAGGACCACCGGGCCGCACTCGTGAAAGCCATCAGGGAAGGCTGCAACCTCATCGACACCTCCACGAACTATGCGGACGGCGACAGTGAACGCCTGGTGGGGAGCGTTATCCAGAAATTGCTTTCCCAAAAAGAGTTGTCTCGCGACAACGTGATTGTCGTCTCCAAAATCGGCTACGTCCAAGGGAAAAATCTGCAAACCGCCAAGACCAGGGAACAGGCCGGGCGGACCTATCACGAAATGGTCAAATACGGGGAAGACATCTGGCACTGCCTCCACCCCGAATTTCTCGATGACCAACTGACGGGCTCCCTCGATCGTCTTGGACTCGCCACGCTGGACGTCTGCCTCTTGCACAACCCCGAATATTTCCTCTCCCACGCGAAGCAACGCAAACTCGTCGTTGACGCCTCCGCTTTGGATGAACTGCGAACCGAATTCTATCGCCGCCTCGAGCAGGCGTTCGCCTATTTCGAGCAACAGATCGAGTCAGGTCGCATCCAATACTACGGCGTCTCTTCCAATACGAGTACGGCCGGACCCGGCGATCCGGAAGCGACCTCGCTGTCGCGCATGATCGAGGCCGCCCAACGCGCGGCCCAACGGACAGCCAGGCCCCACCATGGGTTTCGAGTGCTTCAATTGCCCATGAATCTCTTCGAATCAGGAGCCTTGCTGACCCCTAATACCGGGACGGACCAAACGACCACCGTATTGGAGTTTGCACAAACCCACCACATTGCCATACTCGTGAACAGGCCACTCAACGCAATGCCGGCTGAACGACAGGGAATGATACGACTGGCCGACCCCCAATATAAACCGGTAGACACACCCTTTGAAACGCAACACCAGGCCGTCGTGACGTTGGAAGAAACGTATCGGCAGAAATTTGCTCCCCTGATTCCCTATGCGGGAAAAGGACTGGAACCCAAAGACTTCTTTTCCCTGGCTGACGAACTTCTCAATCTCCGATCCCGAATCCATAACCTGGAACACTGGGATCAGATCGAATCACAGATGATTGCACCGCACATCAATCAGGCCTTTCAGGCAGCCGCCAGACACCTGAGCCGGGACAAAGCAACAGACTGGGAGAATTGGCGGACCCGTTACGTCTCCAAGCTGCTTCTCTTACTCAAAATCGTTCGGCAGGAAGCCGCCAAAAAGAGTGAACAACACATTCAATCGATCACCGCAACGCTCGATCACTTCCTTCCGGACGAGAAACGCGAAGAACCGTTGTCACGAAAGGCGCTGTGGAGTTTGACCAGTACTCCCGGTGTTACTTGTGTATTGAACGGTATCCGTACGACGGAATACGTTGAGGATTCCTTGACGATCCTCGGATGGGAACTCTTGAAAGACCCTCGAGCAATCTTCGAGAGCATGCAATCTGAATAAAGTCAACCAAACCCCGGTCGATCCACGCCCCCAACCCGTTACGCGTTGCGCAGCCAGATCCTCCACAAACGGGACAGATTTTCCCATTCGCGTGCCAGTGAATAGTTGCTCAATTCGAGAGGAATGAGCTGACGATCCGTCGTACGTCGGATCCGGACATCTTTCGAATCCGGCTTCGCGGAAAACGAAATCGCGCCGCCGGCATCCGTACGGTAAATGTTCATACGTTCGTACGCCCGCAAAACGACTGGGGCCGGATGCCCGTAACGATTACGCCGACCGGCGGACACGACCGCGTTCTCCGCATCGAGCCGTTGAATCCACCGCCGATTCAACGAACTCTTCGCTCCATGATGTGGAATTTTGACGACGGTCGCCGACTTGACCAGTGGATGGTGGATCAATCTCGTCAGAGCTTCGACTTCCGCATCGGCCGTCAGCAAAATCGAGTGCTTCCCACACGTGACACTGAGAACCACGGAAAGATTGTTCAGTTCGTGTCCACGAAGTTCGTGCAACGTGGAACCGTTTTCCGCCAACGGCGGGTTCAGCGATACGAGCCGACAGGGTCCTTCCTTGATCATTTCTTCTCCCTCCCAGGCAATACGTTCAACGAGTCCTTTTTTCTCGAGAACATCATGGAGTCGTTGGTAAAAACGGTTCGTTCGTTGAATCCCGTTACTCCAGTAATGATCGATCTCGAAGTTTTCGATGATCCAGGAAAGTCCTCCCACGTGATCCAACTGAGGGTGAGTCGCAATCACGTGAGTGAGGCGTCGAATGCCTCGATCCCATAAATACGGTCCCACCACCATTCGGCCTATATCCCAACGTTCATAGGCGGCCCCGCCGTCCACCAGAATCGTTTCGCCGCCGGGAAGTTCGAGCACCGTGGCGTCACCCTGGCCAACGTCCAAGAACGTGACGCGCAACACATCATCCTCAAACACGTGTCGCGGCGACCACACCCACCACAACAGAAAGAGGACCAGCGCACTCCCGCTTATGACTCGCAACGTCAGTTTCCGACTGAGCAACGCGACCATGAGACAAAGATAGAACCATGCCATGGCAAAAATTGCCGGTGACGCCACGTGCCATTTGGCACCGGGAATCGTCGCCATCATGTCGATGACGGACGTCAGGCCGTTCATGATTTCCTGATGAACCCAGCCGAAGGGCAATTGGTCGAGCCCTCCAAGCAAGACGATCATCGACGCACCGAGTCCCAACGGCACGACAAGCAAGCCAACCAGGGGCACGACAACCGCATTGGCAAAAATTCCCAACCAGGCCACCTGGTTAAAATAGTACGCGACGAGCGGAACGGTCCCTACGGTGGCTGCAAGAGTCATCAACGCATACTGCTTTGCCCAATTCTTCAGTCTGACCATGACGGATTGAGGCATGTCATCCTCCTCGTCGTCACGCTTACTCCATCGAAACACCAGGGCAATGGCCAGGACGGACACATACGAGAGTTGAAAGGAAAGATCGTATATCGCCTTCGGATCGGACAGGATTGTAAACAACGCGGCTATACTCAACGCAATGAGAATCTGTCGTTCATGACCGATCCACACCGCGAAGAGATAGAGCAGGATCATCAGCAACGACCGAACGGTCGCCACGTGGGCTCCCGATAACAGCGTATAAAACAGGACCATAGGGATGGTGACCAACACGGCAAGTTGCTTGGGCGTCAGGACGCACGAGAGTCTCTCCAGCCATCGAGCCGGCATGCGGCGAGTCATCCCTCTTACGCCCAGAAACGAGACAAAGGCCAACAACCCCAAATGCGAGCCTGATATGGAAATAATATGGACCGTCCCCGTCGTCATAAAATCGTCACGGACGTCCGGGTGGATATCATTCTGCTCTCCGACGATCATTCCCAAAAATAAGCCGCGAGCCGGCTGCCGGAGCGTTGAGATGGCAGCTCGGCGCACCTGATGCCTCCAACGGTCAATCTGCGACCATACCCGTGCTTCGACGTCGAAGACACCCGGAGGTTGAACCTGTATCCGGTCAGGGCCCCTTACGAATGCGACCGCGTGAATTCCACGGTCCCTGAGGTAGGCGCCATAATCAAATCCACCAGGATTACGCGTGCCGAAGGGCTGGCGTATTCGAGCACGGACCTTGACCCTGTCTCCTCGAAACACATCCGTATCAGGTTCACATTCGTCACCGAACTTACATGGAAGCCAAGTCAAACGAAGATTCCCACGGACCTGAAGGCTCCCCGTGTCCTGTTCGACGGATTCCACGGCCACAACCATTGTCATCCGACCCGGACCGTGCTCGACCGGCGCCGTCACAACGCCGAAGAGCGTCATTTCCCGTTGTCCGGCATGGAACGGCAGATCAACGCCGTTATGCTTTCCCGCGTCGAGCAACCAATATCCCACGCCCAACAGGACACAGGCATACAGAATGAGTCCCTGCTTCCTGGAAAAAAGAGCTTTCTTCTCATACCAGGACAATGCTCCGGCGACGAAGACCAACAGGACCATGATGGTAAGAGGAAGAAAGAACAGATAAGACCCGAGAAGGAGTCCTATGAGAAAGGCAACAATGCCGGAGAGAACTACGCTGGAAAGGCACCCTGATAATTTATATAAATTCTATCGTTCAGTCAAATATGAGAATCTGAGCCCCTTCATCCGATTGCGGCCTTGACCACCCTGGCCAATTCATCCGCGACTTCTCTGATTTCCGAATGATCCTGGCCTTCGACCATGACCCGTACCAAAGGTTCGGTTCCGGAATACCGAACCAGGATCCGGCCCGTCCCGTTCAGCCGTTCTTCACCGGAACGAATCGCCTGTCGCAATTCCGGAAGAGATCCCAAATCTGGTTTCCGATTCACCTTGACCCCCAACAGGACTTGAGGGACGGTCTCTATGCATTTGGTCAGTTCCGAGACGGGAGACCCGGATCGCTTGATCAACCTGAGCATTTGCAGGCCGGAAATCAGCCCATCGCCGGTTGTATTATAGTCGAGAAAAATGACGTGTCCCGATTGTTCTCCGCCAAGGTTATAGCCATCGGCCAACATACGCTCCAGGATGGACCGATCGCCTACGGGTGTTCGGACCAGATTGATCCCGTTTTTTTGCATGGCCGATTCAAACCCGAAATTACTCATGACGGTTCCGACAACGGTATTGTGGTTGAGCCGGCCTCGTCGCTGCAGGTCCAGGGCAAACGCGGCCAGGGCCTGATCCCCGTTGACTACCTCACCTTCTTCCGTCACGAACACGGCCCGGTCGGCGTCTCCATCCAACGCAATACCGATGTCTCCCCGACGCGCGCGAACGGCCTCTTGCAATCGCTCCGGGCAGAGGGCTCCATACCCCGCATTGATGTTCGTGCCATCCGGTTCATCCCCGATGACGGACACTTCAGCACCCAGTTCCCGTACCACTTTTGGAAAGACCGAATACCCGGCACCATGCGCACAGTCGATGACCACCTTCATCTCCTGAAAATCCATCTCGCGCGGCAAGGACCGTTTCACGAATTCGATATAGCGTCCTTCGGCATCGGCAATACGAAACGCCTTACCGATTTCATTCGCCGTGGGACGAAGATGTTCGATCTCGTTCGACAGGATCAATTCTTCAATACGCAATTCCAGTTCATCGGGAAGTTTGAAGCCGTCGTGTGAAAAAAACTTGATCCCGTTATCCTGGTAGGGATTGTGGGAGGCCGAAATCATCACCCCCGCATCGGCTCGGAGGCTGCGCGTCAAAAACGCCACGCCCGGCGAGGGCATCGGCCCGACAAGCAAGACGTCGACCCCCATGGAGCAAATGCCGGAGATCAACGCCGATTCCAACATATAGCCGGAAAGACGGGTGTCTTTGCCGATCACGATTTGATGATGCCCTGCCTTGCCCTTGAACACGTAGGCCACGGCTCTGCCAAGCTTCAGCACCGTCTCACTATTCATGGGCTCCAAATTGGCAACGCCCCTCACCCCATCGGTTCCGAATAACTTCCGCACCTTGCCTCCTGACACGTTATCTCCCATCAAGCCCGGACAATGGCTTCCAACATTCTCACCACTTCGCGGATCGACCCGACGTCATGCACACGAACGATGCTCGCCCCACCCAACACCGCAGCCGCGACGGCCGCGGCGGTCCCCATGATGCGTTGATCGATGGATTGACCGGTCACCGTCCCGATAAAGGATTTATTCGACACTCCGACCAGGACGGGACGACCCAACGGCTCCAATGAACCAAGTCCTTTCAGCAAGGATAAGTTCTGTTGCGCATTTTTTGCAAACCCGATTCCCGGATCGATCAGCATTTGCTCGCGGGCGATACCGATTTCCTCCGCATGTCTCATGCGACTTCCCAAATAATCCCGTACTTCCTCGACTACGTTGTCGTATTCGCAATATTTCTGCATATTCTGAGGCGCACCTCGCTTATGCATCAGCACCAGACCGGCCTTCGTCCGTGCAATCACGTGCCCCATTCGGGGATCGTTCTCCAACGCACTGATGTCGTTGATGAGCACCGCGCCCCAGTCAATCGCTCGTTCAGCAACCCCGGCCTTGTGGGTATCGACCGACAACGGAACCGTTGCCCGTTGTCCGATAACCTCGAGGACCGGCTTCAACCGGCGAATTTCCTCGCGTTCGTCAATCGCCGTCGAACCGGGGCGCGTCGACTCGGCACCGATGTCAACCAGATCCGCCCCTTCACTCACCATCTCTTCAAAATGAGCCAAGGCGCGTTGAGGGTCGAGAAAGCGCCCGCCGTCGGAAAAGGAATCCGGGGTCACGTTTAAAATGCCCATGACCAGGACGTGACGGGAACAGGGAATCCTGACGTGGCAGGCTTGCAGGTATGCGGAGTTTGCCTCATCCATGGAGAGCCCACGTGCGAGGCCCCGGTCAAAACCGGGGCAGGGTCACTCACGATGAAAGTTGGAGACGCTTACAACACAACGACCGATGAAGAAGACCAAAAATACCCAAAGAATTGAATCGGCAGGGATGGTGTGAATCAAGGCCGAAGTGCGCTTCCGTTACACTTGCGCTGGCTCTCGAACAATGGTTCCTCGATTGATGATTTGATCAATTTCCAAGGCATCCAAGACTTCTTTCTCCAGAAGGGCTTCGGCCAAAGCCCGTAGGGTATGAATATGTTCCGTGAGCATTCGCTTCGTCCGCTCATAGGCTTCCACGATCAACCGCTTCACTTCATGATCGATTTCCAAAGCCACTTGATCGCTAAAGTCACGACGCGTCGCAATTTCCCGGCCCAGGAAAATTTCCTCATCCTTTTTGCCGAAGGTCAATGGCCCCAATTTGTCACTCATTCCCCACTCACACACCATTTTCCTGGCGAGTTCGGTAGCCCGTTCAATGTCGTTTCCCGCACCGGTGGTGACGTTTTTCAAAATCAGTTCTTCGGCCACACGACCACCCAATAAAATCGACAGGGTGTTATAGAGAAAATCCTGGGAATAACTATGCCGGTCATCGATGGGAAGCTGCATGGTCATGCCCATGGCACGTCCCCTCGGGATAATCGTCACTTTGTGAACTGGATCGGCGCCCGGCAATAATTTAGCCATGAGAGCGTGTCCCGCCTCATGATACGCGGTCGTGCGCTTTTCATCTTCACTCAGGACCATACTCTTACGCTCCGCCCCCATCATGACTTTATCCTTGGCATTTTCAAAATCGATGAGTTCCACCAATTTCTTGTCCAGTCGAGCGGCCCAGAGCGCCGCCTCGTTGACGAGATTTTCCAAATCAGCCCCTGAAAAACCAGGCGTTCCCCTGGCAATCTGATCGAGGTTCACGTCGGAAGCCACAGGCACCTTCTTGGTGTGGACTTTGAGAATTTCCACTCGCCCCCGCACGTCGGGACGATTGACCACCACTTGTCGATCAAACCGGCCTGGCCGCAACAAGGCGGGGTCAAGAACATCAGGACGGTTCGTGGCGGCGACAAGAATCACTCCTTCGGTCGTATCGAACCCATCCATCTCCACGAGAAGCTGATTCAGGGTCTGTTCCCGTTCGTCATGGCCACCGCCCAACCCCGCGCCGCGCAACCGCCCGACGGCATCGATTTCGTCAATGAAAATGATGCAGGGCGCATGTTTTTTCCCCTGTTCAAACAAGTCACGCACGCGAGACGCTCCGACACCCACGAACATTTCCACAAAATCAGAGCCACTGATGCTGAAGAACGGAACACCCGCTTCTCCGGCAATGGCTTTCGCCAACAGGGTTTTTCCCGTTCCCGGAGGGCCGACGATCAAGACTCCTTTGGGGATTCGCCCACCGAGTTTTTGAAACTTTTGTGGATCTTTTAAAAATTCAATGATTTCAACCACTTCTTCCTTTGCCTCTTCCACACCGGCCACGTCGGCAAAGGTCACTTTTTTCTTTTCCTCGGTCAGGAGACGCGCCCGACTTTTTCCGAACGAGAGGGCCCGATTGCCGCCGATCTGCATTTGCCGCATCAGGAAAAACCATAATCCGAGGAACAGGATAAACGGTCCCCAGGTCACGAGAAACGTAATGTACCAGGGACTTTCGTCCGGCGGCCTGGCTTCGATCTGCACTGACTGTTCTCTCAGGGCATTGACCAAGTCCGGATATTCAACGGTATACGTCCGAATCCGGTTTCCATCTTTCAAAACCGCACTGATATGATTGTCCTTCATGGTGACTTTGAAAATCTCTCCCCGCTCGAGATGGGCCATGAAGTCACTGAAGATCACTTCTTCTTCCGGTGGATTGGACGGCACGGTGAACAGGTTGAAGAGCAGGATCATAAACAGACCGACCACCACCCAAAAAAGCAGATTTTTGACGCGAGAATTCATGAAAATGTGTTCCTTCTCTCTCTCAACCCTACCCGGGCAATTCGAAACGGCTTAGAAAACTTCAGAAATCTTACCATGGGGATCACGCATCTGCAACCGGCACCCCTTTATGTAAGCCCCACTGGACAGTGCGTTGCGACCGTAAACCCGGTGTTCCTCAGGTCTTTTTCCCGGCCGCACGAATCCGGACGACGGCAATGTGCCTGGTATCCTCGGTCACTCGAAATCGGTGATCGGAACGATACCCACCAACCCAAAGGATCCCTTCCGGAGCCACCACGAGAGGTACCTGGCTTCGCTCGGTCCGGTCAACCTTCGCATCCGAGAAAAAATCCTGGATCTTTTTTCGTCGTCCTCCCATCCCATAAGGGAAAAAATAATCGCCGGGCTTCCAGGATCGAACGACCAATTCGTGACTGAACCGATCCGCATCCAGGTAGGCCGCGGAATCGGTCCGTCGGGTCGGGATCGTCTTCGTAGCCTGCATCTTGCCTTCAATGGTCTGGCCCGTGACCGGCCAACGGATCGACCCCGGAAAGGACCAGGACCATTCCTCTTGCAAGCGGCGGGTAGGATCCACGAGAACTTTTACGAACGTCACCTTGTCATATTCCCTGACGATGTCCAGACCGGCGACACGACTGGACGAACCTGACGTTCCGTGAACAACGCGCTGCAACAGAATATCTACGTCATCGAACCTGAGCGGGCTCGGCTTGTGCCATAAAGCGCCCACCGTTAAAAGGATCATTCTCCGTTGAATGGGTACGGGAAAGGTTAACAATCGTGAACGACTCCACACGACGCGATTCTTCGTGCGGCCGACCTCGACCGATTCCAGCGAGGCCTTCGCCACCTCATCCAAATAATGATGTTCCTCACGCAGAATGGCCGCTTGCCGGGAAAGAACGCTCACCACCCGGGGATTGAACGTCTTCAACAGGGGGATTAATTCACGGCGAAGCCGATTCCTGACGTACTTCGGGTTTTCATTACTCGAATCGACGCGAAACCCACAGCGTTTTTCGTCAAGATACTGCAAAATTTCAGATCGACTCACCTGCAGAAACGGGCGGATGATACACGGTTGCCGCTGAGCCGGCATGCCCGATAGCCCGGCAAGCCCGGCGCCTCGCAGCATGGACATCAGCACGGTTTCCGCCTGGTCATCCTGCGTATGCCCGACCGCGACTTTGGTGCCCCCCCACTCCCTGGCGACCGCCTGCAACTGTTCGTATCTTCTCTCACGCGCAACGGCTTGGACCGACTCCCCTTTTCGTTCCCGGAGAAGCGGTTTCAGGTTGATCCGCTTTAAGAAAAAAGGAAGGCCCAGCTGCAGGGAGAGGTGCTCGACAAACGTCGCGTCACCCAGGGATTCTTCTCCCCGCAACCCATGCTCAACGTGAACCACGGCCAACGCCAGATCCAAGCGATCCCGCCAGGCAGACAAAACCTGCAAAAGGGCAACGGAATCCGCGCCCCCGGACACGGAAACCACAACCCGGTCTCCCGGAGACAAGAGACCGAGTCGCCTGACGTGTTTCAACAACGTGTATTCAAAAGCCAACAGGGCGGGCATCATCACCACCGATAGTGATCGACCTACGGGGGGAGATTCGAATTATTCGGCAAACGCGCGTCGAGTCTGCTGAATATCCTGAGCGATTCGCTCGGCAAGCTGCTCGGAATCTTCAAACAGTTCATCGCCTCGAATAGAGTGTAAAAATTGAACTTCAACAGGGTGTCCGTACAAATTGCAGGCGGCATCCAAGACATGCACTTCCAGCAACCGTTCCCCTTCTCCAAACGTGGGACGCGTCCCAAGATAACTCACCGCGGGAAACACCGTATCCTGCCACACCATCTTCGTGGCATAGACCCCGTCCGGCGGGAGCACCCGGTCTTTGTCCGGTCGAAGGTTAGCCGTCCGATAGCCCAACGCCTGCCCGCGACGGTCACCTTCAATCACCGTGCCTTTCAGGGAATACGGGCGGCCCAGACATTGCATGGCTGTTTCCACCTTCCCCGTTCGGATGAACTGGCGAATCCTGGTGGAACTCACGATGGTTTCCCGGGAACTCACGGGTTTGACGAGATGAACCCGGAAACCGGCTTGCCCGGCCAAGTCGCGCAGGGTTTCCGTGTTTCCCGCCCGGTTTTTGCCGAAGACAAAATGCTCTCCCACGAACAGATCTTTGATGCCCAGCCCATCTCTCAGGATCGAAAACGCAAACTCTTGCGGGCTTAATGCGGCAAACGTTTTGGTGAAATTCAACACCACGAGGTGCTCGACGCCTTGCGTCTCGAACCACGCCAACTTTTCCGAAGGGGACGTCAAAAATTGAAAGGTGGTTCCCGGACTCAACACCAACACCGGATGTGGATCAAAGGTCAAGACCACCGGCGTGCCCTGCCGTTCACGGGCGCATTGAACGACGGTGGCCAGTAATTGTCGATGCCCGATGTGCTGCCCGTCAAAATTGCCGATGGTCAGAACCGGATTGGGCGGCAAGGGAAGAGCTGGAAGCCGCGCGAGACCTTCATGGGGTAGCGGCATTCAAAAACTTGGCGACATCCTTGGCAAAATAGGTGAGGATGAGGTCGGCACCGGCACGCTTGATGGACAGCAGCGTTTCCAACGTCACTTTGGACTCGTCCAGCCACCCGTGTTGAGCGGCGGCCTTGATCATGCTGTATTCGCCACTGACCTGAAACGCCGCGACGGGCACGTCCACCTCGGCCCGCGTCCGCGCAATAATATCGAGGTAAGCCAGCGCCGGTTTGACCATAACCACGTCCGCACCTTCCTCCACGTCGGCCTGTACTTCACGGACGGCTTCACGAGCATTCGCGGGATCCATTTGATACGAGCACCGGTCACCGAAGGCGGGACTGGAAGAAGCCGCTTCCCTGAAAGGCGCATACAGGCAAGAGGCATACTTGGCGGCATAGGACATGATGGGCACGTGCTCGAACCCCCCTTGATCCAATTCGTCACGAATCGCCGCGACTCGCCCGTCCATCATGTCGGAAGGCGCCACCATGTCGGCCCCGGCTTCCGCATGGGTTTTAGCCATCAGGCGCAGACAGTCGAGGGTTTCATCGTTCAGGATGCGACCGTCTTTCACGATGCCGCAATGCCCATGGGACGTATACTCATCGATACAGACGTCCGTCACCACAAAAAGTCCCGGGAGATGGTCCTTGAGCGCGCGGACGGCCCGTTGCACGATCCCGTTCGGATCATAACCGGACGACCCGCGTTCATCCTTGTGATCAGGGATCCCGAACAGCATGACCGCCGGAACGCCCAGCATGTGGACGTCGGTCGTTTCCTTGAGCAGACGATCGATGGACCACCGGAATTGGCCGGGCATCGACAGAATGGCTTCCTGCTGATCCGTCCCTTCCTTCACGAACAAAGGATAAATCAGGTTGCTCGGCGCGAGAACGGTTTCCCGCACCATCCGCCGAAGAGGCTCGGATTCACGCAAGCGCCGCATTCGTTGACGAGGAAATCCCATCACCTATCCATTGGCCAAACGGTTTCAGACTCTCTCGTGCTTTCGACTCATTGAGCGATACCCTCAGTTTCCCGTCGGGTATCCCTAAAGCCGCGACTATTTCCTGGGAAGATTCGTCAAGAACACAACCAGATCCCTCACGGAGATCAGCCCGACAAGTTCTCCGTCTCGTGAGACGCCCAAATGCCGGACATGCTCTTTGGCCATCAGGTCATTGGCATCCAACAGCGTTTTGTTTTCATCAATTTTCAAAACGGGCGCCGACATGATTTGTTCGACGGGCGTCCGGTCAGAATCCAACCCCGCCGCCACCAACCGCCGGACGAGATCCGTATCGGTCAAGATCCCGATGATTTCCTTATCCCGGGAAACAAACACACTGCCGATACCATTCTCCTTCATAATTTCTGCCGCCCTCCGGACACTGGTGTCGCGATCAATAGCCACAAATTTTTCAGCGGGGACCATAAACGATTTCACTGGAACCATAAAATTCTCCTTGGATTAACACGCGTCGTTAAACAAAAAAATGCCTCATCCTCCACGGTTCATGGGCTTTCGACAATTCATACGCCGTTAAGAGGGCACCTCGTGCCTGACGTAGTCGACCAGCGACTGGACCAACGCCGGAATCGTATTCTGAACAGCCATGACGTGAACGTCCAAACCCATTTCCCGAATGGTTTCCGCCGTAATCGGCCCGATGCTCGCAATAATCGTTCCATTCAGATGTGTCTTCACGTCACGGACTCCGTCGAAGAGTTGGAAAAAATTCCGAACGGTTGACGAGCTTGCAAACATGACGACGTCGATCGAGTGGTCACGAAACAATTGCTGAACGTGTTCCCGTTCGATCGCCGGCGCCACGGTCTTGTAGACTTTCACGACTCGCACAAACGCCCCGGATCGCTGCAACTCGTCCGGCAGGATCTCACGGGCTTGCGCCGCCCGGGCGAGCAACACCCGCTGACCGGACACGCCGGCTCGCTTCAGAGTCTCGATGAGCCCTTCAGCCTGGTACGTTTCCGGCACCAGGTCGGCGTCGATGCCGAATTGTCTCACCTCCTCGGCCGTCCGGGGTCCGATACAACAGACCTGCAACCCTGCCAACGCCCGCGCGTCGCGACCACGGGACCACAGGCGTTGCATGAATGCCTTTACCCCATTGACGCTGGTAAACACAAGCCATTGATAGGTGGCCAGTTGCTCGATGGCTTCATCGACTTCCGCCCAATCGTCGGGGGGGGCGATGTCGATGGTCGGGCATTCAATCGGTTCTCCGCCTCGAGCCCGGATCAGATTCGACAATTCCGACGCCTGGGCTTTGGCGCGCGTCACGAGCACGCGTTTCCCGAATAGGGGTTGTGTCTCAAACCAATTGAGTTGCTCGCGCAACCGGACGACTTCCCCCACCACCACCGTGGTCGGGGGGCGAATATCAGCAGATTTCGCACGATCGACAATATCCCGCAAGGTTCCGACCACCGTCCGTTGTGTGGGATAGGTCCCCACCGGACCAGCGCCACGGGAGTATCCACGGCTTTCCCTTCCTCAACCAACCGGGACACGATCATGGGTAAATTTTTGACACCCATCAAAAACACCAGAGTCCCATCTGCGGCAGCGAAGCGCGGCCACTCCAATGCCGTCTCGTCCTTGTCCGGATCTTCATGGCCCGTGATAAAGGCCACGGTCGAGGCCAGGGTGCGATGCGTGACGGGAATACCCGCATACGCCGGCACCGCGACCGCGGAGGTCACGCCCGGAACCACTTCAAAGGGAATCCGGTGTTCGACGATCCACTCGGCTTCTTCCCCGCCCCGTCCGAACACGAACGGGTCTCCACCTTTCAACCGGACCACGCACTTCCCTTCACGAACCTTCTCCAGCATCAATTGATTGATTTCGTCCTGAGGCCGATAGGTCCCGCACCCGCGTCGTCCCACGTAAATCCGCTCCGCCTCCGAGGAGACATGATCCAGCAACGCCGGGTTGGCCAGATGGTCGTATAACACGACGTCCGCTTCCTCAAGACAGGCTTTGCCGCGTAGCGTCAGGAGACCGGGATCTCCCGGACCCGCCCCTACCAGATAGACTTTCCCCGACGGTCGATGCTCGGCCATTTATGCACGTCCATAAATTTGCGCCAAAATATGCTCCCCACCTACGCCCACGATCCATTTTCTGGGGATATGCGCCACGGTCAGGACCAAGTCTCTCACGGAAATCATCCCAACAAGTTCCCCATCCCGCGAAACGCCTAAATGCCGGATACGTTTATCGGCCATCAGGTCACTGGCATCCAACAGCCCCTTGTTCTCATCGATGTGCAAAATGGGGGAAGACATGATGTCTTCGACGGTCGTCCGGTCCGGGTCCAATCCCACCGCCACCAATCGCCGGGCAAAATCCGTTTCCGTCAAAATGCCGACGAGTTCCTTGTCCCTGGCAACAAATAGACTGCCGATACGCCTATCCCTCATCATTTCCGACGCCCTCCGAACACTGGTCGCACAATCAACGACAACAAATTTTTCAGCAGGGACCATAAACGATTTCACCGGAATCATGCCGTGCTCCTTGAATCAGGACGCGCCGTGACGCGAACAAGGCCCGACCCTCCATGGAATCACCATCTTCCACCGGTCCAGCTTACGCACGTCCATAGATCTGATCTAAAATATGCTTTCCTCCCGCCTCCAGGATTCGCTCGGCCAAGGCCGTACCGAGCGGGGCCGCCTGTTCCACCGGACCTTCGATCCGGTCACGAATGACCTGCGTTCCATCGACGCTTGCGACGAGCCCCTCGAATTGCACCGTCCGGTCCTCAATAACCGCATGGCCTGCAATCGGTACCTGACACCCGCCCTCCAATCGATCCAGGAAGGCCCGTTCAGCCGAAACCGCAATAGACGTCCGGTCATCGTTGATGGGGTCGAGCAACTCTCGAACAAACGTGTCATCCGTACGCGATTCGATCCCCAAGGCGCCCTGACCAACAGCCGGAAGACTCAAGGCCGGTGGGAGATATTCCGTCACGTGCCTGGCCCAACCCAACCGTGTGAGACCCGCCGCGGCCAGAACGATCGCCTCGAACTCGCCTTCCTGAAGCTTTCGCAGTCGGGTGTTCACGTTACCTCGAAGCATGACAACATTCAAGTCCGGTCGGTAAGCCAGCAACTGGGCTTGCCGTCGAAGGCTACTGGTCCCCATCTTTGCACCAGACGGAAGATCCTGGAACGCCACGCGGTCCCTGGTCAGTAGAGCATCCCGGGCGTCTTCCCGCGCCGGAATACAGGCAATGGCCAATCCCTCCGGCAACACTGAAGGCACGTCTTTCATGCTATGAACCGCGAGGTCGATGTCTCCCCTGGATAACGCCTCCTCGATTTCCTTGACGAACAATCCTTTCCCGCCGATTTTGGCTAACGGCACGTCGAGAATTTTATCGCCGCTCGTTCGAATCCGTTGAAGCCGGATCGACACGGATGGAGCAATTTCCTGAAGTCGAGCCTGGACCCATTCCGCCTGCCAGAGGGCAAGTTGACTACCGCGTGTGCCAATGACGAGAGACGTCCGCCGTCCATTCGTAAAACTCACTCTGATTCCTTTATCCGCCCTGCCGTCCCCGTGGCACGCATCGACCCTACAAACCCGAAGCCTGCCGGGGCATCCTTTCTTGTTCCGTCCCTTCAGCCGGCGCGGGCGAAAGCGCATCCGTCGCCACGTCTTCCGCTTCCAAATCCTGTACGTCCTGAACGTTCACGGATTCCTGCCCGGGAAGACTTTGTCCCAAATCATAAAACCGTCTCGCTGCTTCGATATATACCAACCCATTGGAAGATTGGGCTGCAGACTTCAACGCCACCAATGGGCCGTGCAGCAGTTTATTGACGATCCCCGAGGCGAGCCCTTCCACGGCTTCCTGCTGTTGCGGCGTCAATGTCCCGAGCCGGCCGAAGGCTTTTTGCAATTCCGCCTGTTTCAGGGCATCCGCACGTTTGCGTAACGCGACAATCGTGGGAGTCGCCTTTAACGACTGGAGCCATTTCAGGATGACTTCAACTTCGTCTTTGACGATACATTCGGCGCGGGTGGCTTCCAGCATGCGCTCTTCACGGTTCTGTTCGATATGCGATTCAAGATCATCGATATCGAACAGGAACGCATTATCGACTTGGCGCACGTCAGGATCGATATTGCGGGGAACAGAGACGTCGATCAGAAAAATCGGCCGGTTCCATCGTGCGCGAACCGCCCGTTCCACGTCCTCGGGACTGATCAGATAGTGGGACGCCCCGGTCGAACACAGCACAATATCGGCCCGGTGCATATTCGCGCGGAATTCTTCAAAGGGAATCGACAGCCCGTTAAACCGGGCGGCCATATCCGCCGCACGCATCGGGTCCCGTGTGGTGAGCAAGACCTCGTGGACTCCGTGATTCACCAGATGTTGCGCGGCCAATTTGGCCATTTCTCCGGCCCCGACCAGCATAACCGTCCGCGCCGCCAGGTTGCTGAACACTTTCTTGGCCAGTTCGACTGCGGCATAACTCACGGAAACCGCGTTTTCCGCAATCCGTGTTTCCGTACGAACGCGTTTGGCCACGGAAATCGCCTTTTTGATCAACTTGTTCAGGATGACCCCGGTGGCATTATGGGTCAAGGCATCCTGGAAAGAATCCTTCACCTGGCGCAGAATTTGCGGTTCTCCCACCACCAGGGAATCGAGGCTCGAAGCCACGCGAAACAGGTGAGTGATGGCCCGATCCTCCGCGTGACAATACAGACGAGGCAGTAATTGTTCCGCGGACACCGAAAAATGCGTGTCCACGAAAAACTCCTGAATGGCGGAAAACCCTTGCTCCACCTGGTCGACGACCGCGTACACTTCAACGCGATTGCAGGTCTGCAACAACATCCCCTCACGGATACCCGCATGCGCCATAAGCCGATTCAGGGCCTCCCCCATCCGGCTGTTGGGAACCACAAGGAGTTCTCGAAGCTCGACCGGAGCGGTTTTATGACTCAGTCCGACAAGGATGATATTCATCAGCTTATGGGAGAACCGTTCCCTTTTAACACGACCCCGAGAAACGTCAACAACACGCCGGCGAATCCCACGATCGTCAGATACGCCGCTTTTTTTGCTCTCCAGCCAACGGTCACCCGTCCCATCAGGACCACAAAATAAAACGCCCACGTCACAAGCGCCCAAATCTGTTCGGAATTCCAGCTCACATAGGAACCCATCGTGATCTGGGCGGACATGGCCCCCGTCAGAATACCCATGGTGAGAAATGGGAACCCCAACAAAATCGAACGTTGGTTCAGCATGTCCAAAACATCCAACGGCGGCAACTTAAAGGACAAGACGTTGAATTGTTTGGATTTCAGCAACCAGTCCTGCATCAAATACACCACGCCTGCCACAAAGGCCACGGCAAACCCGACGGTTCCCAACATGCTGAGTGTGACGTGGACCCACATCGCTTGAAACATGGGGTGAAGAACCGGAGTTTCCGAAGGCAGGACCGCCGTCGATACCAGTGAAAGGAAGGCAATGGGGAGCATGAAGGCACCCAACACGTAAAGCCGCTGAAAAAGGACAACCAGCAAAAAGACGAAGACCAGGGACCACGAAAAAAACGATAAGGCCTTATGGAACGTGACCCATTGCACTTCTTCTCCGGAAAACACCTGAACGGCCAAGACAACGGTATGGATGGCAAATCCGATACACGTCACGGCAAGCGCCACCTTGGCAAGAAATTCAGATCGCCGGAGCAGGTACACCAGGGACAGCAAGATCCCAATAAAGTACAGCCCCAACGTAAGTTGCAAAAAGGCAACGGTCATCGGTACCACCGGAAAATAGTGCTATACACGTCGTTGAGAAGTATAGATAGGCCGTTTGCAGATAGCAAGAAAGGAAAGGATGAAGCGGGACATCAACGTGTGGCGAGAGAACGAGCCGTTGATGGATCAGCTGCCCGACCCTGCCGTGGCACCGCCGCACACGTTCATGACTTGTCCCGTAATCGACGCCGCATCAGCTTGGCAAAGAAAAATCGTCAGGGCGACCACCTCCTCGACCATCGCCATCCTTTTAATAGGTACCGCCGCAACGGCCTGGGATCGAAAATCTTCAGCCGGCATCCCCAGAACCACCGCTATTTCTTCGATACCCTGGCGAGCCATGTCGGTATCGACCCAGGTGGGACAGATGGCATTGACCGTAATGCCCCGCTCGGCGACTTCGAGCGCCAGGGCTTTGGTAAACCCGAGTATACCGTGTTTGGCAGTACAATACGCCGCATAACCGGGGACACCGAACCGGCCAAGGACGGAAGACATGTTGAGAATGCGACCATGGGCGGGATCCTTCATATGGGGCAAAACAACTTTCGAGCAGAGATAGGAACCCGTCAAATTCACATCAAGAATATTCAACCAACGCGTATCATCAGGATCGTCCATCGGAGTCCTGCCTGAAACACCGGCATTGTTGATCAAAATATCAATCTGTCCCCATGCGTTCACAACGGATGCAACAAGTCGCTCCACCTCGCCACGATGAGTCACGTCGGCGGGCACGCCCATGGCGGTTCCGCCCTGTTCATGGATCCGGGCAACCGTTTGCTCAAGGAATTCCGCACGCCGCCCGCACACGGCAACGCGAACACCTTGATCTGCCAAACCCAGGGCGATTCCCCTGCCGATTCCCGATCCACCCCCCGTCACAAGAGCTACACGACCTTTCAACATCACTCGTTTCCTCCCTCGCTCATACCCAGCACCGGTTTAACCGGCAAGCATCCGCATAATGTCTTTTGTATTTGTAGCCGCGGCATCCCGGGTCCAAGGCCCGGGACATGCCTTATGCCCTCAATAGAAAGCGCCATGAGATGGCGCCGCTACAAAAAAGAGCAGTCAGCCCTTTATTTTGTCAACGACTCCGTGAACGTTTACAATGGCTGCCCGTACGCATTACCCAATCTACCAGAGGCTCATTCATGCCGGGAACCTTGTATCTCGTCAGCACACCGATCGGAAACCTGGAAGATCTCACCTTCCGAGCCCATCGGATTTTACAAGAAGTATCGGTCATTGCGGCGGAAGATACCCGCCATACCCAAAAACTGTGTCGCCATTACAAAATTCAGACACCCCTGACGAGTTATCATGATTTCAATAAAGAAGAAAAAACTCAAGTTCTCCTGGAACTTTTAAAAGAAGAGAAATCCATTGCCCTCGTTTCCGATGCCGGCACCCCACTCATTTCGGACCCGGGCTACTATCTGGTGACCCGAGCCATTGCCATCGACATTGCCATCGTTCCGGTGCCGGGTCCCTCTTCGGTGATCGCCGCCCTGTCCGTTGCCGGATTACCCACCGACGCGTTCACGTTCATTGGATTTCTGCCAAAAAAATCGGTGGCCCGGACCCGTCTCCTGCAAAGCCTTCAGGAAGATTCCAAAACCATTATTCTGTTCGAAACGCCCCATCGCATAGAGGCAACGCTTCTCACCATCAAGGAAATCTTCGGAGACCGCCGGATCGCCATCGGCCGCGAACTCACAAAAGCCCACGAAGAAATTATTCGTGGCACCGCGCAGGAAATCCTTCTCTCCAAGCCATCACGAGTGTTCAAAGGAGAAATGACGCTCGTCATCCAGGGAAAAGAGAAAAGGAAAAAACGAATGAGACAGGAACAAAAACCGGAAGTCAATCATCGCCTTTTTGAATGAAAACACGATGATACGAGCCGACCAGTTCACGGCGAATAATGGTATAGCCTTCGTTTTCGACGCTCTGTGGGACGTTTCTGATGGGTTCGCCATCATCCAGAAAGACCTCCAGCACCTGCCCGGGTTGCATCGCTTCGAGCCTCAGTTTGGTTTTGACAAAATTATAGGGGCAGATCACGCCCCGAAGGTCCAACATCGCGTGAGGGTCAACTTCTTGGTTCATCGTGTCTGGCCTCTTTCATACGGGTAGCGATGAACGAAACCGGCGTGTGCAGCCTCGAGAGGCCGGCACACAAACAAATAGAGCGTGCCGACGCGAACGCCGACACGCTCTATTTCAGTTCATAACCTTTTCTCGCCGGAATCAGTCGCTTATTGAACCGTTCCTTTGTTCAGGGTCTCGCGCTTGTCACCATAATCGGTGGCAACCGTTGGCTTATTTCTACTGTTCACGGTATCCGGTTGCGGAGCGCATTGCCAGCAAGGCGCGGCACCCGTGATGACGCCGACGCTGGAGGTGATCCCTCCCTGCACGGCACCCTCTTGCAGCCCGCCCTCAGGAACACCGGTATACCCGGCCGTCGGGGTCGAAATACCACGGAAATTGGTGGGGTCCGGCCGTTGGCCCAGTCCACCGCCAAAATCCGGGTTGTCTGCGCCACCAAGCACTTGGGACCCTTCAATCACATACACGGCACGGACCATTTTCCGACCCGTACTGAACTTCTGCGCTGCTGTGGTTTCGTCAACGGCGGAAACGGCAACATAATCCCCTTTGTTCACGGCCTTGAGGTTTTCCATGTTGGTGTCACTATCGAACCACAATTCCTTCAAATTCAGGCCACCACGAAGGGTCTGACGTTCATCATGGGAACTTCCGCCCATGTCGAGATACAGTTTGGCCGCGGCATAATCAATGGCCACCACTTCTCCTTGAATTGTCTCCGGGGCTGAAAGATAGCGTTCCATGTCATCCTGATCGAATACACGGGCACGCGTTCCGGACCCTTGAGATTCTCCAACCCCGGTGCCGAACCCGGAGTGTTGAGGCGCACGCTCTTGCGCAAAGGCCACGCTCACTGAGCCGACAAGAATGATTGCTGCTCCAAAATACCTTAACTTCCGCATGTGGCTCCTCCTTAGGAAGTGTAAGTTAATAATCGAACACTAATAATAAGGAATGATACCTGAAATAATCCATCCTTCCTCTGACTTAAGTTTTCTTCAGACCTAAAGCCCCACAACTATAGTGATCTCCTCACACAGTGTCAAGGGGTTTCTCTTCGAAATCTTTACACGGCGCCAACTCCAAGTGAACCTCACGGTTGAGGCCGGCAGGCTCTCTGATTGATCTCTTTCTGCGTGCGCCGCCGATCATGAAAAACCAGTGTCTAACTCATTGAAAAACAGGAACAGTGACAAATGGTGCCCGGACCGAGGGTCGAACTCGGACTCCCTTGCGAGAACCAGATTTTGAGTCTGGCGCGTCTGCCAGTTCCGCCATCCGGGCATGACCGTCATGGATTCCTGTTTTCTAGCATGATCTCCGGGCAACGTCAATCAACCGGCGTCTCCTTTTCAGGCTTCGATCCGGCATGGTAAGATTGTGGCCGGGGAGCACGCACTCCCAACGGACATTACGCGTTCAGCCACACAAGGAGGAGTATTCATGTCGGAGATTCAATGTCTCAAGTGTGAACAGCCAGCGGAGAAAATGACCGAGCCGCTTTTCCTGGGAAAACTCGAAGAAGAAGTCAAGAACAACGTGTGCCAAAACTGCTGGGCCGAATGGAATAAACCCGGCGGGGTCAAAACCATGGTCATCAATGAATATCACCTGAACCTCGGTGATGAAAATGGCCGCGCCACCCTCAGAAAACAAATGCGCGCATTTTTCAAACTGCCTGATGCCGACGTGGAATTCAAGGACTATCGAACCTGAGACGGATTGGCGACCGTGGTCGCCGAAGCCTGTGTCCCGACTCGCCTCAGCCTGCAGAAGATCCAATGGTGAGAGGCCACAGTGCTTTTCCATTCAGGCGCAACCTCTTGTCGAACCCCCATTTCCCCCTGTAGGATCACAGTATGGATATCCCACTTGGCAAAGGCATCTTCCTGGTTGCAAAACCCAGCCTCCGCGACCCGAATTTTCGGCAGACCGTCATCCTGTTATGCGAACATGGGCCTGAAGGAGCACTCGGGGTCGTCGTCAATCGACCGACAGAGATCAATATCACCGAAGTGCTTCCGCAAGTCCCCATCCTGGAAAGCCAACACCACAGAGTTTTTTCCGGAGGACCGGTCCAAAAGAATAACCTCCTGATCCTCTACCGGACACCGGAGGGACCCCAGGACTCCCACCACGTCTTTAACGGCGTCTACCTGGGTGGCAACATGAAGGCCCTGGAAGATCTTCTACAAGATCCTTCCTCATTGGGAAATTTTCGTGCCTTCATGGGATATTCGGGCTGGGCGCCCGGCCAATTGGAAAACGAAATGCGAACCGGGTCGTGGATGACCCTACCGGCCGACTCCACCACAATGTTCGAGAAGGACCACAGCCAATTGTGGGGCAATATTCTGCGATCCCTGGGAACAGACATGGCCATGTATGCCGACATGCCCCCCGACCCGAACATGAATTAACCTGACCAGATTCTGCGATAGTTCGAAAAGCTGACTCACCCTTAGATGATTTCCGTGACCGAACCACAATTTCGTGAAAAATTTATCGCCTACATGGATATACTTGGGTTTAAATCCATGGTGGAATCTGCTGAAAGGGGCGAAGGGTTATCCTTATCTGAGTTACTTGATGCCCTTGCCGTTTTAGAAAATCGGAAACACAGCAAGACAATTCGCGATTACAGCCCGACGATTTGTCCGGAAAGTCAGTATATTCAACGTGGTCTTGATTATAGAGTTACTCAAGCTTCGGACAGCGTCGTTGTATCAGCAGAAGTATCCCCGGCAGGATGCATCAACATTATAGCCCATACTGATGGTGCTGCATTCAAATTGCTCTCGCAAGGGATAATGGTGCGGGGCTACATCACATGCGGCAACGTTTTTCACGAAGACAACAGATTTATCGGAACTGGCTACCAGAAGGCCTTGGAGGGCGAGAAAAAAGTCACGGCATTTCAGGAATCGGCGGTGGACGGAGGCCCTCCCTTCATCGAGATAGATCCTGAAGTTGTACGATACATCAATGACCACGGTGACGAATGCGTGAAAAAGATGTTCAAGCGCATGACAAAGAGTGAAGGCAACGTAACGGTCATCTTTCCCTATAAACGATTGGTTGACTTGGCATTCGCCAATGACTTTAGTAACGGCTTCGACAAGCACAATCTCAGAGCAATTCGGTCATTGATTCATAACGCCAGACAGAAGGTGGAGTCCTTTGCCCCTTCTTCCGATCCAAAGGCGACTCGCAAATCAAAATATTATCTTAAGCTTCTGAATGATGTACGAGAGCAATGTGATCGAATCGAACAAGAACTAGACTCACCTTTTCCCGGAGACTTGATAACACCGGAGTCGTTTCCTGGCGGCTTCTGATCTTCCGGCTTGGCGACTATTCTTCTCTCTTTGGCATTCGTAGCTGCGTCATCTTAGGACGCTTTTTCTTTCTATCTAAAGAGCCACATAGTTCTCTCCTCTTCCTGTCCTGTTGTAGGGAAACCAGAATTGTAGTAATATACCTACATTTACGAGAGGAAACGGAGGTTTTGTTTATGGAGATTAAAACCATAACCAGCAGAGAGTTTAATCAAGACGTGAGCAAAGCCAAGAGGGACGCTTTGAAGGGACCGATTTTTATCACAGATCGCGGCCGTCCGGCGCATGTCTTATTGACCATTGAGGACTATCAAAAAATGACGGAGAAGGAAGCAAGCATCGTTGAATTGCTTGCCATGCCGGAAACCGCCGATATCGATTTTGAGCCGCCGCGGTTGAATCGCGAACTGAAAAGAACGGCAGACCTGTCCTGATGTATTTGCTTGATACCAACGTCATTGCTGAACTGCGAAAAGCAACGTCTCCGAAGGTTGATCAAAAAGTCCTCACATGGGCGAATAGTGTCTCGTCGGCGAGCCTCTTTCTGTCGGTGATTACGGTGTTGGAACTTGAAACCGGCACGCTGTTGGTCGAGCGCCGAGATCCGACACAGGGCGTGGTGCTCCGCTCCTGGCTCAATACACATGTATTGCCGGCGTTTTCTGATCGAATTTTGCCCATCGATACCGCAGTGGCACAACGTTGCGCCAGACTGCATGTGCCCGATCCTCGCTCGGACCGCGATGCGCTTATCGCGGCCACGGCATTGGTTCATGGCATGACGGTGGTGACCAGAAACATTGAGGACTTCACTTCAACAGGCGTTGAACTTCTGAATCCCTGGGAATACACGACATCTGCGTGAGAGCTTTGGAGCCATGAAGAGCAATAGTCGAAAGAAGACAATGACGAAACAGAATGAAGGAAAGACTGGTCTTCATTGCAGAACGCTTTCTGTCTGCATGAAGACAAGGGAGCCAGAATGATCTCTAAAATCTTTAAACCGCCAAAAGATTACCGTGGTGACAAAAATCAAAAGACGATAGTACGACTGGAGCAATGGGCAGAAGCCCACAATGTCAGATTACAAAAGATACCAGAAGAACCCGGAAAGAAAACTGCGGACTACGAAGCCATATTTCCTGATTCGGACACAACCAGCGTGATCATTGAGGTGAAGGAGATACGTACTCCATTCCAGGTGGACCCCAAAACAGGTGTGATGGAGGTACTTGAAAAGGAGTTACTAAGAAACAGCTCACCCGAAGGAAGATTCCGGCCTGCGAATCAAGTCCGAAACAAGATAAAAGACGCCTACCCTCAATTAAAAGATTATGCAAACCAAGGATACCCGACTCTGTTGCTGGTTGGTATGTGGAACCGGGTACTCGATCAGACATTAGATTGGGACATTCCAATTGCGATGAGTGGAGGCGGGCCAATTTTCAATTTAGAAGGAACCGGCTTGAAAATTGTCAGCACGGCAAAAGGAGGGAAACAGGCCGCTGATGATATAAACCGGTCCATCTCGGGCATCGGCCGGTTGGAAATGAGTGAAACCGTTAAATCTCCAGAACACATCATCATCTATCGGCATAACAATCCCCGGGTCGCCTTCGACAAGGAATTGCCAGGCATCAGATACTCAAAATAAATAAAGACAGAAAGTGTACTTTATGAAAATCACGGGACTGCTGCTAATTTTCCCATTCTTCAGCTTTTGGGTCATGTCATTTGCCGCCTCTTATCCTTCGCGCACGAGTTCCAATATCGCCCCAATCCGCCTCGCTGTGTCGGTGAAGTGTTGGACTTCTTCGGGTTTGAGGGGGCGTTCGAGGATGTCGTGTTCGCGGTAGGAGAGCCATTTTTTGAGGACCTGGTAGCCGCCGAGTTTGTAGGTCCAGACGGCGGCGGGGACGTTGCGCCCGAAGGCGCGGTCGTTCAGGTACACATCGAAGGTGGTTTCGCCGAGCGTGGCGATACTGTTGCCCATTGCTGACTTTTCGTCCGGTGTGTAGGCGCGCTCGACGATGCGGCCTTGCCCCGGCATGACGACATCCCCCGCTCCAGAGTGTCCCCATCCCCCTGTCACCGCGAAGTCATCTCCGGTCATGTTCCGTCCGTCGGTGGTGGCAGGCACGGCGATGGTGGCGACCACCGGGCGCAACGGGCCTTGGGTAACGCCCGGTACCGGCGCGTCGGAATCGAGTGGCCGAGCCAGTTCGCGTCCTCGCGCTGCCGATGCAGCAAGAGCCTTAGTCGCGCCTTCGGTCTCACCATCCGGCCAGCCCGGAAGCAGGATGCGCGGCCATTCCATCCGGAGCGCCCCGACGTTGGCCTCCCGGTAGGCCGGATCGTGCAGTACGGCTAAGACGTGATAAAACAGGTCCTCCACATCTGCACCAAGGCGTTCGAGGTAGAGTTGCGCTACGCGTGATAGGTTCGGGCGCCTCCCGAGGGCTGAAGCATCCAAGCTGTCATCGCAGAGCCAGGCAGGGAAGTAGTGAGACCGCCCGTTTCCAAAATCGCCAGCAAGATGACGAACAAAGGTCCCTCGTGAAAAGAAATCCCTAGATTCTCGTTGGCGAGCTTCGACCCATAGATTCCCCTCGAACACATGTGGTCTGTAGTCGGGACATGGGCGGGCCAAGAGACCAGATTCGGACTCCCAGTACAGCCATCGAGTATCAAATGGCCGGTGACAATAACGAAGGAAGCCAGCTTTATCTGGACCACCGCGCACGAGTCTCGCTTCACGCACTGAACGCGCGTCTTGCCGGACCGATGTTGTAGTTTTCATTGCTACCGGATATCGTCGCCCAATCTCCTCATGGCTTAAGCCAGCGTCGAAGTAATCGGCAACACGCGCCTTGAGCCGGTCAAGATCGGTATCGACGAGAAACGAGTCGCGGTTAGTAGTCACGCCCGGAAACGATACAGGGAACAGATCGGGTAGCGAAGGCCAGTCGAACCAGTCATCGCTCACCGTCGTCGGCTTGAACAGGAGACCGAGACGAAGGTCAGGCGTGCTCTTCCCATAGAGCATATCCGGTTTTGTCTCCGCCGTCGTCAACAGATCCCTGGGCTTCCCTTGCCCCCAGAGATGCCGGAATGCCACCCCACCAGCTGGCTCGTGATCCGCCTTTCTTACCATCGTTGCAATGGCGGTGCCGACCTGAATGCCTACCGGGTCACCTTCTGTTGAGAAAATACTCGGATCGGGCGAGCCATCCGGCGCAACTTTGCCAGTCTCTCGACTATCGCCGTTCAGACAGTCGATCCGAACGGCATCGAACACCTCAAGGTATCGCTCACGCATGCCTGTGAAGGACAGCCTGTCGAGCCAGGAATAGTTGGAAATGAAGCAGACCACGCCCTGGCCCGTCTTCTCCGTGATCCTCCGTTCCGCCATGCGAAAAAAGCGGACGTAAGGATCGTTCAGCCCTTGGCCCTCCGGCGGGCGCACCTGTTTGGTCGTACGGTAGGCTTCCGAGAGTTCCCGTTCCTCATCCACTGCCATACCGGCGAAGCCGTTGTAGGGTGGGTTCCCGAGGATCACAAGTATCGGCCGATCACGCTTCACCTGATTGGCTCGGTCGCGCTCTTCTGCCATTTCAGGAAAGGCAACCAACTGTTTTTCCTTTTCTGTCGGCTCCCAGCCGGTGAGTGCATTGGTGAGGAAGACGCCCGCGCGTTCCGTGCCGTCGTCCGCCAGCGGCGCATCAAGGTCCTGCATGGTAAGCCCGACTTGAAGATGAGCAACCACAAAGGGCGCGGGCATGATCTCGAAGCCGAACACCCTCTCCATCGCCGCCTGCTTCACCCGCGCACCCGCAAGCGCACCAAGGCCCTGCCCATCGAGGTTGGTGGCGATGCGACGCAGCACTTCGGCAAGATAGGCTCCGGTGCCGCAGCACGGATCGAGCACATAGACGTTCTCCGCCGCGAGCCCATCAGATATGCCAAGATCGTCCTTCAATGCCTTGTCTACGCGGGCAACCATGTAACGGACGACTTCACCCGGCGTGTACCAGACGCCCAATTGCTTGCGCAGGTCGGGATCGAAGGCTTCCAGAAACGGCTCGTAGAAATACGGCACGGCTTCGCCTTCGTTGAAACGGGTGAAGAAGGCCGCGCGGTCGACTCGGTCGAGGGCCGCTGCGGTCCAGTCCAGCACTTCGACAAGATCGAGCCGTTGCAGCCGGCCCGGACCAGAGAGTTGGTGAAACAGCGCCCGCAACACCGGCGCGCGCAAATGCCAGACCGCCGTACGCCAATCGAATTTGCCCACGGGCGACGGCTTGGACCGTGCCCACAACACCCAGGCGGAGAAGATGCCGTAGAACAGGGTCTGTACCAGGGTCGAATGAAAGAACCGCACACCGCGTTCATCCTCGAAGCGGACGCCGAGCGACTCTTCAAGCGCGGAGCGGACTGCCGTGAGCAATGGTGTGTTGCTTGTCGCTTCGACACGCGCAAGCCCGTCGCGGGCATAGGAGGCAAGGAGCCAGGCGAGGTCTTTCGGCTCGGTCAGCGCGGCCCGATGAGATAGCGCCCGGCTCAGATATTCGCCGAGGCCCGCGCCGATTTCTTGTGCGAACGTACGGGGATGCTCCAGACGTTGGCGGAAATCCTCCGCGTTTTCGGCTAAGCGGAAGGTTTCAAGTTTGGCCGGTCGACCCGCCGTGTCCTCGCCTACCAGCACGAAGTCGCGTGTATTGGTCACCAACACCAAGCGGTAGCGGTTCCAATAGCGGCTCACCTGATCGCCCTCCGCGGTGAGCCACGCATCGTCATCAACAGGCTTCACCTCGACTACGCCGCATTCAGGAATCTGCCCCTCTCGCGGTTGGCCCTTCTGCACCTGTTTGGCTGCGTAGAGGCCGAAGTCGGGATGGCCCGCGCCCTGATCGGCCAATTCACCGACGCAGAAGACCTTGGGCTTGAGCGTTGCGCCGACGGCGTTCAGCAGGTTGACGAGGGGTCCGTAGTTCGACCGCTCGCCGGTCGCGCCACCCGACGCGCTGATTCGCCGCAGGTCGGCGAGGTAGGTTTCAACCGCTGCCGTGAATTTCGTGTTCATTCGGATCATGCCTGCCTATGTTCTCTCATTTATTGACAGAATGCGAGTGAGGGAGCAACCGCGTGCAAGTTCAATGAACATTTGCTCGACATTGACGGGACTATAACAACGCCGGATTACCGGGAAAAAAGATAAAGACTCTGGATCCCCGATTAAAAATGTCGGGGGCTTCGCCTGCTTTCAGACTGGGGGCGAGGGGTTTACGGACAGAGAGACGATTGTCGCGTATGTTGTCATTGGTCATCAGATGACAAAATGTACAAAAGTTACAAATTGTACAAGGTAATTAGGGCGTTTCGTAACCAATGTGTGGTAGAAAACCAGCATGGTTACAGGACGACATACGGTTTTTAGTTGTGCGGCCAACTTTCTGCGCGGTCGCAAGTGCATTTTCTGCGGTTCCTTTCAGGTCTTGCACACCAGCCGCGGCTACGTGAAATGTGGGCGTTGCGGGAAAAGCAAGAGCCTCCGGCGGCTGCGCCGGGAGATCCGGATCCTGCAAGGCTTTTATCAATTGCAACCCGCCTATCGGTTGAGCCAGGATCTGAGCCTGGACCTGAAAGTCGTCACCCGCGTCTATCACCGTGTGCGCGAAGCGTTGTATCATGTCACTGAACTGGAAGCCGGCAAACTGAAGGGCGAGATCGAACTCGATGAGGCCTATTTCGGTGGCCGGCGCAAAGGCCAACGGGGCCGCGCCCCCGCGGGCAAAAGCGTCGTCTTCGGGCTCCTGGAGCGGGACGGCCGCGTGTATACGAAAGTCGTCGAGTCGGTCAGTGCGGAGGAATTGATGCGGCATATTCAAGCGCACACCCGAAAAGGGTCGGTCTATTTCACGGATGCCTTTCGCGGGTATCAATCCTTAAAACGCTATGGCCACCATCATACGGTCAATCATGCGAAAGCGTTGGTGAGCCCGCGGACGAAGAATCACATTAACGGCATTGAAGGCTTTTGGAGTTACGCCAAACATATCTTGTATCAGTATCGCGGGGTCTCGAAATATCATTGCCCCATGTATCTGAAAGAAGTAGAGTATCGCTTTAATCACCGTCGGGAGAATGTGTTTAAACAGTTTCTGAAGATCTATTTTGGTTACGTTTCGCCCTAATTACCATTCAATATATAGTAGCCATAATTCTTGCTGCATAGAATATATTGATTAACTAATGAATTGCAAAATATAAAATATAGGAGTACAGTGTACTGGAATGTTTGTTCTATAAAGTCTTCGAGCACCATAGCAGAAAGGCATTTCAGCATCAGAAAGATGCCGCTCTCAGGTTCGATGGTTCATTCATAGATAGAGAATCGCTGAGAGGGACATAGCGGTTTCCACCCGAAAGGAGGCGCGTTATGGCAAGTCGAGGCACCATTGAACAAGAAGTCGCTATATTTCAAAAACACCAGTACGAGGGACAAGTACGATGGTTCGTTCGCGTATCCTGCAACTTTCTCGAACCACGAGTCTATGGTCCCTTCCCGGATGAGCATGAGGCAGAACGGTTTCGAGATGGTGCCGAGTTCGAACTCCGAAAATTGTTAGACTGCCAACTCCCCAGCCTCTCCGGTGACTATTGCCCTGCACTTCGCTAACAGAGTTGGATCCGTTTTCTGATGGGTCTTCCCGCTGGCTGTCAGCGGGTATCTATTGCATGTGCAGGCCGCATCCCTCTGACCGTCTCCCGGTCTGAACAGAGGGAGCGATTCTGTCAGTCATCCACTAATTATTCACAGGTACTTATTGTGCATTACGTAAATAAGTTAACATAACTTATTGTTTTTGTTATGAAAATGAATGGCTAGTCCATACATCAACAAAAAATGGGGATAACATTGTGGATTCGTTTTGTACTACAAAAAAATGCAGAGTACAGAAGGTATTTTTGACCAATTTGCCTATTTTTTAGGCATAGGGGCTTCATGGTCTACACCACAAAATCTAGTGAGGGAAAGACCCTTGAGGGGGGGGTACTTAGACGAACTGCAGAATGGACTTCATTCGTCCATTGCGGCTTCTTGCATGCCTTCGTTTCTGAATCGGACAACGAATACGCCATCCCTGATCGTCACCAATACTGCCGCTACGCGAGGGTCGGCAATGACGACCCGATTCAAGTCCTGAAGCACTGCGGTGACGCCATCCGGGGCCGGATGCTTGAGGACCTCCCCGCTCCAGAGTACGTTATCGATGAGCATGACGCCTTTCGGAGACAACAACTCCAACCCGCGTTGATAATAATTCAGGTAGTTCATTTTATCCGCGTCGATAAAAATCAGATCAAACCCGCCTGCAAGTGTTTGCATCGTCTCAAGAGCCGGCCCAAGCCGTGACTCAATCTTTCCGCCAACGTGACTTTGAGCCCAATACCGTTTGGCCAGTTCGGTGGTTGCGGCATCGATATCGCAAGTAATCACGGTTCCATCTTCGGGCAGCGCCTCGGCAAAGCACAGAGCGCTATACCCGGTAAAGGTGCCGATTTCCAGCACGTGTTTGGCATCCACCAGCATCGCCATCATTTTCAAAAACGCTCCTTCTAACGGACCGACCACCATTTGCGGAAGTTCTACGGAACGATCAGTTTCCTCTCGGAGCCGACGACGGGCATCGGATTCCGGCATCGAATGCGCCTCGGCATAAGCTTCAACATCGGACGCGACTAACTCTTTCATCTCTCTCTCCTTTCTCGCGTTATCCATCATAAAGAGATAGAACCGAATCAGCTTTTCCCTCTTACCTTGATCATCTCCACCTTGCATTCGTACATGACGCTTTGTACAGTCCTCATGACCCACGTACGTTGAATATCGAAAGGCACTTCTTATGCCAAACCCCACACAGGCGCTGGCTACCTTAAAATCCAGGCTCCTGGACATACAACATCTCAAGGATGCTGCAGCCCTGCTGTCCTGGGATCAAGAAACCTATATGCCGGCCGGCGGGGGGCAAACCCGTGCCGAGCAATTGGCCACGCTCCAGACCCTGGCCCACGCCAAGTTCGTATCCCCGGAGATTGAAGACCTCCTGTCGCATCATATCGATCCGACAACCGGATTGGCGAACACCGAAGCCATCGATGACTCATCCAAGGTCCTGCTTCGGGAAACCTGGCGCGACTTCAGCAGGGCAAAAAAACTCCCATCCGATTTCGTCAATCGCCGGGAACGCGAATGCTCCCTTGCCCAGCAAGTGTGGGCCGAGGCACGCCGGCGCGATGACTTCATGCACTTTCTTCCCAACCTGCAAACGGTCATCGCTTTGAAATTTGAAGAGATCGACTACATAGGCTACGACGATTCCCCATACGACGCGCTCCTGGACACCTACGAACCCGGGGCCACCGTGACCCAACTCCAACCGCTGTTCGCCACGCTTCGTTACGGATTACTCGAGCTGTTGAAACACGTCAGGGAAGCCGCTTCACCGCCGGACGATCGGATACTGTTTCAAACCTACGACAAGCAGCAGCAACTCGCGTTTGGAAAACTGGCGCTCCACGGCATGGGGTATGACTTCAACCGGGGACGGTTGGATCTTTCGGCCCATCCCTTTACCACGTCTTTTCACCCCACTGACGTACGCGTGACGACGCGCGTCTTTGAAAAATATCTTCCTTCCTGCCTCTTCAGTTGCATCCATGAGGGAGGCCATGGTCTCTATGAGCAAGGCCTGCCCCAGGAGCAGTACGGCACCCCTTTGGGCGAGGCGATTTCTCTCGGCATTCATGAAAGCCAATCACGGCTATGGGAGAACAACGTGGGGCGGTCCAAAGCCTTTTGGACGCATTTTTTCCCTTCGCTTCAACAACACTTTCCGTCACAACTCGGAGCGATCTCCCTAGACGCCTTCCATGCCGCCTTGAATAGGGTGAAACCTTCTCTGATCCGGGTGGAAGCGGACGAAGTCACGTACAACCTGCATATTATGGTGCGTTTTGAAATAGAGTTGGCCCTGATTGAAAAACGGGTGGGAGTCAAGGACCTGCCTGGTCTGTGGCGGGAGAAGATGCAGGAATATCTTGGGGTCACACCAGAACGGGACGCCGAGGGTGTGCTGCAGGACGTCCATTGGTCCTTGGGCGCATTGGGCTACTTTCCCACGTATACCCTGGGCAACCTCTATGCGTCCATGTTTTTTCAGCAGGCCTGTCAGGACATCCCCGCACTGGAGACCGAAATCCAACGGGGCCACCTGCTCTCACTCAAAAACTGGCTTAACCGTAATATCCATCAGTACGGGCGGCAATATTCATCCACCGATCTCCTGCACCGGATCACCGGCCGCGCGCTGAGCGTCGAGCCGTTCCTGTCATACCTCCAGACCAAAATCGGGGACATTTACGGCTTCAGCATCACTCGATGACCACCATGGCGTCGAGGGCTGATTTTGGCATGCCAGCCTCGTTCATAAAAACTTCCCTCACCTGACACCACTGGATACACCCGGCATCCTGGGGTAGACAGTACGGCCTGTGTCTCAGAACCACGCTGCACTGTCCATCCTGAAGGGCGTAAACGAAAACCATTTATCAATCAACGAGTTATAAGAAAAAACCATTTCCCGGTCTTCATGGCACGTTCTTTGCTGATATAGAAATCATCGGCGCTACTTTTTCTAACTATCATTTTTTAAAGGAGGAACAGCCATGAGACACATTCACCAACTGAGTCGGTCCTACTTCACGATCAGCCTGCTTGCGCTGATGCTCATCGTCAGCTTCTCAGGAATGGGCTTCGCGGATGACGGCCAGGTCGATCTGAATACCAGTACCGCCAAAGAGCTTCAACAATTGCCGGGAATCGGCAAAGGGTTGGCCAAGCGGATTGTCGATTACCGGACCAGCAACGGCCCATTCAAGAGCGTGGAGGAATTAGTGAAGGTCAAGGGTATCGGTAAGAAAACGTTTGCCAAGATGAAGGATCACCTCACGCTTGGAGACTCCGCCCCGGTCGTAGCATCACAATAATGGGCGCGATTGCTTTATTGAACCCGCGGAGTTGGGTTGGGTCAAGTCGGCCCGGCCACACTCCGCACCGTTTTTGCAGGATGAAATTTCCTCTCCCTTGATGGGAGAGGAGTAAGGTGAGGGTGGTTTAAGGTGCGGGTGATGTGCGTTGTAGCGCCGCAGCCCGAAGTCACCACCCGGCCCTTGTCTTTCTCTTCTTACCCCCTCACCCCAGCCCTCTCCCGCCAGGGGAGAGGGAGTTATGACGGGAGCCTGCTACGAACCCAGCGCTTTATTCAAGAGAGACAAGGTTTTGGGAGGAACGGAAAATTCTCCGGTGACTTCGATGCGGGAGGGGACAAGCACGATGGAATGAAACGGAATATCCCGAATATATAATTTTTCTTCGGGTCGATCGACCACGCTGATTTCAACGTCTTCCACGGATTTCGTGATCTCCCCCACATCTTGAGGCCCATAGGTCTCGACGACTGATTGCAGGATTTCCATCACCTGTTCGTTAGCCTCGTCTCCGGAAGCCACATCTTCATCCAATAAGGGGATACAGTCTTCCGCCTGCCCGACGACGTCAAAATTCTGCAACCGTTCTTTCTTACGTAACGCCAGTAAATCGTTATCGAGGTCTTTACTGAAGGCCCCATAGGGAAATCGCATGAATTCGTAATGCAACCCGCGCACCCCTTTTCCGAGCATTTGCAACTCGGCCAGAAATATCAGTTGTTGCACCTTCACGTCGCTGACCATGGAACATTCTTTTTCCTCGGCCAGGTGCAGCCCATAGACCAGCAACGTCCGGTCAATCGTGATCTCTTGCGGTTTTCGCATAATAGAAGTGACCCAACAGGAGGGTGATCCTAACGAGCCACAAGAAGACTCGTCAACGCGAGGGAATCTTGGTGCTTTTGATCATTTCATAAACGTTCCATGATTCCTGCTTGACCCTTGAAGCATATTCCGGTTTAATAGCCTTCCCATACCTGTGGAAATTCATTGTTATGGCAAAACCCACCAAAGAGCTTGAGATTCTCAAGCAACATCTTTCGAAAAACAGCCTGAAACTGACCCGTCAACGTGAGAATATCCTCACAACCTTTTTGAAAATGGAACACGTGACGGCCGAACAGATGTATCGGCTGCTCTCCAAGAAAGACCCCCATATCGGCCTGGCCACGGTCTACCGCACGCTGAAACTTCTGTGCGAGACCGGCCTCGCACAAGAGCAGCATTTCGGCAGCCAGACACAGTTCGACAACGTGGCCCACAAAGGGCACCATGATCATCTCATCTGTACGGTGTGTGATAAAATCATAGAATTCGAGAATTGCCAGATTGAAGAGTTGCAGGAAGAAGTCGCCAGAAAAAACGGTTTTACGATTCGCACCCATAAACTGGAATTGTATGGCACTCCTATGCAATTGCCGAACGGCGATTGCAAGAACTGCGGTCGAGACTTGGTCACCACGACAAAGATAGGCCAACGTTGAAACAACGGATTCGCCGCAATCGTCCCGTCATTCTCATTCGCAACGTCTTGTTGTTCCTGGTGGCGACTCTGGCCCTCCCCTCCTGGGTCTATGCCGGGGACACGCTGGTTGTCTACTCTGGCCGGGCTGAACGGCTTATCCAACCGGTACTCGATGCGTTTCAAGCCGAATCGGGCATCAGCGTTCAAATGCTGACGGCAGACAGCACGGCCTTGATCAACCGGCTTCAAATGGAAGGGGCTCGGACGCCGGCCGACGTACTCATCACCAATGACGCCGGAACCCTGGAACGGGCGCGTGAATTGCAGTTGCTTCAAACCACGACCATACCTGACCTCGATACAACCATTCCCAGCCGCTTTCGGGCACCGGACAACAGTTGGATCGGCTTATCGGGTCGAATTTGGGTGATCGTCTATAACACCACCATGGTCCGCCTGGGCGACATCTCCTCCATCCTGGATCTCGCCGACCCGCAATGGAAAGGCAAAATCGCGATCCCTGGTGCAGGCAGCGTCTATTTACAGACCGGCGTGTCGGTGATTCGTGCGGTGAAGGGGGACGAGATCACTACCACGTTCCTGCAAGGCTTGAAAGACAATGCCGGGTCATTCGTCTATGGGAAAAATCGACAAATCGTCGCAGCCGTGGCACGCGGGGAAGTGGCCGCCGGCTTGGTCAATCATTATTACATCAACCGCCACCTGGCCAAACATCCGGATGCGCCGATTGCCCCATTGCTGACGGATCAAGAAGATCAGGGCATGGGTGTCGTTCTCAATGCCGCGGGGGTCGGCATCACCGCGCAGACCAAACGCCTTGCGCCCGCTCAGGCGCTGGTCCGATTTCTGATCTCTCCCAAAGGGCAACGCATGTTTGCGAACGTGAACAAAGAATACCCCTTGAATCCTCACGTGACGGCTGCGCCTGAACTGTTGCCGCTTCAGAGTTTTCAGGTGGCCCTCGTCCCTTTAAGCCGGTTGGCTCAACTCCGCAATCCTACGATGACTGTCATTGAAAACGTTGGACTCCGCTAACTCTTTTCTCCCACTGTCATCGCTCCGTTTTCGTTTTCCTTCTCCACTTCTCCTGCTCGGCTTTTGTCTGGCCATTGCGCTCATGCTGCCCTTGCTCTACGTCGCCTTTTCGGCCCTTACGGCGGACCCGGCGGTATGGCGACGACTCTGGGCCACGCGGGTCCCGGAACTGTTCCTCAACACGCTCTCCCTATCCCTGGGTGTCGCGGTCATCAATCTGACCCTGGGCGTCTCACTCGCCTGGATTCTGACTCGCTATACCTTTGTCGGGTCGAAAATATGGGATTGGTTGTTGATTTTACCCTTGTCGATCCCCTCCTATGTCCTGGCCTATACCTATACGTACCTGTTGAAACGCGGGGGCACGCTGGAACAGGTCTGGCAAACCATTGCCGGGCCGGAGGCCGTGTTCTTTTCACCCTTCAGTTTCGCGGGCGCCGTGCTCGTGCTTGCGTTGAACACGTTTCCGTTTGTGTACCTGCTGACTCGATCGGCTTTCAAAAATTTCAACGTCTCCTTTGAAGAAGTCGCCCGCACGACCGGAGCCGATCGAGTGACGACGTTCTTCCGGGTGTCGCTCCCGCTCATCCGCCCGTCACTGATCGCCGGACTGTTCCTGGCGATCCTCTATGTCGCTTCTGATTTCGGCGCGGTTTCTCTGTTGCGCTTTCAAACCTTTACCTACGCCGTGTACCAGCAAATGACCGGACGATTCGACAACACGGCAGCCGCCTGCTTGAGCCTGGTGCTGGTTGCGTGCGCGTTTGTCTTTCTGTTCGGCGAACGGTGGTTCCGGCAGCGAAGCCGGTTTTACCAAACGACCAGCCGGTATCGAAAACCGGTTCCTCAACCCTGTCGTCCCCTCACGGCCCTGCTTTTTACGGGCTACCTGCTTCTCGTGTTCGGAGCCGCATTCGGCCTGCCGGTACTTCTGCTCATTCAATGGACCGTCAAGGCCGCATCCGCCGGTGAGATTTCTCACGTGTTCATCGGATACGTGTGGAACAGTGTCTCGCTCTCAGGGATTACCGCCACCGCGGCCGTGATCTGTGGGATTCCCCTCGCCTATCTGGCGTGCCGGCGCCGGACCTGGGCCAGCACCTTTTGCGTGCAAGGAGCGTACACCGGCTACGTGCTTCCCGGGCCGATCGCCGCCCTCGCCGTCCTGGTTCTGGTCTCACAAACCGTTCCCCAACTGTATGGCACGATTCTCGTCCTGCTCATGGCGTATCTGGTCCATTTTCTCCCGGCGGCACTGCAAGGCATGGAATCCACTCTCCAGCAACTCACTCCGAATCTCGAAGAAGCGGCGCGCAGCCTTGGGGCTCGATCCCTTCGAACCTTTTTTCACGTAACCCTGCCGTTGGTGCGAGGTGGATTTCTGAGTGCCTGGATCCTGGTATTCGTCCAATGCATGAAAGAATTACCGGCTTCACTCCTGCTGCGTCAGGTGGGGTTCGATACCCTCGCCGTCAGAATCTGGCTTGAAGCCAGCGAGGAACTGTATCAGTTGGCCGCACCCCCGGCCCTGCTGATCGTGGTCATTACCATTCCGGTCGTGTTACTATTGATGCGAAAAGACCAGACGTAACCACGCCACGCACACCCTGCCATAAGTTCATCTTCGGCAAGCCCTGCGGGCAGAATTCCTCTTATACGCATGAGTCCTCCCGACGATAAACCCCTTGTGCTCGAATTGAAGAACGTGTCCTGCTCGTATGAAGCCGGCACCCGGGCGGTGGAGGGGATTTCCTTCTCGGCGCGAAAAGGCGACATCATCTGTCTGTTGGGACCATCCGGATGCGGGAAGACCACGACGCTTCGGGCCATCGCGGGGTTTGAGCCGGTTTCCTCCGGCGACATCAGGCTGAACGGCGCTATCGTCTCGGCGACGGACCGGCAAATCCCTCCCGAACGACGACGTGTCGGCATGGTGTTTCAGGATTATGCCCTCTTTCCGCACTTGACAGTACGGGATAACGTGGGCTTCGGGCTGACGTATGCCACGGGGGACAACCATCGAAGCCGGATTGACGAAATGCTGTCTCTCACCGGGCTTTCGGAACTCGCCCGTCGCTACCCGCACGCCCTGTCCGGCGGTCAACAGCAACGCGCGGCCCTGGCACGCGCCCTTGCCCCTCAACCCGTGCTGCTCCTGTTGGACGAACCGTTCAGCAACCTGGATCCCGATACGACCGAACGCATGCGCGTGGAACTCCTGCACCTGCTGAAAACCACCCAAACCACCGCCGTTCTCGTGACGCATGATCATGAAGAAGCCTTTGCCATGGCTGATTACGTCGCCGTCTTGAATAACGGGAAGCTCGAACAATTCTCGACACCCGAAACCATATACCATCTTCCGGTCTCACCCTTCGTCGCGGAATTCGTGGGGCAGGCCGACTTCATTCCCGGAACCATTCGCGATTCCGTGGTTGTGACTCAACTCGGGACGTTCCCGGTTCCCTCAGGCTACCGAGGCGGTCCCGAGGTTGTCGTCATGATTCGACCGGACGACGTGCACATTCGTGAAAACGGGAATGGAGAAGGAACCGTGAAATCCCGTCAGTTTCGAGGCTCGGAGATCATCTATGGAATCCGCCTGGGTTCCGGCGACGTCGTGCACAGCAGCGAAGCATCCACCCGATTCTTCCCTCTCGACGCAAAGGTGGAGTTGGAAGTCATCGCCACCCATACGGTACTATTCGACAGGAAACCATGAAGAAGGTGACGAGTGTGTTGTCTCGCCTCTCTTGAAAAAGGCCGGAATTCGCAATCTCGGCCATCCATGTTTATAATGTGGTCACGGCTGAAGTGGCGAGGCCCGAAACCGTGAACCGTGCGACCTTTTGCCAGTCGCCGTTCTCTGAGCGACTGAACGTGTGTATTGTCTTTTTCTTTTTGAGGAGGAACTGAACATGAGAATCCATGAATCCCCGCGCTGGCGTTTACCCCTTTCCCTCTTAACCGCGTTCTTTCTGCTGACGGCCGTTCCGGCCTTGGCCGAAGCGTCTGGGTCCATCCATCGTGACGGCCATCACCAGAAGGGTTCGTCTGAGGGGCATGACCATCCCCATTCCGCGCATCACGACGGGATGCAGAAGGGACACGGCGGCCATGGTCACGGGTCCACGCATCCCGGCCACCATCGGGATGCCATTCAATTTATCAAGCACATCCTGAAATTCAAAGATGGCATGAGCCTGACGGCCGAACAGGAACAGCAACTGGAAGACCTCAAGGTCACCTACAAAAAAGGCCGAATCACAATGAAGGCTGACGTGAAGTTGGCCAGTATCGATTTACATGAAGTCCTGAAGAACGAGAAGGCCAATCTGTCCGACATTGAAGCGGAATTCAACAAGCTTCATGCCTTGAAGACGAAACTGTACATGGCTTCAATCAAAGCCAAGCGGGACGCCAAAGCCGTGTTGTCCGAAGAGCAACGAACACGGATGGACAAAATTCACGAACGCATCAAGTCCCACGGCGGCAATATGGAGCATTCCGGCGATTATTCCAAGTATAAGAAAAGCAAGGGCCACGGAACCAACGGTCACAGGCAGTAACCCGTTCCCTTACCATGTTCTACAGAAAAAGGGCCGCATTGAGCGGCCCTTTTTCTATCATAAAACCTCTCAAAGCCGGTTACGGCTGCGAACTCACCTGTAACCGGTCTTGTAAGCCCGAAGAGACGGACACGGTTCCGTCCTCACCGACGATTACGCCTTCGACACCGGGCAGGCGTTCGATCAACGCCATGCCTTTTTCCGGTCCCATGACGAAGATGCCGGTATCCAGGCCGTCGGCCAGCACCCCGGTTGCGGCCACGATGGTCACACTCTGAGAGAGCCGCGCAGGCTGGAGTGTTTGAGGATCGAGAATGTGATGATAGCGAATGCCGTCTTTCTCGAAAAATCGTTGATAATCGCCTGCCGTGGAGACGGCTTCATCTTCGAGTTCGAGTTGCCCGATCGTGATCCCATTTTCCTTTCGGGGATGTTGAATGCCGAACACGAATCGCTGACCGTCGGGTAGGCGTCCAAAGGTCTTGATATCCCCGGAAATGGCGACCACGCCCGCCGAAGCCCCGGCTTCCCGCATCACGCGGGCCGCGAAGTCCGCGGCATATCCCTTGCCGATACCGCCGACATCCACCCGCATGCCGGAACGGGCCAGAGACACGGTACCTGCCTCCTTGTTGATATGGATAGCGGAAAGATCCATGAGCGGGCGCGTGGCTTCCAATTCTTCCCGCGATGGAATGCGCCCTTCACGACTGACGTTCCAAGCCTCGACGGCCGGACCGATCGCAATATTGAAGCCTCCCTCCGTCAACCGGGCCATTTCCAAGGAATGCTCCAACAGCTCCATTGTTTCCGGACCGGCCTTGACGGCGCGTTGCCCTGCGGCGGCGTTGATCCGTGAGAGTTCGCTATCGGGAATCCACGTGCTCAGGATTTGCTCCAAGCGACGAATTTCGGCGAACCCTTGTGCAATGGATTCGTTGGCCAGTCGTTTGTCCGTGGCCACGGCAGTCAGAAAGACCAGGGTGCCCATATGCATCTGGCCGCGCTTGACCACGTGGGGTGAAGCGGCATGGGCAGGCAGGTCAACCCCCAGCCCACACGCAAAGGCAACACCCATGAGCGTCAACAAGATGGGAGGAATCCGAAATCTTACTCCCTCTCCCTTGGTGGGAGAGGGCTGGGGTGAGGGGGGTACGTTGCAGCCGTACATTATCCCCCCCACCGCATCAGCCAGCGCCTGACGGCTTGGCTTCGGCGACTCCCCCTCAAGGGGGGAGTGATAATCTGTTTCCCACTTTTCCTCATCTGTCATCTGTGGCAGCTTATCGGCGACGGAAATATCTGGCGTTCGGTTGCCCGTCAACCATAAACCCTCGTGTTTCGAACGTCTCGGGTTTCGGCAGGACCGTTGCAATGGGCGTTCGGTCCAATCCAAGCTCTGCGGAAAATTTCTTTGAAAACTCCGCCTCCCCTTCGAGTATACGGATCCTTACGTGCCGGATGGTGCGAGGGGTTTCAAGTTCGATTTGCCACGAGCCCAAATAGGCCAGTTTTTTCTCGGGCACGTGAAATGTCAATTGGACATGGGATTCCACCCTGAATGGGCCCTCACTGAATTGCACACGGTCAATGGCATACCGTCCCGCCGGCAATCTGACGGAAAACACTCCCGATTCGGTATTCACGTTCACCCGGGTTCTTGCTCCGGTCCCTTCATTCGTCAGGAGAAAAAACCTCAATTTGGCAGGAAAACTACGCGGATTATGGCCCTTGGTCTCGACTTGAACATAACCAAATGCTAGTTCATGAGTCGTCGAGTCAGGGGAAGTCTCCTGAAGCCCTGAAACACAGCCCGGCACCATAATAAGAGAGAGACTTGCCAAAAAGATTTTTCCACCCATCATACCTCTGCGCGGACCCTGTAGATGTTTATTCACTCCAACTTCGCATCAAGTCCGTAGCAGATCCTCCCTCACTTCGCAAAAGGGTGACATCAGATCATCATTTTACCAATACGAGCAACGGGTTGCAGTCATATTTCTTTCGTTGCGAAATAAAGTTGACAGGCCGCGGAAAATTCTATATTTTAATAACTGTTATCAATATCAATTTAGATAAAAATAAGAATCATTTTGATTTTTGTCAATTAGCTGCGAATTTACTGAACCCCCATTGTTTCCTTTTTTATGCAATGAATTTTGATAGAAACACCAGGTGGCTGGGGAAACAACTCAAGCCTGCCGAAGCCAGATGTGAATGCGGGCAACTCATCGCAAAAATTCGTGGGGACAATCTCGAACTCAAGTGCAAACGCTGTAAACGGATTATCTCCATTCCCTATACCAGTCTGAAGGAGAGCGAAGTCATCTTAGCACCATGCGCACAGTAGCTACAGATTGAAGGTGCCGTTAAGGAGGCTGACGAGTCTACTGAACTAAACACAACAAGACGTAACTTGAGGACCATCAGAGTCCATTTAGTGATCAAGAGGACCGGCAGAGTCCCCAACAACAAGGAGGTCGTCCGATGCGACGATTTTTTTTGATCACGGGGGCCATGATAGTCCTCATGATTGTGCCACAAACAACAGTTTGGGCTGAGGATGCGGAATTTACTCCCGCCCAAATGAAACAGATACGCAAAATGTTCGAAGAATGGTCAGCCCAACAGCGACAACAACAGCCGCCACCGTCGGCGGGAGCGGTGGCGCGGCCACCGGCGCCGCCGGCCATGGGGGACACCACAAAACAGGCAATCCGATACGGCACAGACTTCTCGGGTGGTAGCGGCCTGCAGGGTGGACGGACCATCTACGCCAGACCCTTTGTCAAGGCTCCGAAAACCATCCTCGGTGGGTACATCGATTTTTCGCTCACGAAATGTAACAACGGGGGAGCACGGGATTGTGATGCGAAGTCGGGATTCGACCAGGAACGCTTCGTGCCGTTCTTCTATTCCCAGGTCACGGACCGGCTCAGCGTGGCAGCCGAACTCGAGGTTGAACACGGCGGCCCCCAGGGCAACCAAGGGGACGGGGACATCAAGATGGAATTCGCCACCATGGACTACCGGTTCAATGACGCGTTCAACCTGCGGGGGGGCATCATCCTGGTGCCCATGGGCCGGTTCAACCTCATCCACGACTCGCCCTTGAACGATTTGCCTCTTCGGCCAATGGTGAGCCGTTCGATCCTGCCTTCCACGTTCGCCGAAAGCGGAATCGGCTTTTTCGGCACGTTCTATCCGACCGCGCTTTCCAAGATTGATTACGAATTTTACGTCACGAATGGCTTTCAGGGCGATAACGGCCAGTTTTCGGAAAATAACGGGACGCGAAAGTCTCGCGGAAGTCTTAAAAAGGATACCAACGAAAACAAGGCTATTGTCAGCCGTGTCTCGTTCAGCCCGATGTTGGGTGTCGAGGTGGCCGGCTCGGTTCACCACGGCAAATGGGACAAAAAAGATAAGTATGACCTGACCCTGTTCGCCATCGACGGAGCCCTGCAACGAGGGCCCTTTGAACTCATGGGTGAAGCCGCCTGGGCCAACGCCGACGGGGCCGTGATTTCTTTTGTGGAGGCGGGGCAGGACGTATTCACTTCGGATGATGACGACTCAGCGAGACGCCGAATTACGACAGATAGTAAGATCAATTACGTCGTCCCCGAAAATATGTTCGGATATTACGTGCAATTGAATTACCACTTTATGCCGGAGGGGCTCACCAGGGCCATGCCCAGCTACTTCGGCCAGGACTCGACGTTTACGGGCATCATTCGTTGGGGACAAGCGGATACCAACACCGATTCCGCCTTCAATAAGAATGACGAAGAACGGTTGACCCTGGGGCTTAATTTCCGGCCAATAGAAGATTCGGTCATCAAGTTCGCCTATACCTGGAACAAGAAGGGCCCGACCTCGCTTGGCGGAGCGTCCACGGATCACAACGGGTTCCAATTCAACTTGTCGTCGTACTTTTAACCGAAAGGCCCCCTCACCCCAGCCCTCTCCCTCCAGGGGAGAGGGGGGAAGAAATTATGGGTAGACATATCGTTCTTTCCTTGTTTCTGATTGTCTCCACGGTGGGGTGCGCCACATTGTCGGGCGCGCCCAGCACCGTGAAGGCCGGCTGTTCCTATGACCAGGCATGGTCCGTGGCCCTCGCGAGCATGGATGAATTTGCGTTGACTCAAGAGGATAAGGACAAGGGGGTGATTGCAACCGAGTGGGCGACCTTTGCGTCCGGGCAGATGGCCGGGGTGTTTCAACGCCAGGCCAACAAGGAACGCGCGCGGTTTTTTGTGAACGTCGAAGCGGCCCGGCAGCCGATCACGATCTCCGTTCGGCAAGCCCGGGAGTTTTTTTCTCCGGTGGGTGCGCGGTCGCAGGGCATAGCCTGGAAGCGCATTCCTCCCAACGCCGGGGAAGAACGGCATCTGGTCCAACGGATTACCAATCAACTGCTGAGTAAGGGATGTACGGTCGTCGGTTAATACGAATTCTTGCGGGGTCACACGAATGAAGGGACAGAAGAGAAAGACACTGGATTCCCGCTTTCGCGGGAATGACAGACTCGGGGTGTGGTTGACTATGTTCATACCACTCCGGATTGCGGTTATTTTTGCTGTTTGCAGTGTCTTAACCGGATTTCCGTCATCCCAGATCCTCGCCCAGACGGGTCCCCAGGAACAGATCTGGGATCATGAGCTCAATCGCTGGCTCACGCCGGAGGAACTGGGGCATCTGGAAATTTATTTTACCGAGGAAGAAGCCGCAAAAGTCATGTTTCCGGATTCGGAAAAGATCCGTAAAGATACCTTGACGTTAGCGTCAGAGCAAAAAGCCTTCGTTGAAGAAGTCATCGGCTGGAAATTTCCGGAAACGACCTTCGACGTCTTTATCGGGGAAACCCAAGGAAATATCGACGGGTATGCCCTCATCCAGAATACCATCGGCAAGCATCGCCCGATTACGTACATGGTGGGCGTTGATTCGACAGGCGAATGCTCGAACTTTGAAGTCCTGGTGTACCGGGAAGCCCGGGGGAACGAGATCGCCAAGAAACGCTTCAATTATCAGTACCAGGGAAAAACCGTCGAAGACCCGGTCCGAATCAATCGGGATATCATCAACATCACCGGGGCCACGATGTCCGTGCGGTCCGCAAGCGCCGGGGTGAAACGCGTGCTCGTCCTGGTGAATGAATTCTATTTGAAGCCTCGCGGACTCGGCAGCAACGTCATGGCCGCCAGCAAGTCCGAAAAGGGATTTCTTGAAGCTCTCTTCGGGCTTTAGGGGCTATTTCCGTTGCAATGCGTAATTTCAATACCCGGTTTCGACTACGTGACACCGACCGGCAGATACGGCTGGTGTATACGTGGTTTTTGCTCCTGATGTTGGTGGGATTTGTTTTCACTTTCGTCTGGGCACACAGCATGACCGACCTGACACCGAAAGGCATCGCCCAACACTATCGCGGGTCCGACGATAACTTCGGCGAACCCATGTCGTTCGGTCAATTGGCCGAAACCTCGCACTTTCACTTATTTACGATGCCCGTCGTGTTCCTGATCATGGTACACGTGTTGTACCTGACCATGGCCAGCCCTCTCGTCAAGATGCTGACCACATGGGGCGCCTTTGCGGGCGTGACGTTGGATCTCGTGTCGCCATGGCTGATCACCTACGTGTCTCCCCTCTTCGTGGTGACATTGTTGACCGGCGACATGCTCATGACGATCGCTTTTTTGATCATGTTTGCGATTCCCATGTATGAAATGTGGGTTTTGAATCATCCCTTTATGATGCGAGGAGATTCCGAGTAACACTTTTATAGATAAAGATTCCTAACTCAACAGTCGCATAGAGCCCGAGACTCTTAGTCCAGAGCCCAAGAATGCCGTATGCATACTTGGGCTTTTTTGTTGAAGGAGTGGGGAGCATCCCACTCCTTGATGCCGGGAGGCACCTCCTCCTGATAAGCCTCCCGGCCCCCCTTACGACGCACTGGGTATCGTCAATGAATACAGACGAGAAAAAGCCTATACATTCTGCATCAGGCCTCGCTGCCTGTCTGAACAAACACTGGTGTATCGATCTCACCGATGCCCGACGCAGGATCGAGACTTGGCGAATCCACGACCACACCGTTCGCTCGGCTCTCTCATTCCGAAGGAGTTCCATTTGGCAGACAAGAGGGGCTATGAAAAAGACGGTCGCATCGAGACCTTGGGAACCTCTTCGAATTTCCCACTTCCCTAGAGCCACAATTTATGATATTGTAACGAACATTCCACAGCTTCGATGATATTGTACTGTGCATTGCACAGTCTCGAAGTTGACCTTAACAGGGGAAAAGTCACTAATCCCCTCTACCCTTACTCAAAGGAGGAAGACTCACGCAATATTTTCGCCAACTCTCTCGATCTTTCGTGATGCTTGGTCTGCTGACCTTTGTACTGGCCATCGGTTTTTCCGGTATAACCTTGGCTGACGAAAAGGCAGCCGAAGAGAAAGCTCCGGCGGCCGAGGAGACAGCTCCCGCAGCCGAGGAGACAGCCCCACCAGCCGAGAAGAAAGCTCCCGCAGCAGAATGACTTGCGTAATTGCCGGGGACCGACAAGGAAAAGGACCGTCTCACGATTGGGACAGCTACCCCATCAGGTCCATGAAAATAGTTCTCGGCTATTGATGTGGACCCTGCGTAAAGCTGAGGCCAACAGCCTCAGCTTTACGCTTTCTCATTCTCATTTCAAGCACTACACAAATTCGTGACGGGGAAATTGAAAAGCGCGGGGTACGATCAAGATTGCAAGAAACGATCAACCTTTTCTTGTAACTTCGCTTGAATGAGTTCACACCTCCTGGCGTCTTCGACTTTGTTGCCCTTCCGTTCCGTGACGTGAAACACATCCACAACTTGATCCAGACGCGTCCCGATCTTGGCCGAATGAATCGAGAGACCGAGGTCATACAAGGTTTTCGCTATTTCATGCAGCAGGCCCTGCTTGTCATCGGCAAACACGTCGATCACGGTAAAGTGGTCCGACGTCTCATTGTCAATTTTGACTTCGGGGCGATGCTGGCGAATCGGCATTTGGCTCCGAAATGACACGCGTTGATTCTGTTCCATAAACGCTTCGATCGAGAGTTCTCCCTTCAACACGTTGACAATCGCATTCCCCACTTTTTCCAACCGTGCCGGCGTCGGCGCGCCACTGAAATCAGGGTCCTTGACCAAAAACGTATCCACCACAATGCCGTCGGGTCTTGTCACGATCTGGGCATCAAGCACACGAAGGCCTTTCGCAGCCAACACGCCCGTCATCTTCATGAACATCCCGGATGCCACGGAATCGAAGGCAATTAATGAATACTCACACACCTTGAGTTCCCGGTTGTAGGTGGATTCGACCATGGGACGTTCCGGGGTCAAAAACTGGATGACAGACAGGTGAGCGATGATTCGATCCTTGGCCGTTCCGGAAAGATAGCGCACCGGAAAGGCTTCCAATTGGCTCTTTATCCATTCACGGGCCGGAAGAGCCTGGCTTCCGGTGGCTTGTCCACGTGCTTCAACGCGGGGAGTTTGCGTTTTCCAAGCCGCCAGGACCTCGTCGGTGACGTGCTCGACGTCCACCACTCGTTCGCTGTCCCCGGACACTTCAGGAAGCGCCAGAAGATATAATTCGATCAGCAACGCTTCTTTCCATCTGGTCAGCATGTCCGGCCCCACCGCCGCAATGTCCGCAGCCGTCAGGAGCAAGAGTTGTTTCAATCGTTCGGGACTGCCCACGGCCCGACAAAACGTCAGCCGTACTTTTTCATCATGGGGGTCCCGTCGAAAGGCCGTATTCGCCATCAGCAGATGTTCATGGACAAGACATTCCAGGGTCCGGGATTCTTGTGCGTCAAGTTCTAACCTGACGGACACGTCCTGGGCGATCCTTTTGCCTACTTCGCTGTGGTCTTCAGGGAGGCCTTTCCCCACGTCATGAAGAAGCACGGCCAAGTGCAGAAGATCCTTCTCTTGAATCTCCTCGTACACCTTTCCCAACGTTCCGGACTGTTTCCCTAAGAACTCGACTTTCTTCACGGCCAGAAGGCTGTGCTCATCAACCGTATATTTGTGGTATTGATTAAATTGCATGAGGCCCCGTACACGACCAAAGGCCGGGATCAGTTTTTCCAAAACCCGAGCCTGATGCATCAACATCAGGGTTTCGGCAACCGCCTCGGGGCCCGACAACAATTCCCGAAACCGCCGGCTCACGGCCGGGGACGCAAACAGGTGGTCAGGTATGCTTTCCATGTGGCGGTGAATCTCTTCCAGAACCAGGCCATCGATCGTCACCCCCTGTTTTTGAGCAACCTGAAAGAGACTCAAGAGATGCTCCGGATCATCCAGGACTTGCACGAGTTTTTCATCATGGATGGACAGCCTCCCGTCAACGACCTGAAAAAAGCCGTCGATCACGGGAGAAGGCCACAGTTTTTTGAGGCGAATCCATATGGTCGTGGAACCCGCACGCTCCACGAATCGCATTGTCCGATGATGAATGCCCGTGGTCAGGCGATAATATTGCTGCATGAACTGTTCGACACCCAGCATATGCGGTTCATCCCGATAGCCGAACTCTTGCGCCATGCGCACTTGTTCGTCGAACGATAAAATTTCCTGGGCACGACCCGCCTCCAAATGAAGCAAGGCGCGCACCCTGAACAGGAATTCCCTCGCTTCGAGTAAGGCCTTATAATCCTGATGCACCAATGCTCCACGATCGACCAATTCCTGCAACGTGGAGGCTTGGTACCGAGCCATACCGATCCATTGCAGCAAATGGACGTCTCTCAACCCGCCTTTGGTTCTCTTGATATTCGGTTCGAGGAGAAACACGGTCTCGCCGAATTTGGCATAGTCCTGCTTCCGCTCTTCAAGCTTTTCACGGATAAAACTCTCCACTCGCCTCCCGAGTACGCGCTTGGCGAAACGTCGCTGAAATTCTTGAAAAACCGAGGGACTTCCGACTAAAAACCGTGACTCCATCAGCGCGGTTTTGGCCGACACATCCTCTTCCGCAACGACCATACAATCGTGAATCGACCGGACGCTATGCCCCACCTGAAACCCCAAATCCCACAAATGATGAAACACCTGTTTCGAGAGATCCTGGACGACCTTTCCACCACCTGTACGATAGAGCATCATGACGTCGATGTCGGAATAGGGTGACAGTTCACGGCGACCATATCCCCCAACTGCCACAAGGCAGCAATGCTGTATGCCGGCAGGCGACTCTCCGCCCCACTGCCTGACCACGTTTCGATACCGGCCGGTCAGAACCGTATCGACGAGGGCGGTAAAATCCGACACGACTTCCGTCCCGGATGCTCCCTCCCGTAATCGCCGGCTGATGCCTTCGCGGCGCGCCTGGAGTACGGCTTGCGTTGAGGATATACTCGATTGAGACGAGTCGATGGGACGCTCCAACTGTTCCATATGTTCCTGATTCACGGACGTACTCCTGTGCCGTTGTCGTCAGCACACAACAATCGTTGTTCCCTGCCGAGTTTGTATGCTAGCTCGAACATTGTTCATCAACGCTTGACGTACCGATTGGTAATCGGCATCCGTCGATCTTTCCCAAGCGCCTTTTGCATGATCTTAATCCCGACCGGAGCCTGGCGGCGCTTATATTCGCTCTGGTCCACCATGGCCATCACGCGCTTGACGGTTTGCAATGGAAAACCCTTTCCGGCAATTTCCTGAAGGGAATATTCTCTTTCGACGTAGGCCTCCAGTATGGGGTCAAGAACTTCATAGGGCGGCAAGGCGTCCTGATCCGTTTGATCGGGCTTGAGTTCAGCTGAAGGCGCCCGGTCGAGGATACGTTGAGGAATCACGGCTTGGACATCAACGGCTTTGCGATTGCGGTACCGAGCCAAGTCATAGACCAGGATTTTGGGTACGTCTTTAATCACGGCAAATCCGCCCGCCATGTCCCCGTACAAGGTGGCATAACCGACGCTCATTTCGCTCTTATTGCCGGTCGTCAAGACCAAATGACCGAATTTGTTGGATAGGGCCATCACGATGGTTCCACGTATGCGAGCCTGTAGATTTTCTTCCGTGGTATCTGGAGCGCGTTCTCCGAAAGTCGAAGACAATGCCCGGATGTATTGTTTCCAGAGGCGCGTGATCGGAATGGTCAACAAACGAACGTTCAGTGCCTTCGTCAAGGCATTGGCGTCAACGCGGCTTTCCCGCGAGGTAAACAGTGAGGGCATAAACACCCCTGTCACGCGATCCGAACCAAGGGCATCGGCGGCAATCACTGCCGTCAGGGCTGAATCAATTCCCCCGCTGATGGCGATCAAGACGCGTTGGAAACGGTTCTTCCTGACGTAGTCACGCACGCCCGTTACCAGGGCCTGATAGATTTCTTCCAAGTCGTGAGACACGGCCGGATTTTTCAACGGCACGGGCTTGTTCGCTTTCCGTTGCACCACCGGAGAAAGTTGCACTCGTTTGACGGGATACCGTTGCCCTGCCCGTGTTCCTCGACCCGCAGCGCGTGTCTCCCGTAGACCATCGAAAGACAGGTCAGCCACAAGAAGCTCTTCTTCAAACGCCTTTGCACGCGTGATGACCTTTCCCGTTCGATCGACAATCATGCTGTTTCCATCGAAGACGACTTCGTCCTGTCCCCCGACCATGTTGGTATAACTCACCACCACGTCATTCTCCCTGGCGCGTTGCGCCAACATGCGTTCCCGCGTTCGAGCCTTTCCCACGTGATAGGGCGAGGCATTGATGTTCAGGATCAGTCGCGCACCCCCGACAGATACCTGATCACGAGTAGGCCCACCGGCGTACCAGATGTCCTCACAGATGTTCACGCCAAACCGCATTCCTCGGACTTGGCAAACTAACGCTTTTTTGCCTGGCGAAAAATACCGGCTTTCGTCGAATACCCCATAATTCGGCAAGAACGTTTTTTGGCAGGTGGCGACGACCTGCCGGTCATGAATCACCGCCGCCGCATTGAACACGTGCCGGGGTCCCGAGGGAACGACGAAAGGAGTCGAATCCCGCAAACGAATCACACCTCCCTCTTCAAGATAGCCGACGACCACGGTGAGGTTCCGACACTGTTTGGTCAACCATTGGAGTGCGTGATTGGTATCGCGAAGAAAACTCGGTCGTAAGACCAGGTCTTCCGGGGGATAGCCGGTGATCGCCAGTTCCGGGAAGACGACAATATCCGCTCCAACCCGACGAGCCTGTGTCACCCATTTGCCCATCGCACGCACGTTCCCGTCCACGTCCCCCACGACGGGATTCATTTGGACCATGGCAATTCGGTAAACACGCATCGCAAAAAAAAACGTCCTCTTCCCTTCGGGGAAAGGAGGACGCCTTTGTCCTAACACCTATCAAACGTGCACGAGTCGTCTTTTGAGCTTGTACAACGATTCGGACAGCCTGTCAAGGAGGAGGAGGGAACAACGAGCGTTGTCCCCTACTGATCCATGGACCCACTTTCCAATTCTCCGGCCAAAATAATGGCCTCGGCAATCTCCCGCATGGACTTTCGCATGTTCATGCTTTGGCGCTGGATCAACCTGAACGCATCGGCTTCTGATAACTTGCGAGAATGCATAAGATAGCCCTTGGCTCGTTCGACGAGTTTTCTGACAGTCAGCGCTTCCTGCATTTCAAATGATTTTTCCATGAGACGAGTATGCTCAATGGCGACCGCTGCCTGGTTGGCAATGGCCTGCATGATTTTGATTTCCTTGTCGTCAAACGCATGCAACGTGGAGGTATAGGTATTGAGCACGCCAATGACCCTTTCCTTGCTCATCATGGGCACCGACAATAACGAACACAACGACTCCCGTTTGGCTAAATCCTGGTAGAAAAACTCTTTTTCCTTCTTCACGTCCGAAACGTAAATCGGCCGTTGTTCCTTGACCACCCGCCCGCTGATACTCTGGCCGATCTTGAGCGGAGGTTTCCGACGATAGGCTTCGCTCAAGCTCTGGGTCGCCGCAACATGCAACTTCTGGTTCTCCTCATCAACCAACATAAGGGAACAGATCGTCGAATCCATCATCTGGGCCGTCGTCATCACGATCAATTGGAGCACTTCCTCAATCACACGATTGGAAGCCACGGTTTCCGAAACCTGGGACAGGGTATCCAGTTGTAACGTTTGCCGCCTCATTTCGTCATACAATCGCGCGTTCTCGATGGCGCCCCCGACCTGGTTCGCGATCGTCGATAACAGCGCCAGTTCGACATCCTGATATCGCCTCGCCCGCTTGTGTTGAACGTTAATGACTCCGATGACGCTGCCTTTAGTCACGATAGGAAGCGACACAAACGCCTGGTATCGGTCTTCGGGAAGATTGTGAAAGAATTTAAACCGTGGATCATCACTCGCGTGACGAGGAATGACCACCGGCACCATTTCTTGTGCCACCCAGCCCGTAATCCCCTCTCCCAACCCCACGGAGATTCGGCCGATGAGCTTGGGATGAGGATTCTTGGATGATCGCAAAACGAGTTCGTCCCGATTCTCGGAGACGAGATACAACAAACAGGAATCGGCCTTCGTCACTTCGACAACCATTTCCACGATGTGTTTGAGAACCGCTTCCAAATCGAGCGTGCTGCTGATCGATTCACTGATACGATACAGCACTTCCACTTCACGCGTTCTTTCGCGAAGGACGGCCTTGACGTCCTGCTTGGGCTGCTTGGGTGCTTTCTTTGTTGGCGTCATCTCAAGGATCCAATCCATGTCTCCCTCTCCCTTTGAGGAAGAGAGCCTGCCCCGGACTCGACCCTGGGCGTGAGGAGAGAAGACCGGTCAACTGAATTGCGCATACCACCGTCTCACCGTGCGCGGTTCCAGCGGCATAACTTGGACTTTTCCTATCGACCGGGGAAGCACGCAATGGATGGTTCCATGCGCCACCTTCTTATCATGACGCATGGCACCCCAGAATCTCGAAAAACTATGGGGCGGCATCCGCACGGGAAGGCCCGTTCCCTGTATCAAGGCACGTTGCCTGTCCACGACGACTTTCGAGCACAGTTCCAAATGATTGGCAAGGAGGGCTTCATACACCATGCCGATTCCCACGGCCTCACCATGGATATATTGTCGGTACCGACCTAAAGATTCCAAAGCGTGACCGATGGTATGTCCATAATTCAAAATCCGACGCAGACCCGATTCCCGTTCATCTTTGGCCACCACTCGTGCCTTGATCTCACAACAACGCGTCACGACCTTTTGGACGTCTTTCTCCTTCATGTCGAGAATATGTTCCATCCGGTCCTCTAAAAACGCGAAGAAATTTTTATCGGCAATGACCCCATATTTAATCACTTCGGCCAACCCGGCCAGCCATTCCCTCCCGGGAAGGGTCTGCAACGTATTCGTATCGGACACGACGAGGGCCGGCTGGTAAAACACGCCGATCAGATTCTTCCCCGAGGGATGGTTGACCCCGGTTTTCCCACCCACGCTGGAATCCACTTGCGCCACAAGCGTGGTGGGCACTTGAATAAAGGGGATACCCCGAAGGTACATTGACGCGGCAAAGCCGGTGATGTCTCCAATCACCCCTCCACCCAACGCTACGAGCGCGGACCGGCGTTCGAATCGATGCTTGACCAATTCATCGACGATGGACGAGACCCACCGAAGCGTTTTGGTTCGCTCGCCATCAGGTATGCTTATCACGTGGCAGGTGAATCCCGCTTTGACGATCGCCTTTTTGAGCGACGCCCCATAGAAACGTGCCACCGTCGGATTGGTCACGACTCCGACTTTTCCGGACAGTCCCAATGCCTGTAAATACTGCCCCATCCGGTGAAGGCTGCCGGGACCGATCACGATATCGTAGCTTCGCTTGCCGAGACCGACTGTGACTGTTTGGTTAGAGTGGGTCATGAGCAGCCATCTACTCGACTTTTCCGGTTGAGCGATGTGATCGGTTCACGTTGGTTGAGGAAAAGGATGGAGAAACCAGGGTACCTTTCAAAAATTCTTCACGTATTCCTGGTAGGCGTCGAAATTTCGTTTCATTTCATCCAAACTATCACCGCCGAACTTTTCCAGCATGGCATTGGCCATTTCATAGGCAATGACGGCTTCCCCTACCACGCCGGCGGCGGGAACCGTACAGATGTCAGAACGTTCCACCGTGGCTTCAAATGGTTGTTTCGTTTGAATATCCACGCTGTTCTTCGGTCGATACAGGGTGGCAATCGGTTTCATGGCAACCCGCACGACAACGGGTTGCCCGTTCGTCATGCCGCCCTCCAACCCACCGGCACGGTTGGTCGTTCGTGCAAATCCCGGTTTGACTTCACTGGGATAGATGTCGTCGTGCACTTCAGACCCAAATCGACAAGCAGACTCGAACCCCATGCCGATTTCCACACCTTTCATGGCTTGGATACTCATGGCCGCCATGGCCAATCGTGCGCTCAAGCGCCGATCCCACTGCGCGTAACTGCCCAACCCAACGGGAGGATTGGTCACCACCACCTCAAAAATCCCACCCAAGGAGTCGCCGTTACGTTTCGCCGATTGGATCTGCTCGATCATCTTTTCATTCGCTTCCGGATCAGAACACCGCACCTGCGACTGCTCAGCCCGTTCATACGCTGCCAAGGGATCATCCACCGGCGGGATCGCGACCGACCCGATGCGGGTCGTATAACTCACCACCCGCATGTCAAATTGCGATAACAGGGCCTTGGCCACGCCACCGAGGGCCACCCGAATAGCCGTTTCTCTCGCACTCGCCTTTTCGAGGACGTTACGAATGTCCCGATGTCCATATTTAATGGCCCCCACCAGGTCCGCGTGACCGGGTCGCGGACGGGTCACGACTCGTTCCTCTGATGGAGGACCAGGTTCGGCCGCCATAATCTCCTGCCAATTTTCCCAGTCCCGGTTGCGAACGACTAATCCCAACGGATTTCCTAACGTTTTCCCTTTTCGGACGCCACAGTAAAATTCAACCTGATCCTTTTCGATTCGCATCCGGCCCCCACGGCCATACCCACCCTGTCTTCTCGCCAGATCATGGTTGATCATTTCCGCGGTAAGAGGAAGCCCTGCCGGAACCCCTTCCAACACGGCCATCAACCCCTTTCCATGGGACTCACCGGCATTTAAATAACGCAACATCTTGCACCTTCATCCATCAGGGCTTTAAGGAATCCTCGCCGGAACGCGGTTCCCAAAAGTCCTTTTCTTCGTACAACCAATACGTCTTCTCCTGTTGAGGCCTTGCCTTTTCCCCCATCGCTGAAAGAGTCACCCCGTGATCCGTGATGCGTTGCACGACTCGGGAATAGGCGGAAATAACTTGTCCCGGCATGACAATGAGTCGCTTCCCATCCTCAAATTCCAACAGAGCCCAACGGCCCTGAGCTGATGACATTGTTCCAACGACCTTCACGGTTTGGTGGCTCACGTCTTGCCCCTGCAAGGAAGAAGCGGCCTTGTTCCGGACAACCGATTTCGGCACAAAAGGATCGCGATAGCGATCCGAACGATACCGGAATGCGCGAGAGGGCTCATTCAATAGAGCGTTCGTTACCACCTGTTCACCCGGCCCTGCATAAACTTGGATCCCGGTGAACAACAAAACGCTCCCACACACGAAGAACATGAGCACAGCAATAGCACGCATCACGGGTTTGCTCCCTTAACTTGTGACCTGCCCGGCAACGCGCTGTTCTCTTTCTCCGACGGCAGTTACCTGGAGGCCTATCAATTCAAAAGAGGCTTGAATGGGACGCTCCGGGCTCTCCTCAGTCGCTTTCCTGGCTTGAAAGTCCAGCGCCTTCAACGTCAACGTGTTCGGAAGCGTTTGTAGCTCTTCAAGAAAGTGCGCGAGCGAATGATACCCTCCTTCCGCATAGAGCCGAAGCGTGACTCTATTCAAATCCGTTTCCGGAAGCGGGACAGGCTCTTCGGATTTCCAGGACGTGAGTGCCACGTCAACCGACTGGGCTTTGGCCAGGACGCCCGTTAGTAGTTGATCCATGGGCACCGCCAATACTCTTTTTTGTGTTTCGAGCTGGCGGGTCAGGTTGGCGATTTCATCTTTGAGAGTCTCCAATTGAGGGTCCCTCGTTGCCAGTTGATGGTCCAGTGATCGAAGGGTTTGTTGAAACGCTTGGGTTCGTTGCCGTTGCGGTTCCACAACGAATTGAAACAGGATGATCGACGCGAACCCTGTAAAGAGAAGCAGGATAATGACCTTGTGGGTCATACGCGTGTCTTCCACCCAATCAAGAATGTTTTCGACCATGATCCGTCGAGTCCATGAATACGTTCATTGAAAATTGAAAGATGTCAGGCTGCTGCACGTAGGGCCCGGCATCAACAACGTCGACCGGCCCAAGCATTTCGGTTTTTTCGAAATCCTTCGCAAGCTTCAACACGTCTTCAAGAGAACGGGCAAAACCGGACAACGTGATCTTTTCATCCTTTGCCTGAAGATGCAGCAACCACACGTCCAGAGGATCAACCGCCTGGCCGATGATCGACAGCAAGCGAATGGGCAGTTCACTCGTCAATGCCTTGAGTCTGTTCCGTTCGGTGACAATGACTTGCCGTCGTTTCTCCAGCGTCAAAACCTCCTGGTGGGTTTTCTGCAGCAAAACGACACGTGCCTGTTTCGCCTGCATTTCTTGTTCAAGCCGTTGCGTAGCGTGATTGACATCAATGGCGACCCATCCCCAAAACGCACAGACACTCGCCAGGACGCCTACCCCCGCGAACAACTCTGACTTGGAGCGACTCCGCACCTGACGTTCATCGTGTCGTTGGCCTTTCAGTAAATTAATGCTAACCATGGTTGTCCTTATGAAGGGCCAAACCGAGGGCCACTCCTCCGAGGTGGGCCGAAGCCGACAGATGGTCATGATCCTGATGATCGGCCAGACATTCGATTTCATCAAAAGGATTGAACGGCAGAGTGGGAATCGCCAAGGCGTGTTGCAACTCACTTCGCAATCGCGGATGTTTCGATTGTCCTCCACAAAGAAACATCTTTTCCACGTCGAGTTCCGGGTAGCGTTCCAGGACGGACTCGAAACAGCATTTGGTTTCCCTTACGACTTCTGCTACGAGGGATGGATTCTCCGGGCCACCGGTTCCACCCGGACCGTGCTGCCCAGCGGTGTCTTTGACGGCTCCCGCGTGATCGACTTCCCAGTTTGACGAAGTTCCCTCGAAGCTGACATCGCGGACCACGAGGGGAGACTCATCGGCTACGAAAACGATATTCATGCCGCTCGCTCCCACGTTTGCAATGGCAAATGACCTTCCCCTGAAGGCAGGGCTTTTCCGCATAATCGTCTTCATCAGCGCGAGACCATCGACGTCACACACGATCGGATGAACCCCGATTTCTTCCAATAACGTTTTGCGGCTCTCAACCACCTGTTGCTTGGCGGCCACAAGCAGCAGTTCCGTCTCCGTAGAGGCAGGCTGTGGGGGAGGGAGGATCCAATAATCAAAATAAATGTCACTCATGGCATAGGGGATGTATTGATGACCTTCCCACGTCAAATATTCATCAAGGGCATCCTGCTCGACACCGGACACGCGTATCCGCTTGACCATCACCGATGGTCCGGATACGGAGATGGCCACGGGGCTGCCGAGCAACTCACATTCTTGAAGCAGATCGCTGAGTGCGGCTTTGAGCCGATGGGAATGGTGGCTCGCGTCCTCTTCCACAACGTCTGAATCGAGACTGCTGACGAGAAATCGTTTGAGACGATACCGGGTGGCATGTTGCTCAAGCTGAATCAGCTTGATCGTGGAAGAGCCGATGTCCAATCCGACACGGGGTTGCGGTCGTGAAAAGACGTGGGCCCATCTCCGGAGTCGCTTCATCATCGGCGGTCAATTGCGAGGGCGGGTTGACGTCGAAGGCAACATCCCTGATGCTCCCGCTTAAAAAATTTAACCCTACACTGTTCTCGATTGACCGTCAAACAATGGCGATTTGGCCCACGTGCCGATAAGGTTTCTCGCAAAAATGACGGTGACGGTGAACGTTTCCTCACCGCGATTTGTGCATGGCCCAGCGTAGGCCGGATGCGTCTGCAATGCGGAAAAGCCCGTAGCCGGAACGGCACGTCAATATTCAGAACGATCCAGGTCCCGGTGGCTGAGCGTGGCGCTGTAGCCTAACAGCGCAAACAGGTCCTTCACCTTGTTCCCGATCGCGACGGAACGATGCCTCCCACCCGTACAGCCGATGGCGATGGTCAAATAACTCCGCCGTTCTCGCTCAAACAGCGGAAGGAGAAACGTAAAAAACCCCTTCATGTGCTCAAGAAAACCCTGTGCCTCTTTGTTTTCGAGAACGTACCGCTGGATGTTTTTTTCATTTCCCGTTAACGGTTTCAATTCAGGAACGAAGTGAGGATTTTGCAAAAATCGAACGTCAAACACGAGGTCGGCCTCGTAGGGCACGCCAAACTTGTAACCGAACGTCATCACGGACACCTTCATTGAATGCCGATGGTCTCGGTCGCCGTACTGCTGCACCATCCAATCTCGCAGTTCATGCACGGTCAACTCCGACGTATCCAACACGCGATCGGCACGAGAACGTAATTCGCCAAGACGCTGCCGTTCGAGTCGGATCCCTTCCAGGACGGGCTGCTGGGGTAGGAGCGGATGGGGACGACGGGATTCCGAAAAACGACGGGTCAGGACAACGTCATTCGCTTCCAAATACACCAGTTCCACGACGGAGACGTTCGCTTGGAGCCGCTCAAGATTTTCGAAAAAATCCAAGAAGAATTCGCGTTCGCGAATATCAATACACAAGGCAATCTTGCGAACGGTGTGACTTCGTTGGCCGCAAAATTCTGCAAATGAGAGAAACAGCGCCGGAGGAAGATTGTCCACACAGAAGAACCCTATATCCTCGAGACATTTCAGGGCTTGGGTTTTTCCGGAGCCGGACAACCCACTGACAATCACGAGATGGAGTGAACGTTCCGCAGTCACGGCGACCTCAGGTGAAGGGGCATTGTTCTCATCGGCAAGAAAGGCAAGCCCTGGAGTGACGGTGCAATCACGGTGGGCTCAATAGATACGTTTTCGCTGGCTGGCCGTGGCGATATTGAGTTCCGCCCGATACTTGGCAATCGTCCGTCTGGCAATGACAATCCCTCTGCCACGCAACCTCGAGACAATTTCCTGATCCTTCAACGGTTTCCCGTGATTTTCCTGTCCGACCATTTCACGGATCAACTCACGAACGGTGATCGAGGATAAATCTTCGGCGCCTGGTTCCGCCCGGTGAATGCCCGCGTTAAAGAAATATTTCAGTTCCAACATGCCCTGGGGGCAATACATATATTTATTCGTCGTCACCCGACTGATGGTCGACTCATGCATGCCCACGTCTTCAGCCACTTGCTTCAGCACGAGCGGTTTCAAGTACTGAATGCCTTTTTCCAAAAAGGATTCCTGGAATCTGATTAAACTTCCAACCACTTTCAGAATCGTTTTGTTCCTCTGCTCAAGGCTGCGAATGATCCACTGCGCCCCTCGCAGTTTATCCTCCAAGTACGCCTTCGTGGTGGCTCCATCTCCGCTGTTGTTCGTTCCCAACATCTGCTCATAATAAGGATTGATCCGCACACGAGGTATCCTATCGAGATCATGGAGCACCTGATGGGAGTCGATAGATATAAGGTTTCCCGTGCGTACACGAGGCATCCTGCCGTCGTTCAGGGACACCTGCCATTCGCCTTCGTCCTTGAACACGAAGACATCGGGCACGATGATTTGGTTGTTGTCGGAAAAATAGGGCCGTCCGGGTTTTGGTTCCAGACCTTCGATGATATGCACGGCCTCCACGATCTCTTCAACGGACCTCCCGACTGCCTTGGCGACGGTGGAATATCGTTTTTTCTGGAGGTCGCGAAGATGGTTCTTGATAATCAGCTCGAGCAGGGATTCCTGGTGAGCGCCGCCATGCACATATTCACTTCCAATGGGTTTTTTATGAAGGTGGCAAAGTTGAACCAATAAACATTCCTGAAGATCGCGGGCAGCCACGCCGATGGGATCGAACGTTTGAATCAAGGATAAAACAGAATCAACTTTTTTGACGGATGCCCGAGCTTCTTCGGCAATTTCCTCGATCGAGGTGCGAAGATACCCGTCTTCATCGAGATTGCCGATGATCATATGGCCGATGGCTTTTTCTTCTTCATCCTCGGAAGAAAGCCGCAACTGCCATAGCAGGTGATCTTCCAGTGTGGTCGGTTTCGTCAGCGTTTGGTCATAAGACGGAAAATCTTCGTCTGAAAACGCATGGTAATCACCACCTCTCGGTCGCCAATCACCTTCATAATAATCTTCCCACCCCTCCGGCGAGAGCGGTTCGGAAAGTTCATTGGCGGCTCCGGCCTCACCACCGGCATCACTGTCACCGACGACTTCTTCCTTTCTCTCGGGGGCAGTCTCTTCCGGCGTTGGCCCATCCCCCTCATCCACATCGGCACTCACCTCTTCAAGAAGTGGATTTTCGAGCAAATGCTGGGCAAACACCTGTTGCAGTTCCAGTCTGGATAACTGCAATAACTTGATGGCTTGTTGAAGTTGGGGCGTCATCACCAACTTCTGACTGAGCTGAAGATCGAGTTTGAGTTCCATCGCCGTCATCCAGGCAGGCCCGGAACGTTCAAAGCCTGAAGCGTTCCCCTAAATAGATTTTCCTGACCTTGGGGCTCCTGACAATGACTTCTGAAGTCCCTGCCTCCAGAATCGTTCCTTCATTAATGATATACGCCCGATCTGTTATGGAAAGCGTTTCTTGCACGTTGTGATCCGTCGTCAAAATCCCGATTTTTTTGCTTTTCAAAGACTGAATGATTTTTTGGAGGTCGGCAACCGCAATGGGATCAATGCCGGCAAAGGGTTCATCCAACAACAAAAACTGAGGAGTCGTGGCCAGAGCTCTCGTGATTTCCAACCGACGCCGCTCTCCGCCGGAAAGCGTGAAGGCTTTGCTTTTTCGAATATGGGCTAACCCGAGTTCGTTCAATAAACGATCCAGGCGTTCCTGACGCTCCTCCTGAGAAAGGTCCAGGGTTTCCAAGACGGCACAAATATTATCTTGAACGGACAATCGACGAAAAACCGAAGCTTCTTGCGGGAGATACCCAATACCGCGGCGAGCCCTTTGGTACATCGGCAAGGCAGTGATCGGATCGTGATTTAAGAAAATCTCGCCATAGTCGGGCTGGCAAAGGCCAACCACCATGTCGAAAATCGTCGTTTTTCCTGCTCCATTCGGCCCCAATAACCCGACAATTTCTCCTGATTCAACTTCTAACGAGACGCCTTGAACGGCATCCCGTCCCTTAAAACTCTTGCGTAATTCCTTGACGGAAAGCCTGGAATGCGCCATGACGGGCTGTAACGGCTCAACGATTGCAACGGCCTGACGGCCTTTACTCTTCGAGGATAACCACATGTGATCTGCCTTCGACGATGCTTCGTTCTTCCTTTAAAAACATCGTCATTTTGGATCCTTTAATTTTTGTGCCACCTTGCCAGGCCACCGGTGATTCCGTCAGGACGAGTTTGTCTTCAACTTTGTCATACAGTGCGCGCCCGCACGTCGCTTTCCCATCAGATTTCTCAATGACCACGCTGCCGCTGGCCTCAATGCGGTCAACCTGATGTGTGGTCCCCCCTTCCGTTTGCCGGCTGCCAGCTTGCGCACTTTTTTTAAACGTTACCACCATATGATCAGATCGCATGACGAAGTCCATTTTCTTGAGGACCACCGTTCCTTCAAAGATCGTCTGTCCGGATTTTCCCTGGACGGTCATCGTCTGTGAAGTAATCGTCGTTTGCTCTTTTTTTTCAGCAAAGGCGAAAGAGATTGCCTGCGCTGAGACGACACCACCTACCAGAATCGCCATGAGGATGGGCTTGCTATATTCAGGACGTAATCCGAACGTGTACATCATCGAGCACTCCTAACTGTTCCGTTTTCAACTCTGCAATCAAACCAATACCCGTAATGACCAAGCCATGCCCATGTATGGTCACCGGCCTGTCCGTGCTGATGGTCTGCTCCGCATCCACCCAGTGAACGTGCGGGGTAAAGATTGTATAGCCATTTGCCAATTCAATTGCAATCAACTCTTCCTGACTTCGAAGATCAAAATTGCCGTTGGCCGTATTAATCGTTCCTTCTTCAGCCTCCAACTGCATTTCCTGCTCTTGACCCTCCTTGTCAAACAACCGAACCTGAACCTGTTTCAGCAGCACGTGCTGTTCGGACTCATGGCTTTCGGCTTTTTGTGCTTCCACCTCCCACTGGACCCGCCCCTCTTCGGTTTGACGGTAGACAAAACCTTCCAAGCCGGCATCGGTCGTTTCAAAAACCGGTGCCGTCAGAACGGGAAGGGGATGGTTGGACTGCATTTGTTGCATCAGAACATACCCGAGAAAGCCAGCCAAACTCAGGGTAATCCCTCTTAAAATCCATTGGATCCATAAGCGAGGCATACGTGTATACGTGAATGGCTTGGAAGGAACCTGAAACAGAATACCATACTTCCCGGACCAAGTAAACTAAACGGTCGCAGGGATATTCCTGAAACACGGTTCGACGCTGGCTGAGATGGCGGCAGGGAGGAGGAGGGCACGGCAGGAACTCCCACAACGGCCGGACACCTGAGGAAGGGAGCACTGCAAAAGATTATGAAGTCTTGTCTTCGGTCACGGGTTCTGGAACGTCGTCGACCACCGGCCCGCGCTCGATCAACTCAATGGCTACAAGTTCTGCACCATCACCGGGTCGTCGTCTTGTCCGAATGATCCGGATGTACCCTCCTGGCCGGTGACGAAATCGTCCTGCAACGTCACCGAACAATTTGGATACAATCTCTTTTTTTCGGATAAAATCCAAGGCGCGCCTTCGAGCATGAAGAGAGCCGTCTTTCCCCAAGGTGATCATTTTCTCAGTGATCCCGCGGATTTCTTTGGCTTTTGCCTCCGTGGTCTCAATACGTTCGTGTTCCAGTAACGAGGTGACAAGGTTCCGGAACATCGCGTGTCGATGTTTGGTATTTCGCCCTAATTGTCTGCCTGTTTTTCGATGACGCACTATATGGCTCTCTTGATAAAAGGTTAATGCGATTGGTTGTTGGTCTGTACCAGACTTTCTCTTCTGAGACCCAAACTCAGGCCCATTTCGGCTAACACTTCCTTGATTTCATTGAGAGATTTTTTCCCGAAATTTTTGGTTTTCAGCATCTCTATTTCCGTCTTTTGCACGAGGTCTTCGATGGTTTTGATATTCGCATTTTTCAGACAATTCGCCGCACGCACGGAAAGTTCCAGTTCGTTAACGCTTCGAGCCAGATGTTTATTCAATTCGGCTTGCGTTTCCTCGTAAGCGGAATCATGCTCCACTTCTTTCATTTCTTCGCTGGGAATGCAAATAGCCAAATGCTCTCGAAGAATAGAGGCCGATGAGGAAATCGCCTCTTGCGGGGTAATGCTTCCGTCGGTCCAAATCTCAAGATTCAGTTTATCATAATCGGTCACACGTCCCACACGGGCATTTTCCACGTGAAAGTTCACCCGCTTAATCGGGGAAAAAATCGAATCGACCGGGATAACCCCAATGGGCAGCCCTTCTTCTTTATTGCGTTCAGCCGGCACGTACCCGCGTCCCGGCTTCACGATCAACTCCATGTCAAGCGCACCGTCTTTGTCCAACGTGGCGATATGCAATTCAGGGTTTAAAATCGTCATGTCCGCGTCATGCTGAATATCGGCGGCACGAACGTCGCCCGGCCCTTTTTTCTTTAACCGCATCGCTTTCGATTTATCGGTATGAAGTTTGAGACGCAGATTCTTGATGTTCAAGATGATAATGGTCACGTCTTCCGTGACGCCGGGAAGGGTGGAAAATTCATGAAACGCACCTTCGATCTTGACAGAAGTCACGGACGCACCGGATAACGAGGACAACAACACGCGTCGCAAGGAGTTGCCGACCGTTGTCCCAAACCCACGTTCAAATGGCTCAGCCGTAAACTTTCCATAGGTGGAAGAGGCTGTTTCCTTTTCCAATTCCAGTCGCATAGGCAACTGAAAATCCTTGATCCCTTTGCTCATTACGCCCCCTTTTACCTCAATCTGTCACAGCCGAAACGTCAGCTAACGTATGGTTGCCCGATATTCTCACTTCTAGCGAGAATATAATTCGACAATAATCTGTTCATTGACCGGGGCCCCAATGTCATCCTTCGTCGGCAATGCCAGAATCGTCCCTTTTAACGCATCATGGTCACAGTCGATCCAGTTGACCACCGACTGGCTGTCGGCGGCCTGCGCCGCAGCTTTAATCGCCAGCAACTCCAGGCTCCGTGGTCTGACTTGAACCACGTCTCCCACGGCGGTCGTATACGATGGAATGTCGGTTTTTCGGCCATTGACCAAAATATGTCCATGATTGACCAACTGGCGAGCTTGCTTGCGCGAAAAAGCCAATCCAATCCGGTAGACGACGTTATCCAACCGTCGCTCAAGCAGCGCCAGGAGATTTTCACCCGTCACGCCCTCTTGACGTTCTGCGCGCTCGAAGATTCCTCGAAACTGACGCTCTTGGATGACATACATCCGGCGCAATTTCTGTTTTTCACGAAGCTGCATACTATAATCCGTCACACGGGGACGAGATTGTCCATGTTGACCGGGAGGATAACTGCGACGTTCAATCGCACATTTGTCGGTCATGCAACGTGTTCCTTTAAGAAACAGTTTCACGCCTTCCCTTCGACAAATCCTGCATACTGGACCACGATAATTTGCCACGTATCTAGCCTCTCACTTGCAAGACTTCAGAACCTGCGTTGGCACGTCTGAAGGTTGAGTCAATCACCACTTACACTCGTCGTCTTTTCGGCGGCCGGCATCCATTATGGGGGATGGGGGTCACGTCGCGAATCAAATTCACCCGTAAGCCCACGGATTGCAGTGCTCGTACCGCCGACTCACGGCCCGGTCCCGGCCCATTGACGTAGACGTCAATCTGGCGCATGCCCTGCTCCATGGCTTTTCGTCCTGCCGCCTCCCCCACGCGCGTCGCCGCAAATGGCGTACTCTTTCTGGCCCCTTTGAAGCCTAAGCCTCCCGCATTCGACCACGAGACCGTATTGCCGCTCATATCCGTAATGGTCACAAGCGTGTTATTAAAAGACGCCTGAATATGGGCAATTCCCATTTGCACGATTTTTTTCTCTTTTTTCCGACCTTTTTTTACGCTCATGCTGTCCCCTGAATGGCTGTTTATTTTTTAGCCCTGCCGATCGAAGCCCGCTTCCCTTTCCTGGTTCGGGAATTCGTTTTGGTCCGTTGTCCACGAACGGGCAGTCCTCTTCGATGGCGAAGACCTCGATACGACCCCGTATCGATCAGGCGTTTAATACTGAGAGTGATCTCTTTTCGGAGATCTCCCTCCACGGTGTAGTCTTTATCGATCGTTTCGCGAAGTTTGACAATATCTTCTTCACGAAGATCCTTGACGCGCACGGCGTAATCAATGCCGGTCTTTCGTAAAATCTGCCTGGCACTCCACGGCCCGATCCCATAAATATAGGTCAAGCCAATCTCAATGCGTTTACCCACCGGCAGATCGACGCCTGCTATCCGAGCCATGTATCCTCCTTCTTCACGTAACGCGGCTTGTGCCGTTACCCTTGTCGCTGCTTGTGACGAGGGTTACTGCAGCGGACCCGAACGATACCTCGTCGTCTGAAGACAATACATTTTGAACACATCGGTTTGACGGACGATTTGACTTTCATGAGAGCATGTCTCTCCTTGCTATTTGAAGCGATAGGTAATCCGGCCCCTCGTGAGATCATAAGGAGACAACTCCACGGTCACTTTATCGCCCGGGAGAATTCGAATGAAATGCATCCGCATCTTCCCTGAAATATGTGCCAAAATTTTTTGTCCACTCTCTAACTGAACCCGGAACATGGCATTGGGCAACGTTTCCATGATCACCCCTTGTACCTCAATCATGTCTGCTTTTGCCATCAGCCTTGAACCGCGTCGCTATGAATGACGCTCACCTGCTCCTTGACCGTCGTCAGAATCGTTGGCGGCCCTTCGGGTTGAATCGCCACGGTATGTTCAAAATGAGCCGACAGGCTGCCATCTTTCGTGACGGCAGTCCATTGATCGTCCAACACTTTCACCTGAGGTCCCCCAACGTTCACCATGGGCTCAATGGCCAACACCATGCCGAACTGGAGACGCGAGCCTTGCCCCGGACGTCCATAATTGGGAACCTGAGGGTCCTCATGAAGTTGCCGGCCAATCCCATGGCCCACAAAATCCCTCACAACGGAAAACCCGTGCGCTTCCACGTAGCTTTGAATCGTATGGCCAATATCGGACAACCGGTTCCCTACCCGTGCTTGATCAATCCCTTTCTGCATCGCCTCTTCCGTCACCTTGAGCAGGGTTTCAATGTCGTCTGAAACGGGTCCGACGGGTACGGTCACGGCCCCATCGCCATAAAATCCCTGAAAAATCGCCCCCAAGTCAAGCCCGATGATATCCCCTTCTTTCAGTTCCCGGTCAGAGGGAATACCATGGACCACTTCATGATTCACCGAGGCACACAGGGTGTTGGGAAAATGACGATACCCTTTAAACGCCGGGATTCCCCCGTGGTCACGAATAAACGTTTCAGCAAGTTCGTCCAAATACAACGTGGTGACACCGGGCCTGACCTCTTGTTGGAGGACCTGATGCGCTTCGGCCACAATTTTCGAAGCCTGTGCCATCAGCGCAATTTCTTCCTCGGTCTTGAGCATTATCATGTAGATCTACGACCTGGCCAACAACGCGAGTAACCGCCCTTGTACGTCTTCTACGGATCCCGTGCCGTCTAATTCAGCCAGCACGTCTTTCTCTTTATAATAGTCAATCAAGGGAGACGTTTGTTCTTCATACACCGTCAGCCTCGATTCCACCGTTTCCCGTTTGTCGTCACTACGCTGAACAAGGGCCGCCCCACACTCGTCACAGCGTCCTTCCTGCTTGGGCGGAACGTAATCAACATGATACACCGCCGAGCACGTCGAACAACTTCTTCGTCCGCTCAACCGCCTGACCACTTCCTCGCGGGGGATCACGAAATACATGACCCGGTCCAGCACCACCTTCTGCTCCTGAAGAATCCCCGACAGGGCATCCGCTTGAAGAATGGTTCGCGGGAAACCATCAAGAATAAATCCTTTTTCGCATTCCGGTGAATCAATTTTTTCCGCTACGAGACCGATCACGACGTTGTCAGGCACGAGCTCCCCTTGCGTCATATACTGCTGCGCTTCAAGACCCAACGGCGTCTTTTTGGCCACGCCCGTTCGCAATAAATCTCCCGTGGAAATTTTTGATATGGCAAATTTAGCCGCCACCATTTCAGCTTGCGTCCCCTTGCCTACCCCAGGCGCACCAAGAAAAACCAATCGCATGCTTGTGCTATCCACTCCGGCCTTTCAAGCGTCCCTTGGCCAGAAATCCTTCATAATTTCGCATCAGCATATGAGACTCGATTTGCTGGGCGGTATCCAACCCGACACCTACGACAATCAGCAACGAGGTGCCTCCGAAATAAAAAGGAACATTCAATTTATAAATCAACAATTCCGGAATCACACAGACGACCGCCAGGTAAATGGAACCGGCGAACGTGATTCGAGTGAGAACTTTGTAAATATAATCCGCCGTTCGCTGGCCCGGTCGAATGCCCGGAATAAAACCTCCATATTTCTTCATGTTGTCCGACATATCGACCGGATTCAACACGACCGCCGTATAGAAAAAACAGAAGAAAACAATAAGGCCCACGTACATCAACGTATAGACGACCGACCCCGGAGCCAAGTGCGCCCCAAACGCTTGTACCCACGGCACCTGAACAAATGAGGTAATGGTGGCCGGGAACGCAATAATCGAAGAGGCAAAGATCGGTGGAATCACCCCCGCCGTGTTAATTTTCAATGGGATATGAGTACTTTGCCCCCCATACACCCTGCGACCGACGACCCGCTTGGCATATTGAACCGGAACCTTTCGTCTTCCGCTTTCCAAAAACACAATGGCGGTGATCACGGCCAGCATGCTCACGGCTAACAGGATCAGAAAGAGCAGGCTCAACTCCCCGACTCGGTACATTTCAAAGGTCTGGGCAACCGCGCTTGGAAGCCGGGCGACAATCCCGGCGAAAATAATAAGCGAAATTCCGTTCCCCACTCCCCGCTCGGTAATTTGTTCACCCAACCACATGAGGAACGCGGTTCCCGCGGTCAGGGTAATCACGGTCATGAACCGAAACGGCCAACCCGGATCCAACACGTATTGGCCGCCATTCATGCCCTCGAGCCCAATGGCAATCCCGAACCCCTGAATCAGGGCAATGCCGATGGTGCCGTACCGGGTATATTGAATAATGGTCTTTCTTCCTCGTTCACCCTCCTTGGCCAGCTTCGATAAATGCGGAATAACAACGGTCAATAATTGCAGAATAATCGAAGCGCTGATATAGGGCATAATGCCCAGAGCAAAAATCGTTAACCGTGATAGCGAGCCTCCGGAAAAAATATCCAGGAACCCGAGAAGGGCTCCGCCTTGGTCCAATAAGAATGCCGCCAATTCATCATTGTTAATCCCCGGAGTGGGAATATGAGCCCCAATCCGGTAGACAGCCAACATTGCCAACGTAAAAAGGACACGGCTACGTAACTCCGGTATTTTGAGGATGTTCTGGAAGCTCGTAATGAGCCGTTCAAGCACTGCCGATGACCTTGGCTTGTCCGCCCGCTTGTTCAATTTTCTGAAGAGCCGACTGACTGAATTTATGCGCTTCAATGGTCATGGGCTTGTCCAGCTCTCCCACACCAAGAATCTTGATGGGCCTTGACTGCTTCTTGACGATCCTTTTCTCATATAAGACTTGAGGGGTCACGTTCGTGATCTCGCCAAGGGCAGAAATGGTTTTGAGATTGACCACGGCAAATTCGATCCGAAAAGGATTATGAAATCCTCGTTTGGGCACCCTCCTGGCAAGCGGCATTTGTCCACCTTCAAAGCCCGCGACGTTCGCCCTGCCGGATCTGGCGAGCATACCTTTATGCCCCTTGCCTGCCGTCTTTCCCAACCCCGAGCCCGGACCTCGACCCAGACGCTTTTTCGATTTCCTGGAACCCGGTGCGGGTTGCAATTGATGGAGTTTCATTGACCGTCGACCTCAACGAGGTGCTTGACCTTCAGAATCAACCCTAACACCTGGGGCGTCTTGGGGCGCTGCACCGTTTGTTGGAGACTTCGCAAGCCAAGACTTTGCAAATACAGCCGTTGTTTATAGGGTCGTCCGATGGGACTGTGCTTCAGCGTAATGGAAAGCCGATCAGGAGATTGAGACACGACACCGCTCCTCATATACCACGTTAGAGTGACGACCCATTCGGAACCTGACGAAGTTGCTTGACGTCTTCCGGGCCCTTGAGTTGGGACAATCCGGCCAACGTGGCCTGCACGACGTTATAGGGATTTCCGCGGCCTAAGGTTTTTGCAATGATATTGTGAGCCCCGAGCATTTCAAAAATAGCTCGGACCGCCCCTCCCGCGATGATCCCCGTCCCTTCTTTCGCCGGCTTCATGTACACGTGTTCCCCACAAAAACGCCCATGCACGTCATGGGGGATACTGCCGTTTCTCAAAGGAACCTGAAGCAGTTGTTTCTTGGCTCGCCCCACGGCTTTAGCAATCGCCGGCGGCACCTCGGTGGCTTTCCCCTTGCCAATGCCGACCCATCCCTGCCCATCTCCAACCACGACCAACGCGCTGAAGGAAAATCTCTTCCCACCTTTGACGACTTTCGCCACCCGGTTAATCGAGATTAACTTATCCTTGAGGTTCAATTCTTCAGGATTAACTTGCACCAGATGCCATCCTCTTGGTTAAAAGGCAAGACCACATTCACGGGACGCGTCGGCCAACGCTTTCACACGCCCATGATACAGTCGTCCATTCCGATCAAACACAACGTCGGTCACGTTCACGGCTTTTGCTCGTTCGGCCAATAATTTTCCGACAGCCTGCGCTGCCGTCTTCGAAGAACCGGACTTCACGGTCTCGCGAAGACTGCCGTCCATGGATGACGCCGCAGCCAGAGTGAGACCCGCGACATCATCAACGACTTGGGCATAAATGTGCGCATTACTTCGAAACACCGTCAGTCTCGGCCGTCCGGACGTTCCCTGCACTTTTTTTCTGACTCGCGCTTTTCGCCGCTCCAATCGACGACGTTGTGTTTTTTGATTCATACGCTATTTCTTGCCGGCTTTTCCGGCTTTCTTGATCAAGATTTCACCAGCATACCTGATGCCCTTTTGCTTATAGACGTCAGGTGGTCGCACCCGTCGAATATTGGCGGCAGTCTGGGTCACCAGCCGTTTATCAATGCCTTTGACGGAGATCATGGTTTGTTTCTCGACCAAAGCTTGTACGCCTTCCGGGATCGACACAGTCACGGGATGCGAAAACCCTACGTTTAAGGTCAGCAATTGACCCTGCACCTGTGCCCGATATCCTACCCCCGTCAATTCCAGGTTTCGCTGAAACCCCTTGGTCACTCCCTCGACCAAATTCGAGAGCTCCATGCGGGTCAGCCCATGTAAGGCTCTGACACGAGGGGCGTTCCCTCGTCTTCCCACGTGGACCGTCCCCTCGTTGATTTCGACATTGATCCCCTCGTCAAGCTCCCACCCTAATTGGCCCAAGGGTCCCTTCACGGAAACGGACCGATCTTCAACCTTCACCTCGACGGTGGAGGCCAGCGCAATTGGTTTAATTCCGACCCTAGACATCGTTGACGTGACTTCCTTGTTGAGACGAACCGGTTCGTCCGGTTCCTACCACACGTGGCATAACACCTCTCCCCCGATACTATTTTGCCTGGCTTGCTGGTCAGTCATGATCCCTTTCGACGTCGAAAGCACCGCAACCCCCAACCCACCTCGCACTCGAGGGATGGATAAGGCCCCCACGTACACCCGCTTACCCGGCTTGCTGACCCGCTTGATTCGCTCAATCACGGGTTTCTTTTCCCGTCCGGGAATGTACCGCAATTCCACCTGAAGAGCCGGATGTCCATCGAGTGTGGTGGGTGAGAAATTATGAATGAAACCCTCGGCTTTAAAGACAGCAAGAACGTTGACCTTCAGCTTGGAGGCTGGAACGTTCACCGTCGCATGCCCTCGTCGAATGGCATTCATTATGCGAACAAAAAGATCGGCAACTGGATCCGTCATACCCATAACGTCATATCCTCATCATTCATACCCTGGAGCCGACCTACCAGCTTGACTTGGTGACTCCGGGAATATTCCCGCACAGGCTATGCAGCCGAAAACAAATCCGACACATATGGAAGCGCCGCAAAAAAGACCTCACGCGACCACAGAGGGGGCACCGATTATATTGCCGGACGGGAAACTTCGGCTCCGCCGCAGCCTTATTCCGCAATGCTTTTCTTGCCACAATGGCCTCCGTCTTAATCGCGCGGGTTCAACGAAACGGCATCCCCATATGAGCCAACAAGGATTTCGCTTCATCGTTTCGTTGAGCACTCGTGACAATCGTAATATCCATACCGTGAATAGCTGCCACGTCATCATATTTAATTTCAGGAAAGGTCAACTGCTCTTTTAACCCGAACGTATAGTTGCCACGACCGTCAAACGCCTTGGGCGACACCCCTCGAAAATCTCGAATCCGAGGCAAGCCGATATTCAGCAAGCGATCAAGAAACTCGTACATCCGGCTTCCGCGAAGCGTGACCTTGGCGCCAATCGGCATGCCTTCTCGCAGCTTAAAGCCGGCTATGGCTTTTTTCGCCCGGGTCACGACGGGCTTCTGTCCGGTGATTAACGCCAATTCAGCCACGGCACTATCCAACAATTTGACGTTTTGAATCGCCTCTCCCATACCGACGTTCAGGACCACCCGTTCCACACGTGGCACTTGCATCGGGTTGGCATACGAGAATTCTTTCATCATCCGAGGGACCACCTCATTCCTGTAGAGATCCCTTAACCGCGGAGGAGGTCCGCTCTGCGCAGCCTTTTTCTTGGTTGCGGATTTATCTGTGGCTTCTTTTTTACTCATCACACCTTATCCAGCACGTCATCAGGACTTTTCTGCAAGACCCGCACCCGCCGCCCATCATCCAATCGCTTGATTTTGACACGTGAAGGCTTCCCCAAATCCTGGGAATACACCATGACGTTCGAAATCGCCATGGGTGCCTCACGCTCTAAAATGCCGCCTTGCTTGATTTTTTGGGAGGGTTTCGTATGTCGCTTAATCACGTTGAGTTTTTCCACCGTCACCCGGCTCGTCCGTGGATTCACGTGCAAGACCTTCCCCATCTTTCCCTTCTCCCGTCCGGCAATCACCATCACCGTGTCGCCCTTGCGAATACGCGATTTGGTCACCGTCCCGCTTCCTGTTCCAGTTCGAGTCCCCATATGCGCTAGAGCACCTCAGGAGCAAGTGAAATGATTTTCATGAACTTCTTTTTCCTCAATTCCCGAGCAACGGGACCGAAGATTCTCGTACCCACGGGATCTCCCTGATTATTCACTAAGACACAGGCATTGCGATCAAATCGAATGTAGGAGCCATCCTCACGACGCCGGCTTTTTTTCGTTCGCACAATCACCGCTTTGACCACGTCGCCTTTCTTGACGGACGCTTTGGGAATCGCCTCTCGAACCGACACCACCACGATATCGCCGATACCTCCATACCGCCTGCGCGTCCCCCCCAGCACGTGAAAGCACCGCACACTTTTGGCGCCGGAATTATCTGCGACGTCAAGATAACTGTGATTTTGAATCATCAGAACTCCACGCAGCGCCTGCGTCGCCGATTACGGCGACGGGTTCTGCTCGCCCCGCTCAATAATGGCCGCCACCCGCCAATGCTTATCCTTACTGAGCGGGCGCGTCTCTACGATTTTTACACGGTCGCCAATCCGAGATTCATTCTTTTCATCATGGGCTTTCAGCTTAGTGAGCCGTCGCACCACTTTTCCGTACAACGCATGCGACACCAGTCTCGGGACCGCCACGACGACCGTTTTGTCCATTTTGTCGCTAATCACTCGCCCATATGATGCACGCTGTCGTCTTGCAGTCATGTTTCGTCAATCCTAGCTTTTCGAATGTCCCGACACCTGTTTTTCACGAAGGACGGTCTTCGCCCTGGCCACTTCTTTCCGCGCCTGACGGATTCTCATTGGATTTTCAATTCGCCCAAGGGCATGTTGGCAGCGAAGGTGAAACAATTCCTGCTTCAACTCATGTACTTTTCCGACCAACTCTTCCGCTTCCATGCCCTGTAATGCTTTGACATCCATCAATGTACCTCAGACGAAATATTCGCCTCGAACGACAAATTTCGTCGCCAATGGCAGCTTATGACCGGCCAAACGAAACGCCTCTTCCGCGACGCTTCTCGATACGTCATCCATTTCATAGAGAATCCGACCGGGCTTCACCACGGCAACCCAAAACTCAGGGCTCCCTTTTCCTTTCCCCATTCGAACTTCTGCCGGCTTTTTCGTAATCGGCTTATCCGGGAAGATCCTGGTCCAGATTCTTCCGCCGCGCTTGACGTGGCGCGTCATCGCAATTCTCGCCGCCTCAATTTGCCGGGCCGTAATCCGACCGGGCTCAAGCACCTTGAGCCCGAATTGCCCGAAAGACACGTCACCGCCACGGTAGGCCTTCCCCCGCATGTTGCCTTTCTGCACTTTTCTATATTTAACTTTTTTCGGAGCTAACATACTCAGGACTCATCAAAAATTACGAGTGAATAGGAACCGACGTTTTCATGCATTCGACAAACGTCGCCGTCTCTCTAAAGCAAATTCAGCGAAGCCTCGTCTTTTGCTACGTTCGGCAACTCGGCGTCGCCCTTATAAATCCACGCCTTCACCCCGATAATCCCCATAGTCGTATGGGCCTCCGCAAAACCATAATCCACGTCCGCCCTGAGCGTGTGAAGCGGAACCCGGCCCTCCCGATACCATTCCGTCCGGGCGATTTCATTTCCACCCAACCTTCCGGCACAAGACACTCGAATACCTTGGGCACCCAACCGAAGCGCCGAGGCGACGCTTCTTTTCATGGCACGACGAAATGAAACGCGTTTCTCCAATTGCAAGGCAATATTTTCAGAAACAAGCTGCGCATCCAATTCCGGCTTCTTGATTTCCTTGACCGTCACGTAGACTTCACGACCATATCGTTGCTCCAGCATCGCCTTCAACTTATCAACTTCCGCACCTTTTCTCCCGATGATAATGCCGGGACGGGCCGTGTAAATGATCACCTTTAGCTGATTCCCGGAACGTTCGATTTCTACCCGTGAAATGCCGGCGTGAAACAACCGGGATTTGACCGTTTTTCGAATTTCCACGTCCTCATGCAGCAACTTCACAAAATCTTTTTTAGCATACCATCGTGAATTCCACGTCCTGGTGTACCCCAGCCGAAAACCATATGGATGCGTTTTTTGTCCCATAGTCCCGATTTACCTCGCTCCGCCAACTGAAACGGCTGGCATTCGCTTTCCCTAGGAATCCCCTTGCATCGGAGAAACCTCAATAGTCACGTGACTGGTTCGCTTATGGATGGGATTCGCCCTGCCCATGGACCTGGCCCGAAATCGCTTCAAAACGGGACCGCCGTCCACGTAAGCTTTTGAGACTTTCAGAGATTCAGGATCCCCCAACTCCCGTTGTCCGGCGTTTGCGACGGCGGAATTCAACACCTTTTCCACGACCGGCGCAGCGGCCCTGTGCAAGTATTTGAGGACCGTCAATGCCTCAGACACGTTACGCCCCCGAATCAAATCGATGACCATGCGCATTTTTCGCGGCGTCATTCTGACGTAGCGCAAGACTGCTTTTGCTTCGGCCATGAGATTCCTTCCCTAATGCTTCACCCGTGCCACGCTACTTCAATGGGACGGCTTTTTCCGATTTGGCGGCTCCATGGCCCTTAAAAAACCGGGTGGGAGCAAATTCGCCGAGTTTATGCCCAACCATATTTTCCGTCACGTAGACCGGAAGAAACTTTTTCCCGTTGTGCACCGCAAACGTATGACCAATCATTTCAGGAATAATCGTCGAGCGACGCGACCAGGTTTTAATTAATTTCATATCACGAGACTCGTTCATTCTTTCCACCTTTTCCATGAGGTGGGAATCGACAAACGGCCCTTTACGAATTGAACGTGGCATCGACGCTGGCTCTCCTTATTTCTTTCGCCTGGAGATAATGAATTTCGACGACATTTTTTTCTTCCGAGTCTTGAACCCTTTGGTCGGGACACCCCAAGGGGAAACGGGGTGGGGGTTCCCCTGCCCGGACTTCCCTTCACCGCCACCATGCGGATGATCTACCGGATTCATCACGACCCCTCGTACGTGGGGCCGCTTACCCTTCCACCTCGAACGACCTGCCTTCCCCACTGTGACGTTCTCGTGATCGAGATTTCCGATTTGCCCCACGGTCGCCATACACGTTCCCAGAATCCGACGCATCTCGCCCGAGACCAAGCGAACCTGAACGTACTGCCCTTCCCGGCCCATCACCTGACAGGCAGCACCGGCGCTCCGCGCTATTTGGGCGCCCTTCCCCGGCCTGAGTTCAATGTTATGAATGGTGGTGCCAAGCGGCATCGACGACAAGGGGAGCGCATTTCCGGGACGAATGTCCGAGCCATGGCCGGCCTGAATCGAATCCCCCACCGACAAGCCGACGGGAGCCAGGATATACCGCTTTTCCCCATCCACGTACGCAATCAACGCAATGCGAGCCGAACGATTGGGGTCGTATTCCACCCTGACGACTTTCCCCGGCACGCCGACTTTATTTCGCTTGAAATCAATGACGCGATACAGGCGCTTATGCCCGCCGCCACGAAACCTGGTCGTAATACGCCCGAAGTTGTTTCGTCCTCCGGAGCTGGGCAGCGCCGAGGTCAAGCTTTTTTCAGGCGGCTCTTTCGATAGCGTCTTGTCCTTGAGAACCGTCATGCCTCGACGCCCGGGTGACGTTGGACGATAGAGTTTACTCGGCATAGTTTGCGACCTTTTCCTTCTCTGGCTCAATCCATGTAACAGGCATCGGTCAATCCACCCCTTTGCAAGGCAGCACGTTCAAAAATGGCGCCCAGCAAGGCCGCAGGTTCGTTGGCGCGCGGAGCGTACGTGAAGTACGTGAGCACGACAATGGGCCGAGAACGCCGCTGGCGGCTTTTTTCAACGTGCTGCTAAGCGCTTTCATACAACTCCACCTTTTCTCCCTCATGAAGCGTGACGATGGCCTTCTTCCAATCCGGACGTTTTCCAAGATGGCGCCCCTGGCGCTTCTTCTTGCCCATGACCTTCATGATATTCACGGACTTCACTTTTACCTTGAGGACCGACTCCACCGCCTGACGAACCTCGATTCGATTCACGTCAGTTTGCACGACGAAGGCGATACGGTTGGCGGACTCCTGAAGCCCCGTGATTTTCTCGGTCAACAACGGCTTCACCAAGACGTCAAATGGGTCACGCTTCATGCCCACAACTCCTGGACGTTCGGCAATTCGTCCTTCAACACCACGAGCGTCTGGTATCGAAGCACGTCATAAACCGTGAGTTCTTCCGGCGGTACGGCTTTCACTTGAGCCAAATTCCTCGTCGCGCGAAAGACGGCATGATTGCTTTTCCCCACCACGAACAGGACGGTGCCGGTCGCCCCCAATTGACTCACCGTCTTCGCCATCAATTTGGTCTTGGGTTCCGGAAGAGAGAGATCGGAGAGAACCAGAAGCTCCCCCGCTGCCTTCTTGGAAGAAAGGGCACTCTGCATGGCCTTTCGATACATTTTTTTCGACATGGCGGAACTATACTTTCGGGGTCGAGGCCCAAAAACCGTCCCGCCATGACGCCACAGCGGCGAACGATTCGAACCTGCTCGAGCCCGTCCCGTATGTTTTTGCTTCCACGGTTTTTTGCCCGTCCCACTGACCTCGCTGCGGCCCTTCGTACTTGCAGTCCCCTGCCGAAGCGAAGCAAGCTGCATCACCACTGCGGAATGGACAAGAGAACCATGAGGCTGAGACCCGAACACGCCCTCGCTCACCTCAACGGCACCTACGGCCTTGTTGTTTTGGTCTACGACTTCTATCGAGGCCATGCCGACGCGTTACCCCCCTGCCTTCCGGATAAGGATCAACCCTCCAACGGGACCGGGAACGGCCCCTGAGATGAGGACGAGATTTTCCTCCGGTCTCGTTTCGATCACGGTCAATCCTTGCACCGTGACCCGCTTATTCCCCATTTGTCCGGGAAGCTTCTTATTTTTCAATACGCGCGAAGGATACGAGCTGCAACCGATCGACCCCGGCGCACGATGAAACATTGACCCGTGACTGGCCGGACCACCAGCGAAATTGTGACGCTTCATGACGCCTTGAAACCCTTTTCCCTTTGAAGTCCCCTGCACGTGAACCACTTCACCTTTTTCAAAAAGATTGGCCGTCACGGCGTCTCCCACCTGACAATCCGGCACGCAACGAAATTCCCGTAAATGCCTGAGAAGCTTCTCTTGCCCGGAAGAACGAAGATGCCCCACCTGGGCTTTGGTGAGCTTCCGCTCCTGGACCTCCGAATAACCAAGCTGCACCGCATCGTAACCATGACGATCTTTAGTCTTCACGGCCGTGACCCGACAGGGACCTGCCTCAATAACCGTCACGGGATAAAGACGACGATGTTCGTCGTAAATCTGCGTCATGCCCAATTTTCTTCCTATTAACCCACTAATCATGCAGCACCCTGCCAATCCTTGACGATGAACGCCACCTTACAGCTTAATCTCCACGTCCACCCCTGCAGCCAGACTTAATTTCATGAGCGCATCCATTGTTTCCGGGGTGGGCTCAAGAATATCCAGCAAACGTTTATGGGTTCGGATTTCAAATTGCTCGCGGGATTTCTTGTCCGCGTGAGTGGATCGCTGAATAGTAAACTTTTCAATACGAGTGGGAAGCGGAATGGGACCGGCAACACGCGCGCCCGTTTGCTTGACGGTATCCACGATTTCCCTTGCCGATTGATCAAGGATCCGACAATCAAAACCCTTCAATCGGATACGAATACGCTGATCTACGCTCACCACCACTATATTCCTTCCTCAGGCGAGAATTTCGGTGACGACGCCGGCCCCCACCGTCCGCCCGCCTTCCCGCACCGCAAACCGTAACCCCTGCTCCATCGCAATCGGCGCAATCAATTCGCCCGTAAACGTCGTGTTGTCCCCCGGCATCACCATCTCCACGCCTTCCGCCAACTGCACCACTCCCGTCACGTCCGTCGTCCGAAAATAAAACTGCGGCCGGTACCCGTTGAAGAACGGCGTGTGCCGCCCCCCCTCTTCTTTCGTCAACACGTACACTTCCGCCTTGAACTTCGTATGCGGCGTGATACTCTTCGGCTTCGCCAACACCATCCCCCGCTCCACTTCGTCCTTCTTCGTGCCTCGCAGCAACGCGCCGATGTTGTCGCCCGCCTGCCCTTCGTCCAAGACCTTCCGGAACATCTCCACGCCCGTCACCACCGTGGTCCGCGTCTCGCCCAACCCCACAATCTCGATCTCATCCCCGACCTTCACCTGCCCGCGCTCCACGCGTCCTGTCACCACCGTGCCGCGCCCGCTGATCGTAAAGACGTCCTCAATCGGCATGAGAAACGGCTTGTCAATCGCCCGCTCCGGCGTCGGAATGTAACTGTCGACTCCCGCCAATAACTTCATGATCGCCGGCACACCCACCTCGCTGTCGTCCCCCTCCAGCGCTTTCGTCGCCGACCCCACAATGATCGGAATGTCGTCCCCCGGAAATTGGTACTTCGATAACAACTCCCGAACTTCCAATTCCACCAATTCCAATAACTCCGGGTCCTCGACCTTGTCCGCCTTGTTCAAAAATACCACGATGTACGGGACCCCGACCTGCCGCGCCAACAGAATATGTTCCCGCGTCTGCGGCATCGGCCCATCCGCCGCCGAGACCACCAGAATCGCCCCATCCATCTGCGCCGCCCCCGTAATCATGTTCTTCACGTAATCCGCATGCCCCGGACAGTCCACGTGCGCGTAATGCCGCTGGTCCGTCTCATACTCCACGTGCGAAATCGCAATCGTCAGAATCTTCGTCGGGTCCCGCCGCCCCTGCGACTCACTCGCCTTCGCCACCTGGTCGTAGCTCACAAACGTCGCCATCCCCTGCTTCTCCATGACCTTCGTCAGCGCCGAGGTCAACGTCGTCTTCCCATGGTCCACGTGCCCGATCGTCCCCACGTTTACGTGTGGCTTCTTCCGATTAAATTTCGCCTTCGCCATCTGCCCCTCCCCCTTCGATTGCGAATCTCTTAAGGCTATGCGAGAAAGAAACGAGTCTCATCGCGTCGCTTTCCTGCCTTTCAAAAATGCAGCCCCATTATTCTCCACGTTGCTTGCCGACAATCTGCTCTGCCAGTTGCTTGGGAACCGGTTCGTATTGCGCAAATTCCATTGAATAGGTGGCACGCCCCTGCGTCTTCGAGCGAAGGGTCGTGGCATACCCAAACATTTCCCCAAGGGGAACCATGGCCTCCACGGCCTGAGAGCCGACTCTCGCCTTTATCCCCTGCACTTTTCCGCGTCGGGCATTCAAGTCGCCAATCACGTCACCCATGAAATCCTGGGGAACTAGGACCTCCACCTTCATGACCGGCTCAAGAAGGATCGGGTTGGCCTTGCGACAAGCCCCCTCAAAGGCCATCGACGCCGCGATTTTAAATCCCATTTCACTCGAATCGACCTCATGAAAGGAACCGTCAAACAACGTCACCCGAACGTCCCTCATGGCATACCCGGCCACCACGCCTGACTCCATGCGCCCCCGTACCCCTTTTTCCACCGCCGGGATATATTCACGGGGAATAATGCCGCCAACAATCTTATTGACAAATTCAAGCCCCACCCCGGGCTCAGATGGTTCGACGCGCAACACCACGTGCCCATATTGACCTCGCCCACCGGATTGCTTGATATATTTTCCTTCGGCCTCACCCTTGCCGCGAATCGTTTCGCGATAGGCGACCTCAGGCTTGCCAACGTTCGCCTGCACCTTAAATTCCCTGACCAGACGATCGACAATAATTTCCAGATGCAGCTCCCCCATTCCGGAAATGATCGTTTGTCCGGTCTCATCATCAGTTCGAACGTGAAAGGACGGATCTTCCTGTGACATTTTTTCCAGAGAAAAACCCAGTTTTTCGAGATCTTGCTTTGTTTTTGGTTCCACAGCCATGGAAATCACGGGCTCCGGAAACTTTATCACTTCCAACAATATCGGGCGCTTTTCGTAGGACAAGGTATCACCCGTTCTCGCACCCTTCATCCCCACCGCAGCGGCAATGTCTCCGGCATAGACCACGTCAATGTCTTCACGCTTGTTCGCATGCATTTTGAGTAAACGTCCGATCCGTTCCCGTTTGCCCTGGGTGACGTTAGACACGTACGAGCCCGTTTCCAGGCGACCGGAATAGACGCGGAAATACGTGAGTTGCCCGGCAAAGGGATCGGCCATGATTTTAAAGGCTAACGCCGCAAACGGCGATTCATCACTGGCCGGACAATTCATTGTCTCACCGCTGGCCGGATCAACCCCCTCCAGTTCCGGAACATCCAAAGGCGAAGGCAGGAAATCCACCACGGCATCCAGTAACGGCTGCACCCCTTTATTCTTAAAAGCCGAGCCACACAACACCGGCGTTATTCGCATTTGATTGGTCCCGGTGCGCACGGCACGCTTGATGTCCTCAGGCTTCAGCGGCTCGCCATTCAGGTATTGCTCAAGCACCGTTTCATCAAATTCGGCAACGGCTTCGATCATTTTGTCCCGGTACTCTTGAGCCATCGGCAGAAGATCCGGCGCGACCTCTTCGACCACAAAATCCGCGCCCAGCGTTTCATCCACAAAGAGATACGCCTTCATCAAGACAAGGTCGATGACCCCTCGAAAATCAGACTCTTTTCCGATTGGTATCTGGACCGGGACCGGATTCGCTTCCAAGCGATCAATGATACTTTGAACGCTGCCTGAAAAGTCAGCACCCACCCGATCCATTTTATTAAGAAAGGCAATGCGAGGGACCCGATATTTATCGGCCTGACGCCAGACCGTTTCCGACTGCGGCTCGACTCCCTGCACCGAATCAAAAACGGCCACGGCTCCGTCCAACACGCGAAGGGATCGCTCGACTTCAACCGTAAAATCCACGTGCCCCGGGGTATCGATAATGTTAATGCGATGATCGTTCCAGAGACATGTGGTCGCCGCAGACGTAATCGTAATGCCCCGCTCCCGCTCCTGCTCCATCCAATCCATTTGAGCCGCACCTTCATGCACTTCACCCATCCGGTGAGAGACACCGGTATAAAACAGGATGCGCTCGGTCGTCGTCGTTTTCCCGGCATCAATATGGGCCATGATGCCGATATTCCGAGTCCGCTCTAATGGATATTCTCTCGCCACAATTTCTCCCTACACAACCAGACGGCAGCAACACTCCCAAACGCCCAACCCGAACATGGATTGAGAAAAAAAGAAGACTCACGCGCGGAAGGTGATTCGACTACAGCAACAAAAAAGCGCTACCAACGATAATGGGCAAACGCACGATTAGCCTCGGCCATTCTATGCGTCTCATCTCGTTTCTTGACCGCAACCCCTGTATTATTGGCAGCATCAAGCAACTCGGAGGCAAGCTTGTCCTGCATACTCTTTCCCGTTCGAGACTGGGCACTACGCTTAAGCCATCGAAAGGCCAGGGCAACTTGCCTGACAGGTCGAATTTCGACGGGGACTTGGTACGACGCACCGCCCACCCGTCTCGATTTCACTTCCACCATTGGCTTGACGTTGCCAAGCGCAGAATGAAAGACCTTCAAAGGATCACTACCCGTCTTATGCTGAATAACATCGAACGCCCCATAACACACACTCTGAGCTGTACTCTTTTTCCCTTTCTCCATCAGAATATTGATGAACTTCGCCACAAGGTGATCCCGATATTTGGCATCAGCCAAGGGAGTTCTTATGACGGCACTTCGACTACGAGACATATCGTGAAAACACCTTCTCCAGGCAAAGACACGGTCTTTGCTATTTCGGTCGTTTCGCTCCGTACTTGGAACGACTCTGTTTTCGGTTGGCCACTCCGACCGCATCGAGTGCACCCCGGACCAAATGATAACGCACGCCGGGCAAGTCCTTTACCCGACCGCCACGCACGAGCACAATGGAATGCTCCTGCAAGTTATGCCCCATGCCCGGGATATAGGTCGTCACCTCAACGCCAGTGGTCAAACGCACACGAGCCACTTTCCGCAACGCGGAATTCGGCTTTTTCGGAGTTGTGGTATAGACGCGCAGACAGACCCCCCGCCGCTGCGGGCATTGATTAAGGGCAGGGCTTTTACTCTTTGACTTGGGGGCCTTGCGACCTTTTCTGACAAGCTGATTGACCGTTGGCATATTACAATTTTTCCTTCAAAGACGGCATAAACTTGACTCTCTGGGACAACCTTTTGATTTTAGTGGCACTAATGCTATGTGTCAAGATAAAACGCTCGCACATTACGTGGATTGCATCTGTAATTCTTCCCCTTGAGGAATCGCCAATCCACCATCATCCTCGATTGCCTTTTCCTCAGGAGCGGGCACGAAGGTTTCACGGTAGTGCGAGAATCCCGTTCCAGCCGGGATCAGACGCCCCACAATGACGTTTTCCTTGAGTCCTCGCAAATCATCAACCCGCCCATTGATGGCGGCTTCAGTGAGCACTCGAGTCGTTTCCTGGAAGGAGGCCCCAGAAATGAAGCTGTCCGTATTCAGTGATGCCTTGGTAATACCCAGCAACACCGGTTTTCCGATAGCCGGCTTCCCGCCTTCTGCGAGGACCCGTTGATTTTCATCGGTGAAAGCAAATTTCCCGACTTGGGCACCAGGCAAAAAGTTCGTATCCCCTGGATCTTCGATGCGAATCTTTTTCAACATCTGCCTCGCAATAATTTCAATATGCTTGTCATTAATCGATACTCCTTGCAATCGATACACTTCTTGCACCTGATTCACCAGGTATCGCTGCAACTCTCGGGGGCCCAACACATTCAGAATATCATGGGGATTCGCCGAGCCATCCATAAGCGGTTCACCGGCACGCACCCAATCCCCTTCATGCACGTTGACGTGCTTTCCTCGAGGGATGAAGTATTCCTTAATGTCTCCCATTTTGTTATCGACGACGATCTTTCGCATCCCCTTGACGAAACCGCCGAAGGAGACCTCGCCGTCGATTTCACTGATCACCGCTTGCTCCTTGGGCTTTCTCGCCTCGAACAATTCTGCCACCCGTGGCAACCCACCCGTAATGTCTTTGGTCTTCGTGGTTTCTCGAGGGATTTTCGCTAACACGTCACCGGAATGCACGATCGCTCCTTTTTCCACGAAGATATGCGCACCCACGGGAAGGAGATAGCGGGCCGGCGCACCAGAACCGGGTAATTTTGCGGTCTTATTCCCGTCGTCTTTAATCGAAACTCGCGGACGAAGATTGGTGCCGGCTTGCTCAATCACCACCTTGCGGGACAGGCCGGTGATTTCGTCGACCTCTTCTTTCATGGTGACGCCTTCGGAGATATCGCCATAGGCAATTTTCCCACCCACTTCCGTCAGAATGGTTAACGAATATGGGTCCCATTCCACCAGTTTCTGCCCCACCGTCACCCGACCGCCGTCTTTCACGATGATTTTCGCACCATAGACCACCGGGTACTTTTCCCGCTCTCGACCGGAGTCATCATAAACCGCAATCTTCGCGTTTCGATTCATGACCACCCATTCGCCCTGCTTATTCTGGACCGCCGTATGCCGATTGTGAAAATCGGCATTTTTCTTGGCATCGAAACTGAGGTATTTCAAGACCCCATCATGTCGCGATTCGACCACGCTCTGTTCCACGACCTTACTCGCCGTCCCTCCAATGTGGAAGGTCCGCATGGTTAACTGCGTACCAGGCTCACCGATAGACTGCGCGGCGATCACTCCCACGGGCTCACCCAATTCAACCAATTTCCCTCTGGCCAGATCACGACCGTAACACTTCACGCAGACGCCCCACCGAGATTGGCAGGTCAACACCGACCGGATGCGGACGTGCCCGATGCCGGCTTCGACCACGGCCTTCACGCGCGTTTCATCCAACTCTTCATTCCCCGGCACCACCACTTCACCGGTCAAAGGATCAAGGATAACTTCGGCCACGATACGGCCTAAAATCCGTTCTTCAATCGGCTGAATCACCTCTCCGCCTTCGACCAGGGCGGAGACGTCGATCCCATCGGCCGTCCTGCAATCTTCTTCGCTCACGATGACGTCCTGAGAAATATCCACCAGCCGCCTCGTCAGGTACCCGGAGTTTGCGGTTTTGAGTGCCGTGTCCGCCAAGCCCTTTCTCGCCCCGTGCGTCGAGATAAAATATTGGAGGACCGTCAGCCCTTCCCGGAAGTTGGCGGTGATGGGGGTTTCAATAATTTCGCCGGACGGCTTCGCCATCAACCCCCGCATACCCCCCAACTGCCGAATTTGCTGCGAACTCCCCCGTGCACCGGAATCGGCCATCATGAAGATGGGATTTAGGGTATCTTCCGGTCCTTGCCCACCGCCGGCTTTAATTTCTTTCATCATCTCAGTGGCGACCTGTTCACTCACGTGGGCCCAGATATCAATGACCTTGTTATAGCGTTCACCGTTCGTGATAAGCCCCTCGTTATATTGCCGCTCGACCTCGGCGACGTCCTTGCGCGCCTTACCCAGCAGCACTTCCTTTTTGGTCGGGATATGCATATTGTCAATGCACAGGGAGACCCCCGCCTTCGTCGCATAGTAAAAGCCAAGGTCCTTCAGCTTATCGAGCATCTTGACCGTTTCGTGCAGCCCGACTTCACGATAGACCGCATCGATCAGCTTCGTCATTTCTTTCTTGGTCATGACCTGATTGACGTGCGAAAGCCCTATGGAGGCAGGAAGAATTTCCCCAAAAAGCACGCGCCCGACGGTCGTTTCGACCAAGGCTCCATCAATTCGCACCTTAATCTTGGCCTGTTCGTCCAGCTGCCCGGCATCATAGGCAATCCGCACTTCTTCGGGTGAATACAAGATCTTCCCTTCACCCGTCGCTCCCGGTCGTTCCTGAGTTAACCAATAACACCCCAACACCATATCCTGAGATGGAATGGCGAGCGGACGGCCATTCGCCGGCGACAGCACGTTATTGACGGACATGATCAAAACACGAGCCTCGATCTGGGCCTCAACCGACAGCGGAACGTGCACCGCCATCTGGTCGCCGTCGAAGTCCGCGTTAAACGCCGCACACACCAACGGATGCAACCGAATGGCCTTGCCTTCGACCAAGACAGGATCAAACGCCTGCATACCCAAACGATGCAGCGTCGGCGCGCGATTCAAGATCACCGGGTGTTCCCGAATCACTTCGTCCAATACGTCCCAGACTTCCGGACGCTCCTTTTCCACGAGGCGTTTCGCGCTTTTAATGGTCGTCGCGGCTCCGCGTTCCTCCAACTTGTGGAAGATAAACGGCTTAAATAATTCCAACGCCATTTTCTTGGGCAACCCGCATTGATTCAATTTCAGTTCCGGTCCAACCACAATCACCGAGCGTCCCGAGTAGTCAACCCGTTTCCCCAGAAGATTCTGACGAAACCGGCCCTGCTTGCCCTTGAGCATGTCGCTGAGGGACTTCAAGGGTCGTTTATTGGCCCCGCGAATCGTCCGACCGCGTCGCCCGTTATCAAAAAGCGCGTCCACGGCTTCCTGCAACATTCTCATTTCGTTGCGAATAATCACGCCGGGCGCCTTCAACTCCACCAACCGTTTCAACCGGTTATTGCGATTGATCACCCGTCGATAGAGGTCATTCAAATCCGACGTCGCAAACCGCCCGCCGTCCAACGGCACCAGCGGCCTCAACTCAGGCGGAAGAACCGGGATGACGTCCAAAATCATCCATTCCGGTTTATTGCCCGACTTATGAAAGGCCTCGATGACTTTCAGGCGTTTCGTGATCTTCTTGCTCAAGGCCGCAGAAGCCGGGGCTTTCACCTTTTCATGGCGCTCGCCCCACAGGGCTTCGATATCGACCTGTCTCAGCAATTCACGAATCGCTTCCGCCCCGATGCCGACGCGAAAGGCCTGCGGGCCGTACTGGTCCACACATTCACGGTATTTCTCTTCCGTGAGCAACTCTTTTTCCTTCAGCGGGGTCTCCAGGGGATCAAGAACGACGTACGCCTCAAAATAGAGAATTTTCTCCAATTGCTTGAGGCTCATGTCCAGCAGGATTCCGATCCGGCTCGGTACTCCTTTTAAAAACCAAATATGGGCAACGGGGGCGGCCAACTCGATATGCCCCATACGCTCGCGCCGCACCTTCGACTGAATGACTTCGACTCCGCATTTGTCGCAGACGATACCGCGATGCTTCATTCGTTTATATTTTCCGCAATTACACTCCCAATCTTTGGTCGGCCCAAAAATCTTCGCACAAAACAAGCCATCCTTTTCGGGCTTAAACGACCGATAATTGATGGTTTCCGGTTTTTTGACCTCACCATACGACCACGAACGAATTTTCTCCGGCGACGCGATCCGAATGCACATGGCATCGAAGGACATGGCATCGCGTGGCCTTTCAAACAAGGCATAGACGCTTTCCAAGGCTCTACCCTCCTTTTAGGAAACTGGAAAACCTTCGTAGAGAAGTGGCAATGACCGGGTTATTCGGCGGACTTCATCAATTCAACGTCCAACCCCAGGCTTTGCAATTCTTTCACCAACACGTTAAACGACTCCGGCAAGCCTGGCTCCAGGAAGTTTTCTCCCTTGACAATCGCTTCGTACATTCTCGATCGTCCCGGAACGTCATCGGACTTCACGGTTAAAAATTCTTGAAGCGTGGAGGCCGCCCCATAAGCCTGGAGGGCCCAGACTTCCATTTCGCCCAAACGCTGCCCCCCGAACTGAGCCTTTCCGCCCAGTGGTTGTTGCGTCACCAACGAATACGGGCCAATGGATCGGGCATGGATCTTATCGTCCACCAAGTGGTGCAACTTCATCATATAGACGTAACCCACCGTCACCAGACTCTTAAACGGGTCGCCGGTGCGACCGTCATACACCACCGATTGACCGTTTTCCGGCAGACCCGCCTTCTTTAATAATTCTTTAATCTCCGCCTCCGTCGCTCCGTCAAACACGGGACTGGCGGCATAGATCCCCAGGGCCCTGGCGGCCCACCCCAAATGTGTTTCCAAAATCTGTCCGACGTTCATCCGTGACGGAACCCCAAGCGGATTCAGCACCACTTCGATCGGAGTGCCGTCAGGCAAGTACGGCATGTCTTCTTCGGGGAGAATCCGGGAGACCACACCCTTGTTTCCATGACGCCCGGCCATCTTATCCCCAACGGAAATTTTCCGCTTAATGGCGAGATAGACTTTCACCAACTTAATGACGCCCTGAGGCAACTCATCACCACGCCGAAGTCGCCCGACCTTTTCGTCATAGAAGGTTTGCAGGCTCTCGATGTGATCCTTGGCCGTTCGTTCAATCTCTTCGAGCTTTCGTTGCTCTTCCGGGTCACCAAGAATCACGCGCCGCACGTCGTCATCGGAAAGTTTCCGTAAGACGTCCACCGTGATTTTTCCCTTTTTCTTTAATATGACTTCGCCGCTTTCGGGATCCATCAAGTCACGGCCTACCACTTGTCCAAGCAGGAGTCTCCGAAATTTTTTGTTCCGCTCATCCTCGATGATGTGGAGCTCATCCTGATAGTTCCGTTCGATTTTCACGCGATCCTGAGATTCAATGTTCTTCGAACGCTCATCCTTATCAATGCCTTTTCTGGAAAAAATCTTGACGTCCACCACGATCCCCTCAATTCCCGGAGGAACTCGAAGGGACGTATCCTTCACGTCTCCCGCTTTTTCTCCAAAGATCGCTCGAAGCAACTTTTCTTCCGGAGTCAACTGCGTTTCACCCTTGGGAGTCACTTTTCCAACCAGAATGTCTCCGGCCTTGACCTCGGCCCCGATTCGAACGATCCCGCTTTCATCAAGGTTTCTCAAAGCCTCTTCACCCAGATTGGGAATGTCGCGGGTAATCTCCTCCTTCCCCAATTTGGTATCACGGGCTTCCACCTCAAACTCTTCGATGTGGATGGACGTAAACGTATCTTCTCGAACCAGTCGCTCGCTCAACAAAATTGCGTCCTCGAAGTTGTACCCGCCCCAAGGCATAAAGCCGACCAGGATATTCTTGCCTAACGCCAACTCTCCCCGATCGATGGCCGGTCCATCCGCCAAGACCTGCCCTTTCTTCACCGGTTGCCCGACTTTCACGATGGGGGTCTGCGTCACGCACGTATTCTGATTGGTTCGTTGAAACTTCACCAAGTCATACGTATCCCAAAAGCGTCCGGTCTTCTTCTTTCCCTCGTCCGCCTTGCCGCCTTCAGTTCGTACGACAATGCGCCGGGCATCCACGCTTTCCACGACCCCATCCCGTCTGGCCTGTTCAACGTACCCGGAGTCGCGGGCAACCACGGCTTCCATGCCGGTTCCGACCAGCGGCGACTCACTCTGCACGAGCGGCACGGCCTGACGCTGCATATTCGATCCCATTAACGCACGGTTGGCGTCGTCATGCTCGAGAAAGGGAATCAACGCGGTGGCGACGCTGACCACTTGCTTCGGGGACACGTCCACGTAATCGACTCGATCCGGCGTCGTGGCAATAAACTCTCCCTCGGACCGCGCCGTCACCGAATCGGATAACAAACGACCGGCTGAATCCACTTGGGAATTGGCTTGAGCAATGATGTAATGCTCGCCTTCCAAAGGAGAAAGAAATTCGACGTCCCGCAGGACACGTCCCTTTTGCACTTTTCGAAACGGGGCTTCAATGAAGCCGAATTCGTTAATGCGCGCGTAGGTGGCCAACGAGGTAATGAGCCCGATGTTCGGCCCTTCAGGAGTTTCGATGGGACAAATACGACTATAGTGAGAGGGGTGGACGTCGCGGACCTCGAAGCCCGCGCGCTCACGAGTCAGCCCGCCCGGCCCTAATGCGGACAATCGTCGTTTATGGGTGATTTCAGCCAAGGGGTTCGTTTGATCCATAAACTGGGACAACTGACTGCCGGCAAAAAATTCTTTAATGGCGGCCACAATGGGTTTGGCGTTAATCAAGTCATGCGGCAGCACCGTTTCCATATCGAGCAGATTCATCCGCTCTTTAATGCTGCGCTCCATTCGGGCCAACCCCAAACGAATCTGATTCTCGAGCAATTCTCCAACCGTCCGAACCCGACGATTCCCCAAATGATCAATGTCGTCCACGTCGCCTTTGCCCATTTTCAATTCGACGAGGCAGCGGACCACTTCCACCACGTCCTGCGCGGTGAGCACCCGCTGGGAGAGGGAAAGGTCCAACGAAAAGCGGTTATTCATCTTCAACCGTCCAACCGGAGACAGATCGTACCGCTTCGAGTTGACAAACAGGTTCTCAAACAAGAGCTTGGCCGAATCCACGGAAGGCATTTCTCCAGGCCGAAGTCGTTTGTAAATTTCCACCCAGGCTTCTTTTTGAGACGTCGTCCGTTCGGCATCCAAGGTATCCAAAATGATCGGCGTCGCCGTCACGTTGTCCAGATAAATCACTTTGAAACTCGAGGGCTTCAATTCAAGAAGCCGTTCAAGCATGGGCAAGGTCAACCGTTGATTTTTTTCAACCAGCACCTCTCCTTTTTCCGAGTCCCGGATCTCGGTCAACACCGCTCGCCCAACCAATTCTTCCGGTTTCACCGGGGTCTCCTTCACCCCGGCAGCCCGCACTTTCGCCATGAGCGATTTGGTAAGCCGCGTACCTTCTCGAACGATCGGGTCCTTGGCGCCTTTTTCGAATACTTCGACCGACGAACGTAATCCCGTATGCAGGTCGGGATCCAACTTTCGCATCAGCTTTCCATCTGAAACCCGAATCTCTTCAATGGGGTAATACATCTTCAGCACGTCGTCCGTTGACAAACCAAACGCCTTCAACAGGATCGTGGCGGGCATTTTGCGTCGACGATCGATGCGGACATACAAAATATCCCGAGCGTCAAACTCAAAATCCAACCAGGACCCTCGATACGGAATGATGCGCGCGGAAAACAACACCTTGCCGCTGGAATGGGTCCGCCCTTTATCATGACTGAACGAGGCACCGGGAGAGCGATGCAACTGGCTCACCACGACCCGCTCCGTGCCGTTAATGATAAAGGTGCCCCGGTCCGTCATCAGCGGCAGCTCACCCACGTACACTTCCTGCTCTCGAACGTCGAGCACCTTGCTGTTCTTCACCCCCTTTTCCTGCGGATCAAACACCACCAGGCGGATACGCAGTTTCAAAGGGGCGGCAAAGGTCATGCCCTGTTCCAGACACTCGCGCATATCGTACTTGGGCGTGCCCAGCGCATAACTGGAAAATTCAAGAATGGCCGAACTATTAAAGTCTGCAATGGGAAAGACACTCATGAGCGCGGCTTGCAGCCCCTTTTCCGCACGACGCTCAGGTTCGGTATCTTTTTGCAAAAACCCCTCGTACGAGCGTTTCTGAACTTCGACGAGGTCCGGAATGTCAATCGTCGACTGAATTTTCGAAAAGTCAGTACGCTTGATAATTTCCGGCAATGGAGGTTGAGACATATTCGGCTCCTTCTGCATCTAGGCTTGTGAGGACAACCCGTCCTAATCAACCAGGTCCCGTACCGCTCCCTACTTGACTTCGACCGTGGCCCCCACGTCGGTGAGCTTCTTCTTAATCGTTTCCGCCTCGTCTTTTGCCGCACCCTCCTTGACCGGCTTGGGTGCCCCTTCCACTAAATCTTTGGCTTCTTTTAACCCGAGCCCGGTGATCTCGCGAACCACCTTAATCACTTGAATTTTCTTGTCGGCCGGGGCCCCGGCCAACACGACGTCAAAGGAGTCCTTCTCTTCAGCAGCCTGAGCCGCAGCGTCCCCGGCAGCCGGCGCAGCCGCGGCGACCGGTGCCGCTGCCGTCACGCCGAATTTTTCTTCAAATCCTTTGACCAGTTCGGACAATTCTAAAACCGTCATACTTTCAACGGCTCCCAGAATGTCATCCTTTGAAAGCTTTGCCTCCGTCGCAGCCATTTCTCCGTCTCCTTTCTTTTTGTCTTGAATCGCAACCAGCACGGCCGCAAATCCTCGTAAAATCCCTTGAAGTACGCCCACCATTCCTCGAAGTGGTCCTTGCATGGCAGACAACAACATCGACAGCAACACCTCTTGGGAGGGCAAATCAGCCGTCGCGATCAGTTGTGCAGGCTCAAGAGCTTTGCCTTCTATCACGCCACCTCGCCAGATAATTTTCTCGTCACATTTTTCGTGTCTGATAAAATTCCGAAGAATCTTGGCAGGCAAAACCGGGTCGTCGTAGCCGATGACCACCGCCACTTGTCCCTTAAACAACGAGACGACGGGCAATAACGACGTTCCCTCCGCCGCTCTCACAGCCAGGGAATTCTTCACCACTTTCAATTCTGCCTGGGCTCCACGAAGTTGATGGCGCAACTGCGTTATCTGATTAACCGGCATGCCTCCACATTCCGTCACCACAGCCAACTTGGCCTTGACAAACTTCTCGTGCAAATCGGAAACCACCCCCACCTTCTGTTCCTTTTTCATGCCCGGCTCCTTTTCACACCGCAACTAATCAACGTGTCGGCCCAGTGTCGTACATTCCAGGGGAAGGCCCGGCCCCATGGTGCTCGACATGGTCGCACTTTTAAGATACTTCCCCTTACTTGAAGAGGGCTTTGCCTTCACCACCGACGTCAACACCGCCTGCGCATTCTCGGTGATTTGCGAGACGGCAAACGAGACCTTCCCGATCGGCACGTGGACGCTCCCGGCCTTATCCACTTTATACTCGACCCGCCCCCTCCGGATTTCCTGGATTGCCTTCCCGACTTCAAACGTCACGGTTCCCGTCTTGGGGTTCGGCATTAGGCCGCGTGGGCCCAACACCTTTCCCAATTTCCCAACCGACGCCATCAGATCCGGGGTGGAGATGGCTTGATCAAACTCCAACCATCCCCCTTTAATTTTTTCCAACAACTCATCGGCACCCACGAAATCGGCGCCTGCCTGCCGCGCCTCCTGTTCTTTTTCCCCTTTGGCAAACACCAGAATCCTGACCTTTTTCCCGGTGCCATGAGGCAACACCGTCGTACCACGAACCATCTGGTCGGCACGCTTGGGATCAACGCCCAACCGAATGGCCAGCTCCACGGTCTCGTCAAATTTGGCATAGGCCGCCTGCTTGACTAATTCACTGGCCTCCTGAAGCCCGTACAGTTTACCCTCAACTTTTGCTGCGGCGTTCCGTAATTGCTTTCCCACGACTCACACTCCCTGTAAAAAACCAACCAACTCGTCAGGAAACCCCCGATTTATTGTGTTAGCGGGATGCAGGGCAAGGCGTCCCGCAGCGAAACCCGAGACATATCAAAGTCGATAGTCGAGGGTTGAGCGAGGACACAACGCAGCCATGCGCCCGATAGTGCAATAAATCAGTCGGTCACCGTGATCCCCATGCTCCTGGCGGTCCCTTCGATAATCTTCATCGCCCCTTCAACATTCACCGCGTTCAAATCTTCCATTTTTTGCTTGGAGATTTCCTGCAATTGGGCACGGGAGATCGCACCGACTTTATCCTTCTGCGGCACCCCGGATCCCTTAATAATCCCCACCGCTTTCTTCAAAAGGTCGGTAGCCGGAGGAATTTTCGTGATAAAGGTAAAACTCCGGTCTCGATAGACGGTAATAACAACGGGGATGATGCTCCCTTCCTGCTTTTGCGTTTTTGCATTAAATTGCTTGCAAAAGTCCATAATGTTCAGACCATGTTGACCTAATGAAGGGCCAACCGGCGGAGCAGGATTGGCCTTCCCCGCGGGAATCTGCAATTTAATTTGCGTGATAACCTCTTTTGCCATCTCTCTGTCCTTTTTCCTAGGTTAATGCACGTCGACTTTCGCCGACCCCCCACGCACCCATGTCAACGACGACCCTACCCTCGCTCGATCTGCGCAAAGACCAATTCGACCGGCGTCGCACGGCCCAGGATGCTCACCAACACCTTGGCTCGACTATGCTCGTCATCCACTTCGTCGATTAAGCCGTTAAAGCCCATGAACGGCCCATCAACGATTCGCACGTTATCGCCTTTGGAAAAAAACACCCGCTCTCGAGGAAGAGAGACGCCTGATTCGATTTGCTTCAGAAGAGAATCCGCTTCCTCTCTCGGCAGCGGCATGGGCTTGGCCCCTTCTCCCCCGATAAACCCCGTGACCTTGGGAGTCTCTTTGATCATCATCACCGTGGCATCCTGGAGAGGGTCCTCCAACTCGACCAGCACGTACCCGGGGAAAAATTTTCGCTTGGACGCGCGACGCTTTCCATCCTTGATTTCGATCACGTCCTCGGTAGGGACCAGGACCTGCCCGAACTCTTCCTGAAGACCCATCTGGGTCGCTCGTTCAACCAAGGAGGTTCGCACTCGACCCTCATATCCCGCATAGGTGTGAATCACGTACCAATTTTTGGCCATAGCGCCTGCCCTCGAATGTTCAAAGAATTTGGCTGACCAACCACACTAAAATGGAATCAGCCGTCGAGAGATACAAAGACATAATGAAACAAAACACGACCACCACCGACGAGGACCCAATGGTTTCATCGCGCGTCGGATACGAAACCTTCTTTAACTCCCCTTTTACCTCAAAGAGAAATTCCGCAATCTTCGCCCAGAGTTTCTTCATGTCACGTTCATCCCGTCTTCCTTATTCGACCCGTCTCGTGGCAGGGGCACCAGGACTCGAACCCGGACCTTCGGTTTTGGAGACCGACATGCTAGCCATTGACACCATGCCCCTTCATGACTCTCCACAATGGGGAACCCCATCATTTTACTTCCTTATGGGGGACATGCTTTCGGCAGAACCGGCAATACTTTTTCACTTCCAAGCGATCAGGATCATTTTTTTTATTCTTCATCGTCGAATAATTCCGCCGCTTACATTCCCCACAGGCTAACGAAATAATGACCCGCATCGTCTATCCTCCTTCGTACCGACCCTAGGCAGCGACCATCCTCAGGCGAGAATTTCGGTGACGACGCCGGCCCCCACCGTCCGCCCGCCTTCCCGCACCGCAAACCGTAACCCCTGCTCCATCGCAATCGGCGCAATCAATTCGCCCGTAAACGTCGTGTTGTCCCCCGGCATCACCATCTCCACGCCTTCCGCCAACTGCACCACTCCCGTCACGTCCGTCGTCCGAAAATAAAACTGCGGCCGGTACCCGTTGAAGAACGGCGTGTGCCGCCCCCCCTCTTCTTTCGTCAACACGTACACTTCCGCCTTGAACTTCGTATGCGGCGTGATACTCTTCGGCTTCGCCAACACCATCCCCCGCTCCACTTCGTCCTTCTTCGTGCCTCGCAGCAACGCGCCGATGTTGTCGCCCGCCTGCCCTTCGTCCAAGACCTTCCGGAACATCTCCACGCCCGTCACCACCGTGGTCCGCGTCTCGCCCAACCCCACAATCTCGATCTCATCCCCGACCTTCACCTGCCCGCGCTCCACGCGTCCTGTCACCACCGTGCCGCGCCCGCTGATCGTAAAGACGTCCTCAATCGGCATGAGAAACGGCTTGTCAATCGCCCGCTCCGGCGTCGGAATGTAACTGTCGACTCCCGCCAATAACTTCATGATCGCCGGCACACCCACCTCGCTGTCGTCCCCCTCCAGCGCTTTCGTCGCCGACCCCACAATGATCGGAATGTCGTCCCCCGGAAATTGGTACTTCGATAACAACTCCCGAACTTCCAATTCCACCAATTCCAATAACTCCGGGTCCTCGACCTTGTCCGCCTTGTTCAAAAATACCACGATGTACGGGACCCCGACCTGCCGCGCCAACAGAATATGTTCCCGCGTCTGCGGCATCGGCCCATCCGCCGCCGAGACCACCAGAATCGCCCCATCCATCTGCGCCGCCCCCGTAATCATGTTCTTCACGTAATCCGCATGCCCCGGACAGTCCACGTGCGCGTAATGCCGCTGGTCCGTCTCATACTCCACGTGCGAAATCGCAATCGTCAGAATCTTCGTCGGGTCCCGCCGCCCCTGCGACTCACTCGCCTTCGCCACCTGGTCGTAGCTCACAAACGTCGCCATCCCCTGCTTCTCCATGACCTTCGTCAGCGCCGAGGTCAACGTCGTCTTCCCATGGTCCACGTGCCCGATCGTCCCCACGTTTACGTGTGGCTTCTTCCGATTAAATTTCGCCTTCGCCATCTGCCCCTCCCCAAAAACTTTGTCCCTGTGGGAACCGCTTCATTCCCACGCGAGACGAAACCGTAAAAGCCTAGAGAATAAATTTCATTGACACTTCATCAAGATAATGGAGCCCACGACGCGGATCGAACGCGTGACCTCGTCCTTACCAAGGACGTGCTCTGCCAACTGAGCTACGTGGGCCTGGTGAATGGGAGACGTGAACTCCTGCATCACTTGCCACGTCGACCTCTTTACGCTTCAAACGTTCGCTGGAGCGGGCGACGGGATTTGAACCCGCGACAGCCAGCTTGGAAGGCTGGAACTCTACCACTGAGCTACGCCCGCCACCGTTTTCGAATTCGCCGTTGATCTACGGCTTTGCTCACTCCTTTGACTCAAAAAGCCATTGACTTGAATGAACGTCCCGTTTATGCCGTCACACACGTTTCTTTATGGTGGGCAGGCAAGGATTCGAACCTTGGAAGCCGATGGCAGCAGATTTACAGTCTGCCCCCTTTGTCCACTTGGGTACCTGCCCTTTCAACAACTCAATCGTTTGGCAGTCCCCTCCTGCATCAATCATACATTAAGGGAAAGAGTAAAGCGTGGATACAAGACAAAGCCCAATTTTTCCTGCCGAAACAGGCAAAAAAGGGCATTTCGAGTTTTTCCTTTTAAAAACCGTAAGGACCGACCCCACCAAACAGAGCATTATATATACAGACAAAAAACCAGTCAAGAGGGCAAGTCAAAGGGTAGTACCTCACATTTTTCGGCTCAGTCCCAGGCAGAGCGTGGTAAGATGCCAGGCATGAAATCTCTATGGTTGCTCTTCAATGCGTGGCTAGCGATAGGGGCCTCCCTTGTCCCTTTTACGTATGCCGAGACTCTCTTGGATACAGTCATGGATCCCATCAAAAAGGACCCACGGTATCAGGCTTTGACCCCAGACCAACAAAAACACTTGGACGACATGGCACTCGACCGAATTGCTGATCAGTTTACGCTCTTTACGAATTGCCAGCCACTAGCCGTTACGGTGACAGAATCGTCGAAGGATGGGGACACGATTGTCTTGACCAAGGCTGACATTCGGGCTGCTGTGGAATCCCGGTTGCGAGGGGCTCGTATCTATGCCCCCAAATTCAGCTTTCCCTTTTTAAATGTTTCGATAATTATTACTAAAGATGCTTTTTCTGTCTGGCTACGGTTAATTAAGCAACTCTCTGACGGTACATATAGCCAAATGTACGGACCAGCTACGACATGGGACGATGGTTATATAGGAATTCATGGGGGCGGATTCGCAGGAGGGAGTTTTGTTTTGTCGAGCCTGTCTCAACTGTTGGATCAGTTCATTGCCGACTATCTGCGGGTCAATGAAGCAGCGTGCGTCAAAAAGTAGGGAAGGAGTTCAGATGAAATGCGTCAAAGGCCACAAGCATCCCCCGGACCCCGTGACAGCAGCGAGGTGGAATAAAACGGAACCCCGAGGAAAGCGCCCTGTGCATTGCCCTGATTGTGGGCAAGCAAACAGGTCTGATAAAGATCCAGGCAACTGGGAAACCTACGAGGATGTAGACAAGATCCGCGAAGTACTAGAGACCCGGCCGCCCCATACCTGCCTAAGCAAATAGCCACCCCTTTTCAGACGATTCAAATTAGGACACTACCATCCAAAGCACGGGCACAGACGAACGGACTTCCGATTGCCGTGAACGGCCGCTGTCGCCTGGCGATTCAACGGAACCCCGAAAGGCAAGGCGACGTTGTCCTCCGGTTGACAGACTTTTTTGAGAGACCCTAGCATGGCCTTCATGGCACGACCGAAACCAGTCCCTTCGATTCCGAACCAGCAGGCATTCATGATGCGTGTGCTCAACCTGACGGCCTGCCTCGTTCTGGGCATGAGCCTCTTCGCGTTCTCCGCGCCGGCAACGCCTCCCCCACCATCCGGCTCAGGCGGTTTGGCCACGGTTTCGACACCCGATGGGTTTACGATTTATTGTGAAATCGCCGACACGCCGGCAAAACGGAGTCAAGGGTTGATGTATCGAACGCGAATGGCCCCTGATCGAGGCATGCTCTTTACCTTTCCTGAGTTTCAAGAGCCCGCCTATTGGACGTTTTGGATGAAGAACACCAAAATGCCCTTGGATATTTTATGGTTGGACCGGGACGGGACCATCGTCCATCTCGAACGGTACGTCCCGATTTGCACGAGAACCGACAATCTGTGTCCCCGCTATCGGCCGAAAACCACCGCGGTCCAGGTCCTGGAACTTCGCGCGGGACAAGCCGCAACGCTGAAACTCGCCCCAGGCACCCGACTCACCATCGAGATGCCGAAGTAGGAGACTCAGGAATTTTCCCAACCACGAACGCGCCTGGCTGAAATGACTCCATCCATCCGCGCTATGGCTTCGAGCGTATGTTCGAGGTGGCGGGTGTTGGAAATTTCAATCACAAAGTCGAGAACGGCTTTTTGATCTTCCCTGGTCGTAATTTCCGCCCCACTGATATTGGCCTTCGAATCGGAAATAGCCGACGACACGTTGGCTAACACTCCGGGGCGATCAATGGTCAACACGCAAACCTTGACCGAATGATGCTCTTCGATCGTCATATCCCATTCAACTTCGACCAAGCGATCTTTTTCATAGTCCATGGTCTCAAGATTGGGACAGCCCTTCGAATGGATCGTCAGCCCACGCCCGCGGGTGAGATAGCCCAAGATGGAATCACCCGGCACCGGCGCACAACATTTTGACAACTGCATCAGGACGTCCCGCCCCCCCATGACCTTGACGGATTTCACGGGATTCTGGGCCAGGGCGGTCCCGGGCACTTCGTGAACGGCCTCGTCGCCTTTCGCCACACCTTCACCGGGCGACACAAGCCAATTGACCAGTTGCACGGGGGACAGACGCCCATAGCCCACCATCCGGGTCATCTCCTCGACTGAGGCATAGCCCCTCTCGCCGGCGACTTGGGGCAGCCGGTCAGATTGGAGCAACTGCGCGGACGGGAGCTGATGCCGGCGAAACTCACGTTCAAGCAATCGACGCCCCAATTCCAACCCCTGCTTTTGCTCCTCGCCTTTCAAAAAATGTTTGATTTTTGCTTTCGCACGTGACGTCCGAACAAACTTCAACCACTCTTTCTGCGGGACCTGGGTCGACGAAGTCAGAATTTCCACGGTATCGCCGCTGGCGAGCGCTTGTCGAAGGGGCACGATCTTTCCGTTCACTTTCGCTCCGACGCAATGATCCCCCACTTGCGTGTGAATCGCATAGGCAAAGTCGACTGGCGTGGAGCTAAGCGGCAGTTCCTTCACTTCGCCCTTCGGCGTAAACGCAAAGACCACGTCGTGAAAGACGTCCAAATGAAAAAGATCGAGTTTGACGGAATCCATGAACTGGCGATTGTCGGAGAGGTCCTTATGCCATTCCACGAATTGCCGGAGCCAACTGAAGACCTTTTCATCGCGCTCGGCGACTTTGACCTGTTCCTTGTAGCGCCAATGGGCCGCCACCCCATATTCCGCGAGACGGTGCATTTCTTCCGTTCGTATTTGAAATTCCACGTGATCGCCTTGCGGACCCAACACCGTCGTATGCAGCGACTGGTAGAGATTCGTGCGCGGCGTGGCGATGTAATCCTTGAACCGCCCGGGAACCGGTGGCCATAACGAATGCACGAGGCCGAGAAGCGTATAACAATGGCTCTTGGTGTCGGTGATAATGCGAATGGCCGCGAGGTCGTACACTTCCTCGAACGTAATTTCCTGGCTCTCCATTTTCTGATGAATGGAGTACAAATGTTTTGGGCGTCCGACCACGTGACCGGGCAACCCGGCCGCGGCCAACGCATCGACCGTCTCCTGAATAATCGACTGGACGTAGACTTGCCGTTCTTCGTCCCGTTTCGCCACCCGAAGCTTCAACAGGGAATAGGCTTCCGTCTTGAGATATTGAAAACATAAATCTTCAAGCTCCTGCTTGAGCCAACTCATGCCCAACCGGTTGGCCAACGGCGCATAAATTTCCAGGGTTTCCTTGGCGATTTGCTTTTGCTTGTCCTCCGGCAAATGCCCCAGCGTTCGCATGTTGTGCAGACGATCGGCCAACTTGATAAAGACCACTCGGATGTCATCGGCCATCGACAACAGCATCTTCCGAAAATTCTCAGCCTGTTTCTCTTCATACGTCCGAAAAGGAATCTGGCCGATTTTCGTCACCCCTTCCACAAGATGCGCCACCTCGTGCCCGAAATGCGTCTGCAACTCTTCCTGGGTCGCCACGGTATCTTCCAACGTATCATGGAGAAGCCCGGCCACAATGGCGGTCACGTCGAGTTTGAGGAAGGTTAAAATTCCGGCGACGGCCAGTGGGTGTTGCAGGTAGGGCTCGCCGGACCGGCGAGTCTGCCCCTCATGCGCTTTCGCTGAAAAGGCATAGGCATGCCGAAGCAAGGCTTCGTCGGCCTCGGGATGGCAACTTTGCACCTGCCGAATCAGGTCATCAATCTCTGTGACACTGGACAGCGCCATAAGTGGTTCTTCCCTCATGACCCGACTCGCACGTCACACAGCCGGAGTTGAATGCGGCTCGATCCCTTCCAGTGATTCAACTCCGGACTGAAGACCGCGTCTATCCGCCCGTTTCCTGCATCGATGTCTTTCGCGAGCCCGGCCATCCGAAACCCGATACTGTCCAGAGGAACAGAGCCGTGCTGACGAACGACCAATTTCAGGTGATTCTCCCCGACCACCCGTTTCTCCAGCACCGAAATCCCTCGACTCATAAAGGTCGGCTCGGGATTGCCCATCCCGAAGGGTTGCAATTGTTCCAATTCCTGGAGAAGGGGAAATTGAACGTCGGCAAGCGCAACAGCCGCATCCACGTCCAGAGTGGGGACTTGCGGCCTGGCATCCAGCAACCTCTCGACGACTCCCCAAAAGCTGCGTCTGAAATCGGTAAAAACTTCTTGTCTCACCGTCAGGCCCGCTGCCATCGGATGCCCACCGAAAGCCACCAGGTCCTGGTGACATTCCTGCAAGGACTGGCACACGTCGAAACCGGCCACGCTTCTGACCGACCCTTTCCCTGTACCATGCTGATCGAACGCCACCACGACCGCAGGACGGTGATAGCGTTCCACCAACCGCGCCGCGACAATGCCAATTACGCCACTATGCCACCCTTCCGCGCCCACTACAATCGCGTGCGGCTGGTCACTGGCCTCCACCTGCGCAATCGCCTCCCGGGTTATCTCTTCTTCAATCTGTCGCCGTTGACGGTTCAGTTGCTCCAACTGTTGCGCAAGTTGCAACGCCTCGGGTTCGGACTCCGTGGTCAGCAGCCTGACGCCCAACCCGGCATGAGCCAATCGTCCGGCCGCATTCAGGCGCGGGGCCACCCGAAACCCGATCGTGCCGGCCGAACACGTCCCGTTCAGGCCCAAGTCTTGGGTCAACGCCCGAATCCCGCATCGTGTCCCCTGAGCGACCTGGGCCAGCCCATCCCGCACCAGGACCCGGTTCTCATCCCGGAGTGGAACCAGATCGGCGATGGAAGACAACGCCACCAGGTCACGAAACGTCTCCACCGATACGCCCGCGGCTCCATACTTCCGTGCGTAAGCTTCCACAACCTTGTAGGCCAAGCCGCCGGAACATAGCCCTTGAAAAGGATAGACGGAATCCGGCCGGTACGGATTGATGAACGCAACCGGCTCCGGCATTCGGGATTGAAGCTGATGATGATCGGTCACAATGACGTCCATGCCCAGGGAACGAGCCACCTCGATCTCCCGATGCGAGGTAGTGCCGCAATCCGCGGTGAGCAAGAGGGAAACGCCCGTATCGGCCAGTTTCCGAATGGCCCCTTCCTGCAGGCCATACCCTTCCTCCTGCCGGTGAGGAATATAGACTTCCGCCTTGGCACCCACACGTCGCCAAAAAAGGAGGTGCAGACTCGTGGCCGCCATGCCGTCAACGTCATAGTCTCCGTAAAAGCAGATCCGCTCACCTCGCTGAATGGCCAAGTGAAGCCGATCGATGGCCCGTTCCATATCAGGCAACGCAAACGGATCATGGGTTGCACCACCGGGGGATGAGAGCCAGACCTTGGCCTGATCAGGCTCGACGACACCTCTTCCACACAAGACCGTCGCCGTCAGGGGCGAGATGCCCAGACTGCGAGCCAGGGCATCAACCTGCTTCTGCTCAACCGAACGCACCAGCCAATTTTGTGAGAGCATCGTCATAGGCGAAAATTCACGTGTGTCGCAGGAACCGTGAACGGCAGCGATCATAGGAAATGATCCGAAGCGTGTCAAAGGCCGGGCGCGACCTCCCAACCTCGCCGATGAACCAGCCACACTGTCCTGGCGAAACAAAAAAAGAAAGAATGGATGGCGGTAAGAAAAGAGAAGAAAGAGGAGTTACTCTCCCCCTTTCTGCACATAGTTTTTGACGAACTCGGCAGCGTTTTCCTCCAGGACCTCATCGATCTCATCAACTAAATGATCGATGTCCTCCTGGAGCTTCTTGCCGGTTTCAATGACCTGAGGATTCGGCTTGACTTCCTGATCATCGGAGGAAGTTTTTGCTGCCTCGGATTTCCGTTCCTGCCTTTCCATGGTCCTACCTCCCGGTTCTCAAGGAGACTCGCACCTCATGGATAGAATAGCCCAGCCTCTTGAAGGGGTCAAGACACGCCATTCCGCCCCATCATGACTCCGGATGAGGCCTCAAGGCTGGACACCATGTCCTTCTGCTAGGGCGAGCAGGACATGGCCTTCGACTCAGGACAGGGGTTTTTCAACAGCCTGCTGCTACACGATAAAGGAAATGATGAGCAAGGACACGATGTTGATGACTTTGATCATCGGGTTGATTGCCGGACCGGCGGTATCTTTGAACGGGTCACCGACGGTGTCGCCCGTCACCGCCGCCTTGTGGGTTTCGGTTCCTTTGAGGCCCTGTTCCTCGATGTATTTTTTGGCATTATCCCATGCCCCGCCGCCGCTCGTCATGGTAATGGCCAAGAACAGGCCCGTCACGATACTGCCCACCAACACGCCTCCCAAGGCCGCCGGACCCAACAGCACGCCGACCACAATCGGGGAGATCACTGGGATGATGCCGGGAACCATCATTTTTTGAAGGGCGGATTGGGTCACGATATCCACACACGTGCCATATTCCGGTTTCTGCGTGCCTTCCATAATCCCGGGGATCTCCCGGAACTGCCGGCGGACTTCTTCCACGACCAGACCACCGGCCTGACCCACGGCCTTCATGCACAGCGCCCCGAAGATAAACGGCAACATCCCGCCGAGGAACAACCCCACTAAAATGTTGGGGTCGGACAGATCAAAGGTCAGGCTTGGGTCGCCGGCCCGGGCTTCCCGGGCATATTCCGCAAACAACACCAGAGCCGCCAACGCGGCCGAGCCGATGGCATAGCCCTTGGTGACCGCCTTGGTGGTATTGCCGACGGCATCGAGCGCATCCGTGATTTTTCGCACGTCTTCCCCCAAGTGGGACATCTCCGCAATGCCGCCCGCGTTATCCGTCACCGGACCGAACGCATCGATCGCCACCACGATGCCCGCCATCGACAGCATGGCCACCGCGGCCACCGCGACCCCGTACAGCCCGCCGCCTTCGGCGCCGCCGCAAATCCCGAAACTCGATAAAATTGCCGCGACGATGACGACCACGGGCCACCCGGTGGACTGCATGCCCACGGCCAACCCGGCGATGATATTCGTCGCATGTCCGGTTTCACTCGCCTTGGCCACGTCGCGCACCGGGGCATAGGCCGTGGCCGTAAAATAATCGGTAATGAACACCAGGGCCAACGTCACCGCCAGGCCCAGGAGGGCCGCGATGAAATAGCTGATACCCGAGACTCCGCCGACGCCGTCCATCATGGAGGTCGTCACGGGAAAAAACGCCACCGCGGCAAGCCCCCCACTGACAAACAAGCCTTTGTACAGGGCCGACATGATACTCCCGCCTTCATTCGCCTTCACGAAGAAGATCCCGATAATGGTGGCAAAGACGGTCATCCCGCCGAGGGCCAGGGGATACAGCACGGGGGCCACGTTGCCGGGAAAGAGACTCATGGCCAGAACCATGGCCGCGACAATCGTCACGACGTAAGTCTCGAACAGGTCGGCCGCCATCCCGGCACAGTCACCCACGTTGTCACCCACGTTGTCCGCAATCACCGCGGGATTGCGAGGGTCGTCTTCGGGAATACCGGCTTCAACTTTTCCGACGAGGTCGGCTCCCACGTCCGCGGCCTTGGTGTAAATGCCTCCTCCGACACGGGCAAAAACCGAAATGAGGCTGCCGCCAAACCCAAGGCTGATGAGGGCGTGCACGGCTTTTTCCTGCCCTGCAATCGCGGACCCGATGGCATAAAAGCCGGCCAGGGCCACCAGTCCCAACCCGATGAGCAGCAGGCCGGTCACCGCGCCACCTTTAAAGGCGACCTGCAGGGCCGGGTCCAACCCGCGCGAGGCGGCCTGCGCCGTCCGCACGTTGGCCCGCACGGCGATCTCCATGCCGACGTACCCGGCGAGTGCCGAGGCTGCGGCTCCCACCACAAACCCCATGGCCGTCAACAGCCCGAAATTGTCCGACCATATCCCGGCCAGCCACAAAATCAAAAACATGATGCCCGCCACAACGCCGACGGTTCGATATTGTCGATTCAAGTAGGCGGAGGCGCCTTCCTGGATCGCTAACGCAATGGTTTGCATGGTCTCGTTTCCGGCCTCCTGTCGAAGGACCCAAAAGGTGAGATACACCCCATAGGCAATACCCACGACGCCGGACACTAACGCAAAGATAATCACCGAGCTCTCAATATTCACGGAACGCCCCCTTCGTCAAACGGAGAAATATTCAGTACCAATAACCTGACCGGCAGGATTGTAACTCACTCATCCAAGAACGCCCCCGACAGATCTCCCTCGTCACCGTTCTCCCTTAATCAAGAGGTGCGGATTCGCAGTGTCTGTCTTGGGCATCGTCAAGAAGAATATGGCTGAAAGGCCAATTATTTTAGCCAGCGCGGGTTGAATGTTCAAGAAAAAATTCCCTGCCTCGCCCGACGAAGCGCCCATGCCGACTCCGACTGCACCTGAAAGTGATCGGGACGGTTTGCGCTCACGGCGCAACCAAAGTTGCCCATCTCCGGACTTTCTGTTACGGTGCTCGAATATGAATAACATTTTGTCCATCAACCATCTCTGATATTGAGGAAATCGTATGGCTTGGGAACCGAAAGATCCATGGGGTCAGCAAGGCGGGGCCGATCCGCTTGATGACGTCCTCAATAAAGCGAAAGAGCAATGGCAACGGATGAAGCCGACGCGTGGAATGAAGTCTATCATCCTGATCGTCGCGGGTATCCTGGTGCTCTCTCAAGCCGTGTTCAAAGTCGAGCCCGATGAAGAAGGGCTCGTCAAGCGGTTCGGCGACGTAGTTCGGACCGTCGGACCAGGGCCCCACCTCAAATTGCCATTTTTTGAAACCGTCGTCACGCCGAAGGTTGAAAAACTCCACCGTATCGAAGTCGGGTTTCGCACCAATACCCGTGGACGGGCTCAAATCGTCCCGCAGGAAGCCCTCATGCTGACCGGAGACATGAACATTCTCTCCGTCGAATTCATTGTCCAATACAAAATCAGCGATGCCAAAGAGTACCTGTTCAACGTGGCGGATATTGAAGGAACCATACAGAAATCGGCAGAGGCCGCGATGCGGGAAATTATCGGCAAAAATAAAATCGATGAGGCGTTGACCGTGGGCAAAGCCGCGATCCAGCAGTCCACGCAGGAATTACTGCAAACCATCGTCAATGAATATGAGGGTGGCATCCAGATTGCCACCGTACAATTGCTCGATGTCAATCCGCCCCAGAAAGTAGCCAAGTTCTTTAAAGACGTTGCCAGTGCCAAGGAGGAACGGGAGCAGCTTATCAACCAGGCCCATGGGTATCGGAACGACATCATTCCGAAAGCCAAAGGGCAAGCCGCACAGGACGTCAATCAAGCCAAAGGATATGCCCAGGCCAGAGTCGCTCGATCCGAAGGTGAAGCCAACCACTTTTTGCAAACGTTGGCGGAATACAAAAAAGCCAAAAACGTCATTGGTAAGCGGCTCTATATCGAAACCATGGAAGAAGTCCTCTCCGACGTCGACAAGATTATTCTCGATTCAACAGCCGCGGGTAACGTCTTGCCGTACTTGCCGTTGGATCGGTTGCAGAAACTGCCGGGCCGAAAGGCGGAGACCACCCCCTGATGAAACAAAACCTGTTTATCGGCATCGCCGTCGTCCTGGTCCTGCTGGTCGTGTTGGGGGCCTCTCCGTTTTTCATTCTTGATTTAACCCAAACGGCCATTGTGGTCCAGCTCGGGAAACCCAAGCGAACAGTGACGGAGCCGGGGCTCAAATTCAAAGTTCCCTTTGTCCAGGAAGTGCGATACTTCGACAAGCGACTGCTGGATTATGACGTTGCCGCTCGCGAAGTCATTACCCAGGACAAAAAAACCATTTTGATCGACAATTTCGCCAAATGGAAAATCATCGATCCACTGGAAGTCTACAAGGCGTTCCAAACGCAACGGGGTGCGCTTCAACGGCTGGACGATATCATTTACTCCGAGCTTCGCGTGGAACTGGGTCGCCACGAGCTTTCGGAAATTGTCTCCGCGAACCGTTCATTGATCATGTCCGAGGTCGCAAAACGCGCCAATCAAAAAGCCTCGAGATACGGGTTGGAAGTCCTGGACGTCCGAATCAAACGCGCGGACCTGCCTGAACAAAATGCCAAGGCCGTGTTTGATCGGATGCAAGCCGAGCGGGAGCGGATCGCCAAACAATACAAAGCCGAAGGCGCGGAAGAAGCGCAGAAAATTCGATCGGAAGCCGAAAAGGATCGACAAATTCTCATAGCCGAGGCCTACAAAACTTCCCAGGAAATTCGTGGTGAAGGTGATGCGAAAGCCTTCAAGATTTACGCCACTGCGTATAACCAGGATCCTAAATTTTTTGAATTCGTCCGTACCATGGAAGCCTACCGGAAAATATTCGCCAAAGACACGACCATGGTGCTCAGCCCTGACTCTGAATTTCTGAAATACCTCAAGAAACACTGAGAGGTCTTTACTCTCCTCTCAAGAAAAACCAGCCGGCCTCTTCTTGCTCTCTCGCCAAGCGTAACCCCCGGCATCTCACCTCATGGCCAATCAAGCCCATCTTGATCTGTTACTCCAAGGACTGGAAGTCTGGAATAAATTCCGACGAACCCAGCCAACCGTGTACCCCGACCTTCGGGGAGCCGATCTCTCGGGTTATGATTTCACGAGAATGGATTTTACCAGGTGCGACCTGACCGGCGCGGATTTGTCTGATGCCTACTTGCTCCGGGCGACTCTGGAAGAAGCCGATTTGACCGAAGCCAATCTCACGGAAGCGGACGTCATCGAAGCCAATCTGCTCAAGGCGACCCTCACCAATGCGACGCTCGTGATGGCGGATTTCAGTGGAACGGGCCTGATCCGTGCGAATCTCGCAGGCGCGGATCTCACCAAGGCCAACCTGACGCGCGCCTCGCTGCCGTGGGGAAATTTACAGGGGTGCAAGTTCGTGCTAACCAACCTGAAAATGGCTGACCTGCGAGAAGCCAACCTCACAGGATCGGACTTGTCCGAAGCCAACCTGCAAGACGCCTCTCTGACCGGAACCATCTTCCAACGCGCGAATCTACAAGGCGCAAAAAAAGTCTCCATGGTGTACCTCGGCAAGGCGAAGACGCTTTTCCAAGCCAGCCTCGATCCTCAGATTCACGAAGCAGTTGAGAAGGACTATCCGCACCTGCTGAGTCAATCGTAACCCCCTGCCCTCTCGGCCACGCGAAAGCCGGGAGCCCTATCTCCTCTATCGCAGGGAGCCGGGGCTTCTTCTGATGAGAACAAGACGGCCCAGGAGATGCTCGGGCGGATTCATGGCAGGCTCGATCAAATCGACTCGCGGGCCAACGCCTTGAACAAGACGAAGGCCATCGGAGGTCTGCACGAATCCTTTGGCGCGCAGGGCGTGGCGTGCTTGAATCCGGCGGACCAGCGTCTCGGGGTCGATCCCCGGCTCAACGACGCATTCTTCCGACTCAAACGCCTCGTGGGTATGTGGTTCATGTGTCGCTTGTCTGCCGGCTCGCTGGGAAAGCTCCCCTGGATCAGGAGGAAACAGTACCGTCGTACTGACGCTGGCATGAACGGCTGGAACGATGGGAGCCACCGGGGCCAGGTGCCGCACCCGTTCATGGACCTGCTCACGTTGTTCCGAAGGCACAAGATCCATTTTGTTCAGGATCAACAAATCGGCCGATGACACCTGCTGTTCAAAGGTCCCTTCCAGGTCACGCCCTTCAGCTACCTGTTCGGCATTCACCACCACCGCCGAGAGACACTCACCGACCCATTCTGATACCGGTTCCCGCCAAAAATTCAGGAGCGTGTCAAAGGGTAAAGCCACACCGGACGTTTCGACCACGATCCGATCCGGATGAACCTCTTCCCGGATCCGTTGAAGTGTCGTCACGAGTTCATCGGAAAGTTTGCAACAGACGCACCCGCCTTCCAATTCGACGTAACTTTGGCCGGCCTGGTTCCCCAACAGGGCCTGGTCGATTCCCAACTCACCGAATTCATTCGACACGACCGCGATCCGCACCCCTTGGGCTTGTGCCTCTTCAAGCAGATGCCGAACGAGCGTGGTTTTACCGGCGCCCAAGAATCCGGACACGACCAGTGCCGGCACGCCAGTGACCGGCAAGTCACCCGCCGGTTTCTTGTGCTCAAGCGATGAAGGGGGATTGTCTTGTGGCGACATAGAGTTTTCTAACACATAAAACCCTCTCCCCTGGCGGGAGAGGGTAGGGTGAGGGGGCAGAAGAGAAAGGCCGGGTCTGGGCCGTGACTGCGGACTGCGGCGCTACCACACGCATCACCCGTACCTTAATCCACCCTCACCTTAATCCTCTCCCATCAAGGGAGAGGAAATTTCAGCTGCTCCCTCGCCCTTCCTACAAAGAAGGGGAATCAGAGGGTCAGCCTGCTGCCAGCGAATGAGTGAACATGCACATCGTTGACAACCACCGTCTAGCTTTATAAGAATGCCTGAATGGACACGCCTTCGCCAACGTCATCCGACCTCCCTCTCCCGTCGGAGACCGAACTTCCCGACCGCCAATGCACCTGGTGCCGGGTCACCATGACGAAACGACTGGTGGCCGACGGCCGCTTCATTCATTACACCTGCCCGGCCTGTCTTTTTCAACATACCAGCAAACAGAAACACTCCTAAACGCTCAGGAAGTTGCTCGCACCGTCTTGCTGCGACCAGGGGAAAATCCGGGCTAGAATAAATTCGACACGATGCGCGTTCCACCGACCCACGTGCCGATGACGCTGCCGATGGTAGGTAACAAAAAGGCCAGGAACACCCGTAACAGCCGGCTTTGCCACCAGCGCCGCGGAATGGCCACGTCCTCGGCCACGGTCTGAAATTCACGAACGAGCGGTGGTTGCATATAGGCTTGGACAAATGCCGTCACGTACCCGACGCCGATCACCGGCGTCAGACTCGTAAACGGCGCTCCGGCCACTGCCACGACAATCGTGAACGGGTGGGCCCAGGCCAGTACTGCCCCCAAGCCACTGGGCACGCCGTTGGCCACGATCCAAAAGATGGCGTTGTCTCCGGCTGCTGCGGCCCCTTTTTGATAGCCGATCAAGGCGATTGATCCGACAATAATGGCCGGGATAGCCCACCCTACCCATTTCCATACCGGCGACACGGGAGGGATCACGTCCAAGCCGTCCAGGTTGCTCCGCTCGCCTTGGAGAATGGCCTTAATCCCATCCACGTGTCCGGCTCCGACCACCGAGACGAGCGTCTTGCCTTCCGCCTGCAAGGTCTTTTCCGCCAAATAGTGGTCCCGTTCGTCGATCAATGCCGTTTTCAACGTCGGAATTTCCTTGCCTAATTCCTGCATCATCTCGGATAGCACGTCTTGCTTTTTCAAATCCTGCAAAGATTCTTCGCTCACGGGCTTGGTGTCGAACACGCTCAACATGAGCGACGAGACCAGCATGCTTTTCTTGAAGAACGGGGTGGACCGCCAGGCCCGTCGCATGGTGACGCGTACGTCACGGTCGCAGAGGAAAATGGGAATGTCGTGCTTTTTGGCCACGTTGATGGCTTCCAGCATCTCGGTGCCGGGCAGAACGCCAAGCTGATCCCCCAGCCGCTTTTGATAGGAGGCCAACAGGACGTTGGCCAACATGGTACTGAGTTGTTTTTTGCGGATCACCTCTTTGAGGTCGAACGACTCCCATTTCTGCTGCTGGGACAAGGCTTCGTACCGGCGGGAATCCAATTCCACACAGACCGCATCCGGACGTTCCTCTTCGATGACGGCACGAACCAGATCCGCAGACTCTCGTGACACGTGAACCGTCCCGACCAAGATAATCGTTTTGTCTTGAACGCTAAGGACGTGCACTTCCGGAGAAGATCTGACGTTCACGGGAGCGGCCTTCGGCGGCGGCATGGATTCCAGTAAATCACCTGATTCCATCGTGACACCGTGGCCGGAATAATTTTTCTCTGTCAAGAATCGTACCCATAGGCTTCGCCTTGTTTATGCTACAATTTTTCCTTCACTTTTCTGACGTGGAGAGCCCGTGATGAAGACGCAACAACTCCAGATTTCCAGTTACCGATTATCCTATTGGCATGCGACACAACGAGCCCGCCATGAACCGGGAGACGTTCTCGACTGTGTCTTTTGTCAATATGCTGAAGGAGTCGCGTTAATGAAAGACGTGGTAGCCCACTTGAAGGGAAAAGGCTTTCCGATCATTGAGTATGATGAGCGCTCATTTATTGTCGAACTCCAAAACATCGAACCCCGGACTCCCCACGATTCCCTCGCCACGAAACAGGCCCTGTTTGACTATATCGGCGGCACGCAACGGGGTTGACCCAATACACACGGCGTCGACGGCCGTCCGGCCTTACAAATCCAACATGTACGTGACGTTATCTCCCCCGAACGCCTTGACTTTGCCTTCGATCATCTTTTCGTTTTGACTGTACACTCTCACGGTGACATCCTGAAGACCCGTTAACGACTTCATCTGCTGCATCAGCATCAGCACGATCTTTCTGCTACGATCCCGATCAACCGCCAACCGTCTGTAAAACTCTTCGGAGACGTGCAGTTGCAGGAGGTCCCCCTTGACCATAAGGTTATCCACGGCCGCGGCCTGGCCTAATTGTGTGCGCATACGCTCGGCTATCTGTTCATCCGTCAAGGCTTGACTCATTTCGTTTGCAGACCTTTCACGTGAATAGACTCATTCGTTTACCATCTCCCCCTCACCCCAGCCCTCTCCCGCCCGGGGAGAGGGGGCATAGGGAACCTAGGCGATTCGTTCCGTCGCCTGTTCTAACCAATCAGCCGTGGACGAATCAACCAGCGGCCCGATGACCTCACGCACACGAGCGTGGTAGGCATTCAGCCACTCTCTTTCCGTTGCATGCAATAAGCTCCCGTCGATAAGCGAGACATCAAGCGGCACGAGCGTGATGGTCTCGAACGCGAACCATTCCCGTCCTTTCCCGTCACTCGTCGCAGCAGGGATCACCACAACCAGGTTTTCCAACCGAATCCCATATTCTCCGCTTTTGTAATACCCGGGTTCGTTTGAAAGGATCATGCCGGGTTTCAACGCGACCGCATGCCCCCCTTTCGAGATACGCTGCGGGCCTTCGTGGACGCCCAGGTAACTCCCGACCCCGTGCCCGGTCCCATGGTCATAATCCAACCCCACCTCCCAAAGCGGCCGCCGGGCCAGGGTATCGAGTTGTGCGCCGGTCGTTCCTTTCGGAAAGGTGGCCATGGCGAGGGCAATATGTCCTTTGAGGACACGGGTGTACCGATCCCGGTGCTCCGGTAGAGAGGACCCGATGGCAATCGTTCTGGTGATATCGGTCGTACCGTCCAGATACTGTCCTCCTGAATCCACCAGATATAAGATGCCTGGAGCAAGCCTTCGAGCCTGCTGATCGGTTGCCCGGTAATGCACGATGGCCCCGTTGGGGCCGGCCGCGGAAATCGTGGGGAAACTCATATCCTGCCAGAGCGGTTGCCGGCGGCGACAAGCCTCAAGATACGATTGGGCATCGCGTTCGGAGAGTTGGCCCTTCCGCGCTTCTTGACTCAACCAGGCGAGAAATTCACACACCGCGGCGCCATCTCTTTTTTGTGCTTCCCGTGCCCCACTGATCTCCGCTTCATTTTTGCAGGCCTTGGGCAAGAAGCACGGATCTTCGCCTTCGATCACCTGGGCCCCGGATCGAGTCAAGCGTTCGGGAATCCAACTCGCCGTGCGCTTCGGATCGCACAACACGCGCTCACCCGCCTTTCCCAATTGTTCCAAGGCGTCATGAAATTCGGAAACGGAACGAATCCGCACGGCCGGGCCCAAGTGCGGCGCCAAAGCATCGGAAACTTTATGCGTATCGAGAAAAAGCGACGCCGTACCGTCACGATACAGCAGGGCGAAGCCAAGTGGTAACGGCGTATGCTCCACGTCACCGCCGCGAACGTTAAAGAGCCAGGCGATGGAATCCGGAGCCGTCAGGACAACAACCCCGATCTCATCGTTTTTGAACGTCATGGAAAGCTCGTGCCGCTTGTCTTCCGAGGACTTTCCCGTATAGGCGAGATCATGCGGCACCACCTTGGCCGCGGGAGGTGTGGGACGATCATCCCATAACGCATCAATGGGATTCGGTTCGCATGGAATCAACGCGGCGCCGGCTCTGGAGCAGGACTCTTCCAATTGTTTGACTTCTTGCGGCGTATGCAGCCACGGATCATACCCCAGTTTGTCGCCGGGCTGGAGAACGGCGGACAACCACGAATGCACCGGTTCCTCTATGAGATGCCGGGGGGCAAACACCTGCACGTCGACTTGAGCGCGGACTTGCAGAGTATAGCGTCCATCCACGAAGATTGCGGCCTGCTCGGAGAGTACCACCGCCGTGCCTGCCGAACCCGTAAAGCCCGTCAACCACGCCAACCGCTCGGCACAAGCCGGCAAATACTCATTCTGGTACTCATCGGCATGAGGGACGATGAATCCGGACAATCCTCTCCGATCGATCTCAGCGCGCAACGCCTGTATCCGTTCTGCAGTCAATGCGGCAAACTCCTTCAACTCCAAACCGACCAACTTTTCAAAATATCACGTCGGCACTGTTCTGGCAAAAGCGGGACGTTGATCAATCAGGCGTTGGCGCGGAGGATGATCCGCGTTGAGACTTGCGCGTAGCGGCTCGTAGAGCCGAGGCAACGATCTTTTCCTGGCCGGAAAAAAATGAACAAGGCCGTTTAACAACCGAGCGCGGCCTTGACCGTCTCCCCGATTTCCGCGGGATTGCGAACGACTCGCACGCCGGCGGCTTCGAGGGCTGCGATTTTTTCTTTCGCCGTGCCTTGCCCGCCTGTAATAATCGCCCCGGCATGGCCCATGCGCCGGCCCGGAGGTGCCGTCATGCCTGCGATAAATCCAATGACCGGCTTCGTCATTTCTCTTTTGATGAACACGGCGGCTTTTTCTTCGGCGTCCCCGCCGATCTCCCCGATCATGACCACGGCTTTCGTCTCCTCGTCATGCTCGAACATTTGAAGCAAGTCGATATACCCCGTGCCGATGATGGGATCGCCGCCAATGCCCACGCAGGTCGTCTCACCAAGCCCTAAATTCGTCAACTGGTTCACGGCTTCATAGGTCAGGGTACCACTGCGGGAAATCACGCCGACCTTTCCTTTTTTATGAATGAACCCGGGCATGATGCCGATCTTGCACTCGTCCGCCGTGATGATCCCGGGACAATTGGGCCCGATGAGCCGGGTCTGCGTACCGGCCAGGGCGCGTTTCACCTTGACCATCTCATTGACGGGAATCCCTTCCGTGATGCACACCACCAACCAGATCCCCGCATTGGCCGCCTCGAGGATCGCATCGGCGGCAAAGGGAGGAGGCACGAAAATCAACGACGTGGTGGCTTCCGTCTCTTTCACGGCGTCACGGACCGTATGAAAAACCGGAATACCTTCGACTTCCTGCCCGGCTTTGCCTGGCGTCACTCCTGCGACGACCTGGGTGCCATACGCCTGACACTGGGTCGCATGGAACGATCCTTCTTTTCCCGTAATCCCCTGTACGACCACCCGCGTTGACTTATTCACCAAGATACTCATGCGCTATTCCTTCCCTTGTTCTGTCACTTCTTGCTGACGTGACCACGACACGAACACAGTCAGCCCTTCTTCCTTTTGCGCTTCATGGCCACGATTTTTTGCGCGGCTTCCCAGAGATCCGTCGCGACGTCCACCTTCAACCCCGATTCGAGGAGAATCTTCCGCCCTTCCTCCGCATTGGTGCCCTGGAGGCGAACCACCACGGGCAAGGTCATCCCGACTTCTTTCGAGGCTTCGATCACTCCATAGGCAATCCGTTCACACCGAACGATGCCCCCGAAAATATTGATGAAAATGCCTTTGACTTTTCTGTCCTTGAGGAGAATCCGAAACCCCGCCGCCACGGTCTCCTTGGTGGCTCCTCCGCCCACGTCCAAAAAGTTGGCGGGTTCTGCCCCGGCCAATTTGATCACGTCCATCGTGGCCATGGCCAATCCCGCTCCATTCACCATACACCCGATGTCCCCATCCAATTTCACGTAATTGAGATTATGGACACCCGCCTCGATTTCAAGAGGGTCTTCTTCGTGCAGGTCACGAAACGCCTGGACGTCCTGATGCTTGAACAACGCGTTGTCGTCAAAGGTGACCTTCCCATCGAGTGCGACAAGCTGTTTGTCCGTGGTAATCACCAACGGGTTGATCTCGATCAATGACGCATTTTTTTCCATAAACAGGCGATACAGGTTCCCGAGCATTTGAATAAAGGGCGTCACGACGGCTTTTTCCAGGGAGGGCAGCCCCAAGGCAAAGGCCAGATTCCGGCCATTGTACCCATGAAACCCGACAGCCGGATCGATCGTTTCCCTGAACAGTTTCTCCGGGGTCTTTTCCGCCACCTCTTCGATTTCCATTCCCCCTTCGGTACTCGCGAGGAACGTGGGGCATCCGCTATCCCGATCGACCAACAGACTCAGATACAACTCTTTGTCGATCCCCGCCCCTTCCTCAATCAACAGGCGCCTGACTTTTCTGCCTTTCGGTCCGGTTTGATGCGTCACCAGGGTTTTACCGATAAGATCTCGCGTCAGGACCGGTACCTCATCTCGATGTTTGGTGATTTTGACGCCGCCGGCCTTACCCCGTCCCCCGGCGTGGATTTGTGCTTTGACCACGTAGACCGGGGCATCCAAGGCCTCAGCCCACTTTTCGGCAGCACGCGGCGTCTTGATGTCCTTGCCGCGTGGCACCGGCACCCCGAATTGAGCAAATAACTGTTTCGCTTGAAACTCATGGATATTCATGATTCTCCTCTTGAAGAAATAAACTCCCCCTCACCACAGCCCTCTCCCTCGTGGGGGAGAGGGTGGAGAGGCTACGGTTGTTCAGTGTAAGCGGGCAGCACGATCGGCGACGTGAGCTGGTTCGTGATCTTGTGCTTTTTCGCTTCGGCCCGGAAACGCTGCAAATGGTTCAACGTCAACCGGCCGTGAGGAATCGCTTGAGCGCGCGCCGCCACCGTCAAACCCGATCGTTTGCCAAAGACCATCAGATCCAACAACGAATTGCCCATTAAACGATTGCGCCCGTGCAACCCCCCGGAAGTTTCTCCGGCCACAAAGAGGTTCTTCACCGACGTTTCGCCGTTGACGTCGATTTTCACTCCTCCGTTCTGATAATGAAGCGTCGGATAAATCAGGACCGGGTCTCTACGGATATCGACGCCGTACCGTGCATATTGGCGAACCATGGCGGGGAAATGTTTATCCAGCGTGCCTTCACCGTGTTCCTCTTCGAGCATCGGGGTATCCAACCACACGCCGACGCGACCGGTCGGCATGCGAACGCCACGACCTTCTTCGCATTCCCGAATGATGGAGGATGAAACCACGTCGCGCGTATCCAACTCATTCACGAATCGTTCGCCCTTCGCATTGACCAGGTGCCCGCCTTCAGACCGTATCCCCTCGGTGACCAACTGCCCGACGAGTTGTTCCGGGTACACCCCTCCGGAAGGATGATATTGAAACGTATCGATTTGGACGAGCGGGGCCCCGATGCGATAAGCCAAAGCGAGACCGTCGCCCGTGGCGCCGTAATGATTGCTCGTCGGAAAGCCTTGAATGTGCAACCGCCCGATGCCGCCGGTCGCCAAAATCACGGTTTTGGCGGCAATCACGACAAATCGTTTATTATCCAAATCCTGAAGCACCGCACCGGCACACGCCCCGTGCTCGTCACTCAACAGTTCCACGGCGGCGACGAATTCCAGGGTTTGGATCTTCTGGTTGAGTACCTCATCCTTGAGCACCCGCATGATTTCGAGACCGGTGTAATCCGAACAGGTGAGCAACCGCGCCTTGGTACTGCCTCCGCCTTTTTTGACGTGGAGATTACCCTCGGCGTCCCGATCGAAGAGCACGCCCAATTCCAACAACCACTTCGCAATGGACGGACCTTCTTCCACCATCGTCTTGAGCAACTGATGGTCGTTTTTCATGTGACCGCCCTTGAGGGTATCGAGAAAATGCTGGACCGGGGAATCATCGGGCGCCACGGCAATCTGCATGCCCCCCTGCGCCATGACCGAATTCGAATCCGCCAAGCGCAACTTCGTGGCCAGGAGCACTTTCGCCCCTTGCCCATGCGCATGGAGCGCCGCGGCACACCCCGCACCACCGCCGCCCACCACCAGGACGTCCACTACGTGGTCGGGCGTCAATGGGAGGTCTTCGGAAACCACGCTGTCGCCTTCCAGGACGGAGGCGAGTTCCCGTACCGTCAGGTCCCCTTCATTGGGCCCGAAAACAACGGGGCGGTACGCGGCTTCCCGATGATCGGGATGAAACTTTTTAATCAGAGTGTCGCGTTCGGCCGGAGAGAGTTTGGGAAGGGTGTATTTTCGCCTGGCGTCACGGGAGTTGTGGACCACGTCGTGCAGGGCTTGAATATCCACGTGTCAGCCGCACTCCCCTACGACTTGATCGTGGCTGAGGTTTGTTGTAACTCGTCATCGGTCATCTTCAAAATTCGGTCCCAGTCGTCATTGTACTGTCCCTCGGCAATGGCTTGAATCCGGTCAGACAGGCCGGGCGGCTTTTCCATTTCCCGTACGCCATAGGCTCGACTGGCATAAACCCCCACCAGATTCGGCGCAATATCGGCAATACACACCGGCACGCACAAGCCACACATCACACAGTCCATGAACGTCTCCGACACCGCTTTGAAGTCCCCGAAGACGGCTTTCCATACACCCTCCCGCACGTCGATCTGTTGAGGGCAGGCTTCGGTGCACGCGTTGCAGTTCCTGCACAAGGGCGCTTCCGGATACAACTTGAACAGGTCCTGCTTGGGATTCTCGAGTTGATTCAAATCATACGTGGCCTTCCGCGCGGGAAACACCGGAGCAAACGAAAACGACATGCCGTCTTCCACCGCATGTGAACACGCTAGACAGGTCTTCACTTTCGGATCGTCTTGGGTGCGATAATAGGTCGCGCAGGCTCCGCAAAACCCGCCTAAGCATCCCGCACCTCGTATGACTTCATGGCCGGTATACCAAAGGGCCTTCATCAGGGTAATCCCCGCCGGAACCCGGAAGGATTTCCCCGCAATCTCCACCGTGACCATGGGTGGCCGGAGCGCGTCTTCCTGGCTCAAGGTTGCGCCTTTGTCGAATGAATCCGTCATGTCCGTTTGGCTGTACTCCCTTGCCTCTCTCTTCTTTTCCCCTCACCCTACCCCTCTCCCACAAGGGGAGAGGGAATCGTCTTCATGCATTCAAAGCATTCAGCGCCGACCCGGATTGAAACCACTTCACTTGCTGTTCGGTCATGCTGTGATTGGCCTGAACCGTGATCTCTTTTCCATCCTTTTTATGAATGATCACGGACACCGGTTTCCCGGGCGCCAACTCACTGAGCCCGGTCACGCTGACGCGGTCTTCCTGTTCGATTTGGTCATAATTCGCAGGGTCCGCAAACGTCATGGGCAGAATGCCCTGCTTCTTTAAATTCGTTTCGTGAATGCGGGCAAAGCTCTTGGTGAGAACGGCTTGCACGCCCAAAAAACGCGGGGACATGGCCGCGTGTTCCCGGCTGCTGCCTTCGCCGTAATTCTCGTCGCCGACCACGAACGATCCGATGCCCTTGCCTTTATAATCACGGGCGATCTGTGCCAGCGTGAGATCCGATTCCCCGGTCAACACGTTGTTGCCTTTTCCCGCTTCACTCGAAAAAGCATTATTCGCACCCAAGAACATATTGTCACTAATCTTGTCCAAATGTCCACGAAACTTGAGCCAGGGGCCCGCCGGTGAAATATGATCCGTCGTGGTTTTCCCTTTGGTCTTGATCAACAACGGCAACTTGTCGAAATCCTTGCCGTCCCACTTGGGGAAGGGCTGCAACAATTGCAGCCGCTCGCTGTTCGGAGGAAGATCGACGGCCAACCCGTCGCCGTTCTCCGCCGGAGGAATAAACCCTTCTTCACCCTTGGCAAAGCCCTGGGCCGGCAATTCATCGCCTTGCGGCGGATCGAGTTTCAATTGTTTGCCGTCCGGGGTGGGAATGGTGTCGTGCAGGGGGTTGAATCCCAGGTTGCCTGTCAGGGCATACGCGGCGACCAACTCCGGACTGGCCAAAAAGGACAGCGTGTCGGCGATCCCGTCGTTGCGACCGGGGAAGTTTCGGTTAAAGGTGCTCACGATCGAATCGGATTTGCCTTTGACGCCGTCGGCCCGTTTCCACTGCCCGATACACGGGCCGCAGGCGTTGGCCAACACGGTCGCGCCCAACTTCTCAAACGTGTTCAGAAAGCCGTCGCGTTTCATGGTATGAAAAATCCGTTCCGATCCCGGCGACACCAAAAACGCGGTTTTGGCTTTCAGGCCGGCTTTCAACCCTTGTTGGGCAATATGGGCGGCCCGGCTGATATCTTCATACGAAGAATTCGTGCAACTGCCCAACAAGGTCGCTTTCAACTCAACGGGGTACCCTTTCTCCTTGGCCTCGGCCTCCAACGAGGAAACGGGGCGGGCCAAATCCGGGGAATGCGGGCCCACGACGTGCGGTTCCAAAGTCGAGAGGTCGATTTCCAGGATCTCGTCAAAATATTTTTCCGGCGACTCATACACTTCAGGGTCAGCCACCAGCATCGACTTGTTGGCTTGCGCCAAGTCGGCGATTTCTTTGCGCTCCGTTATCGTGAGATAGTCAACCATTTTCCGGTCAAAGGGAAAAACCGACGTGGTGGCCCCGAGTTCCGCCCCCATATTGGTAATCGTTCCCTTGCCCGTGGCACTGATCGTTTCCGCTCCGGGGCCAAAGTACTCGACGATCTTATTGGTGCCGCCCTTCACCGTCAGCTTGCCGCAAATATACAGGATCACGTCCTTGGGCGAAGTCCAGCCGTTCAACTTGCCGGTGAGCTTGACCCCGATCAGCTTGGGATGCAGCACTTCCCACGGCAACCCGGCCATGACTTCTCCCGCGTCGGCACCGCCGACCCCGATAGCCAGCATGCCCAATCCGCCGCCGTTCGGCGTGTGGGAATCGGTCCCGATAATCAACCCGCCCGGAAAGGCGTAATTCTCCAGGACCACCTGATGAATAATCCCCGCACCCGGTTTCCAAAACCCGATGCCGTATTTCCTGGCGGCCGATTCCAGGAAGTTATAGACTTCCCGATTTTCATCACAGGCGCGCAGTAAATCCTTGGACGATCCCATTTCCGCCCGAATCAAATGGTCGCAATGAATCGTGCTGGGCACCGCGGCTTTTTTCTTGCCCGCCTGGATGAATTGCAACATGGCCATCTGGGCCGTGGCATCCTGCATGGCCACGCGATCGGGACGAAGCGCCAACATGGCCTTTCCGCGATCCCAGACTTGGGTTTCCAAATTATCCGCATGGGAAACCAGAATTTTTTCGGCCAGGGTCAACCCACGACCGAACTGTTTTCTCGCCGCTTCCACGGCTTCCGGCATTTTGGCATACAATGTTTGGACAAGTTCAATCGACATAGGATGTTCTCCGCATGGTTTTCGAAACCCGATCCTTGTTGCGGACCGGGTCAGGGGAAACCGTCAATGTTGTTATTTGAGTGGCGGCACTTCCCGACGGGCGGGTGCCGCGTAGTTCACCAGATAGTTGAACAACCGGATCAACCGGCTGCCCTGACGTTTTTGATCGGCCCAATGACCAATCAACCCAATGGTTCTGGACAGGACGAAAAACCCGTTCAGACTGTCGACCGGGAATCCAAGATCCACGAGGACGGCAGCCATGGTCCCATCGACGTTCAAAATCAGATTATCCTTCTTCGCCGCCGTGATCTTTTCGACTTCCAGGGCAAAATCCAAATGCGGGGTGGCCAGATCCAAACTCTTTACGTACCTCACCAATTCCTTCACGCGTTTATCGGGATTCCGCAGGCTCTTCACCCGATGCCCGATCCCCGGCACCGGCCCGACGTTTTTCTTCATGTGCGACAGGAACTCATCCACGGACATGTTGTTGTCGATGGCATAGCTGAAATGCCGGCCCGCATCGGTCACAGCTCCACCGAACCGCGGCCCGATCATGATCAACCCGGCCGCCACGGCTTGAGACAGCCCGATGCCCGCACATGCCCCGATAATGGTGGTCAGCGCTCCGCTGACGCACGGACCGTGATCAGCCGACAGGATGATGATTCTCCTGATGACTTCGGCCTCTTGCTTGGAAATCAGCCGCTTATCCCACAGGAGCCCGATGATATGGGGAATGTCATAGCCTTTGTTGATGAGTTCGGACGCCGGATACCCTTCATACAAGGGCTCGTCGCCCCGGTCATCGCTGATGGTGGACTTGATCAGGGGAGCGACCAGGATATCGCCGTCTTTCATGCCCTGTTCCACGGTGCGGGGAAGCTTGGGCTTTTCCGCTTCACTGAGTTCGGGAATCGGCGTCACTTCACCGGACTTCACCAGCGCTTCATACGTTTGCTTGATCGCCGGTCCCAGGGCGCCGAAAGTATCGGGAACCGTGGCCCCGGCTTTCTTCAAGGCTTCCGACTTTGCCCGGGCCGATCCTTCTCCCTGGAGACCTTCCTTGGCGCCGGCGTGCCCGAATTTCATGCCCTTGGGCAGACTTTCCTGGCAAAAACCGGATACCACGGCCAAGAGTCTAATACGGCGTTTTTTTGCGCCGTACCATTCCGCTGCCCGTTCCTCCAAGTCGCCGCCCATCTCGCCGACAACGACGACGGCCTTGGTTTGCGGATCGTTTTCGAACATTTCAAGGTACGTCACGTAATCCGTGCCCGGGTAGGCGTCCCCGCCGATGCCGATGGCGGTCGTCACGCCGTCGGCGAATTGCGAGCAAATCCAAATAATTTCATTCGACAGGCCACCGGACTTCGTGATCACCCCGAAGGAACCCGGTCGATAGAGTTTGCAGGCCACCAGGTTGTCAAACGCCCCGCCGATCACCCCCAACCGGCATTCTCCGGCCGACAGGACGCCAATGGATGAAGGCCCGTTGAAAACTTTGCCAAGTTTCCGCGCGTGAGCCCCGAGCAATTTGGAATCTTTTTCAGGCAAGCCTTCCGTGATCATCGACACCACTTGAATGGACGAATTGTCCAACGCTTCCTTGGTGCCGGCATAGGCGCGATCCGCGCCGACATAGACCAGGCTGGTATTGATTTCCGGATGGTTCGCGGTGGCCTCGGCAACCGTTTTGTACACCGGGATCGTGAGGAGCCGGTTTCCGCAGACGATTTCATTGGTTTTCCCGGCATCCGGAGGATACACAAACGCCGAAACGTTGAAAGGTTGCTGAATCATGTGGCGAAACTCGCCCATTCGCCGGGCCGCGTTCACGCCCGCCACCCCGCCTTGAATTACAACATGGGTCTCTTTCGTTGCCAGAATACTCATCGAACTCTCCTACGTCTTCAATAGCAATATGTTAAAAAAGTCTCTCCCGGGTGCTGCTATTTCTTGGCCATGGCCATGTCCACGATGTCCGTCAGCGGGGTCCGGCGATCAAAGACTTCGATGTCAAAGCCTTCGTCCTTCAATGCCTTCATGGCCGCGAGCCCCTGCTTTTCGTTGGGCCCGCCTCGTCGCACCCAGATCCTGACACCATCCAGTTTGCCCTCCGTCTTGGCTTTCCGAAACGCATTGATAATGCCGCCGAACGTCTTCTTGACGTCGGTAAAATTGGCAATGGCGCCGCCGACGATGATGTTTTTGATGCCGGGAAGGGAACAGACTTTGTCAGTCAGGACTTCGACGGCCCAATCCGGAGGATCGCCGGAATATTCGGCGTAATTGGCCAACTTGCCGCCTCGGGCCACGACCGCATCCGAGTAATACACGCTTGCCCCACCACCTGCCGGCAGCATCGCCGTGTCTCCACCCGGAATTTCGATCAGCTTCACGGACCCTTTCACCTTCGAATCCACGGCCATGACCTCTTCTTCATTCTTGGTATAGGCTCGTCCGAATTCGGCGGCAAAGGGAAACGTCCAGTCGGGATGCCGGAACTTGGCATCGCCATCCAACAGGGTCACGGCATCGAGCGCGACCAACTCACCGGCGGCGTTGCGCACCACCGGATTGATTTCCAGATACTGCGCGTCTTCATTGTCGAAGCAGAGAAACAGTTTCCTGGCGAAATCGGCCACTTGGGCGATCAGTTCACCGGCAAACCCGGCTTCTTTTGCAAGGGATTCAAGGGCCTTGTCGGACGGAGCCTCGCCCACGTCAACGGAGCACCGTTTCACGCGATCCCAATTGGACTCCACTTCAACCCCGCCACAGTTGGCGACCATCACGTCCGCGCCGTCACGGGTGGACTTCACGGCAACGTAATACTCCTCGCTGTGGTCCACGGCTTCGGACACGATCACTTCCCGAATGGTCAACGTTCCGACGGTCCGACCGAGCATCTCTTCCGCGGCCGCCTTGGCCCCCTTGAGATCCAGGCCCACTTTCACGAGGCCGAGTTTAAAGCGCGAGCCCAATGCCTCATGCGCCTTGACCACCAACGGACTGTTCTTCAACCAATCATTGGCCTGTGCCAACTGTTCCAGCTCTTCAGAAGAACCGACCACGGCATAATTCGGGGTTTGCAGACCCCATTTTTTCAACAAGCCCATTCCCGGGCCTTCAAGTACCTTTGCCATAATTCAACCTTTAGTTAGTCTGAATGATAAGCGGAGTTCAGGACATCAAACCGGCAATTGTAAAGAGAATGCACGACAGCCGCAATCAATCGAAAGACCCATATCAGGGAGTCACGAAAGACCCAGGGTTCGACCCAGCCGTTAAAACACTTCCTTCCAGGTCCTTACCCGAGTCGGGCCGGCGAGCAGCGCGGCCTGAAGGAGGCAACTATCGTACTGGACGGTGAATGGGCCCGTCTGCTGATCGATCCGGCCGGCCCAGACCCCTCCGCGAATCACAATACCACTTCCCTGACCGTTGAGAAACAACGTGCCGGTCACCAGGATCATGCCGTCCCACCGGACCTCGCCTTCCAAGGTAGCGTTCCCTTCCACCAGGAGAATGCCGAATCCTCTGGTTTGTCGAATGCGGATTCCTTGTGGTTGAGACCCGCCCTTCGCAAGAAACGTCATGGGCACCTGCACCGTACCCAGGTGCTGATTGGTTTGATCCCCGTTCAAGACCGCCGCTTCCGCATTGAGCGTGACAAGGGCCGCATTGAGGGTGGAGACCTGGTAACCGGGCTGGGGACTCGCGGGGTTTCCATTGAATTGAATCGTCGGCGTACTCGTCAACGTTCCTCCGTACACGACCGGTGGCAAGCTGCCTACCACTCCACAGGCGTCATGGCCATTGATCGCGACTGACACGCCCGTGAGGCTGACGTCTCCGGACGCATGGAGCGCCCCGAGCTGGTTCGGGCCGGGCGGGTGAACCACTTCTTCCTCCAGAACCACGGTGCCGCTCGTCGCAGTCCCACGAGCGACGATCTTCTCGATAGGTAACCAGGGCGTAGACGTATTTGTCGTGAAGGAGACCGGAACGGTACTCGTGATCGAGGGGTAGCCGAAATAGACGACGTTGCCCCGGTTGCCCTTGCTATGGCGAGCGTGACTGCCGTCAAGGTCAACATAGTGCGGCGTGGCCGGACGATGCCCTGCCCGCTCGGCGTCGTATTCAGTCTTATGCCGAATCTTCACCCAGTACGGCAGGTCCGTCTGCACGCTGTTCGGTTGCACCACCGTGTTGGTTGAATTGCCTGGGACAGGAAGCACATTGGTCTCATGCGGAGAATACTCGGGATCGACGGATGGAGACCATTCTGCGGATGCCACAATGTAGGCAGTCCACAACGGATCAGGCGATACTGCCTGATCACCGATGAAATAGACCTCGGTTCCCCCGGTCTTCCGCAAACGCGACCGGGCTTCCGCCAATCCAGCCTCGGCGGCATAAAACTCCTGGATCGCCTGCTTGTGGTTCCCACTGATCTGGATTTCCGTAGAGGTCGTCTGCAAGACCGTCGCCGTCACGAGGCTCACAACGGCCACCAGCAACAGGACCGCCACCAATGCAAAACCGCTGTTGGGGTTCGCGTTCGTGCTTGCGATCATCGTGTAATTTGAGCACCGAGAACCATATCTGTCATTCCTGTATGTGTTCAGTAATTCGTTGACAGAATGAAGGGCTGACCACACCAGAATTGTCATGCTGAGCCGGAGGGGAAGAATCTCGTCGTTTCCACAACAACGCCTATAAAAGCAGATCCCTCGCGTTGCTCAGGATAACCATTTTGACCATTTGGTATTGTGTGCCATACAAAAAGAGACTTTCAAACCGAAACATGTTCCCCTTATCCGCCAGACTGGACTCGATCGCTCCGCCGGGCTACAATACCCTGTTAGGCTTCCTGCCATGGCTGTCTGAGCGTCACGGCCCTGCCCGTTGGCAGCCGCGTGGGGCAAAACGTTCCTCCAACACGTCTAGGGACATAATCTCGGATGAGATTGACCGAAGAAATCATACTTCTCTTGCTCAACGAAGACAGCGGCTATCTCGAACAGGTCGCAGGTTGGAATCTGTCGTGTGTTCTTGCCGGCGCCGCGCTGGCAGACCTTGACCTCGAATCCCGTATCGACACCGCTTCCGACTCGCTTGTGGTGGAGTATACAACACCAGTGGGAGACGATCTCCTCGACCCTGTACTGGCAAGCATTGTCGGCGATCCCGAACCACATACCGTCAATTACTGGGTCGAGAAGATCGCCAACACGTCGGACGATATCCTGGATCAGTCCCTTGACCGGTTGGTAAAACATGGAATTCTCGACTATGCAAATGGCGGCTTCTGGTCTCTTTCGCGAAACGCGGCCAATGTCGGCTACAGTATGTCGTCCGACAACGAGTCCAGGGCGATCGTACGCCGGCGAATCGTCGAGACGATCCTCATGGACGGCATACCTGACCCCCGTGACGCCATCCTCATCGGTCTTGCCAATGCCTGCGACGCATTCAGGTTTCTTCTGCAACCGGAAGATTATGAGGCTTCATGCGACCGTATCGAGCTGCTGAGCAGGATGGACCGCACGAGTCGATCCGTCGCCACCGCCGTCGCAGCGACCTCGGTCCATCGCTCCATTCCGATAGCGACAAAACCCATTCCCAACATCAGCTTCTTGAAAATGCTCCGCAACGATGCACTTTGGCAAGGCAATATGGCCAGACTGCTGGCCGACCTTTACCGCGAGTATGGCCCGGTCTTTGCGGTCAAGTTCCCTCTTTACCGGAAAAGAATTTTCGTCCTCGCCGGGAACAAGGCGAACATCTGGTTCAACCGGCATGCTCGGACGAACCTGCGATCGAAGGACACCATGATGGGGATGGAGTCGGTGCTTGGCGCATCGAGAAGCCTGCCGGGCATGGATGGGGCCGAACACTACCGCATGCGCAAGGCGCAACACATGGCCTTCACCCGAACCCGCATGAACGAACATCTCGGAGATATGTTTCAAGCGATCCAGCTGGAACTGGATTCGTGGAACGAAGGCGACGTGTTCGTCGCGCGTAACGCCTGTCGCCGAATTATGTCCGGCCAGGTGTCTGAGCTCATGGTCAGCCTGAACTTGGCGGACTATATGGACGACATCCTCGCATTCAAGAACCGCATGTTGGTCACCCACGTGCAGAGGGCCTTGCCGAAGTTCTTCCTGCGAACGCCGCGAATGGCCGCCGCCGCACGGCGCATAGACCATGTCTATTCCATGATCCGAAACTCGCACACGCCGGCTCAGCGCGAAAACAAGCCCCGCGACCTGGCCGACGACCTGCTCAGCCTGCACGCCGGCGACCCCCAGTACTTTCCGGAGACCGATATCAAGTTTGCGACGATCATCCCGTTCGTGGCGGCCATGTATGCGGGTACGGCCATGGCGTTCGCGGTTTTTGCGATGTTCTCCAATCCGGACATCTATCAACGCCTGCGCCGGGAAGCCGAGGCGCTGTTCGCGGACGGAGAGCCCGGAACGGAGGGCTTCAGGGATGAGACGATCGACAACGCCCGCCGGCTGGTTCTCGAAACTCTTCGACTCTACCCCAGCGTGCCATTGCAACTGAGAACCGTCATGAACAATTGCATCGTGGAGGGCTTTGAACTACCCGTCGGGTCACGAGTCGTGCTCGCCTCCACCGCGGTTCATTACCTGGAAGAGAATTATCCGGATCCGCAGACGTTCGATATTGACCGATATCTGCCCGGGCGCGAGGAGAACAAGAAACACGGAGCGTATGGGGCCTTCGGTTTCGGCAGGCATGCGTGCCTTGGCCCAAGAGTAGCGGAATATCAAATGGCGATCAGCCTTTTGATGATTGCCTACTACTTCGAACTTGAAATACTCCCGTCAAGCTACCCGCTCAAAATCAATCCGTTTCCGACTTGTACCCCCCGCAAAAGCCTCAAGTTCCGAGTCAAGTCGAAGCGCCCGATCACTTCAGGTCAACCGGCGGTTGCCAGCAACGCCTAACCGACCAACGCTGCCGTCGTTTCCGGCGATCTGAGGCCACGTCATAACCGGAAGATAGTAAGGGGCGTGAAGCCGAGCAAGGTGATCACGGAGGTGAGCGTGGTACAACGGCTTGAAACTACCAAAATAATGCAATATATGTTGCAGTTTACTTAGATCGTTTATCGAACTTGTGCCGGTTACGTCTATTCGTCCATTTCGAAGAACATATGCGTTGCCGGGCGAGGCAGCATTCCCGGCCGATTGAACGTATCCTAAAATCACCAGAGCATCAGGGCTGTGGATTACCAAATCAATTTCACGCTGATTGCAGGCTTGATTGGCGTCTATTTCTTCTCCGTGATATTCACCGTCCTACAGACACGGGCGGCAAAATCCGAACGATACAAGCAGTATCGGCTCTACACGCCGGTCAATGATCCGCTTGCCAACACCAGCAAGGTCCCTCGAACTTCTTCATCATCCTTTTTATCGCGTGTATTTGGACCGCTTACCTCACGCAAGGATACGATTGGGTCATTTATGACGAACCGTCCGCCTTCGCCGTGCTGCCGGTTCAGATTTTAGCCGTCCTTCTGATCTATGATTTCATGTTCTATTGGGTGCACCGCGTATTTCATCTCCCGCTTCTCATGAGGTACGTCCATCACGTTCATCACAGGGTCCGGTTCCCGACTGCCATAGACGACTACTATCTGCATCCCATTGACACGCTATGGGTCACCACGCTGTTTTTCCTGAGCGTCGCCATCGTCGGCCCCTTCAACACCACGACCTTTATCGCGACGCTGTTCGTTTGGGTGTTTATGAACAATTCCATACACGGCGGACTGAACTTGCCCAATCCTGTCTTCCGGCTGACGAACTACTTGGCACGAATGCACAATGTTCACCACGGGAAAAACATGAGTTCAAACTTCGGTTCGTTTTTCCCATTTTGGGACATGCTGTTCGGGACCCATTATAGGAGTAAGAAAGAGCACTACGGTCAGGTCAACTGATCCGGTTTCCTGGATAAAGAAGTCCGTTCCCGCATTAAATGCGGCGGAATCAGGAGGGTGCTCCGTAAACTATTCTCTTTGGCGAGAAGAACGCCGGGGGACCTAAAGGGGTTTGCGGGCCAGGAAACAGTACAACGGCGTGAAGATCCCTGACTTACCGCCCGCGACGTAGGCGTCCGCGGTTCGATCCAGGAGGCGGACGACTTCCGCGGAGCCCTTCGGAAACAGCCGCAGCACCTCGGCCAGCTTCGATCCTGCGATAAACACTCTGCGGCCCCATGGAAGCCTGCACACGAGGTTACCCAGCGTCCCGTGCCGAGTCTCCATGGGTTGATACCAGGGTGTGGACGGCCCCTCCTTGACGTCACGGTCCTTCCCCTCGATGACCTGGAATCCCGCCGCTTCGAGCGCACGATTCACTTCCCCGAACGTCGCGATGTCCTTCAGCGCAATGCCACGCATGAGTTCCCGCTTGATGGCCAGGTGCCGGCTGTCGTTCGGATCGTACTTATCCGTCAGACACATGTCCTGACCCCAGAACAGGGCTCCGGGTTTCAGCACACGGAATATCTCCGCAAACGCGCGTTGCTTGTCCGGCGCATGGCACGTTGACTCAATGGCATACCCCCGGTCGAACGTCTCGTCTTTGATGGCGCTCATATCCATGAAGCTGCACGTCTCGTAATCGACCATGTGGTCGAGCCCCGCCTCGGCGTTCAACCTTTTCGCATTTGCCAACTGAATGTGATTGATGTTGATCCCGACAACCCGGACACCTGCCTCACGGACGACCCGGCGCATCGGGCCGCCGATCCCGCAGCCGACATCAACCACCGTCATGCCTGGATGCAACTCCAGCTTGGCGATCATCAACCGCTGATGCCGGACTTTGGAGTCCTCCAGACTCTCCTGAGGCGTGAGGGGTGCGAAGTGCAGGGATTCGCCCCAACCGTACACCATAAACTCGCTGCAAAGATCATAGTAGTCTTTCACCGTTTGGGTGTGGTCATACCCGTTCACGCCGGCAGCCTCCGGCGTCGCCCGGTCGATCCAGCCGTCGAAGTGCTCCACGCGACGGGTGACGTCCCCCTCCCGGTATGCTTCCTTGAGCGCGTGCGGCAGTTTGCCTAGTTGCATGGCGAGGTTTCTCCTTTCACTTCTGTGTCCACTGCGAAAACCGTGTCAGCAGTGGAGAGGACGGCGCTACCGGCGGCCCCGTCCATCTGCACTCACTCCGGACCATCCGGATAGAATTGCCGGCAATACCGTCGATACGTTCCAATCTCCCCATCCGAGCGACAGAGCAGGGGGCGGGGCCGATAATGTTTTCGGCCCCAGATGATGACGTCCTGCAACACGTCCCGTTCCTGAGCAGACATGATGATTTTGTTCATGAGCCTGGAGCGCAGGCGCGACGGCAGGAAACGCATGCCCACGATCGGCCGCTTCGGTTTCAGAATGTGTCGTACCTGGCTGACCAACACCAGTTCGACGAGTCTGCCGTCGATGGGCGCGGCGAGCACCCACAAACGCGTATGCATGTCGATCGCATGCTCGTGAACCTCGACAACGAATAGCCCAACCCGTGCACGTGGGTGACGGCGGAAACATCGTACGTGAAGACCTTGATCCCGGCGAAGGTCTGGGTTCGTTTGAAGTCGAAGCAACTCTTGAGGTAAGCGCCGTCTATTGAGACCGGTCCGATCCGGTTCACACTGTCGTAACCGTGCACGTAGCGCAGATGTCCGAGGTCCACGGAGTTCTCGGTCGTTTCCTGAGGATGCCCCGGGAACCGGAAGTTCCGGAATTCCAAATCGGTCCAGTCGGTACCGGTGGGTGGCGCGTCCGGAAGCTCCCATTGTGGCGGCCGGCCGCCGCTGCCCCACCAGGCAAAGACCAGACCCAGAATTTCGCGCGTCGGGAAGACCTTCAGTCTGGCAGTTCCGGGCGGCGGCGCATAGGGCGTGGCCACGCATTGGCCGGTGACATCGTACTCGAAGCCGTGGAACGGACAGACAAGGCAGCCGTTGCGCACGCGGCCTCCGGCTTCCGGCCCCAATTCGGATCCCATATGCGGGCAGATCGCCTCGGCCACACAGATGTCCCCGTCCTCGTTGCACCATGCGACAATTTCCTCGCCCAGCCAGGTTTTTTGGAATAGCTTCTCTTTCTCTATTGTTTTGCGGCCGGCGATGAAGTACCAGCCTTCCGGAAAGGGAGAAAGCAAGGGGAGGCGCTCGTCTCGACTGGCTGTCATGGGTATCCGCCATCCGCCGGTTCGAAAGCTGCGGCTCTGCCTACCGGAAAAGCGTTGCGCGAGGTTGCCAGACATCATAGCCCGGCCCGCACCTGCTTGAGGATCACGCCATTGCATGCTTTGTCCCGGCCAGACATCATGACTCGCGTGACGCCTAGAAGCGATAGCGTACGCCGATCTCAAAGAGATGAACTTGCATCTCGGTCGTCGCCGTGGCCATTGCACCCATGGCACTTCTGCCGGTGAACTCCAACTGGTTGGCTTTTAACAGGCGGTAGCCTAATTGTACGGTAATGGCATCGGTCACCTCATAGCCCATCCCCGCGCCGACCTGATAGGCGAACACCGTATCGGTGCCGGAAAGCTCGGGCACAGTCCCCGGGGGCAAGGTGACCCTGGGATCGCTCAGGACCTGTTCGCGGAACCCTGGAGGCAGGGAGGCTCCTGGAGGTATGCCGGCTTGCTGGCTCGCTCTCAGGACCGCAAGCTCGTTCGCAGCCCCTTGCGCGACCTCGTTACGGTTATACTCCACGTCGCCCCAATCGACCTGGACGAGACCGAGGCCACCGCCGATGTAGGGTCTCCAACGGGAACCGGCATTGAAGTCGTACCAGACATTCACCATGCCGCCCAGTTGGTTTGCCGAGCCGGACACGGGAATGGAATGGTCGCCCGGAATATCAATAGTGCCTAGTTGCGGCACGGTAGTCGTCCGTCCCTTGTAGGTCAGGTCGCCGATTGCGGCCCTGGCGAAGAACACTTCGCCATCGACACGGAACCCTGTGCCGAATTCATAGCCCAGCATGCCACTGACCCTGAACCCCGTCTTGTAGGAGTTGACGGCGTTCGCCCTGTACGGGATCATTTGCGCTTCCCCACGCTCCACGCTCTCCGAGTCGTCAATGAACATGACCGGGACGTTCAAGCCGACGTACCATCTCGAATCCGACGCGTGTGCATCGGGCGCGATGACCGGCATCAGAAACAGGGCAAGGGCCGCCGCAACGATCGCTTGTACGATGTGAAATCAGTCTCATGGCATCTCCTCGCTTTCAGTTCAACTCCTGTTTTCCCGAATCGTGCCTCAAGGCGCGGGGCAGAAGCATTTTGGGCCACGCGGCCGCCGTACGGTAAGGCACGACCGTGACAATCGGGTTGCCTGACGGGAGACACTATAGCTTATCGGGGTGGCGGAGTCCAGTGCTATTTATTGCACTCTTTTGATGGTTTACTCATCGTTCCGCTTCGCGAGCATGGCGCCGACGTGTCAGGGGCTTGTGGCCTCATTGGGGCGTGAAGCCGAGAAACCGGCCTGCCAGTAAGTGCAATGCATGATACTGGAATCTGTTGTTCCGCTACGCTATAATGCCCCGTTAGAAGTCCTGCCGTGGCAGCCGGTCATGCCAGGCCCTTCTCCTATGGAAGCCGCGTTGCGATGATCGAGACGTACCTTCAGCAAACAACCGCGAATAGGACCGGCGAGTTCGTGACGGCTCCAGGCCGCCGGACCGCAAAGCCATGAGCTCCGCATATCTGGACCGCTACACCGCGTTCATCTTGCGCTACCGATGGCTGGTCCTCGTGTCGGCCGTGGCGGTCATGGTGGTTCTGACGGCCGGCCTCCAATTCATCATCGCCTCCAACGACTGGCGCGACAACCTGGACGAGAACAATCCTCAACTCCTTGCATACGACGCTTTGGAGGATACCTATTCAGCGACCAATGCGGCAATGATCGCAGTCGCGCCCAAGGGTGGGTCGGTCTTCACCCGTGAGGCGCTCGGCGCCGTCGAAGAGTTGACCGAGGCCGCGTGGCGCGTGCCCTGGTCCACCCGGGTCGACTCCCTGACCAACTATTACCACAGCGAGGCGGTTGAGGATGACTTGAACGTCGCGCGGCTCGTGGACGATGCCGGATCGCTAAGCGATGACGACCTCGCGCGGATTGAGCGGATTGCGTTAAGCGAGATCAGTCTCACGGGCCGTCTCGTCTCCCACGACGGGCGCGTGGCCGGAGTGGTGATCAGTTTCGCGTTACCCGACGAGAACTCAAACGCCGCGGTGACCGAGATTACCGACCATGTCCGCAACCTCCTGGACGAAGTCCGGGCGGTCCACCCGGATATCGGCTACCACATGACCGGCGACGTCTTCGTGAACCACGTCATGACGGAGGCGGTCGACGACGACATGCGGATTCTCGCGCCGGCCGCATTCCTCGTCATCGTGTCCGTCGCCGCCATCCTTCTGCGCTCCCTGCTCGCCACGCTGTCCCTCGTCCTGGTGCTCATCTTCGTCATCGGCTCAACCATGGGCGTCGTCGGCTGGGCCGGCTTGGTGCTCAACGCCGCCAACTCCGGCGTTCCGATTATCATCATGACGATGGCCATCGCAGACTCGGTCCACATCATCGAAACGATCTTCTCCGGTATGAGACAAGGGCTGGACAGGGACGCGGCGATCGTCGAATCGCTACGCGACAATGCCTGGCCGGTGTTCCTGACGACGGCCACGACGATGATCGGATTCCTCAGCCTGAACGCCTCGGACTCTCCGCCGTTTCGGGTCCTCGGCAATCTCGTGGCGTTCGGCATGTTCTCCGCCTTCGTGTATTCCATGACGTTTCTGCCGGCGCTCCTGGCGGTCCTGCCGTTGCGCGTACGTCCGGGACGCGCCGGGCGTTCCAATTTCTTCGATCGTTTCGGGGCCTTCGTCGTCGCGCGCCGCACGCTCCTGCTCTGGTCCATGGCCGCCGTGGCGGTCACCCTCATCGCCGGCATCCCCCGCATCGAGCTGACGGACAACTGGTTACAGTATTTGGATGAGCGTTACGAGTTTCGGCGCGATACGGACTTCGTGGTCGAGAACCTGACCGGCATGGAAAACCTGGAATACTCCCTGAACGCCGGGCGGGAAGGCGGCATCACCGATCCCAACTATCTGCGCAAGATCGAGGCTTTCTCCGAATGGTTCCGCGCCCAGCCGGAAGTGGCGCATGTCCAGGCGTTTCCGGACATCATGAAGCGCCTCAACAAAAACATGCACGGCGACGACCCGGCCTTCTACCGACTGCCCGAAGACTCCGAGCTTGCCGCACAGTATCTGCTGCTCTATGAGCTTTCGGTTCCCTTCGGCAGCGACCTCAACAACCGCATCAACATCTCCAAATCCGCCACGCGCACGACCGTGACGATGCTCAGACTGAAGGCCGAGGAGCAGCGCGAACTCTCCGTGCGCGGGCAGGATTGGCTCCGCGCCAACTCGTCCGACCTCGCGACCGAGGCAACGGGGATCAGCTTGGTCTTCGCCCACCTGAACATACAGAACACCAAGAGCATGTTGGGGGGCACGGTCACTGCCATGGCCCTCATTTCGCTGCTCCTGATCGGGATTTTCAGAAGCGTGCGCCTCGGCCTCGTCAGCCTCGTGCCCAACTTCATCCCCGCGACCATGGCCTTCGGCGTCTGGGGCTATCTGTACGGCGAGGTGGGGAACGCCGGATCTCTCGTGACCGCAATCGCCTTCGGCGCCGTCGTCGACGACACGATTCACTTCATGAGCAAGTATCTGAAGGCACGTCGCGAAGGCCGTTCCGCGTCCGAGGGGGTGCAGTACGCTTTTCGGTCGGTCGGTCGGCCGCTGTTTACCACGACCATGATCCTGGTGCTAGGCTTCCTGGTGTTCGCTTCGTCGGGATTCGTGATCAGTTGGATGCTCGGCCTCCTGGTTGCGCTCACGATCGGCTTCGCGCTGATCTGCGATTTCCTGCTCCTCCCGCCCTTGCTGATAGCCATCGACCGTAAGACCCAATGATGCCTGCCCGTCTCGTGCGAACGAGGCACGGGGTGGGTGGAGAATATCAACGTCTCCCAAACGTGAGCCCCCATTGGGAGAGAGCAAGAGGACATGACAACCGACGGGAACAGGACAACGCCGCGACGCATAGCCATCGTCGGCGGAGGCATATCGGGGCTGGCGGCCGCATGGGCGCTGCATCACCACCCCGACCGATTTGACTTCCGGCTGTTCGAGGCGCAGGACCGGATTGGCGGGAATGCGATTACGGCAGATATGCCGCAGGATGACGGTAGCTCCATTCCCTTCGACATTTCCGTCACCGCCTGCATTCCGTCGGTCTACCACCACATCCTGTTGTTGCTGAAGGAGTTCGGCATCGAGTTGCTCGATACCCGGTTCAGCTACAGCGTGAAGTACCGTGGCCGGATTTATGCCCACGATTTCGACTCCGACATCAGAGAGCAGCTACTACCCGAGATTGCGAAGTTTCAACGAATCCTGAGGCGTCTGCACCGGGTTGGTTGGCTGAGCCGTTCCCGATCGAAGTTTCTGAACGCCCTCAACCCGTTCAACTACATCAGCATGGGGACGGTTCTGAATCTGGCCGGTTTTTCCGGGGATTTCAGGTACAAGGTCCTGAAACCCATGTTCGTCAACTTTCTGATGGCGACAAACGTGTTCGATATGCCTGCGGCTCTCTTTACGAGATATCTCGAATTCTTCGATATCGAAACCTCTACGCCCATGCAGACGTGGGACCAGGGGACACGACGCATCTAATGAGAACCTGTCCGCAAATTTTCGAGACAAGATCTACCTGAACCGACCTGTCCGAAAGGTGCACCGCCAGTCGTCCGGCGTCGTGGTTGAGGACGAGGACGGCGTGCAGGAGACGTTCGACGAGGTGATCTTTGCCTGCAATGCGAACCAGACACTGATGATGCTCGATGAACCCACGATGCTGGAGCGCTACATCCTCTCGTCGATACGTTACGAGAGCGAACTCCACAACCATACGATCGTCCACTTTGACTCCTCAGTCCTTCCGGATAACGAAGCAAAGCCCCTGACAACGCGAAGCAATCATATCGAACAATACGGGTCCAGACCGGACAATTATGAAATCACGTACATCATGCACAACCAGCAGCCGTGGGCTCATCGCTCCGACAAGCCCTGTCTGGTGACCTACAACCCGATCAGCCAGATTGATGGACAAAAGATTGTCGGAAGATGGTGGTTTCAGCATATCGTCCATGACGTACGCCACGTTGCATGGCTCGTGCCCTTGTTCCGCTTCATTCAGGGCAAGAAACGAACCTGGCACTGTGGCGCTCATACGCTGATCAACAGCCAGGAAACCTGTTTTGTCAGCGGACTCGCCGCTGCGACACAGATCGGTGCGGATTATCCCTTCGACGACCCCGAGGCAAGGCGGTCGTTCAATCATTACGGGAGTATCCTGTATGGTGGGAGGTTCAGGAAAGCGAAGGGCTGAATGCTTCAGACGGTCGCGGCGGCGGTAAGGGGAACGGGGGTCGTCAGATCCAGCCGGGCCCGGCGCCGCTGCTCGTAGAGACCCAGCGCGTGCAGGGGGAAATACTGCCGATACAGGACGTAGTCCAACAGCGCCGTACGGAAAAAGATCCCGGCCATGTCTTGCTTGGGCCATGTTCCATCCGCCTCCTGGGTGTCGAGCAAGAACCGGGCGCCCCGGGAAATCGCGGCCCAGTTCGAATCGCCGGCCTCGAGAAGTGCCATCATCGCCCACGCGGTTTGGATGACCTGACTTTCCTCATGAGCGACGTATCGGCCGGTCAAGCAACCGCTGTAGTGCTCACCCCATCCCCCGTCTTTCCGCTGCCGGTCCAGCAACCACCGGCAGGCCAAACGTAGCGCCGGATCACCGGGACGGACCCCGCCAGCAAGCAGCCCCCTGACCCCGAAGAAGGTGCCATAGATGAACTGAACGCCCCAGACGCCGCGCCACGACCCATCGCTGGCCTGGGTCCGGCGAAGCCAGGTGTCAGCCCGTGAGACGGCGCTTGCCACCGCCCGATTCGTGATTTGCGGGAAGTGTTCCTGACAGGCGGCGAGCGCCGCGAGACAAGACGCGGTGCACTCGACATAGGAATGTTCGGTCATCGATTCGCCGAACATCTCGGCTGGATTCAGCCACTCAAGAGGAACCACGGAGCGTTGCGCCTCGTAGCTCCCAAAACCGCCATCGCGGTTCTGACCGCGCAACATGAACCGAACCGCTTCGTCGAGCATTGTCGTGCTCGTGGCCTCGCAGTCCGCGGCGATAATCCCAAGCACCGCTTCCGCCGTGCAGTCGGTCACCGGCCATCCATGCCATCCCCCTGGAAAACACCAGCCGCCTTTGGGGTCGTTCCGATAGGCCTCGCGAAATCCTTCGAAGCTGGTACCGATTTGTTCCCGGCGCAGGAAATCGGCTCCGCGCCGGAGGGCGTGTCGAACCCCGTCGAACTCGGGCACCGTCGCCAGCGCTTGCAGGGCGAATCCCGTATCCCACGAGGAGCTTCTCGCTCCGGTGACTCGCGCTCCACCCTCCTCGTCCTCCCAGATCCAGCCGTCCAGCTTCGCGAGCGCCTCGCGGCAGTCGGTGTCGTTTGGATCATGCAGCCATAAGGCTAGGATGTTGAGGAAACCGCTGACCGGAGAGATGCTCGTGTGGTTGGTGGTTTGCAGCTCCCATTTGATGTGCCGGATGATCGATTCCATACATCGGCCTCGCAGACGTTTGCCGTGAAACCGCTCGATTAGCCGCGCCAACTCGTATCCGGCACGGAGCCACACGCTGGGTCGCGCGTACAGGTCAGCGACCCGCAAGCGATTGCGGCCCGCGGAAAAATCGACGTTGGCAAACCCCTCGGGGAACAGCTCCTCTCGTAACGACGCGACCGTGGGCGTGACGGGTGCTTGAAACCGATGCGGGTAAATCGCCGCCATCGCCATGTAGATGAGCCGGGTATGGCAGTACCAATTCGAGGGATGTAACGCAAGCCAGCGCGGCAAGATCCACAACTCCGGGAGAATGGCGTTGACCCCGCGCCAGTCGTAGAGATTGAGGAGCGCCAGCCAGAATTTACCCCAACTCGGGATATTGAGAACGCCCTCCGCTTGCAGAAATCGACGGGCCGGCTCGATTGACGGATCATCCCGCTCGATACCGAATAATCTCGTCGCGACGTACACCAGGGTTGTCACAAACAGGTTAGGTGATGAGTGCTCGTGTAACCCCCACGCGCCTCCTTCGAGACGGGTCCGTTCGAAAGAGCGCAGCACGCGCCGGCGCCGGCCGGGATCGAGCGGCCGCTCCATCATGTGGTGCAACAGCACGTATTGCGCGGTCAGCATGGGACACCACACCATCTCACCTTCCCAGGCGCCATCCTCACCCTGGAGACTCAACAGGCGCGCGCGCGCGCTCCTCAATGCCGGCTCGGCATCGGGTGAGGCAACCTCCCTCGGGCGGACGGACTGGTGGTCACTCACGCTCGACGGCATGGAGACCAGAAGCGCGTGGGCCAAGGTGTCCCGAATTCGCTCGTCTTTTTCTCCGCCCTCGCCTCTCGCCCTGCGCAGATGTATGACGCCACGCAGGAGCCACTGGAGACGAACGGCGAGCGCCTGAACGACGTCGCGAGCCCGGCGCCAGGCGAACTGGTCGTAGGATCGCGGGATCGTCCCCGCAACCGCCCGGAACACCATCGCGCAACCCGCGAAACCCATACGGGTTACCGATATGTCTTCACAGGCGAGTAAACGCATGGTCCGGTTGCGGAACGCGGAACTGGCCCGCCAACGATGGTAGATCGCGTGTCTGACTGCCACTGCCTCGGCCCGGTGATCGGCAAAGGTCTCATAGAGTTCCATGGCAAGGAGCTCCGGAGTGTGAGTCGCCTGGAAACGCTTCGTGGTGAAGTCGTGAAAGTCCTTGCCTTCGGCCAGCGTCAGCGCATCGCCGAAACCGAGGGTCATGCCCACCGCCGTCATGGGATGGTAGTGCCCGGCTGCATCGCCGATCAGTACTCGACGTGAGTTCCCGTACGTGACGCGCGGGCTCAGTTCATTGGTCGCGGCCTGGAATTGCCCCGCCCGCAGCGCTTCGACAAATGCAGGCCTGAGAGTTTCCGGCAATACACCGGCAAACGAATCCGACAGGAAGCCAATCCGGTCCCCGGGTGTCCAGCCGTCCGATGGGACATCGACGATGACCCGGACGCAATCCTCTCCCAGACGGTACATGAGAATGGGACCCGGTCCACCACACAACACATGCCCATACCCCTCCAGCGGTAAACTTTCTCCTCGTAAGGTGACCCCCATCATCCGCGAGCAGGTCTTCGGTTTGATCGACAAGCCCAAGGATCGACGCACGATTGAGGCCCGGCCGTCGGCGCCGACAATCCGCGCGACGATGATGGATTTATCGACGCCGTTACAGGTATACGTGACCCGCTCGTCTTCGACCGCACGCACCCGCGCGTGGGGAATAAAGTCGACACCCGGCTCGTTCTCGATCGCTTCACGCAGATTCGAGACGATCGCCGCATGCTCGCACGCCAAACCGTAAAGTCCTTCCGGATAAGGAAGCACGATCGGCTCCGAGTTGTCTTCCGGGAACACGACAAATCCTTTACCGGTGGTGCTGAGGGGCTGCGTATCGAGTCTGATGCCAACTTCGCGTAACATCCGCACGGCAGGTGGATGCAGCCATTCGCCCGCCATTCGTTTGGAAGCGTTGGGATTGGCTTCGAGCAGCGCCACCCTGGCGCCTTTCCGTGCGTGCACGAGCGCGCACAAGCTGCCGACCGGACCCGCGCCGACGATGGCGACGTCGTAGCGCCGAACAGTGGCGTCGCTCATTGGACCATACCCGCTTGCGAGCGGCGGCGGTAGCGGAGCCTGCAGGGCGTCTCGGGACCCGTCACCCAACTCCCGTAGTTCGGGGCGGGAAACGCCGTGTCGAGATCAAAATCGAAGCGATCGAGCAGCACGGTCCAGATCGCTTTCAGTTGCAGGTACGCAAAATGTTTCCCCATACACACGTGTTTGCCGCCGCCGAAACCGATCAGGGCGTACTGGTGTTGTTTGTCTTCGCAAGCGGGGGGATCAAAACGCTCCGGAGAGAACCGTTCCGGATCCGCAAACACGTGGGGCAACCGGTGAGAGACCGCCGGGGACACCATGGCCAGGGTGCCGGCAGGCACGAGATGGTCTCCGTAACGCACGGGTTTGAGCACCTTGCGGATCAGCATGATCAACGGCGGGTGCAGCCGCTCGCACTCACGGACGGCGTGTTCCAGCGCCACCTGTCGTTTGAGACTCGCGAGGGTCATGGCTCCTTCCTCGCAGTAGACGTCTTGGATCTCGTCTCTGACCCGCGCCAGGTATGATGGTGCCCTCACGAGTTCCAGACCGGTCCAGGTTGCGAGCACCGCGCTGGTGTGTTGGCCCGCGAACAACACCGTCAACAGGATCCCGGTAATCTCGTCGTCGCTCAAAGCGCGGCCATCCTTGTACCGGGCGTGCATGAGTGTCTGCATGAAATCGTCGGGACAGGCACCGGAACGCCGGCGTTCCGTCATGATCCGGCTAAAGAGCTCGGCCACGTTTCGCCGGGCACGGTCGCGGCTTCGATGCGCTGCGGTCGGAAGTCTGGGGAGAAAAAACCCCAGGGTGTTGATGCCTTTTTGCAGGTCGTGATACGCCTCGGCAAAACCCGCGTCCACCTGATCCCGGACTTCCTGTCCAATAAGGCAACGACTGGCGATTTTGACGGTGAGTTCGTTCAACGCGACCGGCAGATCGACTTCCCCATCCTCGCCGAGGGAGTCGGCGAACCGCCTCGTTTCCTCGAACATGATGCGGGCAAACCTGCTCATCGCGGCTTCGCGGAGCGCCGGAAACAGAAACCCCAGTTGCTCGTCCATCAGCTCGGGGGAGGCGTCGTAAGCCACGCCGCGTCCGAAGATGGGAACGGTGAACTGATAGACGGCTTTGGCGTTTAACTGATCCTCTGGCGCTCTGAAGTAAAAATCGTGGGCTTCGGGTCCGGTGAAGAGAACAAACTCGCGGGGACCGAGCCGGAACCGGAAGAGGTCGCCCTGCTGGCGCCAGCCGCGGCTCAACATCGAAACCGGATCCTTGAGAAAATCCGGCAGATGACCGATCAACGGCCATCCTCCCGCGAGCTCCGGAACGGCTCTTGCCGCCCGCGGCGAGAGCTGCGTCGAACGCAGGGTTGCCACACTGTGAGACCGATGTTCCACCCCTGCCCTCCTCAATAGACAAACGGCAGCATCGAAAAACGCACGCGCTGTGTGTAGCGTTCCCACAACTCGCCATACTTGGCGTGGCAGCGCCGCTCATCGCGTCTCGAGCGATGCCACAACAGACCCGCCAGCCACACGGGCAACAGGTAGGGCATCCAGGATGCGAACCCCGTGCTCAGGGTGAACGCAAGATAGATGCAGATTTCGCCGGTATAGTTGAGATGCCGCCCAATGCCCCAAAATCCGGAGACCAGCAGGCGCCCGTCCAGGGTCCTGGCAGGGTGTCCCCAAATCGTCACGCCAGAGTCACGCCTGAAGCGGTGTTTTTGCTGGTTGGCGCCGCGGAAGAGCCAGAAGCCGAAGGCGAACAACAGGACGATCGCCACGGCGGCGATGGGAGACAGCGGTGCCGATGCGTGGATCAGCCACCAGCCGGGGAGGCAGTAGAAAAACGGCACCAGCACGTAGTCTCCCCAAATCAACATCCATCCGAAGCGCTCACTGACCATGTCCCAGGTGTGGGTCATTCCGTATTCGAACTGGAAGTAATTGAGCACGTACAGGAAGGTGAAGATCTGATAGAGCGCCATGGCCAGGGTCAGCCCACCGTAGGTTTCGTACTGCACGACGGCAAACGATGCGTTGAACAACGCCAGGGCGATGAGGGAGGGGCGGTAGCTGAAGAGCTTCAAATCCACTCCGAGCCAAGTCGGACTGGGTTCCACACCAAAGAAGAAACCCCGCCATATTCCCGGCGATGCATCCCGGGCCCGCGTTCCCCGGTAATACATCCAGCCGGAAAGAGCAAACGCGAATCCGTTTGCCGCCACGAACAACGCGGCAAAGTGGCTGTGCAGCACTGAAAGAGAGAACCAGCCGAAAACCTGGGCAAGACATGCCACGATCACGGTCATCAGGAACACGGCGAGGCCGTTGAGCGTATAGGTGTGCGATTTGCCCTCGACATCCGGCCCTGCGACCCGACGTCCGGGCAGGAGCACCGAACCCAGAAACAACGCGCCGATAAACACCAACATCATTGCCGCCGCCTTGAGCAGGGCGCCGCCCGACAGCGCGGCCCACGGGAAGTGGAGCTCAGATCCCGGCATCGCCGTTCTCTGTCCCGCGCACCATGTACTCCCGCCACTTGCGCACGGTCACGTTTTGAAAAGCCCGGACCGCCGGATTGTACTCGATGGGAGGCGCGTCCCAATGGCTCTCGTAACCCTGCTGCTCCGCTTCAACCGCAACGCCGTCCTGGGTGAGTAACGGGCCGATGAGGACACGGTTCGAGATCTTCAACACCGCGCTCATGGCGAAACGGGGAATACGTACCGGCAGCATAGGTATTTTCAGCGACTTGAAGTAGAACAGGAAGAACGCCCGGGTGGTACGCTCATCGATCGGCAGGACGAAAAGCCAGTGTTTGATCGCGTCATCGGTGTTCGACCACTGGTAGGGGTATTGATAACACAACTCCATATGAGTGGTGTCGAGCCGGTTGTGATCGACAAACATTCCGGAGATGCGCCCGCGCCCGACCCGCGTATCGTAGGCCACGTGCACGTTGTCACCGACGGTCTCGCAACGGGTGAGGGTGGCACCTTCTTCGAAGGGACGGTATTGACGGTGCAGGTGGGCGTGGGTGAAGTCGCTCACGTTGTCGATCACCATCGAGTGGTGGGCCGACCAGGTGAAGACCAGCGGCTCGCAGGCCCACCGCTCGGGTCCCTCGAGTTCCGGGATGTCCGGGATTCGGCGCAGCTCCGCCCGCTCCGGGTCGCCGGGGAACAACCAGACCAAGCCGTATCGGACCTTCACGGGATAGGTTCTGAGCGGGAGCTTCGGGAGACCCCGTCCGGAGAGGTCGTGGGGGATCGCGACACAGCGTCCGTGGCCATCGTACTGCCAGCCGTGATACGCGCACACAAGCCGGCAGCCTTGCACCTCGCCCAGAGAGAGTTTGAGTTGGCGATGCGCACAGCGATTCTCGATGGCGTGAAACGAGCCGTCCTTTCCCCGGAAAAGCGCAATGGAACGTTTCCAGAAAATGACCTCGACCACCGTGCCCGGTTTGACGCGGTGCACTTCCTCAACGGCGTACCAATAATCCGGGTCCATCCCCGCGGCGCGGGCTTGCTGACGCAAGCTGCCGGCCTCCTCGAAGCCGGGTGGCGCACTCGTCGCCTGAATAACGTTGAGCCTCCGTTGGGAGTTATCCATATGCCTGGCTCGGAGAGAGAGTGTCCACTGGTCTTGCGGCGGTCACGCACGGACGTTTCGCGAGCGGATTCGTGATCGCATTGCGGTGGTAGTGAAAGGCGTAGGCCTCATGAATCGCAGCGCGGATACTGGTTGGCTGATAGCCCAGTTCCCGTCTCGCTTTGCCGATATCGGCGTGGCGGCGCTTTCGCAACAGGCGGATGGCGCCAGGGGTGAAACGCTGGGGAAAGCTCGGGTGAAACCGGCTCAGATAAAAGCTCGCCACTTCTGAAAAGCCGAGCATCAGGCGGGTAGGAATCCGCCGGCACGGTCGCGGGAGTCCCGAGACCTCCTCGAACAGATCCAGTATCTCAGAGATGGTTTTGTATTCGCTGCTGAAGATGTACTTTTCGCCCGGACGTCCTTTGTGCATACACAACACATGTCCTTCGACAATGTCCCGCGCTGCGACAAACTCGAATCCCCCGTCGACGTAGGCGTGGATCTTGCGGTTGGTGTAGTCGCACAAAGTCCGTCCCAATCGCGAGGGGAAAAAATCACTGCCGCCGACCACCGCACAGCACGTGGCGACCACGACGTCCTGTCCCGCCGCCGCCGCGCGCCAGCACTCGTGCTCGACGAGCGCCTTGCTGCGCTCATAGGGCATCGTGCGCTCCATGGGATAGAACTGCATGGTTTCGTCGCTGGGAGCAGACGGATCATCCAGATCGTACCCGACCGCACTGAAAGAGCCCGTCACCACCACCCGGCCGGCCCCTACTTCACGCGCAGCCTGCAGCACGTTGCGGGTACCGAAAACGTTGCACTCGTATACTTCACGGCGATGGGCGTGGTTGCCATCAATGGTTGAGACCTTGGCCGCAACGTGATAGACGCCCTGACAGCCCGCGAGCTCGCACCTGATGGCATTCAAGTCTCGAATGTCACCAAACGCGCGTTCAACCTCGAGGCCTTCCAATGCTTCGTTGTTGTCCTCGTGTCGGAGCAACACCCGGACCCGGACACCGTCGTCGAGCAGTCGGCGGACAAGATTGGCGCCCACATGCCCGGCCGAGCCGGTGACGAAAACGGGCGGCGGCGAAGAGCCGGCGAGTGTACTTGATCCTGAAGTCATCTCGTATACTGATTCCGAAGTTTTGCCGTGAAAACACTTTTCCGTTGTGAAATCAATCTCTTGGGATCTCCTCTCTATTTCACCGCGTTCGCCTTCTGTCTTCCCGGATCGTGTCCCGATGGGTGGGGTAGGAGCGTTTTGCTCCACGAGGCGGGCGGGACCGGGACGGTCGGGGCGCCCATTCTTTTAGCAGCCTTAAGGCCCGTATTATAGCCTACTGAATAGGTTGAGTCTAGTATTATTTTTTGCACTCCCTTGATGCTCCGATCGCCATTCTGCCGCTGAGGCTGACATCAACGAAGCGGCGACGTGCGGCCTTGTTGAGTCGTGAGGCGTAGGAGCGGGCCAGGCAGTGAGTGCAATGCATGATACTGGAATTCATTGTTTCACTAAGCTATAGTAGCGCCTCAGGCTTTCTGCTGTGGAAGGCTGACCGTCGGACCTCCCCTACGTAAGCCGCGTGGCGATGAGACGGACCGCACGCCACGTGCTAAAGCGCAACCAATCAAGGCATCGCAATGATATCAAAGATCACCGACATCCTGAAAGACGAAAAATCCGGTGACCGCGTTGCCCTGCTCGCCCAGGAATACGACCGCCGCTATGGCGGCTCGGCGCGCGGCGGCCTGGATGAGCGCAAAACGGACTACCAGAATCTTATGAACACCTATTACGACCTGGTCACCGATTTCTGGGAATACGGCTGGGGCCAATCCTTCCATTTTGCGCCTCGCATCGAAAGGGAGAGCTTCGCCGACTTGATAGCCCGACATGAGCACCATATCGCGCTCAGGCTCGGCCTGAGGCCAGGCATGACGGCGGTCGATCTCGGCTGCGGGATTGGCGGGCCGCTACGCGAGATCGCCCGTTTTTCCGGCGCCAAAATCGTCGGCGTCAACAACCATGCACCGCAGCTCGAACGCGCCGCCAATCGAACCGAGACAGCGGGCTTGAGCCATCTGGCCGACTATCTCAAATGTGATTTTATGCAGGTCGATGCGCCGGATGCTTTCTTCGACGCCGCCTTTGCTATCGAGACAACCTGCTGCGCACCGGACAAGGCCGGCGTCTATGGCGAGGCGTTCCGTCTTCTCAAACCTGGGGCTTGGTTCGCGGCCTATGAATATTGTCTAACCGACCGGTTCGACGACGGCAATGCCGAGCACCAAAGGCTGAAGGCCGATATGGAGTATGGCGGCGGCTTGCCCGATATCGCTCGGCCGCGTGAAGTCGACGACGCCTTGCGGCAAGTCGGTTTTGAATTGCAGGAAGCGCGTGATCTGGCCGCTAAAACACCGCCCGGCATCCCCGGTATCAACCCCTGGTCGGCTCAGGCCTGTCCTTCGCAAACTTCCGCAGTTCGGCCGTCGGGCGCCGGTTAACCCAAGGATCGCTATGGCTACTGGAGCGGCTGAAAATCGTGCCGCGCGGGACGGCCCATGTTGCGGCCATGCTGAACGTCGGCGGGGACGCCTTCGCCGAAGCCGGCCGTCTCGGCATTTTCACTCCGATGTATTTCATCGTCGCCCGCAAGCCGGATTAGGGGTAAGCGGCCTGACCCCGCCTTACTTCACAACGAGGCCACAAGCGACCAGATCGTCTGTGCCATCATCGCCGAGCAGAACGACGAGCGGACCATCTAAGGAGTGCAATGAATGATACTGGACTCCATGATTCTGTTGAGCTATAGTGTCTCATCAGGCAGCCTGAGCGTCTTGGCTCTCCCGTAGGGAAGCCCCGTGGCGATGGCCAGGACAAATCATACGAATGGAATGATTGAATGACCCGTACGCCCGACAAACGATCGAGCGTCCGTTCCCTCGCGGATCTCGCGCCGGATGAAGTGAAATCTGTGGTCGATGGATACACCGCGTTCTACGACGGCGGCCTGGAGAGCAGAAAAAAGCGTTATCAATCGCTCGTCAATCACTACTACGACCTGGCGACTGACTTCTACGAGTTCGGCTGGGGTCAGTCCTTCCATTTCGCTCCCCGACGCCGGGGCGAGAGCTTCAAGACGTCGCTGCTCAGGCACCAGCATTTTCTCGCCGACCGGCTGTCCCTGAGACCGGGGATGCACGTACTCGACGTGGGGTGCGGGGTCGGAGGGCCGATGGGCAATCTGGCCCGCTATGCCGGGGCCAGCTTTGTCGGTATCAACAATAATGCCTACCAGATCGAACGTGCTAAGCTGCACACTTGGGACATTCGGTCGTTGTGTCGCTTCATCCACGGCGACTACATGCAAGTTCCCGAAGGCGACGACCACTACGATGCCGCCTTCGCCATTGAGTCCATGCCCCACGCACCGGACAAGACAGCGGCATTCCGGGAGATCTTCCGAGTCCTGCATCCGGGGGCCTATTTCGCGGGCTACGAGTGGTGTCTCACCGAGAACTTCGATTCCGGCAACGTGGAACACCTGCAAATTAAGAGGGATATCATGGTGGGTAACGGGTTACCGGATATCGCCTTTGTATCGGAGGTTTGCGCAGCATTGCGCAGTGCCGGATTCGAACTCCTGGAAGCCCTCGACCACGCCCCTGAATCGGATCCGGAAACACCCTGGTACCGCGCCTTGCAGGGTCGAGACCTCAGCCTTGCGAGTATTCCGCGCACACCTGTCGGTCGTGCCCTGACCAATTTGGCGTTACGGGTCGGGGAGAGGTTGCGGGTGGTTCCGGAAGGCGCCCGCGCGGTCAGCACGCTGTTGAATGCGGGGGCTGACGCGCTGGTCGAAGGTGGCGAGTCCGGAATTTTTACTCCGATGTTTTTCTTCCTGGCCCGCAAACCGGATTAGTGGCGAGCGGCCTGTTCCCCGCTCCGAAAGGCTTGGTCCGCCCCAAAGGGTAACCTCTTTACAAAACGATCGTGACTTGCGATATTTGTCTGCCTCCTTTCTGAACCGAAATTGCCAAAAAATCTGCCAGTCCGTCGGAAGCATGTCATGAACAAGTCCGTATTCCGCACCTGCCTGACAATTGTTTGCATGTTCGTGCCGGCGGGGACCGCCGGCGCACAGTCGATCGAAGAGGCACGCGCCGTCTATGCTGAGGGCCGCTTCGCGGAGGCCGCCGATTTTGCCCAAGCACTCGACACCTCCGAAGGTTATGCCTTGGCGGCCAATTCACTGGCAATTTACGGCTACTACATGGCGCCGGATAGCGAAAAGGAGGGCTTGTTCTTGCGGGCCACGGAACTCGCGCGAAAGGCGATCCGGCTCGACACGGCCAACCCGGAGGCCCATCTCCAATTGGCCCATGCCATGGGACGCCGCGCGCAGGTGACCGGCATCTTGAAGGCTTTGAAGGAGGGCTACGCCAGTCAAGTGCGCGATGCCGTTCAAGAGGCGCTTCGGCTGGACCCGGACAGGGCGGCCGCCCATCTGAGCTTCGCCGCCTGGCATGCAGGGGCCGTCAGCAATGGCGGATTCTTTGCCGGTCTGCTCTATGGGTCAAACGAAGAGGACGCTCTCGCGCATTTCGAGCGGGCGCTCGAATTGGCGCCTCGAGAGAAGATCGTGCTTCTCGAGTACGCGATTGCTCTTCTGAGCCTGGATACGATTGGCAACCACGCGGAGGCGCGCGACATGCTCAAGCGCGCGATAAAACTACCGTCGAAAGACGCCCATGACCGGATCATTCACCGGAAGGCGGTCGAGCGGCTGACGGCTCTCGACGGGGGATAACCCGGCTGGAGTGCTCCTCCTCACCCAAGACTGTTCTACAACACACAAGAACCTGGATTCCTGCCTCCCGATCAAACCCCGATTAGATCCCCGATCAAGTCGGGGACAAGCGTCGAGGACAGGATCCTGGGCAGGTACCGAAGGAATGACAGAAGGAACATGCCCGGCTTGCCTACCTGACCCATCCCGTTCTGGTCCTTTCGCTGGATAGGACTGGGGCTTTCGGTTGATTGCGTCGATTGCCGGTTCTCTCTAAAATTCGTGGTTTGGTATCTGGGATCGAATTCCAGGCGTCTGTTCTTACTAAACCTTGAATGGAGGAAGACATCATGTCAGCAGAACCGGATATTATTTACACAAAAGTCGACGAGGCGCCTGAACTGGCGAGCGGGTCGTTTCTCCCGGTCATCCAGGCATTTGCCAATACCGCCGGGGTCAACGTCGGCAGGAAGGACATTTCGCTGGCCGGCCGGATCATTTCGCAATTTCCGGACTCCCTGAAGCCGGACCAACGGCAGCCCGACGATCTCGCCCTCCTGGGCGAAATGGTGGAAACGCCGGACGCCAACGTCATCAAACTTCCGAATATCAGCGCATCGATTCCTCAAATCAAAGGCGCCGTGGCCGAATTGCAGTCCCAGGGATATGCCATTCCCGACTACCCGGAAGACCCCAAGACCGATGAAGAAAAGAACATCAAAGCGAAATTCGACAAAGTGAAGGGCAGCGCGGTCAACCCGGTGTTGCGACAGGGCAATTCCGATCGTCGCGCGTCGACCTCCGTGAAACAATATGCCCAAAACAATCCCCACAAAATGGGGGCCTGGGGCAAAGACTCCAGAACGCACGTGGCCCATATGTCAGGTGGGGACTTCTTTGCCAATGAAAAATCGGCCACGATTACCGAGCACACGGCCGGAAAGGGCCGCATCGAGTTCGTGGGCGCTGACGGCGGCACGACGGTGTTGAAAGATAACCTGAAGCTCGACAAGGGCGACGTGGTCGACGCCACGAAGATGAGCGCCGGCACGTTACGTCAATTCTTCAAGGAACAGATCGAAGACGCCAAGCAGAGCAGCATTCTCTTATCGCTGCACATGAAGGCCACCATGATGAAGGTCTCGGACCCGATTATTTTCGGTCATTGCGTGTCCGTCTATTTTGAAGACGTCTTTAAAAAATATGAAAGGGTTTTTGCCGAACTCGGCGTCAATCCCAACAACGGGGTGGGGGACGTGTATGCCAAGATCGGTACCTTGCCGGCTTCGCAGCAGGAGGAAATCAAAGCCGACCTGCAAGCGGCCATGCAACAGGGCCCGGATCTTGCCATGGTGGACTCCGACCGGGGCATCACCAACCTGCACGTGCCGAGTGACATTATCATCGATGCTTCGATGGCAGCGGCGCTCCGCGTCGGCGGCAAAATGTGGGGCCCAGACGGCAAAGAATACGACATGAAGGCCATGATCCCGGACCGTAGTTATGCGGGCATTTATCAAGCCGTCGTCGACTTCTGCCGGGACAACGGGGCCTTCAATCCGGCCACCATGGGCAGCGTGCCAAACGTGGGCCTCATGGCCCAAAAAGCCGAAGAATACGGATCGCACGACAAGACCTTCGAAGCACCCGGAAAAGGTACTATCCGCATGATTGATGGAGGCGGGAACGTCCTGCACGAACAGGCCGTGGAACAAGATGATATCTTCCGCGCGTGCACGGTCAAGGATATCCCGATTCAGGACTGGGTGAAGTTGGCCGTGAATCGTGCCAGGGCGTCCTCAACACCCGTGGTGTTCTGGTTGAACAAGGACCGGTCACACGACGCCCAGCTCATCGAAAAGTTGAACCGCTATTTGAAAGACCATGATACGACGGGTCTGGACATTCAAATCATGGCGCCGGTGGATGCCATGCAGCATTCGCTCAAACGGGCCAAAGACGGGCAGGACACCATTGCCGCGACCGGCAACGTGCTTCGGGATTATCTCACCGACCTGTTCCCGATCCTGGAACTGGGCACCAGCGCCAAGATGCTCTCCATTGTTCCACTCATCAACGGCGGGGGCTTGTTTGAAACGGGTGCCGGCGGATCAGCCCCGAAACACGTGCAGCAGTTTGTGAAAGAAGGCCACTTGCGATGGGATTCTCTGGGTGAATTTCTCGCCTTGGCGGAATCCTTCGCTCACCTCAGCCGGACCCGTGACAACAAAAAGGCGCAGGTCCTTGCGAATACCCTGGACCGGGCCACGGGCAAACTCATGGAAAACCGCAAGGCACCCGGCCGGGTGTTGGGCGAGTTGGACAACATCGGCACCCACGCGTATGAAGCCCTGTATTGGGCACAGGAACTCGCCGCGCAAACCGACGATCCGGCGTTACGGGAAAAGTTTGCGCCGGTGGCGAAAGAGCTTGAGGCCAACGTGGAGAAAATCCTCGACGAGTTGAAGGCCGCAAAAGGCAAGGCCATGGACATTGGAGGCTATTACCACCCCGACCCGTCCAAGGTCGAAGCGGCCATGCGCCCGAGCGCCACGTTCAACAACATCCTGGCCACGCTGAGCTGACTCATGTGAGCAGCCGTATGAAGGCGGACAGCATGCCGAGCCCTGGCAGAGAGCATCTGCCGGGGCTAGCGTGTTTTTGGAGAACCGCCGTTGCCATCCTTGGCGGACGGTGCCGACTTGATTCGACAATTCTATGGCGTGCAATGGGATTTGCCGGACGGTTAATCAATTCTCCGGCGATTCTTCGATCACATCCAGCTTTTCCACGTAAAAACTCAGGCAATCTTTAATCTGCGCCACGGCGTCGATGGGAGCCTCATAGGTCCAGACGGCGTTGTCGGCCATTTGGTCATCGACCTGGACGGAGAAATAGGACGCATCGCCTTTGAATGGACAGTGGGTGGAGTGGTCCGTCCGCTGAAGATAGGACATCTGCACGTCTTGACAGGGAATGTACGTGGCCGGCGGAAGCGGACCTTCCTTCAGAATCAAGGCCCGGGTGGTATCGGCGATCACGGTTCCGTGAAACGCGACCTGTATGCGATTGGGGTTTTTCTCGATGGTAATCGCATGGGGGTGACCTGGTGCACTCATACGGGTTCTCCTTTTCTAAAACTGCTTACGGTGAAGGAGCGGGATGACGGATTCAGGGTGTCGTTGGCGGTTTTCGTCTCACTGATTCATGACTTACGGCGTCCCGACCAGGCGAAACCCGACGTCGTCGCGCAGGAAGGCGGACAAATTCCAGTAGCGATTCGAGGCACGCAGGTACCTTGGGTAGCTGGTCCAGGCGCCGCCCCGCAACATGTGCCGCGCACAATTCCTGCTTTTCCACGCGCTCCCGTCAGCCTGGGGGCCCGGGTACTTCTTGTTCCAACAATCCTCTACCCACTCCCAGACGTTCCCGCTCATGTCGTACAGTCCAAACCCATTGGGTTGCTTTTGCCCGACCTGGTGGACCCTGTTGCCGCTATTCTTGTCATACCAGGCGACCGAATCAAGGTCATCACTCCCGACGTAGAGGGACCCTTGACTCTTTTGCCCACCCCTGGCGGCATACTCCCATTCCGCATCAGTCGGCAGCCGGTACCGTTCTCCGGTCAGCGCGTTCAATTTCTTGAGAAACGTTTTGGTGTCATCCCAACCCACGTTCTCCACGGGACACCGGGGGCCGTTGCGGAACTTGCTCGGATTCTTGCCCATCACCGCCGCCCACAGATCCTGGGTCACCTGATACTTGCCGATCCTGAAACTGTTCACCTGTACCTGACGGACCGGCTTTTCGTCATCATCACAACTGCCCTGTTCCTCCGTACAGCCCATTGTGAACGTACCGCCCTGGACAGTGACCATCTGTTGCTTGAGGTTTTCCAATAACGACGGCAACAATTCCTTGAGCCTTGTGGTCCGTTCCTGAGTCTCTGCTTGTCGTGTGGCTTCTTCGGTTTGCCGCCGCTCGGCTTTTTCGACTTTTTCCCTTGCCATGGAAAGCAGTTCCAATGCCGGCATATAATATTCGGAACTCTTTTCGATATTGACGACAAATTGTTTCAGCGAGGCTTGTCCCTGGCGGGCGTCTTCCACTGTTGCACCGTGTTCAACCAGAAGTTTGCCGAAAAAAAAGAAGAACTCCAACGGGGCTTCGGTATCCAAGGCTTCAATTTTCTCAAAGGCCCGTCTCGCGGTTTGCGGCTCGCCGTTTGCAAGGGCCTTCTTCGCTTCCAACAGGTATTGATCCGCCAGAATATCATCGGGCAGGTCCTGGGACACCGCCATCCCGCAATAGCAAAGGCTCAGTATGAAGCAAGCCAGGGTACCCATTGTTCTCATCTTCGCTCTCCTCCCGCCGTTGGTGACATGTACGTGATTGTGAAGGAAAATAACCGCCCGATTCGCATTGGCGAGCGGATATTAGTGGAGCACTGCCGAAGCGTCAAGGCAGGGAAAATATACAGTGCGTAACCCTTCACGGCAGGTTTCTCGGGACAATGCGGGATCGAAGGGTAAACGTCCGATGTCCATCATTCTCGGGATACTGGCTGTCGGCATGGGCGGACCGGGCCGTTACCTGCACGTCCACGGCCCGAATACTCGGCGTGTGCGTCGTTGGATGCCCCAGGGCGTCACGAAACGAAAAAGTAAAGGACTCGATATCCTCCGCCACGGGTTGTCGCCCTCCACCTCCCACTTTGCGTCGCAACGTGGAGGTCGTATCGTCATACAGGTAGATAATGGATTCTTTCGAATCGGTGAGCACACCGTTTCCTTTCCAGTCGGTTCGAATGTGCAATTCCGTGGGATGGTAGCTGAGCCCATGAAAATCATTCGAGGGATCGGCATCCCGATTCACCCCCATGGGATCATAGCCTGCCATGCGGATCTCCCTGGTCATCATGTCCAATGCGGCACGAGCGGTTTGTTGCATGGCCAGCACGTCCTCTTGAACGATCTGGCGCTTCACCTGATTCAGGTGCACCGCATAGACCGCACCAACGGTGAACAGACCCAGGGCCAAGGCTATCAGCAGTTCCGTTAAGGTGATGCCTCTTTGATTGGTCACGGGCATGGAACTCATCGTTTTCTAAGGTGCAAGAATCGTGGCGATGGTCACGGAGTGCCGGTCATCCGCCCACCACACCGTGACCGTCGCCGTTTGTAACCCTGGAATGGGACGGTTGGGCTCCATTCTGACGACGCGTTGATACAGGGGAAAGTCCGAAATGGCGTCATAGGCTTCCGTGGTTTCAAGGGGAGCCGTCAACCCCGCATCGTAGCCGGTGCTTCTCACCTGTTCCAGTGTATCCTGGGCCAGGGTCGCGGCAGTGGTCAGATGTTTACTCGCTGCCGCGCCTTTACTTGCCGTGACCGCCAGCCCTGAAAGGGCCAGGACGGCGACAAAAAAGAGCCCCATGGCAATGACCACCTCCAGGAGGGTTAACCCCTTATGGTTTGTCGCGAGGTACATACGGGGATGCTAGGGGGTCGTCACTTTCACGCGACCCGTAATGGCGATCTTGATCTCTTTTTCTCCCGAGGCATTGGAGACCGTGATCGTGCCAATATTGGAGGCCGTGCCTCTCGGATTGAAGATCAGATTCCTATTCCTGTTGAACTCGATCTCGACGCCTGGAAAATCTTCCAGGATCGAGCGGGCTTCGACCGCCTCACCGGGATCGACTCTTCTATTCTTGTTGTCGTCAACCCAAATATCATAATGCTGCGGGTCCGCAAAAAAAATACGGACTGGATTTCCCTGTCTGACGGCTTGTGCCTTGGCTCCCAGGAGATCCGCGCGTATTTGCCGGACCACCCCATTCAGGCGGTACTGCGGCAGTTGGGAGGCAAGCCAGGTTCCGCTCAACCCCAGCACGACCGCCAGAATACCGAGGACAATCATTAATTCCGTCAGCGTATACCCCCATGGCTGATCCGTCGGACGTGTAAGACATGGGGCACAGGGTTTCACTTCCTGCAACTCTACCTCCCCTCACTCCTCCTTACCTTCCTCTCCCTTGATGGGAGAGGATTGAGGTGAGGGTGAGAAAACCTGCTCGTTGCGCCTTCCCCCTCATGTACAAGCCGGACATGGTTTACAAACTAAACCGGACACATGGTTTACATCGCCTGCATGGTTTCCGGTTGATGCCACTGCCGGACCGGGATAATCGTCAACGTCCGGTCATCCAGGGTCCCCAGTCGATGAAAACTATAATGGATCGCCCACGTGCTTTCCCCGATCTGTGTGAAGCCCACCGGCTCCTGCGCCAGCACCTCCGAGAGGTATAGCACGTGCCCCCGCCAGCGGACTTCGCCGTTCTGCCGAACCTGCCGCACGCGCGTCCCCGGGGCATACGCGATCGGCGGGAGCTTCGCCGGATACGGCCGCGGCGACGGCTGATACACCTGGCCGGGAGTCTGTCGGTTTAACGCCTCATGCGAGCGGGCCCAATTATATTCGTCCACAAACGCCGCCAACCGCCGTTGTTGCGCCGCCAAAGTCGCCGCGGGCGGCCCCACCGCCGCTTTGAGCGCCCGATGCATCCGCTCATGGCAGCCATTCTCACTCGGCGTGCCCGGCCGAATCCGTTCGGGCCGAATGCCTAACCGCACCCACCACGCCGCCAACCGACTCAGGCCCCCGAGCGCGGTGGAGGCAAAAGGGGGGCCGTTGTCCGTCCGAATCGTCGCCGGCAGCCCATACTCGTGAAACACCCACGCCAACCACGGCTGCACCGCGGCCCGCGTCGGCTGGAGCAACCCCTCACACCGCAGCACATACCGGCTGGCGTGATCCATGACGGTGAGCGGATAACAGCGCTGCCCTGTGCCCAACGGAAAATCCCCCTTGAAGTCCGCACTCCAGGTGGGCGCCGTGGCCGTGCCTCGGCTCAGGCGCTGGGGATCCGCAGGCACGCGTCGCCGCATCCGCCGCGGCCGCACCAACCCCGCCCGTTTCAAGATCACCCCCACCGTGCTATCCACCGGCCACGCCTCGTCCGGCGCCACCGCCCGTAACCGATCCCGAATCTTCTTCGGCCCAAAACTCGGATGGCGGTGCTTCATCGCGAGAATGGCCTCGATGACCGCCTCCGGGGTCTGGTGTGGCTGCGTATGCGGCCGCCGCGCCCCGTCCGCTAACCCCGCCACCCCGTGCGCGTGATACCGCGCCAGCCACTTGTCCCCCGTGGGGCGGCTGATCCCATACCCGGTGCACAAATCGACCTTCGTATACTCCCCACTTAACCAGTCACGTACAAACTGTTCTCGTTGATCCATGATCTTCCACTCCTTCCACGGCATGCGCAGGCCCTCCTTTGCCGTGGAGTCTACCAGTGTAAACCATGTCCCCGGTTTAAAATGTAAACAATGTGCCCGGTCTGTACCCTCACCCTTCCCTCTCCCGCCAGGGGAGAGGGAGCAAATTGTCGGATTACGCTGCGCTAATTCGACCTGCAAATCTACAAGAACATGGACTCATACATGCCGAACAGTTCCTGATAAAAAAACAGTGACGCCACCGCCCCCAACGCCAGGAACGGACCAAACGGGATGTATTGACCGCGCTCCATGTCACGGAAGGCCATGAGGCCAATGCCGACCCCCGCCCCTGCACATGATGCGAGAAACAAGGTCATGCACACGTGCTGCCAGCCGAGAAACGCGCCGATCATCGCCAGGAGTTTAATGTCTCCACCGCCCATTCCTTCTTTTCCGAACAGGTAAGGACTGGCGGCCGCGAGCACCCACAGGATTCCTCCCCCCAACGCGATGCCCAGCAAGGAACCGGCCCAACCCAAGGGAAGAATGAATGCCGACGCGAAAAAGCCGATGACCATCCCCGGGAGAGAAATGACGTCCGGGATCACGAGATGATCGACGTCGATCATCATCGCGACCAACAGCAACGACACCAACAGCGCATACACGAGGGCGCTGCGGTTCCAGCCGAACGTGTAGACGATCCCGAGATAGCTCGCTCCATTCAGACATTCCACCAGGGGATAGCGCCATGAAATCTTTTCTCCACACCGCCGACACCGTGCTCGCAACCAGAAAAAACTCAGGAGAGGAACGTTATCGAACCAGTGAATGGACGTCTTGCATTGCGGGCAACGGGACCATGGCCGAATGACGGATTGACCGCGGGGGATTCTCAGAACGCAGACGTTCAGAAAACTCCCCATGACCAATCCCGCGACAAACAACAAAATGTAGGAGCCTGTGGCATCCATCATGCTATATGTCGTGACTCCGGAAAAGCTTACGTTTTTTGCGACTGGACCGTCTGTTCCACTTTACTTTTCCAGGGATACCCTGCTAGTATTACCTACATAATTCATCTTGAGAAAAATTTCGGTGCTCGATGGCCGTCCAAACAAAAGTGAGCAAAACGAGAGACCTGCTTCCGATTCGGCGAAAACGCCCCGAAGCGCTCACCGAACGGGAACAGGAAATCCTTCAACTGATTTGGTCTGGCCTCAAGAATAAAGAAATCGCCGAACGTCTCGCGATCAGCGTCAAAACCGTAGAAGCCCATCGTGCCAATATGATGAAAAAGGTGCGGGTATCGAATGCCGCCCAACTCTTAAACTCGGCGATTCAAGAAGGGCTGATCCAAATTCGGTAACGCTTTCGCTCCTTCCATCCGTTGACGAACCACTTCATACGCGACCACGGCGACGCTTGCCGACACGTTGAGTGAACTCACCTCCCCGCGCATGGGAATACGGGCGTGAGTATGACACTGTTCGACGATCCGCGATCGGAGTCCCTTTCCCTCTCCCCCAAACACCAATAAGGTCGGTCCCTTGAAATCCAGTTCGGTATAGAGTCGAGGAGAGCGGGGATCCAACGCCACGGCGTTCACGGCACGATCCTGCAAGCGTTCGATCAGTTTGCCGATATTGGCGCACCGGGCCACCCGAACGTGCTCGACGGCGCCGGCGGACGCTTTTGCCACACTCGCCGTCAGGCCTACGGCTCGACGGTCAGGAATAAACACCCCATGAATGCCCGCCGTGGCAGCCGTTCTGAGGACCGCCCCGAAATTTTGCGGATCCTCCACCCCGTCGAGCGCAAGGAAAAACCCCGGCTCCCCTTGTTGCGCGGCAAGTCCGAGGATCTCGTCCTCCGAGGCATAGGATTTCGCCGCCACCAGAGCCACCACGCCTTGATGATTTCCGGAGAGGACCAGTCGATCAAGTCGTTCACGCGGTTGAACCTGCAAGGGAACGCCTTGGACTTTGGCGAAATGAATGATCGGTGAAAATTGACGATGGCGCTGCGACAGAAAGATTTTTATGAACGTTCGAGACCCGGATCGCAACGCCTCCGTGACCGCCCGAATCCCAAACAGGAAGTCGCCGGCCTCACCGCTTCCACCTGGTGCTTCCGTCCGGCCGGTCCTCGAGGACAATCCCTTTGGCCGCCAAGGCTTCTCGAATGTGGTCGGCGGCGGCGAAGTCTTTTCGCTCCCGCGCTTCGGCCCTTTGTTGAATCTGTTCTTGAATCCACTCATCGGTGCACTCCTGCTCAGCGCGCGTCCGGCATTGCTCCAAGCCGAAATCCAACTCACGAAACACCCACTCGTTTTTGTTGAGTTGAAACAAGCCTAACGGCGCGCCACATTGCCGAAAAATTTCGCGTATCTCCTGCCGGCCCTTCTCGGACAGCCCCCCTTGGAGGACTTGGTTGGTCACGGCCCGAAGTTGCTGGCATTCCGCCAACGCCTTGGGTGTATTCAGATCATCGTCCATGGCTTCTTCAAAAGCCTGCTGAAATCGAGTCATGGCCTTTCCCAAAGAAGCCTTGGGGTCCGGACCGGGACCAGGCTTCTCGGAGAGACGGCTGAAGAGGTCATAGACGTTATCCAATGCGGATTTGGCTTCTGCCACTGCCAGGTTGGAAAAATTTACGTCTCCACGATAATGGGTCGAGAGCAAAAAGTAGCGTATTGCCTCGGCCGTCACGGGTTCAGGGCAATTCGACTGATCGAAAATATCCCGTACGGTAAAAAAATTCCCCAACGACTTCGACATCTTTTCTTCGTCAATGGTGACGAACCCGTTATGCACCCAATATCGGGCGAACGCCTGTTCCGTTGCGGCACGGGACTGCGCGATTTCATTCTCATGGTGAGGAAAGGTCAAATCTTTGCCGCCTCCATGAATGTCGAAGGTTGCGCCCAAATGGCGCACGGACATGGCCGAACACTCGATGTGCCAGCCTGGCCGGCCCGGTCCCCAGGGACTCTCCCAGGCCGGTTCCCAGGGTTTGGCCGCTTTCCATAAGGCAAAATCCATGGGATCCTGTTTTCGCTCATCCACTTCGACTCTCGCCCCGGCTTGCATGTCTTCGAGGTGACGTTTACTCAACCGGCCATACTCCGGAAAAGCCGACACCCGATAATAGACGTCGCCGTCGACCCGGTAGGCGAATCCTTTTGCCAGTATTGTGCGGATCATCTGAAGAATCTCCGGCATGTGTTCCGTGGCCCGCGGTTCGACGTCCGGAGTGCCGACGCCCAACCGTTTCATGTCACGGGCATACGCCTGCATATATTTCTCGACGACTCCGTCCCAGGGGATGCCTTCCTCTGCCGCCCGGTTGATGATCTTATCATCCACGTCGGTAAAGTTTTTGACGTAGGTCACGTCATACCCTCGATACGCGAGATACCGCCGGAGCACGTCAAAGACGATCGCACTTCGGGCATGACCCAAATGACATTCATCGTACACGGTGACACCGCAGACGTAGATGCCCACGCGGGAAGGCGTGATGGGCACGAACGGTTCTTTTTGATTCGTCAGGGTGTTGAAAATCTTCACGGAGCGTTCATTCAGAGGTCGGCGAAGCGGAAGGGCTCAGGGCCTTTTTCGTATGCCGTTTGACGATCCAATATCCGAGAACAAGACACGTCACCAAGACGACGGTGAACAGATTGAAGTATTGCTCCAGGACCTCTTTGGCCCACGGACCCAACAGTTGCAACGTACCGGCGACCAGAAAAAACCGGGCACCCCGGCTGACCAGAGACGCCACGACGAATACTCGAAAATTAACATAGAACGCGCCGGCCCCGATTGTAAACACTTTATAGGGAACAGGGGTCAGGCCTGCAATCAGGATCGCCCAGCCCTCATACCGTTGAAACGTGTCATGGACTTTGGAGACGCGATCTTGCGCCATCAGCCGAAGCAGGAGCGGCTTCCCTCCCCACCACCCGATGAAATAGCCGAACATGCCCCCCAAGACGGAGCCGACGGTGGTAATCGCCGCGAAATACAGGCCCCACGATGGATTCCCCAGGGTCAACACCATCAGTAAGACGTCAGGGGGAATCGGAAAGACGGATGACTCTGCAAACGCCAGCAGAAACAACGCGGGGTCCGCGTACGGAGATTCGGACCAAGAGACTATCCACTGATACAGTGCCTGGAGCATGATGTCCCGTCGCCACCCCTCAGGATGACCTCGTTCGCGTTGACAACGCGGATGCCCATGCCGTCAACTTTTTCATGGCGCGGTACTGCGTCATATCGAAATGCAGCGGCGTCAAGGAAACCTTGTTGTCGGCAATGGCATCCACGTCGGAATTCTTTCTTCGGTTCCAGGTCACCTGTTCTCCTGCGATCCAATAATACGCGTTCCCCCGGGGATCGACGTTTTCAATAACGGAATTGTCGTACCGTCGCCGGCTTAACGACGTGACCTCCATCCCCGTCAGGGCTTCAGCCGGAACGTCGGGCACGTTGACGTTCAATAACGTATCGGTCGGCAACCCATCCTTCAGGACCAGGGTTGCCACCTCGACCGCGACCCGGGCCGCCGCCGGGAATCGAAATCGTTTCAGGCCATCCAGCGACACGGCCATCGAGGGAATGCCGCGGATCGCGCCTTCGAGAGCCGCGGCCACGGTTCCGGAATTGGTCACGTCGTCACCAAGATTCAGCCCTTTGTTGATCCCCGACACCAACAAATGGATCGGCCGATCCCGAAGTACCTGTCCCACGGCTAAGATGACGCAATCCGACGGAGTTCCGTTCGCTGAAAAGACTTGCCGACCGATTTGCTTCAATCGTAGAGGCTTATGCAGGGTAATGGCTCGCCCCATGGCGTTCTGTGGTCGTTCGGGAGCCACAACCCACACGTTGCCGAGTTTCTTCAGGTGTTTCGCAAGGGTGCGGAGACCGGAAGATTCGACGCCGTCGTCATTGGTGATTAAGATATTCATCCCGAACAGTGAAACGCACGTACAATAAAAAAGCCTACCTCAATTCCGTTGAGGTAGGCTTTTTTGAGAAAATCGCAACGGCGTGTTTAAATATTTTTCATAAAATGAGCCACGGCTTCCTGGTCAACGGCGCCCATGATAGCAGAAGAAGGAACCGTCGCTGACTTTTTCCCCGTGAGCCCACATTCGATCTCGTCAAAAATCATTTCCACCGGCATGGACATCCCACCATACACGTGAGGTCCTGCCACGATTTTGGCTTTCGAGTACCCATAAATGGCCGTCGCCACGTCTTTGGCCAACCACCCGACGTAATTGAATTCCGGCACCACAATCAGTTTGGCCTTCGCGCACAGTTTCCGCAATTCCCTGGTGGGGAACGGGCGAAGCGACTTCACCTTAATCAACCCCGCCTGAATACCTTTCTCCTGGCACATCCGGATGGCTTCGCGTGACTGCGCAGCGGCGCTTCCCGACGCAATCAGCAGCACGTCGGCATCCTCAACGTCTTTCGTCTCGATCAAGCCGTCCATGTATTGTTCAATGTATTTACGTGACCGTTCCACCGCCGCCCAGATCTCTTGTTGCCACACGGCGTGGATATTGTACGCCATGAAATTCGATTTTTGGACGGGCGCATCCCGCGACAACCTGGCCGGAGGATTTTCCGCATCCAGGACCGGAACCGCACCTCTCCAGGCATCTCGTGGCGGCAATTTGAGGCTTCGATCCTGCATGGAGCAGTAGCCCCGCGCATGGGTCACGAAAAACCCATCGCAGCACACTCCGACCGGGAGGGTCACGTCATTCCGTTCACTGATAATGAACGCCTTCATGATGTAATCAAACAAATCTTGCTGATTCTCGGCATGAAAGATGATCATCCCGCAATTCAATAAATACGCCACTTCAATATTGTCAGGCTGAATGGCTAACGGAGCATTCACCACCCGGCAGGTAAACATGGCCACGGCGGGAAGGCGGTGTCCCGGCCATGAGGCAATCGGTTCAAGCCCCCGCAACGTGCCAGGTCCGGCCGTCGCGGTAAAACACCGTACGCCGGCACGGGACCCGCCGGCAATGGCCGACATGACGCCGTATTCTTCTTCGCCCCGATAATATTCCTTGACGTACCCTTCTCCATACAACACCCCGATCAACTGCATGGTTTCACTTTGGGGTGTAATCGGATAGGCGATTGAGAGATCAACGTTGGATCGGCGAACGGCTTCTTTGGCGGCTTCACTGCCCGTAATGAATTCCCGCTCACGCGGTGCCTCGAAAAACATGTGCTCCGGGGACACCACCTGTTGCCGTTTGGCCTCCGCATGAGGATCCTGTTTCTTCCCAGGACTGGGAGGTGCAGGAGCCGCACTGGTAATCGGACCGCCTTGCGGATTGGTTTTGACTTCCGTTTCTAATGCTTCACTCATGGCTTACCCCCTCTAGGGTGGCGACAATCCCAGACCAAATTTCCGGGGTTGTGTGATCGAACATAATAGGCCTAGCCCTCACGCTGCATATCTTCGGCTTTATGCCCGAAGGCCGCAGCACTTGCCGTCCCATCTTCTCCCAGTGGAATGTCTAAGGGATTCGTATGCGTTTTGCCGTCGTGCACACGGGATTGCAACCCCGTGAAACGGACACTCTCGCCATTGTCCGGCAACGCAATCCCCATTTCCTCACGAACGCGTTTGAACACCTGCGCCGCTTTTCGAATCTTGGCTGCATCGGAATCCCGAACCGTGAACATGGCATCTTCATGGCCTTGTTCCGCGCAAATCGCCGACGTCCAGCAATTCGTCCCGGCTCGAATCATTTTCAGCGTCAGATTGGCGTAATGACAATGCACGCCAATGAAAATACACGCTTCTATTTTATTACCCCAAATCGTGAGATTGGGATGATTGGGGTTGATCACTTCTTCCGGCTCGATCTTCGGATATTTGGGACGATAATCGGGCATCGGGATAATGAGCACTTCCGGGATTTGGGCCGCGAGTTCCAAGACGGCTTTGGCCTTCTCGGCCGCGTGGTCATTCCAATTCCATAACACCAGGGGACCGGGAAAAATCGTCGCATTTTTTCTCGTGAACATGGCCCTGGCCATCTCTTCCATCGCCTTCTCTTCGGTAACTTCATGACCAAACGTCAGTCCATGCTCCGGTATCGGGGGAAGGACACCCAATTCGGCCGCGGACGGGGGATGAAATCCCGCCGGACCAGGTTCAACGATTCTTTCTAAATTGGTTGCTTCCACTTATGTCCTCCACTCATTTTTTCCGGGTTGAGACGAATACCGTCCTCGTGATCTGAACGCGATCCCTCACATTTGCCCTCGAACGGGATTGGCTAAGAGTGCATGGCTCGTTTTTTCGCCATAGGTCACGTTTTCCGTCAGGGCCGTGTCACCGATTTGATCAATCATTTCCATTTTGATGGCATTGTGCTTGGCCATGTGGTCACACACCCAGACACACTGCGCACATCCCTTACAGCGGTCCACGGCAACATAGGCGGCTCCATATTTGAACCCTTTATCCTCGCCGGCCGCATTGTCATACAGGATGGTATTGGCCTCAGGACAATATTGCGTGCACAACTTGCAACTCGTGGCTGCACAAATTTCGGTATCGATATTCGCAACTAAATACATACAGGCCTCTCTCGTCGGTTAACGCATTATGCCATAGCCGGCGTGGTGGACGTCCGTACCGGTTGAACCCAATCGTGTTCGACGGCATATTCCCACGCCGCCTGGACCACCGCCAGATTCTTGTCGATCAATTCCTGTTTCTTCTTGAACTTCCTCTCGACCACGCTATCCAAGGCTGCCGTTCCTCCGGACACCACAAATCCTTTTCCGAGGAATCGATCTTTCACCGCTTGCGCCAGGGACTCCATATTCGTCAGGCTCGTAATGGCGCCCATGGCGCCTACCATCGCCATATTCGTGGCCAGGTCGATTCCGGCCACGTCAAGCGACAGTGTCGTTGCGGGCAGATAGAACAGTCTGGCATTCAGTTCGGCGAGTTCACGCTCCTGGTCAGGTTCGAGTCTCATCGGACCATCGTGGTTGATCAGGGCAATCCCGTCCTTTTTCAATCCAAAGTAGAATGGATTCGTGTAGCTTTTCCCATGGGTAATCACCTGCGGGTGGAAGATCATGATAATGTGGGGGAACGTGATTTCACCGATTTCATAAATCGGCTCGTCAGAAACCCTCACGTAACTTTCCACTGGCGCCATTCGCTTTTCGGACCCATAGAACGGTACGATGGTGCTCTCTCCACCGGCATTGATCACTCCCGTACTGAAGATATGAGAGCCCGTGACGACCCCTTGTCCTCCGACTCCTGCCATACGAATGTTATAACGAACCGCCATTGTCTTCACCCTCCTCTCTCGTCACGTACGCACCAATCCTTCTTCTCTCAATCGACCGGTCTTACCGCTTTTCGACGGCAGCCGCGGGCTTCGGGAGATATTCTTTGTACCCGTACAACTGGGACAAATACTCCTTGGCTTCATCCGTAATGTATTCTGAAAATTTGTAACGGTCGTCCTCCACGGTTTTGGCGTCTTCCAGCACCTTGTCCGTTGGAATCGCGTATTCGATATTACAGGACGTGTAGGCCTGGATGTAGCTGGGGCCGATTTCTCTCGCGACCAGCACGGCCTTTTTGATCACACTTTCAACTCGCCGTGGGTTATTGGGAACCACCGTCGCCACGTACGCGCAACCGGCAACTTTTGCCATACCCAACATATCCATTTTTTCGAACTTCTTACCGAGCGGCGCCATTTTCAACACCTGATTCTTGTTCGTCATCCCACTTTCCTGGCCGCCGGTGTTCCCATAGACTTCATTATCCAACATAATGGTCGTAAATTTTTCTTTTCTGAACCACGAGTGCAGGGTTTGGGCGAACCCGATATCAGCCATGCCGCCGTCTCCTGCCATCACGACCACGTCCTTCGGTTTGTCACCAAACCGCAGACGAAGGCCGCGGGTCAATCCACTGGCAACCCCATTCTGATCCCCATAATTGCCGTACACGAATGGAATGGCTGCTTGCGAGATCGCCAGCCGGCCACAACCCGCCGTCCCGACCGTGATGGTATCTTCCGGATTCGGAAAGGCAATGATAGCCAGCCGAATAAAGAGGGTCATGGCACATCCCGCACACATCGGGTGTTCTTCTAAAATCTCCTTAAAGGTTCCCACCTGAGAGACTGAGGTCTTTTTCCCAAATGGACCATGCTCCACCATATCCCGATATTCTTTAGGCATGAACTTTCCAAAACCTGGTGTAAACTTGACATAATCGAGGCTCATCGTAGATCCCCCTTCTTGAGACGTTTTTATACGTTTTTCTGACGTTCGCTACTCAGCCCATCGGCAGCCTGCCCGGAAAATCGACTGCGTTCTCTCTGCTCCTCTGCTCTCTTTCTCGTTGTATTTCCGGTACAGTTCAGCAACATTAGCGTAGATGGGGCTCTTTAGTAAAGACCTCTGACAATCCCACCCGTTTCCTCGCCTCCCGATTTTCCGGAGAAGCATACGATCCTTCATTGTTCGGCAAGACGCTCCGGTAAACCCTCGAAGCCAAGGACTACACGGTTATCCTAAAACCGAACCATAGCAGAAGGCAACAAAAAAGAAGACCCATCTCTTTAAAAAGAAGCCCTATGCAGGGATTTGGAGGCTAGGCCATTGGCCCCATTCTCCTGTTTTAACGAAACACAACGCGGGGGCACCCACAGCAGGAGGCCGGCGAGAAATCCTGGCTAATCCAAAATATACTGGAGAGGATCAACGACTTTGTCGTCTACGGCTATCTGGTAGTGGAGATGCGGGCCGGTGGAGTAGCGGCCGGTGCTGCCGATGAGGCCGAGGACGTCGCCGCGTTTCACCTCCTGGCCGGCTCGTACGAGGATTTTGGAGAGATGGCCGTAGATCGTCTCGGTTCCATGCCGGTGATCGATGCGGATGTAATTTCCCATCTTCCAATCATAGGTGGCCTTCACCACTTTGCCTTGGGCCGGGGCGCGCACTTTTTTCCCGCGGGGGGCACTGATATCCAGGCCCGCATGGAATGCTCTTTTGCCGGTAAAGGGGGATATGCGTGGGCCGAACCGTGAGGACACGGGGCCTTTGACCGGCCAGATGGACGGGGTCGCGGCCCACAGGCCTGCCCGTTCTCCCGCGGCTTGTTCCAACCGGGCCAGCGTGTGGAGTTGGCGCGTGGTCTTTTGCTCGAGCCAGGCCAGCCTGCCTTTGAGGTCCGCCGCTCTCGTGGGCTCGGGGTTGCCGGGATGCTCGCCATCGACGTTCCGCCTCCCTGTCGCCTCGTCAAGGGCCGTCTCATACGACACTTCTTCGCCGCCTTGGCCTTCGGCGTCCGTGTCTTTGGCTTGCTCGGGTTGGAGCCCGAACATCACTTGCAATTTTTCGTTGATCGTTTGGATGGTCAGGACCCGTTGCTGCATGGTATCGATGGCTTCGGAAAATTCAGCGGCTTGTCCTCTGGACTGGCTGAGTTCTGCCTTCAATCCTTCGAGTTCGGCACCTTGGTTCGTCACCCGGGTCGTCTGCGCCACGTACTGCACCAGCACCCCCACTTGCACGACCGCCAGCAGCACGACCGCCAGCAACACGCGCTTGACCGTCTTCTTGCGCACACTGATCCGGAGCGGGTTCCCGGTCGTGCCCCGAAACAGCACCACCGTCCATCTGTCAGCAGAGGGTTTCATGAGAGCCACCCGGGTTTACGATTGTTCGCTGGGCTTTCGACGAACTACTGTACTGAACACAGTCCGCAAGGGTCAATACGGGGTAATATTGTGATTCTTCTTGACAAACGGCTCCGCCGCCCATCATCCGGAGAACTGAGGGAATACGGCAGGCTAACCGGGCACCCGGGTCATGGCCTTGACCCACGCCAGATATTCGCTTGAGCCCTTCACGACCGGCAAGGCGAGGATTTCAGGGACCTCATAGCCGTGGAGGGTTTTCACTTCAGCTTCCAGAGCATCGTAGACGTCGGCATCCGATTTCATGACCAGCAGCCATTCATGTTCTTCGCAGACTTTTCCTTCCCATTCAAAAATGGAAATGACTTTGGGCACGACCGTGACACAAGCCGCCAGCTTTTTTCCCACAACGCCGCGCCCAATCAGAAGCGCTTCTTCCTGGCTCGAAGCCGTTACCAGGACAACCAGAGTGCCCATGATCGCCCCTCACCTTGCGAGATTATAACCCCTGGGAACCTCGTGCTGTCTCAGCGCTTGAGACGTTCTGGAGCTTTTTCCACCAAATCCTTCACGACAAGCCGCAACGCGTCCTGAAGGCCTTTCGGGTAATTCGTGACGGAATCCTCCAACCCACGATAGAGGCTATCCGTTTCCTGCGCTTCAAATTCCATGGCAAAACCCCACAGCGCGTTGTCCGGCTCACCCGCCGGGCTTAGTTGCACGAACATTTCCACTTCAGTCTCGGTCGTTCCCATCGGCAAACCGGCCATCCACAACAGCGTGCCGGCGGGACCTAACCCGTACGTGGAAATATTCCGCTCCCACCGCGTCGAATACAGTCGTCCCTTCAAGACAAAATCACTGGTCGGCAGTGGTTGTCCCTGGTCGACAAACGTCACGGAAGAAAAAACGTTCGTCTTGCGAACTTCATCCGCCAAGGCACGCGCAAAATCGCGTGTCGGGGAAAAGGTCACTTTGTCGACGGGTGCGGGGTTCGAAACCTCCTCAGGCCGATCATAGACCGTGGTGGCATGAGGAATGAAGGGAATCACGGATGCCCAATATTGCTCGCGCACTTCCGTGCCCCGCTTATCATCAAGAGGCACGACCACCAGACTGCCTGCCACCTGCTGGTCAGCCGTCGCGTCCAAGTACGTCTTGTCCGGGGGAGGCGGATACTGCCAATCCCGTGAGCCCAAGCAGCCCGTTATCGTCAATGACACGATCATGAGAATACCGCACGCCTTATGCACGACAGACAGGCGACTCATATGTTGCCTCCTTTGGCAAGCAACAGCTTCCAACCGTTGCAATGATGGGTAATGCATGTACGACCACTACTTGGCAGTTTGCCGCAACTATCATGCTGAACGGGATGACGATGCGACTTCAGTGCCTGAACCCTCCGGCACACACGAACTGTTCCATCAGTTCAGGATAGGAACGGGTGACCGGAAATTGAGGATATTCGGAACAAATCGTATCCGGAGGACGGAAGAAAAACCCGGCATCGGCCTCCTGCAGCATCGACACGTCGTTATAGGAATCTCCCGCAGCCAATACGTGAAAATTCAGGCTCTTGACGGCTGCCACCGCATGGCGTTTCTGGTCTTTTTGCCGGAGCGAATAATTCCGAATGTATCCTTCGTCGTCAATCTCCAGGGTGTGACAAAATATGGAAGGATAGTGCAGTTGTTTCATCAGGGGACTGACCAGGTCATAATAACTGTCCGACAAAATAATGACCTGACACCGCTCTCGCAACCACGTCAAAAATTCCACGGCGCCATCCAGGGGTTTCAGCCCCGAGACCACCTCACTGATATCCGACAGCTTAAGATGGAATTTAGCCAGAATGTCCAGGCGAAGCTTCATGAGTTCATCATAGTCGGGAATATCCCGGGTGGTGACCTGTAAGTCGGCAATCCCCGTTTTCTCGGACAACGCCAGCCAAATTTCCGGCGTTAATACACCCTCCATATCCAGACAAGTCACCACGGGTGATTTCATAGGCCCCTCAAAACCACGCAAGTTTCGGATGAAAAGCAAAAAGACGACACGGCAAAAACATCATTGTATAAAAAACCGGAGAGAGACTACAAACCTTTTCGCCCCGAATGCGGCGTCACCATCCCGGCACTTCCATCAGCTCACTTACCCAAAGGCAATGAGGAAGACGAAAGCGAGATAGCACAGGCCATTGAAAATCAGATGGTAGGGCCTCAAGGCATGGGACCGTAAACGAAATTTGAGATAGACCGCGGCAAGGAACGTCAACCCTATCCCCCACAGGGCTTCTTTTCGTGGAACCCATGGCGTCAACAGGATCCCCAAGGCAGGGAGCAGACTCCCTTGAAACACCATCGCCCCGGTGATGTTGCCAAAAGCCAGGGTATCCCGGCCACGCCGCACCCAAATGATGCTATTCACTTTTTCCGGCAATTCGGTGGCCACCGGCACAATCAGCAACGACAAAGCCAAGGTGGAAAGCCCAAGCCAGGCGGCCAAATGCTCCACTCCATAGACGAAACCTTTGGCCCCCGCGATGATGAACCCGAATCCGATGACCAGTTGTAACAGAATCGTGGCGAGGTTCTCGGGGATGCGTAACCGGCTCAAAAACAGCGGGTGATCCGCCTCAGTTCCGTGGCCCTGATCGACCAGACCCTGTGAGGCGCGAATCGTCAACAGCAAATAGAAAAAATAGCTCAAGGTCAATACCAACGCCAACGACACGCGAGCCCATTGCCACTCCGATGGCACAAAAATCGCGAGAGTCGCCAACGCGAAGGCAAAGAGAAACCAATCCAGGTCCCGATGCACGCCCGTGGGCTCGGGACGAAAGGCTTCAGTCCACCCCCGACGCTGGGCGGCAAACGTCCCCATCAAGAAAAACGTGACGGTCGAAAGCATTAACGGGGCACCCAAAATGGCCCCTACCCCAACGTCATGCCGAACCGATAAATCTCCACTAGCGGCCAACACGGCCACGACCGGGACCATCGTCTCCGGCAATGCCGTACCCACGGCCGCAAACACCGATCCCGTGACTCCCTCGGAAATGCGCAACCGTTCTCCGAAATGCTCGAGCGCATTGGTAAACGTTTCCGCGCCGATCAGGATCACAATCAACGAAATGAGTAACACCCACAATTCCATAGAGTGACGCTTTCTTTTACGAGCCGTTATCGGTAGAACGGCAGGCCTGAATCACCGAGGAACCGCCTTGATCACAGGATGAGGTTGCACTAGACTATCGTCATGAGTGATGAGATGGGAATCGTCGTGGGTTGTCTGGCCGGGATTCTTGCCTGCCGATTCGGAATCCGGTGGTGGCGCAAGCGAAAGGCGGCCAAACAAGCCGATGAACTGCTCTCCAATATTGTGAAAGGCAAAGATGCCTTTCGCCGGTGATACGGTATCTCCGCTCGGGGGGGCGGGCAGGCTCAAATGCCTAGGTATCAAACCCCGGCATGGTTTGGCAACACCGTGCGCTCGAAGTTTCTGCGATTCGTGAGGGAGCCCCTCTCTCCGTTTTCTCCGTACCTTCCCCATCATGAGTCACGCCTCACAACACGCCCGCATTCATTTGCATCGTGGCAATCTTACGCAAGCACACCATTGGTACAAGGAAGCCGTGCGAGAAGCGCGGAACAACGAGACCGATGAGACCCTGACTTCCGCGTTGGGCAACCTCGGCAACGTGTGCGGGCAATTGGGAGAATACACCGAAGCGGAAGCCTGTTATCACGAAGTGCTGACGCTTCAACGCCGTGAACATGATCCATCGATCGTTGGAGAAACATTGGTCAATCTCGGCAATCTCAAAGCCGACGCGGGCCAATTCGAAACGGCCAAGGCATATTATTTGGAGGCCCTTGACGTCCTTCACCCCATTGAACACCATCGCGCGTTAGGCATTCTGTATAGCAATCTGGCGTTGATGGAACTCGCCACCAAGCAACCCGACGCAGCCATCTCGCATTTTCAACGGGCACTCGAGTGCCACCGCATAGTCGGCGATGAATTGGGGTTGGCCAACACGTTCAGCCAATTCGGCAAGGCCCTGCTCTCTGAAGGAGACCTGCAGCAAGCAGAACGCTGTCTCAATAACGCCAGCGAACATTTTATCAAACTCGGGCAGGAACCCGGCGAAGCCGCGGTGCTGCGCCTCCTGGCCGATATTTGCGCAACCAGAGGCGACCACGTGTCCGCGTTGCGCTGTCTCGAACGGACCGTCCAGGTTGACAGGCGGTATCACCTGCCGGAAATCGAGAACGATCAAAAACGCCTCGCCCTCCTCCACGCACGGGGAAAAGAGGCTCGGGGCTCGTCCACGCCACCACCGGCGACGTTCAAAAATGAAAAGCCAGTTGAATAGGAACGCCCTGCTTGCTGCTCCCTCTCCCCCCGGGAGAGGGCTGGGGTGAGGGTTGCCCGTTATTGTCGCAGGCAATAGGTTGCAAGCGAGCCGTCTCTTGAGGGGCACGTACCCGGGAAGGAGTCCCGGAAATTTCCTGAAGCGGCCCCCGGCACAACCCACAGCGATGCCGTTTCGTTGAGAGGGTGTTGCGTTGGCGATGATACGCGTGCCCGCACCACGCACAATGCCACGTAAACTTCGCGGAGGCTTGGGTTTCCTCGGCCAGCGCATGATAAATCGTGATCCCCAAGCCATCGTGATTCATCAGGGCCATGATGCGTCGAAATTCCCGCCCATGCGAAGGACACCATTTTTTCACGTCGAACTGCCATTGATGGATCATCTCATGGGCCAAGGTCCCCCGGATTTCCTCAAAAGATTGCCCGGAAAGGAGTGGGACCGACAGACGAATGACTCGCCCTTTGCCATGCCGTTCCTCCGGAGCCACCCAAGAGATGCGCGGACCCGTTCGGCTCCGAAAGAGGCCGGCCGACGCCGTCAGGCGGGTGCTCCATTGAATCTCAATGGCCGGCAGCCGGTTTTGGAAATACGACTCGTTCAACTCGTGCCAGATCGACTGCAGGTGTTCGACGGAAAGGGGAACGGTGATTGGAGTGCGAAGCGCCATATCCCTCGACACGGATCCTCATGGAGTATGAGGCGACGCTATGATACCATGATTGCCGTGTAAACCAAAGGAGCGGTATGGGCCTCGAAACAGCAGAGAAGCAAGATCTCCCGGCCGATGAAGCCTTCATGCACGAAGCGCTGCTCGAAGCGGAACAAGCTGCGTCCGACGGCGAAGTCCCCGTGGGGGCGATCCTCGTGCACGAGAACACCATCGTGGCCAGGGGACGAAACACCAGAGAGAGTGACCGGGACCCGACGGCCCACGCGGAACTCATCGCGATCCGGGATGCGGCCGTAAAGTTGCAATCCTGGCGATTAACTGGCACAACCATATACGTGACGCTGGAACCCTGTCTCATGTGTGCCGGCGCCATGCTGCAAGCGCGGATTCCTCGCTTGGTCTTCAGCACCTGGGATCCCAAAGCCGGGGCCTGCGGTTCCCTGTTTGCGGTCCATGAGGATACCCGCTTGAATCACCAAATCGCCGTCACGTACGGGGTATTGGAAGACGAGAGTCGTGACCTGCTGCAACGGTTCTTTCAGCAACTCAGGCACGACCAGCCCCTCACCATGAGCTGAGAGGGCTCACCTATACACGGAGAGGTGCGAGAGTGGCCGAATCGGGCGGTCTCGAAAACCGTTGACCGGCAACGGTCCGTGGGTTCGAATCCCACCCTCTCCGCCACAACATCAAAAACTATGCAATACAGAGTGGAGCCACCGCCTTAGCCAATAGCACGAGAAGAGGGTGGGATGCGAACGGGGGTTTTGAAGGGGGTGCGCCCCCTTCATGGGGTGACCGGCGCCCCGCGCCGGCGCGAGGGGGCATGGCCCCCTAGCGGGAGCGCGGCGGCAACCGCCGCGCGACTTCGAATTCCCCACCCTCTCCGCCATACCATCAACAGCAAGGCGACGCAGAGTGGAGCCACAGCTTCAACCAATAGCTGGACAAGACTACTCGTCTTCCTTCCCGGCCTAGATACTCTTGCTTCCCGCCACCATGGACTCTCACCAAACCACTCACGGCTTAGTCCGTCCTTTGACAAATCAGTAACCGTTCCTCGGCTTTCTTCGGCCCGAAAGCCAACCATTTCCCGTCTTTGACCGAATAACAGAACGCACAGGTTCGATCCTCAAACGGAGAGAGCCCCATCAACCAATCAGAGGAAAATCCGGATTGATATTCCAAAGGCAAAAAGGCGGCAAAGGATGAAACCACTCCCGCTGGGCGTGCCGAGGGTTTGTCTTCCGGGAGTTGTTCGGTCATCCGACCCCACCTCCCGTTTCTGCGACCCTCGCTCGATGCAGGTCCCGCACCGTCTCGGCCAACCGGTCAATGGTTTGCGCCGTAATATCCCGGAACGACAACATGGCATCCTCATGGCCGGCCTGAGCACATAGAGCCATCGTATAGTAAGAGGTCCCGCCTCGGACGATTTTCAGTGTGAGATTGGCTTGGTGACAATGAACTCCGACAAATAACCCGACATCGATCCGATTATGCCAGATGGTTAAGTTGGGATGATTGGGGTTAATCTCCACCTCCGGATTAATCTTAGGGTATTTGGGCCGGCAATCAGGCATAGGGATCAACATCGCCCGTTGGTGGGGCATCACGCAGGACTTAATCGTCTCATAGAGATGGCGTACCGCCATGGCTTTTTGAGCGGCAGCCTCATTCCATGCCCAAAGCACCAAGGGGCCTGGAAAGATCGTCGGCACCTTGGCCAACAAAAACTGTCGCGCTGCTTCTTCAAAGGCCGTCTCCAAGGATACCAGATGCCCATGCAGAATGGCCTGCCCGGGGTCCGGAAGCCATACTCCCATCCTAGCCGCAGCCGGAGGAAGGAAATGCTCGGGGCCTGGACGTACTTCATAGGATGCTTTCATTCATTCACTCCGCTCTTGGTCATTCATACGATTTGCATGGCTCTGTGATGACATCAATTACATCTCCCACCTGGGCCATACCGCAACATTCCAGCACGACAACTTCAACCTGGCAGTCGACGACTAACTCCTTGAGCCCCAAGCAATCTCATCCCGCGCATCACAACAGACGCATCCGCCACTGATCTCCCGGATCTCCTCAACCAGGTTCGCCGCAAGAGGTCCGTCGACACTGACAGCACCCGCTTCGTTCATCACGGAACCCTCAGTGCTTGCCATGTGAATGCCCTCCATGCGAACGACAATCATGTCCACAGCCCTGTATGCCCAACCCGCCACCGTAAATGTTCTTGAGCGTGGGAGGAGGAGCGGTCGAGCCTGGTGGAGGATCCGATGACGCCCGGCTTTTGGCCATAACATCAGCCCCTGCCGAAAATACCGACAGGGTCTTCTCCAACGGCGCCCCGCATTCGCGACAGGCCGTCACCGGCGCATCATGCATGTTCTGCCAAAAGGAAAACCGCTTGGGACAAAACAATGACTTCAAACAATATTCGGCTTGATATTCATAGATGGGCATACACTTCCCTTTCTCCCTGCCCAATCAGCGTCAAGGCATAATCCAGTTCTTCACGGAGTTGAATGGTGCCGACCCATCGCCAGGCGGGTTATGAAAATTGCGCCTCATGCAAAGCATTGGAGTCAACAAATCGACAAAACCCTTTCACCCGTTCGATCCCATCAGGCAGGCGTTCAAACCATTCAAGAAACTGTGCACGATTCAGGGGACGCGGCAACGGAATCGTCGCCACCATCAGATGAGAAGACGGATAAGAAAAAACCGCCTCCTTCCTTGCTTCATGCCTCATACTCGCCAAGCAGGGTTTACGGAACGAGCTGTTTGACTGCAGCATTGCCTGCCTTATTCGTCTTTCGTTCTTTGAAAGACCGTCACCCCGCCGGCCAAGGTCCGGACAACCGCACCTCGAAGTCGCCACCCAGCGAACGGGCTGTTTTGCCCCTTCGACCGAAACCGCTCCGGATCAACCGTCCATTCCATCCTTGGATCGATCAACACCACATCAGCCTGCGCACCGGCAGCCAACGTCCCGCACGATAGGCCAAGCAAGCGGGCCGGGGCTGACGTCAGTTTTTCTATCATGGATTCCAGGGACAACAGGCCCCTTTCTACCAGCCGAAGAGAAAGCCCTAAGGCCGTTTCAAGCCCGACTATTCCAAATGGAGCCTTGGACAATCCCCACTGCTTCTCATATGCAGCATGCGGAGCATGATCGGTGGCTATGGTATCAATGGTGCCATCCTGCAACCCGTCGCGGACCGCCTGGACATCCGCATTTCGACGGAGGGGAGGATTCATTTTCGCCAATGCGCCCTGCTCCCGCACCGTCTTTTCGGTCAACATGAAATGATGGGGGCAAGCTTCCGCGGTCACCCGAACTCCGGCGGCTTTGGCCGTCCTGACGGCCTCCACGGCATTCGCCGTACTGATATGCGCGATATGTAGATGACATTCCGTTGCCTTGGACAACGCGATATCCCGTTCCACCATCCTGGATTCCGCTTCAGAAGGGATGCCTCGGACTCCCAAGAGACGGGAAAGGGGCCCCTCGGCCATACATCCGCACCCGGCCAATGACAGGTCTTCGCAATGATCGATCACCGGCAGATCCAAGGCCCGAGCCTCTAACATCGCCTGTCGCATGACGGCATGCTCCATCACGGGACGGCCATCATCCGAGACAGCCACACATCCGGCCCCACGTAAGCCCCGAAGGTCTGCCAGCTCTTTCCCTTGTAATCCCTTGGTGATGGCCCCGATTGGATGTACGCGAACCAGCCCGGTAGCATTCACCCGGTCATGAATGGCCTCGGTCACAGCAGGGGAATCATTGACGGGATTGGTATTGGGCATGCAACAGACGGTCGTAAACCCACCGGCAGCGGCTGCAGCAGTTCCAGTCTCGATGGTTTCTTTGTACTCATAACCCGGTTCCCGTAGATGGACGTGCAGATCGACCAATCCCGGTGCCACGATCAACCCGTCCGCCTTGATAAGGTCGGCATGTGAGGGAAGAGCCGTCTGTGGAGGCATCACCTCGGCGATACGCCCTTGGCTGATCCAGACATCCCCCACACCATTCCACCGTCCAGGGTCGATGACCCAACCGCCTGAGATGATGAATAAGTCGGCAGGATAGTTCAGGGATTCCCCTAGTGCGGGAGCATGGTCAGCATGCCGATGGTCACCATTCCGGTCAGCATCATGGCAAACGGCCAAGCCCCACTGGCCGCCCCGTGCCGGCCATGTAAGTCGGGAACCAGATCGGCAAGACCGATATACAAAAAACTGGCGGCGGCCAACATCAAGGCATAGGGCACGATCGGCTCCGCATAGGCCAAGCCCCCAAACGCCAACACCACCCCTGCGAGAGTCGCCATACCAGACAGGGTGTTGGCCCAAAACGCCTGCCACTGGGAAAATCCGCTCGATAACAGAATGGTGAAGTCACTCAACTCCTGCGGAATTTCATGACCCAGAACCACCAATGTCGTGACCAGACCCAGGGCAGGGGATACGATACAGGCCACGCCGATGGCAATACCGTCGGCAAAGTTATGAACGGCATCGCCGACCAGGATCAATGCTCCGGCTTCTCGGCGAACCATCGAGCCCTTCGCATGTCCATGAGGCTTGAGCTCAGCAGCCTCCCCGTGCGCATGACGCCAGATCACCATCCATTCCAGAATAAAGAACAGGACCAGCCCCGCCAACAAAGCGATACCCGCCTCATGAATCGAAATGTCTTCGAGTGCCTCGGGAAGCAGCCCGATGGTCGCGGTCGCCAGCATCGCGCCGGTCGCAAACCCCAGCAGATTCGGCATCATCCATTGCCGCCACCCGTCCGGAATAAACAGCACCAGACCGGCAGGTAATAAGGCGCCCAGGCTGCCCAGCAACCCCATCAAGATGACAAACATCCATGTGGATTCTTGGGGCAGGCTCACGCGTTTGGCCCGATCTGGTCAGGGCCACCAACCTGACCATGATACATCGAAACCCCCTCGGTGTTAGCCGTGTCCATGGACCGGTGGCCGTTCATGTTTGACACGTGGCAATAATTCGGTGAGGTTGCAAGGGCGATGATCTATGTCGAGCTGGGGAAGGATGATCTGTTCCATGCCCAAGCGGCAGGCTCCGGTCGACCCCGGCAGCAGAAACACAATGGTGTCGCCGCACACCCCGGCATCCGCCCGGGATTGAATGGTAGAGGTCTGGATTTCACGGTAACTCAGCCAGCGAAATAATTCACCGAAGCCCGGAATCGACTTGGAAAACAGCGAACGGACGGCCTCCGGCGTCACATCCCGTTGGGTCACGCCGGTCCCGCCCGTCACGATCACGTATTCCACCGCCGGGTCCGCCACCCAGGCGGCGATCGTTTCCCGAATGGTCTCATATTCATCCGGACACAGTTTGCGGTCGGCCACGCGATGCCCAACCCGCATCAATCGATCAACAATGGCGGAGCCACTCGTATCCGTTTCGATCGTTCTGGAATCCGAGACCGTCAAGACCGCCACCGCCACGCTGAGGCCGGCTCTTTTAAGGTCTGCTGTTTCCGTGGTTGCACCGTCTGCCTGACTCATTCCATCACCTCATGGTTCGACAATATAATCATCCGTATGCTGACTCCGCCGTTCTCTCCGAACGACACACGCCGGACGGCCGGAAGCCAGATGCCAGCCACCTCCACAAATTCGTTGACATAACTTTCCATCCCGATCACCGTCTGAGCATCCAGCGAAAAGTAGGTCATGACGTAATGACTGGACGCTTGGCGGCCATCCGGGGCGGTGTCATACCGTTCTATGGTATTCACCCGACGTTCGGTCATGGGGGTGATGCGCCCGATTTGCGTATATTGTCGGTTCTTGAGGCGGTACCAGGACTCGAGTCGTCCTCCGGTCAACAGCACACGGCGCCCCCGGGGATGAGCGCAACCGGCGTCCTCTTCGGAATCGAAGGAGAAGATGTAACGGCCGTCACCATCCTCAAACGGCGAATAGGCCAAATGCATGCCCTGCGTCCACAACCGTTCGCGCACCCATTCCTGTAACGCCGGATCGGCACCAGGCAAGTCCACGGTGGTTTCTTGTCGAGGCACCAACTGAATCGTTCCGCGGACAATTGTGCCGTTGTGGTTGAGGATCACATCGGCTCGATACCCGCCAAACTCTTTGGGCCACTTGTACATCCGTGCATGGGCCTCTCTGACCAGACGTCGCGCCCCAGGGTCGTCGGTCAGTTTCAGGCCGTTTGCTATTGTTGCGTCAGTCACGCCGTTTCCCGCTTCTCCGATACATCGTGGCTTCTATCGGCATGATGATGTTCCCCATCCAGCGCCATGGCTTGCACATCCTGTTGCGTCACCTCATCCGTCGTTTTATGAATCTTGAACTGGGTCGTCTTTCCCGGCCCTTCCAATAACGCGATGACCGTTTCAATGGGCGGACAACCGGGCTCCCGGCACTCCAATTCGGTCACCATGACCGTGGTCTCTTCCGGCAAAGACCAGGCCGAACGAGCCCAGGATTTGATGCGATCCGCCTGATCCGGATCGATGCGGCGGCGCCCTCCAAATAAGTCCATCATTTCTCCCCCACGCCTTCCACGGCAAAGAGCGCCACCGTTCCGTCATCGGCTCCCGCCGCCAGACAGACATCGGTCGGACTCCAGGCCACACAGGACAGGCCTCCCGACACAGGCAGCTCCTGATTCACCCTCGGCTTCGCCTTCCCGGGCTCCCACAAGCAGAGCAACCCGTCTTCTCCTACCGTCGCCACCACCCGCTGGCGAGGGTGACAGGCAATGGCTTGAATCCACCCCAGATGGCTGCTCAACAGCCGACCACTGGATCCTTCGAATTTTTGGGCCGACCACGCCACCAAATCAGGGCCGGCTGCTGTCCATAAAGATTTTCCATAGGGATCGAAGACCACATGCCCGACCTTGCAGGGATAACCGGCCATATGCCAGTTCTGCTCGGTCGAGAGACTCCATAAATGGACCGACCCATCCAAATTTCCCGCGGCCAGATACTGCTCGTTCGAACTGATTGATAACGACAGAAGTGCCCCCTCATAGGGAAACGTCTTCACAGGAGAGTCCATCCCAACCTGCCACAGCGTCGCTCCTCCGTAACAGGAGGAAAAAATTTGGCCCGGATACCCCTTTCGCCAACAAAGATCAGACACGGAACTCTTATGATCAGAGGTCTCCCATTCCACAGAACACCCGCCCGACTCCGACCACTTCAGGATCTGCAGGGTTTTTCCCGAGGTCATCGCCAACCGTTCGCCGCCGGACTCCCACGCCAGATGTTCCACCCAGCCCTTTCCATCTCCAACCGGAACCACGGCACGCTCTTCTCCGGAATCGACGTCCCACACACGCCCCACTCCGTCTTCCCCGGCGGTTGCGAGAATTTGTCCTCCGGGATGCCACCCCTCCGCCAGTATCGCGCCTTGATGTGTCGGGTTACGGAAGACACACCGCTGAGATCCCACCTGCCACACCGCGACTTGGCCGCTTGCATCCGCAGCCGCCAATCGGCTGCCGTCCGGCGAAAACATGACGCCATGGATGTATTCATCCAATGGAAACGTCCCGATCGACTGCAATTGAATTTTGGCCCGAGGCCGCACTAAACGAGGCATAATCGAAACCCTTCGATCAGCCGGTCGCGGTCAAGGTTGCGGCCGATGAACACCAATTGGTTCCCCCTCGGCTCCGTGGCCCGCCATGGCCTATCAGGGCGACCGTCGAACAACATATGCACGCCTTGAAAGACAAAACGTTCATCCCGTCCCTTCACATCCAAGATACCCTTCATGCGAAAAATGTCGGCACCCATGCCTGACAACACGTCCCGAAGCCAATCATTCATCCGAGCCTCATCCACCTTCCCTGGTTCGGCAATCGACACGGAGTAGACCGACGGATCATGCTCGTGGGCTTCCTCGCCTAAAAAGTTCGGATCGATTTCCAGTTTCCGGCCCAGATCAAACGCCCCCACATTCAACAGGCGTTCGATTTCCAACCGGGCATCCCGGGTCCGGTAGATTTTGGTCATGGGATTGATGGCCCGCACGCGGGCCTCCAGCCGCTCCACTTCCCCGTCGTCCACCAGATCGATTTTATTCAGGAGAATCACGTCAGCAAATGCGATCTGCTCCTTGGCTTCGGGACTGGTGTCCAGATGCTCCCAGATATGCTTGGCATCCACCACCGTCACAATGGCATCCAGCATCAACCGGCGCTTCATGTCATCGTCCACAAAAAAGGTTTGTGCGACGGGTGCCGGATCGGCCAGCCCCGTGGTCTCGATGACCATATAGTCGAACCGCTCTTTCCGCTTGAGCAAATTGGAAATTATCCGGATCAGGTCTCCGCGAACGGTGCAACAGATGCACCCATTGTTCATTTCAAAGATTTCTTCCTCCGCCCCTACCACCAGTTGATTATCAATTCCGACCTCACCGAATTCATTCACAATCACCGCCACCCGTTTCCCATGCTCGGTGGTCAGAATACGATTCAACAGGGTTGTTTTGCCCGCACCGAGAAATCCCGTCAACACAGTGACCGGGACTTGAGCTTGCTCTTCGACTTTCATACTGGCCCCCTTTCTGTTCGAACATTTTCCAGCGCAACCGATCCCGCTTATCCCCACCTCCGGAATGGTCGGTCCGTGCGATTCCTGAAACTATTACCCCGGGACTCCCACGGGTTATGGTGAGTCTTACCCGGACGGCGAAGCGAATATGAATCGCTTCGGGACTGAAGCAACCTGGTGGGTTAAACTTAGCCGAATACACGAAAACGGCAACGAGATTTTCATGAATGGTCCAATTCTTCCCTCGATCCTCCCCAATACGGTTATGAAGCAGTCTATTCTGTTTTTTTCTCCTGGCGGCAACAGGGGAACCTGTGAGCCCAAGAGAATGAATGAGACAGGAGAAGATATCTATTGCAAGTATGTCAGCGATCCTTGGCGGGCACTACCTTGATAAACGAGGACGTCTTGATGCCCTTTTGTTCGGGTGGGAGTATTTCCGGTTGCTGATGATCACTCGTACGCTTCCCTGTCACGGAGACAGTCATCAAGTCGAGTGTCTGGTCGAGCAGATTATAGGTGCGGACATCCGCGAGTTGCTGGCGGATCACGATGGATTTGCCCGTCTGTCAAGGGCCGAACTGGAAACAGGACTTCTGTTCTACAATGACAAGGATTGTCCGCCACTGGCGAGAATGACGCTGGCCAACGAAATCCTCTTTGTATGCCTTGCCCTCATACTCGCGTACGTGATCGTCTTTTCCATTCCGGCAGGCTGACGCAGACTGCATGGATTTGATCCGTGTATTCCTTTCATCTGCGATAATCCGAGATCAAGACGCCGTTGTGGAACCATGCTTGCGAAATCTGATTTTCATTGTTATATTTAATACAATGAATCTATAAAAACAATGGAAGGAGGTTGATCTGTGATCAAGTCAACGTTAACCGATAAATGGCAAACCACCATCCCGGCCGAAGTCCGCAAGGCGCTCCACCTCAAGCCTCGGCAGCAGCTCATCTATGAGGTGGTTGACGGCGCCGTTGTGGTGAAGCCCCAACCCGAAACGCTCAAGGATCTGTATGGCTGTCTTGCAAGTGACCGGCCGCCTGCCTCCAAATCCGAAGAGCGAGCGGCAGCACGCAAAACAAGGGTTTCGAGATATACATGACCAAGTATCTCCTGGACACCAACGTCCTGATCCGCTTCATCCTCGGCGACCATGACACACACTCCCCGGCAGCCCGGAAGCTGTTTGGCGAGGCTTGTGATGGAAAATGCACGTTGATCCTGACCGAAGTGGCTGTGGCCGAGGCGGTGTGGGTCCTGCATTCTTTCTACAACATCAAGCGAAACCCGATTACAGAATGGCTGAGCAAGGTCATCCTGAGTGCCGGCGTCCGCTGCATGAAGCGTGACGAAATGCTTGATGCCTTGCATCGATTTGCCTCAACAAAATGCGACTTTCTGGATTGCTATCTGGCTTCCCTGGCTGTGGCCTCCAGCGACCACGTGGCGACCTTTGACAAGGACTTTGATCAATTTGACGACGTGAGGCGATGGGAGCCGGAAGCGTGAAACTGTATGGACCGCGGATCAGGCGGACGATTTTGTTTCTCCTTCCTTGAGCACCTAGTCTGCGCATTGCTGTCAGCGCTTCGGACGTTTATAGAACGTCACGAAAAATCTGGCGTCCTCAGACAAACGCACATGATGAACCTCTTCCGGCAAGATAACGAACGTCTCTCCCGCTGGAATGACCGCTAACGGCGCTTCGTCTCCTTGCCGGAAAAAGCTCACCGTGCCGGCCTCAACCGTCAGAAGGCCCCATGTTCCGGCTTGTAAATCATGATGGTTCAGGATCTTGTCGGGCACGGTTTCGTTGGTGAACAGAGGTGTTTTGCCATAAGGTTCTACGTCGTCCGGTAAATGACGCTGCTCAGTCATCCTTCAGCCTCCATCATTGACAGAGAGACAATTGGACCCATCGTTTATTCCGTGCCCTTCGACGTGGCTCAGGGCGTGCATTGGAACCGGATGCCCCACCAGTCTTCGGTCACGACTTCGGTGCCTCCCATGCCCTCGACCACCCGTTGCCGGCCTTTTGTTTTGCCTTCCTTGAGCACATCGTACGGGCCGCGACAGAACTCGCGAATCTGGTCAAACGCCTCGCCGCGCTTGGAGGTGGACAGGTATCCGTCGTTCCCTTTGTACAGATACCGGACCACACCGGCATCCGGGCTCTCGCGAATGACCTGAACGCCACCACCACACCCCCCCAGCGCGACGATGAGAGCCACGCCTGCTCTTGACCAAATTCCGAAAGTGGGCATAGGATATTCCATACGCAGGAAGTGCATGTCGTTCCTGATTCTCCTCCACACTATTTCGACAGGGAGGTTATATATGAAGATCCGGACAATTCTCAGTGGCCTCATGGGTCTCTCACTCGCGTTGATGGTGCTGGGTGGTTCCGTCTCGGCTCAACAAACGTACGTGCTGACGGTCCAGGAGTTGAACCGGGGACTGCAAAAAGCTCCGAGCCTCCAGCAAAAAGGGTTTTTTCTGATTGACGTCCGCACCGGCGATGAACATATGACGGGCTTCATTCCCGGCACCGACGGCAATATCGATTTTCGGGAGATTGGCCGCCGCCACGCGGAAATCGGTGCAAAGCCTGACGATCATATTGTCGTGTACTGTCAATCCGGGCACCGGAGCAACATCGCCGCCGAAACACTGGCTGGCCTCGGGTACCAATACGTGTATAACGTCATAGGGAGCATGAACGCCTGGGCCGAAGCCGGATATCCGGTCGATTCCCCGCAACGCTGAGCGTTGCATGCCACGAGTGTTTCCGGTGGCATGAGGCCGCCCTACAACTGCCTCTATTTTCCCTTCCCCCTCACCCTACCCTCTCCCGCTAGGGGAGAGGGTTTTATGCGAGCCTACGGTGTCGATTCTTCCTCCCTGATTTCCGAAAAAATCCCATCGAACTCCAAGTGCTTGTCCCGAAAGGCTTCGAGGAGCGTCGGATCGAAATGTCCGGGTTGGGTTCGCGCGTTGCCATTCAGGATGATGTCACACGCTTTCTCATGGGAAAAGGCCGGTTTATACGGGCGCACGCTCCGAAGCGCGTCATAGGTATCCCCCAACATGACCATGCGCCCGCCCAAGGGAATCGCTTTGCCCTTCAACCCTTGCGGGTAGCCGCTCCCATCCCACCGCTCATGATGCGTGAGGGCAATATCCCGCGCGGTCTGCAAGAGCAACGACGGGGAACCGGCCAGCAGATTGGCTCCCAGGATCGGGTGTCGTTTGACGATCTTCCATTCCTGTTCATCCAACGGTCCCTGTTTCTGCATGATCCGGTCGGGAATCCCGACCTTCCCCACGTCATGCATGGGCGCCGCGTCGAAAATCAGTTGTGCGTCAGTCTCATCAAGTCCGATGACCAGCGCCAGGATTTTGCTGTAATGACTCAGACGCTGAATGTGCGCGCCGGTCTCTTCGTCCTTGTACCGGGAGGCCAGGGTCAGCCGGACCACGGTATCGGCATAGGCTTTTTCGAGTTCCCGTGTTTTGTGTTGTTGAGTTGCATAGGCCGCCCTCAGGTCCCGGGCATAGGCCTGCAACTGCTTGTTCGTCGTTTCCAGTTTGTATGATTTTTTCCGTTCACGGGACAACAGGGCTTTCAGATCTTTGGCGTACAGGGCGAGTTGCGACTTGGCCGAACGCAGTTGTTTGTTGAGATCATCATCAGGGACAAAATCCTGAGAGAGTTTCATCGGCACCCGAGACCTAAGCCGTGCCCGTGCGGTCGAGCGCCTGCCGGACGGTTTCAAGCAGTTGCAGGGGGCTGAAAGGTTTGACCAGATAGGCAAAGACTTCCGGCGCCGGCTCGACGTCAATTGCCGTTGGCGGATCCAGGGCCGTCAGGAGAATCAGAGGGATATGCCGGATGGCCGGATCAGCCAGCACGGTCCGGGCCACGGTAAGACCGTCGAGTTTCGGCATCATCCGGTCCAGGATCACCACGTCAGGCTGTTCCTGCCGGACCAGGTGCAAGGCCGACTCCCCGTCCGAAGCTTCCAGGATACGATAGGCGGGATCCTCCAGGGTCGTTTGCAGCAACAACCGGAGGTCGGGGTCATCATCTGCAATGAGCAACGTTTTCATGGTCTCCTAGGGCGGACACGCGGGTCCGCCTCTACGGTCTGCCCCGGTAAACCCGCATGAGATGAAAACGGGATCAGCCGCCATCAAAGACCGGATCTTCGTCGTCATCACCAGGCGCAACAGCCGGGATTGGCCCCGCAGGAACGTCACCTTTTTCCATGCGCCGGGCCACGGTAATGAATCCCGAGTGGGCGATCATTCGCAAGTCAGGCCGGACGCTACGCCCGTCGATATTCCAATGACGCACGAGGGATTCGAAAGTCTCGATCAGGCCGAAGGCCCTGGTCCGTTGCAGGGCTTCGACCGTCTGAACCACTTGGGGCACCGTCGGGACAAAGCTCAGATAAATGCCGCCGGACCTGAGCGCAGCCGGCACGTGCGGTACCACGTTCCAGGGTTCCGGCAAATCCAGAATGACTCGGTCGAAAACGTGGGAAGTGCCCTCCACTTCCCAACCAATGCCTTCATGGGCATCGCGTTGCACCAAATGGAAATTGGCTACGGGGCCCAGGAATCGCTCGATGTTTTTCACCGCGGTTCGCGCAAAGTCCTCCCTTCGTTCATAACTCACGACCTGCCCGCGGTCGCCCACCGCGCGCAGCAAACCCAGCGTCAACGCCGCGGAGCCGACCCCCGCTTCGAACACGGAGGCGCCAGGGTACACGTCGGCCCACATGAGGATCATGGCAATATCCTTGGGGTAGAGGACTTGCGCCCCCCGAGGCATCTTCAGCGTGTACTCCGCCAACGTGGGCATCAAGGCCATCATGGTCTTGCCTCCTGAAAGACGAACCGTGATCCCGTCAGGCTGTCCGATCAGATCGTCATGCGGAATGGTCTCCCCGCTGTATTGAAACCGGTCGCCGGCTTTGAGCGTAAAGGCATACTGCCGCCCTTTTTTGTCGACCAGATGGACGCGTTGGCCTGGTTGAAACGTAGGCATCGCCCGCATTCTAGGAGCCTGCCCTTGAGGGTGCAACTTACCCGGCAAACTTGCCTTGCCATTCCGTGTGGCAACACCCCACCGTTCCACCTATTAGCGATGCTCACGCCAAGAAAAGTTTTGCTTGTATAATCTAAATTACCTATGCTATATTTATTATACTTAGACCAAGTGTATCTATTTGCAGTTTAATCTCGGATCGGATTCCATGCCAACGCCCAACGCCCAACGCCCAACGCCCAACGCCCAACGCCCAACGCCCAACGCCCAACGCCCAACGCCCAACGCCCAACGCCCAACGCCCAACGCCCAACGCCCAACGCCCAACGCCCAACGCCCAACGCCCAACGCCCAACGCCCAACGCCCAACGCCCAACGCCCAACGCCCAACGCCCAACGCCCAACGCCCAACGCCCAACGCCCAACGCCCAACTACGTAGTATCTCGTCGTACCACCCCCACAGTTTCCTGGTTGATATTGACTGGCCCGGTCGTTCCGTCCATGTGCACGTATTTTTACGTGCACTAATTTACGTATTTATATATTTCATCCATCTATCATTTCAGCAAAAAGTATAGTCAGTGCAAAGGAGGCACATTATGAACATGAAACGCGCAGTCTGTACTCTGGTTACGATTACCACTATGGCCTTGGCCGGATGCGGCGGCGGCGGGGGCGGCAGTAGTCCGATGAGCAATAATAATATGAATGATATGCCGACCACCCCGACGACTCCGACTCCCCCGGGCAACACGGGCGGCGGCAACTCGATGCCCACAACATTTGCAAACCTAACCTCCACAACCGCAGCAAATGCGCAGCGTGCGGCCGCACAAGTTGCTGACGCCAGCCCCAGATTCGGCAGCATCACGCAATCATCCAACACCATCAACAACATCACGCAAGATCAGGTCACGGTCACGACAGAATACGGAGCCACCCAGAACGCCTATTCGATTCAGAATGGGTCTACTTGGTCAATCTCGACGGCTGATGGCAATCCTCGGAGGATAGACACCACTGCTGACGATACTGGCGGCTTCAGAGGTTCCGAACTAAACAAGCAGGTCAACGGCGGCACGCTGTGGGTGGACGTCTATTCGGACATCAAAGCGCCAGAGACTTCGGCAGGTAGCGGAACGTACGATTTTAGTTTTCCCGGAATTAACGTTGGTGGCCGATTCGTACAGCAAAACTCCAATACAAGCCTTCCCGCTGTTCTTAATGGTGTAGCGGGCAGAGCCCAGTGTACTAGTTGTTCGTTCGTGTACACGACCGGACAACTTGAAATGACCATGGGCAGCATGACATTCACTCCCTCAGACGGTTCCTCTCCGACGACACTCACGACCGGTGGCAACACACAGACAACGCCGGACGCCGACTATCTGTCTGGCGGGATCTGGCTGTTCGTACCGACCAATGCCGCGAGCGCCGATGATTACGTGGTCGGCGCGTTTGGGGATGGCAGCGATCCGTTCACTCAAAGCGCTCTGCCGGCTCTGATCGGCACGGCGCGCTATATCGGTGAGGCAACTGGCATTTATTCAGCCACAGAAAATGACGCTACGGAAATCGGGTACTTCGATGCCAATGCAACCCTGGACGCTGACTTCGGTGATGGAAACGGCCTTGGAACGATCAACGGCTATCTCAACGGGATTGAAGTGGATGGAGTGTCACGGGGAGGCCGTCTAACCCTAGGTACAGCCGACATCGGGGCGTCGAACAGCGGTTTCTTTGAAGGCCGTCTGAGCGGCTCCTCACAAGGAACCAGCTACACCGGAAGATGGGGCGGAGCGTTCTTTGGTAACGGAGAAACCGACAATAAACCGGGTTCGGTCGGCGGTACCTTCGGCGGACGATCTGCGGACTCCTCCCAAAGTTTTGTCGGCGTCTTCGGCGCATATAAGCAGTAATCATCTCATCCAGAGATCCGCGCACGGACCGCATTCTCGCCGCAGTGCAAAAGGAAGGGTTGCCGCATGGCGGCCCTTCCTTTGTTTACACCATGATCCGACATAAGACAGGTCCCTGCCTCCCCGCCCTCTCGTTCTGTTATTCCCGCAAGTTTTTAGCGGGAATCCAGTGTCGTGATTCTTGGAAACGGAGGAAAAAGAAAAGACACTGGATCCTCGATTAAAAATGTCGAGGATGACAGTAAGAGAAAAGCAGATTCCTCACTTCGCTTGGAATGACCATTTCGGCCAGCCAGGATGCGTTTTCTTGACACCCTTGGGAGAGGCTCGTAAGATGGTTTTTGTAGGAGATTTCCTCCACATTGATTATCTTTCGCACAACGCCTTCCCCGGTTTGGCCCGATCGTAGTTCCCTGTGGCACAATCGAAAAGGACGCGCGGTCATTGCGCTGAGCGTTTTACTTTTCTCCTGTCAGATCGGCCTTTCCCGGGCTGAACCTTCCCTGGTGGTCACCGCCGCGTATGAAGGCGTGATCAATCCCGTCGCCGCCGAATATCTCCACGAAGCCATCGCCCATGCGGAGCAGGAACGCGCCCGGTTTCTCGTGTTTCAACTCGACACACCCGGAGGACTGGATACGTCGATGCGTTTGATGATCAAAGACATCACAGGCGCCCAACTGCCGATTGTCGTTTACGTCGCCCCGACCGGCGGGCGCGCCGCGTCGGCCGGGGTCTTCCTGACCCTGGCGGCGCACGTGTCGGCCATGGCGCCGGGGACCAATATCGGAGCGGCCCACCCCGTGGCCATGGGAGGCGGGGAAATGGACGAGGTGATGAAGGAAAAGGTGGAAAATGACGCGGTCGCCTATATCCGGTCCATTGCCGAACGTCGGGGCCGGAACGTCGAATGGGCGGAAAACGCCGTCAAGAAAAGCGTCTCGGCCACCGCCACTCAAGCCCGGGAACTGGGCGTGGTCGATCTGATTGCGTCGGACCTCAATGACTTATTTCAACAACTCGATGGATGGGAACTCGCCTTCGGTGAACAGCCCGTGACCCTTCGGACTGACAACGTGCGCACTCAAGATTTCCCCATGAGTTGGCGACTCGAAACCATGAAAGCCATCAGCGATCCGAATATCGCCTACGTGCTGATGACCATCGGCACCATCGGGTTGATCGCGGAACTCTATAGCCCGGGCGCGATTCTGCCCGGCGTGGTCGGCGCCATCAGCCTGATCCTCGCCTTCTATTCCCTCCAGTCTCTTCCCGTGAACTACGCGGGGGTGCTGTTGTTCATTCTGGGCATCGTCATGTTGATCCTGGAGGTCACCGTCACCAGTTACGGGTTGTTGGCCATCGGCGGGGTCACCGCCATGGTGCTGGGGTCGCTTTTTCTCTTCAACGAGGATTTCCCCTATTATCAGATCTCCTGGTCTGTTATGCTTCCCGTCATCGCCTTGGCGGTCGGGTTTACGTTTCTCGTGGTCAATTTCGGCGTCCGTGCCTTACGCAGGCAAGCGTCCACCGGCAGCGAAGGGATGATCGGCCGCATCGGATCCGCGAAAACGAATCTGACGCCGACCGGGAAAATTTTTTTCCAGGGTGAAATCTGGGACGCCGTCAGTTCGGCGCCGGTGACCGAAGGACAGCCTATTCAAATCACGCAAGTCGAGGGGCTCACGGTCCACGTCAAACCACTGGAACCTCAAAGCGAAAGCCAATAAACAATGGAGTCACCCTTGAATTCCACCATGCTGTTTATCCTGCTCCTGGGTTTCGTCATCCTGATCTCGAAAGGGTTGTATATCCTGCGGGAATATGAGCGAGCCGTCATTTTTCGCGTAGGCCGTCTGGCCAAAGGCCTCATCGGGAAGAATGGACCCGGCATTGTGATCATCATCCCGTTGATCGATAAACTGGTTCGCGTGAGCCTCCGGACCGTGACCATGGACGTCCCTCCCCAGGACGTCATCACGAAAGACAACGTGTCGGTCAAAGTCAATGCGGTGATCTATTTTCGCGTGGTGGAGTCGGAAAAAGCCATTGTCGGGGTGGAGGACTATTATTATGCCACCTCCATGATCGCCCAGACGACCTTGCGGAGTGTTCTGGGCCAGAGTCACTTGGATGACCTGCTCTCGAAACGGGATGAAATCAACGCGGACTTGCAGCGGATTATCGACCAGGCCACCGAACCCTGGGGCATCAAGGTGTCCGCCGTCGAAGTCAAAAACGTGGACCTCCCTCAAGAAATGCAGCGGGCGATTGCGAGACAGGCGGAAGCCGAACGGGAGCGACGGTCGAAAGTCATCCATGCCGAAGGAGAATTTCAGGCCTCCCAACGCCTCTCCGATGCCGCCAACGTCCTGAGCCAGAATCCGGCCGCCCTGCAATTACGGTATATGGATACCGTCATGAACGTCGCCGGGGATAAGAGTTCCATCATTCTGTTTCCCTTGCCCATCGACTTATTAAGCCCTTTTTTTAAAGACACGGAACCAGCAAAAGCGCCACCCCCGCCTGAAGACCCCTCTTCAGCATAGGTAGGACGGCTTCCACCACGACCCACATCATCAGATGAGTGGCATACAACCATGAAGCGGCTGTTTGCGGTGATCGGCTTGGGCCGATTCGGCTATAGCGTCGCCGAATCGTTGGTTCAAAAGGGGTGTGAAGTCCTCGCCATCGACAGTGAAGAGCCGAAGATTCAAGCCATCAGCGATATTGCGACCTTTGCGGTTCAGTGTGACGCGACGGATGAACGCGCCCTGAAAGCCGTCAGCACGCAAAACGTCGATGTGGCGGTGGTGAGCATCGGCGAAAACATCGAAGCCAGCATCCTCATCGTCCAGACATTGACCGAAATGGGGATCACCTCCATCATCGCCAAGGCCGTCACCAACGCTCACGGAAAAATCCTCAGCAATCTTGGGGTGACCGAAGTGATTTACCCCGAACGGGACGCCGCGATCCGGCTCGCGCATCGGCTGGTTTCCCCCAAGGTGTTGGACTATCTCGAATTGGCCCCCGGGTACAGTGTCGAAGAAGTCGCGGTGCCGGATCGGTTTTCCGGCATGAGTATCGAGGAAACCAAAATCCGCGAGTTACACAACCTCAACATCATCGGCATCAAGAAACAAGTGAATCGCATGATCAAGGGAAAATTAAAGAAGGAAGATACTTTTAATTTCACTCCCTCCCCCGACGATATGATCGAAAAAGGCGACGTCCTGGTCATGATCGGGAAAGAACATGATCTGGACGGATTCAGTAATTCCGAATAACGGCGCATCCCGAGTTACGGCTGGCGGGCACGTAGGCCCGCCCCTACATAAGAAAACGGTTGGAACGCTCCTCCGTCATGTCACGGCACGATTGCCAAGCCCTCCTCAACGAATTCCGTCAGAACCTGGAAGCATTTTATGCTGCGTTGAAGCTCGCTCCACCCTATGATAGCGTCGAAAAGACCATACGGGTTCTCTCCACCCTGTTCGAAACCAAAACAGCCGAGGAGCAGGCACAACTGCTCGGCGATGATTCCTTGAAATGGAAACTCCACGTCCAGGCCTTTATCGACTCCGGATTACACAAAAAACATCGGGGCATCATCACCGGACTCGCACGCACCGATGCCATCGATCAGTTCCCCGAGTCCTTGCGATATTTATTGGAGCCCTTTCGATCCTGACCATGCCTCGCTCCGTTATGCTGTTTTTTTGCAACACCACTATTGACTTTTCACATCAATTTCAGTAACTTGCAAAACGATTTTTTATTTATCATTATATTTCAATATGTTATGAAATCTTATGCCATGACGAAAATGGCCCGAAATTTGCAATATAATTTGCTTTATAAGTTTATGGAATATTTATTACAATTCAGAGAAACAGATAAACATGTTCGGACAACGTCAACAGACCATTGAGCAAACCATCTCGGTCTCCGGAGTCGGGCTCCATTCGGGTCGTTCTTCGAAAGTCAGTCTTTCTCCGGCGCCCGTGGACAACGGCATTGTATTCCGGCGGAAAGTCAACAGTCACGTCGAGACGTGCCAGGCGTCGATTCGCAATCTCAGGCCCATGGAGTTGTGCACGGCGGTCGGCTCCAATGGATTCCAAATCCAAACGACCGAACACGTGCTTTCGGCCCTCTGGGGTTTGGGAATCGACAATGCCTTTATCGATATCGATTCGGAAGAGGTTCCGGCGATGGACGGCAGCGCGGCGCCCTTTGCCAAACTCATTCAACTCGCCGGGATTCTGCCACAGGAACATCCTCGAACCTATCTCAAAATTGTAGAACCCATTCATGTCGGTGACGACAATCGAGGGATTTCCATTCTGCCTTCCCCCTTTCCCAAGGTCACCTATACGATCGACTACAATCATCAGTTGATCCAACAGCAAACCTATGAACATGAGTGGTCGGCGGTGGAATTCGAGGCCAATATCGCGCACGCCCGAACCTTTGGGTTTTCGCAGGAAGTGGAAGCCTTATGGGCTCGCGGCTTGGGAAAAGGCGGTTCCCTGGACAACACCATCGTGTTTACGGAAACCGGAATCATGAATGAAGAAACGCTCCGGTTCCCGGATGAATGCGTTCGCCATAAGGTGTTGGACCTCATTGGAGATCTGTCTCTCCTCGGCATTCACGTCATCGGTCATATTATCGGTAAATGTTCAGGCCATCATCTCCACACCCAACTCGTCCAGGCGATCCTGGACAACCCCGAGGCATGGACGATTGTGAGACCCGCTGAGAAGCCTGCACCCGATTTGGCCGATCTTGAAGATTCGATTCATGCCATGCCAGTCCCTGCAAACGCTGCGTTCTGATCCCTTCCATTCCCCGTTTCCACGCATTTCGTTTTGTCAATCGCCGTTGAGTTCTCAAGAGGAGGGTGCTAGTGTGACGGGATCATGACACGTCGCGTTCCGTACCCCGTTCTGCTGTTAATCGTCTTCCTCTGGTTGCCTGGACTCCTCATCGCCGCGGATACGACTCCCGCGCCCCCACCGGGCTTTCAGGGGATTCCCTGGGGAAGTGCGCTGGCTGAATTGTCTCAGCTCGTACTCATCGAGCCTGATGATCGGGTCGACATTTATGCGTATAAAGAAGGCCCGCCGAAGTTTGCGAACGAACCGGTCGATTTCATCAAACTCTACACTATCGACGCCCAATTCGCCCGTGTGATGATCCGATACCGGAACGAAGACACGCACAACCGGATCAAGCAGGTGCTGGAATCGGAATTCGGGAAAATTCGACACAGCCCCAGCTCGATGATCCGGGGGCTGAACCAGGAATACTCCTGGCGTCTCGAGGACACCGAAATCAGCCTGAGTTACCGGGAACTGGGAGAACGTGGATTGCTGACGATTCAGAGCCGTATCTTTGCGCCGCGTTTTCTCGAACTGTTGAGCGACCATTAAGCATTAACGGGAAACAGGGAGTCGCTCATGCCACCCTCTCCTGAAACCTTCGCGATCAATCCTGACTGCCAGGTTTCCTTCGACCATATAGGCCTGGGCCGCCACAAGGTCGTGATGGTCGACCGGTTCTACCAGTACCCCGACCAGGTCCTTCAACTGGCCTTGGAGCTTCCGTATACCGATCGATTCGAGATTGTCGGCAACTTTCCAGGCGTTCGGGCTTCGGTCAACGTCGAGACCGGCCCGATCGTGAATGCGATCAGTGACTTCTGGGGCATGAAGCTGTATCCATTTTTCGACCCCCAGCCGGTCGTGTTTCAAGGCATCACCAACCAGACGTACCGCCTCAACGTCGGGCAACGTCAACCCCATATCGATCAGGACGTGACCGCCATGGTCTACCTGAACCCCGCCGAATCCTGCATGGGCGGAACCGGCCTGTACCGTCACGTGCCCACGGGATTGGAACGGGTGCCCATCGTTCCGGACCGGGAGATCCGAGAACTGGCCGACAGGCTGGAACTGAGTGACGAATTTCTCAACAGTGCGGAAGGATATGAAAATTTTCAGAACAGTATGATCTTCAACCCCGTATTCGCCAACCGGGACAATGCCTATATCAACGATGGCAACGCCTATTGGGAACTCCTTTTCCTCATCCGAATGAAGCCCAACCGCCTGATCATTTTCGACGGGCGCTGTTTCCATTCACAGCACATCACGGCGGAACAGTACACCGAGGCCTTCCGGGTCAACCAGGTCCTGTATCTCAGTCAGAAGCCCAAGCCCTGATCGTCCGTCTGGCCGTCGGCGTGTCTGTGTTCATTCACTCGTTGACAATTTCCGCAGCTTCCTTCTGTGCCCTAGTTCCCCTCCTTTGTAAGACAACCCCCTCCATCCCCCTTATCAGGGGGACTGTTTAGAGCCCCCCTGATAAGGGGGGCACGGGGGGTTCCTCTCTTACGACAACCACCTGCCGAACGACCGCTTCGCCAGAGACGAAGCCACGTAGAAAGTGACAAATGTAATGGGAATTTGAGAATGAGCCTGGTAGGTCGGGTTAGCCGAAGGCGTAACCCGACAATCATCCTCCGTCGCCCTGAAGATAGGTTTGGCCTTTGTAGCGTTTGGCCACCGCGATAAAAAGAATCGACACGCCAAGCATGACCCACGTGAAAAACCAATAATAGTCCGGGCCTTCAAGCCACACGCTGCCGTCGTCGTTCTGAATGAAATAATTCACCAATGAGGTGAAGGCGTTCCCCAGGGACACCGACAGGAGAAAGAGCGCCATGACAAACGATTTCAAGGCCCTGGGCGCCTGGGTGTAGGAAAATTCCAAACACGTGATCGAGACCATGACCTCCGCCGCAGTGATCACCACGAACGCCGCAATTTGCCACGAGATATTCGGCCGCAGTCCCGAGACAATCTGCATCTCGATCACCGCGGAAATCACAAAGGCGATGACCGTCATAAAAAACCCGATGCTGATCTTCCTTAAGGGCGTCAAGGGAAACACCTTGTCCATGGCGGGATAGACGCCGTAGGCAAACACCGGGATGAGGAGCATAATCAAAAAAGGATTGACGAACTGAATTTGTGAAGGGAGCCATTCCACCCCCATCCAGTATAAATCCATATTTCTTGCCTGGAGGACCCAGGCCGACCCGGTTTGGTCGTAGAGCGCCCAGAACACGGCCACGAACAGGTAAATCGGCGTCAGCCGCCACATGGCCAGCAGGCTGTCGCGCGTCAGCAATTCCTGAAGAAACGTTTTTCCTCTGGCTGGGATATGCGCGTACTCCCGCCGCCCCAACCAGAACACCCAGGTCGCGAGTAGCATCAACAGCCCGGGAACGCCAAAGGCCAGATGGGGTCCTATATGGTTGAGCAGCCACGGGGTCAGGAGCGTTGAAAGCCCCGCGCCGAAATTGATCGCAAAATAAAACCAGTAAAAAGCTTTGCTGAGCAGATGACTGTTTGTCGAACTGAACTGATCCCCGAGGTTGGCGGAGACACAGGGTTTGATTCCTCCGGAACCCACGGCGATCAGCGTGAGCCCTACGGCCAATCCGACCCTGGTCTGATCCATTGCGAGGGCCAAATGCCCCAAGCAATACACCAGCGACAACGACATGATCGTTCGGTACTTCCCCAACCAAATATCCGCAATCAGGGCCCCGATGACCGGGAAAAAATAGACCGCGGACGTAAAAAGATGATAATAGGAGCGCGCTTCGGGTTCACTCATCACGTCCAGGGTGCCGTCCGCGTTCAGGAGATATTGGGTCATAAAAATGACCAGGATCGTTCGCATGCCGTAGAAACTGAATCGCTCGGCGGCTTCGTTCACGATCAGAAACGGGAGGCAGGACGGCATACGGCCAGAACGTTCAGGCTCGGTACGGTATGGGATGTTGCTCACGACGAAATCTCGACTCTCACGCGGCTCACGACTACCCCAGACAAATGCTATTCCGATATGAAGGCTGTCCCGGAAGAAACCAACGGGTGTATAACACAGATCTGCCGTTGCTGAGAAGGAAAGAAACCCTATGGACAGGCACATAGGCCTGTCCCTACAACAACGGAGGGGAACGAAGAAGCCTCATGAAGCGATTCCCTCAAGGTTTTTCCAAACGATCTTTTTTGACCGGCACCGGAGTCTTGGGGTTCACACTCTGTTTCTTGCCTTCAGCCGGGCCGGCTGAAACCCTGCCTTTTGAAACGCTGGACCCCGTTGTGGTCACGGCCACGGCCCTTCCAACGAGCCAATCACAAACCCCCATCCGGACCAAGGTGTTCACGCGAAAGGGCCTTGATTCCCAGCAGCCCAACAGGCTCGGCACCCTCTTGCAACAAACGCCCGGGATTTTCGTCGATGAAATGGGAGGTCGAAGCGGCATCAGTTCACTCTACATTCGCGGGGCCGATCCGAATTTGACGATGGTGTTGTTGGACGGCGTTCCGTTGAACGATCCGACAAACCAGCGCGGGGGATCGGTTGATCTGTCGTCCCTGACTCCCGAGCGTATCGAACGGATCGAAATCGTCAAGGGACCGGCCTCCGTGTTCTATGGGTCCGACGCGATGGCAGGCGTGGTGAACATTATTACGCAAAAAGGAACGACGGTGGATCGACTGGTTGCCCGCACGGAAGGTGGACAATGGGGCTATACCCGCGGAGTCCTCCAAACGTCGGGGTCCGCCGACCGGTTCCGATATGCCGGTTCGGCCGCCTTCACGCGGAACGATGGGCAAGTCACGGGAAACCGGTTTGCGTCCGGAACGATCGGAGGCCATGTGAACTGGTCGCTTCAGGATTCGCTCAAGTTCGAACTGACGGGACAATACACGAATACCGATACCCGTTCCTTTCCGGAAGGCAGTGGCGGCACGCGCCTGGCCATTCTCCGTACGCAGGAGCGGCGACGTACCCACGAAATCGTTTCCGGATTCAACCTGACGTTCCCCCTCGCTCGAAACTGGGAGAATCAACTGACCGGCAACGTGTTCCACCGGGAACAGGACGTTGACAACCCTGGGGTTCTTTCCGCACCCGGAACTTTTCGAATACCTCTGACGGTCTTCCGGACGGACTTTACCAGGATGCGTCTCCATTGGACGCTTCGGGCTTCCCTGAAACGATTTTTGAAAGTGGCGGGTGGGGTTCAACTGGTTCACGAGAACGGAACGCGAACCGGAACCCAGGACCTGACCGTCCTGGGGTTTCCGTCAAAAACCGACACGGATTTCGAGCGATCACGCACCACGCCGGCAGGGATACTGGAAACGATCATTTCCCCGAACGAGCAGGTCCGGCTCAGTGCGGGCATCCGTGTGGACAGCCCGGAAGATTTTCCGCTCCGGGTGACCCCTCGTCTCGCCGTCAGCGTCCAACCGTTTCCACGAACGACAATCCGTGGGCAGTACGGTAAAGGGTTCAAATTGCCGAGTCTGAATGCCCTGGGCGATCCCCTTATCGGAAACCCTCACCTGTCTCCCGAATCCAGTGCCGGGTGGGAAATGGGCATCCTCCGGTCGAGCCCCGTCTGGGATAGTGAAATCCAGTTGACCTGGTTCCACAATACCTTTTCCAATCAAATCGACCTGGACCCCGTTCTCGCCAGACAAAAGACTTTCCGCCTGGTTAACCTGCACAAGGTCAGGACGCAGGGGATCGAATTGAACGTGGCCGCCACCCCATTGCCGAACGTGTCTATCGAAGGGTGGTTCACCTACCTCGACGCTCGCATCTCAGGAACGAGCGCCCCGCTCCGGAATCGTCCCAAGGCATCGGGCGGCTTCGCGGTGCAGGTACGGGCTACTCCCGCGTTGACCATACGCAGCCAACTCCAAGCCGTGGGCACCCGCTTCGACCTGCAAATTCCCACAACGCAAACCAGGGTGCCCGGATATTATCGAATCGACCTCGCCGCCACCTATACCCTGAACGACGCATGGAAAATCTTCGGGGCCGTGGACAATCTGACCAACGTGACGTACGAGGATTTTCTCGGGTTCAGCGCACCGGGGACATGGGTGCGATTCGGGGTGGAAGGCAATTGGGAGATGTAACACTCCGGCGGGGAGCGACACACGCTTTCAGGACCGCGGAGGCCAATCTATTTCTACTTGCCGTCCACAATAAAAACAGGAAATTCGATACCGGGCCTTTCGGCGAGGATTGGGAAGAGAGGTAAACACCACGGGGGCCTGATCATACGGGCACACGGGCTGGAGGTGCAGGAGATGCTCATCGAAAATCGCCTGCAATTCGGCATCCTCCCACTGCGCGACGCCGTCTTCACGGCCACGGACATGATCTTCCCACCCGCATGCCTCACACCGGAGATGGTACGCCTTCACTCGCTCTTGAGGGTGAGAGACTTCGGTACAATCCACGTGTCCGGGGCAAGCCGCCCGAAGACAGGTGATGGGTTCGTGCTGAAGGGCCTTGATAAACGCGTCGGGAGCCGTCATCGTGTTTCTCGGATTGTCGGGTTACGCCTTCGGCTAACCCGACCTACCTGACCGGGGCTAGGCTTTATGAAAACTGATATGATCCCTGTATTCCTGAATGGCCGCTCGTAACGAGGACTTGCCGAGGGGGATGTTGGCATCAAGCGTATCCTCGATCGCGGGGTCGTCGATGACCACTTCGTACTTCTCTTGCACGTTGGTCAGGATCACCCCTTTTTCAACCGGCCGGGGCAGGAGAATTTCCATCCACACTTCTTTTTCAACCAAACAGACGTCACAAAACCGTTCATACAACATTTCCAACCGTTCAGGATCAGTTTCTTTCATGCTTCAGAACTCCCGTATGTGTTCTTTTATTCATTGACAGTATAAGGACCTGACCATCTTCTCCCTCTTTTGTAGCGGCGCCATCTCATGGCGCTTTTTCTGGGCCGCATGATAACCCTCTCCCCTGGAGGGAGAGGGCAGGGTGAGGGGGAGGGCCAGCACCTTCACCTTAAACCACCCTCACCTTAATCCTCTCCCATCAAGGGAGAGGAAACTCTTTTCCCCTCACCCCTGACGGGAGGGCTAATATCTTCTCCCTCTCCCTTGACGGGAGAGGGCTGGGGTGAGGGTGAGTAAGGAGACGGTGAATCCTCCTGCAAGGCCACAAGAAGCGCCTCCTGTACAGCCTCCGTATCAGTCAGGACTTCGTGATTCCAGAACCGCAATACCTGGAAGCCTTGAGACTCCAGCCAAGTCGTCCGATCAGTGTCGTAGGGGACTTGCTCTTGGTGGCGACCGCCATCCACCTCAATGACCACTTTTCTTTCCAAGCAAACAAAGTCGACGATATATTCGCCAATGGGCACTTGTCGGCGAAACTTACATCCTGCCAGTTGGCGGTTTCGCAGATGCATCCACAGCGCCCGTTCGGCATCCGTTGAGCGTTGCCGGAGGCCTCGTGCCTTTGATGGGTCGCTCATCACCCTCACCTTTGTACAAGCCGGACATGGTTTACAAACTAAACCGGACACATGGTTTACATCGCCTGCAGGGTTTCCGGTTGATGCCACTGCCGGACCGGGATAATCGTCAACGTCCGGTCATCCAGGGTCCCCAGTCGATGAAAACTATAATGGATCGCCCACGTGCTTTCCCCGATCTGTGTGAAGCCCACCGGCTCCTGCGCCAGCACCTCCGAGAGGTATAGCACGTGCCCCCGCCAGCGGACTTCGCCGTTCTGCCGAACCTGCCGCACGCGCGTCCCCGGGGCATACGCGATCGGCGGGAGCTTCGCCGGATACGGCCGCGGCGACGGCTGATACACCTGGCCGGGAGTCTGTCGGTTTAACGCCTCATGCGAGCGGGCCCAATTATATTCGTCCACAAACGCCGCCAACCGCCGTTGTTGCGCCGCCAAAGTCGCCGCGGGCGGCCCCACCGCCGCTTTGAGCGCCCGATGCATCCGCTCATGGCAGCCATTCTCACTCGGCGTGCCCGGCCGAATCCGTTCGGGCCGAATGCCTAACCGCACCCACCACGCCGCCAACCGACTCAGGCCCCCGAGCGCGGTGGAGGCAAAAGGGGGGCCGTTGTCCGTCCGAATCGTCGCCGGCAGCCCATACTCGTGAAACACCCACGCCAACCACGGCTGCACCGCGGCCCGCGTCGGCTGGAGCAACCCCTCACACCGCAGCACATACCGGCTGGCGTGATCCATGACGGTGAGCGGATAACAGCGCTGCCCTGTGCCCAACGGAAAATCCCCCTTGAAGTCCGCACTCCAGGTGGGCGCCGTGGCCGTGCCTCGGCTCAGGCGCTGGGGGTCCGCAGGCACGCGTCGCCGCATCCGCCGCGGCCGCACCAACCCCGCCCGTTTCAAGATCACCCCCACCGTGCTATCCACCGGCCACGCCTCGTCCGGCGCCACCGCCCGTAACCGATCCCGAATCTTCTTCGGCCCAAAACTCGGATGGCGGTGCTTCATCGCGAGAATGGCCTCGATGACCGCCTCCGGGGTCTGGTGTGGCTGCGTATGCGGCCGCCGCGCCCCGTCCGCTAACCCCGCCACCCCGTGCGCGTGATACCGCGCCAGCCACTTGTCCCCCGTGGGGCGGCTGATCCCATACCCGGTGCACAAATCGACCTTCGTATACTCCCCACTTAACCAGTCACGTACAAACTGTTCTCGTTGATCCATGATCTTCCACTCCTTCCACGGCATGCGCAGGCCCTCCTTTGCCGTGGAGTCTACCAGTGTAAACCATGTCCCCGGTTTAAAATGTAAACAATGTGCCCGGTCTGTACCCCTTAATCCTCTCCCATCAAGGGAGAGGAAACGTCGTCACGCCTTCTTCCCCCTCACTGCACCATACCCACCACCGCCAGGAGTTTCAATCCGCAAACGATCTCCCTGGCTTACGGCCAGCGTCGTTTTCCCGGGAAGTTTCTTTTCACGCCCCTTGCGAATCAAAACGTTTCGACCGGATTGTCCGGCCTCTCCTCCGACCAACCCGAACGGTCTCGACTCCCGTCGATCGGAGACGATCGTCACCTGGGCGTCCTGCAAAAATTCGATTTCGCGCGTGACCCCGTTTCCCCCGTCATGGATTCCCGCGCCGCCTGTCCCTTCTCGAATCACGTACCGGGATATGCGAAACGGATACGCATACTCCAGGGCCTCGACCGGCGTATTCATCGTGTTCGTCATATGGGAATGGATGCCGCTCGCCCCCGGACATTCCACTCCGGCGCCCATGCCCCCGCCCAACGTTTCATAATACGCAAACGGCCGTTGCTTGTCGCGGTCCCACCCCCCGATCGTGACATTATTCATGGTCCCCTGGCTCGCGGCCGGCACCCGGTCTGGGCAGGCCTGCGCCAAGGCCCCCAGCAGGACGTCGACGATTCGCTGGGCTGTCTCGACGTTTCCCGCAGCCACCGCCGCGGGAAACCGGGCATTGACCACCGACCCTTCAGGCGCCCGGACGTGGATGGGCACCATGCACCCGCTGTTGCCGGGAATATCCAGCCCCAGCAAACATCGAAACACGTACGCGGTCGCCGAGACCGTAATCGCATAGACCGCGTTGACGCTTCCTTCGCACTGGGGCGCACTCCCCTCAAAATCGACCACCACCTCTTCATCTTCAATCGTCACGGCTACGGCAATCGCGATGGGTTTGTCGTCAAAGCCGTCGTCATCGAGCACGTCTTCATACCGATACGTGCCATCCGGCAACTGCTGAATGCCGTGCCGGGTCAGTTTTTCACTATAGGCCAACAATTCGGACATATTTTCTCGAACGCGCTCCATCCCGTAACGTGACACCAATTCCTGAAGCCGTTGCGCCCCTATTCGGTTAGCCGCCAGTTGTGCCTGCAAATCACCGGCACGTTCTCGTGGGGTCCGCACGTTCGCCAGAAAAAAATCCCATAGGGCCTGGTTCACCTTGCCGGCTTCCACGAGTTTCACGGGCGGAATAATCACCCCTTCCTGGTACAATTCCCGGGACAACGGCATGGACCCCGGCGACATCCCCCCAACGTCGGCGTGATGCGCGCGGTTGGCGACAAAGCCCAGAAGATCTCCGTCCTCGACGAAGACCGGAGAAACGATCGTGATATCCGGCAGGTGCGTTCCACCATGAAACGGGTCATTGAGGATCGCCACGTCACCCGGCACAAAGGTCAGGTGCCGGCGACAGGCGTCGACGGAGAGCGGCATGGCCCCGAGATGGACAGGGATATGGGCAGCCTGCGCCACCAGGCGTCCGGCTTCGTCGAACACGGCGCAGGAAAAGTCACGGCGCTCCTTGATATTCGGGGAAAAAGCCGATCGTTGCAAACGCACCCCCATTTCCTCGGCCACCGAGCTGTACAGATGTTTAAAGACTTCCCGTTCAACGGCTTTCTGCACGAGCCTCTCCTATGGTGATCAGCACGTTTTGCCAGGCGTCGACGTGCGCATGATCGGTTTCCGACAACAGAATAGTGGTATCGTCCTGGAAGATGACCGCGGGCCCGGGAACGTGATGCCCAGGGTGTAATCGACGACGGTCAAAGAACGGAACGGTTCGGGGCCCGGAGGCGAACACGAGCCGGCGTTCATGGCACAGGGCTCCGGAGGAATCGGCAGGCCCCGTTGCCCGCGTCTCTATCTGCGGGGGACTGACATCGCCGATCGCACGAACCCGAAGATTGACGATCTCAAGACCCGCGGCCTCGTTCTTATGCCCATAGCGTTGAGCGTGCTGTTCATGAAAAGCCGCTTGAAAGGCAGGAGAAAACGGCACGGTCAATTCAAAGGACTGGCCTTGATACCGGAGATCCAATTCACAATGAACGTGCCGGGCTGGAAGAGGGACCTTTTGGGTCACGAGGTCTTCCCCCGCCTGCTCCACCATGGGAACGAACCGGCGTTCCAACTCTTCAAACGGGGTTTCACCGGAGCACATCACCGTTTGGACGTAATTCAGAAACACGTTTGCCGTCAACATGCCCAGGGCGGACAACGTCGAAGCGGCCAAGGGAATCAGGACACGTCCGACGTTGAGGGATCGCGCCAGTTCGCAGGCATGCACGCCTCCGGCTCCGCCGAACGAGAGCAACACGTACTCCCTGGGATCGTGCCCGCGTTCGACCGAGATCACGCGAATCGCCCGCTCCATCTCGGCATTGACCACCTGGAGAATGCCCAAGGCAGTCTCTTCCAGGTCAACGTGAGCGCCGGCAGCGTACGGGACCAACTCTCGTGAAAGCGCAGCCAGCGCCTCGTGGGTGGCCTTCACGTCCAAAGGCAATTCACCGCCCAACAGACCCGTGGCAGGCAACCTCCCCAGGAAGGCATTGGCATCCGTGACAGTCGCCGTCCGTCCGCCTCGTCCGTAGCACGCGGGACCCGGATCGGCTCCGGCGCTTTCCGGTCCGACGCGCAGGGCACCTCCCGCATCGACTCGCGCCAGTGACCCGCCTCCGGCACCGACCGTATGAATGTCGAGCACCGGTACGCGAATGGGCATACCGGCGATTTCCGCTTCCGACGTCATGTGAATCGCGCCATCGACGACGGACACGTCCGTAGACGTGCCTCCCATATCAAACGTAATAAGTTGGGAAAACCAGGCCAGCCGCGCAAGGTACTCGGCACCGATCACCCCTCCCGCCGGTCCTGACAATATTGAACGGACACCCTCCTGCCGCACCTGTGCCGCTTGGATTCGCCCGCCGTTCGATTGCATGACGTGGAAGGAGCCCCCTGCGAACGATTGTTCAAGAGTTTCCAGATACCAGTTGAGCACCGGGGAAACATAGGCATTCACCACCGTGGTGGAGGCCCGCTCGAACTCTCGAAACTCCGGGATCAGTTCATGCGAGGCGGTGACAAAGAATCCCGCCTCCCGGAGGCGTTGCCCGATTTGACGTTCATGATCGGGATTCACAAAGGAAAACAACAAGGAGAGCGCGACGGCCTCGACCTGTTTGTCCCGTAGGGTCTCGATGAGGGACGACAGGGATTTTTTTGCCAGGGGGCGCAACACGCGCCCGCGATGATCGAGCCGTTCCTGAACCTCCAGGCACCGGTCCGGAGGCACGAGCGCCGGCACTCCGCCACTGAACCAATCATAGAGGTTTCGACGAGTCTGCCGGCCAATCTGCAACACGTCCCGAAACCCTTGCGTCGTGACGAACGCCGTGCACGCCCCCTTTCGTTCGAGCAACGCGTTGGTGGCCACGGTCGAGCCATGCACGACGGTATGGCCGGTGGCCGGGGAGAGCCTCCGCAACCCGTCCAGGACCGCTTGTGCAGGATCAGCGGGAGTTGAGAGCAGCTTGAAGGTCTTGACGCGACCGGCGGCATGGTCATACACCACAAAATCGGTGAAGGTGCCGCCGATATCAATGCCGATTGAAAGGGGGGATCGTTCGTCGTCCGGACTCATCGCACACACAGCCTCATGAACGTTCTCCGGAAGCGCAAGATCGAAGCGGGAGAGGGCGCGCAGCGTCAGCCTTGGACTTGTCCGCTTAGGGTCACGATTCTTGGGCCGCCCGGCGCATTGTCGAAAATACGCAGCAACGCCTGGTGCATACCAGGCGCCGTACTCTTGAAATGAATAGGCAACGCACAGAGTTCTCCCGTGGTCAGGGTGGCCCCGGCACAGGATTCCCGGTCAACGGAAAAGGCCCGGGACCCTTCCAACACAATATCGGCTATACTCAAGGAGCCGAGCCCCACGTTGGAGACGGTCAATTGAAGCGTCCGTTGGGCCGGCGCATCGACGTCCGCTGAAAACCGGATGTCGTCGGCACTCAGGCTGATAGAAGGAATGACCGTTTTCCCGCTCAACAGAATCGACACGTCATCGGATCCACTGTTGGCCGTCACAATGTCCGGCAACCCGTCATTATCAAAATCTTCGATCCCCATGGCGGTGGGCACGGCGCCCACGGCATAGTGCCCGGCGGGCTGAAACGACCCGTCTCCCCGTCCCAAGAGGATGGAGGTACTATCCGAGGCTCGATTCGTGGCAATCAGGTCACGATGGCCGTCACCATCCAAATCTTTGTAGCCCAACGCCACGGGGCCGAATCCCACCTCCATGTTTGCGGGTTTGGTGTATCGGCCGGGACCGAGTTGCAGGAGCAGCTTGATGCTGTCGGTAAACAAACTGGTGACCATGAGATCCAGGTTCCCATCAGCATCCAAATCCGTTTGAGTGACGGCACTCAGCGTGAACCCCGCTTGAATTGTTTTCCAGGAAGAAAAGGTTCCCTGTCCCTGGTTCCGAAACACGGACACGTATCCATTCGGCGTCCGCCAACTCGGCTGGCTCCACGTCAACGTGACGTCCGGCAACCCGTCGTCGTCGAGATCCGCCAGAGAGGCGCCGGTGGGGAACAAGCCGCGCCGGTCCTGCTCTTCGACGTGTTGGGTCACCACGAACTCGCCCTGCCCGTTGTTCAACAGGACCGACCAACTGAATGGAGGATAATGTCCGAATCGCCCGCTGTTGATGACGACCATATCCGGGGCTTCATCCCCGTCCACGTCACCCAACGCGAGAAACGTCGGGCCTTTCCCCGAGGGATACGGAACGGGTTCCTCGAAAAATCCGTTCCCCTTGCCGAACAAGACCACGACGCGGTCGGCTCCGGTCTCGGCCACGGCTAGATCCGATTTCCCATCCAGGTTCAAGTCTCCCGTCGTCAGAAACATGGGACTCTTTCCCACCCCGAAGGAATAGCCTGATCGAAACGTGCCGTTTCCGTTTCCCAACAACACCGAGACGTCATCCGAATCACTGTTCGCCGTCGCAATATCCAAGTGCCCGTCCTCATTGAAATCGCCGACCGTGAGCCCCTCCGGATGCGCACCGACGGGTGCCGACAAGACCGGGGTAAAGACGAGGTTCTGTGCCAGGACGGGATTGGCAGCGACCAGCGCCACCGCACCGCAGAACGCCCATGGTGTGAACACGCGGCTGATGCACCCGATCATGACGTTTCCTTCGACAGGCTCAGGACAGGCTCTTCTCCCCGCCCGTTCACTCCGGCAATGACCGCCCATCCGTTGGAAACGTCTTTTCCAAAGCAATTTCCACTTCATCCGTCGCCGACATTCCTCGATTGCGAACGTGCACGGACCATGAAGGATGGGCTCGCAGGGACGCGATCACGGTCTTGATCAATTCGGGTTTGACCCGGGTTTCCCAATCATGAAGCCAGGCATAGCCATCGTCGTCGCCATCGTAGTCTTCCGGGAACCCGGCAACGAGATTAAACCGAAGGGTAAACGTTTTTTCTTCTTCAAACATCTCCGGTCATCCTCTGCAAAACATTAAATGGTCATCCTGGGCACATTGTACTTCCTTCCTGTCATCCTCGCAGTTTTTAGCGGGGATCCAGGGTCTTTGCTTTTTCCTTCGGTCGCAAGATAACGGCTCTGGATTCCTGCTTTCGCAGGAATGACAGAAGGAGGACAACAGGAATGACAGATTCGGGATGGCGTTGGCTATTTTCATGCCAATGACAATGAGAGGCTACTCCTGGATGTCTTTGGCCCGTCGATCCATATAACCCGACCGGACGGCCCCGTACAGATCGATAGTGGATTCTTCAAGCCCCTCGAACGTTTCGAGGTTGATGGCGCGATCATTCACGCGGTCCCCGGCATTGAGGCCCAGGTTCGGGCCAAACGGGATAAAATAATTGACGGGGTTCATGAAAATATCGCCGGCGTACCCCACCGCATCCCGAACTGTCATGGGGGGAAGCAACGGCAGGACCAGGTAGGGCCCGGGAGCCATCCCATATGTCGCAAAAGTCTGACCGGTATCTTCCGGCGGCGGGGCTTCAATTCCGAACATGTATTTGGCCACGTCAAAGAGCCCCCCCACGCCGAGGGTCGAATTCAGAAGGAACCGTTGCATTTCCGTTCCGGCCCGATCGAGTTTCCCCTGGAAGACGCTATTGAGAAATCGTGAGGCAAACCCCAGATTATCAAACACATTGCCGAGAGAATCTTGAACGTCGGGTGCCACGACGCTGGAGTAGACCCTGGCTACCGGCTTCAGTGCATAGCGGTCGATATTATAGTTGAGTGTAAAGGTGCTCGAATTGAACGGCTCCCAGGGATCCTGCACCGGTTCGCTCTCGGTCGCAAACGGACCCTCGAACGTGCCCTCGACGACCGTTTCGTCCATGAGGAGGATTTCTTCATCATCTTTGTCGAATTCCCCGGAAGGCTTTTCCTCGCCCGAGCGACTGTCCGTGTCGGGTGGAAAATATGGCATGGCCGGAAGGGCCGATGGAAGTCCCAGAACGCAAAGGAAGGCCATCTGAGCCAGGATTGCCCCCGCGAAAGCGGGGGTCAACTGATCCCGCGTCGTCATACGATTCTCCTTCATCCCGAGAATGACTGTGACCTCATGCGACCTACCGAGGGGACGCTACCGCACTCCCCACCCACTCAAAAACATCCGGTGGAGGGAATCCTTACTCGGAACTGCCTAACATATCATCGACCAACGGGCGGTTGATATCTTCACAACCCGGGCATAAGACGTCGAACAGCGCCTCGTGGTCCTCGACATAGTTCCGGTTGTCGGTCAATTTTTCCTCGAGCACGTCCTGGTAACAGATATCACATAACATCATGACTCCACGCATCACTGACACGGTTTTTCGACCGCTGCTCCCAGTCATACGATACCTCTTCGCAGAATTCCATAATCTGTCATGATCATATCGATCACGGCAGCCGCCTTCCCCAATGCACGAAACTCCCAACCGCACAAGCCGTCAGGACCAGCCACGTTGTTGGGCCAGAAAAAAATCTTCCGTCTCAAGATCGATGCCGCATTCCGGACATTCGTATGGTTGATCCGGTGGAGGGATAGACAATTCCTTCTCCTGGATCTGTCCCTGACAAACGTGATAATAATGCCCACCGGCATGTTCGGAATCCAACGGATCATTTTCAAATTTGAGAATCATGGTTTCCTTGGTAAAAGTAAACTTGAGTTATAACAAGGACATCAAACGGTGTGCAATCCTAAACATGCTTGGGGTTTGCACCATCGTCTTTTTGCTGTTGTCGGCGCACCCCGCATGGGCCTTGTCTCCGCGGCCTCCCGCTGAACGAATCGCCCTCGCTCCCGTCCTCACGCAGGGGCTCATTCAACCGGTATTCATCGGCCACGCGGGTGACCGGAGCCACCGGCTCTTCATCGTGGAACAGCCGGGCAGAATCCGAATCCTTGAAAACGGCGCACTGCAAGCCTCGGCATTTCTGGACATCTCCGACCGGGTCAACTTCGGCGGGGAAATGGGGCTGCTGGGATTGGCGTTCCACCCCCGCTTTGCGAAAAACGGACGGTTCTTCCTCAATTATACAAGAAAACCGGATGGGGCCACGATCGTGGCGGAATTTCAGGTTTCACCAAATCCCGACCGCGCCCTCCACAACGAAAAAACCCTGGTGGTCATTCCACAGCCCTATACGAATCATAACGGAGGGATGCTGGCCTTCGGTCCGGACGGGTATCTGTATATTGCCACGGGAGACGGCGGGGCAGGCGGTGACCCGGGGAATCGAGGGCAAAACCCGACCACCCTGCTGGGCAAGATGTTACGCATCGACGTTGACCAGGGAGATCCGTATGGCATTCCTCCCGACAACCCCTTTGCCGGGCAACGGAACGGACGGGAGATCTTTGCCACGGGCTTCCGGAACCCCTGGAGATTTTCTTTTGACCGGCAGACCGGCGAATTGTGGGCCGCGGACGTGGGACAAAATCGTTGGGAAGAAATCGACGTGGTGGAAGCCGGGAACAACTATGGCTGGCGCGTCATGGAAGGAGCCCATTGTTTTCAGCCTTCACAAGGCTGCGTCACGACCGGCCTGACGCTCCCCGTGGCGGAATACCGGAATCAATCGCCCAATTGCTCCGTCACGGGCGGATACGTGTATCGTGGGACACGCGTGGACTTCTTACGAGGAACCTACGTGTTCGGAGACTACTGCAGCGGCCGGATCATAGGTTTGATCGACGGACAGCCGCACGACCTTCTGGCCTCGGGGTTCAGGATTTCTTCCTTCGGTGAGGATGAAGAAGGCGAACTGTACGTCGTGGATCACGGGGGAGGCATCTATAAAATCACCCCGACAAGTACGAACAAGTAACTCCGCCGCACCTGCCATTCCCGCCTGCCTCTTCTTTGTTTAGTTGACGGAATCATGGTATCTTGTTATTCCCCGTGTATCTTGTTGATCCCCCTTCGACGTGTCAGCCGTGAATAAAAAATCTCTCTTCTACGCGATTGCACTCGCCATCGTCGCCTTTTACCTGGTCATGACGGCCGTTTACCGATGGGGAGACGGGACTCCGCCTCAAATCACGCTGGTCGAGCCCTTCACCCAGGCCGGGCCCACGACCCCGTTGATCCTCCACGTCGAGGATACGGGAACGGGTCTCCAGGAAGTGACCGTCCGCCTTGTCCAGAACCTCGAGAGTTATACCCTGGCGCAAGAACAGTTTTCCGCACCATCGCCCCTTTCCATTGCAGGCGGCGCCCATCAGACCTTCGACCTTAACCTCATCCCCTTTGGCGACGACACCATCCCCAAACGTCGAGGGCAGGTCAACTTGGTCATTACGGCTCGGGATAACTCCTGGCGAGGATTCTTCGAAGGAAATTGGGCGAGGATCGAACAGAACGTCGCCGTGAAATTTACTCCTCCACGGCTGGAAGTCCTGTCGTCCCCCCTGCCCGTTTCGCAGGGAGGAGCGGGGATCGTGGTCTACCGCGTTTCCGACGATGGCCGGCGATACGGAGTCCGAATCGGCGAAACCTTTTTTCCGGGATACCCCAACCCCGACCGAGCCTTCAGCGCGTTCTCACTCTTTGCCTTTCCTCACGATCTCCCGGCCTCGACTCCGGTGATACTCGTGGCGGACGACGGCTTGGGCAATCACGCGGAACAGCGGCTCGACGTCACCGTCATACCCAAGCGGTGGCGATCCCGAACCATCACGATCTCCGATCGCTTCATCGAGCAGACCATTCGTCCCATCATTGCCCAAACCCCTGAAATCGAAGACCTGGACGATCCGCTCCGCAACTTTCTGCAAGTCAATAACGTGTTGCGAAAACGGACGGCCGACCAACTGACGGCCCTGGCTGCGGACAGCCAACCCGAGTTCCTGTGGAACGGGGCTTTCATCCAACTGTCCAACTCCCAGGTGGAAGCGGCGTTTGCCGATCACCGCGAATACCGCTATGGCGGAAACGTCGTAGACACGCAGTATCATTTGGGGTTCGACCTGGCCGTCACCAAACACTACCCCGTGGAAGCAGCCAACGAAGGAACCGTCGTCATGGCGGAATATTTCGGCATTTACGGAAACACCATTGTGATCGATCACGGCTATGGGCTCCAATCGTTGTACGCCCATCTCTCCTCGTTCGCCGCGGAGAAGGGGGAGGTTGTCAGCAAAGGGCAAATCATCGGAAGGTCGGGCATGACGGGTTTGGCAGCGGGCGATCATTTGCATTTCAGCCTGCTTCTTCAAGGCGTCCAGATCAATCCCGTGGAATGGTGGGATCGCCGGTGGGTGCAATCCCGTATCACCGACCCTCTTGACGACCCCCTTCGCAAAAACGCCGCCGGCCGGAAGCGGATTCCACGAACGCCGGCTCCTCCAAACCAAATGGGTCCCTCACCGCCCCCTTGAGGGCGAGCTTTCTCCCTCTCCCCTGGAGGGAGAGGGCCGGGGTGAGGAGGCATTTCAAATCGGACTAGGACAGTCTAACCCGACGTGAACCCGGAAGACGATTGATGGCACGATCACAAGCACGCACGCCAAGCAAGAGCCCCGCACCCGTCACCACGGTGCCGCTCGATCAAACCACGCGCCAGCGGTACCTGAACTACGCGCTGTCCGTCATTACCGCACGCGCCTTGCCCGACGTACGGGACGGCCTGAAACCGGTCCAGCGGCGTATCCTGTTTTCCATGTTTCACAACCACCGGTTATCGCCGGACCGGCCACCCATCAAAAGCGCAAAAGTCGTCGGGTCGGTGATCGGAGAATGGCATCCCCACGGCGACTCCGCGGTCTATGACGCCATGGCCCGCATGGCGCAATGGTGGTCCCTTCGCGCCCCCCTCGTCGACGGCCACGGCAACTTCGGTAGCCTGGACGGCGACCCGCCGGCGGCCTACCGCTACACCGAAGCCAAACTCACCCCGGTCGCCATCGAACTGCTGAACGAACTGAACAAAGACACGGTAGACTTCCAGCCCAATTACGACGGCAAGGACAAGGAGCCCCTGGTCCTGCCCGCCCCGTTTCCCAACCTGTTGGTCAATGGGTCCACCGGCATTGCCGTGGGTATGGCCACCAACATACCGCCCCACAACCTCGCAGAAGTCATCAACGGCGCCGTGGACCTGATCGACGACCGGACCTGCACCATTTCCGACCTCATGAAGTCGATTAAAGGTCCTGATTTTCCCACCGGCGGGGAAATCCTGAATACCCGGACCGAACTTCGTGAGATTTATGAGACCGGCCAGGGGTTGGTGCGCTTGCGCGGGGAGTTCACCGTGGTCCCGCCCTCGCACGGCAAATCCCAAATCGTCATCACCTCGATACCCTTTGCCGTGGACAAAGCCACGGTTGTCGAACGCATCGGCGAACTCATCGCCGCCAAAAAAGTGCCGCAGTTGGTCGACGTCCGCGACGAATCCACCACCGACGTCCAAATCGTGTTGGAGCTTCAGAAGGACGCCGATGCCGACCTGGCCATGGCTTACCTGTTCAAAAACACCCCGCTCCAGAATAATTTTTCCGTCAACCTGACGAGTCTGATTCCGGTTTCGGGCACCGCGACCACGCGACCTCGATGCCTGAGCCTCAAGGAAATCCTCGAACAGTTCATCGACTTTCGCTTTGAAACGGTCACGCGCCGGTTCTCCTATGACCTGAGAATCCTGGAACAACGCATCCATATTCTTTCGGGCTTTCAAATCATTTTCGACGCGCTGGACCGGGTGCTCACCATCATTCGCCAAAGCGACGGCAAAGCGGACTCCGCCGAAAAGGTGAAACGCGAGTTCCGCCTCGACGACGCCCAAACCAACGCGATCCTGGAAACGCCGATCTATAAGCTGTCCCGCACCGAAATCAAGAAAATGCTGGATGAGCTTGCCGACAAAAGAAAGCAGGCCAGGGACCTCAAGACCCTCCTCGCCTCGAAGCCGCAATTATGGAACGTCGTCAAGAAAGAGCTCCAGGACCTCGCCAAGACGTACCATGACAGACGACGGACCAGAGTCGGGCGTCGTCATGGCGAAGAAGTCGAATTCGATCCCGAGGCCTACATCGTCAAAGAAGACGCCGTAGTCACGATTTCAACAGACGGGTGGATTCGCCGCGTCGGGATGGTCAAGGACCTGTCGAAAACACGCCTCCGGGAAGGAGACGCCCTGCTGATCGCCTTGATCGGCAGCACGGTAGACACCATCGTGTGCTTTTCGAATTTCGGCAGCGCGTATACCATGCGCATCGGCGACCTGCCGCCGGCGCGAAGCGGCTATGGAGATCCCGCACAAAAGTTGTTCAAATTCAAAGATGGGGAACGCATCATCGCGGCCCTTGTAGGGGCCGCCCTACGTGGCGGCCCTCCGGCCCCCCGATCATCTGCCTCGGCCGCACAACCCAAGACACCAGCGCTCCCGCTCTTCGACGGATCACCGGCGGAGGGAGAAAACGCCGTTTCCCTTGGGCAAGGGATCGCCGTGTCAACGGCCGGCATGGGCGTGCGCTTTGACCTGGTTCCGTTCAAGGAACCCTCGACCCGGCTCGGTCGAAAATTCATGAAACTCCGCAACCAAGAAGAAGTCGTGAGCGTCGAAACCCTGGACCCGTCCGCAGCAATGGCCATCCTCGCGGTCGCTTCGCAACGGGGCCGCGTGCTCCTGTGCAACGCCGGGGAAGTGGGGGTCCTCTCCGGTCCGGGACGAGGGGTGACAGTCATCAAACTCGACCCCACGGACAGGGTCCTGGCCATGCGCGTTTTGTCCCGGAAGCAGGACCAATTGATCGTCCTGAAACAGGAAGGCAGCACGTTCACCATCTCAACGAGAAAGTATCAACCCGTCACCCGCGGAGGAAAAGGCCACGCGCTGTTCAAACGCGGAACCCTCAAAGGAGCCGAAGCCTTACCCGTCGAACTCCCGGTCCTCGAGACGGAGAATCACAAGAACGGGAATTGAAATCCGCCGGCTTGACAACCTCTAAAAAGTAGCGACAATAGCTATCATGAAAACCCGTTCGACGAGCACCGTGGGCGTGAAAGAATTAAAGGATCGGCTCACTCATTACCTGCCTCGCTTGTCTCGACTGGCCGCCCTGGGCATCATCACCTTCCTCTCCTTCCCTGACGTTAAGGGATAGAAAGTGCCGCACTCAGATCCGCGTGCTCAAAGGCTGATGCCATGCGAGCAATCTCGGCTCGCGTAAGACTGAGTAGCGCAGCCTCTTCACGCCACGTTGCCACTGCCTGCCCGACTTCGGCTGCGATCACGTGCGCCTTTTCTTCACCCAGTTCAAAGTAGCCCACCACACTCATCGCCAGATCCAACGAAGCCGAGTTGTCATCGAGATCAATGGCTGTTGTCAGAACACGTGGCTTGATATCCGTGGGGACCGGATTGAGATCATAGGCTGGCGACAACCGCCAGCCGTCCGGGCCGGCATAGAGGAAAGCGTGATTGCGCAGGTGGTCATCCGTGTTGGAAATCAGAATAGTGAAGACAATACGTCGCCACAGCTCATGCATATCGTGTTTCGGGCTGGCGCCATATCGGCGAAGAGCGTCGACAAATTCCAGATAGCTGTGCGACTCGTTATCGCTTGCGCCAAGCATGGCCATGGCCGAAAGAAACGGAATACGCTGACCTTGTACACGGTCGAACCGGCGCAGCAACAGCACCGGCTTGTTCACGACCTGTTCAAGGCGCCAGTCAGGCACGAGGATATCGGCCTTCGCTGCAAGGCGGAGCGCAACCGCCTCCCACAGAACCATATTGATCTCATCATCCTTGTGTGGAAACTTGGCAATGGCGAGATGCCCATCCCGGTCCCGAACAGACGCCTTGGGACGCGCACCACCCAATGATGAGCCGGGCGCCAGCAGCAGGCGCAGATCCTCGTCGCTATCCGTGTCACCAACGACGTGCTCCGCCGCCGACAGCAATTGTGGCAGAGCGATCAGGGGTGGGATGCGAGCGGCTTCATGTTCGGTAAGAAACGGTCCCCCCTCCTGCACGGCAAAGCGCAGGGCGCCTTGTCGTGCTGCATCGTCAACCATGAGCAGATAGTCAATTTCCATCAAGGTGCGCGGCGTCTCGCTCGCTTGCGCTGCCCGGCGCCGTTCTGCCCGGCGCATCAGCACCCGCCCCCAGCGGTCGGGAGCAGAGTCGCCGATGGTACCGAAAAGGGATATGCCTGAAGGAGTGTGAAAAGGACCAGGACCAAGCGTCAGCGCCGGTTCCAGGGAGAAACGATCTACATACTCAAGCCAGTCCGGATGATATTCGAACGTGGCACTTTCCCTGCCCTTGCGCACGCGCGCCCATAGTCGCCCGGCCAGATGCGGCGTACCGGCAATATCCACATAGACAAACACTTCTGTTTCCATCACGCGTGACTCTTCTGCCCGGACTGGGACGACGGACGCCCGGGTTTATTCTGACGCCGCTTGCGGATACGTTGCGGCAAGCGCTCTTCTTCAAGCTCCAGACCCACCATATCCGTTTTGACCTCCACCAGATCACCCAACCGCTCAGCCATGCCCAGGACAAAGAGCACATTGGCATAGTGACTCAGCGAAACACCGAGGTCGCCCTTTTCTACCTTGTTCAAGGTTGTCCGACTTATAGAGGCTCGTTCGGCCATGACAGCCGTTGAAATGCGCCTCCTGAGCCGGGCATCACGGATATCCTGTCCAAGCTTGCGCACCGCCCGCCCGACCGGAATCGGTACCATCAAGCCAGATCGTGTTTTTCTCATATTTCGTCCATTTATATGGTCACTATAATTAATAGTGTCTATAATAATGGACATTAATTCAATATTTCTTAAGTGTCAACGGCGTGAAACAATAAGTGTTAGAGTCAGGGGGCCAGATCTTTGAGTGATGATGATTGCAAAAGGTCTGGTGAGCGTAGCGTAACCCGACAGCATGGCTGGAAACCTGAGCGTCCTATTTTCATGCATTGGTGTACAGGCGACAAACTGCATGATTTGTTGAATAAGTCGCAAATATGGTGCATAATAGAGAAATATTGGTGCAATTTCGACGCATAATAGACACAATTTGGAGACAAAATGATGCCAAGACGCAGCATTTCCATCACAGACACGCACGACGAGTGGCTGAAAGCCCAAGTCGCCAGCGGGCAGTATCGCTCCGAAAGTGAAGTCATCAGCGACCTGATCCGGGAGCAACAACAACGCGAAGCCGGCGTCGAAGCCATTCGCCTCGCCATGGTAGAAGACGAAAACTGCGCCCCCGGCACCCCAACACCCGACGACGTCAGAACCGCCGTGCAAGGGCGGTTGCGGAAAAGCAGCTAGCCGCCAATGTGCAGGCGGACCTGCGTGTCCGCCTGCACCCTGGCGAGTCAGGTTATGGTGTACAAGCCGGACATGGTTTACAAACTAAACCGGACACATGGTTTACATCGCCTGCAGGGTTTCCGGTTGATGCCACTGCCGGACCGGGATAATCGTCAACGTCCGGTCATCCAGGGTCCCCAGTCGATGAAAACTATAATGGATCGCCCACGTGCTTTCCCCGATCTGTGTGAAGCCCACCGGCTCCTGCGCCAGCACCTCCGAGAGGTATAGCACGTGCCCCCGCCAGCGGACTTCGCCGTTCTGCCGAACCTGCCGCACGCGCGTCCCCGGGGCATACGCGATCGGCGGGAGCTTCGCCGGATACGGCCGCGGCGACGGCTGATACACCTGGCCGGGAGTCTGTCGGTTTAACGCCTCATGCGAGCTGGCCCAATTATATTCGTCCACAAACGCCGCCAACCGCCGTTGTTGCGCCGCCAAAGTCGCCGCGGGCGGCCCCACCGCCGCTTTGAGCGCCCGATGCATCCGCTCATGGCAGCCATTCTCACTCGGCGTGCCCGGCCGAATCCGTTCGGGCCGAATGCCTAACCGCACCCACCACGCCGCCAACCGACTCAGGCCCCCGAGCGCGGTGGAGGCAAAAGGGGGGCCGTTGTCCGTCCGAATCGTCGCCGGCAGCCCATACTCGTGAAACACCCACGCCAACCACGGCTGCACCGCGGCCCGCGTCGGCTGGAGCAACCCCTCACACCGCAGCACATACCGGCTGGCGTGATCCATGACGGTGAGCGGATAACAGCGCTGCCCTGTGCCCAACGGAAAATCCCCCTTGAAGTCCGCACTCCAGGTGGGCGCCGTGGCCGTGCCTCGGCTCAGGCGCTGGGGATCCGCAGGCACGCGTCGCCGCATCCGCCGCGGCCGCACCAACCCCGCCCGTTTCAAGATCACCCCCACCGTGCTATCCACCGGCCACGCCTCGTCCGGCGCCACCGCCCGTAACCGATCCCGAATCTTCTTCGGCCCAAAACTCGGATGGCGGTGCTTCATCGCGAGAATGGCCTCGATGACCGCCTCCGGGGTCTGGTGTGGCTGCGTATGCGGCCGCCGCGCCCCGTCCGCTAACCCCGCCACCCCGTGCGCGTGATACCGCGCCAGCCACTTGTCCCCCGTGGGGCGGCTGATCCCATACCCGGTGCACAAATCGACCTTCGTATACTCCCCACTTAACCAGTCACGTACAAACTGTTCTCGTTGATCCATGATCTTCCACTCCTTCCACGGCATGCGCAGGCCCTCCTTTGCCGTGGAGTCTACCAGTGTAAACCATGTCCCCGGTTTAAAATGTAAACAATGTGCCCGGTCTGTACCCCCCAACCCTCTCCCACCGGGGGAGAGGGAGCCCTCCTCAATTCCCCTCCTTTGTAAGGAGGGGCGAGGGGAGGTAGAGGCATTCCGGATTAGAAGTTTTTAATCCACGATTAATTTTCTTTTCATGTTCCGGTGCTACAACTGTTTCAACTGATGATTGAACAGGACGAACACACAGGTTCGCCCCTACATGAAGGAGGACATCATGAAACACCCGCTGCACCGCCCATCGCCCATCTCCCTCACCGCGACGCCGAACAAGACAAAAGTCCTGCTCGGCCTTACGATGGGCTTGCTCCTTTCGGGAATACTGATCGCCGCTTTTTCAATCGGAGTGGTGGGATCTCCGGCCCATTCCGCCGTCTCGACTTCGCCTCATTCCATCGCTCAGGCCGGCCAAGCCGATTCTCAGGTCGGGTATGGATTTGCGCATATTGTCAAAGCGGTCAGACCGGCCGTCGTCAATATCACCGCCTCCAAGGCCATGGACACCGGATTCTCCAACGTCCCCGGCCTCCCCGATTGGTTCAAGCCCGGCCCGCAAAACAAACACTTCTTTGGGATGCCGCCCGGTCCCAACCCAGAACAAAAGCCTCGCGGGACGGGTATGGGGTCCGGGGTCATCGTGAGTCCCGACGGATACGTGGTCACCAACCACCACGTCGTCGAAGGAGCGAAAACGGTGACGGTTGCCTTGCTCGATAAACGAGAGTTCACCGGTTCGATCGTGGGGAGCGACCCGCAAACGGATTTGGCCGTGATTCACATTCAAGGCTCCAACCTGCCCTTCATCCCCTGGGGTGATTCGTCCAAACTCGACGTCGGGGACTACGTTCTCGCGGTCGGGAGCCCGTTCGGGCTGCACTCCACAGTCACGCAGGGTATCGTGAGTGCCAAGGGTCGTGGCGGCATCGGTATCGCGCAGTATGAAGACTTCATTCAAACCGATGCCGCGATTAATCCCGGGAATTCCGGCGGCGCCCTGGTCAACATGCGTGGCGAATTGGTCGGTATCAACACCGCCATTCTCTCAAGGACTGGAGGATACCAGGGTGTGGGATTGGCCATTCCCGCCAGCATCGGCCAACACGTCTATACCAGCCTGGTCACGACGGGGCAGGTCACCCGCGGGTTTTTGGGCGTCGAGATTCAAGCCGTCACCCCCGAGTTGGCCAAATCGTTTCACCTGGATCGCCCTGATGGAGCCATCGTGACCGAGGTCCGTGAAAAAAGCCCGGCGGACCGTGCCGGACTCCGGCGAGGAGATACCATCATTCGATATCAGGAACAGCCGGTTACCGGTCCCAGGGACTTGCAACGGGCGGTGACCACCACCACGGTCGGGACCGAGGTCACGATGACGATCGTGCGTGACGGAGCAGAACAATCCTTGCACACGACCATTGTTGAACATCCAATGAGTCAACAAGTCGCCTCCACGCAGCAACTCGATACCGAGACCCGTCTGGCCGGACTGACCGTGGAGGATCTCACTCCACGCATGACCAAACAACTCGGCGTTGACGGCCGCGTCACGGGTGTCGTGGTCACGGACATTCGCGCGGGCAGTCAGGCCGAGAAGGCCGGACTCGTTCAAGGCGACATAATCCGCGAGATCAACCATGAACCGGTTCAATCGTCGAAAGAATTTCGACAAGCGGTGAAGGCCTTACCGAACGAGCAAACGATTCTCTTGTTTATCAATCGTCAAGGAACGCCGCTGTTCCTGACCGTCAAGGTGTAACCGGGAAGGACCGTAGGGAACGAAGATCGTTGTTCCCTACGGCATCCCCGGAGTTGGATGCTTTTGTGACGAGAAAGGAGAGAGCCATGAACCACACATTACTCGACAACAAACCGTTCGACGTGGACAAAGGAACGCACCGGCGCTCAACAAAAAGTCAGTTTCCTGCCTCGAATGTTTTTCCACAGGGTAGCCCCACATTGGATACCATGGTCGAGGATTTTGCGCACGATGAAAAAGATAACAACAAGGAACACAAAGATACCGCGCTCGAACCCATCTATTTTCGAACCTTTCGGTCACACCCTCTCCTGGATAAGAAGGGGGAATTGGAGCTGGCCAAAGGTATCGACGAGAGCAGCCAAGGCATTCGGACCGTGCTTGCCACAGCGATTCATGACGTCGGCGCTCTCGGCGACAAACCCGAGTTTCAGGAGGCGTTTCATTCCTTGACCGAAATTCGTGGGCTGAGTGGCTTATCGGCTCTGGCCCTGGACGAAGCGGAAGAACGATTGTCCGGTCTCGGAAACGCCTTATCCGGTCGTGGACTCAAAGCCCGCATGCTCGGGAAACGTCTGCAACGGCTTCAACACGAGTTGGCCGAACACCGCGTGCAATTGGAACGGGCGAAGGAAGGGTTGGTTCAGCGAAACCTCCGCCTGGTTGTTGATATTGCCAAACGCTTTACGGGACGCGGGCTGAATTTTTTGGATCTCATTCAGGAAGGCAACATCGGGTTGATGCGGGCGGCCGAACGTTTTCAATATCAGAAGGGATTCAAATTCAGCACCTATGCCACGTGGTGGATACGCCAGGGCATTTTACGTGCCGTGGCCGACCAGTCCAGGACCATTCGGGTTCCGGTTCATACGACCGAAGCGTGGCAACGCATGATCAAGATCTCCCACCGTTTGGCGCAACAACTGGGCCGCGAGCCCAATCACGAGGAAGTTGCCTTGGCGTTGGCCGTCAATCCCGAACGGGTGCAGCAAACGACGCGGGCGTTTTTGGAACCGATTTCTTTTGACCAACCCAATGCCGACGGGGAGAACTTCCTGGCGGACTGTCTTCCGGATAACAATGCTCCGGCTCCGGATGAACATCTTCAAGAAGAAGAGATGAGGACCAAACTGCATCATATCCTTCGGAACCTGACGCCACGAGAAGAGCAAGTGATCCGGTTACGTTTCGGCTTCGGCAACGGACAGTCCCGAACGCTTGAGGAAGTGGGCAAAATATTGAACGTGACGCGTGAACGGATTCGGCAAATCGAAGTGCTGGCCCTGAAGAAACTCCGCGAGCCGACGATTAAGGCGCAGTTGGCCGCGATGGCTTAAAGCGCGGTTGGCGAATCCTCCAGGTTCGCCAGATCCAGGAGGAAGGTGTAGATGAAGGCCAATTCCTTGTATCGCTGAAACCGGCCGGATGCCCCTCCATGGCCCGCGTCCATGTTGGTTTTGAGGAGCAATCGGTTCCGGTCGGTTTTCACGCGACGCAATTTGGCCACCCATTTCGCGGGCTCCCAATATTGCACTTGGGAATCATGGAGCCCCGTGGTCACCAGTAAATGAGGATAGGCCTGTTCCGTGACGTTGTCATATGGAGAATAGGACAGCATATACTCGTAAGATTCTTTTCGGTTGGGATCGCCCCATTCATCGTATTCTCCCGTGGTCAGGGGGATCCTGGAATCCAACATCGTGGTCATGATGTCGACAAACGGGACTTGCGCCACCACCCCGTGAAACACATCGGGCCGCATGTTGACCACCGCCCCCATGAGCAGCCCTCCGGCACTGCCACCCATGGCATACACGTGCTCTTTTGCCGCATAACCCTGTTGCACCAGGTGTTCGGCACAGGCGATAAAATCCGTAAACGTGTTTTTCTTGTGAAAGAGTTTCCCGGTCTCATACCATTCACGGCCCAACTCCTCCCCTCCCCGGATATGCGCGATGGCAAACACGAACCCCCGATCGAGCAGGCTTAAACGTGGAGAGCGAAAGTCCGCGTCAAAACTCATCCCGTAAGCCCCATAGCCATACAGCAGGAGCGGATTCCCCTCGGGTTTTTGAAGACTTTTCCGGTACACCAACGAAATCGGAATTTGTTTCCCGTCCGGTGCCGTGGCCCACGTTCGTTCAGTGGCGTAATGCGAGACTTCGAACCCACCCAGGATCTCTTCCTGTTTCAGCAAGACCTTGCTGCGGGTGTTCATGTCATAGTCATACACCGAATCCGGCGTCGTCATGGAGGTATACTCGTACCGCAAGGTTGACGTATTGAAATCGGGATTCTTTCCCAACGCTGCCGAATACGCCGGTTCTCCGAAATCCACGTCATGTTCGCCTTTCCCCTTCCACGGAATAACTCGTAACCGCACCAAACCCTGATGCCGCTCTTCCGCCACCAGGAAATCCCGAAATAATTCAAAGGATTCAAGCAGGACGTCGTCACGATGAGGCAGGACCTCCTGCCACGACGACCGGTCCGTTTGCCGGACAGGCGTCTTCATGAGACGGAAGTTCTTCGCCTCCCAGTTGGTCCGAATATAAAACCTGTCTTCGTCATGATCGACGTCATACTCGTGAAACCGCTCACGAGGGAAAAACACCGAAAATTCGCCATCCGGATTTTCCGCTGAAAGATAGTGATATTCCGTGCTCACGGTTTGATGCGAAGCAATCATCAGGTACTGCTTCGATTTGGTCTTGAAGACGGCCGTGGAGAACGCCTCGTCCTCTTCTTCGAACACCAGGACGTCGGAAGACGGGTCACCACCCAACCGGTGCCGCACCACCTGAAACGCGCGCAGGGTCTTCGGGTCCTGTTTGCCGTAGAACAGCGTCCTGTTGTCATTGGCCCAGGCGATGTTTCCCGTCACGTTTTCAAGCACGTCGTCCAACAACTCACCGGTTGCCAGATTCTTGAAGCGCACCGTGTAAATGCGCCTCCCCTGCGTATCGAACGCATACGCGAGCAGATCCTGGGCAAAGCTCACGGCCATCCCGCCGATGGCAAAAAATTCATGGCCCTCGGCCAACACGTTCACGTCCAACATCAGCTCTTCCCGGGCGTCCAGCGTCTCTCGCTTCCGGCAATACAGGGGATATTCTCTCCCCTCTTCATATCTCGTGTAATAGTAGTAGTCATCGAGTTTGTAGGGAACGGACAAATCAGTCTGTTTGATTCGGCCCTTGATCTCTTCAAACAGGGTTTCCTCGAACTTCGATCGGTGGGCCATGATTTTCCGGGCATAGTCATTCTCTTCCTCGAGATAGGCCGGCACGTCGGGATTGTCTCGTTCAGACAACCAATAATACTGATCGACCCGTGACCGGCCGTGCTCTTCCAAGGTCGTGGGAATCGTTTTGGCTATGGGAGGAGTCATCGTCCCGAGGGACGCGTTTCGGTCGGCTGGCATGAAACACCTCTTGTCAGGTCTTGTGAAGGGTCAGTCGTCGGCCCGGATCGGTTGATTGCGCAATTGCTTGACCCGTCCCCGGTGTTTCTTCTGATCCAATCGCTCTGCAATGGAATGGTGAGAGATCCGGGTTTCTTTTCGGATTTTCCGGGGGGCCAGGGCCTCGTGAAGAAGCTGGGAAAACTTCTCGATCAAATCGGCTCGATTCATGGCCTGGCTCGAAGCTCGTTGGGCGTACAGATACAACACCCCCTCCTTATTGATCCGGGTCTTGAGCTTTCTGCCGATCAGGGATTTTTGTGCGGCCGTCAACGACGGAGAATGCCGGACGTCAAAATGCAGCATCACGCGCGTATTCACCTTGTTGACGTTTTGCCCTCCGGGGCCACTGCTGCGTGACGCGCGAAATCGGAGTTCCTGTTCAGGAATGGATAACTGGGACGTTACGGCAATCACTCGCTCCCTCCTGGCATTGTCCTCATGGGACGGCCACAATCAGGAGGGGCAGATTAAACGAGAAATACATTTTTCACAAGAAACCGTGAGAAAAAAACGGGAGAGATTGAATGCGGAGCAGGCGCGAATGCGCCGGGGCAAGGCATGGGTTCTTTCAGCCCCACCCCCCACCGGTTCGCCTGCGGGCTGCGCCCTCGGCTCCCCGACTCCCCCTCAAGGGGGGAGTGAGGGATTGGCACCGGCACGTTCAACCCGTCATTGGATGCCCTTTATCCCTTGACGTCGATCGGAATCGATTTGGGCTTGGTTTCTTCCAGCTTGGGAACCTGCACGGTCAGCACGCCTTTGTCATAGCGCGCCGTCGCCTGATCCGGTTTCACGTAGTTGGGAAGACGGAAGCTCCTGGCAAAAGCCCCATACTGCGCTTCACGGAAATGATAGTTGTCCCGGTCTTCCGTACGATCTTCTTTCCGTTCTCCGTGAAGTTGTAACGTATGGTCAGTCACGGAGATCTTCACGTCATTCATGTCAATGCCCGGCAATTGGGCTTCCACAAACAGATGTTCTTTATCTTCATACACGTTCACCGGCGGCACCTAATTGACCGTTGACGCCTGCGGATCGTCCCATTGCGGACGTCGAAACGGCTGAGCGCCCCACCACTCCAATGTTCGTTCGAGTTCTTGAAACGGATTCCATTTGACCAACATCTTGCACCTCCTCTTATCCACGTTTGCGTTGGCTGTTTTCATTGAAGCGCTTCTATATTTTCAGATAAATCCCGCCTTCAAAAAGTCAAGACTTGGCGCTTATCTGTGTAGGGGACGGCCTGCGTGCCGTCCCGCGTCTTCAGGAACGGAGAAAAACAAAAGACACTGGATCCTCGATTAAAAATGTCGAGGATGACAGAGAAGAAGAGGCACGCCTACGAGGATTCGGGGTTGGGCTGCGGAGGGGTTTGTTGAATCACGTTGAAGTCTTTTTGCGTGATGAAATACCCATTCGCAAACAATCGGAACTCATACCGGCCCGGTGCCGGAAAAACCAAAGAGGGAATATTCACGCCGAAATCATGAATCTGCAGCCGGTCTTTGATGTCAACAGGCCCCAACGAGGCTTTCCCGATGAGCTGATCCTGATCCAAATACACGAGACGAAGCTCAAACTCATACTGCCCTTCCGCGTCCGTCAAACAAAAATAGACGCCCATTTGCGGATGTTGGCAGGGAAATCGTGCCGCCCACAAGTGCGTGAACGTTCCGATGATACTTTTCTTTCTGGTAAAACTATCCAGGATCACCGAATCGCAAACTAAAAAAGCCTGCACGATGGGTTTGACAAGTTCGTCCATGGCGTAGCTCCTCTCTTGTTCATGCCTCCGCCCGGTTGCCGTACACGCGGCCGGTTCAATCGATTCCATATTTCCTCATCGTAGCATGACCCTCGTCACCGATACGAACAAAACGCACAGCGTCATCATTCCTGCAAACGACATCCAAAATCCCAACCGTGGAACACTCAAGAGCAGCATGCCGCGGGAATTACGTGAGCGCCGCTTTCACGCTGAGATACAGGATCATCACCTCAATGGCATGGGCCGCAATCACCGTCACCAGGTTCCGCCACCGCAAAAAGAGGGCTGCCCAAATGAGGCCGTCCCAGACGGCGATCCAATGGAGGTGCCGAAACGTCATCACCATAAAAGGATCGAACGCAAACACCAACGCCGAAATCAGCATCGCCACGATCGAACCAAGCCGGAGACCGGTTGCACGTGGCGTCGGCAGCCATCGGCAACAGAAGCACTCCAGTCTGCCCAGGAGAAATCCTCGAAAATTCAACTCGACTCCGATTGCGATCAGGACCGTGAACCAGGGAATCATCACGAAGAGGGGCACCTTGGCATGCGGCGTGTCGGCCAAAAATAGAACGTCGCCACCAAGAACCGGCACCAGCCACAGGATCACAGTCGAGTTGACCACCCCCAGGATACACCCCGTGCCGATCCCCCACACGACGCCTTGCTTCAGGTAGCTCCGAGAAAATCCCAGCGCAGGCAGCGCATCGGCATTGAATTTCCACCAGATCACGAGCGCCCCGTATCCGGTGAGTTGCGGTAAAAATTGCAGGAACAGATTCTGCCGGGTCGAGGCAGGGAGAAGATAAAAGCACCCCGTCAGACAGATCGGAATACACACCAGCCACGTCGCGCGTTCATCGGCTTGAACGGCGCTTTGCCACTGTGTTTTTCTCCCCCACGGCATAGGCGCATTCCCTCACGTCAGACGGTCCAGGATCTCTTCTTTTGTCACCTTGCAGCAAGAGACTTTTTCTTCGTATGATTTGGACGATAACCCATTGGCAAGCCTTTACTCATTTGGTGAAATTCATGCATAACACAGTTCCCTTTCAGTGTTTCCGTATTCCTTCCCGGCAACCCTCCGCGAGGGCAGGCCGTTTTCTTACTCGTAGCTTCATCCTCGGTTTCGCAGCCCTTGTCCTGTGCACGGGCGTTCCGGATCTTTTCGCAGAAGACACCGAGCCCCTGAAAGAACTGCCCCGCGCCGTCTTACGGCATACGCCTCCGATTTTTCAGGAATGGACTTTTGAAAAGAACCTGGATTCGGTTCTGCCTCCCGGGTTTTCCTCTCATACCCTGGGGCATGGGCACCTGGGGGAATGGACCATTATTGCCGATGACGACGCGCCAAGCCGGACCCATGCGCTGTTACAACCGACTTCCTGCCCAACTCCCGGCTGTTATCAACTGCTGATCAACGACACGATTCAGGTGGAATACGTCGACCTCGCGGTAGGCATCCTTTCCAAACTCGGCACACCGACCTCGGCAGCCGGCTTGGTGCTGAACTTCCAGGATCTCGAGAACTTCTATGCCGTCCTCATTTATCCGGCAAGCAATATGGTCAGGGCCTATCGCTTTTCCGAAGGGAAGCCCACCCTGATTAAGGAACATGAGGTCATTCCCCAAAAAAGAACGTCATGGCATTTCCTGCGAGTCCAGAGAAATACGATCGTCAGCAAAGATTTTTTTGAAATTTCGTTCGATAACCAATTCTTCCTCTCCGTGTATGATTCCACCTTCCGGACGGGCCGGATCGGGCTCCTGACCACCGGTGACGGAAAATTCGCCTTTGATAATCTGCGAGCCGTGGAATTGGTCACGAGCGAACCACTCTCTCGACCACCGGCCTACTAGCCGTTCTGTCGGATTTCGCCGTGATTGTCGGATTACGCTTCGCTAATCCGACCTACGAATACGACGAATACGACGCGGTCCAGGTCTTCTCTTTGTAGGTCGGGTTAGCCGATGGCGTAACCCGACAACCGGCCTAACCGTCGGATTACGCTTCGCTCATCCGACCTACAACGACCTCTCCCCCTCACCCCAGCCCTCTCCCTCAAGGGGCGAGGGGGTACTTCAGGCTTCATGTAGAAGATCGAGCAACGCCGCCGGATCAGAGGCCACGCGAATCAACGCTCGATTGTCAGGGGCCAAAAACCCTTCCCGTGTCTGATGATCCAGAAACGTCAGGAATGCATCGAAAAATCCATCGACGTTCAACAGCCCACAGGGTTTCTGATGTAACTGAAGCTGTCGCCAGGTGATCATTTCACAAAACTCTTCCATGGTCCCGTACCCGCCGGGCAGCCCGATAAAGGCATCGGCCAAATCCGCCATGAGGGCTTTGCGCTCATGCATCGATCCCACCACGTGGAGCGTGGTCACGTCGTGCCGGGCCCATTGTCTGTCCACCATGAATTCCGGAATGACGCCGATCACCCGGCCGTCTCCGGCACGGCAGGCGCTCGCCACCACTTCCATCAACCCGATGTTGCCTCCACCATAGACCAAGCCCAGCCCACGCGCGACGAGTTCTTTGCCCAGGAGCCCGGCCATCTCGGCATAACGACTCTTCAGGCCGGTACTGGAGCCGCAAAACACACAGACGTTGTTCATGGATACATTTCAGAGAAACCGCTGAAGTTACGATTGTTCGTCAACCGTCAGATGAAGCAGAGAGTAGGGATCAACACGCGATCCATTGAGGCGCACGCCCCAATGGAGATGCGGGCCGGTCGCCCGTCCCGTGGAGCCGACTTTCCCGATCACCTGACCTTTCTTCACGACCTGATCCTGCTCTACGCCCACGCTGGATAAGTGAAAATACATGGAAAAGAGGCCAAGCCCATGATCCACGATCACCCCTTTTCCCGAAAAGAAGTGATCCGCGGTGAGTCGCACCATCCCGTCATTCATGGCCAACACGGGGGTTCCTTCAGGCGCCGCGATATCTTCACCACTATGGGGTTTTCTGGGTTGCCCGTTAATGACCCGTCGACTGCCGAATCGCCCGGATATTTCCCCATGGACCGGCTCAAGAAACCCGCCGTCCCACAAAGGGTGCGGCACGAGACCGGCAAACGCCTGTGTGACGGCCTTGGATTCGGTCCGGACCCGGGCCAGGGTTTTCTTGTCGAGGTCCACCATTCGCGAGGGCAAGGTCAACCGTTGCACGGGATACTCTTCCTTCATCACGAGTACCGACAGGCTACGACGTTCCGTCCGTTGAGGATAGACGACCTCGATCGTGAGTTCATAACGGCCCGGACGATCCTGCATATCCAGCCCCAACAGTCCCGCATACACCTGTTCCTTGAGGGGGAAAAAGGTCAGGGTCCGTTCCAGGAATCGCCCTTCGATCCGGTCCGGCCGGTCCCGGACGGGGACCGTCACCAACAACACTTCCCCTTGCTTGCCACTGACTTGTCCATCGGCCCCCACGGAATACTGAGGCCCTTCCCCCCGCGAATACGGGGGCTGACACACGCTTGCCAGCACCAACACCAGTGCCACGAGCCACGGACGAGTGACGACGTTCGCGTGGAAAGAGAAGGAAGGCAATGGCATATCACGTATGGAGGGAAGCGGGAGACACCTGAGCCAGCAGTTCATCGACCCGCCGATTGAACGCACAAAATGGATCCATACACAAGATCGTTTCTTCCCAATACCCATTGAGTTTCAAATAGGTCCAATCAACCGTGTAGGATCGATTTTTGGCTCGGGCAAATCGAATAAAATCGCCTCGAACCTTGGCGCGGGTGGACTGGGGCGGCATGGACATGGCGCGTTCAACGGCTCGCTCATCCACCATCTTCACCGTCTTCTCATGCGCCTCTAGAATATAATAGAGCCCGCGCTTCCGGTTCACGTCGTGATATTGCAGGTCCATCATTGCCACTCGCGGATCATCCCACCCGCACCCTTTTCGGTCGATATACGATTGGATCACCCAGCGTTTCGTCACCCAATCGATCTCCCGCACCAATTGCATGGGGTCATCCGCCAACGCATTCAACACGCGTTCCCACTCCGTCAGGACGTCGGCCAGCACCTTGTCATAGGGTCGGGCGTGGAGAAATTCCGAAGCCTTTTCCAAATAGATCCGTTGGATGTCCAGTGCGGACAACTCTCGTCCATCATCCAACCTCACCTTTTTTTTCAACGTGGGGTCTCGAGAAATTTCCCTGATGGCCTTGACGGGATCTTCCAATTCAATGCCTTTGACACAATACCCTTCCTCGATCATGGACAACACCAGGTCCGCCGTGCCGACCTTCAGGTAAATGGCAAATTCCGACATATTCGAATCCCCGAGAATGATATGAAGGCGTCGATACCGTTCGGCGTCGGCATGCGGCTCATCCCGCGTATTGATAATGCTTCGGGACGACGTCGTGGAGGAAGAGGTTTTTTCGTGAATGTGCTGGGCTCGCTGGGACAGGAAATAGTGCGGTTTACCCGAGACCTTGAGCACTTTTCCCGCGCCTGAAAAAATTTGTCGCGTCACAAAAAACGGGATGAGTTGTTCAGCCACCTTCCAAAAATCAACGTCACGCTGCATCAGAAAATTTTCATGGGACCCATAGGTATTCCCCAGGGAATCCGTGTTGTTCTTGAAAATATAGATGTCACCGGCGAGCCCTTCTTCCCGGAGGCGTTCTTCGGCCGCGGGCAAACAGGATTCGAGGATTCGCTCTCCGGCCTTTTCATGAACCACCAACTCGAAAATGTCGTCGCACTCCGGAGTGGAATACTCGGGATGGCATCCGGTGTCCTGATAAAATCTGGCCCCGTTCGTGAGGAAGGCGTTGGACGGCCAACTGTTCGGAATCAACCCTTCAAAAATGTAGCCCAAAATTTTTTCAATGGGCAGATAGACCCGGCCATTAGGGGAAAAGGTGAGACCGTATTCACACTCGAGTCCGAAAATGCGTTTCATGCATGCATGTTACCATAGACGCGACACAGACGGAACCGACACCGCCGGGCCTGACCTATCCCCTCTCCCCACCGCGGGAGAGGGCTAGGGTGAGGGGGCTTGGTAAGAAGGAATGCAGGTGGGGTAAAGTGAGTGCTCGGTCTTCTTCAAAAAAGATCTGCATGTGTTCCCGTCCGGCGCAGAATCAGATGCTCGTCACTGATCTCGTAGATCAGAATCCAGTCCGGACCGACGTGGGCATCCCAAGCGTGCTCATACTTCCCGGACAGCTTGTGAGGTCGGGCGCTCGGCGGCAACGGCTGACCAAGGGCCAGCGCACCTATAAACATCTCAAGCTTTTGAAGATCTCAGCCCCGGTTTTTAATCTGCCTGTAATCTTTGAGAAAACGGTTGGTATAGGAAATCTCCCGCATCCCTACCCAGTGTGACTCCGCGCCTCAAGATCGGCGAACAGTTCCTTTGTCGAGCCAAACCGCTTGAGACCGTTCGTGGGTTCTTCCAAGGCCGCGATCGTTTCAGCATTGGGGATGCGGGCGTCAAACGGCAACCCGTTGCGCATAACCAGTTGACGTAGCGCCATACGGATAAACTCCGTGGGTTTCAGGCCCAGTTGAGAAAGCACGGCTTCGGCTTCGGTTTTCAGTTCCGGCTCCAGGCGAATTTGCATCTGTTTGGTTTTGCTCATGGCGATACCCTGTGATGTGCTTGTCGAAGAAAGTGTAGACGACCCTGCTGCCATTTGCAATACATTCGTCAGAAACGGAGTGGAGGTTTTCCAATCCCCGGGTGAACCGCACGATGTAGGTGGATTAGCATCGCGTAATCCAACAATTCTAAACAATGCTATCAGGTTACGCTTCGCGAAGCCGACCACCTTCGGTCAACCATCCGACGATGCCACAGAGATGCCATTTGTTCCCTTAATGGGTCCATTATGGATCATTTTATGCCCATGAAGGATCCATTACTGCTCTTTGTGTCATCATCAGTGCATTTTCTGTCATCTCCGACTCCCCTCTTGTCATCCTCGATCCTCGATTAAGAACGTCAAGGACAGGCTATTTTTAATCGAGGATCCAGGTTTTTTTCTTGGTTTTTTGCTTTTGGCTGTCATCCCAGACTCTGATCGGCGGTCCAGGAGTTTTTTTGTTTTGTTTGTGAAGAGAAAGACACTGGATTCCCGCGTGCGCGTGAATGACAGGAAAAAAGAACGGGAGGTTACGAAAGAAGAGTGCCGGCTTCTTCTGCGCCGACCCGGCGAAACTTTCGGCCGGTACGGGTCCGGTCGAGGAGCGCAATTTCGAGCGCAGGCAGTGACACGTTCTGGCCCGTCGCGGTTTCGAGGGCTTTCATGCACCGGGTGAGGGCGGCTTTCAGATCCAGGACGTCTTCCGAGCCCGTCGCGCGCAGGGCAGAGAGCATGGTGTCCGAACGTCCCCCGATTGCCACGAATTCCTTTTCGTGCACGATCATCCCATCAAACGCGATGCGATACAATTCCGTCTGGTCTGGCCGTTCACCGATTTGGGCCAACAGGATTTCCACTTCATAGGGTTTCAGCTCCTGGCTGAAAATCGTGCCTAAGGTCTGCGAATACCCATTTGCCAGGGAACGAGCCGTGACGTCTTCGCGACTGTACATAAACCCTTTTAAATCGGCGTGTTGAATGCCGGCTTTGCGCAAACTTTCAAATTCGCTGTATCGCCCCGCTCCTGAAAAGGCAATATTGTCGTAGATTTCGGAGATCTTGAACAATGAATTGCTTGGATTATCCGCCACGAAGAGCACGCCGTCCCGGTACTCGATGGCCACGATCGACCGCCCTTTGGCAATGCCTTTTTTGGCGTACTCCGCCTTATCCTGCATCAGTTGTTCGGGGGACACGTAAAATGGAAGCGTCATCAGGATTCCCGTTCGGATCGTGAGCGGGCCAACTGGTCGCATTGGGACGCCACGTCGGACTCTTCAACGTCCCGCACGCCTTCGGCATCGACGATTTTCATGGTGGGATAAATGCCACGGAACAGGTCGGGGCCTCCGGTTCCCACGTCCTCCTCCGCCGCGCTCAGGAGCGCCTGGAGCGCGAGGGAGATGACCTCCGGTTGGGACAGATTTTTGCGAAACCGTTCTTTGATGGTCACACGGGCGTCTTTTCCCCCGGACCCGACCGCGTGATACTCCGTTTCTTCATATTTCCCGCCGGTGACGTCATATTTGAAAATCCGTCCCTGTTGTTGCTTCAGGTCAAACCCCACGAACAACGGAATGACGACCAACCCTTGGATGACCATGGGCAAATTCGCTTTTACCATCTGCCCCAACCGATTCGCCTTTCCTTCGCAGGATAACGGCACTCCATCCAGTTTTTCATAATGTTCCAGTTCAATCCCAAACAACTTGGCCATTTCCAGACACGGTCCCGCGGCGCCAGCAATGGCAATGGCCGAATGGCTGTCGGTTTTGAAGACCTTCTCCATGCGACGCGACGCCACTTGATACCCCTCGATGGCGCGTCGATCGCCGACGATCACCACGCCCTTCTCGTATTTGACGGCCAACACGGTCGTCCCGTGAGAGAGTTGCGACAGCACGTTCCGTTGCATCTCGTCCACCGACACGGACACGTGCCCCCCGCTCCCCCATCGCACGGCGGGTGTCAGTTCGGGTCTCGTCTGATGGATAAAATCAAAAAAACTCGAACACTGGCTCACGGGCATTTGGGAAAAGATTGAATCCATGCTGACCAGATGCCTTTCTGTCGGATTATGCTGCGCTAATCCGACCTACAAATACTACAGGCCCGGACACTCTACCCCACCTACCCTCCCCTTACAAAGGGGAGGCACAAAGCCCCCAGGCCTTCCCCTCTTTTGTAAGGAGGGGCGAGGGGGGGGGGGGGGGGGGGGGGTAGAAGCGTTGCTCTTTCAAGCCGACAAACGATCGAGGAGTTGTTGCGCCGTCTCCACGCCATCCAACAACTCATTGGTCAAATCCTGCGTTCCCTTGAACGGATCCATTAACGGAACCCGCTTGACGGAAACGTCGCCTACGTCAAAGAGCACCGACGTCCAACTGGCCCCATAGATCTGGCGAGGAAATTTCTGAAGGCAGGCGCCGCGGAAATAGGCGCGCGTGCCTCGTGGCGCATGAAATTCCGCCTTGGCAATTTCCTCATCATCCAACAACCGCTCAATACGCCGGCTCCGCTCAAGCGTATAATACAGGCCTTTTCCCGGCCGAACGTCATGGTATTGCAAATCCATCAATGCCACGCGCGGGTCATCCCATCCACAGCCTTTCCGTTCCACGTACGACTCGATCATCTGTTGCTTGGCCACCCAATCGAGTTCCGCGACCAATTGCCTCGGGTCCCGTTCGAGTTTATCCAGGACGCTTTCCCATCTCACCAACACGTCCTTCGTCGCGGGCGACAACTCGCGACAGGCGTAAAAATCATGCGCGGCCCGGAGATAGGCGCGTTGGATGGCAAGCGCGTTGGTCACGCCGCCCCGGGACAATTTCAGGTCGGCTTTCATGGTGAGATCACGTGAGACGATCTTGGCGGCTTCCACGGGATTCTCCAGCGCAAACGCGGGAACGGCGGCGACCTCGTCCAACATATGCGTCACGACCGCCGTGGTGCCCACCTTTAAATACGTGGACAGTTCCGCCATATTGGCGTCACCGACAATGACGTGTAACCGTCGAAACCTCGCGGCGTCCGCATGGGGCTCATCACGGGTATTGATCAGGGGTCGTTTGACCATGGTGTTGAGATCCGCCACGCATTCAAAAAAGTCCGCGCGCTGAGAGATTTGATACGTCGCGGGTCCGGCTCCATTTTCAGCTCCGACTTTCCCTGCTCCCGCAAAGATGGGACGCGACACGAAAAACGGCAGCAATCCCTGAAGAATCACGTCGAACGGCACGGAACGGTTCATCAAATAATTTTCATGGTATCCGTAGCTGTTGCCCTTCCCATCGGAGTTGTTCTTGTACAACGCGTACCCGTTTCCTTCCGTCGTCCGATTCATGGCTTCCAGGCACTTGGCGACGACGAGTTCACCGGCCCGTTCATACGCAACCAATTCACGAGCCGTACTGCATTCCGGCGTCGAATACTCGGGATGCGCCCCGTCGACGTACAGTCGACCGGCGTTCGCCAACAGTTTATTGAGCGACCGGTTATACTCGGGACCCGGCCATTCACGTTCGCCCTCGACTTCAAACCCTCGAGCATCCCGCAGGGGGTTTTCGTTTTCGTAATCCCAAAGAGCTTGGGGGACAAGGAGAGACGGGTAACAACTGATCAGTTGGAGGGAATTCTCAACGGGGTCGGAGGCGTGGCCGTGGCGCGAGGCCACACCAAATTCCGTTTCTGTGCCGATAATGCGCTGCAAGGACTCCTCATTCCAGCTTGAGCAAGAGTATTAAAAGTAATGCCCGGCACTCACGGTTTCAATTTCGCGCGTTTCTTCCGAGCCGGGAGTCAGGGTCCGAACGTGGATGATTTTTTCGCCTTTTTGCCCGGCGATGCGGGCCCAGTCATCGGGATTGGTCGTATTGGGCAGATCTTCATGCGCCTTGAATTCATCACGAATGGCCCCCAACAGGTCTTCTTCTTTCAAGCCCTTTTCACCCGTGTCGATGGCTCGTTTCACCGCGATTTTTTTCGCTCGCGAGATCACGCCTTCGATCAGCGCGCCACTGGAAAAGTCTTTAAAGTAGAGGAGTTCTTTTTCTCCATTGGCATACGTCACTTCCAGGAATTTATTCTCTTCCGACGTGGCATACATCGACTCCACCGTCACGTCCAGAAGGTGTGAGACCACCGCCTGCCGATCCTGGGCGTGCCGATCCAGTTCCTCTTTGGCAAACGGCAGATCGCCGATGAGGTATTTGGCGAAAATATCTCGAGCGCCCTGTTTATTCGGTCTGGGGATTTTGACTTTCACGTCCAACCGCCCCGTTCTCAACACCGCCGGATCAATGAGGTCCTGCCGATTGCTCGCCCCGATGACGATCACGTTCTTGAGCTTTTCGACCCCGTCGATTTCAGCCAGAAACTGCGGGACGATCGTGGACTCGATATCGGAAGAGATCCCGGACCCCCGTGTCCGAAACAACGCGTCCATTTCATCAAAAAACACCACGACCGGATTACCGGTTGCCGCCTTGGCCCGCGCCTTGGCAAACACCTCCCTGATGTACCGTTCCGATTCGCCCACGTATTTGTTCAACAGTTCAGGTCCCTTCACGTGAAGGAAGTAACTTCGGACTTCTTTGCCGGATAGATGCCGCATTTTTTTGGAAATGGAATTCGCCACGGCTTTCGCAATCATCGTCTTCCCGCACCCCGGAGGCCCGTACAACAGGATGCCCTTGGGTGGGGTCAGACGATGTTCCTTGAACAGTTCAGGGTACAAAAATGGCAATTCCACGGCATCCGTCACCTGCTCGACTTCTTTTGCCAATCCCCCAACGTCTTCATAGCGCACGTCCGGCACTTCTTCTATCACCAACTCTTCGATTTCGGCTTTGGGGACTTTCTCAATGACGTAGCCGGACCGGGGATCATAGAGCAGATGGTCACCCACATTGAGCGGCTCATGGAGTAACGGCTCACCCAGTTCGACGATGCGTTCTTCATCATGGTGCAACTGAATCAGCACCCGCGCCCCATCAAGCTGATCCTTTAACTTCACTACTTGTCCCTGGGGATCAAAGGCACGCGACTCGATGATATTCAGGGCTTCATTCAAAATCACTTCCTGCCCCTTTCGCAGGATCGCACTCGCCACCGAACTATGCACGCTGACACGCATTTTTCTGCCTGCGACGTAGACGTTGGCGCTGGAATCATCATTCAGACTGCAGAAGAGCGCGTACGACGACGGGGGAGCCGTGAGTTTGGCGATCTCGGTACGGAGGGTTTCAATCTGGGTTTTTGCTTCCTCGAGGCTGGACGTCAACCGTTCATTCTGTTTTTGCGATTGCTGCAATTTCATGCGGGTTTCGTACAGGTGGCGCATTTCGTTCTCCAGGGATTGGAGTTCTCCGCGCAGTTTCTCTATCTCCCGATTATAGTCTTCGTGTTTCCTCAATCCCATAGAATCTTCCCTTGCTCGATCACAAAAAAAAGAGCGCCAGTCCGATTCCTTTCTCCACCGCTGAAACCTTGATACGGCTCAACCCCCATGAGCCCGCCGTTCCCTCTCATCAGGGAATACATTTTTACACTGGTTTTCGGAAAGGGTCAATCTATAAAGGCGACCCTGTTACCGTGGGCGCCATTTGCGCAATTGCGTGGAATACGTCGTCACCGCTTCACGTGGAGACGCGGCTTGGAAAATTGAAGAAACGACCGCGACGCCGGCCGCGCCGGACGCCATCACGTTCTCCACGCGAGAAGGCGTCATCCCACCAATCGCATACACGGGAATGGTACAGTGCCGGCTGGCTTCACGAATAACGGGGACGCCTAACGGGGGGCCATACTGCCGTTTTGAAGGTGTCTCATACACCGGTCCGAGCACAACGAAGTCCGCACCTTCTTTCTCGCTTTGGAGGGCCTCTTCGGCGGAATGGACCGACTTCCCGATGAGATAGCCGGCCCCTAGACATTTCCGGGCCTCTTTGGTGGGCATGCTGTCCGAACGAAGATGCACGCCCGCTGCCTGGGTGGCGAGGACGAGATCCACGCGGTCATTGATCAAACACGGGACACGGAAGGGATGCGCCAATCGGTGAACCGCCTGCACGAACCGCAGAAGCTCTCGGGCTCCGAGGTCTCTTTCCCGAATTTGTACCATCATCCCCTGTTCAGGGATGATGTCTCCGAGGATCCGGAGCAATCTGTCTTCTCCGGTCTGATGCCGGTCGGTGACAACGTATAAAGGCGAGAGACGGCTCGTTGTCACAGGAGGCCTCGACGGTCGACTCTGTCAGCCCCGTTTCCCTCTCCTGTCATCCTCGACGTTTGTAATCGAGGATCCAGGGTCTTTAGTTTTTTCTCCGTCCACGAAGAGAAAAACTCTGGATTCCTGCTTTCGCAGGAATGACAGATTCGGGCTATTTTCATACCAATGACACATCGAAAAGCACGTTCAACGTCAGCCTACAACATGCCTTCGATCGGACTACTCGCGGTGGCATAGAGTTTCCGAGGAATGCGCCCGGCTTTATACGCCAACCGTCCGGCTTCCACCGCATACTTCATCGCCTCGGCCATGACAATGGGCTCTTGGGCCCCCGCGATCGCGGTATTCATCAACACCGCATCTGCTCCGTATTCCATGGCCAAGGCGGCATCGGAGGCAGTGCCCACGCCCGCATCCACAATCACGGGCACGTTCACGGTTTCGAGGATGATCTTCAAATTATAGGGATTGCGTATGCCCAATCCTGAACCAATGGGGGCCGCCAAGGGCATGACCGCCGGGCATCCGATATCGACCAGCTTTTGTGCCACGATGGGATCGTCGTTGGTATACGGTAACACCACGAATCCCTCCTTGATCAATATCTTGGCGGCTTCAATGAGTCCGGCGGTATCGGGAAATAAGGTCCGTTCATCGCCGATCACCTCGAGCTTGACCAAATCCGATACCCCGGCAGCCCGCGCCAACCGGGCATAGCGGACCGCATCCTCCACCGTATAGCAGCCCGCGGTATTGGGAAGAATGGTGTAGTCTTTGGGATCAAGATAATCAAGAAGATTCTCGGAATTTCTGTCCGTGATATTGACTCGGCGTACGGCGACGGTGACAACGTCCGCGCCGGACATGTCAATGGCTTTTTTCGTCTCGATAAAATCCTTATACTTGCCCGTTCCAACCCACAAACGAGACCGGAACTCTCGCCCGGCTATGGTCAAACGATCGTCACGCATGGCTCTGTCCTTTAAGAAGAATTTTGGATTGTGGATTTCTTCAATCAGCAATCCACAATCAAAAATCAGCAATTTCCGCCCCTCCTCCGATAAAACTCATTATTTCAATGCGGTCACCTTCCTCCAGAATTCTGGCATCAAAGTATCCTCGATCAAGAATTTCAAGATTAATCTCGACCGCCACTCGTTCAACGTTCAACTGCAAATCCTGGAGCAGTCCCGTCACGTTTATCTCCTCACGCACCTGGCGTGACTCTCCATTGACTTGAATATGCATGCGTGGAACGTTTTCGAAAAACCTCCGTCACGCTCTATTCATTCCGAACGTGTCTCAGGACAGCATCCTACGAGAGCCTCTCAAGCCTTGTCAATTTGGGAACGCGGCCTATTCGACGTGCAAAGGCCGAAGAACCTATCATCGCCAAGCACAATCTTTTACAATAGAATCACCTGCTCAAATGAATTCACGGTATGCCGACTGACCACGACTCAAACAACACGCTCGCCAATCTTTTTCTGTCCATGGCAGAGTTGTTGAAGAACAATGGAGAAAATCCCTATCGGATTCGGGCCTATAAACGGGCAGCCGACACGATCGCCAACCTGGAGTCGCCCATTGCCGAGCTTGCGCAGGCCGGAGATCTCCAAACCCTTCCCGGCATTGGAAAAGACCTCGCGGCAAAAATTCAGGAATACGTGGAGACCGGTGCGATCCAGGCTTATGAAGAACTCACAACGCCCCTGCCACCCGCCATTCGTCAATGGATCGTTCTTCCCGGCCTTTCCGACCCCATTGTGCATGACTTGTATTTTCGACTCGGAATCCGGACGCTCGACGATCTGGAGACACTGGCCCGTTCTCATCTGTTGAGGACGCGACCGGGAGTCAGCGTAACCGCGGACGAACTGCTCGCGGCCATTCAACGTTTGCGCGAACAATCGAGGAGTGATTAACCGGGTGGCACAGCCTTTGATAAGGTCATTCGCAGAAAAACCTTTCCCCGATGCCAGTCCTTGCAGACTTTGACCTTGCCCCCGACGCCTGTCCCCGCAGGTTTTAGCGGGGGATCTATCGAGGGGAAAGGACTGCGCGCCCTACCCGTCTAAAGAGGAAAGAACCGGTCATGACCGTCTCTGCGTTTATCATGGTTGACGTGGCGGGAGATCACACGAAAAGTGCGTACAAAACCATCACCCGCATTCCTCGGGTGAAGAAAGTCGATGCCGTCACCGGTCCTTTTGATCTCATGGTTCAAATTGAAGCGGAGACGTTGGAGAGCCTCAACGAATTGGTTCTTTCACGGATACGCGGCGTGGTCGGCGTCATCAAAACCAGTACCGCCATTATCCTCAACCTGTAACCCGTCTATGCCGATTCGAGAGGATGCAGGCCTTTGAAGACTTTCCAGGTCTTGAGCAACTCGATCGCCTTTTGAAGCTGCACGTCCTTTTTCATTAATTCCGCTTCAAGATCTTTTTGCGTATCCGAATCATTGCCCTGTTCATTGTCCGAGGAAGAGCGGTCGTTCTCTTCCGGTGAGGTCTCCGTGGGCTCTTTTTGTTCCTCATCCAAGATGATCGGTTTTGGCTCCACCACGATATCCGGTTTGACGCCGACGGAATGGATCGACTCCCCGCTGGGCGTATAATATTTCGCCGTCGTCAGCCGAAGTCCCGACCCATCCGACAACGGGAGAATCGTCTGCACGGAGCCCTTTCCAAACGTCGTCTTCCCCAGAATGACGGCTTTCCCCCAATCCTGCATCGCGGCAGCCACGATTTCCGATGCGCTTGCAGAGCCTTGATTGACCAACACGATCATCGGATATTCATGGGGACTCATCGGTGGGCTGGCGCGATACTCATCTTTCCGCCCATCACGGCCCTTCACCGACACGACTAAGGTATCAGGCTGCAAAAATTGCTCGGATACCCCAACCGCCGAGGATAACAAACCCCCAGGGTTATTGCGTAAATCCAGGATGAGGCCCTGAGTGCCATCGTCTTGCAACTTCACCAATTCCCGGCCAAGATCTTTGGGTGTGGATTCCTGGAACTGTGAGATCCGGACGTAGCCGATGCGATCGTCCAAGGTCCGGGATCGGACACTGCGAATCTTTATCGTATCCCGAATCAAGGTGAAACTCAGCGTGTCCGAGGCCCCTTCTCGCTCGACCGTCAGCGTGACCGCGGTCCCCTTGGGCCCTCGCATACGTTGCACCGCTTCCATCAACGTCAGGTCTTTCGTCGGCGTCTCATCGACCTTCAAAATCACGTCTCCGCTTTCGATACCCGCCGCGTGAGCTGGGGTCCCTTCAATGGGAGCAATGACGGTCACGTGATGATCCTTGATCCCGATCTGGATTCCTAATCCCTCAAATTCCCCCTTGGTTTCCACTTTCATTTCTTTATACATCTCGGGGGTCATATACGCGGAATGCGGATCCAACGTTTTGAGCATTCCGCGAACGGCTCCATGGACAAGATCGTTCGTCTGAACCTCTTCAACGTAATGTTTCTTGACCTGGGTCAGGACTTCCGCAAAAACCTTGAGTTCTTCGTAGGATTCACTGGCATACCCTGTTTTTTCTACTCCTTTTCCGATCATCAACCCCAAGACGAGCGCACCGCACACAATCAGCCCGGAAACCCACGATGTTGAAGAGCGTTCTTTTTCCATAGCGACGTCCTAACTCTTTAATAAGATAATGAACAAGTTTCCACCCTCACCCTAGCCCTCTCCCGTCAAGGGAGAGGGAACGAAGTCACCGTTTGGCCAGCCAGCCCAGCGGGTTCACCGGCTTGGTGCCTTTCCGTAACTCAAAGTATAAGATGTTTCTATTGGTCAATCCGGAGGATCCAGTTTCCCCAAGCACGGCTCCTTTGGCAACCGTTTCCCCCTCTTTCACCAACAACTTGGAGGCATGGGCATAGAACGTAAAATAATTATTGCCGTGATCCAAAATAACCACAAGTCCATACCCTCTGAGCCAATCCGCATAGACCACGTCCCCGCCTGAAACGGCCCAGATCGCACTCCCTTCTCTTGAGGCAATTTCAATTCCTTTCTTCCGGACGTACGTGTCAAACGTCGGGTGTTTTTGCCGACCGAAGAATCCGACCAAATCGCCGTCAGCCGGCCACAACAATGCGCCTCTTCGAAACGAATCCGTCGTGCGTTTCTTGGTTCTCCCGGCGGCAATGTGACTTCGCTGCTTCAGTGCTTTGAGCAGGGTTTCCTTTCGGTTTTCCGCCTGATTAAGCGTGGACAGCATTTGATCATGGGATTTCGTTCTTTTTTTCAAACTCGTCAAGACCACGCGCTTTTGGGACTTTACGTCTCGAATCACGCTCAATTTTTTGTCGACGCGGCCCTTCCGTGCTACCAACGATTCACGGATTTTCGCCTGTTTGGTATGAAGTTGTTCGCTTTGAGCCACCTGTCGCCGGTATTCCTCAAACAAGTCACGCTCCCACGTGGCAAGCGAGGAGAGATACATCAGACGGCGTTGAAACTGCGCATAAGAAGCCGCGGCCATCAAGGGAGACACCCAGCCGGCTCGCCCTTCCATATAGAGTCGTTTCAACCGGGTTCCAATCACGGTCTGCTTGTCGTTCATGTCAGATCGAAGCCTGGTTAGCTGAGCATCTATTTTATCCAGTTCCCGGTCGATTTGCTTTATTTCCAGATTCATTGAAACAGCTTCCCGCCGTTCCTTGTGCAATTGACGATCGAGACGCTCAATCGATTGCAGGACCTTCGATTGTTGTTTCCGTGCCTGATCCCGCTGTTTCCTGGTTTTCCGGATTTCCTGCTTTAACTGTTGAAGAGTCTGCTTTTCTTTTTCAATTTTTTCCTGCAAAGAGGCTCCCCACGACGGCTGGACGGCGATGAGACCAACGGCCATCACCAAACAAGACGTGAGCACAAGACGGCATTTTTCAACGTGCGACTTGGGGGCCATCAGTTCCTCACCTTCATCAAGCCGAAGACTGAGAGCACACTACTCCCACATCCTAACAACAGACCAGTCATCACCAAAAGAAAAGAGACCTCTCTTGGGAAAACCGGCAGAATATGCTCCATTCCCACGAACCAGCCTGACGCATTGAGTTCTAATCGAAAGAATTCAAAAACCCCTTTCAACAACGCGAGAGACAGACCGCCACCGACGGCCCCAAGAATCATGCCTTCGATCACGTAGGGTATCGCAATAAACGCACCCGTGGCACCAATCAGCCGAAGGATTTCAATTTCCTCTTTTCTGGTGTGTAACGACAAACGGATCGTATTCGCAATAATCGTCACCGTCGCCACGGCCAGAATCGTCCCAATCACCACCGCCCCCAACTCAAAGTAACTGACCACCAACGCCAACGTGTCAACCCAGTCCTGGCTGTACGCCACGTGGGTCACACCGGGAAGCTGCTTGACGCGTTCCGCAAACGCACCAAGGGATTCAGTGTCCAGAAACCGCGGGGACAAATTGACGACAAGGGACGCGGGTAACGGATTGCCTTCCATCCCTTCCAACAGGAGAGACTCCTCCGGAAATTGTTCGGAAAATTCTCGAAGGGCCTGTTCCTTGGATACGAAGGTCAACGCCACGGCTGCCGGTTCGGTCCGGAGACGTTTTTGTACCAGAGACACCACCTGTTCCGAAGCCTCAGGATCCAGATAGACGATCACCTCGATGTCGCCCTGAAGCGTTCCGGTCAGATTTTTAATATTCAGATACAGCAACAAAAACACTCCGAAGCAGACCAGGGTAAAGGCCGTCGTGACGATGCCGATCATCACGTTCCCTCGATTCGCGTGAAGATTGGTCATCGCCTCCCGCAGGAGATACAGCAGCCGCATTACGACGTCGCCCCTTCATCAGACACGACCTGGCCTGCTTGCAGATGGACGACCCGACCATTCATCTGCTCCACCACCCGTTGGTTATGCGTCGCCAAGAGAATCGTCGTCCCCTGAGCATAAATCCTTTTAAACAATTCCACGATTTCAACCGCCAATTCCGCATCCAAATTTCCCGTCGGTTCGTCGGCCAACAACAGAATGGGGCTGTTCACGATAGCCCGTGCAATACAAATTCGTTGTTGCTCTCCGGCCGAGAGAACACCCGTGCGGATCGTCCGTTTATGGTCCATGCTGACGGCCTTCAGGACGTCCATCACCCGTTTCCGCGCTTCGCGTCTTTTGACGCCTTGAATAATGAGCGGCAAGACCACGTTCTCATAGACGGTTTTCTTCGGAAGCAACTGAAAGTTTTGCAGCACGATACCCATGGTACGACGCAGATAGGGAATAGCGCCTCCACGTAACCTGGCAATGTTGCGGTTCTGCACGAGAATCTGTCCCGCATCCGGAAGCTCGGCGCCAAAGACCATCTTCAGCAGCGTGGTCTTTCCCGCACCACTTGGTCCCGTCAGGATGACACATTCACCTTTGTCAATCCGAAACGAGATATCGTCAAGTGCCGTACATCGATCGTAGAATTTGGAGACATGGAACAACTGAATCATGGGGACCATGGCTCAGCATGGGGACAACGGCTCAGCAGGGCGACATGTTCCCTGACCCTCATGGTGATCTTCCGTGTGCTTACCAACGCCGATCATCTCCGGCCACCTCAAAGGCATGTTCGATGTGTTCAAGAATGGGAGAAGCCGGAGTCCCGGCATCATAGAGGAGCACGTCGAACCGACAAGACTGATTTTCCAGGCGATGGCGCGCAAGGTATCGGGCAGCCAATTGAATGAGTTGTCGCTCTTTTCGTGCCGTCACCGCGTGGGCCACGCCTCCGTAGCGATCCGTTCGGCGAGCTTTGACTTCGACAAAAATCAACGTCTCCCCCACCCGGGCCACAATATCCAATTCTCCACGACCGACCCGAACGTTGCGATCAAGAATCCGGTACCCTTTTCGGCGAAGAAACCGTTCGGCAGCGGCTTCGGCTTCCTTGCCCAGGAGTTGTCGGGTGAGGCTCACGCATCCTCCTGACGGGTCGCCAGACAACGTTGCACCGGACCAAAACTGTGCCGATGGACCGGACTCGGTCCAAACTGATGGAGTAAGCGGAGATGCTCCGGCGTGGGATACCCTTTATGAATATGGAACCGATACCGGGGATCACGCCGGTGATATTCACACATAATCCGGTCACGGAAGACCTTGGCAAGGATTGACGCCGCGGCAATGGAAGACGAAAGCCGGTCGCCGTGAATCACGGACCGATGAGGAATGAACAAATCAGCACCCAGGTGCCCATCGATCAACAAAAAATCCGGTGGGATACGCAACTGATTGACCGCCCGCTGCCAAGCCAGCCACGTCGCACGGAGCACGTTCAGCGAGTCGATTTCGGTTTCAGACGCGACGCCGATTCCCCACGCCGTGGCGGACTCGGTAATCACCGAAAAGAGCGCCTCCCGTTCCGCAGGACTCACTTTTTTGGAATCGTCAAGATTCCGCAACGAAAACCGGCGGGGGACAATCACCGCCGCGCCGACAACCGGCCCGGCCAGGGGACCACGTCCGGCCTCGTCCAATCCGGCGACCCGTCGATACCCACGGGTCCGCGCCTCCTCTTCGAAATCGCACGTGGGGCCAAACGTTCCCAACCCTATGGCGTCATTGGTCAACGTCACGACACATCGAATTATTCGGCAACGTCCTCCGGGGAAGCCCCTGCGCTTACCGTCGCCGCAGGTTCGTTCTTTGCGGCCTTTGTTCTCTTTGCGATTCGGGAAAAATCCCGTTCGGCGACTTTGGCTTGCTTCCCTTTTTTGTCACGCAAATAGTACAACTTTGCCCGCCGCACTTTCCCTTTTCGCATCACGTCGATTTTCGCGATATTGGGAGAGTTCACGGGGAACATCCGCTCAACTCCCACCCCATAAGAGATTTTACGAACGGTAAACGTCTCGCTGATTTTCTTACCTTTTCGAGCAATCACGACCCCTTCAAATACCTGGACCCGTTCTTTCTCACCTTCGATCACTTTCACGTGCACGCGAACGGTATCCCCGATTTCAAACACAGGGACCGAATTCGTCGGGAACGTTTGCTCTAGCCGTTGAAGCCGATTCATGATGGTCATCCTCCCCCTTCACGGGGGGACACGGCGGTCCCCCCCCTACATTCACATTCCTATTCACATTCCTGGAAAATATCCGACAGTAATTGTTGATCTTCTTGGGTTAACGACTCCTGCTCCAACAGGTCCGGTCGCTTGCAATACGTGTTCCGCAAGGCTTCTTTTCGACGCCACCGTCGAATGGCCTCATGATTGCCTGACAGTAAGACATCGGGAACCTCGTAGCCACGAACCGTCTGCGGCTTGGTATAATGGGGAAAATCCAACAGAGGTTCGGCAAAGGAATCCTGTTCCACCGACGCGGGATCCCCCACCACCCCGGGCACCAAGCGGACGGCTGCATCGATCATCACCAAGGCCGGCAATTCTCCTCCCGTCAGGACGTAGTCACCAAGAGACATTTCTTCAGGCTCCAGCCTGAGCAGCACTCGTTCATCGATGCCTTCATAATGACCGCAGATCCACACCAGCCGTCGTGATTCCCGACTCAACTCTTCGGCAAGCCGTTGCGTAAAGGGCCGCCCTTGCGGTGAAGGCACGATCATCCGTAATTGACTCCGCTCTTCGCGCAACGCCTCGATCGCCCGGAAAATAGGCTCGGCCTTCATGATCATGCCGGACCCGCCGCCGTAGGACGTATCATCAGCCACTCGATGCCGATCATCACTGAAATCGCGAATATTATGGATGCGAATCGAAACCAGCCCGTTGTCCTGCGCACGCTTCACGATGGAGTGCGAGACGACGTTCGCCACCATTTCAGGAAACAACGTCAGAATGTCACACTGCATCGTCATCCACCCATTCCGCATTCGGCGTGACGGTCATGACGCCTCCGGCGAGGTCGACCGAAGAGATCCATTTACGCAAAGCGGGCAAGAAATATTCCTTGTCGGCTCCGCGAACCACAAACAGATGTTGGTGCGGTAAGGCCACCACTTCCGCCAACGTTCCCAACACGTGGCCCGACTCGTCTTTCACCGTTAACCCGATTAATTCAAACTGATAATAGTGCCCTTCAGGTGCGGGAGGAACCTCCGTTTGAGGAATTTTCAACCACGCCCCGTGATAGTCCCTCACTTCCTCCGGCGTCGAGAAGGCCCCAAACCGCAAGAGATACGATCGGCCATCCGAATGGACCTCGGTGACCGTGGTCACCAAGGTTTTCCCCGTTGGCAACTCAAGTGTCACTTCCTTGAGATTCTCGAATCGATTCGGAACGTCTGTGAGTGAAAGAACGCGAGCCTGCCCTCTCACGCCAAAGGGTTTGACCAGCTTCCCGACAGTGACCATAGTCTCCATCGACGTCACGTTTCCTTCATCCAGCCCCCACGTTCACCGCACATCCCGATGGGGAAGGCACCCTGCATCGAGCCGAGCGCTCAGGCGTTCGGCTTCTTTTTCGATTCTTCGAACGTCTTTAAAATTCCGGACCGCCGAAGGAGCGTGCGAACGGTCACCGAAGGTTGGGCCCCTTTTTGAAGCCAGTCCAACACACGATCCGATTTCAGGTTTGTGACCGCCGGGTCCGGCAAGGGATCGTGCGTGCCGACAATCTCGAGGTACTTCCCATCTCGACGTGATCTGGAATCCACGGCAACGACCCGATAAAAAGGCCGTTTGTGTCGGCCCATTCGGGTTAAACGCAAATGTACTGCCACGAGTCTAAACCTCCTGCAAAGTGAGTTTTTTCAAAAGTTGGTCATTATACTTGGTTTAAGATCAGAAATACACCCTGGACCGAATTTCTTCGCACCTCGCGAGAACTCGCCGTCCCGCACGGCAAACGGGGGGGGGTGACCAGCAAACCGGATTAAGGGGATTGAAGGGCACGAATCAGCTTTCCCCGTTTTTTGAGTTTCCCCGACTTCCCCGGTTTTCCGGGCTTTCCCCCAACCAGTGACTTCAACATGTTGCGTGCCGTCAGAAATTGTTTGATGAGCCGATTGACCTCTTGAACGGAGGTTCCACTCCCCTTGGCCACGCGTTTCTTGCGACTGCCGTTCAGAATCGCATGATCCGAACGTTCTGCAGGCGTCATCGAATCAATAATCGCGACGGTCCGCTTCATTTCCTTTTCCGGCAGTTCCTGGCTCACCCCCGCAGGCATCATCGACTTCAGCTTCCCGGCCCCGGGCAGCATCCCCAAAATTTGCTCCATGGACCCCAACTTGTTGACCTGTTTGATCTGATCTCGAAAATCTTCAAGGGTCAGGGTATTGCCCGAAGCCTTTTTTTGCAGCGCCAGGGCTTCTTCCTGCGAAAAGGATTGCTGTGCCTTTTCAATCAGCGACAACACGTCACCCATCCCCAAAATCCGGGAGGCCATACGGTCGGGATGAAAGGGTTCCAGGGCATCGGATTTTTCACCCACGCCAAGATACTTCACCGGCTTTCCGATAGCCGCCCGCATCGACAGCAGGGCTCCCCCTCGCGCGTCGCCTTCGATCTTCGTCAGAATCACACCGGTCACACCCAAGCGTTGATCGAACTGCTCCGCCACGTTGACGGCTTCCTGCCCGGTCATCGCATCCGCGACCAATAACACTTCTTGCGGCGTGACGTCGGCTTTGACGTGTTCGAGTTCCAACATCAATTCGTGATCAATATGAAGCCGCCCTCCGGTATCCAGGATCACGACGTCATAGCCGTGGTCCCGACCGCGACGGACGCCATCCGAACAAAAACGCACGACCTCCTGCCGGGTCGACAGCAGCCGGTCGGCACGATGAACGGGAACGTCGAGGCCGGCTCCCAAGGCGGCCAACTGTTCCGCGGCAGCGGGACGTCGGGGATCCGCCGCAATGAGCAACACGCGCTTCCCTTGTTGGGTCAACAACCTGGCGACTTTGCCGCAGGTGGTGGTTTTCCCGGCCCCTTGCAGGCCCACCATCATCACGATTGTCGGTGGTTGAGAAGAAAGCGACAGGCCGGAATGGTCATGGCCCATCAGGTCGCGCAATTCTTCCCACACAATTTTGACGACTTGCTGCCCGGGCGTCAGACTTTCGAGAATGTTGCTGCCCGTGGCTTTTTCCTGCACGCGCCCGATGAAGTCCTTAACGACTCTAAAATTGACGTCGGCTTCAAGCAGAGCCAGACGTACTTCCTTCAAGGCCTCGACGACGTCCTGTTCTTTGAGCACGCCGGCACCCCGAAGCTTTTTGAGGACGCCGTCAATTCTGTTGGTGAGAGATGAAAACACGAAAACGCTCCTAACCATTCGAAAATACAAAGAAAATTTCGTGCAGTCTAATCAAGACCTCAAGAGCCTGTCAAGAAAAGCGCTTTCTTGACTTACCGTGAAGATTGCCGTACGTTTCCCAGTAGTTTCCCTTATTTTGAGGGAAGTACGTTTTTTTATTGCCAGTTTCAACGAGTGCACCGGTGAAAAAATCAGGCTGGACGTTACTGGGGTTTATTTTTATCGGTGGTCTGTTGGGCGGAATGTTAGGTGAAATTCTCACCGTGTTTTCGCCCTCCGAACAGATTCAAACCATTTTTGCGCGAGCGCTTTCCCCAGGCATAAACCCACCCCTGACCGTCGATCTGGTCCTGATCAAGGTCACCCTCGGCTTTCTCTTCAAAATAAACCTGCTCACGATCCTGGGTATTTTTCTCGGCATCTATCTCTACAAAAACATCTAGCGGCGCGTTGAAAACACCGCCGGCAACCGGAGCGCGTCAGCGAATCGATTCACCAAACAGCAGCTCTTGCTGCCGTAACGCCCGAATCCGATCACGCAACTTCGCCGCCTGTTCAAACTCCAGTGTTTTTGCCGCCGCCTTCATTTCCTGTTCCAAAGCAGCAATCGTCTTCTCCACGTCGGCTTCGGTCGCATAGACGGCTTCTTCCTCCGCAGCGATGCTCACTTCCACGTAATCAGCCTCGGCAACGTGGTATTCCAGATCATGAATACGTTTCTTGATGGTCTCCGGCGTAATCCCATGCTCATGATTGTAATCGGCCTGGAGCTGACGGCGACGCGCGGTTTCCTCAATGGTCATCTGCATGGAATTGGTAATCGTGTCGCCATAGAGAAGCACTTTGCCCTCGCTGTTGCGGGCCGCGCGCCCGGCGGTTTGAATCAACGCACGGTGGCCCCGCAAAAACCCTTCTTTATCCGCATCCAACACGCCGACGAGCGACACTTCCGGAAGATCCAACCCCTCACGCAGCAGGTTGATGCCGACCAGCACGTCAAACACGCCCTTGCGAAGATCGCGAATAATCTCCGCCCGTTCAAGCGTCCGGATATCGGAATGCAAATACCGCACCTTCAATCCCAAGTCGTGGTAGTATTCCGTCAGGTCCTCAGCCATCCGCTTCGTCAAGGTCGTGACCAACACCCGAAAACCCTTGGCAATGACCTCCTTCACTTCCTGCAATAGATCATCCACCTGCCCCTTCGCCGGCTTGACCTCGATCACGGGATCCATCAGGCCCGTCGGCCTGATAATCTGTTCCACCACGCTCTTGCCGGCATGAGTCAATTCATACGGCCCGGGCGTGGCCGACACGTACATGACCTGATTCATGGCTTTTTCAAATTCCTGAAATTTCAGCGGACGGTTATCCATGGCCGACGGCAACCGAAACCCATAGTCGACCAAGGTCTTTTTGCGTGAACGGTCACCTTCGTACATCCCGCCGAATTGAGGCACCGTCACGTGGGCTTCATCGACAATCAACAGATAGTCCTTGGAAAAATAGTCCAGCAGCGTCGGGGGCGGTTCACCCGGCGCACGCCCACTCAGATGCCGTGAGTAATTCTCAATGCCGTGGCAATACCCCATCGCCCGAATCATCTCGAGATCAAACCTGGTCCGCTGCTCCACGCGCTGCGCTTCGAGGAGTTGATTATGTTGCCGGAAATAAACCAGGCGTTCCTCCAGTTCTTCTTCAATGCCCTGCAGGGCCCGGTCGTACCGGTCGGGCGCGATCACGTAGTGACTCTTGGGATAAATGGGAACCTTGGACAGTCGCCCGAGCGACCGGCCGGTCAGCGGATCAATTTCAGCAATCGACTCCACCACGTCGCCGAATAATTCCACGCGGACGGTATTCGAATCCGACGCGGCGGGAAAAATCTCGATCACGTCCCCGCGCGCCCGAAACGTGCCGCGCTGAAGCTCGACGTCATTTCGGGAATATTGAATCTCCACCAGCTTGGCGAGAATGGCCTCTCGTCGAATGGTCATCCCTTCTTCGAGATACAGCAACATGCCGTGATAGACCTCCGGCGAACCCAAGCCATAGATGCAGGAGACCGAGGCCACGATCAGAATGTCGTCGCGCTCCAACAGGGCCGACGTGGCTGCGTGCCGCATCTGATCAATGGTATCGTTGATCGAGGCGTCCTTGGCGATATAGGTATCCGTAGAGGGAATGTAGGCTTCGGGTTGGTAATAATCGTAATAACTGACGAAGTACTCCACGGCATTGTGTGGAAAAAAACACTTGAACTCCTGGTACAACTGGGCCGCCAACGTCTTATTGTGCACCACGACCAACGTCGGCTTCTGGACCGTGGCAATGACGTTCGCCATGGTAAACGTCTTGCCCGAGCCCGTGACCCCAAGCAGTACCTGATGCCGCTTGCCGGCGTGCACCCCTTCAGTCAGCGCATCGATCGCCTGCTGCTGATCCCCCTTGGGTGAAAACTCCGATTCCAGAGTAAATGTGTTCATGGCAAACCCGGATTTGTCATCATAGCATACTGGCCGGCATGCCCCCCGCATAGGGGATCACGAGTCCGCGCCCGCCGAAGGCCGCGAGCCCGTAGCCCACCTCCGACCCGCTCGCCGATGACGTTCACCACGTGACCCGCCGTCGTGCACCGAACCGCGCCAGCCATTCCTGCGACAGCGGGTCCGAGTCCTCGATCATCCTCGTCACCACCCTGTCAGCGCCCCGGCGCCACGGGGACCTTCGAGAGCCAGGGCCCAAGTTTGTCCGCGTACGCGAAGATTGCCGGCAATCCACCGGTATGGATGAAGAGCACTCGACTTCCCGCAGCGATGCGCCCCGAACGCACATGGGCGATGAGGCCCGCCATCGCCTTGCCGGTGTACACCGGGTCGAGGAGCAGCGCCTCGAACCGCGCCGCCATCGCCATCGCCTCGCGCACCGAGTCATTGAGTTTGCCGTAACCCGGCGGGTGCACCATGTCGCACACCTCGACGTCGCCTGTATCGAACACTGCCGGGCGGTCGATCATCATCCCGAGCTCCGCCGCCAGCTTCGCCACCCGGATGCCCTGCCGGCGGGCATCACGCCGCACGCAGATGCCGTACACCGGCATCGTCTCACCAACGGCCCGCATGCCGATCAGGGTGCCCGCGTGGGTGAGTGCGCTGCCTGACGCGCAGACCACGGCGTCGAATCCAATGCCGAGAACCCCGGCCTGCACTATTACCTCCTCGGCAGCCAGGACGTAGCCAAGCCCGCCAAGCGGCGGGTGCCCATCGGCGGAATGAATGACGTACGGCCTGCGGCCTTCTTCGGTGAGCGCCTGGGCGCGCCGCTCCAGTGCCGCGTCCGCGGCCGCCTCGTCTTCACCGACCGGAAACGAATGCAACGTCGCGCCGAGCAGCCGGTCAAGCAGCATGTTGCCGGAAGCGCGGTAGAGATCATCGGCATCGTCCACGCGCTCCTCGAGCTGGATGTGAATGTCCATCCCGAGCCGGCGCGCAGCGGCGGCGGCAAGGCGGACGAGGTTCGACTGCACCGCCCCGGTTACAAGCACGGTGTCGGCGCCGCACGCCCGCGCCGCGCCGAAGTGGAACTCGAGCTGGCGCACCTTGTTTCCCCCCAAGGCAAGTCCGGTACAGTCGTCGCGCTTGATCCAGAGCTCGATGCCGAGCGACGTCCCGAGGTTCGGGGCGTCGTCGAGCGGCGTCGGTGTGTGGCCGAGCCGGATCCTCGGAAACCGGTCAATGGCGGCAAGCGGACTAGACATGATAGCCGCAGGCCTGGCTGGACTCATGCGTCAATCTGGATGAGTTTCTCACGTTGTGGCAGGAGGGGTGACGTCGTCTGGCGGTGATTACAAGCATTTTCCGCTGGATCGAGACGGTTGCACAACATCTGTCCTTGAGTTTGCCGTCACCGGGCCGCGTTGCCGCGTGCCGCATCTGGTCGATGGCATCGTTAATCGAGGCGTCCTTGGCGATATAGGTATCCGTAGAGGGAATGTAGGCTTCGGGTTGGTAATAATGGTAATAACTGACGAAGTACTCCACGGCATTGTGCGGAAAAAAACACTTGAACTCCTGGTACAACTGGGCCGCCAACGTCTTATTGTGCACCACGACCAACGTCGGCTTCTGGACCGTGGCAATGACGTTCGCCATGGTAAACGTCTTGCCCGAGCCCGTGACCCGAAGCAGCACTTGATGCCGCTTGCCGGCATTCACCCCTGCGGTCAGCGCGTCGATCGCCTGCTGCTGATCGCCCTTGGGCGAAAATTCCGATTCCAAAATAAATGTGTTCATGGCGTACCCGGACCCGTCATCATAGCACACTCGCCGGCATGCCAAAGGAAGGCTGACGAAACCTTTCATTTGTCGTCCTAGGCACGCTGTGCAGGACGACCATTCGGTGATTTGTGCAGAATGACAGGAGAAAAGGGCGCGAAGACGACACACTCGCTCAACTCGTCTTCATGACGCTCCCTTAAAACAGACCGACGACGTCTCCCTTGGCATCGAGTCCCACGGCTTCGGCGGCCGGCACTCGCGGCAGGCCGGGCATCGTCATGATACCGCCGGTCAACACGACGAGAAATTCAGCTCCCAGGGAAAGGCGCACTTCTCGAATGGGGACTGTAAACCCGGTGGGGGCACCTTTTTTGTCGGGGTCGGTTGAAAAGCTGTATTGGGTTTTGGCCATGCAGATGGGAAATCGGCCATACCCCTTGTTTTCCAATTCTTCGAATTGTTTGAGCACGGCTGAAGGAATATCCGCATCAACCGCACCATAAATCTCTCGCGACACGATCCGGACTTTTTCGGCAAGCGGCAGGTCGTCGGAATAGAGGGGATGAAAATCAGTGGGTTCGTCTTCGATCGTCTTCACCACCAATTCCGCCAACGCGACGGCGCCTTCCCCGCCTTTGGCCCAATGATTCGCCAAGGCCATTTTCACTCCACGACCGGCGCAGACTTCATGGACCAGTTCCAATTCGGCCTTGGTATCGCTGGTGAATTCATTAATGGCCACCACCACGGGCACTCCGAATTTCTTCACGTTGTCCAAATGGCGGATTAAATTCGGCAGGCCGCGTTTGAGGGCTTCGAGGTTTTCCGTTGTCAGTTCCTTGAGATTGGCTCCGCCGTGCAGCTTCAGCGCCTTGACCGTGGCCACCACCACGGCGCAGTCCGGCCGCAACCCTGCTCGCCGGCATTTGATGTTAAAAAATTTCTCGGCACCCAGGTCAGCCCCGAACCCTGCCTCGGTCACGACGTAGTCCGCCAATTTCAAGGCCGCCTTCGTGGCCACGACCGAATTACACCCGTGCGCAATGTTGCCGAACGGCCCCCCGTGCACAAAAGCGGGGTTCCATTCCAGGGTCTGGACCAGGTTGGGATTGAACGCGTCCTTCAACAACGCGGTCATGGCGCCGTGGGCTTTCACGTCTTTGGCAAAAACAAATTCTTTTTGCGGAGTTTGTCCGACTTTGATGTTCCCCAACCGGCGTTGCAGATCGTGTAAATCCGTTGCCAGACACAACACCGCCATGACCTCGGAGGCCGCCGTGATGTCGAAGTTTCCTTCCCTGGCAAAGCCGTTCACCGCAGAGCCAAGCCCCGTGACGATCTGGCGTAACGACCGATCGTTCATATCCATGATCCGCCGCCAACTGATCTGCCGCGCATCCAGGGAAGGGGCATGCCCCCAATACAAATGGTTATCCACCATCGCCGCGAGCAGATTATGCGCCGAGGTAATGGCGTGGAAATCTCCCGTAAAGTGCAAATTGATGTCGGTCATCGGCACGACTTGGGCGTACCCTCCTCCACATGCGCCGCCTTTCATACCGAAACAGGGCCCCAAACTCGGTTCCCGCAAGGCCACCATCACTTTTTTCCCGATCTTCGCCAGACCGTCGGTCAGGCCGACGGACGTCGTGGTTTTGCCTTCTCCGGCCGGGGTCGGCGTCATGGCCGTCATCAATATCAATTTCCCGTCGGGCTTTGCATTCAATTCGTTGAGCCCCGACAACGGAATTTTGGCTTTGTATTTTCCGTAGAGGTCCAAGGCCTCCCGAGCGAGCCCTATTTTTTCCTGCGCCACATGCTCGATTGGTTGGAGGATCGCCTTATTGGCGATTTCTATATTGACGTTTGTCTGTGCCATGCCTCACCTCAGTCAACATTATTGACATTTTTGACCCCCGGATTGTGAAAAAGCATAATGTGTTGCCAACGCCCCAACAACCAACGTCAGAAATGGGCCTGCCGGTCCCCTCTACCCTTCTCGGCCAAGGTTTGGCATGTATCGGCAACGTATACAGGAGATCGTGATGCGAATTTGCTCTTTGGTTCTCACCCTCATCGTCGTCGCCACGGTCGGGAGTGCCGGCGTCGTTCTTGTAGCCGTGGCCGATGCCTTTGAAGCGGCGCATCATCCTGCTGCCCATCAAAGTTCTTCTCTGGAAGAAGCATTGGTGTGGAAATCTTCAACGCACTGTGAGCGCGTTGTCAAGCATGACGGTCGTATGGCCATCCCCACTCCCGACACACTTCGGGTCGGGACGTGGAATATCCGGTGGTTTCCTCATGGCAGCCCGCCTGACCGGCCGGATCGTTCCATTGCACCAACCGACTTGGAATGGCTGACGTGCACCCTTGTCTGGATGCAAACGGATATCCTGGTCGTTCAGGAAAGCCTCACCACCACCAAGGCCTTGGCCGCATGGGACCGGGTGTTGACGGCGCTCGATCAACGAACGGGAGATGCCTGGCAATGGGCGGTGCAACAATGCGGAAGGCCCGAAGGTCACCACGTGGGCGTGTTGTGGAACGCGAGCCGGGTGACGCTTTCTGCCATTCAGAGCCTCTGGCCCTTGAACAGTAAAGCCACGTCCGCGCAAAACCCGTGCGCGGGCGGACTCCGCCCCGGCCATTACGCGCGCGTTCAATCAACACGCCAACCGGGTGCAGATTTCCATGTGATCGGCCTTCACCTCAAGTCGGGCCCTACGGTCTTTGCGGTCGAAGCTCGACACGCGGCGCTCAACCGTATCGATACCACGATTGCACGCTTTCTCGAAGAGGATCGAGACGTGATTATCCTTGGCGATTTGAATACCATGGGCGCCGGCGACTCTCATTCACAACGATCTGAATTGAAATACCTCAGACGAATGGTGGCGAAAGAAGCGCCAGGATTCGATGATCTTTTCCCGAAGCCTCGGTGCTCGCATTATTTCCGCGGTCGGGGCGATTGGTTGGATCACGTGTTGGTCGCCAAAGACATGAACGAAATGAGTACGCGGTCGGCGCGCGTCACCGGCTATTGTGCCGTGGCCGGATGTCGGCGAATCAAAGGGGAATACCCGCTCGCCTATCGACGACTATCCGATCATTGCCCCGTGATCATCGAGATCGACAACCGGGACCTGGACTGACCATGAGCCAACCATCACCCACTCGATGTTCCTGGGCAACCAACACGCTCCTGATTCAGTACCATGATCGTGAATGGGGCGTCCCCGTGCACGACGACCGGCGTTTATTCGAATTTCTTATACTTGAAGGTGCTCAAGCCGGGTTAAGTTGGAATACGATTCTGCAAAAACGTGAAGCCTTCCGAACGGCCTTTGATCACTTTGACCCGGCGTCAATCGCCGGGTACGACGCACGAAAAGTGCGAAACCTGTTGAGCAACTCCGGTATCATTCGGAATCGACTCAAAATTCAAGCGGCCATTTCAAATGCGCAGGCGTTTCTTCTCGTTCAAAAGGAAGTCGGCAGCTTTGACGAGTATATTTGGCAATTCGTTAAAGGGCGACCGATTCACAACCGCTGGAAATCTGCCCAAGACGTTCCCTGCCACACGCCGGTCTCCGAGGCCATGAGTCGGGATCTGAAGCGCCGGGAGTTCACATTCGTCGGCTCGACGATTTGCTATGCGTTCATGCAAGCCATTGGAATGGTCAACGATCATACGACCAATTGCTTTCGATACCGGGCGCTTCATTAGCCGGCTCGCATCGCCCAGATGTTCATTGTGAACCCGTCGATAATTCCCGCTTGGATGCCGCGACTTTTTTTTACCGCACCATTTCTGCTCTGAGGCAGGAACATGCCTCCCGACGCTTTCTGTCGGCGACAAAAGGCATGTCCCAGGCTTTGACCCGGGATGCGTCACTCGTTCTCATAAGAAATGGGTAATTAGGGCGTTTCGTAACCAATGTGTGGTAGAAAACCAGCATGGTTACAGGACGACATACGGTTTTTAGTTGTGCGGCCAACTTTCTGCGCGGTCGCAAGTGCATTTTCTGCGGTTCCTTTCAGGTCTTGCACACCAGCCGCGGCTACGTGAAATGTGGGCGTTGCGGGAAAAGCAAGAGCCTCCGGCGGCTGCGCCGGGAGATCCGGATCCTGCAAGGCTTTTATCAATTGCAACCCGCCTATCGGTTGAGCCAGGATCTGAGCCTGGACCTGAAAGTCGTCACCCGCGTCTATCACCGTGTGCGCGAAGCGTTGTATCATGTCACTGAACTGGAAGCCGGCAAACTGAAGGGCGAGATCGAACTCGATGAGGCCTATTTCGGTGGCCGGCGCAAAGGCCAACGGGGCCGCGCCCCCGCGGGCAAAAGCGTCGTCTTCGGGCTCCTGGAGCGGGACGGCCGCGTGTATACGAAAGTCGTCGAGTCGGTCAGTGCGGAGGAATTGATGCGGCATATTCAAGCGCACACCCGAAAAGGGTCGGTCTATTTCACGGATGCCTTTCGCGGGTATCAATCCTTAAAACGCTATGGCCACCATCATACGGTCAATCATGCGAAAGCGTTGGTGAGCCCGCGGACGAAGAATCACATTAACGGCATTGAAGGCTTTTGGAGTTACGCCAAACATATCTTGTATCAGTATCGCGGGGTCTCGAAATATCATTGCCCCATGTATCTGAAAGAAGTAGAGTATCGCTTTAATCACCGTCGGGAGAATGTGTTTAAACAGTTTCTGAAGATCTATTTTGGTTACGTTTCGCCCTAATTACCTTGTACAATATGTACAAAACTTTACATTTTGTACAAAACGCTAGAAACGTTACAAACTGCCGGAACTCTTAAGAACTAAAACATTGAGAGAAGTGTGAAAACACTGAAACATATGGACAAAACGCCACGAGAAACAGGCAGGATCGAAAGTTCTGGAAGTAGGGTCGTAGCAGGCCACCGGCAATAGCTACGTGTCTTAACAAACTCTGTTTAATTCTGTTATTCTTTTTCGATCCCTCCCCCTCACCCTACCCCCCGATTAAAGATGTCGGGGGCTTCGCCTGATTTCAGAGTGTGGAGAGGGAATGATAGAGACTCTCTCCCTCGGCGAGAGGGTTTTGACGGCCAGGGACAGGCATTTGCAGACTTGTTGAAACCTTATGAGCCAAGCGTCCATTCCTTCCAAAACCCGGCAATTCAAGGGGCTCCTGCAATCCGACCAATTGGAGTTTCTCTGTGAAGCCCACAATGGGCTGAGCGCCAAGATCGTGGAGGAGGCGGGGTTCAAAGGCATCTGGGCCAGCGGGCTCACGCTGTCCGCCCAATTCGGGGTGAGAGACAACAACGAAGCGAGTTGGACGCAAATCCTCGACCACATGGAATTCATGTCCGACGCCACGCGGATCCCCATCCTGCTCGATGGCGATACCGGCTACGGGAATTTCAACAATATGCAACGCCTGATTCGAAAACTGGAACAACGCCGGATCGCGGCCGTCTGCATCGAAGACAAGCTGTTCCCCAAGACCAACAGTTTTTTGAAGGGCGAGACCCAGCCCATGGCCGGCATCGACGAATTCTGCGGGAAAATCAAGGCCGGCAAAGATACCCAGACCGATGAGGATTTTTGCCTGATTGCCAGGATCGAAGCCTTTATCTGCGGCTGGGGATTATCCGAGGCCTTGCGACGGGCCGAGGCCTACCACCGGGCGGGCGCCGACGGCATCCTCATTCACAGCGCCCTGTCGGTCCCCGATGAAATCCTGGCCTTCAAGCAGGAGTGGGGCGATCGATGCCCCGTGGTGATCGTCCCGACCAAGTATTACGCCACGCTCACCGACGTCTTCCGGCAGCATGGTTTTTCCCTGGTGATTTGGGCCAACCACCTCCTGCGCGCGGCCGTGACCACCATGCAGAAAACGGCACGCACCCTGAAAGAAAAAGAGAACCTGTTCTCGATCGAAGACAAGATTGCGCCGGTGGCCGAAATCTTCCGGCTTCAGGACGCCGCCGAACTCCAGGAAGCCGAGAAACGCTACCTTCCACACAACGGTGACAACCTGGCCGGAATCATCCTGGCTGCGTCCCGCGGGAACGAACTCGGCGAATTAACGGAAGACAAACCCAAAACCATGGTTCCCATTCAAGGCTTGCCGATCCTGTCGCATATCGTCGATGCGTACAATGCCATCGGCATCAAAAACATTACCGTGGTCCGCGGCTATAAGAAGGAGACCGTTTCACTTCCCCACCTGACCTACGTCGATAACGATGGTTTTGCGGAAACCGGGGAACTCGTCTCCCTCTTCAAGGCGCTGGAATCCAAGAATGGGGATTTTCAGGACACCATCATTTCGTATGGGGACGTGCTCTTCCACAAGTACATTCCCCAGATCCTTTTTCAGGAACCCGACGATTGGGTGATCGTCGTCGACAGTGTCTGGGAAGGAAAAACGTCCTATACCCGGCTCGGGGGATTTGCGGAATGTACGGTGCCCAATTCGCGGAAAGCGTTCAATGCGAAAATTTACCTTAAACAACTGGGACGGGACGTGCCGCGGGAATCCATTCACGGCGTCTGGATGGGCTTTTTGAAGGTGTCGGCCGGCGCGACTGCGCAGTTACACGGCATTCTCGGGGAAATGTCCGCCGATCCGGCGAACGACAAAGCGGGCATGTCGCAATTATTTCAGGAATTACTTAAACGAGGCGTCCCGATACGCGTGCTCTACACGGTCGGCCATTGGCTGGACATCAACAGTCTCGACGACCTGGTGCAAGCCGGGCAATTTTAACGTCACGAATTTCAGGAGAAACAATGCAAACGATGACCGCACACAACGGCGTTTCCATCCCCGACTTCATGTATGGCACGGCGTGGAAACAGGAGGACACGAGCCGGTACGTGCAACTGGCCGTCCAGGCCGGCTTTCGAGGCATCGATACCGCGAACCAGATCATCCATTACCGCGAAGCCCTGGTCGGAGAGGCCCTGCTTGCCTTGGCGGAACAGGGAACCACGCGAGATCAACTGTTCTTGCAGACGAAATTTACGCCCGTCTCGGGGCAGGATCAACGACCGCCCTATGACCCCATCGCCTCCATAGCCGAACAGGTCGCACAATCGTTTGAAAGCTCGCTCGAACACTTGCACACCGACTCTATCGATTCCTATGTCCTGCACGGGCCCTACGGCCGCTGGGAACTCGAAGAAGAAGATTGGGAAGTCTGGGGGGCGCTCGAAAAACTGTATCAGGCTGGCCGGGTCAAAATGATCGGGATCAGCAACGTCAAGGCCATTCAACTGCAGTTGCTGTGTGAACTGGCCAACGTGAAACCCATGATCGTGCAGAACCGTTGCTACGCGGCATTGGGATGGGACCGAGCCGTCAGGGACATCTGCCGCGCCCATGACGTCGTGTACCAGGGATTTTCGCTGCTCACCGCCAATCGCGGGGTCCTGCACCACCCGGAGGTCGATGCCATCGCCAAACGGATTCAAACAGGAGCCGCCCAAGTCATCTTTCGCTTTGCCCAGCAGGTGGGCATGCTCCCCTTGACCGGCACGACCAACGCGCAACGCATGAAAGAAAATTTGGAGATTGACCGCATGGAACTCTCCCCGGAGGAAATCGCCCGGATCGAAACGATCTCAGTGTAACCACGAAAGGCCTTAAAAGGGATACGCAACATGATCAGGACGCTTTTTCTCGCACTGTGCTCCATGGTTTTCTTCGCGCCTGCGACGGCAGCGCAGGAAGGGCACGCCATTCCCGGTGTCCCGTTTCAGGTCTTCCTGAAGCAAGGCCAAGAGGAAACCATTCCGCAGGATATGGCGAACGACGCCATCGCAACCGTGGTGAAGGCCTTCGGCATCCTGGTCCGGGACCGCTCGCAACACAAACGGTTCGACCAAGCCGTTACGAGCGATCTCCTGCAAGAAATCGTCATAGAACCAAGGGTGCTGAACCGGGACGGCAAAGAATTTCCGTTTCTCGTGGCCAGAACCAAGCAGAAAGGCAAGGTCAATCTCCTGATCAACGCCATGAGACTCAGAGAGGACGGATACCTCGGGCAGCCGGAGACCCTCGCCCCGAAACTGGCAAAAGAGTTTCAATGGGTCATCAGCAAAGCCGCCACCAAATCCACCAGCAGGGGGCGCCTGTTGAAACGTGATCTGCTACGCGCGCCCGTCTCCACCAACGCCGAGATCAAAAAGATGTCGCCGGAAGAACGCACGGAAGCGCTGCAAGCCTTATTGGATACCTACATTCAAACGGTGGATGCCTATGGCAGTCTTGTCGATCAACCGTATTATGAAATGGGAACCACGACCCTGACGAAACCCGAGCACGTGGACTCGACCATCAAGCTGTATGATATTCGCGTCCGGCATGCCCTCCGGTTGATCGTCAGCGATCCCTTCTTCTGGGACAACACGCAAAAAGCCGTTCGCAGCCTGCTCAACGGAAAAGTCTGGCACGTCCTGGTGGCCAAAATCGACGAACGGGATTGGACGACACGGACACGCGTGGTGCCGGAAGACAAGGCCGTCACGGTCGGGGAACGCGGCCGGGTCATTCAACCCGCGAAAATTCTCGTGAATTACCATCGCGCCGTGGAGCCGAAGGAAGCATTGTATCGTGAGACGCAGGAGCTTCCCATGGGCGCGTTATCCGCGGAACAACTTGCCCGGGTGATCGCCCGGGAAATCCAGAGCCAGATCACCGAAAAATCCTTGCGAGGCCACGTGGCCCAGGATGAACAAACCGCCCCGGAGTGACGCAACACCGGCCCGACCTGCCTCGACTGACTTTGCTGTCATCCTCGACGCCTGTCCTCGACGTTTGCAATCGAGGATCCAGTCAAGTAAAGGATCCAGGGTTTTTGCCCTTTGTTTTTGTCTGTCATCCCCGACTTGATCGAGGATGACAGTGTGGTAGGTCGAATGAGCGCAACGTAATCCGACCTACAGGATTCACCACCCTCACCTTTCTCCTCTCCCGTCGAGGGAGAGGACAGGCTCTTCACTCCCTCGCCCCTGGTGGGAGAGGGTTGGGGTGAGGGGGGCTCACCGGATTCCCGCCCGGTCACGGTACACCGACAGATACACGGTATCGGCTTGCTTCCTGCTCCATGGAAACCGGTATAAGGTCCGGATCTGGCTCGAATACTGTCCGATATTGGCCTGCTGCCAGAGTCCCTTTTCAAAATATCGCCTGCCTTCCCGATCCCTGAGGAATCCCGCAACCCGCTCTTCCGCAAAAAAATCGACGTCCCAACTGTTCGTCCACGTTGGTTGACACTGACGGACGTAGTCATCCACCCGGTAGAGCAGGGCTTGCACCTGTTCCAGGTCGGCCATCACGGATTCATTGGTGAGGAGAAAAAGCACTTCATGCCCTTGAGGAACGTCGATGAGACCGATCGCTCCTTCCAATTGCCTGCACGCCGGTTCATCCACGGCATACACGTCCGGTTCGCCGGGATCGCCTTTCGGGATCATGATGGTACGGGGAAAATCCTGTTGACACACCAGGTGTAAAGAAGGATGGGAACACTCCCACTCAATCCGGACGCCAAACAGCGCGACGTCCTCCAACAGGGTCGGGATCCGCTGGTTCAAGACAAGTTTACCTTGGACCGACTCACCCGGAACGAGACGGATGCTTCGAGACCCGAACTTTCCCGGGAAAGAATCTTGATGAACGGGACTGCGTCGAGCATCCATGCGAAACGCTGAGAGCCACCCGGCATCATTCGGGGGAAACCACGGCAAGTCCCGGAGATTCACGGTAAGGGGGTCAGGGTTGTCATTGGTCAGATGAACGTGAATTTCATAGATCCGTTCCATGGGCTTCTTCAGAAAAACGTCCATGGCCAGTGAAACGCGGGATTCCCGTTCAGGCTCTGCGGCCTGACCGAACGAAGCGGATGGAACGCCCGGCCACCAGAAACCGATAACACAGAAAACGCACAGGATTCGTTTCATGGTGATAGTCAACGGGTCATGGACGGTACGGGGCCGGGCAGCGATCATGCCGGGGGACGTTGTGCTTACCCGACCGACAACGGACAGGCACGCAGGCCTGTCCCTACATATTCATGGCCGTTGTAGGGGACGGCCTGCGTGCCGTCCCTCCCCTCGCCCCAGCCCTCCCCCAGCCGCCTTCTTTCATCCTTTCTTTACGCTATGGTACATTAAAATATAGGCGACTCGTGCAAAAAACTTCGCTCCGTGCGCATTGCTTGTTCCTTCATGAATAAACACGCTGTCAAAGAATCGTCCGAGCGGCTGGGGTGCCGCTTCAAGGTCATGCTCTGTGTCCTGCTTCTCTGGTCCACAACGACGCAGGCGTTCGCCGTCGAGCAACGAGGCGAGGCGATCGACGAGATCGCCGATCTCGCGGAAGCCGAATGGATGGACGGCGCCCCCAACCGTGCGTTGCACATCCTGGACCCGGGACTTCAAGACTATCCGGACGCCGTCAGGCTGCAAAAATTACGAGCAGACATTCTTGCCACGGCGTCCCGTCGTCACCAGGAAGCCGTCGAAGCCTACGACGTGGTCCTCAAGACGAACCCGGAGGCCTTGGAGATACGCTGGGCCAAGTGGAGCGTGTTGCTCCGGTCGGGGCAACACGAGCAGGCCATCGCCGAATTTCAACGGATCGCACAACTGGATGCGACGAATCCCATCGTCTCCCTCAAACTGGCGCAGGAACTCCGGAAAGTCGATCGCCTGGAGGAATCTCTGGAATGGTATAAAAAGGCAGTGGCCATGATTCCGGACATGCCGGGATGGCGGTTGTCGCTCGCCCGGGCCAAACTTGATGTCCTGGACGGCCGTGGGGCACGCGACGAAGTCGAGCACGTCCTGCGAATAGTCGAGCCCGGTTCTCCCGAAGAAGCGGCCGCCCACAGCCTGAGGTCAGTCATTTATGGCGCCACCAAAGAACGGGGCCGGCGCTTCGAGCCGATCTTGAGCCCCGGCGGGTCCGCGGCGGTGCGCAAAGAATGGTCCGCCATTCGCGCCCACGCATGGAAACTCTTCGACACGGGTCGCTATGCAGAGGCCGAGCCGGTCTATCGAAAAATTCTGGCCCTCAAGCCCAGCGATTACGCCGCGACCCATGAACTGGGCATGACCTTACTGGGGCTTGACCGGTGCGAGGAAGCCATAGAGGTCTTTGCAAACCTGTCCTCGATGGACCCATCGGACGAAGTCTACGCGGATGCGTTTTTCCGGGTAGGCCGCTGTTTGATGAAACTGGGAAAATGGACTGAAGCCCTCCCCTATTTTGAACTCCTCTATGAAGCCGCCCTCGATTTCGACGAACGCACAAAGGACGCTCCGCCCAAAGCCGATCTCAGGGTTCTGAACACGGAAACCCTGGCCATGTGGATTGAACGGGTGAAGGAACATATTCCCGCTTCCGGCAACGCGATCCCGAAGCAGGACGCGAATGAGGCTGTTCCCGCCGTCGAGGCCGAAACCCCGGCCCCTCTTACCGAGGACGAACTCTATGAAAAAATAGCCAGAGAACGGCTGAACCCCAAGAAACAGATCTACACACGGGCTTCCCTGATGGGGCGGGATGCCGATTTCAGCATGTTTCGCTACGTCATCCCGGCCAACCGCGTCATGCGGGACGATCGACCCACCGGCACCCATGAATTTATCCCCATCGGGCCGCACGACACGTTTCCGGACACCCAGGAAGAAATTTATCTGATGTTCGGACTCGTGATCGCCTCCTATGATGAAATGCCACTCAGCGCGGAATGTTTTCTCGAGACCGCAAGAACAAACGCGAATCAAATACCATTGGCCCGGGACCACGTCATCATGAACATGGGTGACCAAACCGGCTACTTTATCATCACCCAGCCTGAATTAGGATGGACACCCGGACTCCACCGGTGCGGCTTATTTGTCGGCAGTGAACAGTCGGCCTATACGCACGCGGACGAGGTCCGGTTTCGTATCATCCAGCCCCCGCAAGCTTCGTGAGCAACGCAGTCCGGCTTTATTCATGTACACGCGCGTCTTCCCTGGCTTGCCTGAACGAAACGCAATCTGGTAATTCATCGTGCACATCCACCCTGCCAACATTATTGAACCCGGATAACGGATGATTGACATCTCGAAAAAGCGCCTCATGGGCGCCGTCGCTTTCCTGGTGGCCTGGGGCTCCTGCGTCGGCACATCCGCCGGCGAACCCACCCACGTCGTGACCGAACTTCAGGAATCGATCATGACCATCATGAAAGAAGGGCAAGACCTCGGCTATACGGGTCGCTATCAGAGCATCTCCCCCACGATTGAAAAAACACACGACCTCGACAATATCGCACGGCTGGTCGTGGGGAGACATTGGAAAGGACTCGATGCGAGCCAAAAATCCACTTTTGTCGAGACGTTCAAAAACCTGAGCATTTCCACGTACGCGGGACGGTTCAAGGACTATGGAGGAGAGCAGTTCAACGTTCTTTCAGAAACGTCTTTAAAAAGAGGAAATCGCAAACTGGTCACGAGCCACCTTGTGAAATCCGACGGCGAGAAAATCACGTTCAACTACATCCTGCACCGGGTGCATGACGAGTGGAAAATCATCAGTGTCAGCGTCAACGGCGTCAGTGATCTGGCCTTGAAACGTGCCGAATACGGGGGCATTCTGCGAAAAGACGGGTTCTCGACCCTCATCGAACGCCTGAATGCCCAAATCAAAAAAAACGCACATGAAGCGTCCTGAATCTCCCGCGGCTTGATGAGAAGCATGACGAATGCCATCGGGAATGCGAACGCGAATGCCGCCATGCTGTGTGTGGCAATCGGCTGGTTGGCCTTCACCGGGCTGACCGGGTGCGCAACCACGAAGTCCGCCGATATCGAGGTATCGGATCACGATCCGTTGGAGTCGGTCAATCGACAGATTTACCGGGTCAATGACTTTGCCGATCGCAAGATCGCCAAACCAGCTACTAAAGCCTACGTCTCGTACACGCCACGGCCCATCCGGAACAGCGTCTCCAATTTCTTCGCTAACGTGGCGTACCTCAACGTCATCCTGAATGATTTTCTTCAGGGCAAGGTGACTCAGGGACTCGAGGACTCGGCCCGATTTCTCGTGAACACGACGTTCGGATTCCTGGGAGTTTGGGACATGGCCACGCCTCTTGGGCTCGAAGCCCATGATGAAGATTTCGGACAAACCCTGGCCGTGTGGGGAATGGACGAGAGCATCTATCTGATGCTGCCGTTTATCGGACCCAGCACCGTGAGAGATGTTCCGAATTTAGGCGTCACGACCGTCACCAACATCCTGTTCTATGTGCCCAATCCTTACGTGATACCCGTCGCCCTCCTGGGCTTTATCGACTATCGGGCGGGAGTGGACGAGGCCGTCACGTTTCGAGACGAAGCTGCGGTCGAGCCGTATCTCTTTACGAGAGAAGCGTACCTGCAACATCGAAAATTCCTGATCTACGACGGCAATCCTCCCGTTGACGACGACTTGTACTTTGACGATCCCTTTGACGCTCTCGAAGTCGAAGAAGAACCCTTTCAAGAAGAAACCGGCAAACCCCGGGAACACTCAGACCGGAACGAATAGCACCATCTCCCCCGTCCCCCCTTCTTTCATCTTTGTATGGGTTCACTGGCGCCCCACCACCCCCTCTGCTCCCATTCGGCCAGAAGCGCCGGAAGAATCACCAGGGCGCAGAGCAGGGCCAGGATCAACACCACGACCAGCAAGTTGCCCAAGCTGGCCATACCCGGATGAGACGAAAACCCGAGTGCTCCGAAGGATGCCATTGTGGTCAGGGCACTGAGAAGCACGGCTTGGGACGTACTGCTCCGCAAGACCTCGACAATGGAGTGTGAATCAGCTTCCCGTCTGCGCAGGATCAGGTAAATGCCGAAGGCAATTCCCAGGCCAAGCACCAGGGGTAAGGCAATCACGTTCGCCAGATTCAGGGGAATGCCCAACATCAGACACGTCGCCACCGTCAACAACAGTGTCAAGACCAGCGGCAACAGGACGAAGAGAGTTTCGCCCGGGCGTCGCAGTACCACGAGCAGCAACAAGGCAGACAGCAGGATGGCCAATAGGGTCGCTTGAATACAGGCGTCGACAATCGTTTGCCCGGCTTCCAGAATGCTCACGGGCGAACCGATCGCACCTGGCGCCTTTTGCTGCACGCTCGACACGAACCGCCGTAGTGCCTGGTTTTCCTCGACGTTTTCAGCGGGAAAGACCTCGACGCGGGTCCGGCCGTCTTGCGCGGAATAGTGACGCGTCAGGCTTTCAGGTAACGTCCCCAGCGTGATTTCATCCGGGGACAGCAACCCTCGCAGTCGTTCAATCCACTTCGGGAAGTCTCCCATTAACCGCGCGCGGAGGTCGGGCACGAACAGGGTCGATCCTTGAGACTCGTACAACAGGTCATCGATAGCTCGTTTGAGGGTTGTCAGATTCTTGTCGAGATCGCCCTGCCGGTTTCGGGATTCATGCGCGCCAAGTGCGGCGCGGAAATCTCTCATGGCCTGTACCTCTTCCTCCTCACTTGGCGTCTCGACGACCGCCCGGGGAATGAGAACGGGCTCCAGCACCAACGCCATCTCGTCGATCATGGTCAACTTTTCTTCCTGGTCGCCGGGCACGAAACTGGACAGCGTGAGGACCCGATCGACTTCCGGCACCGACTGAAGACTCTCCGCCAACGCCTCGGCTGCCGGGAGATTGTCGGCCAACACCTGGATGACGTAGGGAGACGTGTCCGGGTCCGCAAGCAATTCTTGAAAGGTGGACACACTTTCGGTCGACGGGTCCCGAAGGTGCAGGGCATTAAAATCGAATTGCAACCGCGGCACCACAACGACCGCGGCCACCACCACGGGGACCAGCACCCCGAGAATCATCCGCCGGTATCGGACAATCGCACTCGTGACCGGAGCTTTCGGGGGCCGGTCTTCCGTCGTTTTCAGGGGACTTGCAACACGGGACCGGGAAAGCGGGAACACGGTCAGCAGCGCCGGGAAAAACGTGAGGTTCGCAAAAAGGGCGATAAACATGCCGACCCCGGCAATCAGCCCCATTTCCGCAAGCCCTCGATACGACGTGGGGAGGAATGAAAAAAAGCTCAGGGCCGCGGCCACCGCCGCGAGCGTCAGGGCCCCACCGACCCCGGCGACCGCACGTCGCAAGGCCGTCTCGTGATCGCCGAAGCGGGCAAACTCTTCTCGATACCGCAGGCCGAACTGTATCCCGAAATCCACGCCGAGCCCGATGAACAACACCGGCACGGATGCGGAGATAAAGTTCAACGAACCGACGGCCACCACCACAAAGACGGCCGTCCACAGTAAACCCACCACAAGCGTACACAGCATCGCCCCCACGAGCCGCAGGGAGCGAAACCCCGCAATCAACACGAACGACACCAAAACCAACGACAACCCCGCGGCCAACCCGACACCCCGGACAACCGTCTCCCGCTCTTCCGCTTCGATTGGGATGGGACCCGTCAGCCGGATTCGCACATCGAACGGCTCTTCAAGATCGGCACCCTGCCGGCGAAGGAATTCCAGCGGACCCTCGGCCGCTTCCAGGCTCGAATAGTCAAGCCGCGCTTTCGCCAGCAGAAACCCGCGCGACGGATCGCTTTTGCCCGTGACGTCTTCGAGCATGGTCTGTTTCCAAGATGAAGTTGGAGGCTTCCCGAGTCGTTGAGCCTCAATCGCCTCGCTCAACAGGGCAAACGCGTCGGCCAGGACCTTCTGCTGCTCGGGCGTGGGGTCTTCCTCCAACGCCAGGGTGAGAATGGAAAAGAACCCGCGTAGACTGGGATCCTGCGCGAGCGTCCCCAGAAACGGGGACCATTCAGCCAGCCGTTCATCCAATCGCCAGAGTTCATCGACGTCGAAATACAACAGTCCGTGTTGATCGAAAAACTCATCCTGCTGGGGTTGATACACCGAGGCAAATAATGAAGGGTGTTGCTCCAGAAGCGTTGCCAATTCGTGAACCGCGTCGCGCCTGTCCTCGGCGGAACCCTGATCCACGACGACCAGGATCAAGTCGTCGAGTTGCGGAAACGCGGCGTAGAAATCGACTTGCAGCTTTCTGAAATGAAGGTCCGGGTCCAATAAATGAACCGGGTCCGTGTCGAGTGCCAGGTTCTTCACGATATACACTGCGGACAGGCCCGTGGCGACGAAGACTCCGATCACCACCCATACGGCCGCTCGCCGGCAGCGATCCACCAACCAAATCAGAAAGGCCTGGTAGCCGTGCCCTATCCGATCAAGCATGGCGCTCCCCCGGCATGATTGTCCCATGGACCCCAGGTGAACGGGTCAATTGTTCCCCAACCTTCCACGGATGCATGACAATAGATTTCGTAAATGCACGCTTCAAGCAAACACGCTCACGTATATAAAAGGAGAATTTCAATGAAACCAAGGGAACTGCTACAACCTCAATCGTCTGAGCCGTAACGCATTGGCGATGACCGACACCGAACTGAACGTCATGGCGACACTGGCGATGATGGGGCTCAGGAGAAGCCCCAGGAAAGGATAGAGGACGCCTGCGGCAATGGGCACCCCCAGAGAATTATAGACAAACGCGAAAAAGAGATTTTGCCGGATATTCTTCATCATGGCTTTGCTTAAGATCAGGGCACGGGCGACGCCTCGCAGGTCGCCTTTCACCAGGGTAATGCTCGCGCTTTCCATCGCCACGTCGGCACCCGTTCCCATGGCAATGCCGACGTCGGCTTCGGCAAGGGCCGGAGCATCATTGATGCCGTCTCCGGCCATGGCAACGACGTGGCCCTTCTTTTGGAATTGTTTCACGATCTGGTGTTTATGTTCGGGAAGGACCTCGGCCTGAACGTGTTGCAACCCCAGTTGTCGGCCAACGACTTCGGCGGTCTGTCGATGATCACCCGTGACCATGACGATTTCAAGTCCTTCACGTTTCAGAGAATCAACCGCTTCGACCGTGGTGGCCTTGATCGGATCGATGACCCCGATGAGACCGGCCGGCTGCGCGTCAACCGCCACCAGCACCACGGTTTGCCCTTCTTTCCGCAGCACGTCGCTCTGCGCATTGATCTCCGTTAATTTCTGCGACGGCACACCCAAATCCCGTTCGAGAAATTGTCGATTGCCCAACGCCACGACCTTCCCATCCACCTGACCTTCGACGCCTTCACCGGTTTGCGAACGAAATTCTTCGACCTCACTGAAGGGAAGCCCTCGCTCACTTGCACCGGAAACGATAGCTGCGGCCAAGGGATGTTCGCTGACACGCTCGACGCTGGCCGCCAATTGGAGCAAATCCGCCTCACTCAATCCCGATGCGGGAACGACCGATCGCAAGACGGGTTTCCCCTCCGTCAACGTGCCGGTCTTATCCACCACCAGCATCGTCACCTTTTCCAATCGTTCAAGCGCTTCGGCATTTTTAATGAGCACGCCCGCGGTGGCCCCTCGTCCCATGCCGACCATAATGGACATGGGCGTGGCCAACCCGAGCGCACACGGGCAGGCAATGATCAGCACGGCCACGGCGTTCACCAGAGCATAGACCAGGCGAGGCTCAGGCCCGACACTCGCCCACACGCCAAACGTGATGGCCGCACCCAACACGACAACCGGGACAAAATACCCGGCCACGGCGTCGGCTACCCGCTGGATGGGGGCACGACTGCGTTGAGCCTCGCTCACCATCCTGACGATCTGCGCCAGCATGGTTTCCTGGCCGACGCGTTTGGCTTCCATCAACACGGTGCCGGTGCCGTTCAGGGTGCCCCCTGTCACCCAATCCCCTGTCCGTTTTTCAACCGGAATGGCTTCGCCCGTGACCATGGATTCATCAACCGAGGTTGAGCCTTCCAGCACCGCACCATCCACCGGGACTTTTTCGCCGGGACGGACACGGAGACGTTCACCGGCCTTGACCTGCTCCAAGGGAATCTCCTCTTCCTGGTTGTCGCTCCGCACGATCCTTGCGGTTTTCGGCGCCAACCCGAGAAGGGCTTTCAGTGCACCCGTGGTTCGACGGCGTGCCCGGATTTCCAGAACCTGGCCCAAGGCCACCAGGACGATAATGACGGCAGCGGCTTCAAAATACACCGGCACGTCACCGGCCGGGGTGCGGAACGCTTCTGGAAACTGATCAGGCAACATCGTGGCCATGGCGCTCGAGAGATAAGCCGCTCCCGTACCCATGGCAATGAGGGTAAACATGTTAAGACTTCGGTTGACGATGGAGGCCCACCCGCGCTGAAAGAACGGCAACCCCACCCAGACCACTACGGGCGTGGCCAGGACGAACTGCAACCAATTCGACCATCGAGGAGAAAGGACCGCCTGCAAGGGTTGGCCGGGAATCATCTCGGCCATGGCCAACACCAGGACGGGCAACGCCAAGGCCAACCCGACCCAAAACCGGCGCGTCATGTCCACGAGTTCGGGATTGGCCTCTTCTTCCACCGTGACCGTTCGCGGCTCAAGCGCCATGCCACAGGACGGACAAGCCGCGGGTTTCTCCGACACCACGTCGGGACACATCGGGCAGATATATTCGGTGCCCGGCTTGGCCGGCGCCTCGTCCATGGACTGCGTGTACTTGCCGCTCAGATACCCCTCAGGATCGCCACGAAACCGTTCCTCGCACCGGGGATGACAGAAATAGTACGTCGTCCCGGCATACTCGTATGTTCCCGCAGCAGAGAGCGGATCCACCGTCATGCCGCACACCGGGTCCCGGGCCATGGGGACACTGGCCATCATGATTTCGCGGCGTTTCGCTCTTGGGGATGGGTCGGGTTGCATCGCAATGGTCCCCTCTGAACCGAAAGGCCCTACAGGCCTTATATGAAGATCATACCGGTTCCCGATATTTTTCTCAGCTTCAAAATCCAGTGCTAACCCGATCTACAGGACTCTAAGTCCCCCTGATAAGGGGGATTGAGGTGGTTGTCTTCCAAAGGAGGGAAGGTCGGGAATTGTCAGCGAATGAGTGTAGTTCTCTTTGTTGACGGAGACGGTGCCGTGAGCGGGGCGTTTGGGAGGACCGGAGCCATTGTTCCCACGTGGTAGTTGTGACAAGTCAAACACGTGTCTCCCGCTCGTTTTGACGTATGACACGTTGCACACACGGTTTTCTCCATCGCTCGAAAGTTGCTGGAAAAGGTCAACGGATCAGTATGCTCGAACGCTTCCATGACTTCGGCTTCAGGGTTGAGCGTATGGCACGTCAAACAGCCTTTGTCGTCCAGCAGGCTGAAATGCACCGCATGGGTGAAGCGCGTCGCCTTCCGTTCATCGGCAACCGGACGTGCAGCGGCCCAATGAATCCGTTTCCGTTGACCGGCTTGTGCATCAACACTGTGACACTTCATGCACAGCCCGGGAGCTTTGGGATTTGCCAAGGTGGTGAAAATCTTCTCGGCTGAACGCCCATGTTTTACGCCTGTTGCTTGAACGGTGAAATCCAGCCATGCATACAGGAACGGATCGGCATGCCCAATTGGGCGATAGAGTATGGCAAACTCTGAATCCTGACGATACCAGCCTCCGATCATCATCTTTCTTTCACGTTCTCGATCCATTCGAATCTCCTGTTCAGCGTCGCGATCTTCAAGCTGCACCACCGCCTCTCCGGCTTCTAAGCCGGACAACTCCATTGCTAAATGGGGTAACCAATTTTGCTGTGCGGCGTAAATCACCTCAACCGGGAATTGACCAAACAAGTCCGCAAATTTCCGCGCCCCGATGTTCGTCGTCATCTGAAGCCGATTCACAATCTCCTGCTGCCCTCTCATAACCAAGTTGTAAACCAGTCTTTTTACGGCCCAGACTATCCTGCCCACGGCTGCGATTTCTTTATCTGTGGCATCAGACAGATCCGTGAAATCGTCAAGCCCTGACAGGAAGGCCAGGTCTTCGGCAAAGGCAGAATCTGTTCCCAGCAACAACTCCATGAAAGGCGTGAGCCCATCTTCGAAGTTCGCATCGGCTGGCCATTCGCCAACGGAAACACCATGCTCTTGTAGCGTCTCCAGGTCCAAACCCGGTAACCGCAAAAACGCAAAACCTTTTGCCCCAGACTGGCCAACACCCTCAATCTGCTCTGCGTGACAACTTGCGCAGATATTCTCAAACGTTCCCGTTCGCATGGTTTGACCGGCCGCATCAGCTCTATGGCAAGCGGCACACGTTATCGGAGCATCTTTCTTGAATTCACCAAAAAAATGTTTCCCGATATGGGAAGTGTGATCAAAAGCTATCCGTGTACGACGCTCGTATGGATAGCCGGAAAACGGCGGATGATTATTGGCGAAATCCGAAAATGTCCTCGCATGACAGGTTTGACACTGTTGCGCGTTCATCGCGAGTAGATTGAAATTTTTTCCTCGATGTTCCCCGTGACACGTTGCACAAGCCAATTGTTTCTCTCCCGTTTCCAGCAAACCCAGCACCCAGGAGGAAAAATCTTGAAACAACGGCACATCAGCGGCCTGAGGCATTCGACTCAAACCTTCCGTGACAACAGCCAACTCCTTTGGGAAACGACCATGTACTTCCAACGCATGGTCTCCGAGATGATGACACGTCAGACACAGCTTGCTGTTCTCCTGCCCCGTTCCTGATACGCCCAGTGCAAACACCCGGTCTACAAGGTCTCCATGCGCGGCAGCATGACAGTCCGCACAAGCTTCGACTGAGGCCCCATGTCCGAATGTCAGTTCTCCCGGGGAAAAGAAGGCCGATCCTTTCGGACCGGAGAGAAAGAGCAGCGAGAGACCAACCATAACCATGGAGAGCCAAAACGTGATCCTGCGTCGCACGGCCAGAAGACTGGGAATCGGCTGGCACGCGGGAACAGACCGGCAACAGGCTCCGTCCGGTAAGGGACCATCTTCACATGGTCCATCTGAGATTCGAGAACAATGCCACCGTGCCCCTTCCCACACCGGGACACATTCCATCGTCACCCTGCAGCGTCCCTTCTCGTCGGGTCCGTTCGAACAGGCCGTCTCTTCCGTCGCCCGTCCACACACCCAATTCCTGGTGGGCGGGGCAACTTGCCCATCACGGAACCCATCGTCCTGCAAACGCATAGGCTATCCCGTTGTATAAACCGATATCACGATCGTGTGAACGAACGAAAGAATCAGGAGGCTATAGGCCACGGGGACGTGGATAAACAACCAGTATTTGAGCGTCCCCTGGAGTGTTTGCTGACAATCAAGGCCATACTTGACGTGGATCAGGACCCGTAACTCTTCTACTCTTTCCCGTTCCTTCTCCTCTAAGCCGCGATCCAAAGCCTCAAGGTCGGTGAGCAGCGCACGACCGGAACTGGGAGCGCCGAAAAGATGACTCCAATAGTTCCGTGGTCCGTCGAGAAAAGAAGCCAGTTGCCGTTCATGGAAATCTGCAAAAACTGTCGAATGGTCCTCTGAAACGGTACGCTCAACGACGCCTTCAATTTTCTCGCGAAGACGCTCTCGTATGATGGGAATTCGTTCAAGGCTCACCGCCTCTCCACCCATCTCGAGTCGCCGGGACAGCAGGTGCAACAGGATGAGCCCAACAATCCCACTGACGGCACACGCCGCATACAACAGCGTCAGCGTCACTTCCAAAAGACCATTTGGAGCACGTAGCCCAACATGCAGAACAAAAAGCACAAGGGTCAGCAGACCAGCAGACACATGGAACGAGAACCAATCGATGGATGCTCCCAGCGATACAAAAGGGAGTCGATTGAGAAGATTGTACGTGAGCAACGCAAGGATGAAGACAAAAAGGAGCCACCCTGAGAGAAACGTTGTCCAGTAGGGTGAAACGACGGATGCCACGTACAGACCGGCGAGGAGAAGGATGATCACGCTCCAGGTCACGATGACGGCCCAATATCGTGACACAAACGTCATCACCTGTTCAGTTGATCAACAACGGACAGAAGATCGTGTCTGGCCACCCGTTCGGGCGGTCTTCCGTGTTTGCCTTTGTATTGCTCTGCCTGCGGTATCATTCGATCCAAGGCACTCAATTGGCTGCCGTCACGGGTATCGGCAAGCTTTTGAGTCACTGCGGCAATCTTGCCGGCAGCGGCCAATACGACTTCCTTGCGAATCTTCCGATCGATACCTTTGATGATTTGCAGGATCATCCTGACTTCCGGGACAGGACTCAACTTATAGATCGCCCGAAGTGTATTCACGACGCGTTGGACGCGCGTCATCGTCGCGGTTGCATACTTCCCTTTTTTCGTCACCTTGGCAAGGGCACGAAGACCATACTCCAGATCGAGAGCTTTCCCCACAACGTAGAGCATCCGTTTACGCTCCGGGAACACTTCTTCATTCTTTTTTCCCTCAGAACGGAGGAATTTGTGGCGGACTTCACCCAGCGACCACGACACCAAGTCAAAGTCGTCATTCCCGGGTCCATGCCTTCCGACGTTCACCAATTTTTCATTGGACACGATGTGACATTGATAGCAGTTTGCCGCAAGACGATAGAGATCCCGGGGTTGAATCATGCTGGAGTTCCTGGTCGCGGCAAGACGCTTAGCTTTATGCTTGAGCGTTTCCTGTTCACGGGTCACGTTTTTCCCGCCATAATCACCATGAACCTTGAGCCAGTCCTTCGCCGGACCATGGCACGACTCGCAGGAAATACCGGCAATGGCTTTCACCTTGTTCTTTGTATAGCCTGACGTAAAGTGACAGGTCACACAAGCTCCGGCTTTTTTCACGCGTCTGATCCCCATATTGCCGGCAATCTCCCGTGCACGTTTCTTGCGCGTGAGCACTTTAAAAGTTTTGGAGTGCCTGGTCTCTCGCCAAACATGCACTTCCGCTTTGTGACATTCGCCACATTCGTCCGGTCCCACAATGTTCAGCACATCTTTCTCGGAAAGACTCCTGGCCTCAAGCTCACCATTGGAGAAGACCAGAAATCCCAGTAAAAGACTGGCCCACACCGGAACTGTTTGAATCACCGCGTTCACGAGATTCCCCAGTGCGTCATTTTTGCAGTAGTCCTGTAGGGGTAACGTTCATCACTGCGAATGCAAACAATAAGGACTACGCGTCCAAAATCAGCGTGCCCGTTGGCATGGAAGAGCACAGCAAGCACCAACCGGCCGGTACGTCTCGAATGGACGTCACATACGAGACGGCTCCGGATTTGATAGCCGTGAGACACTTTCCACACTTGCCAGCACGACATCCGAAGCGCACGTTGACATTGTTTCTTTTGGCAAGTTCCAATAATGAGCCTATGCTCGGGTCCCACGTGTACGTCCTGCCCGACCTCACAAAGACGACTTCAATGCCTGAGACTGTAGTCGTGACAGCCGGCTCCGGACGCTTGCGCTCAAGACACTGCACCTTCGCTACCTGTACGCGACGGTAAAACGCGTCACGGGCAAATCGACGCTGCTGCTTTCTGTATCGGGTCAGCCGCCACAACGCAACAAAGAAACAGACGAGCCGAAACAGAGCCGCCACGACGATACCGCCCACGATTCCTTGTATTACCCACTCCATACTCATCCTCAAAATTTCGTGAGCCATTCGAGACGTGCCCCATAAGACGGGTCGCGTCCTTCCTGAACCGCTCCAAAGGCATCGACTTGGGCAACGAAGTGCCGGCCAACGGCGTGTTGATACCGCATTCCAATGGCATACGCGTCTCCATCGTCGACCTGATTGTTCGTATTCTTCCGACCGCCAAACTCAACAATAAGCTGCTGTCGAGTCCGGTTGAAAAACGTTTGATACCCGAGGCTGCCTCCGATGGCGTTATCGGCACGATTCCCCAGTACAGGCCCATACCGGCCCAATTCCACCGCGTCAAACAGAATCCCCGTTCGACTGAGCGGTCCACCGGTTTCAGGACCACGAAGGGCCGAGGAAAATTCCCCGATTCCCCAGAACGTATTGAGGTAAAGGAAGTCTTGGGTGTGCGTCGGGGTCCAGGAGATTTCATTGAATAACAAAGTACCGCGGCTGGTTTGCGGTGTTTCGCGCGTTGTCGGAAACGAGGCATTGATCGTCAACGTGGTATTGAAAGGCCCAATGCGCTGAACTCCTCGAATCCCGGCAAAAAATGCATCGCCCGTGTCCTCCCCCGCTTCGAGGTAGACAAGATCCAAGTCGATCGTCGTCACGGGAAAATCCGTTTCCGTAAAGAGGCCGAAGAGTTGCGCATCATGGTCGAGTCGATTGTCGTCCCGGTACACGTTGTCCCAGGCATAGAAAACGCTGATCCGTACGTTTGACGTACCCGGTAGTTGGAGGTTGTTCCGAACCAGCGAAACAGCGTCAGGATTGCCCAGCCCTCCGCTGTTGATCAGAATGCCGTCCTGAAACAGCACCGCTTGCCGGCCAACCGAAAAACCAACGTCAAGCATCCTGGTATCATCAACGTCGAAAGCCGGAAAAATCTCTCCCAAGTCCCCTTCAAAGAATATGGTCCTGAGCACCGCGTTCAATTCGTCCTGAACGTCTCCATCAGGCTCCAAGGACACGCTGGTAAAACGGTTCTCACGATCCAATGGGCGCAATCCGATCAACAGACGATCCGAGGCCGATAATTTGAGATTGGCGAACAGATCGAGACGGTGTGCCCATTCAGACGTGCGCGTCGCGCCGTCATCGACGGTCTGCACGGCCATCCGGTGTGTCCCGAATATCCAGAGGGAAGGCCGCCACACCGCGCCGGTCGGCAGTTCGATTTCGTGACCAAACCGCCCGGTTCCTAGAAACGGTTCCCCCAATTCCAGAAGGAGCGTCGGACGATCCGGTACGTCTCCCACTTGAAGCGGGAGGGGGATATCCGACAAGCGACTGCCGGATTCCATCTTCATGGATTGTTCTCCTTCTTCACCTTGGCTCTCCAAGGCAGCCCATGCCGCAGAAAAACCCATCAACAACGCCAGGGTCATGCCGGCGGAAAAACCGACTCGCTTCCTCATTGGACGGCTGCACGATCCTTTGAGGAAACCACAAATGTCACGGCGCGCTCCCATAACGTCACGTGCCCGGCCAGCACCCTCTCAGCCACTTCACGGGGGCTCATTCCATAATCGAACCCAACCTCTTTGATATCATCGATCAGATTGACCGGCACCATGCCGAGAATCAGTTTGATCCTGGCGACATAGGGGCCTCTATCCGTCAATTTCAAACCCGATATCTCGTACCGCGCCCACTGGCTCCCGTTTGGTTCAATGCCGTTCCTGTGTTTTCGCACGTTCACCGGACGTCCCAGCAGAATGCTTGACTGCGTGAGCGGGCGTAAGAACGGCAACGGATCAAATGAGGGGTTGACCGGTATGATCCGTTCGCTCTCGCTACCACGGAAATTCCGGGTGATGAATTTCGATTGGAGGTTGAACAGGTATGGATCCGACGGCAGTTCACCATTGTGAACGTACCGTGAATGCGAATCACGAAGATCGCCGTTGGGGTCCAAATCGCCCGACTTGAAGATAACCGTTCCATCACGATCCGTCACCGTCACTTGCAAGTAAACGACGCGCTCCGCGTCAAAGCCGGTTGGCACTCCGTGACCGGTGGTGCCATTCCGTACCTGCACCCTAAACCGGATTCCTTGTTCATCGGCCCGTTCGGTTACCACGTCGCCTAATGTAAATCCTGTCTGCAACAACCGTTTTCGCTGAGCCATGTATTCATCCAACAAGGCAAATTGTTGGTTCAGAATTTCACGGGCTTCATATCGTTCGTCAACGGAATTCCAGCGATCGGGGAACACCGTGTTGTCAGAAATCGCGCGTTCAAATTCATCCGTCCCCCACCCGGCCTCATAATCGAACGCCAACCATTCCCGTATGGTCGCCATCTTCGCAGCTTTCGTATTATGTGGAAAAATCCCCGGATGGATCACCGAATGATCCGGCCCGGGGAACATATGATTGGTGCGTCTTCTCGGCTTGGTCTCGACGTCGCCGACCCGGGCGGCAGGCGCCACGGCGTAGCCAGACGGTCGACCGGGCTCCGTTCCCATGTGGCAGTCCTGACAAGTGGTTCCCGCCTTCGCGGCTGGCGACGTCTTATACTCGCTGAAGGCTTCCTCAAGACGGAACCCATTGAGCAGATTGACGTCATGGCACGTCCCACAGAACCCCGGGGTGACGAGGGTGAAAAATTTCTTCGCATCGGTATGGATGGCCCGGCCCGTTTTGCCCCGTTCGGTGTTGACCTGATATTCGTCACTGTCGATCACACGCCGGAGTTCCTTATTCCCCGTAGGCCCGTAGACCGGTTCGAACAGGTCGCCTTCCACGATCTTCACCCGGCCGCTTTCTTTCCCATAGACCTGGTTGACCCGGTGACAGACAATGCAGGTAATGCCTTCGCGAGAGACCGGATGCCGGTCGATATTGCTCATGAACAAGGGCTCTCCGAGGTTCATCCCCACTTGTGTGTGGCATCGGATGCAAAAATCACCATTGGTTCCGTTGGTCCGCTTGAGAATGGTGCCCTGCATCGCGTTGAACACGGGACTCAGTTGAGCATAGGCATGCGGGGATACCGACCATTCACGGTAATGATCCTCGTGGCACGTTTTACAGGAGGCTGCGGACGGGAACCGATTTTCCACAAAGAATGCCCCGTGGGCAGCTTCGGAAGAGATTTCTGTCCCCGGGTTGTCGGTTGACTGTGCTGCCGCACTGATCAGGACCGCCGACGCACCTATCGCGATCAACAGGCATGGAAGAACAAGCCATCCGATCTTGCGAATAGGCGCTATTACCGCCACAAATGATACAGGCAGCCGACGCGAAGTCGTCCTCACATTCTTCCGAACTACACCGAACTTCATCAAACCGAATTCCAAGCTTTCGACTACATTGTTTGCAGGGAAGAAAGTCTGTCCGCAGGCCAGACATGCAAGCGCCAAGGCCTCTACGTAGCGGAACATTGGCGGAGTTTACAAATGTATCAGGCCAGTTGTAAATACGTAGTAAGCAGAACGATCAGTCTAGACCATCTATTCAGAAACTGAGGCAAAAATAGACCCATTATTCCATGAATAGCAAAAGGGAAAGGAGGGGAAGGACTCAATTTTTTCGGATTTATCCCTTTAACTTGACAAACCTTCTCTATCGTGCTAGTATGCTTTCAGTATTCACGAAGGGAGAAGACGATGCCGACACACAAAGCCAAGACCTTAAGCCTGTTTGAAATCAATGAGTTATATCCGACGGTCGAGAGTGCCATTCAGTACTTCGAGCGGGTCCGGTGGCACGGACAGCCGGTCTGTGCGAAGTGCGACAAGACTGACAAGATTACGCCTCAAAAGAAGGCAGGCACCTATTGGTGTGGGATGTGTCGGGCCTACTTCACGGTCTTCACCAATACGCCACTTGAACGCAACAAGATCGACGCGCGCAAATGGCTGATGGCCGCGTATCTGTTCTTGACGGATCGGAAGGGCATTTCCTCCATGGAGTTAAGCAAAAAGATCAAGATCAAACAACCGCATGCCTGGTATATGCTGCATCGGCTTCGGAAAGCCTGTGATTCGCAGTCGATTTTGCTTTCCGGCATTGTGGAGATTGACGAGACGTACATCGGGGGCAAAGAGCGCAACAAACGTCTGAAAAAAGGCACGAAGCCTCAAGGCGGTGGATCGACCGGGAAACAAGCCGTTATGGGCATGCGCGCACGGGACGGCAAGACGATTGCCAAGTCGGTGACAGGGACGGATCGGCTGACCTTGTGGACGGAGATCCAGCGACACGTCGAACAGGGGTCACAAGTCTATACCGATAATCATGGAGCCTATCGTGGGCTGACCCGCAAAGGGTATCAGCATGAAACCCTGAACCATTCAGCGAATGAGTACGTGAGGGGGATGGCGCATACGAACGGGATTGAAAGCGTGTGGGCCAATTTGAAACGCGGGCTGGAAGGCACCTTCCATCAAGTGAGCGTGAAGCACCTGGATCGGTATGTTGACGAGTTCACCTTCCGGCTAAATGAAGGGAACTGTCAGGTAGATACGGTAGACCGGATGCAGGCTCTCTTTGGAGCCATGCCAGGGAAGCCGATGACCTATCGGGAATTGGTCGGCAAAACGTGACCAGTCTCCTGCTCTAATTCTTCAAGGTCTTGTTCGGTTAACGGTTTGCCCGTTGAGCGAATCTTGGCGCGTAGCTCTTCGACGAGTGATTGCCGTTCTTCCTTGTACCGTCGTTCACGTCGTTCCTTGATCCAGGATTCAACAAACATGGCGACCTCCACTAGGATAATACTCCATCCGGCACTCACGAGCAGGACGGAGACCAGATCAGATAAGACATGCGACACGGAACAAGCCGCACTCTCGTAACACTCGAAATATAGCACAACAAGCGTGCCGACTACGACCAGCATCACAAACGCGATCAGGTGCTGTGGGGTCGGTGGCACCAATTCCTGCATAATGAAAGCATGCTATCAAATGCCAAGGCTTGCCATAGCCTACCAACATCAATACACTCCCAGTATTCCGTTCTCCGAGGGGCACCCTTGTCGGGTCGCCTGCTCAATACAAGAGCCTATCACCGAACATGGCGACTAGCTATCGTCAGGGTTGGTGATCATGAACAGGTAAATACGCAGGGTCATCCAGTCTCCTTGGAGGACGGAATCGGCCCGACCATGTCCGGTCGGTGGCTGATGGTCCATCTTTCCAAGAAAGACTGCCATGCCGCCCACGATCCCCGTCTTTGTGGTGTCCCTATTAGATTGCACCGAACGGCGTGAAGCTATTTCAGAGGCCCTGTGCAATCTCGGTATCGACTTTGAGTTTGTCGATGCCGTGGACGGTCGCCATGGACTCGATCCTCAGTATGAAGACCAGATTGACCGTGTTGCCACGCGACGAGCTGGAAGAATCCTGTCCCATGCCGAGTTTGCCTGTGCCTTGTCACATATCAAGGTCTATCGGCGAATTGTCTCTGAGAATATAGCCTATGCCCTGATCTTGGAGGATGATGCCGTTCCCTCTCCCCAACTAGTTGAGTTCCTGACTGGCCGGTATTACCACGATGCTGAACTCACGCAACTCTATTCTTCAAGGGCCTATGTTCGTCGGCAGGGCGTCATTGGCCTGTTTGACCATTACCTGTCCCATCTTCGCGCTCCCGGTCTGAAAGGGACAGGAGCGTCAGGAGCGGTTGCTTATACCATGTCTTATCGAGCAGCCCTCCACTTTGTCAGACATGCCGTTCCTGTCACGAGGGTCACGGATTGGCCTCGCTGCATTGAAGACGTAATCACGAAACGGCAGTGTCGGGTCATTCATCCTCCACTGGTTTGGTACTCATCAGTTGAGTCCCTCATCGACAATTACGGACGAACAGAAAACAGGAGACAGCGAAGATTTCTTGGCATGTATATCCCGCCGTTCCGCAGGATGGTGGAGTCGTGCGCCCGTGCGCCTTACAAACTGCTGGCAAAACGCTTGCCGCAGCCCGTCAATTTAAAGGGATAAATCCCCGGGATCATGTATTGACAAAACACTGGAAGGAAGGATCAAGAGATGGGAAACGAAAAAAACACCTGCCCCATTTGGGGAACGCCGGTGGAGAGCGTAGGAAATTATTTCGACAAAAGTGATTATGTTGTCGTGGGTTCTCCACGGACAGGTGGGGATTATGAAATTGCGGTCGACGCGATCTACTTAGGAAAAGTCGGCGACTTGGCTCCGGCACATAAGGCTAAGCTGACCACCTTCCTCATTGAGTCGCGGCGAAGAGACAAACGGCGGCCACTCGTCACGTACGACATTGTTAAGCAAGCCACACTGACAGATCCCCTTCCTGTGTCTGTCCGAGCCGAGAGGCTCCTTCGATACTTGGTCGGTAAAGCGAACCACGTTGGACACTCATTCGTGACGGCAGAAATGGTAGAGGATGCCAGGGCCTTAGGATGGTCCGAATCGTCCGAGCCAGGTGAAGTCGTCTATTTTCTCCAATATTTAATGAAACAGGGTTGGCTCGAGGGCAGTATGAACGGATACTGCACAATAACGGTCCCTGGACATGCCCAAGTCGCCGAGCAGGCCAGAAAGACAGACTCGTCCCAATGCTTTGTCGCCATGTGGTTTGATGACTCGATGGATGATGTATATGAGAAGGGAATCAAGAAGGCCGTCGAAGACTGTGGGTACACGCCCATGAAAATCAACGAGAAACAACACTTCAACAAGATTTGCGATGAGGCGATTGCCGAAATTCGCCGCTCCCGCTTCGTGGTGGCTGATTTCACGCATGGTCCTGACGGGGCTCGTGGGAGTGTGTTCTACGAAGCCGGGTTTGCCCATGCCCTGGACCGACCGGTCATCTTCACCTGCAGGAAGGATCATGAGGAAAAACTGCACTTTGATACCCGACAATATCCTCACATCCTCTGGAAAGACGAAGACGACCTGTACACCCAACTCAGACATGCGATCCGGGCTCTTAGCGTGGACCACAAGGCTGAGCCTGCGCTGCCGTGACAGAGTAACGTCCCCTCCCATCTGAAGGGGACTTGTTTATCGAAATCCGCAACACTCAAAACGCACTATTCGCTTGGTCACGTAAGGCTTGTTTGCACGAGGTCGGGAACCAGAACCGCACGTAGCTATGAACGGACGTTGGGAAGAGCACGCCATGCTGATCGATCTCTAACACCAGGCTTGTCACTGGCCCGACTCCCTGAAACCCCTCCTCCCCGGACCAGGTATAAACCCACCGCTGTTTGCTAGGCTGTGATGAGGAGGTCGGCGGGCCATACTTGGCAGCGAGCTGCGCGAGATACTGTTCCGCTTGTTCGACGTGATCCTGCGGCTCAGCGAGGGTCAGCAGAGCACACAGACCCCGAGGCTTGATAAAGACGAGCAGATAGGACGGAAAATCGGGATGAGGTCGTGGGGCCGAGGTGCAGAGATACTCATAGCCCGTAAACCCCAGCCCGTCCCCCTCGTACGGCGTGCAATACGGATATCGTAGCGGATGCGTCGTGGGATTGAACCCGAAGGGGTCAGGGCTGTCTGATGCCGCGCCGAGCCATGAGGGGATGATAAGAAAGAGGACCAGGACAAGGGAACATAGGGTTTGCAATGGAGCCTCCTAACGAGAAATTGATTAAGAGGTCCAAGCCTAACATTGCTTAGAACGGCACGACAATCAGACGGGAAAAACAGAGGGGAGGGTGACCGCCCGTGAGGAACACGGGACTGGCGAGGCCCTTGAAAACGATAAGGGAAGATGGATGCCGGAGATGGGAATAGCATAAGACCTTCCCCTTTCCTCCAAATGGGATGATGACAACTCCGGCGCAATTGCCCGGGATTCTTCGGCAATGGTAGAGTACAAACGGCCTCAGTTACTATTTCACACCGGGGCCGTCATCATTATCAAACTCATCAAGGAGGAGAGTGCCGTGAGAAGAAGTGTGTTATGCGTCGCGTTGAGTGCCGGGTTGTGTGTGGGTTTTTCAGGAGTGGCCTGGAGCGTGAATCCGACCGGATACGGACAAGCCGGTGGAGAATTCGACATCACGATTCCCCGGGTTCCGGCCGGCGCATTAGCCAAAGCCAAAAAAGTCAAGCCACCGTTTGAACCGACCCCGGAAATACTGGCGGAAGGCAAAGCCATCTTCCTGGGCATGGGAGGGTGCGTCAGTTGCCATGGCCCCGAAGGCAAAGGCGACGGCGCCGCCGCCAAAAACCTGCCGATCCAGCCCCGCAATTTCACGAATCCGAAATTTCATAAGCTACGAAAGCCCGGCGAACTGATGTGGATCCTGAAGAACGGAAGCATGGGCCAATCCGGGCGGGTTCCGGGTACCGGCATGCTGCCCGTCGTCCAACCCAAGGGGTTCATTACGGAAGAGCAAGGCTGGAAAGCGCTGTTATACGAACTTAGTTTAGGAAAACAGTAATCGCGTTCAAACCACTCGACTGTTCGCGATCCAGTCACCTCCGGCATCCCGGTTGAGACGGACACGTTCGTTGACATCACCCGGACCCGGGATTAGAATTTTCCCGGACTCCGGGAAGCTCTCTTGGGCGGGCTGCCGTAAATTAAAGGATGATCCCCCCTTGTCTTCTCAATTCGTTCACCTGCACCTCCACACCCAGTACAGCCTGCTGGACGGCGCGAATCAGCTGAATCCGCTTCTCAGGCAGGTCCGGGAATTTCAACAACCCGCCCTCGCCATCACGGACCACGGCAACCTCTTCGGAGCCATCGACTTCCATGAAAAGGCCACAGCCCAAGGGGTGAAGCCCATCATCGGGTGTGAAGCCTATCTCGCGCCAGGCAGCCGGCGACAACGCGAAGGACTGTTGGCTCATAACGACTATTACCATTTGATTCTCCTGGCCACCAATCTCAAGGGCTACCATAACCTCATCAAGCTCTCGAGCAAGGCCTATCTCGAAGGGTTTTACTACAAACCCCGGATGGATAAGGAACTCTTGCAGGAACACCACGAGGGCCTCATTGCCTTATCCGGGTGTTTGAGCGGAGAAGTCCCCTATCTCATCGGCCAACAGGATATGGAACAAGCCGCACAAACAGCCGGACAATACCGCGAGATCTTCGGGAAAGACCATTACTATCTCGAAGTCCAAGCCAATGGGCTCGATCATCAATTGATCGCCAACCGGGGCCTCGTGGACATCCATAAAAAACTCGATATTCCTTTGGTGGGGACCAACGACTGCCACTACCTGAAAAAAGAGGATGCGCGCCCGCATGAAATCATGCTGTGCCTGCAAACCGGCAAAACGTTAAGCGACACCAATCGCCTGAAGTTCGACACCGACCAACTGTACGTCAAGTCCACGGAAGAGATGATCGCGGAGTTTTCCGAACTGCCGGAAGCCGTGTTGAACACCTGTCGCATTGCGGAACAATGCAGTCCGGACTTGAACTATGGCGCGTTATCGCTCCCTCACTACCAGGTGCCCGAGGGGTTGACCCATGAAACCTACCTGGAAACCTTAGCCAAGGAAGGCTTGGCCGAGCGTCTGGCGGCCCGGCCTTCGAGCCTTCCGCCGGAGGCCTACCAACTGCGCCTTCATGAAGAACTGGCCGTGCTTACGCAGATGGGCTATGCCGGCTATTTCCTGGTGGTCTGGGACATTATCAAATTTGCCCGGTCACGCGGCATTCCGGTGGGACCAGGTCGAGGATCGGCGGCCGGGAGTTTGATTGCCTATGCCCTCTCCATTACCGACTTGGATCCACTCGCGTGCAACCTGCTCTTTGAACGGTTCCTCAATCCCGAACGCGTGAGCATGCCGGACATCGACATGGATTTCTGCATGGACCGCCGGGGAGAAGTCATCAATTACGTGATCGAGAAATACGGCGAAGACCACGTGTGCCAGATCATCACGTTCGGGACGTTGGGCGCCAAAGCCGCCATCCGGGACGTGGGGCGCGTGATGGATATTCCCTACGCCGAGGTGGACCGCGTCGCCAAACTCGTGCCGACACAACTCAACATCACCTTGAAAGAAGCGTTGACCCAAGAGCCACGCCTGCAAGAGTTAGTCGACGGTGACACACGGATGAAGGAACTCATGACGACGGCCCAATCCCTCGAAGGCTTGGCGCGACACGCCTCCACGCACGCGGCGGGCGTGGTGATTTCACAGAAGCCCCTCATCGAACACGTCCCGTTGTACAAAACGGGCAACGACGAAATCGTCACGCAATATTCGATGACGGACATCGAAAAAGTGGGCTTGGTGAAGTTTGATTTTCTCGGGCTGAAAACCCTCACCATGATTCACCAGGCCGTGGCCATGGTGAACCAAAGACGGGCCCCGGAAGAACACCTCGATATTGAACTGCTTCCTCCGAATGACGCAAAGACCTATGCACTCCTGGCCTCCGGCAAAACCTCAGGGATCTTTCAACTGGAAAGTTCGGGCATGCGCAATTTATTAGTCCGCATTAAACCGGAATGTTTTGAAGATCTCATCGCGATCCTTGCCCTCTACCGGCCGGGACCTTTGGAAAGCGGCATGGTGGACGACTTTATCAAACGCAAACACGATCCCTCGAAAATTGCGTACGACCCTCCGGAGTTGGAATCCATTCTCAAAGAAACCCACGGGGTCATCGTCTATCAGGAACAAGTCATGGCCATTGCCAATCGCATGGCCGGGTTCAGTTTAGGGCAAGCCGATTTGCTCCGCCGGGCCATGGGGAAGAAAAAGCACGATGAGATGGCCAAGCAAAAAGAGCGGTTTCTCGACGGGGCCAAAACCAATGGCTTCACGGAAAAGAAAGCGGAAAAAATCTTCGACCAGATGGCCTACTTTGCCGGATATGGATTCAATAAATCCCATTCGGCGGCTTATGCCCTGGTGACGTTCCAAACGGCCTACCTGAAAGCGCATCATCCCACGGAATTCATGGCCGCGTTACTCACGAGCGAAATGGGAAATACGGACAAGATGGTGGGCTATTTTACCGAATGTCGTGAACGCGGAATTCCCATCCTCCCGCCGGACGTGAATGAAAGCCAGAAAAACTTTACCATCGTGGAGGGCGGCATTCGATTCGGGCTGGCGGCCATCAAAAACGTCGGCGGCAGTGCCATCGAATCCATCATCGCGCGTCGGGAAGCAGAGGAGCCCTTCTCGTCATTTTTCGATTTCTGCTGCCGGCTCGACATGCAAAAAGTCAACAAACGTGTACTGGAAGGCTTGATCAAGGTCGGCGCATTTGACTCCACGGGGACCAAACGGGCTCAATTGATGGCGGTGATGGAACAAACGCTGGATGAAGCCGGCGCCATTCAAAAGGAGCGTGCCTTGGGACAGACTTCCTTATTTGAAGCCTTTGAAGCGGAAACCGATTCCTCGAACTCGTACGCCTTGGCTCGACCTCTGCCCCCGATCGACGAATGGCAACAGACCCAAATTCTCCAATTTGAACGGGAACTCACCGGATTCTATATCACCGCCCATCCGTTGACCCAACACGCCGAAGCCATCCGCCTGCTGTCGACGCATACCACGGCCACCTTACACGAGGCGCACGAAGGCCGGGAAGTCAAAATCTGCGGCGTGATCGGCAGCATCAAAGTCACCACCACCAAAAAAGGGAATCGGATGGCCTACGTCCAATTGGAAGACCTGCAGGGCTTGGTCGAAATCATCGTGTTTCCTGAACTCTTTCAAAACTGTTCGGAGTTTCTGAGTACGGATACCGTCATCCAGGCCATGGGTACGGTGGATCACATGGATTCGGGAGCCCGTCTCAAGGCCACCAAATTAGAGCCCCTGCACGACTTGCAAGCCAGAACGGTGAAACGGGTCACGATACGCCTCGCGGAAACGCCGGAAACGTGGGGCAAGCTCCCGAAACTGCAGGAAGTGTTACACCGTCACCCGGGGCCGGCCCCGATCGCCTTTCACTTCCATCTCGATTCCCAGGTGCAAGCGGAGAGTGCCTCGTTACCGAACTTAACCGTCTTGCCGAGTTCTGACCTGGTGTATGAAGTGGAGCAAATTCTCGGAAAAGAGACCGTGACGTTTCATTGACGCGTACACAACGAGTCTGCCATGCGTGATTTTCTGGAATTTGAAAAGCCGTTGAAAGAGCTCGAGGAACGGCTTGAGAAACTGAAGAAATCGGGTTCCGAGAGAAAAGCCGTCCCGCGGCTGATCCGCATGATCCAAACCCGGTTAGCCAAGACGGAACAGGAAATCTTCGGCAACCTGACCCCCTGGCAGCAAACGCAAATCGCCCGCCATCCCCAACGCCCGTCGATCCTGCACTATACGAATCGCCTGTGCGAAGATTTTCTCGAACTCCACGGCGACCGAACCTTCGGAGACGACAAAGCCATTGTCGGCGGATTTGCGACGTTCCGGGGCCGGTCCATTTGCGTCATCGGCCATGCAAAAGGACAAAGCTTCAAGGAACGGGTGAAACGCAATTTCGGCATGCCCAATCCTGAGGGCTATCGAAAAGCCTTGCGACTGATGCAGTTAGCCGAGAAATTCAAACGCCCGGTCATCACGTTTATCGATACGCCGGGAGCCTACCCCGGGATCGGAGCCGAGGAACGGGGCCAGGCCAGGGCCATTGCCAGAAACCTGTTCGCGATGTCCCGGCTCAAGGTTCCGATCGTCGCCATCATTACGGGAGAAGGAGGAAGCGGCGGAGCTCTGGCTTTGGGGGTAGCCGACCGGATCGTGATGCTGGAACACTCGATTTACTCGGTCATTTCCCCGGAAGGGTGCGCGGCGATCCTTTGGGAAGATGCAACCAAAACGCAAGCCGCGGCCGCAGCCTTGAAAATGACGGGCGCGGAACTGCTTAAAATAGGAATCGCCGACGAAATCGTTCCCGAACCACTCGGTGGAGCGCATCGCGACGTGGATACCGTCAGTCAAGCCGTTGCCCAAACCCTCCACACCCAACTGAGCCAACTGCTCGCCACGTCCACGGAACAACTCCTGGCAAACCGGTACGAAAAATTCCGCCAAATGGCCTCCATCGCCAACGTCTGACCACCACAAATCTCCTCTCCCTTGATGGGAGAGGACAAAGGTGAGGGTGAGAAACAATCGTAGGTTAGATTAGCGTAGCGTCATCCGACAATCTTTCTATTCGCGACCAATTTTCTCGTCCAACAGATTGGGCCTCCTCGCCCTTTGACGAGAGAGGATTGAGGTGAGGGTGAGAAAACCTGACTTGGAGGTGGTGGGCGTCAGATTGGTGGCTCGACTCCAAGGTCCCGGCAGATCTTTTGAGCGAGGAGATCCACGATCTCCGTATGCCGAGACACTGCCGGCCTGCGATTGAGAGACGGATTGTGCTACCAGGAGTGGTTTCCGCCTTCTCGAAGTAGTTTACAACCGTTATCCCGTAGATGCTTGAGCAGTTGCCGCCGTTTCATACGGCGATTGGCTGTTCCTCATATCCGGGGCCGGCTGCCGCCTTTGCCTCCTGCCGATTGAATTCCAGCGCTTCCCGAAGCGTCACCCGCAAGGTCTCTAACAGTTCCTGATGGGTGCGTTCCTGGCAGTTGACTCCGGGGATCTCTTCGATCCAACCGATCCACCAGTCCCCTTCTTTCTTCACAACAGCCGTGTACTCTGCCATTCGTTTTTCCTCTTGGACCTGCCCGAGAAGTTGGTCCCAACCTCTATGTGATTTTTCTGACTTCGTGAGCTTGGCGCGCAAAGGCCTCAGGTGTCAAAGTGCTGTTCGTCGCCATCATTACCCGAAACGGAATTTCGTATGAGGCAGGTTTCGGCACACGGGTCATTGGTCGAGCACCGTGGCGAGTGCGGCATCGAACGCATGAGGCTGGTCGATCATGATGAAGTGGCGGCTGTTTTCCGCGACAAGGATCCGGACGTTTGGCGCCTGGGCGTACTGCTCCATGAAGAGCGATTCTCGTTGAGCCTGGGAGACACCCATAGAGGGGTGCCAGGCAGCCAACACCATGATCGGTTGGGTGATGTCCTTGAGTTCCTGGCGAAAATCCGTTGACAGCGTCTCCGTGAAGGCCGTCTTCGAGGTCGCCAGATCGGAGGCGTCAGCCCATGCCTCGAGCGTGGAGAGAAACGACGGCGATGAGGTCAAGGTCGACAGCAACCTCACCCGCCGGTTGCCGTCGAGCATCCATTGTACCACCGCTGCCGCCTGCTGGGCCGCCTGCCAGGGCGTCGCACCGGGCATGAAGGTTTCGGCGAGGTACGGCAGGCTGTCCACCACGAACACGCTTCCTACGCGTTCCGGCTCGGCCCGAGCCAGCATCAGGGCGATCAAGCCGCCGAGCGAGTGACCGACGACTGTCGCCCCCTGCGCCCCCTCCGCCGCCAGGAGACTGGACAGGGCAGGGACCAGGCGCTCGCAAAAACCGTGTTCGAGTCCGGCGGCTTCGACCCCGGCGAAGCCCGCCGGCGTGACCGCGATCATCCGTTTGCCGGCTGCCAGAGGCTCCATCCAAGGGCGCCAGAGGTTACCGTGGGTGTTCAGTCCGGAGAGGAACAGAACAACCGGGCCTACTTCGCCAAGGCGATCGACTTGCACTGGCTCCGCAGACGTAACGTGAGAGGTGTGGACCATGACGAGCAAAAGAGCATTCAGGGCAGGCTGAACCCGACACTCTTCTCACGGAATTGTTGGATTCCGCTACGCTAATTCAACCTACAAATTTTCTCACCCTCACCTTGATCCTCTCCCGTCAAGGGAGAGGAAAGTTGGGAATCTTCGCTCTCTCCCGTCAAGGGAGAGGAGAAAATGAGTCGAAATCCGGGTTACGGGTTATGCCACAGGGCTCCTTCGTGTTCCGGATTAAACTGGTGGGTGAATTTCACCACGTCGCCATCTTTGATTTTCGATTCCACGGTACTGACTTTTTGATTCACCGTGACCATCAATTCGCTTTTTTGCAGGAATTCCATTAACCCGCCCAGGGTTTCCGGGTTTCCCTCCAATAATTCCCGCACGCTGACCGGTGCGGAAATCTCACATTGAATCTCCGGCTCGTCCACGCAAGGGAGCAGAACCTGTCCAAACACTCGTATCGTCACCATGGTGAAAATCCTCCTTCTGCAAGGCCCCGGACTGTGCCCTCAGTGCTCCTGGCCCGTGCGCAAGCGACGTTCGGGCTCTCGAATCGATTCGTCCAGGACTTGGGCAATATGCTTGACGGCGGTGCCGTCGGGCAAGCCGTTCTTCAATTGAATCATGCAAGCCGGGCAACTCGTCGCCACAATATCCGCGCCACTTTGTTCGATCGCCCGTCGCTTCCGTTCGAAAATTTGTTGTGCCGTGTCATACTCCTTCACGATGTAGGTTCCCGCTCCACCCGCGCAGCGGTCGGCATCCTGCATCTCGACGTAGTCGAGGCCCGGGGTCGTGGCCAACAAATGCCGGGGCTGTGAGGCCACCCCCGCCGCGCGCAGGTGACAGGACGAATGATACGTGACCTTGCGCGTCTCCTTCGACTGAGCCGGTTTCGAGCGATGAGGGTCCAACTCCATGACGTATTCCGCGATATGCTTCACGTTTTGCGAAACCCGCCGGGCCTGTCCCTCCTCGGGTTCACCCTGGAAAAGCTTGGCATAATCCTTGAGCGCCAGCGTACAGGAAGCACAGCCCGTGACGATCACGTCATATCCGGCAAGATGGTCGACGTTATAACGAGCCCCTTCCTTGGCCAAGGCACGATGCCCATATGTTTCAATGGGCGTCCCGGAGCAGCGTTGCGGCGGGAGGTCCGGCGTCACGCCGTATCGCTTCAGGACGTTGATCACGGCGTCCCCGACTCCATCGTCGAAGTAATTGGCGGCGCAGCCGTGAAAATACGCGACCTTTGGTGGGGAGCCGCCTTCCCGTGTTCCATGACCGTCTTCGTCTCCCGGAACGAGAGCGGGAGGAGACGACACACAGAGCGCGTGATGCCGTTCACGCAGCAGCGACGTCGCCAGGCGCGGCAGTTTCATGTCCCAGGGAAGCCGTGCACGTTCGGAGAGTCGCGCCAGGAGCGGTCGCAACAACACTTCGCCGATTTTCCGGATGAGCGGCCGATCCCAGAGCACCTGCGTCTTCGCGGCCAGCTTGATCAACGTGCCGAATCGCTCCTGTTGCGCGTGCAGGGCAAAGAGTTTCCCGGCAAGCGCGTTCGGATGTTCCGCCCGTTTTTGCAGAATCAGCTCGGACACGTCCACGTCCGCCGGGCAGATGGTCCGGCACGATTTGCAATTCAAACACGCTTCCACGACGCGCTTGGACTCCAGATAGCTGTAGTCCGGGGCGGTCACGATTTCATACCATCCCCGGGAGCTCATATCTTCAGATTGAAACACGTCGTACACCGGGCAGACGGAATTGCATTTCGCACACGTGGCACAGGATTTCCCCAACCGTTCATAGTCGATGTGTTCGGTAAAGGCGGTCTCACTGATTTTCACGCCGGGATTCAAAATCCCGGCCGGGTCCATCGCGTGCTTGACCTGCACGAAAAGACCGTACAACTCTTCGCCGAACATGCGCCTGACCATTTCGGCACGGACGCGGCCGTCCCCATGTTCCCCGCAAATGGATCCTTGGAACCGATTGAGAACCGTGTCATGCACCTCATAATACGTGTCCACCATTCGCTGAAAATCGTGCTCGTCATTCACGTCCAGCAACGGCACAATGTGGGCATTGCCGTTCCCGATATGTCCGAAAATCGCCACCCGGACATTCGCGGGGCCGAAGACTTGATCCAGATAGCGAATCAACTCGCCCATGTGTTCCGCGGCCACGACCACGTCATCGACGTAGTTGATGGGCTTTTTCCTGGCGTTGTACCGATATAACGTGGGATAGAGGGCTTTTCGGGCTTTCCAGAGATTCCGTTGATGCTCCGGATCGGTCGCGACGACGGGATCACAGGCCAGACGATAGTGCCGGCAGGCCGCGTGCAGTTGCGCAATCCCGCCGTGGTCTCCCTCTCGATCGAATTCAATGAGCAGGGTTGCCGCCGCATCGTCGGGAATCCGGTGCTGCGACCGGCCGATGAGGTCCAACGTGTTGGCGTCCATCACTTCCAAGGCCAACGGATCGAGCCGCAATAAGTGATGCACCGCCTCGCCCATTTCTTCGAGGTCCCGGAAATGAAGCATGCCGGTCACGGTCGAACGCGGGCGCTCGACGAGCCGGATCGTCGCCTCGCTGAACACGCCCAACGTGCCTTCGCTCCCCACAAACAGCTTCGGAAGGTCAAAGATCCCTTGCGTCAGCCCCTCCGCCACGTCAAAGAGGTTATACCCCGCACTGTTTTTACTGACGCGCGGACGCTTGGATTGAATGAGATCCAGGTTGTCCCGCACGAGGTCAAAGACCCTGTGCAACCCCTGAAAACCCGCGAGTGTCCGCGGGAAGCCTGCCCCGTCCACGCGCTCACGGCCGGCGGTGAGCCACCCCTCCGACTCAAGCCTGACTCGCATGGCCATCACGTTGTCTTTAACGGACCCGTACCGCAGGGTGTGCGGCCCCGACGAATTGTTGGCCAGCATCCCTCCCAACTTGCACATCTCGCCACTGGACGGATCGGGACCGAACATGAGGCCGGTCGAGGCCAGTTGGGCATTCAACTCGTTGAGGACGATCCCGGGTTGAACGCGCGCCCATTTCTCCTCGGGGTTCACTTCAAGAATCCGATTGAGACGCGACACGTCCAGAATGATGCCCGACCCGATGGCCGACCCCGTGAGATTGGTTCCGGCGGCACGCGCGGTCAGGGGGATACCGCGTGTCACGGCATAATCCATTACCACGTCGATATCCGTTTCACGTTCCGGGAGCACCACCACTTGGGGCGTCAGGCGATAGATGCTGGCATCGACCGCATACGCACGTAAGGTGGACACGTCATCCTTGACCTTTGTCGAGTCAAGGAGGCGCCTGAGATCCGTTCCAATGGCTGAACGTTTATCGGGGAGCACGAGATCCATACGTGTTCCTTCTTCCGGTCTTCGGGCCGACTCAGGCGACCGCCTCCAAGCCCTTCTTCTGAACCAGCGTCAGAAGCTTGAGAGAGGCACCTGCAGGGTGCTTTTCCCCGCGCTCCCATTGGCTGATAAGACCCGTCGAAACGTTCAAATGAAGAGCGAACACGGCCTGACTCACGCGCTCGCGTTTACGGAGCGTACGAATGTCATCTGGTTGCATCGGACGCACCGGGGTGAGGCAAAGTTCGTCGAACTTGCGCAGTGTCCGCTTATCCATGAGGCCCGCGTCATGAAGATCGGATGCGGTCTCATGGATCGCCCCAAGAGCGTCACTTCGATATGTCTTACTCATGACAGTTCACCTCTACTATTGCGCCGCTCTTCACCGCCTTGGCAAGAGCGATCTTGTCATAGTAGCTGTAGGTCGGGTTAGCCGAAGGCGTAACCCGACAATCTGCTAATCCGTCGGATTACGCTACGCTAATCCGACCTACACCTACTTCTTCACGCAAGCGTAGAGGGAACTATATCGAGAAAGTCGATGGTTTGGAAAGAGAAAGGATCCGCCTCAGGCGACAGAAGCAAGGCGGACACCGCCCCTACGTGGCGACGGGTTCGGGGTACTCCGGAGCGGGTTCCTGGACGACCGGATCAGCACCGGCTTGATGATGGCCGTCCGATTCTTCTTCGAAGAGTTCGGGATTCTCTCCCTGCCCCAGTGCGGCGAAGTCACGAAGGGGCGGCAAATCCCGAAGATCCCGAAGCCCGAATTTTTGAAGAAAGGTCTTGGACGTGCCATACAGGATCGGACGACCGGGGATGTCTTTTCGTCCGACGATGCGGATGAGTTTTTGGTCGAGCAACGTCCGTAACACGCTCGACGTTTCGACCCCGCGAATCTGTTCGATGTCCGCACGCATGGTCGGTTGTTTATAGGCAATGATCGCCAGCGTCTCCAAGGCGGATCGGGACACCTTGACGGAAGCTTTGACCTTATTGAGCCTGGTGATCCACGGGGCGCAATCGGGCCGCGTGATCATGACGTAGCCACCGGCCAGTTCGACAATCTGAAGACCACGGCCTTCCTGGTCATAATCATCCTGAAGGGCCTTCACGGCATTATACACCGCTACCTTGGGCGGTCCCGCCAACACCGTGGTGACTTTGTCGAGAAGAAGGGGCTCGCGGGACACGAATAACAGGGCTTCGATGATCCCTTTGAGTTCCTGCTCACTCAATGCGTCGGCGAGGCCCTCGCCTTCACCCTCTGAACGCTCCTCAGAAGAGTCCCCGGCCATGGACGAGGGGGAGTGGTCCTGGGCCGATTCCACGGCCTCGGCCCCTTCGACTGGGCTCAGGGCAGGCATGCATGTCTTGTCAGAGGATTCCATTTCCATTGAAGCCTCCATTGTGGTCATCATTGTTCGTTGCCTGGGGCAGTGTCCCGTCACCTTCGGATTGCCACGCGAGAAACGTGCGGGCAATCCGAATAGGACCCCCGAAATCCACTTGCGTCATACGGACCAGTTTCATCCGCACGAGTTCCAACAACGCCAAAAAAGTGACGATCACCATTAACCGATCGGTCGCACCTTCAAACAACGCGGCAAAGCTAAGGGTCGGGGTCTCTTCCAGCCGTTCGATCACGCTGTTGATACGGTCCTGAACCGTCATGGTATCCGATGTGAACTCGATCCCCGGGGACGCGTCGGTCTGCGCCAGGACTTCTTGCAGGGCACTCAGCAGGTCAAAGACGTGTACGTCATCGGAAAACACTTCCCGGAGCGGCTGGATCTGTTCGGGCTCCCGTTGGAACATCTGCCGCCACAGTCTTTCCTGATCGGACAGTCGCCCGGCGACTTCCTTGAACTGCTGGTACTCGACGAGCCGACGCACCAACTCACTCCGAGGATCTTCGCTCTCCTCTTCCCCTGGCTCCGGTCCCGGTTCCTGCGGGAGCAGCATTCGAGACTTGATATGAATCAGGGTCGAGGCCATCACCAAAAAGTCGCCGGCAAACGAGAGATTGAGTTCCTTCATGACGTGAAGATACTCGAGATATTGCCGGGTGATCAGGGCAATGGGGATATCGTAGATATTGATTTCATGCTTGCGAATGAGGTGGAGCAAAAGGTCGAGAGGACCACTGAAGGCCTCAAGCTTCACCTCATATGCGGTTTCGACCTGCTCCATGTGATACCACCGGCGGCACGTTCGAAGATGGGAAGACGCCCTGCCATTCCAGCAGCGCAACGTAAGTATCTTGGTATACCACTTTTAGTGGAGAGAGGCAACAGAAACTTCTATATATTGTGGATTTGGTATTGTGTAGGGACAGGCCTGCGTGCCTGCCTTCTCACTGGGATTTTTTCTTCCAGACCGCCAGCAGCATCAACCCCAGGAGAGCCAGAATGAAGAGCAGGAAGAGGAAATCGCGGTCCCGGACGCTCATTCCTCCCTTGCTCTTCAAGTCGGGAAGATCGACACCGGAAACCAGGTGAGGGTATTCGAAGACCGCCTCTTGAAAATCGACGGCTCCTCGAAACCGGGCTTCCGTAAAGTCCGCCGTGTTCCGAAAAAGGGCCCGGTGGAAATCCGCCTTACCCTGATACTCGGTAAACCGAAAATACACTTCACGGTCAAACCTGGCCTCGGACGCATCCAGTGTTTTGTGAAACCGGCTCCCGGAAAAACCCGTCCCCTGAAGAAACCGGGTGCGCGCAAACCCGGCGTCCTCTGCAAAGGAGACTTCCAGGAATTCCGCGAGGCCGTGAAACCGCGCCCCCGTAAACGCAGCCTTCCCCAGAAACCGAGCCTGATGAAACCGTGAATGGGTGCCGAACGACGTCCAGGTAAAATCGGCATCCCGGGAAAACATGGCTCGAATGAAAAATCCCTCATGGCCGATGTGCATGTCGGAAAAATCGGCTCGATCCAGGAAGACCATTCGGGACAAGTCCAGGGACCGCCGGATGGTGCTTCCCCGCAGGCTCACCGGCCCTCGGACCACCACGTACCCGGACTCGATGAGGTTGGTCGCAAGAATGCCCTGGACCTCCACGTCTTCAAGAATGAAAGGCCCGTCAATGACGCGAACTGCGGACACCTGCTCGGCTTCGATGCGTTCGGCGATCTCCGAATGCCGGACCAACCACGGTTCAAAGGGCTGAAGGTTCAACCTGTCCAAGGAAAGGTCGCCCGCAAGCACGACCCCTTTCAAGACCACCCCCCTGCCCTGGTGCAAGGCCGTCAACACGTCGTCCGCCGAAACGGCCAGCGCGCGCCGGTCCTCGTCGCTACAGGTTCCTTCCAACTGGCGAACCATCACCCGGGGGTCCGCACCCTCTTCGACCCGGCAGACACCCCAGGACATGGCCGACCCCACGACCCAGACGACCACGCAAAGGACGCTCACGGACCACCTGGACATTGGCATCACCATTAAACTACGGACAGATAACGCGCCAAAGTGGTCATTCTGAGCAAAGCGAAGAATCTGCTTTTTCAAGCTTGCGACTGTTGAGTGAAAGATTCTTCGCCTCCGGCTCAGAATGACAATTCTGGTGTGATTAGTCGAGGCAGGTCGGGTTAGCGTAGCGTAACCCGACGGCGGTACTGCCGAAGGAAGAGCGAGGCTTCGGAGAAATGGCATTCTCCCGTCGAGGACGACCCGGCCTCAGGCTTGCGGCTTCGGATCTTTCAAGGTGAGGTAAAAATCTTTGACTTCCCGGTCGGAATGGCTGAGCCGTTCCTCGACTTCCTCAACCGTTCTGGGCGGCGGCACGACCACTTTTTCACCTTCTTGCCAATTGACAGGGGTCACGCAGGAAAAGGTGTCGGCCGTTTGGAGGGCCGTGACCAACCGGAGGACTTCGTCCACGTTCCGCCCGGCGTTCAACGGGTAGTAGATCAAAGCCTGGATCACGCGTTTGGGATCAATCACGAACAAGGCACGGACCGTTGCGGTCGCACTGGCCCCGGGATGGATCATGCCGTAGAGCCGAGCCACCTGCATATCAACGTCCGCCACCAGGGGATAGGGAATCGTCACGCCCAGTTTCTCCTTGATATTCGCGAGCCAGGCCAGATGGGCATGGATGCTGTCCACACTGACTCCGAGCAACTTGACGCCTCTCTTCTTGAAGTCCTCATGACGGCGGGCAAATTCCACCGATTCCGTGGTACTCACCGGCGTGAAATCCGAGGGATGGGAGAAGAAGACGACCCAATCCTGCTCTTGCCAGGCGCTGAATCCAAAATCCTGAGACAGCGTGGTGACCGCGGAAAAATCAGGGGCTTTCTCGCCGATTCGTGGTAAGCCTTCAGCCTCAGACATTCAATCCTCCTTTACAAAGGTCGTTCATGCATCCAATCGCAACGGGACCATTGATGTTAGCCCCTGCAGTTCCTCTACCACCCACGCGGCAAATCGTCATCATCCAATACCGCCTCCGCTTCCCTGAAATATTTCTCGGCTTCCAACTCCTCGGACAAATCTTCGGTCAGATCATCATCGCGGTCTTCGGCAAGAGGACCGAATCCTGCGTTATCATCAAAGTCATCGGAAATGTCCCCGGACATGTCATCGTCCAGATCGGCAGAAAACTCATCGGCCGTCTCATCATCGAATCCGGTCAAATCCGATTCGAGTGAGTCATGAACCACGGCGGCAGTCACGTCTTGAGCCTGTCCTGAGCCCTGTCGAAGGGACACCGTCTCCATTTCACCGGGGGAGGGGCTCTTCGCCGGCGTCACGGCCTTCGCTTCAGATGTCGAGGCGGGCTTGGCAACTTTCTTCGGACTCACCGCGACCGTCTCGCGCGCTTTCCCTTTAGCCGGCCGTTTTTGCACGGGCTTTGCAGCCGTTTTCTGCACGGCAGCTTTCTTGGTGACAGCCTTCTTGGCAGCCACTTTTTGGGGCTTTACCGCGACTTTCTTACGCACTTTCCCTTTGACGGTTGCCGGCCGTTTTTTCACGGGCTTTGCGGTTGCTTTCTTCACGGCAGCTTTCTTGGCGGTGACCTTCTTGGCGGCCACCTTTTTTATCGCAGTCTTTTTCGTCACCTTCTTTTTCAGCAAAGCCTTGGAGGGGATCTTCGCCTGCTTGGACTTGAGTGCATCCTTTTTCGTCGCCGTAGCCGACTTCACCGGTTTCGATTTGGCTGAGGAAGCCTTTGCCTTCGACAACTTGGACTTGGCTTTGGATGCGGACCGCCCCGACTTCTTCTCCTTGGCCTTGGTTTTTTGCCGGGCTCTCGTTGCCATTGTCCTGTACCTCCTGATTTTGTATGGCGTAAGGAAATATGCCTCAAAACCCCATACCGGAAAGCACCCTCTATCACGGACCAAGACCAAGTTTCAACCAGTAACTTCCGCTCAATAATCGCACCGTCTGGCATTCTCCAACGAACCCCGTTACAGTGCTCTCAACCGGAGGAGCGCATTCATGCCCCAGCCCGCAACCGAACTCAAGCCATCCCACACACGCTGGACCATCCTGGCCCTCCTGTTTGCAATCAGCATTATTACCTATATAGACCGTGTCAATATTTCAGTCACGGCACGGCAGATGATCCCGGCCCTCGGGCTCACCAACGTCCAGATGGGGCAGATTTTTTCAGCGTTTGTCCTGGGCTATGCCCTGTTTCAAATCCCCGGGGGCCGGCTGGGAGACCGCTGGGGACCCAGAACGATCCTGACCCTCGCCGTGGTCTGGTGGTCGCTCTTTACGGCGATGACCGCCCTGGCCCCGTCGTCGTTTCTCGCAGGGGTCGTGGGCATTTGGGGATCGCTGATGATCGTACGATTCCTGATCGGCGTCGGGGAAGCCGCCGCATTGCCGAATTTCAACCGGGCCGTGGCCAATTGGTGCGGCCCGCATGAACGAGGACTCGGCATCGCGATCACGATCAGCGGCATCGGGGTCGGGTCCGCGCTCACCCCCCCGATCACGGCTTGGATCATGGTGAATTACGGGTGGCAGATGGCCTTCTATTGGGCCGGAGGCCTCGGCATGCTCATCGCCATGCTGTGGTTCCGGTTTGCCACGGACCGGCCGGAAGCGCATCCACGGGTCAATGCCGGGGAAGCCGCGCTGATCCGCGGCAACGCGCCCTTGCGGAACGTCCCGGAGGCTCCGACACCCGTTCCCTGGAAAGCCTTTGCACACACTCCAAGCGTGTGGTGGCTGGTCTTGAGTTATACCTGTTTCGGGTACGTGGCCTACGTGTACCTGTCATGGTTTTACCTCTACCTCGTGGACGTACGAAACTTCAGCGTGCTGCGAGGCGCCCTCTTCGCCACCAGCCCTTTTATAGCCATGACCATATTCTGTCCAATCGGCGGCTGGGTCACGGACCGCCTGTCAGGACGATTCGGCTTGAACAAAGGACGCCCCTGGGTCGGGGCTTGGGGAATGGCCCTGGCAGCCCTCTCAATCATCGGGGGAGCGGCAATCGAGGAACCCTTCACCGCCCTGGCCTTGTTATCCTTGGGGGCAGGTTGGCTGTATTTCACCATCGGAGCGTTTTGGAGTTCGACCGTGGACCTTTCCAAGACCCACGCCGGAACCCTCTCCGGGGTGATGAATACCGGCGCCAATCTGGGCGGCACCCTCTCCCCCACGCTCACGCCCTGGCTCGCGAACCAATTCGGATGGACCGTCGCCCTTGGGGTCGCGGCCGTCCTGGCATTCATCGGCGCAGTATGCTGGCTCGGCATCCGACCGGCGGACGGCCTGACGCGGAGAGAATGAGTACCTGTCGGATTACGCTTCGCTAATCCGACCTACCCCGACCTCCGAGACTCATCACCCTCACCTGTATCCTCTCCCATCAAGGGAGAGGACATGCGCTTCACTCCCTCGCCCCTGGAGGGAGAGGGCTGGGGTGAGGGGGGCAAGAGGAGGTAGAGAGATCGAGCTCTTTTCGGATCAATGACAAAACGGCCACGGTTGCCGAACAGCCGCGCGCCTTGATACAGTCCGCCGATGAATACGCCCCTGACCTTCAAGAAAAAAAATCCCAAGGTCGTCATCTCCACCAAGTTCGGCAACATCGCGATCCAGTTTTACACGGACATGGCCCCTCGCCACGTGGACAGCTTTCTGAGCCTCGCCAAAATCGGATTCTACAATGGAACGGCTTTTCACCGCGTCGTCCCCGGCTTCATCATCCAAGGGGGAGACCCGCTCAGTAAGGAACCGGATCGAAGCCTGCATGGTACCGGGGGGCCGGGCTTCAGCCTGACTCCGGAACCCAGCGACCAGCCACACCGCCGAGGCACGGTCTCCATGGCCAAAATGCCCCGGAACGACGATCGAACCCGTGACGTCAACGACAATGGGTCACAGTTTTTTATCTGCGTGGAAGATACGAGCAGCCTGGACCGGACCTATACCGTCTTCGGAAAAGTCAGGAAAGGCATGGAGGTGGTGGATCAGATCGTGGCCGTGGAACGGGACCCCGAGGACAATCCATTGGAACCCGTGACCATGACGGTCCACGTGGAGGAAGAGTAAGGCCATCCACTCCCTCGCCCCCGGCGGGAGAGGGCTGGGGTGAGGGGGAAAGGAAAAGACCTCGCCCAGGCGTGACAGCGGGCTGCGGCCCTACAACAAGCTTCACCCTCACCTTAATTCTCTCCCGTCAAGGGAGAGGACACGTGCTCTTAAAAAAACGCGGCGCTGGCGTAGGTGGTGGTGGAGTTGAATTGATCCACGATCTCCCGATCGTAGCGCAGGATCTCGCCTTTTTCCGCCTCGATCATTCGCAACAGCAGATAGATCGCCGAGAAGCCCAGGACGTGGCGGCGGTCCTGTTCCTTGAGCAGAAATTCGGCAAAGCCCCGGGCATCCACGTTTTCGACGTGCTTCAGCATTTCCAAATCGGTTTGCATGCAGCGATGGAATGAAAAATCCGCAGGAGCCTTTTCATCACCATAACGCAGGCCGATATGCGCGAGGTTCGCACTGGCGATGAGACAGACCTTCTGACCCGACGCGGCAATCGCGTCTTTCAGCAGCGACACAAACGCTTCAACCTGATCGGCCACGTCCTTGAGGGCCGGATCAATCAAACATCCGGGCGGAAACGCCGACAAAACCGGGACGATAGAGATGGACTGCCGCGTGCCCACGGTCTCCTGAAGAAAGGGCAACTGAAATTCGATGCTGTGTTCCGTTTCATGCCGTAACTCATCCGCGAACAGCGCGTCACCACCCTTGGACCGTAACGCCTCCATGAGTGGCCGATTGACCGGCACGACCCCCAACGGGCTTTCGAAATCCTTATCCGTCACGGCCACCGGCTCCGCCAACCCGGCGTGGGCCGTCCCGAAGAGAATGTAGACGTCCGGCGCCTCCGCCTCACGCAATGTTTTGTAGGCCCACGCATAGAGCGGCCCGGCCACGTTCACTTCGTAATTCGGAACCACCAGCCCCTTGATCGGCTTCCCCTGATTCTCGGAAGGATCGGGGCTCGGCCCTTCCTTGGACGTGAAAAATCCGGCAAGCTGTTCACGCAGTTTCTGCGGATCGGCTTCGTAGCTTTTACCGGCGAAGCGGGGTTTCCGTGTCGGCGCTTCACGATACGCCTTCACCGCCGCGGCTTTCGCCGTCTCGTAGCGGTCGCCTTCCAGAAACAGCTTTTCATCCAGGTCGGCAATGAGCCGGTCGAGCTTGTCCGGCATCAGGAACTCGCCGAATTTCTTCAGGTATTCGACGCCGATTTGTTCCGGGGAATGTTCGCCATCCAGAAATTGAAACAGATGGAACAAGTTGAGCGGGATGATGAGCTTCTCGGCACTCAACCCGGAGGGGTCCCACAAGACGATGTAGTGCTCCTCCCCCTGCTTCATGGGCGAATATTGAATATTGCGAAGCGCGGGGAAAGGCTTCGGATCGTTGCCGTGCTCTGTCATACACACTCCTGTTGTTTCGGTATCATCGATGCGCGAGGTTCTCTTCGCACGAATTGGCGATTATACGGATCGGCCTTCCGCTCCCGCAAGGCGGGACTTGGTAACGGCCCCGCTGTCGGGTTACGCTACCCCCCTCACCCTGCCCTCTCCCACGGTGCGGAGAGGGTGTTGAGAAGCGGAATTTAAGAGTGGCTCCCTCTCCCCTGGCGGGAGAGGGTTGGGGTGAGGGGGAATTGTCAACGAATGAATCAACACAGACATGCATGACCGGATGCTCCAGGTGAACAAACTCGACTGGTTTTCCGTGTTCAAATATCTGGTGTACTCGGCCCTGGTCGCCAACGTGGCGCTGTTCTTCAAGGACGATTGGGAAGCCGCTGCCCATGTCTTCCGGGACGGGCTGCCGTTTGGGCAGGTCATCCACGCGTTTGCGGCGAGTATCGACACCGCCGCGTGGGTGATCCTGTTGCTGCTGTTCGAACTTGAAACCTGCCAGCTTTCCGACGAGGTGCTGAAGCGCCCTATCGGCTTTGCCATCAGGGGCCTGCGCGCCCTGTGTTACATGGTCATTGTGTACGCCTTTACCGGCTATCTCGGCAAAGCACTCGACTTTGGCCTGTACGTGCCGGCGGGCATACCGGACGCCTGCGCCTTGGTCATGAAGCAGTTCGCCCTGCTCGTTGAACTCGACGAGTACCGGGTCCTGACCGCCGGCAACTGTGCCGGGATCACCGGAAAACTGTTCGTCAACGAGCAGACCAGGACGCTGGCCGAAGCCGGTGCCCTGATTCAGGCGGTGCAACTGGCCTGGGTTGACGTTGTGAACTCCGGCACCTGGCTCCTGATCCTGGCCCTACTGGAGCTCGACGTGCGGCCGGGCGTCAAAAAATTGTTCCCCAACTGGTTTGAGGTCTTAAGCCTGCGCGCGAAGTACCTGCTCTACGCCGTCATCATGGGTGCCGCGGGGTATTGGGGAATCTTCGGCACGTTCCTCGATTTCTGGGACGCCTTTCTGTGGATCGCCGCCTTTATCTTTATCGAGCGCAACGTCTTCGAGTGGGAACGGGAACCGGGGATCGGTGGCAAAGACAACAAGTAGGTCGCCATGATGCCGAATACATGCCGTTTGGTGCCTGAATGGATCCATTGTGGATCATTTTATGCCCGTGAAGAATCCATTAATGTTTTTGGTAATTAGGGCGAAACGTAACCAAAATAGATCTTCAGAAACTGTTTAAACACATTCTCCCGACGGTGATTAAAGCGATACTCTACTTCTTTCAGATACATGGGGAAATGATATTTCGAGACCCCGCGATACTGATACAAGATATGTTTGGCGTAACTCCAAAAGCCTTCAATGCCGTTAATGTGATTCTTCGTCCGCGGGCTCACCAACGCTTTCGCATGATTGACCGTATGATGGTGGCCATAGCGTTTTAAGGATTGATACCCGCGAAAGGCATCCGTGAAATAGACCGACCCTTTTCGGGTGTGCGCTTGAATATGCCGCATCAATTCCTCCGCACTGACCGACTCGACGACTTTCGTATACACGCGGCCGTCCCGCTCCAGGAGCCCGAAGACGACGCTTTTGCCCGCGGGGGCGCGGCCCCGTTGGCCTTTGCGCCGGCCACCGAAATAGGCCTCATCGAGTTCGATCTCGCCCTTCAGTTTGCCGGCTTCCAGTTCAGTGACATGATACAACGCTTCGCGCACACGGTGATAGACGCGGGTGACGACTTTCAGGTCCAGGCTCAGATCCTGGCTCAACCGATAGGCGGGTTGCAATTGATAAAAGCCTTGCAGGATCCGGATCTCCCGGCGCAGCCGCCGGAGGCTCTTGCTTTTCCCGCAACGCCCACATTTCACGTAGCCGCGGCTGGTGTGCAAGACCTGAAAGGAACCGCAGAAAATGCACTTGCGACCGCGCAGAAAGTTGGCCGCACAACTAAAAACCGTATGTCGTCCTGTAACCATGCTGGTTTTCTACCACACATTGGTTACGAAACGCCCTAATTACCTTGTTTTTGTGTCACCATCAGTGCGTTTTCTGTCGCCCTGAGACCCTATTTTTCACCAGGCACGAAACAGCAGCGTGGGGTCTATGACACCCTCTCCCCAAGGTGGGAGAGGGCTGGGGTGGGTACAGACCGGGCACATTGTTTACATTTTAAACCGGGGACATGGTTTACACTGGTAGACTCCACGGCAAAGGAGGGCCTGCGCATGCCGTGGAAGGAGTGGAAGATCATGGATCAACGAGAACAGTTTGTACGTGACTGGTTAAGTGGGGAGTATACGAAGGTCGATTTGTGCACCGGGTATGGGATCAGCCGCCCCACGGGGGACAAGTGGCTGGCGCGGTATCACGCGCACGGGGTGGCGGGGTTAGCGGACGGGGCGCGGCGGCCGCATACGCAGCCACACCAGACCCCGGAGGCGGTCATCGAGGCCATTCTCGCGATGAAGCACCGCCATCCGAGTTTTGGGCCGAAGAAGATTCGGGATCGGTTACGGGCGGTGGCGCCGGACGAGGCGTGGCCGGTGGATAGCACGGTGGGGGTGATCTTGAAACGGGCGGGGTTGGTGCGGCCGCGGCGGATGCGGCGACGCGTGCCTGCGGACCCCCAGCGCCTGAGCCGAGGCACGGCCACGGCGCCCACCTGGAGTGCGGACTTCAAGGGGGATTTTCCGTTGGGCACAGGGCAGCGCTGTTATCCGCTCACCGTCATGGATCACGCCAGCCGGTATGTGCTGCGGTGTGAGGGGTTGCTCCAGCCGACGCGGGCCGCGGTGCAGCCGTGGTTGGCGTGGGTGTTTCACGAGTATGGGCTGCCGGCGACGATTCGGACGGACAACGGCCCCCCTTTTGCCTCCACCGCGCTCGGGGGCCTGAGTCGGTTGGCGGCGTGGTGGGTGCGGTTAGGCATTCGGCCCGAACGGATTCGGCCGGGCACGCCGAGTGAGAATGGCTGCCATGAGCGGATGCATCGGGCGCTCAAAGCGGCGGTGGGGCCGCCCGCGGCGACTTTGGCGGCGCAACAACGGCGGTTGGCGGCGTTTGTGGACGAATATAATTGGGCCCGCTCGCATGAGGCGTTAAACCGACAGACTCCCGGCCAGGTGTATCAGCCGTCGCCGCGGCCGTATCCGGCGAAGCTCCCGCCGATCGCGTATGCCCCGGGGACGCGCGTGCGGCAGGTTCGGCAGAACGGCGAAGTCCGCTGGCGGGGGCACGTGCTATACCTCTCGGAGGTGCTGGCGCAGGAGCCGGTGGGCTTCACACAGATCGGGGAAAGCACGTGGGCGATCCATTATAGTTTTCATCGACTGGGGACCCTGGATGACCGGACGTTGACGATTATCCCGGTCCGGCAGTGGCATCAACCGGAAACCCTGCAGGCGATGTAAACCATGTGTCCGGTTTAGTTTGTAAACCATGTCCGGCTTGTACAGTGAGGGGGAGGTTTGTGGTATACCTTATTCCGTCTTGCCGTAGAGTTGTCTGAACCGGAGAACCACCTGCACAACCGTTTGGAGGTTGCGATGAATCCGTCAAGAAGAATTGTTCCGGGACTTTGGGCCGTTGCGGCGGTGCTCCCCGTTTTTCTTCTGCTCTGTCCGCAGGTACACGCGGCCTCGGACGCCTTGACGGAACGGGCGGACACGCAGGTCCGCCCCTACGCCCGAGTAGGTGGTGGCGTGTATTTTCTGGACATGTCGGAGTCGAGCCCGTTCATCAGGACGAACGGTCGGGAAGAGGTCGTCGGCTTCCTTGACCACTACGACGCGGCATTCCAGGCCGGACCGATGGTCAACCTGGCGGTCGGTGGCGAATACAACGCCTTCGGAAAAAGCCTGTTTACCGAGTTGAGCGGGTTCCTCACTTTTTACAGCTCCAGGCACGTCACCGAGGACAACGAAGATCCAGCCCCATGGACTGAAACACGGGCTCAGTTCGACAGGGCGTGCCCGATCGAGCTGGAGAACGACAGGTGTCCTATTACGGCAGAGACGGAACGACTTCTCGTGGCTCTGGTAGAAGACAACCCGGACGTCAGGACGGTCGGTTGGGTCGGAAAGATCGACGGCGGCGCGATACCTTACAACGCTCCCAATCTTGCATGGGGCAGGCCCCTACACATCAGCACGAAAAGGGAGGTTGACTTCCATGGCGCGGATTTCGTGACCGGGATGTTCTTCGGACAGACGGGAGAAGCCAGGACTTCCCTTTTGATCGGACCGAGCTATAAGAGGCTGAATCAGGAGTCCGAGACGTTCGCCTATCCGTCCGACCCCAACCTTGCACCCGAGGACAACCACCTGACCCTCAAAGAAGACCTGGAGGCCCGGTATTACGGCGGGATCGTCGGCACACGCTTCGACCTTCCGTTCAAGGAGCGTTGGCGTTTCACGTTCGACGGCAGGCTGGGGGTGTATTACCTGGATGCCGAATACAACGGGGCTCAGAGAACGCTGTTGAGGGCAGGGGACCCGGACCTGGACGAGCCGACCGATTGGACAACGAGCGATTCTACCATCGCCACAACCCTCAATTTCCAGACGGCGCTGAGTGTCACGTGCCTGGAGCGCGTCACCTTTCAACTCGGGACGGGAGTCGAATATCTGTCTCATGCCCCCAGGATGCGTTATGCGAGCATGGGAGAAAGCTTCGCCAGCGGAGATACCCACGCGCTGGCGCGCATCGAGTATTCACGCGCATTGGGAATTTTCAGCGCGTTTTCCATTGTCCTCAGGATGTAACGAAGCTGTTGGATTACGCCTTCGGCTAACCCAACCTACGAGCACTCCAACGTTGATGAAACGGGGTGCAAACTAGCCGGAATACAAATGGCACCAGACTTTGTGGCCGGCTTCCGGTTTTCCGATTTGGATGAGCGGGGGATCGGTGGTTTTGCACTGGTCCATCACCTGCGGGCATCGGGTGTGGAACCGGCAGCCGGCGGGTGGGTTCAGCGGCGTCGGCACGTCACCCGGCAGCAGGATACGTTCGCGTTTCACCGTGGGGTCCGGCAAGGGGTTGGCGGAAAGCAGGGCCTGGGTATAGGGATGTTTGGCATTAGAGAATAAGGTGTCGGCAGGAGCCACTTCCGCCAATTTTCCCAAATACATCACGGCGATCCGATTAGCCAGATACTGCACCACGTTCAGATCGTGCGTAATGAATAAGTACGACAGGTCATAGTCCGCCTGCAGATCCTTGAGCAGGTTGATGATCTGCGCCTGAATGGACACGTCCAGGGCCGAGACCGCCTCATCACACACGATCAGCTTCGGGTTCAGCGCCAGCGCGCGCGCAATGCCGATTCGCTGGCGTTGCCCTCCGGAAAATTCATGCGGATAGCGCGAGGAATGATCCGGTCTCAGGCCCACGCGGTCGAGAAGTTGACACACCCGATCCGTCAAGTCCCGGCCTTTGGCCAGATGATGGACCTTGAGCGGCTCGCCCACGATGGAGCCGACGGTCATGCGAGGATTCAGCGAACTGTAGGGATCCTGGAACACGATCTGCATCCGTCGGCGCGTGGCCCGCAACGTTTTGGAATCCATGGCAAACAGGTTCCGGCCTTCGAACAACACGTCGCCGCCGGTGGGCGCCTGCAACCGGAGCACGGTTCGTCCCACGGTGGTTTTGCCGCAACCGGATTCCCCGACCAACCCGAAGGTCTCTCCGGACTTGATGTCGAACGTCACGTCGTCCACGGCCTTGACCCACGCGGACACGTTCGACAAGAGGCCGCTTCGGACGGGAAAATATTTTTTGAGGCGCGTGACCTGTAGGAGCTGACCTGCGTGTCCGCTCGTCTGCCCATCAGGTGGTTTCACGTCCACGGCGTTACGTTCTCCCGGATTGATGCAACCAACACACGACTTCATGGCCCGGCTCAATTGCAATGAGCGGCGGTTCCTCATCGGGGCAACGGGCCAACACGTCCGGACACCGGGTCGAAAAGTGGCAGCCCCGACAATACATCAGGGGCGAAGGAACCGTGCCCGGGATCGATTCGAGCCGGGTTTCCCGCGCACCGGGTTTCGGCAACGAGCGCAACAACGCGCGCGTATACGGATGCGACGGCGTGGCAAAAAGTTGAGGCACGCTTGCGCGTTCCACGATTCGACTGGCATACATCACGATGACGTCCTGCGCGAACTGTGCCACGACGCCCAGGTTATGCGTGATCAGCAGGATCGCCATACCCATTTCCCGTTGCAGTTCTTTCAGCAGTTCCAGGATCTGGGCCTGAATCGTCACGTCCAACGCCGTGGTCGGCTCATCGGCGATGAGCAGGTCGGGTTGGCACGCCAGGGCCATGGCAATCATCACCCGCTGTTTCATGCCGCCGGACATTTCGTGCGGGTATTGATCGATGCGCTTGTCTGGTGAAGGAATATGGACTTTCTCCAGCAGGCGAACGACTTCCCGCCGGATCTCGCGCTTGGTCAGGGTCGTATGAATGTCCAACACCTCGCCGATTTGGTCGCCGACCGTGAAGACCGGATTCAGCGACGTCATGGGTTCCTGAAAGACCATGCCGATCTGGTTACCGCGTATCCGTCGAATGTCCTTATCGGGCAAGGTCAGCAAGTCGGAGCCTTTAAACACCACCTGCCCTCCTACCACCTTTCCCGGAAAATCCACCAACTGCATGATGGACAGGGCCGTCACGGATTTCCCGCACCCCGATTCTCCGACGAGCGCCACGGTTTGTCCCGGCTGAACCGAGAAACTGACGTCCTCGACGGCTCGAATTTCACCCTGGTCCGAAAAGAAGGACGTCGAGAGGTGCGACACCTCCAGGAGATGGGATGAGGCATTCATGGTTCAGCGTTTCCGCAATTTCGGATTGAGGGCTTCACGCAATCCTTCCCCGACCAGATTAAACGCCAACACCACCACCAGAATCGCCATGCCCGGAATAAAAAAGAGCCAGGGGGCGTCGAAGATAAACCCCTTGCCGTCGGCAAGGATATTACCCCACGTGGCATACGGCGGTTGCACGCCGAACCCGAGAAAGCTCAAGGCCGACTCGGTCAGGATGGCCGTGGCCACGCCGATGGTGGCCGAGACCAACACGGGCGCCATGGCATTGGGGACCATGTGGGAAAAAATCACGCGCCGGTCCCGGGCACCGATCGACGTGGCGGCTACGACGAAATCCTGTTTGCGTAACGCCAGAAATTCGGCGCGGACGAACCGGGCGGTCCCCATCCAACTGGTCATCCCGATCACGATCATGATGTTATAGATGCTGGGCGGCAGGAGGGCAACCACCGTGAGGATCAGGAAAAAAGTCGGAAAACACAACATCACGTCGGTAAACCGCATGATGAGGGTATCGACCGTCACCACGCCGAGCTTGACGTTGCCATAAAACCCGGACAGCCCGCCCAGCACGATGCCGATCGCCAAGGAAATGCCGACGGCGATAAACCCGATGGACAACGACACGAAAGACCCTTGGAGCATGCGCGCGAACACGTCACGGCCCAACTCATCCGTCCCCAACAGATAGATCCCGCCGAACGGTCGATCATGGGCGGGGACTTCGTCGGGCGACGAGAAGGTCAGGGGCGGCAGAAATTTTTCCGGCAGGCGGACGACTTCGGGATCGAACACGACCACCCATTCGGTCAGGACTTTTCCGAACACCGCCGTGAGCAAAAGCAACACCAGGACGTAGGCCCCCGCCACCGCAAGCCGATCCTTTCGAAACAACCGGAAGGACTCCTGCCACGGCGTTTCCAATGGCGGAAGTTCTTCGCCGGAATGCGTCGGGTTCCTTGTCACGTCTGAAACGTTTTCCACGACTCCCTCATTATGACCACCCTCACCTTCATCCTCTCCCATCAAGGGAGAGGAAATTTCATCTTCTCCCTCTCCCCTGGCGGGAGAGGGCTGGGGTGAGGGGGGCAAGCATCATCCATCCCCTTGAAGCCCCGTTCGAATCCGCGGATCCACGACGGCATACAGAATGTCCGAGAGCAAGGTCCCTGCCAACGTCAAGACCGCGGCAATAAAATTCAAGGTCAGGATCACCGGAAAATCTCGCGCGAGAATGGCTTCATAGCCTAGCCGGCCCAACCCGGGCCACGCGAAAATCTGCTCGAAAATGACCGAGCCGCCGATCAGCCCCGGCAGCAAAAACCCGAACATGGTCACAAACGGCAACAACGCGTTGCGTAGCGCGTGCCGGTAGATGACGACGTCCTCCGTCGCGCCCTTCGCCCTCGCCGTTCGCACGTAATCCTGCCCCACGACTTCCAGCATCTGTGAGCGGACGTACCGGGACAGAATCGCCATCCCGCCCAGGGCGGACATCAGCGAAGGAATCACCAGGTGCCAGATCCGGTCCATCGCTTGAGAGAAAGGGGGAGCCAGTTCCATCCCGAAAGTCTTCAAGCCGATCACGGGCACACCGAACAGATCGACGACCCAGAGAATCACGATATAGGACAAAAAGAAGCCCGGCACGGAAATGAGGGTATACGCCGCAAAGGTGGTGCTGCGGTCATACACCGCCCCACGATGGATCGCCGCCTGAATGCCGGTGGGAAACGCCAAGGTCCACACCAGCAACGTGGCACAGATAAAGAGCGGCAGGGAATTGAGAAACCGGCGCCAGATTTTTCCCATGACGGGCTGGCTGTCCTTGAATGACTTCAGTTCGCCGGACACGAGATCGCGTATCCAATAGGCATATTGCATATACAGAGGATCGTCGAGATGAAACGCCTCTCGAATCTTGGCAATGTCTTCGGGCTTCATCCTGGGATTCGCCGGATCGACCTCGCTGGGTTCGCCGGGAGCCAGGTGAATCACCGAATGCGCAAGGACGGAAACGATGAACACCAGCAGGAGACGCTGGAGCACGTTGCGAAGAATAAAGGCTTGCATCCGCGACTAATCCTTCAATCTATGTGTCATCTTTGTATGGGCTCAGTCATTCGTTGATCATTCCCCCCTCACCCCAACCCTCTCCCTCCAGGGGAGAGGGAGTTCCCCTCAAAACGACGGCGTCAATTCGAGCTTTCGCCATTGATGAAAGTGAAACGTAATGTCGCCGCTCGGTATGGGGTAAATTTTTTCATACTGTTCCGATCCGTCATCGTCCTTATGGACCAACACGATCTTTTTATCCAACACCCGTGTGCCCAACGGAGCGTAGAGAAACGTATACGGCTGTTCCTCCGCGATCAGCCGGTGCAGGCGGTGGGTCAGCGCCCGCTGGGCGTCCTGATCGTACTCCTGCCGGATGCGGACGATCAGGTCGTCCGCAAGGGGATTGCGATACCCGATAAAATTCAATTGCTCCGGCCCGGCCTGACTCGAATGCCACAGTTGATATAAATCGGGATCGACGCCCATGCTCCACCCGAGCACCACGGCATCGAAATCTCCCGGGTTGACGAAGTCCTTCAGAAACACCGCCCATTCAAAATATTGCGTATTGCACTTTACCCCGATTTTCTTCCAGGCGTTCTGCGCAATCGTCATGATGTTTTTGCGAATGGGATTGCCGCTGTTCGTGATGAGATTGAACTCGAAAATTTTACCATCCTTTTCGAGCCAGCCGTCGGCATTGAGGTGCCAGCCTTTGGATTCCAGCAAGGCCTGCGCGGCCTCAGGATCATAAGGCAAGGGCTCCACGGTCTTATCGTACCACGGGGTGTTGGGGGGGTAAGGGCCGGTGATATGTTCCCCCTCGCCATACAACAAGTACCGGAGAAAATCTTCGACGTTAATCGCCATCCCCAGCGCCCGGCGCACGGCGGGGTCGGCGAACAACGGACGACGATTATTGTAGCCGATGTAGGAATAGCCGAACCCCAGGCTCGAAAACGACTGGTACGTGTCGTCTTCCTTGTACCTGGCGACCTGGTGGGGTTGGGTCCCGTAGTAATCGACCGCGCCGGCCCGGAATTCCATTTCCTGCGTCAACAGGTCGGGCACGATCCGCATGTAATAATCCTGGTATTCCGCGGGCCCTTCCCAATAGTCGTCATTGCGCCGGAGGTGGATGTATTCATCGCTGTGCCACTCGACAAAACGGAAACGCCCGCTGCCGATGGGGCTGCGGTTGAATTGACTGTCACGCATGCCGAAGGCTTCCCGGGCGGCGTCGGAGAGGCCGCGGTCATCCATTTCCCGTTGCATGGCGTCGGCGTTGAGCAGGTGTTCGGGAAGGATGCCCATGGTCCAGGCGTTGATCGCCGGGGAAAACAGTCGTTTGTACACTACGCGCACCGTATGCGCATCAGAAATTTCCACCGCCTTGATCGGTTCAAAATCAGACGTACGCGGGGAAAGATTCCTGGAATTCATGATGGCGTCATACGTAAACTTCACGTCGCCGGCGTCGAACGCATGGCCGTCGTGAAACCGGACGTCTGTACGGAGGTGAAAATCGATGATGGGATTGTGCTCGGCCACGGGGAACAGGTCCGGCAATTGCGCGAACACCTGGGCTTTGATCGTCGGAGGGACCTCTTCGCGGAAGGTGAGGTGCCGCTCATACGGAAAATTTTCGAGATAGCGATCGCCGATGACCGGGAGAAGCCGTTGAAAAAAGTCCTGGTCCACCCGGTGCAACGAAAACGCCACCCGCTCGGGAACGTCGAAGGTGACCTCCACTTCCCGGCGCGTCGGGGCGCCATCCGCGTCCTCCGCTTGAACGGACAGCATGTGCGTCACGCGGGCGGGCGGTACCACGTCGATGGAGCGGACGTTGTCAGCCAACTCGGAAAACGCCTCGTCTTGGAGCACGGCTCGAATCCGGTCGGCCAAGCCCTTTCCCGTGACTTCGCTGCCGTCGGGCAACCGGTTGGAGGGACTGACGAGGAGATAGGCGGTTTCGGAGATCGTCCAGTCCGTTGCCAACCGCCCTCGGAAGTTCAGGTTCTCGTCCAGATCCAGGAGCCCTTCAAACACGAGGCCCACAATACCCGAACTGGCCGTATCCGCGTTCAAAATCGGATTGAGAATCTTGGCATCGCCGGACGACGCCTCGATATAGGTCACCAGACGTGCCGGATTACCCGTCGCCTGTTTTTCATACGTCGGCACCCAAAAATAGGACTGCAACAAGAAGAGCGTCAGCAGCAGCGGGGCGAGGAGAAGCCAACGTTTCACGTGCATGGGACTGAAAGATCCTTAGCCTCCAATACCCTCTCCCCTGGAGGGAGAGGGCTGGGGTGAGGGGGCCTGCCTCTTTGCTCTTCCTTTGCCCACCCTGAGCAAAGTCGAAAGGCAAGGAGGGGTTAGGGGAGGTAGAGAGAGCGTCGCTTCGCTCAGTATAACAGAATCCGGCTCAGCATCGTTATCTCTTTATAAAAGAACACGGTGCGTTTGTTGTTCGGCATGATACGAACTGCGCACCAAAGGCCCCGATTCCACGTGCCGAAAGCCCAGGGCCATCCCGTGTTGTTTGAGATCCTCGAATTCCTCGGGCTCGTAATATCGATGCACCACGAGATGGGCTTTGGTCGGCTGCAAGTACTGGCCTATCGATACAATCTCACAGCCGGCTGCGCGCAAGTCGTGCAGGACCGACCGCAATTCCTCGTTGGTCTCGCCCATCCCGACCATGAATCCTGATTTCGTGCACGCCCCCCGATCCTTCGCCCAACGAAGCACCTGCAAAGAACGGTCATAGTTGCCCTGCGGTCTCACGGCCGGAAACAGTCGGGGGACGGTTTCGATGTTATGCGCAAAAATTTCCGGGGTCGCCGCCAGGACGGTCTCGACCGGGGCCGGTTTGCCTTGAAAATCCGGCACCAGCACTTCCACGGTACAGGCCGGCAGCAGTCGCCGGATGGCATGAATGGTTGCCGCAAAAATAGAGGCGCCGCCATCGTCCAGTTCATCGCGATTCACGGAGGTCAGCACCGCATGCCGTAAGTCCAAAGTGCACACGGTTTCCGCTACCCGTTCCGGTTCCTGCCAATCAACCGCGTCCGGTCGACCCGTGGTCACGGAACAATAGTGGCACCGTCGCGTACAGACGTCGCCCAACAGCAAAAACGTCGCCGTCCGGTTATTCCAGCATTCCCATTTGTTGGGACAGCGCGCCTCCTCGCAAATCGTATGAAGCCGCTTTTCCCGAACCAACGACTGAATGCGCCGATAATGAGGCCCCGCCTCGATCCTGACCTTAAACCACCCCGGCAACCGTTCAGTCGTCATTCACACCCTTTTCCTTCTGTCATTCCCGACAGTTTTAATCGGGAATCCAGTGTCTTTGCATTTGGTCGTTGGAGCCGCGCCATCCATTCGGGACAGCACGCAGGCCGTCCCCTACGGGATCATCGGTCATTCTGGTAGGGGCAGACCTGTGTGTCTGCCCTTCACAAGACCCTTCCGTCATTATGAAGTACAGCGGACGCATCTTCAAGAAAGGGGATGTCGCCCCGTAGGTCGGGTTAGCCCTGAGCTTGTCGAAGGGCGTAACCCGACAGTGAGTTGAAGCTCGACATCACCCGGCTTCCCAACTCCGGCGACTTACCATTGAACTCGATGATTTCCGCTATCTAGGTAACATCGAATATGATATGATATTTTATATGATGCGTTACGTCTTGGATACCAATGTCGTCGTCGCCGGTCTGCGTAGCCCGGCGGGAGCCTCGGCAGCGTTGATCGACCAAGCCTTGGACCAAGCGTTCACGCTACTGCTCTCTGTGGCCCTGGTGTTGGAATATGAAGCGACATGCCGCAATCCGGCACAACGGATCATGTCGGGACTGAGCGAGGCAGAGATCTCAAACATCATCTCCGCACTCTGCGCGGTGTCGGAACCCGTCACCCCACGGTTTCTGTGGCGTCCGCAGCTTCGCGACCCGGCCGATGAGATGGTGCTCGAAACTGCCATAAATGGCAACGCCGACGCACTGGTCACTTTCAATAGACGGGACTTCGGCGACGCTCCCGGAGATTTCGGGATCGCGCTGTTGGCCCCCCGTGAGGCATTGAGGAGGATAACGTCATGAAGAAACATACTGTCACCTACCCGTTACGGCTGCCCGCGTCTCTGAAAGCGGCCGTCGCGGAGATCAGTAAAGAAGACGGCACGAGCATCAATCAGTTCGTGGCGACGGCGGTTGCCGAGAAGGTCTCCGCCATGAAGACCGCCGAGTTCTTCACCTCGCGCGGCGCCAAAGCCGACATCAAGGCAGCACGCCGCATTCTGCGAAGAAAAGGTGGTCAGCCGCCCGAACCCGAAGACCGTCTGCCGTGAACACCGCATTCGTGTATCTGCAAAGGAAGCCAGCCTCAGATCAGGTTACGCTTGGCTGACCTGACCCGCCGGGCTAGGGCTTGGAATCTTGGCATTAATGAGGCGTTCGGTCAGGTCTTCCAGATATTGCTTCGCAAATGGCCGCAATCTGTAGTAGTGACTTTCAAGATCACCTAATTTATCACTCTTCTTGTTCTTCCATATCGAAATTTTAGCGAGGTCCTCGCCAACCTGCCGTTCGTGCTTTATGGCATTGTTTAGCAAGCGCAACTCGTTCACAGATTCAGCACAGCGAATCTTTTTCTCTTCATCTTTTATAATATCCAGGGCTGATCGCATTGCGCTTTGCTCGTGCCGCCTTATATGCCTTTTTGCTCTTCCTTCATACAATTCGATGCACCTCCACAGCCCGATGATTGCAAATTCTGAATAGAGCCATGCAAACTCTTTAAGCTGTGCATCTTCATCGCCCCATCGGTCGCCGTCCGAAACGTTTTCTCCACTCATCGCAGCTATTTGTTCGAGATTCTTCTGTTCTGACCTCCGAGCTTTCTTCGCTCGCTCAAAAAAGTCATCCATATCATACAGACGGTGTTCCGCTTCTCTAAATAGCAGAGAATAGACAGTTCTATGTTTGTACTTGAATTTCGTGGTCTTATTCTCTGGAATATCATCTCCCGTGTTCACCTGATTGTGGTTCTGTTGCTGATTGTCGGACATCTTCTCCTCCTCGTTAAAAGTATATTACCCTGGTTATTTATACTTAATTCTATCATAATCTTCCCAAGCATGCAAGCCCTCCAGGACAACTTTTCATAACTTTTTTAGAGGAGGAGAAGAGAAGAAAGAGAAAGACACTGGATTCCTATAAATCGGCTGGATCCCCGATCAAGTCGGGGACAAGTGTCGGGAATGACCGATTCGGGCCATTTTCTCAGCAATGGGAGACATGGTCCGCTCACACCCTCCTGACGCCAGGGTGGCGCTATCGCCCTTTTCGTCCGGAGGGCTGGTCGAGGCCGAGGAGCTTGCGGGCGCGCTGCTCGAAGCCGGGGTCGATGCCGGCCGGGGCCAGGTCCACTCCATCAGACAGCCGTTTGACGATGGCGTCGATCGCCGCAAGCCTGGCGTAAGGCTTGCTGTTGCCCGGGATCACGATCCACGGCCGGCGGACGGTCGAGGTTCGTTGGAACATCTCTTCAATCGCCACCTCGTAGTCGGCCCAGCGGGCCCGGTTGCGGAGGTCTTCCACGGAGAGCTTCCAGCGTTTGAGCGGGTCGTTGAAGCGCGCACGGAACCGCGCGAGTTGCTCTTCCGGTGTGATGTGCAGAAATATCTTCACGAGCCGGACGCCGTCGTCGCCCAGCATGCGCTCGAATTCATTGATCTCGGCGTACGCACGCTGCCATTCGGTCTTCGTGGCATAGCCTTCGATCCGCTCCACCAGCACCCGGCCGTACCAGGAGCGGTCGAAGATGACGAGTTGCCCGGACTTTGGCAGGCGCGTCCAGAAGCGATACAGGTAGTGGTGGTCCAGTTCCTCCGGGGTCGGTGCGGAGATCGGCCAGACTTTGAGTCCACGCGGATCGAGCGGCCAGTGCATCCGCCGGATGACGCCTCCCTTGCCTGCGGCGTCCCACCCTTCCAGCACGATCACCGCACGCCGTCTCTGGGATTGGTAGGCCAGAGAGAGTTCCTTCAAACGCACTTGAAGCCGGGCGAGTTTGGTCTCGTATTCACTACGGCCGACGTGCTTCGTCATATCCAGCTTGGCCAGGCTGGGCGGACGACGCTGCAACCGGATCGCTTCCTGCCGGCTGAGCCGGTTTACCTTGTCATTCATTTTGCTTTTCATGTTTTTGATCGAGCCCTGCTGTCGGATTACGCTTCGCTAATCCGACCTACTCTATCTCACCCCTCACCCTGCCCTCTCCCTTGGGGAGAGGGTGAAGACAACTACACTGGATCCCCGATCAGAGCCTGTCCCCGACGTTTGTAATCGGGGATCAGGGATGACAGAACGGGGTTGGGGAACTCAAGCCGGGGAGGCCGGTTCGAGGTCGACCTTGACTTCATTCCCTTCCACCACCACGGGGAATCGAGCCACGCATGCGGACGGATTCGTGACACAGGCCCCGGTCGTCACGTTGTATTCCCAACTGTGCCAGGGACAGGTGACCACTTCGCCGATCAACTCACCCTCACCCAACGGCCCCCCGCGATGCACACAGGTATTGTTCACGGCATAAAACGTTCCGTCGACGTTAAAGAGGGCAATCTCTTTGTCCCCGACTTCGGCGACCATGCCTTGCCCGGGTTCCAACTCATCCGTATTCGCCACTTTGACCATTTCTGCCATCAGGATCCTCCACCGATTAAAAATATCGAGGACAGGCTCTTTTCCCCTTCACCCCAGCCCTCTCCCTCCAGGGGAGAGGGAGATTGAAGAAGAGAGAGGGTGATTCGGACCTGCGCCTTCCGTCACTCCATGGGTTCTTTCAACTTATTCACCATCTCGCTCAGGGTTGCCCCTGCGGGTTCACTCGTGAGTTCCGTCACGCGTGCTTGCAACGCCTCTGCCACACCCTGGAACGCTTTGGTGAGCGGAGAATTCGGATCCGACACGACGATCGGCATCCCCGCATCGCCACCCTCGCGGATTGCAGGGTCCAAGGGAATACGACCCAGGAAAGGAATCTCGAATTTTTGCGCCGCGCGTTCGCCGCCCGCAAACGAGAAAATCTCCGTTCGTTCTCCGCAATGCCCGCAGACGAAAAAGCTCATGTTTTCAATCACGCCCAGGAGGGGAACGTTGACTTTCTTGAACATCATCAGGCCCTTGCGTACGTCATAGAGTGCCACTTCCTGTGGCGTGGTCACGGTGACGACGCCAGTCAGCGGAACGATCTGGGAGAGACTGAGCTGGGCATCGCCCGTGCCTGGCGGCAAATCCACCAACAGGTAGTCCAACTCCCCCCACAGCACGTCACGAAAAAACTGCTGGATGGCGGTATGCACCATAGGGCCCCGCCACACGATGGCGGTTTCTTCCGGCACAAAAAATCCCATGGAGATGATCTTCACGCCATGCGCTTGAGCCGGTTTGATTTTGTCGCCCTCTTTTTCCGGGGGTTCCGGCACTCCCATCATCATGGGAATATTCGGGCCATAAATGTCCGCATCCATCAGCCCGACTTTCGCGCCGGTCTGCGCCAATGCCACGGACAAATTGGCGGAGACCGTGGATTTGCCGACTCCGCCTTTCCCACTCGCCACCGCAATAATATGTTTGACGCCGGGTAACAGGGCATCCTGGGCCGCCGGATTTCCCGGACCCGCGTGCGTTGTAGACTCGTCACTCATCTCTCGATCCTCCGTTTCCATTCGTCGCGTGTATGTCGACGCAAACTCTACCCCGTCATCAACCGCGGAGGCAAATGCTCAACGGGCTGTCATCCTTGAAAAACCGGCAACTCCTCCCTAGGATGGCTTCGCACATTGTATTGGTCCGGGCTGGCATCACGACTTTCGATTGGATCTCCGTTTTGAACGATTTCATCCCTCCATTGTGGGTTTCCCTCTCCTTCCCCGAGATTGATCCGGTCTTTTTTCGGTTGGGGCCGCTGCAATTTCGTTGGTACGGGCTGATGTATTTGCTGGGGCTGCTGGCGGCGTATTTCCTGGTCAAGCATCGGGCCGCCGCGCGAAACATCCCGTTGGGCGCCAACCAGATGTCCGACTTGATCGTGTATGCCGCCTTTGGCGTGTTTCTCGGCGGACGGTTGGGCTATACCCTCTTTTACAATACGGCGTACTATCTTCAGAACCCCCTGAAAATTTTGGCCGTGTGGGAAGGCGGGATGTCCTTCCACGGCGGGTTACTCGGCGTATGTATCGCGCTTTCGCTCTTCTGTTATAAAAAGGGATTCGCGGCGTACACGATTGCGGACCTGGCGGCACTGGCTGCTCCCATCGGGTTAGGCCTGGGCCGCCTGGGGAATTTTGTCAACGGGGAGTTATACGGACGGCCCACGGACGTCGGATGGTGTATGGTTTTCCCGAAAGGCGGATCGGCCTGTCGCCATCCCTCGCAATTATACGAGGCGGCTCTGGAGGGGATGCTCTTGTTCGGGATTCTCTGGTTCCTGGGAAGGAAGGCCACGCCCCCCGGCACGGTCTTTTGGAGTTTTTTCGTCGGGTACGGCCTCTTTCGAAGCTTCGTCGAATTGTTTCGAGAACCGGACGCCCACCTGGGGTTTGTGTTGGGTCCCATGACTATGGGGCAACTCTTAAGCTTTCCCATGATTCTCCTGGGGCTCACGATGATCCTGGTGGGCTATAGAACACGGGAACGCGCAGGGGGATAACAGAATGCGTGCGGCGCCATGAGGCCTGTCCCTGCCCAGTTGTCGGGTTACGCCTTCGGCTAACCCGACCTACGGTTGCTGAACACATACAAGCATGACAGATCCCGTAGGTCGGATTAGCGTAGCGTAATCCGACGTGAGGTCGCTAGTTTCCGCCTGGTGGTAACCCTGAACCACCGCCGCCGCCCAGTCCTCCAAGCCCTCCAAGGCCCGGGATGCTTGGTAAGCCGCCTCCTCCCGTTGTCCCTACGTCCCCATACCGGCGGTAGATCCGTGAATTCCAAATGACCTGATGCCCGGGAGCGAAATTCGCGGCTTCGGTATAGTGTGCCTCGGCTTGCTTTCGCTGTCCCAATCGATCCAGGGTCAAGGCCAGGTTGTAATGCGCCTCCGCCAGGGTCTTCTGGACGCCGATGGCTTTTTCGTAATGCTGCTTGGCCATCGCCCACTGCCCGGCGGCAAAGGCCTGGTTGCCTGCTTTTACGGCCAACATCGCCTCGGGCTTGCTCCCGCCCGGAGCATTCAAGGCTGTCACCTTCACATTCTTGGTACTGCTACAGGCTCCGATGAAGACGAGACTGCATAGCAGGCATCCAATTTTCCAACGGCTCAGTGGCATGAACGTTCTCCTTTTCTCGCGTGTTTGAACGGATGGATTTTCTCCTTCGCTACTTCCCCCTCACCCTACCCCCCGATTAAAAATGTCGGGGGCTCCGCCTTATTTCAGACCAGGGGCGAGGGAGTTGTCGGGTTTGCCTATCCTACTCAAACCTCGACGCTGAGTCCACTCCGTAAAAAGATGAGTTGTGCCCGGACAGCACCGTGTCCCAAGGCCGACTCCGCCGCTCGACGATAGATCTCCATCTGTGCCCAGTACCCCTGAACCACCTGCGCCAGGGAGTGTTCCTCCACCTGATGCGTCTTATAATCGGCAATCCAAATTTGTTGGTCCCGGCGATACATGACGTCAAGCACCCCTTCCATCACACACGAAGGTATGGTCTGAGCGTGCTCCGCGTCCGCCCCCACTCCTTCCCAGGGAACGGCAAAGGGAATTTCCCTGCCCAGAATTTCTGACTGTCGAAGGACGGCATACGGTTCGGACTCGACAAAGTGCGTGAAGAGTTCTTGCAATTCCGCGCACAGGCTGTCCGATTCCGAGGCCCATCCCCTTGGAAGGGACGTCCGGCAGCAGGCTTCGATCCATACCGGCATCGTCTCCGGATCTTCAGAAAAATCCCAACCGTGCAACACGCGATGGGCAAGCGTCCCGATGACCGCGCTTCGACCTGATGACCCCGGCTGCGACGCCGTCTTCTTACGCGGGGGGTCGCTGGATTTTCCCGGGAATTTCCTCTTGGATTTCACGGCGGGCTCCTCAGGAACTATGGGGATCGCCGGCAACGACGTGTCGCCCGTCGTCAGGGACCGCGTCGCGGAAAGAAACAGCGGGGTTTTCCGGGCCATCTCCATTCGCTGCATCCATGCGTCCCATCGGCGTTGGTGTCCCGCACCATCCGGTATGGCCGCTTTCCACGTGGGTTGAGCGGGCCGAGCCTTCCCTTCGACGCCGCTCAGGACAGGCTTCATGGGCTGAGGAGCCGGCACGACGGTCGTCGTCACGGCCACGTTCCCGACAAGACGGTCGCATTGTGACCTTTCTTTCGCCGCCTCGACCATTGCCGGCAAATCAAGTTCCAGGCCGCGCGTGATCAACGACAGGAACGTCCCCTTTGGGGTCGCCCCTTGTCCGTGAAGCGCCGCCGACAACACCAGACGCCGTTGCGCGCGCGTCATGGCGACGTAGAGCAACCGCACCTGTTCGGCCCGTTGTCGTTCGGCTAATTTCGTTTCGATAAAAATTTCTCCGAGGTCGGCAGCCTGGCCGAGCCGAAGACCGACGGTGTCGGTCAGCCAGTCGTGGGACGTCCGGACCGGCGTTCTTCGATGATCCACGTCCCGGTGCAGACCCGCCACGATCACCATGGGGAATTCCAACCCTTTGGCCTTATGGATGGTCAACAACCGGATCGCTCCACCCGGGCCCTGGGACGTGAGCCCTTCTTCAACAAGAGCCCGCTCTCCCTCTTCGGGCGGATCGTCCACCCATTGCCCCACCTGGCGAACGATTTCCCGAAACGTCAACCCGGATCGCACAGCCAGTTCGAGCATGATGTCCCGGAGTTTGAGTGCGTTTGCCAGCGCATGTTCGCCGTCGAGGGAGGCCGCTGCCAATTCCGCCAGGGGCAGTGCTTGGAACACGTGCCGGATGGCCTCCGGAACCGGAAGCACCCGTATCTCCGTGCGCAACGAACGCAGGACCGAAAAAATCGGCGGCAGGTGTGTGAGGGACGACTCGTGTGCCCAATCATCCGGGAATCCTCGTTGCACGATCGACTCGATCTCGAGGTCGGAACAGCCGCCATACGGAGACCGCAACACCCCCACCGCGCCAAGTTCATCGCGGGGATCCATCAGGACGCGCAACACGTGGCTGCAATCGATCACTTCCTGACGTTCATAAAAGTGTTTTTCTCCCTCGGCGAGGCACGGCAGGTGGTGCCGCCGAAAGGCCTCGAGGCAAATTCGCAGGTGGGTGAGCGTTCGAAACAGGACCGCAATATGGCGCGGCTGGATCGGCACCGCGCGATCACCCAGAAGCAGGGATTCTTTCTCCAGGACTTCCTCTCGCAACCAACGCGCCAAGGCATCAGCCTCCGCGCGACTGGCCGTTTCCGCATCCGCGTCCTCCTGCGCAAGAGCGACGACGCGGAGTTGCACCCGTTCGTGGGGCAAGGGACGCGAGTCCGATGGCACGGGAATGAGCGGTTCGTAGTGAGGTTGCACCCCTTCGACGGAAGCGGATGGAAACAAATTGGCGCAACAGCGGTTCACCGGATCCAGCACCTGGTCATGGGCCCGAAAGTTTCCTTGCAAGGAATACCGTTCCCCTTGGGCCGTCAGGATATGGTTCCGGACAACGGTATCGTAGGCTTCGATATCCGCACGTCGAAACGCATAAATGGATTGCTTGGGATCGCCCACGATAAACAATTTCCCCGGCGCCGGTTGAACGCGATGCCATTCCCGGGCTTCGGCCCCTTTGGCCTCGGCTAAGAACAGGATCAACTCGTATTGGACCGGATCGGTGTCCTGAAATTCATCGACGATGATCGCCTGATACTGATCCTTCAATTCGGCGCGTACGTGCGGATGGTCTCGAAGAAGGGCCCGCGCCCGCGCGAGTAATCCGTTAAACGACACCAGCCCCTTCTCCACGAACGAGGTCCGACATCGGGCGACGAACGGGGACAGGAACTGCACGGTGTCCCATAACGATCCCGAACTCGACTGTTCAATCGCCTGGGCTACCTTGATCAGATTCTTGGCTTCTTCATAGTCCTCGTCGGTCCAGTCTTTCGGCTTCTTCGAGGGAATGGTTTGTTGAAGTACCGTGGCAGCGGGGCTCTCATCCGCGTCTTCAAGCCGCGTCGTTCGTTCCGTCGCCAAGCCTGCCAACAGTTCCACGGCCTGATCGAGCAGACGATTGATCTTCAGCGTGCCTTGATACGTTTCCTGTAACAGGCAACCCCGATCGCGTAATGTCGCCAGCCACGATCGGAGGTGCGGCGTGATCTCCGGTTGCGGGGTGAGGACTCCGGGCAATGGGATCAATTCATCCGTCAGCGCCCGCGCGAGTTGCTTCACGTCATCCAGGCTGTAGCGCGCCAACATCCGCCGCCAGACGTCATGCCGGCGCCCGTCCGCATCCAATTCGTGCTGCACCCACTGGTCCCACTCACGATTGAAATGCTCGTGAAATCGCGTGCCGTCGTCTTCCTGAAACGAAGGATCGACACCGGCTTCCACGGGATAGAGCCGCAAGAGATGGCCGGCAAAACTGTGAATGGTTTCAATGTGCGCCCGTTCTACCTCACGCATCGCCGTGTCGCTGACCGCCGCCAACTCCTCGTCGGTGAGACCCGAGGATTCCTGAAGCGTCCGGATCGACTGGATTTCGTAACCGTGGGGTTGATCCCCGGCATGGACGCCCATGGCGAGTTCCTTCATGAGCCGCAAACGCTGCCGCACCCGCAGCTTCAATTCACTGGCCGCCTTGTTGGTAAAGGTGACCGCGACGATTTGCGTCAATGACAGTAGTTGGTCGCGCCGGGTCAGCAGGTGGAGAATACGATCGATGAGCAGCGAGGTCTTGCCCGTGCCCGCTCCCGCCGTCACCACGACGTTGATCCCTGAAGCCGTGACGGCGCCATGACGCGCGTGGCTGTCAGGAAGATTCTCTTTCACGTCTTTCACCACCTTGCCGCCTTCACGAGTCCTCGTCTTTTTCGGCACGCTTGGCAGGCGGTTTCGGGGGCTGCTGGCGCCGCATGTTTCGATGCGCGTGAGTCTGCTTGTAGTCCTCCCGCGCACGCCGGGCGCTTGCCGGATGGGTGAGGTGGCACACCGGCCGCACGTCACACCATTCGCAATGTCGGCCCGGAACGATGAAAAACTCTCCTTGCCGAATCCCTTCAACAAGCGTCGTCATCATCGTCTCCAGTTGGGGGGTAACGCTGTCCCGCGTGCTTGATGAAAAGGCCACGGGCACAAACCCTTGTTCTTCCGGAAGCTCCCGAGGAGCCACGACGTAAAACCACACGCCTTCGCAGGCGACGGTCCCGGCCTGTCCTGGTGGTTGTTCCAACAACGGTGGAATCCCTTGCCCGGACAATTCCATATAGAGCAGCGGTTGCAGACGAGTTCCCCGCACGACCGACCTGGCCAACTCCTGGTCCGTCATGACGCGGCTCCCGGTAAATTTATAATCGATGATTCGATACCGGCGCCGGGAAGGCGACCAATCCACCCGATCGAGTTGACCCGCAATGGGGAGCAACGTCGTCCCCTTGGATCCCTGCACCGGCATCTCCCCTTTCAAGGGGACTTCAAACAGGACCGGGAGCCATTCGTCACCCAGTTCCCGCCTATCCTGCTCAAGGATCCGTTCGAGAATACCCATGATCTGCTCCTGCCCCATCTCCCACAACAGCGCAGGGCCGACCGCGTTCTGCCGTTCAAAATCCCGAAATACGGAGTCCGCGACCTGCTTCAGGATGTCAAGGGGCTTGATATCGGCCGGGGCCGCTTGCGCGAACCACCCGTTTTGCGCTAACCGGCCGTACCATTCTTTTAAAATCCCGTGAAGCAGCGTGCCCACCTCCAACGCGCTTACGCCCTGACTCGGGGACGTTGTCCTCGGCACGTGGAGACCCAGGACGTCCTGTGCGAAATATTGAAAGGGACAGGTTGCATAGCGTTGGAGGCTGGTCGGCGACAGACCATGAACGGCCAGAAACTTCCCATACTCGGGCAGAGGCCCTGTTATGCCGTCGTAGGCGTTCAGTTGCGGCCGCTCGCTCTCCTGAACGCGGAGTGCCGCAAGCCCTTTTTCCATCATCTGCCACCACCCCGGTTCCCACGCGGTTGCCCGGGCCGGCTTATGGCGATGCAGGACGTGTCGTATGAGCCGTTCACGCGGGGTCCATCGCGCCTCATCGGCATACGGAGCCGCTTGGGGTTTGTGAAGGACGGATCTGGGCACCTCCACGGGAGAAAGACCCGGCATGCAGCGTTCCACTTCCTGAAGATACCATGACGGGATGGTCGTCCGGCCTTCTTCGTCCGACCGTTGCGTCACCAGCATGACCCCTTCCCGTGCCGCGTGCATCAACAGGTAGAACAATAACTTTTCCTCATCATACCCCCTGGTCTTTTCCTGAATTTTGAACCCCAGGTTCACGTCCAAAAACCGGCACGCCGAATCCCGGAAAAACCCGTCCTCTCGAATATGCCGGGGAAAGACGTGATCCGTGAGCCCGATCACAAACAAGAAACGAAAGGACAGGCCCCTGGCCGCCATGGCATCGACGACCCGCACCCCGTTTTCCGGTTGCGAAGGATTCCACACGAACCGTTCTTCCAGAAACCGCGTGAGCGTCGAGAGAAACTCCGCATACTGAACCGGCTCGCTGACGTCCGTGAGTGCCCGGATCTCTGCAAAACACTCCTGCACCGCTTGATACACGCGCGAGAACTCAACCGTCCCCTTCACGGCAACGCCATCCTCTCCCTGGAGCGCGTGCGCGTCCTGGTACGATGACGGACTCATCAGCACGCAATCCATGAGAGCCAGGGCTCGATCCGTGAAGACCTCCCAACTCGCCTCTTCCGGGAAGACGTCCAGAAGCCGGGTTAATCGATCCAGCACGTACCAGAGATTCCGGACTTCTTCACCGGCAATCGTGGACTCACCTTGTCTTCGCTTGTGCGGCATCGACACCCCGGTTTCAAAAAACCTGCCCAGTCTCTCCCGCTCCCGCAGGCTTTGTTCGATCCCGGCCTGCCGGCTCACCTGTTCCCACACGTCGGGACGCGGAGTCGTGAGGTCGAGACAAAAGGTCTGCCAATTCACGAACGGAGAATGCAGCACGTCAAAGATTGCGTTCCGGTCAGGATCGGAAAGACGAAGCGCGAGGAGACGCAGCAAGACTTGGGGAAACGGATACTGACTCAAGGGCCGGCGCAGGGTCGCCTGAAAGGGAATGCCATGCTCTGAAAAGACGCGAGGCAGCACGTCTTCATATCCGGCCAACGTCCGTCCCACCACTCCGACGTCATGAAAAGGAATTTGCCGCTCATGCACCAGGGCCAGGATCTCCTTGGCCACCACTTCGATTTCGTCGTTTGAGCCCGAAACCGTCGCAAGACGACAGAACCTTTGTGTCCCATTGCCCCCTGCGCTTTCATGCTCATTTCGCCACGCGGCAACAACGTTCGCGTCGATCCCGCCTGCGGGCGGCTCGTGAGGCACGTCGGGCTTCCGGGACCGAGACGCCAGGGAAGGATCGAACAAGTTTCGAAACGGAGACGCGGTCTCAACCTTGTGTTCGATCGGGCCTGTCGCGAGGCCGTGGACGTATTGATCGAAAAACTGCTGGGCGAAACGAAAGGCCGGATGTTGATTGAGTAACGGAAAATACAGCGTGGCAGGGTACTGCCTGACAATCATTTGAAAGAGATCGAGTTGCCCTTGGGTCAAATCATAAAATCCATAGTAAAAGATATGGGCCTGTTGACGAAGCCACGATGAAGCGGATACCAGGTCAAGCGCCAATACCGCGACGTCGTCATGGTCATACAACGAGTGACGGGTCTGGTCGTCACACCATGCCTGGTACAAACGGATGACCGACTGCAGCCGGCGATCCGTCGAGAGCGGGCTTTGGCTGAACGACTCCAACACCGTACCGGCGTCCACTCTCGCATCCTTGAGATCCTTAATCGTGGACCAGAGCGCCGCCCATCCGCCGGGCATCGAGGTGAGTTCATTGAGCCCGGTAAGATCCGCCCCTTGCTTGCGCAGCCGTTGATGCACCCATTCCCGAAAAAAAGATTCGCCTCGGAGGTGGTCGGCAACCTGACGGCCCCGTTCTTCCAGCATCCGCAACGCCAACTGGTGGAACGTCAACAGATGAACGTTGAAAAGAGGCTGGCGATTCTCAATACAGAAGGTCCACTTGAGGTGCGTGCGTAAACTTTCCGAGGGGACGAGAATCAGACACGGTGGCGAGGGTGGAGTGGTGAACGAGCGAAGGTCGGAGGCTAAGGCCCGTTCCAGATCCGGATGAAAGAGACCCGTAACGACGTGAAGCATGGCAGGTTGACGAAGAGAACCGACGCTCGGGGATACGCGTCACGGGAAGGGGGCACGAACGTTCGCCCCTACCCCGTTTCGGGACCGATCAGTTCCCCGTTACAATCCGCACAGCCCCATTCCGCATCGATAAAGGTCATCGGCTCTCCACAGAACGGACAGTCGGGGGCAGCGACGGCTTGCCGGGGGGGGAGGACCGGAAGCTCAAGATCCAGATCCTCTTCATCCATCCCGAACGGAAGGGAAGTGCTCATTGGGAGGACCTATGACGCCGGTGGGCGGCGTGCTTAAAGGTTAACCCCGACGTTGACTCAACGCTTTTTCCGCGCTTTGCCGTGAGGGCACGCCGACAAAGGTGAGTCGCCCATTGATAATCGTGGCAGGAACCGCTCGCACCGCGTGGCGGTCGGCAAGTTCCTGACCATCGGGGGTACTGATATCAATTTCCCGGTAACTGAAACTGTGCTTCACCCGCATCTGCTTCCACAGGCTCTTGGCTGAAGGACAGGCTGAACACGACGAAGAGACTAATAAGGTCACATTGGCCATACCACGCGCTCCTTTTGCTGTGAAGAATGGTAGCACTAACCGGAAACGCGTCGCAACCGACATCCATACAACGCACACGGGTGTTGTGTAGTAAGGAATTCTTTTTGCCTTTGCCTTCGGCCAACAAGGAAAATTCGGTTAAAATTTTGCTCGCCACCGACGGATGGATCAGCGATTCACCACGGAAAATGGCATGAATGGCCGCGATGATTTCCGTGGAATCCGAGTCTTTGAGGAGATAGCCCGTATATCTCTCAAGGCTTTCGAAAGACGCCATGAAAATACCTGACCTATCTTTCTCTTGCTATCAGGACAGATCTGTCCTATATTTAGGACGATGAAAGGCAAGGAATTCATCGACAAGGTCTTTGAGATCGGCCATGCACGTGGCCTCCCTGTTCGCATCGACGCCAAACGCGGCAAGGGCAGTCACGTCACACTTTACTACGGACCCGTAAGACCATTGTGAAAGATCGCCGCAAGAAGATTTCTCCCGGCCTTCTGTCCGCCATGCTTCATCAATTGGGCCTCCACCGAGACGACCTTCGGTGAGTCCGTCGAAAGGAGAGAGGAGTATGCGTTTTATTTATCCTGCACGGTTTCAGCCGGATCGCACGGGCGAGATCATTGTTTCATTCCGCGACCTACCGGAATGTCTCACTTCCGGCTCCAACAGAACCGAAGCTCAGGCTGCAGCCGCCGATGCCCTGGAAGAAGCGATCGCGGGGCGCATCGACGATGGTGAGGAAATTCCGACACCAAGCCCCCGGTGTGCCGGTGAGCATTTGATTGCCGTCCCCGCGGATATGGCGGCGAAAGCCGCGCTTGTCCTCGCGTTCCGCAAGAGCGGGTTGTCTCGCGTGGCCTTGGCCCGGCGTTTCGGGGTTGACGACAAAGTGATCCGCCGCATGCTCGATCCGCGCCACGGGACCGCGACAACCCGCATTCATAAGGCCCTGCGGGTACTCGGTCGTGAGTTGATCGTGGAGTCGCGCGCTACCTGAAGGGTTCAGTTATACTGTCGGGTTACGCTTCGCTAACCCGACCTACTCCGACTGTCCCCCCTCACCCTTCCCTCTCCCGCCAGTGGAGAGGGTTCTATAAAGCTCTTTTCGTATCAAGGATGGTCAGGGTGCGGGTCGAGTTCGATGATGCCTTTCCGGATGGCTAATATCGCGGCTTGCGTGCGATCGTAGACGTGGAGCTTGTGGAAGATGTTGCGGACGTGATTTTTTACGGTTTTCTCGCTGAGATCCAACACGTTGGCAATTTCCTTGTTGGTCTTCCCATCCGCCACCAATCGCAGGACCGTAATCTCGCGCTCCGTAAGATCGTGTTCCAGTAAAGATTTCTTTTTGCCTTTGCCTTCGGCCAACAAGGAAAATTCGGTTAAAATTTTGCTCGCCACCGACGGATGGATCAGCGATTCACCACGGAAAATGGCATGAATGGCCGCGATGATTTCCGTGGAATCCGAGTCTTTGAGGAGATAGCCCGTGGCACCGGCCCGGACCAGGTCGAAAATATATTGATGATCCTCATACATCGTCAGGGCAATAATCCCGATATGCGGCATTTCCCGTTTAATGATCCGTGTGGCTTCCACGCCCGTCATGCCCGGCATGCTCACGTCCATGAGGATCACGTCGGGCAGCAATTGTCTGGCTTTTTCCACGGATTCGCCGCCATCCTTGGCTTCTCCGACAATTTGGATGTCTTCTTTGGTCTCGAGAATAGCGGACAGCCCCTCACGCACGACACGATGATCATCCGTAATCAGTACCTTAATTTTTTTTGCCATTTCGTGCGCTATCCTTTCTGGTCGACGGAATGGAGACCGTGACCGTCGTCCCCTCGCCTTTGCGGGACTCCAACGCGACTTCGCCGTTGAGCAACTTGGCCCGCTCTTTCATCCCGCGCAATCCAAAGTGATCCCACTTTTCGGGGTTCTGAAACACGGCCTGCACGTCGAACCCGCTCCCATTATCGCGAATGACGGCGGAAAGGTGATGCGGTTGAATGCTCAATTGCACAAAAATCTTCGACGCCTTGGCATGCTTGGACGAATTTTGCAGGGCTTCTTGAATGATTCGGAACACAAAGACTTTCGTCTTGGCCGGCAAGCGTGCATCGCTCCCCGTATGGGAGAAGGCGACCTGGACACGATGTTGTTTTTTATACGCCTCGAGATAATTGGTCAGCGCCGACTGCAGATCCAACTGCTCATATTGACCGGGGCGCAAGTTGAACACCACTTGTCGCGCTTCCTGAATGCCGCGTTTTAACTGGTGCTTTGTCTCACTCAGCAGGGTAAAACACTTGGTCGGTTCCGTCTGAATCAGATCCCCGCAACGTTCCATTTTAAAATTCACGCCTACCAGCGTTTGCACCAACCCATCGTGGATTTCACAGGCGATGCGCGTCCGCTCTTCATCGACCGCGCTTTCGGCCTCCTCTTTCACGTACCGCCGGAACAAGGATTGGTACCGGCTCAGGGTTTTTTCGATTTCCGTCGTGGCCCGAATCCGCGCGTCAATCAACTGCCACATAAACTTGGCGCTCGCGCCGCCGATGATCGCCACGCTCGGCTTTCGAATTTTCTGCAGCGCCCGCTCGATTTCGGGACTGCCGGTCACGTCGATGATCAGGTCCACCTCCTTCATGTTCAAAATTTCACGATAATCCTGCGTAACCGGAACCCCCAACTGCCGGGCAAGCTTGGTGCCGAGTGTTCGCGCTTTGGCCTCTCCCAAACCAACGATACGGGCCAGCGGGTCCTGCGCAAAAATCTCCAACAGCGCCCGTCCACCACGTCCACCCCCCAAAATCGCCACACGTGTGGCAGGGGCCGCTCGGCGGCGCGTCGGTTTCGGCGCAGATTTGGGCTTCCGTTTGGGAAGGGAGGCTGACGCCCGTGGGGAGCCGGCTCGTTGAACGGAACGGTTAGCGGCTGGCATGAGTACCTCTACCCCACCTGACCTCCCCTTACAAAGGGGAGGAACCCTCTGGCGCCTGCCCTGAGCGAAGCGAAGGGTCGTTGCACATCAGGTGTTTCCCCGATCCTGCGCAAGGGACTTGATCGTTTCCATAAATTGATCAATATCCTTAAACTCGCGGTACACGGAGGCGAAACGCACGTAGGCGACCTGGTCCAACGCATGAAGTTCCCGCATGACTTCCTCTCCGATCACCCTGGCCAGGATCTCCGATTCGCCCAAATCCTGCAGGCGTTTTTCAATCCGGTCCACCGAGGCTTCGAGCGCGGAGCTGCTGATCGGTCGCTTTTCACACGCCTTTTTCAGGCCGGCCATGACTTTGGCACGGTCGAACGTTTCCCGCCGGTTGTCTTTTTTGACAATTGTGGGAAGATTTTCTTCAATCCGTTCATAGGTCGTATATCGGCGACGACAGCCGAAACATTCCCTCCGGCGACGGATGACTTCGCCTTCTCGGGCCGTACGAGAATCAATGACTTTGTCGTTGAGTTGATTGCAGAATGGACACTTCATGCCGGGTCTGGAACACCTCCGCGCGTTCCCAAAGAACGAGAGGCCGTCTCACCGCCAGAAAGATTGACGGATTCCACGTTGGTTCCTTCGCTACGCTCAGGACAGGCTTTGAAGTGAAAGAACCGGGTTACGAGTCCGAAAAAACCGGGAAACGGGCGCACAGCGCCTTGACTTCCTTGCGAATCCGGCTCTGGACTCGCTTGGCCGTGGGATGGTGCAACACCTCGTCCATCCACGCCACGATTTGCGACATCTCGGACACCCCCATCCCCCGCGTCGACGCGATGGGCGTGCCGATTCGAATGCCACTCGCGACCGCCGGCGGTCGCTCATCATACGGCACGGCATTCTTATTGACGATGATCCCCGAGGCATCGAGCGCCTCCTCGGCCTCTTTGCCCGTCACTCCTCTGGAATTGAGATTCAGCAGGAACAGATGGGTATCCGTTCCACCGGACACCACGTGATAGCCCCGCGCGATGAACCCGTCCGCCAAGGCCCTGGCATTGTCCAGGATCCGTTGTTGATAGGCGGTAAAGCCCGGGGCCAGCGCTTCCTTGAACGCCACGGCCTTGGCCGCAATCACGTGCATGAGCGGCCCGCCTTGCAGTCCGGGAAAGACGATTTTATCCACGGCTTTCGCGTGTTCTTCTTTACACATCACCATGCCGGCGCGAGGCCCGCGCAACGTTTTGTGGGTGGTGGTGGTGACAAAATCGGCATAGGGAACCGGGCTGGGGTGCAATCCCGTCGCCACCAAGCCGGAGATATGCGCGATATCGACCAACAGATACGCCCCCACGGATTTCGCAATCTGCTGAAACCGCGGGAAGTCCAAAATTTTCGAATAGGCACTCGCCCCGACGACGATCATGCGCGGGCGAACTTCTTCCGCCTTTTGCTGCACCGCGTCGTAATCAATCAGCTCGGTTTCGCGATCGACCCCGTAGGAGAAGGCCTGAAACAGCTTTCCTGAAAAATTGACCTTGCTGCCGTGGGTGAGATGGCCACCCTGCGAGAGCGCCATGCCCAGGATGGTATCGCCGGGTTTCAAGACCGCAAGGTAGGCCGCCATATTGGCGGTGGAACCCGAGTGCGGCTGGACGTTGACGTGCTCACACCCGAACAACTGCTTGGCCCGCGCAATGGCCAACTCTTCGACCGCATCCACGTACTGACAGCCACCGTAATAGCGACGACCCGGATAGCCTTCCGCATACTTATTGGTCATCAGCGACCCCTGCGCGGCCAGGACGGCGGGGCTCGCATAATTTTCCGAAGCGATCAACACCAGCTTGTCGCGCTGTCGTTTTTCTTCGGCACGAAAAGCCGCGTAGACCTCAGGATCCTCGTGTTTGACCGCGTTCAGGGTCCCGACAACGTAGCCCATCACTCGTCCTGCGTCTCAGGGACCTCTTCGGGAGAAACGTCGGCGTCGGTCGCGTCTCCGGCTTTATCGACCCGGGCTTCGACTTGGGCCTCTCCATCCTGTTTGACAAGGGACACGGACACATTCGCGACGATGTCTCGATGCAACTTGATGCCGACGGTAAACGTGCCCAACTCTTTCAGGGGATTCGCCAATTGAATTTTTCGGCGGTCCACTTCAAATCCTTCGGCCGACAACCCGGCTTCGAGATCCTTCGTGGTGATGGCCCCGAACAGCTTATCATCCTTGCCGGTCTGGACCGGAAAGGTGAGCGACACGTCGGACAATTTCGCCGCAAATCCCTGGACGTCCTGTTCGACCTTCTTGGCCTTATGGGCCGTCACTCGTTTGGCATGTTCCAAGGCCTTCACGTTGCGGGGGTTTGCCTCCAAGGCTTTTTGGCGGGGGAGCAAGAAATTCCGTGCATACCCGTCGGCCACGTCGAGCACGTCTCCCACATACCCCAAACTGTCGATATTTTCTTGAAGAATCACCTTCATCGTCACCCTGCCTCCCTTTCTCTATTGAAGGGGTAGCATCATAAAGTCCACGTGGGGGAAATGTCAATTTGCAGCCGAAGTCGGGCACAACGATCATTGTGCCCTCGGTACGCTGGACACGTCCGGCAAGCGTCCACTACAATGCCTTCATGCGGCGTCATTGCGCTAGGCTTGCCCCCGCGAAAACGGGGGTTACGTGGTGTCTGATCGTGGGCTGTCTTGCCTTGGCCTTGGTCATGCTCCATGCGTTTGTCCCTCACCGTGCGCGGGACGTGGCCCGGGCGCAGACCGATGCACCTGCTCGGGACGGCCTCGACCTGACGTCTTTAAACGTCCGGTTGAGTCAACGGGCGATTCATCCTCCAAAGCCCTTGGTCAAAGAGATTGTGGATCTGCCACACGTCCAAGCGGCTCGAGCCAGGATCGTGCCCTCGCCGAAATCCGCCATTTTGGAGGATGACCACCATAACCGTGTCCTGATTCTGTCGGTGATGGATGATGATCGCCTGCAAGCCCAGGTACTCGCCGACCTCGATTTCGCGCAACACGTTCCTTTTGTCGCGGCCTGCGCTGAAAATCGAGGGTGTGCATACGATCGACGCCCAATCACCGGTGGACTGGGCTGTGTGGCCATTTGTATTCAGCAGGCACTCGATCCAAGCCGCGAGCCATGAAACTGCCTGACCTCCTCCACGCTTTCGCCACCCAATTGGCGACCCATAAAGACGCCGTGGTAGCGCTTGACACGTTGATTGAATCCCGCACGACCCAAAAGATCGGCACGGCCGGCGCCCTGCACCTGTATTCCATGGAGGTCCCTCCGGGAACCACGTTTCTCGAAGACGTGCCCGCCACCATCGTACCTCCCGGAGACGTGGATTTACCCACGGCCGGCTTTATGCTTCACCGCCGGGGCAACGCCGCCTTAGTGCAAACCCTGTACACGCTGGGGCAATCGACGGGCGACAATACACTCGTGCCGGATACCCCGGAGTTTTTTCGCCTGGCTTCCGCGCGATTGGCCGATATGGCCGATCATCCCGAATCCTACGCGCTGGGGCCGGCCGAACGGCTGGTGCCATGGCTGGACCCTGAGCACCGCGAAGACAATGCCACCGCCAGAACCGGGGCGTCGGCTGCCGTGCTGACGACCGTCTGGCATGACGACCAAGCCGCTCGTTGGACCAAACTCGGCACGCTGGCGGTGACCCTGATGCGACACAATAAACGCGTGCTGCTGGTTGCGCCCACACACGACGCCGTGGACGGCCTGCTCGGGTTCCTCGCCAAAACCCTTCGAAATGCCGCCCTGCCCTTTCACAGCCTGTTGAGCCGCTACGAGGTCCCGGTGCTCAAGCAAGCCGAAGGGGTTCCACTCGGCGAATTGGGTTTCGAAGCGCAAATGCACAAGTTTTTCGCCAAGTCCCGGTCGCATAAGGATACGCTTCGCCGCAAATATGAGCGATTTCGAGAACTCATCCCGGTCCTGGCCTATAAAGGGCAAAAACAGCGTGACATGGATGAAGTCAAATTACTGGAATGGCGGCTCCTGGCCCAGGTGAGTGAGTTCCAAGGCAAAATCAAGGACATCGATCACCTTGTCGCCAAATACGAAAACCTGCCCATCTGGAAACGTCTCGGTATGCAGACCATGGGAAAAAACGTGGAAACCCTGGGCGAATATCGGACGATCTATATAGGGAACATTGCGGCACTGATGAAAGAAGTGGAGATCGCGCAGGCTCGTATCCGTGAATTGTCTCCCGAGGCCGCGATTCCGAAAGAAATGCGCCCGGAATACGAAGAGTTGAAAGACGAAATCTCCAGGCTGGGGGGCACCCAAAAAGTTCGTGAAATGTTGGCCGCGAGCGAGGCCACCAATCGGCAAGCCTTCATGCAGAACAAACGGTTGGTCGCGGCGACCCCGGGGAGAGTCGTGACCGATCCCTTATTCAAACGCGTTCGCTTTGACGTGTTGATTGTCGAAGATGCGCCCCACGTTCCGGCCCCGTTTTTACTCGGCGTCGCCGGGCTCATTCGAGAACGGATCATCATCGCCGGAGACACCCAAGACCTTCAGGGTCCCGACCGGCTTTGGTGCCAACAGTACCCGGAACTTTCCGAACCGTTTCATACCACTTCGGCACCATGAGGTACGTCCCGGCCCTGATCGGGGGAAGACATCTTGCCATATGACCTGTTTATGGTCTATATTCAGTCCGCAAGGAGGTACCTATGAAACTGTCCGACCGGATCAAGCCCATCAGTTACCTCAAGGCCCACGCTGCCGAGATCGTGCGCACGCTCGGGGACCGGCAAGAACCCTTGGTCATCACCCAGAACGGCGAAGCCAAGGTGGTCATCCAGGATATCAACAGCTACGAACAAACGCAGGAGACCGTTGCGCTGCTCAAGATTCTCGCGCTGGGTAGCCGCCAGATCGAAGCGGGTCAGGTCCAACCCGCCGCCGATGTTATCACGCGGCTTCGGAAGCGACGACCGGCTCGCTGATGCCTTTCCTGGTTCAGTTGACCGATGACGCCGTGCGCGACCTGGAAGAGATTTGCGATTACATTGAGCAACACGATGCGCCGGGCAAGGCGGATCAAGTGCTGGAGCAAATCGAACGGGCGTTCGGCAGCCTCTCCAAGCATCCCCGCCGCGGAAATTACCCGAAGGAATTGCTGGACATTGGAATCCGGGAATACCGTGAAATCTTCTTCAAGCCCTATCGCATCATCTACCGGGTGCTGGAAAACAACGTCTACGTACTCGTGATCGCCGACGGACGGCGCGACATGCAGACGTTGCTGCAGCGACGATTGCTTCAGGCGTAACTCCTCCGCGAACCTTCAAGGACTCCCCCTCACCCCAGCCCTCTCCCACATTGGGGAGAGGGTTTTCTGTGGGGTTGCGCGGCTTGACGCCCATTCAGGCAAAAGTTGATAATTACTTGTTTTTCATTCCGTTCAGGACACGCTCCATGCCGAAGTGGCGAAACTGGCAGACGCACTAGATTCAGGGTCTAGCGCCCCTTGGGGTGTGCGGGTTCGAATCCCGCCTTCGGCACCATTCTTCTCATTTGTCGTTGACACGAAAAAACCTACCAGAGGCCTCTCTCAAAACCCGACAAAATTGTCGGCTTCGGACAAAGATGTCGTGACTCTGACAAAGATGCGCTGCGTCCATTTCGTTAAACTTCAATGATATTCAATAGTTAGTTATCTAACAGAAGGTGGCATCGTTTTTGCTTATCTTTTTTATAGAGACGGTAGGGTACCGTGAGAAGTCCCGTAGCATGACATAGACGTCAGAATAGTTCTGGCAATGACGCCAGGCCTGAGAGTTTTGCAGAACTCTTGGCCTGGCGTTTTTTTTGCGTTCTCGTGGTCAGGGGAAAAACACAGTCGGCACATTCACATTTTTAGACTCATGGGAGGAGCCATGGCACACACCATTTATCATACTGAAAACTCCGGATCCCCGATTAAAAATGTCGGGGATGACGGCAATCGAGAAGAAACCCTCACTTCTGAGGAGTACCTCTCCAAGACACTCGAAGTCGCCGTAACGAAGGCCGTGTTGCAGGCAAGCGGTCCGAATCGACGACAACTGCTTGCCGGTGTGGGAAGCTCGGCGTTACTCGGCCTGATCAGCGAATTTCTTCCTCTTTCCCAGTTGCAGGCCTTGGCCGCGGATCACGTGGGCAAACCGGAAAAAACGGATCTCGGGATCGGGTTCATTCCCATTACCTGCGCCACGCCGATCATCATGGCCGAGCCCATGGGGTTCTACAGCAAGCATGGCTTGAACGCCAAAGTCAAACGGGCGGCGGGATGGGCCATGGTCCGGGATTGGGCGATCAACAAGGACGTGGATGCCGCGCATATGCTCTCGCCTATGCCCTTGGCCATCACCCTGGGCGCGGGCTCGCCCCAGGTCCCGTTCTATATGCCCGCCGTGGAAAATATCAATGGGCAAGCCATTACCCTGCACAACAAACATCAAGGCGTGAAAACGGCCGCGGATATGAAAGGATTTCGCTTCTGTGTGCCCTTTGATTATGGTAATTAGGGCGTTTCGTAACCAATGTGTGGTAGAAAACCAGCATGGTTACAGGACGACATACGGTTTTTAGTTGTGCGGCCAACTTTCTGCGCGGTCGCAAGTGCATTTTCTGCGGTTCCTTTCAGGTCTTGCACACCAGCCGCGGCTACGTGAAATGTGGGCGTTGCGGGAAAAGCAAGAGCCTCCGGCGGCTGCGCCGGGAGATCCGGATCCTGCAAGGCTTTTATCAATTGCAACCCGCCTATCGGTTGAGCCAGGATCTGAGCCTGGACCTGAAAGTCGTCACCCGCGTCTATCACCGTGTGCGCGAAGCGTTGTATCATGTCACTGAACTGGAAGCCGGCAAACTGAAGGGCGAGATCGAACTCGATGAGGCCTATTTCGGTGGCCGGCGCAAAGGCCAACGGGGCCGCGCCCCCGCGGGCAAAAGCGTCGTCTTCGGGCTCCTGGAGCGGGACGGCCGCGTGTATACGAAAGTCGTCGAGTCGGTCAGTGCGGAGGAATTGATGCGGCATATTCAAGCGCACACCCGAAAAGGGTCGGTCTATTTCACGGATGCCTTTCGCGGGTATCAATCCTTAAAACGCTATGGCCACCATCATACGGTCAATCATGCGAAAGCGTTGGTGAGCCCGCGGACGAAGAATCACATTAACGGCATTGAAGGCTTTTGGAGTTACGCCAAACATATCTTGTATCAGTATCGCGGGGTCTCGAAATATCATTTCCCCATGTATCTGAAAGAAGTAGAGTATCGCTTTAATCACCGTCGGGAGAATGTGTTTAAACAGTTTCTGAAGATCTATTTTGGTTACGTTTCGCCCTAATTACCTTGATTATTCCATGCACAATTACCTGTTGCGCTACTTCCTGGCCGACGGCGGGGTGCATCCGGACAAGGACGTGCAGATCCGCGTGGTGCCGCCCCCAGAAATGGTTGCCAACCTGAAGGCCGGGAACGTGGACGGCTATCTGGCCCCGGATCCCTTTAATCAACGCGCGGTGTACGAGAACGTCGGTTTTATCTACAAGCTCTCGAAGGACATTTGGGACAAACATCCGTGCTGTGCGTTTGCGATCTCACAGGAGTTCGCGACGACGCATCCGAATACGTTCCTCGCGTTGTTCAAGGCGATCGTGGATGCCACCCATTACGCATCGAACCCGGCCAACCGGAAGGAAATCGCCAAGGCCATCGCCCCGGCGAATTACCTGAACCAGCCCAGAATCGTCCTGGAACAGGTGCTGACCGGGACGTTTGCCGATGGATTGGGCGGGATTCAGAAGGTGCCGAGTCGCATCGATTTCGATCCGTATCCCTGGCATTCCATGGCCGTCTGGATCCTGACGCAAATGCGGCGCTGGGGCCATTTGAAGGAGGACGTGAATTATCAAAAGGTCGCGGAGCAGGTCTATCTCGCGGCGGAGTGCGACAAGGTGGCCAAGAACCTGGGCTATCCCACGCATGCCAAAACCATGACAAAGCACGTCATTATGGGCAAGACGTTCGATCCCATGAAGCCGGAGGCCTATGTGAAGAGTTTTCCCATTCACAGCATGGCGTAGCCGGAAGCCCCCTCCCCTGTACAAGCCGGACATGGTTTACAAACTAAACCGGACACATGGTTTACATCGCCTGCAGGGTTTCCGGTTGATGCCACTGCCGGACCGGGATAATCGTCAACGTCCGGTCATCCAGGGTCCCCAGTCGATGAAAACTATAATGGATCGCCCACGTGCTTTCCCCGATCTGTGTGAAGCCCACCGGCTCCTGCGCCAGCACCTCCGAGAGGTATAGCACGTGCCCCCGCCAGCGGACTTCGCCGTTCTGCCGAACCTGCCGCACGCGCGTCCCCGGGGCATACGCGATCGGCGGGAGCTTCGCCGGATACGGCCGCGGCGACGGCTGATACACCTGGCCGGGAGTCTGTCGGTTTAACGCCTCATGCGAGCGGGCCCAATTATATTCGTCCACAAACGCCGCCAACCGCCGTTGTTGCGCCGCCAAAGTCGCCGCGGGCGGCCCCACCGCCGCTTTGAGCGCCCGATGCATCCGCTCATGGCAGCCATTCTCACTCGGCGTGCCCGGCCGAATCCGTTCGGGCCGAATGCCTAACCGCACCCACCACGCCGCCAACCGACTCAGGCCCCCGAGCGCGGTGGAGGCAAAAGGGGGGCCGTTGTCCGTCCGAATCGTCGCCGGCAGCCCATACTCGTGAAACACCCACGCCAACCACGGCTGCACCGCGGCCCGCGTCGGCTGGAGCAACCCCTCACACCGCAGCACATACCGGCTGGCGTGATCCATGACGGTGAGCGGATAACAGCGCTGCCCTGTGCCCAACGGAAAATCCCCCTTGAAGTCCGCACTCCAGGTGGGCGCCGTGGCCGTGCCTCGGCTCAGGCGCTGGGGATCCGCAGGCACGCGTCGCCGCATCCGCCGCGGCCGCACCAACCCCGCCCGTTTCAAGATCACCCCCACCGTGCTATCCACCGGCCACGCCTCGTCCGGCGCCACCGCCCGTAACCGATCCCGAATCTTCTTCGGCCCAAAACTCGGATGGCGGTGCTTCATCGCGAGAATGGCCTCGATGACCGCCTCCGGGGTCTGGTGTGGCTGCGTATGCGGCCGCCGCGCCCCGTCCGCTAACCCCGCCACCCCGTGCGCGTGATACCGCGCCAGCCACTTGTCCCCCGTGGGGCGGCTGATCCCATACCCGGTGCACAAATCGACCTTCGTATACTCCCCACTTAACCAGTCACGTACAAACTGTTCTCGTTGATCCATGATCTTCCACTCCTTCCACGGCATGCGCAGGCCCTCCTTTGCCGTGGAGTCTACCAGTGTAAACCATGTCCCCGGTTTAAAATGTAAACAATGTGCCCGGTCTGTACCACCCCAGCCCTCTCCCACCGGGGGAGAGGGTGTTGAGAAGGGAGAATTATCAACGAATGAGTGAATACAGACTGGAATAACAATGGGAATCAAGCATACACAACATCCGTTTTTCATCTCCGTGTTTTTCCTCGTGATTTTTCTGTTCGCGTGGCACGTCGCCACGATCAGTCCCCCGTTCAATCCCACGGGCAAGACGGACGAGGAATTGATGGTCATGGAGTTCAACGGCGATATCATGCAAACCGACGACGGCCAATACGTGTGGAATCCGGAAAAGGAAAAAATCAAAGGTGTGCCGGGTCCCATGACGGTGATGGAGAAAGCCTGGGTCGAATTGAACGAGGCCTTTGTGATTAAAGGGACCAATGATCACGGGATCGCGTTTTTGGTGGGCTATACGGTTTCACGATTTTCCGTGGGGTTCCTGACCGCCTCCGTGGTGGCGATTCTGGTGGGGATTATTTTGGGTTTGAACCAGATGTTGTTTCGCGCGCTGAACCCGTTCATTCAAATCCTGAAGCCCATCTCGCCTCTAGCCTGGATGCCCTTGCTCCTGTACACGGTCAAGGATCCGAAATGGACGGCGATCATGGTGGTGTTCATGGCCGCGGTCTGGCCAACCCTGGCCACCACCGCCTTCGGCGTGAACTCCCTTCGCAAGGAATATTTGCAGGTGGCCGACATTCTTCAGTTGTCGTGGTTCAAGCGGCTTTACAAGGTGATTCTTCCCGGAGCCGCGCCGACCATCGTGAACGGCCTCCGCATTTCGTTCGGGAGTGCGCTGGTCGCCGTGGTACCGGCGGAGATGTTGCTCGGGGAACTGGGCGTGGGCTACCTGAGTTGGATTGAATGGAACAACCTGGATATTGCCGGCGTCATCTTCGCCATCCTGGTGGTGGGGACCGTCGGTGTGGTCTTGGATTCGGGATTTAACAAATTGGCCGGTTTGGTCACCTATCGGGAGTAACCTTATGTCTTTTCTCTCTATCGATCATATGAGCAAGTATTTCCCGAGTCATTCCGGGGATGGCGACGTCTGCATCTTCGAAGACGTCACGGTCAAGGTGCACAAAGGTGAATTCGTCACCGTGATCGGGCATTCCGGGTGCGGAAAGAGTACGCTACTCAATATCATCGCCGGGTTGGAAACGCCAACCGAAGGCGGCGCCATCCTGAACGGACAGGAAGTCACGGGTCCTGGATTGGATCGGATGGTGGTGTTCCAAAATTTCGCGTTGATGCCATGGATGACGGTCTATCAGAACATCGCCCTGGCCGTCCGTTCGGCCTATCCCACCTGGAGTTCGCAGGAGATCAAAGCGCACGTCCAGAAATACATCACGTTGGTCGGCCTGCAAGGGGCCGAAACCAAAAAGCCCATGGCCCTGTCCGGAGGAATGAAACAACGGGTCGGGCTGGCTCGCGCGTTTTCCATTGAACCGAAGGTCCTCTTGCTGGACGAACCGTTTGCGCAAATCGACGCGTTGACCAGGGGCGTGATTCAAGAGGAACTGGTGCAGATGTGGAATGCCACCCGCAACACGGTCTTTATGGTGACGCATGACGTGGATGAGGCCATCCTGCTCTCCGATCGCATCATGCTCATGACCAACGGCCCGTCGGCACGGATTGCGGAAATCGTGGACGTGACCATCCCCCGGCCGCGGTCACGGGAAACGATTATCGAAGATGAACATTATTACAAGATACGAAACCATATCATCCATTTTCTCGTCCGCCATGCCTCGCACGAACACACGGATGAGGGCGGGGATGACGCGAAACGGTCCGGCCCCCTCGAAATCAACTTCCGCGATCAGGCGGCGAACACGTATGAACCCGCAGTATCACACTAGAAAGGAGCCATGATCATGAGTGATGCGAGAACTGCCATCAAAGCCAAACGTCTGAAGAAAAACATTAAGATTGCCGACGTCGCGAAAGCGGTGAAAAAGAGTCCGACCTTCGTGGCCGCCGCCTTAACCGGCAATCATCGGTTGACGCCGAAGGAGGCGGCGACCGTCGGAAAACTGTTGGGCCTGGATCAGGAATCCACCGCCAGCTTGAGCCGGTTTCCGGTGCGGGATGACTTTCCCAAAATGAGTGATCCGTTCAAATATCGACTGCTCGAGGTCATCGGCGTCTATGGCGATGCCTTGCGGGACATGGCCAATGAGATGTTCGGAGACGGCATCATGAGCGCCATTGATTTCTCACTCGATATGGAAAAGGTCAAGGGAAGTCAGGGAGAAGATCGTTGCAAGATCACCCTCAACGGCAAGTGGCTCGAGTATAAAACGTTCTAGGCAGGTCGACGCCACCTGCCAGGCAGGCGCCCTCTTCAATTCCTCCTCCTTGTTAAGGGGGCGCCCTGCTTCCCTTCTTTATCTTTTCATAGCGGCGCGATCTATTCGGGACGGCACATAGGCCGTCCCCTACAACAGACGCATGCCGACGTGGCCGCACGATCGCACGGCATTCGCCCCCGGAATTCCGTGAACGCCTCTCATACTTGTTTTTCATCGTCATAACAGAGCATGATGAAGTATCTCGTGACCTTTAACGGGAAGGAAAGCGAACGCGCGGTTCCGTCGCGAACCCGGGGACGCCACATCTTCCGACCCCATGATGCTTGCTTCGCAGAAGGAGTTGTACCCATGACCCAGCGTGTGAGACCGACCGCCTTCCTGCCTCTCGCCACCCTCAGCCTGGTGAGCCTGCTGGCTTTGGCTCCCTCACTTCAGGCCGCCCCGCTTCAGGGCGTCGGGACGTTGCAATTCGGCATGACCCCCGCCGAAGTCGCGACGCTGAAAGATTGCTCGAGTCAGACCGAATGCCTGTATGACCTCTTGGGAAAAAATCGCTATTTCACCTTAGGCTATGGGCCCGTCCGGAATGGCCAGGATGCGCCCGCCGGGGCCCCGCCGGCCACCCTGAGTCACATCGATATTGAAATGGGCACCTATACGCAGGAATGGTTCCTGGAATTATTTGAGGTATTGGCCTCGCAATACCCTATCCAGCACAACCCCACCAACCAGGAACAGGCGGACTTTCAAGAGGGGCACGCCCAAGAGTTGGTGATTGGGTTTGCGGAGGGCTTTGTGCTGTTGAAGGTCGTGCGGCGCCCGTTCGGCAATATCATCATTCGCGTGGTGTACCAGGATGCCGCCCACGCTCAAGCCCAGCGAAACAACTGGAACGCTACCGCCGCCCCTTAGCCGGACAGAAGAACCATGGCGAACCCTGACCACGGGTCTCCCGTCATTGAACGAACACACTTCAATCCTTTTGCCATTCTCACCGGAGCTTCACGAGGGATCGGGGCGGCGTATGCCCGCCTCCTCGCAAGCCGAGGCTATGACCTGTTGCTGGTCTCCCGTGACGAGACGCGACTCACGCACCTTTCCCGTGAACTCGAGGCGAACCACGGCATTCAAGCCCACGTGTTCATTGCCGATCTGGCCCAACCTGATGCCGCTCATCAATTATTCGTGGAAAGCCGGCGGTACCGGCAGACCCCGGACATGCTGATCAACAACGCCGGGTTCGGCTTGTACGGGGAATTCGTCTCCCACCCACTGCCGCGCATCCAGGAGATGCTGCACGTGCACGTGCGAACCGTGGTGGAAAGCATCCGGTTGTTTCTGCCGGGAATGATCGAGCGCGGCTCCGGGACCATTATCAACGTGGCCTCCATCGCCGGCCTGCTCCCTATTCCGCATTTCGCGGAATATGCCGCGACCAAAGCGTTCCTGGTGTCGTTTTCAGAAGCATTGGCCGAGGAAACGCGCGACACCGGCGTGGCGGTCCAAGCCTGTTGCCCGGGACAAACAGAGACCGATTTTCATGACTCTTCCGGCTTTCGTCCCCCTGGCCGCCTTCCCATGCAAACGGCTGACCAGGTTGCGCACGTGTCCCTGGCTGCATTGCCGAACAAGGGCCCCGTCGTCACCATCGGCTGGCAGGGAAAGTTGACGGCTTTGGCAATAAAATGGTTGCCACGGACGTTCCTCGTCAAAAGCGTTGGGCGAATCACCAAGCTGGCAACCCGGTCAGGCCCCACGGCTTGACGGTTCGTCCAAGGCTTCGAGGCAACGCGCGTCGTCCACTCGTGGATCATTGACCCGTCTGCTGACCGGAATCGCAATCATGGCGTCGGCGGGGTAAGGCGTCAGGAACGGGACAAGACGAGTCGTATCCTGCAACCCGGGATCGAGCCACGGTTCATACGCCCCCGGCTGTAAAATGACCGGCATCCGGTCATGGATCGAGGCCAGACGTTCGTTGGGCGTGGTGGTGAGGATCGCGCACGATTCGATGGTCTGCCCATCGGCACCCGTCCACCTGTCCCACAACCCGGCGAACGCAAACAGGCGCCCATTTTTCAACCGAATATAGTAGGGCTGCTTTCTTGCGCCTTCCCGTTTCCATTCATAGTAGCCGTCCGCCGGCACCAGACAGCGACGTTCTCGAAACGACTTTTGAAACGATGGCTTTTCCGCTACGGTTTCCGCCCTGGCATTGATGAGCTTCATCCCCATGGCAGGATCCCTGGCCCACGAGGGGATTAAGCCCCACCGCAAGGTAACCGCCTCGCGTGTCCGTACGTGGAACCGCACTCTGACACAAGTAACCCATTGGGAAGGGGCCACGTTATAGCGAGGCTCGAAGTCCGGGATGGCTTCGAGTTGAAACGCTTCGGCGACGACGTCCGGCCTGCACGTTAAGGTATACCGTCCGCACATCCTGCTTGCACTCCACGACTCTTCCTCAGGGAGGGAATGGGCCTATCGCTATTTCTCTTGCGTTCTGAAGTGAAGCCTGACCGTCAATTCTCCATCAATGGGATCGTCCCCGTTCATTTGGGGATCGAACGTCCATTGTTTGAGCGCTTGTACTCCGGCCAGATTGATTCGGCGATTTTTCGCGGGCACCAAAACCACGAGCGTGGTCTCCGCCGTTTTGCTGACGAGAATGCGGGCTTTCATCCAGTCATCGACAGCCTCTCCTTGTAACTCCGGCGGCATGGTGGGCCACGGGGTGTACTTGGGAACCGGACCGAGCTGTTGATCTTTGTTCAGCCTGAGTCCATGCACGTGCACGGTTTCCAGGACCTCCACCTGTTCGTCCTCCAAATGATCCAACTTATGGGTGGGATCGTCGACATGGCCATGGGTGGAATCACCGACTTGGCTCCATACAAACGGGGGGCTCATGACCAACAAGGCACTGGCCATCACGAGAACCATCCGGACGTGCTTCATCTTGCAAACCTCCTTCACCCTTCTCCATTCACGCGGAAACGGGAATCCAGTAATTTATGATCCTGTATCATTTCTCCCGGCTCTACCTCCCCCTCCACCCCAGCCCCCGGATCGAGTCCGGGGCAGGCTCTCTCCCTCCAAGGGAGAGGAAGGAAGAACACGCATTACACGCGCAGAAGATGGCCGCGGAGTGCTCGAGACTGACTGCGGCTTACTCGTATTTGTTGCGTATTCGTCAAGGTCACAACATAGGATCCTCCCGGCATGGGAGTGATCTTCCTGATGGCCTCGACGTTGACCAAGGCTCCGCGACCGACTCGAAGAAACCGCTTGGGGTCCAGCTTGGCTTCCAATGTTTTCAAGCGATAGTTCATCGTATAGCGTTCCTTGCCAAGCGTGGTCACGTGCATCAACTCCCCCTCCGAGACCACCGAGGCAATATGGTGAACGGGTAACAGATAAATATCGTCCTGTTTTCGAATGGGCAACCGGTCGATATACTGCCCCTCAAGCGTCGGAAATAGACGATCCGCCGGTCCGGACTGCTTGTCACGCCTGCCCTGCCTGTCCTGAGCGAAGTCGAAGGAAGCGGAGTCGAAGGGTTCCTGCTTTGCCAAGGCATCCCGTTCGAGTCGTTCATGGGCACGATCGATCGTTTTGCGGAGGCGGTCTCGATCAACGGGTTTGAGAAGGTAATCCAACGCTTCAATTTCAAAGGCACTGACGGCGTACTCATCAAACGCCGTGACAAAAGCCACCAGCGGGATTCGCCCGTGGCGCAAGGACCGGACGATGGACAGCCCATCCATCTCCGGCATTTGCAAATCGAGTAAGGCCAGATCGGGTTGCGTGTGTTCAATCAATCGAATGGCCTCTGTGCCGGTTTGGGCTTCCCCCACAATATCGACGTCTTCAAATGATCGCAGCATGGTCACAAGAAATTGCCTCGCCGGACGTTCATCATCAGCCACGATCACACGTAACGTCATGCTCATGCCAGTCGCTCTCCATGTCCCTGGTGAAGCGATGCGGCCTGCGTCGCCTCATGACCGTCAAGTGGAAGCAGGAGGTTCACGACCGTTCCATGCTCCGGGCTACTGTTGATGTCTACCGTTGCGCGTTCGTCATAGTGCAGCGACAACCGTTGTTTGATATTGGACAGCCCCAGCCCGGTTCCCCGGTCATTCCCATTGCGGACCGGCCCCGCTCCGCCCCCCGTATCCCATACCTGAAAGTGCAGCAGCGGGGAGGGACGCCGTTCCCGGCCATCGCCCGCTTCCTCAATCCAGGCCCTGATCCGGACCTGTCCCCCGACGGCCGACGGCTGAACGCCGTGCTTGACGGCGTTCTCGACCAATGGTTGGACGATCAACGCGGGGATCGGCACTTCACGTACCGACTCCGGAATTTCGATATGGACCGTCAACCGATCTTCGAAACGCATCTGCTCAATATCCAAATAGGCCTGTATGAGATCCATTTCGTGCCCTACGGTCGTAAATTCTTTGTCCAACCGCATTAACACGCTTCGTAAAAGGTCGGTCAATCGCATGAGCGTGTCAACGGCCTTTGCCGGAGACGTCTCTATCAAATAGCCGATCGTGGTGAGAGCATTGAAGAGGAAATGGGGATGCAATTGCGCGCGCAAAGCCCGCAATTCCGATTCGGTCGCCAACTTCTGTACTTCCTGTTCCCTAAAGGCTTGCGCACAGCGTTCATGTGTGACCCTCACCGTCGTAATGCGTCGGGAAAGCAGATTCGCCAGTAATTCCAGGTGATACAAGTCATCCGATAAGAGCCTCCGCCCATGCGGGAGCGGCCCGATCCTGATGAAATATTGGGGAGGATCGACTGTCGGGATATCCACGATGACGTCGGAGGCTTCACGTGTCGCGATCGGCTTTCTCGACGAGACCAGGGAACGATACGGTGGCCCTTCGCTCTTCCATTCCTGCGGCCCCACGGAAGACCATTCGATCTCCTCCGTGAACAGCACATGTTTCAGCATCGCACAACATCGCTCCAGAATGGCTTCCGGCGTGTCTCTTCGCATAATTTCCTGCGCCACGGCTTGTCGAAATTTTTCGTAATCCGGTCGTCGTAAGACCACCGTATCGACGACCCATGACACCCCTCGAGATAAATAGGGATAGAGCAACGCCGTCCCGATCCACAACCCGATCAGGGTTCCGTCCATGAACGGGCTCGGCTGCTCCGAACGGGACGCGAAGTACCCCCCCCCCAGCCCCACGTAGAGCCCCGTCGCCATGCCGACCAAGCCAATGAGCGAGAGCGCGCGTTTTAAAAAGATGTCTCCGAAGGCAAAACGGAAGTCCTGATACAAAATGGCTAAGGCCAAAGGCAATGAAGCATGGTGCCCGATCAACTCCACCCACCACACATATTCGCCGGACTGATGGTGGCTGAACGGTATCGCAGCCGCGGCAATCGCGGCCAGCGTCACAACCCCGGCGTGGTGATCCCACCCTTGCCGCCGGACGGTATCGGCCAGCACGACCACAAGCAGCAGGACAAAGCCCATGGCCAACAGAATCACCGCCTCGACCGCAACGACGGTTGTCCCCGGTATGACGGCCAGAGCATTGAACACTCCTGCTCCGGCGCTTAACGCATACGCCCCCGCGAGCAGGATGTGCCGGTTCCACCTGCCGCCTTGACGCATGCCGGATTGCAGAAAGGAATGCACCACCACGGCCGGGAGAAACCCCAGGGCGGACAGCGCCGTCACTTGCAGAACGTGTTTCAGCCAATCTGGCGCCACGGTCGGAAGAAGAAACGAAGCCAGCCCGCCCACGTTCCATAGCAACCCCAATATGGCGGTCCACAGCGACAATCGCCTTAACGGCGTCACCCGCCCCCCTTCCACGTTTCGCGAGACGGATGTCCGGGGCGTCTGCAACACCAGGACCAGAATCATGGCGTAGAGAATCGCGCCCGTGATAAAACCTATGGGGTGCGCAATCAGGCTTACGGCAGTGTCCGTCATGTTCTTCGGCTTCCAAACACAAGGTTTGGGCCAGTATAGGGGACGTGCGAATTCACGGCAACGGATTCCACATGAACGGGGTTTTTATTCAGATAAGCGGTCGGTTCGTGCGCATCAAGAGTCACACGACTCCTCCGGCACGCAACACAATACGCAATCGGAAAAGTGGAAAGGCTCCCGCGCCTGGAGCGGATTCGTCACAACGCGTTCAGGGTTCCAGGCAGGCGGCGATCTTCGCGGCCAGCGTAGCGCCTTCGTCGAGAGACTTGACGTTCCACCCTATGCCCAAGCCTGATCCATCATCTTCTTTCGGGATGATGTGGAAGTGCACGTGCCCCACTGCCTGGTGAGCCGGGGCGCCATTATTTTGCAGGACGTTAAAATGCCTGGTCCCCGTGGCCTTGCGCACCGCACGGCACAGCCGCGGCAACACTCGACCGACGGCGGCGGCGGATTCATCCGACAGTTGATCCAATGTTTCAGCCGGCTCTTTCGGGATGACCAGGGTATGGCCGTGAGATAAGGGATAGATATCCAGGAAGGCCAGCACGTGCTCGTCTTCGTAGACTTTATGACACGGTATCTCGCCGTCCAGTATTTTTTGAAAGATCGTCATCGCGCGCAGAATAAGCCAAACCCCTGAACCGAGGCAAGAGTCCTTGTGCCCTGCCGGAACATCGCGCTATAGTGAAAATCTGAATATCCGTGGTGCCATCCCATGCCGAAGCAACAGAGTTCGTCAAAAACTCTTGATACCTTTCGTCTTTCTCTCCCCACCCCTGCCGGCGACCTCCAAGCCGAGATTTCCGTGCCGACAAGTTTTATTCCGGTGTCGGATATTGTCCCCTTGATGCGTTCCTTGGGGGAACAGGCCCTCGCACTCGAAGAGCAGAAAGTGCAACGGGCAGGGCAAACGATTTCCTGTCAAAAAGGGTGTGGCGCCTGTTGCCGCGTGCTGGTCCCGGTTTCTCCTCCGGAAGCCTTTACTCTCAAGAAACGGGTCGAGCAATTGCCCGCACCCCAACGAGACCGCTATCTTCATCGTCTTGCCAAGGTTAAGGACACGTTAGACGAGGCAGGCCTCCTTGGCCGGCTCGTGCAATTATCCGAAACCCGCACACAGTTGTCCGACGAGGATATGGAGCCCGTCAACCAAGCCTATTACGCCCAACGCCTGCCATGTGTCTTTCTCGAAGATGAATCGTGCAGCATCTACGAGTTTCGGCCGGCCGCGTGCCGGGAATACCTTGTGACATCCCCGGCTGAGTTCTGCCAGGACATGACGCAGCCTGCCGTCAAACCTGTCTCCGTGCCGTTTCGCATCGCCACGGTCTTAAGTCTGATGTGGGCGAAGCTTACCGGAGGCCCGGCACGATTGATTCCCCTCCCTGTTGCCCTGGATTGGGCGGACCGGCATGCCGAAGAAAACACGTCGTATGAAACCGGGGGAACCTTGCTTGAAATGGGGCTGGAAAAAATTTTGGCATTTCTGCGTCAACGTTCCTGACCCGCCTTCCCTCCTGATCCATCTTGACAAGCAAACGCGCGCTTATGATAGAAAGATATGTTTATCCACACACTTGACCGATACGAGGCTGATCACGCATGCGACTCTTTATTTACGCCGAGAACCTTCATCCGACCCAGTTGAAAAGACGAGCCCCGGAACACAAGTTTTTATTCAAGGCTTATCTTCCGGACCATACCATTCACTTCCCGCGCTTTTCCTCACAATGGCGATGCGGCTTGGCCAGCATCACCCCGTCACCGGGAGAACGCGTGTGGGGGGCGGTCTTTGAACTCACCGACGAAGATTTGAAGATCGTGGATGCCTTTGACGGGGAAGTCCCGGAAGGGGCGTTCCGGCACCTGGAAGCGACGGTGATGACGGAAGACGATCAGAAAGAATTGGTGACCACCCATGCGGCCAATCCTATCGGCAAATTTCGCGTCAAGGATGACTACCTGGATTTCGTCAGGAAAGGAGTCACGCACTGGGGGTTGCCGGAAGAATGTCTCGACCTGTGGGAACTGTTTCGACCCCGGAAATAACCTCTCGATGGCTTCGTTCAATCCGTCCAGTCCATCATACAGAGAGGAAAAAGGAAGAGAAAGACACTGGATTCGTCCCCGACATTCTTAATCGGGGATCCAGTTCACATTGTCGGGAATGACAGAAGGAGGTTATTTTCGTAGCACTATATCGAAAGGAGTCGTCATGCCCAAACCGAAATATCATATTGTCGTGTGCACCAACACCAGGCCGCCGGGTCACCCGAAACCTTCGTGTGGCGCGGCAGGCTCTCAAAATATCCTGATGAATCTCAACATGGGTTTGATGGAACGGGGGTTTCAACCGGGGGAAGTGCTCGTGACCGGAAGTACCTGCCTCGGTCCCTGTGAGCAAGGCCCCACCGTGGTCGTGTACCCGGACGGCGTCTGGTACTCCCAGGTCAAAGAAGAACACGTGCCCTTGATCCTCGATGAACACATCAAAAAAGGAACACCCGTGGCTCAATGCAATCCCGATTCCATTTGGACCTAGCCCGGATTTCTCATCATGTCTGCGCATCACGGTCCTCACGTGCATGAACCAGGGCATCAGCCCCCTCCTGCCGAACACAAGGCCCGCGGGCCCATTTCCATTGAGTGCGGCATCATGACGTGCAGCGATACACGGACCCCGGAAACCGATAAAAGCGGGCAACTCATTCGAGAGTTACTGACGCAGGGCGGCCATCGCATCGGTGCCTATCACGTGGTGAAAGACGAGCCGGTCGAAGTTCGGAAACTCGTTCAACAATGGGGAACGCAGCCGGGACTCGAAGCCCTGATCATCAACGGCGGCACCGGCATTTCCCGGCGCGACTCCACGTTTGAAGCCGTCGATGGACTCCTGGAAAAGCGCTTGCCGGGTTTCGGCGAACTCTTTCGTTACCTGTCCTACAAGGAAATCGACTCGTCCGCGATGCTGAGCCGAGCCACCGCCGGCCTGTATCAGGGAGTCGTGCTGTTCTCGATTCCCGGCTCAAGCGGCGCGGTCCGCTTGGCCATGGAGGCCCTGATCCTTCCCGAACTCCCGCATATTGTCGGGGAAATGCGGAAGTAACGTTTCCTCCACCTCTGGGTTCCTCACAGGCGCTTGTCTTACTTGTCTATTTGCATTGATGTATCCTTTGGGATACAATTTGATAATGATTGAGGTTCGCCAAACCGATGTCTATGCCCAATGGTTCAGGCGGCTTCGAGACAGACAGGCAAAAGCGCGCATCAACGCTCGTATCAGGCGGTTGTCATTAGGCAATCCCGGAGATGTTCGAGCGGTTGGGGAAGGCGTCTCCGAACTTCGTATCGACTACGGTCCCGGCTATCGCGTTTACTTCGTACAGCGAGGGGAATTTTTGGCAATTTTGCTGGCCGGTGGCGATAAGAGTACCCAGGATCAGGGTATCGAAAAGGCGCGCAATCTGGCGCGAGAGCTATAGGAGGCGGCAATGGCAAAGATACAGACCCGGCCGTGGGACGCGGCGGATTACCTGGAGACCAAGGAGGATGTCGCGCTCTACCTAGAAGCGGCTTTTGAGGACGGCGACCCCGAACTAATCGCGGCTGCGTTGGGCGACGTTGCGAGGGCCAAGGGGATGACGAAGATTGCCGCCGACGCCGGTCTAGGTAGGGAAAGCCTGTACAAGGCACTGTCACCCAACGGCAACCCGGAGTTCGCCACCGTGCTCAAGGTCATGCGAGCCCTGGGCCTCCGTCTTCACGCGTCCGCTTCGACTGCCCGATAACGATTGATGGTGGAACCGGCGCGAGATGGCACGCAGGCCATCCCCTACAAGAACCATCATCGAGATATCGTGCCCCATGGATGTTAGTAGGTCAGGTTAGCGAAGCGTAACCTGACGGCCTCGCGGAGCGAAGAAACCAGCCCGTGTCGGATTACGCGAGGCTAATCCAACCTACTCACTTCTTTGCTGTCATCCCTGTATGTGTTCACTAATTCGTTGACACCTTCGTTGTCTCTTTCCGTCATCCCCGACCCCGATCGGGGATCCAGCGTCTTTGCTTGTTCTGTTTGTGAGAAACAACGACCCTGGACCCTCGCGTGCGCAAGGGTGACAGAAAGAGAAGACCAGGGTGACCGGAAGGGCACTGCGAAGAGATCTCTATGTCCCGCATTCTGTCAACGAATGAGTGAACATTTACAATCCCCGATCCCCGATTACAAACGTCGAGGACAAGCTCTGATCGGGGATCCAGGAGAGTTTTTTGTTCTAGGAGGCCCGTATGTATGCAGGAACAAAAGGAAAAGACTCTGGATTCCCGCTAACGACCTGCGGGAATGACAGAGGGGAAGGGGCACGGGTCAGTGTTCGGTGGCTTAGGGTACGAGAATGATTTTGCCGAACATCTGGCGGGAAAGCATCCGTTCCTGGGCTTGGCGGGCTTCGGATAAGGGGAAGACCGAGTCCACGACCGGACGGACGGTTCCGGCTTCGATGAAGCGGCCGGCTTCCACGAGTTCGTCTCGGGTGCCCATGTACGATCCCCTGATCGTCAATTGCCGGGAATAGACGTATCGCGCATCCAGGAGATTCTCCGGTCCGGAGGTCGCGCCGCAGGTGACCAACCGTCCCCCTCGCGCCAACGATCGCAGGCACTGGTCCCATACTGCCTGACCGATATGCTCGATGACCACGTCCACGCCGTGGCCCTCGGTGAACGTGTGGACGCGTTGGGTCACGTCCTCTTTGGCATGATTGATTACCAGTTCCGCCCCGATCGCTTGGGCTTTTTCGATTTTGTCGTCCGTTCCGACCGTGCTGATCACCCGTGCTTCAAGCAGGCGGGCGAGTTGGATTGCCATGCTGCCGACGCCACTCCCGGCGCCCATCACCAGCACGGTTTCTCCGGGTCGAACGTCCGCCAGAGTTTTCACCATGTGCCAGGCCGTGACCGACACCAGGGGGTAGGCTGCGGCTTGTTCAAAGGTCAAGCCGGGCGGCATCGGCAGGAGGTTTCTCGCGGGGACCTTGACGTATTCCGCATAGCCCCCGTGGACCCCGGCGCCCAGGAGATGGTACGTCGGGCAGAAATTATCCTTTCCGGCCAGGCAAGACTCGCACTGCCAACAACTGATGCCCGGGGAAACGACAACGGGTTGTCCAACAGGATAAGGCGTGGCTTCGCCCTCCCCGATCCGTTCCACCACGCCACTCACGTCGCACCCTGAAATATGCGGAAGCGGGATCGTGTAACCGGGGATCCCCTGACGGACCCAAATGTCCAAATGATTGAGCGCACAGGCTTTGACCCGGACCAAGACTTCCCCGGCCTTGAGAGCCGGGACCGGAACGTCCTCGAACGTGAGTTGTTCCGGACCGCCGTGTCGATGGAAGGTGACGGCTTTCATGGAGAAAGTCTATCTAAAACAGGAGCTTGCCTTCGGCCACCATGACGGCTTGCCCCCCTACCTTGACCTCTTGAATGGCGTCGTCATCGGAAAACACCTGGACCGTAATCCGGGAGGGCCGGTCGATTTCATAGCCCTGTTCCATGAAGACCTCAGTGGTCGGGCCGACGTCCACGACTCCGTTGTTGACGAGATAGGCGCCAAGTGCTCCGCTGGCGCTTCCCGTGGCCGGGTCCTCCCATATCCCGATGGGTGCCGCGAACATGCGCGTATGCACGTGCGCCCATTCTTCAACGGTCACTGTCGTAAACACCATGACACCGCTGGCGCCGAGTTTCTCGCAGACTTCCTTGATACCCGTCGGGTCGGGTCCAATCGATTTCACGGCGGTCAGGGTCCGGACCGGGACAATGGCGACCGGCAAGCCGGTCGAGACCACTTCGATGGGCAGATGGGTTTCCGCAATGGCGGTCTTGTTCAGCCCCAAGGCCCGGCTGACTTCGTAGAGGTCCTGCATACCGTCGACCGTTCCTAAAAATTGCGGCTTCGGCTGGGACATCACGACGCTATCCACCTGCCTGTCCACCACGTACACTTCGACGGGAAAGAGGCCGATGTTGCATTCGAAGAGGTACCGCGTCACCGGTTGCGGCAAGGGAAATTTTTGTAACGAACTGAGCACGAAAAAGGTACCGATCACCGGATGGCCGGCGAACGGAATTTCCTGGGTGGGGGTAAAGATGCGGAGTTTGGCGATTGCCGCCGGGTCCGTCGGCGGCACCACAAAGACGGTCTCCGAGAGATTCATCTCACGGGCAATCTGCTGAAATTCGCGCTCGGTCAGATCCGTCGCATCGGGAATCACGGCGACGGGATTGCCGCCGAACGGCTGTTCCGCAAAGACGTCTGCCTTGTAGAATTGGAGAGATCGAGTGGGAGTCGTCATACGGAGGGAACCGGAAGCGACGTCCCTTGCCGAACGATGGAACCAGAAACCACGAGGGTCGTCACCACGTTACGCGCTGCACGGTAAGGCTTCATACTCGGCAGCCCAGGGATTCCGAACGTAATCTTCCACAAAATTTTGCAGGGTCCCGTTTCGGTATAATCGTGAATTGGCGAATTTGGTATCGATTTTATGGAGGATCTTGACCGTCACCCCGGTCTTTTTCGTAAATTCGGCCAAGGTCACCCCCTTGATATCCATGTTCGTCCCCCGTCCCGATTCCATGATGCATTTGGGGACGTGCAGTCGTTTCTGATCGGTCAGCCGTTCGCGAATGTCGTCAAACGTCAGCAGCACGGTACAATCGGAATCTCCGCCGAGCGTCGCATTCGGCACAAACAGGAAGCGGGCACGGTTCTTTCGATACATGTTCAGAATCTTATGGACGCTCCCGGCCATCACGACCGTATCTTTCTTCTCCAGTTCCAAGGCATCGAACGCACTCACGATTCGCTTTCGATTGAGAAACGCCGTCACGTAGGCTTCGGTGTGAATCGTGGTCAGATTCGGCAACCCGGCGTCATAAATCCGTTCGGCTTCAATGCCCAGTGCTTTCCGCCCCTGCCGCATGAGATTGGCCGTCTCTTCTTTGAGGCCGCCCACGGGCGTGAGACAGCCCATCCACAACACGCATTTTTGATTGATTTTCGAAATCTCCTTCGCGTCCTTGGACATGGTATGTTCGTCGAACGCGTAAAAATTGGCCGACGACACCGAAGGGCCGTCCAGCACTTTCATCAGGTGCCGCACGGACGGGGCATGCGGCATCATCTGTTGCCGGTATTGGCTCAGGGTAATGACCGACAATTCAAAATTGATCCGCCCGGGATATTGTGCCGCCAACTGATGAATCTTCGGCACGTGGACAAACCCCACCGTGAAAAATTGAATGTTCTTGTCGGTGTACTTCAGAAAATCTTCAACCCATTCCATGGCCTTGGGGTGGAGGAACAGATCGGTCCATTCCATGTATTCATTCCCCCCCAAACACCAATATTGCATGGGGTCCGTGGGCTTGGCATTGATGTAATTGAGGATGAACTCCCAATCATCATGCGTGGTTTTCGGCGGGTCCTGGGTCTCGCGGTAGGAATGGTCGAGTTCGTAGCAAAAAGAGCATTCGACCGGGCACTTCTTCCCCAGGCTCAGGGGGATTTTTCCCGCGTCCATTTCGCGGATCAACACTTCCCGATACCCCTTGCCTTCCAGCACCAGCGTCGGCTCCAACACCGGCAGTTCCCGTCCCATTGCTAGCCCCGTCCTCCTTGTCCGCGTTCACTCATGGGTTGACCATTCCTCCTCACCCTATGCCTTCGGCACCCTCACTCCAACCCTCTCCCAGAGGGAGAGGGAGTCAAAGTGGTGGATCCATACACTTTATTGACACCGCCACGGCACGTTTGCCACACTTCGATGCACTTGAGCCCCGTTCACGAAATCCTTTATGCCTTCACCACCTGCACACCAAGACCCTGCATCTGAAGAGCCTGTGACCAAGGCTCTCGAACTCTTCAACCTCACCCTGCCGCTGAACCCTACGACCCTCCACGAACGATATCAGGAACTCCTGGTCACCTGGCATCCTCACCGATACGCCAATCTGACCAACAATCCCACCAAGTATATGCAAATGTACAAGAAAGCGGAGGCGATGACCAAGGAAGTACAGGCCGCGTACACACTGCTGAAGGAGTATATGGAAGACCACGGTCACGCGCCTTCTTCGGTTTGACGGCCGTCCACGGGCCAAGTGGCCATGCGCTACGTCGTCGAGTGGCTGACAACCCGCGTCATCCCCGGTTCCCCGTCTTTGCCTCCTTCGGGGTCCACCTTGGCTACCGGCCACGTGATCAACCCCGCCACGGTATCGGGCGCGGCGTCGGCAGGACTGTGCCGGGTGGCGTAAATTTGCGGTAACCGGTTCGTGCCGAAGCGTGAAATGTAGAGGAAGATCTGCTCACGGGCGTTGATCCGCACGGCCCAGGGTTCGAAATCGTTCTGGTAAAACTCCTCGCACAACTGCATGGCATCCAGGCAACTCAGGCCCCCCGGTTCGTTCAGCGTGTAATAGTAATCCAGGGGCATATCGTATTCGTCCTGCTTCTGAATCGTGATGCCGAATTTGTCGGGATTCCTGACCATCGGCGTATGGCGGTAAGCCACGAAGTAAAACAGCTCGACCGAATGGATCTCGGATTTATTGTCGATCAGGAACTGCCGCGTGTCCTCGGCTTCTTCCCTGCTCTCGCCCGGGAATCCGTAAAACGCCATGACGTGATTCCAGATCCCCGCCTTCGCGGCTTCCCGTAAATTGTTTTCGATCACGCTTTTCCGCGCGTGCTTGTCCATGAGTTCCAGGACGCGCTCATTGGCCGACTCCATCCCGTAGTACAGGGTCTTGCAGCCGGACTCCGCGGCGAGCCGCCAGGTTTCAGGATCCTGGAGCGTCTCCTCGAAACGGATCAACGTGGTCCACTTGATGCCCACCTGTTCGTCCACCAGGAGTTGGGACACCTTTTTGAACAGCGCGGGCGGATACGATTCATCGGCAAAGAGAAAATGGTCGGCCTGATAGAGTTCCTTGAGGGCCTTGACTTCCCGGACCACGTCCTGGGCCGGCTTGCCGCGATACTGGTCGAAGTACCCTTGCCCGTGGTCGCAGAACGTGCACTTCCCCCAGTAACAGCCCCGGGTCGCCAGATACGGCAGGATGCGCGTAGGCACGAAATAGGAATCCAGAGGCAAACCTTGAAAATCGGGCAACGGGAGCGCCGTGGTCTTTTCCGTATAAATCTCCGAATTGATCCGAACGTGCCCATTTTCCCGGTACATCAGGTTGGGCAGCGATTGCCAGGTTCGATCCCCTGCCAGGGCCTCCAACAACCACACAAGCGCATGTTCACCCTCATACATGATGGCCGAATCGAACACGGACGAGAAAAACGGCTCCTGTTTCGCCAGATCTTCCTGAAGCCGCGTGATCACGTTGCCCCCGACGGTGACGTGGATATCCGGGAATGCTTCCTTGATCATTTTGCAGAACGTGAAGCCCGCGATCATTTGCATCTTCGTCCCGATGGAGACGCCGACCACGTCCGGGCGTTCCTTGGCGACTGAGGACAGCACCAACTGCCGGCACACGTCCCGGTACACGTTCACCTGCTCGTCGTCCAAACACGTGAGGACTTCCTTTGAGACACCGGGCCGGTAGCCCAAATTGCTCTCCATGGGGTAATACACGAGCGAGGCGGGGAAATACGCCGCGGAGATGTACCGCATAACGTCACGAAACACGTTCAACGCCCATTCGAGTTTATCGGCCTCGTAAAAGTCGTCGCTCCGGTTGATGCGTTTCGCCTCTTCGGCCTTCGCAGCCAGGTCCATCACGTCAAGGGCCAGGGCTTCCTGCAAACAGGCTTTCTGGTCGATCTCCTTGTCACTCAACCCCGCGCCCTTGGCTTCGAGCGCCTTGAGTTGTTGGATCATGCGCGCATTGACCCAGATCAGGAACATGTCGCTGAAGAACAGCTCGTACATTTCGATGTTGATGTCCCGCTGCACGACCTCATGACCGTTTTCCCGGAGCACGGCCGTGAGACTCGGCAACGCCAGGTACGGAGCCGTGGGCACCCATTCCGGCGGGAAGAGCAGCATGGTCTTCAACTTCCGGCCGCTTTTTGCCGGCGACGCCGCGTGATCGATGGTGATGAGGGAGGACATCAGACGTTTGCCAATTCTTCGGAACTCTGTTCCGGCGCGATGCGGAATTGGAGGGCCGGCAGTTTGTTGGTGCCGAAATGGGCCACGTAGAGAAAGACGTATTCGCGAATGTAAATCTTCAAATCCCAGCCGGTGTAATGATTCTGCTCGAACTCTTCAAACACCCGTTCGGCATCTTCGACGCCGAGTCCTTCCTTCACGGTGAAGTAATAATCCAGGGCGAGATCCCATTCGGGATTCTTGTAGTACGTGATGCCCCACCGCTCAGGGTCCTTGGCCACCGGGGTATGCTTGCTGAGATCGAACGTGCCGAAGCCGATGGAATGCACGTGCTTTTTGTTGTCTTCCAGGAATTGCATGGAAAACTTCGCGTCTTCATACCGCTCGCCCGGGAACCCGAAAAATCCCATGATGTGGTTCCACACCCCGTGCTTCGAGGAGAGTTCCAGGCTCCGTTCAATCACGTCGGTCGTCGTGGCCTTGTCCATGAGTTTCAGGACCCGCTCGCTACCGGATTCATAGCCCATGTGCAGGAACTTGCACCCGGAATCCTCGGCATCCTGCCACACCTCGTCGTCCAACAAACTCTTCTCGAAGCGGATATGCGTGGTCCACGCAATATCCAATTGGTGCTCCTTGAGTTGCCGGGTCAGTTTCCGGAAGAGGGCCGGCGGATAGGATTCATCGGTGAAGTGAAAATGCCGCGTGTGGTATTTGTCGCGGAGGAAGCGGACCTCCTCGATGATCTCCTGGATCTTCTTGGTCCGGTAACCGGCCGTGTACCCTTCTCCATGATCGCAAAACTCGCACCGTCCCCAATAGCACCCCCGCGTCGCGAGATAGGGCAGGACGGGTTCCGGCACGAAATACCGGCCCAACGGCAGCCCGTCGAAATCCGGGGGCGGCAGGTCCGCCATGTTCTCGGAGGAAGTGACCGGCGACGTATGAATGCCCGCATCATCCCGCCACAGGACGTTCGGAATTTCGTTGAAATCCCTATCGGTGCCGATCGCGTCCACCAATTGAAGGAACGCCGTTTCTCCTTCGTACACCACCGCACTGTCGAACAGCGCAAACAGTTTGGGGGTCCCAGGCAGCACGTCGCGCAACCGGGTCACGGTATTACCGCCGATGGTCACGTGAATATCGGGGAAAGACTCCTTGATCATGGCGCAGAAGGTCATGGTGGAAAACAGTTGCTGGCGTAACACGATGGAGATGCCGATGACATCCGGTTGTTCTGCAATAATGGCCGGCTTGACGATGTGGTCGAATACGTCGCGATAGACGTTGACTTGCGTATCTTCGACCGCGGCAAGGACCTCCGAGGACATGAAGAGCTTGTACGACAGGTCCGTTTCCATCGGGGGCATACAAATGCGCGCGGGAGCGTAGACCAGCGAAATGGTCGACGTCACGTCCCGAAAGACGTTCATGGCCCATTCGAGTTTCGCCGCGTCGTAGAAATCCGGGGAACGGATGATCGCCTTGGCGCGCTCCGCCTGATCGATCAAATCAGCCATCCGGGAGCGGGTGCATTCGCACAAGGCCATCTGTAACTGGGTTTCTTCCTCAGAGAGCCCCCGGTCCCGGGCCAGTCGTTTCAAACGATCCAGTTGCTGGGGCACCCGTTTCAACACGCGCTTGAGAAAATCTGCGCTGAAATACCAATCGTACATCTCGAGGTTGACGTCCTTCTGCACCACGTCGTGCCCGGCACGGCGCAGGAACGCCGTCAACGTCGGGAGACTCAGATAGGGCTCGGAGGGATACCAATCCGGGGGGAAAAGCAGCATGACCTTTTTTCTGGGTCCGCCATTCTCCTGGGATTCCGTGCGCCGCCGCTTCAGGAGTTCCGGGCTGATCAGCCCGCCTTTGTCATAATCAATTCTCATGCTCGTCACTCCACGGGGCCGAATCCGGACAAAAGAAAAGACTGGTCCGGACAAGGTCCTCCTTAATGACGGCTATTCTATTCTTTAGGAAAATAGCGGTCAAGGACAACGGCACGACGGTAATCCCGAGCGAAGCGAGGAATCTGCCTTCTTCCTTTTCTGTCATCCCCGATCCTCGATTACAAACGTCGAGGACAAGCTCTGATCGGGGACCCAGTGTCTTTGCATTTGGCATTCTTGCCTCTCCTTCCGGGAGAGGGCAGGGTGAGGGACAGCCCGTAGGTCAGGTTGGCCCTTCGACTACGCTCAGGACAGGCGTCGCGTAACCTGACGGCAGGGGTGAGCGTAGATCAGGACGTTGGTGTCGACGGCAATCATTCGCGATCGAGCACGTCGTAGAGTGCTTCCCTGTCAGAGACATCGACGTTGGGCGGACGCTTCCCTTGCACGGTGGCGATTCGGAGTTTGAACCCCTGCCCTTTGCGAGGCATGGCCATCAGTTTTGCCCGCAGGGCATTTTCGACGAACCTCGTGAGCGTGACGCCGTCTCGTGCGGCGCGCTCCTTGGCGTGATGTAACACCTGATCGTCCAGATTGAGAGTGATCTTCATCGAAGGTGCTCCTCGGCCTGATAAATATATGAGACAAACCATATAATATGGCAAGTCGGGGTCGCATGAGGCCGGTGCGTGATACTGATCAGGAAATGCAAACCGCACAAAGTTTACAAGGTAATTAGGGCGTTTCGTAACCAATGTGTGGTAGAAAACCAGCATGGTTACAGGACGACATACGGTTTTTAGTTGTGCGGCCAACTTTCTGCGCGGTCGCAAGTGCATTTTCTGCGGTTCCTTTCAGGTCTTGCACACCAGCCGCGGCTACGTGAAATGTGGGCGTTGCGGGAAAAGCAAGAGCCTCCGGCGGCTGCGCCGGGAGATCCGGATCCTGCAAGGCTTTTATCAATTGCAACCCGCCTATCGGTTGAGCCAGGATCTGAGCCTGGACCTGAAAGTCGTCACCCGCGTCTATCACCGTGTGCGCGAAGCGTTGTATCATGTCACTGAACTGGAAGCCGGCAAACTGAAGGGCGAGATCGAACTCGATGAGGCCTATTTCGGTGGCCGGCGCAAAGGCCAACGGGGCCGCGCCCCCGCGGGCAAAAGCGTCGTCTTCGGGCTCCTGGAGCGGGACGGCCGCGTGTATACGAAAGTCGTCGAGTCGGTCAGTGCGGAGGAATTGATGCGGCATATTCAAGCGCACACCCGAAAAGGGTCGGTCTATTTCACGGATGCCTTTCGCGGGTATCAATCCTTAAAACGCTATGGCCACCATCATACGGTCAATCATGCGAAAGCGTTGGTGAGCCCGCGGACGAAGAATCACATTAACGGCATTGAAGGCTTTTGGAGTTACGCCAAACATATCTTGTATCAGTATCGCGGGGTCTCGAAATATCATTGCCCCATGTATCTGAAAGAAGTAGAGTATCGCTTTAATCACCGTCGGGAGAATGTGTTTAAACAGTTTCTGAAGATCTATTTTGGTTACGTTTCGCCCTAATTACCATGTACAAAATGTAACATTCGTAATGTTTTGTACAAAATGTAAAGTTTTGTAATAAATCCGCAAGCAGATGGCCCAACCATCACGAAAAGTGCGTTCGATTTCTGTAGCCGCCCGTAGAGCCTGTCCCTGCGAAAGCGGGGACCAGGTTAGCGTAGCGTAACCTGACAGCTTTGCCGTTCGACCTACTCGCTCTGTCATCCCCGACCTGATCGGGGATCCAGTGTCTTTGTAGTTGGTTTTTGTAGCCACGCCAGTTTGACTTTGATTTTGACAGGCGAAGCGGTAATATAGGCAGCCCACCGCCTATAATGGTAACGGTCATTGCCCATTCAGCGATTTGATTGTGAATTTGTGAGACTGCCATGCCGACCCTTGATTTCAAAGGCAAATCCCTCGTTTACTCCCATCACCTGACCGTCCCCTCACGGACGCTTGAGCCGGATGCCAAAAAATCCCTTCCGCTGAAAGGTAGCAAGCCTTCCCTCGACGACAATCTGATCATCCATGGCGACAACCTGCACGCGCTCAAGGCACTCATGCCGCGTTATGCCGGACGGGTAAACTGCATCTACATCGACCCACCCTACAACACCGGCAACGAGGGCTGGGTCTACAACGACAACGTGAACAGCCCGATGATGCAGGAATGGCTCAAAGACAAAAACCCGGTGGATGGCGAAGATCTGGAGCGACATGACAAGTGGCTCTGCATGATGTGGCCGCGGTTACACTTGCTACGAGAACTGCTAGCCGAGAATGGGGTGATTTTTATTTCGATTGACGACAATGAACAGCATCGGTTGCGGATGGTGATGGATGAGATTTTCGGGGAAGAGAATTTTGTTGCAACAATTGCATGGCAACGAAGGACGTCGCCAGATGCCAGACTCAATTTAAGTCAGGCGCACGATCATATATTAGTGGTAGCAAAGAATGTAGACGCTATGGATTTTAATCCAGTACCCTTGAGCACGACTCAAACTAACAAATTTACAAATCCCGACAATGATCCGCGAGGACCGTGGGTATCAACAGACTACACTGCACAAGGTTGGCGTCCTAACCAGGTATACGAACTCGTCACCCCCGGAGGCGTAAAATACGCACCTCCACCCGGCAGGTGCTGGGTAAATGTTGAGTCAGCATATCGAAAATTGGTGAGCGAAGGGAGAATGTGGTTTGGCAACGACGGCAAAGCAAGGCCAAGGGCTAAAACTTATCTCAATGAATCATATGGTGTTAGGGCATGGACATGGTGGAGTAATCAAGAGTGCGGTCATAATCAAGAAGCAAAAAAAGAGATTAACGCAATTGTAGGTTTCGATGCGCCTTTCGATACGCCTAAACCCACACGCCTGATTAAACGCATTCTCCAAATCACCACCGACAAAAATTCCATCATCCTCGACTCCTTCGCCGGCTCCGGCACGACGGCACAGGTAGTATTAGCTCTCAACGCGGAAGATGGCGGCAACCGCAAGTTCATCCTGGCGGAATGTGAAGACTATGCCAACAAAATTACCGCCGAGCGTGTTCGCCGTGTCATCAAAGGCGTACCAAAGGCCAAGGACGAAAACCTGAAAAGCGGGCTGGGCGGCAGTTTCACCTATTGTACGCTGGGCGATGAAATCAGCCCTGAAAAAATGCTCGCCGGAGAAAACCTGCCGGACTACGAAACTCTGGCTCGCCACCTCGTGTACACCGCAACCGGCCAAGCACCGGACAAACTCCGCAAGGCTCACGATAAAGACGGCTTCTTCTACGAAACGAGCGACAGGCTGTTTTATCTGATATACGAACCAGACCTTGCCTTCCTGCGTAGCGCCGACTCCGCCCTGAACAGCGACCGCGCCGAACGCATCGCCAAGCAGGTCAAGAAAAAGCAGAAATCCGCCGTCGTCTTCGCCACCCACAAATTCATGGGCCAGAAGGAATTGGCCGGGATGGACATCACGTTCTGCGGATTGCCGCATATACTGGGGCAGTAGATTAGTAAGGAAGTTAATACGATGGACGAAATTAGGATCATACTTCATGGCATTCGCATTCAACATGAACTGCAAATAGCCGACGGTATAACCCTTATGCCTCTTCCCTATTCAAAAAGGGAACCTGTGAACATGACGCCGGGACTTCCTACAATAATAACGGAAGAGACCAAATCTTATCTCGGCAAGGTCCTACTCCGAATTGCTTATTGCTGTTCTCAGAAAAAGGTGAAAAGTGAGGAATTTCCAGACTTCAAATCGCAGATTTTAACGTTTCTTGGCCTTTTATCGGTGGTCTGCGAAAATCCTGTACATCGGCTTAAAGCATGGGTTCAGCCGAACGCGAGTAATCCTTCTGGTATTTCTGTTGTGAGTTCTTTACAAGAACCTCATTGGCGTCCTGTTGCTATTTCAGAAGCAGAAATTTCCAAGACAAAAGAGCAATTTGATAAATTCACGAAACTTAAACAAAGGTAATTAGGGCGTTTCGTAACCAATGTGTGGTAGAAAACCAGCATGGTTACAGGACGACATACGGTTTTTAGTTGTGCGGCCAACTTTCTGCGCGGTCGCAAGTGCATTTTCTGCGGTTCCTTTCAGGTCTTGCACACCAGCCGCGGCTACGTGAAATGTGGGCGTTGCGGGAAAAGCAAGAGCCTCCGGCGGCTGCGCCGGGAGATCCGGATCCTGCAAGGCTTTTATCAATTGCAACCCGCCTATCGGTTGAGCCAGGATCTGAGCCTGGACCTGAAAGTCGTCACCCGCGTCTATCACCGTGTGCGCGAAGCGTTGTATCATGTCACTGAACTGGAAGCCGGCAAACTGAAGGGCGAGATCGAACTCGATGAGGCCTATTTCGGTGGCCGGCGCAAAGGCCAACGGGGCCGCGCCCCCGCGGGCAAAAGCGTCGTCTTCGGGCTCCTGGAGCGGGACGGCCGCGTGTATACGAAAGTCGTCGAGTCGGTCAGTGCGGAGGAATTGATGCGGCATATTCAAGCGCACACCCGAAAAGGGTCGGTCTATTTCACGGATGCCTTTCGCGGGTATCAATCCTTAAAACGCTATGGCCACCATCATACGGTCAATCATGCGAAAGCGTTGGTGAGCCCGCGGACGAAGAATCACATTAACGGCATTGAAGGCTTTTGGAGTTACGCCAAACATATCTTGTATCAGTATCGCGGGGTCTCGAAATATCATTTCCCCATGTATCTGAAAGAAGTAGAGTATCGCTTTAATCACCGTCGGGAGAATGTGTTTAAACAGTTTCTGAAGATCTATTTTGGTTACGTTTCGCCCTAATTACCTAAACAAAACGTGCAAGAAAAACTCGATATAGCTATCTCAAGATGGGTTAAATCGAAGACTGAGACGAACATCATCAACAGAATAATTGATCTGGCAATAGCCTTTGAAGTGCTTTACTTGAGTGACTTCTCGGAACTTGCTTTTAAGTTCCGCCTACGAGTGGCATGGCATTTAGGAAGTGATGCACAGGATAGACAGAAGTTGATGAAATTATTTAATTCCATTTACAAAGCTCGCTCTAAAGCGGTGCATGAAGGAAAATTTTCTGCGGAGGAGGAAACACTTGCTGAAGCGGACAAATGGTTTACACGAGCGGTCATGAAGTTCATTGATGATGGCAACTTCCCCGATTGGGACAGCCTTGTAGTGGGCGGAACAGGAACACGTAACTCAAAGGGTAAATAGCAACCAAAGGGTTATGGAAAATGAGATTTAGAAAGGATCCAACTGGTAAAAGAAATATAGGACAGCATCACCTCCGATCAAGCCGCCTTGCCGCTGACCGATGAACAAAGAGTTTACCTCGACCGACGTTTGGATGCGTACGAAACAGAAAATATTAAGGGCCGCGAAGGCTCTAAAGTCATGAAGGCTCTAAAAGATAGAACCTAAACGGCAAAACGATAGAATTTATGTACGACATTAAGAAATACGATGAAGTGATAGAGACGTCTTCCCCGCCCCCGCTACGCTGGGCCGACTCCTGCACGCACCAGGAATGCTCATTGCATCAACTATCGCCGTACATAGGGAAACTGAAGAGTGTGATCGCGCAGGACCTTATTCTCAAGTATAGTAAGCCCGGCCAGTTAGTGGCAGACATGTTTTGCGGTAGCGGCACCGTTCCACTTGAAGCCGCCCGTCTTGGCCGAAGAGTCTTTGCTTCTGATACGAGCCAATACGCTGTGACGCTGACCAAAGGAAAGCTGTACGCACCAACCAGAATCGAATCCGCCCTTGCAGACCTTGATCGCCTTCTCAAGCGCGTCGAATCGCTGCCGCTGCCTGATCTCCGGAGTGTCCCCCTATGGGTTAGAGCTTTCTTTCATCCTCGCACATTGAAAGAAATCCTGCGTCTCAGTGAATTTCTTAGAAACGAACGGCATTATTTCCTGCTGGCATCCTTGCTCGGCATCCTGCATCATCAAAGGCCCGGGTTTTTATCGTACCCAAGCAGTCACCTCGTTCCCTATCTGCGTTCAAAAAAGTTTCCAAGATCAGCCTACCCAGAGCTTTACGAATACCGTCCAGTTGCCGCACGCTTGAAAGCAAAGGTAGAACGTGCACTGAAACGCCCGCCGAAAAACTCATTTCTTGGCTTAGTCGATGGCATTCGCAAGTCCGCTGTGGAGTCCGTTAATCTTCCCGATTCCATTGATTGTGTTATCACAAGTCCACCCTACATGAATGCACTCGACTATGGGCGAGACAACCGCCTGCGGCTGTGGTTTTTGGGTCAACCGCACATGGATTCTCTGGACCGTGCTCTCAGTGATCTCACCGGTTTCACGAATGCGATAGAGGCACTTGCCAAACAATTACAACACAAAATGCGCCGGGGCGGGTATTGTGTTTTTGTGATTGGCGAGCAGTTAGTCCGAAAGAGAGATCGATTTCCTTCTGAAGAACTGATGCGAATTTTCGCAACACACGCCCCAACCTTTTTCCTAGGTCAGATTATGAGCGACGTCATTCCTGATGTCCGCCGCTCACGCAAACGGCTCGCTGGCGTCAAGCGAGAGCACATTCTTGTATTCAGAAAGCACTGAACATGCGCAGCCGCCTTCCCCCAACAAAACCGTTCTTGGGAAAAAAGATAGACGGCTATCCGAACCACGTGATTCAAAACCTTGTCGGTTCGGGCCATAATGGTCATGTATTTCGTGCATTCGATGAATCAACCGAAAGCAAACTCGCGTTTAAAGTCGTTCCATTCAACAATCTTGCAGTCGATAAAGATCAACAACAAGTCTATTTGAATGAGGCAAAGAAGGCTAATGTCCTGCAACACCCAGCCGTTGTTAAGTATCACAACGTTGTTCCGTATCTCGTTCCCGATACTTCAATAAAGTGCGTTGTTTTCGTATGCGACTATGTGGAAGGGAAAAATCTCAGGGATTATATAAGGCAAAAACGGTCAGACATCGATATATCTTTCATTGAAAAATTTCTGCTAACGATGTTCGGGCTATTGTATGAACTTAAGCAACGTAAATATCAGCACGGGGATTTGCATGCTGGAAATATACTTGTTGCAATATCCGACTTCGACATGGACGCGCAACCTAATTTCTGGGTAACAGACTTTGGCATTCGGGAATTAACCGGCAGTACGGCTGACACTAATGACTATCTGCATATCGCAAGAATACTTAAAGAATTGCTGGAGTGCCTAGATTATCGTGACTGTGGAGGGTGTGACCGATACGTTTACAACATTCTCAAGCAGGATTTCTTGGACCGCCACTTAACGGAATCCGACACTACGATAGATCCCTTGGCTTGCAATCCTCGTGCGCTGGCAAACAAATTGCGTTCTTTGAGCGACAAATACCAAACGACAACCAACGAGACAACCGTCGCAAAACTCACCACACCATTCGATTATCCCAACTGTGAACAGATTGGGAATTCCAATCTTTTGCTTAAGAATCTCTACTCGGATCGCTTGCTCGGATTGTCAGACATTCAAGCTAGATCAAATTTGATGCTGACCGGGCCTCGCGGATGTGGCAAGACCACTGTCTTCCGTGCACTGAGCCTGGAATATTTGATTGCAACCAATAACGATAATCCAAATGACATTAACTATATCGGTATCTATTACAGATGTGACGATCTTTACTTCTCCTTTCCAAGATACAAACTTCCTAAGCGTACCGCGGCATTGGACGTTCCCATGCACTTCTTGATCGTCACATTACTGGCAACCGCGCTAGAGCAGATAGGCGTATGGGCCAAAAAGTATTTCCCTAATGAGTTCAAAAAGAAAGAGGAAGCACTTGTTGCAGATCTTCAGGGGCTATTCGGTTGGGTACAATCAGGCAGCCCAAGTGAGGGCCAGCTGGCTACTATAGTTGCCAAACTAAAAAAGGAAAGGAAGCGGGCAGCCGAGAAGCAACGGTTCGCTCATGTGTTGAGCCAACCTATTAAAGGCTATTTTGAACCAGGCATAATGATCGAAGCTTGTCAGCTTATACGAAATAATTTCTCCTTCTTCTTACAGAACCGACCGTTCCATTTCTTCATTGACGATTATTCACACCCGAAAATTACCCAAGAATTACAAGCAAACCTGAATCGATTGTTTATGCATCGAAGTGCTGATGTGTTTTTTAAACTTTCCACAGAAAGTCCGGTCTCCTTTGCGCGCCATGATATTGATGATAAGAAATTCGTAGAAGGTCGTGAATTTGATTTTATAAATCTTGGTTTAAGATATATCACTGGCAAGTCTAATAGACTACTTGAATTTCTCGAAGATCTTTTCAGCCGTCGATTTCATGAGGTTACAGGATATCCGATCCAGACTCTGGAACAACTCTTAGGTTCGAAACGGCGCAATGAGAACGAGACGGCTCGTGCTTTTCGAAAGAAAAAAGACCGAGAAAACTACGCATATAAGGAGACTGTCGCTGCCATGTGCAGCGGTGATATCCATTATATAATTCGTCTTGTTTCCAGGATGGTGGACGATTATGGCGGCGAGGACGCTCTAAAAGCGTCCAATGCAGTACCTCGCATACCGCCAAGCCAACAACACAGGTCTATCCGTGCCGCTGCAGGGGCTTTTATGGAGTCCATACGCACGTTACCTGGGAAAGGGCCACAACTGACAGAGGCAGTAACGGCATTTGGCAACGTTGCCCATTCTTACCTTCTTTATGAAACATCAACTAACGAAGAAAGTAAGCCCCCTCACCAAGCGTCACGGATCGAACCCTACGGAACGTTACGACTATCCGACGAAGCCCAAGAAATTCTTAACGAACTATTGCGTTACTCAGTGCTCATTGAAGATCCCCGTGGAAAGAGTAGTCGAGGAAATATTGTGCCCAGATTCTACCTTCGACGATATTTGATCCCTCATTTCCATCTGACGTTCAGCCGACGAGATTCTCTCCAATTGGAAAACCACCAGATCGAGAGTCTTTTGTGTGAGCCAAAGACGTTCGAGAAAATGATGAGTCGAGGTGATCCAAATCAAGAGGACCTTTTTCTTGATGAATAGCCATATTTCTGAAAACTCCTTGCTAAGACCGGATGAAAAATTAAGCAATGTCGTATGGCCAAGTCTGCAAGAGATTGCGTTCCCTTCACTAGGGACTGATGACTGTTTGTTGGTATGTGCCGGATTTGAAGACCGTGCTATCGAAACACTCCGTCGAACCTGTGAAGCGGGAAGAACGGGTTTCTCTCTCGGCATAATCAAGTATCGTCCACGCTACTCACAAAACAGAATCGAAGAATTGCGTACAATTGGCCAAAGCGCTGATCTTCGAGTAGATGAGTTTGTGTATGATCGCAAGAATCCGTCAGGTATGGGAGAAAAACTACGATCCTTTACGCAGAAACAGGAATTTGATCGCGTTTTTATTGACATTTCCGGCATGTCGCGTCTCCTCATCGTGCAAATATTGGTAGCGTTAATCAGCGAACAAAGCTGGCCGATTAGTCTAATCTATGGCGAAGCAGAAGAATATCCGCCATCCAAGGATGAATTTGAACAAGATAACAAGGATGGTAATACAAAGCCTGCACCAAGTTACCTGTCATCTGGAATTTTTGAAATAGCCGCAACCCCCGAACTGAGTTCCGTATCCATGTTAGGCGAAGCGATCAGGCTGGTAGCGTTTCCATCATTTGCTCACGAACAACTCTCTAATTTGATCCAAGAACTGCAACCCACTTATACGGAATTTATTCATGGCATACCGCCATATCAAAAGAATGAATGGCGAAAAGATGCAATCAATACACTCAACAGCCTGACATTAAAGGAGCTTCGAGGCAAAAAAGAGCATAATGCGTCCACGCTTGACTACAGGGAGACATTACACCGGTTGCTTAAGATATATGCGGAGCGCAGCATGTTTGATCGCCTCGTGATCGCTCCTACCGGCAGCAAGATGCAAGCTGTAGCCGTTGGCTTGTTTCGGTCGGTACTTCATGATGTACAAATTGTCTATCCAACGCCGCAGACTTTCCCAAAACCAGACAAATATACTTCAGGTTTTCGGCAACTGTATCAGATTGATCTTCCGACCGAGGCAATAAAGGCCTGTGCCCGATCAAGCGCTGATTAGTCGTAACACGCTGTCGCGTTTCACGGACCTTTGTGACCGTCAATTTTCCAGCTTGGCGTTGAACGAGGAGAGAATCAAGGATTTTCTTGCACAGCAGATGGGGTGAAATGCAACTCAAAACCTACCAGCAACAGGCCCTTGAGCAGTTGGACCGTTGGATTGAGGCGCTCAGGGATGCGCGTCTGAAATGCGAGAAAGCCTCGAAGGCACTTGAAGATAGCGGCCTAGATATTCCCGAAGAACTGAAAAACCATCCCCTCTCCGCCTGGAACAGCTTGAAACAGCAGAACGTTCTCCCCGGCATTTCAGACAACGGAACTCTTAAAATCCCCGACTACATTTCCCGAACCGGAACGTCCGGTGATCCCATCCCTCACGTCTGTCTGAAGGTGCCGACCGGCGGCGGGAAGACCCTTTTGGGCGTTGCCGCGCTTGAGCGCATCAAGCAGGACACGGGCTTCGTGTTGTGGATTGTGCCGACCAGGGCGATTTACGAACAGACGCTCAAGGCCTTAAGGACCCGCGAGCATCCGTACAGGCAGATGCTTGAAAGGATTTCCGGCGGCAAGGTCAAACTGTTGCAGAAGGACAACCGCTTCACACAGCAGGACGTCGAAAGCCAACTCTGCATCATGATGCTGATGTTGCCGTCCGCCAACAGGCAAAAAGGGAAGGACTTTCTCAAGATATTCCGGGACAGCGGTGGTTATACCTCGTTTTTTCCAGAACAGGACGATTCAACCGCCAACCACGCACTTTCAGAACGACACCCCGACCTGGAAAGAAACAGCACCGCCGACTGGGTGAGGCAAAGCCTGATCAACGTGCTTAAGCTGATTCGCCCCACCGTCATTCTGGACGAGGCGCACAAGGCGTATGGGCCGAATGACAGCAACAATCGCGAGTTCGTCAAGTCCGTCAATCAACTCAATCCCCGCTTTGTGCTCGAACTGTCCGCCACGCCAAAAATCGGCATCAGCAACATCCTGGTCAACATCTCGGGCACCGAGCTACAGGCCGAGGAGATGATCAAGCTGCCGATAGAGATCCACAGCTTCGGCAACTCCGACTGGAAACACACGCTTGCCGAAACACAGCGGAAATTACAGGAACTGAAAGCCGAAGCGCAGAAACTTCAAGCACGGGAAAACCGCTATATCCGTCCCATTGCCTTGGTCAGGGTACAGCGGACGGGCGGAGAACAACGAGGTAAAGGGACCATCCATTCGGAGGACGTGCGGGAGTACCTGATACAACATCTTGCCGTACCGGAAAACCGGATCAGAGTGCAATCATCGGAACAGAAGGAACTCGCGGGCGAGAATCTGCTGGAAGAGGAAAGTCCCGTCCGCTGGATTCTCACCAAGGATGCCCTCAAGGAAGGTTGGGATTGCTCGTTCGCCTACGTGCTGGCGTTATTGGATAACACCACGGCGACCACGGCCATGACCCAGATGACCGGACGAATCATGCGACAGCCGCACGCGCGCAGAATCGAGAAAAGCGACGCCCTGAACCAATGCTATATTTACTGTTACAACACGGACGTGGGAAAGGCCGTCGACAAGGTTAAGGCCGGGCTGGAAAACGAGGGCCTGACTGGGCTTGGCGATGCCATCAGAGGCGATGGTGAAGGTGACGCACCGCAACCGCAAACCGTCAAACGGCGCCCAAAGTATAAAAAACTTCAGATCTTTCTCCCGCAGGTTCTGCACAAAGACGGTTATAGGTGGCGTCCGATTGATTACGACCGTGACGTACTGGGGTCGATCGACTGGAGCAGAATCGACGCGGGCAGGGCGGTGAATCTGGATGAGGATGATACGATTAAGGAAATCATCGCTACGGTTGACGTTCAGGGTGATAGACGTGTCTCTGATGAGGCTTTTGAGACCGGCGAACGGTTGCACCTTGATTATTTCGTCCGTCGCCTGACGGACGTGGTGCCCAACCCCTGGCAGGCTGCTCGTATGGCAACGAGCTTTTTGCAAAAGCACAGGAGATACAACGATTCAACACTGCTGAATAACCGGATTTATCTCTCAGAAATTTTGCGTCGGAATATCAAGAAAGATTTGGACAAAAAAGCCGAGTCGGTTTTCCGCGATAAGATCAAAAGTGATGCCATCAGGTTTCACCTTGAGACCGACGAGGAGTTGGATTATGAATTGGACAAGTCGTTTGAGGTTTTCGTGTCCAGCGAAGAAAGATCGCTTCAGGGCGAACATGGCCGGCAGATTCAACAGAGTCTATTCGAGCCCGTCTATGAAAGCAATTTCAATGTACTCGAAAAGGATTTCGCGTTGTATTTGGACAAGAGTAATTCCATTTCCTGGTGGCACAAGATCGCCGCAAAACAGCAGTATCATCTCCAGGGATGGAGACGGCAGCGGGTCTATCCGGATTTCGTCGCCTGCCGACGGAGGGATGGGAGTCTTCTTGTCCTGGAAACAAAAGGCGTTCACCTGAAGGGCAATGAGGATACGGGCTACAAGCAGAAACTGCTTGAGACCCTCGAAGCGGCGTACAACAAGGCCGTTGACAGGGGCGAAATGAGAGTCTGCGAGCCGCCTGCTGTTTTCAGGATGATGTTTGAGGATCGCTGGGAAGAAGAGGTCAGCGAACTTGTTGCGGAGTAGCTGCGCTTTGGATTGTAGGAATCGATCATGAGAAGCGGGTGGAACTCTTTTGCCGGACGTGTCGGAATAGGCTTGGGGCTTGTCCTGCTGGCCGTTCCCCTCCAGGCGGAATCGCCGGACACCATTCACGTGGGGGCCTTTTCCCGCGCGCAGGCGGGGGGACCTTATCCTGATTCCTGGAAGCCCCTCACGTTCCATAAGATCGACGAGCATACCGAATATTCGTTGGTGGAAGACGATGGGATTGTGGTCGTCAAAGCCGTGAGCCGCGGCTCTTCGTCGGGGTTGACCCGAGAGGTGACTATCGACCCCAAGCTCTATCCCATTGTCGAATGGCGCTGGAAAATCGAGAACGTGTTGCAAAAGGGCGACGTCACCACCAAGCAGGGCGACGATTACCCTGCCCGATTGTATATCACCTTCGCTTATGATGAGAGCAAAATCGACTTATTGGACCAGGCCCAATATGAATTGGCCAAGCTTCTCCACGGAAAGTACCCCCCGACCGGAGCCATCACGTACATCTGGGAGAGTCGAAGCCCCATCGGGACCATGGTCCCCAATCCCTACACGGATCGCGCGAGAATGATCGTCATTGAAAGTGGAGCGGACAAGATCGGGCAGTGGGTCGCCGAGTCGCGGAACCTGTACGAGGATTATCAAAAAGTGTTCGGGGACGATCCGCCCCCGATCTCCGTGGTGGCCGTGATGACGGATACCGACAACACGCAGGAATCCGCCGTGGCCTATTATGGGGACATCGTGTTTAGGAAAGCGGTGGTTGATTAGCGAAGTTGTCGGGTTGCACTACACTCTTGACCTACTACGGCTACGCCCCCTCACCCCGGCCCTCTCCCTCAATTGGGAGAGGGAGTGAACAGCAGGCGCGATGCGGTATGTCCTTACCCCCGAGCAAGGAACGCGCGCTGGCGAAGGCCAAAGATACTGGATCCCCGATCGGGTCGGGGATGACAGCAAGAAGATTCCTTCCTTCGACAAGTTCAGGACAGGCGCTTCGCTCGGAATGACCATTCTGAATGTGGCCAACCCCTCATGCTGTCAACGAATGACTGAACATTGACAAGAATGACAGAAAGAAGAGCAAAGGAGGGCACTAGATCCCTTACAGCAAATTCGGGGAGAGCCAGCGTTCCATGGTGGTGACGTCCATCTGCTTGCGCGCGGCGTAGTCCTTGACCTGGTCGTGGTCGATCTTGCCCACGGAAAAGTATTTGGCTTGGGGATGGGCAAAGTACAGGCCGCTGACCGACGAAGCGGGAAACATGGCAAACGTTTCCGTCAGGTGAATGCCGGTGACCTGTTCGGCTTCCAGCAGGTCGAACAGGATCCGTTTTTCGGTGTGGTCCGGGCACGCGGGGTAGCCCGGAGCCGGACGGATTCCACGATAGCGCTCCCGGATCAGGTCCTCGGCCGACAGGTGTTCTTCTTTGCCGTACCCCCAGGCTTTGCGGACCTCCCGGTGCAGCCATTCGGCAAATGCTTCCGCCAGCCGGTCGGCCAAGGCTTTGGCCATGATGGAGTTGTAATCGTCATGGTCTTGTTCGAATCGCCCACACAGGACGTCGAGCCCGATTCCCGTGGTCACCGCAAACCCGCCCAGGTAATCCGCAAGCCCCGTTGACTTGGGCGCGATGAAGTCCGCGAGGGCATAATTGGCATTGCCTTCCGGTTTTTCGAGTTGTTGGCGAAGGGTATGGAAGGTCGCCAGGACTTCCGAGCGCGATTCATCCGTATAGACTTCAATGTCGTCGCCCACACTGTTGGCCGGGAACAATCCATACACCGCCTTGGCCGTGAATAACCGGTTGTCGAGCACGTCTTTGAGTAACCCCTGGGCGTCGTCAAACAACTCTTTGGCCTTGCTCCCGACAACCGGATCTTCGAAAATGTCGGGGTATCTCCCCTTCAACTCCCAGGTATGGAAAAAGGGCGACCAGTCGATCACCGGCACCAGGTCGCTTAACGGCTGATCGTCGATCACCCGCGTTCCCAGGAAACCCGGCGTCGCTCGCTCCGACGTATGCCAATCGATCTGAGTCCGCCGATTCCGCGCTTCTTCCAGCGGCAACAACTTTTTCAGGGTTTTCTTGCCTTCGTAGGCTTCACGCGACTGCTCTTGTTGTTGCCGGACCTTTTCCACGAACCCGGGCTTTTCTTCTTTGCTCAATAATTGCCGGACGACGTTCACGGCCAACGACGCGTCCGTCACGTGCACGACAGGCTCGGGGTAGCCCGGGGCGATCTTGACGGCCGTGTGGGCTTTGCTCGTGGTTGCGCCGCCGATGAGCAGCGGCACGTCGAAGCCATGGCGGGCCATTTCTTTCGCGTTGTACGCCATCTCATCCAACGACGGGGTGATCAGGCCGCTGAGGCCGATCATATCGACCTGCTCCTCCTTGGCTTTCGTCAAAATCTTTTCGCAGGGTACCATCACCCCGAGATCGATCACGGCATAGTTGTTACACCCCAATACCACGCCGACGATGTTTTTGCCGATGTCGTGCACGTCGCCTTTGACCGTGGCCAGCAGCACCTTCCCTTGCGCCCTACTCCCCGACGCTTCCTTTTCCTGATCCATGAACGGCAGCAAATACGCCACGGCTTTTTTCATCACCCGCGCGCTCTTGACCACTTGCGGTAAAAACATTTTCCCGGCACCGAAGAGTTCCCCCACGACGTTCATGCCGTCCATCAACGGACCTTCGATGATTTTGAGCGGTTTGTCGTATTGTTGCCTGGCCTCTTCCACGTCTGCGTCGATGTAGTCCACGATCCCTTTGACCAAGGCATGCGAGAGCCGTGCTTCGACCTGGCCTTCCCGCCAGGCATCGGCCTTGACGACCGCTTTCCCTTGCTGTTGCACGGTTTCGGCAAACTCGACCAACCGCTCGGTCGCGTCAGGCCTTCGATTCAGCAGGACATCCTCGACCAGATCCAGCAGGTCCTTGGGGATCTCCTCATAGACGCCCAACTGGCCGGCATTGACGATGGCCATATCCAGCCCGGCTTTGATCGCGTGATACAGAAACGCCGAGTGCATGGCCTCACGCACGACGTTGTTCCCGCGGAACGAGAAGGAAATATTGCTGACCCCGCCGCTGGTTTTACAGTGCGGTAACGTGGCTTTGATCCGCCGAACGGCCTCGATGAAATTGACCGCATAGTCGTTGTGCTCTTCAATGCCCGTGGCGACCGTCAGGATATTCGGATCGAAAATAATGTCCTCCGGCGGGAACGCGATTTCTTCCGTCAGGATCGTATACGCCCTGGTGCAAATCTCGACCTTCCGGTCGATGGTATCGGCCTGTCCCGTTTCATCAAACGCCATCACCACCACGGCCGCGCCGTACCGCTTGACCAGGCAGGCTTGTTCTTTGAATGTCTCCTCGCCTTCCTTCAAGCTGATGGAATTGACCACGCCCTTGCCCTGAACGCATTGCAGGCCGGCCTCGATCACCGACCACTTCGAGCTGTCGACCATGAGAGGGACACGGCAAATATCTGGTTCCGAGGCAATCAGGTTCAGGAACCGCACCATGGCGTTCTCGGAATCCAGCATGGCTTCGTCCATGTTGACGTCAATGAGTTGCCCGCCCCCTTCCACCTGCTGCCGGGCCACCGCCAGGGCTTCCTCGAACTGACCCTCACGAATCAACCTGGAAAATTTCGGTGAGCCCGTGACGTTCGTCCGCTCTCCGATGTTCACGAAGTTCAGCTCCGGCCGAATCGTCAACGGTTCCAACCCGCTCAACCGCGTGGCATGATCGGGTTCGACCACCGCATGTGGCGGCAGATCACGCACCGCCCCGGCAATCGCGGCAATGTGCTCCGGCGTGCTTCCGCAGCATCCGCCCACGATATTCAACCACCCGTTCCCGGCAAACTCCCGCAAGTCCGCGGCCATCCGCTCCGGTGTTTCGTCAAACCCCCCAAAGGCGTTCGGCAACCCCGCGTTGGGATGGCAACTGATGTAGACCGGGGCACGTTTCGAGAGTTCCTCGATATAGGGACGCATCTGCTTGGCCCCCAGGGCGCAGTTGATCCCGACGCTGAAGGGATCGGCATCGGCAATGGAGTGCCAAAAGGCTTCAATCGTCTGTCCGGAGAGCGTTCGTCCGCTTTGATCGGTAATGGTCACGGAAGCCATGACCGGAATAGGCAACCCCTGTTCCTGGCGATATTGGTCGATGGCAAAAAAGGCGGCCTTCGCATTGAGCGTATCGAAGATCGTTTCCACGAGCAGCAGGTCGCTTCCCCCATCCACCAAGCCCCGCACTTGTTCCTTGTACGCGTTCCGCAATTGTTCAAACGTCACCGCGCGAAACGCCGGGTCATTCACGTCCGGCGACATGGATGCCGTCCGGTTGGTGGGTCCCAGCACCCCGGCCACGAATCTGGGCCGCGAGGGATCTTGTTTCATCACCGCATCCGCCGCCTTCCGCGCCACCGTGGCCCCGGCCAGGTTCAACTCATACGCCAAATGTTCCATTTGATAGTCGGCCATGGAGATCGCAGTGGAGTTGAACGTATTCGTTTCGATCATGTCCGCGCCGGCTTCCAGATATTCCCGGTGGAGCGAGCCGATGAGATCCGGCTGGGTCAGCACCAACAGGTCGTTGTTGCCCTTGACGTCACAGGGATGCGTAGCAAACCGCGTCCCCCGAAAGTCGGCCTCCGACAGGTTCCGTTTCTGGATCATCGTGCCCATGGCACCATCCAGCACGAGGATCCGCCGTTGAAGCCGGTCTTTCAATTCTTCAATTCGGGTTGTCGGACTCATTACGTGATCCTCATAGAACCAAGCCTCGTGAACTCCAGACAAATTATTGTCGGGTTACGCTACGCTAACCAGACCTACGCTATGACTTCTCCAAAGGCTTCCGAAGCTACGGTTGCGACGCTTCAGATGAAAAGGAGTGACTATACTGATCCCGTCTCTCTTGGTCAAAATCGACAATGGCGTATGAGTGGGTCTCTGCAAATATTCCCCCCACCGGCTCGCCAGCGGGCTGCGCCCTTGGCTCTCCGACTCCCCCTCAAGGGGGGAGTGATTGGGGCGGGGCCCGCCACTTCCTTGACTCAATTTCAGCCCAGGGTTAGGATAAAAATTATCGAGTCTGATCGAAATCGATTCATGCAAAATCTTTGTTTCCACCGATTCCCCTTGGTTTTTGTTTTAACCGTCAGCCTGATGGTTGTTCTTCCGACGGCCTCCCTGCACGCCAAACCCTTTTTCGAGGACGGGTTCCTCGGGCTCACGCAAGAGGAAGTCCATGCGAAGCTTGGCATTCCCCACGCCATCCGTTCGAGAAAATCCGCCCTTCGCGTATTCAGCTATTATTCGCCCAAGGACTGGAAAAAATATTTCAGTAAGCTCGTGTCTCCTCAGAATGGCGAGGACGTGTACACCTACTCGCGCGATGGTGTTCAGGTTCGCTATTCGTTTGTCTATAAGCCGGACTTCCGCGAGGCACGCGATTTCCCCACGTTGCACGTCAAACGGGTTGAAGTCGAATTCACGCCCAGTATCCCCTTGAAAGCCGTTCCTTCGTTAGTCAACGAATTCAGCCCTTCGGTCAGGCCGAAGAACCCGGCATTTCGATCGAATCTGTGGGTCCTGTTGTTCAAAGGCCCTCCGTCGAAGGAGGCGGAACTCGTGGTAGAGCAATGGGATAAGGAGGACGGGGATTGGTCGCTGGCGTATCAATTATTTTCCCTTAACGGTCTTCCTGACTATTTGACCGTCGACTCCTCCATCGATCGGTTGGAATTTGCCGTTCAAAGCCTGGCACGGATTCATCAAATCGGCCGGCATACCCATGAACCCATCCTGAACCCCTACTCCCCGGAATTTGCCCAACGCCCCCCTGCACCGCCCAAACCCCAAAAAACCATTCCGGTTCCGGTCTACGCCGAATAGCCGTTCCCTCGTCTCCCTCAGTCTCCTTCTTCCATCCGAAGATCGTGCGCGTCCGTTAACAGCATGTAGGCTTCACCCCACTGGTTGGGACTGTCCAGGCTCCAGGCCTCGTGGACTCCCTCTTTTTTCAAGCGTACCCCCCACGTTCCTCCGAACACCACGTACGCCGCCCCGCGTCCGGATTCCTCAACGGGTTGCGCCAGTGCCGGGCATTCCGGACGGTCTTCATTATCGGTCCACCCCACGACGTCACACCATTCACCCCGCGAAGAACGTTCGTAACTCTTGACTTGTCGAAGACGCTGCGCAGGGCCCAATTCCTTAAACCGGAGAAAGACGGAGGTCTCACAGTTGGGGTTCTCTTCCACCTCGATAAACATCGTCGCCCCTATATTGACGGTTTTCTTCGACGGTTGCTAGACTGGACTCATGCAACCCCAAGAATCGCTTCCCACTTCAGTCGTCCCGGATGCTCCTCCTGAGGACGGCTCACACGGCCAATCGCTTCCCTTCCCGTGCCGGCGCTCCGTTCGGATGACTCTCTCTCTCTTATTGGGCGTCTTTGCCGTCTCCATGCTTGCCTGGGGATTTCTGCCGGGACTCCTGGACCCGACTTTTGAACGCCACATCCAGGACAAGGACGTCATCGTGGGCATGACGCGGGAGCAAGCCATGCAAGCCTGGGGCTCACCCTACCAAATGAACGTCACCTATACCGACCGTGGAGTTCGCCGGGAAGAATGGGTCTATGAAGACTGGATTGACGCGGGATCCGTCAAGCACCGCTATCTGTATTTTGAAGAGGGCGTCCTGGTGGGAGGGTGGAAATAACGCCCTTCGCTCGGCCTCATTCCGGTTGCTGCTCCGCCAGGTTGCCGGTCCGCCCCTTGACGCCCGCTTCTGCCCAGGGAACCTCTGATTTATGGTGATAGCGGGATGCAGGGCAAGGCGTCCCGCAGCGAAACCCGAGGCTTATCAAACTAGACAGGCGAGGGTTGAGCGAGGACACAACGCCGCCATGCGCCCGATAGTGCCATAAATCAGAGGTTCCCTAAGGGGTTTCCGTAATCTGAACCCTCCGCTCCCGTTCATCCCCTCCACTGACCACGAGTACCCGCTTCCACTCACGAATTTGATAGACAGCCCACGCGTTTGGCTGTCCTTGAAAAAATGCTTGCGAATCTTCTCCCTTGGCATTCAGGTAGGTCGGCTCCGTAAATCCTTCATCCAAGACGTAATCCATCAGGCTTTCGGTTGTCATCCCTTTCCCACGTAAGGCCACGTGCGACAAAAAGGTCAGGATTTCGTCCGGATCCGCTAGCGAGACTGGATCAAAAGCCATGTTGTTTTTTCCTCAGTTATGATATGCTGTTCAAGATGACATTGTAGGGTGATAAAAACGAGAAACGCAAATAAGGACGCCGCACGCCTCGTCACTCGTGTTCCGATAATGTTCAAAGACCTCCTATCCCATAACCTGCGTTTCGTCATAGATCAATCCTTTCCCCCCTATCCCGCTCCATGATGTGGAAGCTTTCGGCTGAACAATTCCGCGACCGAATTTTCGACGTTCTTGGCCGCAAACAGCATTGGTCGACAGCCCACTTCAACGGAAGCACCGTCACCAAGGCGCAACTCAACGTTCACTTCCGTCAGGAATACGTGGTGCATCTGCGAGATTTTGCCGTCCTGCTTGCGAGGGTCGTCGGAAAAAATCCCCCGTGGCAAGTACGTCGTCACTTGGCGACGACGATTTATGAAGAAGAAACCGGCGGGCTTTCGATTGGCAAACCACACCAGGAACTTTTCCTTCAAATGATGATGGGCCTGGGGTACAAGCGGGCTGAATTTCGCGACGTCGAGTTGTTATCAAGAAGTTATGCCTATCGGGAATGGCTTGATGAAATCTGCGATCGGGAAGACTGGATCGTAGGCGCGGCGGTCCTCACCATTTTCGTGCAAGGTTCGGCCAACGACCGGGAAGAGGTCATGGCGCAGAAAGAACCAAAGTCCCAAGCGGACATTGAAGATATTGTAAAAAAACATCCCCTCGTGGTCTACCACGGGCTCCCTCCGGAACATCTCGACCTCGTTCGCGCGCGCGAGATGATCGAACCCTGTAACCGATCCCTTGTCTATGACCTTATCGCCACAGAAGCCGTAGAGTCCGGCACCAAAGCCTTAATCCTGGAAAAATTGGAAACGGGATTGAACGTGTGGCTCCAATACCGTGACGGAATTGCCCGGGCTTGCGGACTCAGGCAGCCGTAAAGCCCTCCTGCGCTCTTGACGACGTGTGATGCCGGCGCAATGCTTTCACGTGGGTGTCACCGCACGAGAAGATAATGTAAAGCGGTATCTCCCAGAATCGCCGCCCACGCCGTGACGTTCAAGGCAACCAGAGAACGCTGTTGCTTCCCCCAACATCGGGCGATCGCCCACACAATCAGGACTTGCGTCAGGATCGAAAAAGGCCGATGCACGTGCGCCGACATTCCGCCACCTTCACTTGCAATCGCCGTGACGGCCGCCAAGCCATAACACGTGAGGGCTCCGGCTTGAATCCGGATCGTGGTCCGATCCATTTTCCGACGAACGACCACCACCAAGGCCGTCGTCAAACACACGACCACCACTAACAAGAGCAAGGGGAACAGGGGCCATAGCGTTTTTGCACTCAGCTCCATGGTTTCTTCTACGCACGCGAACGTCGGGAAATGCTACCCCCCACCGGTTCGCCGGCGGGCTACGCCCTTGGCTCCCCGACTCCCCCTCAATGGGGGAGTGATGATGGGGGGCATTTCAACCTTGATGAAATTTTGATATGCTAGCAATCCTGATGGTCGTTTTGCCATGAATACTCGCCCACGAATTTTGCCGATTGCCTTTCTGGGGACGTTGTTCCTCAGCGGATGGTTGGGGGGGTGTTTGGGTCCCCCTCGAATCGAGACGTCCATTTATGAGGGCCCGAAAGGCTCCGTCGTGCTGAGAACCGTCTCGGAGGCGTCGTACCACCCTTCCCATCCGGTCGACGTTTCGGTCGAAACCTTTGAAAAAGTGTTAACCGGCATTCACTACCGACGGTCCCCCGGCAGGTGGCTTCAACGACTCCTGGACAGTGGGGCAAAATCGTCTCCCCTGCTTTCCCCGGATCAAGTCGCATTTTGGACTCCTCACTTACGGCGCGCCTTTCTGCAAGTGACGGCTGAAGAACAGGTCATCATACATATCCCCTTACAGTCGGCATCGGATTTTCAAAGCCTGACCGGCATTCTGTCCTTCCAGCATAACGACCTGCATATGGCCCTTACTGTACCGAATTTATCGGGCCTGGGCCCTCGATCCAAAACCAAACCCAGGACTCCCGATGCCCTGGGGGTGACAAAGCCCACCGTGGTGTTTCTGCCCAAGAACGCCGTCAAAAAATCCTGGGATCAGGGAACGGGCACAAGGACTCTCACCATTGATACGGCATTGCTCGCCACGCTTAACGGACCGGTTTCAAAGGACAGCGCCCAAGAGTTCTCGACTCCCGACGCCGCCCCAGTCCAGGTTACTCCCCCACGCCGCATTGCACCGCTAGTCATTCCTTCGGATCGCCCCATTATACGGTTGGAATCCCCTCCGTCCGACGCTCTCCTGGAAGAAATGCGATCCTTGCGCCGCGAATTGTCCAGGCAGAAACAAGAAATAGAACGCTTGAAGAAGCGAAAATCGAACGCTCCTTAACTTACCTCGATCAGTTCAGGATTCTTGAGGATCACGTCACTGCCCAGCGGGGCCCGGAACGTCATGCGCTGGTAACAGGCATAGGTGACATACGTGTCGCGCAGGCAATATTCGGCTATCTCCCGACTTCGTCCCTGGGCCCACATTTCAGCCACTTGCTTGCCGCTTCCGGATTTGGTTTCGACTTGTAACGCACGGGCCAATACGTCCAGTTTGACCCATCCCCGCGTGTCCCAGTTACTCCAGATCGCCATCGTATCGTAGACGGGCTCCGTGCGGAATCTGGCCAAACTGATCTCCATCGACGGTTTGACGTGGTGAATGATCGAACGTTTTTTCAGAAAAGGGAGATCAAAGCCCAATCCATTATGGGTAATGAACAGAGAGGGCCGGAGTTCACCCAGACGAGCCCAGAACCGGCGAAGGAGTTCCTGCTCATGCGTGCCATACCAACTCACCGCACCGCGGTATTCCATGACGTCGGAGAACATCAGGAGTCCAATGCACACGATCCGGCTGAAGGTTCCGTCAAACGACGACTGCTCATACTTTTCATCTTCTTTCTTCCTTTGCTCACGAGCCTCGGCATGAGCAAATAAATCATCCGCGTCACCCCCTTCGCAGGATTCAAGAACAACCGAATCGATCCCAACCAAACGCGCCCATTCTTCCCGTGGCGCTTGAATGGTTTCAATGTCCAGCACGACCTTCATTCGTGGTCAGTCACCTTTTGCATTGGCATCCGTCACAACCGGACCATCCGGCTCACGGAGGGATCGAAACAGGACAATCGCGTCCTGAAAGGTGCCGTCATCATTTTGTACGGCTTTTGGAATGGGACCCACCTCCACGAAGCCCAGGTTCTTCCACAGCCTCCGGCCAGCATGATTTTCAGAAAACACCAAGTTGAATAGCACACTGTGAAATCCCAAGTTCTTGGCATACTCCAACATCGTGGCCCCGAGCAACCAGCCCAATCCTTGATTCCGCCACTCCGGGGCCACGATAAATCCAGCGTTGGCAACTTTTCTGGCTCGTCCCGGCCAATTGGGTTTGAGGTAAAACGCCCCAACCAGGTTAGAACGTCCACGTCGTTCCGACACATACGCCGCGACCGTACTCTTACCAGAAAACCAATAATCCCACGTACCATCCGCGTCGAGCGGTTGTTGGTGAGGATAAGAAATCCCCTCTTCGACAATGACACGATAGAGTTCCTGCACTGCAGAAAGATCGCTGGCATCTGCCTGGACCAACTCAACTGGCATCCCGTCCTTTAGCCTTGCTTGAATCGGAAAACGCATGACGCGAAACGTGGTTGAAAAGCCGTCAACAGATCGGGCGGCAAACCGGCTGGCACTCCTTTTTCAAACGGGTTCCTTTTCCGCTGATTGCACCAATCGGGACACCACCGGTTGATCGGCGGGAGGAAATGAATACTCCGTCAACTCCCCGGGCTTCACCCATCGGAAATCCACACAACCCAGTGGTTGCGGGTCACCCTGGGACAGGGAACACGTGAAAAAGTGCAACTCCACGCTTTTGTCCGGATATTCATAGTGCGTAATCGTCAAGGGTCTCGGTGCCGTTATTTCAATCCCCACTTCTTCGAAAACTTCACGGCGGGCACATGCCTCGAACGTTTCGCCTGCTTCGCGCTTGCCACCGGGAAACTCCCAAAATCCGCCTAAATGAACACCGGCTTCCCGACGTGTAATCAAATACCGTCCCCGGTGTTCAATGACGGCAGCAGCCACTTGGAGAACCTCCTTGTCAGCCATACCCGACAAACCTATTTCGTCTCCACGGGATACGCCTTACAAAATTCCCGCATCGGACAATACAGGCAGTAAGGATTTCGCGCGGTACACACCACCGCACCGAAATCCATGAGGGCCTGGTTAAAGTCATACCCCTTGCCTTTGGGGATCAGGGCTTCCGACAGGGCCCAGAGTTTCGATTTTTGCGTTTTGGGATCGCCTTTTCCCATAAAGACTCGATGCAGCACCCGCATCACGTTCGTATCGAGAATCGGGGCATCTTCATGAAAGGCAAAGGCCCGAACCGCTCCGGCGGTATACCGGCCAATCCCTTTCATCGACTGCAATTGTTCGGACTCTCGCGGAATTTTCCCGCCGTAGTGGGCCACGGCCTCACAGGCAATGCTATGGAGGCGGTAGGGACGAACGTTATACCCGAGTGGGTACCATGTTTCACGGACGTCGTCCGGTTCGGCCTCAGCCAAATCCTTGAGCGTCGGATACTTTTCCAGGAACTCGTGGTACTTGGGAATGACCCGATCGACCTGCGTTTGCTGAAGCATCACTTCCGAGACAAGAATTCTGTACGGGTCCACGGTCCGCCGCCAGGGCAGATCGCGTCCACATTCGTCATGCCATTTGAGCAAACGAATTTGAAAACGGCGCTTTGTTCCCCGATCAAGTTTGACTTGGGAAGACAAAACCGATTTGGACTTTTTAGAAGTTTTAGCTGGACGCGCCATGGGCCGTGTCCGGATTGTAGGTAGGGAGGCAAGTCCAATGCAAGCGGGAATATTGAGGTACGCTTACCCCCCACCGGTTCGCCTGCGGGCTGCGCCCTTGGCTCCCCGACTCCCCCTCAAGGAGGGAGTGATTGGGAGGAAATGAGAAGGCTCAAACACGTCGGGCCCGCGTCGGCCTTGTAAAACTCGTCCAATTCAACGCATGTGGTGGCATATCCCCGCGCCTCAATCAAGTCGCGCGTCAATGGGAAGGACGCCTGAACCAGTACCCCTCCGGGCAAACGTAAGACGTTCGCTCCAAACGGTTCTTGGGCCGGAACGTGTAACAACCGGAACATCCCCAGGGCATCCGAATCAAGCCAGGCCGGGTTCACCAATAACGTCTCATCGTCGAGGGACGTGCAAGCCGTCTTCAGATGCAGACACGACCGCGTTCCGATGGGCGTCACTCCGTATCCCAAGGGTTCCGCAATCGCCCGGAGGGCTTCTACGCCCGCTTGATTCGTTCGTGTCGAGACGCCGACGTACAACCTGTTCCCCATGCGCAACACGTCCCCGCCTTCAATCGTTGCAGGCGGCGATATCGCCACGAGGCGACGGTGACGGGCAAGAACGGGAAGCAGCGACGCGGGTTCGCCCTGCCGCGACGGCGCCCCCATCGAAGTCACCACCGCCAGTGCATCCAGGATAATGGCGTTATCCTCGATAAAGACACTATCGGGAAACGCTTCTTGAGGTGGAAGGACTTCAACCGCAACGCCCATTTGCCGCAGGGCCCGGCAATACGCTTCATGCTGCTGGAACGCCAGATGAAGGTTAATCTCTTCGCGAGGAACGTATCCGACTTCACAATTCACAAGCGAGGACGCAGGTCGGCGGGTGAGGGCAATCATTGCGCCGGCTTCTCCCCGTTGTCATTTCGTGGCACGTCGATGCCGGCCTTCATCTTTACACCGTCTTAACATTCGTTTCATATCAACTTAATAATGCGGATCTACAATTAGAATAAGGACCTTAGGTATTTGTCGCAGCAAATGTTTTCCGGTTGTTTCCAGAAGAGGCGTCACGACTGCCATGATGGTCAAAGAAAAAAATTGGATGAAAAAACTTTCCTTGCATTACGAAAAGACAAGGACTCTCCATCCTGCAGATCAATTCATGGTCGTCTTCGATATCGATGGGACCATTCTGGATATGCGGCACATGATCCTGTACGTTCTCAGGTCTTTCGATCGGCAACATTCCACCGGTTTCTTCAACACGTTGACGGTTTCGGACATCAAGGTGCACGAAAACCAGATAGACCCGTTAGTCAGGACTTTCGTGCCTTCCCAAAGGCAGAGGGAAGAAGTGACAAATTGGTACGCCACCTATCGCTGGTCCTCCGATGCCGTCCTGGAATCCCACCGTCCCTTTGAAGGCGTGATGGAGGTTATCCGGTGGTTTCAGATGCAACCGAATACCTCGGTGGGCCTCAATACCGGACGACCCGAACACCTGCGAGCCGATACCCTTCGTTCCCTGAATGCGTTAGGCAAGGAATACAAAGTCGCGTTTTCGAATGATCTGCTGTACATGAACCCTCATGGATGGGAAAAGAACGTCAGTGCTTCCAAGGCGGAAGGGATCCGGGACTTTCAACGAAAAGGATATCGCATATTCGGATACATCGATAACGAGCCGGACAATCTTCTGGCCGTCTCGGAACAGGACCTCCGGCATGAGATTCTCCTGCTCCATGCCAATACCATTTTTGAATCCAAGCGTAAACACTTACCCTCCCATTCGGTGAGAGGCAATACATATGATATCACGGAGTTGATTCCCGAACGTACCCTGCCCCGACATGTCCAGTTTGTCTGGCATGGGGTGAACGACGAGGCGAACTTACGGCAATTTGCCACGTCCAACGTCCAATGGGCCGAACTCGACGTGCGCCTCGATCCGATGAAAGAGCACGTCATCCTCCGCCATGATTCCTTTGCCAAAACGCCTGCTGTTGAAGGTGAGGAATTCATCCTTTTGGACGATGTCCTGGGAACCCTTTTGCGACTGGGCAAATCGATCAAACTCGATCTCAAGGAAAACGCCGTCCTCCTTGAGAAAGTTCTTGTCCTGCTGGGCCGTCACAAGGTTGAGAGTACGGACTTATGGTTTAATGGCAACGTGGACGTGCTGCAAAAAGAAGGGTTTGCTGCATTGTTCGCGGCCTATCCCGAGGCTATCATCCAATGCCCCATCGACTTTCTTGCTCCCATGATCATCAGCCTTCCTGAAAAAACCCGGGAGACCCTCGAGCTGTTTGGCGAATGGGGCATGAACCGCTTCTCGCTGGGCTGGAAAACGCCGGGCATGACCGGCCTGTTGAATCAACTCGATCAATGGGATTTCGACGTGAATATTTACAACGTGCCTGACCTGGAATCATTCTTAAGAGCCGTGCTTCTCCAGCCCAAATCCATCACGTCCGACTTCAATTTTCCGAAATGGCATTATTTCGGCCGGGGATCGGGAGAGAACCGGAAGCATTATGAGTATTTGATGCGTTCCTGATTCGTTTGCGGCCACATACCTGAAGATCAGTTCCCTCTGTCCAGCACCAACAACGTATTTTCATCAACCCATTCAACGGTCTCGTGGAACGCGTGTTTGAGACTGGCTTGAAAGATTTCCAGGGCGTTCTTCAATTCTTCGTCGGCATAGAGAGAAAAGGTGGAATAATGCCTCGCCCGAACCCTTTCCACCAATTGTGCCACGGTCGCCTCTCGTTGATAGTGAAACGGTTGGACCTGTTCCAGCCGTACCCCCTCGACAGCCTGTATCCCTGCTTCAATCTCATCCAGTTCATAGAGTCGGGTTTCTTTTTCCGTGAATGATGGAAAATATTGTCCACAGATATTTCTCGCGTTTTGGCTTCTCAACCGGGTGTAGATGAAAATTTTTCCACCGGGTTTACTCACCCTGACGGCATTTTCCAGAAACCGGACCAAATCAAAATGATGAACGGCGTTAAAGGTCAGCACGCAATCCAACGACCGGTCCTCGATGGGAATCTCATTGCCGCTCGCCCTGAGGGTCTTAAATTGTGAAACGTGATGATGCGTGAGGTAATCGGAGACTTGTTGCAACATCGACTCGTTCAGGTCGATACACGTCAAATGCAGGTTGTTGACGTGTTGGAAGAGCAACAAGTCATATCGTCCGGCGCCGCATCCAACGTCCGCGGCCTGGACGTGGGGAAGACCCTTTAAGCGTTCACTGATGAAAAGGATCGGCTCCGTATCGGTTTATCGAATGTGTCTGTACGAAGAAGCGACGTGGGAAAAATGGTCGTACATCGTGGGATTGCCGTCCATGATTTGCCTCTTAGTTGCGGCTTCCCGCGCATGAACGCAATCCGTTTCTCATCCTCCACGAATTGGGCAATAAGATCGTCAAACCATTCAGCACGCCCGCCCGCCGTCAATAAATTCCTGGGTCATGTGATGGGCGTCACTATCGCTGAACTGCTCAGGCGGGTGTTTGCAAAAATAGGCGGACGGCGCGATCAACACGCCACCTTGCCCGCGTTCGAGCGCCAGCTTGGCACACCGGATGGAGTCAATGGCCACGCCCGCGGAATTCGGGGAATCTTCCACGGACAGCCTCAACTCAAGGTTCATCGGGATATCGCCAAACAGTTTTCCTTCCATGCGGAGGAAACAGACCTTGTTATCCTTTTGCCACGCGACGTAATCACTGGGACCGATATGGATATTTTCATGGTCTATCCGCTTGGCCGCAACGGATTGCACGGCTTCTGTTTTGGATTCCTTTTTCGAGGCCAACCGGCTGTGGTTGAGCATGTTCAGGAAATCCGTGTTCCCTCCCGTATTCAACTGGTAGGTTCTTTCCAGTTTGACCCCTCGCTTCTTGAAGAGATCCGTCAGCATGCGGTGTGTAATGGTGGCCCCCAACTGCGCCTTGATGTCGTCGCCGATGAGGGGAAGATTTTTTTCCTCAAACCGCTTCGCCCATAACGAATCGCTGGCAATAAACACCGGGATATTATTGATAAAGGCCGCGCCGGACTCTTTTAATGTCCTGACGACGTCGTCCTTTGCCGGTTCGGGTTCCTTCCCGACGACAAACGTGTACTGATCGGGGTACTCACTCATATGGTCGGAAAACCCATCCAGGATTTTCCCCATTCTGACCCGTACGGCCGTTTCCGGCACATCAGCATGAAAGACCGTCGTGCAATTGGGTTCGACAAAGATGGCTTTGTTCACGTCCGTCCCGACCTTGCGTTTGTCGATATCATAGGCAGCCACGACCTCAACGTCTGACGGTCGATACCCGCCTATCTCCCAATGCATCAAACCAATGGCCTCATCGGGCTTTTTGTCGCCGTAGTAGTAGATCCCCTGAATGAGGGAACTCGCACAATTGCCCACACCGACAATGGCAATTTTGATTGTGCTCATGGCAAAATTTTTACTCCGTCAGGGTTCGCGCAATGACTGTTCATGCGTCCTTCTCGCAGTCCAACCGTTGAACTCCAAGGCGCTGGGAGAAGCTGGCAACTCAGGGGCGGATCACGACTTGCACCCAGCTTGCCAGGATCCTTCTCGCAGTGCCAGGCGGATTGACGGTCAATGTAGTGGAGAGTGAGGTATATATGCTCTTTTCGGGAATCAGTGTCAATACTTTCATGGTGGCGAACGGCACGCCGGCGTCGACGGCAAGCGACGGGTACTGTTGTGTTTCATGCCCAAATTATTGCAGTCTGATTGGAGTATCGACTCTTTGTTCTCATGAAAATCGCGGGCTGAAACGTTTTGAAACCATTCACGTTGTCCCGATTTGACCTCTCCCGATTCTGCGTGAACGGCCTTCGCGCTTCCTTCTCCATTGCGGCGTACTCGCCGCTTCGTCACCTCTCGCCATGGGCAGCCGGGCTTTTCACCGTAGCAGTCCTGTGCGCCGGTCACGTCCCTCTCACGCATTGCCAGGAATTACCCGCTCCCGGAAAGCATTCCGGTTCACCGCCGATCACCCTTCATTTCGTCACGTGGAAGGCGGATCATCCTCAAGCCTGGGATGAGGCCATTCAACGGTTTGAACAAGCCTACCCCCACGTCCGCATCAAACGGGAAATTGCACCGCATTCCTCAACGGCCTATCACGATTTACTGACGCAGAAGTTGAGGAACCGCGACGTTTCACTCGACCTGTTCTTTATGGACGTGATCTGGCCGGCGGAATTTGCCGCGGCGGGATGGGCCCTCCCGCTTGATGATTACTTTCCCCACGGCGAACGAGAGAAGTTTTTGCCGGCCACGATCGCCTCGGGCGTGTATCGGCACCATATCTACGGGGTACCCTCTCGTATCGATAGCGGCATGCTGTACTACCGCAAGGATCTTTTGGAGAAATATGAATTTTCACCACCCTCAACGTGGAATGCATTGGTGCGTCAGGCGCAGGCGATTCTGGAAGGAGAACGCACCACACACCCACTCCTCAGGGGCTATAGCGGCCAGTTCAAGCAGTATGAAGGGCTGGTGTGCGACATGCTGGAATTCGTGGGCAGTCACAACGGCTCGTTTCTGACGGAAGACGGCAGGCGCTCGAATTTGACGGCGCCCGAGTCCATGCAAGCGGTGCGATTCGTCCGGGAGCAGATCATTCAACGACTGGCGACCCCAGCCGCGCTGACCTATCAGGAACCCGAGTCTCTCGCCGTGTTCATCCAGGGGAAAGCGGTGTTTCATCGCAATTGGCCATATGCGTGGGGCTTGGCGAATGATCCGCGGCATTCGAAGATCGTGGGGAAGGTCGGCGTGACCACCCTTCCACATTTCTCCGGAGGCAAGAGCACGTCCGCTCTAGGCGGGTGGCTCTACGGTATCAGCGCCTATTCGCAACATCCTGATGAGGCGTGGGCCTTCATCGAGTTTATGACAAGTCCTGAATCGCAGAAATATTTTGCGATCCACGCCTCATTGGCTCCTTCGCGCCTTGCGCTGTATGCCGACCCGGAGGTACTCCACGCCAACCCCCAGTACAAGAATCTGCTTCCGGTGTTTCAAACCGCTCAACCGCGCCCCCGCACACCGGTGTATCCGATTGTTTCGCATATTCTCCAGCGGTATTTCAGTCGCGTGTTGGCTTTTCCCAAAACGGATATTCTAGAAGAAGCCCAAGAAGCCGATCGGAAGATCAATCGGTTTTTGTCCTTGATTCGAGACGCGAGAGAATGATGCCATGACGCAATCGACCCGAGAGCGCACCACCGGCTGGTTGATGGTCTTTCCGGCACTGACGTTCGTTGCCGTCTTTTCGCTCTATCCGGCAATGGATTCGTTTTTGCTGAGCCTTTACTCGGAATTCCCCGGTTCGGAACGTTCCTTTATCGGATTCGGCAATTACGCGGAACTGGTCCGGGACCCCGTCGCCCATCAAGCGTTCATCGTCACGCTGGGCTTCGTCCTGCTCTCGACCACCCTGGAACTGCTCCTGGGCACAAGCATTGCGCTGGTCATTCACGAACGCTTCAAGGGGCGAGGATGGACCCGGGCGGCCGTGCTGATTCCATGGGCGATTCCCACGGTAGTGGCTGCACAGATGTGGCGGTTTCTGTTGAACGATCAATACGGCGACGTCAACGCGATTCTCTTCGGCGATCAGGTGGACGCCTACGTCCCGTGGCTGGCCGATCCGTGGATGGCCTTTGGGGCAATCGTCCTGGCCGACGTCTGGAAAACGTCGTCGTTTGCCGGCCTCCTTATTTTGGCGGGATTACAAGTCATTCCCGATGAGACCTACGATGCCGCGCGCATCGATGGAGCGACGGCATGGCAGCGGTTTTGGCATATCACCCTTCCCTTGCTGAAACCCGCGCTCCTCACCGCTCTGTTGTTTCGGACCATCGATGCGTTTCGGGTATTCGACCTCGTCTTTGTCATGACGCAAGGCGGCCCGGGTGACGCAACGCAAGTGATTCAATTTTACGGCTATAAAACCCTCTTCACCGAAGGACGCGTGGGCTATGGGACCACGATCTCGGTCACGGTGTTTGTCGCGCTGGCGATTCTCTCCCTGTTCTACGTCCGTACCGTCGGCTCCAAACTCCTGCAACGGGAGGCGGCATGACGAAACCGTTACGTCCGGCGTTGCTTGGTGGGATTCTCCTGGCCGTGCTGGGCAGCCTGTGTCCTTTTCTTTGGTTTGTCCTGACTTCGTTTAAATCACAAATCCAAGTCGAAGCGATTCCCCCAACCTGGTGGCCGGACGGCAGCCTCGGCTTTTATGCATCGGCGCTCATCGAGCATCGCTTGTTGCACTACATCCTGAACAGCGTGATCGTTGCCTGTGCCACCACCATCATTGCGCTGGTCGTCGCGACTCCGGCCGCCTATGCCCTGGCGCGGCTGCGGATGGCGGGAAAAGCGTGGATCCTGGGTGGGCTCCTTTGTGTCGCCATGTTCCCGCACATCGTCATTGCGGGACCGGTCTGGCAAATCCTGGAGCGCCTCGGTGGGCTGAATACCCATTGGGGACTGGTCCTGCCCTATGTCTCACTGACCCTTCCTCTTGCGGTGTGGATCCTGACCACGTTTTTTCAGGAACTGCCTTTCGAGTTGGAAGAAGCCGCTAGGATCGACGGCTGCACAGCATGGCAAGCGTTGTACAGAATCGTTTTGCCCCTCGCGGCGCCCGGGCTGTTTACCACGGCCATTCTCACGTTTATCTATGCGTGGAATGAGTTTTTCTTTGCCCTGCTGATTCTCACCGACCCCGAGCGCCAAACCCTGCCGGTGGGCATTGCCCTGTTTCAGGGAGAATTCACCATGCCATGGGGAGAAATAGCGGCCGCCTCCGTGATCGCCACGTTACCGTTAATCATCATCGTCCTTTTGTTTCAACGCGGGATCATCAACGGCCTGTCGGCCGGTGCGGTGAAAGGGTAAGGCATGGCCGGACTAGCTCTGCGACACATCGAAAAAACGTTCGGCCGGACCCGGATCTTGCATGACGTTTCACTCGAAGCCGGTGATGGTGAATTCGTCGTGTTGCTGGGCCCGTCGGGTTGCGGCAAATCCACGTTGCTTCGCATTATCGCCGGGCTCGAACCTCAAACCCATGGCTCGGTGCATATCGGAGGACAGTGCGTGGACACCCTGCCTCCTCCGGACCGTGACATCGCCATGGTCTTTCAACACTACGCCCTCTACCCGCACCTGACGGTCAGAGAAAACCTGGCCTTCGGATTGAAAATGCGCGGGGAGCCCAAACCCGTCATTGAAGAGCGTATCGCTGAAACCGCCGCGTTATTGGAAATTCACGACCTGCTCGACCGGAAACCCAGGGAACTCTCTGGCGGTCAACAACAACGCGTGGCCATGGGTCGAGCCATCGTCCGGAAACCCCAATTGTTTCTTTTTGACGAACCCCTGTCGAATTTGGATGCCCGCCTTCGGGCCTCCATGCGGGTGGAGTTGAAGAAATTGCACCGGCGCTTGGGCACTACCATGGTCTACGTGACGCATGATCAAGCCGAAGCCATGACGCTGGGGCACACCATTGCAGTCATGAATCACGGCAGGATTCAGCAGATCGGCCGACCCGAGCAGATATATCATGAGCCCGGCAATCCCTTTGTCGCCGGGTTCATCGGCAACCCTCCGATGAATTTGTTCGAAGGCTCCTATCGCCTCCATCAACGGGACCTTGAATTCCGCGCAGGAGAGTTGACGCTCAGGGTGCCGTTTCACGCTCACGACCCGGCAAGCGCAGACTCCGGAACCGCGACCTTGGGGATCCGGCCTGAAGACGTGACCTTCGATCCTCCGGGGTCGAGACACGTTGCAGTCGCCGGAACCATTGACGTGATTGAAAACCTTGGCGGTGATTCCTTGTCGTATCTCATCGTCGAAGGACAGCCTCTGGTGGCACGAACCTCTCCCGTCCTTCGGCAACACGCGGGAAATTCCGTCACGGCCTACATGAAAAACTTTCACCTGTTCATCAACGGGAACCGGGTTCCATTGCCGTCGTCATGAAACGCCGAACGTTTCTTTTCCCTATAGTGTCTTACGTTCTGCCTTCGATTTTCTTTTTTCTGTTCCTCTCCATCGACTGTATAGCCGGGACCGACCCTCCACCGGGCATTCAACCGTTGGAGCAACTCTCTCAAACCTACGCCCTTTTCCTCGACGAATCCATTCGCGCCCTTCTCACATCCGCGGACCAGGAATTGTTTCTCAACGAATTGGACAAGCAGCCGCCGGACTGGGATCAATTGCACGACCGGCCAGGTGAAGAACTCGGAACCAAGCTCTTTGACTTCAACCGGCAGCGGGATGCAGCACGGGAGGGGCATCCATTATTGAGCCAGCGCGTGGCGTTTTGGTGGTCTGGCGTCCTGGGCGAATACCGTGAAGCCCATCGAGGATTCACCGTGGTCATGGGACCCGAGTTCACCCAAACGCCCTGGGGCCTTGTACGATTCAAACCTCTGAGGCTGCCCCATGAAATGGTCGTCGTACCTTCAGCGACCGAACTTCGGACGTTCCAAGACCGTAGCGCAAAGGGAGAGCCGGTGGAAATCGGAATCCTCTTTACCGGCACACTGCTTCCCTGGGAATCCATTATCTATGCCTTTTCTCACGACGGCGTGAAACAGGGGCTGATCATGCCCGTGGTGCAGGTTGACGGGGTACGGTATGTTCTCCATCCCATTCCGGATTAGCGCGGCGACAACGGGGGCGACGGTTCTTGCAGGACCACGGCTTCGAAGACCGACGAATAATCGGCATCTTGCAGCCCTTGCCCTACGGTCTCTTCCAGGATCCCGCGAATGCCGGCGAGTGCCGGTGTTGCCAGGTTCGCGTCTTGCGCCGCGTTCAGACATAACTCGACGTCCTTTAAAAGATGCCTGGCAGAGAAGTTGGGCTGGGCGTAGTCGCGGGTCAACAAACGCGGCAATTTTTTCTCGAACATGGGCGCCATCAAGGCGCTTTGACGAAGTACGTTCATGAACGTCTCGACTTCGACGCCCGCTCGCTGAATCAAGCCCAGACTCAAGGAAAAGGCCGTGATATGGGCTGCAATGAGTTGATTCAATGCCAGCTTCAAGGCAGCCGCCTGCCCAATCGGCCCCACGAGCAAGGGTTCTTCGCAAAAACATTTCAACACCTCGTCCCACCGTTCCACGTGCTCGGCTTTTCCACCGACCATGACGAGGAGGCGGCCGGCCTTCGCTTCGGCAAGGCTCCCGAGGACCGGCGCTTCGAAATAGTCTCCTATGCCCGTTCGAATCTCCCGGCCGAGCGCAATACTTTCAGATGGAGCAATCGTCCCCATTTGAATGATCGTCCGATTTTGGACGTTGGGTTTCCCCGCGTTGAACAAGGCTTCCTGTATGGCCGGCGCATCGGCCAACATGAGGATGGTGCACTTCGAAGCCTCGATCGCCTCCAAGGCAGACCGTGCCCTGAGTGCACCCCGTTGTTGCAGGACCGTGCATTTTTCTTCCGTTCGGTTATACACCACGACGTCATGGCCGAGCGTCATCAGCCGCTCAGCCATGGCTGTCCCCATTAATCCCATGCCTATCAATGAAACTTGCATCGTTCCCTCTCGCCTAAGAAAAAGTTGGTTGAGGTGACAGGTTTATCGCAGGGCCGTGAGGAAATCAAACGAAAGGACCAGTCGTGACCGTGTCACCGCCGGTTGACCCTTGCTTTTCAAATCGGTATCTTCGTCTCTGCCATCGGGATGAGAAAGGGCTTTCGGCCAAGGTGAAGCCCCAGGCACATCGAACAACGGAACCCGGACAAAGGACACCATGGATATTACAATCGGTTCAAATCAACTTCGTAATACGAATGGAACTTTTGTGGCACAGGACCAGGACCTGATCAAAGTCGAACACAAGGCTGAAGACGGGGCCATCCTTTTGAGCATGCAGCTTTACAACCCTGTCGGGTCGCAGGTTGCCAAGCTGGAACGCAACGAATGGACGTCCAATGACCAAGACCGCTTCGATCTCAAGGCCGATCCCGAATCGGTGATGGTGATTGATAACACATTGAAAGGCGTAGTGCTTTGCGTCAAAAAAAATGGGGAGAACGGCATCCAAATCCCACAAGCCAAATTTTACTTGCCGGGCGGTACGGTATCCGAGGTGACGGCCGAACAGTGGCACGTCGGGAATAAGATGGAACTGAAAGACGCGGACGTCGATCTGCAGGGAGGTGCGATTGAGCTGCAATAATTTCTTTCAGGCCGTCTCGGGTTTTTTGTTCTGAGTGATAGCCTCGACGCTTTTCTATCACCGGCTGGCTGATTTCCTCGTTCTTCTCCACTTCACCTTCGTTCTTTTTGTCCTGTTCGGAGGACTCCTGATTCTGAAATGGCGGTGGGTGATGTGGCTCCATCTTCCTGCGGCGAGTTGGGGAGCTTTGATTGAATTCGCCGGCTGGATCTGCCCGCTCACGCCCCTGGAGCATTGGCTCCGGGAAACGGGAGGAGGACAGGGATATCAATCCGGTTTCATTGAGTACTACGTCCTGCCCCTTCTTTATCCGGCAGGGTTGACCGGACAGATTCAAGTCTTCCTCGGTCTTCTTGTACTTCTCCTGAACGGCGGCGTGTACCTGCTCGTGTTTCGCCGACACCGGCGATCCATCCAGCGCCCATAACTCCGAGACCTTCAAGAAACCGCTTCCACTATGCCTGCGACTCTCTTGACCGCATCTTTCCCCGACAGTATAGTCGGAGCCGTACGTTTCCTTTGAGCATTGTTTCCATGAACGATTTGGCAGGAAAAAAGCTGGGATTGCTTCTGTCGACCCCGCCTTCTCATCCCAATGCGGACGTGGTCGCCGGATTGAGCCATGAAGCACTGCGTTCTCACGTGAACGTGTACTTGTATCTCATCGATGAGGGCGTGAAAAACCTGGAAAACCCGGCGATCCTCGGTTTGGCTTCGGCAGGCGTCAAATTGAGCGTCTGTGCGTACGGGTGCCAGCAGCACAAGGTGTCCACGGAAGGATACGGTCAGGAAGTGACGTTCTGCGGATTAGTGGTCCTCTCCCAAATCATTACGGGCTGCGATCGATTCATCAGCCTGTAACGGGCTACCCGCTTTCTGTTCCCTCCCTTTTCTCATCGCTCTTCACGAATCTCTGCTGAACGGCTGTTAATCACGGAGTCAACGTCGCCGGCCGTACAGGAAGGTGATATTGATGCGCCGGGATTCATAGTCGTCCCGAAACGCACAGGTATCTGATTCATGAAAGAGGTCGGAATTAAAGACCAGTGCCCGGTTTTCCCGATAGGGTACCTTCACGGGCGATGCGCCGCTTTGTTTCAGGAACTCCCGAATCTTCGGCTGAAACGCCGTCGAATTGTACGTCTTGAAATCCCAATCCCGTGGGGCTTCCTTGTCCCAAACAACCAAGCCTCCACTCGCCGGGTCGAGGTTCGCGTCATCGGGGGTTATCCAAAAATTGACGTTGACGGCTGCCGCATCGGCGTGGATTTTCAGGGGACGACGGGCACTATCCTGTTTAAACGCCCAGGCCTGGAGCAATCGATGTTGGTGAAAGATGCCCGGAAAGGCGGTGCGTAATTCTTCGGCCACTTGCAACAATAACGGTGAGGAAAACCCTTCGCCCAGAAACGCCCCGATGTAGCCGTCTTCATAATCCTTCTTCCAGATCGTGGATTCCCGGCAAAATTGCCTAAGGGCCTTGAGTGCCTCGGGCCGTAACAACGCATCGATATAAATGATTTCAGGGCGACTCGCATTATAGCGTCGCTCAATATCATCCACGTCCAATTCCGGATTCAACGCTCCCTGGGGTAACGCAGGATTGTCGGCATAATGCAGGATTCGATTCACTGACGGAGCAAGGGCCCGGGCTTCTTCTTCGCTGAGGTGGATTCGCTGGTTCGCCTCCCCTGATCGTAATACCCTCTGTCGTAACGCAGCGAGAGTTTCCCGGTATCGGGAATCGGGCTGCTCCCACAATCCGCGTTCGACCAGATAGTGGATTTGCTCTGCATCGTGCTTAATCCGGGAAGAATAGAGCGCAGCAACCGACACGGGCTTTCCATGGTTTTGCATCAAATGGGCCGAAGTGCGGAGTTCGTGCAAGGCCCCATCCATATCCTGTTTCCACAACCGGGCCAATCCCAGATGATGATGGGCTTTCGCGTAATGGGGTTTGAGGGAGACGGCTTGCTGGAACCGGACGATCGCCTCGTCAGGGCGTTCGCATTCAAACAGGAGCACGCCGAGATTATAGTGGGCCTCGGCATTTTCAGGATTGAGAGCAAGGGCTCGTTGGTACGCGTCGTTTGCTTCGTCGCTCTTGCCCTGTTCCTTCAGGACCACGCCCAGATTGTTGTACCCTTCCGGGTGATCGGGTTTAATCGTCAAGACCTGCTTATAGGTCGCACAGGCTTCGTCCAATTCTCCTTTTTCCCGCAAGACGTTGCCCAGGTTCCCCAACGCTTCGACGTAATCGCCCTTGAGCGAAAGAGCTTGCCGGTAGGCACGTTCAGCCTCGTGTAATTGATTCAGTTGTTGATGAACGAGCCCAAGGTTGTAAAAATAGAGCGGCTTTGTCGCATCGCGTTGAATGGCCTTCGTGATACAGTCGAACGCTCGATCATACCGGCCTTGTTGATACGCAACCAACCCGAGCAAATGGAGGGCGTCGGCATGGGTCGGATCCTGCGTAAGGATTTTTTGATAACAGGTTTCAGCCTGAGACAATCGCCCCCCCTGATGGTGAGTGATCGCCTCCGCAAACAGTTGTTTTGCAAACACCGTGCTTGACGACGTTGGAGACTTCGCCGTCAACTTGGCTTGTCGTCTTCGTTCGGTCCTGTTCATGCGGGCGCACCAACCATGTTTTCGAGACGTTTCGCTTTCATGAACCAGAGTACCCCTGCCTTTGTTAGAAAGTAAAGCGTTCGGGAGACCACCAAGGCCCACGGTCCCGCATCGATTCCAGCCTCACGAGCCTGATGACATTCGACTTCATAAAAAAGGGTCCTGCACGAACGTGCAGGACCCTTTGCGCCGTTGCCAAAATATTAAAACCCTTCTGCAAAACTGCGCAGTTTTCGGCTCTGACTCGGGTGGCGGAGTTTGCGTAAGGCCTTGGCTTCGATCTGCCGGATCCGTTCCCGCGTCACCTCAAAGTCCTGCCCCACTTCTTCCAACGTATGGTCCGTCGCCTCCCCGATCCCAAACCGTTTCCGTAACACTTTCTCCTCTCGCGCCGTGAGCGATTCCAACGACTTTCCGATGTGCCGCTGCAAGTCATACCGCACCGCCGCCTCTAACGGCGATACCGCTTTCTTGTCTTCGATAAAGTCCCCTAAATGGCTGTCTTCTTCTTCGCCGATCGGCGTCTCCAGCGAGATCGGTTCTTTGGCGATTTTCAGGATCTTCCGCACTTTTTCCAACGACATCTCCATCCGCACCCCGATCTCTTCCGGCGTCGGCTCCCGCCCCAGTTGTTGCACCAGATGCCGCGACGTCCGCACCAGCTTGTTGATCGTCTCGATCATGTGCACCGGGATCCGGATCGTCCGCGCCTGGTCCGCGATCGCCCGCGTGATCGCTTGCCGGATCCACCACGTCGCATAGGTGCTGAATTTGTAGCCCCGCTGGTATTCAAATTTGTCCACGGCTTTCATCAACCCGATGTTCCCTTCCTGGATCAGGTCCAGAAACTGGAGCCCCCGGTTGGTGTATTTTTTGGCGATACTCACCACGAGCCGCAAGTTGGCTTCGATGAGTTCGGCTTTTCCCCGTTTCATCTTTTCTTCGGCCCATTCCAGTCCTACCAGGACGCTTTTGAATTCTGCTGTCGGCAGCCACGTCACGCTCCGCTCTAATTGCTTTAGCGTCGTCTGCGCTTGTTGGCTCCGGGGCACCACTTGCTGCACCAGGGCTTCGCTGATGCCCGCCGGCCGCCGTTCCGGGCCGGCTCCACCCCGGCCCAGCCGCCGTAACAGTTTCAGGCCGTCCCGCGGGTCTTGCCCCAGCCGCTGGCAGCAGTCCCGCAGCACCCGCTCCGCGCTCCGGACCGTCCGGCCGGCGTCTTTGATCTGGGTGACTAATTGTTCCCGGACCGCCGGTTGCAGATGCAGCCCGTCGACCCGGGTCCCTAACGTCTCTTGCACCGTCCGCACCCGCTTGCTCCACCGCGCCTGCTGCGGCGCCGCCCGCCGCCGCCCATAGAGCCGCAGCAGCGTCTTCCCCAACCGCCGCACCTGTTCCAATTCCGCCAGCGCCTGCTGCCGCAGTTCTTCTTCTTCTTGCGCTTCGGCCACTTCCGCTTCGTCCAGGTCCTCGTCCCCGGGGTCATGCACCAGCACCACGTCGCTCACGCTCACGTCCCGCTTCTTCAGGCGGCCCCGTAACGTGTCCAGGGTCTCCAGGGTCATCGGCATCCCCGCAATCGCCCGCGTCATCTCTTCTTTGCCTTCTTCGATCTTTTTCGCCAGCTCAATCTCCCCTTCACGGCTGAGCAACGATACACTCCCCATCTCTCGCAAATACAGACGAACAGGATCATCCGTTCGACTCAAATCGCCGGGGGTGAGATCAATTTCCGGGGCGTTCTTTTCCAGCGAATCATCCTGTCCCTCGATTTTCACGGAAACTGAATCCGGCTCAGTCGGCGTTTCGGAACGAGATTGAGCCGCCCCGCGTTTGGAAATAGAGCTTGCGACGGGGGTGAGGGGATTCGGGACGGCACGCAGGCCGTCCCCTACAGGGGGACGAACCTTTGCGGATGATGAGCGTACCTTCTTTTCCCGTTCGCTCTGTTTTTCAAATACCAACTCTTCTTTCTTTAGCTTGGAGGCGATCGTCTTTGCCATAAAGAGCCCCTATCATGGTGCTAAAGTGGAGGAGGTTAACCCGGCTTTTCTTCCACGCAACGCTTCGATTTGGGAATTCAGACAATCCACTTCATCCGTTCGTTGCTCCCGTTCAGCGATTCGAAGCTGAGCGATCAGTTCATCCAGACGGGTTCTCAAGTTTCTCTGTGCCAACGCTCTCAAACAACCCTGAATATACTCATGCCTGTCCTCAAAATGGGTAACGGATACCGCCAACTCCGCAACCGAATCACGGCACGTCTCATCCAAACCGGTTTCGGCGAAAAAACCCGGCAAGTCGATACCGCCCTCCGTATCGAGATGTCGCAATCCTATCTCTACAAGCCGGCGATAGAGGGGTGATCGAAAATCCTCAGGCCTCAGCCCTTTGAGATGTTCCGGATGCAAGCCCCCCTGCACCATGAACGAGATAATTTCGCGTTCCTCTCGAAATTCCCTTTTTTCGTTGCGCCGCTTGTCGGAGGTCGGCGATTTCTCCCCACGTCGGGGACCGCCTCGATGACGATCACGCACGGCAGGATATCGATCGAGAAGAAGCTGTGGCCTAACGCCCAGTCGCTCGGCGACGCGTTGGACCTGTTCATTCTTTTCAATAGGATTTGAGACTTTGGCCAGGATGCCGAGTATGTCGTCGACTCGCCGGGTTCGCTCTTCAATCGTCGCGTGGGTTGCCCCTTCCAGACGTTGGGCCACGGCGAACTCCAACAACGTCAGGGCCCGGTCCTGCAACGCGAGAAAACGCTCCGCCCCATGAGCCCGAACGTACGAATCAGGATCATGCCCCGGAGGCATGACGACGACCTTGACGGTGACCCCACTATCACGAAACACGTCCAGCGCGCGTAAAACCGCACCCGTCCCCGCCGCGTCGCCGTCAAAGGTCAGCACAACAGTGTTGACGAACCGACGAAGCAAGACGACATGCTCGGACGTGAGTGCGGTTCCCAAGGGCGCGGCAACCTGACGAATACCCGCCTGATGCAGCGCCAACACGTCAAAGTAGCCTTCGACGAGCATCAGAAAGTCGGGCTGATGGCCCGTCTCACGTGCCTTGTGCAATCCATACAGCACACGCCCCTTCTGAAAGAGCGCAGTGTCCGGAGAATTGAGGTACTTGGGGGTCCCTTCTTCGAACACACGACCGCCGAATGCAATCACGTTTGCGCGAAGGTCGAAGATCGGGAGCATGACCCGACCGCGAAACCGGTCATAAAATCTCGCAGACTTCGAGCCGCCCTGAGCATCTTTTAACGCCACCAGGCCAGAGGCCTCCAGATCGGAAGGGGTCGCCCCTTGTCTGGTCAAATAGTTGGTGAGCCCGTCCCACGAAGGCAGCGCGTATCCCATGCCGAACTCTTTCAGGGTCTTGACTTCAAGACCTCGACCGGCAAGGTACGCCAGGGCCGACCGGCCTTTGGAAGGATCATGCAGATTCTGCTGAAACCACGTATTGGCCAATGTATGGAGGCCTTCCAACCTTTTTCGCTGACCCGTTTGGGATTGCGCAAAGCCCTGTGACGCATTCCGAGGAAGAGGGATTCCCGCCCGTTCGGCAAGGTCGCTCACCGTTTCCAGGAATTCCAACCCTTCCTTCCGCATCAGGAAGGTGAAGATATCGCCCCCCACTCCACACCCAAAACAATAAAACATCTGTCGCGTGGGGGTCACGGTAAAAGAAGGCGTCTTTTCCTGGTGGAAAGGACAAAGCCCTCGAAGGTTTTGACCCGTTTTCGACAACGTGACATAGCGGGACACCACGTCCACAATGTCAACGGAGTCACGGATTTGTTGAAGGGTAGAAGGAGGGATTCCAGCTCGTGCCGTTGTCAAGGCTCTTCTCCGAAGCCTTTATCTGTACCCTCTTTTGGAAGAGCTAATCGGACACAACTTGTTGGAAAATAATGCTTTTCACACTATACCAAGGATGGGATGACAAGTCAACCGGTAGGGACCGCCGTTTCTTACCGGGACGGCTCCGGTCCCGTGCGCCTGATACCCGATTGGCCGAACCGTTTACCAAGTTCCTGCTGGATCGCCGTCATGGGAATTTCACTATATCCCAAGGCCACGATGGAATGAAAGAGCAAATCCGCCACCTCGTGGATGATTTCTTCCCGGTGCTCCTTCTTCACGGCCAACACGACTTCCCCGGCTTCCTCCACGACTTTTTTCAGAATGCGATCGGGCCCGTCTTTCATCAAGGAGGCAACATACGAATGCTCTTGTGGATGAGACTTCCGTTCCAGGACCATTTCATACAGTCGCTCGAAAATTCCTCCGTTCGCTTCTTCACCAACCTGAGTCGTGGTCACACCTTGAGACGTCACTTCCGCGAAAAAACACGTGCGGGCTTCCGTATGACACGTGGGCCCAGCGGGTTCGGCTTTGACCAACAAGACGTCCCCGTCACAATCAAGAAACACTCGTTTACAGAGCAGATAATGGCCGGAAGTCTCCCCTTTCTTCCAAAGCTTCCGTCTCGAACGGCTCCAGAAATGCACGTAACCGGTTTGGAACGTCTGGGCGAGTGATTCCCGGTTCATATATCCCAACATCAGGACGGCGCCGTCACGCCAATCCTGGACAATGGCAGGCACCAGCCCGTGTTCATCGAACTGAACCTCGAGGTCGTTGGGGGTCGTGCTCCGGTCAGATTCCATGGCCATTCACAATACGTACGGGAAGCCCGTGTTCCTTGAGATAGGTTTTCGCTTCACTGATGGTGTAAGTTTGATAATGAAAAATCGAGGCCGCGAGCACGGCATCGGCCTTCCCCTCTCCCAGGGCCTCATACAGATGAGCTACGGTTCCAGCCCCACCGGACGCGATGACCGGAATGGAGACGGCTTCCGAAACGGCCCTGGTCAAAGGCAGGTCATAGCCGTCTTTAGTGCCGTCCTGATCCATCGAGGTCAACAGAATTTCACCGGCCCCTTTCTGCTCCATGTGTCGTGCCCATGCCACGGCATCCAACCCCGTGGGGGTGCGACCGCCATGGGTGAAAATTTCCCATCGCGCGAGACCCGCTTCCTTGGAGGGAACCTGTTTCGCGTCGATCGCCACCACAATACATTGGGAGCCGAATCGATGGGCGGCGGCCGTCACGAACTCCGGATTCTCGACGGCGGCCGTATTGATGCTGACTTTATCCGCCCCCGCATTCAGCAGTTGCCGAATATTCTCGAGGGTACGGACCCCGCCGCCGACCGTGAGCGGCATAAACACCTGCTCCGCCGTCCGGGACACGATATCCAAAAGAGTTTCCCGATTTTCATGAGAAGCGGTGATATCCAAAAAGCACAGTTCATCCGCACCGGCTTGATCGTAGATCTTTGCGACCTCCACCGGATCACCGGCGTCACGAAGATTCACAAAGCTGACGCCCTTGACGACCCGGCCATCCTTCACGTCCAAACAGGGAATGATGCGTTTGGTCAACATTCTCTCATCCGTTTCACGCACGAGCCTCGGCCAACGCCGCGGGAAGCTCCAACGTGCCTTCGTATAAGGCCTTGCCGACGATGACGCCTATGATCTTTTGCCCCAACTGTTTAATCGCACGAATATCCTCCACGCGCGTGACACCTCCCGAGGCGATCAAAGGAACCGGAGAAGCCTGTACCGCGTCCCGCAGAGCCGGCACGTTCGGCCCCTCCAACATGCCGTCACGACTGATCTCCGTAAAGATGACCCCGGCAAGCGGATATTCCTTCAAGGAGGCCAACACGTGCTCCGCCGTTGACTCGGAAAGATTTGTCCAGCCATGCAACGCGACTTTTCCCTGTTTGACGTCGACCCCGACAAAAATCTTGTCGGGAAAACAGTCGCAGGCCTCGGCGAGAAACATCCTGTTTTCCAACGCGGCCGTTCCCAACACCACCCGACTGACGCCATGGGAAAAATAGTCTTTCATGACAGCCAACGATCGTATCCCTCCGCCCACGTGAATCGGGATGGAAACGGCGGCGGCAATCGCACGCACGTGCTCCATATTGTGCGGTTTCCCGTTCACCGCGCCATTGAGATCGACGATATGCAACCGTTGGGCGCCCAAGGCTTCCCAATGCCGGGCCATGGCCGCGGGATCGTGAGAATAGGTCGTCTCCTGCGCCATGTCGCCTTGCCGCAGGCGCACGCACCGCCCATCTTTTAAATCAATTGCCGGAATGACCATCATGACCGGAACACCATCCCCGGGTCATGGCCCGGGACATGCTTGTCGTGAGTGTGTGCCTCGAAGGAGGCATCCCCTTTGAAGTGAGGAGAGACGGAAACGCGCTCTAATCCGTACCCAAGGGTAAGCCTTGCAGCACGCGAGCGACTCCCGCTCGCGCCAACGCTTCGGCCGTCACAAACGTTCCCCCTCGTTCAAGGAATCCCTTGAAATCGTGAGTCAGCGGTTTTTGCTCTTCGAAATAATCGCCCACCCACAACACCCTGCCGTCCCGGGCGTCGAGCAATCGGAATTCGAACCCAACGGCAGCGGGATGAGCGGCGAACTTTGTGCCTTCCCGTTCACGATACACCCGAATGACGCCCTCAAGGACCGCATCCACGGCCAGCCGTTGGCCTAAGAGCCGAGCCGTCTCCTGACGATCCTGGACATGAGCAGATCCCTCCTGACTGCCAAGAATCTGTCCGACGGTTTCAGGCGGGATGACCTGAATCCTGGGCTTGAGCCTTAACTGGGAATACGCCATATGCTGGATCATGTCGGGAACGGAGTCAGGTACGGAAACCTGTATCAAGCGAGATCGGCCGGGAACCGATGACCCGCTGACGCTCCCCAACGATTGATGAATCTGGGGATGCTCAAGGTCCGCCGGAGGCGGCGTTCTGAACGCGAGCGAGATTCCCCGCTCACTCTTGAAGATGCGAAACGGCGCAATCGCCACCTTGCTGATAGCTCGGGGAGCAAAATGAGGATGCGATTTGATGGTGACCGTATCGGGGGCACAGGCTCCGCAGCTCAAGAGCAGGAGGAACGTCGCCGACAGCCCACGCATGTGTCGCCGGCGTGCGCCGGTGGCGATGAAAACATTCAATTCCATGCCCCGAAATTCTTGAGCAATTGAAGCCCGACCCCTTGACTTTTTTCCGGATGAAATTGACAGGCAAACACCTTTCCCTTGGTCACACTCGACACAAAAGGCACGCCATACCGTGTTTCGGTACAGATCACTTCCGTCTCTTCAGGTTCCACGTAATACGAATGGACAAAATACACGTGGGCCTCAGAACCGATTCCTTCCAATAACGGCATCGGCTGTTTGACCTGAATCGTGTTCCACCCCATATGCGGAATCTTCAAGGGCGACGCCTGAGCCGATGCCGCAGAAAACCGTTTGACTTTTCCTTTAAAAATATTCAACCCCCGGTGTACGCCAAACTCCTCGCTTTCCGAAAAGAGGACCTGGAACCCCACGCAAATACCTAAAAACGGCTTGCCTTGAGCAATCGTCCGGCGCAACGGCTCAATCAGGCCAAAACGTTGGAGATTGTTCACGCAATCGCCAAAGGCCCCCACGCCGGGAAGCACCACGTGCGTCGCCCGATCAATGACCGCAGGATCTCTCGTGACGACCGCGGGATGCCCGACGGTTTCAAATCCCTTCTGGACGCTTCGCAAGTTCCCTCTTTCATAATCGATGATGGCGATCATGGCTTGATTTATCCCCTGCGTTCCGGTTCGTCTCCCGTGCGAATCGCTAGGCGAGGACCCCTTTCGTGGAAGGGACTCCAACCACCCGGTCGTCCTGGCGAGTCGCCTGATCCATGGCTTTTGCAAATGCCTTGAATACGGCTTCAATCATATGGTGGGGATTGCGGCCGTATCGAACGTTGACGTGAAGGTTCAACCCGCCTTGATTCGCCAGGGCCTGAAAAAAATCTTCAAACAGGCCGAGATCAAACCCTTTCACTTCCCGATGGGCCAGCGGCACGTTATAGACCAGAAACGGCCGTCCGCTCAGATCGACCACGACTTCCGCCAATGTTTCATCAAGAGGGACGGCGGCCCACCCAAACCGGCGGATCCAGGCTTTGTCTCCAAGCGCTTCCTTCAAGGCGCTCCCCAACACCATGCCAATATCCTCAACCGTATGGTGATCGTCAATATGGGTATCGCCCTTGGCTTCAAGCACGAGATCAAACAACCCGTGTCGCGCGAAGGCATCCAACATGTGGTCCACGAACGGAACGGGCGTGGCGATCTGGCGTTGCCCCGTCCCATCCAGTCCCAATTCCACACGAATGGCGGTCTCGGAGGTGGACCGATCGACCGCCGCCCATCGCAGTTTCTTGGAAATATTCATGCTCCCCGGCTTTCTATGGAACGGGCATGGGCTTGCAACCCCTCCATGGCGGCCAACCGTGTGACGTAGGGGGTGACGACTTTCAGTTGTGCCTTGTTATACGCCACAATATTCGTTCGTTTCACGTAATCATCGAGCGACAAGGCTGAAAAAAACCGTGCGGAGCCCCCGGTCGGCAGCACATGATTAGGACCGGCAACGTAATCCGCCACGGCCGGCGGGGTATAGCTCCCCATGAACACCGCACCGGCATGCCGAATTTTTTTCACGTAGTCGAAGGGCCGGGGCAACAGGACCTCCAAATGTTCAGGAGCAATGGCATTGGCCACGTCAAAGGCTTCGTCCAGATTCGAGACGACGAAAATTTTACCATAATGGCCGACGGAATTCGTGGCAATATGTCGACGCGTCAGTTTGGGTAATTGAAGGCGAATTTCCCGCGCAACCTTCTTGGCAAACGACGTCGAGGTCGTCACCAGATAGACGCGTGCTTCTTCATCGTGTTCGGCTTCACACAACAGGTCGGCGGCGCAATGGGCGGGATCGGAGGGTTCCTCCGCAATCACCAGCAGTTCACTCGGTCCGGCAATCATATCAATATCGACGGTCCCGTACACCGCTCGTTTGGCCGCGGCCACGTACATGTTACCCGGCCCCACTATTTTATCCGCCCGGGGAATCTGCTTGGTCCCATAGGCCAGCGCCCCGATCGCCTGCACGCCTCCGACCCGATACACTTCATCGACGCCGGCGAGATCCGCCGCCACCAATAAATGGGGATCGATGGCCCCGGACGTGGTGGGGCTACACATGATGACCCGCGGCACCCCGGCAACTTTGGCGGGGATCGCGTTCATCAACACCGTGGAGGGATACAGCGCTTTCCCGCCGGGCACGTACAAACCCACGACGTCCAACGGCGTGATGAGCTGCCCCAGCTTCACACCCTTTTCCTCACTCAACCACGTCGACACCCGTTGTTTGCGATGAAACGCACGAATGCGTCGCGCGGCAAATTGCAAGGCTTGCAGATCCGCTCGTTGAACGCCGGCATACGCCTGCTGAATTTCTTTCGAGGACACCCGAAAGTTTTTCGGTGACAAGGCAAGGCCATCAAATTTCTTGACGTATCGCGAGACTGCGGCATCGCCGTTTCGTTCGACGTTTTTCAGAATACGTTTCACGCGACTTTCGATCTTGGCGTGCTGGCAGGCGGCACGATTGCAGACTTCAGCCAACGCCTCGGGATAGATTTTATCTTTTGAAGAAATAACGTTCATCACGCCGTCAGGCGCAAGCCGTCTTGGGACGACTCTTGCGCAGCCTGTTTATCATGGTGGTAATTGCCTGATGCTTCATTTTCAAGCTGGCACGATTCACGATCAAGCGGGCTGTTGATTCAGCGATCGTTTCCATTTCCTGCAGGTTGTTGGCTTTCAGCGTCTCCCCGCTCGAGACCAGATCCACGATGCGATCCGCCAAGCCCACCACCGGAGCCAACTCGATCGACCCATACAACTTGATGATCTCGACCGGAATCCCCTGCCGGTTAAAATGCAATTCCGTGATGTTGGGATATTTTGTGGCAACCCGGAGTTTTGACGATAAGCGCGTGCGACCATCAAGACTCGCCAAAGCCGCCACGGAGATCCGGCACCACCCGATCCGCAGATCCAAGGGTTCATAGACGTCCAATTGTTGCTCCAATAACAAATCTTTCCCGGCCACGCCCACGTCGGCCGCTCCATATTCAACGTACGTGGGAACGTCCGTGGGACGGACGACCAAAAAAGACAGCCCTGACTGCGGCACATCGAAAGCCAGTTTGCGATCGCCGGACGACAATTCCGGGCCAAGATAGCCCGCTTTCTGAAACAATGCCAGCGTCGGATCCAGGAGTTTCCCCTTCGATAGCGCGACGGTCACCATGTCACTCATAACCGGAACCCTCTCGACGAACCGAAGCACCCAAGCCTTGCAGTTTATCTTCGATGCGCTCGTATCCCCGTTCCAGGTGATAAATCCTGGAAATCCGCGTTTCACCCTCGGCAGCCAACCCGGCCAACAGGAGCGCTGCACTGGCACGCAGATCCGACGCCATGACCGGCGCGCCCGTCAACCGGCCTAATCCTTTCACAACGGCACGGTGTCCATCAACCGCAATCGCCGCACCCATCCGTCGCAATTCCGGAACGTGCAGAAACCTCCCTGCAAACACCGATTCGGTAATCACGCCGGTTCCTTCCGCCAGACACGTCAAGGCCATCATTTGCGCCTGCAAATCCGTGGGAAAGCCCGGGTAAGGAAACGTTTGCACGTCTTGGGCCTGCAACCGGGATCCGGCCTCGATGGTGATCGACCGTGCCCCCTCCGACAGGTCCGCGCCGCATTGCCTGAGTTTGGAAATCACGACTTCCAGATGTTCGGGCACACACTGGTCCACTTGGACCCGCCCTCCCGTCATCGCACCTGCGATCAAATACGTTCCGGCTTCAATCCGATCGGGAATCACCTCGTGCTCTGCGTCATGCAACGCCGGGACCCCTTCGATGACGAGACGCCCGGATCCGGCCCCTGAAATCCTGGCCCCGCGTTTGATCAGGAAATCGACCAGGTCGGTAATTTCCGGCTCCATGGCGGCATTGTTGAGCACCGTCGTGCCTTTCGCGAGACAGGCGGCCATCAACAAATTTTCGGTTCCGGTGACGGTTGGAATCTCGAAATCAATGCATTGGCCTTCCAACTTCGCGGCACGTGCCCGGATATAGCCGGAATCCACGGAGACCGTGGCCCCCAGCTTACGCAGTCCATCCAAATGCAAGTCCACCGGCCTGGGGCCGATGGCGCATCCTCCCGGAAGGGAAACGACGGCTTCCCCGAATCGGGCCAACAACGGACCCAACACCAGGATGGAGGCCCTCATGGTTTTGACCAGATCATACGGAGCCTCAAGAGAGAGGACATGGGTCGCGTCGACCACCACCCGGCCCTCCTCCTGCTTGACGGAAACGCCGAGTAAGCTGAGCAGCGTCATCATGGTGGCGACGTCTCTCACCTGCGGCAGGTTGGAAATCGTGCATTCTCCTCCCCCTAACAGGGTCGCTGCCAAAATGGGGAGCGCCGCATTCTTGGCACCGCCCGCCCTGACGCGCCCCTCGAGGCGTTGCCCTCCCATCATGACCAAACTGTCCATACCTACGACGTTCGCTCCAGACAGATCACGCGATCGATACCCGCCTGATCGCGCCGGATCGTTTTGACGACGAACTCTTTCTTGTCGCTGACTTTTCGACAAATGTCTTCGGACTGGTTCATTCCCATTTCCATGACCAGGATCCCGCCCGGGTGCAACAGTGACGGGCTCTCCGCAAGAAGGCGATCGTAGAACTCCAAGCCGTTCAGGCCGCCATCGAGTGCAGGAAGCGGCTCAAACGCCCGGACTTCCGGAGGAAGGAGATCGCATTGATCCGCCGGAATATAGGGTGGATTCGAGACAATGACCGAAATCTTTCCTGCGAACGTGCGACCGGACAACGGTTCGAGACACTCGCCCCGGAAAAACCGTATCCTCCGGAGCACGCCATGACGTTGTGCGTTTTCCCTGGCCATACGAAGAGCCGGGGCACTGCAATCCGTGGCAGAGACGGTCGCTCCCGGACAGTCCAAGGCCAAAGAGACGGCCAGACATCCCGAACCCGTTCCCATGTCCACCATGTGACAGCGAACAGTAGAGAAGCGTGAAGCCAGGACCTCCTCGATGAGCAACTCGGTTTCGGGCCTTGGGATCAACACATTCGGGTTCACGAGAAAGTCCCGGCCTCGAAAGGCTTGGGTGCCCACAATATATTGCAGGGGTTCCCGTAACGCCCGACGGCGAAACAGCGACTCGGTCCGTGCCCAATCTTCAGGCCCGATCCTAGCTTTCGGGTCGGAATACACCTTGAGACGCGAAACCCCCAAGCCGGCTTCCAACAACCAGAACGCTTCATTATTTGAATTGGCCACCTCGGCGGCATCCAGGATGGCCATGCCCCGTTGATAGGCGGACAGAAGCGTGGCCGGGTGTCGAAAGGAACCGTGCAGAGCCGTCGTATCAGTCTTCATGGTCAGTTATTGGACGCGACGTCGGCCCCGCTGCTCTCCGGCTCACGGGCATCGTTCAACGCTTTCACCAATTCCTCAAGGTTCCCGTCAAGGATCGACTCCAACTTATATAAACTCAGCCCGATCCGGTGATCCGTGACACGATTCTGTGGGTAATTGTAGGTGCGAATCTTTTCACTTCGTTCACCAGTCCCGACTTGAGAACGACGATGCTCGGCAATTGAGGCTTCCTGTTTTTCACGTTCGGCGTCGCCGATACGGGTTCGCAGGGTCCGCATGGCTTTTTCCCGATTCTTGAGTTGCGACCGTTCATCCTGACACGTGACGACCTTGCCGGTGGGAATATGGGTAATACGCACGGCCGAGTAGGTGGTATTCACGCTCTGTCCTCCCGCACCCGAAGAACAGAACGTGTCGATGCGAAGGTCTCTCGGATCGAGATGCACCTCGACGTCTTCGACTTCAGGCATCACCGCCACAGTCGCCGTGGACGTGTGAATGCGCCCGCTCGCCTCCGTACTCGGGACTCTCTGGACACGGTGCACCCCGCTCTCATACCGAAAGCCGCCGTACGCCCCTTTGCCCTCAACCAGAAAAATGGCTTCCTTGATCCCGCCGATGCCCGTCGCGTTGGAATCAATCATCTGCACCCGCAAGCCATGGCGTTCCGCGTATCGCATATACATGCGCAACAATTCACCGGCGAACAACCCGGCCTCTTCGCCGCCGGTCCCGGCTCGTATTTCGACGAATGAATTTTTATCGTCTTCGGCGTTTCGGGGGTGCAAGAGTTGCAGCGCACGTTCTTCAACCCGCGCACGGGTCTCTTGTAACGTCCCCAATTCATCGGCGGCCAATGCCCTGAGTTCCGTATCCAATTGCGGGTCATCAAGCATCCGCGAGGTATTGTCGATTTCCCTGAGCAGGCGCCGATACTCTGAAAACATCTGGCTGACTTCTTCAATATCAGCCCGCTCTTTGTTGTAGGCAATCACCACCGGCGGCTGGCTGAGGACCGTCGGATCAGCCAGGCGATGGGTCAACTCGTCGTAGCGGTTCGCCACGGCTTCCCATTGGGCAAGCCATCCCTCAAACTGGTTTTCTCTCTTGTCGTCGGACATAGGAGTTCACTCTCTCGTTTCCTCTCCCTTGATGGGAGAGGATTAAGGTGAGGGTGATGCGTTGTGTAGGGCTGCAGCCCGCGGTTACAGCCAAGATCATGTCTTTTTCCCCCTCACCCTAGCCCTCTCCCGCCAGGGGAGAGGGTTCTATAAGGCATGAGATGCGGTCCTACACAGACACTCTGCTTCCCCTTGCCATTTACACTTCTCTACAATTGGAAAAACGTATGCGAGAAAATCGAGGAGCGCGAGATCGCGTCGAGCGGGTAGGCTAGGCTTTGGACTTTTTGGCGTACTTTTTCTTAAACCGTTCCACACGTCCTTCGGTGTCAACGATTTTCTGCGTGCCGGTAAAGAAGGGATGACAGGCGGAACAAATGTCCACCTTGAGATCGCCCACGGTAGAACGGGTTTGGAACTTCATGCCGCACGCGCAACTGACCGTCGCCTCGGAATATTCAGGATGAATGCCTGCTTTCATGATGCCGATTCCCCCTAACAACTGTTTCAAACCCTATATGTACCATGAAAGGCCGGGCCTTGGCAAAGGGCGGGAAGGTTATCGATTCATGGACTGGAGAAAGTCCTGATTATCCTTGGTCCCGGCGATCTTGTCTATGAGAAACTCCATGGCCTCCATCGTCCCCAGTGGACTCAATACCTTGCGTAACACCCACATTTTGTTCAACCGGTCCCGATCGACCAGCAACTCTTCTTTCCGGGTCCCCGATTGACTGATATCAATGGCCGGGAAGATGCGCTTGTCCGCCAATCGACGATCCAAATGGACTTCCATGTTCCCCGTGCCTTTAAATTCTTCAAAAATCACGTCGTCCATGCGACTGCCCGTATCCACCAGCGCCGTGGCCAGAATTGTGAGGCTCCCGCCGTCCTCGATGTTTCGAGCCGACCCAAAAAACCGTTTGGGCCGTTGCAGCGCGTTGGAATCCAGTCCGCCGGACAGCACCTTTCCGCTCGGAGGCGCAATCGTATTGTAGGCTCGAGCCAACCGGGTCACACTGTCCAGCAGGATCACGACGTCGCGGTTATGCTCAACCAATCGCTTCGCTTTTTCCATCACGATCTCCGCCACTTGTGCATGACGTTGGGCCGGTTCGTCGAACGTGGAGCTGATGACCTCGGCGCTCTTGACCTGGCGCTGCCAATCCGTGACTTCTTCCGGGCGTTCGTCAATGAGTAAGACGATGAGCAGGATCTCCGGGTGATTGTGCAAAATAGAACGGGCAATGGCCTGAAGCAGCATGGTTTTTCCCGTTCGCGGAGCAGCCACGATAAGCCCGCGTTGTCCCTTCCCGATGGGCGTGGTCAGTTCCATCACCCGCGTGCAGTATTCCTCCTGATCAAACTCCAGGGAAATGCGTTTCTCGGGATAGAGTGGAGTCAGGTTGTCGAACAGAATTTTGTCCCGCTGCATTTCCGGTTCGTCATAATTGATTGTTTCAACCTTCAATAAGGCAAAATACCGCTCACCGCCTTTGGGCGGACGAACCTGACCGGAGATGATGTCGCCCGTTCGCAGGCCAAAGCGACGGATTTGAGAAGGCGAAATATAAATATCATCGGGACCGGGAAAATAGTTCGAATCCGGCGCACGCAAAAACCCAAAGCCATCGGAAAGGGTTTCCAGGACCCCTTCTCCGAAAATGACTCCGTTCTTCTCCGCCTGCCCTTGCAAGATGGCAAAGATCAGTTCCTGCTTTCTCAGGTTCGCGCACCCTTCGATTTTTAATGAACGGGCCAGATCCGCAAGATCGCCGATGGATTTTTGTTTTAATTCCGCAAGATGCATAACCTTCTCCTAAGGTGGGTGAGCATGGAGCCGAAAGGACTTGAACCCATTACCAGCCTTTCAGCAAATGTAGCCTGACGCAACATACAAGCACCTCCCATTGTCTTCACTTTTTGCTCCTTCATCGCGTCGGGCCGACGGCTGGCAACGCCCAAGCCGGGGGACGGATGAGGCAGGGATGGAAGTGGGTGGTTAAAACATTTCCCCTCGCCGGTATCGGGCTGTTACGACAAGCCGAAACGTGTCTTGCAGGATATCGACGGGTTGCAAACTATTCACAAATGGTGAACGGCCTGTCCTGCTTTTGTGCTGGAACAGTTATTCAGACAATTCCACAAATGCATCTGATGAAGGAAACCTATTCATCATGTTTTTGGACAGAAGAGTGTTGGCGTTTTGGATTACGTGAAAACCGGATTTTACAATTTTGGAACTTGGAAACTCATGTAGGAAGAAGTAACTGTCTCTTCAATCTGGAAGGTATATTCATTTTGTATAACATGAATCTCCCCAATGTCAATAGTTTCTTTCACTCATTGTTTGTTTGCGATGCCACGGTCGTTGTGATAAATGAAACGGAAGCAGGAAAGACTTCTCAACGTAAAACTCTAACCCACCCGCACGAAAATGGCCAAGCCCGAAGAGCCTTTCTCCCATGGACGGATTTTCTCCTTTTCCGAGGCGACGGAACTGATCCCCAAACTGGCGACGCACCTGACCAGAGCCAAAGCCGGCAAAACGATCCTGCAGCAAACAAAAGAAGAAATCAAAAAAGCGAGCGCCAACGCTCAGTACGGAGGCGGCAGTTGTGAGGGCCCTCGCTACATCAAAGCACTCGAAGCGATCTATGAAAACCTCAACAGCGTCCATGAAATGGGAGTGGTTGTCAAAGATCTGGAAATGGGCTTATGCGACTTCCCGTATCTCCTGGAAGGACGAGTGGTGTATCTCTGCTGGAGGCTCGGTGAAGAAACCATCGAATGGTGGCATGAAATCGATGACGGATACAAAGGCCGGCAAGCCCTGCCCAAAAGCACGACGTGAACAGCAACAGCCCGGAGCCGGTTGTCCCCTTTCGCAATCCATAACGGGAAGGCCGAGTCCATGACGTACGTAATCATTGGATGGGATGGACCCGAAGGGCAGAGCAAACGCCCGCACCATAGACCCGCCCACCTGGAATATCTTGAACGCTTACAGAAGCAGGGCCGATTGGTCTGTGCCGGACCCTTTACGGATAAAGCCGGAAGTCTGGTCCTCATCGAGGCGGACACCATGGAGAAGGCCGAAAGCATTGCCAACGATGATCCCTACGTCACCCATGGAGTATTTGAACGAGTCGAAATCCATCCGTTTAAACAGGTCTTCCCCCGGCAACAAGGAGAATAACCGCGCCGCTGCAAACGCTCCCCCGGGTAAAGCCCGTGGCTACCTCATGCCCCCTCGGACAGGCACACAGGCCTGTCCCTACATCAAAGAAGAGGAACCGGGTTTTGCCTGCGACAACTGCAAGATAATGTTCCATTCGCTTTCGCGGACCGGTTGAACCGAGAGACGAGAGCCCTTTCGGAGCAGTTCCATCTTTTCGAGACCGCTTACCCTTCTGAGGCGTTCCAAAGAAAGCGGCGTTCGCAACACCTCGTTCAACCGAACGTCGACCATCACCCATCGCGGATTCTGTTTTAAACTTTTTTCGTCGAAATAGTGGCTGCCGGGCCGCCAGGAAAAATAATCGGGATACGCGGCTTTGACGACCTCGACAATGCCCACGATCGCCGGAGGATCGGCATTGCTATGATAAAAAAAGGCCAAATCTCCGACGGCCATGGCTCGCAGAAAGTTACGCGCCTGATAATTCCTCACGCCTTCCCAGCACGTCGTCCGTTTGGGGGAACGCGCCAAATCCTCAATGGAAAACGTCGAAGGTTCTGATTTGAGCAACCAGTAATCGGGCATCGCCTGTGCCTCCGAATGCCTCTACCTCCCCTAGCCCCTCCTTACAAAGGAGGGGAAAGAAGAGCAACAAATGACTGAACACATACACAATCCTATCCTGTTCGATGACGACCATTCAATGCTTCCCGGCGATGAATCGCCAGGGATGGGGCGCTTGTCGAATTGTTGAGAACGTGCTATGTCCCCTTGCGACGCAGAGAGCGCACGCGATGAACGCCATTCAGACTTTCTACGAAGAACTCACCGGCCTGCTCCCTCAAGAGGCCCTGATTGCCATCACCATTGTCTCGGTCGTGATGTTCTTCGGGACCATCCTGCTCATTCCCATCATCATCATCCGCCTGCCCGTGGATTACTTTCTACACGATGAAGAACACGTGTGGATGGAGGGATACCATCCGCTCCTGCGCTACGCGGGCCTGGCCGTCAAGAACACGGTCGGCCTCGTGTTTCTCCTGGCAGGGATTGCCATGCTCGTCCTCCCGGGCCAAGGTTTACTCACCATGGTCATTGGAGTATCCTTACTCGATTTTCCCGGCAAGCGAACGATTGAGCATCGACTGCTCACGAAACCCATGGTATTCCAGGCCATGAACGCCATTCGGCGAAAGTTCGGCAAGCCCCCGTTCTCGCAGCCGGCATGACCGACGGGCTCGCGGCCGTCCCGATGAGACAAAAAGGGCGAAGGATCGCGACACCCGGCACACGAACCGCCCGCACGATTTTCTGAAGAACCATGAAGACCGTGAAGACGACCGCGTGGATTCTCGTTTCCCTCCTGTGCGCCGTGTCCTTCGGCTTTGTCACCGGCCTGTTGAACCCTGAGGAAAAAGTCAACGGACTCTGGTTGGTGACGGCAGCCGGCTGTTTTTACGTGCTGGCCTATCGATTTTATGGAGGATTTTTAGGCCGGCGCGTCATGCAACTCGATGATGAACGCCGGACCCCGGCCTTTCGACTGGAAGACGGCACCAACTATTATCCCGCGAACAAATACGTGCTCTTCGGACACCATTTCGCCGCCATTGCCGGCGCCGGGCCGTTATTAGGTCCGGTCCTGGCGGCACAGTTCGGGTTTTTGCCGGGATTTCTCTGGATTGTGATCGGGGCCGTGATGGCCGGCGCGGTCCAGGATTTCGTCATCCTGGTGGGGTCCCTGCGTCGCAATGGCCGCTCCCTCCCGGAAATCGCACGCGCGGAGATCGGACGGATCACCGGCACGGCCACGGCCGTGGCCGTGTTGTTTATCGTGATTGTGGCCCTGGCCGGTCTGGGGCTGGCCGTGGTCAACGCGCTCGTGGCAAACCCTTGGGGCACGTTTACGATTGCCATGACCATCCCCATCGCCTTGCTCATGGGATGGTATCATCACCGCGTTCGACCCGGGCGCGTGGGAGAAATGTCCCTCATGGGCATCGTGCTGCTTTTCCTGTCCGTTATCCTGGGCAAAATGGTGGCGCAGTCGGACCTGGCGATATGGTTCACGCACGACCGGACCACGCTGGTCTGGCTCTTGGCCGGATACGGATTTCTGGCCTCGGTCCTGCCGATGTGGATGCTGTTGGTTCCGAGAGATTACCTCTCGACGTTCATGAAACTCGGGGTCATCGGGTTGCTGGCGATCGGCGTGATCATTTTGGCCCCTGACCTGCACATGCCCGCAGTCACCGGATTCATTGCCGGGGGAGGCCCGATCATCCCCGGCCCCCTCTTCCCATTCTTGTTCATCACCATCGCGTGCGGCGCCATCTCGGGATTCCATTCCCTCGTGTCGTCGGGCACCACGCCGAAAATGATCGCCCGCGAATCGCAGGCCATGGTGGGCTATGGCGCCATGTTGTTGGAAAGCTTCGTCGGGGTGGTCGCGCTGATCTCGGCGGCCCTGCTTGTCCCGGGCGATTATTTTGCGATCAACACGCATCTCTCGGCCGATACGCTTGCGGCCATGGGGTTCCCCGTTGAAAACATTCACACGCTCTCGGAACTGGTCGAAGTGGACGTCTCGGGCCGGCCGGGAGGCGCGGTATCGTTGGCCGTCGGGATGGCCTGGATTTTTTCCGCCCTGCCGGGGATGGCCGGGCTCATGGCCTATTGGTATCAATTTGCGCTCCTGTTCGAAGCCCTGTTTATCCTGACGACCATCGACGCGGGCACTCGTGTGGCGCGCTACCTCGTTCAGGAAATGGGCGGGCACGTCTATGCTCCGCTTCGCCGGATCAATTGGTGGCCCGGCGTCGTCTTTTCGAGCGCACTCGTGGTCGGAGCGTGGGGATGGCTCATCGCCACGGGAACGATCTCCACGGTCTGGCCCATGTTCGGAGCCGCCAACCAGTTATTGGGGACCCTGGCGCTCTGTATCGGCACGACCCTGTTCATCAAAATGGGCAAGGCCCGCTACCTGTGGGTGACGGCCGTGCCGATGGTGTTCGTAGGCGTCATCACCTTGACGGGCTGCCATGACCTATGGTGGATGTTTCTGGATCGGGCACGAACCGCCACGGACCCGGTGACGCGCATCACGATGGCGCTGGATGCGGCGCTCGTCGGGCTGGTCGCCGTCCTGGCACTCATCGTCCTGACCGAAAGCGCGATGAAATGGTACCAATACCTGGTTCTGAAACAACCGTATACCAACACGGAAATCATCGACGGCGAAGGCATTCGCATCCCGGAAGGAAAATGTTGCTAGGGACGGGCAGGGATTGTAAAGGTTCAGTCATTCGTTGGCAGAATGCCAGAAAAGAAGACCAGTTCTACTCAGGCTTCTTCTCTCATTCCCTCCCCTTTGTAAGGGGAGGCTGGGTGGGGTAGAGTCGGCTTGGCGCGGCGGCCCTGGAAGGAGTACCCTACGTGTTTCCCCCTTCCAGGCAATCCCTCTACCTCCCCTTCGCCCCTCCTTACAAAGGAGGGGAAAACAAAGGAGACAACGTTATGGCAGATACGTTCTCGTTTGACGTGACATCCACGGTTGACATGCAGGAAGTCAAAAACGCGGTTGATCAAACCATGAAAGAAATCGGGCAGCGATTCGATTTCAAAGGATCACAGTCCGGGGTCACGCTCAAGGAAAAAGACCTTGTCCTGGAGATCGTGGCGGACGACGACTACAAACTCAAGGCGGTCATCGACATCCTCAAGGGAAAATGCGTGAAACGAAGTGTGTCGTTGAAAGCCCTCAACTACGGCAAGGTGGAACAAGCCCTGGGGGGGACCGTCCGGCAACACGTCACGGTCCAAAGCGGGATCGTCGAAGACAAAGCCAAGGCCATCGTCAAGAGTCTGAAGGAGAAAAAGTTCAAGGCGCAGGCGCAGATTCAAGGAGACCAGGTGCGCGTGCAGAGCAAAAACAAAGACGAACTGCAGGCCGTCATCGGTTTTCTGAAACAGGAAGACTTCGGCATCGACCTCCAGTTCGTCAATTATCGCTAGGAGCAATCGTCTCTCTGTAATTGGAGAGCCGAATCCTGAGGCACGGCCCGCGTCATACCTTTCTCATCATCCTAGTGTAGGCCTGTTGACCGGCTTGTCGCCCTGCCACCTATAAGGTTATGCTATAAGTCCTGCTGCAAAGGAGAAGACCATGCGATTTCTCGTCACTATCGAACAGGACGAAGGCGGGTATTATGTCGTCGATTGCCCGGCCCTTCCCGGTTGCGTCTCTCAGGGACAAACCCGAGAAGAAGCGTTAACCAATATTCAAGAAGCCATTCTTGCCAGTCTCGAAACCCGCCGGGCACAAGGTCTGCCCGATCACATTGAAGTCAGGGAAGTTGAAGTAGGAGTGGCGTGACCAAACTCCCGGTTTGCTCCGGCGAGGATGCAATCCGAATTCTCAAAAAAGCTGGGTGGATTCAAGATCGCCAACGTGGGAGTCACGTCACATTAATCAAAGAAGGCATGGCCGTTGTATTAACGGTGCCTTTACATCGAGAGTTAGGACCCGGCATCCTTCGCAGCTTAATCCGAAAAGCAGGATTGACTGTCAAAGAGTTTCAGGGATTTCTTGCATAAAGATTTCATGCTCGGATCTACCGAATCTCTCAAACCTTATGTCGTAGCACGCACGATTCTGTTCAGGATCGGCCCCAGGCCTCTTTCAAATGCATCACGGCCTGATTCACGGCATCATTGCCGGCGACGGCTCGCATGACGTCATGGGCATGTTCTTCCTTTTCGGGGTAAATAGGCGGGTCCTCCTGGTTCCGTCGAACCACCGGGTAGACGTTGGACTCGAGGGGCACGTCAAGCCGTTCCAGGGAAGCCCAGGCATTCCCCTCGACCCTGGCCAATACCTGCCCGGAGCGCACGTCGATCAACGCCAATTCGGCAAGCGCCAGGTTTTCCGCGCGATACCCTAACAGCAATCCGCGCCCGATCGCCCCCAAGGTCGATCCTCGCCAGGGGAGTCGTTCCGGCACCTCGATTTCCGAACTCGAGAGAATGACCATCACGAGGTGATCGACATGCCGGTCTTTTGCCGATTGCAGTATTGTCGTGAACGGCGGGGGCGAGGCTCCCGGATTCGGGGAATGAACAACGTGCACCACCTCGAGGGGAACGGCATGCATCAATTGCTGTCGCACGTGTTCAGTCAATGCAGCGAAAGAGTCGTCTGAGAGTTTGGGGGCGGAATCCGGAGCGGTCGTATCGTTGAACACCACAAGCCCGGCTTGTTCCGCGCCCGGCAAGCCCGCAAACCGTGAGAGATCCTGTGCCGGCTGCTGGCCGAGGTACGCATCCAAGTGGGGCTGGGGCCAGCCGCCGCAGCCTCCGAAAAGGCCGCTCAGCAAAGTGATCCCCCAAATCATGGAGAGAAGCGGTCTCCGGTCGGCGGGCTCGTCAGGAAAAATTGTTCGACGCAGGGTCAATGGATTCTCCAGTCCAAAACAGATCAAACCTTTTCTTTTATTATATGCCAGCGTGAAAAAAGACGCGAGCAAAGCGCGCCGAGCAGGTTGCATTTCATTGAAGGCATCGGGTAGGTTACAGGCCATGTATCTGAGAACGTGTACCCTGCCGAGGCTCCTCGTTTTCGTTTCGATCCTCCTGTTTTCAGGCTGCTCATATCTCCCGGACGTGAGTATGCCGGACATCGACTTCCCGGACATCAGCCTGCCCCGCTTTGGATTTGGAGAAGAAGAAAAACCCAAGGAACCGGCCATTCCCATCTCGGTGGCGTATGCCTTTGATCCGAGCGTCACGGATGCCACGCTCGAAATTCAGGCATGCGACCTTCCGTATACCCTGAAAACGGGAGAGAGTATTGTCCAGAACTTTCTCACCCTGGGGCAGGAAACCTTTCAGTCCGTCATGGCTTATGCAGGAACGGGAGAAGCCGTCCAAGCCACCAGGCCGAGCGATTTGATCATCCAGATCAGCATGGTCAACCAAGCGTTTCAGGAAGTCGATCGTATGGCGGACGAAGATAATTATCTCGCCTACCTCGACTTCAAGCTGCAAGCGGTGTTTATCGATAGAAACGGTGCCGCATTGGGGCAAATCCCTCTGAATTACGGCGGCCAGGTCAGGGTCTGGGCTCCGACCATCACCGGCCAATCCGTCACCTGCACAACCGGACAGTACGATGCCAAAATCAACGGAGCGGCGGCGGAACTGGCGGAGCAACTCGTGGGAGTGGTGCCGCAAGTGCTCAGGGACGGCGGCACGCAATCCCTGGCGGCGCAACAGGGTCGCCAACCGGCATTCAGCCAGCCCACGCCTCAATTCGCGCCCCAGGCCACACCCCGATTCGCAGCTCCGGCTCCGTCTCACGCCGCATCGGGAAACCGGCCGTTCTTTACCTTTCGCACGATGCTGAAGGACGGCAACGACAATCTGATTCTCGAAGGCGGGGAAGCGATCGTTCTGATCATCGAAGCCACCAATTTGGGAGGCACTACCATAACCACGGCCAATGTCAACGTGGTGGGGAACACGACCTTGGTTGAAGCCTTTTCACAAATGACACCGCTGCCCATCTCCATGGGCACGTTCCAGCCAGGAGAAACCAGAACCACGGAGATTCGAGGCCGTATGCCGATCGACGTGCCCGGACAAAAGGCGGAACTGGTGGTCTCGTTGCAACTCGAAGATGGCACACACATCGGGTCTCACCGCATTGTGGCGCCGCTCCAGCCGGGGACCCCGGCACTGCGTTCCCAAGCCCGTCCGTCCAAGCCACAGACCGGCATCCGAAAGCCCGGATCGTCTGCCACGGATGCGCACGTGGCCATGCTCGTCGGGATGGATGCGTATCAGGAGCCCTGGCCACAGGCCTATCGCATACCCGAGGATCACCTCATGACGATACGGGACACCCTGCAAACCACCGGTCTCTTCGCCAATCAGAACGTCCGCGTCCTTCAGGGAAGCCGGGCCGCGAAACCAGACATTGCAAAAACGCTGCTCACGTGGGTTCGGCAACGAATCGGTAAGGAATCCTTGCTGGTCGTGTATTTTTCAGGTCAGGCCGTAAAAGATGGGACCAACGGCGAGGTCTATTTGGTACCCTATGAAGGGTCGCCCGAGGCATCAACCACACAGTTGGTCTCCCTTCGAACGCTACAACGTCTCTTGGGAAAACTCGACAACCGGTTGACCCTGCTGATCCTCGATGCTCCCCTTGCGAAACAAAGCGGTCAAAACGCATCGACCGATGGATCCTCGGTGCGCTGGACCAGCGGCCTGTCGCAGCAGGACGAAACCCCCGTCATCCAACTGCGCAAACGTCCCGGGCGCGAAAACAGGGAACCGGCCGGTATTCTTGCCGGGCTCTTGGGCAGTGCGGATGCGAACCGGAACGGAACCATCACCGTCCGTGAATTTCTCGAAAATGCGTCCGAATCGAGCGAAGTAACCCGTCTGATTCCTGACTCCTCGCCGCTCCTGAGCCTTGCTCTCGCACGGTAATTTTCTTAGCGGCAAAAGATCTGGAGCGGCACGCTCCCTTTTCTGAAAAGGACATGCTCGGAATGCCGCACGACACGTTATCGGGTGGTTTCGATATGGATTTGGGCTGAATAGCCTAATCGCCGCAGCAGGTGTTCGCAGTCTTCCCAGGTCAGGCCAAACGCTCGGACGTCGGCAACCCCCACCCGGGCGACAACATCTCGAATATCTCCGAAATTGTTGTCGTCAAATTCACCATCCATGAGGGCGGTTTCCGCCCACGCGACGAGACCGGAAAGTGAAAGCTCGTGGTGCAAATAGGCAGCGAGCTTATCGACGACTGTTTGGCGAGTAATCACGTCCTTCATTCTTCGACCTTTTGATGTCCATAGTCAATGGGATATTTGTAGTGGATTTCCACAAGTGTTCCTGTTTCGCTGTATATTTCCTGATAAAATCGCACCGTGATTTCATCTGCGTCAACCTCTTTCACATAGCGAGCTTTCCAGCCCTGACGGCCTCGGACATCGAGCCAATATTTTCTTCCTCCAGCATCGCGAATTTCCCAGTTTGGAAATTTGCGCTCATTTTGTTCACGTGTACTCACAGATGATTGGTCTTAAAGTGTCAAAAAAGGCCGGAAGCGTGTCTAGGCCTGAAGCACCGCCTTCAGTTCGGAAATCCGAATGAGCAACATGAGTGGTTCGCGATCCGCGAATGGCAAGAAGCCGAACTGCTCGTAGAACGTCTTGGCCTCTTCGTTGAATGCCTGGACAACGATGGCGCGCGCACCAACCACATCAGCCGCCGCCAACGCTCTTTTCCCCGCATCTATCAACAGGTCGGATCCCAAGCCACGTCCCTGATAGTTCACGTCCACCGCCAGTTGTCCCAACAGGATCACCGGCATCGGTTCGGGCATGTTCCTGCCAACACGCGAAGACACGCGTCGCCTTTCCACCGAACTGGCGGCAAGGCTGTAGAACGCGATCACCCGATCGCCATCGCAGACGACGTACGTCCGTGCGCCACCCTTGGCTTCGTTCAACCTGGCCTTACGCTGTAACCACGTATTGAGGCTGTCGATTCCGGAGTCGAACTGCGAGACGTCATGACGTGCGCAAAGCGGCTCAGGGGCATCAGGCTTGTCCCGGGCTTGACCCGGGGTTATCGTTCCCACAACGGCTGGCGGGCAAACCGTTCTTTCAAGCGGTCGTTCGGTTGTACCGGTGCATCGAGCGCGGCGACAAAGGCCTCGTAAGCCTCGTCATCGAGCGCAATGACGGGGCGCTCATTCAACGTCTCGATCGCCGCGGCTTCACTCGACCTGAGCACGAACTCGGTGCGCGTGACGCCTCGAATCGCAGCCGCCCGATCAATAAGTGCCAGACGTTCGTCTGTCATGCGGAAGTTCACTTGACCCATGTCACCTCCTCCTTCTTACGCTCAGATGCATGGATTTGGAAATTTTTTCCGTATACCGTTTGTATAGACATTATTAAGTATCATCCTGTTTATGGATTGTCAATGAGTCAGGTGGCTTCGATATGGATACGCGCCGAATAGCCTAATCGCCGGAGCAGGTGTTCGCAGTCTTCCCAGGTCAGGCCAAACGCTCGGACGTCGGCGACCCCCACTCGGGCCACGACGTCTCGAATGACGCTGAAGTGGTTGTCGTCAAATTCACCATCCATGAGGGTGGTTTCCGCCCACGCGACGAAACCGGAAAGTGAAAGCTCGTGGTGCAAATAGGCAGCGAGCTTATCGGGTCGGCGTCGTAAATCATCAGTCATTCGTTGACAGCATGAGGATCTGTCCACAAGAAGGGAGGGCGGACACGCAGGTCCGCCCCTACTGAACCCCCCGGCCCCCCTTGTCAGGGGGGAGCGGAGTTCTGCCGTCCCCCTGAGAAGGGGGATTGAGGGGGTTGTCTTTCAAAGGCGAGGGAAAGAGAAAACGGAAAGTGTCAACGAATGACTGAACACATTCAGGAAAGACGGATTGGGAAAAGACAAAAAAATCCCCGCTGAGGGTTGAGCCTCAGCGGGGATTGAGATAACGGGGTTTCTTCCTGTTAGAAGTTTACCCAGAGTTGGGTATAACCCCAGCTTTGTTCGGAGGCATTCCCACGCCAGTCATCAATAACATCACCCGGGAGGAAAACCCCGCCGCCGATTTGCCATGCTACGTGGTTTCCGGGAGTGAAGAAATGCGTATAGACCACGTCGACTTCTTCCCCAATATTGGTCTCGTTGCTGACATCAGCACTTATGAATTGAGCTTGACCGGCATGATACACGCCATCGGTTGTCTCTTGGCGGTTGAAGATGTGACCGGTCACTTCGAAGTGGCTGTCCGCGTTGGGCCGCATTTGAAGACCGAACGCAAGATGGTTCATGTTCTTCCAGGACATGCGGTCCATGTACCCGAAGTGAATGTGGTTCGTCGGGTACAATTGATCGAAGCTTCTCCATTTGCCGTCACCCTTATTACCGGACGCCATATTGAACTCGGCGCTCAGACGGGGCTGCATGGGCACCGGCAGGGTCACGCCGCCATCGATATGGAAGGCATACGCCTCGATATCCATGGTCGTGCCCCCTGCGGCAGTCGCGCCCGGGCCTATATCACCGAATTGGTAGTAGCCTTCCATCGTGAGGTCAACTCGGGCACTTCCCGCAGCGAACTTCTTGACGGCCCGGCCGCCGACTGTATGCCTGGATTGGTTCGCAGGACGAGGGGCATCCATTCCGCCCGTTCCGCCGTCATGCCAGATGTAGGTTGGTTCCAGGACCACGCCCGCAACCTTCATGGGCGCCCGCACAAAGACCACGTTGCCATCGTCAGTTGCATCTGCGGGAGCATTATTGGCAACTGTGTTGTTACCAATACAGTTACCCGTTGTCGGCCCCCAACAGTTTCTCTCAGCCGTCCGCAACCAGCCCACCTGCAGGGTCGTGCTCTTGCTGAGCTTGTAGTTCACGGTCAACCCGTCATGGGACCATCCCACGTTGTTCCAGTCGAAATGCCCGAACATGCGGTGGTTGCCCCAGACCACCAGTTGCCGTCCGGCTTTGATGGTCAGGTTCGGCACCAGGAAGTTCCGCACCAGCATGAAGGCCTGCCGGGCGAAGAGGGTTCCAGCGGTACCGTTCGCGTCGATCCCCGCTCCCCCTGCTGCATTCACCCCCCAGTTCTTGGAATGTTGGCCCTGCAAGAAGAACGTCACGTCCGGCGAAATGGAGTAGTTGAAGCCCAACCGCGCCCACTGCTGCACGACGAAGGTGTTGTTCTTTCGTCCAGTATTTCCAGCAAAGGCGGTGTTCGTCCGGAATTCCGGCCGGACCCGCAGGTCGCCGGAAATCGTCAGCTTACTGATGTCGAACAGTTTGCTCTTGGGCGGATCGAATTTGTGATAGGGAAGCAGGTCCGGAATCGCGCGCGGCACAGCCGGTACCGCAGAGTTTTTTCCAGTAGCCGGTGTGGTTTTCTCGGCCATAACCGGAGCCGCCGAGACCCCTATGAGCAGGACCGCAGCCAAGGTCCATTTGATACCGTGCTTAAATAGTTTCATTGTGACTCCTCCTGTAAGTTGATTCCCCCCTGCGGGCTTCGCGTGATTCCTGCCAGCCCATCATTATGACTTCTTTCTGTTATTTACTTCCTTTTTGGCCCATGAGATACGGGCCTACATCTTATTTGAAAAATTTCTTAGAATACGGCATTTCCCTTTTCTTCGTGATTTCCCTCCTTTGCTCAATTGAGTGATGTCGTCGGGTTGCCTGTTTCGTATTTCTCAGATTTGGGGATCATATAAAAATATCCAACAATTTATTCCAAAATAGATTTTATTGCAAGAGGTTAAATATATTTTTTATCCTTCTTTTTTCCCTCACGCGGGCTTGTTGCCTTCGTTGATTCCGGCGGACGCCGCGTCGCCTGCGCCCTTGATGGAGTCTTCCGCTTCTTTCATGGACGATTGCAGGTCCTGCTCCACCATTTTCACTTCCTGCTGAATCATATTGATTTCCGGCTCGACCGACTGCCGTAAATCATCGGCGGTCTCTTTAAATCCCTTGACGACTTTCCCTACCTGCTTGCCGATTTCCGGTAATTCCTTGGGCCCGAACAACAGAAAGGCAATGACCAGAATCATCAGAACTTCCATTCCCCCCAGGCCGAACATTTTTCTTCTCCATTGATAACCGTTCTTTGTAACGGCGGGGTTTTATCCCCCCCCCCTCACCCTACCCTCTCCCACCAGGGGAGAGGGGTTTTCTATCTACCCTCTCGGGAGAGGGTGTAGCTTGCGCTACGCCTGCCTGGTTTCCTGAACCTGCGCTTCGGGCTGCGGCGCCGGTGCGGCCTGTTGTACCGGTTCCCCTGCCGGAGGGACGGCGGTGGTTTGCGCCATGACCGGCTCCGTGATCTGGCCCGGCTGCGGCGCCGCCGTTGCGTCCATGCTTTCTTCCTGCGGCGTCACGTCCATGGCGTCGGATTCATTAATGGACTTTTTGAACCCTTTGATGGCTTTTCCCAATCCTTCTCCCAATTGCGGGATTTTTCCCGCCCCGAAGATAATGAGGACGATGAACAGGATGAGTAATAATTCCATCCACCCAAATGAACCAATCATTTTACAACCTCTTGACGGTACTATAATCCAGCGTGCACCCGGCATTTATGACAGGAAGTGCTGCTCAATATACCCGTAGTCAATAAAGACAGTCAACAAAAAAATCCACACCGAACAGATTCCTTCCTTCGCTTGGAATGACCATTCCGGTATTTAGCCCCCCCTCACCCTACCCTCTCCCGCCAGGGGCGAGGGTTTAGCGAGGGTTTAATATGGGTCCATCCGGAAATGGAAATAATCCACGGGTTGCGGCGGGACCATGAACGCGGCTTGGAGGGTGCCACGGTCGTAGCCCAGTTCCTCCAGGCGACTCGCCGCACGCATGACCTCTTCTTCCGTGAGGTAGGCCACGGTATCCGCGACGCCGTGCCCGGCCTGTTGTTCCAGCAATTGCTCCAATTCCCGGCGCGTCTCCTCCGGGGTCGCGGGATCAAGGGGCAATTGGATGGTCCGTTCATAGGGACTCGTATAGCCGGTATTCACCGCCTCGATGGTTTTCAGGATCAGCCGGTCGATTTCCCATGGTCCGCCCTGTGGCACATCCGGATGGGAAGCCAGCACGTCCATGAGGCTCATGACGTTGACCCCGAGGCTTCGTCCGACAAATTCTTTTTGCGGCTCGACCGTCACCCGTCCCCCGCCGACCTGTTTGGCCACGTCTTCCAACAACGCATAGTTGACCAGAAAACTGAATTGCCCGCCCACCAGGTTGCAACAGGGTTTTTCCGGATCATTGAGGACGGCTTCTTCCACGGTGCCGGCATCGAAGCTGCTGAACCCGAGCGCGTCCGGGGCCAGCAACCGATGCGCTTCCTTGAGGGAGGCAGCGGCGCCGACGTTTACGGGCATCAGGAGTTCTTCATCGAAGAGTTTTAAGAAGTCCGTCACCAGGCGACGGAACGGCACGTCTTTGGCCTCGACTTTGTGATATTCCCGTTCCCACAGGATGTCTTCCAGAAAGGCGGGCATGGGTTTGAGCCCGGCGATATCGGTTTGATCGAACGCCTGCACCAAGCCCTGCCAATCGGGAAAGTCCGCGAGCCGGGTCTCCTTCAAATTGGGCCGGATGTGTTCTTCCATGACGTCCCCGGCTTTGCGCAGCAGGAGTTTGGTGGGCAATTCGCTCCACAATTCGTTGCAAAAAATTCGATCGATCGACCCGTCGCGATACGATTCCAGTTCCTGCACCGTGGCCTGCACGAATTGCACGCGGTCTCCGTGCGCGGCCAACTCCGCATTCGCCCTGGCGCTTGCCAGCACGGTCTCCGAGGCATCGATGAGCACGTATTGCAGACGCGGATAGAGCGTCGCATCCTGATCCAGGGCTTTGACGCGATCGAGAAAGCAGGCGGCCAAATTGCCGTTGCCGCACCCCCATTCCATAATGGTGAGCGGGGCGGCTCCTGTCCCGGGACCGGCTTTTTGGCGTCGGGTGGCCCGTTCTACGTAATCCGCGGCCAAGGCATACCCTAAGCGGTAATCCGCCGCGGCAAAGGTCTGATAGAGTTCACGCAGGCGTTCGCCTCGCAGACCGTAGAACACGGTATTCATATGCTGTTGCCAGACGTCGATCGGCGCGAAATCCCCTAATAGTTGGGGTAACGCTTCGTCGTTCTCAGCGACTTGCTCGGCTACTTGATCAACCATGCCTTAGCCTCTACCTCCCCTCACCCCTCCTTACAAAGGAGGGGGAAAAGTTTGTCCCTAACGGTTGTCATCGAGGAACAGAAATTGTCAAAAAATGACTGAACACATACAGGATTTCCGAAAGGAAGGCGATTCTAGCAAAGGGGGTTTTCGCCTCGCAAGGGAACGCCTCCGGCTGCTATGATGGCGGCAGACAAGCGGGGTGATTGTCTCTTTTTCCTTGACCACTACATATTCTGGTGGAGGTGCCATGAAGACGAAAGACTTAATTACAGAGGTGATTGACCTTCCAATAGAAGAACGGGCGATGGTTGTCGATTCGATTCTGAAAAGCCTCAACCCGACACAATCGGATATTGATAAGAAATGGGCTGCGGTTGCAAAACAGCGACTGAAAGAATTGCGGTCCGGCGAAGTCGAGGGCATTCCAGGAGACGACGTCTTTCAACTGTGATGCATCTGCAACGAGAACCAGACTACTGGCAACATAGAATGTAAGACGAATATGTAGGGCCGTATCCCGGATCTCATCAAACCCTCGCCCCTGGCGGGAGAGGGTAGGGTGAGGGGGGCATGCTGAATCGATCAATGAGGAAAACGGAGACATTGCTGTGCATAGGCATGGTGACGCTGTTTTTTCATATCCTGGCCGCAGGAATGCCGGTCCGGGCTGAGGACACGCCCCCGGCTCCCTTCAGTCCTGATGAAACCCAACACGGCTTTTCCCAGTTCGATACCATTCCCGAAGTTCCTGAGGACATGGCTCCCGACCCATTGGACTATTACAAGAACCCGGCACTTGATTTGTCCGGTCTCCAGGACGAGAGGCCCGGCGGGCTGTTTCTTCATATCACCCTGGCGGAAAGCTTTGAGGAAGATCTGGATCTTCGGCGTGGTCACCGCTATTACCCTCTCCGGCCGACCGAGGAATTTGCTTCCGATGCGTTGGCGGTCCACGTGGTCTTTCGGGTGTTCAAGCACTATAGCGCGTATCAGGTCATCGGGCGTTTGTTCCCGGAGAAGGTGCCGGGGTTTTCCGGGGAGACCTTCTCCGATGAGGAAACCGCCTACCTGGCGCTGGAGGACGAAAGCGGGTATCTGAAGTTCTTCGCGCCGTCGCAGGAAGGCTGGATTCCGGGACTCTATCGGGTCGATATCTTCGTGGGGTACGAAGCCAATGACTTCACGCACATGGGCACCTTGCGCTTTACGGTGAGGCCGAAAGGCTGAGGGGGGGGGGGGGGGGGGGGGGGGGGGGGGGATCCTGCGGGGTTTCGCCCCCGCACGGCGAGGTCCTTTTGTTTCGGCAAAAGGACCCAAAACCATGGGCGCCATGGGATGGCGCGGGTACAAAGAGAGCGGGCCGCATTAGATGCGGCCCCTACAACTGAAGGAAGGAAAGGACAGGGGAAGAGGAGAGGCGGGGATGGGAATAGTGGCACAGGTTTGAGGGTCTGTTTCATATGTACTGAACGAGTACAGTGGTTTGACCCGTTTGGGGGGGATGCGTAGAATGAGTGGCCGACTTCGTGAACAGCGTTCCTTCCACTTTGCGACGTGCCTGCGCGTTGATACCCTGCACGTGAGACCGAACGGACCACCCCGACGCCGCGTATGACTGATTCCCCACCACCCTGGCTCTCCATGGTGATCCCCATCAAGGATGAGCGGGACAACCTTCAGCCGTTGACCAATCAACTGACGAAGGTCCTGGGAAGCCTGGAGCCGTCGCGCAGCGCCCCATTTGAAATCGTGTACGTGGATGACGGCAGCACGGACGGCAGTTCCGCGTTGCTGGATGAGATCCGCCGGCACACCCCGGAAGTCCGGGTGATCCATTTTGACCGGAATCACGGGCAAACCGCGGCCTTTGCCGCAGGCTTTCGCCATGCCCGGGGCGAGTTGATTGCCACGCTGGACGGCGATCTGCAATACGATCCCGCGGATATTTCCCTGCTGCTGCCGTTGATCAAGGACTACGACCTCGTGTGCGGACGCCGCCGGCAGCGGCTCGATACGTTGATCCGGCGCCTCTCGTCACGGCTTGCCTACCTGGCCAGAAACGTCATCCTCCACGACGGCATTCACGACTCCGGCTGTTCACTGAAAATCTTCCGGCGTCCGGTGATCGAACGCATTCCCCTCTTCCGCAACATGCACCGGTTTTTCCCCGCACTCGCCAGGATGCACGGGTTTTCCGTGACCGAAGTGCCCGTTCAACATTTCCCGCGAGCCCATGGGCATTCCAAATACGGAATCGGCAATCGCCTGTTTACCGGCCTGTACGATCTCCTGGCCGTCCGGTGGATGCAAAAACGCTGCTTTCACTACACCATCGTCAATGAGCCGCTCGACTCTTCCGATGGCCCGTCCCAGCCTCCGAAATTGTAAATGTTCACTCATTCGTTGACGGCATAAAGGGCTGCCTGCCAGAGGTAACCAAGAAAGAAAAAGACCCCCTCTCCCCACGGTGGGAGAGGGCTGGGGTGAGGGGGAATGGTCAACAAATGACTGAACACGTACAGATCCGCTGTCGGGTTACGCTACGCTCACCCGACCTACGGTCCTAACTCCCACACTAAAGACGGTGGCCCCATACGTCAGCTTGCGTTACCTGCGGCTGCAAATTACACTACGACTATTGAATTTTCAGAAGTCACGATCAACAACTATCATCGGGGCTCATGATGATTTCTAATCCACTGCCACTCCATCCCGGCAAAGTGCTCTCTGAAATTTATATGACAGAGATGAGTTTCAACCAGACCCGTCTGGCAAAACGCTGTGGGTGCTCGACCGGAAAGATCAACGAGATTGTGAATGGCAGGCGAGGCATTTCACCTGCTTTTGCCATCACCCTTGAGTCCGCACTTGGAACCAGTGCAGAGATGTGGGTCCGTATGCAGGCGGAATATGATCTGTGGGAAGCGCGTTTGAAGGTTGCTTGATCTGCCGGGCCACGTCAAGACCACAGTATTGAATTGACCCCCTGCCAACCCGTCATTCCACTCGACAAAGCACGGACGAGTGCAGTAGACGAACTCTTCGTCCTCACACCCTTTCACCCTTTGTCTTAATCAATGAGCGAACTCTTTGCCGGTATCAGCGCCTACTTCGCCAACCTGACGACGGCGGAAAGCATCTGGCTGGGCATCGGCTTTTTCGGACAGGGCCTGTTCTTTTCCCGGTGGCTGGTCCAGTGGATCGCGTCCGAACGCAAAGCGGAGAGTCAAATCCCCGTGGCATTTTGGCACATGAGTCTCGCCGGCAGCCTGATTGTGCTGGCCTATGCCATCCATCGCCACGACCCGGTGTTCATTATCGGACAGGGAACCGGCACCCTCGTCTACCTGCGAAACCTGATGCTGATCCACCGAAAGCGACCGGCTCGTGACTGATTCCTCAGCAATCGACGCATCCCCGTTTTCCACACGTACCCTTCACCTGATGTTCCTGCTGGTCTGCGGGTGCCTGCTGCTCCTGCTCGGGCTGGGCGACGTGGGGCTGACCGACCGCGACGAAGGCAGCAATGCCGGCGCCGCACGCGAAATGCTCGAAACCGGGGACTGGATTTCCCCCACGCTGAATTATGAGCCGCGGTACGCCAAACCGGCGTTGTCGTACTGGATCATCGCCGGCACCTATGCCCTGTTCGGCGTGAATGACTTCACCGCCCGGCTGCCATCGGCCGTGTTCGGTCTCGCGCTGCTCGTGCTCCACTATCTCTTTCTGCATCGCGTGCTGGGACCGACCCTGGCGTTTTGCGGTTCGCTCATTCTCCTGCTGAACGTGGAATTCGTCGGCATTCATCGCATGGTCCTGACCGACCCGGAGTTGGTGTTCTTCACCACGCTGGCCACCTACGGTTTCTGGCTCGGCTTTTGCGACCCGGGTCGAGACCGACTTTTCCTGTGGCTGTTTTATCTCGGCATGGCGCTGGGCACGTTGGCCAAGGGACCGTTGGGTATTCTCCTTCCCTTGTTGGGCATCGTGCCGTATCTGACCCTCACCCGGCAGTGGAAGGCCTATTTCGCCGAGGGCCGGCCGCTGACCGGTTGGACCGTCTGTTTTCTCATTGCCGCGCCCTGGTACCTCGCCATGCTCGCCATCCACGGCGCGGATTATGCCGCCGCGGCCCAGGCCAATACCACCGGACGATTTGCGAATCCCATGGAAGGGCACGGCGGGACGCTGCTGTTTTATTTCCCCATTCTCCTGCTCGGTTTTTTCCCGTGGAGCGGATTGCTCCCGGCCGCTTTATGGCAGACGCTGAAAGAGTGGAAGTCGTTTTGGATGGGCGCGACGGATGCGCGAGGAGAGCAGGGACTGTTGCTGTTCTGCGCCTTGTGGGTTTGCGGCATGTTTCTCTTTTTCACCCTCTCCGCCACCCGGCTTCCCCACTACGTCCTGCCCTTGTTTCCGCCGGCCAGCCTGCTGGTGGCCGTGCTCTGGTCCCGGTTTTTGAAGAACACCTGGCCCGCCGGCCTGACCGTCTCAAAGCGCATCATCCTCGTCACCGGGTACGGGTTCAGCCTCGTGCTGGCTTTTGCGCCGGTCATCTATGCAAACGTGAGACACCAGATCGCCGTGGACTTTCCGGCTGCGGAAAAGGTCGGCCTGGGAGCGACGCCGATCGTGTTGGCCGTCGTCGTCCTGCTGGGCGTGATGATCTTTCGTCACCTTGTCCGGGAGGAAGCCCGCCGGCCACAGGCTTTTGGGGTGCTGTCGGGGATGATGGGGATGTTTCTTCTCATCGTGATCGTGTTTGCCTTGCCGCGCTTTGGAAAATATTTCATTAACCCGCCCCAGGAACTGGCGACCATCGCCGGTTTCAACCTTGGGGCACAGGACACGCTCATTCACTATGGACGCAAACTGCCGTCGTTGACGTTTTATGCGAAACGGAAAGTGCATTTTATCAATCCGGACGAACGGAAAAAGTTTTTACCGCATCTCGAAACGGACGGCCGCCTCATGGTCATCCTGCCGACCAACCTGCGTGGGCGCCTGCCCCACCCTGTCGATTCTTTTCAGCCGATTCTCCAGCGGTACGGTTTTCTGCTTCTGTCCCGTGAGCCGATGCTCGGGGGCGCTCCGGCGGGTCAATGAACGAGTAGGTCGGATGAGCCCCGTTTTTGGGTTACGCCTTCGGCTAACCAGACCTACTCAGAAAGACGCATTTTTGATGCGTTTGTGGTACATTTAGGTGCATTTTAGATGCTTTTTGGCTCCATTTAGATGCGTTTTGGATGCTTTTTGGAATCTTTATGGGTCTTCTTTAAGCAGACCGTCGATCAGGGTAGGTCGGATTACGCTACGCGAATCCGATATTGCGCTCTCCTAGGGTACCAGGCCCTGGAGACTTTGTAACGTCACGAGCCCAAGGACCAAGGCGCTCGTGATCCATGCTTCGTGCAGCAACCCCGGGGGTTCTGTCGGTTCCGGTTGATCGTTCAACCACCAGGCCACGCAGGCCAGGAGGGTGACCACGACGATCCACCACGTTTGGGTGCTGATCGCCAGGCCCAGCGCGATCACGCCATTGGCCAACAGCGTTCGAGACCCGTTCCCGCTCACCTGCCAGACCATGATCCACCGGGCGCCGATCCCCGACACGAACAACAGCAGCCCGGTCCAGAACAGGCCCCTCGCCACGGCACCTGGGACCGGATGACTGAAGGTGCTCCAGAACAACGCGCACCCGCCGATCATCAACGGGAGGGTTAGCGGCAACGCGTGCACCACGTTCACCCGCCACTCTTTGAGCGCGCGTGCCCACACGTAGGCGATGAGGAACCCCAGCACTGCTCCGCCCAGCACGTCGGTGGGAAAGTGGGAACCTCCAGCCACGCGAGCCATGCCGACGAAGATGGCACCGCCGTACCAGAGCCCCCGCCATTCCGGGAAATAGCGGGCCAGCACCGTTGCCACGGCAAATGACGCCGCGGCATGCCCGGAAGGAAACGCATCAAGCCCCCCTTGCCATGATGGGCCATATTCAAAGGCATCCTGATGCGTCCACCGCGGGCGTGGTCGTCCGATGAGGTGCTTGAGAATTTGGGTCGCGAGTCCCGCCAGGCCATGCGCCACGAGCCCATCGATCCCGGCCTGTTGCCACACCTTTTTCTTCCGGAGATAGCCAATGCCCCACAGACCGATGCACAGGAGCACCAACGTGAGTCCATCCCCCAACCGGTTGCCGATATACCCCAGGCGCTCCACGAACGGGTCGTGCAGGGACCGGATCAATAAGACGGTCTGAAAATCCAATTGGGAAAGCTGGTACAGGCAGAAAAGAACGATGCCGCCGGAGAGGGACACCACACTGAGGGCTTTGAATCGAGACACGAGACCTCTCGCTGCTGGTTGAACACGCCGCTGGGCTGAATGGTAGCACAAAACGGGAGGGGTTCGCGGGGTCTCGCCCCCGCACGGCGAGGTCCTTTTGTTTCGGCAAAAGGACCCAAAACCAGGGGCGCCCGGGCGTGGCCCTTCGGGTGCCTTTGCCCCAGTCCCGAATGTTAGGGCTGCGGAACTCGCTTCGCTCAGACAGTCCTCGCCCCCATATTAGATTCGGGACCGGGGCGCAGCCTCGCCCGCAGGCGCCCTCTCGTGGCGCCATGGGATGGCGCACCTACAACTACCAAAAACGAAGGGGAAGGCCGCATTAGATGCGGCCACTACGACTGAAAACACAAGGATGACACTGGAGCCCGGGTCAAGTCGAGGATTGTAGATGTTCACTAATTCGTTGACAGAATGTAGGGTAACTCACCCAATCATCTGGAGGCGAACTCATGCGACACAATACCCAAGACAAGACCCTTTATCGCAACTATGTCCGGAAGTGGAAATTCCTGATCCAGGAATACGAGTTGGTCAAACAGAAACGGCACCCCAAATTCCGGTTTGCCGCCGATTTCTACCGGTTTCATCAGACCCATCGGCAGACCTTCTTCAAGTATTATCATCGGTTCCGCCGGAGTGGGGACGACCAAGCTCTCGTCCCTGAGAAGCGGGGGCCGAAGTGGAAAAGCCGGCGGGTCTACGGGTATATTGAGCAGCAGGTCTTGCAGCATCGGCAGTTGGGTGTCAATCGCTATGAGATTTGCCAGCTGCTGGCCCCCAAACTCAAGCACCTGATGCCGTCCCCGAGTACGGTCTATCGGATCACGTACCGACATGGGCTGAACCGGTTAACGCCCAAGCTACGAGAGGAGAAACGCCGCATTGTGAAGCAGAAAGCCGGGGAATTGGGGCATCTGGACTGCCATTACTTGAGCAAGGATCTCATTGCGACCGATCCCACCCGCTACTATCTGGTGTGCGTGATCGACGCCTGTACCCGCCTGGCCTGGGCGGAGGTGGTGACCGATCTGAAGAGTCTGACGGTGATGTTCAGCGCCCTGAAGAGCTTCAATCTGCTCCACCAGCGCTACCACCTCCAGTTTGCCGAGGTCTTGACAGACAATGGGTCGGAGTTCGCGGCCCCGCGCACCAAAGACACGCACCCGTTTGAACGGATGCTGCTGGAGTTGGGGATCAAGCATCGGTATACGCGGCCCTATCGGCCGCAGACCAATGGGAAGGTGGAGCGGTTCTGGCGGACCCTGAACGACGACCTGATCGACGGCACCACGTTTGCGTCCTTAGCAGAGTTCCGGGACGAATTGGAGCAATATCTCCTCTACTACAATGAGGTGCGCCCGCATCAGGCGCTGGAGGGGCAAACTCCGAAACAGATCAACGAATCTTGTCAACGAATTACTGAACACATACAAGGATGACAGAGGCGGGGGTCAGGGGACCCAGTCGGCTAGGAATACGTTGTATTCGCCTGGTTTTTTGGCGTTGCGGTCGGAGACCCATACGAGCAGTTTGCCGTTGGGGGAGAACATGGGGAAGCTGTTGAAGTGGCCTTTGAGGGTGATTTGTTCGAGCGCCGTGCCGTCGTCGTTTATCAGATAGAGGTGAAATGATGGACGGCCTTTTCCTTGTGCGGCTTTGGGTCCGCTCGACGCAAAGATGATCTGGTGGCCGTCGGGATGGAAATAGGGCGCGAAGTTGGAGGCGCCGTTCTGGGTCACTTGTTGTTTGCCCGACCCGTCGGCGTTCATGACGAACAGTTCCAGGTTCCCCGGTTCCACCAGATTCCGGCTGAGTAATTCCCGGTAGGCCTCACGTTCTTCCGGCGTTTTGGGGTGCTGCGCCCGGTAGACGATCCGCTTGCTGTCCGGCGAGTAGAACGCCCCACCGTCGTAGCCGACGTCGTCGGTGAGGCGCTTGACGCCGGTTCCGTCGATATTCATCGCATACAGGTCAAGATCCCCGTCCCGCACAGACGTAAACACGACTTTTCTTCCATCGGGTGCTATGGTCGCTTCCGCATCGTATCCGGGTGAAAACGTGAGACGCTGGAGTTCGCGGCCGTCCAGGCGTGCGGAAAAAATTTCATGGTCATCCAGGACCCAACGATATTTTGGGCCCCGCTTGGGCTTGGGCGGGCATTGCAACCCGGCCAAATGGGTCGAGGAATACAGGACCCGCCGCCCGCCGGGGAAAAAGTATCCGCAGGTCGTGGTCCCGTATCCCGTACTCACCCGGTGGATACTTTCACCGTCCAGATCCATCACGTACATCTGATAGCACGCGCCGAGCGTTTGGCTGGCCGGATCTTTGGTGGATTGAAAAATCAAGCGCGATCCGTCAAAGGAAAAATAGGCTTCGGCGTTTTTGCCGCCTACGGTCAGTTGCCGGATGTTGCGTAGATGCCGTTCGCCTTTGCCGGAACCGGGCGGTTCGTCTGCCCAGGCCGGTGCTCCCGCGGCCAGGAGATAAAAAGACAGCGCAGCCATGCCTATGCACAGAAATGTTCCGGGTTTTTTCATTGGTGGATTCGGTTACCCTCCCCCTCACCCCAGCCCTCTCCCGCCAGGGGAGAGGGTGAAGGGCGCCATGAGATGGCGCGGCTACAACTGCAAAGGATAACTACGAGATCCTTCGCTACGCTCAGGATGACAGAAGGGGAAAGCAGATTCTTCACTTCGCTCATGATGACAGATTCGGGGTGTCGTAGGCTATTTTCATACCAAGCTATTGATGGCCGTGCAACGCGACCGTCAGATCATCCACTGCGGGATCGAACGAGCCGCGCGCCGTGACCCTTCTGTTTTCAAACACAAGATAACTGTCCCATCCGTAGAAAAACAACAACCGGGACAGTCCTTGAACGGCTTTTGGGGAGAACCCGAAAAAGACCGCACCCACGTGTCCAGGATGGTTGGGATTGGCGCAATTGACCAGCACGGCCACGTGATCTCCCGAGTACGTGGTTCCTTGAATCGTGATGCTCTGTTCTTCCAGCCTGACCTGCGGGCCACACCATTGAAGAATTTTGCCCACCCATGGATTGGTTTGGGGATGGCCCATGGCCAACACCGACTGCGCCTCGATCGAGACGGTCCGTTCATCCAACCAGGCCGTGTCGTCATGTTGCGATCGGATCCGGTCAATCGCCGGTTTCAACACCTGCCGCTCGGATTCGGGCGTGGTCGACGCCGACAGCACGGCTCGACGTTGGTCCGTGACCCAGGCATTGAGTATCGGACTCATGGCTTGGCGGTCGAGCCGTCGAAAGGTCTGATACGCCGGATCGAGTTGCACCCGCAGGGGCTTGGCCGGAACCCACAGGGCCATGGTTTGTGCGTTGCCGCGAACGTCGATCAAGGTGTGATATTCCCGTCCCTGTTCCAACTGCACCACCACGGGGACACCCAGGCAGTAGGCCGTCCCCTTTTGCTTCATTTTCAGGGATACCCAATAGCCCGTTCGGGAATCGCGTTCGACACGCGCTTGAGCAATCCGGAGGTGCGGCGTTCCACTCCCGTGCACCCATTGGTTGAAGAACCATGACAACTCTTTTCCCGAGGTCTTTTCAAAGACCCGCTGTACCTGGGGCCAATCGGCAAATTTTCCCGAATAGCCGGCAATGATCGCACGAATCGCCCGAAAAAAGTCCCGGTCGCCGAGTTCCCGCCGCAACATGTGAAAGATCATGGCGGTCTTCTGGTACCCGATCGCGTTATCCACTCGGTTCTCTTTATGATGAAAGTTCACCACCGGATAGTCGTCAGCCGGCTGCACGTACAAGTTATATTCCATGAGCATCCGTTTGCGATGCGCGCGCGCCGTGTCCTCGCCCTCCATCCGTTCGTCGTAATAATAGTTTGCGAGATAGGTCGTCAGCCCCTCCACCCAATTGCCCGTTTCGAAATGATTATGCACCGAGTTCCCCAACCACGAATGCACGACCTCATGTCCCAGGGAATAGGGTTGGGTATAGCCTCGCTTCATCACCCGGCTGCCCAACAACGTGAAGGACGGCAGGCCGATGCCACTGGGAAAGAAATTTTCCACGACCGCGAACTTGGGAAAGGGATACGGGCCGAGCAGCTTCGTGTACCACTCGAGATAGCGCATCGTGGCTTCCACGTACTGATCGGCGACGTGCGCGTCCTCGGGAAAGACATACGTCGCGATTTCGATGTCATTCCACTGAGATGTTCGTTTCACGAATCGATTCGCCGCCAACGTCAGGGCCTCGGTTCGGGCGCGCACGTCCCACTCGGACGTTGCCGTGGTCTCTCCTTCTGTAAACGAGATTTCCTGACCATGCGTGACCGCTCTCCACCCCGCCGGTACGGTGGCCGTGACGCGAAACGTGGCGAACGACCCGGGGATTTCCGGATACCAGGCGGTTTCCGAAGTTAAATAGACGCCCTCTTCACCGATATAGCCCAAGGTTCTGTCCGGCCGCACGAACCGCAGGCCCGGCGACGCCGTGGGCGCATCCTGAATGCGACCGCGATAGGCTATTTGCACATGGGTTTCGTCGCGTGAGAAAGTCCCCTCCGGAAGCTGGATTTCGATGGTGCGTCTCCCCCCAGGTGCTTCCTGTTTGTTTTCGACCGAAGGCAAGTCCTCTTCCCAAAAGAGTAACGGACCGTCCGCCAATACAATTTCTTCTATTTCCAATTCCGGGTTCAATTGCACGTGCAGCACCTGCCCGGTATCAGGACGACCGGTCAAATGGATCGTATCGCGGGCGATGAGCGTGTGGCTCCCGGGCTGGAGTTCGACGTGCAACTCGTGATGCCGAACGGTGACGTCCGCAGCCTGGACGGTCAGGCTCATGCACAGGCTGATGATCCACGTGCCTGCAATCGTCAAGCCTACTCGCTTCATGACGGCTCCAACAGCGCCTCGGCAAAGGCTTGCGCGTGAAAGTCCTGCAAGTCTTCTTCCTTTTCGCCGATTCCGATCAAGCGCACCGGAATGGCCAATTCCTCGGCAATGGCCAGCACGACCCCGCCTTTTGCCGTCCCATCCAGCTTCGTGAGGGCCAAGCCCGTGACGCCGATGGCTTCATGAAATTGTCTGGCCTGGGCCACGGCATTTTGCCCGATGGTGCCGTCAAGCGTGAGCAACACTTCATGCGGGGCCCCGGGATATTCACGATCGAGCACCCGTTTCATTTTTTTCAGTTCCTCCATTAAATTGACTTTCGTATGCAGCCGGCCGGCCGTGTCGATCAACATGACGTCCACGCCCCTGGCTTTCGCAGCCGCCAGCCCGTCAAACACCACGGCCGACGGGTCCGCCCCTTGCCGGTGCTTGATCACGTCGGCCCCGATTCGCTTGCCCCACACTTCCAATTGTTCGATGGCCGCGGCCCGGAAGGTATCCGCCGCCACGAGGAGCGGGGTCAACCCCTGCTTGCGCAGGCGACCGGCCAATTTTGCCATACTCGTGGTTTTCCCCACGCCGTTGACGCCCACCGCCAATATCACAAATGGTTTGGGACCCGTTCGGATGAGTTCGTCAATCGGCTTGGATTCCACGGACGCCAGAATGTCCGCCATCGCCCGTTTCAACTCCTGAATGGATTCCCGGGGGTCTCCGCCCGCCGTGGCCCGAAGCCGTTCGAGCAAACGATCCACCGTGTGAACGCCGACGTCCGCTCCCAACAACGACGCTTCGACTTCCTCCAACACCTCGGGATCGAGGCCGCGTCCCATCAATTGCATCAACGAACGCTGGACGCCCTTTCGCGTTTTCCCCAACCCTTCTTTCAGTCGATCAATCCAGCCCATGGTGTCGTGTTCCTTTAGTCAACGGAAGGCTACAAAAGAAAGTGGAGTCCAAACCAACGGAAGGCGCCATGAGATGGCGCCACTACAAATGCAAGAGAAGAGAGACAGCTCATGGGTTTGTGATCCTTTACGCCTCAGGCCTCAACCACCAGCGATGGCACGGGGGTGAATGTTTCAAACAGCTCCGTTTCTTTTCGGCGCATCCGCCGGGCCTGCCACTCGCTCCGCTCATGGTCATAGCCGACCAAATGCAGGACTCCGTGAATCAGCAAGCGCAGGACCTCTTCATCCAGGGAATGGCTGAGCTCTTTGGCCTGGCGCCTGGCCGTGGGCACCGAAATCACGACGTCCCCGAGCAGGGGAGACACGCCGGTTTGGGCTTCCCGATACGCAAACGCCAGGACGTCCGTGGTTCGATCCTGGTTCCGATACGTCCGGTTCAACCGCCGCATCCTCGTGTCGCCGACCAACCCGATACAGACTTCGGCTTCGGCCTCGTCAAGGAGCCGCAAGAGTCTCCTGGTGACGCGACGCAGCGTCCCCTGACGTACCGACACACTTTTCACGCGACATTGGATACTGACGGACACGACTCACTAAAGGGTCCGGGGAACCGCCCGGTCACCCGGCTTGCTGGAGGGAACTGCCCGGTCACGTTCATTCATCGGTTGCCGCCGACGCCCCACCTTTGCCCGTTCCGTTTCCATGTTGGTTGTAGGCCTTGATAATCTCTTGCACCAATCGATGCCGGACCACGTCACTGTCCTGAAAATACACGAATTTGATCCCGTCCACGTTTTGCAGGATTTCCGAAATCTGAATCAACCCCGAAGGACGTTCGGGCGGCAAATCGACTTGCGTGATATCCCCCGTCACCACGGCTTTGGAATTAAAGCCCAACCGCGTAAGAAACATCTTCATCTGTTCCGCCGTGGCATTTTGGGCTTCATCCAGAATGACGAACGCATCGTTCAGGGTCCTGCCCCGCATAAACGCCAAGGGCGCCATTTCGATGTCCCCGCGTTCGATCAGGCGGTTCGCCCGGTCCATGTCCATCATGGCATACAAGGCATCATACAAAGGACGCAGGTACGGATGCACCTTGGCGAACATGTCGCCCGGGAGAAAGCCCAATCGCTCACCGGCCTCCACGGCCGGGCGGGCCAGGACGATCCGTTGCACTTCCTTTTTCGTCAGCGCCGACAGGGCCATGGCCATGGCCATATACGTCTTCCCCGTTCCCGCCGGACCAATGCCGATCACGAGGTCATGTTGCCGGATGGCTTCGAGATAGATCTGCTGCGAGGGGGTTTTCGGAACCACCCATCCATTGGGCGTGAGAATTTGCGCCGTATCCAGGGAGGCAGCCGTTTCGGGTTGGTCGATTTCCGCCGCCTTGAGGGCGCGGGTGACGTCTTCCGATCGTATCTGACGCCGACCGATCGTGCGTTCGGCCAATTCACACAGCAACCCTTCGGCCCGCCCCACCGCTTCGGGCTGCCCTTCCAGGGTCACTTCATTGCCGCGCGCCGACACGCGCACGTGCAGGCCGTCTTCGATCAACCGGAGATGTAAGTCTCTCGGGCCAAACAGGTTGGAAAGATCGACCCCTTCACGAAGTGTGACTTTTTTCACGTGAGCGTTCTGGTCCAAGGGAGACACACGATACGTCTACGTATTCTATCAAAGGGGCTCATGGACCCACAAGAAAAAGATGTGTGACACGAGCGTGACGCGCCGCCACCATCGCGCGGAGCCGGACTTTTTCACTTACCGCTTCTGGCAGGCCGGGCACACAAACGACGCACGTTCGCCCCTGAGACCATGAATTCTGGTCCCGCACCCGTTCGGACAGCGCGCGCCGGTCTTTTGATACACCAGGTGCCGGTCCTGGAATTGTCCCCGGGTCCCATCCGGCGCCACAAAATCACGAACCGACGAGCCTCCCATGCGGATTGCCTCCTCCAGCACGCGTTGCATGGTTTCAAACAACACGCGGATTCTTTTCTTCGATAACCGACACCCGCGGGCGTGCGGATGGATGCCGGATCGAAACAGCAGTTCATTGGCGTAGATGTTCCCGATGCCGGCGATCCGGTGTTGATTCAACAACACGGCCTTCACCCGGCCGCGGCAGGATTTGATGACGTCCACAAATTCCTCACCGGTCATCGTGAACGGATCACGGCCAAAGCGGCGTTGACGATAGGCCGTCCAGGCCTCCTGATCCAGGAGCGACAGCCTGCCGAATCGACGGGCGTTCCAATACCACACCTCCGGTTGCGGCCCATTGGCCAGCCGCATGATCATATGCACGTGTTTCGCACTCGGAACCGATTCACGCGTGAAGAGCAACAGGCCCGTCATGCCCAGTTCCGCGACCACTACCCGTTTCTCGGCCTCCCGCTCGCAGACCAGGGCCACGCTCTTTCCATGCCGCTGCACGTCCACGACGCGCGCGCCGGTATACCAGGAGAGAGACTCGATGCCTTGCCGGATGATATCGTCCCGTCCGATCCAGATATGATCAATCGTGGCCCCGACCATGGCTGCGTGTACTTGTCGTCGAACCACTTCGGCTTCGGGAAGTTCCGGCATCGCGATCCTTCACGCACCAGGGTCCGCGTCTCGGTCAATGCCAGAACCCGACAACCGGCAGAACGCCGTCGCCGGCCAGCCGGTTGCGCGAATCCCCTGCGGCTTCTATACTGTTGAGACAGCCATTGACTGCCCTTCATCAGAAAGCAGGTTATGTCCCAACTCGACGTCCAATTCGTTCAAGACCGACTCAGCCATGCCAAATGCGCCATATGCAAGAAGAGCCGGTTCTGCATCGACAGCCGATCCATGAAGGAAAACGGGGACTGGAAGGGTCTCTGCTTAGACTGCTATTATACCTTTCCGGTCTACACGGATATGGAGTTTTATCTCCGAACCCAGCCCGACGTGAAATATTGGCTCAGGGAAATTACCTGTCCCCAGTGCAGCCATCGGGGCGTCACGCTCGACTTTCGCATTATCATGTCCGTGCGGGAATCCCGCTATTTCGTGGTCTGCGAGCATTGCCAGCATTCATTTACCGAACAATCTTTTTTGGAAGTCTTTGAATAACTCTTATGAACGATTCCGAACCCTCCACCCCACCCCAGGACCCGGTTCCCGACAAAGACGACGCTTCGCCGGATTCGCCCAAAGCCAAGAAGGAAATTCACGTGGTCTCGGTTCCTCACGATGACGACATGATTGCCGAGGAAATGGCTGAACTCTTTGGCGAAGATGAAGTGACCCACAAACACGGCAGTACCGAGCCTGAGGGCGACTAGTCACCCCGTGTTCCGGAAGGCCGCTTGAGGCCTGTCCCGGTCTACGTCTCTACGCATTCATCATTCCGCATACGGTATTCCGCAGATTCGAATTCATCTGCCGGGTCAGTGCTTGGGAAACCATGGGATGAATGCATTGGTGGTCCGTTGATACTCCCGGTAGTCCTCGCCCCGGCCGGCCAATGCCTGTGCTTCGGCCAAGGGAATGCCGCTCACTTTGAGCAAGGCTCCGATCATGACGACCGGCCCCACGAGCGTCAGCCACCAGCCGGGCAATCCGATACTCATCACCACATAGGCACACCAGTGCACGCCTTCACAAAAGTAATTGGGGTGCCGGGAATATCTCCATAGTCCCCGTCGACAGGTTTTGCCTCTATTGCCGGGGTCTTGCCGAAATCGTTTCAACTGCGCATCGGCCACGGCTTCTCCTCCTACCCCCAAGGCCCAAATGACCACTCCCAGGACTTCCCACGGCTGCCACGTGGGGTCGGGATTCGACATCAGGACCGGCAAGGGAATCGACAAGACGGCGACGGCCACGGCCTGTCCGACGAAATACGCAAAGAAATAGTACTCGGCCCGACCGCCCCATTGTTTGCGAAGCGACCGGTATCGTTGATCCTCGACGACCCCACGGATTCGGTTGGCTGCAATATACGCCGCGAGGCGAACCGCGTAGACCGTGGCCATGGCGGCCACCACCAGGCGATGACTCACGTCACCCGTGGTCATCAGACCGAAGCCGATGGCCACCAGGCCGAATCCCACACAAAACCCCATATCCGCCAACGACGCATTCCGATTCACCCATCGGTAGCCCAGCCACAGCCCCACCATCATGGGTGTGGTCAGGAGCCAGGCCCATACGGGGAGTTCCCAGTTCATGGTCCTGGCGTTGTCTCCTCCGACCGTGCGAACCGTCTCGTCCGTTGTGGCCTACCGGGACGTTGAACGAAACTTTGTCCTACGGATATTGACCCCGGGAGGAGCCTTGTGTATGGTGAGCCGCTACGTTTGGGAGGTGCGCTCATGAATGATCCGTTAATGCAGGCCTACTTGGAAGTTGAACGTTCCATGCAACGCTATAATGAGGTCCTTGATCACTATCTGATTTCTCTCCAATCCACGGAAGGGGCGGATGCTACCAAGCTCGAACGCATGACCGCCGGAACAAAGGCCATGAGGGATAGTAGCAGTATTTTTCTGTCCTATGCGAAATTTGTGGCCTATGGCATGCCGGAGAGCGAAGATCTCATCGAAGAGGAGGATGATCTTCAAGCCTGATCCCCACGCGTCGGCAGGTCAGAGAAAAAATGAGTGCCGAGTGCTCTCCCTGACACGGGAGGCCGCTCGACAGAGACGTTGTTGTCACGGGGAGGGGCGCCTTCTCAACTGCTGAGAAGGGCAATGGTCATGGTCGGGGCGAGCCGATTTGAACGGCCGACCTCTCGCACCCCAAGCGAGTGCGCTACCGGGCTGCGCCACGCCCCGACGATGATGCCATTTCCGGGAGAACGGCTGACCTTGTTTTCGGATTCATGAGGGGAGGTCCTGACGACTCGGGTCATTCAACCTGTCCACGATATCCCGGAGTTCTTCTTTGATTTGCTGCACCTGCCCGCCGGGAATCACGGTGCGCTCCCCACCACGCCGGCGACGCCAGTGCCGTTTGAGGCCCATGATGGTATAGCCTTCTTCATAGAGCATCCGTTTGATTTCCAGCACGGTTTCGATCGTCTGTTTATCATAGACCCGATGTCGCCCCTGACTTTTTCTGGGGCGAAGAAACGTGAACTCGGATTCCCAAAACCGCAGCACGGACGCCGGTAATTTCGTAATCGTACTGACTTCACCAATTTTATAAAACGCCTTGTCCGGGAATTTACTCGCCATGGGTCTTCCCAACGACGGCCTCCCTGCCGGCCGATGCCCTCGGTTGGTGTACGGCTCTACGAATTCACGTCTCTTTTGAATATTTGACTTGCTCGAAAGGTGACCACTTTTCGAGGGGTGATGGCAATTTCTTCACCGGTTCGAGGATTCCGTCCCTTCCGCTCTCCTTTGCTTCGCACCATAAAATTTCCGAATCCCGCTATTTTCACCGCCTCGCCCTTGCACAATGCGTCTTTCATGCACTGCAGAACGTACTCTACCAACTCCATGGACTCGGTTTTGGAAACGGCTACTTGTTCACAGATGTGATTGGCAATGTCGGCTTTACGCATGGTCCCCCCAGAGGTCACTCGCCTTTTTTCGCGAGGGATTTTGGCCCTGCACGGTATCGAGCGAGCACAGGATTGTCAAGAACCAGGATTTAGCCTGTCCTCGATTCCACCGGCTCATCGGGTTCGCTCTTCAGCAGCTTATACTCGATGCTATCGGCCAAGGCTTGCCAACTGGCCTCGATAATATTCTCCGACACACCCACCGTGCCCCAGGTACTCTTATGGTCGCCGGATTCAATCAGCACCCTGACCTTTGACCCGGTTCCGTGACTGCCCGCCAACACGCGCACTTTGTAGTCCAATAACCTGACTTCGCGGAGTTCGGGGTAGAATTTTTCGAGCGCTTTCCGTAAGGCATTATCCAGCGCATTGACGGGCCCGGCCCCCTCCGCCGCGGTCTGTTCCACGATCTGATCGACCTTCACTTTGACTGTGGCTTCCGTGATCGGCACCTCATCGGCGTTTCGTTTCTCGACAATGACCCGCAAGCCCAACAGTTCAAACGAGGGGCGATGCGTTTCCATCGCTTCCCGGACCAGCAACTCGAATGATCCTTCAGCCCCTTCGTACTGGTACCCGTCCCGTTCCAGGCTCTTAAGTCGGGTCAACAGTTCCTGCAGATGCGGATGGTCTTTGGAGAGGCTGAAGCCCAACCCTTCCACCTTCCCGACTACCCCACTGCGTCCGGTATTATCGGAAATCAACACCCGTTGCCGATTGCCTACTGATTCCGGAGTAATATGCTCATACGTTCGGGCATTTTTCTGAACGGCATGGATGTGGACTCCCCCCTTATGGGCAAACGCCGCATCCCCGACGTAGGGTTGCCGCTTATTCGGCAGAAGGTTCGCAATTTCAGAAACGAAATTGGAGACGTTCCGGAGTTGCCGTATCCGATCGTCTCCCAACACTTCCGTGTTCATCTTTAACTCAAGATTGGCCAGCACGGAACAGAGATTGACGTTCCCGCATCGCTCTCCGATCCCATTGATGGTCCCTTGCACTTGCCGGGCACCCTGCTGAACGGCCACCAGGGTATTCGCCACCGCCATTTCCGCGTCATTATGCGCATGAATGCCCAAGGGAATCCGACATGCCGGCTTCACCTGCGCCCAAATGGCCTCGACTTCCCACGGCATGGTTCCGCCGTTGGTGTCACAGAGAATAATGCGTTCGGCCCCGCCGTCGGCTGCCGCTTGTATCGTCTGCATCGCATAGGCGGGATCGGCCTTAAACCCGTCAAAGAAGTGTTCGGCATCATAAAAGACCTGTTTCCCATTCGCACACAAGTACGCGATGGAATCCCTGATCAGCTCAAGATTGGTTTCCAACGCGGTGCCCAACGCCTCCGTGACGTGCAAGGTCCAGCTTTTCCCGAACAGGGTGATGATTTTGGTTTCCGCCGCCAGGAGCGCTTGGAGATTGGCATCGGTGCCGGCTGATTGATTGGCCTTTCGGGTCGAGCCGAATGCCACAATTTTCGCGTGTTGCAGCGGAATTGCCCGGATGGCCTGAAAAAACTCGATATCCCGGGGGTTGGCCCCAGGCCATCCGCCCTCGATGAATTGGATGCCCAACTCATCGAGTTTCTGCGCAATGCGGACTTTGTCGTCAACCGAAAAACTGACGTCTTCGGCCTGAGCCCCGTCGCGCAGCGTGGTATCGTAGATTTCTAAAGGGGTCGCATCCGTCATCATGTTCTCAATCCCTCTCGGCTTTCTCTCGCCTGCAACAGGCGGTTCCGAAGGGCCATCTTTCCGTACATACTCGAATCACGTTTTCTTTTTCAAGGCCTCTTCACGGAGTTTCGGTGTTTTCAGGTGCTTTGTCCAGTTCGAATTCCTGATGAAGCGCCCGGACGGCTTTGTCCACGTCATGTTCATCCAAGACACAGGAAATCTTAATTTCGGACGTGCTGATCATCATAATATTGATTTTTTCTCGTGCGAGCGTTTGGAACATTCGTGACGCCACTCCCGAATGGGACCGCATGCCGACTCCCACCAACGACACCTTGGCAATCTCCTCCTTGACTTCGACGGCCCTTGCATCGATTTCGGCGGCTGTTTGTGTGACCAACGCCATCGCCCGCGCCAGATCGCTCCGTGGAACGGTAAAGGAAATATCCGTCAACGCATCCTGGTGGCTCACGTTTTGAATAATCATATCCACCACCACGGAGTGTTCCGCCACGACGCCGAAGAGGTTCGCCGCAATTCCCGGTTGATCCGGAACGCCCACCACGGTGATCTTGGCCTGGTTCCGGTCGCCTGTAACCCCGGACACCACGGCTTGTTCCATATCAACGTCTTCATGCGTCACGAGTGTGCCTTCTCCTTCTTGAAAACTCGATCTTACTTGTACCGGAACCCGGTATTTCGCTGCAAATTCAACGGAACGTGCCTGGAGTACTTTCGCCCCCAAACTCGCCAGCTCCAACATTTCTTCATAGGACAGTTTTGGAATCCGCCTGGCCTCGGGCACCACGTTGGGATCCGTGGTGTACACTCCATCCACGTCGGTAAAAATCACGCATCGGTCCGCCTTCAACGTCGCGGCTAACGCCACGGCCGTCAGATCCGATCCCCCTCTTCCGAGCGTGGTGACTTCCGCGCGTTCGTTGACGCCTTGAAACCCCGCCACAATGGGCAGGACACCCTGGGCAAGGGCCTGCTTCACGGGATCGGCCATTACCTTCGCAATGCGAGCCCGCGTATGCGAACTGTTGGTCACGATCCCGCCCTGGCGCCCGGTAAATGAACGCGCATTGATGCCACGGCTTCTTAGTTTCATCGCCAGCAGGGCAATGGTCACACGCTCTCCGGACGATAACAACATATCGAGTTCCCGGTCATCCGGTTGCGGGGTGATTTCATGGGCAAGCCGCAACAGTCGATCCGTCTCCCCGCTCATGGCGGACACGACCACGACGACCTGGTTGCCCGCTCTATAGGTGTTTTCTATCAGTTCGGCAATCCGATGGATTCGCTCAATGTTCCCAACGGACGTCCCGCCGAACTTTTCGACTACCAGTGCCATCAGTGACGCCTTTTTCTGCTTCTTTTGTCGTTGCGGGATCCCTGCTCGGGGGCAGGGACATACCTCATCCCGCCTTCTTCATGGCGGCATACGATGCCACCCGACTTCGCTACGCCCTTTTCAGTTCATCCTCTTTACACTACACGAGTCGCCGGACAGGCAGGAAACGCGCGCCTTCCGCTCAGCCCGGATTGCTCACTAGCCTCCTGTTGCGGACGCCAATCCACTCACTGTGCCGGGACGTACTCCCACAAGCCCCTTTGACATAGTGTCAACTATGCCTTCAGCGTCTTGCAGTCCGTGCGCCCCGGCACAGCGGCGTCTCGACGCCCTCACGACGGAGCCTAGTGAGAAATCCGGGCTAGGACCGGAGCAACGCAAGCACGGCTTCCCGTGTGGCTTTGACCGTCAGGGTTTTGGGTGAGATTTCAACGGCCGTATCAGGGTCTTTCAGTCCATGGCCGGTTAACGTGCAGACGACCGTGGCCCCTTCGGGCAACAATCCGGCCTGGCTGCACTTGGTCAATCCGGCTATCGAGGCGGCAGAGGCGGGCTCACAGAAGACGCCTTCCTCTTTGGCGAGCGCTTGGTACGCCTCAAGAATTTCTTCATCCGTCACCATCTCGATCGCTCCGGACGATTCCTCCACCGCTTGCAGCGCCAGCTTCCAACTCGCAGGATTGCCGATACAAATGGCCGTCGCCACGGTTTGAGGCTGTTCGATCACGTGGCCTCGAACGATCGGCGCCGCTCCCTGGGCCTGAAAGCCCATCATTTTCGGGCATTGCGCGATCTGGCCCGCCGTCCGGTATTCCTTGTACCCTTTCCAATACGCCGAGATGTTCCCGGCGTTGCCCACCGGCAGATAATGGTACGAGGGCGCGCGGCCCAACTGATCACAGACTTCCATGGCTGCGGTTTTTTGTCCTTCCAGGCGAAAGGGGTTTAACGAATTGACGAGTTCGAATTCCTCGTTGGCACACAAATCCTTGACGATTGACAGCGCCTGATCGAAATTGCCTTCAATTTGAATCACGATAGCTCCATGCGCCATCGCCTGGGCCAGTTTTCCCAACGCCACCTTCCCCGCCGGCACCAGCACGTACACCGGCAAGCCTGCTCGCCCGCCATAGGCTGCGGCCGACGCCGACGTATTGCCGGTGGAGGCACACATGACCGCACGAGCGCGTTTTTCCAACGCCTTGGATACCGCCAGGGTCATCCCGCGATCTTTAAACGACCCGGTGGGGTTGGCCCCTTCGACTTTCAGATACAGGTCGACGTGCGGACAGATTCGTTTGGCCAACCGGCTGGCCTGAATCAGGGGCGTGTTGCCTTCACACAGGGTGACCACCGGTGTCTGTTCCGTGACCGGAAGAAACTTTCTGAACTCTTCTATGACTCCACGCCAGGGCATCATCGTGTTCTCTCACCGAACGATTCGTGGGCCGCCACATAGGGCGGCCCCTACTCGTCACGCTTCCTGATCTTCCACTCGGATGAACGTCACCGGCTCCGATACAAGCGATGACAGGTGATTGATTTCCCGGATCGCGGTTTGCACCGAGCGTTCCGACGCGCGATGCGTCATGATCACGACCGGAACCGTTTGGCCTTCCTGCCGTCCCTGCTGCAACACGGAGGCAATACTAATGGCATGATTGCCGAGTACGCCGGCAATCCTGGAAAGCACCCCAGGCTGATCCGGCACCATACAACGCAGGTAATAGCGGGTGGTCAATTCTTCCATCGGGCGAATCCTGATCGGCACCCTGCCGTCCATTTGAAACGAGGTCGGCGGCACGCGCCCACACGCCTGCTTGCGAACGTTGCGCGCAATGTCGATCACGTCACTCACGACCGCGCTTCCCGTCGGCAACGACCCCGCCCCCTGCCCGTAAAACATGACGTCACCCACGGCATCGCCCACGACGTGAATGGCGTTATAGACTCCATGCACCTGGGCCAGCGGCGCCGTATTGTCAATCATGGTGGGATGCACGCGGGCTTCGATGCCGCCCTCACACCATTTCGCCACCCCCAGCAGTTTCACCGTCATCCCCAACTCCGACGCGTAGCGAATATCCAAGGCCGTCAGGCGTTGAATGCCCTCGGTATAAATCTCCTTGACGTTGACGGGCGTTCCATAGGCCAAGCTCACCATGATGGCCAACTTGTGCGCGGAATCGATTCCTTCGATATCGAACGTCGGATCCGCCTCCGCGTAGCCGGCGGCTTGCGCCTGCGCCAGGGCGTCCTGAAATTCCCGTCCCTCGCGTTTCATCTGGGTCAAAATATAGTTGGAGGTGCCGTTCATGATGCCGGCCAGGGACGTACAATGATTGGCCGCCAGTCCTTCGGTCAATGATCGAAGAATCGGAATCCCTCCACCCACGCTGGCCTCGAAGCCCACGTCCACGCCCGCGCGATGGGCAGCGGTAAACACGTCCTCGCCATGCACCGCCAACAAGGCCTTGTTGGCGGTAACGACGTGTTTGCCGTTGCCGATGGCTTCAAGAATGACGCGTTTCGCAAAATCATAGCCCCCGACTGCTTCAATCACGATCTCGATGGACGCATCATTCAGGAGTCCGGGGAGATCCGTACTGAGGATGCCTTGGGGAAGCACCATGCCACGATCCGACGTCACGTCAAGATCCACGATTCGTTTCAAGCGCAGGGGCACCCCCACCCGTCGCGCAATCAACTCGGCCTGGTTGCACAGGATTTTCGCGGCCCCTGACCCGACGGTGCCGAATCCGATCAGGCCTATCCCGATTTCACCGTTCATGATTGATCGTCCAGTTTTAACGCGGTCTTGATGCCTCGAATGGCTTGATGCGTTCGATGTTCATTTTCCACCAACGCGAATCGGACGTATTCATCGCCGCCTTCCCCGAATCCGATCCCCGGGGACACCGCCACTTTCCCTTCGCGGAGAAGGAACTTTGAAAACTCGAGCGAACCCATTCCCGCGTAGGCTGCGGGAATTCGCGCCCACACAAACATCGTGGCTCGCGGATAATCGACCCGCCAGCCGATACGATTCAGGCCGGAGACCAACGCGTTCCGCCGGCTTTCATATTGTTTCACAATGGTCTGTACGCAATCCTGCGGTCCCGTGAGCGCGATAATACTGGCAATTTGGACAGGCTGAAACATCCCGTAATCCAAATAGCTTTTGATCTTGGTCAAGGCCCCAATGATCTCCTTGTTGCCGACGCAGAATCCGACCCGCCACCCCGGCATATTGTAGCTTTTGGATAACGAGTAAAATTCCACGCCGATGTCTTTCGCTTCCGGCACTTGTAACAGGCTCGGCGCTCGATAGCCGTCGAACACAATGTCCGCATAGGCCAGGTCATGAATGACGTAGAGATCGTGTTCACGCGCAAACGCCACCACTTTTTTGAAAAACTCCAAATCCACCACGCTCGTGGTCGGGTTGTGGGGGAAACTTATGATCAGGGCTTTCGGTCTGGGTTGGCTTTGGCGATAGGCGCGCGTGAGGTTTTCAAAAAAATCGTCAGTGGGACGAAGCTCGACGCCGCGCACTTCTGCGCCCGCAATAATCACGCTGTACATATGAATGGGATACGTCGGCGTGGGCGTCAGCACCACGTCGCCCGGGCCCAACATCGCGAGCACCAGATGCGACAATCCTTCTTTGACGCCCAACGTCACGATGGCTTCGGTCTCGGGGTCAATATCCACGTTATAGTGTTGGCCGTACCACGCACTGATGGCATGGCGTAATCTCGTAATACCACGAGACGCCGAATACTTGTGATTTTTCCCTTTCCGGGCCGATTCGATTAATTTCTCAACGATGTGGGGAGGGGTCGCCTGATCGGGGTTCCCCATCCCAAAGTCGATAATATCCTCACCACGCTGCCTCGCCTGAATTTTGAGTTCCTGGACCTGGCTGAAGACGTAGGGTGGAAGACGTTGAATTCGAAAGAAATTTTGCATGATTCAGCAGAACAACACTGGTTTACGGAAAAACGGCCTGTGATGACGCATCACGGTGATAACCTGTCATTGTAGTAGAGGCCAGACAACCAGTCAATGAAAGGCTTTGTTTTTTCAGCTTTTTTCTTAGACGTTCAGGGACGCGCCTTCTCCGGGTTGATCGAGCATGGTTCATTGCGACCCCTTGCCTGTTTTGCCATAATGCACGGGAGCAGGTTCTCGCTCCCCTCGACACGGATCAGAAAGGTTGCCATGGCTCGGCTCGGCGTCAACATCGACCACGTCGCCACTCTCCGGCAGGCCCGAGGCGGGCATGAGCCGGATCCCATTGCCGCGGCGGTACTGGCGGATCTGGGAGGCGCGGACGGCTTGGTCGTCCATCTTCGTGAAGACCGTCGACACATCCAGGAACGAGACCTGACTCTGCTCCGGGATATTATCCCTTCCGTTTTGAATCTGGAAATGGCTGCGGACGAGGCGACCGCGAAGATTGCGTTGCGCGTCCGGCCCGATAAAGTCACGCTGGTCCCTGAACGGCGGCATGAACTCACCACCGAAGGCGGGCTTGCGGTGACGGAACATCGGAAGCGACTCACCCCCTTGATTCGCCTCTTCCACGACGCGCAGATTCCGGTCAGCCTGTTCATCGACCCGGACCAAGGTCAAATCCGCGCCGCGCACAAAGCCGGCGCCGATGCCGTCGAACTGCACACCGGAACGTATGCCAACAGCCACCAGCCCAGAGAGATCCGGAAAGAAGTCGAAGCCCTTCTGCAGGGAGCACGCCTTGCCCAGCAACTAGGGCTGGAGGTGAATGCCGGCCATGGGCTGACGTATCACAATATCGACCGCCTGACGGGAATCACCGAAATCGTGGAATTCAACATCGGGCACAGTATTATTTCCCGCGCGGTTCTCGTCGGCCTCGAACGAGCTGTCAGAGAAATGAGAGCCTTGATCCCTTCATCGCTTCGTCACTAGATGCCCGGCGCGTTCGTGCTTGATTCGTCATGAAAATCGTCACCGCCCACCAGATGCGAGAACTCGATCGTCGCACGATCCACGAGGCCGGCGTGCCCGGAACAACGTTGATGGAGCGGGCAGGATCCGGCGTGGTGTCGGCCATGGAAGAGACCTTCGGCGCCTTGAAGGGGAAAACAGTGACGGTCTTCTGCGGAAAAGGCAACAATGGAGGAGATGGGTTCGTCGTCGCAAGACTGCTGCGTCAACAACGCAGTGCCGTTCAGGTCTGCCTTCTTGCGCAGACCCGAGATCTCAAAGGTGACGCCAAACTGATGTATCAACGGTTTATCAAAGGCGCCGGTCGATCGAGCGTCTTGAGTGCCCCCTCCGCGGACCACATGCACCAGTTGATCCGGTACAGCCACGTTCTCGTCGACGCGCTCCTGGGAACCGGAACGTCTTCACCGATCACCGGCCTGTACCATGAAGCCATTCACGCCATGAATGCCTCGGAGGCTCCCACCGTTGCAGTGGATATTCCTTCCGGCATCGATGCGGATACCGGAGCCACGTTAGGGACGGCGGTTCAAGCCCACCTGACCGTCACGATGGGAAATCCCAAGCTCGGGCTCTTTCTGGGAGCGGGGATTGATCACGTCGGCCGCCTTCGTTGCGCCGATATCGGCATTCCTGCTCAGTACGTCGAAGATCTGCAGCTTCCCATTGAGATGTTGACTCCCACCGCAATTCGACCTTGGCTGCCCAAGCGCCCGGCTTCGGCACACAAGGGGACGTTTGGCCACGCCGGGATCATTGCCGGGTCATTCGGGAAAAGCGGAGCCGCCGCCTTGGCGGCCAAAGCGGCCCTCAGAGCAGGCGCCGGGCTTGTCACCGTGGCGACGCCGGCCGGTGTGCAGGCGAGTGTTGCCTCAGGCATTCCGGAAGTCATGACCTTACCGCTTCCTGAAACCGCAGAGTCCACGCTGTCACGACAAGCCCTGCCCCAGTTGCAAACCTTTCTGCAATCCCGCAATGCGATCGGCATGGGCCCGGGGCTTTCGACGCATGCTGAAACCACTGAAGTGATTCGAACGCTGATCGCCCAGTGCGACCGCCCGGTCGTCATCGATGCCGACGCGCTGAATGCCTTGGCGGGCCATACGAGTCTCCTCCGTTCATGCCCGCTCTCCCCGATCGTGACTCCCCACCCCGGAGAAATGGCGCGGCTGCTTGGTGAATCGACGGCGGCCACCGTGACCCTCAATCGTTTGGGGATTGCTCAAGACTTTGCCCGCACCCATTCGAGCATCGTGGTATTGAAGGGAGCACGAACGATTATTGCCCATCCTCATGGAGCGACTGCCATTACACCGACCGGAAACCCCGGTATGGCCACTGCCGGAACGGGAGACGTGCTCACCGGGGTCCTTGCCGGTTTGCTCGCACAAGGGGTCTCACCGTGGGAGGCGGCGCAAAGCGGCGTCTACCTTCACGGATTGGCAGGCGACCTCGCGGTGAAGGTGTACGGGTATCCGAGTTTGATGGCCGGTGATCTTCTTGCCTACCTGCCCCAGGCCATCACCCACGTGCTGCATACCGGCATCCCCGACCGTGAAGCCGTTCCCGGACCATATGCCCATTGAACACACAGAGCCCTGGACCCTTGCCCTGACGTCATCTTCTCAAACCGAGACATTCGGCTCAACCATCGGCCGCCGTCTTGAGCGGGGCACGGTCATCACGCTCGTTGGTGAGTTGGGCTCCGGGAAAACGACGTTTGTCCGCGGCGTCGCCCTGGGTGCAGGACTCGATCCCCACGTCGTCAGCAGTCCCACCTTTACCGTTATTCAAGAATACGTCGGACCCCTTCTGCTTGCCCACGTTGATTTGTATCGACTGGAACAGTCGACGGAATTGGCTGACACGGGATTGGCCGAGTATTTTAACGGAGACTTCGTTGTCCTCATTGAATGGGCTGACCGGCTACCTGCCGCGTGGTTGCCCGATGACTATCTTTCGATTCATTTTCTCCATACGGGAAAAAACATTCGTCGCGTGCAGGTTCAAGCTTTGGGGCCACGGAGCCGCGGTCTGCTTCACGCGATCATGCCGGGCTCAAGGTAGCGTCCTCATGGGTCAATCCGAACTGAAGCCACTGCTGAGACAATATTGGGACATCAAACAACACTACCCGGATACGATTGTTTTTTTTCGCGTGGGTGACTTCTATGAAATGTTTTACGAGGACGCGAAAGAGGCCGCTGCCCTGCTCAATATCGCCCTGACGACCAGGGACAAGAACAGCCCCAACCCCGTTCCTCTCTGTGGGGTGCCGTATCACGCGGCCACGAACTATCTGGCCAAATTACTGAAAGCCGGGAAAACCGTTGCGCTCTGCGAGCAGGTGGAAGACCCCAAATCGGCCAAAGGACTGGTCAAACGAGAGGTCGTACGACTGTACACCCCCGGCACGATTTTCGACGATGAGTTACTGGACGCCAAAGCGGCCAACTTCCTGGTGGCATTATCCGTTCAACCCGGTCCGGTCCATTCGCGTTGCTGCTTTGGGCTCGCCTCGATCGATCTTTCGACCGGACAATTTCTCATTGCGGAATTTTCCGAGAAGGACTCGATGCTGGACGAACTCATTCGCCTGGGCCCTCAAGAAGTGATTATCCCTGACAAAACGGAAGCGATCGCGCTCGACAGGCTCCTGGAACCCCTGCGGTTACCTCGCGTGACGGAACAGCCTTCCGCCTATTTCGAATTGAACGCTTCACAGGACATGCTCCTGGCTCATTTCGCGGTTGACCGCGTGGACGTGCTGGGACTCTCTCCCACAGGACCCGGTGTCCCAGCCGGTGGATGCATTCTGCGTTATCTGAAACATACCCAACCGACGCTGGAGCACCGCCATATCCAAAAACCGGAACTCCTTGAACCCACTCGGGAGATGCACCTGGACGCCATGACCATGCGCAACCTGGAACTGGTCCAGGCGTTACATCCCGATCAACAACACTCCACGTTGCTGTCGGTTCTCGATCACACGGTCACGGCGATGGGAAGCCGGCTTTTACGACAATGGATCGTTCGTCCCCTGATTGACAACGAATCCATTCAACGCCGGCTCAACGCCGTGTCCACGTTCATGGAAAACCTGAAGCTTCGCCTGCACGTTCGTTCGTTCTTAAAAGACCTGCATGACCTCGAGCGATTATGCAGCCGCGTGGTGATGGGAACGGCCACTCCGCGTGACGTTCTTCGTTTAAAAGAATCTCTGCACATTCTCCCGCAGCTTTTTCTGCTCTTCGACGGCATTGCCGATCCTCTTGTCCACTCCGTCTTGCAGCGGTGGGATGCCCTTTCGGATGTCACCGCGCTTATTGAGGACTCCATCGACCCCAATACGCCGGCTTCCGTCAAAGAAGGACCGATCTTTCGAGACGGCGTTGATCCCATCATCGATGAGCTGCGAAACGTGACCCGCAATGGCGTGCAATGGTTGACCGAGCTGGAACAACGCGAACGGGAACAGAGCGGTATTGATTCGCTAAAAATTAAATACAACCAGGTTTTCGGATACTATTTCGAAGTCACGAAAGCCAACCTGTCTCGTGTGCCGGAATATTTTCGACGGAAACAAACACTGGTGAATGCCGAACGGTATACGACTGAAGACCTGGAGCGGATTGAAGCCAAACTGTCCGGCACGAATGAGACGTTACGACGCGCCGAGCAAGAACGTTTTCAGGCGATGTTGCAAGAGATGGCCCGCCACGTTTTCCGAATTCAAAAAATGGCCAGGCACGTGGCCCAGCTCGACGTTCTCGCGAATTTTGCAGAGGTGGCTTCCAGGAATCGCTACGTCAAACCCGATATGCACGACGGAGGCATCATCCTCATAAAAAATGGACGCCATCCGGTGGTTGAACAATTCGACTTGCCCGAAGGATTTATCCCCAACGACTCCTACCTGGACTTCGACGCCCATCGATTATTGTTGCTGACCGGACCGAACATGGCGGGAAAAAGCACGTTTTTGCGGCAAACCGGGCTGATTGTGCTCATGGCCCATCTCGGCTGTTTTGTTCCGGCCTCCGAAGCGAAAATCGGAATCATTGATCGAATGTTTACACGGGTGGGAGCCTCAGATAATTTAGCTTTTGGGTTGAGCACCTTTATGGTGGAAATGCTGGAAACGGCCACAATTTTGCGCGGTGCCACGTCTCGTAGTCTTATTCTTCTCGATGAAATAGGGCTGGGAACCAGTACCTACGATGGATTAAGCCTCGCCTGGGCGATCGCCGAACATATTCAAGACAGGCGGATACTCGGAGCGAGAACCATCTTTGCGACCCACTATCATGAAATGACGGATTTGGAAAAATTTCGGGAAGGCGTTCAAAACCTCACCGTTGCGGTGAAAGAGGAAAAAGATCAGGTCATGTTTCTAAGAAAAATCAAACCGGGGAAAGCCACTCGCAGTTATGGAATCCACGTGGGAAAACTCGCCGGATTACCCTCTTCCCTCATTACGAGAGCCGAAGAAGTGCTGGCGCAACTTGAACAAGAGGTATCTTCCGAGAACATGAGAAACAGGATTCAGCAACAAGACCCTGAGCAGCCGGTTTCCTCATCCCCCCAACCCCATCCCTTGATTGAAGAAATCAAACAGTTGGAACTGTTCTCCATGACTCCGCTCGAAGCGTTAAACCGATTAGCGGATATTCAAAAACGTCTTGATGCCGAATAAAAAAAAGGGCAGGACCTGAAGTCCTGCCCTTTTTTGCTTCACGAAGAAAGCCTTTTTATTGCAACAACCCCCCGAATTTTCCTTCCTTTGTCCCCTTGGAGGCATGGGGCTTCTGGTTGGAATAGGGAATAAAACCGGAAATCGGTCCCACACCCGGGATCATCACGTCATACTGCATCTTCTTGTTTTGTGCCCAATGATTGTTGTCAATGGAATCCACGACGCTGATGGCTCTCAGGCTATGAATACTTCTTGGTTTGTCCGGCGTGCCGGCCACTTCAGGAATATCTTTAACCGACGACACGACCCGATGATTCTGCTCGGTCTCCTGCATCAGGAGTTCGACCAAGCCGTAGTTGGAAGCTTCGGTCCCACTCATCACCGCCTGGCTGTGTGAGCCTTTTCCCGCCGCGACGAGTTTTTTCCACACGCCATCATCAGCCGCGTAGACTTTCAAATTCTTTCCGGGGAAATATTTCTGCCAATAGTACCCGCTTTCGGCATTGCCCCCAAACACTGCGATATTCACCCAAGCGGCTTTTTCGTACGGATCAACAACCGCCACTCGGCCATGCAGGGTGGTCGCTTTGCTGAGATCTCCCCACTCAAACCGTTCCTGGAATGCTTCAATGGCAAGCGCACTGGAGGCCATGCAACCCACCACGATCAAGGCAGTTAAAACGGCTAACCCTGATTTCCGAATTTTCATGATTCCTTCCTCCTCAATTAAGCGCTAAAATAAAAACTCTTAAAATTGAATAAGTACTCTTATTATTTGCACCAAATTCGTCAGTTACTCGGCAGCGAGGACTTTGAAGCCCGTGACCGTGTTGCCGTCAAGGCTCACTTCCATGGCCACCAAATTTTGTGACGCGTCGGTCAACTGCTTCATCAACGCGGAATCTTTCACGCGTAACCGCACGGTCGTTTGCGGATTGTACCATCCTGCATACGGATTGTTGCGATCCTCACCACCTTGATAACCCCACGCACAGCAGGCGAACAGCGGATCAGGAATGGCCACGTTCCGGTCATCGGACGCACGGCCAAGAGGGTCACCGGTTTCGGCGGGGTTGCTGGTGTTCCAATATTGAATACCAAAGAGAATCTCGCCGGCCGGATTGTCGGCCCAATGGGCATACACGCGACCCTTTAAACTTGCGGGTGCGGTCCCAACGAGCTTCATGTCTCCGATAGTGGCGACCTGATTCGGATCACCCGAACATTTCTTGTTGCTAGAACAGGGGCCCTTTTGGGCATCTGCCAGACCGATGAATCCAACGAGCATCAGAGCTGCAGCCAGCACTCCCACAACGCCCCCACGGAAAAATGACTTCTTCATTTCCCCCTCCTTTACTTAGGATGACATAATAAAAATAACAACTCGTACTTTTTAACCAAAAACCTTTTCAATTGCAACGAAAAAGCACAATTCCTTTTCTCACCCCTTGCAGGGGACCACTTTCGGCCTGCCCCACCTTCCACTTTTAATCAGAGTCGCTCATGCTACTCATCCTGTTGCAAGTTGTCAAGAGGATTTCCAAGGAAAATTTGCCGGTTTTTCAGGGTTGCGCAAAAATGTTTTCCTGAAAGGTTTCCGGGTTCACGGGTCCCAACGCCGTCACGGACATTGCGCCAAAATCCAAGATCTCCCGGCCGATTTCTTGAACATCCTGCACGGACACGCGATCAATTGCAGACACGAGTTCCTGAAGGGACACGTACCGCCCCTGCGCGAGTTCATCCTTGGCCAACTTGTTCATTCGCCCATAGGTCCCTTCCAACCCCAGCATCACGGTCCCTTTTAATTGATTCTTGGTTCGCTCCACTTCTTGAGGAACGGGCCCGCGTTTCTGCAATTTTTTGATTTCCCGACACACCACGTCCACCACCGACGCCGCCTCTTTGGCACCGCTCGCCGCATAAATGGTCAACACCCCTCCATCTGAAAAGCTCGACAATTGGGAACCGATCGTATACGCCAGACCGCGTTTCTCCCGAATTTCCTGAAAGAGTCGGGAACTCATCCCGCCCCCAAGCAGGGCGTTCAACGTATGGGCCGCGTATCGGGCCGGATGTGCCACGGGAAGTCCCTTAAATCCCATACAGAGATGGACCTGCTCCAACCGCTTCTGATGCACCATGACCCCGCCACGAACGTGGGGCGGCTTCTGCCGTTGCACTCCATTCCCCTGACTCCCCACGGGGGCCCACTTTCCAAATGCGGCATTGATTAAGGCCTCGACCTTCTTCACCTCAAAATTCCCAGCCACCGCAATCACGGTTTTCTCCGGACGATAGTGTTGATCCAAATAGTGGAGAAGATCGCGTCGTTGAATGCGTTTCATGGTGGCCTGATCACCCAGGATCGACCGCCCCAGGGGGTGCCCCCGTAACACCTGCTTGGCATGCAGTTCCTGCACGAAGTCTTCAGGGTCGTCTCGAACCATCCGGATCTCTTCCAACACGACCTGCTTTTCCCGTTCGATTTCCTTACGATCAAACCGCGAGTGATAGAAGACGTCCGCTAACAAGTCGATCGCCTGCCCGATCTGTTGATCCAACACTTTGATGTACAGGGTGGTGGTTTCATGCGTGGTAAAGGCATTCATCTCTCCACCCAGGCTATCGATTTCGTGGGAAATTTGTGCCGCAGATCGACGGCGAGTGCCTTTGAACATCATATGTTCAAGGAAGTGGGCCAGACCTTTTTGCCGCGGCCCTTCATCCCTGGTGCCGACGTTTTCCCAGACACTCATGGCGACGGACTTGAGCGACGGCATCCGTTCCATCACGACGCGAACGCCGTTATCGAGGACTATCTTACGCGTCCAGGCCATTGTCTCGATACTCGACCCCGGCATGGGGACAGCCCTTCCGCCGGGGAAACGGAAAGGACATCGCGCGCTCACGGCGCACGCATTCATCCATTTCGAAGTTTGGGATGGAAATGTTGACGGTCAACGGCTCCCTAGGAAGCGGCCGGAGGCTGCTCCGATTCCATTAACGCCTCTTTGCGGCTTAACCGAATTTTACCCTGTCTGTCGATTTCCAGGACTTTGACCAGGACTTGTTCCCCTTCCGTAAGTTCGTCAGCCACGGATTGGACCCGATGCTCGGCTAATTGTGAAATATGAACCAAGCCGTCGAGGTTGGGTAAAATCTCGACGAAGGCGCCAAAATCGACGATCTTCCGGACGGTCCCCATGTAGGTTTTTCCCACGACCGCTTCCTCCGTCAACCGGTTGACCATGTCAATCGCCTGCTGGGCCGACGCTTCGTCCACCGACGCGATCGTTACCAGACCCGTATCGTCGACGTTCACCTTGACCCCGCATTCCGCAATGATGCCGCGAATGACTTTCCCGCCCGGCCCGATGACGTCGCGAATTTTGTCGGGTTTGATCTGCAGCGTATAAATTCGAGGAGCATGGGGCGCCAGAGAATCACGGGGAGATGAGAGCGATTCCTGCATTTTTTCTAAAATGTGCAGACGTCCGGCCCGGGCTTGTTCGAGTGCTTGCCGCATCAAATCAATGGTGATCCCCTCGATCTTGATATCCATTTGAAGCGCGGTGATCCCCTCTCGCGTCCCCGTCACTTTAAAATCCATGTCTCCCAGGTGATCTTCGAGTCCGAGAATATCCGACAAAATCAGGACCCGGTCGCCGTCTTTGATAAGCCCCATGGCAATGCCTGCCACCGGTTTTTTAATGGGCACGCCGGCATCCATCATGGCTAAGGTGCCTCCGCACACCGTGGCCATGGAAGAGGAGCCATTGGATTCCAAAATGTCCGACACAATGCGAATGGTATAGGGAAAACTCTCCTTGTCCGGCAGAACCGACTTCAACGCACGCTCCGCAAGTTTCCCATGCCCGACTTCGCGTCGCCCGGGCGAACGCAATGGCCGGGCTTCCCCCACGCTAAACGGCGGGAAATTATAGTGGAGCATAAAGTTGCGGAAATACTCCCCCTCCAGCGCATCGATGCGTTGTTCATCGTCCGAGGTTCCCAGCGTGACCACGGCCAGACTTTGGGTTTCCCCTCTCGTGAACAGGGCAGAGCCATGCGTGCGCGGCAAAATACTCGTTTCGCATGTGATGGGCCGAATATCGGAAGCCCCTCGACCATCGGCTCGGATTTTCTTTTCCAGAATCATCTCGCGGACTTCATGATATTCCACATCATGATAGACCTCTTTGACTTGCCGGCAGCGCCCCGGGTCGTCTTCGCCAAGCTTGTCGACCGCGTCGGCCATGATCTGGTCCAACCGCTCTTGCCGGTCGTTTTTGTTGGCGATGAGCACGGCTTCTCGAATCGGGCCGGCCACCGATTCGCGCACCTGTCGTTTCAACTCCTCACCGACCGGCTCAACCGGCACCACCCGCTTGGTCCGCCCCACCATCGCCTGCAATTCGACGATTTTCGCCACGATCTTCTTGATTTCCGAATGGGCCAACGCCAACGCATCCAGGAACACGGACTCGGACAGCCCATTCGCCCCGGATTCCACCATCAAAATCGCGTCCTCGGTGCCGGCGACAACCAAATCGAGTTCGCTGTTCTGGAGTTCCTGCATACTGGGGTTGACCACGAATTGGCCGTTCACGCGCCCGATTTTGACGCCAGCTAACGGGCCACCAAAGGGAATATCCGAGATCGAGAGCGCGGCTGAGGCCGCGGTGAGCCCCACCACTTCCGAAGTCATCGATTGGTCCACCGAGAGCACCGACGCGATCACTTGTGTCTCATAAGAAAACCCTTTCGGGATCAAGGGACGAATAGGACGGTCGATGAGCCGGCTCGTCAGGGTTTCTTTTTCCGACGGAGCTCCTTCCCGCTTGAAATACCCCCCAGGAATTTTTCCGGCCGAATAGGCCTTTTCCAGATAATTGACCGTGAGCGGCAAAAAATCTATATCCGGCTTCAATATCTTGGAAGACACTGCCGTGGCCAAAACCATCGTGTCACCATAGGAAGCCAACACGGCCCCATCGGCCAGCTTGGCCATCCGACCCGTCTCCAACCGCATCTCGCGTCCCGCTATCTCCAATTCAACTGCTTGCACCATGTATCTCTCTCCTTCTTGCCTTCATGATCACCTTCGTTGAGAAGCATTGTTATTTCCGCAGCCCTAATTTTCCAAGCAGGGCGCGGTAGCGCCCGACGTCTTTTCGATGCAAATAATCCAACAAACGTCGGCGAAGGCTCACCATTTTCAGCAACCCGTGTCGCGAATGATGATCTTTTTTATGCGTACGAAAATGGTCTGTTAAATAGTTGATACGATTCGTCAACAAGGCAATTTGCACCTGTGACGAACCCGTATCCCGTTCATGCTCCTGATGTCGCTGCACGATATCCGATTTTGCTTCCTTGACCGCTGCCATGCCAGCCTCCTTCTTCTTTATTTCATCCCTGTTGTCTCACGCGTGTTTCATGGAAAGGCGTGAGCGAGTTGCGCTCAAGACGTCTCTCCAAACACTTTGACCATCTGTAATTGCTGTCTCGGCACATCCAACGTCGACGCGGCCCATTTACCAAGGGCCAACAGTCGCCCCCTGTCATCTTTCACCCGAATCAACGTTTCCGTGGAACTCTCCCGATCATCCTCCGACCAAATGGCGGCGCCCGAAACAGGCGAACCGTTCAAGACCTTCCCCACCATGGCGGAATCAACAATCACCGCCGGAAGATGGGCCAAGGCCTCATCGAGATCCAGAAAAGCCCCTGGGTTTTTGACGAGGTCATCGCCACGTCCGATTTCACCAAGCGGCCACGCCCGGTCAAGGGGAAGCGGCCCTACTCGAACTCGGGTCAATTGGCTCAGATGCCCTCCCACGCCCAAGACCTGGCCGATATCCGCACATAAGGTGCGAATGTACGTGCCTTTGGAACAGTGAACCCACAGCGTGACGTAGGGCAAGGCCATCGCCCTGACCTCAATGTGGTAAATGGTAATAGGGCGCGCCTGGCGGTCAAGGGTTTTGCCTGCACGAGCCGCTTTGTACAGCGGTTGTCCTCCTATTTTGACCGCTGAATACATGGGAGGCACTTGCTGCTGTTCACCTTGAAATTGCGCAACCGCCGCGTGAATGGTCTCGGGACGAAGCCCTTGGATGGAACAGTCCCGCATGATTTCGCCCGTGGCATCCTGGGTTGTTGTCTCTTGCCCGAGACGCAAGACGGCCTCATACTCTTTGTCCCAATGAACCAGAAAAGCCGAAAGCCTCGTTCCTTGGCCCAGCAAGACGGGAAGCACGCCGGTTGCCTCGGGATCCAAGGTGCCGGCATGCCCCACTTTACGGACCTGAAGAAGACCGCGAACCTTGGCCACGACGTCGTGAGACGTCCACCCGGCCGGTTTCAAGACGTTCAGCACGCCGTGCGGCGTCGCCGGGGTCACGCGATGGACAGGAGGAATCTCATCAAGAATTCCGGCCATCATGCCTTTCCCTCGTCCCCGGATTCGCCCCAACCATCCCCCTTGGGCCCCGACTCATCAATGGGGAGCACGTCATCAAGAATCCGATCGATCTTTTCCGCTCGTGAGCCGCTCAAGTCGAACAAGAATGCCACCTCCGGGGTATATCGCAACTCCAAGCGCCGCCCCAATTCCGACCGAACGAACCCGGACGCTTTTTTGAGAATCTTTCCGACGGCTTCCTCCTCGACCTGGTTCCCCAACAAGGACACATAGACGTGAGCTTTCCGCAGATCGTCATTCATCTCCACGGAGGTGACCGTCACGAACCGGAGCCGGGGGTCCTTGCATTTTCTGGCAAGAATGTCCGCGACCTCCATTCTGATTTGATCAGCCACCCTGACCGATCGTTTATACGCCAGCTTCGACACGACACTCGCGCTTCTTCCCGCCCTACAACAGTTCTATTCGAAAATTGAGCAGTTCCAACGTGGGCGTGGCCCGAATCATATTGATCGATTGATCGAGAACCCGATTCACGTGACTCGATTCATTGGCAATACAGGCAATGCCCAACACGGATCGTTGCCAGAGATCATGATACTCAAGCTCGGCCACCGACACCCTGAACGTCCTGCTAAGACGCATTTTGAGGCTGGACAGAATTTGACGCTTCGATTTCAGCGAATGCCCTTCGGGAAAATGCAATTCTATCCGACAGACCCCAACCACCATCGGTTTTCAGCACGGCACGCCACACCCACGACTCAGTGCGGCCACACCGTCGATAGGGAGTTACAATTTGGCCGCCTCTTTATCAAAGACATACGCTTCAATCACGTCGCCGGCTTTAATGTCATTGAAGTTTTCAATGGCGATCCCACATTCATATCCCTGCTGCACTTCCCGGACGTCATCTTTAAAGCGCCGCAACGAACCCAGTTTCCCTTCATAGACAATGACGCTGTCCCGCAGCAAGCGAATGCCCTCACTCGCACGGGCAATATGCCCGTTCGTGACGTAACAGCCTCCAATCGCGCCGATTTTGGGAATCGAAAAAACCTGTCGAACCTCCGCGCGTCCCAACACGCGCTCCGTGAGGATAGGCTCCAGCAACCCCTCGGCGGCCGCTTTGACGTCTGCAATCGCATTATAAATAACGGTATGGAGTCGAAGCTCAACCCCCTCACGTTCGGCGAGCGCCGTCGACTTGGGGTCAGGACGAATGTGAAATCCGATCACCAGCGCCTTCGACGCAGACGCCAGCAACACGTCCGATTCGGTGATGCCTCCCACGCCCCGATGAATAATCTGCACATTGACGGTATCAGAGGAAATTTTTGTAATGGATTCGCACAAGGCCCCGACCGACCCTTGGGCATCCGCTTTGATCAACACCGCCAATTCTTTCTTGTCCAACTCCTGGCCTTGAGCAAACAGCGCATCCAACGTGAGCCGGCTCGGGCCGGTCCCAAGCTCCGCCGTACGCAATTTTTGTTGTCGGGACTCGGCGATCTCCCGGGCCACCCGCTCATCTTTGACGACCACTAATTGATCACCTGCAGCCGGCAACCCCAACAAGCCGATCACCTCGACGGGGGTGGAGGCTCCCGCCTCACGGATTTTCTTCCCATCGTGCGACACCAGCGCTCGTACGCGACCACTGGTCGCGCCCACCACAAACGCGGCTCCGACTTTCAACGACCCGCTTTGGACCAAGACGGTCGCCACGGGACCACGACCACGATCCAACTTGGCCTCCAACACCACACCCTTCGTGGGTTGGGTCACGTCCGTGCGCAACTCCATGACCTCGGATTGAAGCAGCAACATCTCCAATAACGTCTCCAACCCCTGCTTTTCTTTCGCCGATACTTCCACGTAAATGGTCTGGCCGCCCCAGGCTTCAGGAGCGAGGCCCTGTTCCGACAAGCTCTGCTTGACTCGATCCGGATTGGCTCCGGGTTTATCGATCTTGTTGACGGCCACCACAATGGGGACCTGGGCAGCCTGCGCATGATTGGCAGCTTCGAGGGTCTGCGGCATGACGCCGTCATCCGCAGCGACCACCAAGACCACGATATCGGTCGCTTGTGCCCCGCGTGCCCTCATGGCCGTGAACGCTTCGTGACCGGGGGTATCCAGAAACGTCACACTTTTCTCCCCAACCTGAACGGAGTAGGCTCCGATATGTTGCGTGATTCCCCCCGCTTCCTGTTGCGTCACCTTGGTCTGACGAATCGCATCGAGCAAAGACGTTTTCCCATGATCCACGTGCCCCATAATGGTGACCACCGGAGCCCGCGGTACGAATTGTGACTCGGTCGTCGGCTCAAGCATTTCTTCTAACAGCGCGTCACCCTCTTTCTCCGTCTGGATCTCAACCTGAATCCCGAGCCCTTCGGCAATCAGCATCCCGGCATCCAGATTCATGGGTTGATTCAGCGTGAGACCGACTCCCACTTCCATTAACTTCCGAATCACGTCCGTCGCTCGGAGCCCCAGGTGTTCCGCAAAGTCCTTCACCGTAAGACCCGATGACAACTTGACGGTCTTTCTTCTGGGCTTTGTAACTTCGGTGGACGTGGAAGAAGGGACATGTCGAGACCGTTCGTCCCGTCTCAAGGCGGGAAGGGGACGAAGATCCTGCCATCGAGCCGCATCTTCATAGATTGCGGCAAAGAGGTCTGCATCACGAGGTTTTCCGGCTTTCCGATTTTTTTTCGATTTCTCCTCTTCCTTGCCTTTTTCGGGCCCATCAACCGTTTTTTCTTTTTCAGGCTGAGTCGTGACCGGCTCTCCGGCCGCAACGGGCGAGGCTTTTTCTTCGATTGACGGTACGGCGTCAGCGCTCGTCGATTCGGAAGCCAAGGCCTGAGCCATGGCCGCGACTTCGGGGGGCTCGTCGTCCACGGCCACCGGTTCCGGGGGTTCGCTCTTGTGGACCACGGGACTGATGCCGTCTCCCGGAGGCTCTTCTTTCGTCAAGGTCTCGATTTCAGAAGGAGAGGCAACGTCTTCTTTTCGTCGTTTGATTAAAATGTGTTTTTTCTCAGGTTTCCGAACCTCCTCTTCCGCAGCTTTTTCCTTCGCGAGAGCCTGGCCGCGTCCCTTTGCGGGCGAGGCGGCGGGTTTCTTCGCGGTTTTGCCGGGCTTGAACGAACCGGTTGCCCTCTTCGGCGGCGACGCCTGCAGATCCGCCTTTCCCGAAAGGGCTTTCAAGGCTTTCTGCTCGTCCTCCTCGCTCAAGGCATTGCTATGGGAGGAAACCGCAATGCCGAGTCCGCCCAATTCGGCAATAAGAACTCGACTTTCCTTGCCCAGCTTCTTGGCTAATTCATACACTCTCATTGTGATTCACAAGATTTACGAGGAAGCCTCCGGTGATTCAACCGTCTCTTCGGATGTGACTTCAAGCCCTTCACCTGTCTCTCCTTCACTCGTCTCCCCTTCACTCGCAGGTTCCGGCGGCTGTTTCTCCGTTCCGGCCTCCTGTTCAAGTTGCGCGGCGGTTTCTTCAGCCAAGGCGGCTTTTATTTCCCGTTCCCGGTCGAGTTTTTCTTTTTCATACTCGCTCACGCTGATGATATCAATTTTCCACCCGGTCAATTTGGCGGCGAGTCGCACGTTTTGCCCGTTTTTCCCAATGGCCAACGACAATTGCGAGTCTGCCACCACCACCAGGGCCGCCTTTTTCTCCTCGTCGATGCCCACTTTCTCAATGGAAGCCGGATTCAATGCTTCGCCGATAAACACGCGCGGGTCCGTGGTCCACGGGATGATGTCGATCTTTTCCCCCTTGAGTTCCCGTACAATGGCCTGCACACGGGATCCCTTAATCCCCACGCAGGCTCCAACCGGATCAACGGCTTTATCCTTGGAGGATACCGCGATCTTGGTCCGATCCCCCGGTTCGCGAACCACCCCTTTAATCTCCAGAATTTTTTCCGTGACCTCCGGCACCTCTAATTGAAAGAGTTTAACCACGAACTGCGGATGCGCTCGGGACAGGATCACCTGAACGTCTTTTGGGGTCCGGCGCACCTCCAACAACAACGCCCGAACCCGATCGCCTCGCCGGTGAACCTCACGGGGAATTTGCTCATGGATGGGCAACACGGCTTCGGTCTTTCCAATTTCCACCAGGTAGTTCCGGCGCTCTTGCCCGAGGATGATCCCGTGCACCAAGTCGCCCTCTCGCTTCGAATATTCCCGCTCGACCGCCTCCCACGTGGCTTCCCGGACCTTTTGACAAATCACCTGTTTCGCGGCCTGCGCCGCGATCCTCCCGAATTCCTCGACGTCGATGAGCGAGCCGATTTCATCGCCCAATTCGGCCTCTCCATCAATCTCCCGCGCCTCATCCAAGGAAATTTCAGCATTGACATCGGTAATCTCCTCAGCAATGGTCTTCAAGGACACGATGGAAATGTCGCCCGTCTCAGGGTCGATCTGGACCTGAATATTTTCGTTGTTTCCATACCGTTTCTTCGCCGCGGTCAGCAGCGCAGACTCCACAGCCGCCAACACCCGATATTTATCAATGCCTTTTTCACGTCCCACTTGCTCAATGACTGCCATCAGTTCACGCTTCATAGCCGCACCTCTTCTTGCTAACCCGCAATCGGCTTGTACCCGACCACGTCACACTCCTTCGATCCCTCCGTTACCATTCAATTTCGCGTTTGGCTTGGGCGATGGTCTCCCACTCAAGGGCCACCCGTCGATGCGTTCGTGATTTTCGAACCGGCACCTGCAGGGTAATACCCCGGTCATCGACTTCAGCCAACTGACCGACAAATGTTCCCTTCCCCTGAATGGGGTCACGGACTTTGACTCGAATGTTCCGTCCAACCGCCTGGTCATAGTCCTTTCGCTGTTTCAAGGGACGATCGAGCCCCGGGGAAGACACCTCAAGACGATACGCGTGGGGGACAGGATCAGTCGCGTCAAGCGCTCGTCCGAGCGAATGGTGAAACTGTTCACAATCCTGAATCCCGACGCCGCCCTCTTTCTCCACGATCACCCGAACGATTGTTTTGGCCCCCTTCCCGTGACACTCGACTTCGACAATTTCAAGGCGGAGGGCCTTGGCAATCGACTCGGCGATGCGATGGACTTGGCTCTCCAGCCCGTTCATATCCGCAATTCCACGCCCCTGGAATGATCTCTCGGGAAACGGCAACGCAAAAAAAAGTGGGCGAAAGCCCACTTTACTGTCAAGACTCTATCATTTCTCCATTTCCAAAGGCAAGCCACGGCCTTTTCCGCCTCGGACAAGTGCTTTCCTTGGGCCTACGCTTGTCCGACTCCTGAAGGGCATGAAAATATCTTGTTGTATCCGCTGATCTCCCAGGATATGAGGAGGAGGCTCGTCACTTCTTGATAAGTGGTGAGCCGCCTCGGGCTCGAACCGAGGGCCCTCGCCTTAAAAGGGCGATGCTCTGCCAACTGAGCTAGCGGCTCACCTGAACCGGATGCTAGCAACCACTCCAATGGTTGTCAAACGGTGGGGTCTCCACGGCATCAACCGTGGTTCAATACTGGTCAGGCACTGACTTTGGAGAGTCTGACCCGAGGGCGCGTCTGCGTCATGGGATTTTTCAGCATGATCGTATGTTCTCGATGAGAACCCGTCGAGACGATATCGATCGGGCACGAAGTCAGGTCTTCAATGCGCCGCAAATATCGCTTGGCTTCGGCCGGCAAGGCTTTATAGGACGTTGCCCCGGTGGTGGTCCCCGTCCACCCGGGGAGCACTTCATACACGGGGTCACACTGCGTGAGGACGCGCGGGTCGGCGGGCATCTCGCGATACAGTTTTCCCTGATGCCGATACCCGACCGCAATCTTGAGTTCCGACGCCCCATCCAGTACGTCCAGTTTCGTCACCGCCAAGGAAGTGCAACCGTTCACCCGGACCGCGTAGCGTAAAATCATCGCATCCAACCATCCACACCGACGTGCTCTGCCCGTGGTTGCGCCGAATTCCTGCCCGCGCTCCTGCAACCCACTGCCGACGTCATCGGATAATTCCGTGGGAAACGGCCCGCTTCCCACGCGTGTGGTATAGGCTTTGGTGACGCCCAAGACCGCGTCGATTCTCGTCGGTCCCACGCCACCCCCGGTACAGGCGCCACCCGCACATGCATTGGACGACGTCACAAAAGGATACGTCCCCAGATCCACGTCAAGGTGCGTCCCCTGGGCCCCTTCAAAGAGCACGCGACGCCCGCTTTCCACGGCCTTGTGGATAAGCAAGGAATCATCGATCACGTAAGAAGACAGGCGTCGGGCATAGACAAGGTATTCCTCACAAATGCGATCGGCATGAAACCCTCGCACGCCGTAGATGTGCCGGAGAAAACTGTTGATTTCGATCAGATTACTTTCCACTTTTTCCCGAAATCCTTCAGGGTCAAGCAGGTCTCCCATCCGAATCCCGATACGCGCCATTTTGTCCACGTAAGCCGGGCCGATCCCCTTGCCGGTTGTCCCGATCCGACGAGCGCCCTTCGCTTTTTCCGCGGCTTTGTCGATGGCTTTATGATACGGCATGATCAGATGCGCACGCTGACTGATGGCAAAATTCCGCCCCACCTTAATACCCTGGGCAGCCAATTGGTCCAGTTCTCCGATCAAAGCCCCCGGGTCGATGACCACACCGTTTCCCAAAATACACTGTTTCCCCCTGGACAGGATCCCGGATGGAATCAAATGAAACACAAACGTGCCTTTTTTCGTGACGACCGTATGCCCGGCATTGGAGCCACCCTGGAATCGCACGATGATATCTGCCTCTTGGGCCAGAATATCAACGATCTTCCCCTTGCCTTCATCCCCCCACTGGGACCCGATGACCACCAAATTTCCCATTTACCACCCAAGCTTTTCCGGAAAACAGTCACAAAAAAGGCCCCGGCCAACTTGACGCCAGAGCCCACCGGGTGATCCTAGGGGGGGCCTCATTATTTGTCAATAAAAACTTGTGGTTTCGGAGTCCCCGTGACCGGTACGGCACATGGGACGGAATTCAGAGACAGCCTGCCCGCGGCACGATTCGAAGACTGTTTAATGATAGCTTTCCTGATCGGTGGGAAACTTCCGGCATTCCACCTCTTCCTTGAAACGCCGTAAGGCTTGGAGGGCATCGGCTTTGAGGTGGGCGTAGGGCTTGACGAATTTCGGCACGAACTCGTCAAACAAACCGAGCAGGTCATATAGGACCAACACCTGGCCATCGCAGTGGGGGCCTGCCCCGATCCCAATAGTGGGGATTGAGACCGCTTGGGTCATGGATTGCGCCAAGGTCGCGGGCATCGCCTCCAGGACCAAGGCAAACGCGCCGGCCGTTTCCAACGCCTTGGCATCAGTGACCAACGTGTCGGCTTGGGGTTCTTCTCTTCCTTGCACTTTGTAGCCGCCGAAACGGTTCACGGACTGCGGCGTCATGCCGAGATGACCCATCACCGGGATGCCCACGGCGGTCAAGGCCCGGACGCGATCCACCATGGCGCCGCCCCCTTCCAATTTCACGGCCATGGCTCCTGCCTGGATTAAGCGACCTGCATTCTGAATGGCTTGTTCCTCACTGACCTGATAACTCATAAACGGCATATCGGCGATGACCAAGGCCTGCCGCCTGCTTTGAGCCACCAGCCCGGTGTGATACACCATGTCTTCCATGGTGACCGACAACGTGTCCGGTTTTCCTTGGACCACGACGCCCAGCGAATCTCCGACCAGAATGACGTCGATGCCGGCTTGCTCGATGATGCGAGTGAACAACGCGTCGTAGGCCGTCACGACCACCAGTTTTTTCTTCCCCTTTTGGCTTTGAAACTCCGGAACCGTCATCAACTCAACCCGGCCTTTCTCATCATCTCGGGAAGTCGGTGCGACAATCGGCCCGCCATGAGGTGCACCCCATGACAGAATGGCCGAATGGCTCGAATGATTCGCACCGCAATCTCAATCCCGGCTTCGGATGCATGGGCTTCCCCGGCGTCCCGCAGTTCTTGCAGGATCTCTTCGGGAACGTCGATGCCCGACACGTGCGCATTGACGTATTCTGCCATTTTTACCGACCGGAGCACCAGGACCCCGGCCAGGATTTTACGGGAATAGGGACGCACCTCTTCCATGAAAGACTGGACTACCTTCGCCGAAAAAATGGGTTGCGTCTGAAAAAATTGTGCGCCGGCTTTGACCTTGGCCTCGAATTTTTTATGCAAGAGTTCGACCGATTCGGCGCCAGGCGCCACCGCTCCACCGATAAAGAACGCGGTCTGTCCCTCCAACGGGTTCCCGGATAAATCCCGTCCTTGATTGAGTTCTCTCACCGCGTGCATGAGTTGAACGGTATCCAGGTCGAACACCGGCTTGGCATCCTTGTGATCACCGGCGCTCGGGCTGTCGCCGGTCAGACACAGCACGTTACGGATCCCGAGCACGTGCGCTCCCAGGAGATCAGACTGAATGCCGATTCGGTTTCGATCCCGGCACGTGAGTTGGAGCACGGGGTCATGCCCCTGTTCATACAGCAGGCGAGCGACGGCCACCGAACTCGCTCGCATCACCGCGGCGGTGTTATCGGGCACGTTGATTCCATGAACTCGCCCGATCAACGACTTGGCGGTCTCGAGTAATGCCGACACGTCAGTCCCCTTCGGGGGGTTCAACTCGACGGTCACGGCAAACTGGCCTTCGACCAACGTCTGGTGGAGAGTGGAGGCGTTCATGGCATGGTTCAGGCAGATCTTCTTACGTGGCCGCTTGCCTGGCTCCTTCCAACGTGTTCGCCAATAACATCGCAATGGTCATGGGACCGACGCCTCCCGGGACAGGGGAAATCCATCCGGCACGTTCACGCACCTGCTCGAAATCCACGTCGCCGACCAAACGCCCGTCATCGAGTCGATTGATGCCCACGTCGATCACGATGGCCCCGTCTTTCACCATATCGCCCTTGATGAACTGGGGTTTGCCGATCGCGGCGACCAGAATATCGGCTTCCCGGCAGACTGCGGGCAGATCCTTTGTCCGGGAATGACACACCGTCACGGTGGCATGTTGATGCAGCAGGAGCATGGCAACGGGCTTTCCCACGATGTTGCTGCGCCCGACCACGACGGCCTGCTTCCCGGCAAGGGGTTCGCCGGTGGATTCGATCATGCGGATCACCCCTTTGGGCGTACAGGGAACAAACACCGGATCCCCCGCTACCAACCGGCCGATATTGTACGGATGAAAGCCGTCAACATCCTTACCGGGCGAGATGGCATTGAGAACGGCCTGACTGTCAATATGAGCCGGCAAAGGAAGCTGTACCAAAATCCCATGAACCTTGGGATCCGCATTCAACCGGTCAATGAGGGTTAACAACTCGACCTGGCTTGTCTCCGCAGACAACTGATGGTCGGCCACGTACAGGCCGGCGGTATCACAGGCTTTCTTTTTATTTCGAACGTAGACCGCCGAGGCCGGATCGTCACCGACCAACACCACGGCCAAACCGGGCCGAACGCCGGTTTGGGCCTCAAGCGCTTTCACGTCCAGGCCAATGCCATCCCGAATGTCCTTTGCCAAACTTTTCCCATCAATGAGCTGAGCCGTCACATCGTCCTCCTTAACGTGGAAGGGAACCGTTTTACGTGTGACGCTACGATAACAGGGGCGAAAAATTATAGTCAATCAAGGGAAACGCAAGGTCAGGTGCTTCGTCTACATCGTTCAGAAATCTATCCGTCGGGCGCATGATCCCGGCTGCTCAAGACCACTGATGCTCCACTCCGACCAAGCTCATCACACAGATTCCACCAATTACTCCATGCTCTCTGACAACGGTTCACAGGGTGGTGGACTTACACAGCACATTGTATGACATAGTCATACATGCTAGAATGGGGCAATCCATAGGAGATTGCCGTATGCGAATCAATGCCAGACTTGATGAAGTTAGGGCTGAAAAATTGAAGCAGCTTAAATCACTGACGCGGCTCGGCGTGAGCGAAATCGTGAAACGCGCCATTGATCTTTTGCATCGGCAACAGGCCGGGCGATCACGGGAAAAACTCGATGCCTTGTTGTCGAGTGATTTCGTGGGCTGCGCCGAAGGCCCCGAAGACTTGGCCGGCCGGTACAAGCACTATCTGACACGGAATCTTGAGAACAAACATGGTGCTGGCTGATACCGGTTACTGGCTTGCGTTGGCTAATGCCCGGGACCGCTGGCACGAGACCGCGGTTGCAGCCAGCCGTCGCCTCGACGAAACGCTCGTCGTCACGTGGCCGGTCGTGACCGAAACCTGCTACCTCATGCTTACGCGGCTAGGCGTACAAGCGGAGTTGCGCTTCGTTGAACAAGTGTCGAGAAACGTGGCTATCCATGAGATCGGGCAGGAACATCTCGGCGCCATCCGTGCGTTGATGGAACAATACGCGCGTCTGCCGATGGATTTGGCAGACGCCTCGCTTGTCCTCGCGGCGACTCAGCTTGGAGAAGGCCGTATTCTCTCCACGGACCGGCGCGACTTCGACACCTATCGTTGGAAGGACACGAAGCCGTTTCACAACCTGTTGGAGACTTCTATGGAAAGCAAGACCCCATGAAATGTTCCGGGAAGGACGCTTTCGAGAACGTTAGCGCCGTGTGACTTCGGTCATTTTGTCCTGGCAATTGCGACGGCGATGCGTGCGAGGGCAACGGCACGTTTGGCCTCCGTCTCGCTGGCCAAGAGTTCGAGAGCGATTCTGTCTTCTACGATAACACCGTGAGAGAGATGTAAGGCAGTATCCATGGCACCTTTGATATCACCTGCTTCGGCTTGCGCTGCAGCGATATCACGCAAAACCGAAACGCGAGTGCTTGCGGTACTGACGGCATCTAACCTGCTTCGTTCTTTTTGAGGCAGGGATTTTCCAAATAGATTCCTAACATTGATTTCTTTAACAATTTGTATCGCATCGGCGAAAGCAGCCTTTGCTCCGATCTTATTACCTTCCTGAGCTTGTGCAGTGGCGATCTCGATAAAGCGCCGGGCGCGCTTTCCTGCATCGTCAATTCTCATGGCAGCACGGCGTGCATCAGTCAAGCTTATCTTCGAACTCACCGCGTCGCCAGGTTGAGCTTTCGCGATGGCAATCTTGTTCAAGACTGAAGCACGCTTGTTGGCATTATTGATTTTTTTTGCGGTTTGTGTGGCCCAGACAATATCTCCCGCTTCGGCTTGTACGACGGCGATTCGGCTTAAAGCTGAAAAACGTTGGTGCGCAGCATCAATTCTTTCTGCGGTTTGTATAGCCCCAACAATATCACCCATTTCGGCTTGCGTTACGGCGATATCGAGGAGGCGCCAGGCGCGTGTTTCCGCATCATCAATTCTCATAGTGGCCTGTAGCGCATCGGTCAAGATTATCTTCGTCCCTGCCTCTTGGCTTGCTTGAGCTTGTGCAGTGGCAATCTCGCTCAAAACTGAAAAGTGCTGGCTCGTGTTATTGATTCTTTCTGCGGCTTGCCTTGCATCGGTCAATGTCGACTTTGCTCCTGCCTTGTCGCCCGCTTCGATTTGTACAGTGGCAATGTCGAGAAATCCACTGGCGCGCTCTTCCGGATCATCGATTTTCCCGATAATCTGACGTGCATCGGCGGTGTATCCAGCCATGACTTGTGTCTTGGCGATGGAGCGCATCTGATAAGGCAAAAGAACAATGTCCATTTTCTGTAGCATGTTCGCCCCGACCTCAGCCCACGATTTCGATGGTGTGGTTGCTTTTGATTCGGTTCGTGCTATGGATTTTTTGAATCTTTCAAGTATTTGTACTGCAGTCTCCAAGGTCAGCCCCGCTTCCGTATTGTCGCCTGTTTTGATTTGTGCAGTGGCAATCTTGTTCAAAATTGAAACGCGCTCGATTAGGTTATCGATCCTTCGCGCAGTTTGCGTGGCCCCGACAATATCCCCAGCTTCGATTTGCACAGCGGCGATGTCGCTGAATTCCCTGTCGCGTTCTCTCGCATTATCAATTCTCTCTGCAACGTGCATTGCATAGGTCAATGTCATCTTTGCTCCTGCCTTGTCATCCGCTTCAACCTGTGCGGTGGCAATTGCACACAACGTCTCATTAATGAGTGTTAACGAAGCAGTGCCAGTCTCAATGCTCTTCCTAATCCGCAACGCTTCATCAAACAAGCATTTGACTGTTGGCGACGAGAAGCATTTCTTGCGCTTGTGCACGTTGAAAACCAGATCCTTCACCCATTCCACCGGCAGCGCGAACGACAATCCTTCGCTGGCACCGCCGGAGAATTTGAAGGTGGTAATCCCAAGCAATTCACCGTTTTCATTAAACAGTCCTCCTCCCGAAGAACCCGGAGAGACAGCTGCGTCGGTCTGAATGATCGGGGCGGATTTTTTGCCGTAGTCGCCACGCAACTGCGAGACGATACCGCGAGAGAGCGACAGATCCAGTCCTCGCGGAGCCCCGATGGCATAAACTTCCTCCCCAATGGAGACACTGCGGGCGGCAGCAAAAGTAACCGGAGGTGCTGCAGGAGGCACGGAGAGTTCTTTCACTGACAGGAAGCACAAGTCGCGCTGTTCGTTTCGCGCCACCAGTTCCGCCTTCATTCGGTAGGTCTCGCGTCCGCGCACGTCAGCCGCTTGGCGCACGGCGATGGTTCGCGCATTTGAGACGACGTGGCAGTTCGTCACCACTTCGTTCTTGCCAACGACGACTCCACTACCTTGCCCTGTCTTTCTACCGCCAGCATCAAGCGTCAAAACGACAACTATGCTACTGGACACCTCGGCGAACATGTCTTTCACCGATTTGCCGTCAGCAGGATAAGGGAAAACTGTGGTAACAGCGAAGATCGTGATTATCAAATGGTTACGAAAGGTGGTGATTGTTTTCATTAAAATTCCTTACTATACACATCGTACTATTGGCGCCGGGTGCCGTCATTCAGGACATATCAGACACGGTTCTTTTTAGCTACGCCTGCATAAGGTACTCGGCAGACATCTACTTGACAAGAACCTGAGAACCTTTATTAGTCAAGGTGTCGGACAAGTGTCGGTTGATGGTCGCTATAAGGAGATATTGCTCAATAGACTTAAATGGGAATAATCGCTGCATGGTGTCGATCACGATTCTCTTACGGAAGCCGATGTCGGGAGGCTACCTGGAAGTCAATGGCAAGATCGTGGAGTTGGATGTCGGCGACGCGATCATTTTCCCGTCTAACGTGGAGCATAAAGTCCATCACGTCGCCGGGGTGAGGGAGAGTTGGTGGTATGGTTGTCAGGGGAATAAAAAGCCCCTCTCGGCTTGGGCATCGAGAGGGGCTTGATGCGCTTTAGCGGTCTTTGCGGAGAACGGCCTTTATTGCGCTTCAATAACAGTTTTTCGCAGCACGAGGCGCGTAGTACGGACCGCATGGGGCAATGGGCTTTCCGGTATCGGGAACGCCGTAGGAGCCTTGCGATTGCCAAAATGAACGCTCCGCTTCCCGTTGTTGCTGTCTCGCCATGCCCTCATAGTCCCATCCTGAATCTTGCTGATACCCTTGTGATCGCCATTCGCCCTGCGGAGCGCCGCCGCCGTAACTGGTTCCATTGCTGTTCCCGAGTCCGTAATTGGAGGCAAAACCGCTTTGAACTTCCTCCATATGCTTGTCCCAGTCATTTTGGCGGCTATATGACGTATCGACATCGCACGCATAGCAAGGCACTGGCTCATACCAGTTTTGCGCGTGGGCAACAACGGCCATGAACAGGATTAAAAGACTGAGCGCGATTGTTTTCATGATGTCCTCCTGGTGGGGAGTTTTCTTTTCCAGATGTTTTTGTACGGTAAGATCCAAATATGGATTTGTCAAGCGGAGGGGTTTATGAGTGAGATCACGCAGAAACACATACAAAAGGGCGACAAAGTCGCAGAAGGCAAGCGAATCTACTCGAGAGACGTGGTTCTCTTTAGCTATGCCTGCATAAGGTACTCGGCGAGTATCCACTTGACAAGGACTTGAAAGCCTTTTTTAGTGAAGGCGTCGGGCATGACGGTCGCTAAAAGCAAATATTGCTCAATAGACTTTATTGACAGCATAATTTAGTTGCGATTTTTGCCTTACGTTAGAGAAGAAAGTAGAGGCTTAGTGGACATTAACGATTTTGAGCAAGCAGAAGCTGGATGTGAAATTGCGAAGCACATAGCCAAAGCACTGAAGATTGACAAGGAGCACGGCATTCTGAGCGGTGAAGAAAGGTCTAGCTTGGAAAAGCTTCACACACCACTTGCTAACAATTGGTCACAAAAAATGAAAGAAATGGCAGCTATGTCCTACCAAGAGTGTGAGAAATTGTGGGACCATCAAAAGGGGCTAGATAAGCTCAAATGGTATAGTGATGAGATGCGTGCTGATGAGCCCGAACCGCCAACTCTCTTTCGCTTCGTTGAGGGAAATGAAGCCATGGAGAATCACTTGACCGGTAAACTTTGGTTCCGGTCGCTCCCTTCTCTTCGCAATATTGAGGGTGAAGGGAAAGACGTCTCAGAAGGTATCGGTTCTTACGCATTGCCAGATGGAAGAATCTGTCGAGACGTTAACGACAAGAACCCGACCGCCTTTATTCTGAGCTTTGGTGAACAAGCGGAATCAGTGAAGAAGTTTGGAGAATATTGTTTGGAGGTACGGAACCTACTGGAACTGAAGAGACGAGTGGAAGATCGCCTGTGTCCGGGAAGCCAAGTGGAATGGCGAAAAATTCAATACGATAAGGTAATGGATAAAGACAGCAAGGTCATGCGACTTGAGACCAACCCTGGTCCTACTGAAAGCTGGGATCTCATGTACTACTCGAAGCCTGCGACATTTGCTCAAGAAAAAGAATGGAGGTTGTTGATTTTCCTCCCCCCATCAATACGGTTGCTCAACGACACCCTGCAGTTGCACGTTGGAGACTTGCCAGATGTCTTCCGTCTGGTTGATCTTCAAGTTTAAGAGAAGCGCAAAGATGGTGACTGATCCACTGCCTTGACACCCCCCAAGGGGTGCCGTAGCATGCCGCTGTGAGACGCCCTCCCACCTGCCAATATCCCCCTCACCCCAGCCCTCTCCCTCCAAGGGAGAGGGAGGAGGGGCCTCCTTTTCATCTCTTGGCATGCAGGCTGCAAACCTGCATAAGGGATTCTCGAATACCTGACGTGTTTCGGACGCCGCTCCGTATCATCGCCGTCGTTTTGGTTCTGAGTGCCTGGCCGCTGCCGGCTTTTGCCAATCCTATCAGCCAGCTCCAGAGCCCCCAATCCTTTATCGCCCATCCTTCGGGCGAAGGCTATTTCATCGCCAATGCCAATGGGGAACCCGGCGCGTCCGACAATAACGGGTTCATCTCGAAACTCGATCGAGACGGCAACCTGCTGGATCTGCACTTCATTCAGGGTGGCCGAGGCGACACGATTTTGCATTCACCCCATGGCATGGCCGTCGCCGGCGACACCCTCTACGTGACCGATATCGACGTCATCCGGGGATTTCATGCTCGATCCGGCAAACCCACGATCACCGTTTCCCTGCATCCGTTTCACGCCGAGGCGTTGACGGATCTGATTGCCGACGGCATCGGGCAACTCTTTGTCCTGGATACGGCCGGGAACGCCGTGTACCAGGTTGACCCTCAACACGGTCACGAGGTATCCCTCTATCTCCAACACGAAGACTTGGCGTCACCGCGAGGACTGGCCGTTCACCCGAGATCCGGCCGGCTCTGGATCGCGAGCCTCGATAACGGGAACGTGATGGAAATTGCGGAAGACCGTACCATGACCGAGGTCATTTCCAATTCGTTTTTTACCGGCAAATTTCGGAATTTAAGCGGGATCGACTTTGATCGATTCGGCAGCCTGTACCTTTCCGACCTGACGTCGGGAAAGATCTGGCGGGTCCAGCCGGACCATTCCATGCAAGTCATTGCCGAGTTCCTGATCTCGCCGTCTTCCGTCAAAATCGACCGCCGGAACCATATGATCCTGGTTCCCTATTTGTACGCCAATGGGGCTGAGATCAATGGATTGGAACGCCCGACCAATACCGGCAATCAACGGAAACGCAAGCGGACGCTTTCGGATTACGGGATGGGCCGGTTGGAAGGAAACGAGAAGCCATGAGCAAATGCATCTACTGCCACGAACGAAAAGGCAAGCGTCCCTGCCCGGCGCTACGCGGTGCCATTTGCAGCCAATGCTGTGGGACGCACCGCGTCGTCAGTATTGCGTGCCATGCCGATTGCGTCTATCTGGATACGAACGTGGAATATCAACAAAAACGCGTCGGGGATCAATTTGAACAGGAACGGCGCGTCTTCTACAAAGAACTGCTCGATCAATCGGGGGACAAAGCCGCGGAGATGTTTTACTTTCTCGAAGCCGTGACGTTTAAACATTTCCAATCACGGAGCGATGCGCAGGATGGAGAGGCCATCGCGGCCATCCAGGCATTGCGTCGATCGTTCAGCCCGATCCACGTGCCTGAAGGGATGGCCCCTCCCTTTACCGAAGTCCTCAAGAAAGAATATGACGCCTTTATGAAGGGAGAAAAACCCGACACCCAACTTGTCAGTGAGGTGCTGGATCGCGGCCTGACGTTTATTGCCGGGTTTTCAGGAAGCGGGCTTCGGTCCAATCGCTTTCTCAATGGACTAATCGGGTTTCTCAAGAGTCATCACCCCGACGTCGCCGCACAGCTCACCAAACTCGGCACGACAGGTGGACGTATCATCCTACCCGGAAGCGCCGGAAGTGAAGAACAGGCGGTCCGAAGTTCTCACGGCTAGGGACCGGCCTGCTGTTTGCCTTATTTCACTTCGACGGTCATTTCAATACGTTCAAGGGGACCATCTCTGGGGTCTCGGGGTTGATTCACGATTTTATCAGCCACCTCCATGCCCTTCACCACTTCTCCAAACACCGTATACTGACCGTCTAAACTGGGAGCTTTACCTACCATGATGAAAAACTGGGAGCCTGCGCTATCGGGATCAGCACTTCGAGCCGCAGACACGATGCCCCGTTCATGCGGAATCCGATTAAACTCGGCCGGCAAGGTATACCCGGGGCCTCCCATTCCATAGGACTGTCGCTTGCTCGGATCCTTGGTGTTGGGATCACCGCCCTGAATCATGAACCCGGGAATCACCCGGTGGAAGATCGTCCCGTTATAGAACCCCTTCTTGGCCAGACCTAAAAAGCTTTCCACGTGTTTGGGCGCCAATTGCGGGAAAAAGACCAGTTCCATTTGACCAAATTTGGTGGTGACGATCGCACGAGGCGCCTTGCCCTCCGCCGTCAGAAGTCCTTGAGGATCTCCGGCCCGGACACTTTCTCCATTGACTCCCACCAGGAGAGCCGCGACTCCCATGAACCACAGGATTTTTCTTACAGCACGCAATCCAAGCATTCCTTCATCCTCCTTATTTGTTTTTCTTCAGTACGATCCATTGGTATTAGACTACGTCGGTTGCGGGCCTAAGCTGTTCGAGCGCCTGTTTGGCCGCCTGCTGTTCCGCAATTTTCTTACTCCGCCCCTTCCCACTTCCATGACATTGTTGTTCAATGTCGACCGTGACTTCAAATGTTTTTTGATGATCAGGGCCTGCTTCTTCAATCACGTTATACACCGGAAGGACATGAACGTGCTGTTGACACCATTCCTGCAATTGACTCTTATAGTCCTGCCTGAAGGCCGCGAGATCATCCTCGTGCAATTCTTTGAGTTGGGTCTCCAACACCTGTAGGGTAAACGTTCGTGCCGCCGCCATCCCCCCATCCAAATAGATGGCTCCAATCACGGCTTCCAATGCGTTCGCCAGGAGGGACGCTTTGTCTCTGCCCTTGGTGCGTTCTTCGCCCCGGCCCAATCGGAGCATTCGGCCAAGGCCCAATCGCCGCGCGGCGTCCGCCAGCGTGGCTCGCCCCACGAGGCGGGCTCGTATCTGTGACAAATCCCCTTCGGCCAACGCAGGAAAGGTTTCCGCCAAATATTCACTCACGATCAGACCCAATACCGCATCGCCTAAAAACTCGAGGCGTTCATTCTGTTTGTCCGCCGGAGAGGATTTCTCTTGGACGTGGGAACGATGCGTCAAGGCCTCTTCCAATAAAGCCGGCTTGCGAAACTGATACGGCAGTCGTTGATGCGCCTCCTCAATCACATTCATGCTCTTTCTCTGATGGTCGGGTACGCCCGGCGTAGGAAGAACCTAAACTTCCCGGCTCTCTTGTGCAGACTTGATGACCAGACAGGCATTCACGCCACCAAATCCAAAGGCATTCGAAAGTGCAACCTTGATGGAAACCTGACGGGCTTGCCCGGGAATATAATCAAGGTCACAGTCTGGGTCAGAATTCTCCAAATTTATCGTCGGCGGCAACACGCCATGATGCAGCGCCAGGGTGGCAAACACCGCTTCGACACCACCGGCCGCTCCCAACAGATGGCCGGTCATGGATTTCGTGGAACTCACCGGAAGTCGGGCGGCATGGGTCCCAAACACGGTTTTGATGGCGTGCGTTTCAACTCGATCCGCAAAGGTGGAGGTGGCATGCGCGTTGATATACCCGATTGTCGCTTTCGGGACGCCCGCGTCGCGAATGGCTTTCTCCATGCAATCCACGGCCCCGGCGCCATCATCCGGAGGCGCGGTAATGTGAAAGGCGTCACTGGTCATCGCATAGCCGGCAAGTTCTCCGTATATCCTGACGCCGCGACGTTGCGCGTGCTCCAACGCTTCCAACACCACCACGCCGGCGCCTTCTCCGATCACGAATCCGTCCCGGTCACGTTCAAACGGACGACTCGCCCGTTCCGGATCATCATTGCGACGTGACAACGCTTTGGCCGCGCCGAATCCGGCAACGGCCAAGGGGCAAATCGTGGATTCGGTTCCGCCGGCCAACATCACGTCCGCTTCCCCGCGTTGAATAATCCGGTAGGCGTCTCCGATGCAGTGATTCCCCGTGGCACAGGCCGTCACGGCACACGAATTGGGGCCCTTGGCCCCAAACCGGATCGCGACCTGGCCCGAGGCCAAATTCACGATGACCATCGGAATGAAGAACGGACTGACGCGCCCCGGCCCTTTGTCCTGGAGCACCTTGTGATACTGCTCAATGGCCGGAAGACCGCCCATGCCCGCCCCGATATAGACCCCGACTCGGTCAGCCGTTTCTGGTGTGACTTGTAATCCCGCGTCATCCACCGCCTCTTGGCTCGCCGCCACGGCGTACTGGATGAACGCGTCCATCTTTTTGATTTCTTTTTTTTCGAGGTGATCGGCCGGGTCGAAGTCCTTGACTTCAGCCGCAATTCTGCAGGCATAGTCGGACGCATCGAAGCGCGTGATGGGACCAATGCCCGACTTCCCGGCAAGCAACGCTTGCCAGGTTTTGTCGACACCGACGCCCAAGGGAGTCACGACTCCCAAGCCGGTGATCACAACGCGCCGACTGGGGGGGTACTCGGTCATGAGGGCCGCTCAGAACGGATCAGGTTTTTTCTTTGATATATTCAATGACTTGAGAAACTTTTTGAATTTTTTCCGCGTCTTCATCGGGGATTTCCACGTCAAATTCTTCCTCAAGCGCCATCACCAGTTCCACCGTATCCAAGGAGTCTGCCCCTAAATCCTCGACAAAAGACGCGTCGGGCACGACGTCCTCTTCTTCCACCCCTAATTGTTCTGCAATGATCTTTTTAATACGTTCTTCAGCGACCATCGACATTCTCGCCTCCTGTTAAGCAATCCCTGTAGAATAAGTCATTCATTACGTTACGCCATGTGCATCCCGCCATTGACGTGGAAAACCTGTCCGGTGATATACCCCGCCGCGTCCGATGCCAAAAAACGAACGGCTTCCGCCACCTCGGCGGGTTGGCCTAATCGACCAAGAGGAATCTGTTGCAACAACGTGTCCTTGACCTCCTGGTTCAAGGCCCGGGTCATCGCCGTGTCGATAAAACCCGGAGCCACCGCGTTGACCGTGATGTTCCGACTCGCATATTCGCGAGCGACTGATTTGGTGAACCCGATAACCCCCGCTTTCGACGCGGCGTAGTTTGCCTGTCCCGCGTTTCCGATCGTTCCCACGATCGAAGCCATGTTGATAATCCGGCCATACCGCTGTTTGGCCATGGGACCCAACATCGCCTTGGTGCAATAAAACGTCCCGGTGAGATTGACCTGGAGGACGGCGTTCCAATCCTCTTCTTTCATGCGAACAATCAACCCGTCGCGGGTAATGCCCGCATTATTGACCAACACGTCCACGCGCCCCCATTCCTTCACCACGTGATCGACCATCCCTTTGACGTCTTCCCATTGCGCCACGTCGGCTGACAACGCCAGCCCTCGACTCTGCTGGCGTTCCACCAATTGCAGCGTGTCGGCACATCGGGCGGCTTCCAGATCCACCACGGCCACGTCAGCTCCGGCTTTCGCGAGGCATTCCGCAATGGCTTGCCCGATGCCTTGCGCCGCCCCCGTCACAATGGCTTTTTTTCCTTCCAACACGCTTCCCTCGCTTGTTGTTTTTTAGGAACTGCGTCTTACCTTCAATGACGTATTGTCGTCAAGGTTTTTTCCAAAGACTCCGGACCTTGAATATTGAGTAATTCCGCCTCCGGCACAATGCGTTTGGCGAGTCCGGTCAACACTGTCCCCGGCCCGATCTCAATAAACGTCCGAATGCCATTTTGCCACATCGCGTGAATGGTTTGCTCCCATAACACGGAGGAGGGTAACTGGCGAATCAGAGAACGGCGAACCTCATCGGCGCGGACCAACGGGCGCGCCGCGACGTTATTAAAGAGTGGCACGGTCAAATCGGAAAGCGGCACCGCATGAACGTGAGGAGCAAGCCGGTCCGCAGCCGGTTGCATCAAGGGCGAATGAACCGGCACGCTGACGGGTAAGGGAACGGCTCGCCGGCACCCCTGGGCTTTGGCTAACTCAATGGCCCGTTCCACCGCGGCTTTTTCACCCGCGATCACCACCTGGCCCGGGGAGTTGAAATTGGCTGCCGCCACCACGCCCACGGCTTGCGCCACTCGACAAATTTCCTGGACCACCTCCCCTGCCAACCCGAGTATCGCCACGACCAGCCCGCTCCCCGAAGGAACCGCCTCTGCCATGTATTGTGCCCGCTTGCGCACCAGGTCCACGGCATCCGGAAACGACAGGCCCCCGGCGGCCACGATGGCCGAATATTCGCCCAAACTGTGCCCCGCCACTGCGGAGGGGTGGATGCGTGCATCCAAGGCCCGCCACGCGAGGAGGCTCGTCACCAGCAACGCGGGTTGGGTATATTCCGTTCGATTGAGTTGTTCTGCCGGCCCTTCAAAACACAAGGCTTGAAGGTCATACCCCAGAATCGAGTTGGCCTCGTCAAACAAGGCCATGAGTTGCGGATACGCCTCACGCCACGCTTGCCCCATCCCTACGGCTTGCGAGCCTTGACCGGGAAACAGGAATGCAATTGGGCCAGACATACAAACCTAACGTATGAGTGAAACCGTCGAGAAAGTCAACGGATAAAACGCCCATGGACGTGAACCGCTGCCGGGCGGTCAGTCAACGATAAACTCGCCTCCATCCACACAAATCACGTTTCCGGTCAACCAATGCGACTTGGGATGGCTCAGCAAGCCGATGGCGTCTGCCACGTCCTGCGGCGTCGTTAAGCGGCCCGATGGATTCTTCCGTTGGGCTAAGGCGATCATGTCATCGGACCCCGGAATTTTCCGTAGGGCCGGGGTATCGGTGACGCCGGCCATGATCGCGTTCGCCGTAATCCCCAGGGGAGCCAATTCAAGCGAGAGCTGACGAACGTGGGATTCCAAGGCCGCTTTCGCAGCAGACACCGCTCCATAGGTGGCCCACACCCGCGAACCTCCCGCACTGGTCATCGCAAAAATTCTTCCGCCGTTGTCCATAAGCCCCCGTGCAAGTAACTCTTGCACCCAATACACCAAACTGTTCGCCATGACGTCCAGGGTCATATCGACCTGGGCTTTACTCACGGCATCGGCATGCGTGTCGGTGACGAACCGTTTCAGCGTTCCAAAGGCCAGGGAATGGAGCAGGACGCGAATCGTCGGCGAGTCGCCTTGCGCCTGGAATTTCACTTGAAGCGCGTCCACGACTTCCCGGCGCTTCTCCGCATCCGCCGCATTGACGTTAAAAAAAAGTGCCTCCCGGCCACGGGCTTGAATGTCTTCCACAAGACGTTCCACGTTGGGGAGTGTGGATTTTCGGTCCAAATGCACCCCGACGATATTCATGCCAAGGGCCGCCAACTCCAAGGCGACGGCTCTGCCGAATCCGCTCGATGCGCCTAAGATTAACGCCCATTCTCCTGGTCTCTCATCCGTAGCCATGTTTCATCCTCTCCGAGGTGATATCGTCTTGCCTACTTTCTGTAATGGGCCCGGCATGCCGGCGATCACAACTCATTCTGTTGGCAGATTTCCTTAATCGCACAAATCACACTTTCAGTGTATGTGTGGCTCCAACCTGGCCATGCCGGATGGTTAATTCCCACTACATACTTGTTAGAACTTTTTTGATACCACGGCATACCCTGGCTTGTATTCTCTTTTGGATAGTTTTCCTGCCCGACCGCATATTGAAAAATCTCAAAGGTGTCATTAATGCCACAGCAGATGGTCAGGTCAGGGTCATAGATCGCAAATTGATCCTGAATGAATTTCTGGTCTTTCATCGCAACCAGTGCTAATCTCATCGCGACTGTCTGAGAATGCCCCCCTGTCTTATCGAGATTGAAAGCGCAAATACTTTGGTGCATTTCCCTGACGAATTCCTGTTGCTCATCTGGCGGCAAGTCGAGCATTCGTATTCCATGCAATACCCTGGCAACTTGTAACCACATATAACATGGGTTTTTCAACTCGTTTTCCCGCAAGTCATAATTCCCGTCGGTTTCTTGGGAATATTCCTTCAGGACAAATGCTATTTTCAGCTTCGAGTCTTGATACGCCTCTTCACAGACGACGCCATCGCGGACAAAAGGATTTCTCACCTTTTCCCATTGGGCAAACAACTCTTTTTCTTGCTTGGCAATACTCACTTTTTCCCTTTCTTTGGCCTTAGCCTATCTCGCCACTGTATGCAGCCCCGCACCTACCACCGCATCACCCCGGAGGCCCACGTGAGACCGGCCCCAAACGCCGCCATGACAACCATATTCCCTTCTTGAATCGTTCCGTTTTTGACGGCTTCGTCCAATGCCAACGGGATTGACGCCGCAGAGGTATTGCCATACCGGTCGACGTTGATCACGATCCGATCGAGTGGCAACCCCACGCGTTGCCCCACGGCCCGCAAAATTCGGATGTTGGCCTGGTGGGGAACCAGGTAATCAATATCGTCAATGCCGAGCCCCGGCGCTGCGACGGACTCCCGTATGGCCTCTTCCATGGTTTTGACGGCAAGCTTGAAGGTTTCATTGCCGCGCATTTTGACACAATGCAGGCGTTGGGCCACCACGTTTTCCGAAGGAGGGAGGCTCGACCCACCGCCCGGCACGCAAATCAAATCAGAGAACCGCCCATCCGCGTGCAAATGGAGGGAGAGGATTCCCCGGTCTTCTTCCGTCGGGCCCAGCACAACGGCGCCCGCTCCATCTCCAAAGAGGACACAGGTATTACGGTCCGTCCAATCCGTGATGGAAGACATGACTTCCGACCCGATGACCAGGACGTAGCGATGCCCCGTCCGAACAAAGGCGTCCGCCACTGACAGGCCATACACGAACCCACAACACGCTGCCGAAATATCGCAGGCAGCGGCCTTCACGGCACCAAGACGATGTTGAATCAAGGATGCGGTAGAAGGGAGAGGAGAATCCCCGGTGCAGGTGGCCACCAAAATCAGATCGAGTTGGGCAGCCTGAACGTTGGCGGCCGCCAACGCCTGCTGCGCCGCAAGAATGCCGAGGTCCGAACAGGCTTCGCCGGCCGCAGCCAGACGACGCTCTCGAATGCCCGTGCGTTCCACGATCCAGGAATCCGACGTCTCCACGATGTTTTCGAGGTCGGCATTGGTCAACACCCGTTTGGGAGCAAAAGAACCTGTCCCCAGTATCCGACTTCTCATTCACAGGCCATTTGAGGGCTGGGAGTCATCGGTGAGGTCAGACCTTCAGCAATATCACGCTGGATCAGATCGTTCAGCCGGCCTTGGGCTAACGCGTCCGCCCGCCTGATGGCGTTTTTAATGGCCTTGGCCGAGGATCGGCCATGACAAATCATACAGACGCCATTCACTCCCAAGAGCGGCGCTCCACCGAATTCGGCGTAATCCGTTCGTCGTTTCAATCGCATGAGCGGACCGGTCACAAACACCAACGACAAACGCCCCAAGGTCGAATTCATCACTTCATTCATCAGTATCTTTTTCATGGCCTCAGCCAACCCTTCGGAGATTTTCAACGACACGTTGCCCAGAAACCCATCACACACGATCACGTCGGCCGTCCCGCTGTAGACGTCCCGGCCTTCGAGGTTCCCGATAAAGTTTAAGGAACTTTCCTTGAGCAGACGAAAGGTTTCTTTCGTGACTTCATTGCCTTTGGTCGCCTCCTCTCCGATACTGAGGAGCCCCACTCGAGGATGCGTGATGCCCATGAGGTGTTTGGCATACTCATGGCCCATAATGGCGAACTGATGCAACTGTTGGGCGGAACAATCGACCGTGGCCCCGACGTCCAGCATGATGGCCGTCCCCCGTATGGTCGGCAAGGTTGCCGCAATGGCCGGTCGCTCAACTCCCTTTATGGTTCCAAGCAGAAAGAAGGCCGACACCATGGCGGCGCCCGTGTTACCGGCACTCACCACTGCCTGGGCCTCCCCGGTCTTGACCAAATTGGTCGCTACCCAAATCGACGAGTCACGTTTTTTCCTGGCAACTTGCGCGGGGGATTCATGCATGTCAACCGTTTGGGAGGCATGGTGGACCGTCAAACGGTGATCCGTGCACCGTACGCGATCCAACTCTGCTCGGAGTTGGTCTTCGTGGCCCACGAGGATTACTTCGACGTCAAACTCTTTGAGGGCTTGTAGCGCACCTTCGACGACGGGGGTCAGGCCGTGGTCCCCGCCCATGGCATCAAGAGCAATTTTCATGGATCGTGCGCGCGCCTCCAATCGGGAGGGTAGAGACGAGAATATCTCAGGGAATCACTGATCCTCGATCAGCGATTCCTTAGCTTTCTTGAATCGCGATGATTGCTACACGTTTGTAGTAACCGCACGACAGGCAGGTCCGATGAGGTAACATTCGTTCGTGACATTGGGGACAAATGGAAAAACTCGGAATGTCGAGCTTTTTGTGCGTGCGCCGTTTATCCCGCCTGGCCTTGGAATGTCGATGTTTGGGGTTTGCCATTGTTTTCTCCTCACGTCACGGAAACGACCTGCGCTCGTATGCCATACACGTGACTTACGTCAACGGTTTTTGTGAAAATTTGAATGCTTTTTGCAAGCTCGCAAAAGGAGACTCCGTTTTGACCCCCTCGCACCCGCACCTCTGCACGTTCAGATTTTGCCCGCACACCTGACATAATCCTTGACACCCCTCTGAACAGAGGGGTTGCATCGGGATGGATAAAATGAGTCGTTCACGAAGCATCTCTTGTAATGCAATCCGCTGTTCAACCACGAGATGGCAGTCCGTCTCTTCAGAATCCGAATCCCCGGGAACGGCATCCGGTTCTTGTTTTTTAGCGTGCCGCTGACTCAGATCTTTGTACAATGCCCGAAACGAAAGGGCCGCGGGCGTTGCAAACTCTTCCAAACACCGGACACATTCATGGAGCAGCAGACCGTTCAACTCGCCATCCACCCAGACGTTTGCCTCTTCGGCATGAAGAGTCGCCGTCAAGGCGAGCACGTCTTGTATTCCAGGATCGTTCTCTTCTAACTGCAATTCCTCCCTCCCGACGACGCAGGAGATACGCGTGCCTTCCGGAGGAATGTCTTTCACGCTGAAGCTTAGCGAAGCCACGTTTCATCGACTCCCCTTGACCCGGGGATACAGACTGGAACCGTACCGTGACGGAGCCCCGCCCTTATCGCTCTTCGGCAAAGGCTAACAGGGCAATGCTGCGGGCACGTTTGATCGCAATCGTGAGCTTCCGTTGGTGCCGCATACAGTTTCCCGATATCCGTCTCGGAATAATACGTCCTCGTTCCGTTAAAAAATTACGCAACAAGTTCACATCCTTATAATCCAAAGGCGTGGTCTCGTGACAAAACCGGCAAACGCGGCGTCGCTGAAAAAGCCTCCCTCGTTCCACGTATGTCTTCTCCTCGTGTGCGAAAATTATGAGTGCTCTTCTGAATCGTATGAATGGTCGTGCGGGTACTCTTCTTCTCCCCCTCCGGGCTCACCACCATGGCTCTGCCTTTTCGGGAGAAACGTGACCGATTGCGCCACCACTTCATGTTTGCTTCGGCGTTGCCCCTCTTCCGTCTCCCACTGACGATATTGGAGGCGTCCGTCGATAATGGCCCCATCACCTTTACTCAGGTATTGGCCGCAATTCTCGGCTTGCTTGCCAAAGGTCACGATATCCACATAACACACTTCGTCTTTTTGATCATCGCCCTGTCGAAACCGTCGATTCACCGCCAACCCGAAATTGGCGACGGGAGTGCCGCTGGGGGTGTACCGAAGTTCAGGGTTTCGCGTCAGGTTCCCGATGAGAACGACTTTATTGAACCCCACCACCTTCGGATTCTCCCTTTTCAGCCACAGCCCCTTGGAACTCTTCTTCGTCCACTCGCACGGTCAAGAACTTAATGACCGAGTCTTCCAAGCGATAGAGCCGTTCAAGTTCACGCACCACGTTCTCTTGCGCCGATTCAAACTGAAGCAGGATATAGGTGCCACGCCGGTCATGTTTAATTTCATAGGCGAGCTTCTTTTTTCCCCAATTATCGGCTTTGACAGTTGTCGCCCCGTGTTTCGTTACCACGCTTTCCATCTTTTCGATCACCGCCGAGGCTTCTTCATCAGCCAACGATGACCGAAGAATAAAAATTGATTCATAACATGCCATACCACACCCTATCCTCTTTCCGAAAGATCCAGATTCGTCCCCGTTCACCAGCTTCGTTACAAGGGAAGCGACGGTACCACAGGGTAAAATGTACTGTCAAACCACGTCTCCGGCTTTCCCTCTTGCCATCTCGTGGCTTACGCCGGCATGCGGCGATTACAGCGATTCATCGCTTCTTGCACGCCATGCAGCACAAAACAAGCCAGCCCTTCAACCGCCCGGGTCATCACGGGTTGAAGGTCTTCCAACTCAGCCGGCGCAAACGGGGCCAACACAAAATCGGCGGGGTCCACATCCGGTGCAGGACGGCCTATCCCTATTTTCAGACGAACGAAGGTTTCGGTGCCCAGAGCCATCACGATGGACCGTAAGCCCTTATGCCCCCCCGTTCCTCCTCCGGGCCTGATGCGAAGGCACCCGATGGGCAGGTCCAAATCATCATGGACCACGATCACGTCCCGCGCTTGTACGTCATGCGCCGTCATGCATTCCTCCACGGCCGCACCGGACACGTTCATAAACGTCAACGGAAGCGCGAGGGCAACGGGGTGATCGTGGACTCGACCGGTTCCCTGTTGCGTGAAGCCGTTGGGGTGTAACGGAATAGACCACTCGGACGCCGCTTGAGCTACGACCCGCTGTCCGACGTTATGACGAGTCGCCGCATACTCAAAGCCCGGATTCCCGAGTCCGACAATAACACGCAAGAGTTATTTTTGGGGTTCACTGGGGTTGGCAGGAGTAGGCGCCGTGGATTCTTCAGCAGCGCGCGCTGTTTCCGGAGATGCAGCAACCTGCGCAGCTTCTGACGTCAGCATCGCGGACAATTTTTCATCTGAAATAGGCACGGCCACATTGACGACCATCCCATCGGGGTCGTCAAGAACCTTGATGCCCTCGCCAGCCTGAAGATCCCGGACATGAATCCCTTGATTGATTGCCAATGCCGATGCATCCACGTCGATTTGGTCAGGGATGATATTGGGCAGGCATTCGATATGCAATTCTCTCAGCGGTTGATGCACCACCCCTTTATCACGCTTGACACCAATAGGCACGGCCCCTGTGATATGGACCGGCACTTTCACGCGAACCAGCTTATCCATCGACACTTCCAATAAATCGACGTGCAAAATCGATCCCTCGATAGGATCCTGTTGCACGTCTTGAATGACGGCGGTCCGTTGTTGCGCCTGCTCGTCTCCTTCAATCGTCAGAGAGATGAGACCCGTACTCCCGGCTTGGGCCACCAAGATGGTCTGAATCGCCTTGGGGTCGAGTTGGATCGACAGGGCATTCCCTTGGCCATACAGCACAGCGGGGATCTGCCCTCTCCGCCGGATTTCACGGGCCGGCCCTTTTCCTGATTGCGTTCTGATTTTTGCTTCAGCAACAAACTGCATAATGCTCCCTCATGTGTTTCGCCCACTATTCAGAGCCGACGTTCCTCTCACCGCCGATAATGGACGCCCGGCTCTTCGACAACTTCAGGCTGCTATTCTACAGGTCTTCTCACCAAATAAAAAGGGATCAGTCAAATAATGAGGTGACTGATTGCTCCTCGTGGATTCGCTTGATGGCTTCTCCGAGAAGGGGGGCCACCGACAGGATTCGAATTTTTGAACATAACTGGTCTTTGCCCTGAAGGGCGATCGAATTCGTGGCCACCACTTGAGCCAGTGAGGATTGTTCAATTCGCTCGATCGCGGGACCGGAAAGCACGGGATGGGTACAGACGGCCCAGACCATGGAGGCCCCATTCTCCACGCAGGCTTTGGCGGTTTCCACAATCGTTCCGGCCGTATCAATCATGTCATCCAGCAATAAAACGTGGCGATCCCTCACGTCTCCGATAATATTCATCACTTGGGCCTGGTTGGGCCCTTCCCGACGTTTATCGACGATAGCCAGATTCGCTTCAAACCGTTTGGCAAAAGCCCGGGCGCGTTCGACCCCGCCGGCATCGGGCGAGACCACGACCACGTCTTTCAATTGACTTTTTTTGACGTAATCCAACAACACCGGTCTGGCATAGAGATGATCGACCGGGATATCAAAAAATCCCTGAATAGGGCCGGCATGTAAATCCATTGTCAGCACCCGATGCGCCCCGGCCGTGGTAATCAAATCAGCCATCAGCTTGGCGCTGATCGGGACCCGCGGTTGGTCTTTTCGATCCTGGCGTGCATAGCCGAAGTAAGGAATCACGGCCGTGATCCGATAGGCGGATGAACGTTTCAGCGCATCCAACATAATCAACAGTTCCATGATGGAGGTGTTGACCGGGTGGCAACAGGACTGAATGACAAACAAGTCCCCTCCCCGTACGTTTTCTTCGACTTTGACGCGGATTTCGCCATCGCTGAAGGTCGAGACCACCGCCCGAGACAACGGTATTCCTAAATAGGCACTAATCTCGTTGACAAGGACAGGATTGGAGTTTCCGGCAAACAGCTTCAGATGATCGGCCATGAGCACTATTCCAGTGTGCGACGCAAAAAAAAGACAGGAAAAAACCCTCAATCACTATTTAGGCCATCCACGTATGGTTGTCAACAACTCCGGAACCCGTCTTGCCAGCCACGTCCGGAGACGACGTACCGGCCCCTGGGACCTACGGTTGTTCCAATATGCCATGTTGCAGAGAAGGCCCGACGGCAATTTGATACTTCGGGGTTCCGGCGAATACCTCTTTGGCACGGATGGCCTCGGCCTGCTCTCGAAACACACCGAACAGGGTTGATCCGCTGCCGGACAAGAGTGCTCCCTCGGCTCCCATTGCCAATAACGTGTTCTTGATGTCGGCCAAGACGGGATAGTCGCCGAAGAGGGCCGGCTCGAAATCATTCTCCATCCTGGCCAGGATCCGGCTCCAGGAAACGGATGGCGCGTGCTCAAACGCTTTCAGGGCTTCGGGCAGGGGCGGAACCGTCCGCCTCATCTCATCCAGGCGCCTATACGCCTGACCCGTGTTGATCGGGAACCCCGGATTCACCAGCACGATCCACCGGACGCCTTCAAGGGTCTTTGGAATAACCCGTTGGCCCCATCCATGAATAACGGCGGTCGGCGCTTCAATGAAAAAGGGCACGTCGCTTCCCAGGGTTTGTCCCAAGGTTGCCATGTCGCCGTTGGTCCAGCCGAGGTCTAACAGATGATTGAGGCCCATCATCGTCGCCGCGGCGTCACTGCTCCCACCGCCAAGACCCGCCTCAACCGGAATACCCTTGACCAATTTCAAGTCGACCCCCATGGAGACACCCGCCCGCCGTAACACCAAGTCGGCGGCTCGATACGCCAGGTTGCCGGTCGGCGCCGAAAGGGCTTTCTCCGAACAGTCGAGGCGAATCCCTTCAAACGCGTCCGTGACCCGAACCGTCAATTCATCAGCCACCCCGATCGTTTGCATGAACGACCACAGCGCATGATACCCATTGGGCAGTCGATCAAAAATTTTGAGAATGAGGTTGACCTTGGCCGGCGGATGCAACAGCAGGGATCGATCCACGTTACCCATGAGGCACTCTTACCAACCCGCCCGACTCGTTCGCAACAACGCGGCAGGGCCCTCCCCCTCGAGCGATCAGTCAAACACGGAGGGCATCGAGAAAATCGGAAGATACATGGCCACGACAATAAACCCGATGCCTATGCCCAACACGACGATGATCAGAGGCTCCAAGACGGCGGTAAACGCGGCGACGTCGCGGTCCACTTCACGCTCGTAGAGGTCCGCGATTTTTCCCAAGGCCGTATCGAGACTTCCCGTGGCCTCGCCTACCCCGACCATATTGGAGACCAGGCGGGGAAACATCCCGGACCGCTCCAGCGGGTCGGCCAGGGTATGGCCCTCGCGAATACTCGATCTCGCTTCCTCCAACGCCCGTTCCATGCGCCGCAACCCGGACACCTTTTGGGCGATTTCCAGGCTGCGTAAAATCGGCACGCCGCTCCCCAGCAGCACACTCACCGTACGCGCGACGTGCACAACGGCCACGTTCCGCCACAGCTTCCCCACCAACGGCACGCGAAGCATGAAATCCTCGATCATCCGTTGCCCGGATCGGGTTTTCGCCCACAGGCGTCCCCCCATGCCCAGACCGACGACTCCCAGGAGCACCGACACCCAATGATCCTGGAGCCGGCGACTCACCGCCAACACCACGGCCGTCGGCCAAGGCAGCGCGTCACCCCAATCGTCGAACATGGTAGCGAACATGGGGATCACCCATATGAGCAACACCCAGAGCACGAGCGTGGCCACGGTCACCACAAGCAGGGGATAGGCCAACGCCAGTTTCACCTGTTGCCTGAGCCGCACCACTTTGTCCAAATGCTCGGCCAGCCGGCCGAACGTCTCATCCAGGATTCCACCTTCCTCTCCGGCTTCTACCATACTGACGTACCAGGGGGTGAAAACCGTGGGGTGTCCCTGAAGCGCACCGGCCAGGGACGATCCCGACTCCACTCTCTGCTTCACGGCACGGATCACCGCTTGAAAGGCCGAAGACGCCGCTTGCGTCGCCAGCACCTCGAGACTCTGCGAAAGGGGCACTCCGGCTTTGATCAAGGCTTCGAATTGATAGGTAAACACCGTCAAGTCTTTTGGGGAGACGCGGGCCGTTCCCGGGATAGGCCACCATTCGACAGAGGAGGTGGGTTTTTCCCGGATGCGAGTCACAAACAGATCACGTTGGCGTAGAGCCCGCAGTGCGGCGCTTTGGTCGACGGCCTCCATCTCTCCCCGCCGGACGACTCCCTGCCGGGTTTTGGCACGATAGACAAATGTCGGCATGATCAGGCGCTGCTCAAGGAACGGGGGTTCTTCTCCCGCAAACGGGGTCAATCCTCAGTGGACACACTCACGACCTCTTCAACAGTGGTGAGCCCCTGCTTGATTTTGTCCAATCCGCTTCGTCGAATGGTTTTCAAGCCATCGGCTAAGGCTTGCTGCTTGAGTTGATCGGCTGTTTGCCGTTCAAGGATACGGGATCGAAAACTCTCGGAGACCGGCAAAACCTCAAAAAGACCGATGCGCCCTTTATAGCCTGTCCCATGACACGCGGCACAGCCTTGCCCCTGCACCGGGGCTACGGTCGACGTCTCCGCGTCGGTGAAGCCCAACTCGCGAAGCCGTTCCATCGAAAAACGGTCGGCCGGCCGTTGACAATCAGGGCAGATGCGACGCACGAGCCGTTGCGCCACGATGACACTCACCGACGACGCCACCATAAAGGGATCGACGCCCATATCGAGCAACCGCGTCACCGCCCGAACCGCATCATGCGTGTGCAAGGTGGACAGGACCCGATGCCCGGTCAGGCCGGCCCGGATCGCAATTTGCGCGGTTTCCAAATCCCGGATTTCCCCCACCATCATAATATCCGGATCCTGCCGCAGAAAGGCCCGCAGGATCTGGGCAAAGCCAAGACCGATCTCTTCCTTAATCTGGACTTGCGTGATGCCGGTAAAATGGTACTCCACCGGATCTTCGACCGTGACGATATTCACGTCAGGCGTATTCAACACTTGCAGCGCGGAATACAGCGTCGTGGTCTTTCCACTCCCCGTCGGACCGGTCACCAGGATCATCCCATGCGGACGTTCCAACGCCGTGAGCAAGGTCTCGGTGTCGATCGCATCCAATCCCAAGGCTGACAGGTCGACCAGTTGCCCCGCCCGGTTCAGCAATCGAAGCACGGCTTTTTCCCCATGAAGGGAAGGCAAAATCGAAAGACGAATATCGACGGTCCGCTTTGCTCCCAACTCCAACGTCATGCGCCCATCCTGCGGAAGGCGGCGTTCGGCAATATCCAAATGTGAAAGGATCTTGAGTCGAGAGATGACGGCATTCCGCAACCCCAAGGAATAGGTCATCGCCGTATGCAACACGCCATCCAGCCGAAACCGCACGCGCACCGCACTCTCATAGGGTTCCAAATGCACGTCGCTCACACCCGTGCCGGCTGCGCGCTCGAGAATCGTTTGGACCAACCGGGCGACGGGAGACTCCTCTTCAACCAACGCCTCGGCTCCTGTTTCCGGCTGTGCGTACCGCAGGCTCGACGACGCCGTGTCCAACAACGACATCATCTCTTCAGACTGCAAGATCGAATCGACTCCGTGGACATTGCGCAACGAATCGTCGGAAGAAAAGGACCCGTGGGCACCGGCATTCGCGTCATGCGTGCTGACAGGGGATGAGCCGCCGTGTCGACCTTGACCCTGCCGATGGTATAACGCCTGAATATATTGGCGAATATCAGACTCCAGGGCGATCACCGGAATCACTTGCAACCCGGTACGAAACCGAACCTCATCCAACACGTGGAGATTGGCCGGATCAGCCAAGGCGACCGTCAACCGCCGACCGACTTTGCTCAACGGCACGGCCACGTGTTGCTGAGCCCAGGTCTGAGGAACGCAGTTTGCCAGCTCCGGGGCCACGTCGGCAGGGAAGGGAGACGCCGTGGCCAATCCATACTGCTGGCCCAGAAACTTCAGTAACGTTTCTTCGGAAATGACTTGTCGTTCAAGGAGGATTTGGCCGAGTGGTTGGCGGGTCTCCTGCTGTCGAGCCAGCGCCTCATGCAATTGAGCAGAGGTCACACATCCGGCATCAAGCAGTAATTGACCCAGCCGGGTGTGCAGCATAAAACCCCACCACGAAACGTGGAGATCCTTATGAATCCTCGGCGTTGTTCAACCGGTTCACTCCGCGGAGAATATAATGCAGGCCGGACAGGACCGTCAGCAGACTCATCGTCAACAACAGGGGGAACAGGAAAACCGGATCCAGCCCTTGGGCGGTCAAGGCGAGCACCGAGATAATATAGATCGCCTGAAACAGAGTCGTGGCCTTGCCCAACAATGTAGGTGAGGCATCGATAACCGTCTCGGTAAGATGGGCCAACAGCGTGCCGGTGAGTAGAATCGCGTCGCGACTGACAACCAGGATGACACTCCACACCGGCACCATCCCCAACAGGGAAAACGTCACAAACGTCGTCATGAGTAACAGTTTATCCGCCAACGGATCGAGGTAGGCCCCAAATTGCGTTTTCTGATTCGCGATACGAGCGATCGTGCCATCCAGCGCATCGGTCAGTGCCGCAATGATCAACGTCACCAGGGCATACTCCACGTGCTCATAGACCAACAACCCGACAATGAGCGGGATCAACAAGATCCGGAGAATCGTGAGGCTGTTGGGGATGTTCAGCGGGACCACGCCCCCGATGGAGAAACGTGCATCCATCACATCCGTACCTGGTCCTTGTTTGGGAATCACGAATATCCTCCTTAAGAAAACAAGACTAAGGACGGGAAGCGCGTAAGTCAACCGGAGAGCAACATTTTTCTCGGGCCAACGGCCTTGAGCACAAACCAGACCGAACAGCACGGTTGAAGGTTGCAGCTTTCCCCCTTATAATCATCAGACAATAACACGAAAAGGAAGGATCAATCTGCATGAGTACTTTGCCGTTGTCATTTCGGTTACGCAACGCCGTGGTCGAGAAGCACCAGTTGGAGGGCACCGATCCCAGCGATCGCTATTTCAACCGCATGGTGCCGGTCAAGCACGTGAACCGTGGCTATACGGCCAGTATGATGTATGAAGCGTTAGTGACGGAAAGCGAGGTTCACCAGACCATGGGTGGAGCCATCAAGGAAATAGTGGACAAACTTCATCACTTAGGCTTTACGCACATGCGGACACGGTTGAATTTCAAGGGGCAAAAATATCTCGCCGAAAAAGAAACGTGGGTCGATTATCCCGACTGACCCGTTTCCGTCTCGAACCTGTTGCGCCCACCGTTCTCCGACCCGTCACCGCCCACCCCATTCCTGATAGATCGCATCGTGAATCCGCGGACGAAACGTCTGAATGGCCGTATTCGCCCGGGTAGGATGCACCCGATTGGACACAATCACCACCTCAAGTTCACAAGACGGATCGATCCAGAGAGACGTACCCGTAAACCCCACGTGCCCAAACGCCCGTGAAGAAAACCGCGTGCCTGACGACGAGGGGACAGACGGGGTATCCCATCCCAACCCCCAAGGAGAGGTATCGGATTGACGATGGGTGAACCGTTTCGCAAGAGCAGCATTCAACAATCCGTCCCGGCCTTGTACCGCCTGAAGCCACACGGCTGAAAGCTGGCCGACGGCATGAGCCGTTCCGAACAGCCCGGCGTGCCCGGCACTGCCTCCCAACGCGTAGGCGTTTTCATCATGCACTTCTCCGCGCAACAAACGATTTCTCCAACGATCCCATTCCGTGGGGACGATTTCCGCCGGATCCTTCAACGCCGTTTCCGCTTCGTCATGACTGATAAACGCCAAGGACGAAACGTCCAAGGGCTCATAGATTCTTCGCCGGCAATAGGCAGCCAGGGGCATCCCCGCGCACCGTTCGACGATCACGCCCAGCAGCATAAAGCCCACGTCGCTGTACAGGCTTTGACTGCCCGGCTGATAGTCGACCGGTTCGCACGCGATGGCTTTCAGCAACGCGTGCACGCGTTGCCGTCGTTCTTCGTCATTGCGGGGCGGGAACCCCGAGGGCGCCAACCGTTCATAATAGGGCCGCCAAGCCGGCAACCCCGCACTATGCGAGAGCAGTTGCCGAAGCACGACGCCGGCAAACGGGCTCCCCTCCAGTTCTTCCACCCATTGGGACACGGACTGGTCCAAATGCAGGCGACCGTCCTGGACCAAACACAACGTCGCCGTGGTCGTGGCCAAGGGTTTGGTTAAGGACGCCAAGTCATAGATCGACTCCCGGCAGACGGGTTGGTCGTCGGGTGGAGCCCCGCGGGTTCCAACGGCTTCATGAAACACGACGGTTCCGCGAGATCGCACCAGGGCCACCGCACCCGGGAAGACCTTTTCGTGGACGGCCTGTTGAAAGGCGTGGAGGATGGAACTCATGAGAGCACGAGTCAACGGGAGTCTAGCCGTGGTCTTCGTGAAGCAGAGCCCCATGGGAGTGTGATGCGACGAGCGTCATCATGAGGGCCCATGATGACCGTCCCCGGTCATCAATGCAACCGGAGCCCAATGTCCCGAATGGTTTGCACCACGGCATACTGCAAAAACATGATCAGCAAAATCGCCAGATGGGCGAGACGTCGATGCCTCCGAGCACGCCCACCCTGCGTCGGATGACGAACAGGACGGGGTCGGTCGCCTTTGCGAGAAACTGAACGATCGGATTCCACGGATCAGGATTCACCCACGAAATCAAGGCCCGGATAATAATCAGCCACATATACAAAAACAGGACCGTATCCAGGACATAGGCCAAGCCCTGCAAAATATTACCTGCGATAAACATGGTCCCCTCTCCTCATGACGTAGGTCGTCGTCCGTGTTCCGTTCCGTGTTCACCGACGGGTGAGCTGCTATCGACGATTGCCGCCGACGTGTTCTATCGCAGGCTGCGGTCGAGTTCCGAACAGCGCGGTGCCGACGCGGACCAACGTCGCGCCTTCCTCCACCGCGACTTCAAAATCATGGGACATGCCCATGGAGAGTTCGTGCATGTGGACGCGCTGCAGCGGCATCCCTTTGATCCTGTCAGCCAGGTGTTTGAGACGTTGAAAATACGGTCGCATCATTTCGGGGTCCGGATTCCACGGGGGAAGCGTCATGAGCCCTTGCACGGACACCGCCGGGAAGGAATCGATTTCCGAGACGGCCGCCGGCAACGCGTCGGGGGAAAACCCGCCTTTGGATTCTTCTCCTCCAACGTTCACTTCGAGCAGAATGGCTTGGGGCGTGTGTTGTTCCCGGGCATGGCGTTGAATCTCCTCGACCTGTTCCACGGATTCAACGGAATGAATGAGGCCGAATCGTCCCACCAACCACTTGACTTTTCGTCGCTGGAGCCGGCCGATAAAGTGCCACTCCACGCCCACACGTTGACCCACCGCCTGCATCTTGACTTGTGCTTCCTGCCACCGGTTTTCTCCACAGATGGTCAAACCCGCCCTGACGGCTTCGAGGACCCGGGACGCTTCCACGTATTTGGTCGCCGCGACCAATCGCACGCTCTGCGGGTCCCGCCCCACGCGTTCGGCAGCGCGACGGATTCGATCACGTGTCGTCCGGATCTTCGTCGATAGATCATTCAACGGTACGTCCCTGCAAGCCGGATCCCCGGTTACTTCAACATGATCCCGCTGACCATGTTCCCATGCACCTTCCCCTCCCGGCGATAGGAGAAAAACAAATCCGGGCGACAGATGGTGCAGAGGTCCACGGTATGGATATGGCCCTCGGCGAGACCGAGAGACCCGGCTTGCCACCGAATGAGCTTTTTCAAATCCAACCGGCCGGTCCCGGGACCGGTTCGTTTGAGGATGGTCGAGTCGTCGGGCACATCCGACGCCAACTGGTTCATGACCGGCGTATCGACTTCATAACAACATGGCCCGGCTGACGGCCCGATCGCCACGTGAAGCGAGGGGAGACCGGCACCGAACCGTTCCACCATGGTCCGCACGGTCTGCGCCACAATGCCATGCACCGCCCCGCGCCAGCCCGCATGCACGGCCCCAATCACTCCGCGTGAGGAATCCATCAGCAACACGGGAACACAATCGGCGGTTTGGACGGTCAACAACGTGTCGGCTTGATCGGTGAGCACGGCGTCATGACCGCCGAAAAACTTCTGGCCCGCTTTCAGAGGACGATCGATGCTCAACGCGTCCGTCCCGTGTACCTGGCGGATGGAGACCACCAACGGGTAATCGGAGTCTCCGGCCTTCACCGTCCCCAGTTCACCGTTCATTCGTCCATACTGTGGCCCGTGCCGCGTCCCGAAGAAATGCAACATGCGTTGACTCATCCTCCCGAATGACCAACTCGTGAGGGGAAGCATCGCTTGTGTTGAAGGTGTCGGACCGTCCGCAACAAGAACCATTCTTCCTGCCCTCCTTCGTGGCAACCCGTTAATTGGCTCGCCTGCGTAAGAAAGTGGGGACTTCCCAATCCGCATCCACCAACAAATTCCCCTGTTCGACTCGAGCATCCGATTCCCCTCGTCGCATAAATGCCGGGCGGTCCAGATCGTCGGGCGAGCCATCTCCGGAAGCCGTCCGGGCCATGGTCAAGGCCGGCTGAGGGGTCGGAGGCACGGAGAGACGAGGACGTTCTTGTCCTCCCAGACTCGCGGCTGACTGTGGCTTGGCCCTGTAGGACTCTGGTTGTTGTTCAAATCCGGTCGCGATCACCGTGATAATCACCTCGTCTTCCAAGCCCGGATCGATCACGTGTCCGACGATAATATTGGCTTGGGGGTCCGCGGCTTCTTTCGCAATGGTTGACGCTTCGTCGACTTCATGCAAGGACAGATCCGTTGAGCCGGTGATGTTGAACAACAACCCTTTGGCGCCCTCGATCCCACTCTCTTCCAGCAGCGGGCTGGTAATCGCTTGCTGGGCTGCTTCCACGGCGCGATCCGTTCCTCTGGCCACGCCCATCCCCATCACCGCTCTCCCCCTGTAGGACATGACCGTTTTCACGTCGGCAAAATCCACGTTGACCAGGCCGGGAGTGGTGATGACGTCGGTAATGCCTTTAATGGCCTGACGCAGGACGTCATCGGCCACTTTGAACGCCTCCAATACCGGCGTGCTCTTATCCACCAAGGTCAGCAGTTTCTGATTAGGGATCACGAGCAACGAATCCACGTGTCGCCGGAGTTCCCGCAACCCCTCTTCAGCGTAGCCCATCCGACGCTGGCCTTCATGTTGAAAGGGCTTCGTCACCACGCCGACGGTCAAGACACCCAGGTCTCTGGCAACTCTGGCCGCGACCGGCGCTCCGCCTGTTCCGGTCCCACCGCCCATGCCCGCCGTGACGAATACCATATCCGCATCTTCCAAGGCCGTACGGATGTCGCTTTCACTTTCAAGAGCGGCATCCTTGCCCACTTCGGGATTCGCGCCGGCCCCGAGTCCTTTTGTTCGCTCCGGGCCCACCTGGATCCTGTACTGGGTAGAAGATTTGCTCAATGATTGAAGATCGGTATTCGCCACCACGAAATCCACTTTCGTCAGGCCGGCGGCAATCATGGTATTGACCGCATTGCACCCTGCTCCACCAATCCCGATCACCTTAATCCGAATTGGGGCAATCTCTTCCTCTTGAAATGCAAACATGGAACGCCTCCTTTTTATGAAACCCCAACTCCACGCCCGTAAGGTTCAACGATCATTGATCCCCCCGTACACGTGGTGTCCTGAAATTTTATACGCCAACCCCTTAGAAAAGGTTTAGGACCCAACTCTTCATACGACCAAAGACCCCCCCCAACCCATTCCCGCCTTTCCTGCCTCCACCAACGAACTCGAATTCCTGGTCCGTCCGATGCGCGTGCAAAATAAGGCCGACCCCCGTGGAAAACATGGGATTGCTGACAATATCCCGCAAGCCGCCCACGCCGGACGGGGCGCCGCGTCTCCCCGGCAGATCCAGCACGAGTTCAGCCGCATCCGGCATACCTTCCAACATCGACGTACCTCCGGTGATCACCACTCCCGCGGCCAGTTTGCCCTCGTAACCTGATCGATAAATTTCTCGCAGGACCAATTCAAATATTTCCTCCACCCGCGGTTGGATAATTTCGGTAATTTCCCGCCTGCTCATGGGGTGCGGGGGACGACCGCCGACACTCGGGATCTCCACGACTTCCGTATCTTTCACCATGTTGACGAGAGCCGCGCCGTACCGCACCTTGATTTTTTCCGCATCGGCGAGCGAGGTACGCAACCCGATTTGCAGGTCGGTCGTAATGTGTTGACCGCCTACCGGCAAGACCGCCGAGTGACAAATCGTCCCATCGGAGAAAATGGCCAAATCGGACGTCCCTCCCCCGAGATCGACCATGGCAATCCCCAAATCTTTTTCTTCGTCCGTGAGAACGGCTTCACTTGAGGCTAGCGGCTGCAAGACGATGTCGACCACGTCGAGCCCGGCGCGATTGACGCATTTCATGAGATTCTTGGCCGACGTCGTCGCCCCGGTAACGATATGCACGTCGACCTCCAACCTCGTGCCGGAAATGCCGACCGGCTCTTGAATGCCTTCCTGGTCATCCACGATAAACTCTCGAGGCAACACGTGCAGCACCCGTCGGTCCGACGGCACCACGGCCGCGGCCTTGGCCGTCTCAATGGCTCGATACACGTCGGCTCGAAAGACTTCATTCCGCTTGAGCGCCACCACGCCCTTTGCCATCTCACTGGAAATATGGCTGCCGGCGATGCCAATGTAGACCGAGTTGATTTGGACGGCCGCCATCAACTCGGCTTCTTCCACCGCCTTTTTAATCGACTCCACGGTGCTGTCAATATTCACGACGACGCCTTTTCGAAGCCCCCGGGATGGACTCGAGCCCACACCAATGATGTTGACCCCATTATCAGGCGTCACCTGCGCCACGATGGCGCAAATTTTGGTGGTGCCAATATCAAGCCCGACAACGATGTGTTCTTTTTTGGCCATGAGACTTTCTCACCCTTTCTCTCGAACGATCACCTTGCCGGCAAACCGTAAATCAATCTCATGCGGTCCTTGACGAAAACGCTCTCGAAGGGACGGCTCCAGATCGAGATACGGCTGCCACATGCCTTGGAATTCGTTCTTCACCCGAAAAACCAGCCCGTCGGTTTTCCCGACCATGAACCGTGCATCACTCAAATCGACGCTCACGGCTGGGCCAAGATGACGCTGCAGATGCTTGGCGAAACGGAGCCCTCTCCGAGCCTGAGCTTGCGTCTCGGGGTTTCCTCCCAAAATTTGCACCGCTGAAAGCCCCATCAGTTCAGGCAACGTTCCCGCCGGCCTGTCCGGCGCAAGGGACAACACCACGCCTTCTTTGTCTAAAAACAACGTTCCCCCCGCATGTTGAAACAACGCGGCCGGCTTTCGCTCGACCACGATCACCGTCAGGGTGTGGGGAAGGACTCGCCCCACCGACGCGGACGCTACCCAAGGATGAGCCTCCACTTTCCGTTCCAGGCTTGAGAGATCCACCGAAAACAACGAACGATCCTCGGGTAAATTCAACAGTGACAGCACGACTCGACGATCGAGTCGATCCGTCCCGGAAATGGAGACACGCTGAATGGCCAGCAAACCGGCCACGGCTGATGGAATCCACTGATAGCCCATTATGCAGAGGGTCACCAGGATGCCGAGCAACCCTCCTTGAACCATCCGGGTCCACCACCTTCGCGACGATGGTCTCTGCTGAAGTGATCGGTTTCCGCGGCTCATCCCGGCCCTTTCCTCGCCTTCGTTGTCCCCCAACTCGATTGCCGCGCCAGCCCGGACTGTAAAATACGTTCCGTCAGAGAATCGTACTCGATACCGGCCTGGGCCGCGGACATGGGCAACAAGCTTCTCCGGGTCATCCCGGGAATCGTATTGATTTCCAAAAACACGGGCCTGCCGTACCGGTTGAGCCGGAAATCGATTCTGGCTGCGCCGGCACATCCCATCGCCCGGTAGGCCTCAACCGCCAACGCTTTCACCCGTTGCTCCTGGCCCTTGGTGACGGGGGCCGGGCAGAGGTAACGCGTTTCGGATTTCTCATATTTGGCGGCATAATCATAAAACGCACCGGGCGCGACAATCTCAACCGGCGGCAAAGCTTCGCCGTCCAACACGGACACGGCAATTTCACGGCCGTCGATAAACGATTCCACGAGCACCTCATGATCGTGTGCAAATGCCTGCTTCAGGGCGCCCTTCCACTGCGAGGGCTTTCGCACGACCGACACGCCCACCGTGGATCCCTCGTTGGCGGGTTTGACGACCAGGGGCCATGACAGTTGCGTCGGGATTGCCCTATTGCCGGTCCGCTGCATGACCACACCGGGTGCGACGGGAACACCCTGCATCCGCACGAAGGCCTTGGTCACCGATTTATTCATGCCCATTGCGCTGGCCTGGACTCCTGAGCCGGTATACGGAATGCCCATCACCTCCAAGAGGCCCTGCACCGTTCCATCCTCTCCGCCCCGACCATGCAGGGCGAGAAAGGCCAGTTGAACGTTGCGCGCCCGTAGCTTGAGCGGCAATGAGACGTCCACGTCGATGCGGGTGGCGGCATACCCTTTTCGAATCAACGCGGCATACACCGCCTGTCCGGTTTTCAAGGAAATCTCACGTTCCGCTGATTGCCCTCCCATGAGAACTCCTATGCGGGCTGAGGTTATTGGCATAGTCCCTTCAGTGGGTCCGCATGCTCACGCTCACCCACCACTTTCCATTCCAACTCCAACCTGATACCCGTTCGGCGCAAGACTTCTTGTTGGATCGTTTCGATGAGCCGTAGCGCGTCTGTGGAGCGCGCGCGTCCGAGATTGACGATAAAATTGGCATGTTTGGTCGACACTTGCGCATCCCCCACCCGGCACCCCTTCAGACCGGCTTCTTCAATGAGCCGGCCGGCCGTGGTTCCCGGGGGATTTTTAAAAACCGACCCGGCATTGGGTTGAGAGAGGGGTTGCGATCGCTTTCGATATTGCAGATAGGACTTGGTGCGCGATTCAATTTCTTCTCTGGAAGCCGGGGTCAGACGCAACCATGCCCCCACCACAATGCCTTCAGGCAGGCTGACGGAACGATACGCGAACGAGACGTCCGCCGCAGGACAGGTCATTAACCGGCCATCGGGATTGACCATTTGAATGGCATCCAAACAGTTTTGCATTTCTCCCAGCATGGTCCCGGCATTCATCACGACCGCGCCGCCGACGGTCCCGGGGATACCGGCTGCCCATTCGAGCCCCGACAACGCATGATGCACGGCAAACCCCAACAACGTCGGCATCCGCGCGCCGGCTTCGGCGAACACGAGACGGTCGTCTTCTTTCTCAATGGTTGCCATTTTGGACAAACTCAAGACCATGCCTCGAATACCGCCGTCCTGCACCAACAGGTTTGTCCCTCCCAACACCATGATGGGAACCTGAGCCGCATGCGCTTGACGAACGATCCGACAGACGTCATGGACGTCTTCCGGACTGACAAACGCGTCGGCCGGCCCCCCGATGCGGAGCGAGGTCAACTCTGCCAACGGCGCGTCAAACACGACCTCTCCGCGGATCCCCGACAGGGCCGTTTTCAAATCATGATGGTTCGACACGGTCAGCACGTCTCCCGCCCATGGCAATCTGATCCCCAGGCTCACAACAACTCCAACAACTCGACACCCACCTTCCAGATGTCTCCGGCCCCCAGCGTGAGCACCGTATCACCGGATCGAAGTTCCGAGACCAGTCGACTGATCAACACGTCTTGTTTCTCCACCCAATGAACCGCCGGGTGTCCCATGGCCCGGATTCGTTCGGCCAGGATTTCCCCGGATACGCCTTCGATCGACTCTTCGCCTGCCGCATAAATCGGCGTCACGTACAGGATGTCCGCTTGCTCAAAGGCGTTCGCAAATTCATCCAAAAGATCCTGCGTGCGGCTGTACCGATGGGGCTGAAAGATCACCGCCAATCGCCCTGACCATGCGGCCTTGGCCGCCGCCAGGGTCGCCAGGATTTCCGTAGGATGATGGCCGTAATCGTCCACGATCACCATCCCTCCTTTTTCTCCACGGATATGGAATCGCCGTTCGACACCGGAGAATGAGGCGACGCCGGCACGAATCAAATCCGGCGGGACGTCCAGTTCCAAACCGACCCCGATCGCGGCCAACGCATTGGACACGTTGTGGACGCCCGGAATGTTCAGCCGAAAGGGGCCTAATGTCCGTTCGCGAAATTGAACGCGAAAATTCGTGGTCCGTCCCTTGATTTCTATATCCGTGGCACGCAAGTCCGGCATGGAGGCATCGGAGCCCCCCCGGCCATAGGTCACATACCGCTTCTGTATCTGAGGCAGCATCGCTCGAAGATGCACGTCATCCGCGCACAGGATGGCCACACCATAAAAAGGCACTTTATTGACGAATTCCAAGAAAGCCGCTTTCAGCCGATCCATGGATCGATAGTGGTCGAGATGCTCTCGATCGATATTCGTCACCACCGCAATGGCGGGAGACAGTCGAAGAAACGACCCGTCACTCTCATCAGCCTCGGTAATGAGCAAGTCACTTCGCCCCAACCTGGCATGGGTGCCCATGGCATTCACTTTTCCCCCAACGACGAACGTCGGATCGAGGCCGGCATGCGCCAACACCGACGCGACAATGGACGTCGTCGTGGTTTTCCCATGAGCACCGGCAATCGCCACGCCGAACTTGAGTCGCATGAGTTCCGCCAGCATTTCGGCACGCGGGATCACCGGCACGACTTTCTTTTTCGCAGCCACCACTTCCGGGTTCGATGCCTGAACGGCTGAAGAAATCACCACCACTTGCGCTCCTTCCACGTGAGAGGCGTCATGCCCGATGGAAATTCTTCCCCCCAAGGTTTCCAACCGGCGCGTATTGTCCGACGGGGCCACGTCGGATCCCGTGACGTGATAGCCCAGCGTCAACAACACCTCGGCGATGCCGCTCATCCCACTCCCGCCGATCCCCACGAGATGAATATGCCGAATCTTTCTAAACACCGTTCGTCATCATGACCGTGAACGTTCAGGGGGGACTTTTCCCCAACAACCGATAACACTCGTGGACCATTGCCTCAGCCGAATCGGTGTTCCGCAAACGCATGCTCTGTTCCGCCATGTATCGAACACGGTCCGGGTGGTGAAGCAACCCCTCAATCTCTTCAGCCAACCTGGCTCCCGTAAGCGCGGGCTGAAGCAGCACAATGCCCGCCCCCGCTCGCTCCACGACGCGGGCATTGGATTCCTGGTGATTGTGCGTCGCCTGAGGAAAAGGAATGAGGATGGAGGGCTTGGCACAGGCGGCGATTTCCGACAACGTCAAGGCCCCACATCGACAGATCACGAGATCCGCCCGGCGAAGCGTCCCGGGCATATCCTCCACAAAAGGAACCACTTCCGCCGTCACGTTCATCTTGCGATACGCTTGGGAAACACGATCGAAGTCGTTCAGTCCCGACTGATGAATCACCGTGACCCGGCTCCGAATCAGGGAAGAGGCCTGAACGGCTTCGAGTACAATGGAGTTCATGGCCCGGGCCCCTTGACTGCCGCCACAGACCAACAGGGTGTCGACCCGGCCCGATCCAAGACACGGTGGCGTCGCGACAAACGCTCTTCGCAACGGGGTTCCCACCACGGCGACCTTGTCGGCGCGAAAATACGGTGTTGCGCGTTCGAACGAGACGAAAATCCGATCGGCCAAGGGCCCCAGTACGCGGTTGGCTATTCCCGGGACCGCGTTCAATTCCACGACGGCTCGCGGGATTCCCAACAGCACAGCCGCGACGATCACCGGCGGGCTCGTATAGCCGCCGGTGCCGACGACGAGATCCGCTTTGGAAGCGCGCAACAAACGGAGGCATCGCCACACCGCCCCGGGGATCAACAGAAGCGCCTTGATCGAAGACCACGTCCCTCGACCCACCACTCCCTCCACTCGGAGGGTTTCCATCTGCCATTGCGTGCCGGCCATCATCGTCTGTTCGAGCGCGCGCCCAGTCCCCACCAACGTCACGGACGTATCGGCCGCTTGACGACAAAACTCTTCGGCCAATGCGAGAGCCGGGTAAAAATGTCCTCCCGTACTACCTGCTGCAATCACCACGTTCATCCCATCCCGTACGAGGAAATGGGCCGGTCCGTTGGACCTGCCCGGGAAATACTCAGCAAAATGCCCATAGCCACCAGACTCATGATTAACGAAGATCCCCCATAGCTTACGAAAGGCAGCGTCAGTCCTTTCGTCGGCAGCAGACCGGACACCACGCTCATATTGATGAGCACCTGTATCCCGACCAACAAGGTCACCCCACCAGCCAAATGACGCCCGAAGGCATCGGGGGCCTGTCCTGCAATTTTGAATCCCTTGACGATCAGGATCGCGAATAATCCGATCAATAACCCCGTTCCGACAAACCCGAGTTCTTCCCCCACCAGAGCCAGCACAAAATCCGCGTGCGCTTCAGGCAGAAAAAACAATTTTTGGCGCCCTTCACCCAACCCCACGCCGAACAACCCGCCGTTCCCTAACGCGACAAACGATTGCGTGAGTTGGAAACCGGCATCGGTCGGGTCCTGCCAGAGGTCTAAAAAATTCAACATCCGTCGACGGCGATAATCGGACTGCATGATCAACGTGTACGCCACGGCGAGCAGGACCATGCCCATCCCGAGAAGATGCGGAATCCTGGTTCCGCCTAAAAACAGCAGGCCGAACAAGAGCAGTGTCAGGACCACGGCCGTTCCCATATCGGGTTCGAGCAAAAGCAACCCCGCAAACGTCCCGACGACCGCCATGGGAGCCAGCACCCCACGACTGAAGGTGACGAGGTCCTGCTCTTTCCTGACGAGAAACGAAGCCAGGTACAACACGATGGACAGTTTGGCGATCTCTCCCGGTTGCATGGAAAACCCCGCAACGCGAAGCCACCGACGCGCCCCATTCACTTGAGTGCCCAGGAAGGGGATCAGGACCAGGACCAACAGCACGAAGGTCAGGACCAAGCCATAGGGTGTGAGAGTTTTCCACATGTTGTAATCCTGTTGGGCCACCCAATGCAGGGCCATGAGCCCCAACAGCAGCCAGAGACTTTGCCGCTTCAAAAAAAACGTCGAATCTCCGTAACGTGTTTCCGCCATCACACCACTTGCGCTGAACATGATAATCAGCCCAATGAGGGCCAACATGTACGTGACAACCAGGACGGTCCGATCCATGGGACGCGAAGCAGGCCTGTCGGTGCCGGAATTCCATGCCAAGGAGAGTTGTGTTTTGTTGCCACGAACGCGCCCCATTGTGGGTTCCCCTCATGCATCAATCGGCCAAGGCATTCACAAGATCGCGAAATTGTTGACCTCGATCGCGATAATCCCGGAACATGTCGAAACTGGCACAGGCCGGAGACAACAACACGGCATCACCCGGCGTGGCGAGGTCCGCCGCCAGGGTGACCCCCTCGGCCAAGGAGGACACGCGGCTGATCGCCCCCACGCCTGCAATGGCTCGGGCAATGGCGTCCGCCGACTCCCCCAACACGATACAGTGCGTGACACCCGGCTCGAGCGCGTCTTTCAATCGACCGAACTCGCTCCTTCCCTTCTCTTGTCCACCCAGAATAATGACGAAAGGCTGCCGGAGACTGTCGATGGCTTTCCGTGTGGCGTCGACGTTCGTCCCCTTGGAATCATTGATAAACGTCACGCCTCGTCGCTCACGCACGACCTCGCAGACGTGGGGCAGCCCCTGAAACGACCGGACGGCCCGTCTCATGCCGTCCCGGGAACAACCCCTGACCATGCCGACGGCGAGGGCGGCGAGGACATTGGAGACGTTGTGGTTCCCCGGAAGGGGAATGTCGCACACCGGCATCAATTCGTCCCGTTGCCCATTCCATCGAGTCACGATCGTCTCACCGGCCACCCATACTCCATTGGGCACTTCCTCGAACGCGCTGAATTCGATGAGTTGCCCTTGCAGCGAATCCCGCACGTTCCGAACTTGCGCCTCGTCGGCATTGAGCACGGCAAAGTCCTCTGAGGTTTGATTTCGAAAAATGTTGGCTTTGGCCTTTGCGTATTCGGCAAAACTCGGATGGCGATCCAGGTGATCCGGGGTAATATTGAGCATCACCGCGACGTGCGGATGAAACCGGTCGATCGTTTCCAATTGAAAGCTCGACAATTCCGCGACAATCTCATGAAAGGGAGCCGGCTCCTCCGAACTTATGCTTGCACGTTGGTGCACGGCCAAGGCGGCTTCCGTTAATGGGATCCCCAGGTTGCCGCCGACGAAAGACGTGAACCCGCATTCCTGAAGGAGCCGTCCAATCAACGACACGACGGTGCTCTTTCCATTCGTTCCGGTGACGCCGATGACGGGGACGGAAAAGAACCACGAGGCCAATTCGACCTCGCCGACAATGGGAACGCCTCGCCGGCGCACGGCGTCGAACGCCTCCAGGGCCGGAGGAACGCCGGGGCTCAGGATCACCAGGTCAACGGCTTCCAACCCCTTCTCGAATCGTTCTCCGCCGAACGGGTGAATCCCCCGCATGTGTCCATCGGATACCCCCATTGCCCATTCCGTTTCAGGCTTGTGATCGACCAGCGCCACCTTGGCTCCGAGCGCGACAAGCAACCGCGCCGCGGCCACGCCGCTCTTGCCCGCCCCGACCACGGCCACGGATTGCCCGGGGAGACTGCGTATCCTGGGGTGTGGATTCGTGCGATGCGTCCGTCGAGACATTTTCTCCAACGTCAGAAGCATAAGGTTAACGCAATTTTAAGGTGCTGAGGCTCAAGAGACTCAGGAGAATCGCCACAATCCATAATCGAACCACGACCTTGGGTTCCTCCCATCCCTTCATTTCAAAATGATGATGAATGGGCGCCATCAGAAAAATCCGTTTCCTGCGCGATTTATAGAACAGCACCTGAAAGATGACGGATACCGCCTCCATGACGAACACGCCACCAACCAGGATCAGCAACAACTCGTGCTTACTGACCACGGCGACCGTGCCCAGGGCCGCGCCGAGGGGCAAGGAACCGACGTCCCCCATGAACACCGACGCCGGATACGTGTTGAACCACAGGAACCCGAGACTGGAGCCGAACACGGCCGCCATCAGGACGGCCAATTCCCCGGCACCCTCGATATACGGAATCAGCAAATATTCCGACACCACTTTATTCCCGGCGGCATAGGCCACCACGGCATACGCCACCGACGCCATCATGACCGGGCCGATCGCCAACCCATCCAACCCGTCCGTCAGATTCACGGCGTTGGAGCAACCCACGATCACCAGGATGGCGAACGGAATATAGAGCGTCCCCAAGTCGGGCGTAAACGTTTTGAAAAACGGAACGCTGAGTTCCGTCGAATACCCGGGAGAGGTATAGAAAAACAGGCCGATTCCCAAGGCAATACCTATTTGCGCCACGAACTTTTGGAGAACGGTCAGCCCTTCCGAACGCCCCCGCGAAATTTTGAGGTAGTCATCGATAAACCCGACAAACCCAAACCCCACGATGGACAAGATGACGAGCCACACGTAGAGGTTGCTCACGTCCGCCCACAGCAGCGTGGACAGCAACACGGCGAAAATAATGAGAATGCCCCCCATGGTAGGGGTTCCTTTTTTGGCCAGGTGGTGGCGCGGCCCCTCTTCCCGGATACGTTGCCCCAATCGGAGTTCCTGCAATTTCTTAATCATGGGCGGAGCCAGGAAAAACGCGATGGCAAAAGCGGTCAGGGCCGCGTAAATGATACGAAAGCTCAAATACCGTAACACGTTGAAAATTGCGATGTCCGCGTGCAGAGGGTAAAGCCACAAATACAACATACGCCTTGTCCTATCCTTATGCGTGTGCAGGCCGAGATCGAAGGGTGTCGGCCAGGCACTCGAACCGCATGGCCCTGGAGGCTTTGAGCAACACGACGTCTCCGGGTTCAACCAGCTTCTTGAGGACCGGTACCGCGTCGCCGACTCGCCGGGCTTTGAAAATCCGCGACGAGGGCATGCCTTCCGCAGAAGCCCCGCGAGCCAACTCCCCGCCGAATTCCCCACAAGCAATCAACAATGAAACGCGGCTGCCGGCAACAAAGGCACCGACTTCCCTGTGAAGGTTCCGCGTCTCCGTTCCCAACTCCAACATGTCCCCAAGCACGGCAATGGTCCGCCGGCCGGCACCGAATTCCTGTAACAGCGTCACGGCCGCCTTCATGGAATCAGGGTTCGCGTTATAGTAATCCTGAATCACGCGGATACCCTGCCAGGAGGAGACCTGGGACCTCATGGCCACGGGACGAAATCGACTCAAGCCGGTTGCCATGTTTGCGACCGACAGCCCCAGGACGTGACCCACCGCAATCGCGGCCAGGGCATTCAATACGTTATGGGTTCCATGCACGTGGAGAGACAGTCGATGCGATCGTTGACGTCCGCTCACGTGGAGACGAAATTCGGTTCGTGTTCCTTGCCGCTGAATATGACTCCCCCGAACGTCCGCTTGCCCCTGTAGGCCGAAAGAGACCACCGAGCAGCGGGCCCGACGTCGAAAAAAATCGTAATACGGGTCATCCGCATTCAAAATGACGGCGCCGTCTCGAGGAAGATGAGCCAACAATTCGGCTTTCGCGCGGGCGGACCCGTCCACGCTTCCAAAGAATTCCAAATGGTCGTTCCCGACGTTTGTAATGAGACCGACGGTCGGCCGGGCAATTTCCGCCAACCGCGTGGTTTGACCTTCGGCATCCACCCCTAATTCCAGAACCGCCGCCTGGTGGGCCGCGGTCAACCCGAGAACCGTTTGCGGCAGCCCGATTCGATTGTTCAAATTGCCGGCTGTTTTCCTGAGGCGCCAGCGCTGCGAAAGCGTTTTCGCGACCATCTCCTTCGTGGTGGTTTTGCCGTTGCTCCCCGTCACCGCAATGACCGGAATGTCAAAGCGGTTTCGGTGAAAAGTCGCAAGATCCTGATACGCTCTCAAGGAATCCCTGACCTTGACGACAAACGGGTCAGACGGGGCGGGCGAAACGGACTTTCCGACCTTCGCATTGCGCGGGAAGGCTTCAAGCACAACCCCCTTTGCTCCACGGGTGAAGACCTCATCGATAAACTGATGCCCGTCAAACTCCGTGCCTTTCAATGCGACAAACAAATCGCCCGTGCGCACCTTCCGGGAATCGGTACAAATCCGTTGAATCCGACAACCCGTCGCGCCTCTCAGTAACGTTCCTCCGGTTGCAGCAAGCACTTCATCTCCCGTAAACATCGCCATCGGTCGGAGAGCCTATCTCCTGTCCGGCAAGCCCGCCAACAATTCACGAGCCACTACCAGATCATCAAACCGATGCCGCGTGTTGCCGATGATTTGATAATCTTCATGCCCTTTGCCGGCGATCAGCACCACGTCGCCCGGCCGGGCTTCAAGGAGCGCCGCCCGAATGGCCGCTCGACGATCGGGGATCACGTACGACGCTCCCCGTTCCGACGCCGAAAGACCCAGCACCCCTTGTTCGATATCGCGCAGAATCGCCTCGGGATCTTCGGTACGAGGGTTGTCCGAGGTCAGAAACACCACGTCACTGCGTTGGGCAGCCACCCGTCCCATTTTCGGCCGTTTCCCCGGATCACGATCGCCCCCACAACCAAAGACCGTAATAATCCGTTCCCGTCGCAGTTGCCGGGCGGCGGCCAGGAGTTGGGCCAGGGCATCTTCCGTATGGGCGTAATCCACAATGACCGAAAAATCCTGACCGGCCTCCACTCGCTCGAACCGGCCAGGCACCGTTCGGAATCCCCGGATACCCTGCTGAACGTCATCCAGAGACATTCCCCGTGCGAGGCCGACGCCGATACTTGCCAAGAGGTTCGACACGTTGTGTTCACCCACCAAGGCACTTTGGATATCCACGGAACCACGTGGAGTATGGACGGCAAACCGGGTTCCATCCATCGAGAGGGTCACGTTCGTCGCGTAAATATCCGCATGCCGGCGAAGGGAATACGTCCAGACCGGCACCGGGGTTTCGGCTTGCAAGCGGACACCCCATGCATCGTCAATATTGATGATCGCTCGCTTGGGCCCTGTTTTGGAGGCAGGGACGACGAACTCCTGAAAGAGGCGCAATTTCGCGTGATAGTAGGACTCCATCGTCTCGTGAAAATCCAAATGGTCCTGGGTCAAATTCGTAAAGACCACCACGTCGAATCCACAGCCTTCGACCCGGTCCAGTGCAAGGGCATGCGAAGAGACTTCCAGGACCGCCGTATCCATCCCTGCGTCCACCATACGATGCAGGAACGCCTGCAGAGGAATCGCACCCGGCGTCGTGTGACTGGCAGCCTGATACTCCAGACCAACGTGATATCCCACCGTGCCCATGAGGCCCGTCCGGTAGCCGCCATGTTCCAGGATCGCCTGACTCACGTGCGCCACCGTGGTTTTCCCGTTCGTCCCCGTGACTCCCACCATGAGTAAGGATTGGGAGGGATTCTGAAAAAACCGCGAGGCTAACTGACCGAGCGCTTTCCTGGAATCTTTGACTTCGATCCAGGCAGGGCCGCCTTGTTTCCTGACGTGGGATGGAGCTTGGAATGGAGCTTGAACCACAACGCCCCCTATCTGTTGCCGATACACCTGAGCGACAAACGAATGACCATCGACCTGCTGACCTTTGACGGCGACAAACAAACTGCCTTGTGCGACTTCCCGTGAATCATCCGTGATGCCGGACAGTTCCACCTCGAGGTTGCCCGTCGCGCTGACGACGTCGAGGGGCAGCAGTAATGTCGCTAACGTCATTCCCAGTTTGGCTGATACCCGTCGAGGGCAGGCCTTGAACGGGACGCCACCATCCGGGCTTCCTCGCCGGGAGCCACGCTTAAATATCTGAGCGCCTGTTCCGCCACCTTCCGAAACACCGGAGCCGCCACCACTCCTCCCCAAGCCGGGCCTTGCGGTTCATCAATCATCACCAATATGGCTAATTGAGGATTCTCTGCGGGGACGAATCCCACGAACGATCCCACGAATTTGGTGGACGAATACGTGCCTGTTGCAGGATCAACCTTCTGCGCCGTTCCGGTTTTGCCCGCGACCCGATATCCCGGAATGGCCGCGCGCTTTCCCGTCCCCCGGTCCACCACGTTGACCAAAAGATCCGTGACGGTCTTTGCGGTCTCGGCGCTAATGGGACGGCGGCGAATATGGGGGACGTGCTCCCAGACGCTTCTTCCCTGGTGATCGGAAATCTCCCGTACCAGGAACGGCCTCATGAGCCATCCCTCGTTGGCAACGGCCGACACGGCCGTCAGGAGCTGCAACGGCGTGACGGCAATTTCCTGCCCTATGGCCAAAGAAGGGAGGGTGCGCTGACTCCATTGATCCGGACGTCTCAAGATTCCGATGGATTCCCCGGGAAGATCGATTCCCGTTTTTTCACCAAAGCCGAACGTGCGCAAGAATTGATAGACCTGTTCGCGCCCCAAGTCCCACGACATTTTGACGAAGGCCACGTTGCTGGATCGTTGAACGGCTTCACGAAACGTCACCCATCCGGCTTTTTCATGGTCATGAATCACGGTGCCACTGATCGGAATCTCTCCGTCACCCGCATACAGCAAGGTGTCGGGGGTCATGCGATTCAATTCCAGGGCCGCGGCGGCCAGCACCACTTTGAGCGTCGAGCCCGGTTCGTAGGGATCGGTCACACCCCGATTCCTCCAACGCTCGGGTGACGCCTGATGAATATGATTCGGGTCAAACGTGGGACGAAGGGCCCAAGCCAACATCTGGCCGGTTTTGGGGGCCATGACAAGAACCGCCCCGCCTCGCGCCTTGGTATTCCGGACGGTCTCTTCCAAAGCCTGCTCCGCGATATACTGAATAACTTCATCGATGGTCAGGGAGATGGTATGTCCCGAAAGAGGCTGAGACTTGCGCTGGCTTTCGGGAATGATGACGCGTCCCAGCGCATCCCGCTGCAACACCACACGACGCACTTGGCCCCGCAGATGCTCATCATACCCATTTTCGAGCCCTTCAAGACCCTGACTGTCGATTCCCGCAAATCCCAACACGTGCGCCAATAACGTCCCCTTGGGATAAAAGCGACGCGCTTCCACCATGACGCCGACCCCGGGGAGAGCCAGATCGTTCAACCGTTCGACCTGAGAGTCGTCAATTTTCCGTTGAATCCAAATGAAGTCCCGTTTGTTCCGTAACCGCTTTTCCAGGGGCTCTCGAGGAACGCCCAACACCTGCGCGAGTTGGCGAGCGGCTCGGGTGGGATTGTCGAGGGAAGACGGCGTGGCATACACCGACGGGACGTCCAGATTCAACGCCAGCGGTTTCCCTTGCCGATCCACAATGGCGCCGCGGTTGGAATCAAGGGTGATGGTCTTTTCATGCTGCTGGCGAGCTTTCTGCATCATCGTTTCTGCTTGCAGCACCTGAAGATCGAAAAAACGAAAGAGCAGAATGACGAATCCAACCAAAAAACACAGGCCGACGAAGGCCCGTCGTCCGGTTCCTTCCCCGGCTAACTTTAATTCCTGCTTCATGAATGACCGGTTCATTGTCAGTTTCCCGTTTGCCGGGCCAAACGAAGCGGAGGCTCAGGACCGTCGCTTGGCTTTCCGCTCTCCGGACGACTCGGAACCAGAACCACTTGCTGCGGGCGTGGAGGTCTCATCCCCAGTTTCTTGCCGACCTCCGACGCAATACGATCGGGTGCCGTCAATTGAGAGAGCCGGGCTTGCAAGCGGTCGTGCTCCTGCGTGACTGCGGCTTTTTTCTTCAACAAGACGTCCAGTTCATATCCCAGTCGCACAACGTCGACCTTTCCCCACACGTAAAAAAGAAGCACGCCGCTCAGGCTCACCGTCAGCAACGTCCAGAGAATCAATTTCATGCGTGGCCCCTTCCGGCTTGCGCGTCTCCCCACCCGGGCTTTCGTTCAATGACTCGCAACTTCGCACTGCGTGCACGGGGATTGGCCCGGCGTTCCTCTACGGAAGGGGAAACGGGTTTCTTCGTCAGGATGGCCCATTCGTCCGGAGCATCGTGAGCCAGACGCCGAAACGCCTGTTTCACCAGACGATCTTCCAGGGAGTGAAACGAAATCACACACAGACGGCCTCCCGGCGCCAGGACGTCGATGACCTCGTCGAGCCCGGTTTGCAGCGAGCCCAATTCGTCATTGACCGCCAGCCGAAACGCCTGAAAGGTCCGAGTCGCGGGATGCAGGCGGCCGGACCGATACGACTGCGGCACGGATTGCCGGATCACCCGCGATAAATCCATCGTGGTCCGAAGGGGGGATTGGCGGCGAACCCGGACGATGGCCCGTGCAATGCGTCGGGAATATCGTTCTTCCCCCAACACATGAATGATATTGGCAAGTTGCGTTTCAGGCAGCATGTTCACGAGGTCTTCAGCCGATTGACCGTGAGTGGGATTCATCCGCATATCCAAGGGGCCGTCCTGTTGAAAGCTCAACCCTCGTTCGGGCTGATCCAATTGAGCCGAAGACACGCCCAAATCGAACAGAATGCCGTCTGCGTGTTCCCTGTTGGCCAAGTTCATCACCGATTTCACCCGTTGAAAATTTTCACAAAACAGGGAGATCCTGGATTCGTAGGCTTGAAGCCTTGTTTGTGCATGGGCAATCGCCTGAGGGTCCCGGTCGATCCCGATGAGTACACCATCGGGTGCACTGGCCTCCAAAATACGCTCGGCCGTCCCTCCCAAGCCTATAGTGCAATCCAAGTAACACCCTTGCGCGCGTGGTTGTAACCAAGTCACAACCTCCTCCAATAACGCCGGAACATGAATCGGATTATCCAACTATCTCTATATTACTCCTATTTACTCCCACTTTCTTCCACTTTCTTCCACTTAGCACGCAAAATATACTCGTATTCAGAATTTTGTCAAGCAAAATCAAACACTTATTGCTATGGGCAAGCCAAAAGGCAGGGAGCGACTTCTACCCAAAAATCTTGCACGGATTTAATTGAGGAAGGGGCCTGGAAAATGTAGGGTTACATCCCGTTCACGGCCACGAACTACGGATACAGGCGATACAGCATGCGGGGGAAGGGAATGGTTTCACGCACGTGCGCGAGGCCGCAGATCCAGGCCACGGCGCGCTCGATGCCCATGCCGAACCCGGCATGGGGCACGGACCCGTAGCGGCGCAGGTCCAGATACCACCGGAAGGCTTCCTCGGCCAATTGGTGGTCCTGCAAGCGTGCGGCCAACGTCCGGTAATCATGGATGCGTTGCCCGCCGCCGATGATTTCGCCGTAGCCTTCCGGAGCCAACATGTCCATGCACAGTGCCCGGTCGGGATTGTCGGGGTCGGGTTGCATGTAAAACGCCTTGATCTTCGACGGGTACCGGTGCACCAGGATGGGTTTCTCAAACTGATTGGACAAGGTGGTTTCATCGTCCGCACCGAAATCCTCGCCCTCCCGGATCGACGACCCGAGGCCCTGCAGACGCAGAATCGCTTCATCATAGGTGAGTCGCGGAAAAGGCGGGACGATCGCTTCCAATTTGGACACGTCGCGCTCCAACACCTGTAATTCGTTGCGGCAGTTCTCCAGGACCCGTTCCACCACCGTCGCCACAAACGCCTCCGCCAGGTCCATCGCGTCGGGCAATTCCGCAAACGCCATTTCAGGCTCCACCATCCAGAACTCCATCAAATGCCGGCGGGTCTTAGATTGTTCGGCCCGAAACGTCGGACCGAAACAATACGCTTTTCCGAAGGCTGCGGCGGCTGCTTCTCCGTACAATTGCCCGCTCTGCGTCAAGTAGGCCGTTTCCTCAAAATATTGGGTTTGGAAAAGGGTGGTCGTTCCTTCGCACGCGTTCGGCGTAAAAATGGGCGCGTCAATCAGGACGAACTCCCGTTCGTCGAAAAAGTCACGGCAGGCCTTGATGATCGCGTGCCGAATTTTCAGGATGGCCTGTTGCCGCGTTGAACGCAGCCAGAGATGGCGGTGATCCATCAGAAACCCGACGCCATGCTCTTTGGGTTGAACGGGAAACGGCTCGGCGAGGTGAATGATCTCGAAGGCGGTTATCTCTATTTCATATCCACCCGGAGCCCGCGCCTCCGCACGAGGCACTCCGGTGACCGTCAAGGAGGATTCTTGCGTCAATTGATTCGCAAGGCCGAATTGTTCCTCCCCCAAAGTCCCTTTGCTCAAAATGGCCTGGATATCCCCGGACCCGTCCCGAAGCGTGAGAAATTGCAGTTTGCCGCTCGAGCGATGATGCCGGACCCATCCCTGGAGACGAACCTCCTGCCCCACCATTTCAGCAATATGAGAGATGGACACGATTGGGATACTCATACCAGCGTCTATGCCTTCATCGGGCCGGAGACGGTAGCCAAGACGGCAAAACCCCGTGCTCCAGGAACGGGTGGTCTACCCCACCCCCGCCTTCGCGGGGGCAAGCCTAGCTCAGCCTGCCCTTACCCTTCGGCTACGCTCAGGGCAGGCAAAGGGGAGGAAACAGACAACTCCTTCTTGCCCGGTTGCCCTCTAGCCCTTCATTCTGTCAATAAAAGTTCCTGCGAGTCCGTGCCGCAAATGCGAATTGACACCGACTCACTGCCAAGACTATCATATTTTTTCAAAGGAGGTCTGCAGATGAGTTATACCATTACCGTACGAGAACTAAAGGATCGCTTGGATAAAGGGGACCAGGTGTTTTTATTGGACGTTCGGGAACCGCATGAATTTTCCATGGCCAAGATTGAAGGGTCCACCCTCATTCCCTTGGGCACGTTACCCCAATCGCTCAATCAACTCGACCCGACCGATGAAATCGTGGCCTTGTGTCATAAAGGTATGCGCAGTGCCGATGCCGTTGGATTTCTCCTCCAGCAAGGATTCTCCGACGTGAAAAACCTGATCGGGGGCATAGATGCCTGGTCCGTTGAAATCGATCATTCGGTTCCGCGCTATTGATCATCCGGGAAGCGCCGGTTAGAAGCGCCGGCGCTTCTGTTGCTGAAAAAACTTCACCGTCTCATCCAAGCCTTCCGAGAGGGACACGCCCGGCGCCCAGTCCGTCTCTTTCTCCAGTTTGCTTGCATCGAGCGCACTACGCATTTGCTCGCCTTTTTTCTCGGGACCGTGGATTTCCCGGCACTCGGAGTTCGTCAGTTCTTTCAGCCGGGTGAAGATCTCATTCACCGTCGTCTCGGTCCCGGTCCCGACGTTGAAAATTCCCTCTACCGATGGGTCCAATGCCGCCCGCACCGCGTCCACCACGTCTCCGACGTAGACGTAATCCCGCGTCTGTAACCCGTGCCCGTTAATCCGCGGTTGTTCACCCGCCAGCATGTGTTGCGTGAAAATCGCGACCACACCGGCTTCGCCGTCGGCATTCTGTCTCGGGCCATACACATTGGCCAACCGGAGGGCCACGTATTTCAGACCGGCAACGTGGCGATAGTACTCGAGATAGTATTCACAGGTGAGTTTGCTGATCCCGTAGGGGGACAGCGGTCGCGTGGGATGAGATTCCGAAGCCGGAAACGCCTCCTGCTCGCCGTACACCGTACCGCCGGACGAGGCGAACAGAATTCTTCTGACGCCGTACCGGACGGCCAACTCCAGGAGCCGGAGGATGCCCACAATGTTCACTTCCGCATCGAAGACGGGATCTTCCGTAGACTTCCGGACATTCATTTGAGCCGCCAGATGCACGATCACGAGGGGACGTTCTTTCTTGAACACCTTTTCCACGCGCGGACTGCGCACGTCCAATTTGTAGAAGACGGCTTTGCGGTGAACCTGTTTCCGAGTCCCCGTGGAGAGATCGTCGATCACGGAGACGCGATGCCCTTCTCCGACAAACTGGTCCACGATATGAGACCCGATAAATCCCGCACCGCCCGTGACGAGAATATTCATGCCACGTCCTCAGGTCGCGGAAACGAGTTCCCCGAAGCCGAACCCGCCCATCGCAGACTCAAAAAAATTTCGCGATTCCCTTTTTTCCCCTGCACGGGGGAATCGAAAAGCCCGAGGCAATCAAATCCCAATCGTTGCGCCGTGCCTTGGATACGTTGCGCCACGTCCCGCCGGATCCCGTCATCCCGAACCACGCCTCCTCGCCCGACCTGCTTCATGCCGGCTTCGAATTGCGGCTTGACAAGGGCAACGACCGTGGCCTCGGGCGCCAGAAATTTCACCACGCAAGGCAACACCAGGCGTAGCGAAATGAAGGAGACGTCGATGACGGCGAGTTGGATGAGCTCGGGAACGGCCGCAAGGTCGAGATGCCGAATATTACATCGCTCGAGGACGACGACTCGCTGATCGTTTCTGAGGCTCCAATCCAATTGCCCATACCCCACGTCCACGGCATAGACCCGACGGGCCCCGTGCTGGAGGAGACAATCCGTAAACCCACCCGTCGAAGCCCCGACGTCCAGGACGATACGATCCGACACGTGGAGGGAAAAGGCGTCCAACGCTGCCGAAAGTTTTTCTCCTCCCCGGCTCACAAACGGGCTTGCCGGCCCTTCCACTTGAACGGCCGCTTGCCCTGCGACGAGTGCCGCCCGCTTTTCCACGCGCGTCCCATCGACTTTGACCAATCCCGCCAGGATCAGCCGTTGCGCCTGCTCCCGGCTGCCGGCCAACTGACGCCTGACCAGCACTTCGTCGAGTCGCTGTTTGGGGATTTTGGTGGACATCAATGTGGGAATGACGTCTCTGGCAGGTATCCGGAAGGGCCGCTGGCGTTCAGCAGACACCGGCGTGGGCGTTCAGTTTTTTTCTTCTTCCTCGAGGGAATACGCTTCCACGCGCTTTTTTCCATCTTTGTCCTGCACCATAATTTCCACTTTCCGTTCGGCGTCATCCAGCATCTTGAGACAGGTTTTCGAGAGCTTGATCCCTTCTTCAAACATCTTCAAGGAATCATTCAGCGGGAGGTCGCCTCGTTCCAACTCGTTGACGATTGTCTCAAGCCTGGCCAAGGCATCTTCAAATTTTACGGCTGCCATACTTACCTGTGGACGTCGGTGTCAGGTGAATCGCGTTCCATTCTCTCTACGCGTCTTGTGTGGTGTCGACCATGGTTCGCTTTTGCATAAGCGTGAAGTCCTGCTAAGAATACAATGACGCGAAGAATCGCATTATACGCGGTGTTTCCGAGACGTCAAGATTGCCGCTCCGTTTCTTCAACCAGACAGGACAGCTTCCCTTCGGCCAGGCGCGCTCGAATCCGGTCGCCGACTTGGACTGATTGCGCATCCTTCACAATTTTTCCTCCGGGACTGGTTTCAAGAATGCTGTACCCGCGAGACAACACCGCAAGGGGGCTCAGCGTGTCGAGGGTGCCGGCCACGGTTCGCAATTGATGTTTTTTCCCCGTCATCACCCACGGCATGGCCCTGGAGAGTCGTCGAAGAAGCTGGGGCAGCATCTGGCTTCCCCGTTGCCACGAGTGCCCCGGGCCGACCCTTTCCAAGCCGGCGGCGAACGCGGCTAGTCTGGGGCGCACCGCGGCAAGCATGGCCCGTATGCCGCTCCCAAGACGGAAACTGAGTTCATCAACCCGTTGCACCTGACGTTGGAGGATTTGCGAAGGAACGGGAAGGGTGTGCAGGGCCAACGTAACCTGATTCCTGTGAAACCTGAAGGTGCTGCGCATGGCTTGAGCCAATCTCACGTTCTTTTCCCGTATGCCTTCCATCAAGTCGACAAGAACGGGAGAAACCGATTCCGCCGCGGCCGAAGGAGTGGGGGCTCGATAATCAGCGGCAAAATCTGACAAGGTGAAATCGATTTCATGGCCCACCGCTGAAATCACCGGAATGCGAGAGCCGGCAATGGCCCGAACCACGGCCTCTTCGTTAAAGCTCCATAAATCTTCCCAGGACCCTCCGCCTCTCCCGACAATGAGCACGTCAAGATCAGCCTGTTGATTGGCCAATCGAACGGCATCCGCAATCTGCTGCGCGGCCCCGGGTCCCTGCACGGCCACGGGGAACAGGCGAATGCGGATCACCGGGCATCGCCGGTGGATAACCGTCACAATATCGTGCAGCGCGGCTCCCGTGCCGGAGGTGATCACCCCGACGTGGCGAGGAAAAAACGGAAGGGGGCGCTTACGTGCCGGATCAAACAGCCCTTCTCGATCGAACCGTTTCTTGCGTTGTTCAAAGGCAATCTGCAGAGCGCCGATGCCCTTGGGTTCGAGATACTCCAGAAGAAGCTGATACTCACCTCTCGGTTCATAGACGCTGACGCGTCCTTTTCCCAGCACCGTGAGGCCGTTTTCGACGTGAAACGGGAGCGCCGCGGCCATGCGACGAAAAAGGACCGCTCGTATTTGGCTTTCCTGATCGTTCAGGGAAAAATAGACGTGCCCGGAGGAGGGAATGCGAAGGTTCGACACCTCCCCTTCGACCCATACTTCCGGAAACGCATGTTCCATGGTCGCGCGAATGCGCGTCGTCAGTTGGGTCACCGTATAAACGGTCGGGGGGGCGGCAGACACGAGTCAGGAATGCACAGTTACGCGATTTCTCGCACGCGTTGGATTCCGGTGGCTTTGCCGGTTGCGGAATCAAATTCAATTACGGTTGCACCCAGAACCGCCGGGCCGGAGGCGACTTCAAACCGTCTGGGCATCTGCGTCAGAAATTTGTCTATCACCAGTTCTTTTTTCATGCCAATCACGGAATTGACGGGGCCGGTCATCCCAATATCCGTCAAATAGGCCGTCCCCTTAGGTAGGATCTGTTCATCCGCGGTTTGCACGTGCGTATGCGTGCCCACGACGGCCGTCACCTGGCCGTCTAAAAAATGTCCCATGGCCATCTTCTCCGCCGTCGTTTCCGCGTGCATATCCACAATAATGCAGGGGGTCTCGGATTGCAGCTTTTTGACTTCGCGTTTGACCACCTGAAAGGGACAATCAAGCGCTGGCATAAACGCCCGGCCCATGACCTGGATCAGCCCGATTTTCTTGCCACTCGGCCTCTCAATGACGAACGACCCTTGCCCGGGCGTGCCGTCGGGATAATTGGCCGGGCGCAAAATCCTGGGGTCTTTGCGAATATAATCCACCATTTCCTTTTTATCCCAGACGTGATTGCCCGTCGTGAGTGCCGAAAACCCCAGGTCAAATAAATCATTGGCCAAGTCAGCCGTAAGGCCAAAGCCGCCGGCCACGTTCTCGGCGTTCCCGACCACAATATCGACGTGATACTGTTCGCTCACCCTATGGATATTCTGGGTGATGCTACGCCGTCCCGGTTCACCGACAATGTCACCGATAAACAACACAACCACAAATTCAATCGCTTCCCGTTGCCCGTCTTATCTATTTGGCAAATCTATTTGGCAAATTCGACGAATCGACTTTCCCGAATCACCGTCACTTTAATCTGGCCGGGATACGTCATTTCTTGTTCGATTTTCTTGGACAGGTCACGAGACAGAACAAGAGCTTCATTGTCGGACAGTTTTTCCTGTCGAACAATCACGCGCACTTCCCGCCCGGCCTGAATAGCATAGGCTTTATCCACTCCCTCATAGCCCACGGCCAAGCCTTCCAATTTTTCCAATCGTTTCACGTAGGCTTCCAGCGTTTCACGTCGCGCACCGGGCCTGGCAGCGGACAAGGCTTCCGCCGCCGCGACCAACACGGACTCCGGACAAATCGGGTCAACCTGTTCATGGTGTGCGGCAATCGCATTCACGACCTTTTCGGACTCGCCGTACTTCTTCGCGATTTCGGCGCCTAACATCGCATGCGTGCCCTCTTCTTCGTGGCTCACCACTTTCCCGATGTCGTGCAACAGCGCTCCACGTTTGGCCAACTTGATATCCAAGCCTAATTCCGCGGCCATGATGCCGCAGATATACGACGCCTCCCGGGCATGATACAAATTGTTTTGTCCGTAGCTGGTGCGGTAGCGTAACCGGCCCAGGAGTTTCACGATCTCGGGATGAAACTCCGAAAGGCCGACCTCGAAGATCACCTTTTCGGCTTCTTCCCGCATCACCTTCTCAAGATCGCCTTTGACTTTTTCCACGACCTCTTCAATTCGCGTCGGATGAATGCGACCATCCTGCATCAGCCGCTCAAGCGCGATTTTGGCAACCTCGCGTCGCAAGGGATCGAACCCGGAGACGATCACGGCTTCCGGTGTTTCATCGACGATTAAATCCACGCCCGTTGCCGCTTCCAGGGCTCGAATGTTTCGGCCTTCTCGTCCAATGATTCGACCCTTCATCCCGTCACTGGCCAGGGACACCACCGAGATGGTGGCTTCATTGACGTAATCACGAGTGATCCGTTGAATCGAGTTGGTCACGATTTGCTGGGCTTCCCGGTCCGCATGTTCCCGAGCTTTCTCAAGAATCCGTTTCGTCAGGCCCGTGGCTTCCAAACGAACTTCACTTTCAATCTCGGCCAACAGTTGCCGTTTGCCTTCTTCCGTGGTCAACCCGGCCACCCGCTCCAGGGCCTCACGATGTTCTCGTATCGTTTGCTCACAGACCCGTTCTAGTTTCCCCAACGAGACTTCCCGACCCGATACGGTACGTTCTTTCTTGCGACATTCCTCCTCGCGACGCTCAAAATTCTCGACTTTTCTTTCCAATCCTTCTTCCCGTTGCCCTATCCGTTTTTCCAGCCATTGCAATTCGCTTCGTTTTTCTTTTTCCGTCTTTTCTATTTGCGCTTTGGATTGGAACACCAGATCCTTCGCTTCAATCTTCGCTTCCTTGACAATATGCTCGGCTTCGCGTTCCGCTGATTGCGTTAATTGGAGCAGTTCGTCTTCGGTTTTACGACGTTGCGAGGTGAAGCGCGTCCGTTGAATCACGCCATTCAACACAAACCCCACACCAAGGCCGATGCCGCCGACGACTGCCATGATGATGATATCCATAAAAATGGTCGTCACCCCCTTCTCTCACCGGACAGGCACATAGGCACTGTCCCTACGACAAAGGCGCTCACGTCAGCCTTTGGAATCATTGACAATTTTCATGTTGCCATAAGGATCAACGATCGTTGATCCCTGATCTCATGGTGGACTCAGGAAACGTGGAGAACGAAGAAAAGGCAGGGAATGACGAGAACGGGAAAACGACTCTACGCGCTGTCAGGGTGTGTGAAAACCATCGCAAAAGGTAGATATTGGCTGACGCTCAGGTTTCTACATCTGTTTAACATTCTATCCGCCATTGGCTTGGATCCATTAAGCTCAGGTCTCTCTTCCCAACTCTCTACCTGGATGATGCTTTCTGCCTCATGGATACTCTTCGGCCCGGCAGGGTGAGCCATCCCTCAATTCAAACCTCATCAGTTATTCACACCCTCAGTCTTATACAACTCGATTCATTCCATGCCATACGCCACTCGTTTTTCCTGATCGACGAATGTATCCCTCTCTCAAAGGTTGAAATTTTCAGTCACGTTATTCACACGTTAGCAGAGAGTCGTACTTCATGCAAGAACATAGACTGATCAAGGGCCTTGTCAGGGGTGGTCCGTCTCTAAATGGGATTCGATACACTCCAATAACCCCTCGGCTCGACGCTCAATCTCGGCCTCGCCCGCCTGCCGACGGCGTTCTTGTCGAAACAGTTGATCCGCAATATTCATCGCGGCCAAAATGGCAACTTTCGTGGGCGTGGATCTGGTCGCTCTTTGAGCGATGGTCTGCATTTGCCCTTCAACGTATCGGGCGAGTTCGTGCGCATAGCCTTCATCTTCAATAGGCCGCAAGGTCAATTTCTGCCCGTATACCTCAACCTCGATGTTCTTAGTCATGGACCGCCTCTTGCAAGCCGGCCTCCGACGTTTCCAGGCTATCCAGTTGCCCCAATACCTTTTCAATGCGCAACTTGATATTCACGCGCTCTTCTTCCCACTCGCGTGCCAAGGCCTCCTGCCTCGACAATTCCTCTTGAACCAGGTTCAACTGTTCTTGAAGGGACCCATTGTCCTGCTTTAATTCTTGGACCAACTCCACTAATCCCCGTACTCGAACCTCCAATGTTTCCATTTTTTCAAGACTCATCGTGATAACTCCTTGGTGAAAATCCGAGATAATAAAATATGACTAAAATAAAATCTTTAGCAGGCCCTGTCAAGAGGAAGAATACCACATGTTGTGGAATGAAGGGCGTGATATATACGATAACTTGTAATAACCCGTTTCACGTACCGACGGGTTTCCCTATAGGAAATCAGTTCGATAAATTCGTCCGGGTCCCGGTCGCCAAATCTCGCAATCCAACGGTTCACGGCAGCGGGACCGGCATTATACGCCGCAACGGCTCGAATGAGATTTCCCTTATAGTCACGTAACAATTCACCAACGTAGTGAACCCCTAACCTGACGTTCACGTCTGCCTTCAACAAATCCTCCCGGTTCACGGATCCAAGGCCCAAGCGGTGGGCGACGCGGTTCGCCGTCGCCGGCATAAGTTGCATCAACCCCATGGCGCCGACGGGTGACAAGGCCTTGGGATCATACAAACTTTCCTCCCGGATAATCCCCGCAACCAAAAAAGGATCCACGTGCGGATCGGCATATCGCCGTATCTCCGGGATATAGACCGTTGGATACGCCATACGCCATAACGGGGAATCAAGGGAAGTCCGGCGACGTTCCATGGGCTCCCGAAAATTCCGTTTGGCTATCACGATCGCCGATGCATAATCTCCGACTTCCAGCAGGTGCCGCCCCAAGGCATACAACGTATGCGGCCGATCGCCATATTGCTCCTTGACCACCAACAATTCTTTTGCTGCTTCCCGGCTCAACCCCAGCATCGACAGTTCCGTGGCCTTTTGGAAATGCACGTTGATTTGGAACCCGGACGACGCGGGCCCGTTCATGACAGGGGTCGCCCGGTTCTCACGTTGCTCTCGTCTCGCGTGGAGTGGGCGCCGCAGGCGCAACTCGGACAATTGCCCATAGTAGGTCATGGGCCACTCGGCAGATACCTGCTTATACCATGTTTGTGCCTCATCGGTTCGGCCCAGCCGTTCAAGTGCCCGCGCTTTCCAATAGTGCGCCCGATTTTGCCAATTCCGACCGGAAGCGGTCGTCGCAAGCTCGTGAAAGGCTTCAACCGCGTCTTCCCAAACGCCTTGTTGATATTGCAACCATCCCAAACGCCACAAGGCGTCTCTTTTGATTGCAGGAAGATCAGCCACGCGATAGGCGTCCTCATAAGCCGTGACCGCTTGCTGAATCGTGTGTTCCCCTTCCGCCCACACGCCACTCAGCCACCGGATCCGGCCCCGCTCGTTCACGCTCAATCCGGGAGGAGCCGAATCGAGAAACTTCAGAAGACGCTGCCCCTTATCCTGTCGCAAGTACACCTTGGCCAACCACACGGCGGCTTTACCGGTATACGTGGAAGAGGTCTCCAACAGCCGGCGGAAAATTTTCTCGGCTTGGGGATACTGCTTCAACCGCACGTGGGCCATCCCCAACTGAAAAAGCCCCTGTTCGTACTGTGGACCATGCGGGCGACCGGCCAAGAACTTCTGCAAATCCCGAATGGCGGCTTCAAAGCGTGCCAAGTCGTACCACGTTCGGCCTCGTTGATAATAATCTTCCAACGAAGGGTTCCAAAGCAGCTCAGCCGGCTGACTGCCCTGCAGGATTTGCTGCACGGCCTTGGCCTCGGGAGATTCGGGATGCCTCCGCCAAATTTCGCCCAGCGCGTGTTTTGCCAGGGTCACGTGTTGCAACCGGGCGGCACATTCGGCAAGCACGGAGAAAGCCCGGGGCGCAGATGGAGAATCCGGATTACCGGCAGTGGCCAGTTCCAGGTGCACGATGGCAGGCCGGCAGTGCCCGTTCTCGAACCAGGCGAATCCCGCTGCATACGACGTTTCATTGCTCAAGGCGGAAGGAGCGGCCAACTCCAACGCCGCTTCAAACGTCAGTCCGGATTCATGAAAGGAACCCATACGCCCCAAAGCCTGACCGAGTTTCAACAAGACGTAGTCTTCGAGGAGTGGGAAATCCTTGCGGGCCGCCCGGAGATATTCAAGTGCCCGGGCCGGTTCCCGTTCGAGCAGAGACCATCCTATGCGAAAGCCCGCACGCCGGGCCCAGAGGGTACCCGGATACGCCTCCTGCACGTGGCGAAACCGTTCGACCTGCTGAAGCACGTGATCGGGGTGTTCTTCGGCAAAAGACGCGGCCTGTCGAAAACAGGCTTCCGCCGATTCACAGGCCACGTCCCCAGCCTCGGATTGGGACCATGAACAGACACTCGTCAAAAGAACAACGACGAGGAAGGCCCCAAGACGGACCCATGAACGGGACGGCCTCACTGACCAATGTTTCTGTTCACGCAACACCATTCAACGGACCGTGAAGCACCAACTGGGGCGAAGAAGTTAAACGAAGCAGGAAGGCTGAACATTGAGAGGAAAAAAATGGGGTGAGTGACGGGAATTGAACCCGCGACCTCCGGAACCACAATCCGGCGCTCTAACCAACTGAGCTACACCCACCACCCGACGAGTCGTGACAAAAACCGTTTCACGAACGTGAGAGATTTTACTGAAAAAGCCCGATACGACGCAAGACACACACCTATGTCGGTAGCCGCAGGTCGGGTTAGCGTAGCGTAACCCGACATCCCCTACCCCTCACCGGTTCACCTGCGGGCTTCGGACAGGCACGCAGGCCTGTCCCTACACTCAAGGGGAGAGTGATTGCTGATCAAAGGCCGCTTGCATTTCGTCCACGATCGCCTGAGCCGCAGCACGCGGATCCGGTGCATCCCGAATCGGCCGGCCCACTACCAGATAATCCGCTCCGGCGTGAATGGCTTGGCGCGGCGTCGTGGGACGAGCATGCTCATCCACTCCCTTACCGGCGGGTCGGACGCCAGGCGTCACAATCAACAACGGCGAGTCGATGGCCGATCGAATGGCCGTTGGTTCCTTTCCCGATGCGATCACGCCATCACACCCCACCTCGGCAGCCACTCTTGCACGAGCCACCACCATTTGCTCGACGGTCCCGTCGTATCCCCATTCCCGAAGATCCGCAGGCTCGACGTTCGTCAACACCGTCACCGCCAGAATCTTCATCTCCGGGTGGCCAGCGCGTCCCTTCACGGCGGCCGCCAGAGCTTTTCGCTCGGCATGCACGGTCAGGAAGGAGACGCCCATGTCTGCGACCCGCGCGGTGGTCCGTTGCACCGTCTCCGCAATATCCAACACCTTCAAGTCGAGAAACACGGGTTTCCCATATTTCCGTACCATCCGGACGACCGCAGGGCCTTCGCTCGCAAAGAGTTCCAATCCGATTTTGATCACACCGACAGTCTCCTGGACACGATCCAGCATTGCCTCCGCGGCCTTTGCCGTAGGCACGTCCAAGGCAAACACGAGTCGCTCCTTAGCTTGAATCTCCTCGCCTCTCATGTTCCGACCCATTCTTGTCTCTTCTTGTCTCTTTCCCATTGACCATCGAGAAGGGGCTATGTTAATAGTTACGGTTCAACCCTCTCAATGGAGAAAAAAAGATGCCGGTTGTTCATAAATCAGCCATTAAACGTGCCCGTCAGTCCGAGAAGCGTCACGCCCGGAACCACGCGATCCTGCATCGCACCAACACGGTTGTGAAAAAATTTAAGACCGCTCTCCAACAACACGATGCCGAAGCGGTACACCCTCTTCTCCGGGAAGCCACCTCAGCCCTTCACAGGGCCGTGACCAAAGGCGCGCTTCATCGGAATACCGCTTCCCGACGCATTTCTCAACTGTCGACGCAGTTCAACGCCCTCAAAGCCAAATAAATACCCCCTCACCCTACCCTCTCCCTCCAGGGGCGAGGGTTCTGTATGGCATCTCCCGGGCCATGACCCGGCTTTACCCCACACGTTCATGTCGCAATTGGGGCCGAGACGGAGCGTTTGCCGATCGGTACAAGTCCATGATCAATGCATGCATGATCCGGTGAGGGGAAGCGGCGGCGGCACCTTTCAGCGCACGGTCCGTGACCGAAAAGGCTTGAAACGCCTCGGGAAAATGCGCCAAGGAACGCGTCTGACCATGGCGAAAAACTCGCCCTGCCGGAAAGGCATGATTCCCAGGGACTTCCCAACCTCGGCCTCACTATCCCGACGACTCAGCCCGTCCTTGGCTTTCCACAGACGCCGGTACTGCCACAGCAACGCGCCGAGAATCCGAAGCGGGGCCTCACCCGACTCCAAGGTTTTCTCCAAAATGAGGAGGGCTTGCGACACCTTGCCGTGGATAATGGCTCCCGACAGGTCAAACACCGACGCACCGGGTTCCGCCCCTTGGACGGCGACGACGTCATGAGCATTGACCGTTTCTTTCGTTGACACATAGAGCGACAACTTCTCCAATTCCCGCCGGACCACGGACAACCCTTCGCCCGCCAGTTCTTTCAGTAACCCCGCGGCTTCGGCATCCAGCCGAATCCCCACACGTGCGGCCTCCTGGCGAACCCAGCCCAATCGTTGATTGTCATACAAAGACGCACAATTCACCACCACCGCCTGCTTCTTCAAGGCTTGGACCCATTTCAGCCGGCCATCCAGTTTCCCCGCGGAGACGATCATGGTTGTTGAATCGGACGGTGCGGAAAAATAGGGAATAAGGGCTTCCCCTTCTCTGGTGGGAAGCTTGTCCGCCCATTTCAGAAGAACCAACTGGTGGCTTGAAAAGAAGGGAACTTCCTGGGCACGGGCCAAAATTTCCTGGGCATTCGTTTCATCGCCGTACAGGACGTCACAGGAAAAATCGTCACCGTTGCTCCGCGCGTCGCCCGCACTCGCGCCCTTCGAACGCAAGGCGCCATGGGCTCGAATCGTCTCGATGGCTTGATCGCGTAGGCAGTCCTCTTCTCCAAGGACCAGAAACAGCCTCTGCTTTTGTAAAGACGGACCGAGTTCACCAGGTTTGATCACCGGACCTTCACCCCAGCCCTTTTCCCCTCACCCTAGCCCTCTCCCGGAGGGAGAGGGAATCCTCGGAAGAAGGGGACGGCGTTTGAGCCTGAGAGAAGACCCCCTGGTCCCTCGCGGCCCAGAAGGCTGCGGCCAACATTTCCGCAACGTCCTGGCCGGCCTGCTCCAGGGCCCGGTCTTGCAGGACCCGGTTAAACTGAATTTGATCCTGGCGGGCTTCGACGTCGGGCGCACGATTCACAAAAAATTCTCCGGCACCCGTGGCCGTTTCCGTCCAGAGACTCTGGCCCGTCTGTCGATGTGCCACCGTGATTCGCACGACCACGTTCACGCGACGTTCTCGCATCTGACCGGCCGAAAACGTGAGGGACGGGATCGTGACCGAGACGATCTCTCCCGTCATGACGTAATCGGCTTGCGCGTCTTCCGCCACGACCTGCGCCCCGCTGCTGACGGCAAATTGCTCCCGCATGTATCGAGTATACACAAATTCCAGATTGCTCTGGAACGTGCGGTTGCGCAGGTCTCGAATGACCAATCGTACCGGCGGTCCCTCCGTTTGAAGATCAGGACCTCCCCCGATCCGCGGGCCCGGCCCTTCCATGGAAAATTGGTAGCCGCATCCCGGGAGAACGACAAGCACCATCAAGACGAAAACCAGAGCCGATCTGTTCATCGAGTGGGTTCCCCCCCTTTCAGACCACAAAATTGACCAACTTCTTTTCGACGTAAATCACTTTTCGAGGCGTGGTCCCCTGCAACCATTCCCCCAATTTTTTATCCCTCTGCGCGAGTTCGAGAATTTCCTCTTTCTTCGCATCGGCCGATACCTGAATCTTGCTGCGCAGCTTGCCGTTGACCTGAAGAGGTATCGTCAATTCTTCGCGCACGACCAAGGCGGGATCGAACGCCGGCCATGACCGGTGGGCGAGGCTTGGTGCCTGTCCCAACCCTTCCCATAACTCTTCCGCCAGGTGTGGGGCAAACGGCGACAGTAATAAGACAAAGGATTCGGCCGACGCACGAGGCAGGGGTCCATCTTTGGTAATATCCCGCACAAAGACCATCAGTTTCGAAATGGCCGTATTGAAACTCATCTCCTCGATGTCCTGCGTCACGCCCTGAATCGTCCGGGCCGTCAGTCGCGCCTGGTTGGGCGTTCCATTTCCCTCGACGATCGGCACGCGTTCTTCTTCACCAACCACAAGCCGATACGCGCGCTGCAGAAACCGCACCACGCCCGGGATGGATTCGAAGGCCCAGGGGGCACCTTTTTCCAACGGCCCCATGAACATTTCATACAGCCGCAACGCATCGGTGCCGTATTCGGCAATGATCTCGTCCGGATTCACCACGTTGCCTCGACTCTTTGACATTTTCTCCGTGACTTCTTCCAACACCAACCCGTCAAGCGTCGGATGCAACGGCGTCCCCTCTGACCACCGCACGTCTTGTGAAGCCACCCATCGAGCCTTGACTTCCTCGCCCGTCTGTTTGTGAACCGGGGTGTCATGGTCAAAACGCACCTCTGACGCGGGATACGCTTGCGCCGCGAAGGACGGATCATCGGAGAGATTGTTGTCAAAGTAGCGATAGCTGTGTCCCAGGATCATGCCCGGGTTGAGCAATTTCTGAAACGGTTCGGGCGTATGGACCAGCCCGAGGTCATACAGCACCTTATGCCAAAACCGCGAATAGAGCAGATGCAACACGGCATGCTCGGCTCCGCCCACGTACAAATCGACCGGCATCCAATACTGTTCGGCGTCTTTGGACCACGGTTCCCGGGTATTGCGGGGATCGCAGAAACGAAGGAAATACCAGCAACTTCCGGCCCACTGGGGCATGGTATTGGTGTCACGCAGGGCCTTGTGCCGGGTCTCGGGGTCCGTCACTTCCACCCAATCGCGTACGCGAGCCAGGGGCGTTTCAAACTCCCCGCTCGGGCGAAAATCTTCCAACTCGGGAAGCACCACCGGCAACTCCGATTCCGGAATGAGTTTCGTCGTGCCGTCTTCAAGGTGCAGCACGGGAAACGGCTCTCCCCAATACCGCTGCCGGCTGAAGAGCCAATCGCGCAGTTTATAGTTCACGGTCTTCTCACCCTTGCCGTGTTGCGCCAGCCAGTCGCACATGCGGGTCTGGGCCTCGGGGGTGGCCAGTCCGTCCAAGAAGTCGGAATTCACGTTCGTGCCGTCTCCCGTATACGCCTCGGTGGAAAGATCCCCGCCGGAGACGACTTCGACAATCGGCAAGCGCATCCGGTTCGCAAAAGCATAATCCCGCGTATCATGCGCCGGAACCGCCATGATCGCACCGGTTCCGTAGGTCGCCAACACGTAATCCGCAATCCAGATCGGAACAGGCTTGCCCGTGACCGGGTGCACGGCACATGCTCCGGTGAAGACCCCGGTCTTCTCACCCAGTTCGGCCACGCGCGCCCGTTCGCTCCGGCGGGACACGGCTTCGACGTAGGCGTCCACCGCCGGACGTTGCTCGGTTGTCGTGATGGTCGCTACCAAGGAATGCTCTGGAGCCAGAACCATATACGTGGCCCCGAACAGGGTATCGGGACGGGTGGTGAACACCTCGATCGATCGTGACGCATGTCCCGCGACCTCGAAAAAAATCCTGGCGCCTTCCGACCGGCCGACCCATTCCCGCTGCATCCGCTTGATGGACTCCGGCCAATCCACCAATGCCAGGTCGTCGATCAACCGCTCGGCATAGGCCGTGATACGGAGCATCCACTGCCGCATGGGCAGCCGCACAACCGGATGTCCTCCTCGCTCGCTCTTGCCATCGATCACTTCTTCGTTGGCCAGCACGGTGCCCAGCGCCGGGCACCAATTCACCGGGACTTCCGCCAGATACGCCAGCCCCTTTTCATAGAGTTTACGAAAGATCCATTGCGTCCATCGCACGTACTCGGGGTCCGTGGTATCGATTTCCCGTGACCAGTCGTAATCCATGCCCAGGGCCTGGAATTGCCGTCTGAAGTTTTCAATATTCCGTTTGGTGGTTTCTCGCGGATGGGTCCCGGTTTCAATCGCGTATTGTTCCGCCGGCAGGCCGAAGGCATCCCAGCCCATGGGATGCAGCACGTTATAACCCAGCATTCGTTTGTAGCGAGCGATGATGTCGGTCGCGATATAGCCTTTGGGATGACCCACGTGGAGTCCGGCTCCCGACGGATACGGGAACATATCGAGGACGTAAAACTTGGGTTTGGTGGAGTCGATGTCAGAACGAAAAGGCTGATGCTCACGCCAGTAGGCTTGCCATTTCTTTTCGATGGCTTGGTGATCGTAGAGTGTAGACATGGGCCGGATGAACGCGGTCAGGTAATGCCCGCCCCGCGCCTAAATGGAGAGAAAAATGTACCACAGCGACAGACAGGCGACAAGATAAGAGCTGCCGGCCACCGCAGCCGTCATCGGCTCCTGGCGGAATGAATATTTTATGCCCCGCCTCTTGAGCCGGACAGGCCGAATTGCCGATGCCGGACAAGCTGCTCTCTGCTTGATTCTTTCGCCTTACTCAGATAAACTTTTTGTAAGGAGGATCTCCATGATCGTCAAGATTACATCAAAGCGACAGGTCACGTTCCCCGCTCGGGTGCTGGATACGCTAGGCGTAGGTCCCGGCGATCAACTCGAACTGGAAGAAGGGCCTGACGGTTTCATTCTGCGACCAAGACGGATCGACTATTCGAAATTGGGGACGCTCAGAGACAAGATTCCACCCGGACATCCGCCATTCGACATCCGCAAATTCCGGGACCAACGGGAACAAGGATATGGCCCCTCACTACGGCGTTGACACCTCAATCCTGGTCAGGCTGGTTGTACGGGAGCCGCAAGACGACTTCGAGCGCTGTATACGCCGTCTTGTCGCCTTAACGAAGGAACGGAAGTGCGAACTATTCGCGTCCAACCAAGCCATAGGTGAAACCTACGCCGCCTTGATGCACCACTACGGCATCCTCAGCGCCAACGCCCGTGCCGGTCTCCTCGATGCGTTGACCAGCGGCTTGGTTGCCCCTCTGAATGGGCCGGCCGTCATTGAAGCCCTTTCAGCCTCAGGCGGTCCCGGACTCTTCGACAGACTCATCGCCGATGACTACTCACGGGCCGGGGTGGAGACCCTGACGCTGGACCGCAAGATGGCCACATTGTCCAACGTGCAGCGTTTATAGACAGCAAGATCCGAGAAAATGCGCATGCCGACGTTGCCGGCCACGCCCCCGAAAAGCGACTTTTTCTCACGAATACGGCATATTCCTAAAATGATTTACGCCACCCGTCTTGCCTCAACAGCCTTGGCCAAATCATAGGTCGCCTGCACGTTCAGCCAAAGCTTCGGCGAGGTTCCTAGCGTTTCGGCCAGATCCAACGCCGCCGCGGCGGTGACGCCTCGCTTGCCTCGTATCACTTCATTCAGACGCGCTCGGCTCCAGCCGATCTTTTGTGCGAAAGCCGCCTGGCTCATCCCCATGGGCTCAAGAAATTCCTCAAGCAGTATTTCGCCCGGATGAAAAGGATTTTTCGGTTCTTTATCCACGGCTTTTTGCTTCCTTTAGTGAAAGTGCCCAGCACCTTCCGCTTATTTGCGGGTTTTGGCCGATTTCGACACCGGCATCACGAAGGCCTGGCCGCGGAGTTTGCGATGGTAGGCGATGGCGAAGCGATGCGCTTCGTCGCGGATGCGCTGGACCAGGCGGGAGACGTGGGACGTCGGAGACAGGATAAGCGGGTCACGATGCCCTGGTGCGTATATTCGTTCTTCTTTCTCGCCTTTGGCTTTGGCTAATCCGATGATGGGAAGGTGACCGAGACCAACACCGCGTAAGGCTTCCACCGCCGCTCCCAATTGCCCGATTCCTCCATCGATCAGGATCAGATCGGGAAACGGCAACGTCTTATGAGCCCGGGTGACGAGGGTGCCGCCGTACCGGCGCTTGACCACTTCCTCCATGCTCGCAAAATCGTTCGCCCCCTCGACGGTCCTGATACGAAACCGCCGGTAATCCGACTTCTTCATTTTACCATCTTCCCACACCACCATCGAGGCCACGGAATGGGTGCCCATGGTATTGGAAATATCAAACCCTTCCACGCGACTCGGTGTCTTCGGCAACCCCAGGAAGCGCTGCAAGTCTTCGGCTTCCTTGTGTTCCACCGCGGTTTTACGCAAATGCTCCCCAAGGGCCGTAGCGGCATTTTCTTCGGCTAATTGGAGCAGTTGGCGTTTCACCCCTCGTTCGGGAATCAGGATCCGGACCCGCCGGCCTTTCTTGTGACTGAGCCAGCGTTGAAGCAATTCCCGGTCGGACAGCGCTTCGGAGACCAACAGTTCCTTGGGGGGCAAGGTGTCCTTATTGTAGAATTGCTCGATGGCCGATCGAATCAACTCCTCATCGGCAGCCTCTTTCGTATCAGCCCAAAAAAAGTCCTTGCGCCCAATCAACAAACCGCCGCGCACAAACAACAGTTGCAAATCCACCGCCCGTCCCATCCTGGCCAAGCCGATGATATCCTGGTCCATGGGCCCTATTTGAGCCACGCGCTGTTTTTCCAACGTCTTGGCAATGCTCGCCATACGATCCCGCAACCGGGCCGCATCTTCGAATGCTTCGCGGCCGGCGGCCGCTTCCATGTCCTTTCGCAACCCGTCCAGCAATTCCTTATCCCGCCCCTCCAGAAAACAGCGAACCTGTTCGACGATGCGATGATAGTCTTCCTGCGACTGGTTGCCGGTACAGGGTGCCATGCAGCGCTTGATTTCAAATTCCAGACAGGCCCGCTCGGCCGTCCCGTCGATGTTGATCTTGCACGTCGCCAGCGGGAATACTTTCTTGATGACTTTTAGGGTTTCTCGAAGCGCCCCCGAGGGCACGTAGGGACCGAAATACAGCGCCCCGTCGTTCTTCACGCGACGCACGATCGAGAGACGGGGAAAATTCTCCTTCACCGGCAGGCGGAGATACGGATAGTGCTTGTCATCGCGAAGCACCACGTTGAACCGGGGACGATGGCGTTTGACCAGGTTGCTTTCGAGTAAGAGGGCTTCCAATTCTGATCGTGTGACGATCGTTTCGATATCATGAATCAGGGCCGTCAACACGCGAGTCTTGGGACTCGGGTCGCTGCCTTTTTGAAAATACGAGCGCACCCGGTCCGCCAACACCAGGGCTTTCCCGATGTAGAGGATTTCACCGCCCTTGCCTTTCATCAGGTACACGCCGGGCTGATTGGGCAGATGCGCCAGAGTCGATTCGAGAAAAGGGGCGAGGCTGATCACGGGTGAACCCTGCTACACAATCACCGTACCCGGCGGTCGTTCGATCAACTCCACTTCATAGCCATCCGGAGCATCGATGAAAAGAAACCGGCTCCCCGACGACGTTCGAGTCGGGCCATCCGTGATGGGAACGTTCCGGGCCTTCAACTGATCGATCGCCTGATCAAGGTCATCGACCTCAAACGCGAGATGGACCAGATCTTCCTGCACGCTGACGGGACCACTCGCCGGGAAACTGCACAGTTCAATGAGTTCGTCACTATTGGGAACCGCCAGAAAGGCCAAATGCGACCCGCGCGGCGACACTTTGCGTTCCAACACTTCCAATCCCAGCACGTCCCGATAAAACGCGATGGTGGTCTCCATGTCACTGACGCGCATTCGTGTGTGCAGTAATTTTTTGACGATCATCGCAGGAATCCTTCCGCGTTCACAGAAACATACTTGTCGCGGCAGACACATCAGTATTGTACTGAACCTCACGGCTTCCAACAACACAGCCCGACCCCTTCACGTTCTTTTGATTTCAGCATCTTCTCTTGCTTTCGTTGCCCCATCGACGTAGAGTGAAATAGACCGAACGATATAGAATAAACCTAAACGATCTGCTCGCCACGATTCCCCATGACTCAGCGGAGAAATCACCTCTGCCCTTTTGTGTTCGCCCTGCCTCTTGGGACCCTGTTGGCATTCGTCATGGCAATAGGCTCTTCTCTGCCGGCCTTTGGCGAAGGCTTCAGGATTCTGGACCAAAGTGCGGCGGCCACGGCTCAAGGGGGGGCCTTTGCCGCCCAGGCCGATGACCCGTCAGCCGTCTATTTCAACCCGGCTGCCATCACGGACCTGCCCGGCCTTCAAATGACGGCAGGAACGCTTCTCGTGAATGGAGACATTGATTTCAGGCCATCTTCGGGACCAGCCATTGAAGGTGATTTCGGCAGTACCTTTGCCAATCCTCCGCCAAGCAGTTTCTTCGTGTCCGCCGGACTCGATGATTTAGGTGTTCCGGCGGTTGATTCTTTGACGCTGGGCCTGGGGGTCTATTCGCCCTTTGGCAATCTCACGAATTATCCTCGTGATTCCAGCCTGGCTCCTGTCCTCACAAGGTCGGCGTCACCGATTTTAAACGTGACCTCGACCGTGGCGTTCAGGGCGCACCCCTCATTAGCACTGGGAGCCGGGTTGGATGTGTATACGTTTTCCGACTTGTTCGGCGAGGGCCACGTCGAGGTGCAACAAACCGGTGCGGATCTGGCGCGCGTCGGGTTCCCATTTGCCCCCGACGACGAAATCGAATTGAATGGCCGGGATACGGCCCTTGGGTATCATGTTGGTTTGCTGTTTACGCCTGTTCGCAATGAGCGAGAGCAGCCCCTGGTCAATTTCGCGTTGGTCTATCGAAGCCGGGTGACCTTGAACTTGAAGGGACAGCTTTTGAACAAGAGTCGGGGTTTTGTGTTGGGAGCAATGGCTGATCTGAACTTGCCGCAGGTCGTCACCGCAGGCCTTGCGGTGTGGCCCATACGGGATACTCAACGAGAGTGGAAGGTAGAAATCGATTTGGATTTCGTGGATTGGACCACGTTCGACCACCTCGATGTGACCTTGTCCAATGGCGCAGTGCTTCCCAACCCGCGAAACTGGCAAAGTTCGTATGTTGTGATGGTCGGCACCGAATACAAATTCGTTAAGCCCGCCCTATTACCGTCTTGGGATGTGGCCATTCGGGGCGGATATGTGTTTGCCGACAGTCCGGTGCCGGAACGAACGTTTAAACCTGATGTTCCCGGGTCCAATTCTCATTCGTACTCTGCCGGGATTGGATTTCTCTGTCAGCGCGGCGGGGTCTTTCTTGGCGTGATTCCTTGCGGGACCGGCCAGGAAGGTCTGGGAGTGACCGCCATAGGATTCGATGTGGCCTATCAAGGCATTTTCTACCAATCGCGTGGCATTTTTAACAATGTTGATCCTCGGGTCCACGGAGTATGGGACACCACCATCCATGTGGCATCATTGAATCTCCGCGTGAATTTCGACGTCCCTCGGTCATTTTAGAAGCCCGTCTTGTTTCTCATTCTGATACATTGTTATCTTCCTTCTTTCACGAACTCCATGCATCTCCCTCTCCTCCTGGAAAAGGGGTAATGTGAGGGCTTTGCCTGCAAAACATTCTGGGCTGTTGAGTTCGGAACAGTTAGTATGTGATAACTACACACCCTGCGGCCTGAGGAATCTCCCGGGCTAGGACGCAGCCCTGCAAAGACAATCACGCGAAGGAACCTCCATGAAAATCAACACCGACACGCAATTATGCGGAGTCCTCGGCCATCCCGTGAAACACTCGCTTTCTCCGGCCATTCACAATGCCGCGTTTCAACACTTGGGGCTGAATTACGTGTACCTGGCCTTTCCCGTTGAAGACGTGCCCCATGCCCTTCATGGAATCCGCGCGTTAGGCAACCTCAGGGGGTTCAGCGTCACGATTCCCCATAAAGTCTCGGTCATGGCCCACTTGGATACGATCGATCCCACGGCTCGGCACATCGGGGCCGTCAATACCATCGTGAAATCGGACAACACCCTATCCGGATACAATACGGACGCATCCGGCGCCCTCCTGGCGTTACAACATGCAGGAGTCGACCTCGCCGGCAAACAGGTCGTCATGATCGGATCCGGCGGAGCAGCGAGGGCTATTGCGTTCGGGCTCGCGCTTGCGACCCCCGCGAGCCGGCTTACGATCCTTGGGATCGAAGAGGATGAACGCCGGACCCTGGCCCGCAATCTCCGCGAAGGCACGACGCTTCACATTGAAGACCACCCGCTCGATGCGAACACCCTGGAACCGGCCCTGGCCCAGGCGCAGGTCATGATCCACTGCACCCCCGTGGGGATGGATCCCCACACGGATCAGACCTGTGTACCCCAACGCTTGTTCCATCCCAACCTGACGGTCATGGATATCGTCTACAACCCTTTGGACACGCGATTGCTGAAGGAGGCGCGGGAGGCCGGATGCCCGACGATCCGGGGCTTGGAAATGTTCCTGCATCAAGCCGTCGCCCAATTCGAGTTGTGGACGGGCCAAAACGCACCCGTCCCCGTTATGCGTCAGGTCTTGGAGTCCCATTTCTCATGAATCTGGTGCTCATCGGTTATCGAGGAACAGGGAAAAGCACCGTGGCGGAACTCCTCGCGACGCGACTGGGGTGGAGGATGGTTTCCACTGATGCGCACATCGTTGAAAAGGCGCAACGGTCGATTCCGGACATTGTGGCCGGCGACGGATGGGAATACTTTCGCAATCTCGAAACGGAGGTGTGCCTCGCTCTCAAAGACCAGGATCGCCTGGTCATCGATACCGGCGGAGGGATTATCCTCCGACCGGGCAACATGGAGGCGTTAAAGCCCAACGGCCTGGTGTTTTGGCTGACCGCCGAGGTTTCGACGATTTCCCGGCGGATCTCGGATGCCACGCAACGCCCGGCGCTCACGGCCGGGAAAACGTTTCTCGAGGAAATTCAGGAAGTCCTGACCGAGCGCACTCCGAAATACCAGGCTGCGGCCGGTCATATCATTGCCACCGACGACCTCTCACCGGAGGAGATCGCCTCTCACATTCTGACCATTGCCCGCGGCCACGGTATCGATCTATCGTGCTAGCCGCATCGAGGGTCTTTTGTCCGGACGGAACGTATGAACGCCGAGTTCCCAGAGCGACTGCCTCCCATGGACCTCACCTGGATCCGGTGGCTGTTGGACAGCTATGCGTTCTGGTTGAAGCGCGAACTCATCGACCGGACGGGCACGATTGAGGAGCAAGGCGAACGGCTCTATTGTTCGCCTTTTGTGGTGGCCTCCCACGCCAAGGCGGAAGACCCCATCCTCAATTACGGCAATCGACAGGCCCTCGCCTTGTGGGAAGGAACCTGGGAGGAATTTACTACGATCCCTTCGCGATTGACCGCAGAACCCATGAATCAAGCCGAGCGGGCCCGGATGCTCGACCGGGTGGCCACGCAGGGGTTCATTACCGATTACCAGGGGATACGCATTTCACGGACGGGCCGGCGATTTCTCGTTCAACAGGCCACGGTCTGGAACATCCTGGATAACCATGAGACCATCCAAGGCCAAGCCGCAACGTTTTCACGGTGGGAACCACTCACGGAGGAATAAAGCGGCCTTTCCATATAGCGAATGCATTGACATTGTGCGCACGCCAAACGATAATGCGGATAAAGGCATAGAAGGAACGGAATTCGTATGCGCAAACACACTGCCAAAACGCAACGTAAGGGTCCACCGAGAAACATCAACCTTCGAGTGAAACCTCATGCTCGTTCTTTAATCGATCGTGCCTGCGCCATCACGGACAAGAGAATCACGGACTTCGTTCTCGATGCGGCGTGTCGTGAAGCCGAGGACGTGCTCCTTGACCGGAGACTGTTTCTTCTCGACGAATCAGCGTATCAGACGTTTGTTGATGCGCTCGACGCGCCGACACGACGTAATCCCGAACTCAAAAAATTACTGAGCCGGAAGCCGCTTTGGGAAAACTGAGCGCAGACTCATCGACACCAGAACTTACCGCACCCGAAGCCCTCAGCATACACCATATTCTGGATGACTTTGATTGTGGTCATGACGCGCTGAATGGCTGGCTGAAGCACCGTGCCGTCAAAAACGAGGCTTCAGGCGCGTCACGGACCTATGTGGTCTGCCACCGGAGCCACGTGGTCGCGTATTACACGTTGGCAACCGGGGCCGTGCAATGCGCGCATGCCCCCGGCCGGATCCGCCGCAACATGCCGGACCCTATTCCCGTCATGGTTCTTGGTCGCCTGGCCGTACACCTCGATTGGCAAAAGAAAGGCCTGGGCCGAGACCTTCTTGCCGATGCCATCAGGCGTACTCTGCAAGCCGCAGACATTGCCGGAATCCGTGCCTTCGTGGTTCACGCCATCTCCGATGAAGCTCAACGATTTTACGAACGGTTTGGCTTTCAGTCCTCCCCCACGGACCCGATGGATCTGATGATGACCCTGACAGATGCGAGGGCACATGTATCATAAGCGCACTTCTCGGAATAGCGCTTTACGGAGTCCTACAGAATATGACGCAACCGTTATAAACTCGTTTCCCAGTCAACGCTCGTTGCAAACGGGCAGCAGCTTCTTTTATGGTGGCTGTTGCAGAACGTGTATCGTCTTTACATCCTCACAACTTCTTCAGTCTCTACCTCCCCTTCACCCCTCCTGACAACGGCGGGGAAGAGAGGCGGCGGGAACGGTCAACAAAGTCGTGAAACACCTGGATGACAGAAAAGGAGCATCATGATTGTAGCGGGAGACATTGGCGGAACCAAAACCTACCTTGGATTGTTCGATTGGCAAGAGACACGAGTCGCCCCTATTCGGGAAGAGAAATTCTGGAATGCGGACTTCGAGTCGTTCGAGGAAATCCTCGAAGAATTTTTACAGCCCCCCGCCCCCGCTGATACTCTGGCCGAGGGCGATGAAGAAGAATCCGAAGACACGGAGATCGATGAAGACGCTCCCGAAATTTCACCGACCATGCCTCTCCAGGCGGCCTGTTTCGGCGTCGCCGGCCCGGTTGTCGACAACCGCTGCCGCGCCACGAATCTTCCGTGGGTCATCGACGGTCACGCCTTGACCGACACCTTGAACACCTCCTGCGTGCGCTTGCTTAATGACGTCGAAGCCATGGCCTACGGCGTACTGGTCCTCGAGCCGGAAGAAACCGAAGTGGTCCATGGCGAACGGCAGGAAGACGGCACCAAAGTTCTGATCGCGCCGGGAACCGGACTGGGCGAGGCCGTGCTGTATTGGGACGGGGAACGGTATCATGCGTTGCCGTCCGAAGGCGGGCATGCCAGCTTTGCGCCGACGACCGATCTCGAGATCGACCTGCTCCGGTACCTGCGCACGAGTTTTCTGCACGTCAGTTACGAACGGGTGGTATCGGGAACCGGCCTGCACGGCATCTATCAGTTTCTCCGCGACACCAAGAAGAATGAGCCGACTTGGTTTGCCGAACGCCTGCCCACCGGAGATCCGCCGGCGCTGATCGCTGAAGCCGGGCTCATCGGCAAGCCTGATATCTGCGTCCAGGCGTTGGACCTGTTCGTCTCAGTCCTGGCCGGGGAAGCCGGGAATTGCACCCTGAACACGTTGGCGCGGGGCGGGGTCTATCTTGGTGGCGGGATCGTTCCACAAATTATCGACAAGCTCCGCGATCAACGCTTTGCGCAAGCGTTCGTCAACAAGGGACGGTATAAACGGTTGCTCTCATCGATTCCAATCCACGTCATCCTGAACGACAAAGCCGCCCTTCTCGGCGCGGCTTCCGTGGCCGCACGCATGAGCACGGATTCGTAAGCCATCCACTATGTCTTCTCCACCATCGCCCGACTCGCAAGAAACCGGCAAACGCGCGGCCGGCGAAGCCGCCCTGGACTTCATCCGGGACGGGGCGCTCGTGGGTTTGGGAACCGGCTCGACCGTGAAATATTTTCTTCTGGCCCTGGGCAAACGCGTGCAAGCCGGACTACGGGTTCACGGCGTGCCCACGTCTCGTGAAACCGCGGAATTGGCCAGGCAATTGCAGATTCCCCTTCTCCCGGAACAGGAGGAATGGGCATTGGACGTGGCGGTGGATGGGGCGGATCAGGTCGATCCCCACTTTCAGTTGATCAAGGGTGGAGGGGGGGCCTTACTGCGGGAAAAAATCGTGGCCGCCGCCTCGCGTACGTTCATCGTCCTGGTCGATCACAAGAAATGCGTGCCGGTATTGGGCAAACCCATGCCCGTTCCCGTGGAAGTGACCCCGTTCGGATGGCCACAGTCCGCGAAGCAGCTTCAGGCATTGGGAGGCGTCACGACGCTCAGGGAAAAACAGGGAACGGTATTCGAGACTGACGGAGGCAACTACATCCTTGATTTGCTGGTGGACTCGATCGAAGACCCCGGTGAACTCGAAGCGCGTCTCAATCGCATACCGGGCGTCGTGGAAAACGGGCTCTTCGTCAACCGCACCTCGACGTTAATCATCGGGTCGCCCGCCGGCGTGCAAATCAAACACTGCCCTTCTTGAACAGCCTCTTGATCTGCAGCCTACACCGGCTTTTTATACACTTTGCTCCGGTGTTCGACGCGAACGACCAGGACGACAAGCTTTTCATCCTCAATCCGGCAAATGGCACGGTAATCGCCTATGCGATAGCGCCATAGACCGGGGAAGCGCGACTTAAGAGATTTGCCAAAACCGCGCGGATTCGGAGAAGGGGCAATACATTCGTCAAAGTAATCAAGGATTTGCCGCTGAACGGTCTTGTCCAGCTTTTTCATATCCTTTACAACCCGACGGTCATATTCAATTGTCCAGCCCAAGTTCCTGCCTCATCTTTTTGCTTGTCAGGCGATCAGCAGGACTTTCCAGTCTGGACTCTGCAATGTAGCGATCTTCCAATTCATCGATATGGTCTTCGATGAGTTGGCGGATATAAAACGTTTTGGTTCGTCCGGTTGTTTCTGCCAGATGATCCAGCCTGTTTTCCAGATCTTTATTCAAACGAAGAGACGCCATGTTGCACCTTCCATAGTGACTGGGCCGCATTCTTTAGTTGTAATACATGCGTCGCAAATATTGCATATACTACATGGTGGCATACCATTCTTCAACACATCGCCATCCCGGCCACGAATTGCACGGCGCGTTTTGGTAGTGGTAGAGTGCTGCCTTATCGACGCATCGATCACGACTGCATAACCCATGAGGCTGGTCCCATCGTCTAGCTTGGCCCAGGACGGCACCCTCTCAAGGTGCAGACACGGGTTCAAATCCCGTTGGGACCACCATTTCACACTTCCGGCATGTCCTCATGACAACGTGTCTTTTTCTCGTGTCCTTTGAGATGGGCAAGATCTCCGTTATTCCCGCTTCGTCTTTTTGCACCATGCCTCAACCTCGCGTCGGACAACGTCGCAACAGGAAAACGTGATGTCGCGCGCCTTTCATGACGGGGCGGACGATGGGCTCGAGGCCTTGGAAGCCCTTGACCCCGCACGCATTCATTCCTTCTCCGATCTGCTGACCGCGATGAAAAAAACCGCATTCGGGGGCCGGCGGCTCGGGGAAGCCTTCGAGGTGCTCAAGGCCATGATCGAGGACCCCGACTGTTTCGTAGTCATGACGCTTTCAGGGGCCATGACCATCGCCAAAATGGGGAAAATCATCTGTACGATGCTCGATCGGGGGATGGTCCAGGCCATCGTCTCGACCGGTGCATTGATGGCCCATGGCATGAGCGAAGCCGTCGGACAAACGCATTATAAATACCAGCCGGTCATGGACGACGTCGAACTCTTTGAAAAGGGGTATAACCGGGTCTATGACACGCTGGAAATGGAATTGAATCTGAACCACGTCGAGGAAGTGGCCGCGGTCACCCTGAACCGGCTGCGTCCCGACGAACCGCTCTCTTCGGAACTCCTGAACCGGGAACTGGGGCGGACGCTGGCCGAGCAATTTCCCGGCCCGGGTATCCTCAAAAGTGCCTTCCTGCAAGAGGTCCCGGTGTACATCCCCGCGTTCACGGATTCCGAACTGGGCCTCGATACGTCCATTTGGTCCATGAAAGATCACGGGCCGGCTCAATCGGGTGCGGAACCCAAACCGGACGACGACCAGGCGATTTGGGAACGCTTGCAACAACATCGTCCCGCCTTTAATCCGTTTCTCGATCTCAACAGCTATACGCACAACCTCCTGGGCGCCAAGCGACTGGGCATCTTTACCATCGGCGGCGGCGTGCCCCGCAATTGGGCACAACAGGTTCCGCCGTACATCGAAATCCTGAATATGCGGTTGGGCACCACCCTCACCCCTCCCCGATTCCACTATGGCGTCCGCATTTGCCCGGAACCCGACTATTGGGGAGGGCTCAGTGGCTGCACCTACCAGGAAGGAATCTCCTGGGGGAAATTCGTTCCACCCGAACAAGGGGGACGGTTCGCAGAAGTGTTGAGTGACGCGACCGTGGTCTGGCCGCTGTTGCTCATGGCCTTACTCGAAGGGCCTTCCGCTCAATCGGACGCCGGCAAGCCGTGACAAAAGACGAATACCGCGCAACCCTCCCGGCTTGACAGAACCCTTCCGTCACCCCACACTATAAGAAACGAGTTTCTTCATGAAAAAGGAGACATGATGAAGACCTCTTCACCATCGGCGTATACATCTTCCTCCATACGGTCCGGTCGTTCGAAAATCGCAAACGGGCTGGCGATTGCGGTTTTGAGCCTCGGGCTCGCGTTGTCGGCCGGAGCCCAAGCGGATCAAGGATTTACCGAGGAAGATAACCGGGTCCGTGGCAATCCCCAGGCCCCGATCACGCTTTTGGAATATTCGGATTTCACGTGTGGATATTGCGAAAAGTTTTTCCAGGAAACCTGGCCGATCCTGTTCTCCGAATACATTGACACCGGCAAAATGCGCCTGGTGTATCGTGATTTCCCGCGGTCCCCCAGCGGTCCGAGCGTGGATACCGCCATGGCGGCACGATGCGCGGGAGAACAGGGACAGTATTGGGCGATGCACGACCGTTTATTTTCAAGCAGCAACAAATTTTCGTCGGCACAACTCCGGCAGCAGGCTGAAGATCTCCAGCTCGATGCCAAGCAATTTGGCGCATGCCTCGAGGCGTCACGCTATACCCAGGACATTTTTAAAGATCGGATGGAGGCGGGCCAACTGGGTATCCGGGGCACCCCGCATTTTATTTTGTACGTCACGGATCATCCGCAAGAAGCCGTCGTGATCCCCGGCGCCTTTCCCTATGAGGTGTTCAAGGAAGAGATCGACAAGCTGCTCCAAACGGCGTCTTCCCCAAAAACTTCTTCCGAGTCCTTATAAGACGCCCCTTGTCATCATGCGAGTACGGCTGAACGTTCAACACTGCGCCTGATTTCCTCCCATGTCCGTGGAAACCATCGCTCCCATCCTCGTCGGTTCCGAATGGCGTGAAACCCCTACGCGTCAGACCGTGACCAACCCCTTTACCGAAACCCCGATCGCCGAGGTCTGCCTCGCCCGACCGGCAGACGTCGAAGAAGCCGTGACCCTCAGCCTGAAAGCCTTTTCCAGTCTCGCCCGCTCTTCTTCCCATACCCGCGCCACGGCACTTCAACACGTGGCCGGCAGGCTGAAAGAACAAAAGGAAGACTTTGCCCACACCATCTGCCTGGAAGCGGGCAAACCCATCACCGACGCCCGGCGTGAAGTGGACCGGGCCATTCAAACCTTTTCGATCGCGTGCGAGGAAGCCAAACGGATACCGGGAGAAGTCATCCCGATGGACGTCAGCCCGGGCATGGAACGCCACCTGGGCCTTGGGCAACGCGTGCCGATCGGGCCGGTCCTGTGTATTACGCCGTTTAATTTCCCCCTGAATCTGGTCGCGCATAAAGTGGCCCCGTGCCTCGCGGTCGGCAATCCCATGCTGCTGAAACCGGCTCCGCAAACCCCGCTCACCGCGTTGCGGTTGGGGCGGCTCTTTCAGGACCTCGATCTTCCGGAAGGAACCTTGAGTATCCTGCCGTGCGAAAACGCCCTGGCGGAATCCATGGTGCGCGATCCGAGAATTCAAGCCTTGAGTTTTACCGGCAGCGCCGCCGTCGGCTGGAGCCTGAAAGACAAAGCAGGGAAGAAACGGGTTCTGCTCGAGCTGGGAGGCAATGCCGCGGTCATCGTTGAACCCGATGCCGACCTGCACCTGGCCGCCCAACGGTGCGTCACGGGCGGATTTGCGTATTCCGGACAGACCTGCATTTCCGTCCAACGCATGTACCTCCACGACGACGTGTATGACGCCTTTCTCGACCGGGTACTCCCGCTCGTCGAATCCCTCCCGGCCGGGGACCCCGCCGACGAGGCCACGGTCGTCGGTCCGCTGATCGACGAACGCGCGGCCATCCGGGTGGAAACCTGGATCCAAGAAGCCGTCCGGCAGGGCGCCCGGCTCAGGACGGGCGGGACTCGTGACGGGTCGTTGATTCGGCCCGCGGTCCTGACCGACGTGGATCAACGCATGAAAATTTCCTGCGAAGAAGTCTTCGGTCCGGTCATCACCCTCTCCCGGTATCAGCAACTCGACCAGGCCTTCGACATGGTGAATGACTCCCACTATGGGCTCCAGGCCGGTATTTTTACCCGCAACGTCGATTCGATTTTCCGCGCCTACCATGCCCTTGACGTCGGCACGATGCTGGCCAACGAAATCCCGACGTTCCGGGCCGACCACATGCCGTATGGCGGGATGAAAGATTCCGGGTTGGGACGTGAAGGCGTCAAATACACGATCCAGGAACTCTCGGACCAAAAGCTGTTGGTCTTACACCTGTCCCAATAACCCGTGTCCCTTTTCAGCAACGTTTTTGTACAGGTTCGGAAACCTTGGGCACTCCGAACGAGGTGGTGAACCCATATATAAGCTTGACATCCCTCAGGGACTCGCATAGAAATATCCCCGGATAGAGAGAGGAGTCCTCGAAACGTCTATCCGTATCCAAGTACACTTACTGGCTCCGGCTTTTTCAACGCCCCACCCTAGGATGCGCGTAGCGAAGTGCCGGCCAATTAGGAGCCATCACATCACTTGGAGCAACTGATGGTCCACTCGCCTGACTCGTTCATCTTCAAGACGGATCGTCCCTGGCCGAACGCACGGCTGAAGATGGCGGCCATAGTCGGACACGCCACCTCGAAGAGCGTGCGTTTGTGGCTACGCACCGGCCGGCCTGGCAAGTTTTCCCTGCTTCTGTATGCGCGCGATGCGGCGGTTCCGCCCTCTGGCGGCGAGGCAGCAGAATCGGCGTTTCGGGTTTTTCTGAGCACGGTGCCGTTGACACTGAAGGACGCGAAAACGCAACTTCCAAGCATGCGGCGAGAAGACTTCATGATTGCGGATTACGCTGCCGATACTACCATAGTCTTGGATCTGCAAGAGCTTAATCCCGACACTCGCTATGGCTACGCCCTATACGACCGAGACCGTAAGCGGATGGTACTGGGCCACAACCGGTTACGCTGGTTCCGGACACCGCCACCGGAGAGCGAGCGACGACCGTTCCAGTTCGCACTATTCTCCTGCCACATGCCATACGCGGTCAATGGCCTATTCGAGAAGCGCACTGATGTGATGAATCTCGACACGTGGGATTTCCTTGACGCCGCCTTACAACGCCATGCGGACGAAGTGGATCTGGTAATCGCCGGTGGCGATCAGTGCTACAGCGACGGTGTGGCAACGCTGGACATCTGGCAACACTTGAACCGGACGATGCGGAAGGAAGACGGGCGGCTGCTGCCGGACGAAGAAGCGATGCTCAGTTGGTACCGGGACATCTACCGTGGCTACTGGGGCTTTGAGAGCGTTCAACGGGTCTTTGACAGCTTCCCGACCTACATGATTTGGGACGACCACGAGATCGGCGACGGCTGGGGTTCCTACTACTTCCGCAAAAAGGGGAAACCCGACGGCCTGAGTCGTCTGCTGCCCGCCTTCGAGGAAAGGGGCCTGACTTATGAGGAGGGACGCGAGTTGATGCGGCGTATGTTCCATGCGGCCAAGCAAGCCTATATCGAGTACGAGCACAGCCACAATCCTCCTACCCCGGCGGGAAATTTCGATTACGCCTTCCGGCGAGGCGGCTGCGCGTTCTACGTGCTGGACGGTCGCGGCCGGCGCGACATCGAGCGCAAGAGCTATTGCATTTTGGGACAGGATCAATTCAAACGCTTCGCCCGCTGGGTGAACACCCTCACGCCAGAAGAAACGCCGTTCCTGTTTGTGGTTTCGGCGGTGCCGATGCTGCACACGCGTGCCGCGCTCGTCAACACCGACGAGCAGTGGCTGATCAGTCAGGCTGGCCTGGACGACGACCTGCGGGACTCCTGGGAGCACGACCTGCATAAAACCGAGCGTGCAGCCTTAATGAAAGTGCTGTTCGCTGCAGCCGCGAAGGGCATCAAGGTGGCCATCTTGAGCGGCGACGTCCACGTTTCCGCGGTCTTCACCCTGAAGGACGATACGGATAACTGCATCTACCAGCTCACGTCGAGTGCGATCACCTACAACGTCACCCGGCCGCAATCCTGGGTCCTGCGCCTCGGCGCAGCAGACAATGGAGAGACTGAAGAAGGCTACCGGTTTGAGCGATTGGCGCTGTACACCGAAAGTGCCTACGCTCTCATCAGCGTTGATCCGGAAAAAGGAGAGGCTTGGTTCAAGCTGTACGGCGAGCAAAAGCTAGATGCCTTACCCGATGAGACACACACCAAGGCGGTCCCGCTGAGCCACTCGCTGGCCAAGATCCGCCTGTTCTGACGCCAGCAGATACGACTCGGACCACCAGCCATGCGAAGGCTACACATTCGACGCGAGAAAAGAAATCGGACAGATTGAGTGCGATGAAAACCCGAGGTGCTATCAATACCCGAAACTCGACGATTTGACACCCCGAAAACGGAAGCATAACTTGAAAGGCTAAACCCTGAAGAAGTGGCCCGCCGTTAGAAGGATGTAGATGACAAAAGTAGAGACACTTGGCATCATCGTCGGCTGGATAGTCGTAGTTGGATTTGCTGCCACGATACTCATCACGCTCCTTGCGTTGATAGGGCGCTTGCCGGAAGTTAAAGAGAAATATCTCGGCAAGCTGTTCACACTCGTCGTCGTGGAGTTGATCGGCGCGGGCTTCTGGCTGTTCAACCAAACCATCGAACCACCGAAGCCTCCGGAGGTCGTGTTTCAGCCTTCGTTACCCGCCGAAGTCTACCTGTTCGGCCACGACGGGGAACCCGTTCAGCCAACGGATCTGAGGCTGGGCGACGTCACGAAACGGACCTTCAATGAGACACCAAAGATAACGTTCGACGTCCCGCGAGCCCTGGAGCTGGCCTCGAATGGCGACCATCTCTTGGTAAAGAGCCAGCGTGCCGATCACCAACTTGGCATCATAAAGCTTAACGATTTGTCTCAGAAGATTATCGACAGGGCGACGCCGATCGCTCGTCATCTGGCACTAGGCCATTATTACGCTGAATGCTTGGACTTTCCAGCGTGCGAGCAACGTCGGAATCCATTCAAAGCAGTCTCGCGCCTCACGTGGGTGCTTGACTCTGAGCAGTCAGACTGGAGCCAGCAAGAGTCGGCAGCACTCAAGCTCTTCCACTTACAACGTTACTTCCGAAGCTGCGAGACGTTCCAGTTGCTGGTGAACAAACTCAAGCAGTATCGCCGAGACGATAATCGGTACGCCGAAATCGGAGACGTGTACGAATACATGGGCCAGTTCGTCGATCTCAATTCTGTTCAACGCAAAGCCGTTTATCTGCAGTCGTTGAAGTATCTGTTGCGATTTCTGGGATCACGCTCCGTGAATCCCGGAACGGATTTCTTCAAGCGAGTGATCCGTCAGACGACGGATCTTGCTCAATATCTCGGTTTGACCGATACCACGTTACTCCTGGGCGAAGTTACAGACGAACTTTCATCCAGGTCGGAGAGTCAAGAATCCCAACCTCTTCCAGCTAGACTCAAGAGTGATCTCGGAGGGGCTAGCGACGCCATTCCGGAGACGTTTCAGTGCCCAGCCTAGACGCTGAAATTGCCAGCTAAACGATGTCTCGAATAGATTCGAGATAATCATCCGGACCTGCCATCGACGATGTTCCCGCGACGATCAGCCAGTAAGGAAGATCCTATTGTTTTCATGGGACACAGCATGCAATGTCCACACCTGCCTTGCAGTTTCCCGTAAAGATTTGTCACTATAGCGCTCGTTTTGTCCATTAACGGGCACGTCCAGTCTTGAGGACCGGGAGGAGACATGGTTCCCACTCATATTTTTCTGACCCGAGGGGTCGGCGTCCATCGAGAAAAACTGGCCTCGTTTGAAGAAGCCTTGCGGAGCGCCGGTGTGGCCTACTGCAATCTGGTCAGCGTATCGTCCATCCTGCCGCCCAATTGCAAAATCATTCCACGGAAGCGAGGTGAAAGCCTGTTGAACCCCGGTGAGATCACCTACTGCGTCATGGCCAGGAGTGAAACCAACGAACGCAACCGGTTGATCTCGGCATCCATTGGCGTGGCGATCCCTCAAGGCCGGCATAAGACCTACGGCTATCTTTCCGAACATCACGCGTATGGGGAAACCGACGAAGAAGCCGGCGACTACACGGAAGACCTTGCGGCCCAAATGCTGGCCGCGGCGTTAGGGATCGACTTTGATCCGGACGTCGCCTGGAAGGAACGGGAGCAGGTCTTTAAAATGGGTGGGAAAATCGTTCGGACGCAAAACATCACCCAGTCGGCTATCGGGAAACCCGGGGTGTGGACCACCGTGGTGGCCCTCGCGGTGTTCATCCCGCTTGAAAACATTCCCCACGCCCAGAAGAAACGACGACCCCGCAAGTAGCTCTTCGTCGCGACACCTCTGTCTCACCGGGAAAATTCCGCCCAGAGCACGGTATGGTCCGACGGAGTTTTTCCTTTCCTGGGGTTGATATCGACTTCGACGGCCGTACAACGCCGGGCCAAGGGTCCGGTCGCCAGGATGTGATCCACGCGCCAGCCCCGATTGGCCTTGAGGGCATCGGGTTGCCGGTAGTCAAAAAACGTAAACTGTTGCCGGTCCGGGTAGAGACGCCGGAACAGGTCCTCGAACCCCCAATCGACAACGTGCCGGTAAGCTCTCTGGGCTTCATAATGAAAACAGACGTGGGTGAAATGTTTTTCCGGGTGATGCACGTCAAGGGGTTCCGGAGCCACGTTCATGTCCCCGCACCAGATCGCGGGCTCATCGGGAGACAGGTGACGGGTGAAATACCGGCGCAACCGCTTGAACCACTCCAATTTGTAGAGATACTTGGGATGGTCGATCCTGAAGCCCTGCGGGATATACGTGTTGACGATGGAAATACCGTCCACCACGGCGTGCAGCAGACGCGGCCCGTCCCCGCCGGAGCCCTTGCTCAACCCATACGAGACCCACTCGGGCTCGCGCCGGGTGAAAAGGGCTACCCCGTTATATCCTTTCATCCCGCAAAACCGCACGTGATAACCGGTGGCGGCAAATGCTTGTGCAGGGAACTCCGAATCCTGCACCTTCGTTTCCTGGAGACACAGCACGTCCGGGGCATGATTTTTCAACCACCGTTTCACCACGGGCAACCGCTTCCGGAGCGAATTCACGTTAAACGTCGCCACTTTCATAAGCCGGCTCCCGCGCTTGCAGCCGTTTTGCGGACCATGCCAGTATGCCCGTGTGTCATCGTTGCCCCGTCGTGACTCATGAATTTCACCTCCAAAGAAATTTCCCTGCTTTCCGACACCGAGTTCTTTTCAGCCAAGGCCCGCGTCTCCCCCAAAATCCGTGACCTGCTGGAACGGATTCATGAATCCTTTCAAGGTGAACTCAAGGCCCATCACCTGCTGGTCCCGGACGCCTTTGACCCGGACGCCAGCCAATTCGTCAAGGGCGAACACCTGGAAGATTTCCCGTATCAATACCTGGATTACCCCAGGTTTTTTACCAAAGACGTCAAATTTTCCTTTCGTTCACTCGTCTGGTGGGGCCACCACATGGTCTTTGCACTGATTCTGGAAGGCGGCCATCTACGGCGTTACAAGGAAAACCTCATCAACCGCTTTCCTTCCGTCGCGGACCGCGATATCCACCTCTGTCTGAGCCATTCACTGTGGGAGTGGAAACAGGGTCCCGGCTACACGCTGGACCTCACCCGGGGGCGATCCTCCGAAGTGGCGGCCGTGTTGGCCCACCGGCCCTTTTTCAAGCTGGCCCGGTTTGTTCCGTTCAGCGACCCCGCCGTCCTGAGCGGTGAGGCTCATCGCCTTGCCCGCGAGGCCCTGCGCGCCGTGTTGCCGGTGATGACCGAATAAACTATTCCCGGTCCCGCCTCCCCGCGTCACAAGTCTTCTTCGAGTCCCAACAGATTGTTTAATCGCTCCACGCTATACCGGACTTCCTGATCGAGCCGGATCACTTCGATCCCGGCCTTATGAAACAAGGCCTCCACCAATCGTTCCTGCGAACGCGAAGCCATGGCATCGTGTTCCGGTTTTCTGACAAAAATGGCTTTGACGGGCAATTTGGTCCCCGGATGGACCGCAACAAAATCAACCGTCACGTTTCGAAGGGTTTGAGCCAACACACGTTTAGAAGAATCGTCATCGACGCGCAGGTGCACAAGGCTCTTCAAGGGAATTTTCGACAGCAACAAAAAGTGGTCGCGAACAGCCAAGAGCAGGAGGTTGAATATCCAGACCTCCGAGCCGTTCATAAGTGGTTGGGCCTTCACCGCGACCCGCTCTTCAATCCCGTCGATCCGCACGTCGCGAGCAGACACGCCCTTGGGTCGCCGTGGTCGCAGCAACACGACGATCACGAGCCCTGCCACAATAATCAGCCCCGCCACGAGGACCTGAGAGAGCGGAGGGTGAGAGGTAAGTGGGAGCCAATCAAGAGGAAGCCATTCAAGAAGTCTCTCAAGCAGTCTCTGGAAAAAATCCATGATCTCTCCGAACGCGCTATTTGGTGAGAACGAATGGCTTGTGTCCAGGGGTCACCGTGCCCAGCACGACCGGCGACGCGGCGCCGGTGACCCAAGGCAGGTTGGCCGGTACGCCCCTGACGGTCTCATGGGCCAACACCGCAAAGGCCATGGCTTCCGCGGCCTTGCTATTGACACCAGCCTGGTCCATGGACATGACGCGACCCGGCCCGAATTCCCGTTTCAGGGCTCCCAGGAGCGCTCGATTCCGCACACCGCCGCCCCCGGCAATCACCTCGTCAACCGCCTGGGAGACCCATTGCCCGGACCGGCGAATCGCACGCGCAATACCGGCACAACTCGACGCCAGCGTATCGTCCAACGACAGGTTGTGTCGTGTGGCGACCTGCCTGACGCGCCGGATGTAGCGTTCATCGAATTCTTCCCGCCCCGTGGATTTCGGGGGCCGCCGTGCAAAGAACGCATGCTTCAGGAGTTCATTGACGAGCACGTCCTGCTCGCGCCCGCGAGAGGCCAGGGCCCCGTTCCGATCGATCGATTGTTGTCCCTGCGTGGCCTGGGCCATCAACCCATCCAACAAAAGGTTACAGGGGCCCACGTCAAATGCGACCACGTCCTGCAGCCCGCCTCCACGCGGCAACCAGGTCACGTTCGCAATCCCGCCGAGATTGACGATCAGCCGCGACGTTTTCCGAGACTGAAACACATGATGATGAACATACGGCGTCAACGGAGCCCCTTCTCCGCCCGCCGCCAGATCCCGGGCACGAAAATCGGCAACGGTCGTGATCCCCGTGCGCTCGGCAATGACCGACGGGTCGCCGATCTGCAACGAGGACCGGACCGATCCGACCCCGGGCATCGACACCCGCTTGGGGCTGTGCCACACGGTTTGTCCATGCGAGCCGATGACGGCGATGTCCTTGGCCGACAGCTTCGCCTGCCGGATGGTCTGGTTGGCCACGCGGGCGAACACCTCCCCCACGGCCACGTGCAGCCGGCTCACTTCTGCCACCGTGCCGGTGCGGAGCAGCGACAGGATCTGCTCCCGAAGCGCCGGCGGGTACGGGCGCGTCCGGTGGGCGAGCAGCGTGATCCGTAACGTGAAGCGGCCGGGCCTGACGTCGACGATGGCACAATCCACGCCATCCATCGAGGTCCCCGACATCAATCCAAGGCATTTCATAGAAGTTCTCCGGCTTCCCGCCTCTTTCCGTCCAACGACCGGGACGCATAGTGGACGGCTTCAGACACGCGCATCAAATCATACTGCACTCGACGGGTGAAAGATACGCCAATACCAATGCACACGAACTGTCTGAATCGTCTCATGAATTGACTGATTGATCCAATAGAATGACGTTGGAGATACGTAAAGTTCTTGACCTCGAACTACTTAAAGCATATAATCCAGCCTTTCAACAGTACAATTGATACTATAGCTTAGACCGCATGGATTCTCCCTCCGACAAACATACCGGTCATACCCACGACCACGGGCACGCGCATGATCACGAGCACGGGCATGATCACGAGCACGGGCATGATCACGAGCACGGGCATGATCACGAGCACGGGCATGATCACGGCCACCATCATCACGGTTTTGGCGGACATGACCATTCCCACGAATTGCGCAATGCGAGCAAGACAGCCTTACTTTCCGCTTTCGTCCTGATTCTCGGTTATATGTTCGCCGAGGTCATCGGCGGCATCCTGTCCGGCAGTCTGGCGTTGCTTGCCGACGCGGGACACATGCTGACCGATGCGGCCTCCATCGCCCTTGCGCTGGTCGCCATGCAGTTCGCCACTCAACGGGCGACTACGGAACGCACGTTCGGCTTTCACCGTCTCGAGATCCTGGCGGCCCTGATCAATGCTCTCACGCTCTGGCTGGTCGCCGCCTGGGTGGCCATGGAAGCCTACCACCGTTTCTGGGAGGTGCCCGAGGTGAACGGCGCGCTGATGCTGACCGTCGGGGTGATCGGTCTTTTCGTCAACGTCGGGGCGGCCTGGATCCTTCACAGTTCCGCCGAGCACAGCCTCAACGTCGAAGGAGCCTTTCAGCACGTCATGGCCGACCTGTTGGGGTCCGTCGGTGTGGTCATTTCAGGCAGCCTCGTTTGGGCCTTCGGGTGGACGCTTGCCGATCCCATCGTCAGCGTGGTGATCTGCATCCTGATCCTCAGAAGCACCTGGAGTCTGCTTACCAAGGTCGTCCACGTGCTGCTCGAGGGGACCCCCGAACATATTGACGTGTATCGCCTATGCAGCAAGATCGAAGAAGTGGAAGGCGTGACCCTGATCCACGACGTCCACGTCTGGACGATCGCTCCGAGTTACGAGGCGCTCACCGCGCACGTCCTCATCGATCCCGATTACCAGGGCGACCTCGACACCTTGCGTCATCGCATGCGGGAAATTGCCTCCCGTGACTTCGGTATCGGTCACATTACGCTCCAGTTGGAAAAATCGAAGAAAGGATGCACCGAAAACCACCACGTTGACCATCTGTTCGCCCATGCGCGTCCGTCGCTTTACTGAACCGGATTGGCCGGCCCATTTTGTCGCGAGCACCCCACGGGCCTGAGGTTCGTGTTCGTCGACGGGTGACGCCAGGGCGAGTGACGACACCAAGGCACAAGCATGAGTGCAAAAATTGTTCATTCGCAGGCTAACATCTCATTAGCCTCATTTATCGTTAACTCACTGAAAAGGAGAAACAACCCATGACTGACGATCACAAAACTCACGACCACGGCGACCATACCCATGGTCCCGATTGCGGCCATACCGCGATTCAGCACGAAGGGCACACCGACTATTTGCACGACGGTCACATGCACCACCAGCATGAAGATCATCATGACGAACATGCAGTAGGCGTCACGAGCCAGAACCCCGACTCCTGTACGCCCGATCATTCATGCAGCGACCATGCCGCGGGGCATCAACATGGCGACGATTGCGGCCACGAAGCCGTTCCTCACGGAGATCACACGGACTATCTCGTCGGCGGTCACCTGCATCATCCACACGATGAGCACTGCGACGACCACGGCAAGGTCTAGACCTGAACAGACCATGGGCCGAGGCCCGATAACCGAGAGAGCCGCTGTTCCGTTTCAGCGGCTCTCCGTTTTTTCAAAGCGAAACACCCTTTCCGGGACGGTCGGGGCGAAACGGCAAGCGGGTATGAGGAGTATCGTCAGCCATCATGGACTCTTCTAACTCTCTGCTGCTGCTGACGGGGTACTCCGTCGTCATCATGGCCGTTTCCCTGTTCGGGGGATGGCTGCCGTCCATCTTCCGGATGACTCACACCCTCACCCAGATCGTGACGAGTTTCGTAGCGGGCGTGATTCTCTGCGTCTCCCTGTATTATCTCCTGCCGCACAGTATGATAGAAATCCCCGGCGAGCACTCCGCCGAAACAGCCGTGTGGTGGATGCTGGTGGGCACCGTCCTGATGGTGGTGCTGTTGCGCGTTTTCTCATTTCACCAGCATGACTTCAGTCATGAAGAGAGCGGTTCGCACGATCATGCCCATAACCATACCCACGAACACCACGACCATGGTCACGTCTCGGTGAATCCGATGAGTTGGGTCGGGATCACCATGGGCCTCGGATTGCACACGATGACGGAAGGGGTGACGTTGGGCACCAGCATCAGGGCCGGTGAGTCCGACGGTGCGATCGGCCTCAGTCTCAGTGTGTTTCTGGCGATCGTGCTCCATAAACCCCTCGATGGCCTCTCCATTATCGGCACGATGCGGGCCGCGGGATTCGGAAGGCACCAGCGTGTTTTGGCCAATGTCCTCTTTTCCCTGGTCTGTCCGGTGGCCGCTTTGTTGACGTTCTGGGGCGTGGGAATGCTCGGCCCGTGGGAGGAATACGTTGTCGGGGCAGCGTTGGCGTTCGCGGCCGGGGCGTTACTGTGTATCGCCCTGAGCGACCTGCTCCCGGAAGTTCATTTCCACAGCCATGACCGCACCAAACTCACGCTGGCGTTCTTCGCGGGAATCGGCCTCGCCTATATGCTTCACTACCTCGAACCCGCCGGCCTTCATTGATTCGGCGGTTCGCGGTTTGGCGTGATCCTCTCGCGGGAACCGTTCTCCCTGATTCGTTTCCAGTAGTGAGACACTTGAAAGAAACGTAAGGGAGATTCATTATAGAGGACAAGACTTCTACGGGTTGCTCCTCATCATGTGTCGATTGAAACCTTCAAGAGCTGTTCTCACCGCCTTGCTTCTCGGAAGCCTGGCCACCGCCGGCCAGGCGACTGAACCGCCCCACGGGAAGAATGCGGTGCCGGCCCTTCCGGCCTCCAGCCCCGCGCTGATTGAATTCGTGCGGAACGTCGTTCCGTCCAACCCGCGTGTCCAAGCGGCGCGCTCGGCTTTGAACGCGAGGGGGGCATTTCAGGCGGCCGCATCAAGACCCCTCTACAACCCGAGATTTTCGATCGAGACGCAACATGCCCATGAAAACAGGCACTACCTGGGATTACGGCAGAGGATCGACCTGGTCGACAAACGCTCGGCCCGTACCGCGGTCGCGGCGGCGGACCGCCTCGCCGTTCACGCCGACTATATCTTCACGCGCCGGGCCGTCACCGCGGACCTGTTATCGGGTCTGGCCGGCTACCAGACGGGCGTCGAACGCGACTCACTCGCGACAAAGCGCGTTCGTTTGATGCAGGACTTCGCCACGCTGACAAAGAAACGCTTTGAGGCCGGGGATATGGCTCGGGTCGAATTCAACCTGGCGATTCTGGTCTTTGCCGACGCCCGGATGAGACAAGCCACCGTGAGAACCGCGCTGATCGATGCCCGGCAACAGGTGACCAACCTCATCCCTCCGGAGATCACCACGCCCTGGCCCACGCTGGAGGCAGGGCTGCCCGCGTTGCCGGCCCAGGATGACCTGGAATCCTTGTTGACGGCGTTACCGGAGGTGCAAGCGGCGCAGCGTCGAGTCGAGTCAGCCAAAGCAGCGATCTCGTTACGGAAGCGCCAAAGAGTCCTCGACCCGACCGTCGGCGTAACCGGCGGAGACGAGGCCGGTCAGGCGCTGCTTGGGGTGACCCTGACCCTCCCCCTCCCCCTTCGTAATCCCTTCAAATATGAAGTCACGGCGGCCTACCAGCAATACCGGCAGGCGCAACAGACGGTCAACGACATCTTACGGCGCGCCCGCGCCCGCCTCGTCAACGCGTTCGAGCGCTACAGGATCGCCCACAGCGCCTGGCGGGATTGGCAGCGCATCGGGCCGTCCAGCGCTCAGCAACAGGCAGACCATCTCCGTCGCCTGTGGCTGTCCGGCGAACTCAACGCCACGGAATTCCTGGTGCAAACCAGCCGGACCATCGACAGCCAGGACAGCGCCCTTCAACTGCGTCAGGCGCTGTGGCTCGCCTGGTTTGAATGGCTGGTCGCATCCGGAAAAGTGGATGAATGGCTCAACGTCCACTCCTATGCGAAAACCGACGGCGCCCCTCGTTGATTCGGGGAGACGATTAATGAAGCGTTTTCGCGCAGTCCCCTTGTCGATGATCGGGTTCGGCGCCGCCGTTCTCCTGACAGCCGCACTCACGTCGCTGGACGCGACCGGGCAACACACCCACGACGAGAGCGATCATGGGGACAGCCGTGAAGCCGGACTCGATACGCATGAAGACCACGATGTCACCGTATCCGGGCAAGCGGACCATGAGGAAGAGCCGGGGGAGGGATCGTCGAACTGTCCGCCGAATCCATCCAAGCCGCAGATATCCACGTCACCATTCTCAAGGCGGAATTCCTGCCTGAAATCATTTCCGCTCCGGGTGAAATCCAACTCGACCAATACCGCAGTGCCGAGGTGACACCCTTGATCGACGCCGTGGTCGTCAAGCGACACGCCAGGCTCGGTGACGAAGTCAAAGCCGGCCAACCCCTGATCACGCTGGCCAGTATCGAGGTGGCCGCAGCCCAGGGTGAACTCAGTATCGTGGCAAACGAGTGGCAGCGCGTGCGCAGGCTGGGCAAAGGAGTCGTGAGCGCGAAACGCTTTGTCCAGGCCCGGGTGGCCTATGAGCAAGGCCGGCTGAAGTTGCGCGCCTACGGCCTGGACAACAAACAGATCAACGCCGTCGTCACGCGCAGGATGACCGTCGCGCTGGGACAGTTTCAGTTGAATGCCCCGGTGTCCGGGACGGTGCTGCGTGACGAATTTCGCGTGGGCCAACGCATCAACGCGGGCCACAGCCTGTTCCTGATCGCCGATGAACGCAAGGTGTGGGTGGAAGCCAACCTGCCTCCCCTTCAGGCCGACCATATCGAGATCGGCGTGTCGGCACAGATCAATATCGGCGGACACTGGCATGGAGGGAAAGTCATCGCGAAGCATCATTTACTCGACGAGCAGACGCGAACCGTCAGGGTGCGTATCGGGGTCGCACCACGCGGGGAGCATCATCACGCCGGGGAGTTCGTTCAGGTCGCCATCGCCGCACAAGGCGACAACGCAAAACCCACGTTGGCGGTGCCCGAGTCGGCCCTGGTGCAGGACGACGAAGGCAACTGGACGGTGTTCGTCGAGCTCGAACCCGGTTATTTCAAACAGACCCGCATTCGCCGGGGCACGACACGCGGTAAAAAAATCGCCATTGCAGGGATTGCGGAAGACACGCCGGTCGTGACGGAGGGAGCGTTTTACCTGGGGGCCGAACTCGCCAAGAGCGGCTTTGAGATTCACAGCCACTAAGCCATCGAAGAGCCATGTTGAATGCAATGGTGGATTGGGCGGTCCGTAACCGCCTGCTCGTGGTGCTCGTTTTGATCGCCGCCATGATCGGCTCGGTCTTCTCGTTACAGAAACTGAACGTCGATGCCTTTCCGGAAGTCACGAACGTGGACGTGGACGTGCAGACCGAAGCATCGGGTCTGGCGGCCAAGGAAGTCGAACAACTGATCACCTATCCCATCGAGGCCGTGATGTACTCGCTGCCCGACGTGGCAGAAGTCCGCTCGATTTCCAAAACGGGCTTGTCCGTGGTGACGGTCGTCTTCAAGGACGGCACGGATATCTACTTCGCCCGGCAACTGGTGTTCGAGCGACTGCAAGCCGCGCGCGAGAACATCCCCGACGGCGTCGGCACGCCCGAGATGGGGATCAACACCTCGGGGTTGGGCATGGTGTTCCAGTACGTGCTGTTGGCCGACGAAGGCAGCAACGTCGACGCCATGCAATTACGCAGCCTGAACGATTGGGTGGTCAAGTTGCTGTTGCTGCCGATCGACGGCGTGACCGACGTCCTCTCGTTCGGCGGCGACGTGTTGCAGTATCAGGTGCAATTGGACCCGGCCCGTATGCTCAGTTACCACCTGTCCGCCGACCAGGTCATTGACGCGATCAAGGCCAACAACCGCAACGCGGGCGGGTGGTACGTCAACCGTGGGGCCGAGCAATTGGTCCTGCGCGCGGTCGGCTGGGTACGCAGCGGCGCCGACGGGCTCACGGACATCGGCAACATTCCGGTCAAGGAAGTCGACGGCGTCGTGATCAAGGTGAAAGACCTCGCACGACTGGAATTGGGCGGGGAAATCCGCCAGGGTGCCGTCACCATGACCGACCGCGACGCTCAAGGCCGGCCGCAATCGCGCGGCGAAGTCATGGCGGGCATCGTGTTCAAACGCATAGGAGCCAATACCAATGCCACCATCGAAGGCATCTACGACCGGCTGCCGCTGATCGCGCAGGCCCTGCCCGAGGGCGTAACGCTGTATCCCTACTATGACCAGGCCGACCTAGTCAACAAGGCCGTCGCCATGGTGACCGACGCGCTGTTGCTGGCGTTCGTCCTGATCATCATCGTGCTGGCGATCTTCCTGATGAACCTGCGCGCCACGGTGTTGGTGTTGCTGTCCATACCGCTGTCGATCGGACTGGCTCTCACCGTCATGGCCTATTGGGGTATTTCGGCCAACCTGATGTCGTTGGGCGGCCTGGCGATCGCCATCGGGATGATGGTGGACGGCACGGTGGTCGTCATGGAAAACATTTTTTCCAACCTGACCCAACCCAAGGCTGTCCCTGCCGAGGCGTATATGGGCGTTGTGCAAAGCAGGAAGCGACGCATGAACTTGCTCATTCAAGCGGCCACCCACGAAGTGACCAGCCCGGTATTTTTTGCCGTCATGATTATTGCCGTGGTCTTTTCCCCCCTATTCACCCTGGAAGGAGTCGAGAGCAAATTATTCATGCCGATGGCCGTTTCCATCATCGTGGCGATGCTGGCCTCGTTGCTGGTCGCGCTGGTGGTGATCCCCGCTTTGGCAAGCTTTGTCTTCAAACAAGCGCCGCGAAACAGGCAAAGCCCGATCCTGCCGCCCATCGCACGGGTGTATCGTTACGTGCTGCACAGGGCGCTGAAGCAAGGTACGCTTGTCGTCGGTTCCGCGGCGACCCTGTTCGTCCTGTCCATGGCGATCATGACGCAACTGGGCACCGAGTTCGTGCCGGAACTGGAAGAAGGGACGTTGAACATCCGCACCACGCTGGCGCCCTCATCGAGCCTGCAGACGTCCGTGGCGCTCGCCCCCAAGCTGGAAGCAATCCTGATGGAGTTTCCGGAAGTCACCACCGTCCTGAGTCACATCGGCCGCCCCGATCTTGGCGGCGATCCCGAACCGGTTTCCAATATCGAAACCTACGTCGGGTTGATTCCGGCGGCGGAATGGACGTCTGCCCGCAACCGCCATGAACTGCAAGCCCTCATGGAAGAGAAACTGTCCGTGCACCCGGGATTGTTGTTCTCCTTTTCCCAACCCATCGCCACCCGGGTGGATGAATTGCTGTCCGGCGTGGACGCCCAACTCGCCGTCAAATTATTCGGCCCCGACCTGGACGTGCTGGCGAGAAAAGGCAGGGAACTCGAGACGTTGGTCAAGCAGGTCCGAGGCACACACGGCGTATCCCTGGAGAAAATCACCGGCGAAGCCCATCTCGTGGTGCGCCCCGACCGCGAGGCGCTGGCGCGCTACGGGATGGCCGTGGAGGAAATCGTCTCGCTGGTGTCGGACGGGATCGGCGGCGTGTCCGCCGGGCAGGTCATCAAGGGCAACGAGCGTTACGACATCTACGTGCGACTGGAAGAATCCGTCCGCCGGAGCGCCGACGCCATTCGTGATCTGCTGATCGAATCGCCGAACGGCGCGTGGGTGCGTTTGGGCGAAGTGGCAAGCGTCCAAATCGAAACCGGGCCTCCGCAAATTCGCCGCGACAACGTGCAACGCCGCGTCGTGATCCTCTCCAACGTGGATGGCCGCGACATGGGCGGCCTGGTGAACGAACTGAAGGAACGGACCAGCCGTGAAATCGACCTGCCCGACGGCTACAGCGTGGTCTTCGACGGTCAATACAAAAGCCAGCAACGGGCTCAGGCGCGCTTAATGATCGTGGTGCCCACGTCCCTCACGCTGGTCTTCCTGTTGCTGTACTTCGCCTTCGGTTCGTTAGGCCAGGCCGCCCTGATTATGACCAACGTCCCCCTGGCGTTAATCGGCGGTATTTTCGCGTTATGGCTGTCCGGACAATATTTATCGGTGCCCAGTTCAATAGGGTTTATCGCGCTGTTTGGCGTGGCGGTACTGAACGGGGTCGTGATGGTCACGTCCATCAACCGGCGTTTCACTGAGAACAGGATGCTCAGGCAAGCCATTGAAGAAGGCGCGCACTCTCGCCTCAGACCCGTACTCATGACCGCATTAACCACCGCGTTGGGGTTGATCCCCTTGTTACTCGCAACCGGCGTCGGGTCGGAAATTCAGCGCCCCATGGCAACCGTGGTCGTCGGCGGATTGGTGTCCAGTACCTTGCTGACCCTGCTGGTGATCCCGGCGCTGTACCCTTGGTTTTCTCGACACTGGGTGCGCAAGAATTTAAAAGTAGAATAAAACGTGGTGTAGAAGCGGCCTGCGACCGGGCACAGCCCTCATTCGTCGCGGCCGAGGGCAGACCGTTTCCGTCGATCCCAGACCATGCCGGTCTGTTCCTTGGCACTGAAGCCGAGAGTTTCGTAGAATGTTTCCTTGTCGCGCGTACAGAGCCAGAAGAGTTCGACGCGTTGGAGGGCCGGATGGTTCAGGATCCGGTGAATGATTTCCGTCCCCACGTCCTGTCCCTGGTACGCCGAATCCACAATGACGTCCCAGATGGAGGCGCGATACACGTAATCGGTCAGGACCCGCCCACACCCGATGACCCGGCGGTCGTCCCACGCCGTGATGAACAGGTCGGTATGCAGAACCATGGGCGTCGTCTCGGCCACGGTCCTCCCGCGAGCCCAGGGCGCTTGCTCGAACAGGGGTAACAAGGCGGCGGGGTCAAAGTCTTTATGGTCGGCATAGGTAATCATGTAGAGAACGGCAGCCCATTTGTATTACACTAAATCAATCGTAATTACCAGCAACACCCATCAATGATCGAGGGTTTGTCACTACCCTATCAGCCAGGAACACCATCATGCCCATGCTCGTAAGAAAATGTCCGAAATGTGAAAAACTGTTCTGGGCCAAAGAACAGGACATTGTCTATTCAGACAAGGACACCCTGCGGGTCACCTGTACGCACTGCCGGCAAGTGCTGCGCATCCCGCTCGTGACCGAAGGCGCCAATGCCGGCGCGCCGAAGATGGGGCACTAAGCCCGGCCCCTCGCATAGCCCAAGAATCGATTCCGATGCGCATGCACACGTACGGAGGGCTCGACGTCCGCATCGCGGGAGGACCGGACCGCGAAGGCGGAGGGAACGGACCCGTGGTCATTCTCCTACACGGATTCGGAGCGCCCGGTGACGACCTGGTCGCCCTGTGGAGAATGCTACGGGTCCCGGACGCCGTGCGGTTCGTGTTCCCCGTTGCCCCCCTGAAGCTGGACGACGGCCCTTACGATGGACGAGCATGGTGGATGCTCGACATGGACCGGATCGCACGTCAGACGGCTGAGGGGCGTGGACGTGATATCGAGGAGGTGCCCGACGGGCTGGCGGCTGCCCGCGAGCGCGTGCTCGCCATGCTGGACGACCTCGACCGGCATGAAGGCCTTCCCCCGGATCGGATCTTCCTCGGCGGGTTCTCGCAAGGCGCCATGTTGGCCTGCGAGACGGTCCTGCGAAGTGCTCGCCAGTTTGCCGGGCTCATCATCCTCTCGGGAAGCATCATTGCGAGACCCGAATGGGAGGAACGATGGCCCGCCCGAAAAGGGCTCCCCGTGTTTCAGAGTCATGGAACGGACGACCCCCTGCTCCCCCACGAAACGGCCATCCAACTCAAGGACTCCCTGATCCGGCACGGGCTCCCCGTGACCTGGCATGAATTCCGAGGGGGGCACGAAATTCCCCTGCCCGTGCTGGAGCAACTCGGCCAGTTTCTGAATCACGCGTGCGGTCCACAGAAAACGTAGCCCCGTAGGTCGGGTTAACCCTGAGCTTGTCAAAGAGTGTCACCCGACCTACGGCTGCTTCCTCGCCTTTGTGAGACAACCCCCTCAATCCCCCTTTGTATAGACCGGGGACATGGTTGACACCTGTTCGGAGACATGGTTGACACTTTAAGCTGCATGGCTTCACCCCAAAAGGAGGAGCGCCATGCCTTGGAAAGAGGTGTCGACCATGTCTCAACGTCACGAATTCGTGCTGTTCGCCCAGCAGCCAGGAACCTCCCGGCGTGCCCTCTGCCGCCAGTTCGAAATCAGTCCCCCCACCGCCTATAAATGGTTGGCCCGCTATGCCGCCACCGGGTCGGCCGGCCTTGCGGATCGCTCCCGCCGTCCGCACCAGATGCCCCAGCGCACCCCGGCGGCGCTCGAAGCGGCGGTCCTGGAATGACGCACCCAGTACCCTACCTGGGGCGGCCGCAAACTGCACGCCCGCCTCCGGGCCCTCGGCTATCCCACGGTTCCCGCCCCCAGCACGATCACCGCGATGCTGCGCCGCGCCGGCTGGCTCCCGCCCGCCGCGGCAGCCCCCGAGCGGGCGTGGCAGCGCTTCGAGCACGCCACGCCCAATGCCCTGTGGCAAATGGATTTCAAGGGTATTTCCCCGTCGCTACCGGCCGGTGCCACCCCCTAACCGTGTTGGACGACTGCTCCCGCTTCGCCCTCTGCCTGCAGGCCTGTCCCCATGAACAGGGCCTCACGGTCCAAGCCCACTTGACGCAGACCTTCCGCCGCTATGGCTTGCCGGCCCGCATGTTGATGGATAATGGCCCGCCCTGGGGCACCCCCACCCTCAGCCCCTTCACGCCCTTGACCGTGTGGCTCCTCCGCTTGGGCATCGCCCTGAGTCATGCCCGGCCCGCGCACCCGCAAACCTTGGGCAAAGACGAACGCTTCCATCGGACCCTCAAAACCGCACTGCTCCACCAGCGCATCTTTCGCGATCTGGCCCACTGCCAACAGGCCTTTGCCCGGTGGCGGGATCACTACAATCTCGACCGCCCGCATGACGCGTTAGCCCTCGCGGTCCCGGCCACGCGCTATACGCCCAGTCCCCGCCCGTTCCCGGAAGCCCTCCCGCCGATTGACTATGGCTCAAGCGCGCCCGTCCGGCGCGTGCAAGAGAAAGGCACCATCTCCTTTCGCGGACGCCGCTTCCGCGTCACCAAGGCCTTACGGGGCTACCCGGTGGCCCTGCGGCCTACCACCCAAGAGGGCCGGTGGCGGGTCTATTTTTGTCACCAATATATCCGCGAACTTGATTTGAACCAGCCCGCGGAATAACTCACAATGTGTCAACCATGTCCCCGAACACCCGTTAATGATGTCCCCGGTCTATACACCCCTTATCAGGGGGACGGCCGAGTTCCTCACCCCCCTGATAAGGGGGGCACGGGGGGTTCGGGACTGCATGAAAAAAGCAAAGACACTGGATCCTCGATTACTAATGTCGAGGATGACAGAAGGAGAGAAACGAGGATGACGGAGGGGGAAAAGCGGGAATGACAAATTAGGGGAGAGCGGCCATCGTTGCGGAAACGCGTGGGCTTTCAGTATCATGGTGCAGTCTGATTCGTCTCGTACGCCCTCACACAAGGCATGGTGTCTTATGATTACTCCGCAAACCATCACGGAATACGTCCGGCACGTCTTAGCCGATGCCCAGGTCTCCGTCACGGATCGAACGGGAACCATGGATCACTTGAACGTCCGGATCGTTTCGGACGCGTTCAAAGGGAAAAATTTATTAGATCGCCACCGTCTCATTTATCAAGCATTGGACGAGCCGCTGAAAGATGGCAGGATCCATGCGCTTGAACTGACGACTGAAACAACGGATGGCTCATAGGAGGGAAACACGGCATGGCACATCCAGTCGAGGAAGAGATTCAACAGGAACTGAAACAACACAAAATTCTCATTTATGGGAAAGGGACCAAGACCGCGCCCCAATGCGGCTTCACCGTCGAAACCATGGAGTTCTTCGATCAATTCGGATATCCCTACGAAATTGTCAACGTCTTGGAAAGTCCGGAAAAACGAGAAGTCCTCACGCAAATGACCAACTGGCCGACCCTGCCCAAGGTGTTCATCAACGGCCAATTCTACGGCGATACCGACGTCCTCGGTCCCATGCAGTCGAAAGGCGAACTGAAACCTCTCCTGGAACAGGCCTTTCAGCCGGAAGCGTAGTGTTGACAAGTTGTCGGGCCTGTCCCGGGTCACGGCCCGGGACAGGCCTTCTTTCCTTTTCCCTCGTCGTTCTCCTGAACAAAACACCAGCGCGGTTATCCTGAGCCGGAGGCAAAGGAACGGCCTCCTCGCCCCCTCTTCTGTAGAGGCTCCACCCCGGGTCAAAGCCTGGGACATGCCTCATGGCGCTGTCCGTTGGCCGCATCAGCGGCGGCGGCTACGGAGACAAAAAAAGGGGGCTGCCGCTACGATAGCCCCCTTTCTTCGATTCGAAAAACGTTGTTTACTTCATTTTCGTCGACGTGGCACCACCCGGGTTGATGTTCACCTTGTTCAAGGCCCCTTCAACTTCCGGCAAACGTCCGGCACCATGAGATTTCATCTTCCGCGCATTGTTGCTGTCGCTCGATGTATTCATGGCCGCAGCATCAGCGGTGGAAGACGCCGCCATCGATGCTTTGGAACCACCGGCACTCATTTGACCGGTATCATGGCTTGTCCGCGTTCCATCGGCCGGAGACGTGGTCTCTGCCATCGGATACCCGGCATGTGAAGGCAGCATGCCCGGATTCGCAAACGCCACTGACGCCGTCAAGGCAGTACCCGCTAACGCAATAAGAAGAAGGCGAATACTTTTCATAATTCCGCTCCTTTGTTAAGACAGGTTATGGACGATAAAGACATGAATTTCCGATTGAACCGTGTTACATGGACAAAGAGGACGAATCTTATTCATTTTTACCAGGACGTGTCAAGCACGAGTACACGGACGCCGGGGGTGCCTTGAGCAGCCGCTCCGGCCTGGAGGCTGTGCCGGTCGTGGGCCTCCGTTCGTTTATCGCCGCCGTGGCGGCCGGCCTCGTCCCCGATAGGGACGCCTGGGGCGCATGGCCGGCAGGGTGATGGTGACCAGCGTCCCTTCCTCCGGGCGACTGTCGATGGCGATATGCCCGTCGTGTTCGTCCACGATTTTTTTCACCATCGCCAAGCCCAACCCCGTTCCCGACCGTTTCGTCGTGAAATAGGGTTCAAAAATTTTCTCGCTCAATTCTTCGGGAATCGGGGCGCCGTCGTTGTGGATGCGGATGACCATTTCAGGCTGGCGCCCACGTTTCGGCGACACGGAGATTCGCAAATTCCCTCCCGGCGACATCGCCTCCAGGGCATTCGTGAATATACTGAGCAACGCATGTTGGATCTTCTCCTGATCCCAGCGCACGTCCCCCAGGCGCGCGGGAACCTCCTTCGTGACCTCGATCCGGTTCACTTTCAGGTCCGTGGCCACCAACGCGAGGGCGTCTTCGATCAACGTGGTGACGCGGCACGGACGCCGGTCCAAGGCGAGGGGCTTGGCGAAATCCAGAATGTCGTTCAGCAGACTTTCCATCCGCATCAGATCCCGCATGGCCGCTTCGATGGAGGTTTGGGCTTCGAAGTCGAGTGTCCCGTCACCCGTCACCTCTTCCAATTGGGCGCGAATATAGCCCATGGGCTCACGAATCTCGGTGGCGAGAAACGAGCTGACTTCATTCAAGGCCGATTGCCGTTCCTGGCGCCGGATCGCCGGCTCCGAGACGCCGGGCACCGCCGACTCCGGCGTGGGCGGGGCTGCCGCATCCGGTGGAGACAGGAGATTCAGGGACGGTTCTTCAAACAGTTGGGCCAATTGCGTCGTGACCGGTTCGAGCTTGCCGGACTCGGCTTCCGCAGATTCATATTGGGCCGCCGTCTTGGACGCCATGGTGATCGTCCCGGCCACGCGCCCCCTGACAAAAAAGGGAACCACGAGCGTGCACCGGAAACGCTCCCGGTACAATTGTTTATAATCCAGAAAACGCCCTTGCGTGGAGGCCAGGTTCTGATCGACACGGGGCTTGCGATGCCGCACCGTCCACCCCGACGCGGATTCGTTCAACGACAAGCATTGCCCCGGCAGCAGTTCTTTCTTATGCCCGGCCACACAGCCCAGGACTTCCAGGGAGGCGGCCACCGGATCATACAACGTGACCCATCCCCGATCGAACGGCACCAGGGACTGCGCCTCGGTCAACCGCTCGGCGACTCGTTCCTGGACCTGGGGCGAGGTATAGGTCCGCGTCGTCGATTCGGCAACCTCCGGCGGTTCCTCGGCCGACGGCTCCTGCAGGATCCAGGGACGCGCCAGGAGCACGGAATGATCGAACAGTTTCGCGTCCCGCAATTGCTCGGTGATACGGTGACTGACCGAGCCGATCATGGTTTTGTCACGCTTCGTAAACGGCCGCTTTTCCTGTTTGCCCACGACCAGCGCCCCATAGGTCTCTTTCCCGTCCCGGAGGAACATAGCCAACAGATTCTTCGAACCTGGCGTCACCATGCGAAGCAGCATCGCTCCGTTCCCCTCCTCCTGCCCGGCACTCCCGAGCAGGCGCTGGCCGTCTCCTCCTGAAAGGGTCCGGAACACGGCGCGAACCTCACGGGCGGAAAACCCTTTGGCCACCTGCGACACCAACGGACTCTTGGGTTGATTCCTGATGGCCACCGCCGTATCCATGCCCAAGTCATTGACCGTCGCGGTCAAAATCCGTTGAAGCGTCGTCTGCTTCGAAGGCCGAACCGGATCGACCGTTTTCTTTTTATGCATCGTTTTATTCATCGTCACAACCGTCCAAAAGAAATTGTATGTGTTCGTTCATTCGTGAGGACAAAGACCCCGGATTCCCGCCTGCGCGGGAATGACAGAAAGGGAAAGGAGGGAGAGGGAGGATAAGCGACCTCAATTGATATTCCGGATCTTTCGTGGCCGGGGATGAGACACGACCATCTGCACGTGGCCGCGCTCGGACACCATCAGATTCATCACCCAACTGACGAGGCTGATCAACACGGCCCCGCCGACCGCCGGCCAGAATCCCTGCACATGAAACCCTGTGACCAAGACGGAGACCATCTGCAGCAGGAAGGCATTGATCACGATCATGAACAAGCCGAGCGTCACGATGATGAAGGGCGCCGAGAGCAAATACAGGAGCGGACGGAACACGGCATTCAGGATCGCCAACACCAGCACGCCGACCGCGCCCGCGGCAAACGAATCGACGGTCAGGCCCGGAATCACCTGGACCGCAACCAGCACCGCCACACCCGTGACCACGAAGCGAAGCACAAACCCTCTCATGCACGCATCTCCATCCCGGCCATGATCCCTTATTGCGCGGCCACCGTCAAATCCAGGGACTGTTGCCGCCGGGTGATTGTATCACTGGGATCATAGTCGGCCACAAACGTTTTCTTTGCGCCTTGAGCCGACACCTCGACCGTCGCGCCGGCATTTTCATTATGCATGTGCAGGAAAATTTCATAATACCCGGACTCGTTCGTCTTGCCGGACGCCCCATGCCCGCCCTTGACCTGGGGCATGGCATGAACCTCGGTATCGGGCAGCGAGCGACCCGCCGGATCCCGGACGTACCCGAACACCGTAAACCCGTGTTCCACGTTGGCCTTCACGAAAACAGGTTTCGGGGTCTTGGCCGTGGAATCCTTCAGCGTGGACAAATAGGTCGCGAGCGCCAGCACCTCTTCCTCCGTCATCAAATCTTTATATTTGTCCGGCATCCGGCCTTTCTTATGCTGTTTCTCGAACCCCTCCGCATACAGGTACGTGGGATCGAAAATTTTTTGCTTGATATCGCTGACCGTCAAAAAACTGCCGATGTTGTCCAGAATCGGCCCTCGTTTTTTCACGCTCCCCTTGCCCCCGATTTTGTGACAGTTGTAACACTCGTACAAATCATAGACCTCGGCCCCGCGCTCCACCACCGTGAGGGCGCCCTGGTCCTGAGAGGTGTCCACCACCTCGACCGACGGGGCGAACCGGCCGAGCCGTGCCATCACCGTTTGTGAATTTTCCTGAAGCGCCTGCAGCCGCTGAAGCATTGTATCCACCCGGCCCTGCTCGCCCAGCACCACGGCGCGCTTGCGTTTGAGAATTTTTTCGATCTTCCCTTTTTCCACCTCCGGATCATATTGGGGCCAGGACGACGCCCCCCCGATGTAAATCACGGACAGCACGAGATAGAACCCAACCAGCAACGCCACGGCGGTCCACCCCGAGAACCGGGGCATGGGCGGGGCATCCAGGAGCAGAAACACCGCAAGACCCAACGCCACGTAGGCCACAAACATCGCCTGGAACACGTGGGGGAAGCCCAGGGCTCCGCTCCCGAACCAGGCCGCCAGCGCCAACACGACGGCCACCACAATTTTTTTTATGCTTGCAGACATCAGTTTCTCATCTCGGAAGGAGGAGGGAAAGCGTTCTTCGTTGATCGTTCAGGGGAATGGGTGAATCCTGAAGGGACATCTAAGTATATCTTACCCGGCCTGCCGGCTTCATACAAGCGTTGATTCGGCGCATGGTGAGGAAACGCCTGCGGGGTTTCGGCCCCGCACGACGAGGGGGGAAAGGGCTTGCGGGGTGTCGCCCCCGCACGGCGAGGTCCTTTTGTTTCGGCAAAAGGACCCAAAACCAGGGGCGCCCGGGCGCGGCCCTTCGGGTGCCTGTGCCCCAGTCCCGAAAGGTTGGGGCTGCGGAACTCGCTTCGCTCAAACAGTCCTCGCCCCCATATTGGATTCGGGACCGGGGCGCAGCCTCGCCCGCAGGCGCCCTCTCGTGGCGCCATGGGATGGCGCTTCTTTTTTCTTTTGTCTTTGTCTGTCATCCTTGCGCACGCGAGGAGGTGGATTCACATTTGAAGTGCAACAGATGGTTATGAAAAACCTCGGCGGGCGTCTGATAGCCGAGGCATTTGCGCGGGGTATTATTGTACGCTTGGAGCAGGCGTGTAAAGTGTTCATCCGAGAGCGTGGCCAAGTCGGTTTTGCGGGGCAGGGTCCGGCGCAAGCGACCGATGGCGTTCTCGATGCCGCCCTTCTGCCAGGGCGAGTGGGTCTCACAAAAGAAGGTCTCGATTCCCAGCGCATGGAGCTCGTAATGCCGTGCAAACTCCGTGCCGTTATCGAAGGTGACGGTTTGCCGCCAGGTCGGGGGCAAAGAAGCGAGCAGGGCGGTCATGGCTCGTGCGATGGGCGGGGCGGCCTTGCCGGGTGGGCGCGCGGCGATGAGGAGCCGAGAGTGCCGCTCATGGAGAGTCAGGATGGCTTGGCCATAGAGCCGGAACAACATCAGATCAGCCTCCCAATGGCCGGGGGTGGCGCGATCCGCGGCGGCGCTGGGCCGCTCGGCCAGCGGGCGGCGGAGGGTGATGAAGGAGGCCGGGCTGCGGCCTTTGTCGCAGCGACGGCCGCGTTTGGCTTTCGCCCGTGGCAGATACTGGCGCCAGGCATAGTCGGTCTGGCGGGCCATCTGGGCATAGATGAAGCGGTAGATGGTCTCGTGGGAGAGGACCTTCTTGTGGTGCTCCAGAGCAAGGCGGCCCGCCACCTGTTGCGGCGACCAGCCGTGTTGGAGTTGCGTCAAGACCCTGTCGCGCAAGGGGCCATGGCGTTCGAGCTTCGAGCCGCGCCAGCGCCGCGCGCGGGCTTGTTGGTCGGCATAGCGCGGCTGGGAGCCCTGGGTGGTGGACCCATTACGTTTCAGTTCTCGAGCAATGCTTGATGGCGTGCGATCCAGAGCTGCCGCGATTTGGCGGAGAGAGTAGCCCTCGGCACGTAAGTGGGCCATCTGACAACGTTCCTCAATGGTGATATGTGTATAGTCGCGTCCCATGGCAACACCTTAACAAGGTGTTGCACTTCGTTTGTGAATTTAGGGAATCCAGTGTCGGTCTCCTCGCAAAACCAAGGAAAAGTAAAAACCCTGGATCCTCGATTACTAATGTCGAGGATGACAGAGAGGGAAACGTCCAAGATGACAGAAGGGGAAAAGCGACGGCGGTTATCGGTACTTCAAGAGCACCAAGGCGGGCACGGGCACGTAGAGGAGGCACCCTGCCAGGGCCAGGAACCATTCGCCGATCCAGAAGGTCAACGCCAGATTGAACAGCAGCACGCCGTAATAGAGCCCGCAGCCCAGCAGCACGTCCTTGGCCGGGATGGTGTCAGGAAACGCGGGCAACGTGCCGCTACGCCGGTCCAGCAGGCGGTAGCCTGTCATCGCAATCAAGCCCACCACGAACCACCCGGCGAAGTTGGCCAGGGGCACACCGAAATACACGCCGGGGTCGGGATACCCGTAAATCTGCCCCAGAAACCAGCGATCCCCGCGAAGCGCCACCGGATCGATCACCACGTCGATCAACATGAACAACAGACAGGTCAGGCCGATCACCGGCCAGGAGAGCGACTCGTGCGCAAGCAAGCGCCGACCGGAGTCCTGCGACGCGGGCTCGGTAGGCAAGAGCAACCAGAGGGCCAGGCAATAACTCGCGAACAATAGAAACGTGAAGGACAACGAATCCATGAACGGAATATTGGCCAGATACAACTCCTCACCCACGTTCGAACCCGTGTAGTAATAATCGCCGAACGGGAACCCGATACGGGTCGAGGAAAATTCACACACGAACGCCGTGAGCCACGTGATGCCGAACAGCGCGCCGGTGCGTTTCCAGCCCAGCAACCGCGCCGCGGCAACCAGCGCCACGGCCAAAAAGAAAAAGACGTAGGGCCGGAGCAGGAGGGTCTTCCACAAGAGCAGGGGGGCGTCCATCATTCAGTCTCGCCTCTCTCTTCTGTCATTGATACGAAATTCCCAACAGCAACCCGAAGCTGTCATTCCTGCTCCCCTTCTGTCATTCCTGCGAAAGCAGGAATCCAGGGTCGTTCTCTTCACAAACGAAGGGAAAAGAAAAAACCCTGGATCCCGGATCAAGTCCGGGATGACAGAGGGGAGAAAAAGTTCTTGCGGGGTTTCGGCCCCGCGCGACGAGGTCCTTTTGTTTCGGCAAAAGGACCCAAAACCATTGGCGCCCGTGCGTGGCCCTCTGGGTTCCTTTGCCCTAGTCCCGATTGTTAGGGCTGCGGAACTCGCTTCGCTCAGACAGTCCTCGCCCCCATATCGGATTCGGGACTGGGGCGCAGCCACGCCCGCAGGCGCCCTCACGTGGCGCCATAGGATGGCGCGGGTACGACTGCCCCTCTTCTGTAGCGGCGCCATCTCATGGCGCTGTCCGTTGGCCGCATGAGCGGCGGGTACGAAGACAAAAGGCGAAGGCCAAAGGAGCTTCCCCCTCACCCCGGCCCTCTCCCGCAGAGGGGAGAGGGAAAAACAGCGGCATGAGATGCCGCCGCTACAACTGCAAAAGACAAAGGCGCTGGATCCTCGATTACTAATGTCGAGGATGACAGGAGGGGAGAAAAGCAGGGCGGCAGGAGGCGAACATGGCGCATCGTCATTTACGCGTACCGGTGATCCCGAAACCAGCGCACCGCTTTTTCCAGGGCTACTTCTACAGGGGTTTGGGGTAACTCCAGGTCCCGGACGGCTTTGGAGCAATCATAGTGCATCACGTACTTGGCCATGCGGACGCCGTCGAGCGGGATGCGCGGGGTTCGATGCGTCACGTAATCCGCCAGCCACTTGTTGACGTGGGCCAGGGGCAAGACCAACCTCCTGGGGAGTTTCAGCCCGGGCATTCTGACGCCCGTCAACGCGCTCAGGATCTCGAACACCTCTTTCAGCATCAGGTTGCGACACCCCAGGATGTACCGCTCACCCACGCGCCCGTGCTCCATGGCTTGGAGGTGGCCCACGGCCACGTCATCCACGTCGATAAGATTCATGCCGGTTTCCAGATACGCCACCATGCGCCCCTTCATAAAATCGACAACGATCTGCCCGGTCGGGGTCGGCTTCACGTCCCACACTCCCACCGGCGCCGAGGGGTTCACGATCACCACGGGCAACCCCGCGTCCGCCGCCTGCAGGACCTCCTGCTCGGCCAGGTACTTGGAGCGTTTATAATCCCCGGCCATCTGCGCCAGGGACACCGGGGTCTCTTCCGTGCCCGGCATCCCGCCGTCGGGCAACCCGATCGCGCCAATCGTACTCGTATACACGACACGGTCAACGTCCGACTCGCGCGCCGCGGCCAACAACGCCCTGGTGCCTTCGACGTTCACCCGGTAGAAAACCGACGGGTCGCGGGCCCACAGGGCATAATGCGCCGCCACGTGATACACCTGCCGGCAACCGTGCAGCGCCGACCGGAGCGACGCCGCGTCGCTCAAATCGCCGGGCACGGTGTCAATCGCCAGCCCGTCCAACGCCCGACGGTCCGCGCCGGGCCGGACCAGCCCCCTGACCTCCGTACCCGCCCGGACCAACGCCCGCGCCACGGCGGACCCAATAAACCCCGTGACCCCTGTGACCAAGGCTTTCATGATGAACAAGGAACCGGCACGGACGCGAATGGAGAGGATTGGGATATCACGGCCTGAGATGCGAAACCATAAAGGTGCTATTTTGATGCTAAATGGAGCACTTTAGATACCATTTAGATGCTATTTTGGTGCATTTTGGATCTATTTGGCACCATTTTGGAGACTTTGTATCGTCAATTCCTGCGGTCCACGATATACCGGGCAATCCCTCTCAACGGGTCGGCCTTTTCGTCAAACCCGTCGAGCCGCCCGATGGCCCGGTCGGCACAATCCTGCGCGAGCTGTTGCGCGCCCTCGAGCCCATAAATCGCCGGATACGTCTGCTTGCCCCGTTCATCATCCGTGTGGGCGTCTTTCCCCAACTCCTCCCGCGTCCCCGTCACGTTCAACACGTCATCCGTAATTTGAAACGCCAAGCCGATATCTTCGGCATACCCGGTCAGGTACTCGAACTGCGTCAACCCGGCCCCGGACAGGAGCGCCCCGACCCGCACCGCGGCACGAATCAGCTTGCCCGTCTTCAGGACGTGAATCCGTTGCAAGTCCGCCAGGTCCACCTGCCGGTTCTCGGCTTGAATATCCAGCACCTGCCCCCCCACCATGCCCGCGTTCCCGGCTCCCAGCGCCAGCTCCGCGATAATCCTGACCTGACACAGCGGGTCCAGATCCGTCACGAGATCGGCCCGGCTACACCACTCAAACGCCATGGCGTGCAACCCGTCCCCCGCCAAAATCGCCATCGCCTCTCCATAGACTTTATGGTTCGTGGGGCGCCCGCGGCGAAAATCATCGTTATCCATCGACGGCAAATCGTCATGAATCAGCGAATACGTATGGATAAACTCGAACGCGCAGGCCACGGGAAGCAGCGACGCCGGGCACGGCCCGATCGCCTCCGCCGTGGCAATCGTCAGGATGGGCCGGACCCGTTTCCCCCCGGCCAACAGGCTATACCGGATCGCCTCGTGCAGGGTCGCCGGCGGCGTCTGCGGATCAGGCAGATGCGCTTCCAAAAAACGATCGACGACGTCCCGTTTGTCTTCGAGGTATTGCTTGATATCCATGGATATGCCGTGCTTTTCCTTTGCTGTCACTCCTGTTTTTCTCTTTCTGTCATTCCTGCTCCCCTTCTGTCATTCCTGCGAAAGCAGGAATCCAGAGTCGTTCTCTTCGCAAAGACAGGAAAAAACAAAAGCCCTGGATCCCCGATCGAGTCCGGGATGACACAAGAGGTCATCTCTGCGAAAGCAGGAATCCAGAGTCCGTATCATAGCGAACGGAAGGAAAAGAGAAAAGCCCTGGATCCTTTCCTTGACTGGATCCCCGATCACGCCGGGGACAAGCGTCGGGGATTGTAAAGGTTCAGTCATTCGTTGACAGAACGAGGGGCTGCCTACAAGAAGGGAGGGCGGACACGCAGGGCCGCCCCTACTGAACCCCCCTGCCCTCCTTATCAGGGGGGAGAGGAGTGCTGCCGTCCCCCTGAGAAGGGGGAGTGAGGGGGTTGTCTTTCAAAGGCGAGGGAAAGAAAAAACGGAAAGTGTCAACGAATGACTGAACAAATACAGGGATGACAGAAGGAGGGGCGTGGGCGAAACCCCGCATCAAAACCCTCGCATTTGTAATTCCCTCGGTCCTCTGGCTATACTCCTGGCCATGAGTATCCGGAAAGGCGCGGGTGAATGGGAACCCTTGCTCCTGGGCATTGAGCCTGAACACTGCGGGGTGTGCAATCTAGGCCTGTATCGCAACACCACCATGCTCAAGGGGGGCTGGCAACGCTGCTCCGTGTGCAATCGATTCGTCCACTATGCGTGTCTCGCCAGCGGCAAAGTATCATTCCTCAAACGACGGCCCCGCGTGTGTCGCAGCTGCGCGCACACAGTGAGCCCCCCTCACCCCAGCCCTCTCCCGCCAGGGGAGAGGGAGAAGTAAGGCGGCATCCCGACGGGGTAAGGGAGGAACCGGTGAACGCCATTCCGGACGCACGCGCAACAGGATTCGGAAAGCTGCCCCTGTCCGCCCTCGTCAACATCGTGCTGGCCGTCCTCCTCTCGGCGTGGAGCGGCTTTTTCACGATGGACTTCCTGCTCAGCGGGATCTATACGTGGCCCCGGTCGAGTCGCGTCGTGACCCTCACCGCTGCGGTCGTCATCCTGGTCTACGAATTCATTTACAAAGAGCATCACGCCCGGCATGCGGCCATCACGGGCACCGCACCGCTGAGAGTGGTCGTGTACACGTGCATGATTCCCTACGCGCTCGGCACCATGGCTCTGTTGGCCCTGATCAATCTGGGTTGAGGGGGAGGGGGGGGTATTTGCGGGGGTTCGGCCCCGCACGGCGAGGTCCTTTTGTTTCGGCAAAAGGACCCAAAACCAGGGGCGCCCGGGCGTGGCCCTTCGGGTGCCTTTGCCCCGGTCCCGAAGGTTAGAGCTGCGGAACTCGCTTCGCTCAGACAGTCCTCGCCCCCCAAATAAAATTCGGGACCGGGGCGCAGCCTCGCCCGCAGGCGCCCTGGAAATGGCGCCATGGGATGGCGCGGGTATGACTGACCTCTCTTCTGTAGTGGCCGCATCTCATGCGGCCTTCCGTCTCATGGTTTTCCGTTTCTTGGCGGTCTCTTCGGGCGGCATGAGATGCCGCCCCTACAACTGAAAATACACTCACGATGCTGGATTCCTGCTTTCGCAGGAATGACAGAAAGAGAAAGGCGTCGAGGATGACAGGAGGGGAAAGACCAGGAGGGAGAGGGGGAGAACGTCAGGCGACTTACGCATCTTCGCGTAACACTTGCGCGGTCCAGGATGTGCCGGATTTGATCAACTGGGCTGGGGGGCCTTCTTCCACGATCTGCCCGCCGGCGTTGCCGCCATCCGGGCCCAGGTCCAAAATCCAGTCCGCATTGCGGATCACGTCCAGGTTATGTTCGATCACGAGCACGGTATTCCCGTGTTCCACCAACCGGTTCAAGACGTCGAGCAGGCGTTGCACGTCCGCAAAATGCAACCCGGTCGTGGGCTCATCCAGCAGGTACAGGGTGCGGCCCGTGGCCCGCTTGGACAGCTCGCGACTGAGTTTCACGCGTTGCGCCTCGCCACCGGACAACGTGGTGGCGGATTGCCCCAACTTGACGTAATGCAAGCCCACGTCCGCCAGCGTGTGCAATTTCCTGGCAATCGCCGGGATGTGCGCGAAAAAGTCCAGGGCCTCCGCCACGGTCATATCCAACACCTCCGCAATACTCTTGCCCTTGTGCCGGACGTCCAGCGTTTCACGATTATACCGTTGCCCCTTACAGGCCTCGCAGGTCACGTACACGTCGGGCAAAAAATGCATTTCGATTTTCAGCAGCCCCCCGCCCTGGCACGCCTCGCACCGGCCGCCCTTCACGTTAAAACTGTAGCGTCCGGCCCGGTAGCCACGCACACGCGATTCCGGCAGCCCGGCGAACAGGTCACGAATAAACGTGAACACGCCCGTATACGTGGCGGGATTGGAGCGCGGCGTGCGACCGATCGGCGACTGATCGATATCGATCACCTTATCCAGGGCATCGACCCCGTTCAGCGCCCGGCAGCCCTCCAGCCGGGGGTGCTTCTGATACAACAACGACGACAGCGACGGGAACAGCACCTCCAGCAACAGGGTACTCTTCCCGGACCCGGAGACGCCGGTCACGCACGTCAACAACCCAAGCGGAATCTTCGCCGTCACCGATTTCAAATTATGCTTGTCGGCCCCGACCACGGTCAGAAACTTTTTGGGCCGGCGGGTGCGTGACGGCAACGCCACCCGTTTCTCCCCGCGCAGGTACTGCCCGGTCAACGAATCGGGATGACGCATCACCTCCGCGGGCGAACCCTGCGCCACGATCGACCCGCCGTACACGCCGGCGCCGGGCCCCATATCCACGATATGATCCGCCACGCGCATGGTCGCGGCATCATGCTCCACCACCAGCACGGTATTCCCCAGGTCGCGCAGCCGCAGCAAGGTTTGCAGCAACCGGTGATTATCGCGCTGGTGCAAACCGATACTCGGCTCATCCAGGATATACAACACCCCCACCAGCCCCGACCCGATCTGGGTCGCCAGCCGGATGCGTTGTCCCTCCCCGCCGGACAAGGTCGCCGCCGCCCGGTCCAACGTCAGATAATCCAACCCCACGTTCAGCAAAAACTCCAACCGTTCCCGGATCTCCTTCAGGATCCGCTGGCCGATCATGCGCTCCCGTTCACTCAAGTCCAGATCCCCGAAAAACGGCACGGCCTCGCGGATCGACAGTTGCGTCACCTCGGCAATGGATTTCCCGCCGACCTTCACGGCCAAACTCTCCGCCCTCAACCGCGTCCCCCGGCACACCGGGCAGGCGTGGCTCTCGGAATACTCCTGCCCCTCCGGGCACGCGGACACCTCGTAGCCGATCCCGTCACAGGCCGGACACGCACCATGCGGGCTGTTGAACGAAAACACCCGCGGCGCCATTTCCGGATAACTCACGCCGCACGTGATACACGCCAACTGCTCACTGTACAGCGCAACCTCGTTCGTCTCCGTCAACACCCCGACCAGGCCCTGGGTCAACTTCAACGCCGTCTCCACCGAATCCGCCAACCGCCGCTGCAACGCTTCCTCATCCTTCATCACCAGCCGGTCCACGACAATCTCGATCGTATGCTTCCGCTGCTTATCCAGCGTAATCGTCTCGTCCAGCCCCATGATCGTCCCGTCGATCCGGGCCCGCACGTACCCCGCGCGCCGGGCATCGGCCAACTCCTTGCGATACTCCCCTTTACGCCCGCGCACGATGGGCGCCACGATCTGAAACTTCGACCCCACCGGCAACGTCCCGATGGCATCCACCATCTGCTGCACCGTCTGCGCCGTAATCGGCTGCCCGCACCCCACGCAAAACGGCTGGCCCACCCGGGCAAACAGCAAGCGCAGATAATCATAAATCTCCGTCACCGTGCCGACCGTGGACCGGGGATTGTGGCTCGTACTCTTTTGCTCGATGGAAATGGCGGGCGACAGGCCCTCGATGGAATCCACGTCGGGCTTGCCCATCTGTTCCAGGAACTGGCGCGCGTAAGCCGACAACGACTCCACGTACCGCCGCTGCCCCTCGGCATAAATCGTATCGAAATTCAACGACGACTTGCCCGACCCGCTCAACCCCGTCACCACCACCAACCGATCGCGCGGCAGCACCACGTCGAGGTTCTTCAGATTATGCTCACGCGCCCCTTTGATATGAATGTGCTGGCTCATGACTCCCGTGGAACCTGAAACGTTTGTAATGGCGGCATTCCGAAGGCCCCCTCACACATGCCCCCCTCACCCCTGTACAAGCCGGACATGGTTTACAAACTAAACCGGACACATGGTTTACATCGCCTGCAGGGTTTCCGGTTGATGCCACTGCCGGACCGGGATAATCGTCAACGTCCGGTCATCCAGGGTCCCCAGTCGATGAAAACTATAATGGATCGCCCACGTGCTTTCCCCGATCTGTGTGAAGCCCACCGGCTCCTGCGCCAGCACCTCCGAGAGGTATAGCACGTGCCCCCGCCAGCGGACTTCGCCGTTCTGCCGAACCTGCCGCACGCGCGTCCCCGGGGCATACGCGATCGGCGGGAGCTTCGCCGGATACGGCCGCGGCGACGGCTGATACACCTGGCCGGGAGTCTGTCGGTTTAACGCCTCATGCGAGCGGGCCCAATTATATTCGTCCACAAACGCCGCCAACCGCCGTTGTTGCGCCGCCAAAGTCGCCGCGGGCGGCCCCACCGCCGCTTTGAGCGCCCGATGCATCCGCTCATGGCAGCCATTCTCACTCGGCGTGCCCGGCCGAATCCGTTCGGGCCGAATGCCTAACCGCACCCACCACGCCGCCAACCGACTCAGGCCCCCGAGCGCGGTGGAGGCAAAAGGGGGGCCGTTGTCCGTCCGAATCGTCGCCGGCAGCCCATACTCGTGAAACACCCACGCCAACCACGGCTGCACCGCGGCCCGCGTCGGCTGGAGCAACCCCTCACACCGCAGCACATACCGGCTGGCGTGATCCATGACGGTGAGCGGATAACAGCGCTGCCCTGTGCCCAACGGAAAATCCCCCTTGAAGTCCGCACTCCAGGTGGGCGCCGTGGCCGTGCCTCGGCTCAGGCGCTGGGGGTCCGCAGGCACGCGTCGCCGCATCCGCCGCGGCCGCACCAACCCCGCCCGTTTCAAGATCACCCCCACCGTGCTATCCACCGGCCACGCCTCGTCCGGCGCCACCGCCCGTAACCGATCCCGAATCTTCTTCGGCCCAAAACTCGGATGGCGGTGCTTCATCGCGAGAATGGCCTCGATGACCGCCTCCGGGGTCTGGTGTGGCTGCGTATGCGGCCGCCGCGCCCCGTCCGCTAACCCCGCCACCCCGTGCGCGTGATACCGCGCCAGCCACTTGTCCCCCGTGGGGCGGCTGATCCCATACCCGGTGCACAAATCGACCTTCGTATACTCCCCACTTAACCAGTCACGTACAAACTGTTCTCGTTGATCCATGATCTTCCACTCCTTCCACGGCATGCGCAGGCCCTCCTTTGCCGTGGAGTCTACCAGTGTAAACCATGTCCCCGGTTTAAAATGTAAACAATGTGCCCGGTCTGTACCCCCCAACCCTCTCCCACCAGGGGAGAGGGAGAGAAGTGCCATGAGATGGCGCAGCTACAAAATATAGAATGTGGAGGGGCCGTATCTCAAATGTATTTGTAGGGGCGGCATCTCATGCCGCCCGAAGAGGCTGCCAAGAAGAAGCCAGGAGACGGAAGGCCGCATGAGATGCGGCCACTACAGAGGAGGGGGCCCAGGGGGGGCATCTTTTAACGACGCCCCGCCGCCGAACGACCCCCTCACCCCAACCCTCTCCCGATTTCCCGCTTAATGCAGGAAATCGGGAGAGGGAGAGAACAAAAGGAGGGGGAACGGCGCCGGGGATGGCGCGGTGCCGAGACAAGGTCATTTGATTATGCGCAGGGGGTTCGTTACAATTGGATCAGTATGTCGGCTTCACGTACGGGAATCGGGCACACTTGATCCATATTCCCATTTGATACGTAACAGAGCGTCGTTTATTAGATTGGAGAAGGAGAATTCCATGCGCATACTGACAATGATTGCATTGGCCGTGTTGGTGGGAATCGGGGGGACCATGACCGTCACCACCGACGCCCTGGCCAAGGTCAGGAAATACGAACTCACGAGGAACAACCTGCAAAAACCCGAAGAGATCGACAGCACCACCGTGGCCCTGTACGGCGTCCGCTTGGGGGATTCGGAAATCGACGCCGTGGAAGTACTGATCAACGAAAAAATTTCCGGAGTCCGGACCGAGCAGGAAGGTGTCTACGTGCTGCTGTGGGATCAATCGAACCCGACCGGGCCCATGGCCGGGGTCGGCATCAGGGATGGCCGTGTCGACTATATTTTCATCAATAACCGCTTCACGCATAAGACCCGGGGCATTTTCAGGCGGGTCCTCACGGCCGAAAGCGCAAAGGAAATCCGGGAACTGTTAGGCCCCGAAGATTATGGGGATGAAAACGTCATGGGTGCCAAGCTGTGCTACCAGAATCAAGGATTTCTCGTGAACTTCCTGGGGCGGGACATTAACGTCGAATTCATGCCTCCCGGGAAAGACTGTGAATAGGTCTACGCAAAACCTGGGGCGGGACATCAACGTCGAATTCACCATGCCCCAATAACACCCGTCCACGAACCGACCTCGGGGTGGGGCGCCGCTCACCCCAAGGGAACGGCCCCGCGCCGTCCCGAGCCGGAAGCCGACCCCTGCATGGAAGACCGCATCGTCACCAACCACCTCCTCGAAGAAGAACAAAACACCGAAGGCACCCTGCGCCCGCAAACCCTGGACGAATACACCGGCCAGGAACGCATGAAAGAATCCTTGCGGGTCTGCATCGAGGCCGCGCAACGCCGCGGCGAACCCCTGGACCACGCCATCTTCTACGGCCCGCCCGGCTTGGGCAAGACCACCATCGCGCACATCATCGCCAAAGAAATGGGCGGCGGCATCCGCTCGACCTCCGGGCTCGTCCTCAACCACGCCGGCGACCTCGCCGCGATCCTGGCCAACCTCCAGGCCCACGACGTCCTGTTCATCGACGAAATCCACCGCCTGCCCGCGTCCGTCGAAGAAGCCCTGTACCCCGCCATGGAAGATTTTCAGATCGACCTCGTCATCGGCCAGGGCCCGGCCACCCGCACCATGAAACTGGACCTGCCCCCATTCACCCTGGTCGGCGCCACGACCAAAGCCGGGTCGCTCACCTCCCCGCTCCGTGAACGATTCGGGCTGGTGTACCGGCTGGACTTCTATACGGCGGAAGAATTGGAAACCATCGTCAACCGCTCCGCAGGCCTCCTGAACGTCGCCATCGAACCCGCCGGCGCGACCGAAATCAGCAAGCGCGCGCGCGGGACGCCACGCATCGCCAACCGGCTCATCCGGCGGGTCCGGGACTTCGCCGAAGTCAAAGCCCAGGGCGTCATCACCCAACAGGTGGCGCAGGAAGCCCTGCACTGGCTCGGCGTGGACGACGCGGGATTCGACGAAATGGACCGCAAAATCCTCTTGACCATCCTCGAAAAATTCAACGGCGGCCCGGTCGGCGCCGAAGCCCTGGCCACCGCGGTCCGCGAAGAAAAAGCCACGCTCGAAGACGTGTACGAACCCTTCCTCCTCCAGGCCGGCTACCTCGACCGCACCGCCCGCGGCCGCCAGCTCACCGCCAAAGCCTACCAGCACTTCGGCCGCAGCAAGACCGACCCCGACCTGTTCGGGTAAGAGGGGGCTTGCGGGGTTTCGGCCCCGCACGACGAGATCCTTTTGTTTCGGCAAAAGGACCCAAAACCATGGGCGCCCGGGCGTGGCCCTTTGGGTGCCTTTGCCCCGGTCCCGAATAGTTAGGGCTGCGGAACTCGCTTCGCTCAAACAGTCCTCGCCCCCATATTGGATTCGGGACCGGGGCGCAGCCGCGCCCGCAGGCGCCCTGTAGTGGCGCCATGGGATGGCGCGTTTTTCTCCCCTCTGTCATCCCGGACTTGATCCGGGATCCAGAGTCTTTGCAGTTGTAGGGGCGGCATCTCATGCCGCCCGGAGAGGCTGCCAGGAAACGGAAGGCCGCATGAGATGCGGCCACTACAGAGGAGGGGGCCCAGACGCCCTGGTCACGAAACCCCGCACCTTGGAATCGTAAACCGTGATGGTGTAGGCAGACGCCATTGACGACGGCGTCAATGGCGTCTATGCTTGTGGGAAACGCGGCGGGGCACGTGTGGTGTTTCTGTTCTCCGGCGAAGACATTCCGGTGTTTTTGCTCACCGTCTTCGCCAAGAACGAGAAGACGGGTCTCAGCGCCAGGGAACGAACCTCGCTGATCACCGCCGCGCAGCAAATGGTTGACGATTACAGGAGACACCAATGACAAAACCATTCGATAAAGTCATGACCGGGCTTGAGGATGCCCGGGCCTACCTGAACGGAGCGCGCGATGGGTTCACGGTGCATGAAGTTGAGGTGCCCGAGCCTAACGTCGTGGCGATCCGAGGCAAGACGGGATTGTCACAACCGGCCTTTGCCAAAAGCATCGGGGTGCCGCTGGGAACGCTCAAGAATTGGGAGCAGGGCCGTCGACACCCTGAGGGACCGGCCCGAGTGCTGCTTGCGCTGATCGAAAAACGGCCGTCGATCGTTCAGGACGAACTCGTTCGCTGATTCATTTGAGTCGCCCCCCTCACCCTACCCTCTCCCAGAGGGAGAGGGTTCGATAAGTCGTAGCCACGCGATCTGATCGCGCCATGTCCTGGCGCCTACGGGCGGGGCTACGCCCCTCCGTCATTTCTTTTTCTGTCATTCCTGCGAAAGCAGGAATCCAGGCTTGATTTTTGTGGCGTGTTAGAAGGAAAAGGCAAAGACCCTGGATCCCGGATCAAGTCCGGGATGACAGAGGGGGAAAAGCAAAAATCCAGGGTCGTTGTGCAGTTGTAGGGGCGGCATCTCATGCCGCCCGAAGAGGTCACCAAGAAACGGAAAGAGACGGAAGGCCGCATGAGATGCGGCCACTACAGAGGAGGGGGCTCAGGCGGCATTCGGGGGCGCGGCTGCGCCGCGGTCCCGAATTTTGTTTGGGGGCGAGGACTGTCTGGGCGACGCGAGTTCCGCAGCCGAAGGCGTCACCCGACATGCAAAAACTCCCTCTCCCCTTGAGGGAGAGGGCTGGGGTGGGTACAGACCGGGCACATTGTTTACATTTTAAACCGGGGACATGGTTTACACTGGTAGACTCCACGGCAAAGGAGGGCCTGCGCATGCCGTGGAAGGAGTGGAAGATCATGGATCAACGAGAACAGTTTGTACGTGACTGGTTAAGTGGGGAGTATACGAAGGTCGATTTGTGCACCGGGTATGGGATCAGCCGCCCCACGGGGGACAAGTGGCTGGCGCGGTATCACGCGCACGGGGTGGCGGGGTTAGCGGACGGGGCGCGGCGGCCGCATACGCAGCCACACCAGACCCCGGAGGCGGTCATCGAGGCCATTCTCGCGATGAAGCACCGCCATCCGAGTTTTGGGCCGAAGAAGATTCGGGATCGGTTACGGGCGGTGGCGCCGGACGAGGCGTGGCCGGTGGATAGCACGGTGGGGGTGATCTTGAAACGGGCGGGGTTGGTGCGGCCGCGGCGGATGCGGCGACGCGTGCCTGCGGATCCCCAGCGCCTGAGCCGAGGCACGGCCACGGCGCCCACCTGGAGTGCGGACTTCAAGGGGGATTTTCCGTTGGGCACAGGGCAGCGCTGTTATCCGCTCACCGTCATGGATCACGCCAGCCGGTATGTGCTGCGGTGTGAGGGGTTGCTCCAGCCGACGCGGGCCGCGGTGCAGCCGTGGTTGGCGTGGGTGTTTCACGAGTATGGGCTGCCGGCGACGATTCGGACGGACAACGGCCCCCCTTTTGCCTCCACCGCGCTCGGGGGCCTGAGTCGGTTGGCGGCGTGGTGGGTGCGGTTAGGCATTCGGCCCGAACGGATTCGGCCGGGCACGCCGAGTGAGAATGGCTGCCATGAGCGGATGCATCGGGCGCTCAAAGCGGCGGTGGGGCCGCCCGCGGCGACTTTGGCGGCGCAACAACGGCGGTTGGCGGCGTTTGTGGACGAATATAATTGGGCCCGCTCGCATGAGGCGTTAAACCGACAGACTCCCGGCCAGGTGTATCAGCCGTCGCCGCGGCCGTATCCGGCGAAGCTCCCGCCGATCGCGTATGCCCCGGGGACGCGCGTGCGGCAGGTTCGGCAGAACGGCGAAGTCCGCTGGCGGGGGCACGTGCTATACCTCTCGGAGGTGCTGGCGCAGGAGCCGGTGGGCTTCACACAGATCGGGGAAAGCACGTGGGCGATCCATTATAGTTTTCATCGACTGGGGACCCTGGATGACCGGACGTTGACGATTATCCCGGTCCGGCAGTGGCATCAACCGGAAACCCTGCAGGCGATGTAAACCATGTGTCCGGTTTAGTTTGTAAACCATGTCCGGCTTGTACACTAGTTTGCACGAGAACGTATCGCATTGCTATGGGTGCTATGCACTTGCTATGTTGTTGCTATGATCGCTATGCTTTTGCTATGATTTGCTATGATTAGCGATGATTTTGCTATGTCCTGCATAACAACCCCCTCAGGAGGGGTAGAGACCACGGCGACTGATTGGGAGGAGAAGCGATGTCTGACGAGACGCAGAACGATGCCGGCATGGATGCATATCGCAAGGTTTTGAAAGATCTGGAAAGAAGAAAAAGCGTTATCGACGCGGCCATTGCCGGGATGATGGCGTTAATGGGAGAAAGTGAAACAGCGTTGCAGGCTTGTCTGCCGGCTGCCCTTTCCACCAGGCAAGAGCCCGGTCACGTCGAGTCCGATTCATTTGCCCATCTGACGTTAACCGAAGCCGCCCAACGCTATCTGACGATGGCGAACCAGCCCCAATCCACTGCCGAGATTGCGGCAGCCCTTCGACAAAGAGGGTACCCGACCGAATCCCGCAATTTCAGCAATACGGTCAGGTCGGTCCTGGACCGGCACGCCAAGACCGTGGGGGAAATCGTGAAGGTTCAGAAGAACTGGGGGTTGGCCGAGTGGTCGCGGGACGGAGACGAGTCATGGAATTGACTCAGCCTCTTCGGCACCGGTCCTTGTGGGCCTCCTCTCTCTCCAGCCTTCATGCCCTTGCCCCGCACAACGCCTGATTGACAAGCACAAGGGCAAGGCGTACGATAGTTTGTTTAGAACATAGCTAGGGGAGCCAGTTGGCTGAGAGTCTTTGTGACGAAGACAACCCTCAGGACCTGATCTGGGTAATTCCAGCGTAGGGAAGCGGACATATGCTGCCTGGTGTGTGAGCCGCTCCCGGAAGTTGGAGAGCGGCTTTTTTATTATCAGAAAAGGATTTCCGTATGAGCCATACCGAACTCCCTCAAACCCCTTCCGCGAACGGGAAGGAGGGTCAGGCCTCCACGTCGGCCCTCACCACGACGCCGCTTCCCGCCTCCAAGAAAGTGTACGTCAAAGGGGAGCAGGACGGCGTGGCCGTGCCCATGCGTGAAATTTCTCTTTCCTCCCCCAAGAAAGACAACGGCGCGCCTGCCGGCCCTTCGATCCTCGTGTACGACACCTCCGGGCCCTATACCGATCCCTCAGCGGGCATCGACGTTCAACGCGGCCTTCACCCGTTACGCCATGATTGGATTCTGGCGCGGCAGGACGTGGACGCCTTACCCGACGTGTCTTCCGAGTACGGTCGACTGCGGGCCAATGATCCGACGCTCATCGCCCTGCGCTTTGGCCACATTCGCAAACCATTGAGGGCGAAACCGGGAAAGAACGTCTCACAACTGCATTATGCGCGCCAGGGCATCATCACCCCCGAGATGGAATTTATTGCCATCAGGGAAACACAATTACGGGAGGCGCAAGTCCATTCGAACGGCACGCCCCGTGGCGTTGAACAACATCCCGGACAAGCCTGGGGTGCGACGCTTCCTCACACCATCACCCCGGAATTCGTCCGTGATGAGGTGGCTCGTGGCCGCGCGATCATCCCGGCCAATATCAACCATCCGGAAATCGAGCCTATGATTATCGGCCGGAATTTTCTGGTGAAGATCAATGCCAATATCGGCAATTCCGCCGTGGTGTCGTCGATCGAAGAGGAAGTCGAAAAAATGATCTGGGCCATCCGGTGGGGGTCCGATACGGTCATGGACCTGTCGACCGGCAAGAATATTCATGAAACCCGGGAATGGATCATTCGCAATGCCCCCGTCCCCATCGGGACCGTCCCTATCTATCAGGCGCTGGAAAAAGTCGGGGGGAAAGCGGAAGAGCTGACGTGGGAACTCTATCGGGACACGTTGATCGAGCAGGCTGAACAGGGGGTCGATTATTTCACCATTCACGCCGGCGTCAAGTTGGCGTACGTGCCCCTCACCGCGAACCGGATGACCGGCATTGTTTCACGAGGGGGGTCCATTCATGCCAAATGGTGTCTCTCTCATCACCGGGAAAACTTTGCGTATACCCACTTCGAAGAAATTTGCGAGATCATGAAGGCGTATGACGTGTCATTCAGCCTGGGCGACGGGTTACGCCCCGGCTCGATTGCCGATGCCAACGACAAAGCGCAGTTTGCCGAACTCGAGACGTTGGGCGAATTGACCAAACTCGCCTGGGCGCACGACGTACAGGTCATGATCGAAGGGCCCGGCCACGTGCCCATGCACATGATCCATGAAAACATGGAACGGCAATTGGAGGCGTGTCACGAAGCCCCGTTCTATACCCTGGGGCCCCTCACCACCGACGTCGCACCCGGGTATGACCACATTACGTCGGGGATCGGAGCGGCGATGATCGGCTGGTACGGGTGTGCCATGCTGTGCTACGTCACGCCCAAAGAACACCTCGGCCTGCCGGCGAAAGAAGACGTCAAGACCGGAGTCATTACATACAAAATCGCCGCACATGCCGCGGACCTGGCCAAAGGACACCCCGTGGCGCAACGCCGTGACAACGCGTTATCGCAAGCCCGGTTCGAGTTCCGGTGGGAGGATCAATTCAATCTCTCGCTGGATCCCGACACGGCTCGAGAATATCACGATGCCACGCTTCCCGACCAAGCCGCGAAGGGCGCCCATTTCTGCTCGATGTGCGGCCCCCAGTTTTGTTCGATGAAAATCACGCAAGACGTGCGTGATTACGCCGATCAGCTCCAAATGGCTGAACAGCAAGCCCTGGAAGCCGGACTTCAGGAAAAAGCCGACGAGTTTCGAAAAACCGGCGGGGAACTGTATGTGCAACCCGAAAAACCTTAACCAACCGAGTCCCCTCACCCTGCACCTTGCCCCCCTCACCCTAGCCCTCTCCCACCAGGGGAGAGGGGAGAAGTGTGGGAGAGGGCAACATAGGAATGTCTGCCATGGATAACCTCCAGCCGGCGCCGCTTCGTGAACGAGACGTGACTCGCCACATCGCGCGCGAATTCTATAAAGAGTTTGATCAACTCATTGAAAGTGACGTGATTATCGTGGGAGGCGGACCGTCCGGTCTGGTCTGCGCCCATGACCTGGCGACACAAGGATTTCGTACTCTTTTGATCGAACAAAGTCTCGCGCTCGGCGGAGGATTCTGGTCCGGCGGGTACCTCATGAATAAAGCCACCCTGTGCGAACCGGCCCACGCCATCCTTGAGAGCATGGGCGTCCCGTGTAAACCCGTGAAAGAATGCGCGGGCATGAGAATCGTGGACCCTCCGCATGCCACCGCCCGCCTCATTGCCTCGGCGTATGAAGCCGGGGCGAAAGTACTCAACCTGACCAAGGTGGTGGACCTGATCCTTCGCGGCGAGGGCGCGCTCGAAGGCGTCGTCGTCAATAACACGACGGCGGAGATGGCCGGACACGATATCATCCATGTCGATCCTATCGCACTCGAGTCGAAAGTCGTGGTCGATGCCACCGGACATGACGCGGTCATTGTCGGATTGCTCAACCAGCGAGGTTTCCATCAAACGGTCCCGGGCAACGGGGCTATGTGGATTGCACGCTCCGAGGCCATGGTTGTAGAAAATACCCGTGAGGTCTTCCCGAACTGTTTTGTCACCGGTTTGGCCGTAGCCGCCGTGGACGGCTCTCCCCGTATGGGTCCGGCTTTCGGGGCGATGTTGTTGTCGGGAAAACGTGCCGCCGCCCTCGTTCGTCATAAACTGAAAGGTGAGTAAGGGACTCATTCGTTGCACGATTGGTCCTTCTGGAGTCAATGAACCAACAAGATTTTATTCAACAGGGTGAAGGGCGGGAAGAGGACAAACTGACCGCGTGGGATTTATTCCAGCAGGGCTACGACTGTCAGATGAAAGGCAATCTGGATGACGCCGTCAAATTATACCAGGACTCCATTGACCTCTTTCCGACGGCCGAAGCGTATACCTTCCTCGGATGGACCTACAGCTTTATGGGGCAATTGGACGAAGCCATTGAAGAATGTCATCGGGCCATCCAAACGGACCCGGACTTTGGAAATCCGTACAATGACATTGGGGCCTATCTTATTGAACTGAACCGGTTGGATGAAGCGATCCCCTGGCTCAAACGCGCCACCACGGCCAGACGGTATGAAAGTCCGGCCTTTCCGCACATGAACCTGGGGCGTGTCTATGAACGAAAAGGCGACTGGTCACTCGCCATTGAATCGTATAAAACCGCCGTGACGCTCAATGCCAACTATATGCCGGCTAAAAGAGCGATGATGCGGCTGATCACCTTGATGAACTGATTTATTGCACTATCGGGCGCATTGCAGCGTTGTGTCCTCGCTCAACCCTCGACTATCGACTTGATATGTCTCGGGTCTCGCTACGGGACGCCTTGCACTGCATCTCGCTATCACAATAAATCAGAGATTCCTCAACTTTGTTAGTTGATCGACGATCACAAGAAAGGTGGAACTCGTGGAACATGAAAAAATCGTTCTCGTGGGGGTAACCGATATTTTTTTCTATACGAAGATTCGCGATGCCTTTAAACCCGCCGGCTATGGGCTCAAGCGCGTCACGTCTCCGGATCAGATCCTCGAAAAAGCAAAGGCCCATGCACCGACTGCCATTGTGCTGAATATGAACGATCCCGGGCTCGATGCCACCACCATGCTGAAAACCGCCAAAAGCGAGACGGCGTTGAACCGCGTCCCGGTCCTGGCGTTTGCCAATCATGAAGAAGTCGACACGTGGCGCCAGGCGAAGGAACTCGGCATCGACAAAATTGTCTCACGCAATGAATTTTCCGCCAGAACCCTGGCCCTCCTCCAAGAAGTGACACAACCCCCGGCATGAAACAGTCTTCCCTTCATACCACCCATCAGCAATTGGGAGCCCACTTCGGCCCTGCCGGAGAGTGGGAGATGCCGGTCCATTATGGTGATCCCATTGCCGAACATCACGCGGTCAGAACGGGAGTGGGGATTGCCGACATTTCACATCGCGGAAAACTGTACGTCACGGGAGAGGATCGCGTGACCTGGCTGCAAAGCATTATCAGTAACGACATTCTTCCGCTCCAATCCGGAGACTGGTTGTATTCGAGTTTCATGACGCACAAAGGCAAGATGCTGAGCTATTTTCGAGTCTATCGGCTTGAGGAGTCTCTGTTCGTGGAAGACGTGGGCGAATCAGGGGCCGTCACCTATGAAACCTTTCGCAAGTTTCTTCTCTACGGCACCAAAGCCAAAATGAAGAACGGTGCGGACACCTGGGGCATTATTCTGGTCAGTGGTCCAAAGGCCCCACTCCTTATTCAACAATCATTGGGTGTCGACGTCAACGACTTGAAACCAGGGGCCTTCCTGACCCACGACCTGAATGGGCAGTCAGCCCTGATTGCCACCACCCAGGAAACCGGGGAACGCGACGTTGAAATTCTGATGCCGAATGACGCCATGGACCAAGCCTGGAGTCGATTGTGGGGAGCCGGGGAAGCCGTTGCCCTGCGAGCCATCGGCACGGCAGCACGAGAGTCCCTGCGTATCGAAGCGGGCATCCCCAAACTGGGACCGGATTTGAATGAACGGATCGTGCCGCCCGAAGCCAACTTGGAAGGGAAAGCCTTCAGCCTGAGTAAAGGGTGCTATCCCGGACAAGAAGTCGTCGCGCGCATGGACACGTACGGCACTGTCAAACGGCGACTGGTGGGCCTGGTGATCGATTCACCGGAGAACACGGTTCCGCCTCCCGATGCCAAAGTGTTCAGTGAAGATCGAGAGGTCGGGTGGGTCAGCAGTGCGATTCACTCCCCGACCATGAACAAAACCATTGCCTTGGCTTTTCCGTTGAGGGACTTCACCGCTCCGGGCACCGCCCTGGACGTGGACGTCAACGGACAACGCCAGCCCTCCATCGTGCAGGCCCTTCCGTTTCACCCTACGAGTTAAGGAACAGGCCTACTCGCGTCGGTTCCAAGTATTTTGTAGCTGCGCCTGCCCCCGATCAGAGTCGGGGGCAGGCTTATGGCGCCTTCTTCAAGGCCGCACAAGGCTTGTCCCAGGCATTGACCCGGGATGCGGCCCTATACAAAAGAATATGACGGTGGTTATTCCGGATGGCGCGCTGACGAAAGTTTTTCGCCGATGGCCAAGGCACTGGCTCGCTGGGCATCATCTAATCCCAACAAAATATGCGCTTCGTCTCCATGCTGGAGTCGCACACTTAAGAAGGAAATTTCTTCCCGTTTTTCCTCATCTTTATAGATGCCCTCGATGGTTTGGAATTTGGTGAGATCGGCAGCGGAAAAAATATCATAGCGAAAATATTGATCGCCGATGACCATATCATACACCACGTTACCTTCCGTCACGGCGACCGCATTGAAATGTCCCTGGTCTTCATACCCTTCCGGTAAATATTGATTGATATGCAAGATGGCGATAGTCCGGGTCCCCAGCGCCGTGTCTATTTTCTTCTCCAAGGCGGGATAATCGATTTGCAGGGCACGTTCATCCAGGCCGGTCGCCGCCAGGGCCGCCTCTTTCACTTTTTCAAAAACCTCTTTCGCTGTTGCCACAAGTCACTCTCCTTTCTCAATCCGTTCAGAACGGGCTTTTCGCCCGAATCAAGCTGTCGGCTACGATAGCCAGTCCGTCGGCAAGAATGCAAGTGTTCGCCGTGCCGTTGCAATGCTCCGTGACGGTTGGGCATACTGGACTGTAGGGGCAGATCTGCGTGTCTGCCCAAATCACGAAGGAGTCAACGGTATGAATGCTCGAAATTGTATGATCGAAGGATGCACGAACCAAGGCTATGCCCCGGCCGGAACCGGCACCGTGTGCAAAGACCATTTTTCCGATTTTGTGACCTGGCGGCGAAAAAAGGGAGGCAAAGGGGTATTCCGGAAATATAACGGCATGACGATGGTGGAACGGGATGCCATTGTCCAAGAATGGTACAACACCCTCGCCATTCCGCACTAAATCGTGGAGCAGGGCGAACACGAAGACCCGTCCCTACAGAAAATAATCCTGCCAATAGCCAGGGAACAACGATCGTGATCCCCCGCCTACTCCATTAACGGGGAGCCGTGATGGTGGATGATCTTCCAGCCATCGTCCATGCGCTCATACAGATTGGTCGCCACGACTCGACTGTTTTGGTTGCTGTCCGCGTTCCGGCTCGTAATATTTTCGGTACAAATCACCCAGGCCACCTCCCCGGCGACTTGGACCTGTAATTCCGTGAGGGAAAACTCCATGGAAAAAATATTATTAAAAATGACGACCCAGGAATCCCGAACCATCGGCCAGCTGACCCTTATACTCCAGCCCGGATGGATGCACGTCACGTATTCCTGGTGCGCCCATACCTTATCCATTTCCCCGATGTCCAGACTCTCGAAGGCCCGATAAAACGCCTCGTTGGCCAACGTCACTTCCTCGATTCGCTCTTTCAGCATTCGGCTCTACCTTTCTTCGCCATTCAACACGTTCCGCAAGCAGGCAGCGCATGGCCTCCGTGCCGTCCCAAAAATCATCATCCCATTCGAGCGACGTTTGAGCAACCCTCGACCCCTCAGGTCCCTGAAGACCGGGTGACCAACCAGACCCCGCCCAAAACGAATCCGATGCCAAGCACTTTGATCAGATCCAGGGATTCTCCGAGGATACCAAACGACAAGACAAGCGCGGACACGGGAATCAAATTGGTAAACACCCCGGCACGCGAAGGTCCGATACCGGACACTCCATAGAGCCAGGCTTGCTGGCCGAGGGCGGTGGCAAAGACGATGACGTACACCAACGCCGCCCACCCGGAGGGGGGAATACTTCCGATACCTGCCTCCAACACCAGAGGGTCTATCCACAGCAACGGGACTTGAAAGACGAGGGAGATGAAGAGCGTCGTCCAATTCACCGTCAGCGGCGACAGCCCTTCCATCATCCACCGGCTCCCGATGGTGTAGAGAGCCCAGCTTATCAAAGCCAGAACGATCAACCCGCCACCCAGCACAGGGTTCGCACCGCCATCCGCCGTCGCATTGCCACCCGACACCAGGGCCACGCCGATGAACGACACCGCACACCCGACCCAGACTTGACGAAACGGGATATCTCGCAGCATCAATGAGGAAAGAAAAGCCGTAATGGCCGGGCTGGCCCCGATGATCACGCCGGCTGCCCCTGCCCCGATGTACTGAAGCCCATATAACACCAGCAGGTGATTCCCGAGCACGGCGACCCCCAAGGCCGTGAGCACCCCGAGATCCCGCGCGGTCAAACGCGTCTTGGACTGCTCCTGCCACCACCACAACGGAACCAGAATGACCAACGCGCCGAGTCCTCGAAACACCGACACTTCCACGGCGGAGAAGGCACCCAACGCCACTTTCTGGGCCACAACCGACCCGCCCCACACCACCGAGGCGGTGATTAATGCGGCATAAGCCGCTGATTTTGGTGGTCTATTCAACGCTCGCCTCACGAATGCGTTTCTTTGTACAATACTTCTTAGCCCGCTCCGCAGATCAAGCATGCACGGAGCACAATGTTTGTCTTTCTAGGAATCAGGCATGAGTCACGAGAGTTCCCTGACTACATCGTCCTCCCCATCTTCTTTCTTTGGGAACGTTCCCGAGGGCGGGCACCTTCTGCAGGCGGGCCATATTCACGTGTGGCGCGCGATTGTAGACGTACCCTTCGCACGTCTTCAAGTGTATCAAGAGACCCTGAGTCCGGACGAGCAAGCACGCGCCCAACGTTTTAAATTATCCCAACACCAACGACGCTTCACGGCGGCACGGGGAATCCTGCGACATATCCTCGCTCGCTATCTCCGGACATCTCCCCGGGACATCCGTTTTGAATCGGGCCCCTTCGGAAAACCGTTTGTGCAAGACCCCGTGAATGAACCGCTTCATTTTAACGTGTCTCATTCGCAACATTTGGCTGTGTATGCTGTTTCCCGCGACATTGAAGTCGGTATTGATCTTGAGGGTGACCGGGATTCCTTGGATTATACGGGTCTTGCCGAACGCATTTGCAGTCCTGAAGAATTCACGGCTTTTCAGCAGCTTCCCCAGGCCGAACAACAGGCGGCATTCTTTCGTTGTTGGACCAGAAAAGAGGCCTTTATTAAAGCCCTTGGAAAGGGATTCTCGTTTCCTCTGAAGCATGTGACAGTTTCCTTTACCCCCGACGAACCGCCTCGAATCCTCAACGTTCAGGGACACGTTCCTGCTGCTTGGTCCCTGTTTAATCTCCCTTTGGGTCAAGGGTTCTGGGGAGCATTGGCGGTCGCAGGGAGGTCATCTCTTGTCCGGGGGTGGGACTATCACCTTGAGGATTGACGGGCCGTTGGCAAGGCTTTGACCTGGGCGCCTCTCTTGTCATTTTCCGTTCCGCAAAGGGCGCGGAGGCACAGGACTCCGAATGTCAGGAGTGAAGCGTACAGTCCAAATGGCTTAGGGCTCTAGGCCTTCTGTCCCGTTGACTCGATATTCACGGGTGCCTAGAATGTACTGTCTGACATCGCTTGGGTGACCAGAAACTCTTGCTGGTTCGATAGAAGGAGGAATTTATGTCGTTATTGATAACGGAAGAATGTATTAATTGCGGAGCATGTTTGCCGGAATGCCCGAATGAAGCCATCTTCGAAACTCGAAGTGCCGCAGAAGAAAAAGGGTACGCGGTGGGTGAAGGACAAGGTGATGGGGATACGGTGTACGTGATTACCCATGAACGCTGTACCGAATGCGTCGGACATTTTGACGAACCTCAATGCGCGGCCGTCTGCCCGGTCGATGACTGTTGCATCTCCGACCCGGAAGTTCCTGAAACCACCGACGTCTTACTCGATAAAGCGAGAACCTTGAACCCTGATAAAGAAATCGATCCTGAAAAGGTGTGGAGCGGCGTACGAAACTAGCAGGATGTTGACAAAGCCCCGTCTTCATACGAAGACGGGGCTTTGTGTTTTTACCTCGCGCAAAATCTTCCGACCCCTTGCCGTTACACTTTCTCGAAATCCGCGATTCGCACGGAAACAAACTTTGAGACGCCGGGCTCTTCCATGGTCACCCCAAACAGGGAATCGGCGACTTCCATCGTGCGTTTATTATGCGTGATCACGAGAAACTGAGAAAGCGGGATTAACTGAGGCAAGAATCGAGCGAACCGGACCACGTTCGGTTCATCCAATGGGGCATCGACCTCGTCCAAAATACAAAACGGCGACGGCTTCGTCAGAAAACTGGCAAACAGCAAGGCCAACACGGTCAGGGTCTTTTCTCCGCCGGATAACATCGTCAGGTTTTTGAGGCGTTTTCCCGGAGGCTGCGCGATAATATCGACGCCGGGCTCCGTTCCCATCTCTTCCTCTTGTTCTTCCGGGTCCGGCTGCACCAACACCAACTCCGCCTGTCCTCCGGCAAAAAAGGCCGAAAAGACTCCCCCGAACTTTTCCTGGATCGCCTCGAATGTCTGCTGAAACATTCGATTCGTCGTTCGATTGAGGCGTTCGATGATTTCTTGAAGCGAGCGTATCGATTCAGACAAATCCTCTTCCTGTTCGTGGAGAAACCGATAGCGTTCCTCCAATTCCCGATGCTCGTCGATCGCGGCCAAATTCAACGCCCCCATGCGATCCATCCTGGTCCGAATGGTCTGCAACCGTTCCTTCCAGGCCTCAGGCCCTTCGTTCTCGGCCCCGGGATCTTGCGAAACGTCCGCCTGCGGCGTTTTTTCTCCACGTTCGTCGATAGATTCCCCATAGGTGCCGGTTAAGGCTTCCTCGATGGTTTGCATTCTCGTCCGGATTTCAGCACGGTGAACGTCCGATGCTTGCCGCGTTTCCCTGGTCGAAGAACACTGTTTTCGATTCTCATTGAGACCGCGTTCATATTCCCGAGTCCGTTCAAGACCGTTCGTATGTCGCTCTTCGAGCTCACGAAGCTCACCCTGAAGACTCGTCTTCCTGGCATCCAATTCCTGAAACACCGAATCCGCTCGCCGGCGTTCTTCCCGGCTCGTCCCGGTTTGAGTCTGCAGGGACTCGATTTGCTCGGCAAGACCTTGAAGCCGTGCCCGGCGGCTGCGGTCCTCCTCTTGTAAGCGATCCAAATCCGCCCGTGCCCGTTCGTGCCGTTCCCGATACGTGGTTAAGGTTAACCGCGTCTCCGTCAACCGGTCATAGAGCACTCGTATCGCTTCGTCCACTTCCTGAAGTTGTGTGGTCAATTCCATCAGCCGTTGTTCTTCTTCGCCGTGTCGTTGCGCGATCTCTCCGAGCCGCGTTCGCGCCAGGCTTTCGTGCTCTCGAACCCGAGCGAGTTCGACCTGACACGAATCACGTTCCGTTTGATTTGCATTCAACCGTTGCTCCGCGTCCTGCAGGCGACTCGCAAGGGTGGAGATTTCCTGCTCAACCACGAGTTGCCTCATTTCGGATTCTTTCAAGGAGGCTTCAAGGGTTTGAAGCTCTTGCTTATTCGTCTCGAACCGTTCCTGCACCGTCCGGCGTTGACCGTCAAATTCGGCAATGCGTTGATTCATCGAGGACAGTTCCTGCTCCAACGAATGCACTTCGCGCCGTCGTTGCAGCAGCCCGCTTGCCTCACCGGAGGAACCGCCGGTCACGATGCCCCGGGGATCAATGACTGCTCCGGTCCGCGTCACCAACAGCAAGGACCCGAGATCGGCTTGAGCGACGTGCTTGATCGCCGACAGACCGTCTTCGAGCGTATCCACCAGTACCACTCGTCCCAGAAGACAATGCAACACCCCCTGAAGATCTTCGGGGACGGCAACCAGGTCGACCGCCCTGCCCAACACCCCGCGCACCTTTTCCAAAGCAGGCCACGACTCAAGGAACGACCCGGCTGAGGAAACGGGAGGCTGGGCGGTCACAAAGGTCCCACGCCCCCAACCATGTTCCGTGACAAACGCAAGCGCTTGCAGAACGTCATCAACCCCGTCCACGACCCAGGCGCGAATATGTTCTCCCAATGCCGCCTCGATGGCGACTTCATATTCTTGTGGAACCTTCAACCGTTCAGCGAACACTTCCTTGACCCCCTGACACACCCGTCGCAGGGAGGGGTCGTTTTCTTCCTGGCCTTGCCGATAGCCCAACTCCTCCTGAAGCACGGCTTGCAGTGCTCGCAGCCTCGACTCGGCTGCCGCATGGTTGGTTTGTTCCTGAATCCGCTGTTGATCGACCTCTCGAATCCGTTCTTCGAGTTCTATCGTGGCGGCTGACAGCGTTTCGTGCTTTTCACGATCGACTGCCAGGTGTTGGGTGACTTGTTGCAAGAGCACGTGTTGCTCGGTCAGGGCCGCTTCGGCGTTCGATCGTTCCTGCCGGCAATGGGCTTGGTCGTCTTGAATGTCCTGGAGGCGGCTCAGCAGTTCCCGTTGTTTGGTATCGAGATTCGTCAACTGGGATTCGGTTTGCGAACGCTCGACGGCGAGATCGAACAGGCGTTGCCTGCTTTGCTCGGTTTGGGTCTGTAACGCAGTCCGGCGCTCACCTCGCTGTTGCTGTTCCATCTCCAGTTCCGTCAATTGTCCGGTCACCTGAGCCATGTCTCCTTCAGAGCGTTGAACCTGCTCCTGAAGGCTCCGGATGTTCGTCGCGGCTTGCTCGGAAACCGTGACGAGACGGGTCTGTTCTTCCAACGCTTGCGTTCGTTGCTGGTCAAACAAGTCTGCGCGATTCCGCTCAACTTCCATGGTCGTGAGCGCCTGCCCGATGCCATGTTCCAATTGTCGAAGCTCTTCCTGCATATGTCCTACGAGTTCCCCATCACGGAGAAGCACCGACTTGGCTTCCTCATACGACGCCATCAGGCGTGCTTCCTCGGCCATGAGTTCAGTCTCGCGCAGCTCCAACCCGGCGAGTTCGGATTCAACGTGCGTCCGCTGGTGATGCAGGCCTTCAAAATCGTGCTTCAGGAGCCGGATTTCGAGTGCGCGCGATTCTTCCTTCAACGTCCGATAGTGCTCGGCCTGTTGCGCCTGGCGTTTTAAGGTCCGCAATTGTTTTTGGACCTCGGCTATAATGTCTCGAACTCGAGTCAAGTTCTGTTGCGTGGTTTTGAGTTTGTTCAGCGCTTCCGTCTTTTGTTTTTTGAAGCGACCGATTCCCGCCGTTTCCTCGATAAACGTCCGGCGGTCTTGTGGGGACCCGGAGAGGATTTGATCGATATTACCCTGTTCGATCACCGTATGCCCCTTGGTGCCGGCCCTCGCTTCCAAAAAGAGGCCGCGAATATCTTTGAGCCGGCAGGGGATTTTATTGATGGAATATTCGCTTTCCCCGTCACGGTACAACCGGCGAGTGACCATTAACTCTTTGTTGCCCGGCAATGCCTCCAGCACACCGGCTACAGGCTCGAGTTCTTGACTCGTCACGTCGCTGACGACCAGCGAGACTTCCGCCATGCCCAATGGCTTACGGGATTCCGTCCCATTGAAGATGACGTCTTCCATGCGTTCACTACGCAGCGTTTTGGTGCTTTGCTCACCCAAGACCCATAAAATGGCATCGACGATGTTGCTTTTCCCCACTCCGTTAGGCCCCACCACCGCGGTAATGCCTTGGGGAAAGTCGAGTCGAGCTTCGGGAAAGGACTTGAATCCGGAAACCAGGAGGGATTTCAACTTCATGAGACACTCTCAGAGAGGTGGGTGATGGGGCAAACGGACTCGTGCCCGAACTGTACCACAGAAGACAAAAAAATCAAGGAATTTATACTAAATACTGTGGTGTTGATGGAAAGGCTGTGCATATATTGTGTGTTTCCGTGTATATACTGTGGACTACCTGTAGATACGGAAACCGGCTGGAATGCGGGTAGCCCGCATTTGTCACCAGGCTCCGTCGCGAGGGCGTCGAGACGCCGTTGTGCTGGGGCGCACGGACTGCGAGACGCTGAAGGCATAGTTGAACACTATGTCGAAGGGGCTTGCGGGAGTACGCCCCGGCACAGCGAGTGGACCGGCGCCTGTAGCAGGAGGCTGGTGGGGAATGCGGGCTAGACGACGGCCCTTTCGTTTCGCTTTTGTCCGGGCATCATCAGTTCTTTGGGAAGCAGAAATTCGATGTCTTCCTCAACGACCGTCAGTTCTTCGACCTCCTCGGCCCCGACTCCTTTGAGGTACGCGACCACTTCACTGACGAGAACCTCCGGTGCAGAGGCCCCGGCCGTGACCCCGATGGCTTCCACGTTCTTGAGCCACTCAAGCTTGATGTCCTGATAGGAATCAATGAGATAGGCGGGGATCTCGAATCGTTCGGCCAATTCACGAAGTCTATTGGAGTTTGAACTGTTGGGAGATCCGATGACCAGGATCAAATCGACGAATTTGGCCAGCTCTTTCACGGCATTTTGCCGATTTTGCGTGGCATAACAAATATCTTCCTGATGCGGGCCTTTGATGCCGGGAAAACGCCGGTTGAGCGCTTCGACGATTTCACTGCATTCATCCACGCTTAACGTCGTTTGTGTGACGTAAGACAGGTGTTCTCTATTTTCAACTTCGAGCGTTTCCACGTCGCCGACTGAAGAAACCAGATGAAATTTATCCGGAACCTGTCCCAGGGTTCCGACCACCTCGGGATGGTCGGCATGCCCGATGAGAATGAGCTCGTAATTATTGTTGTAATCGCGATTGACTTCATTGTGAACTTTGATCACCAGGGGGCACGTCGCGTCGATGACTTTCAGATTGCGCCGCCGCGACTCTTCCCACACCTGTTGGGCCACTCCATGGGCGCTGAAAATCACCAGCGCGCCGTCCGGGACTTCATCCAGCTCTTCTACGAACACCGCTCCCCGTTTGCGAAGTGAGTTGACGACGTGCCGGCTGTGCACGATTTCATGTCGCACGTAAATCGGAGCGCCGTAGCGCTTCAGCGACATTTCCACGATCTCAATAGCCCGATCAACGCCGGCGCAAAACCCCCGTGGATTGGCTAAATAAATTTTTTTCACTTCGACCCCCTAAGGTCTGTGGACAATCGGGATGCGGGAGGATGAGTGTTCCTTGCAAACGGCATGCCCGCGAAAGGTCAGTTGACATTATGACATAAACTGAAGATTCGTCAACTCAGTCATGGCCCGGCCCGTTAAGACTCCTTACCATCGAATCAAGGCAGTCCCCCACGTTAATCCTCCACCAAACGCGCCAAGAAGGATGAGGTCCCCTTCCCGAAATTTTCCTTGCCGGTACGCCCAATCCAAGGCCATCGGCAAAGAGGCCGACGACGTGTTGCCGACCTGATCCACGATAGAGATCATTTGGTCCTGGCGAACGCCCAACCGTTTCGCAATGGTGTGAAGCATGCGGCCATTGGCCTGATGCGTAATCACTTGTTTCACCTCGGACAAGCTCGTGCGGGTCTCACGAAGGATCGTCTCGATCGCCTCCGTCAACCGTTTGACGGCCACGCGATAGACCGCCCCACCCTGCAATCGAATACTATGTTGATGACCGCGAATCGTTTCCTGGCTCATGGGGTGCCTCGATCCTCCTGCTGGAATCATAATCAGGTCGTGGTAGGCTCCCTCCGAATATAATCGAATCTCCTTGATCCCGGCGCCCTCTGAGTTCGCACCCGAATTGCGACTCGACGATTCTTCCCGGGTCACCACCGCCGCCCCGGCTCCATCACCAAAGAGTATGCCACTCGCAGGCTGGGAAACATGGAGATAGCGGGATTTGACTTCGGCTGCAACCACCAAACAGCTTCGAAACTGTCCTGACCGGATAAACGCATCGGCCATGGATAAACCGTACAGAAATCCACTGCACGATGCCGCAAGATCAAAGGCCGCCACGCGGCGCGTGCCCAGCCGTTCCTGAAGCGCACAGGCCGTGGAGGGAAACGGGGTATCCGGAGAAGTGGTCGATACCAGAATGGCATCCATCGCTTCACTCGAGAGGCCCGAAGACTCCAAGGCTTGCCGAGCCGCACGCTCGGCCAAATACGAACAGGTTTCGTCGGCTTGGCTCCAATGCCGGGCCCGTATTCCAGTGACCCGAAAGACGTCCTGATCGTGGAGGGCAAATGTCGTTGCCACCTCCTCATTGGTCACTCGCCGTTCCGGAACGTATGAACCGGTCCCGCAGATTCGACTGGTATAGGAATGGGCCATTGACTGTTACCCGTTCAGAGAACTCCCGGTTTTCAGGTTGGCGCACGGAGAACTTGCGCCCCTGTTTCTCAAGTCGTCAATCTTGTCTTAAGGGTCGGCACTCTGCTATGCTTCAAGGCTAGACCGAATTTTCTAAGGATTTCAACGCATATGCTGACGTACGTGTTTCGCCATCCGGTCACGATGTTGATCCTGTCCGTGGCCAGTTGCCTGACCTTGGGCTGTTCGATGTTCTCGGACAACGAGTCACCGGCCCCTACCGCCGGTGCCGAGAGAACCGATGCCCAGATTTTTGTCGGGGACACCATCGAAATGAACTATGACCCCAACGTCATCCTGAAACGAGCGGAGGCGTTTCATGAACAAGAGGGATACGCGGAAGCGATCGTCGAATATCAACATTTTTTGGACCTGCACCGCAATCACGTCCTTGCCCCATACACGCAATACCGGTTGGCCCTCAGCCATTTTAAAATGATTCAAACGATTGACCGGGACATGACTCCCGTCAAAAAGGCTCACGAAGAATTTTGGGAACTCATTGACACCTTCACTGCTAGCCGGTACGAAGCGGAGGCACGGGTCAAAATTAAAGAATGTGAACGCTACCTCGCCCAAAACCATTTGTTCGTCGGAAGGTTCTATTATCGAAAAGAACAGTACCTGGCCGCGGCAAAACGGTTCGAGAAAATTATCAACGGCTACCCTTCCGTGGAGGAAGCCGTCGAGGCCAAGCTGCAGTTGGCAAAATCGTACCAGAAGTTAGGGGCGCTGGAATGGGCGCGCGATTGGGCGGTGGCCTTGGTTCAAGAACATCCCCGACATAAATTACGGGACGATGGGCTCAAGTTGCTGGCGGCGATTGAAAAAGAAAACCCCAACGTTATGATGGCGGCCAGACCGCGTGGGTCCTTCAACCAAAACGTGCCGACTTTCCGCCCCGTAACGACCGCAAGCAATCGAGCCCCTTCGCGGGTATCGCCAGCCTCTGCAGCAGTGACCGATTGCCAACTGGGATCGTGGTGTGGAGAAACAGGAACGTCCCTATCCAGTGCCTTCGCGCCGAATCCTTCCGTACCCAAATCCGTGACCTGTCGCCCCGGGACCTGGTGCGAATAAGGCTCACGCCTCTCCCTACTGTCCGATATACCACCCAATCCCATTGCGTTCGAGAAAACTGGTAAAGCGTGCCAGGGAATCGACGTAAATCATCACGCCGACCAGGACCAGGCAGACGCCGCCGGCCAGAGACACTCCGTGGAGGTAGAGCCGGGCCTTTTTAAAATAGTTGAGGAATCGATCGACGCTGAAGGCTGTGAGAAAAAACGGCAGTCCCAATCCCAAGGAATAGGACGCCAGGAGCAGGATCCCAAACTGCATGGATTCCGTGGTACTGGCATAGGCCAGGATCGCGCCAAGAATAGGCCCGACGCAGGGCGTCCACGCGGCGGCGAAGGCCGTCCCGATCAGGAACGACCCGACGTACCCCACGGGCCGACTGCCGAACGAGAAGAGCCGGCGCTCGGTCATCATCGCGCTCCATTTGATCAAACCCAACATGTAGAGCCCGAAGACAATAATCAACACGGCTCCGATTTTTCGAATGATATCCTGATATTCATACAGCACTTGCCCGACAAAACTGGCGGAGGCGCCGAACGCAATGAACACGGAAGAAAACCCCGCCACGAACAGGAGCGAATTCAGGATAATGGCTTTGCGAAAATGCTGCCGCTCCGACGCATCCGCCAACTGCTCCAGGGAAAGCCCCGTAATATAGGAGACATAGGAAGGAACCAACGGCAACACGCAAGGCGAGATGAAGGACAGGAAGCCCGCACTGAAGGCCGCAAACAGGGAGATGTTCATGGCGTCGATCATCGAGTTACGACTCCTGCAGAAGGCCGTGAATCAGTTCACGAGCCTCCGGACTGTTCCATTCCCGCGCCCCGAACACTCGCTGGATCAACGTGCCGTTTCGATCGATTAAAAAGCTCATGGGAAGCGTTCGTACGCCATAACTCCCGCTCACCCGGTAGTCCGAATCATGCAAGATCGGAAAGGTCAACCCTTGGGATGCCACAAACGGTCGAGTCACGATACTCCCTTGCGGATCGGAAGAGATCGCAAGGATTGCAAATCCTTTGTCCTTGAGATCCTGATACAGGATTTCCATACTCGGCATTTCGACGCGGCACGGGCCACACCACGTCGCCCAAAAGTTCAGAAGTACCACCTTGCCATGATAGTCCGGAAGCGCTTGCCGGTTCCCCTGCAAGTCAATGAGTTGAAAAGCAGGAGCCGTGGACCCCATGGCCGGTGGGGCCTGACGAACGGCAACGGCGTTCTCCGGGGGTTCTTCCTGATCCGAATACCCTGAATCACAGGCTGCTCCTGACAGGACAACCAACGTCGCCAAGCAGCGAACCACGAGTCGTTTCCGGAAAAGCCCCTTCTGTTCGTACACATTATTGACCCATGAATTCACCGTTCTCCAACTATTATACACTGAATAACCCAGTTTCTTTCACATGCACGTCTGCCCGACCGGATTTCATCTTATTCAGGAATTCCCGAGACCGTCAACCGGCCAGGTGAAGCCCGCCCTGCCTGTCGACTCGGAATGATGACATATGTGGACACGGACGTGACCATCAAGTATAGTTTTTTATTTGGACAATCCAGGCATATGATGGTTGTCCCACCTTGTAACCGGCCCGCTGGGTCCATTCTTTCCCTGATTTTTCCGTAACCGGCATCAAAAGCATACTCCCTCTCCATGATTGCTCTCTCCTGTCATGGTATCGGTAAGTCCTATGGGCACTTCCAAGTGTTACACGATATTAACCTGACCATCGTGGAGGGTGAATGTTTTGCCCTGTTCGGACCCAACGGTGCGGGCAAAACCACGTTGTTGAAAATACTGGCCACGCTTCAACGACCCAGTACGGGGTACTATGAAATGCTCGGCATGCATGGGCTCAAGGACAAAGACGCCATTCGAGCCGACCTCATTTTTTTAGCCCATGGCACGCATTTGTACGATGAATTGAATGCCAAGGAGAATTTGGCGTTTGCCCTCGCGCTACGGGGACAACGCCCCACGGACCGCGACATGAAGCGGGCGTTGGACCGCGTGGCCATCGGCGCCTTTGTCGACATGAAAATCCGGCATTATTCCGCCGGCATGAAGAAACGGTTGGCACTGGCGAAAGCCATGTTGGCGAAGCCCAAAATCTTGCTGTTGGACGAGCCCTTTACCGCGCTGGATACGGCCGGGACCGACATCCTGCGAGAGTACGTTCGGGAACGACTCTCGGAAAACGGCACCGTGCTCCTTTCCACGCACGATCAAGACAAAACGCGTCCCATTGTCAGCCGGGCCGGCATCCTGCGGCACGGGGCGTTACAGGAAGTTAGCGTCGAGGCGCTGAAGTCAGATGACCTCTTTTAACGTCATCCGCTGGATCGTGTGGAAGGATTTCGTCACCGAGCTGCGAAGCCGTGAGACGATCTCCTCCATGGTGTTTTTTGCGCTCATCGTCATCCTGATTTTCAGCTTCAGCTTTTCCATGGACCAGCAAGCCGCGCGCGAAGTCATTGCGGGTATCATGTGGGTCGCCTTTGCCTTTACCGGCATTATCGGGTTGGGCAAGTCGTTTTCCACCGAGCTGCAGAATGATTGCCTGGAGGCCTTGCAGATGGTGCCGGAAGCCAAGGGGGCGATCTACCTCGGAAAGGTCGCGGCAAATTTCGCCTTCATGTTCGTGGTGGAAATCCTTTTATTTCCGATGTTTGTCATCCTTTTCAATTTGGAAGTCGTTGAAGAGATTTCGCTCCTTCTGTTAATATTTTTCTTGGCAACTCTGGGACTTTCCGCCATAGGGACGCTGTTTTCGGCTCTGACGGTACAAATTCGGGCACGTGAAGTGATGCTCCCGATTCTCCTCCTTCCCCTGGTGGTCCCCGTCATGATCGCTGCGGTCGAAGCCACAAAGGGAGCTCTCAACGGGGACCCGCTGGCCATGTACGAACAGTGGCTGAAACTCCTGGCCGTGTACGACGTGGTGTTTACGGTCGTGTCGTTTTGGTTGTTTGAATTTGTGATGGATACGTAAGTCACGATGACCATTCATCGGGTGATCCGAAAAGTCCAACGGTTTCAAGGCTGGTTTGGAGGCGGCGGCGCGCTGTGCCTCGGGGTCGGGCTCTACCTCGGACTCATCGGGTCCCCACCGGATTACTACCAGGGCGAAGTGGTGCGGATCATGTATATTCACGTGCCCCTCGCCCATACGTCCCTTGTCGCGTATACGGTCTTGGCCATAGGAAGCCTCTGGTACCTATGGAAACGGGACCCGATCGTGGACAACATGTGCCAGGCCGTGGCCGCCCTCAGCGCCGTTTTTACCTCGCTGGCGCTGGGAACCGGGATGATTTGGGGCAAACCCACGTGGGACACCTGGTGGACGTGGGACGCCCGCCTGACCTCCTTTATGGTGTTATTGTTGATTTTGATCGGCTACCTCATGCTGCGAACCTTTGTGGACGATCACGAGAAAGAAGCTCGCTACGGCGCCATCCTGGCCATCATCGGATTCGTCGATCTGCCGATCATTCATTTTTCAGTGGAATGGTGGCGAACCCTGCACCAACCGCAATCCATTTCCATGCGTGGGGTGAGCATTTCTTCGGGCCTCCTGGTGCCCCTGGTGTTTATGAGCGTGGGCATGTCTTTGCTGTTCTCGTATATGTTGATGATCCGCACGCAGTTGCTCTATCTCGATCGTTTGCTGCACGCGAAAAAAGGGCGCATCTTGAGCCAGTTTCATCTGTCGAAATCCGATTTATGACGAATTTGTACCTCCGATGGGGCGGTGTGCTCATTGTCGCGATCGTGTTAATCGTGCTCACCTATCACCACTATCAAGACAATATAGCCAGTCTTGTCCCTCAGCAGGTCAGGAAGGAGGCACCCACGGGCGAGATCCGGGTCTTGGGCATGGTGCAAGGCAGAACGCTCAAAACTCGTGAAGCCGGAGAAGCCACCTTCACCTTGCTTGGGAAAAGCGCCACTCTGCCCGTTCACTATCAAGGCCCGCCCCCGGATAATCTTCGGGAATTGAAAATCCTGATCCTGATCGGGACGTGGAATGCTTCGACTCAGGTCTTCGATGCCCGCGATATCGGAATCGTCCCGAACTATGGATTTATTGCCGGCGCTTATTTTCTGGGCCTCTTGCCGTTGGCGCTTTTTCTGTTTGCCATGAGTCGGCGAGTCAACTTCTTGTATGAAGAAATTAAAGCCTCCAAACTGTATGAGGAAGAGTGACTAACGCAATGGGCACGAAAAAAGTCGGAATGATGGTCAGCATCCTGTTGGTGGGCGGAGCCTTGGCCTACCTCGCCCTGGGGAATTTTGGGGAAAACGTGGTATACTTTTTTACCCCCTCTGAAGTGAAAGCCTTTTCCCCGGACTACTATCAGAAGAAGGTGCGCGTGGGTGGCATGGTCGTCGAAGGGAGCATGAATACGTATCCCGATCGACTGGGGATGACCTTTCAGTTGACCGATGGCGAGGCCACGATTCCCGTGGCCTTTGAAGGCATCCCGCCGGACCTTTTTAAAGAAGGACAGGGTGCCGTGGTCGAAGGGTATTGGACCGGCCAACATCGATTCGAATCCAACATGATCATGGCCAAACATTCCGAAGACTACATGCCCATTGAATTGAAACGCGCGGGCGTCGAACTGCCCCGCAAGGATTTCATGAAATCGTTGGTGGAATAAATCCAAAACCACCGCGCCCCCTGTAAAAGAATCTCATGATCATTGAAATCGGACATTTTTCCGTCGTCATCGCTTTCGTACTCTCCGTGTTCGGTCTTGTTTCGTCCGGTCTGGCGCTCCGGACGCGCAATGCGGACTGGGTCCGCGTCGGGCGCATGGCCTTGACGCTCATTTTCGTTCTCCTGGCCGTGGGTATGGCCGCGTTGATCTATTCGTTCCTCGCTCGTGACTTTTCCGTCAACTACGTCGCCGCCAATTCGAATTCACAACTTCCCTTGTTTTACACCATCGCCGCGGTCTGGGGCGGCCATGAAGGCTCGCTACTGTTGTGGGTCTTCATCCTGTCTACGTTCAGTACGATTGCCGTCTGGCTCCATTGGCGAACTCAGCCGGCCATTATGCCGTACCTCATCGGCATGGAATGTCTCGTCATCATGGGGTTCCTTCTCCTGATTCTCTTTCTCTCGAGCCCCTTCGACCGGCTGATCCCCGCCCCGCCGGACGGCAAGGACTTGAACCCGTTACTCCAGGACCCGGCCATGGTCATGCACCCTCCGATGCTGTACATGGGCTACGTCGGATTTTCGATTCCTTTTTCCTTTGCCATGGCGGCGTTGTTCTCCGGCCGGCTGGGAGAAGAATGGATCAAAGTCACCCAACGGTGGACGATTTTCGCGTGGATATGCCTGACCACGGGTATTCTCCTGGGCGGATACTGGGCCTATTATGAATTGGGCTGGGGCGGCTACTGGGGATGGGACCCGGTGGAGAATGCCTCGTTTATGCCGTGGTTGGTCGGGACCGCCTTCCTGCATTCCGTGATGGTTCAGGAAAAGCGGAAGATGTTCAAGGTTTGGAACCTGTTCCTCATTATCGTCACGTTTTCGCTTTCGTTGATCGGCACGTTCCTGGTTCGAAGCGGGGTCCTCACGTCGGTCCATACGTTTGCCACCGATCCGGAACGGGGGTTATACATCCTGATTTTTGTGACCATGATCATCGGCCTTGCCTTTGGGTCCTTAATACTGAGAGCCCATAAACTGAAAAGCCAGATCGAAATGGATTCCATGGTTTCGCGGGAGTCGGTATTTCTCTTCAATAATTTATTCTTCCTCGTGGCGGCGGCCACCGTCTTTCTCGGCACCCTGTATCCGCTCATGATCGAAACCTGGCAAGGGGCGAAAGTCACCGTCGGACCTCCCTACTACAACACGGTGTTTATGCCGATTGCACTCGGGCTCCTGTTTTTGATGGGGGTCGGCCCTTATATTCCGTGGCGCAAGGCATCCCACGCCAGTTTAAAGAAAAACTTTCTGATCCCCGTCGGCGTTGGAGTCGTCTCGACCGTGGTGTTGTTCGCCCTGGGCATCCACAGTCTCTTTGCGTTGGCCGGCGCGTTCGTCGTGGGCTTTTCGGGCGCAGCCATCTTGATCGACGTCGGCAAAATTTCCTCGCTGTACGCTCGCAGGGAATCCGTCAACCTGCTGAAAGGTTTTCTGTCGGCTTTTACCGCCAATCAACGTCGATACGCGGGTCTCGTGACCCACGTCGGTGTGCTGGTCCTGGTCATCGGCATTATTGCGTCGACCGTGTATCAAACGGAAAAGGTGGTGTCGTTACGCGTAGGGGACGAATTCGTCATCGACGACTATCGGATGAAACTCGAACGGATTCATGACGTCCGTGGGAAAAACTGGAGCGCCCAGGAAGGCGTGTTTGAACTGTATGAAGGCGACGCCCTGCTCACCACGTTACGCCCTCAGAAGCGCGTGTACGATGCGTCGCAGACCCCGACGACCGAATCCGCCATTTACGCAAAAAACATGGGGCATATTTTTCTCACCATGCCGGACGTGTCCGCGGACGGCGTGGCGGTCGCCCGAGGCGTGATCAATCCTCTGATCCTGTGGGTGTGGGGCGGCGGCGGCATCATGGGGCTCGGGGTCCTGCTCAACATTTTCCGGCCACGAAAACGTGATGAATAGGGATCCCTTGTTCCTTTTCTCGTAGCTGCATCATGACTCGTACCACGCAGATCACCATTCTCGTCGTGCTCTTCGCCCTGCTCGCGTTGTTTTACCAGGGGCTGTGGGGCGATCCACGGCATATCCCGCCGGTCCTGGTGGACACCCCCGCGCCCGTGTTCAAGGGCCCCAACGTGGAATCCGGCGAACTATTGTCCTCCGAACGGTACAAAGGCAAAGTCATCGTCGTAAACTTCTGGGCCTCCTGGTGTCAGGAATGTAAGGTCGAGCACGAGAACCTGCTGCGACTGTACGATGAGTTTAAAGATCACCCCGAATTTGTGATGCTGGGGATCAACTACCAGGACGAGATACCCAAGGCGCGTGCGTATTTACAACGCTACGGGTCAAGTTTTCCGCACATGCAAGACGTCAAAGGCGCGTTAGCCATCGATTTCGGCGTCTACGGCGTGCCGGAAACGTTCGTTATCGACAAACAAGGCATTATTCGCCATAAATGGATCGGCCCGATCGTGGACAATGTCTATACCAATCTGACGAAAAACGTTCTGACCCCATTATTGCAAAGGGCGGACACACAGGTCCGTCCCTACGACTCCACGACCTGAATGTTTCGACTTTTCCCCATTCTGATCGTTCTGTGTTTCGTCTCCCCCATCGCGGGCATGGCCAAGGTCGTGGATGAAACGGAAATCGATCAACAGGTGCGCGAAATTGCCAAGACGCTTCGATGCACCGTGTGCCAGACAGAAAATATTTGGGAATCGGGTGCGCCCTTGGCCCATCAGATGCGGGACGCCATTCGAGAACGCGTGATGCAAGGCCAATCCGCCGAGGAAATCCGGACGTACTTTTTCAGCCGCTACGGCGATTACATCATGATGGAACCACCGAAACAGGGCATCAATTGGCTGATCTGGTTGGCGCCGTTTCTGTTGCTGTTCGGCGGTGGAGCCCTGCTCTGGAGAGAAGTCAAAGGATGGGTAACAAGAACCCCCGCGCCTCAGCCGCCTCCCACGCTCGATGCAGCATCCCGACGCCGAATCGAACAAGAATTGCACCAGAATAAATGAAATGATCTTCTGTTAGCCGTTCCACGCGCCACACGTTTTTTGGAAACACTTCATGTCGACCATTTTCTTCATTGTCTGTCTCACGATCCTCATCGGGGTGATTGCCGGGATGTCTTCTCCCTTTTGGCGGAAGGACCCCGCAACACCAGAGTTGATTAACCAGGATGCCGAGGAAGACCAGGAACGGGCCGATCTTTCCGTCGAGCGGGAGGTCCTCCTCCAGTCACTCCAGGAACTCGACGTCGAATTGGCACAAGGCCGGTTGGAACAGGAGGATTATGAGCGTCTGAAAGCCACCGACGAGCAGCGCCTGCTGGGCGTCATGGATCGACTCGAAGTTCTTACCACTACCGGCCGCTTACCATTGTCCTCTGAACAACCCAGGCAACGGGGGAGTGCCTGGGGATCGGCGATTGCGGTCAGCCTGGTGGTGGTCATCTTCTCGATCGGGACCTACAGCTTTCTGCAATGGCGTACCATCAACCGGCTCGTGGGCATCCAAACCGACAGGGCCGCCCAACTGCCCGATCCGAGAGAAATGGTCGCGCGGTTGGAAGCCAGACTCAGAGAGAACCCCGATGACGTGCAAGGCCAGATGTTGGCCGGTCGTTCCTACATGGCCCTGGACCGTGTCGATGATGCGAAAAAAGCTTACGAGAAGGTCTTGGAACTGGACCCCCGCAATCATGAAGCGCATTACAACATGGGCGTTATCATGATCGAAGAACGAAAATTCGACGACCCCAAACTCTTTGAAGCCGCGCTCAAGCATTTTGAAGTCGTGTTAGTCGATCGTCCCAACGAACCCGGAGTGAATTGGTATAAAGGATTGGCCCTCTGGTATTTGAAGCGGTATCGGGAAACCGAAGAATTTTGGGCCACCACCTACAACAACCTCGATCCCGGCAGCACGGACGCCGAATTCGTCAAACAGGCTCTCGCCAAATTGCGTAACGGGGAGACTCCGTTTTAGTCTTCCCGATAAAAGGCAACCCCCTCAGTCCCCCTTATCAGGGGGACTTCATGCGACTAAGCGGAGAGTCGAACCAACGATGAGCATGATCTCTCACCCCCCTGATAAGGGGGGCATGGGGGTTGGGGGCCAGGGGGGTTTTATCCCTTACGACAAAGCCCTGACCGACAAGGCGCGTGAAAACCGAAAGAATCCAACACCGGCAGAAAAAGGACTCTGGTTTGAAGTTTTGCAGAACAAACGGCTTGGCAAATTCAAATTCATCCGGCAAAAACCGATCGATCAATACATAGTCGACTTTTATTGCTCAGAACTAATGCTTGCTATCGAGATAGACGGCGATACACATGCTGAACAACAACTATACGACGCGACTAGAACCCAAAGACTGAATGAGCTGGGCATCGAGGTCTTTCGCTACCCAAACACGGAAATACTGAATAATCTTGAAGGTGTTTATGAAGATCTGCTGAAACGTGTTGCTGAAAGAACACCCCGCGACCCGACGGTCTGATTCCTCCCATGAACCTTGACCGACACATTGACGAGGCAATCTCGCCGATTACGGGCGTCATCTCCGACATCATATTTTTTTCGCTCAATATTGCCGGTCTTGACGTTCCGGTGATCGTCTTTTGGCTTATCACGGCGGGCTTCATTTTCTCGCTGTATTTCCGCTTTCCGAACATCCGCCATTTCGGTTTGGCGCTGAAAATTGTGCGCGGTCAGTACACGCGTGCCGACGAGCCCGGCGACCTCACCCATTTCCAAGCGTTAAGCGCGGCTCTGTCCGGAACGGTCGGCGTCGGAAACATCGCGGGAGTCGCCGTGGCCATTTCGATCGGCGGTCCCGGCGCCATGTTCTGGATGATCCTGGCAGGATTCCTGGGAATGGCGACAAAGATGGTGGAATGCACGCTTGGGGTCGCCTACCGCCGGATCAATGCCGACGGTACCGTCTCGGGAGGCCCTATGCATTACATTCACAAAGGGCTCGCAGAGCGCGGCCTTGCGAAACTTGGGCCATTCCTTGCCACCCTTTTCGCCGTTTTCGGCATCGGGGCCAGTATTACGCTCTTCCAGGTCAACCAAGCCTTCACCCAATTTTCCGAAGTGACGGGCATGCAGGACGGCCTTGCGTTTGGGATGGTCATCGCGTTCGCGGTCGGGCTCGTGATTATTGCCGGTGTCCGCATGATCGGAGTCGTCGCCCAGGCGCTCGTTCCCCTGATGGCCTTCATCTATCTGGTGGCCGGGTTCATCATCCTCTGTCTGCACATCGAACAGGTGCCGGCAGCGTTTGCCAGCATCTTTGTTGAAGCCTTCGCACCGGAAGGGGTGAGCGGCGGCGTCATCGGGGCCATGCTGATCGGCCTGCAAAGAGCCGTGTATTCGAACGAGGCCGGCATCGGGTCCGCCGCCATTGCGCATTCCGCCGTCAAGACGAGGGAACCGTCGAGCGAAGGACTCGTGGCCTTGCTCGAGCCGTTTATCGACACGATTGTCGTGAGCACGATGACCGCGCTCATCGTGATTGTCACCGGGGCCTACAAGATCCAGGGGCTTTCGGGGATTGAGATTACGTCGGCGGCCTATGCCTCCGTCTTTCCATGGTTTCCGAATATTCTTGCGGTGGCCGTCATCCTCTTTACCTATACGACAATGCTGACCTGGTCCTATTACGGCGTCAAATGTTGGACCTATCTCGCCGGAGAGTCACGCTGGACCGATCTCGGCTACAAGCTTGTCTACTGCCTGCTCTTGTCGACGGGCGCCGTCATCTCCATGAACGCGGCGCTCGAGTTTGCCGATGCGATGTTTGTTGCCATGGCCATCCCGAACGTGATTGCCCTGTATATTCTGGGACCTCGGGTCAAACGCGAGATCGAAGGGTACGTCGCCCGTATCAGGAGCGGCGAAATCCGGCGCGTCGGGGACGTGGCAGGGAATGCCGATCAGAACATGTGAAACGCGGTACTACAACTCCGCCAGATACGCAGCCACGAGAAGGACGGCCAGGGTCATCACGATGACGGTTTTTTGCAGGATATCGGCGCGGGCAGGGATGGTTGGTGAAGAGGCCGGCGGCGAAGCGTCCTGAGACGACGGGGCATACGGATCGATAATGAAGTCGTGAATGAGGAGTAGCCCGAAGGCGATGATGAAGAGGAACAGTTTCAGCATCAACACCACGCCCCACATGGTTTCGATCCGGGCAGAACCGCTCTCATTCAACATCTGATACGCGCCGGTCAGGATCAGGAGAATGAGACTCACCCACGCGATGGTTCGAAAGCGGCGGCCCGACAGGCGGACGACTTCCCGGGATTTTGAATCGGATGGAGTCTTCCGTGCCACCGGAGTGAGCACGAATTGGGAAAACATCAATCCGCCGATGAGAATTATGGCCGCAGCGAGGTGAATCCAGGTAATAAGGTAGTCAGGCATAATCGCGTGGGAGAAGAGCGTTCAACCGTACGCCATCGTTCGAGTTTCCCTCGAGGCCCGCACGGGCCTCGTCGGGGATACGGTATTACCTACCAGTGTTTTTGTCTTGGCAGCAACCTCTTGTCACTATTGAACACCCATCTCCAAGAATATTTCCGGTAGAATATGATAAGGGTCACTAGAAAGAGCTTTTGTGTCCTTAAGGAGGTTCTCCGATGAGCCGACTCTCCACACTCCACGTTGACGACCACACCATTGCACTCCCCATTGCCACGGGAACCGAGGGCGAACGGGTTCTCGACGTCACCACGTTGCGCGCCCAAACGGGACTCACCACCTTTGACCCGGGGTACGTGAATACGGCCTCCTGTTCCAGCGGCATCACGTTTCTGGACGGAGACAAAGGGATTCTTCGCTACCGCGGCATTCCCATTGAGCAACTGGCTGAACATTCGAATTTTCTGGAGACCGCCTACCTCCTGATGTACGGCAACCTGCCCACCCAATCCGAGTATCGGCAATTCGCGAACACCATCACCCGGCACACGCTGCTGCACGAAGACGTGAAACGGTTTTACGACGGGTTTCCCAAGGATGCGCATCCCATGGCAATTCTGTCGGCCGTGATCGGCGCGCTTTCGACGTTTTATCAGGACAGCCACGACCCCACCGATCCTCAACAAGTCGAATTATCTTCTCACCGGCTCCTTGCCAAAATCCCCACCATCGCCGCCTATTCCTACAAAAAATCGATCGGGCAGCCCTTTGTCTATCCCGATAACGCGCTGGATTATTGCTCCAATTTTCTCCGGATGATGTTCTCGGTTCCCTCCGAGCCATACGAGGTGAATCCCATCGTGAGCAAAGCCCTGAACCTACTGTTCATCCTCCATGCCGATCATGAGCAAAATTGCTCAACGTCCACGGTGCGTCTCGTCGGATCGTCGCACGCGAATCTCTTTGCTTCCGTGTCCGCCGGCATCTATGCGTTGTGGGGACCGCGACACGGCGGCGCGAATCAACAAGTGATGGAGATGCTCGAAACCATTCATGCCGACGGAGACAACGTGCGGAAATATATCGAGCTGGCCAAGGATCGGACCCAGCCCTTCCGCCTCGCAGGGTTCGGCCACCGCGTCTACAAACACTATGACCCCCGGGCGAAACTATTAAAACGGGCCTGCGAGCAAGTCCTCGCCGTTCTCGGCATTCATGATCCGTTGCTCGACGTGGCTAAACACCTGGAAGACGTCGCCCTCACGGACGACTTTTTCATCTCGAACAAATTGTATCCCAATGTCGATTTTTACAGCGGGCTGATTTACAAGGCGATCGGGTTTCCCGTGAACATGTTCACGGTCTTGTTTGCGATTGGCCGATTACCGGGATGGATTGCCCATTGGCGGGAAATGATACAGGAACCGCGCGCCAAGATCGGCAGACCGCGACAACTCTATACCGGCCGCACCTACACCGACTACGTGCCCATGGAGCAAAGAAAAGAATAATTCCGGGGACTGATTGCGATTCTAAAATTCCACCTTGGGCGTGGCTCGGGCTTCTTCTCCTATTTCGAAGTATTCGGCCTGTCCGACGCCGGCCAGCCCCGCGTAGAGCCTCCCCAGCAATTTCCGGATAAAGGTGTTCAGGACCCGAACGCTATCGTTATACCGCTTTCGTTCGACCGCCAATCGATTCTCCGTCCCTTCCAGTTGGTCCTGGAGCTTTAAAAACGATTGATCGGATTTGAGTTGGGGATAGGCTTCCCGCAAGACCAACAGCCGCGAGAGCGCCGACTCGAACCCGCTCGCCGCGCGGGCTTTCTCATTGACCGATTGCGCCTGAAAATAGGATTTGCGTGCATTCGCGACTCCCAAATAAATCTTCTCTTCCTGGCTCGCCACGCCTTTGACGGTATTGACCAGATTGGGAATTAATTCAAACCGTCGCTGCAATTGATTTTCGACCTGTGCCCATTGGCTCTTGACCGCTTCATCCATCTCAATGGCCTGGTTATATCCGGAATAGACACAGCCACCAAGCATCAGGATCAGGATGAGCAACCCTCCGAAGACCATGAGTAATATACGTCCAGCGCTCATGATTGTTTCCCTCCGTTACGTATGCCGTATTCGACGCAGGCCATCGCCTCGCTACCAACCCGCACCGCCCCCGCCCCCACCGAAGCCTCCACCCCCGCCGAACGATCCGCCGAAACCTCCCCCGAATCCGCCACCAAACCCGCCGCTTGATACGCCCCACGGGCTTCTCCCCGTGACGCCACCCAAGGCGCTGCCGAGCAACATGCCTCCGACCATACCTCCGACCAATCCTCCGCCACCCCAGGTGGAATAATGCCGGCGACGACGACGCATGTTGGAAAACAACATGAACAGGAAAAATAACGGGATGAGCAACGATCCCAGGACCGAACCGCCTCTCCCACCACCCCGGCCCGGCCGATACCGGTGTTGGGGAATGCCGGTGAGCTTGACCCGTTGGGAGTCCGCGACTTGATTGGCCGTCACGACCGCCAATTGGAAGAGCCCCTGGGAATATTGGGCCTGTTTAAAGAATTGAGAGGCCACCGCACGGGAAGCCGAGCCCGCCCACGAATCAGGCAGCGCACCTTCCAATCCATAGCCCGTATGAATTCGGACCTTTCGCTCCTTAAGGGCCAACGCGATCAGGGCGCCGTTGTCTTTCCCTTTTCGGCCAAGCTTCCATGCTTCGGCGTGCCGCTGGGCAAAACCGAACATGTCCTCTCCTTCTGTGGATTGAACGGTTAGCACTTTCACCTGCGCCGTGGTTTTCTGTTCGAGCTCGCGAAGCCAGCCCTCCAACTGCCGCTCGGTTCCGGGATCGATGATGCCGGCGTTGTCCACGACGTAGGTACCGGGGTCCGGAACAAACACCTCGCCCCAACTCAAAGCGGGCAGGCACAGCAGAACCACGATGGCGAACACGGATTTTATGCCCATGGTCGTTACCAGCGATCAGCCAAGGTTTTCAATCCATCGATTTCATCATAGAGCCGTGTGAAATCATTCCAGTCATGTTGGCGGTTTTCTTGCAGCGCCGCACGAATGCCGGGAAAGGATCGATCTGTTTCCTGCTCAACCCGGCCGACGACTTCAATCGCCGACAGATAGTCGTATTGTTCATGCAGCCACAGCAACCCGCGAAGCGTGCGGATCAGCCGCTCGGCAATATCGCCTTCCATGATCCCAAAGAGTTTCTCACGACCCGCGGCCGCCAGGAGGCCTTGACGCATGCCGATCAGGATGGTTTTCAACTCACGCTCACATTGCAGCCGAACATGACGTTCCTCAAACGAAAGATCCGCGAAATAGTCGATGCCGACGAAACACACGTGGCATTGCTGAATCTCCAAAAACTCCAACGGGAAGGTATCCAGGGAGCCGGCAATGTAGACGGGCGTCATGATCAGGGGGGCGGCAATTTTGGCTTTTCCGAGTTTGATCCCGTCTTTGGCCAGTTCCCGGAGCATGGCCAGATCAATCGTTTCCAGCACAAGGACACTGCGTGCGGTATGCCGCGCCGGATCAAAGCCGGACGTGGCAATAGCGCCGACACCGATAACAGCCAAACAATTGGCCCCGCCGAGCGTCTGTATTCGATCAATAAACCGCTTCATCGGCTCCTGCATGCCACTGACGACTCGTTCGAGATTCATCACGGATTGGGTCATAGGGTGTAACTCCCTGGTCTAAATTTCCTTTTGTGAACGGGTAAGAAAAGAGGGCAAACTCGCATGCGTGTGTCCCGTTGCGTTGCCGCCTATCAGGCTAACGCACAAGGTGAAACCTTGCAAGCGTGAAAACCGAGGTGGAGGTGGGAGGCGTGATTGTCAGAGGATGCTGATTTCTTGCATATCTTGGCGGTTTTTCCTAGAATGCGAAACATCGTTTCCCACCCTTTTCCTATTCGTGAAGAGAAACGCAATGGCGACCGTCGGACAATTGATGCACAGTGATCTGAGCGTCGTGACCGAGGACACGACGGTCAAACAGGCTGCCAGCCAAATGTATGACCAGCGCATCGGGTCGCTGTTGGTAAGAAAAGGCGACGATTTTTCAGGAATTATTACGGAGACCGATGTCGTCCGGGCCGTTGCCGAACGAGACGACGTGGCGGCGACTTCAGTGGTTCACGTCATGTCCAGCCCCATTCTGACCGTTGAGAAAAAACTTTCGCCCCATTATGCAAGAGAGCTCATGGCTGACAAACGTATTCGTCACCTGGCCGTGACCGAGGACGGGAAGATCGTCGGCATTCTTTCAGCGCGTGATCTCCTGGCCTACTTTAAAACCGTATCCAAAGAAGTTTCGTAATCCTCGACCTTCTTGCTTTTACGCCACGTCGAGTTTCTCCAGCACCGACTTCGTGGACACCAGATTGCGGTTCAAGCCGAGCGTCTTTGGCTCCAGTCCCATCGCCAATCCAAGCAACTGCGGCAAATGCAAAATCGGAAGGTCGATTTCTCTGCGATCGTGTTTGGCCGCCTTGGATTGAAGCCCGTCGAGGTTCAGATGGCACAAGGGGCAGGGGGTCACCATCACGTCGGCTCCATGCTCTTTTGCATCGGACGTATGATGGGCGACCATCTGCAGCGAGCCGGGTTCGTTAATGGTGATAAGCGGCATGCCGCAGCATCGGGTTTTGCCGGGGAAATCCACCACCTCGGCACCCAGCAAGGCCATCACCGTTTCCAAGGATTGTGCCCGTGCCGGCTGTTCGTCAAAACCCAGCGCCGCACTGGGCCGTTGGAGGTAGCATCCATAAAACGGGGCCGCGCGCAACCCCGTCAAGGGTCTCTTCACGGACTGCCGGATCTTTTGCTCCCCGATGTCTTCCAGGAGAATCCACACAAAATGTTTCACCGTGGTGGTGCCGTGGTAGGTGAGCCCCTCTTCAGCCAGGACCCGGTTGATGTCGTCCAAATAGCCGGGATCCGTCGCCAGTCGATGATTCGCCTGACTCATGACTCCTTGACACGTACTGCAAATCGTCATGATGGGAAGCCCCTGTTGTTCGGCAAGAGCCAGGGTATGGGCGTTCAAGATATCCCCCAAGCGCAAATCTTTCTCCTGCAACACCCCTGCGCCCGTACACGACGCCGTGGTCATTTCCTCCAGGTCGATCCCCAATCGAGGATACACCTGCTTCACGGATTGATAGAGTTCGGGACAGCCTCCCCTTGAAACGCACCCGGGAAAAAACGCGTATTTCATGGTCGCTCCTTCGCTCGTTGAAACAACCGGCGGATTCGATCAACCCCCGATATCGGCCGAAACAAGGGTCCGGATTTTGGAAGTTTGCCTCGGACCAAGGCTCGAAGGACCATCGGCAGAAAGGAGAACATCCGCCCGAGATTACCCAGCCCAAACGTTCGAACGGCCAACATGGGTTCATCCAAACGACCTTTGTGTTCGATAATATCCGCAAAGGCTTCGGTATGCCGTGAGCCACAGGTAGACGGCACGCCCTGCTCGATCCCCGTGGCACGAAGCGTCATGATGCGATCCATCGCCCCCACTTCTTTGGGGCACACTTCAATACATTCCATACACCGCGTGCAATCCCACATGCCGCCCGGATTATTGAGTTCTCCTAACCTTGACGAACTGCTCCCATCTCTCGGGTCCGCCACAAACCGGTAGGCCTTGGCCAATGCCGCCGGGCCGACAAAATCCGCATTCACTTCCAGAGCCGCACAGTCCGACACGCACGCTCCGCACATGATACAACCCATGACTCCCGTCAAATGATTCATGGCGTCCGGAGACGCGAGATACTCGCCTTCCGGTTCAGGACCCGACGGCTGGAGCCAGGGCTGAACCTGGCGGATCTTCTCCCAAAACCCGGCCATGTCCGTGACCAGGTCCTTAATCACCGGCATATTGTTCATGGGTTCCACGTGGATCGTCTCGCCCGACGACGCCAGGGACGCCACTTTGGTTTTGCACGCCAAGGTGGCATGCCCATTGATGCGCATCCCGCAGGACCCGCAGATAGCCCCCCGGCACGAACAGCGCAAGGTGAGCGATTCATCCATAGTTTCCCGGATTCTGATCAACGCGTCGAGGACCGTGTCCGATCGCTCCGTCACCAATTGGTAGTCTTCGAAATAGGGTTGTGGCGATTCCGATTCCGGATTGAAGCGACGAATGCGAAACGTGGTCAGCATGGCGTTATTCTGTCAACGAACGAGTGTCCATCAATACACGCGGACTTGCGGTTCCCATTGAGTAATCCGAACGGGCAGAGAATCGAGTTGAGGCGACCCGCCGGGCCGATGATAAATCAGAATATGTTTCAACCAATGCTCGTCGTCACGATGGAGGCAATCCGTTCGAAAATGAGCGCCGCGACTTTCCGTTCGCGTCAGGGCGCCCAGCGCCATGGTCTCGGCACAGTCCAGCATACAGTCGAGTTCCAACGCCCGAACGAGGCTCGTATTGAACACCTGTCCTTTATCATGAATGGCCACGCGATTCCACCGTTCCCGAAGACCGGCGATTGTCTGTTGGGCAAGGGCCATCCCTTCCTGATCCCGAAACACGCCCAAGTTCTGAGTCATGGTGCGTCCCATCTCGTGCCGGATACGGGCGACGGTGTCGTCGGTTTCGGGCCTGGCGAAAATCATTCTGATGACGTTTTCCCCATCCTTCACCACGTCGTCGCCGATACGGGGTTGAGGAAGGGTTTTCGCATACTCTCCCGCACAACGACCCGCCCGGCGCCCGAACACCACGGTATCCAACAGGGAATTCGCTCCGAGCCGGTTCCCGCCGTGGAGACTCAGACACGCGGCTTCTCCGGCCGCGAACAGGCCGGGAACGCCGCGCCATCTGCCCGCAAGGTCCCAGCAGCGTCCCTCGACGTCCGTCTTCACCCCGCCCATCATATAGTGCATGCCCGGGCACACGGGAATCGGTTCTTCGGTCAAATCGATATTGGCAAAAGACTTCGCCTCCTCGAAAATCTGGCTGAGGCGCTCCTGGATAAGTCCTTTGCCCAAGTGCCGGCAATCAAGCAACACGCAGCCGTTGATCCCCCGGCCTTCATTGATTTCGATTTGCTCCGCGCGAGACACCACGTCACGCGAGGCCAACTCCATCATGTTCGGAGCATACTGCTCCATGAAACGCTCCCCCTCGGAATTCAGCAAATAGGCGCCTTCCCCCCGGGCGGCCTCACTCAGGAGCAATCCTTTTCCCCGTAAGGTCGTGGGATGATATTGCACCATCTCCATGTCCATCAGCGGGGCTCCGCCCCGATACGCAATCGCGATGCCGTCGCCGGTACAGATCAGCGCATTGGTACTCGGCTCGAACACGCGCCCCAACCCACCGGCGGCAATGATCACGGCCTTGGCCTTGAACAACGCCACGCGCCCGGTTCGTATTTCAAAGGCCACGACCCCTCCGCATTGTCCATGCTCATCCTTGACCAACGACAACACGAACCACTCCTCGAACACCGGAAGGCGCGCCTTCATGATCTGCTCATACAAGACGTGCAACAGGGCCTGGCCGGTAAAGTCGGAGACGAAAAAGGTACGGGCGCGTTTCTGACCGCCGAAGCGACGGGTGCCCAACCGCCCGTCTTCGTTCCGGTTAAAGATCACGCCCATGTGTTCCAAGGCCAGAATGTCCTGCCCGGCTTCCTGCGCCAGGATTTCCACGGCATCCTGGTCGCCTAAATAATCGCTGCCTTTGACCGTCTCAAAGGCATGCTCTTCCCACTTGTCTCCACGGTCGGTCAAGGCGGCATTAATGCCGCCCTGCGCGGCATTGGAATGACTCCGAACGGGATGGACCTTGGTGATCACCGCGACAGTCGCCCCGGTCTCATGCGCGGCCAACGCGGCCCGCAACCCCGCCAACCCGGCACCCATCACCAGCACGTCATATTCGTAAGAAGTCACCATATTTCAAACAGGTCGCTGAACAGAAACCTGCTAATTCATTTTACCATAGGTGCCGAGCCACTCCTTCTATCATCCTGGTATGTGTTCGCTAATTCTTTGACAGAACAAGGGGCTGACCACACCATATCTGTGATCCTTCGAAGACCTTTCGCTCACGCTTCGGAGGACAACCGTTTTTCGGATCCTTGCTGCCTTGCGACGGGCCGGGAGCATCGTGTAATCTGAAGTCGGTCCTCGTCATGATTGGCGATATGAGTTTTTCCGTTCCTGGTGTGAGTTGCATGAGCCCTGTTCAAGCTATCCCCTCCGACGTCGAATCGCTTGTCCTGGAACTCCAGGCACACCCGGTCAATACCAACGAGTTTTTCAGAACCTTCGAGTCTCGACAACTTCGACCTGGACAACTCCGGGCCTTTGTCGGGCAATACCATTATTTTTGCTTCCATTTCGTCAAGGTCCTCGAAGGACTGTTATACCACACCCCGATCCACGAGATGGAAATGCGAACCGAGTTGGCCAAGACCCTGTACTCGGAGTTGGGCAGCGGGTCACCGGACCGCGTGCATATCCGGCAACTTGAGCGGTTTGCGTCTTCCATCGGGCTCAAGCCCCGGGACCTCGAAGACACCATCCCGATCCCCGAAGTGACGACCTACCTCGACACGTTGCAACGATTGTTCCTTCACTCCGGACATTTGACCGCGTTGGGCGCGGCCTTAGCCGTCGAAACTACCGCGGCGTCCGAATTCAGATATTTTGTGCCGGGCCTCGAACGATATGAGCAATTTCATCCCGGGGAGTTGGAATTTTTCACGTTACACCTGGCTGAAGAACAACACCACGGCAATTGGTTGGTTGAAGCCGTTCGCAAAACGGCCCGGTCCGAGGACGACTTGCATCGAGTGACCGCAGGCGCTCGGAAAGCCGCCGATGCCTGGTCGGAGTTCTGGGCGGGCATGTATCGGATGGTCTTTGATGCCAACCCCGCCGACTCGCTTAATTGAATGACCTCCTCCCCTGCCCCATCCCTTCAACCCCTTGCCTTGGAGGGCGAGATTCTCCAACAGCGAGCCTGGCGCATGCCGGATCTCGTGATCTACCAACATGAGGATCATGAATGGTGGGTCGCGCCCCTGGATGAGGACCTGCCCCTGGTCCGGCTGAACCGGATGGGTGCCTCTCTCCTCGGGGCCATGGATGGCCGCCTGTCGATCAGCACGCTCCTCGAGCAATTCGGCAAATGGGTCTGTGGCGCCAATCAGGAAACCGGCCGGTGGTTTCTCGAACGGTGGTCCTTACCCCGCTATTCGTTGTGTTATTTCGGGACGGATCCGCCCAGCGGGCACAGCGTCAACGCGAAGTGGGATCTCCTTCTCCAAAAAGTGCGCGAACAATGGCATGAAAACGTGGCGGTCGAAAGCGAGGAACACCTCACGGAATTTCATCATAAAGGCATTCAAAGCCATCATGGCCATTTCGAAATCGTCGAAACCACGGTGTCCCATCTTCTCCGGGAACCCTGTGAAGCGCTGCATGGTCTCTCCTATGGCCAATTGCTCGCCAAAACTATCAGGCAGTTGGGCTGGTGGAGCCCGAAACCTCAGCGGGTCGTGGAGGTGGGCGCGGGCTTGGGGTACCTGTCTCAGGAAATGGCAAAAGAACTTTCGCCACTCGAACGGCGCGGTGTGGAATACATCTTTCTGGATCTTACCCGGGCCTTTCTGCAATCCCAATTCGCGTTAGCCAAAAAAGCCGGGTGGGATGCCAAAATCCTGAACGCGAACGCGGAACAATTGCCCTTGGCCGAGGCCAGCGTGGACCTGGTCATCGACAATGAAAACTTGGCGGATATGACGCCGGTCCACCTGTCGAAGGAAGAATTGGAGACTCGCAAGGGCGCGACGCCCGAACACCAGCAAAGTTTGGACCTGATCCAAAAACTCCGCTTGAACCTGGACACCCCGTATCCCGACGAGGCGATCTTCAACTATGGCGCCATCCAATTCCTGCACGAACTCTGGCGCGTGCTCAAACCTGGTGGGCGGGCATTGCTCATCGAATTCGGGATCGATTCAGGCTGGCCTGATCCCGTGCGGCTGCCCGGCCATACGGAGTACGAAGTGCAATATACCTATCTCCGCCACGCGGCCAAGTGGCTCGGATTTCGGGAACAATACTGTGCGCTTCCTCAACTCCTCTCGATTCGACGGGATACGCAAGTGCTGTGTACCGGCGCCGCCTATGCCATACGACGCCTGCAGGAAGCGGAGGGAAAGACGTTCGCCGTGCGGGCCTATACCGAATCGGAATTACGGCACGTGCTCGGCGAGATGCTGCCCAAACTGACCGGCCTTCACTACCACAACGTCCTCGATCCGGCCTGGTTCGGGCTGTGGGACTTCAAAGCCCTGATCCTGGAGAAACCCGGAGGGTTTCAGCGCCCCGCCTACAAGGAATCTCAAGGCTTCCGCTGGTATAGTCAACGGTAAGTCAGGACTGCTTGTCGTCTGCGCGAAAAGCCTTTTTCCCCACTACAAGGTTGTACCCAACCGTGTAACAGTATTCGCTCGCCGGCACAAATTCGAAGTTGACACCGTCGATCACTTTGGAGGCTTTCTCCTTTTTTGAAGTGACGATCATGTCTTTGAGATTGTTTGCACGACAAAAACGCAAACTGCTCTTGAGTTTAGCGGAATCCTGTGCAATCCGATCAGACCATGTGGCTTCCATGGCCCATTGGATGCTCTGATTAGGCCCTCTGGAGACCATATCGACTTCTCCGCCCGGCCATCTGGAATAGTGAAACATCGAAATATCTGCATGGAACCACTGAGAGAATATGGCGGTTTCGACTAAGGAGCCCATGGCCTGGTCATGGGACTTGACCGGCGCAAAGAGTGCGCCATAGATCGACGGATTTGTCAGGTATACTTTAAAAAAGTTTGCCCGCCGAAAACGTCGTCCACTCTGGTCAACCCTATGCAGCACCCGAATCAAGAAAGCCGCCTCAAGATATTCAATGTATCGTTTGATGGTATTTTTCGCCACACCGGAATTTTTTGAAAGGTCCTCCAGGGACACTTCGTTGGCCGTATTAAAAGCAAGAGTGGTAAATAGTGAGTTGAGTTCCTGGATGTCCTGGATTCCATATAAACTCGGCAAATCGCGCAAGAGCACTTTATCAACGATGTCTGCCTTGACAAATCTCCCCATGTCTTTCTGAATATCCTTTGAAAAGACGACTTCCGGATACCCGCCATAGTTGAGGTAATCAACAAAAACTTGATTCAGATGCTGGATGTCGTGTGCACGCGAAAAGTTTGGACCCTTACGCATCGCCTGACGCATGAATTTGGGCATAGGCTTGTCGGAATTTTCCGATAGGGAAAGATATTCGTGAAATGTGAGTGGAGGAAGGAGAAAATCCGTAAAACGTCCGGCGCCCGATTCAACGCTCTTAAGCCGTAAGGCGACAGCCGCGGAACCCGCAGCGATTGGTTTCACCGAAGGAAAGGCATCCATCAGTGTCTTGAGATGAATTTCCCAATCTTTCAGATACTGAATCTCATCAAAAAAGACATACGTGGGAGTCGTTTTATACTCAGTCCCGTTTATCTCACCAAAAAATTCCAGGAGCTGTTCAAGTCCAAGGCTATTGTACAAAGGGTGATCTAGTGAAAAGTAGACGATTTGCCTTGGAGAAATCGTGTGCAGGAGCCGGGCAATGGCGTGGTGCAGAAGGACGGTTTTTCCAACCCGTCTGGGCCCCATCAGCAGGGCGGCTCTTCGAATATCCTGATTTTCTACCAGTGGATAAAACAGTTCCAAATAAGGGCGCGGCTTCCACTGCGTATAGTTCATGGGTACCTTATAGGGTTCATCCCACCATGGATTTTCAAATTCGATTCGCCTTAATATTTGAGCTTTTGGGATTTCTCTCATAAGGAATCCTTTGATGAAGAGAGGTGATATGGATGGACTGACAAAATGCCCGATTAAGATCAATGCTCTGATCTTAGTCGGAGAGTGAATAAAAATATATTTTTTGTCAAATAGTTCTCTACAGCAATGTCTAGGAAGTCTGCCTTAGATCCACACGCAACCACGTATTTTTTGAGGAACGTCCCAGCAGCGTTCAGTTCGTCCTTATGAGAAACGGTAGGAAACGAGGGTTTCCTCAGGACAGCCTTGTGATATACTTTCGATCACAGGAGAGGTTGAATCTCATGAGTAACGTTGAAAAAATTGAACAAGAAGTATTGGCTCTCTCGCCTGCTGAACTGGATGCTTTTCGCAAATGGTTTATCGAACTTGATGCGGAAGCGTGGGACAGGCAAATTGAAGAAGCTATCCAGGCCGGCAAACTGGATGCGCTGGCGGACCAAGGAATTCAATCCTTCCATTCCGGGACTTGCTCCCCACTTTGAAGCATTTTGCCTCTCCGGAATTTTGGGCCTGCTACCGTGCGCTACCCCAGGCTATTCAAGAATTAGCCGATCAGAAATTCTCTTTGCTCAAAACGAATCCTGCCCATCGATCGTTAGCGTTTAAAGAAATTGGGAGATTTCGTTCCGCTCGTGTGGGACTGCACTATCGCGTTCTTGGGGTAGAGGTTCCTGAAGGCGTACTCTGGTTCTGGATTGGCAGTCATGCCGATTATGACAAACTGATTCGCTGATGACAGAAAGGGCTGGCGTGAGTAAAGTCCGGTCTGAGCCTAGATACCCGCTCAAGGTTGAGTCCCTTTGTTTATCTCTGAGCTAGGTTCGACGTGGAACTCCATATCAAAAACTTTCTGTCCCGTTCCCGCCACGGTACACTTCGCCGATCTCAAATCACCAACGGGTACCATATCTTTAAATCGATTCAGAAAATTTTCTGCCACGTTAACGGCCATCTTTGGCGTCACCTTTGTTCCAGGAGTATCTATGTTTACGTTCTCGGGTTTATTCAAATTATCGGTTGGATCGTGGAACAGAAAGTTTATGTTCATTGTCATAATGGCTCCTACGCGTTTTGCGTTATCGAAATGACGTTGTGAAAGCGAGTCCTCAAACATAGGCGCGGCCGCTACATGAGAAATGAACATCGCTATGTTCAATGAGAGCAAACAGAGTGCTTCAGCCGTTTCCTGTTCATGAGGCTGCCACGCATTTTTGCGCCTGACGTTACCGTGAAAATAGAACCCTCTTTTATCGACGAGATGATCGATTACAGCTTCGGCCGTTGGAAATGTAGAAAGCAATCTCTCGGTATCAGAATTTCGAGGGTGCTTTGGTGACATGTTCTCTTTGAGAGCATTTGTAACGATCGACATAAATTCTTGGTTTGCCTTCAAGGTAGCTTTCAATTTCGCGGTTTTATGTTGTCCATCACCATAGATAAAGTCGATCAATAAGAAGGAGTAGCGAAACGAATCAATATACCTCTCTTGCAACATTTCAGTTCGTGCCATTCTCAAAAGATTTGCCTCTAACTCTGGGGCCTTTCCAGTTTCTGAGGCCATGACCGCACGCGTGAAAACATCGTACGGCACCATCAGTGTGTTTTTCTTTCTTTTGGACTTCCGACTTTTTATTTGGTAATTAGGGCGTTTCGTAACCAATGTGTGGTAGAAAACCAGCATGGTTACAGGACGACATACGGTTTTTAGTTGTGCGGCCAACTTTCTGCGCGGTCGCAAGTGCATTTTCTGCGGTTCCTTTCAGGTCTTGCACACCAGCCGCGGCTACGTGAAATGTGGGCGTTGCGGGAAAAGCAAGAGCCTCCGGCGGCTGCGCCGGGAGATCCGGATCCTGCAAGGCTTTTATCAATTGCAACCCGCCTATCGGTTGAGCCAGGATCTGAGCCTGGACCTGAAAGTCGTCACCCGCGTCTATCACCGTGTGCGCGAAGCGTTGTATCATGTCACTGAACTGGAAGCCGGCAAACTGAAGGGCGAGATCGAACTCGATGAGGCCTATTTCGGTGGCCGGCGCAAAGGCCAACGGGGCCGCGCCCCCGCGGGCAAAAGCGTCGTCTTCGGGCTCCTGGAGCGGGACGGCCGCGTGTATACGAAAGTCGTCGAGTCGGTCAGTGCGGAGGAATTGATGCGGCATATTCAAGCGCACACCCGAAAAGGGTCGGTCTATTTCACGGATGCCTTTCGCGGGTATCAATCCTTAAAACGCTATGGCCACCATCATACGGTCAATCATGCGAAAGCGTTGGTGAGCCCGCGGACGAAGAATCACATTAACGGCATTGAAGGCTTTTGGAGTTACGCCAAACATATCTTGTATCAGTATCGCGGGGTCTCGAAATATCATTTCCCCATGTATCTGAAAGAAGTAGAGTATCGCTTTAATCACCGTCGGGAGAATGTGTTTAAACAGTTTCTGAAGATCTATTTTGGTTACGTTTCGCCCTAATTACCCTGTACAAATTGTACAAAACTTCTGTCATCCTCGACCCTCCTCTTCTGTCATCCCCGACCCCGATCGGGGATCCAGGGTCTTGGTCTTTTCTGTTTGTGAGGAAGAAACCAACCCTGGATTCTCGCGTGCGCAAGAATGACAGCAGGAGAAGGCAAGGATGACAGAAGAAGACAAGGATGACGGAAGGAGGCAGTGCAATGGGGCCGCGCCTGTTCGGGGCGTTCTTCGACTTCGCTGGCGCTACGCTCAGGACGAACGGGGATGCTCCGTGCATCCTGAGCCTGTCGAAGACAGGACTCTCCTTGTCTGTCATCCCTGTATGTGTTCAGTAATTCGCTGACAATTTCACTGCTTCCTTCCGTCATCCTGCCTCCTTTCGTCATTCCCGACATTTTTAATCGGGAATCCAGTGTCTTTCTCTTCACAAACGAATGAAAAAACAAGACACTGGATCCCCGATCGGGTCGGGGATGACGGAAAGAGACAACGAAAGTGTCAACGAATGAGTGAACACATACAAGGATGACAGAAGGAGAAAGCAAGGATGACGGAAGGAAGCAGTGAAATGTGTCAACGAATGAGTGAACACATACACGGATGACGCGGTTTGAGGAAGCATTTTTCGGGTGGACAGAGAGCCGCTTGACCCAAGAAGAGGCGGCGCGGGTGTTGGGGGTCTGCACGCGGACGTTTTGGACGATGCGACCAACGAACATGACTCGATGTTCTTTTGTGAAGAAGAAGGGACTTGGAGCAGTTTTCGGGGGATCCGGGAGGTGCTCGTCGCGAAGGGAGTGTTCTGTTCACGGTATACGGATCGCTACCGGTGTCATGACGTGAAGGCGACCGTGACGGTGCTGTATCATCCTCGGTGGATTGCGATCCGCCACGGGCCGCGCGAACTGGCCCGGTACGATGTCAGCGGCAAGCCGTTGAAGGAGGCCAGCAAGCGGTGGCGGCCCCGCGTGGCCTAGGATTTCGAGAGAATTTTCAATCCTTCCAGGATCAGTTTGTCGAGTGGGGTGGGGGCAGGGCTCATGCGGTTCACCTGGTCGAGGGCGTTGTTCACGTCGCGATGCCGGTATCCCAGGTTGACCAGCGCCGACAGGGCATCCTCTCGTGAGGCGTCAATCGCCGCCGGGGCGTCGGCCGCTTCCGGTGTTCCATCCCCGAGGCAGGTGATGGTATCCTTGAGTTCCAGGGCGATGCGACCCGCGGATTTTTTCCCGATGCCCGGAACGGACGCGAGTTTATCCACGTCACCGGCAAGCACTGCCGCCCGCAAGTCGTTAATCTTCAAGGCGGACAACACGCTCAGGGCCAGTTTGCCGCCCACGCCGGAAATTTTGGTCAACAGGGTAAAGGCCGTTTTTTCGTCGGGGGTCAGGAACCCGAATAATTGAATGGCATCGTCCCGCAGGTGGGTGAAGACGTGCAGCGTGAGGGGGGCGCGCAGATCGGGGAGGGCGAAATAGGTGCTGAGGGGGATGAACACTTCATACCCCACGCCGTTCACGTCGATCACGACCCGTGAAGGGTCTTTGGCCGCCAGGATTCCCGTCAGGTTGGCGATCATGAAGCGGTGTCACGCGAAAGGGGTGGGCGAACCTCAGCCGGAGGCCGCGACTTTTTCCATGACTTCATCCGGAATGTCGAAGTTGGCATGCACTTTTTGGACGTCGTCATGGTCGTCCAGGATTTCCATCAGTTTCAACATCTGCTCGGCTGGTTTTTCGTCGAGACGGATCTGGTTCTGAGCGAGATAGGTGACTTCAGCCACAGACGTGTGAATGCCGGCTTGTTGCAGGGCCGCCTTGACCGCTTCGAACTCGGAGACGTCCGTGGTAATTTCAAAGCCGCTGCCGGCCTGTTTGACGTCATCCGCCCCGGCTTCCAGGACGATACTCAATAACTGGTCCTCATCGACCGACGACCCTTCCGCGACCAGAAGCCCTTTCTTCTGAAACTGCCACGCGACCGCCCCGGCTTCGGCCATGGTCCCATGATTTTTCCCCAGCATGTTGCGAATTTCCGACACCGTGCGGTTCCGGTTATCCGTCATGATTTCGAGGAGGATCCCGGTGCCGCCGGGCCCGTAGCCTTCAAGGGTGAATTCCTCGTAGTTGACGCCTGGCAGTTCCCCCGTGCCTCGCTGGATGGCGCGTTTGATGGTATCGGCCGGCATGTTGGCTTCTTTCGCCTTGGCAATGAAGGTGCGCAGGGTCGGGTTCGCATCGGGATCTCCGCCATTGCGGGCCGCGATGGTCAGGTCACGGATCAGTTTGGTGAACACTTTTCCGCGTTTGGCGTCGATCCCTGCCTTATGGCGTTTGATCGTGGACCAATGACTATGACCGCCCATACCGTCGTTTCCTTATGCAAACCGTGTCAAACTGTGACGATGGATCCTGATGGTTCAGGGGGAACGTCACGTGGCTTGTATCATAGGATAGGGCATCCGATCGTGTCAACGAGATGATACGTAGTAACAACTAGTTCAGGATAAGCCATGCCTTGTTGTTCGCCCGTGAAAAGCGACAAGCGTCGTGTCAGGCGGATGGGGTCCAAAGGGAAGTTGCGTGACGGCGGGGAGGATGGTAAGGAAACGGCATGCGAGTCGTCTTTATGGGAACGCCGGTCTTTGCCGTGCCGTCACTGGAAGCCTTGGCGAAATCGGACCATCAGGTCGTCGGCGTGGTCACCCAGCCCGACCGCCCCAAAGGAAGGGGACAGGCCGTGGTGCCTTGTCCGGTGAAAGATCTGGCGTTGGCAAAAAAGTTGCCTGTGAGTCAACCCGAGAAGATCAAAAGCCCGGAATTTTTGCGGCAACTCTCCGATTGGAAACCGGACGTCATTGCCGTGACGGCGTTTGGACGGATTCTTCCCAAAGCGATCCTTGATCTCCCGCCCATGGGTTGCGTCAACGTCCATGGTTCCCTGCTGCCCGCCTACCGGGGAGCTGCCCCGATCCAATGGGCGCTCATTCACGGGGATGCGGAAACGGGGATTACCACGATGCTCATGGATGAAGGGATGGATACGGGTGCCGTGCTACTTCAACAAACGGTCCCGATCGAACCTGAAGAGACCTCCCTGGAATTGGGTGCCCGGTTGGCGAAGGTCGGCGGCGCGCTCCTGGTGGAGACGCTCACGCGGTTGGCGGAACAGTCGCTCGTTCCCCGTGAGCAGGATCATACCCGGGCCACGTCGGCCCCATTGCTGAAAAAAGAAGATGGCGTGATCGATTGGACGCAATCGGCCACGGAAATTGCCAACAGGATTCGAGGGCTTTCTCCCTGGCCCGGGTCCTACACCTTCCATTATGAACATCGCCTGATCATCCGGAAAGGCCGCGTCGATGCACAAGGTGTCCTGGGCGGGAGCGACGGCCGACGGCCGGGGACCATCCTGGCCGTGAGCCCGAAATCTTTTTGCGTCGAGACGGGTGAGGGCAGGCTGGAAGTGCTGGAAGTTCAACCGGCGAATAAAAAGCGCATGTCCGTGGAACAGTTTCTTCAAGGGCATGCGCTCCGGGTGCATGAGACGCTCGGCCCGCGGCCGGAAGAGCGTGTAGCCAATTATTAACGGCGCGTGGCGCGCGTGGTATCGTGTGAGAATGTAACGCCGAAATCGAGGATAACTATGAGTGATCAGACCAAGCAGGCATTGGAATTCATCGCGAAACAAATACGGGAACTCAAAATCATTCAACCGCATCTGGTGGAAGCCGTGAATGCGATATTGGCAAAAGAACAATTTTACAAATGGAAAAAACAGGTGGTGGCGCTGGTCGGAGAACAACTCGGAGCCGGTTACCGGAAACGGTTATCCAAGGATTGGCTGGAAACGGCCTTTGCCGGAGCGGATATGTACGATGAATTGAGTGATGACATTGAAATGTGTCTCCGCCACCTGTACCAACTCTCCAGCGAGATCGAAACCCAGGGGCTGCAAAGCCCCGATGAGCCCTCGTCAACCTGAACCGATGCCCACCCTTCCCCGCCCGCGAAAACGCCTCGGTCAACATTTTCTCATCGATCCCAATATCACCAGAAAGATGCTGAAAGTCGCGGCGTTGCGTCCGGAAGACGTCGTCTTTGAAATCGGACCCGGACGGGGCGCCCTCACGCAGGTGTTATGTGAACGGGTCTCCAGGGTGATTGCCGTGGAACTCGACCGGCACCTGTTCGACTATCTCGCGCAAACCTGTGCGCAACACGACGTCTTGGAATTGCATCACGGCGACGCCTTGGCATTTCCCTATGACACCTTGCCCGGAGGAACGGTCGTCATGGCCAATCTCCCGTACTACATGGCCACGCCCTTGTTGTTCCGGTTGCTGCAGGAACGCGAACGGATCGACCGGATGGTCCTGATGCTGCAACGCGAAGTGGCCGAGCGAATGATCGCGGAACCGGGCTCGCGGGATTACGGTCTCCTCTCCGTGGTCATCCAATACCACATGAAACCCCGCAAGGCGTTTATCGTCCCGGCGAGCTGCTTCCGCCCGGTCCCGCGGGTGGACTCGGCGGTCGTGTGTCTTGTGGGACGGCCTGATCGGCCCCCCCCCGATGCCCGGTTTGACGCGGTGTTCATGAAGGTCGTCCGAGGCGCGTTTGCGCATCGACGCAAAACCCTGATCAACTCCTACCGGGAAGAAGGATGGGAAGAACCCCTGATGCGGCGGGCCCTGGAACAGACCCGGATCGACCCGCGACGCCGCGCCGAAACACTCACGGTCCAGGAATTCATCGCCTTGGCCCATTGCTGTTCCCCGCCTTTGCTGTAGGGACAGGCCCCCGTGCCTGTCCGAGGGGGAGGCAGGCCAGGTTAGCGACTTGATCCGGGGGTTGGGGGGAGGGGGCTCCCCTCACCTCAACCAACCGACCGGCTAAGGCGCGCACCAAGAACAGGCAACAGGCACGCACCATCCCCAAATCAACCGGCCGGCCCGGACGCGCACCAACCCCAAGCACGAACCACCCTCATCGGCCGCCTTTATCAAACGAAACATGGACATCGCACAGCCCGCGCACGAACTGTGGCAACACTCTTCGTAGGGTGGTGGGCAGTTGGCGAACATAGTGCAGCAGCGCTCGTTCCTCGCCGGTGGGGCCGGGAAAGTCCGGGGCCGGCATCGTCGCGGTCCCTCGTACGCGGGAGAGGGCCTTGCCGGTGGCCAGCCAGTGCGGGTCTTGTCCCAGCAACCGGGCGAGGGCGAAGAAAGTCGGCAATTTAATGTTTTTGCTGAAATGAATAGGTAATTAGGGCGAAACGTAACCAAAATAGATCTTCAGAAACTGTTTAAACACATTCTCCCGACGGTGATTAAAGCGATACTCTACTTCTTTCAGATACATGGGGCAATGATATTTCGAGACCCCGCGATACTGATACAAGATATGTTTGGCGTAACTCCAAAAGCCTTCAATGCCGTTAATGTGATTCTTCGTCCGCGGGCTCACCAACGCTTTCGCATGATTGACCGTATGATGGTGGCCATAGCGTTTTAAGGATTGATACCCGCGAAAGGCATCCGTGAAATAGACCGACCCTTTTCGGGTGTGCGCTTGAATATGCCGCATCAATTCCTCCGCACTGACCGACTCGACGACTTTCGTATACACGCGGCCGTCCCGCTCCAGGAGCCCGAAGACGACGCTTTTGCCCGCGGGGGCGCGGCCCCGTTGGCCTTTGCGCCGGCCACCGAAATAGGCCTCATCGAGTTCGATCTCGCCCTTCAGTTTGCCGGCTTCCAGTTCAGTGACATGATACAACGCTTCGCGCACACGGTGATAGACGCGGGTGACGACTTTCAGGTCCAGGCTCAGATCCTGGCTCAACCGATAGGCGGGTTGCAATTGATAAAAGCCTTGCAGGATCCGGATCTCCCGGCGCAGCCGCCGGAGGCTCTTGCTTTTCCCGCAACGCCCACATTTCACGTAGCCGCGGCTGGTGTGCAAGACCTGAAAGGAACCGCAGAAAATGCACTTGCGACCGCGCAGAAAGTTGGCCGCACAACTAAAAACCGTATGTCGTCCTGTAACCATGCTGGTTTTCTACCACACATTGGTTACGAAACGCCCTAATTACCTGTAAAAAAACTTTACAAACTTTACAAAATGTCACGAATTGTCAAAACATGACATATGTTGCAGGGAACAACGATCGTTGTTCCCTACGTCAGGATGGTCCGGAAGGGTCTTGTAAAACTCCTGACGGGCATGTTTCCGTTTTTTGTCCTCTCACGCAGCAACCATGCATGGGCCGTCACTTCGATGCTCCGGTCATCGGGAAGCCGGCAAAAACTCACCGTCATGACGTGCTCCCGTGTCCGGTCCCTGGGGTACGCCGACAGCCAACGGCCTTTCCGGGATTGGACAAAGAAACGACCTTTGGCGCCTCCGTTCTTGTAATAGTTCACCTTTTGGCACTGCCACCCCAGGGCCTTGGCGGCTGTGCCATCCGGAAACCGGTTCGGCCTGTCCGTGGCCACGCTGGCAGCCAGTCCATTGAGACCGGTTAAATTGGACATCGGTGATGAGATGATCTCCACGAGGCGTGCGCCCCTGGTTCCGATCGGGACACTCGCAATGCGCCCGAAGTGGACGTCACCGCTGAGGACCACCACGTCGTGGGACACGGAGCCCAGCGCTTCCAGCAACCGGGCATATTGGGTTCCGTAACTGCGGAGGTTCCGCTCGACCGTGTTTTGCTCCACGATCAACGGCTGCGGGATGACGAGCACACCCGGGCAGGTCCGGTGCCCCGCCCAATCGAGTAACGTTTGGAACTGCGCCTCCGGAAGAAACTCGTGCTCGGAACGGTACGAGCGCAAGTCGGCCAGGCACACGGACAGGTCATCTCCGAGTGTAAACGATTCGACCACGGGAGAGCGCTGGACGTGCTTGACGCCGTTGGACGCCGCGTTCTTCCAGTGTTTGCGCACATGCGGCAGTTTGAGGGCCAGCAGGGTCGGGAGAAGGGAGTCGGTAAACGGATAGTCGTTCCAATATTCGTGATCGTCGGGCAACATCCACGTGCCGCCCCGACTCAACAGGCTGCCGAGCGCCTGCCAGTGGAGGGCATAGTCGTCTGCGATGCGTTCGCGGATTTCTTCTTTGATCAACGACAGGGAATCGAAACCGATATCCAGGTAGACCTGGTCCCCCGACAGCACGGTCACGTCCGGGCGAACGGTAGTGCTCCCGCGCTCATACAGCGCCTTGTAGGAGGCCGCGGCCCGGCCGCCATCCCGATGGTGGTAGAAGCAACTTCCGAGCCCGATCGTGAAGGCATCCCGGCCCTTCTCGGGTACGCACGACGGCAGCGTACGAAAGGCGCCGGAGCGAAGTCGTTGCCAGCGCCGCCTGATTCCGGCCCGGGGGTCCGCTTCGATACGGCGCTCAAACGCAAGGCGATAGTCGCTCCCGGCTTCGAGTCCTCGAAACGTCACCACGGTGAAGAATCGTTGACGCATCCCCGGAAAAGGTCGTTGCCAGTCCTGCTTGCGGATACTTCGTGTCCTGACTTCGCGATCTTCCCGGAAAAGCCGGACGTGCGCGCGTTCGGGCATTTTCAAGGCGGGAAACAGCGTGCCCACCCACACTTCCACTGACTGCCGGCTGACGCGATGGATGACCAGCGACCATTGAGCGGTCGACGTGTAGGAGTCTGGGTTGATCCGGCTTGGTGCCACGTTGTCCTGTTAGCCGAAATCCTATCCGGCAGGCTCTACGAATACGGAGAGTTTCAGACGTGAGGGGGGGGGGGATCCAGGCTAGAGCTTGCCTTCGCCTTTGAGATACTTGCGAAACCGGTCCATGAGTTCTTCGCCGAGCACGCCGACTTCCGGTTTCTCTTTGGTCATGAATTCCCGGATTTCTTCCAGGCGTTGTTCGGCCTGGTTGTTCCCTTTCAAGCGCTTGACTTTCACCAACGCATCGTCAAAGGCGTCAAAGGTCAATTCCTGATATCCGAAACTTCTGATCCGCTTGACGGCTTTCATCATGGCTTCGTTCCGAAACGTGGTCAGGTGTTCGGAATCGATTTCCCGCAACCCGAGTTTTCTGGCCCGCCGCTCCGCGGCCTTGCGGATCCCGCTGCGCACGAAATCCGGAGACGTGAGCAACCGTTTCCAGGCTTCGTCCGTCCAGGCCACGTTTTCCTGCGGGGCTTCCCAGAACTTCAACAGCGTTCCCTCATCAATCGTGGTCACCCCTGCTTCCCGTGCCAGGTCTTCCGCGTCCCGCTTCAGCATATCCGTGACGAACTCCAGGGCGATGGGTGGCGAATCCTTCACTTTCTCCTGAAGCATCGCCTTCGCCCCCTCGGTCCATTCCACCGGCGCCACCGCGGCTTCGGCTTGTTCCCCCATGGCTTCGACTTTTTCGAACAATTCCACGTTGACTTCCAAATGGCCTCGTTCCCGCGCCACTTCCTCGGTGATTTGCTTGATCATGGCTCGCATGAACTCCGGCACGCTTTCCAACCGTTTGCTGGCTTCCGCGGTCCAGGGTAATTTGCCTTGGGCCATTTGATCGGCCGCTTCGGCCATCCCGGCTTCTCCGCCCATGCTCCCCATCATTTGTCGCTTGAACTGGTCCAACAATTCACCGGTAATCTCGCTTTTTCCCAATTCGCGGGCTTTCTTTTCCGCCAGGCGTTTGACCATGCCCCGTAAAAAGATGGGCGCGCGCTCAAGCCGCGTGAGGGCCTCAGGGGTCCAGGTCGGGACCGTCAACGTAGGCTCGGGATCACTCATGCGTCGGTCTTTCTTGATTCAGCAGTTCCTTGATTTCTTTGCCCGCTTTAAAAAACGGCATGCGTTTTTCAGGCACGGACACGGTCTCTCCGGTTTTCGGATTACGGCCGTCCTTGGTACGTCTGATGCGCAACCGGAAACTTCCAAACCCGCGGATCTCCGTTTTCTCCCCCCGCTTCAAGGCGTCACGGATGGAATCGAAAATGCCATTCACCACCTTTTCTGCGTCACGGCGGCTGAGGGTCTTGGCTTTCTCCACCACTTTCTCAATCAGGTGTGCCTTGGTCATGACTCCTCTCCTTGATCGAAGTGCCCGGCGCCTCTTGCGCTCATGCGTCCCGTTACCTGCTCCCTCTACAACGCCATGAAATACATGAGGTTCATTCCCGTGTGCAGTGGCAACGCGGGCGTGTTTCCGAACAGGGACCCGACGACCCAATCCCGGAATGAAAATTCCGGAGTCGTTTCGACGACCGGCGGAGAACCTTTCATCCCGGTCATCTCCGCCGCCACTCTGACGGCGTCTTTCAAATCTCCCAGGTCATCGATCAGGAGCACGTCTTTGGCTTGTTGCCCGGTCAACACCCGCCCATCCGCCAAGGTTTCCACGTCGGCGACGTCCAGTGCGCGGCCTTCGGCCACGGCTTCGATGAACTGACGATGGGCATCATCCATGACCGATTGCAGCAGGTTCCGGTCTTCTTCGCCCATTATGCGAAACGGGGACCCCACGTCTTTATACCGTCCGCTTTTTATCACGAAGTTCTTCACGCCGATTTTGTTCATGAGCTCTTCAAAATTGGCCAACTGCATAATCACGCCGATACTGCCCGTGAGGGTTCCGGGGTTGGCCAGGATTCGATCGGAGGCGACTGCGATATAATACCCGCCGGAAGCCGCCACCGTTCCCATGGAGACCACGACCGTTTTTTGCTTGTCTTCCCGCACCCGTTTGACCGCATTGTATATCTCCTGAGAAGCCGCGACTCCGCCGCCCGGAGAATCGATCCGAAGGACAATGGCCTTGACGAGCGGGTCCTGGGCATACGCTTCCAACTCGTTCACGGTCGATCGGGAATCCAAAATGGGACCTTCGATCCTGACGAGCGCGATGCGCTCCTTGCCGACCGTGGCGAGTTCCGGTAACAGCGCGTTCCCCACCACGGTCAACGCCACCGCGGCCACCACGATCCAGATGACCCGTCGCCAATGGGAACGGGTTTTTCCTGAAGATGTGTCGTCCATACACGCCTGCCCAGCGATGATGCTCTACGCCGTTTCCTCTGAGTCCGCGACTTCCTGCTCCTGGTCAGGGTGAACACTCATGTCCGCCCCTGCGCCGGGCTCCTGGTCGGCGTCGCCCGGTTCGCTCACCGCTTCGGGTGTCCGGCTCTCCGGTTCCTGCGGACAGTCTTTCACGCTCAACGCGATTTTTCGTTCTTCACAATCGACTTTGACGATTTTGGCGGTCACGTTCCGGCCTATCGCAAAACTCTCTTCCAGCTTATTCGCCCCATCGGGTCCGACTTCACTCACGTGGATCAACCCTTCCACGTCCCCGTCCAGTTCGACGAACACTCCGAAATCCGCGATCTTGGACACCGTCCCGGTCGCCACGCTGCCCACGTGGTACCGTGAAGGAATGTCCCCTTCCCACGGGTCCGCCGTGAGCTGCTTGTAGCCCAGCGACAACCGCTCTTTTTCTTTGTCGATGCGCAAAATAATCGTGGCCACCCGTTGCCCCTTCTTGAACAATTCCGAGGGATGCTTGATGTGTCTGGTCCACGACATGTCCGAAATATGAATCAGCCCGTCGATCCCTTCCTCCAACCCCACGAAGGCCCCGAAGTCCGTGACGCTTTTGACTTTGCCCTCGATTTGCGTGCCCACCGGGTAGCGGGCCTGAATGACGTCCCACGGATTGGGTGCGGTCTGTTTCATGCCGAGCGAAATCTTGCGACCTTGCTGGTCCACGTGCAGCACTTGCGCGTCGATGGCGTCTCCCACCGCGACCATCCGGGAAGGATGGCGCACTTCATGCGTCCAGGACATCTCCGATACGTGGACGAGCCCTTCAACGCCCGGCTCCAGTTCCACGAATGCTCCATAATCGGTCAGGCTGACAACCTTGCCGCCCACTCGCGACCCTTCAGGATATTTGGCGGCAATGTTCATCCAGGGGTCGGCCGTCTTTTGTTTGAGCCCCAAGGAAATTCTTCCGGACTCGCGGTCGTACTTGAGCACCAGCACCTCCAACCGATCCCCCACGGCAAACATATCGGAGGGATGGCCGACCCGTCCCCAGGAAATGTCGGTGATGTGCAGCAGGCCGTCAATGCCGCCCAAATCCAAAAACGCGCCGTAGTCGGTAATATTTTTCACGGTCCCTTCGAGCAGTTGTCCTTCGGCGAGGGTCGATAACGTGTTTTGCCGCCGCTTGTCGCGCGTTTCTTCCAATAAGGCCCGACGGGAAATCACCACGTTGCCGCGCCGATGATTGATTTTAATGATTTTAAACGGGAAGGTTTTTCCGACCAGGAAGTCCAGGTCGCGGACGGGCGTCAGATCGATTTGCGAGCCGGGTAAAAAGGCCCTGACCCCGATATCCACCATCATCCCGCCTTTAATGCGCGACACCACTTTCCCATGGACTTCCCTCTCCTCCTCATGCGCGACCTCAAGCTCATCCCAAACTTTCATCTTGTCCGCTTTTTCCTTGGAGAGGAGCAAGTTCCCTTCCGCGTCTTCGCGCTGCTCGATGTACACCTGGATGCGGTCACCGACCGCCAACCCGGTCAGTTCGTCCGGCATAAACTGGTTCGCCGAGATGATGCCTTCGGATTTATAGCCGATGTCCACGATCACTCTCTCTTTTTGAATGACCACCACCCGGCCTTCCGTGATCGTGCCTTCTTCAAAATTCTTGAACGTTTCTTCATACAGGGCCTCCAAGGCCTCCCGGTCTATTTCTTCAATGACGTGTGACATAGTGCTCATGCTTCATTCCTAACGTATGATCGCTTTCCAGCAACCGTTGTGACAGGGATCGAGCCGTGACCGACGTGGAGGCTCAATCTCTTGGGTTCATGTTGTCGGCATTGACGAATGATCCACGCCGCATAATTCGCCAATCCGAGCCATTATTGTCTGACTGATATGTTGGTACAATTCTTTTCCCTGATATTGTCGACATTCCTCTTGAAAATCCATGGACTCGCCAAACGACACTTCCACCGGATACCGCCTCAGCCATGACGCACCTATCGGAAGCACCTGGTACGTCCCCCTGAGATAGACCGGCACCACGGGACATTGGGCTTCGGCCACAAGCCGCCCGATTCCCGGTTTCCCCGGCTGCAGCATTCCATCCGGCGTTCGCGTCCCTTCCGGAAAAATGACCACGGCCTTTCCCGCCTTGAGCAACTCCACGGCGGACCGGAACGCTTTTCGATCCCATCGCTCGGTCTTTAACGGAATCCACCCCAGCGAGCGAAGGATGCGACCCAACAGGGGATAGGGAAACAAATTGGCCCGCCCGAGATAAAAGAGGCGGCGCCGGACCCCGCATCCCAATAATGGAATATCCGCATAACTCGCGTGATTCGCCGCCAACAACACCCCGCCCGTGGCCGGAACGTGTTCAACGCCGCGCGTGCGATAGTGCAGGAACACGCGGCCGACCACGCGAGAGAGGATCCACAGGATTCCATACACCACGGTGCTCACGAGTGACTCGGAATCCACTCCATCATGTTTTCCACCACCTGGTCAACCGTCAAAGACGAGGAATCGATCACCACCGCATCGGCGGCCGGTTTCAACGGCGCGGTTGCCCGCGAGCGATCGTTGGCATCCCGTTCCTGAATGGCCCGCCGGATGTCACGCTGTGTTTCGGGATGCCCGGCCCGCACCGCCTCCTGATACCGGCGAGTCGTCCGCGTCTTGAGATCCGCCTTGAGAAAAAATTTCACGTCCGCGTCCGGAAACACCCTGGTGCCCATGTCACGGCCTTCTGTCACGATCCCGCCCTCACGGCGATATCGCGCTTGAATCGGTAACAGCCGGTCGCGAACGTGCGGCAGCGCCGCGACGGTTGATGCCAACCGGCTGATTTCCGGGGAACGCAATTGCGCGGTGATGTCCTCGTTGTCGATACACGTTCGCGTGACCCCTTCTTCGAGAGACACGTGAAAATCGATCGAGGACAACAACGCCTCCATGGCCCCGGCATCGGCACAATCAATCCCCTTTTGTCGCACCACCCATGCGACCGCGCGGTAGAGGGCGCCCGTATCAAGATAGGCGTACCCCAACCGCGACGCCAAGGCCCGAGCCGTCGTACTTTTCCCCGCCCCGGCAGGGCCGTCAATCGTGATGAGTAAGCCTTGCCTTTGGGCAAACGTCTTCACAGTCCTCGGAAAAGGACATTATTATAGAATTTAGCGTGAAATTGTCAATAATTCCAACAGGTTGTCATGGAAATCCGGGAAGGAGGTCGCAATGCAGTCGGTGTCGAGAATGGTCGTTGGCGCGTCGCCGGTCAACGCGGCGATCGCCAATGCCATGGCCACTCGATGGTCGCCATGGCTCATGCAGGTTCCGCCTTTGATGGCGGCGCTCCCGTTCAGAATAAATCCGTCCGGGGTTTCCTGAATGGGAACGTTGAGTTTGGCCAGTTCCGTGGCCATGGTATGAATCCGGTCGGTTTCCTTGACTCGTAACTCTTCGGCTCCCGTCACGACGGTCCGGCCTTCGGCCAGCGCCGCGGCCACGCAAAAAATGGGAAATTCGTCAATCATTTTGGGAACGTGTGAGGCTTCGATGGTCACGCCGCGAAGCGGGGCCGTGCGAACCAGCAGATCACCCACCGGTTCCCCGGCTTGTTCCCGTTGGTTGACAATCCGGATATCGGCTCCCATTTCGCAAAGAACGTCCAGTATCCCCGTCCTGGCCGGATTGAGGCCGATATTCACGATCCGTACCTCAGAGCCGGGAATCAGGGAGGCGCCGACGATAAAGAAGGCTGCGGCAGACAGGTCGCCGGGCACCAACACATCTTTGGCCGCATAGGTGGGACGGCCCGGCAGGACGACGTGACACCCGTCGGTTTCAAGCGGAATGCCCAAATACCGGAACATTCGCTCGGTGTGATCCCGGGATTGTGCGGGCTCGGAAAACCGCGTCTCCCCTTGGGCAAAAAGCCCGGCAAAGAGGACCGCCGATTTGATCTGGGCACTCGACACCGGCGATCGATACTCGATGCCCTGTAAGGCCCCTCCCTGAATAGCCAACGGCGCCAATTCGCCCCCTTTCCTGCCTTGGATGGTCGCACCCATCAGGCGCAGGGGGTTCACGATCCGCCCCATGGGGCGGCGGCGAAGCGAGTCGTCGCCCGTCAGGATGGAAAAAAAGGGTTGGCCGGCCAGCACCCCGGCCAACAGACGAAGGCCCGTCCCGGAATTGCCGCAATCCAAAGGCAGAACGGGCTCGGTCAAACCACCCAACCCCTTGCCCCAGACCCGGACCTGGTCCGTCTCGACTTCGATGGTGACGCCCAACGCTTGCAAGGCACGGAGGGTATTGAGGCAATCTTCTCCGCGACAATATCCCGTAATCGTGGCGGATCCTTCGGCCAAGGCACCGGCCAGCAGGGCCCGATGGGTGATGGATTTGTCCCCGGGCACCCGAATCGTCCCACGCAAGGGGCCGTGCGGTTTGATCGTGAGCGCGCTCATTTCAGCCGCTGCCGCGCTGCCCGCGCCCTGGCGATTTCATGCTCCAGGCCCGGTCCGTCCTTCGCTTGGATCAACGTCTTGAAGCGTTGTAATTCTTTTTCCAGGGCTTCGATCATGACCAAAAGATTGTCCTGATTCCCGAGAAAAATATCGCGCCACATTTCCAGAGAACTTTCTGCAATGCGGGTGGTATCCCGCAAGCCGCCGCCGGCATATTCCAGCAACTCCACCCCGCCTTCGGTTCGCTGTTGAAGATCCATCAAGGCATTCATGAGGGCGAAGGCTGCGACGTGGGGAAGGTGACTGACCGCCCCCAATATCCAATCGTGCACAAAGGGATCGACTGAGCGGACGACGGAGCCCGCGGCTTCCCAGACGCGCTGCACCGTGAGGAGGGCTTGAGGATCGGTGTGGGCCGTCGGCGTGATGATGCACAGGGCGCCGGTGAACAAATCTGTGGATGCGGCCATCACCCCGGACGTTTCCTTTCCGGCAATGGGATGCGCACCGACAACATGCACACCGGCTGGCACCAACGCTTCCACCTGTTCCACCAGGGAGCCCTTGACGCTTCCCACGTCGCTCACGATCGTGCCGGGTTCCAGGACACTTCCCCACTCCTTGAGATGCCCGGCGTAACTTTCCACGGGCGTGGCGAGAATGACCAACTCCGCACCCTTCATCGCCGCCTTGGGGTCACGTTCAAACGCATCGATGGCCCCATGTTGCACGGCTAATTCCAAATTGCCCAAACTCCGGCCCACGCCGACCACGCGATCGGCCAGACCTTGACGCTTCAGGATCATCCCCATGGAGCCCCCGATCAATCCGACCCCAACAATCGTGACGTGTTTGAAATGGACGGTCATGTTCTGTGGAAGAAACGGCAGTGTGTCACTGGAAGATCGAAGGCCAGGATTACAATTCTCTTCCCACGGCGTGTGCAAGGATTTTCATGTCGTTCATCAATTCCTTGAACCGATACGGCTTGAGCGATTCCTCTCCGTCGCAGAGGGCGCATTCCGGATTCGAATGGACCTCGATCAGGAGCCCGTCGGCGCCCGCCGCAATGGCCGCCTTGGCCATGGGAGCCACCAGGTTCCATTTGCCCGTCGCATGACTGGGATCGACGATCACCGGCAAATGAGACAGTTCTTTCAACGTGGGCACCGCCGTCAGATCCAGCGTATTGCGATACTGGGTTTCAAAGGTGCGAATGCCGCGTTCGCACAACATCACGTTTCGATTGCCGCGCGAGACGATGTATTCGGCCGACAATAAAAATTCTTTGATCGTGGCGGACAGCCCGCGTTTCAGGAGGACCGGCTTATCATAGGCCCCGACTTCCTTGAGCAATTCGAAGTTCTGCATGTTCCGGGCCCCGATCTGAATGACGTCGGCTTTTTCCAGGAAGACGTCCGTGTCGCGGGGATCCAAAATTTCGCTGACCACGGGCATCCCCGTCTGCTTCTTCGCTTCAACCAAAAAATCGAGCCCTTCACGACCCAAGCCTTGAAACGAATAGGGAGAGGTTCGCGGTTTGTACGCGCCACCCCGAAGGATCGCGCCCCCGGCGGCTTTGACTTCATGCGCAATCCCGACCGTCACTTCCAATTTTTCGACGGCACAGGGGCCGGCCATCACCACCAATCGTTTGCCGCCCACCGTCACCCGGTCCACCGCGATCGTCGAATCCTGGGGTTGAAATTCCCGGCTCACCAGCCGCCACGGAGACAAAATGGGCGTCACGCTCTCCACGCCGGAGAAGACCGTGAGCGGTTGGTTTTCCAACAGGCGTTCGTCGCCGATCACACCGATGATGGTGCGCTCCTCGCCACGGGACATTTGCGATTTCAGGCCCAGTTCCCTGAGTCGATCCGTGACGTGATCGATATCCTCTTCCGTGGCAGTCGGCTTGAATACGATAATCATCGTGAATCCCTATCCCTCGGCAGGAAGGTTCTCCATCACGTGGCTCAGGGCCTTGAGGAATCGACGGTTCTCCTCCGGCCGCCCAATCGTCACGCGAAGCATCGACCCGCCAAGATGCCGAACGATGATCCCTTCACGAAGCAGGCGGTCAAACACGTCACGGCCGTTCCGGTGCGTATCGAAAAAGAGAAAGTTGGCCTGACTGGGAAGGGGCGTCAACCCCAAGGCGCGAAGCCTGTTGTCCACCGACGCCATTTCCGCTTCATTGAGCGCTCGACTGGCGGCCACGTGCTGTTCGTCACCCAACGCCGCACGGGCTGCGACTTGTGCCAGGGTATTGGCGTTGAACGGATTTCGCACACGATGGAGATACCCGGCGATGTCCGGTGTCGTGATCCCGTATCCGACACGCAACCCCGCCAATCCGTAAATCTTGGAAAACGTTCGCAACACCACCACCGGCCGGTTCTGTCGCACGTAGTCGAGGGTGTCGGGATAGTGCGGATCACGGACGTATTCATAATAGGCTTCATCAAACACCACGATCACGTCGTCGGGGACGGCGGCCATGAACTCCCGGACTTCATCGCGGGTCACCATGGTGCCCGTGGGATTGTTGGGATTGCAGACGAACACCACCCGCGTGCGACCGGTCACGGCCCGCGCCATTGCCGGGAGATCGTGACGCCAGTCTTTCACGGGAACTTCCACGCAGACCCCATGCCCGCCGGTCACGGCGAGCTTATACATGACGAAGGTGTGGTCCGCCATCACGGCTTCCTCTCCGGGGGACACGAACGTCTTGACCAACAGGCTGATGATTTCATCGGACCCGTTGCCCACGACGATTTGATTGCCGGACACTTTCCACCGGTCGGCCAGCGCGCGGGTGAGATCATGCGCCCCGCCGTCCGGGTAGAGATGCACGGTCTCCTTTCCTTCGTCCAATGCCGCCAGCGCCTTGGGGGAAGGGCCAAGCGGATTTTCATTGGACGCGAGCTTCACGGCTCCGTGAATGCCCAACTCCCGTTCCAATTCGTCAAGGGGTTTCCCGGGAGAATACGGAACGAGTTTGGCTATATCGGGGTGAACTCGGATAGACATTCGCAACTCACGCGTTCGTCCTCGTCGCGTGTCTTCTTCACACGAGACGAGCGGCGTCCCGCTTTGTGTCAGGAATGGATGGGATACGAACCGAGAATTTTCAAAAACAAACACCGGCCTTTCAGTTCTTCAAGAGTCCGGCGGATCCGGTCTTCTCGTAGATGCCCCTCAATATCGACAAAAAAGAGATATTCCCAGGCCTTGCGACGCGAGGGCCTCGATTCGATTTTGGTCATACTGATGCCACTGGAGGCAAAGGGCCGTAGCAGATCATAGAGTGCGCCGGCCTTATCCTTCACCGACAACATGACGGACGTCTTATCCTTTCCCGTCGGTTCGGCACCATGCTTGCACAACACCAAGAATCTCGTGAAGTTGTTAATGTTATCCTCGATTCTCGATTTCAACACGGGCAGGCCATACAGCTGAGCCGCAAGTTCGGAGGCAATGGCCGCCGCACGAGGTTCCTCCTTACACCGGTTGGCTGCATGCGAGGTACTGGGGGTTTCCACCACCGGCACCGCGGACATATTGGTTTCCAACCAATTCCGGCACTGCGCCAGGGCGTGAGAATGTGAATACACCTTCTCGACGTCCTCGATTCGCTCACTCTTCGACATGAGATGATGGGAGATCTCCTGCATGACTTCCCCGTAGATCATCAGGTTGGAGTCGATAAACAAATCGAGGGTGTAATTCACCACGCCTTCGGTCGAGTTTTCGATCGGCACGACCCCATAGATCGCGCGCCCGCGTTCCACTTCATCAAACACTTCTTTAATCCCGCTGACCGGGACGTATTGGGCGGACGCTCCGAATTTTCCCAGGGCCGCCAAATGCGTAAACGTGGCAGGGGGGCCCAGGTAAGCCACGGTCTGCACGCCTTCCAACGACAGGGAAGCGGACATGATTTCACGATACACCGGACGAATCGCCTCGTTGGGGAAGGGGCCGTCGTTGTGACGCACCAGACGTTCCACAACAAAGGCCTCCCGCCCGGCGGTGTGCAGCAGGGCATGAGGGTCCGCTTTCCGCTTCGCCTCGCCGATTGTGATGACGTGACGAGAGCGCTCATTGAGGAGCCGCAGGATCTCATCGTCCAGCCGATCGATTTCCTTACGGGACGCTTCTATTTGTTGTTGTTCCGACATAGCGTGACCTGAGAAACCGTGACGTACGATTGAGCATACGCAGACGCACCCATCTTTGCAAGAAACCGGAGACGTCTGCCAATGCTCGACTCCACCATCATTGTCATCCTTCGACAGACCCTTCGCCAAGCTCAGGGCGAACGCAGGACAAGCGCGTTGCTCAAGATGACGGGCGTTGTGCAGAATGATGGAGTCCTGCTAATCTCCGGCGAAAATCGTCAGCGGATGAGTGAATACCGACAAGAACAACAGAAGAGTTTGACGCCACACGGAGTTCACATTTTCAGCATTGTTTTGTAGCCCTATCGCTGTACACTTTCAGGATATGGCCGGGAGAGGAATTGTTTTCACGTCATGATGAATCAACGGATCCTGGAGTTGAGCGGGTTCGATGCCGCGATTTTTGACCTCGACGGGGTCATCACCAAGACTGCGGCCGTGCATGCGGCCGCATGGAAACACCTGTTTGACGATTATCTCCAAAAGCAAGCCGATCAAACGAGGGAGCCGTTTCAAGCCTTCGACCCCATCAAAGACTATTGCGCATACGTCGATGGCAAGCCCAGGTATGACGGCGTGACCAGTTTTTTGGCTTCCCGCGGCATCACACTGCCCCATGGAGACCCCTCGGACCCGCCGGAACACGAGACCGTTTGCGGGCTGGGGAATCGTAAGAACGTCCAGTTTATGAAAACCCTTCACGAGAACGGGGTGGAGGTGTTTCCGTCGACCACCGCGCTCATGCGACTGCTCAAGTCGCTGGGCAAAAAAACCGCGGTGGTCACGGCCAGTGAAAACGGCCGGGCCATCGTGCAAGCCGCGGGAGTGACGGATCTGTTCGAGGTCATGGTGGATGGCCGGGATGCCCGCGCCCTTCGCCTGCGAGGCAAACCGCAGCCCGATACCTTTCTGAGAGCCGCCGAGTGTCTGCACGTCCTCCCGGAACGGGCCGTCGTGTGCGAAGATGCCCTGGCCGGTGTGGAAGCGGGGCGAGCCGGGGGCTTCGGCCTGGTCGTGGGTCTCGACCGCGTCGGGCAAACGGAAGCCCTGTATGCGCATGGTGGAGACGTGGTCGTCCCCGATTTGGAGGAACTCGTCGTCCGGGATGAAGCCGGGATCACGTGGCACAGCACCCCGACCCTGCCGTCCGCACTCGACCGATTCGACGACGTGCTTGCACGCGTTGGTCAACACAAGCTGGTGGTGTTTCTCGATTATGACGGCACCCTGACCCCGATCGTGGACCGGCCCGAGTTGGCCGTGTTGTCTCAAGACGTGCGCGAGGTCCTGGACGGGTTGAGTCGTCACTGTCCGGTCGGAATCATCAGTGGCCGGGACCGAAAAGACGTCACCAACCTCGTCAACCTGAACTCGCTGATCTATGCCGGCAGCCATGGATTCGATATTGCCGGGCCGGAACACTTCGCCCTGTCCCATGAAGTCGGGACGCAATTTTCCGAGGCGCTCGATCACGCGGAGAACGTGCTCCGGCCTCTCCTCCAACCCATTGCCGGCGCCCTGATCGAGCGGAAAAAATTTTCCATCGCGGTCCACTATCGCCTGGTCGATCCCGGCGACGTGTCCCGGGTTGAAGAAGCCGTCACCCGGGTCATGGACGATTCGCCCGATCTCCGGCGCTCGGCCGGCAAGATGGTCTTTGAAATGCAACCGCAGCTCGACTGGGACAAGGGGAAAGCCCTGTTGTGGTTGTTGGAGGGTATGAAATGGAAGGAGCACGGGTACCAACCCGTGTATATCGGCGACGATCTCACGGACGAACACGCGTTTCGGGAGTTGGTCGAGCGTGGCGTGGGGATCGTGGTGGAGCACGGCTCCCGCTTTTCCTCGGCATCCTATTCATTACAGGACACCGGTGAGGTCAAAGATTTTCTCATGCGATTGAGCCGTCACCTGGAAAGCCGCACGCCATGAGCGATTGGGAATTGATCTACGACGGATTCGACCCCGCCCGCGAACGCCTGCGCGAAGCCCTCTGTACGCTGGGCAACGGGTACTTTGCCACCCGCGGGGCGGCTCCCGAAGCCAACGCCGATCCCACGCATTACCCCGGAACCTACCTGGCAGGCGGATACAACCGGTTGCAGACCGAGATCGAAGGACGGACGATCGAGAATGAAGATCTCGTGAACCTGCCGAATTGGTTGGTCCTCACCTTTCGCCACCCCGGCGAAGCCTGGTTCAACCTCACGGACGTTGAGTTGCTCTCGTACCGGCAGACTCTCGACCTGAAGGCCGGGGTCCTGCATCGTTCGTATCAATTTCAAGACCGCCGGGGACGAAAGACCACGGTGAACAGCCGCCGGTTCGTCCACTTGGGCGCACCGCACCTGGCCGGGCTGGAAGTCGTGATCACCCCGGACAACTGGTCCGGCCCGTTGGAGATTCACACCGGCCTCGACGGCCGGGTGCGTAACACCGGCGTGGCGCGCTACGCGGCCCTGAACAACCTCCACTTGTCTCCGCTGGAAACCTCCGCGTTCGGCCATGACAAGATCTTCCTGTGTACGGAGACCACTCAATCGAAAGTCCGCATCGCCCAAGGCGCGCGCACCGGCTTCTTTCCCGATGCGGCCTGGGCAGATTTGCCCAGGACCTTGGTGCAGGACCGGGACTACATCGGCCAGGAATGTACGATTCCCATGACCGAAGGACAGCCCCTGACCGTTGAAAAAATCGCGTCGTTGTACACCTCCCGGGATAACGGCATTTCGGAATGCGGAGAGGAGGCCCGCGATGCCCTCGTGCACGCCGGCCGGTTCGAGGACCTGCTCCGGTCGCATACGCAGCACTGGGATCAGATCTGGCAGCAGTGCGACCTGGGCATCCAGGGCGGCGAAGGCTCCCAACTCACGCTCCGGGTACATCTCTTTCACCTGCTGCAAACGGTTTCCTCGCATACGATCGAATTGGACGCGGGCATGCCCGCGCGGGGATGGCACGGCGAGGCGTATCGGGGGCACATTTTCTGGGATGAACTCTATATTTTTCCGGTGCTGAACCTGCGATTCCCGGCCCTGACCAAGGCGCTGCTGTTGTACCGGCACCGGCGCCTCGAACAGGCCAGGCGAAACGCCGCAGCCGCCGGGTTCAGCGGAGCCCTCTATCCCTGGCAAAGCGGCAGCAACGGCCGCGAAGAAAGCCAGATCCTGCACCTGAACCCCAAGTCCGGGCGATGGATCCCGGATAACAGTCTGCTTCAACGCCACGTGAATGCGGCCATTGCCTATAACGTCTGGCAGTACGCCGAAGCCACCGACGACTGGGAGTTTCTTTCTACCCAGGGCGCGGAAATGTTTCTGGAGATCGCCAGGTTTTGGGTCAGCGCCGCCTCCTACAATGCCGACAAGGCGCGCTACGAGATTTTGCGGGTGATGGGACCCGATGAATACCACGATCAGTATCCGGACACCGAGACCCCGGGCCTGAACAACAACGCCTATACCAATCTCATGGTGGTGTGGATTCTGTGCCGGGCACTGGAACTCCTGGACCGGCTCGCGGAGTCGAGCCGGACCGAGGTTCGGGACCTCCTGCACGTCAGCCCTACTGAGGTCGCCCTGTGGGAAGACATCAGCCGGAAGATGTTTGTTCCGTTTCACGAAGAGGGAATTCTCAGTCAATTCGAAGGCTACGACGCGTTGGCGGAATTCGAGTGGGAGCGCTACCGGCAACAATACGGGGACATTCACCGGCTGGACCGAATCCTCGAAGCCGAAGGGGACTCCACGAATCGCTACAAACTCTCCAAACAGGCCGACGTGCTGATGCTCTTTTACCTGTTTTCTCCGGGGGAATTGCAAGACCTGTTCGACCGGCTGGGCTACCCGTTCCGGACGGACACCATTTCACGAAACGTGGAGTATTACTCGAGTCGCACGGCCCATGGGTCTTCCCTCAGCCGGGTGGTACACGCCTGGGTCATGACGAGATCCGACCCGGAACTGGCTTGGGAACTGTTCAAGGACGCTTTGGGCGTGGATGTGTCGGATCTGCAAGCCGGCACCACCGCGGAGGGCATTCATACGGGCGCCATGTCCGGGACGGTGGATCTGATGCAACGCGCCTATACGGGATGGGAAAGCAGGGACGGAACGCTTTCCTTCAATCCCTGCCTCCCGCCGAAAGTGGAAGCCCTTCACCTCCGGGTGAGGTATCGGGGACATTCCCTGGACGTGACCGTGACCCAAGACGCGCTTCAACTCGCCTCACGCCCGGGTTGCGCGGCCCCGATTCAGGTGTCCGTCAAGGGCCAGTCCCACACCCTCACGCCCGGGCACACCATCAAGACGATGCTGTAACCGACCCGATCCAGGGCCGGGCCAAGCCACGGCCCGGGACCATGATCGTCGAACGTCGGATCTCCTTACAATCGATTCAATTCGCGTTGCTCCACGGCCGATGAGACCGCCTTCACCAAACGATCCTTCCTGAGTGGTTTTATGAGAAAATCTTTCACCCCGTCACGAATCATCCCCGCTAACTTTTCAGACTGAAGCAGTTGGGATTGCATCTCCCGTTCTCGTTGAACCAGCAGCCATAAAAGTTTTGACGCCGCGCCGCCGAGCACCTCGGTACGTGGCTGTTTTTTCTCGGCTATCAGCGCTCCCATGGAGGGATCACCGGTCACATCGATGATGAGATCCAAATCATCCTTGCTTATCAGATTCATCGGATCAGACACCACCGGAACCTGGAATTCTTGCGCGAACTGTAAGCCCGTGGCCCCGGGATCCTTGTCCGTTATGCCCGCCACCTGAGCAGCCGAGAGATGAAGCAATACATCGAGCAGCGCCCGCCCGCCTTTCCCGGCCCCCACAATGCCGATCCGAATTTCCGAAGCACCGGACCCCTTTTGTTCGAGCACGCCCGTTAAGGCAATCAAGGAAATATGCGGATATTGGGATTTAAAATAATTCAGGGAACCGACACCCAGATTCTTGTCGATATCCGTGACCACGACATCAAGCAATAACGGATTTTCGCCTTCGTTGGCCACACCGATTGCCCGATCTTCTGTATCGGCCTCCAACACCTCGAACCCCGCCGTTTCCAAGGTGACACGCATCTCTTCGCAAATACCGGGATCGTCTTCCACGAGTAACACGCGACCATACCCCGATTTGTTGGAACCAAACATTGCAGCAGTTTTCGATTCTGTCATGATGACCCTCCTTTGATGAAAAAGTCCATGATGTCTTTACTCTCCCCGCACCGCGACCATGCTTGAGAGATCACGCGCGTTCGGGCTTCCACCCCGGGCACGTCCCTCGACCTTTCACGTGCGGAAAAAATCCGGTTTCGTAATCAGGGATAAATATTAAAAAAGCCCTTTGGATCCTTCACGGTCCAAAGGGCTTTGCCTCGATCTTGTTTGCCGCAGGAGGTCACTGTCCAGGAAACTACCCCATCACCTGCCTCTTTTCTGAAAAATGTTTCTTCTAATTTAATGATAAGCCCGGTTTCCCAAACAGTCAATAAAGAAGCTCTCCGTGCCTTGCGTTTTAGCTGCATTCTCCGTCAGTTGATTGGTAGAATGGCGCATTGTTGACGCCATCCGGCGTCCACGAACGCTGTTGAGTTCGTGCTCCATCCTTTGCCCACAATGGTGCGCCGAGAAGGGACGAGGCAAGAGGCCGGCCTATGATGATGACGCCGCAATCCCAAAACGCTCCCGACCGGCGCCTGTGTCTGGTGGACGGGTCCGGTTTCCTGTTCCGGGCGTTCCACGCGCTCCCGTTACTGACCCGACCGGACGGGACGCCCGTGAACGCCGTCCTCGGGTTTACCAACATGTTGCTCAAACTGCTGGACGACCTTCAGGCCACGCACGTGGCCGTGATTTTCGATTCGGCGCGGAAGTCTTTTCGAAACGAGATGTTTCCCGAGTATAAAGCCAATCGACCCGACCCGCCCGACGAGTTGATCCCTCAGTTTCCGTTGGTGCGCGACGCCACGCGAGCCTTCAATGTGGCCTGTATCGAACGGCCCGGGTTCGAAGCGGATGACCTGATCGCCACCTATGCGCGACACGCCCAAGCGGAAGGATTGGACGTCATGATCGTGTCCTCGGACAAGGACATGATGCAATTGGTGTCCGACCGGGTGAACATGTTCGATGCACTCAAAAACCGGAGAATCGGCCCGGTCGAAGTGAAGGAAAAATTCGGCGTCGGCCCGGAGCACGTGGTGGACGTGCAAGCCTTGGCCGGCGATTCCACGGATAACGTTCCCGGGGTCCCCGGCATCGGCGTGAAGACAGCGGCTCAACTCATTCAGGCTTACGGGGACCTGGATTCCCTGCTCACGCGGGCGTCTGAAATCAAACAACCGAAGCGACGCCAAAGCCTCATCGAGTTCGCCGAGCAAGCCAGGCTTTCACGGGAACTGGTTCGTTTACGGAATGACGTACCGACGGACGTGACCGTGCCCCAGTTACTCCGCCAGGACCCGGACCCTGCACAATTGATCGCGTTTCTCGATGAGCAGGGCTTCAGGTCGGTCAGGGCCAAAGTCCAACACCGGCTGGCGTCCGGGGAAACCTCACCCAAGGAGGCTCCGGCCGGCACCCGCTACGAGCTGGTCCAATCCGTGGAAGTCCTGCAGGATTGGGTGACCCGAGCGCGGTTTGCCGGCGCAGTCGCGATCGATACGGAAACCACGTCGCTGGATGAGAGCCTTGCGGAACTGGTCGGCATCTCCCTGTGCGTGCAACCCGGCCACGCGTGCTACATTCCCCTGGCGCACCGGCTTGCGGAACCCATGCCCGCATCAGAAGGTTCCTCATCCTCCGGCGAGGAGCCTCCCTCTCCACAACGAGAACCGCTTGAACAAATTCCGCTTGACGCGGCGTTGGATCTCCTGCGGCCGCTCTTCGCCGATCCCTCGGTGCTGAAAATCGGCCACAACCTGAAATACGACATGGTGGTGCTTCGACGATACCAAGTCTCCATTTCGCCTTTGGACGACACCATGCTGATGTCCTACGTCCTGGACGGAGGCAGCCATGGCCACGGCATGGATGAATTGGCTGCGCTGCATTTGAACCATCGAACGATCGCGTTCAAGGACGTGACCGGCACGGGCAAATCACAAATCACCTTCGACCTGGTCCCACTGGATCGTGCCCTGGCCTATGCCGCGGAAGACGCGGATGTGACCCTGCGGCTTCACCGGTTCCTCAAACCCCGCCTGTTGGCCGATCGTATGGTGACGCCCTACGAGACCCTGGAGCGGCCCCTCGTGCCGGTCCTGGTCGACGTGGAAACCGAAGGGATCCGCGTGGACCGGGCGACACTGGAACGCCTCAGCCGGGAATTCGCGGAACGCCAACAGGCATTGGAGAAGGACGTTTACCGGCTCGCCGGTCGCGAATTCAACGTGGGCTCCCCGAAACAACTGGGTGAGGTCCTGTTCGACGAACTGCACCTGGAGGGCGGGCACAAGGGGAAATCCGGCGCCTATGCCACCGGCGCCGACGTGCTGGAATCGCTGGCCGCCGAGGGACACGAATTGCCGGCCACGGTGTTGGAATGGCGACAACTCGACAAACTCAAGAGCACGTATACCGACGCCCTGGTCGAACAGATCAACCCGCGAACGGGTCGCGTGCATACCTCCTTTGCCATGGCCGCCGCGTCCACCGGCCGCCTCTCTTCGACGAATCCCAACCTGCAGAACATTCCCATCCGGACCGAAGACGGTCGAAAAATCCGCCACGCGTTCGTGGCCGAACCCGGCCGGGTCCTGCTGTCGCTGGACTACTCCCAAATCGAACTCCGGATTCTCGCCCACGTGGCCGCTATCGACGCGTTGAAACACGCGTTCCACGAAGGCCTGGACATTCATGCCCTGACCGCCGCTCAAATGTTCGGAGGCGAAGCCGGCACGGTGGACCCGGCCATGCGGCGGCGAGCCAAGGCCATCAATTTCGGCATCATCTACGGGATCAGCGCGTTCGGGCTGAGCCGCCAACTGGGCATTTCCAACGAAGAGGCCGCGGCGTACATGAAAGCCTATTTCGAACGCTACCCGGGCATCCAGGACTACATGGCCCGGACCAAACAGTTCTGTCGCGAACGTGGATACGTGGAAACGCTGTTCGGGCGCCGGTGCCACGTGCCGGGCATCCATGACAAAAACGCCGCACGACGCAATTTTGCCGAACGCGCGGCGATCAATGCCCCGATCCAGGGCACCGCGGCCGACGTGCTGAAACGCGCCATGATTCGCGTACCCCCGGCGTTGGCGCGCCATGACCTCGACACGCGAGCCCGCATGCTGTTGACGGTCCACGATGAATTGCTCTTTGAGGTCGACGAAGCAATCGTCGAGCAAACGGCCGGGGTGGTGAAGACGGTCATGGAATCGGCGTGCCTTCCCGCGCTTCATCTGTCGGTGCCGCTGACGGTGGACATGGGACAGGGTCATTCCTGGGGCGAGGCGCATTGAGAAGTTTGCCGCGAATCAACTGGACTCATTATTATCTCCAGACATGAAGATTGCCACGTGGAACGTGAACTCCATCAACGTCCGGCTGCCGCACGTCACGGCGTATCTGCGAGAGGTGAGCCCGGACGTCCTGTTGCTCCAGGAATTGAAATCCACGGACGAGCGGTTCCCTCACGCCGAGATTGAAGACGTAGGCTACCACGTCGCCATCGCCGGACAGAAAACCTTCAATGGCGTGGGGATTCTCGCAAAACAGCCCATTGAGGTGGAACAACGGGTGTTGCCCGGGGATGCGACCGATGCGCAGGCCCGGTACCTCGAAGCCGTCATCGGCTCCGTCCGCGTCGCGTCGATCTATCTGCCGAACGGTAATCCGATCGACACGGAAAAATTTTCCTACAAGCTGGCGTGGATGGATCGCCTGATCGCCCACGTCCGCACCCTGCTGGTCTATGAGGAGCCGCTGGTGTTGGGCGGCGATTATAACGTCTGTCCCACGGATGACGACGTGTACGACCCCGAGGGATTCGCCAACGACGCGCTCTGTCACCCCGAAACCCGCGCGCGGTTTCAGACCTTGTGTTACCTGGGCCTGACCGATGCGATTCGAGCCCGGCACCCGCACATGGGCACGTACACGTTTTGGGATTACCAGGCCGGGTGCTGGAATAAGGACCAGGGGTTACGGATCGACCACTTGCTTCTCTCTCCGCAGGCGGCCGACCGGCTCGGAGACTCCGGTGTGGACAAAGGCCCCCGCGGGAAAGAAAAACCGTCCGATCATACGCCCGTCTGGTGTGAGTTGCGGATGGAGAAGTAACAGGGAGGGTACGCCCTTCACGGGCCGGCGAGGTCTGCCGAACTGGCGACAATGGCGCCGGCTTCCTGCATGGCCTCCAATGCTCGCTCGGAATCTCCGGGTTCCACGTCGATGCCACGCACTCCGTCACTGAGAACCACGACTCGAAAGCCCAGCCGGCAGGCATCCAGGACCGTTTGTTTCACGCAATAGTCGGTGGCAAGCCCGATCACGTACACGGTTTGCCCGCCCAAATCTTCAAGGCGCTCGTCCAACGTCGTCCCGTCAAAACCGGAATAGGCTTCCTTTTTCGGGTTGGTGGCCCCGGACACGATCAACGTGCCGGGCGGCATTTTCAAATCCGGATGGAATTGGGAGCCCAATGACCCTTGCACGCAATGCGGCGGCCACGGTCCTCCCTGTTCCTGAAATGAACAGTGGTTCGATGGATGCCAATCCCGCGTGGCGACAATGCCGTAGCCCTGCGCGGCAAACACCCGAATCCATTCATTGGCCACGGGGATGACGCGATCCCCTTCCGGAACCGGCAAGGCTCCCCCCGGACAAAAGTCATTCTGCAGATGAACCAACAGCAGCACGGTCTGCCGGTCCGGTGGAGGAGCGGCAGCACGATTCTTTCGTTCGGTTTGCGATTTCGTGAGTTTCATGTCGTGAGTCTCAGGTGGCCGAGGTCAGGGGCATCCGTGTCTGTGTTCAGTGAGCCTGCCCCCGACATTTTTAATCGGGAGTTGAACATTCCCCCCTCACCCCGGCCCTCTCCCTCGTTGGGGAGAGGGGGGAAGACAAATTTACGCCACGATCTCCGTGCCGATGCCCTTGTCCGTGAAAATCTCCAGCAACACGGCATGCTCGATCCGGCCGTCAATAATATGGGCCTTTTGCACGCCTGCCTCGATGCCGGATAAACACGCCCGCACTTTGGGTAGCATGCCTTCACTGATCGTGCCTTTCTTCACCATGCGTTCGACGTCTTTTCTGGATACCGTGGGCACGTGCCGGTTGTTGGCACCACGAATACCTCGCACGTCGGTGAGCATCAACAGCTTTTCCGCTTTCAACGCGCCGGCCACGGCGCCGGCCACAAGGTCCGCATTGATGTTATGCGGTTTCCCTTTGCGATCGACGCCGATAGGGGCGATGACCGGAATCAGATTCTCCTGCTGCAATTTCGTGATGATCTGCGGGTCGATGGTATCGACTTCCCCGACAAAGCCATACTCTTCCTCCGCCTGACCTTGGGTCTCATGGCTCAACCCTTGTGCCCAGGCTTTCGCGGAAAACGGTTTGCACAAAATGAGCTGCGCGTCCTTTCCGGTGATCCCGACGGCTTTGCCTCCATGTTGATTGAGCAACGTCACGATTTCCTTGTTGATCTTGCCCCCCAGGACCATTTCGACCACGTCCATGGTGGCTTTATCCGTGACCCGAACGCCTCGTTTAAAGGTCGGCTTCATGCCCAACCGGGAAAGCATTTGATCGATTTGCGGCCCGCCTCCATGAACGATCACGGGATTGAGCCCGACGTATTTCATCAGCACCACGTCTTCGGCAAAGCCGTCTTTCAGTTCATCCTGACTCATGGCCTTCCCACCGTATTTGATGACGATGGTCTTCCCCGCAAACGTCCGAATGTAGGGTAACGCCTCGACGAGGACGTCGGCTTTTTTGATCAGTTTCTCCATGGTTTGTCTCGAAGTCGACTGGCGTCTCTACAGAATGTACCGGCTCAGATCCTGGTCCTTGACGATCTCCTTTAAATGCTCGTTCACGTAGGACGCGTCAATCACCACTTTTTTCTCTTTCAGTTCCTGCGCCTCGAAGGAGACTTCCTCAAGCAACCGCTCCACAATCGTAAAGAGCCGGCGCGCGCCGATGTTTTCCGTTCGATCGTTGACCTCGACGGCAATGGCCGCAATGGCTTCAATGCCTTCCCGGGTAAAATCGAGCGTAATGCCTTCGGTTTCCATTAAGGCCTCATATTGTTTCACCAGGGCGTTCCGGGGTTCCGTCAGGATGCGCACCAAATCCCCCCTGGTCAAGGCTTCCAACTCCACGCGAATGGGGAACCGACCCTGCAACTCGGGAATCAGATCGGCCGGCTTGGCCACGTGAAACGCCCCAGCGGCAATAAACAGAATATGGTCGGTCTTCACCGGGCCGTACTTGGTATTGATGGTTGATCCTTCGACAATCGGAAGCAAATCCCGCTGCACGCCTTCCCGGGACACGTCGGGACCCATGTTCTTCTCACGACCGGCGATCTTATCGATTTCGTCCAAAAAGACGATGCCGGATTGCTCGACCCGTTCGACGGCGTCGCGCGTCACTTCGTCCATGTCAATCAGTTTTTGCGCTTCCTCCTGCGCAAAATATTTCAGGGCATCGGGAATTTTCATGACCCGGTCTTTCTTCTTCCCGGGCATCAACCCGCCCAGCATGTCGCGCAGGTGATTTTCGAGTTCTTCCATCCCTCCGACGTTGGAGATAATCCCGACCGGCAGCCCACGTTCCTTGATTTCGATTTCCACCGTCCGGTTATCGAGCCGGCCTTCCCGTAATTGCTTGCGAAGCTTTTGTCGCGTGTTGTCGCCCGAAGCCGGTTGCCCCGGCTCCTCTTCCTGCACTCCCCGAGACGGACTCGGAGGAAGTAACAAATCCAATACGCGATCTTCGGCCAGGTCTTCGGCTTTCCGTTCGACTCGCTTCAGCGACGAACTTTTGACCAGGTTGACCGACTGTTCGGTGAGGTCGCGGATGATCGATTCCACGTCACGACCCACGTACCCCACTTCGGTAAATTTCGACGCCTCGACTTTAATGAACGGGGCGTCGGCCAGTTTCGCCAGTCGCCTGGAAATTTCCGTTTTGCCCACGCCCGTCGGCCCGATCATGATGATATTTTTCGGGAAAATTTCTTCGCGCAATTCCGGGCTGAGTTGCTGGCGACGCCATCGATTCCGCAACGCGATCGCCACCATCCGTTTGGCGTCACGTTGCCCGATCACGTATCGGTCGAGCACTTCGACGATTTCGCGAGGCGACAAGCTGTCGAGGTTCCCCGTTGGGGAGTCGTGATTCATGACGATGCCTTCAGTTCTTCAATTACGATTTCGTGATTCGTGTAGATATCGATGCTGCCCGCAATGTGCATCGCCTTGTCGACAATTTCCGCCGAGGTCAGGGAGGTATTGTCCATCAGCGCTCGAGCCGCAGCCAGCGCATACGGCCCGCCCGACCCAATGGCGAGAATCCCGTCTTCCGGTTCCACAACGTCCCCCGTGCCGGAAATGAGAAAGGACCGATCCAGGTCCGCGACGGCCAACAGCGCCTCGAGGCGACGCAGCACGCGATCCGTCCGCCATTCTTTCGCCAACTCGACCGCGGCCCTGGTCAGATTGCCTCGATATTCTTCCAATTTCTCCTCGAATTTTTCAAAGAGGGTAAAGGCATCCGCCGTGGCTCCGGCAAAGCCCGCGATCACCTGATCGTGATGGAGACGGCGGACTTTACGGGCGTTGGCCTTCATCACCGTCGTCCCGACCGTCACCTGGCCGTCGGAGCCCATGGCCACCGCTCCATTCCGACGAACGGACAGAATCGTGGTGGACCGGATCTTCATGACGGTTTCCTCGGGGTTTCGGGCTTTGCCGCCCGGACGTCTCCCGAGCGTGGATGAGCCTGATCATACACTTCCATCAACCGGTCCGGGGCCAGGTGCGTGTATTTTTGGGTGGTGGCCAGGGACGCGTGCCCGAGCATTTCCTGGATGACCCGCAGGTCGGCCCCCTCGTCCAATAAATGGGTGGCATAGGAATGCCGAAAGGTATGCGGGGTCACGGTCCCCACCTGTAACCGGTCGGCGTACCGCCGGACGATCCGCTCCACGCTTCGTACCGACAACCGGCCGCCTCGATTGTTCCGAAACACCGGGCCGTCCGCCGGCTTCACCGTGAGGGTCGAGGCCGAAGCCGCGTCCTTGGCCGCTCCCCGGCTCGCGCGCACCGGTGTCACCGCGAGATAGTCCTGGATCGCCTCGACCGCCACGTGCCCGATCGGCACGAGGCGCTCTTTCTTGCCTTTGCCTTTCAACCGCACCATCCCTTCATCAAGACTGAGATCGCTCCAATTCACCCCCACCAACTCGCTGACCCGCGCACCCGTCGAATAGAGGGTTTCCAAAATAGCCTGATCCCGTGCGGCATAGGCCCCCTCATCGGAATCAGGAAACTCCATCACCCGTTCCGCTTCGTCCTTCGTGAGGACACGGGGCAAGCGTTGCCCCTGCCGTGGGGTCCGAACGTGTGCGACGGGATTGCTCGGCACCAGCCCACGCCGGTGTAAAAATTTGAAGAGGCTGCGTAACGTCGCGAGCTTTCGCGCCTGCGACGATTTTTTGTCCTTCCGACCAACCAACCACACCAGAAACCGACGAACGAGTGCCGCGTCGACCAGGGTCGGATCCGGAACTGCGTCCGTGACGGTTTTGAGAAAGGTCACAAATTGTCGCAGGTCCGATTGATAACTACGAATCGTTTCCCGCGACGATCCACGCTCCACGTCGAGATACGTCAGGAAAGTGAGAATTGCTGCTTCCATGTTTGCCACTCATCAATGGCCCGTTGGTGAATCATTCGACGTTTCTGTTCTTTGTCCCGTATTTTCGCGGGAAGAGGCGGAAACAGTCCAAAGTTGGTATTCATGGGCTGAAAATGCCGCGCGTCGCTCGTCGTAATATAATGCACCAATGCCCCATGTGCCGTAGCCAGGGGAGGCGTCACCAACGGCAGGTTGGCCAACGCCCGACCGGCGTTGATTCCCGCCAAGCCGCCGGTCGCGGCGGATTCGACGTAGCCTTCCACGCCGACGAGACAGCCCGCCAACCACGTGGTCCCGCGCATCTTCAGTTGCAACGTATTCCGCAACAAGGCCGGGGAGTTCACAAAGGTATTCCGATGCACGCTGCCATAGCGGAGAAACGCCGCACGTTCGAGACCCGGAATCATCCGAAACACGCGTTTTTGCTCCGGATAGGTCAGTTTGGTCTGGAAGCCCACCATGTTATAACACGAACCATAACGATTTTCCGCACGTAACTGGAGTACCGCGTGCGATTTGGCGCCGGTGCGCGGATCAACCAACCCGACGGGTTTCATCGGACCAAAGGTTAACGTCTGCTTTCCACGTTCCGCCATCGCTTCAATGGGGAGGCACCCTTCAAAGTAGGGCACCTTTTCAAAGTCCTTTGCCTGCACCTTGTCCGCCGCCATGAGTGCCTCGTAAAAGGCCGAATACGTTTCTTCGTCCATCGGACAATTCAGATAATCCGCGCCGCCTTTCTCATAGCGTGACGCCCGGAATACTTTGTCCATGTCGATGGACTCGGCATCGATGATCGGGGAAATCGCATCGAAAAACGCCAGATTCGTCTTGTTGGTGAGCGCGGTCAAGGCCTGCGCCAAGCTCTCGGACGTCAAGGGACCCGTGGCCACGATGCACAGGGCGTCCGTCGGAATCTCTCGAATCTCTTCTCGAATGATCCGGATGTTCGGGTGGGATTCCAGCGTCCGGGTGATTTCGCGCGCAAAGATCTCGCGATCCACCGCCAGTGCCGCTCCGGCGGGCACGCGGGCTGAGTCAGCCGCTCGCATGACCAGCGAATTCAGGAGCCGCATCTCTTCCTTCAAAATGCCCGGCGCGCTGATGGGATCCGCGGACCCCAACGAATTCGAGCATACGATTTCCGCCAACTGATCCGTCTTGTGTGCCGCGGTCCCTTGCTTGGGTCGCATCTCGTACAGCGTGACCCGCGCTCCGCGCTCCGCCGCCTGCCACGCCGCCTCCGATCCCGCAAGCCCCCCCCCTATCACTACCACGTCATCGCGCATAATTCGTTGATTCTCCAATAAAAACAGTAAAGAAAGGCATTCTAGGGGGCAGGGAAAAATTGTGTCAAGAAAAAGGGGGAAGCTTACGTTTTGGTACCAAGAATAGGATACGACAAGTATACCATCATTCACCAAAGAGATTCCCGCCTTCTGGCGTGGCCGAGAAGCGGAGCGGACTCCGGAGATTCGGTGAGCACTGTTTGAGCGAAGAGGTAGCTGTTTGCCTCGGAGCGAGTTGCGCAGCCGCCGGAGTCCGCGAGCATCGCAGGGGCCCCGGAGGGCCACGCCAGGGCGGACATGGTTTTGGGCACTTTTGCCGAAACAAAAGGGCCTCGTCGTGCGGGGGCGAAAACCCGCATGCAATAGATGGAACCCCCGGGATGGAAGATTTACTTGGCCTTTCGGGGACTCACCTGTTTCGCTAACGTCTTATCCAACGTGACCAATTCAACGTCTAACTGCTGGGCGAGCCATAAGAAAGAAGCGTCATACGCCGTTAACTTTTTGGCTTCCGCAAGTGTTACGGCCTCTGTCATGTTGACTGCCATGAACGTTAAAGGCAGGCGACTGACCATCTCATAACCAGCCAACAGTAACTCCCTCTTCACCGGATGCCTTCGAATCTTGGTGAGGCAGACATTGGCCAACTCAAAGGGTAACAGGTGCGGAGCGATCAAGTCATGCTCTTCCAATTGAGCCGCGATCCGTTGGCCATCGGGTTCGGCAAATGCCACCGCCGCCAAGGCTGACGTATCGATGACCTTAACGGCCATCTCGGTCTTTCCTCACGATCGTCACCGATTCCTTGGGAGTGCGTAAGCCCCGTTCCCGCAATTCTGCCAACAGGCTTTGCGGGGAAATTTTGTCCTGCCGATGCAGGCTGTCCTCCAAAATGGAAAGTAATTCACCCTGAAGCGAACGATGGTGTTTACTGGCACGTTGCCGCAGGTGCTGCACCCATTCTTTCGGAACATTTTTGATGGAAAGATTGACGGACATCCCTGCCTCCTTGTGGTTCTATTGTGGAACCATTATAGATCCACTGAGGTTATCCCGCAACACCTCATGTACCTCGTCGTGCGGGGGCGAAACCCCGCCATACTTGTTTGTTTCTGATTGCCATCCATAGCATGATGAAGTATTTTATGCTTCGCAGCCAGGCATGAATCGAGCATAAATTTTACTGCGATTCACCGACAGCCTCATGTCAGATTACGCTATGCTAATCCGACCTACAGGAACTTCACCGACAGTTCCTGTGCGTTACGCGTTAGAGCGCAAGCGGGAGAAAAGACATGGCTGAACGATCAGAGGGAATCGGAGAAACACCGGACGCTTCGAAGCGAAGCGATCCAGAGCCGAATGCGGGCAGACACGAGGACGCGCGCGACGGCCTCCGGATGGCGCCCGAACTTATGCTCGACCTCGCACGCAAGGCGGCGGAGATTCTTGTGGAGCGAATCGAGGGCCTGCCCAAGGAATATGCCTGGGACGGAGATTTTCAGCAGATCCTTGCAGACCGACTCATGGAGGATCCGCCCGAGCACGGCCGGCCGGCAACGGAGGTCCTGGAACGGGCCGCCCGTGAGATCCTCCCATTCACGCTACGGCTTGATCATCCCCGTCAATTCGCGTTTATCCCGACGGCGCCCATGTGGCCCGGGGTGTTGGCCGACTTCATGGCCGCCGGGTACAACGTCAACCAATGCACGTGGCTGACGTCGAGCGGCCCAAGCCAGCTTGAGTTGGTCGTCATCGATTGGTTGCGGCGCTGGCTCGGCTATGCGGAGAACGCGGGAGGATTGTTGACGAGCGGGGGGTCGGCGGCCAGCCTCGACGCGTTCGTCGCGGCACGGGAAAGCGCGGGGCACCCGGAACGCGCGACCGTATACATGAGCGACCAGAGTCACAGCGCGCAGGTCCGCGCCGCCAGGATCATCGGCGTTCGGCCGGAGTGCATCCGCCGGGTTGCCAGCGACGGACGCTTCCGCCTGGATATGGAGGCGCTCGCCCGCGCCGTCGCCGATGACCGCGCCGCCGGATTCAATCCCATCGCGGTGTGCGCCAATGCCGGAGCGGGTAGTACGGGAGCCATCGATCCGCTTGAAGCCATGGCGGACTACTGCGAGGCGGAACGTATCTGGCTGCACGTCGATGCCGCGTACGGCGGCTTTGCGGTCGTCACCGAACAGGGAAAGGAACTCTTGCGGGGAATCGAGCGCGCCGATTCGATCGGGCTTGACGCGCACAAGTGGTTCTTCCAACCGTACGAGGCGGGCTGACTGCTGGTGAAGGACGTCAGGACGCTCGAACACGCATTCGTGATTCCGCATGATATGCTGCAGGACACGATATGGGGCGCGAACAACCCGAATTTCTCGGATCGCGGTCTGCAACTGAGCCGCTCGTTTCGGGCCTTGAAGGTCTGGATGTCGGTCCAGACGTTCGGCATGGCCGCGTTCCGGCGGGCCGTGTCGAACGGGATGGCATTGGCCGCCCAAGCTGAAGAGTATGTCCGGGCGAGCCCGATCCTGGAGATGTTGAACCCCGCGTCATTGGGGATCGTGTGCTTCCGGGTCAATCCTCAGGACACCGACCTCGGCGAGGAAGCCCTGGAAAAGATCAACCGGAACGTGCTGGCCCGCGTTTTTTGGGAAGACCGGGCGTTCATGTCATCGACGCGGCTCAGGAAGAAGTTTTCGCTCAGGCTCTGCATCCTCAACCATACCACGACCTGGGACGACGTGCGCGAGACCCTGGAGGCCATCGAGCGGTTTGGAAAAGAGGCGTTGTCGCAGGGCGAGCATGATGGAAGCTTTCGGATTTATCCCTTTAACTTGACAAACCTTCTCTATCGTGCTAGTATGCTTTCAGTATTCACGAAGGGAGAAGACGATGCCGACACACAAAGCCAAGACCTTAAGCCTGTTTGAAATCAATGAGTTATATCCGACGGTCGAGAGTGCCATTCAGTACTTCGAGCGGGTCCGGTGGCACGGACAGCCGGTCTGTGCGAAGTGCGACAAGACTGACAAGATTACGCCTCAAAAGAAGGCAGGCACCTATTGGTGTGGGATGTGTCGGGCCTACTTCACGGTCTTCACCAATACGCCACTTGAACGCAACAAGATCGACGCGCGCAAATGGCTGATGGCCGCGTATCTGTTCTTGACGGATCGGAAGGGCATTTCCTCCATGGAGTTAAGCAAAAAGATCAAGATCAAACAACCGCATGCCTGGTATATGCTGCATCGGCTTCGGAAAGCCTGTGATTCGCAGTCGATTTTGCTTTCCGGCATTGTGGAGATTGACGAGACGTACATCGGGGGCAAAGAGCGCAACAAACGTCTGAAAAAAGGCACGAAGCCTCAAGGCGGTGGATCGACCGGGAAACAAGCCGTTATGGGCATGCGCGCACGGGACGGCAAGACGATTGCCAAGTCGGTGACAGGGACGGATCGGCTGACCTTGTGGACGGAGATCCAGCGACACGTCGAACAGGGGTCACAAGTCTATACCGATAATCATGGAGCCTATCGTGGGCTGACCCGCAAAGGGTATCAGCATGAAACCCTGAACCATTCAGCGAATGAGTACGTGAGGGGGATGGCGCATACGAACGGGATTGAAAGCGTGTGGGCCAATTTGAAACGCGGGCTGGAAGGCACCTTCCATCAAGTGAGCGTGAAGCACCTGGATCGGTATGTTGACGAGTTCACCTTCCGGCTAAATGAAGGGAACTGTCAGGTAGATACGGTAGACCGGATGCAGGCTCTCTTTGGAGCCATGCCAGGGAAGCCGATGACCTATCGGGAATTGGTCGGCAAAACGTGACCAGTCTCCTGCTCTAATTCTTCAAGGTCTTGTTCGGTTAACGGTTTGCCCGTTGAGCGAATCTTGGCGCGTAGCTCTTCGACGAGTGATTGCCGTTCTTCCTTGTACCGTCGTTCACGTCGTTCCTTGATCCAGGATTCAACAAACATGGCGACCTCCACTAGGATAATACTCCATCCGGCACTCACGAGCAGGACGGAGACCAGATCAGATAAGACATGCGACACGGAACAAGCCGCACTCTCGTAACACTCGAAATATAGCACAACAAGCGTGCCGACTACGACCAGCATCACAAACGCGATCAGGTGCTGTGGGGTCGGTGGCACCAATTCCTGCATAATGAAAGCATGCTATCAAATGCCAAGGCTTGCCATAGCCTACCAACATCAATACACTCCCAGTATTCCGTTCTCCGAGGGGCACCCTTGTCGGGTCGCCTGCTCAATACAAGAGCCTATCACCGAACATGGCGACTAGCTATCGTCAGGGTTGGTGATCATGAACAGGTAAATACGCAGGGTCATCCAGTCTCCTTGGAGGACGGAATCGGCCCGACCATGTCCGGTCGGTGGCTGATGGTCCATCTTTCCAAGAAAGACTGCCATGCCGCCCACGATCCCCGTCTTTGTGGTGTCCCTATTAGATTGCACCGAACGGCGTGAAGCTATTTCAGAGGCCCTGTGCAATCTCGGTATCGACTTTGAGTTTGTCGATGCCGTGGACGGTCGCCATGGACTCGATCCTCAGTATGAAGACCAGATTGACCGTGTTGCCACGCGACGAGCTGGAAGAATCCTGTCCCATGCCGAGTTTGCCTGTGCCTTGTCACATATCAAGGTCTATCGGCGAATTGTCTCTGAGAATATAGCCTATGCCCTGATCTTGGAGGATGATGCCGTTCCCTCTCCCCAACTAGTTGAGTTCCTGACTGGCCGGTATTACCACGATGCTGAACTCACGCAACTCTATTCTTCAAGGGCCTATGTTCGTCGGCAGGGCGTCATTGGCCTGTTTGACCATTACCTGTCCCATCTTCGCGCTCCCGGTCTGAAAGGGACAGGAGCGTCAGGAGCGGTTGCTTATACCATGTCTTATCGAGCAGCCCTCCACTTTGTCAGACATGCCGTTCCTGTCACGAGGGTCACGGATTGGCCTCGCTGCATTGAAGACGTAATCACGAAACGGCAGTGTCGGGTCATTCATCCTCCACTGGTTTGGTACTCATCAGTTGAGTCCCTCATCGACAATTACGGACGAACAGAAAACAGGAGACAGCGAAGATTTCTTGGCATGTATATCCCGCCGTTCCGCAGGATGGTGGAGTCGTGCGCCCGTGCGCCTTACAAACTGCTGGCAAAACGCTTGCCGCAGCCCGTCAATTTAAAGGGATAAATCCCCCTGATGTTATCTTGTAAATTAGGTTGCATTATGCAATAATTGAAAACTGTTTTAACAACCTTAAACTGGAGGTTTACTATGATTTCAGTAAGTGAAGCGCGAGAACGTTTAGTTGAAAAGGCCTCAACGGACAACGCTTTTCGGGCTCGTTTAGTCGGCGACCCCAGAAAGACAGTTGAGGAAGAGTTTGGGGTGACGTTGCCCGAAGGCTTTTCCGTCAATGTGCATGAACAAAGTTCAACCGAAGCGCATCTGGTCCTGCCACCTACGTCCAAACTGGAGGAAAAGGACCTGAGTCTCGTTGCCGGTGGAGGCGGATGCTGGAGCTACTAAAGAAACTTTGTGAGAGGTCAGCCCTTACGGCTGACCTCTCACAAGGCGAAAGCAAGTTCTCTGTTCGCATCTGCCAAGGCTTGACGTTGATACCTGCAAACACAAGGAGTTTGTTTCACATGGATATACAGGACGCAATGACACGCGTTGCCTTAGTGGATTTTACAATGCTCAAGCGAAAGCTTGAGATCGTAGGAGGCTGGTCCGCCAATACCATAGCAGAAGGTGAACACCTTTACCGCAGATATCTCGCTCTCAAGATGGTGTATCCGGAAAAAGTGCTGAGGCCGACTCCGCTCATCGACGAGTTCTGGCACGCGCATATTCTCGACACGGAAGCTTACGCAGCCGATTGCCAGAAGCTGTTCGGAAGATATGTGCATCACGACCCTTATGGCGGACTGATCGACGATGTCCTGGTTATTGCGCTTGGTGAAGCCTTGAAGGAAGAAACCCGCAAGCTGTTCCAGAAATATTTCTATATTGATCTGCAATCCTCTCGACCCGACAATCCTCATAGCTCCTACAGGCTCCGGTCGCAAGAATAGCCGACTCGGGTCTCAACCGGCGAACCGAAATCCAAGGATCTCACGCTCATCCTTGCCAAAGTCAAGGTGGTGCAGTACTCAGAGGATGATTTAACGACATGACCGACATAAGCGGCCTTGTTTACATCGACTCGGAGAGCAAAACCACAGGAATGCAGGATTGCGGCGCGGTCTTGTGTAAACTACGTTCGCTTGTACCAAACAGACTCGTCGGCAGTATCGAATGGGAGCGTCTCGTGGTTCGTGCAGAAGGTCTTCCTGCATCGGTTCTGGGCTTGGAATTCAGGCTTGGCGACCGAAATCCAAACGCTGATCTCCTGCTGGGCTTTGTGCCAGGAAGCAGGGCTGAGCAGGCCCACATTCATCGAGGCCAGAATGCGAAACCTGGTTCGCCAGAAGCCGTCCTCGCGAATTATTTTGCTCGAATCCGTGCTGCCGAGTTTCTGGAGGCAGCCCTGATCACGAGAACAATACTCGAATACGATGTGGGCCTTGTCGATGATGACGGCCGGTGGCCCCTTCCCGCACTATTCCAAGGTCTCAGGGATCCATCTTCACCGGATTCGGGAATCCGTGATTCAGAAGTCGCCGGGCGCATTGCCTCGGCAATAAGTTACGCCGTTGGGCGATCCGATGATGCACAAGAAATCGCCGTAATCCGGGAGACCATTGCCGCACTACCGCCGGACGGCCGGCTGGCATGGATCGGCGCGATGCCGGGGCGGGAGCCCAGGATGATTCGGGTGTTGATCCATAATCTTGACGCCTGTGATCTGGTGGACAGCCTGCAACGGATGGGATGGCCTGGGTCGACTGAAACCGTCTCCGCTGTTCTCGACTTCATCAATAACCGGTTCGGGCGCCTTGCGATCCAATTGGAGGTATCAGCGCAGGGGGTGTTGCCCAGACTCGGCATCGAGGTTTACGTACTTCCGGATCGGTCATCGGGCGGTTTTGCAGATTGGAGCACTTCAGCAAACCCTGACCGTTGGCGCCCACTCCTTTCCCGATTGGAGGACGCTGGCTGGTGCCTGCCGCTGAAGGCGAGCAGTTTACTGGAGTTCCCTGGCCGAGAGTATGTCTTCGATGACGGAATCTTCCTCGTGCACAAAGGCATCAATCACATCAAGATTTCCATCGAAGCAGGTCAGGCATGCACGGCCAAGGCCTACGTCGGTATGTTGTTTCTGCCGGTCAATGCATGAAGGATTGTAGATGTTCACTCATTCGTTGACAAAATGCGGGACATAGAGGTCTCTTCGCAGTGCCCTTCCGGTCATCCTTGTCCTCTCCTTCTGTCACCCTTGCGCACGCGAGGGTCCAGGGTCGTTGTTCCTCACCAACAGAACAAGCCAAGACGCTGGATCCCCGATCGGGGTCGGGGATGACGGACAGAGACCACGAAAGTGTCAACGAATGACTGAACACATACAGGAATGACGCCACCCGGCACCGTCCATCTGGCAATCCAGCGTACGGCAAGGCAGTCTGTCTGCCTGCAAGATGAGAGGCGTTGCGTTCTTGCTCAGATGGTCTGCCGAAGCATCAGGCGGCGGAACAAGCCCTCAGCCTCGAACAATTCGTCGAATCCACCCTGTTGGACGACCTTGCCCCCATCCAGCACATAGATCCGGTCCGCCTTGCGGATGGTGGAAAGCCGATGAGCAATAACAATTCTCGTGGCTGAAAGGTTTTCGATGCCGCGCATGACCCTGGCCTGGTTGTCGGTATCGAGCCAGTTGGTCGCTTCGTCAAGAAAGACGATCCGCGGGTGTCGGGCAAGGGCCGCTGCGATTCGGATTCGTTGCGCTTGACCGCCCGAAAACATCGCGTCACTGTCGCCCACAAGCGTGTACATCTGCATGGGCATGGCCGTAATTTCGTCATCGACAGCAGCGAGATGCGCAGCGCGCCAAGCGTCCTCGGCCGTCAAGTCACCCAAAGATCCGGTGATGTTCTCCAGAATGCTTCCGGGGATCAGCGCCCCATCTTGCATCACCACGCCGATCTGCTGGCGAACGGCACGCCGGTTGAGGTGCGCCAGATTGTGCCCATCATACTGAACAGATCCGATCACGGGTTCCTCCAACCCAAGCGCAAGCTGCAGCAACGTCGTCTTGCCGGCTCCGGACTCCCCCACGATGGCGACAAACTCACCGGGATTGACGTGGAGCGAGACGTCATCAAGAATCAGCGGAGAACGCTCTGAATAGCGGAAGCTGACATGGTCGAAATGGACATCACCCCGGAGCTCGGAAGATAGACTTCCGGCTTGAGACGTTTCCGGAACCGCTTCCAGGATCGGCTTGATCTGTTCATAACCGGGGATGATCATGGCCACCGTCTCGAAGGATCGGCCCAGTCTGACGACGGCTTCGTAAAAGATCATTGAAGCTGCAAAGACAGCCAGAAAATCTCCGGTCGCGATGCCATCGGAACCGTGAGACAAGGCCACCCCCATGATGATCCCTCCAGCCAGTAGCGGAATTGCCGCGCTGGCGGCCACAAGATGATCGTTCAGCCGACCAATCTCAAGTTCAGCATTTTTCTGTTCGCGATACCGGCGCGCCCACACCGCGATAGCCGCTCCTTCAGCGCGGTTGAGTCGCAATTTGTGTATCCCGTTGATGAAGGCCAGCAGATCGCCGGTCAGGCGGCGTGAAGCCTCGTGCACCCGTCGCTGAGGATTCGTCTGCAACAGGCCGAACGTGATCGCAGCGGCGGCGCCGAGCACACCAATGACAAAACTGACCCAGCCCAAGACCAGATCGTAGAGAAAAATCATCGAAAATGCGGGCAACAGGAACACAATGGATAGGGCGGTATTGGCAACCATGCCTGAAATCAAGTCGCGCAGGGCTTGAAACGTCATGACCCGCACGGCGAGATCGCCAGCCGTGAAGCGTCTGAAGAATGCCTGCGGCAGCCCGAGAAGGCGGTCCCAGAGCGCGGCGCTGGCCCACGTGATGGCCCGACCTTCGATGCCCATCAACGTCATGCCTTGCAGCATCTGCAACAGCGCACCGATCAGCGCTGCTGCGATCATGGCCGTGATCGTGGAAATGAGCGACGAGAACGCACCACCCGGTATTATTTCGCCCGTCACCAATCCCACCACCACAGCCGGGGCAAGCATCAGGATTCCGCCCAAAAATCCGACGGTGACGAAACGCAACACGCCGCCGGCCAAGCCACGCGCTGACAAGCGAAGCAGGTTTTGCGGACTGATCGGACGGTTGTCCGGAAGCGGTCGGTAGAACATCCACGCCTTGCTGTCCAAGGCTTGCGCCGTGGTGGCATTGGCCGGTTCAGAACGTCCCGTGTCGGGGTCCATGATTCGATAGCGGCCGGTCGCACCGGGGACCAACGCCACGGCGCTTCGATCGTTCTTGCGAAAGCCCAGCATGGCGCCACTGTCGCCGACCCACCACCGCTCTTCCGGAACCAATTTGACCGAGCGGCAGCGCACGCCGGAGGCATGCAGGATCGCCTGCAAGGAAGGAGCGGCACGGCTACGCCCATCCGCTGGGGCGAGAGGCATCCGGAAGGTCAAGCCTTCATGGCGACCGATCACCGCGAGTGCCGCTTCCAAAGCCGAGGCCTGACCAGGGGCCGCCGTGTCTGCGCGCGCCAGCAGCGCACTGTACATGGCCGTCCGTGCCTGGGCCTCGTCATGTCTGCGGGAATCGGCGCGCGCAACGTCCTCATTGGCGACGTCAACCAGCAAAAGCAAGCGATTGGTACGCTCGGCACGAAGAAGCAGGTGATGGTACTGAGCAAGAGAAGGGAATAACAGAAATTTGTGGTGCAGTGTTTCCGAATCGACGAAGGCCACGTGCGCTGGTTTCATGACGGTCAACCAGCCTTTGGGTGTCATGGGCAACCATCCCGTCTCGTCCTGATCCGGCTCCTCGGTATCAAGAAAGGTCGAGGACAGGCTTTGAGTCGCGGCCCACACCACGCCATGCCGGCTTGCAAGAACGCTCCCGGCATCAAGGTCCAGCGTTGTTCCGGGGCAAAGCATGACGTTGGGATGACGATACAACGTGATGTCGCGGTGAACGGCCGCTGTCAGGTCCATGATCCATTGATCTACCTGATTGATCAATGCTTCGGCGGGAGCGGCTTTCTGCAACGCCTCAAGCGACAACGAACGAAGGGACGAGTTGGGAAGACCTTTGGCCACGGCCATCAGCGAATGCGCCGGATCCCTGGTCATGCCGAAGACGAGACGCCCCGGACCAGCGCGAAGCACGTGCTTCAGGCTTGAGTCCGCCGCACCATCATGAGATTCTGCGACAAAGACATCCAGTGCGCCGGATTCCACGAACCATACAGTTCCCGGGTCGTCGAGCCGGATGGGCCGGTTGCTGCCGCCGATAAACGGAGCGCCAAGCGTACTGACGACCTGCGACAAATTGGTGGGGGGGGGCTGGGTGGACAGGGGCTTCTCCGTCTTGTCGTAATTACGAATGGTCCGCGTGAACCAGACGGTGATACAGCCCACCGCCGTCCGTAATCAGTTCGTCATGCGTGCCGCGCTGGACTTCCCGACCACGGTCCAGAACGATGATTTGGTCAGAGTCGCGGATGGTGCTGAGACGATGCGCGACAATCATGCTCGTACATCCGCGCCGCCTGACGGCATCGTCAATGCGTTGTTCGCTCAGCACGTCCAACGCACTGGTGGCCTCGTCAAGCAGAAGTACGGGCGGATTCCGGATCAAGGCCCGGGCAATCTCGAGGCGCTGCCGCTCTCCGCCACTGAAGTTACGTCCATCCTGTTCGATCTGCGAATCATACCCTCTCGGACGCGACATGATGACGTCGTGGATCAATGCGTCTTGCGTGGCACCGACGAGTTGGTGTTCGGCAATCGTCGGATCCCAGAGGGTCAGATTATCGTGAACCGTGCCCTCAAAGAGGCTGATTCGCTGATCGATCATGGAAACCGAACCCGCCAGAATTTGCCGCGGGATCCTGTTCACTGGCGTGTCGTCGATCAGGATTTCGCCGGACCAAGGTGCGTACATTCCGCTTAGAAGCAGAAGCAGGGTTGATTTTCCGGATCCGGAAGGGCCAATCACGGCGACCCGTTGACCGACGTCAACCGTCAGACTGATTCCGTTGATGAGTGGCGGGGTATTGCGCTGGTAGCCGAAGACGACGTCACGCAGTTCAAGCCGCCCTTTCAGGCGCAGACGGCCGCCGAGCGTTGCCGTCGTGCCCGAGGCTGACTCGTGGTCATCGAGGATCATTGGATCCTCAGACGCCGACAGGACATCGTCGAGTCGTTGGAGGTCGGCTTCCATCGTCTTGAACAGATCGGCAAACAGCACAAGCTGGCCAACCGGGCGCAGAAAGTTTCCGGCGATGACGTAAAAGCCCATCAACTGCCCAAGCGTCATCTCCCCGGACATGGCGGACCACCCCCCAAGCCCCAGAACGGCAGCGCCACCGATGGCCAGCCCGAGGTTCGGTAGCGAGGCGGTGACGTGCCCCAGTTCCGAAAAGCGCTGGCGAGCGAGAAGTTCACGGGCTTGATACCCCGCCCAGCGAGCGAAGAACTCGTCCTCACGACCCGTTGCTCTGAGCGATCTGATGTTTCTCAGGCCAAACATCGCCGTGCCGGTCAGCAGCCCCTGCTCGTGCTGCATCTGCCGATTTTCGTCGGTCCTCCGTATGGAAATGAATTTCATCAATCCGGCCGAGGCCGCACCAATGCCCGCGACGGCCACGGCCAGAACCGGGTCAAAGGCCACCATTACGCCCAAGAAGAGCACGCCCATGATCAACTCGACTGTGACACCCACCACTTGGACCGAGCCAACCGTCGCAATCTTATCGATCAGACGGGTCCGTTGAATCAGGTCGCCCACGTAGCGTTGACAAAAGTATTCGACGGGCAGCCGGAACAGCCGCGTCAGAAAGTGATCGGAATGAATAATCGAAAGGCGCACGGCGAGCCGGCGCAGACACCGCTGATGCATCCGAGTCAGAAGGTAGACAAAAAACCCGGCAATAAGGGCGGCGGCAACCAGGGAGGGGGCCCAGCCAACTTCTCTACCACCCAGCACATGGTCGACGAAGACAATCAGTAGCAAGGGCAAAACGAGCCCCGACAAGGCCAAAAGAAATCCGCTCAGGGCGGCAAAACCAAGCGACTGCAGGTCATCACTCAGCCACGGCCAGAACCTGCGCAAGACCCCGGGCCGTGTGCCGCCGACGCGGAATTCGGAGCCCGGCTGCAACGACAGGACAACGCCCGTAAAGTCGCGGTCGAAGGTTTCGACACTGACAGTCCGCCGACCTATTGACGGGTCATTTAGATAGTATCGACCATTGCCCACCCCTTCAAGAATCACAAAATGGCTGAAACTCCAAAACAGGATAAGGGGAAGCGGCATACCCGGAAGATGTCGCGGTTCCTTGCGCCATCCTTCAACTTCCAAACCATAGTGTCTGGCCGCACGAACGATGTCCGCTGCGCTGCAACCGTCTCGCCCAATGGCGCAGACCTCGCGCAGTTCCTCAAGCGAAACGTAGCGCCCGAAATGAGCAAGTACACTGCCCAGACAAGCAGCGGCACATTCGGTAGATTGGATTTGTAGAAACAGTGGCGTGCGCAATCGCGAGTGGAAGAGCATGCGCACCCATTCCACAAGTCTTGCTGTTGCACCTGAACGAATTTGTTCGGTTCCGCTTCCCGTCGGCATCAGGATCGTTGCCCGGATTCATACGACATGTGGGTCCCGACAACGCGGTCATAGCCCGCGTCTTCTGTGATCAGCATACGTAAGAGGGAGACCGGCGGCCTGATGAACCAAGCCTGGCAATGGGTGCCATTCAGGATGGAAGGCCCCGGGGCTTCTTGCAGGGGCGCACGGACAAAGTGGCTGCGGGGCGAGGCGACGAAACCGTGATCAGAGAGCCATGGCGGCGCCATAACTGGTTGTGGCGATACGGCTGCGACTTCGGCTCCCAGCCAGTCGGTATCGCCTTGTCCTGGCTCGATCGCGATTCGCGCACGCATACCGGGCGTGATGACGCGCGCGCGCTCAGGCGGCACAAAGGCCAACGCCTCCAAACGATGATCCGAGCCGGTTCGAATTCGGCCAACCACCGACCCGGCCGTGACGACCTGTCCTGGTGTCAGTGACAGGAACACCATCTCGCCGGATTCAGGACTGGTGATCACCGCACTCGTTTCCAGCATGGCCTCCACTGCGAGCAACTCTGCGCGGGCTGCGCCAAGATCGCCATCGTCAGGTTTCGTGCCAATGCCTGGCGTCTGCTCCAACAAGGCGATTCGTGCCCGTGCCACTCGTGCCTGGTACATCAGTTTCGTGGGGTTGATCCTTGCGATCTGCTGTCCGCGCTCGACCCGTTCGCCGATACGGACAAGCATTTCGACGACGGTGCCGGATTCCGGTGAGATGATGGCTTGGCGCTGGCCGGGCATTGCAAGAATGCACGTCGCTGCCACCTTTTGCTCGATGCTGCCCCAAATTACCCAAGCTGCGACGGACAGCAAAGCGATGGCCAAGGCACAAAGAACCATCCATTCACGCGGCGCGGTCACTCGAAGCAGGGAATCAAGGGGCTCCGCTTGCCCCATACTGGCGAGGGCTTTCTCTCGAAATAGGTGTTTGTCAAACAACACGGCTACCGTCCTCCACAGGTTTGATTTTCTCTTCCAGCGAGAAATTCAACCTGCAAAGAGAAACAAGGGATTCGCACACGGATTCACTTCCGCTTCCCGAAGAAAGAGCCACTGAATATGTGGGCGCAATAAGGCACCCTTTGCGATTTGCTCTACCTCCTATCAACTGCTCCTGGAAGGTAGAGCAGTCTTCTGTGCCCAAGGGCAATTCAATGCCATACAGAAGAAGCAATGGCGCATCGAGAAGGCGACCTGAGAATGTCGAAGGAAATGGCAGATCAGAAACGAATGGCACACTTGCAGGATTCAAAAAAGGATGAAAGATCGCTACCGCCCGTCATGTTCTCCTGTTGCTTTGCGAAAAATCCGTCTCGGATCAGCATCCTCCTCCTCCCCGCGTGTAAGATAGCACGGCACAAGCCGAGTTGCAACGAGTTGGCCTCGCGAAATTGAGCACGGCGTTAAGGGCAACCTTCATGACGGGCAAGAGGAAGCCATCACAAAAAGGCACATCGTGCGGGATAAGGCTTATTCCACCCACTCGGGAGTGAGCACTCGCGGAATCGGCAAATGGCCTCAGTAGTGCAACAAACAACTGATCGCCCCAATGCAGGAGGCCGTCGTCAGTGCCTCGGATCGAAAATCAACCGGAAATTCAGGGCCACGCTGCCATGCCTTACAACCCGGCCAGCCTCCCCTTGCATCCTGTTCCTGCACGATCCGGTCCGCCGCGCCTTCCAGAACGTCAGCACACTTCGCCTCTCCCAGTACGTCCAACGCCGTAACGCCTTGGGCCAGTCGCATGATGTCGGTGCTATTCCGTCGCGAATCGAGATCGGCGGAAATTCGCTCTGCCAGGGTCGGACGAAGATTTTGGAAGACAGGTGGAGCACGGCGCGCCGCCCGAACCAGCGCGACGTAAAGATCCATGCATTCCGGGTAGAACACCAGCGCATCCGCTTCCCGCCCATCCATAATGAGACGCTCCAACCAACGTTGTGCGGACCGGGTTTCAGCATGGTCCCCAAGATAGGCCACAACATTGGCATTGACAACCGGATCTACGCTATTCCAGTCTGCGTCTGCATCAGATCGGGAAACCATCCACGTGCGAAAACGTCCCTCCTGATCACGGAAGGACAGAACACACTCGACGTTCATTTCCAAAAATATCCAGATGTGACGACCTGAAATGAGTGAACACACTGCCGTGTCATCAAGATCGGGCGGCAGACTCTTCCAGTACTGCCACACGCCGGGATAGATCGCGGTCCGGGCGATGTAGTCGCGCGTTCTGGACCGCAAGCTCTCCACTTGCGACAGCTCACAGAACTCCAGCGACAGAAAACCCGAGGCGGCGGTGAAGGGCGGATGTTCCTCCGTCGTCTTCCCCTCAAAGTCGATGATCGTGGAAGGCCAAGCGCCATCTGGCCGAACCGTGGCATCGAGGAATTCGAGGCCGCGTCTCCTCGCGTCCTCAAGCGCCTTTTTGGTCGTTGGGGAAAGTAAGGGTGGCATCGAACAACAGACTGGTCATTGGAGAGACAGAAATCCAGTATACCCAGTCCTGATGCTCAAGCTCAAGGCCTTACTGATGCCGGACAGCTTCCCGTCAAGGGGAGGAAACAGGGTTCCGTTACCCCGACCCCGCTTCCTGATGTTCCGGCAGAGTCGAAGAGTCGGCCAGGGCTGGGCGATTGCGGCGTAACAGATCTTCCACAATGAGATACACCGACGGCAGAATCGTTAAGATAATCACTGTCCCGAACAGGATGCCGAAGCCCAGCGAAATGGCCATGGGAATGAGAAACCGCGCCTGCATGGCCGTCTCAAAAATCATCGGAGCCAAGCCAAAGAACGTGGTCAACGACGTCAGCACAATGGGCCGAAACCTGTTCATCGCACTTTGAATCACCGCCTCGGAGAGGGGAATGTCCTGCTCCTCGCGGATGCGATTCGTCCCGACGATCAGGACCAACGAATCATTCACCACCACACCGGCCAACGCCACGACGCCGAACAAACTGATGAGACTGAGGCCATACCCCAACAGCAGATGCCCGGCCACTGCGCCGATGAAACTGAACGGAATCCCCAGCATCACAATCAGCGGTTGCACGTAACTCCTGAACGGAATGGCCAGCAACCCATAGATCAACAACAGAACCAGGACAAACCCGTCGGTCATGGCAGAAAGCGATTCCCGTTGCGACGATTGCTCGCCTTCCAGGGAATACGTGAGGCCCGGATATTTCGTTTTCAGGGTTTCCATGTCATTGGCAAGCACTTCCCCGATGATGTTGTTGGCATTGGCAATTTGACCATCGACGTCAGCCGTGACTGCCATGATTCGACGCCCCTCGCGTCGTTTGATTTCCGTATAGGCCCGTCCCGGTTCAATTTCCGCAGCCTCAGCCAGCGGGATTTCCCCGCCTTGCCCGGTGAGCAGGACCAATTGTTCGATGGTGAAAGAGGACCGGCGTTCTGATTCGGGGAGCCGCACCATGACCTTGACTTCATCTCGTCCGCGCTGTTGACGCAACGCTTCCACGCCATAAAAGGCCCCTCGCACCTGCCTGGCCAAATCCGTCGCATTGAGTCCCAAGCCGTGAGCCTCGGGCTTGATACGAAAGCTCAATTGCGGTTTGCCCAACGATACGCCGTCGTCGATATCCGTCACCCCCGCGTATTGCGACAGCATCTCCGCCAATTCCTGAGCGGCAGTTTCCAGTGTCGCCCTGGAACGATGAGAGAGTTGGATGTCGATCGCCGCGTCGCCGGTCGGACCCACTTCGGCTTTAAAGGTCAGCGATTCCAACCCCGGGATCGGCCCGACGGATGACCGCCAGGTATTGGCAAAATCCGCTCCGCTGAAATCCCGTTGGTCCACAGGCACCAGAAAAACCTGTACCCCGACCATGTGACTGCCGGGTGTACTCGTCGGAGTCTGCGGGCCTCTTCGCATCAAGGCCGAACCGATTTGGCCATATATGCCGATCAACGCGGACTCGCCTCTGCGTTGCGCGAGCGCAGCATGTGCCGACTCCAGGAGGTGCTCCAGGACTCTCCGGGACTGTTCCATGGGCACCCCATACGGAAGGTTGGCTTGCACCGTGATGATTTCAGAATCAATCGCCGGAAGAAAGGTAAAGGCGATATGCCCGCCGGCGATCATCCCCACCGCCAGGATCAACAAGGCCACCCCCACCGCCACCGTCATATAGCGATTGGCAATGGCGGTTCGGAGAAACGGTTGATAGCGCTCCCGGATAAAGGTGTGCATGGCTTGGCTGAACCACCGTCGAGGCCGGTCGAGCGTCTTCCAGAAACCCGACAATTCTCGCGTATGGCCCAAATGAGCCGGCAACACGAACAAGGACTCGATCAGCGACACGACAAACACCGCCACCACCACAGAGGGAACCTGCCGTAAAAAATTGCCGAGATCGCCCGGCACGAAAAACAAGGGCAGGAACGCGGCGATATTGGTCAACACGGCAAACGTGATGGGACCGGCAATCTCCCTGGCCCCGGCAATCGCCGCATCGAGAAACGGCAGCCCCTGTTCCCGTTTCTGGTAGATAATCTCTCCCGCCACCACCGCGTCGTCCACGATGATGCCCAGCGTGATGATGAACGCAAACAGGGAAATCATGTTGATGGAGGCGCCGGTCAAAGGGATGAAGAGAAACGACCCGATGATGGAGACGGGCAGGCCGACCGTGACCCAAAACGCGAGCTTGATGTCCAAAAACAAGCCTAGGAGTATCAGCACCAGGATCAAGCCCAGAAAGGCATTCTTCAATAACAGGAACATCCGGTCACGATAAATCTCGGATCGGTCATTCCAGACCGCCAACCCAATGCCCTCCGGCAATTCCTGGCGCAATTCCTCCAAATACGCGTACACGTTTTCGGAGATGGACTGTGGCGTTTCCTGACCAACCCGAAACACTTTGACCTGGACCGCCCGTTGGCCATTGTAAAAGGCTTCTTCGTCAACGTCCTCAAACCCATCGGTGATCGTCGCAATGTCACCCACGGCAATGGTTGCGCCGTCCGGCGTGGAGGTGATGGGAATCTCCGCAAATTCCCGGCCGAAATCGCGCCGCTCCTGCATCCGCAACAGCACTTCGCCACTGGCAGTTTTGACCCCTCCCCCGGGCAGTTCAATGGCTGCCTCCCCGATCTCTTTGCCAATCCGGTTCAGGGTCAGACCGTAGGCCCGAAGATGCCGTTGAGGCACTTCAATGGCAATTTCCCTGGGGCGAACCGCGCCCAGTTCCACGAGCGTGATCCCCGGTCGTTGCAACAAGTCATCCCGTACGCGTTCGGCCACGTCACGCAGGGTCTGCTCTTCCTGGTCCCCGTGCACCAGGACAATCAGGACCTGGTTCCGAACTTCCGCCAAACTGATCATGGGTTTTTCCGCCAATTCCGGAAACGACTGAATGCTGTCAATCTCGTTCGTGACATCCTGCAAAACGTTATCGGCGTTGACCCCATCAACCAACTCGATCTCCACCTTGGCCCGGCCTTCCGAGGCCGTGGAGGTGACTTCCTTCACTCCGTCCAGTCCCCGCACGACGTCTTCAATGGACAAGAGAATCCCCTGTTCGACTTCTTCCGGGCTGGCACCGGGATAGGCCACGGAGACGCGAACCATATCGACTTTGAACTCCGGAAAGACTTCCTGCTTGACGTTGGTACTGACGAGTAATCCGCCGAGAATAAAAATCAGCATGACGAGGTTGGCGGCCACCGTGTGGTGGGTCATCCAGGCAATCGGACCGGAATGCGGGGAGGTTTGGTCGGGAGATGCCATGGGCAGGGCTACTCGGTGGATACCGTCGACGCACGTCCGGGAGCACCGGATTCGGGAGAAGATCCCGCAGGAGACGGTGATTCATCAATCGTCTGCAAGGGTAGCCCCGGGATTGCCGCAGGTAATTGGCTCGTGATGATCGCATCGCCGTCCCGGAGTCCTTGATTGATGAGGACCGTATCCTGTCGAGAAAGGACGACTTCCACCGGACGAACGTCCAATTGATTTTCATCATTTTTAACCCAGACGCGAGTGCCTTCCCGGATCACATCCCGCGGCAGGACAATCACGTCGTGTAACTCGGGCCCCTGGATTTCCACACGGACGTATTCACCCAATAACAAAGGACGACGCACCTGGGCGGGTTTGGCCAACTCCAAAGGGTCGGCGACCGCAACCAGGACTTGGGCCATCCGGCCGTTCTCCGTCACGTCGCCCAACAATTCGACGACCGTCCCCTGCCGCACCACCGGCTCGCTACTACCCCGTTCGCGAATCACTCGAACGGGCGACCCTTGGGGGAGACCGGCGCCGGGAAAGGAAATCCAATCCAACTGCCTGATGGGCACACTCACCTGCACCCGAAACTCGTCCGTCCCGACCAGCGTCGCCACGGAACTTCGCGTATTGATGAGTTGACCTATCTCGACGGATTCATCGAGCACCAACGCATTGAAGGGGGCTCGCAACACCGTTCGCCGCAAGTCCAACTGCGCCTTGCGTAACCGGCTCCTCGCCGCCGCCATCGCAATGCGTTTTTCCTTGAGGTGCGGGCGGCGAAGGGCCAGTTGCCGACTCAACGCATTGACTTCGCCCGCGGACGGTTTCAACAGGCTCCATTCGCGCTTCGCCACAGCTTGATTGCCCAGTTCCACCTTCAAATCAAACTCCGCTTTTGCCAAGGCGGCCCGTTGCTCATTCACCGCGACCTGATAATCTCGCGGATCGATCTGCAACAAGGCGGCATCTTTGTCCAAGGTTTCCCCGATCACTAAACGAGGATTGAGCTTCACCACCCGGCCGCTGATTTCCGGTTGAACGATCAGCCGTTGATGATCTTGCACGGTCCCGTATGCCACGATGACCGCCCGCTCATCCTGGACCCGCGCGGTCAGGACTTCGACAAAGGTCGGTTTGACGTCTCTCGCGGTTTTGGGCACGGTCGGACCAAGGAACATCAACGCCTGCGCCCCCAGGAGAGCCAGCCCGATGACGAGAATCGGCAGGACCACCTTCAGAATCTTCGATTTGTTATCCGCTGAGACGAGAGGGTCCGTCATTCGGGTGCCTCCCGCATGACGAGATCCGGCGACACGGGTTGGGACGTCCAGCCTCCCCCAAGGGATTTATATAATTGCACCACGGTGAGGAGGTGATTTCGTTGCGTTTGCGCCAAGGCCGTTTCCGCGTTCAACGCTTCGCGCTGAGCCGTCAGGACCTCCAGGTACGACGCTTTCCCATTCAGGTATTCGAGTTGGGCCAACTCCACGGCTTCACGTGAGAGGCCGACCGTTCGTTCACGTTCCGTCCGGATCTCTCGAATTTTTTGATGGGCAAGGAGGGCGTCTTCCACTTCCCGAAAGGCTTGTTGAATCGTTCGCTCATAGGAGGCCAACGCCTGCTCCTGCTGGGCTCGAGTCACTTCCAAATTGGCGAGATTGCGTCCCGCGTCGAACAGCGGCACGGTTATCGTGGGCCCAAACATCCAGACCCTGGAATAGCCGGCAAAGAGTTCGGAAAATTGCAGGCTCTGGGCACCGAAATTTCCCGTCAAACTGATCTGCGGGAAAAACGCCGCCTTGGCCACGCCGATTTTGGCATTGGCCGCCACCAACCGCTGTTCGGCTTCCACAATATCCGGACGCCGTTCCAGCAACGCCGACGGCAACCCCGCCGGCACCGCAGGCGGCAGCGGGTGCTCGCCCAACGACGTCCCACGAACAATGGGGGCCGGGTTCCGTCCCATGAGCAGACTCAGTTGATGTTCCTTTTGGCCGATTTGTCGTTCGAGGTCGGGGACCACGGCCCGGGCCCGGGCCACGTCCTGGTCCGCGCGACGAATGTCCAGCGTGGACCGCTGCCCCACGAGTTTTCGCAACCGGATCAGGTCGAGAGCCTCCTGTCGGGCCTCCAGGGTGCGCTTGGCAAGCTCCAATTCGGCGTCCAATTCCTGAAGCTCGAAATACGTCCGGGCCAGATCGCTGACCAGCGTCAGCACAACCGTCCGGCGTGCCGATTCCCGGGCAAGCAGGTCGGCTTGGGCCGCTTCCGTGGTTCGACGCAGTCTGCCCCACAAGTCCAGTTCAAAGGATAAATCCGCCGTGGCCAGGAATTGATTCGTGGCGGGAATTTGCGGGATGTTCCCGGGAAGACCGAACTGCCGAACCCGGGCCTGGGACGTTTGGTTCCGCTGAATAGTGCTCTTGCCGTCAATCCGCGGGAATTGATCGGCCCCGGTTGCCGCGAGCAGGGCACGCGCTTCCCGAACCCGGGCGACCGCAATGCGCACGTCCGTATTCTCCACCAATGCCTTGCGGATGAGGGCCTGGAGGTTTTCATCCTGAAAGAGTTCCCACCACCCCAGATCGGCTAACGACACCTCTTCAAGGGACGCGCCCTGCTGCATCCGAAAGCTGTCCGGTTCCGCAACCGGCGGTCGCTCATAATCCGGCCCCAGCGCGCATCCGCCCACCATGACCGCCCAGAGGCTTAGCAGCAGGATCCGGACTATCATGATTGCTGCACTCTCCCGCTCTGCGCCGCCACCAGCCGTTGACGCGGTACGGCACGCATGCCGGCCAGACTCACGTTGGTAATATGCTCGGCCAGCGCGTTGACGTAGTCCTCGGTGAACTCGATATCGTCATACAGACGATCCATCACCGGCCGCGCGAATTTGTAGTGCAAACACTGCCCGATCACGCTGAAGCAATGATGCCGAATGGCCTGCTCAGTCGCGTCGTCCGGCAATAAGGCTGCCACAATGGCCCGCAGTTTCAGGTGATTCGGGCGAATGAACGTTTCCACGAGCGTATCCAATATCGGACTGGGATTCACCATTTCCTGGATATGGATTTTCTCCAGACATGAGGATGGTTTGTGAAGGCCCACGACCTGATGAACGAACCAGAACACAAAGGTTCGCAGTTGCTCTTCCGGGGGCTCGTCCCCCCAATCCATGCGCTCCGCATCCTGCTGGTCCAGGTTCAAGGCATGGGAGACCACTTCGCCATAGAATTGGGCTTTATCCCCAAAATGGTAATTGATAGCCGCCACGTTGGTACCTGCGCGCCGGACAATCTGCTGAATGGTCGCATGGTGATAGCCCCGCTCGCCAAAGACCTCCAACGCTGCTTCAATGAGTTTTGCGCGAGTAGTTTTTCTCATAACGATCCAAGCTTAACCAATTATAATTCATATTTCAAATGCGTATTTGAGCTCTAATTGAAAGGATGCCGCTGCCTTGAGCCCATCGGACTTCACTGACGTTTCGGGCAACCGGCAGGGGTTTCGGGACTTGAGATGCACCGCGGGGACTTCACGAATTCTTCGACGAAGTCGTATTTTCAAGCCATGACTCGGACAGCCGAACACTCCAAGCGCAATCAAGGAGCCGGAGCCATCGCACAACCGCATGACCGGAAAAGTTGGTTTTGACTTGACGAAGCCAGGAAGGGCATTGCAACGTGGACATCCTCTTGTCGTTCATTCTTCAATAAAGAAAGGAGCACACAAACATGAATCGATGGAATTCTTGCAGAAGGGTCGTAATGATGGTTGCCGTGATTCATCTCTGTCTCGCGAGTGCCGGGTATACGGCAGACAGCCATGACCAGGCGGAATCACACGGTCAGTCGATGGATGCGGCGTCTCAGGCCATGATGGAACGGTGGCAAACCTATGCGTCTCCAAGCGACAACCAGCAAGTCTTGAACCCGTTGGTCGGGACGTGGGGTCAGGTCGTGAAATGGTGGATGACGCCGGACAGTCAACCTGAAACGTCACAGGGGACGAGTGAAACGCAATGGGTGATGGGCGGCCGCTTCCTCCTGCACAAGGCGAAGGGCATGTCGATGGGACAGCCTTTTGAGGGGATGGGTTTGACGGGATTTGACAACGGCCGGCAAATCTATCAAACGATCTGGCTGGATAACATGGGGACGGGCATCATGATCGGTGAAGGGACCTATGACCCGGGTAAGAAGACGTTAACGGACCAAGGCAATTTCACGGACCCCATGGTCGGGCAACGGACCTATCGTGGAATCGTCACGTTTCTCGACGATGACCATTACAGCTACGAAATGTATGGTGCGGACGAAAACGGCAAAGAATTTCGCATGATGGAGATCATGTATACGCGTACCAACTAGGGCCCGCTCATACTCAGACAACTTGGTCTGACCATCACCCGAAAACCGCACGGGACGAGTTACATCGAGCATCGATGGTCAGACCCCGTTGGAACTGTTGCCACCCTTTCTCGTTTTCGTGACGAGGGACTCGTGCCTCTTAGGCGGCGCCGCGAGCCTCATCCGCGCTCCAAATTCCAGACCCTTGTGCCGAGATGAACAGGAAGGCAAAGCAATACATGATGGCCAAGTCTCCCTGATTCACGAGCGGGAAAAATGCCTGTGTCCCATGAGCCATCCAATACGCCGCAGCCATCAGCCCGCTGCACAAGAAGGCCGCCCACCTCGTAAACAACCCGACCGCGACCAGCAGGCCGCCGATCAATTCAATGGGACCGGCGATAGGGACTACAAATGGCGGCATGTGCTCTGCCATAGCAGCGGGGATGGGAATGGGAAAGGCAAAGAGTTTTTGCGCGCCATGAAACAGAAACGTCAGTCCCGTGAAGATTCTCAACAAGGCATACGTTTGGTTGGTGTACGCTTGCATGAACATGCTGACACCTCCTTTGAAGGCTCAAGAACCGATTGTGGCGGAAAGACGTTCCGGCCTTGAGATAGGGTGGGCTCATTGGTCCGATGCATGGGTTCGTCAAGGCTTCTTGCCGCACCGGCATTGGGGACAACGAGTGAGAAATCGAACTCCTGCGGAATGCGTCGACCGTGAATCGTGCAGCGACGCACATCCGTCATCATACCGCATCTTGCCGTTTAATGCATCCCTTTCTTGGAACCTGATCAGGGACGGAATCGGGGAATGGCGCGGGACTCGTCCGGCACCGGTTACAAAGGAACCTTGGGCGGCTGGGACATCGAGCGAAACGACAGAATCCGGCGTTTACCTTCGGAATCGAGTTGAATGATCAATTCGACGGCGGTCCCCTTTCTCAGGGTCCGCAAATCCACGATGGATTCCGAGGCGCGTGGATGCACCGCCAGCATGGCCTCGCCGGGAACCGGGTGCCATCCCATTTCGAATGACGGATCGCCGGAGCGTTGATGCCAATTCAACCAGAGGACCGGTCCGTCAAAGTCAATATAGCGAACGGTGCCCCGGATACCCGTGGGCTTCGTAAAGTTCAGAACATCCGTCAGAAAGGTATCCAAGGGGTGGGGTTCGGTTTGATGTTGCGCCGGCGTTGGAGCAGGGACGAGGACAAACAGGAGCAACAATACCGCCATCGGTTGATGGAGATGTAGGGGGTGACCTCCGTGTCCCCCCGATCTTTTGTCTTGTCTCATGTCTTTCGGCCTGAATACCCGCCGCATGTACTTAGCATACACGTTTTTGAGTGACGGTTCCTGCGTTAAACCCTTCCCGGCTCACGCCTACCCGCTCATGGCTTCCAAACACGCGACGGAACACGTCCACGATTTCATGAAATTTCTTTAACGTCGTCCATTCGTCATAGCCTGCCTCCCGTAACAGCCGCGGAAATACCGTCTGTTTCGTCCGTTGCCCCTCTTTGCTCCCATCTCCGAGCAGATAATGATCCAGGATGACCCGCGTGCAGGCCTGCTCCAATTCACCGGCAAATCGCCGGGGATCATCCAACGGCAACAACGGACTCACCGTCGCCACCGAGTCCAGCCCCGCGGCTCGCAGGGCGTGCAGGGCCTGAATCCGGGAATGGGGCGAATAGGCCTGATTGGGAAACGGTGGCGGCAGTTTTGGTTTATCCGTTTCCACTGTAATGTGAACGCTGACATCGCACTGTTGCTGAAGTTGCCGCAAAAGAGCGAGATCCTCCACCACCAACGGCGTATGCGATTGAATGGCCAGAAGATCCGGCGGTCGATCGACCATGGCTTCGAGCAGTTTCCGTGTGCGCCGCAGGGTCCGTTCCTGCGGCGGATACGGCTCGGTCACGCTGGACATGAAAATCCTGATGGGCTTGGGGTCGCCGGAGGTCTTCAGCCGGTCATATTGCGCGCAATAGGCTTGTACGGCTCCTTCCTTGACGTCCAGGAACCGTCCCCACGTCCGCCCCCGCACGTGATAGGGGTTCCACTGAGCATAGCAGTACAATCCGCACAGCGTGTTGCCGAGCGCACAGCCCCGATACAGATTAATGGTATGGGTATACCCTTGACCCAAAAATCCACCCGTGGGGTTGAGAATCGTTTTGCACGGAATGGCGGTGGGTTCCATGGGGGGCGTTCACGAGGATTGCTCAAAACGTATTTCACGTATACTCTAGCAGAATGGAGGTTGGATGAACCACCAATGAAACGATTGTCCGTGATCACGATGCTCCTGGGGGTCTTGGCTCTATCCTCGCCGCCGGCGCAGGCCGCAGAACCCTGCCCGGCAAACCTGTCTCACCTCGGTGAAGAAATGGACGCGTTACTTAAAGGCGTGCACGTCAAGGAATTCAAACGCACGATGCGCTCCGTCCTGCAAGCGTCCATCCCCCAGGCCATTGAGCGGGCCGACGGGATCAAGGAGCAAATTGCCTTTCTTCAGAAAGAAATTCAATACCAGGTCCGGGTGGAAAAAAGTGCCGACTTCATTGCCCGCGACGTCTCGAAAAATTTGGACGGGCCCCTGCAGCCTTGCAAGCGAAGGGAAAAAGGCGGGTATTGCAACACCGTGGAGCGGTACTATATGGCAAAAGCCGCCAACCTGGCGAATCGGGCATTTCTCGACGCACTGAAATGTTACCAGCGTCAGGGCTACCACTAACGACCCACCGTCATGCGCGGCCCATGATTCTACCGGAGAGCTTCCTTATCCAAGGCGGTAATGCCGGTCAGCGCAACGGGCGGACGGTCCGGAAATTCCGCCACCAAGCTCAATTGTGAGAGATTCCCATACACGGAATGAAAGCGTACAATATCGTCAAAATGTTACAAATCTGAACGAACTGTACAAATTGTACAAGGTAATTAGGGCGAAACGTAACCAAAATAGATCTTCAGAAACTGTTTAAACACATTCTCCCGACGGTGATTAAAGCGATACTCTACTTCTTTCAGATACATGGGGCAATGATATTTCGAGACCCCGCGATACTGATACAAGATATGTTTGGCGTAACTCCAAAAGCCTTCAATGCCGTTAATGTGATTCTTCGTCCGCGGGCTCACCAACGCTTTCGCATGATTGACCGTATGATGGTGGCCATAGCGTTTTAAGGATTGATACCCGCGAAAGGCATCCGTGAAATAGACCGACCCTTTTCGGGTGTGCGCTTGAATATGCCGCATCAATTCCTCCGCACTGACCGACTCGACGACTTTCGTATACACGCGGCCGTCCCGCTCCAGGAGCCCGAAGACGACGCTTTTGCCCGCGGGGGCGCGGCCCCGTTGGCCTTTGCGCCGGCCACCGAAATAGGCCTCATCGAGTTCGATCTCGCCCTTCAGTTTGCCGGCTTCCAGTTCAGTGACATGATACAACGCTTCGCGCACACGGTGATAGACGCGGGTGACGACTTTCAGGTCCAGGCTCAGATCCTGGCTCAACCGATAGGCGGGTTGCAATTGATAAAAGCCTTGCAGGATCCGGATCTCCCGGCGCAGCCGCCGGAGGCTCTTGCTTTTCCCGCAACGCCCACATTTCACGTAGCCGCGGCTGGTGTGCAAGACCTGAAAGGAACCGCAGAAAATGCACTTGCGACCGCGCAGAAAGTTGGCCGCACAACTAAAAACCGTATGTCGTCCTGTAACCATGCTGGTTTTCTACCACACATTGGTTACGAAACGCCCTAATTACCTTGTACATTTTGTAAAGTTTGTTGCGAACTGTACAAATTGTAAACATTGTAAAAAAATGCAATTTTTTAGACAGTGTAGAGGAGGCCCTCTCACTCTTGGCCCTCTCCCTCGAAGGGGAGAGGGTTTAGGAAGAAGGGCGTGAGGGAACTTGCTGTGGCTGGGTCTTGCCGGGGAACGGAAACGTCTCGGGTTTCCCAAAGGGAAGCGCTTCGACGTAGAGCGAGGTCGAGGGGAACGCAAACGCCGTACCGTGGCCTTCGACAATGTCTTTGACCTTGTAGGCCAGGCGCTCCTTACAGGCCAGCCATTCCCCCCACTCCGT